>NZ_SMZJ02000001.1 GCF_004358095.2 Seonamhaeicola sediminis
AAACCAAAGTCCCTCCCGACTCTTCGGTAAGAAGCTCTTTCCTATACTTCAAAGGAAAAACCAAATGATACAACAATAATGTCTTGTTATGGCTCTTGTATATATGCTCATCTTCCACAATCGAAATATACACTTTTTCAAAGCGTTATGAAAAACCAACCGTTTTTCATACTTTTCCTTTTCTACACCCGAGGCAAGCCTCGGGGAATTCTATTGGATTAAATATAGAAAATAATTCTACAAAATTACTTCCCAGAATAGGTTACAAAATTTCTTGGTGTTTCATAAAGCGTTATTTCAAGATCTAAATTGGCATCTATTTTTGGTCTCATTTTATTGTAGATTACCACCGAAATATTTTCAGCAGTTGGGTTTAAGTTTTCAAACTCTGGCACTTCAATATTCAGGTTTTTGTGATCAAAAGCGTCTTCAACTTCGTCTTTTATAATAGACTTGAGTACCTTCATATCAATAACATAACCCGTTTCTTTGTCAATCTCTCCTGTTACACTCACTATTAGTTCATAATTGTGTCCATGAAAATTGGGATTATTACATTTATCAAAAATCAATTCGTTCTTTTCATTGCTCCATTCTTTTCTGTATAACCTATGAGCCGCATTAAAGTGGGCTTTTCTACTTACTGTTACTCTCATTTGTAGTTACGTTTATATGTTCGTAGAATTTTTTAAAAATCACTTTAAACCATGCCGTATAAAGTTCTGGTTTTTTAGCTATATGGGCTTTGACATCCTCCAAAGGCATCCACTTCCAATTGGCCACTTCATCTGGGTTAATACTTGGCTCTCCCTGATACTTTCCGAGTAAAATATGGTCATACTCATGCTCGGTCAATCCATTATCAAAAGAGGCCTTATAAATAAACGAAATAGATTCTTCTAGTTCTGTCACAAACCCCATCTCCTCTTGCAAGCGCCTTTTTCCGGCTTCAATATTACTTTCACCTTCACGTTGATGGCTACAGCAGGTGTTGGTCCAAAGTCCTGGTGAGTGATATTTATCTAAAGCCCTTTGTTGCAGCATCAATTCATTTTTATGATTAAAAACAAAAACAGAAAACGCACGATGCAGCAGAGCTTTTTCATGAGCTTCCATTTTAGGCTTTAACCCAATTTGCTCGTCCTGTTCATTAACAAGAATTACTTTTTCTTCTTCCATAGTAAAACAAAAATACCAAGTAATAATTAATATTTACAATGTTTACAAGAAAAACTAAAAATGCCAATTATGAAATACTAAATTATAAAGTATCTTTGCAGCCATTCAAGAATATCAACATGAGTTTTTTAAAAGAAATTAAACGCAGACGTACTTTTGGGATTATTTCCCATCCAGATGCTGGTAAAACTACTTTAACAGAAAAATTATTGCTTTTTGGAGGTGCCATTCAAGAAGCTGGAGCTGTAAAAAGTAACAAGATAAAGAAAGGAGCTACTAGTGATTTTATGGAAATTGAAAGACAGCGTGGTATTTCGGTCGCAACATCTGTACTAGCATTTGAGTATAACAACATTAAAATTAATATTCTTGATACGCCTGGTCATAAAGATTTTGCTGAGGATACTTTTAGAACCTTAACTGCTGTTGATAGTGTAATAGTGGTTATTGATGTTGCCAAAGGTGTCGAAGAACAAACTGAAAAACTGGTTGAAGTTTGTAGAATGCGAAATATTCCCATGATTGTATTCATAAATAAATTGGATAGAGAAGGTAAAGATGCTTTTGATTTGTTAGATGAAGTTGAACAAAAGTTAGGTTTGAAAGTAACACCACTAAGTTTCCCAATAGGTATGGGTTATGAATTTAAGGGTATTTATAATATTTGGGAGAAAAACATAAACCTATTTAGTGGAGACAGCAGAAAAGATATTGAAGAAACTATTCAAATATCAGATTTATCGTCTACTGAGTTAGATACTTTGGTAGGTAAAGATTCTGCTAACACCTTAAGAGATGAAATTGAATTGGTAGAGGGTATCTATCCAGAATTTGACAAAGAAGCCTATAGAAATGGTCATTTACAACCTGTATTTTTTGGTTCTGCACTAAACAACTTTGGTGTTAGAGAACTTTTAGATTGCTTTGTTGATATTGCACCTACCCCAAGAGCTAAACAAAGTGATACTAGATTGGTTACACCCGAAGAAAACAAATTTACAGGGTTTGTTTTTAAAATTCATGCCAATATGGACCCCAATCATAGAAACCGATTGGCTTTTGTAAAAATTGTTTCTGGAGAGTTTAAACGAAATACCCCTTACCTTCATGTTAGACACAATAAAAAGCTAAAATTCTCTAGCCCAAATGCTTTTTTTGCGGAGAAAAAAGAGATTGTAGATATATCTTATCCAGGTGATATTGTTGGTTTACAGGATACTGGAAGCTTTAAAATTGGAGACACACTTACAGAAGGTGAAGTTTTAAATTACAGAGGTATTCCAAGCTTTTCACCAGAACATTTTAGATATATTAATAATGCAGATCCTTTAAAATCTAAGCAATTAGCTAAAGGTATAGATCAATTAATGGATGAAGGTGTTGCTCAATTATTTACATTAGAATTAAACGGTAGAAAAGTAATTGGTACTGTAGGAGCATTACAGTATGAAGTAATACAGTATAGATTAGAGCATGAATATGGAGCCAAATGCACCTATGAAAACTTAAATGTGGCCAAAGCTTGTTGGATTGATCCAGAAGATGATAAAAATGATCAATACAAAGAGTTCATCCAAGTTAAGCAGCGTTTTCTTGCAAAAGACAAAAAAGGTCAATTGGTCTTTTTTGCAGATTCACTATTTTCATTACAAATGACCCAGCAAAAATACCCGAGTATTAAATTTCATTTTACATCAGAATTTAATTAACCTACTATGTATTTCATCGATAATTTCTGAAATAATTTGTTTTTAAACGATATTTTCATACATTTAATCGGCAATTTAAATCTGTAGAAAGATAGTTTTCTACATTTAATGAAGAATATAACCCCAAAAATGTTCTACCTATGGAAGTTAAAGCTAACGAATTCAGTAATAAAGATATTACTGTCACCTACGATCCATGTAAATGTATTTTATCTGGAACTTGTGCCAAAGAACTCTCTGATGTATTTAGTAATTCTATTATTCCTTGGGTGAATTTAGATCACACTGAAACTAAACGCATCATTGAACAAGTTAAGAGGTGCCCTTCGGGAGCCTTACATTATTTTAAAAACAAAAGCATGCAAGCTTCATAAAAAAAGCCTTGAACTATGTAGTTCAAGGCTTTTTTTATTTTATGCTTGCCCTGTTGGACCAAAATTCAATGGTATTGGTGGTTGCTCGTAATCTTTAATTTCACCATGTGCATTTTCAAATCTAGCCACATTATCGGCTAAAGCTTTTAATAACCGTTTTGCATGCTGTGGTGTTAGAATAATTCTAGATTTTACTTTGTTTTTAGGAACCCCAGGCATAATGTTTACAAAATCTACCACAAATTCTGATACAGAATGATTAATAATTGCCAAGTTAGAATAAGTCCCTTCTGCAACTTTTTCATCTAACTCAATATTTATCTGACCTTGTTTTGGTTTATCAGTTTCGTCTGCCATAATTTTATTTTTTAATTAAAAAGCCTCCAAGTAAATTATACATGAAGGCTTTTGTTTTTTTAGATTCCCGCATTACTCATCGATACTTACCTTCACAATAAGGTATTCGTGAATCTTCGATTTCGCGGGAATAACAGATAATTAATTGTAATTCAACTCTTGTTTTACTTGCATCATTTCGTCAAATTCCTCTTTAGAACCTACAATAATATCAGAATAACTTCTCATACCTGTACCTGCTGGAATTCTATGCCCTACAATTACATTTTCTTTAAGTCCTTCTAAAGTATCTATTTTACCAGCTACAGCAGCTTCGTTAAGAACCTTTGTGGTTTCTTGGAAAGATGCAGCAGATATAAATGATTTTGTTTGAAGTGATGCTCTAGTAATACCTTGTAATATTGGCGTTGCAGTTGCTGGTTTAGCATCTCTTGCCTCAACAAGTTTTTTATCTTCTCTACGCAATAAAGAATTCTCATCTCTCAATTGGCGAGGTGTTACCATTTGCCCCGCTTTAAGATTTACAGAATCACCAGCGTCTTCAATAACTTTCATTCCGAAGATATCATCATTTTCTTTGATAAAATCAGCTTTATGAACTAATTGATCTTCTAAGAAAATAGTATCTCCAGAGTCTATAATCTTAACCTTACGCATCATTTGTCTTACAACAACTTCAAAATGCTTATCATTAATTTTCACACCTTGCAGACGATATACTTCTTGTACCTCATTCACTAAATATTGTTGTACAGCTGAAGGTCCTTTAATATTTAAGATATCATCTGGAGTTACAGAACCATCAGATAAAGGCATACCAGCTTTTACATAATCATTTTCTTGAACAAGAATTTGATTAGATAACTTAACTAAGTACTTCTTAATATCTCCTGTTTTAGATTCTACTATAATCTCACGATTACCACGTTTGATTTTTCCAAAAGAAACAACGCCATCAATCTCACTAACAACAGCTGGGTTAGATGGATTACGAGCTTCAAACAACTCTGTAACACGTGGTAAACCTCCTGTTATATCACCGGCTTTGGCTGATTTTCTAGGAATCTTAACTAATACTTTACCAACATTAATTTTCTCACCATCATCAATCATTAAGTGTGCACCTACTGGTAAATTGTATGAGCGTATAGTTTCACCTTTTGCATCTTCAATATGAATGGTAGGAATTAATTTCTTGTTTCTAGATTCTGAAATTACTTTTTCCTGGAATCCGGTTTGCTCATCAATTTCAACTTGATAGGTTATACCTTGCTCAATATTTTCATATTTAATCTTACCAGCAAATTCTGAAATAATAACACCGTTGTATGGATCCCAAGTACAAACAACATCTCCTTTACTTAATTTTTGTCCGTTCTTTATTAAAAGATTTGAACCGTAAGGAATATTATTAGTACTTAAAGTTATGCCTGTTTTCTCATCAACTAACTTAACTTCAGAAGTACGAGAAATAACAATATCAACGTCATTTCCTTCACTATCAACACCTTTAACAGTTTTTAAGTCTTCAATTTCAGCAATACCATTAAACTTAACAGCAAGCTTATTGTCCTCAGAAATATTACCTGCAATACCACCTACGTGGAATGTACGCAAGGTTAGCTGTGTTCCAGGTTCTCCAATAGACTGTGCAGCAACTACACCAACAGCCTCACCACGTTGTACCATTTTACCAGTAGCCAAGTTACGTCCGTAACATTTAGCACAAATACCTTGTAAAGCCTCACAAGTTAATGCTGAACGTACTTCAATACTTTCAATTGGAGAATCTTCAATAGATTTTGCTATATCATCCTCAATTAATTGACCAGCAGATACCAATAACTCATCTGTTAATGGATTATGAACATCATTTAAAGAAACACGACCTACAATTCTTTCTTCTAAGGTTTCTACAACTTCATCGTTTTTCTTTAATGCTTCTACTTCAACACCTCTTAAAGTTCCACAATCTTCAGTATTAATGATTACATCTTGAGACACATCAACTAATCTTCGCGTTAAATAACCTGCATCTGCTGTTTTAAGAGCGGTATCTGCAAGACCTTTACGTGCTCCGTGTGTAGAGATAAAGTACTCTAAAATTGAAAGTCCTTCTTTAAAGTTAGAAAGAATAGGGTTTTCAATAATCTCTCCACCACCAGCGTTAGATTTTTTTGGTTTTGCCATTAACCCACGCATACCGGTAAGCTGACGAATCTGTTCTTTAGAACCACGAGCTCCAGAATCAAGCATCATAAACACAGAGTTAAACCCTTGTTGGTCTTCTCGAATACGCTTCATAGACAACTCGGTTAATTCGGCATTGGTAGAAGTCCAAATATCAATAACCTGATTGTATCTCTCGTTATTGGTAATAAGTCCCATATTATAGTTACCTGTAATACCATCAACTAAACCATTAGCCTTGTCTATCATTCCTTGTTTTTCTGGTGGAATAATGATATCTCCTAAGCTAAAAGACAACCCTCCTTGAAAGGCGAATTTAAATCCTAGCGTTCTAATAGAATCTAAGAAATCTGCTGTTTCAGGAACTGAGGTAACTTTTAAGATATTTCCAATAATATCTCTTAAAGACTTTTTAGTTAAAACTTGATTTATGTATCCAGCAGCTTGAGGAACGTGTTGGTTAAATAACACACGACCTACCGTGGTTTCAACAATCATTCTATCAAGTTTCCCTTCTTCATTTAAATCAATTGTTCTTACCTTAATACCCGCATTTAAATCTACTCTTTTCTCGTTAAAAGCTATTACAACCTCTTCTGGTGAATAGAAAGTTAATCCTTCTCCTTTGACTGGTATTTCGGGAGTTGATTTACGCTCTTTAGTCATATAGTATAACCCAAGAACCATATCCTGAGATGGTACCGTTACTGGTGATCCATTAGCAGGATTTAAGATATTATGGGATGCCAACATTAATAATTGACATTCTAAAATAGCCTCTGGCCCTAATGGTAAGTGAACTGCCATTTGGTCACCATCAAAATCTGCGTTAAATGCCGTACATACTAATGGGTGTAACTGAATTGCTTTACCCTCGATTAACTTAGGTTGAAAAGCTTGAATACCCAAACGGTGTAAGGTAGGAGCACGGTTTAGTAATACTGGATGTCCTTTAAGAACATTTTCCAAAATATCCCAAACCACAGGCTCTCTTTTGTCTATAATTTTCTTTGCAGATTTTACAGTTTTTACAATACCTCTTTCAATTAATTTTCTAATTACAAAAGGCTTATAAAGTTCTGCTGCCATGTTTTTAGGCAATCCACACTCATATAATTTTAATTCAGGACCTACAACAATTACAGAACGTGCTGAATAATCTACACGTTTACCAAGTAAGTTTTGACGAAAACGCCCTTGCTTACCTTTTAATGAATCTGATAATGATTTTAATGGTCTGTTAGAATCTGTTTTTACTGCTGATGACTTACGTGTATTGTCAAACAAAGAATCTACTGATTCTTGTAACATTCGTTTTTCGTTACGTAAAATTACCTCAGGAGCTTTTATTTCAACTAAGCGTTTTAAGCGATTGTTTCTTATAATTACTCTTCGGTACAAATCATTTAAATCTGAAGTAGCAAAACGACCACCATCTAATGGTACTAACGGACGTAATTCTGGTGGAATTACTGGAATAACCTTCATAATCATCCACTCAGGACGATTTTCACGATTATTGTTAGATTCACGTAAAGCTTCAACAACTTGTAAACGTTTTAAAGCTTCTGTTTTACGCTGTTTAGACGTTTCAGTATTTGCTTTATGACGTAATTCATATGATAAAGATTCTAAATCTATTCTAGCTAAAAGCTCAATTAAACATTCAGCTCCCATTTTAGCAATAAACTTCTCTGGGTCTGAATCATCTAAATATTGGTTTTCTTGTGGAAGCGTTTCAAGAATATTTAAGTATTCTTCTTCTGTTAAGAAATCCATTTTTTGTAATGGTTCACCTTCTTCATTTTTAGCATTACCAGGTTGAATTACTACGTAACGTTCGTAGTAAATGATCATATCTAATTTCTTAGACGGTAAGCCTAATAAATAACCTATTTTGTTTGGTAAAGAACGGAAGTACCAGATATGTGCTACAGGCACCACTAAGTTTATGTGTCCTACTCTATCTCTACGTACTTTTTTCTCAGTAACTTCAACACCACAACGGTCACAAACAATACCTTTATATCGAATTCTTTTATACTTTCCACAAGCACATTCGTAGTCTTTTACAGGACCAAAAATACGCTCACAAAACAAACCATCACGTTCTGGTTTGTGTGTTCGATAATTAATAGTTTCTGGTTTTAAAACCTCACCTCTAGACTCTGCTAAAATAGATTCTGGTGATGCTAAACCAATTGAGATTTTATTGAATCTCTTAACTGCATTTTTATCTTGTTTTCTTGCCATAATATATGGATGAAATGATTTTTTTATTTACTACTCCTCTAATCTGATATCTAATCCTAAACCTTTTAATTCATGCATTAATACATTGAATGACTCAGGTAAACCTGGATCAGGCATTGGCTCTCCTTTAACAATACTTTCGTAGGTTTTAGCTCTACCAATTACATCATCAGATTTTACAGTTAAAATCTCACGTAAGGTGCTTGATGCTCCATAAGCTTCAAGTGCCCAAACTTCCATCTCACCAAAACGCTGACCACCAAATTGTGCTTTACCACCAAGCGGCTGTTGTGTAATTAATGAGTAAGGACCTATAGAACGTGCATGCATTTTATCATCAACCATGTGTCCTAATTTCAACATGTAGATAACACCTACAGTTGCTGGCTGATCAAAACGTTCACCTGTTCCACCATCATATAAATAAGTATGTCCATATCTTGGGATACCTGCTTCATCAGTTAATTCATTAATCTGATCAATTGTAGCTCCATCAAAAATAGGCGTTGCGTACTTTCTACCTAACTTTTGACCTGCCCACCCTAAAACAGTTTCATAAATCTGACCAATATTCATACGAGATGGTACTCCTAACGGATTCAGTACAATGTCAACAGGTGTTCCATCTTCTAAGAATGGCATATCTTCTTGACGTACAATACGTGCAACAATACCTTTGTTACCGTGACGTCCCGCCATCTTATCACCTACTTTTAATTTACGCTTTTTAGCAATGTAAACTTTAGCAAGCTTAATAATTCCAGCAGGTAACTCATCTCCTACAGAAATGGTGAACTTCTCACGTCTTAATGCTCCTTGAAGATCGTTTTCTTTTATTTTGTAGTTGTGGATTAAATCGTCAACCAATTTATTAGTGTGGTCATCCGTAGTCCATTTTCCTGCAACTAAATGTGCATAATCATCAACAGCATTTAACATTTTTAAAGTGAATTTTTTACCTTTTGGTAATACTTCTTCACCTAAATCGTTAAAGATACCTTGTGCTGTTTTACCATTTACAATGGCAAATAACTTATCAACTAAAACAGCTTTTAAGTCATCAAACTTTCTGTCGTATTCTGCTTCTAATGCTAAAATATCGTCTTTATCTTGAGCTCTCTTACGCTTATCTTTAACAGCTCTTGCAAATAATTTCTTATCAATTACAACACCGTTCAATGAAGGTGAAGCCTTTAAAGATGCGTCTTTTACATCTCCAGCTTTATCACCAAAAATAGCACGTAGTAATTTCTCCTCTGGCGTTGGATCAGACTCTCCTTTTGGAGTAATCTTACCTATTAATATATCGCCAGGTTTTACTTCGGCACCAATTCGAATCATACCATGTTCGTCCAAGTCTTTTGTTGCCTCTTCCGATACATTTGGAATGTCGTTTGTTAACTCCTCATTACCTAATTTGGTGTCTCTAACTTCTAAAGAATATTCATCAATATGAATGGATGTAAATATATCTTCGCGAACAACTTTTTCAGAAATAACAATAGCATCCTCAAAGTTGTAACCTTTCCATGGCATGAAAGCAACTTTCATATTTCTACCAAGCGCTAACTCACCTTGTTGGGTAGCATATCCTTCACAAAGTACTTGACCTTTAATAACTTTATCCCCTTTTTTAACAATAGGTTTAAGGTTGATTGAAGTCCCTTGGTTAGTTTTTCTAAACTTAACTAATTGATATGTTTTTACGTCTGAATCGAAACTTACTTTTGCTTCATCTTCAGTACGATCATATCTAATTTGAATTTCATTAGCATCAACATAAAGTACTTCTCCAGAACCCTCAGCATTAACTAAAACACGTGAATCTGAAGCTACTTGACGCTCAAGACCAGTGCCTACTATAGGCGCATCTACTCTTAATAATGGTACCGCTTGACGCATCATGTTTGATCCCATCAAAGCACGGTTTGCATCATCATGCTCTAAGAAAGGAATTAATGATGCTGAAATAGATGAAATTTGATTTGGAGCAACATCTGTATAGTGTAATTCACTTGGATCAATTACTGGGAAATCTCCTTCTTGACGTGCAATAACCTTATCATGAAGAATTTTTCCAGATTCATCAACCTCTACAGTTGCTTGGGCAATTAGTTTTTCTTCCTCCTCCTCGGCACTTAAATATGTTGGCTTATTTTTGATATCTACAACACCATCTGTAACTTTTCTATAGGGTGTTTCAATGAATCCCATAGAATTTACTTTGGCGTATACTGATAGTGAAGAAATCAATCCTATATTTGGTCCCTCAGGAGTTTCTATCGGACAAAGTCTTCCATAATGTGTGTAGTGAACGTCACGTACCTCAAAACCTGCTCTTTCTCTTGAAAGACCTCCAGGTCCTAGAGCTGATAAACGACGCTTATGAGTAATCTCTGCTAATGGATTGGTTTGATCCATAAACTGAGACAACTGGTTTGTACCAAAAAATGAATTGATAACTGAAGATAAAGTCTTCGCGTTAATCAAATCAATAGGAGTAAACACCTCGTTATCACGAACATTCATACGCTCACGAATGGTACGTGCCATACGTGCTAAACCAACTCCAAATTGAGATGACAACTGCTCACCAACGGTACGTACACGACGGTTTGATAAGTGATCAATATCATCAATCTCTGCCTTAGAGTTGATTAGCTCAATTAAATATTTTATAATGGTAATAATATCATCTTTAGAAAGCACTTGCTTATCCATGCCAATATCAAGACCTAATTTTTTGTTCATTCTGTAACGCCCAACTTCACCAAGAGAGTAACGTTGGTCTGAAAAGAATAATTTATCAATTATTCCACGAGCCGTTTCCTCATCTGGTGGTTCAGCATTACGTAATTGGCGGTAAATATGCTCAACAGCTTCCTTTTCAGAATTTGTTGGATCTTTTTGAAGCGTATTGTGAATAATAGCGTAATCACCTTGCTCAGAAGTTTCTTTATGTAATAGGATAGTCTTGACTTCTGCTTCTAAAATCTCTTCTATGTTATCTTTATCAAGAACAGTATCTCGGTCAAGCACAATTTCATTACGCTCGATAGATACAACTTCCCCAGTATCTTCATCAACAAAATCCTCATGCCATGTATTAAGTACACGTGCTGCTAATTTTCTTCCTAAGTATTTTTTTAATCCCGTTTTTGACACTTTAACTTCTTCAGCTAAATCAAAAATCTCTAAAATATCTTTATCACGTTCAAAACCTATAGCTCTGAATAACGTTGTTACAGGTAATTTTTTCTTTCTATCAATATAGGCATACATTACCTGATTGATGTCTGTGGCAAACTCAATCCAAGAACCTTTAAATGGAATTACCCTTGCTGAGTATAATTTAGTTCCATTTGCATGGAAAGATTGCCCGAAAAACACCCCTGGAGAACGGTGTAACTGAGACACTACAACACGTTCTGCACCATTAATTACAAAAGTTCCGCTAGGCGTCATGTAAGGAATAGTTCCTAGGTACACATCCTGAACAATAGTTTCGAAATCCTCATGCTCTGGATCTGTACAGTATAACTTTAACCTTGCCTTTAAGGGTACACTGTAAGTAAGTCCTCTTTCAATACACTCTTCGATGGTGTATCTTGGTGGATCTATGAAGTAATCTAAAAATTCTAAAACAAATTGATTTCGAGAATCTGTGATTGGAAAGTTTTCCATGAAGGTATTATATAAACCTTCGTCACCTCTTTCATCTGATTTTGTTTCTAATTGGAAAAAATCCTGGAAGGATTTAATTTGAATATCCAAGAAATCTGGATATTCTGTTCTATTTACAATAGACGAGAAATTTAATCTTTCAGCTTGTGTTGACAACATCAATGAACGGAATTTTGATTAAAAAATAAAATAATAGCGTATGTACTCTTTATATACGCAAAATGGTTTAGGTCTTAGAGATCGTCTCTCCAGACCTAAACCTTTGAGTTTTTAGGTTGTTTAGCTTACTTAAGCTCAACCTCAGCTCCAGCTTCTTCTAATGAAGCTTTTAAGCCTTCTGCTTCGTCTTTAGAAACACCTTCTTTAATAGCGCTAGGTGCCTCATCAACTAATCCTTTAGCTTCTTTAAGACCTAAACCAGTTAATTCCTTAACTAACTTAACTACAGCTAATTTAGAAGCTCCAGCTGCTTTAAGGATTACGTCAAATTCAGTTTTTTCTTCTGCAGCTTCTCCGCCAGCAGCAGCACCTCCACCAGCAGCAACAGCTACAGCTGCAGCAGCAGGCTCGATACCATACTCATCTTTTAATATAGTAGCTAACTCATTAACTTCTTTTACTGTTAAGTTAACTAATTGTTCTGCGAAATCTTTTAAATCTGCCATTTTTCTATCGTTTTAAAATGTTTTTTTAATAATTTATTTTGTAAAAAGTGCGTACTGTTTTATACTATCCTTCTTTTTCAGATAGTGTTTTAATAATACCAGCAAGTTTTCCACCACTTGATTGGAGTGCTGAAACAACATTTTTAGCAGGCGACTGTAAAATCGTAATGATTTCACCAATCAATTCCTCTCTAGATTTGATATCTACTAAGGCATCTAACTGCTCATCACCAATGTAAATAGCTTCCTCAATAAAAGCTCCTTTTAATAAAGGTTTATCTGATTTCTTGCGGAAGGTTTTAATTAACTTTGCTGGTGCATTACCTGTTTCAGAATACATCACAGATGTGTTTCCTTTTAAAACAGTAGGAAGATCTCCAAAATCTTTATCTGAAGCTTCCATTGCTTTTTCAAGTAATGTGTTTTTAACTACAGCCATCTTTACGTTTGCTTTAAAACAAGCACGACGTAAATCTGAGGTTGTTCCTGCATTTAACCCTGAAATATCTGTTAAATAGATATTTGTATTGTTAGCTAATTCTACAGTTAACTCCTCAATTACTTGTGATTTCTCTTCTCTTGTCATAATAAAAGTTTTAACTATTTAAATTAACCAACTTTAGGGTCAATTGCTACACTAGGACTCATTGTAGAAGACATAAAAATACTCTTCACGTAAGTTCCTTTTGCTGCAGTTGGCTTAAGTTTTATTAATGTTTGAATCAATTCATTTGCATTACCTGCAATTTTATCAGCACTAAATGATGCTTTACCAATAGCAGCATGAACTATACCTGTTTTGTCAACTTTAAAGTCAATTTTACCAGCTTTTACTTCACTTACTGCTTTTGCAACATCCATAGTTACTGTGCCAGTTTTTGGATTAGGCATTAAACCACGAGGACCTAAAACACGTCCTAGAGGACCTAATTTACCCATTACACTAGGCATAGTAATAATAACGTCTACGTCAGTCCAACCACCTTTAATTTTATCAAGGTATTCATCTAAACCTACATAATCTGCACCTGCTTCTTGAGCTTCGGCTTCTTTATCTGGCGTTACTAATGCTAATACTTTCATATCTTTACCAGTACCATGAGGAAGTGATACAACCCCTCTTACCATTTGATTTGCTTTTCTGGGATCTACTCCTAAACGCACAGCAATATCAACTGATGCATCAAACTTAGTATTGGTAATTTCTTTAATTAATGCTGAAGCTTCATCTAATGAATAAAGTCTTCCTTTTTCAATTTTCGCTGCAGCTTCTTTTTGCTTTTTTGTTAATCTTGCCATTTCTAATGTTTTAAAGATTAATTGGGGAATTTCCCTGTTACAGTGATTCCCATAGATCTTGCTGTACCAGCAACCATTTTCATAGCAGATTCTACAGTAAATGCATTTAAATCTTGCATCTTGTCTTCTGCAATGGTTTTAACCTGTTCCCAAGAAACTTTAGCTACTTTTTTACGATTTGGTTCACCAGAACCCTTTTTCACCTTGGCCGCTTCTAATAATTGTACTGCAGCCGGAGGGGTTTTAATAACAAAGTCAAAAGACTTGTCCTTATAAACCGAAATTACAACTGGTAATACTTTTCCAGCTTTATCTTGGGTTCTAGCATTAAACTGCTTACAAAACTCCATGATATTAACTCCAGCAGCACCTAGAGCGGGTCCAACCGGTGGCGATGGATTCGCTGCACCTCCCCTAACTTGTAGCTTAACTACTTTACTTAACTCTTTTGCCATTTTTAATAATTTAGTTTGATACGATTCTTTTTATTTGGAAGCAAAAGAACGTACCTATATAATGTAACAATTATTATACTTTTTCTACTTGCATATAGCTTAATTCTAATGGGGTTTTTCTTCCAAAAATCTTAACCATTACTTCTAGCTTACGCTTTTCTTCATTTATTTTCTCAATAGTACCATCAAAACCGTTAAATGGACCATCAATTACTTTTACCGTTTCTCCTTTAGTAAACGGAATAGCTACATTTGCCGTTTCTTCTATAGATAATTCATCAACCTTTCCTAACATTCTATTCACTTCAGACTGTCTTAAAGGCACCGGATCACCTCCTTTTGTTTCACCCAAGAATCCGATAACGTTAGTAACCGACTTAATGATGTGAGGAATCTCTCCAGACAAATTAGCTTGAATCATTATATATCCTGGGAAGTAAACCTTTTCTTTACTTATTTTTTTCCCATTACGTATTTGAATCACTTTTTCTGTAGGCACCAATACTTGATCAACATAATCTTGTAAACCTAAACGAGCAATTTCATTCTCTATATAAGTTTTGATTTTGTTTTCTTGACCACTTACAGCCCTAACAACGTACCATTTTTTTTCACTCACTTCAGACATACCTTTTTTTATTATTTAAGCAAGTCATAGTAATACCCAATAACCGTAGCAAAAACTTCATCTACTCCCCATATTGCTAATGAGAAAATAATTGAAAATACGGCAACCAACACTGTTAAACTTTGAGCTTCTGCCCAAGTAGGCCAACTTACGTTAGTTTTAAGTTCGTTAAATGATTCTTTTATATAATTTACAAATCCTGCCATTATAATTCTATTTGCACGGGTTGAGAGACTCGAACTCCCGACACCTGGTTTTGGAGACCAGTGCTCTACCAACTGAGCTAAACCCGTTTTTGAGTTTTGCTCTTGCCTCCTGATAGTATTCAGGATGAGCTAAACCCGTAAATATAAGTCAAGGTATTCCGAAAAAACGGAATACCTTAAGCTTACACTATGTTTAACTGTATTAGTCTAAAATTTCAGTTACCTGACCTGCACCTACAGTTCTACCACCTTCACGGATAGCGAAACGTAGACCAATATTCATTGCAATTGGTTGAATTAACTCAACAGTAATAGTTAAGTTATCTCCAGGCATTACCATTTCAACTCCATCAGGAAGCGCAATGTTTCCAGTTACGTCAGTTGTACGAACGTAGAACTGCGGACGATAGTTGTTATGGAATGGCGTGTGACGCCCACCTTCTTCTTTTTTAAGGATATAAACCTCAGCTTTAAACTTAGCATGTGGTGTTACAGAACCTGGCTTAGTAATAACCATACCTCTTGAGATTTGAGTTTTCTCAATACCTCTTAACAAGATACCAGCATTATCTCCAGCTTCACCTCTATCTAATATTTGACGGAACATCTCAATACCAGTAATAGTAGAAGTTAATTTTTCAGCTCCCATACCGATAATCTCTACAGGATCTCCTGTTTTAGCAATACCTGTTTCAATTCTACCAGTAGCAACAGTACCACGACCTGTAATAGAGAATACATCTTCAATAGGCATTAAGAAAGGCTTATCCATATCACGAACAGGCTCTTCAATCCAAGTATCACAAGCTTCCATTAATTCTAATACGGTATCTACCCATTTTTGCTCACCATTAAGAGCTCCTAAAGCAGAACCTGAAATTACTGGACCATTATCTCCATCATATTCGTAGAAACTTAATAAATCTCTAACCTCCATATCAACAAGCTCTAAAAGCTCCTCATCGTCAACCATATCAACTTTGTTTAAGAAAACAACGATACGAGGAATACCTACTTGACGACCTAATAAGATGTGCTCACGAGTTTGTGGCATAGGACCATCAGTAGCCGCAACCACTAAAATAGCACCATCCATTTGAGCTGCACCAGTAACCATGTTCTTTACATAATCCGCGTGACCTGGACAGTCAACGTGTGCATAGTGACGATTAGCTGTTTGATATTCTACGTGAGAAGTATTAATTGTAATACCTCTTTCTTTTTCTTCTGGAGCATTATCGATTTGGTCAAACGATTTTGCTTCTGAAAATCCAGCATCAGCCAAAACTTTAGTAATAGCTGCTGTCAAAGTTGTTTTACCGTGATCTACGTGTCCAATAGTACCTATATTTAAATGTGGTTTTGAACGATCAAAAGTTCCTTTTGCCATGTTAAAATAATTTAATCTTAGTTATATAATAATATTAGTGTATTCTAAATTCTTTTTCCAAAAAATTGAGCCAACGACGGGATTTGAACCCGTGGCCTCTTCCTTACCAAGGAAACGCTCTACCCCTGAGCTACGCCGGCGTAAAGTGTTTACATCCTCATTTATAATTAAATGAGATTCCTGCCTTCGCAGGAATTTAGAGCGGGAGACCGGGTTCGAACCGGCGACATTCAGCTTGGAAGGCTGACGCTCTACCAACTGAGCTACTCCCGCATTTTGCAAGTTTAAAACTTGCTTGGTTTTATTTAGGATTATCTCACCATGCTCGATGATCCTGAATTGGTGACCCTATCCAAATAATTTCTAAACACAGCTTTACAAAAGTGAACTTTTGACAGCTCTTTATCAGAAATTATATGTGGGAAGAGCAGGATTCGAACCTGCGAAGGTGAAAACCAACAGATTTACAGTCTGTCCTCGTTGGCCGCTTGAGTATCTTCCCTTGTTAAGTTTGTCAATATTTTAAAGAACTTTTTTTCTTCTTTTGAGCCGATAGAGGGACTCGAACCCACGACCTGCTGATTACAAATCAGCTGCTCTAGCCAGCTGAGCTATATCGGCTTTTTATACATTTTTGTGCATAAAAAAAGTCCGCTATTTCTAACGGACTGCAAATGTATTGATTTATTTTTGTATTCAAAACATTTTTTAAAAAATTTTACCTAATTATTTACTTCAAATGTGCTCTTAATTTTTCTTTTCGTTTTTTAAGTTGTCTTTCTAGCGATGAAGTTGCCATATCAACACCTTCTTCAAAGGTTTTGCATTGCTTTTTAACAACAAGACTATCTCCTGGAACACTAAGCCTAGCTTCAAAAATTTTGTTCTCTTTATCACTTGTGTTTTCCACCTTTAAATAAACATCTGATTTAATTACTTTGTCATAAAATAAATCTAACTTATCCATTCTTTTTTGAATGAAATCTAAAAGCTTTTTGTCTGCATTGAAATTAACTGATTGCATGTTTACCTTCATACGTTTCTTTTTTTGGTTAGACAATAATTTCTTGCTGCTATTTTTTGCTTCTAGGATGCGATTTAATATGCACTTTTTTTAATTCGGCTATACTATTGTGGGTGTATATTTGTGTGGCAGCCAAACTGGAATGTCCTAAAAGTTCTTTAACAGCATTAATATCGGCACCTTGGTTTAGCAAATGTGTTGCAAAAGAATGTCGCAAAATATGCGGACTCCTTTTGACTTTAGAAGATGCCTTACTAAAATAGTTATTTATTATTCTGTAAACAAGTGTTTCGTATATTTTTACTCCCTTTTTTGTTAGAAATAAGTTATTTCTGTCTTTAATATTTTCCAGCTTTTTTCTTTCTGCTAAATAGTTTAGCAATGTACTATGTACTGAGCCTAATAATGGCACTAGACGTTCCTTATTTCTTTTACCCAAGACTTTTAACATTTTATTATTTAAATCTATACTTGACAGACCTAAATTTACCAACTCAATTCTTCTAATTCCGGTAGAATAGAACAACTCTATTATTAATTTATCTCTAAGGCTCTCAAAGTCGTTTTCTTGAAATTCATCTAAAACATTAATTATTTCAGTTTCTGAAAAGGGTACTTGTACTTTTTTACTTGTTTTTAAGGCTTTGTGTTTTGCCAGTGGGTTTGTTTTTAAGTCACCTATTTTTAATAAAAATTTATAGAACGTGTTTAGTGCTGATATTTTCCTATTAATACTTTGATTTGTAATACCACTTTCTACCATATAAACAATCCAACTTCTTATTTGTGGGTAGATTACACTTTCTAAGTTAGTATTTTGATATTCCTTACTCACAAATTCTGAAAAGCTTTCTAAATCTTTCTTATATGCATTTACAGTTAACTGAGAATACTTTTTCTCTAGTAGTAGATAATCTATAAATGATTTAAGAGGCATGTTGTGAATGAAATGAATAATGTTAAAAATACGAAGTTTTAAGAACAAAAAAAATCCCGCTTGATGCGGGATTCAATTTTATAAAGCTGCATGAAATTAAATTTCTTCTGCGTCTCTTAATCTTTGGATGTATTGCGCTTTTTGTATTTGTGCTCTACGAGCTACTGAAGGCTTAGTAAACTGCTTACGAGTTTGTAATGCTCTTTTTGTACCAGTTCTATCAAACTTTCTTTTGTAACGCTTTAGCGCTCTATCTATATTTTCTCCTTCTTTTATTGGTATAATTAACATAGTTCTTAACCTCCTCTCTTTTAGTATTCCGCCTATTTCCTAAACGGGCTGCAAATATAAAAACTAATTAATAATTAACAATTAAAAACCAATTTTATTTATTGGTTTACAAAAGTGCGATTATCATCATATACATAATTTGCCCAAAGTAAAATTATATTTGGGGTCTATATTCCTTTTTATCAATAACCATCTTAGATAAGATTTCTTTTAGAATCTCAGAAGTTCCGCCTCCTATTGGTCCTAATCTACTATCTCTTAACATTCTTGCTAATGGGTAATCTTCCATGTAACCATAGCCCCCTAAAAATTGTAGGCATTCATAAATGACTGCATCAGCCATTTTAGTAGATTTCAGTTTTGATATTGAAGCTTCTTTTACCACATACTCACCTTTATCTAATCTAGCCGCAATTGAGTAATTGTATGCTTTACAAATTTCCATATCGGCATACATATCTACATATCTGTGGCGTAACGCCTGAAACTTATTCAATTCTTTACCAAAAGCAGTTCTTTCAGACATATAATTTAAAGTATATTCTAAAGCAAATTCTGCTCTGGCATGTGCATTAATACCCATTACCAAACGTTCTATAGAAAAATGCTGCATTATATACGAAAAACCTTGATTTTCTTCACCTAACAAATTAATCGCTGGTACTTTTACGTTATCAAAAGCAATTTCAGCGGTATCTGAGGCTCTCCATCCTAACTTATTTAATTTTGTTGCAGATATTCCAGGTGTATCTCTATCTATAACAAAAATGCTTATCCCTTTATTACCTATCTCTGGGTTTGTTTTCGCAGCTAATACCAAATAGTCACTATAAAACCCATTAGTTATAAAAGTCTTTGAACCATTTATTATATAAGAGTCTCCATCTTTAACAGCAGTAGTTCTCATTCCTGCCACATCACTTCCTCCAGAAGGTTCTGTGATACAAAGACAACCTAACTTGTCTCCAGTAATACTTGGTACTAAATAGTTTTGCTTTATTGCTTCACTTCCCTCAGCGTTAAGATGAGTCATTGCTAAATAAACATGCGCCCAAACAGCGGCTGCAAACCCTCCTGAATTTATTCTTTGTAGTTCTTCTTGAAGTATTACTGTGTAAAAGATATCAAGGTCTGACCCCCCATAAGCTTCTGGATAATGAATACCAAAAAAGCCCATATTTCCTATTTTTTTCCAAATAGTTTTAAAGTCAATTTCACCTTTGTTTTCCCACTCATCTATGTGTGGAACAACTTCCTTTTTTAAAAAATTACGCAGGCTTTCTCTAAAAAGTTGATGTTCTTCAGTGAAGTACATACTGCTCATAACAATTGTTTTTTATTCAAGCAACAAATATAATTTAATTATCTCTAATTTATTTGAGGGAAAGTCTTTAACTTTTGTTAAATCGTTAATGGACTCAAAGCCTTCTCTTAACACACGCTGTTCAACTATATTGTGGGCAATCTCGTAGTCTATATGCTGAATGGTTACAAGTTCATCAACCGTAGCTTTATTTAAATTTATTTTTTTTATTTGCCTTGGTGTTTTTACTGTAAACTCATTGGTTAATTGCTCAATAACTTCAGGAGTTAAACCATAAACATCTTGTAATTGTTCATCCGCAATAAAACCGCCAATAAACTTGTTTCTGTACTTTATAATTCTTTCAGAAAGAATCGCTCCAATACCACTTATTTTCTGAAGCTGAAGAGCTGTGACTTTATTCAAATCTTGCTTTTGAGCGAACGTCCGAGGTCTGTTTTCATTTATTTCACCATTCCAACTTGAAGCTCTAACTGGATTTAAGACCCAATCCGGAAATTTAAAGTAAGGTGCAATAATATTTAATAGTGAATCTGAAACTTTGGTTACTTGTTGAAATTGTTCTGCAGAATTTATCCAGTTACCATGATTTCTAAACGTGATTAATCTATCAATTTCTTCAGTACTCATTCCTAAATTAGCACCTTTATAGTCTGTAATATAATTTGGATTAAAAGGGAATACTTTTGGCTTTCTCGCCTCTATTTCAATTTTTTTAAGCGAATCTATCTCCTCTTGGAATCTTGCTAATTCTTCTTTATTTATTACAATATCATTGGAAGCAAAATCTATAAAAAAATAAGCACATTGACACAAAACAATAATTAATAGCAAAAATAAAATCCCTTTTCGTTGCTCTTTAGTAAACGTGAAATGGGATTTCATAGCCTTCAAAATTATTGTTACATATGTTTGGTAAGATCCTCAGCACCTTCATCTAGAGCATCATGCTTTACATTTATGGCTTTCATATATTTTTTGAGTTCTTTGCTAATAATTGGAGACAAGACAATTACCCCAATTATGTTTGGAACTACCATAGCAAAAATCATGGCATCAGAGAAATCTATAACTGCACCAAGACTAATGGATGAACCCACAACAACAAAAAACAAGAACAATATTTTATAAATTAAATCGCTCACTTTTCCTTTACCAAACAAAAACACCCAACCTTGCATACCATAATAAGACCATGAAATCATTGTTGAAAATGCAAACAATATTACAGCTATGGTCAAAATGATTGAAAAATGAGGAATTACACTATCAAAAGCGATTGCTGTAAGTTCTACACCTTCTTTAATTGGCACACCGTATTCCATAAAACTACCATCAAAATTAGTTATCACTATTACCAAAGCTGTCATAGTACAAATAACCACAGTATCAACAAAAGGTTCTAGTAGAGCAACAATACCCTCGCTAGCAGGATACTTTGTACGTACCGCAGAGTGCGCAATGGCAGCACTACCTACCCCCGCTTCATTGGAAAAAGCGCCTCTTCTTATACCTTGAATCATTACACCTACTAAACCTCCAGCTATTCCCAATCCTGAAAAAGCTCCCTCATATATCAGTTTGAAAGCATCATCAATCAGGCTCCAATTAGCTCCAAGAATTATTAAAGCTGCTAAAACATAAATCCCTGCCATAAACGGAACAATTTTTTCGGTTACCGAAGCTATACGTTTGATACCCCCAATGATGACAATTGCAACAATTATTGCCATTACAATTCCGAAATACATACCAGCATTATCACTTTCAAAATTAAAAAGTTTTATAAACTGAGCTGCTGCCTGATTAGCTTGGAACATATTTCCACCACCAAATGATCCTCCAATTACAAAAATGGCAAACAACACGGCAAGCACTTTGCCAAGAGGCTTTATTCCTTTTTCAGCAAAACCTTTTGTTAAATAATACATAGGTCCTCCGTAAACCGTCCCATCCTCACCAACATCTCTATATTTTACACCTAAAGTACATTCAGCAAACTTTGAAGCCATACCTAAAAGTCCTGCTAATATCATCCAAAATGTAGCTCCAGGCCCACCAATAGAAAGAGCAACAGCTACACCAGCAATATTACCTAGGCCAACAGTTGCAGACAAAGCTGCAGTTAAAGCCTGAAAATGTGAAACTTCTCCATGAGCACTATCATCTCTTAATGTTTCAATAATATTATGATCAACATTATCTGTAGGGTCTCCATACAAGGTATCGGCTCCGTGTTTTTCAATATCTTCATATTTACCCTGAACCACTCTTAAAGCAGTTCTAAAACCCGAAACATTTATAAAACGAAAATATATTGTAAAATATATAGCACCTCCAATTAACACAATTAGTACCCATGGTATTTGATACTCTTCAGAAAATGGGATTTCGTAAAAAATTGCATCAACAAACCACCCAGTATAATCTTTGAAAGTTCTATCAATTTTTTCGGAAGTTGTTTCCTGAGCATAAGTTAAAAGTGGCAAAATGAGTGTTAAAACAGAAAGAATATATTTCTTCATAATATTTAAGGTTCTGTAATTTTCTTTTAAAAAGTTATTGGTAAAACTAGCAAGATGCTAAAAATAATTGACTATATAAAATTAGGTTGGAAAATTAACCTTTTTCAATATCGATATCGAAGGCAGTATTTAACTCTTCTATTTGCTCGGGGCGACCCAAAACAATAATTTTTGAATTAGTTTCTAAAATAATATCTGGTTCTGGATTAACTATGTATTCTCCTTTTGAGTCTTTATACCCAATTATTGTACATCCAGTTCTTCTTCTTAAATCTAGATCCTTAATGGTTCTAGCTCTTCTAGAGTTATACAACTTTTCAACAGCTACCTCCTCAATATTAATGTTGGACTCCCCAACAATGGATAAATTATCAATAAACTCCATTAATCCAGGAACAACAACCAATGAGGCCATATGGTCTCCTCCAATCATATCAGGCAAAATAACATTATTGGCACCAGCAAACTTCAATTTTTTATACGACGATTCTTGAGATGCCCTACTTATTATATTTATTTTATTGTTTATCTGTCTTGCAGATAATACTACAAATAAGTTATCGGCATCATTAGGTAAGGCTGAGATAAAACTAGAAGCCCTGTCTACACCAGCCAACAACAAAGTTTCATCTTCATTGGCATTTCCAATTACGTAAGGTACATCATCAGAACGTAAACGCTCTTCAACTTCCTTATCTCTTTCTATTACTACAAAAGATTTTTTATGTGCCGTAAGTTTTCTTGCAGCTTGTTTGCCGTTTCTTCCATAACCACAAATTATCACGTGATTATTAAAACCATCAATTTGTTTTTGCATCTTTTTTTGTTTTATTTCTTCTATATCATTTTTACTCAAAATGTATTCTGTAATGATTGATATGGCATAACCTACAATAACGACACTTGCTAGAATTAAGAATATGGTAAATATTTTAGCCTGTTCATCTAGTGGTTCTACTTCACCAAAACCAACAGTAGTCATTGTTATTACGGTCATGTAAAGGGCGTCAATCCATGAATAATCTGATATTACCATAAAACCCACAATGCCAATCAGCATCAAAACAACTAATAGTGTTAGAGCTGCATATATTTTTGACCTAAAAAGTCTTATTAACGGATTATTCATAAATTATAAATCGAAAACTGATGAACGCTTTGTATAAATCAAATCTTTAATACGCATCCAAAACGCCAAAAACAAATACAAAGCAAATCCAAAACCAACTGTAACAAAAGTTAAATACATGAAAGTAGTACGCACCACTTTTGCTCTAATTCCTAACCTATCTGCTATTCGCTGACATACGTAATACCCATGTTTTTGAAAAAAATATAATGGTCTGTAAACATTCATGCTGCAATTTAAACTTTACTTCACAAGTTTAAAAGTTTATTTATTTAAAATTGTATTTCCTACAGCACATTGAAGACACTTATTATTATTACAGTACTGACTTTTAAGTTGAATAAGGGCTTGCGATTGTAATGCGGTTTTTGAAACTTGTTTTAGGCTATTAAATGTTGAAACAATACTATTTTTTTCTGATTTTATAGCGTTAGAAATATCAATAATAATATTTTCGGTATTGCCGCCCTTTTGTTTTGAATAGGCAAATTTTACTGGCAAAATGGTATTTATTAAAAGTAAGTCTATAAAGGGTTTTGTTAGACACTTTGTACTTGGTTTAGATTCCTTTTGAAAAGTATAATGATTTTTCCAATACTCTGAAGTTGCTACATTAAACAACTCATAAAAATCATCAAGAGCTTGGGTTTCTATAATTTTTGAAAACAGTCCTTGTTGCTTATGGTATAAACTTGCTATTTGAGACAACCTAATGGTGGGAAAGTTTAACGGACGTAACCTAAAAAACTTTAAAGGTATAATACCATGATTTTTTAAAGTGAACTTTTGTTTTAAAAAGTGATACTCTTTTTTTAAACTTAAAAAGTAAGTGGCTTCAATGTCTTCATTTAATAAACCTGCTTGTCCAAATAATAAGGCCTCTAAAGTTGGTTGATGGGATTGCACTTTTCTTATAATTGAAAAATCGATAGACTGCGCTACACTTAAAAAGGATTCGCCATTAACATTCAATCCAAAGTTTTTTACTAACATTTTAAACAACACAGATTCCCAATCATTTTTAGATTGTAGAAGTAATTGGTCTATCTCTTTGGATTTTCTTTCCAAACGTTCAAGATACAAACGCTCTAACCAATTGCTTAAAATAAAATTTTCTACTTTGGCAAAGTCATTTTCACAGTTAATCCATTTGTTTTGCTTTGAAAATAGCCTTCCATAATTATTTAAAACATCGTTTTTTACCAATCCTTTTAGTTCTAGAGTTGGAATAACCGTGTTATCTTTTCTGAATATTTCGGTATCATCTTCCCAAACTACGTGCAAAATAACGTTGTCATAAGCTTTATCGGTTTCATGGTTATGTAAAAACCAATCAGATGATTTTATATGTACCTCAACATTACCGGCCCACAACTGGTCGTTTATCTTTATTTGAGCATTAAAAAAATCTGGTCCAGAATTTTGATTTGGATGTCCAACCGAGTTAATCTGTATTAATTCTCCCTGAGTTGTTTTTAAATTATTGAATTGAAACTTTTTGTATTTCCAGATATAATGTAAAAAGTCTTCTTGCATAAACTAAAGGTAGTAAATTCTTACTAAAGTCCTTAAAAACATATGATTTGATTTAACTCCATTTTTCAACTATATTAGTTGTAATATTGCATTCTTCTGTATAACAGATTTTTGCATACAACAATCTACCTTTGCAACATAATTAAAGTAACTAATTTTAAATGCTTAAAATTGTGACTTTCAGAAAATATTGGTTAAGACAAAATATACTATTACCGGCTCTGTTTCTAGTATTAATTACTTCGGAGGTTTTTGCGCAACCCTATGTTGATCCACTACAATTACGATACAACTATGCTTTGAAAAACAGGAATGCAGAAGCAACGCCTTTTACACATATATGGGTAGGAAGCGATATTCCTATTGAGATTAAAAAAAACACCTACTTGGTTTTTAGTCCCTTTTTTGAATTTTGGCAAATTGAATCTGACACCAATAATGAAATTTCAACAAACTTAGAATCCCTTGCTCTAGCTGCTGGTATCGTATTTCCTTTAAAAAACCAGAAATGGTCTATAACTGTGCTACCAATCTTACGATGGAATGGTGAGTATTTTTTTCAAAGTGATAGCATGCAATTTGGTAGCGTTGCTTTTGCTTCATATACGTTAAATCCCAAACAAAAATTTCGTTTAGGCATATACGCTAATAAAGAATTTTTTGGCCTTTTTGTTGTTCCACTTATAGGAATTGACTGGAAGATTAAAGAGAAGCATTATCTTTTTGGAATTTTACCAGGAAGACTTAGTTATGAATATCAATACAATAGTAAGATTTATATAGGTGCAACATTTAGGTCTTTAACAAATAGTTACAAACTTATTAATTCAGAATTCATTAGGCTTGACGATAACCAAATTTCACTGTATTTAGATTACTATCTCACTAAAACAATCTGTATCTCCTTTGAACCTGGTTATGGACTTTTTAGACAAATGCGAAAAGGTATTAATAACAAAGACTATTTTTCTACTATAAATTGGGGAGACGGACCTTTTGTAAAACTAAGTGCATCTTACCGAATTCGTCTTTAAACTAATACTCTATTTCTTTTTCAAAAAAAATAATAACTAATAATGTTTTAAGTTTTATAGTTATGGAAATGAAAAGAAAACAATTCAAAAATCAAAAAAAAAAAAAAGAGACTCAACTATTGAAATACACAAATTTCAAAACTTACTTCAAACTCGCCAAACTAGCTTTCAAAGTTTCAATTTTAGCTAAAGCATCTATTTCTTTTTTCTTTTCACTAGCAACAACTTGTTCTGGTGCGTTGTTTACAAAACGTTCATTGGATAGTTTTTTCTGTACCGATTTTAAGAAACCTTCAGTATAAATTAATTCATCTTTAAGTTTTTCAATTTCGGCATCTACATCAATGGCACCAGCCATGGGTATAAAATACTCGTTAGATTTTACTCTAAAAGTCAACGCTCCATCAATAGGGCTGTTTATATTTTGAATACTTTCAAGGTTGCCCAGTTTTATTATTACCTCATTAAAAGTATTAGTAGTATTTTCATTATTGACAACTGAAAAAGCAATAGTATCTTTAAACGCAATATTTTTCTCTTTTCTGATGGTTCTAATACCAGATACCACTTCGGAAGCAAAATCAAATTCAGAAATCAAAATTTCATTAACTGGTTTTAATTCAGGCCACTTAGAAACTATTAAGGCCTCTTCTGATGTTCTTTCTGAAATATATTGCCAAATTTCTTCGGTTAAAAAAGGCATGAACGGATGTAAAATCTTTAGGTTATCTTCTAATAAACCAATAACCGCATTGTAGGTAGTTTTATCTATTGGTTGTTGGTAGCCTGGTTTTACCATTTCTAATAGCCAAGAACAGAAGTCGTTCCAAATTAATTTGTAAGTTTCCATTAAAGCATCGCTAATGCGGTACTTGCTATAATGATCTTCTATAAGCGCTAAACTTTGTTGAAATTTATTGGTATACCAGTCAACACTAACTTTGGCATATTTTGGTTGTGCTACATCTGCTACTTCCCAGCCATTAATTAGTCTAAAGGCATTCCATACTTTATTACCAAAGGCTTTACCTTGCTGACATAAAGCCTCATCAAACAATAAATCATTCCCTGCTGCAGAACTCAATAACAAACCAACACGAACACCACCCGCGCCAAAATCACTTATTAATTTTAGGGCATCGGGAGAATTTCCTAAAGATTTACTCATTTTTCTACGTTGCTTATCACGAACTAAACCTGTTAAATACACATTTTTAAAAGGTTCTTTACCTTTATATTCGTAGCCAGCAATAATCATTCGGGCTACCCAGAAAAATAAAATATCTGGACCTGTAACCAAATCGTTGGTAGGGTAGTAGTATTGAATATCTTTGTTTTCTGGATTTCTAATACCATCAAATACGCTCATAGGCCATAACCATGAAGAGAACCATGTATCTAGAGCATCTGTTTCTTGAATTAAATCTGAAGATTGAAGCTGTGGATTAGAGGTTTTCTCTTGAGCTAGTTTTACTGCGTCCTCAATATTTTCTGCAACCACAAAATCTTCTTTTCCATCACCGTAATAGTAAGCTGGTATTTGTTGCCCCCAAAGCAACTGACGGGAAATATTCCAATCGCGGATGTTTTCCATCCAATGGCGATAGGTGTTTTCAAACTTCTTTGGAAATAACTGAATATCTTTTTCTTTACCTAACACTGCTTTAATAGCTGGTTTTACCAAATCTTCCATTTTAAGAAACCATTGATCTGATAACCTTGGCTCAATGATAGCTTTTGTTCTCTCAGAAATACCAACACGGTTGTTGTAATCTTCAATTTTGGCAATTAATCCTAAACCTTCTAGTTCTTTTACAATAGCTTTTCTAACTTCAAAACGATCTAGACCTTCATAATGCAGTCCGTAACTATTTAGTGTTGCATCTTCATTAAAAATATCAATCACTTCAAGATTGTGCTTATCACCTAAAATCTTGTCATTTTCGTCGTGTGCTGGCGTTACTTTTAAGCACCCTGTACCAAATTCTACATCAACATAATCATCCTCAATAATAGGAATAACTCTATTACAAATAGGAACTATGGCTTTTTTACCTTTTAGGCTAAAATGACGGTTATCATTGGGGTTAATACAGATTGCGGTATCACCCAAAATTGTTTCTGGTCTTGTTGTAGCAATGGTCAATAATTCATTAGAATCTTCAACCTGATATTTTATGTGATATAATTTACCCTGTTTATCAACATATTCAACCTCTTCATCAGATAAAGTGGTTTTAGCCTCTGGATCCCAATTCACCATTCTATAGCCACGATAAATTAAGCCCTTATTATACAAATCAACAAACACCTTAATAACCGCTTCACTCATATCGTCATCCATAGTGAACTTAGTACGTTCCCAGTCGCATGAGCACCCTAACTTTTTTAATTGCTCAAGGATTACCCCGCCATACTCATGCGTCCAATCCCAAGCGTGTTTTAAAAACTCGTCTCGAGTTAAGTCATTTTTATCAATTCCCTGTTCCTTTAATTTGGCTACTACTTTTGCTTCAGTGGCGATGGAAGCGTGATCTGTTCCTGGTACCCAACAAGCATTTTTACCCTGTAAACGGGCCCTACGAATTAACACATCCTGAATAGTATTATTGAGCATATGCCCCATATGTAGCACCCCAGTAACATTTGGAGGTGGGATTACTATGGTATAAGGCTCTCTTTCATCTGGTTCTGAATGAAAATAATTATGTTTCATCCAGTAATCATACCACTTGCTTTCTACCTTACTGGCATCATATTTAGACGGAATTTGCATACTTTGGAACAGTTTTTGAACTTTGATGTGCAAAAGTACTTATATTTCTTTTTCTGTGAAAACTATATATTAATTGGTTTTTTTATAAAAATGAAGCGTTTATTTGATACTTTAATTAAGTTTACTATGTTAACATGTGTGCATTACGTCTAATTTTTTTGTCAATTGTACAAAAAGTGAGTATGTTTGACATAGATTTATGACAAATAGTTTTATTATTTGTTCATTTTTAAATTGTAAAAACAGTAATTAAAAAATAAAACCATGAAACAATTAATTACAATTTTATTTATAGGATTAATCAGTTTTTCTGTAAATGCCCAAGAAAAAATAGCTAAAATAGAGTTTAAAACTGAAACCATAGACTACGGAACCATAGAAAAGGGATCGGATGGTGTAAGAGTTTTTGAGTTTACTAACACAGGTGATGCCCCTCTTATAATTTCTGATGTTAAATCATCTTGCGGATGTACCATACCTTCAAAACCAAAGGAGCCAATTTTACCCGGTAAAACTGGAGAAATTAAGGTAAAATATGATACTAACAGAGTAAATCCTATTAGAAAGACTATTACTGTGATTTCCAATGCTGATACGCCAACTATAGCTCTTAAAATCAAAGGCTTGGTAGTAGACTCAAGTAAAGCTAGTGTTCTTGAAAAAAAGGACAAAAGTATAGTACAAAAATAAAGAAGAAACACTTTGTAAAAAATTAAAGAGGCTGTCTGAAAAGTTTTTTTAAGTCCTTGAGAATCGGGTATTTGAAAAATCTCTCCTACACCTACCCGAATAAAAAAGAGGCTGTCTTGACTTTTCAGACAGCCTCTTTTTTATTATAATAAATTTTCTAGTTTAAAACTATAATTAAAAACTTGTTCATTTCTTTCAATTTTCAACTTAATTTGTTTGCCAGCGTTACCATAAAACATAGACATTATTTGCTCTAATTTAAGATGGTGAGTTGGTTTACCATTTATAGTTAAAATGATATCTCCTTTTTTTAATCCAGCTTTTTCTGCAGGAGAGTCATTTCTTAACTCTACAATAGCATAAGCTGGTTTTAAACTCATTTTATATTTTTTATCAAAAACTAGTTTTATTCCTCCTTTACTATTAATATTATTGCCTTCATTTTCATTCAACCTATACATAAAATGTTCATACTCCTTTACAAATCTAACACCATCGTGAGCTAACTCAATACCACTTTTGTTATAATTGAACTTTTCTTTGAAATACTTATTTTTTTTTAATGTGATTAACGAGTTTTTATAATCTATTGTAAGGTTAAATCGTTTTAAAATATTACCTGCCACAGTGCCGTTTCTATCTTTTACTTTTTTGGCAAAAAACACAGAGTTGGCATCTGGATAAGCCACGTTGGCTTTTTTTAAAGTAAAACTTTTTAAGGAAAATGACTCTGTCTTTCCTCGCTTTCCATATACACTACCACTTAAACCATGCCCAAGAAAATCTCTAAAAAAATTATCTCCTGAAATTATCCCCAGAGAATCATCTTCAAAAAGCCATAAACTATCACTACCCCCTGAGTCTATGAGTAATTTTACAGGAATCTTTTTATTGTTTAAGCTAACTTGAGCATTTATGTAAGGCTTATCATTATAAAATTCTAACCTAAAACGCTCACAACTTTTACATTTTTTGTAATTATAATATGTTGGCTCTGTTAATTTGATAAACTTAGACGAATAATGAATCTCTACAACAAAATCTCTAAACAAGTCTAATCCTATAATCCCATTTACCAACACCCCCAATCGAGGAGCAAAATTTAAACCAAGTTCATGAATTGCATATAAGTCTTGATTTAACTTTATAGCATCTCCTATTTTAAAAATATTATTAGATGATTTTAAAGCCTCTATAGGCTCCCCTTCTCCCAAACCTCGAATAAAGATTTTTTCAGTGTTCTTTATTTTTAGACTATCAGAGATGTTTAAGAAGTTAAAAATAATTGGTTTACTTACACCTGTATCTAAAATAAATGAAAGTTCCACTCCATTCACTTCAACTGGGATTACCACTAAATTGTTAATTAACCTGAAGTTAATTTTATCAGTCTTACGTTTGTTTTGAATTAGAAATTTATTTTGGGCACCTAAAAAATAAAATCCATAGAAAAGTAATAATAAAAAAATGAAGAACTTTTTCATCAAGAAATACTTACTATTTATATTAATCAATTTACAAATCTTTTAATTGGTAAAAGTATTTAAGGGTGTTTTTTAAAAAAACTTTAAGATAATTTTCTCAACTTTGCACCCTAATTTTATATTTGATGCCTACTATATCTAAAAAGGGACAATTAATGCCGGAATCTCCTATTAGAAAATTGGTTCCGTATGCCGAAGAAGCTATGAAAAATGGTAAACACATTTATCATTTAAATATTGGTCAGCCTGATATCAAAACTCCAGAGGTAGCGTTAAAAGCAGTAAAAGAGAATGACGTAGAGGTTTTGTCTTATTCGCGTTCTGAAGGTTCAGAAACTTACAGAAAAAAGCTTGCCGCTTATTACAATTATCATAATATTAATGTATCTCACACAGATATTGTTGTTACCACTGGTGCCAGTGAAGCCATAGCTTTTATTTTTGGAAGTATTATGGATGTTAATGATGAAGTTATTATTTGTGAACCTTTTTACGCTAACTATATTGCTTTTGCCACAGCAGCTAGTGTAAAAGTGGTGCCAATTGTTTCAAAAATAGATGATAATTTTTCATTACCACCTATTAAAGAGTTTGAAAAACTAATTACACCAAAAACAAAAGCTATTATGATTTGTAATCCGGGAAACCCTACCGGATGTCTATATACTGAAGAAGAAATTAAACAATTGGCAGATATTGTAAAACGCCATGATTTATTTTTAATTTCAGATGAAGTATATCGTGAGTTCACCTATGATGGTAATTCTCATTACTCCATACTTGAGTTAAAGGGATTAGATGAGCATACTATCATGATAGACTCTGTTTCTAAACGTTATAGCATGTGTGGAGCCAGAGTAGGTTGCCTGGTTACAAGAAATGAGACCGTGAGACATACCGTTTTAAAGTTTGCACAAGCACGGTTGAGTCCGCCAACTTATGCCCAAATAGCTAGTGAAGCGGCTTTAGAAACGCCACAAAGTTATTTTAACAAAGTAAAGAAAATGTATATTAACAGACGTGATGTGTTAATTGCAGAGTTAAATAAAATTGATGGTGTTAAAATAGCTACACCTAAGGGAGCATTTTACTGCATTGCAGAATTACCCGTCAAAAATGCCGATCATTTTGCGCAATGGCTTTTAGAATCTTTTGATGTAAATAACGAAACAGTCATGGTAGCTCCTGCTAGTGGATTTTATTCTACTGAAGGAATAGGTTCAAACCAAATAAGAATTGCTTACGTACTTAATAAGGAAAGCTTAGTAAAGGCGGCCAACATATTAAAAGAAGCTTTAAAAGTTTATAAATACTAGTGCATATTGATCAAAACATATCTTTAAAACCATACAATACATTTGGTATTGATGTTAATGCCAAATTTTTCGTTTCAGTTTCTAGTATTGATGATTTAAAATATGTTTTAACGCTTCAAGATTTCCCAAATAAATTAATACTTGGTGGTGGCAGTAATATACTACTTACAAAAGATTTTGATGGACTAGTAGTACATATAAATTTAAAAGGAATTACAATAATTTCTGAAACATCCCAACACGTAATCGTTAGGGCCAATGCAGGTGAAAATTGGCACGAGTTTGTACTTTGGTGTTTAGAAAACAATTTTGGTGGTATTGAAAATTTATCGCTCATTCCTGGTAATGTAGGAACAGCTCCCATTCAAAATATTGGAGCTTATGGTGTTGAGCTAAAAGATGCATTTGTGTCTTGTGATTCCATGTGCATACAAAGCCAGGCAATGAAAACTTTTACTAAGTTAGATTGCAACTTTGGATATAGAAATTCTATTTTTAAAACCGAAGCCAAAGGAAAGTATGTTATCACAAGTGTAGATTTTAAATTAACTAAACAAAATCACAAACTAAACACCAATTATGGTGCTATAACATCAGAATTACAAAACATGGGGGTTAAGAGTCCAACAATAAAAGATGTGTCAAAGGTTGTTATAGCTATTCGCGAAAGCAAATTACCTAACCCCAAAGAAATTGGTAATAGTGGTAGTTTCTTTAAAAACCCAGTCATATCAAAGGAATTATATGTAACACTGCAAGAAAACTTCCGTGATATCCCAAGTTATCCTGTTTCAGAAAATGACGTAAAAATTCCTGCAGGTTGGCTTATTGAAAAAGCAGGTTTTAAGGGTAAGCGTTTTAATGATTATGGTGTTCATAAAAATCAAGCTTTAGTTTTGGTGAACTATGGCAATGCTAAAGGAGAAGACATTTTAAGGCTATCTAAGTTAATACAAAAGACCATAAAGAGATTATTCAGTATTACAATTGAAGCCGAAGTAAATATCTTATAATCTCGGAGAAATTTCTAACTTTGACATCATATTTAAATCTAACCATCCTTGATAGCACCCATTGAAAAAGAAATAGTAAAACTTCTGGAGTTAGGCGATAAAAAGGCTATTTCTTTGCTTTATGAGAATTATGCAGATGCTCTGTATGGTGTTATAAAAAAGGTAATTAGTGATGACGAAACCGCACAAGATGTACTTCAAGAAAGTTTTGTGAAAATTTGGAGATACGCCAAGAAATATGATGCTACAAAAGCTAAGTTATTTACTTGGTTATACAGAATTGCATATAATACTGCTATTGACAAAGTAAGATCATTAAAAAACAAAAGCGGTAAAGAAGTCCAAATTGAGACTTCAGTCGTATATACATTTACAGCAGATAGTATAAATCAAGATGTATTAGATATAAAAAAACATCTAAAAACACTTGATGAAAAATATCAGATTGTTATTAATGCGCTCTTTTTTGAGGGCATGACCCAACAAGAAGCTAGTGATGAATTAGATATTCCACTAGGAACTATAAAATCGAGATTAAAAATTGGATTGCGTGAATTAAAAAAGATTTACAATCCTTAATAAACAAAGTCATGAATGAGAAAACAACTACTTTTTTAAATTCTGGCCTTTTAGAAAAATATCTAATAGGAGAAACTACTTCTGTAGAAACAGAAATGGTTGAGACTTATATTTCAAAATACCCAGAAGTACAGAATGCTTATAACACTTTACAGCATAACCTGGAAATTGTAGCCAAAAGTAATGCTACTGAAGCTCCAAAACATATTTTAAATAATATTTTAGAAGAATTAGATGATACTCCTGTAATAAGAATGAGTAGCTCTAAAAAATATCAAAAGTGGTACAAGTATAGTATTGCAGCAAGTGTTGCCGCATTAATTTTTGCATGTACAGCATATCTTTTCTATAATCAAAACCAGAAATTAGCTGAAGAAAATCAAGTGGTTGTTGATGAAATATTTGATTTGAGAAGTGATATAGCGCAAAACAATAAAATGCTTGATAATGTAATGCGTCAATTATTAAAGCTTAATAACCCTGAAACAGCAAAATACATCATTAATGGTAATGAAAGAGCAAAAGACCTAAAAACGGTTGCATATATTAACCCCAAGGAAAAAACATCCATGATAGATGTGGTGTCTTTACCAAAATTACCAGAGGAACAATGCTACCAGATTTGGGCTGAATTACAAGGTAAAATGGTTAGTTTGGGTATTTTAAATGAAGCTGATAGGCAGCTGATAAACATCCCTTATGCAGAAGATGCTTTAGCATTAAACATCACCATTGAGCCTAAAGGAGGTAATGAAATAGCCTCGTTAGAGAATAAAGTAGCAGAAGTTAGCCTGCAATAAATCATAAATCTATTGATTCTAAAAAGCCTCGTTTCAACTTTAGAAACGAGGCTTTTTTTACGTATTTAACAAAAGTTATTCTTTATCAAATAAAGCTTTATGAATAATTCCTGCAACAATGGCTCCAGCAATTGGTGCTACCCAAAACAACCACAACTGTACAGTATATTCTCCTCCAGCGAATAATGCTTGACTTGTTGAACGAGCTGGGTTAACCGACGTATTAGTAATTGGGATACTAATTAAGTGTATTAGTGTTAAACCTAAACCAATAGCTATTGGAGCAAACCCCTTGGGCGCTCTTTCATTGGTACTTCCTAAAATGATTAAAAGAAAGAAAGCTGTTAATAAAAACTCAGCAATTAAAGCAGCCGGCATAGAATAACCTCCAGGAGAAAGGTTCTCATATCCATTAGCTGCAAAACCTCCAACAGAATCAAAATCTGCTTTGTTTGTTATTATTAAATATAAACATCCTGCTGCAGCCAAAGCCCCTATTAACTGTGCAATGACATAACCTAATAAATCTTTAGCTTCAAACTTTCCACCTGCCCATAAGCCAAAAGATACTGCTGGATTAAAATGTCCACCCGAAATATGACCAACAGCATATGCCATTGTAAGTACTGTAAGTCCAAAAGCCAGTGCAACACCAGCAAATCCAATACCCAATTCTGGAAATGCAGCAGCAAAAACAGCACTACCACATCCACCAAAAACGAGCCAAAAAGTTCCAAAAAATTCTGCGAATAATTTTTTCATGATTTTAATTTAATTGGTTAACAAATCAATTTAAGAATTATTTATGTGACACAGAAATAAATACTTAGTCACTTTTGTTTTGTTACAAGTAATTAGCTTATAAAATTGATAAAAGTGTTAACTTTGTACAAAATAATTCGCATGAAACTTTTTTTAATTACAATTCTTATTTTGGGGCTTGCCATTGCTGGAATAGCTATTAAAATTTGGGCAAAAAAAGATGGTAAATTTGCTGGTACTTGCGCAAGCCAAAATCCCATGTTAAACAAGGAAGGTGAAACTTGTGGATTTTGTGGCAGAACTCCAGACCAATATGCCGATTGTAACGAACCTCAACACTCATAAACCTGTATGAGCTTACTTGATTTTGTATACTATGCATTTTTTAGTGTAGTTAGTATTCAAGTAGTTATTTATATTGTTCTCTTTGGAAAGTTCTCGTTTTCAAAACAAAAAAAGCAATCTGCTAAAAAAATTGCTGTCTCAGTGATTGTTTGTGCTAAAAACGAAGCAAAAAACTTAAAAACCTTTCTTCCGTCAATAATTTCACAAGAGTATCCAGATTTTGAAATTGTCCTTATAAATGATGCTTCTACAGACAATACCTTAAAGGTCATGGAAGCTTTCAAAAAAGAATACAACAATATTAAAATAGTTGATGTAAAAAATGTGGAAGCTTTTTGGGGTAATAAAAAATACGCTTTAACACTTGGCATTAAAGCTTCTAAAAATGATTATCTTTTATTCACGGATGCAGATTGTAAACCTGTTTCTAAATACTGGATTAAAGATATGACAGCTCATTTTAGCAATCAGAGGACTATTGTGTTAGGGTATGGAGCATATTCAAAAATTAAAAATTCGTTACTTAATAAATTAGTTAGATTTGAAACTTTGGTGACGGCCATTCAATATTTTTCATTTGCCAAATTAGGTATACCATATATGGGAGTTGGCAGGAATCTGGCTTATGCCAAAAAAGAGTTTTTTGATGCTAATGGTTTCATCAATCACATTCAAGTGCGTTCTGGTGATGATGATTTGTTTATTAATCAGGTTGCCTCAAAAAACAATACAGCTATTTGTTACTCAAAACATAGTTTTACTGAATCTATCCCCAAAACTACATTTAAAGACTGGTTTAAACAGAAAAGAAGGCACATTTCTACCGCAAAACTTTACAAAGTAAAACACAAATTACTTCTCAGTATTATTTATACTTTTACACTACTATTTTGGGTATTAGCCTTAATATTGCTACCTACTTTATTCAATTGGAGGATTGTAATAATACTGTTTTTTTCTAGAATTTTTGTCCAGTATTTGGTTTATGGTTTTTCAGCTAAAAAATTAGATGAGAAAGATTTACTACGGATATTACCTTTTTTGGAATTTTTTTTAGTTTTTACACAATTAGTTATATTTATAAATAATCTTATTTCAAAACCAAACCATTGGAAATAAACGAAGCTATTAAGCGCGCCAGAGAAAACGACCAGAAGGCGTTTAACTTCTTGCTAGATACTTTTTGGGATGATGTTTATGGATTTCAGTTAAAACGAATTGAAAACGAAAATGATGCTGAAGATATTACTATCCAAACATTTTCTCGGGCTTTTGACAGAATTGAAACCTTTGATGATTCTTATAAATTTAAAACCTGGCTAATTACTATTTCTAAAAATATTCATATTGATTTATTACGAAAAGAGAAAAAATCTATTAGGCAAACTATTACTAATGATGAAAAGTCAGTGCTTCAAATTTTAGATGAATCTCCTTCTGCCGAAGATAAATTAATTACAGAACAGCATTTGGTAAAACTTTTACGCGATATAAAAAAACTAAAACCACACTATCAAAAAGTTATAAATCTACGTTACTTTCAAGAATTGAGCTATAAAGAAATTTCAGATGAGCTTAATGAACCCATTAACAATGTGAAGGTGAAATTGTTGCGAGCTAAAAAATTATTAGCTGAAATCATTCAGAAATCAAAATGATAGCTAAACTAAAAAACTTAGGCCCTGGATTATTATTTGCTGGAGCCGCCATAGGAGTGTCTCATTTGGTACAATCCACAAGAGCTGGAGCTGATTTTGGTCTAGGTTTGCTATGGGCTTTATTATTAGCTAATTTGTTTAAATATCCTTTCTTTCAATATGGCCCCAGATATGCAGCTGCAACAGGAGAAAGTTTGTTAGATGGTTATAAAAAAATGGGTAAAGTAGTATTGGCAACATATTTTATTCTAACATTTGCCACTATGTTTACCATTCAAACGGCAGTCACCATAGTCACAGCAGGTTTAGCGTCTTCTATCTTTGGGAATTTAGGTTTTGATTCTGTTTTAGCTTTAAAGATATGGACGATAATAGTATTAGTTATTTGTTTAGGATTGCTTGTTGTTGGAAAATATAAGTTACTGGATAACCTAATAAAACTTATAATTATTTTGTTATCCATTAGTACAATTTCTGCTGTAGTTATGGCTCTTTACGGAAATAATACTCGTATTTCACTAACGCAAGTTTTGCCCAAGGAAACAACTCAAATTGCTTTTCTAATTGCTTTTATGGGTTGGATGCCAGCACCGTTAGATATTTCTATTTGGCATTCGTTATGGTCGGTTGAAAAGCAAAAAGGTGATAAAAAGTATAAATCTAAATCGGCATTATTCGATTTTAATGTTGGCTATATTGGCACTATTATTTTAGGTATTGGTTTTGTGTTATTAGGTTGTCTGGTCATGTTTGGAAGTGGGGAAACATTTAGTGATTCTGCAGGAGGTTTTTCAAGTCAGCTTATACAAATGTACACTAGCAGCTTAGGTGATTGGGCTTACATTTTAATTGGTATTGCGGCTTTTACAACCATGTTCAGTACTACGCTTACCTGCTTAGATGCCTCTCCAAGAGCTATGGACAAAACTTTGGAGCTTATATTCAACAAAAGCTATAAACGTGGCTATTTAGCGTGGATACTCCTCTTGACTGTTGGAACTGTTTGTATTTTTTTCTTCTTCGCATCAGAAATGGGTTTATTAATAGAAATTGCTACCATTCTTTCATTCATAACAGCGCCCTTTTATGCCATAATTAATTATAAATTAATTTCTGGAAAGCATACACCCAAAGAATGGCATCCTAATAAAAAAATGCATATTTTAAGTTGGAGTGGCATTATCTTTTTAATAGGTTTTAGTGTTTGGTATCTCTATACTTTATAAAAGAATACTTTATATCTTTCTTCTGAAAAAAATCACGTATTTTTGCGTTTGATTTTTTTGACTATGCAAAAGGAAACCGCTTCTAATATATTACCTGAAAGAAAACCGAAACCAAAATGGCTTCGTGTAAAACTTCCTACGGGTAAAAAGTATACCGAATTAAGAGGATTAGTAGATAAATACAAATTAAACACTATTTGTACTTCGGGTAGTTGCCCTAATATGGGCGAGTGCTGGGGTGAGGGAACGGCTACCTTTATGATTTTAGGTAATATTTGTACACGTTCATGTGGTTTTTGTGGTGTTAAAACCGGTAGACCAGAATCTGTAGATTGGGACGAGCCCGAAAAGGTGGCTCGTTCTATTAAAATCATGAATATTAAGCATGCTGTTTTAACCAGTGTTGATAGAGATGATTTAAAGGATATGGGAAGTATCCTATGGGCTGAAACTGTTAAAGCAGTAAGAAGAATGAATCCTGAAACAACACTTGAGACGCTAATACCAGACTTTCAAGGTATAGAACAGCATATAGATAGGATTGTAGATGTTGCTCCTGAAGTAGTATCGCATAATATTGAAACGGTTAGACGATTAACCAGAGAAGTTAGAATTCAAGCACAATATGATAGAAGTCTAGGAGTTCTTAAATATTTAAAACAGTCAGGACAAAGGCGTACCAAATCTGGTATCATGCTTGGTTTAGGAGAAACTAGAGAAGAAGTTATAGAAACACTTCATGATTTAAAAGATAATGACGTGGATGTTGTTACTATAGGTCAATACCTACAACCTAGTAAAAAACATTTACCTGTTAAGCAATTTATAAATCCGGATCAGTTTAAAGAGTACGAAGAAATTGGCTTAAAACTAGGTTTCCGTCATGTAGAAAGTAGCGCTCTAGTGCGTTCATCGTATAGAGCTCAAAAACATATTCATTAAAAATGATTACGGTTGCCATTAATGGTTTTGGTAGAATTGGTAGACGTGTTTTTAGATTACTACAAGACTATAAAAACATAAAAGTGGTTGCTATAAATGATTTAGCAGACGCTAGAACATTGAGCTATTTACTTAAATACGACAGTGTTCATGGGCTTTTTAACGGTACTGTTTCGTTTGGTGACAATCATATTATTGTTAATACTGAAAACATTCCGCTTTTAAACCAAAAACATCCAAAAGATATTGATTGGTCTCCTTACAATGTTGATTTTGTTATAGAATCTACTGGGAAATTTAAAACAAAATTAGACTTAAATCATCATTTAGCAAATGGCGCAAAACAGATTATTTTAAGTGTTCCTCCTCTTGATGATGATATTAAAACGATTGTTTTAGGGGTTAATGATGAGAGTCTTGATGGCTCTGAAACAATCATTTCAAACGCATCATGTACTACTAATAATGCGGCCCCCATGATTGATATTATCAATAAACTTTGTGGTATTGATCAAGCCTATATTACAACGGTACATTCCTACACCACAGATCAAAGTTTACACGATCAACCCCATAGAGATTTACGTAGGTCTCGTGCTGCAGGGCAATCTATTGTTCCAACTACCACTGGTGCCGCCAAGGCTTTAACTAAAATTTTTCCAGAATTATCTGATGTTATTGGTGGCTGTGGGATTAGAGTTCCTGTAATTAATGGATCGTTAACTGATATTACATTCAATGTAAAAAAAACAGTTACAATTAAAGATATAAACAAAGCCTTTAAAGAAGCTGCTCAAAATAGTTATAAGAATATTTTAGAATACACTGAAGATTCTATTGTATCTATCGATATTATTGGCAATACAAATTCTTGTGTGTTTGATTCTCAAATGACTTCAGTGATTGGAAATATGGTAAAAATTATTGGTTGGTACGATAATGAAACTGGATATTCTAAACGAATTATTGATTTATTATGCAATTTATCGGTAAAAAAACGTATTTTATCGATAAAATAATTATATTTGTCAGTAATATTGAATTAAAATGTCCCAAATAAAGCAATATATATTAACATGTACTTTGTTATTAAATGTCTTAGCATGGTCTCAAAAAACCATGGAAGATGACCCTGAGATTCAGCAAAATAACATAAACTTTCGTATTGAACAATCCCAGACTGCCTTAGAAAAATTCGATTATTACGAAGCTCAAAATCAGCTTGATGAAGCTTTAAAACTCGCGCTAAAAACAGATAATAAAAAGAGTATAGGCATTATTTGTGCAAGAAAAGGTAAACTTCAACTTATTATTGAAGAAGAAGATAACGCCATAACTTCATTAAGAAAAGCTATAAAAATACAAACCGAGACTAATGATAACCTTAATTTAGCTTACTCGTATAAAACCTTGGGTGAAGTTTTCATTGCCAAAGAAGATTACTTCCAAGCTTCTGATTATTTTAAATCTGCAAAAAGCCTTTTCGAACAAGAAGAATTAGATGAAGGTATTGCTGAAACCCTCTTATTAGAAGGTAAAACCTTTATGTTGTTAAAAAACTACAGGAAAGCCAGATCTGTATTAGAACAAGCATCTGCTTTGGCAAAAAAAACTGGGTTGCTAAAAACTCAAAGTGAAGCCTTTGTAAATCAGGGCTTGGTTTATCATAAATTAGGAGACAAAGAAAAAGCCATAGAGTTATCTGAGCAAGGTTTAATAATTGCAAAACAGAACAACTTTACTTCTATTTTAAATAATGCCTATTTAGTGTTAAGTGAATTACATAATAAGATTGGTAATTACCAACTCTCCAGAGAGTATTTACAAAGTCATTTAACGCTATCAGATTCTATAAGAAATCTAACAAGAGTAAGCTATACAAAAGACCAAGAGATAGAATTTCTTTTAAATAAAGCCAATGAAGAAATTAAAATATTAAAAGAAAAAGCTCAAGAAGAAAAAGAAGATGATGGTGTAAGAAATTTGATTTCTATATTAAGTGTAGCCTTAATTACAATTCTATCACTTCTAACCTTATCACTATACAAAAACAACAATATAAGATTAAAATCCAATAATATGCTTCACAAAAAAAACAGTGAACTTATTGTTGCAAAAGAAAAGGCTGAATTAGCATCCAAAACAAAAGCCAATTTCCTGTCTACAGTAACACATGAACTCCGTACGCCGCTTTATGCAGTTACTGGCCTAAGTAATATGTTATTAGAAGAAGATCCTAAACCTTCCCAAATTCAGCATTTAAAATCATTAAAATTTTCTGGAGACTATCTACTAACTTTTATTAATGACATTCTTCAAATTAATAAGATTGAAGCCAATAAAGTTGATTTAGAACCAGAACCTTTCAATCTTAAGAAAAAAATAAACAACATTATTTTAGCTTTAAATAATTCAGCAGAAGATAATAATGTTAAAATTCATTTTGAGTTTGATAAAGATTTACCAGAGAACTTCATAGCAGATCAAATTAAGATATCACAGATTTTAATAAATTTAATAGGTAACTCCATTAAGTTTACTAAGGATGGTGATATTTGGATTAGGATATACAAACTAGAAGTAAAAGACAATATATATAAAGTTAGATTTGAAGTTGAAGATAATGGTATTGGCATAAGTCAGGAAAAGCAAGACAAAATGTTTGAGAGTTTCTCTCAAGGTTCTATTCAAATAAACAGAAAATATGGTGGTACTGGATTAGGGCTTTCAATTGTTAAAGGACTTATTGATATTCTTAAAGGACAGATTCATGTAAAAAGTGAATTAGAAAAAGGGACTACTTTCTTCTTTGAAATACCAATGGAACACACGACTGTTAAAGAAGCTACCAAAGCTGAATCTAAAGTGTCTTATTTTGATAAAAAAACCAACAAATTAGACTTAACCAACGTTAAGATTTTGGTAGTTGAAGACAACAAAATTAACCAGATGATTACCAAAAAGATCCTCACTAAAATGGATCTAAAATGTGATATTATAGACAATGGAACTGATGCTGTGGATATGATTAAAACTAACAACTACAATATTGTTTTAATGGATATTCATATGCCAGGCATAAGTGGTATTGAGGCAACTAAAATTGTTAGAACATTTGATAAAGAACTTACCATATTTGCGTTAACGGCCGTAACCATTGAAGATAAAATGCATGAGTTTGAAGAAGCTGGGTTTACAGATATCATCCCAAAACCATTCAAGCAAGAAGAATTTGAGAAAAAATTATACAATGCATTAGTTTCAAAAGAAGAGCAATCTGCTTAAGCGTTTTGTAAAAAGTTTTTTATTTTATTATTAAATAACGTTTCTTTATCAATACTAACTTCAATTGGTAAAAAGTACAATTTCCTTTTTAAGGGTTCATATTGCTTTAAACGCATAAAATCTTTCTCTGTAGTTATAATTAGCGCTTTATTGTTAAGTTCGTCAATATCATTCTGAGTGAAGTTATAATGGTCTTTAAAATTTAAGTGTTCAAAGTCTAGGTTTTTGTATTTTAAAAATTTCACCAGTGGTAATGCGTTTGCAATTCCAGTAACCAAAGTAAATTTTGGTAACTCCTTAATATTCTTTGAGTCAGTTTCAGAAAAAACTCTATTTGAATATTCAATAGAGCTAAAAAACACTTGCTGATGTTTTTTGGGATGTATTTTCTTTATGAAAGCCTGCTTTTTTTCATCACTTAAATTATGTGGACACTTACTTATAATAATAATATCAGCACGTGTTGCACCACTTTTAGGTTCTCTTAAATTACCTGTTGGTAGGGTAAAATCACTAAAATAAGGGTTACTATAAGTGCTCAGTAAAATATTAATACCTGCCTTTACTTTTCTATGCTGAAAGGCATCGTCTAGCAAAATAACTTCTGGTGGATTTTTAATAGACTCAAGAGTTTTAATACCATTATTTCTATCAGCATCTACAGACACAAGAATGTCATTTTTAAATTTACTGTAGAACTGAAAAGGTTCATCTCCTATTGTTTCAGCATTTGAAGTTTTATTAGCTAATTGAAAACCTTCTGTTTTTCGCTTATAACCTCGGCTCAAGGTTGCCACTTTATAGTCCTTTTTCAACAAATTTATTAGGTATTCTATCATTGGGGTTTTACCAGTACCTCCAACACTTAAATTTCCAACACAGATAACAGGAAACGGATAAGAACTTGATTTTTTAACACCCAAATCATATAACTTATTTCTCAACCAAGTGATAAAATGGTATAAGGGTACAAATGGAAAAAGAATGTATCTAATTAAATTCATTACAGCAAAGTAAATATTTTATATTTGTTTAATAATCAAATACAGTAAATATTATGATTATTCAAGATGTCATTAATCATTTAGAGGAATTAGCACCATTGGCTTACGCCGAAGATTTTGATAACGTTGGACTTTTGGTTGGGGATAAAAAACAAAAGTTAACAGGGGTTTTAGTTACTATAGATACGCTTGAAAGTGTGGTAGATGAGGCCATTACAAAAAAATGTAATCTAATAGTGAGTTTTCATCCTATTATCTTTAAAGGACTAAAAAAAATAACGGGTAATACTTATGTTGAGCGTGTAGTTCTTAAGGCTATTCAGCACAATATTGCCATTTATGCTATCCATACTGCCTTAGATAATGCCTCACAAGGAGTAAATGATATGATATGCAATCAACTTGATTTAGTAAATAAAAAGATTTTAATACCTCAATCTAAAACTATAAAAAAATTAACTACATACGTTCCAAAAAATGAAGCAGAACAATTAAGAAATGCTTTATTTAATGCTGGTGCTGGTAATATAGGTAATTATAGTAACTGCAGCTTTAATACAGATGGAATTGGAACATATCAAGGAAATGAAAATTCTAATCCAACACTTGGTGAAAAAGGAAAAACCCATCAAGAAGCAGAAACACAAGTATCAGTTATTTTTTCAAAACATTTAGAACATGATGTTATTAAAGCGCTTATTGATACACATAGCTATGAAGAAGTTGCCTATGAAGTGGTGACTATAGAAAACAAGAACCAAAATATTGGTATAGGAATGATTGGAGAGTTCAAAGACCCAATGAGTGAAGAAGACTTTTTAGCTTACATAAAGTTACAAATGAAATCAGAATGTATTAGGCACTCGTCGTTTTTAAATAAAACCATAAAAAAAGTAGCTGTTTTAGGCGGTTCTGGTAGCTTTGCAATAAATGCAGCAAAAGCTGCAGGTGCAGATGCTTATGTGACTTCTGATTTAAAGTATCACGACTTTTTTATGGCAGAAAACACCATATTTTTGGCAGATATTGGACATTATGAAAGTGAACAATTCACAAAAAATCTTTTAGTAACGTATCTTACAAAAAAAATTACTAATTTTGCAGTCGTTTTATCAAACACCAATACCAATCCCGTTAAGTATTTTTAAAGTATGGCTAAAAAGAAAGAAGTAACTGTAGAAGAGCGCTTAAGAGCTTTATACGATTTACAACTTATAGATTCTCGCATAGATGAGATTAGAAATGTAAGAGGTGAACTTCCTTTAGAAGTTCGCGATTTAGAAGATGAAGTAGCAGGGTTAAACATCAGACTTGAAAAACTTGTTGCAAGTTTAGAGGTTATTGATAATGATATTAATGCCAAGAAAAATCTTATTGAAGAGTCTAAAGCTTTAATAAAAAAGTACAACGAGCAACAGAAAAATGTTAGGAATAACAGGGAATACAATTCTTTATCAAAAGAAATTGAGTTTCAAGAGTTAGAGATAGAGTTAGCTGAAAAGCACATTAAAGAGTTTAAAGCACAAATTGAGCAGAAAAAAGAAGTTATTTCTGAAACTAAAGAGCGTTTAAAAGAACGTGAAACACATTTAAAACATAAAAAGGGTGAGTTAGATGCTATTTTAGCAGAAACAGAAAAAGAAGAACAAGTGCTTATTGAGAAATCTGAGGCTTATAAAGAGCAGATAGAAGACCGTCTAGTAGCTGCTTACACTAGAATTAGAAGCAGTGTTAAAAACGGTTTAGCGGTTGTTCCTATTGAACGTGGAGCTTCAGGAGGTTCTTTTTTCACTATACCACCTCAGGTACAGGTTGAAATAGCCTCTCGTAAAAAAGTGATAACAGATGAGCATAGTGGAAGAATTTTAGTAGATGCTGTTCTTGCTGAAGAACAAAAAACTAAAATGGAAAAACTGTTTGCAAAACTATAAATCTATTTAAGTAAATATTTTGAAAGCCTTTACAAATGTTGTGAAGGCTTTTTTATTTTATAAATTAAGGTTTCATATTTTTATACGTCTTAATAATAAAACACTATGAGAAATATCATTACACTTTTATTTATTACTTTATTATTTAGTTGTCAAAACTCAGCGCAATCAAAACAACAAGAAAACATTAAAAACGCTAGGGCTACCCAAGTACCTTTAGAAAATGGTAAAGCTAGAGCCTATTTTGCAAGCGGTTGTTTTTGGTGTGTTGAAGCTATATATGAAAGTGTTAGAGGTGTAGACGAAGTTATTAATGGCTATTCTGGTGGATATACGAAAAATCCAACCTATGAAGCCAGTAATACAGGACGCACAGGTCATGCCGAAGCGGTTGAGGTTATTTATGACCCAAAAGTTGTAAATTTTGAAACCTTGGTTGATGTATATTTTGCCTCGCAAAACCCAACTCAGATAAATGGCCAAGGTCCAGATCACGGCTCACAGTACCGTTCCATAATTTTTTATCAAAACGATGAGCAAAAGCAAATCATTTTAGAGAAAAAAGCAGCTTTAGCAAAACAGTTAAAAGCTAAAATCGCAGCCGAAGTATATCCTTTTCAAAAGTTCTGGATTGCCGAAGATTACCATCAAAATTATGAAAGACTACACCCCAATCACCCCTATATTCAGCGTATCTCCATTCCAAGATTAAATAGGTTTAAGACTAAATTTTCTGAGGAGTTACTTAAAAAAAGTCACTAACGCACATTTTGTCTACAAAAATTTTCTATTACTATAGTTTAGATTGGATAAATGACGCTTATCCCTAAGTTGGCTGTAATTTGAAGAACGATAATATAACATACTGATTAACTGAATTTTAAAAATATTTTATCTTTACAAACTGGGAATTATAACAATTCAATTGTTTCATCTTAGAATTATTAACATAAATTATTTACAATGAAAACCCCAAATTTTAAATTACTTACAATTCTAGCCGCAATGGTATTGTTTGTTGGAACATTTACATCCTGTTCTGATGATAACGGACCAAATGCGAGCATAACTGTTAACGAAGGACCATCAGGCGATATTGGTGGTGATTTTACTGGAAATGGTGGAAATTCTTCCCGAACAGTTAATTGGACTAATAATTTAGCAACTGCCGATTATAATGCAGACATTACTGCCACAGCAACTGGAACATTTAATATAGAAATTGCTGATTCCGAAGGAACTGTAGTACTAGACAGAACTTTGAATGGCGGAACTGAACCTGACAGTATTGACGGAGTTACACAAGCTGGAGAACCTGGGAATTGGACTGTAACAATTACAATTACTTCATTTAACGGGGATGGAAGTTATTCTTTAAGCGCTGGCAACTAATAACGAATTGACAAATAAAGTATTGTAAAGGCCAGAATTGATAGCTTTTTCTATTTGAAAATAAATAAAAACTACAGCTAACAACGTGTAAGCACAATAACGGCTGAATTTACTAATCAGAAAGTCCTCGAAAATTTGCTATCTTCAGTTTACTGAAGAAAATTCTTGTGGATTTTCGCGTAACAAAACCATACACAAATCGTTAAACAAATCACCTTTTATAACTTTACTACCTTTACCTCAAAAATAAGTGGAGATAATTTAGCTTTAGTTTCAAAAAGGCCATTTTCGGTTTTAATTAATCTAGGCAATACGTTATAAGGTGTTTCATGATGTTCTTTTAAGTATTCAATGTGCAAACCTGCTTCAGTTAGCGCCGATATTATTTCCCCCCATGCCATGGTTTCCAGGTAACCTTGTTGGTATTAAAATAGATTTTGTTACTACTCATTTTTAAGTTACCTATCTTTGTTAAAACTTCAATGTATGAAAAAATCAGTATTTTCTTTATGTCTCTTAGTACTTTGTTTCTCATGCAAACAAATAGATGAAAAAGCTAAAGAAACATCTAAATTATCTATTGCCAAACAAATTGCTAACGCCCATGGTTTTGAAAATTGGGATAAGGTTAAAGAAATTCAATTTAAATTTGGGAAAAACCGACTTTGGAACTGGAATCCCAAAACCGATGATATTAAGCTTATTACAGATAAGGATACCATAATTTATAATAGAAAGTCCATAGATATTAATTATATAAAAACAGACCGTGCTTTTATTAATGATAAGTTTTGGTTATTAATCCCTTTTCAATTGGTTTGGGATACTTCAGCTTCTATCTCAGAACCTATTAAAGAATTAGCTCCAATTAGTAAAAATATGATGAATAAAATTACTATTACATATCCAAAAGAAGGTGGTTATACACCAGGAGATGCTTATGATATTTATTTTGACAAAGACCTAATAATAAAAGAATGGGTATTTAGAAAAGGCAACAAACAAGAGCCCTCTTTAATTAATACTTTTGAAAACTACCAAGATTTCAAAGGTATTAAACTAGCCTTAGACCATAAAAGAATTAATGGTAAAGGGGGTGTAAAATTTACAAGTGTTCAGCTAAAGTTTTAAATAAAAAACAGACTAATTAATGTTGTGCTCTTTAGCTATATTTTTATTCATTTGTTCTAGCCATTTAAGCTGCGCTTTTATTTCTTTACTACGCGTTTTTAGCTTATCAAATTTAGCTGCTCTAAGTTCTTCTTTCTTAACTTTTTCCTGAAGTTCTATTTCTGCTCTTTTAGCTTCTCGTTTTTTAAACTTTTTGTTTTTAATTTTTTCGAAATACACAAAAATATAAGCATAAATATACATGCTTAAAAAAAGCAAAGCAACTATACTCAAAATGAGCCAACCATTCATCATATTCATAATTCAAAAGTTTTAATATTAACAGTTTAGTTAGTATAAACTTAAAGAAAAGACTATTACTCTTAAAAATTCTAAGTTAAATAACTCAAAAACAAGACAAAGGATAAAAAACTGAAATAATCATCGACAAGCGGTTAAGTATCCTTTATTTCTTTTTACAAACCTTTTAATTTCCACTTATGCAAATATAGTAGGCTTACTCCTCTTGTACAATGGCTTTGAAAAAGTGGCTTTGACCATATCTAGAAAAGATTATCAATTATCTTCTCCTCCTCCCATTTCAAATGTTTTTAATAAAGTTTTCTACAGCATCAAAATCTACTCAATTTTTGCTCGCTATGTATCTTCCAAGTCACCTTGTCTACATGCATTATAAAAACTTCCTAAGACAGAAGCTTAATTATTTGGACCCTATCAAATATAAGAATTTTTAAACAATACTGAAAATGAAGCTAATAAACTATTATTTGAATAAGGTCATAAAAAAAGCTCTCAAAATTGAGAGCTTTTCTATTTTATAAGTTTAAAACCTTTTTTCTTCCACTCTATAATACCGCCTTCAAGATCATACACTTTTTTAAAACCTATCTCTTGAAGTATTTTAGCAGTTTTACCACTTCTTCCTCCACTTCTGCAATACAATAAGAGGGTTTCATTTGGGTCTAGTTTTGCCATTTCTTCTTTAAATGTCTCTGAATAAAAATCTATATTCTTAGCATTTTTAATATGACCTTCTTCAAACTCTTTTGGTGTTCTAACATCAATTAATAAAGGGGTTTCTTTTTCTATCATTGTTTTCATCTCTTCAGCAGAAATAAGTGCTTTACTCTGCGAAGTATTATTACATGCTAAAAAAGCCGCAAAAACTAAAAAACCAATAATTAAAAAATGTTTCATAATTTTATTCTATGTCAACCACATCACCTGTCCAATCCAACATGCCACCTTCAAGGTTATAGGCATTATCAAACCCTAATTCTTCCATAATCACACAAGCTTTATGGCTTCTATTACCTGAACGACAATACACATAATAGTTTTTACTTTTATCAAGCTCGTCAACTTTATCTATAAATTCTTCGCCTAAATAAAAATCAATTTGTATCGCGTTTGGGATTATTCCGTCTGCTACTTCGGCATCAGTTCTTACATCTAGTATAATGGCATTATCATCATTAGCCAACTGTTCTGCCCACTCTTCTTGTGTTAAATCTTCCATTTAAAAAATTAAATTAATTATGATTACAAAGTTAGTGCTTAAATAATTTATAGACGAAAAAAATCTGAAGCATTACACCTCAGATTTAATAAAATTTACTTGAGAAATATCTATTAAACTTTTATGGTGCATCCAATGGCTTTAGTCTCTTTTTGCAGCACCTCATTTCCTTCAATTAAAGCATCAACTGCGTTTTCTACATACTTTGTATTTACTGCAGAAGCATCTTTGTAATTATCATCAATAGCGCCAATGTATTCAACAATTAATCCGCTTTCTGTTTTATCAAGCACAAAAATATGTGGTGTTTTTGTTGCTCCAAATTTTGGAAACACTTCTTGTTTAGCATCAATTAAATAAGGAAAAGTAAAGCCCTTACTTTTTGCTCTTTCTTTCATAGCATCCATATTATCTCCTGGTTTAATAGAGGTGTTATTGGGCATAATGGCAATAACTGGATATCCTTTTGGCGCGTACTTTTTATCTAATGCAATAATTCTGTCTTCATACATCACTGCATAAGGGCATGTATTACAAGTAAAGGTAACAATGAAACCTTTAGCGTCTTTATAATCAGATAAGGACACCATGTTACCATCAATATTTTCAAGTGAAAAATCTTCTGCGATATCACCAATTTTATAACCCTCTCCCAAATTATTTTCAGGAGTGGTAAATGCTCCAATAATTAGCACCAAACATGCTACAGTAAATAATTTAATTGTTTTACTCATTTTATTTTAGTTTAAAAATTTCTTTAACGCTTCCTCTAACTCATTATATGTAAATGATTGCTCATAAAACTGTCGTTTGTTCTTATTGTATATAATGGTTGCCGGTATTGAACCAGACCAATCTTTGTTTACTCTAGGAATCCAGCTATTAGAATCTACATCATCTAAAACCACTATTTTAGATTTTAAATCATGTTCTTTAATAAACGGTTTAAGTTTAGATTCATATTGATGTGGAAAATCTAAACTCACCAAAATAACTTCAACATTTTTATGTTTATAACTAGCATATAAATCTTCAAAATAAGGTAACTCTTTAACACAAGGCGCACACCACGTAGCCCAAAAGTTTATAACATAAACGGTATTATCCTCTTTTTTTAAAATAGGTTCTAGGCCATCAAAATCATAAATTTCCAATTGGGTCTTTTGTTCAGCAACATCAATAAGCTGTGCTTTCTTTTTGTTTAAACAACCAAAAACTAACAACATTCCAACTAAAAATACTATTCTAATGGTTGATAATTTCATCAAGTTTATAATTCAATATTATTTAAGATATAAATTTAGTTAATCAATAATATATAGCCTTTTATTTAACAATTATTTAAATATTAGATATTTTTTATATATTTGTATATACAACAGTGGTGTATGGAAATTAAGAAGGTTCTTAAAGTAAATAGCAATCTTCCAGTATCTAAAGAAGTTGTAATAAACCTTATTTATACTACTTGTATAGTAAATAGTAAGTTAAATAACGTTCTTAAACCATATGGTATTTCTTTACAACAGTTCAATGTCTTAAGGATTTTAAGAGGACAAAAGCAAGTTCCAGTCACTCTTGCTACGGTGCAAGAAAGAATGATTGCAAAAATGAGTAATACAACTAGGTTGATTGATAAGCTGGCTAAAAAAGGATACGTTGAAAAGAAAATAAATAAAGACAACAGAAGAAAAATTGATATTTCAATAACCAATGAAGGTTTATTGTTTTTAGAAGAAATAAGTAAATTGATTGATAGCACCGAAAAAGACATTATAAGTTCTTTAACTAAAGATGAGGCTTATAATATGATTAGATTATTAGACAAGATTAGGTTAATAGCAAACAAATAATTCTCTTAAAACTAATAATCGTACAAGACTGCCATATAAATTATATGGCAGTTTTTTTTAATTTATAATCTAAACTGTTGTATAATTATTTTTTCATTTTTATATTTGACCCATCAGAATTAAAAATCAATGAATAATTTTTTAAACAATACTTGGTGGTGGTGCTCTCGAAACTAAAATTCGTGAAGTAAAATCCTAGTATATTTAAAATTTAAAAAAATATCAAAAAGGCTTGTCATTCACGACAAGCCTTTTTTCTGTTAACAATGAAAAAATTTAACCTTTTTACCCATTATAAGCGTATCCTAACAGATACCATAACACCTGTTACGGTATATTATAAGATTAGAGACAAATACCCAAATAGTATTTTACTAGAAAGTGGTGATTATCACAGAAATCATAAAAACTTTTCTTATATCTGTTTTAATCCTATTGCATCTATTAAAATTGAAAATGAAGTTATCGATAAAACATTTCCTGATGGCTCTTCAACAAAATTAGATATCACTAACAATGTTGATGTTGTTGATGAAATCTTCAAGTTTACCAAGCAATTTGAAGTATCATCAGAAGAAAACTTTAAGTTTATCAACAACGGAATTTTTGGTTACACAGCTTATGATGCGGTACGTTATTTTGAAGATATAGAAATTGGTAAAAAGGAAAACTCGGTTGAAATACCAGATGTTTATTATGCAGTTTATCAAAATATCATTGCTATCAATCATTTTAAAAATGAAGCTTACATATTTGCTCATTGCTTTGAAGGTATTGAAAGTAATATTGATGAGATAGATAAGTTAATTAACGTCCAAAACTTTGCTTCATTCAGTTTTAGTTCCAAAGGAGAAATAGTGTCTAACCTAACCGATAATGAATTTCTTCAACATGTAGATTACGCTAAAAAACATTGCGCCAGAGGTGATGTTTTCCAGTTGGTATTATCTAGAGGTTTTTCTCAAGAATTTACAGGTGATGATTTTAATGTTTACCGTGCTTTAAGAAGCATCAATCCATCACCCTACTTATTCTATTTTGATTATGGCAATTTTAAAATTATGGGAAGTTCACCTGAGGCTCAGTTGATAGTTAGCAATGGTTTAGCTGAAATCCACCCTATTGCAGGAACATTTAAAAGAACAGGAGACGATGAAAAGGATGCCATTTTAGCTGATAAATTGGTTAAAGACGAAAAAGAAAATGCAGAACATGTTATGCTTGTTGATTTAGCAAGAAATGACTTAAGTCGTCATGGTAGCAATGTAAAAGTAGAAACCTACAGAGAAGTTCAGTTCTTTTCACATGTTATCCATTTGGTAAGTAAGGTAACAGGACAAAAACATGACACTACCTCAACTATGCAGGTGGTTGCAGATACATTTCCTGCCGGAACTTTAAGTGGCGCCCCTAAACATAGAGCTATGCAACTTATTGAACAATATGAGAAGACAAGCAGAGGTTTTTACGGCGGTGCCATTGGTTTTATGGATTTTGAAGGTAATTTTAATCATGCCATTATGATTAGAACATTTTTAAGTAAAGATTACAAACTTAACTGGCAAGCTGGAGCAGGATTGGTATCAAAATCAAATCCTGAAAGTGAAAAACAAGAAGTGTACAACAAATTAGGAGCGTTAAACAAAGCTATTCAATTAGCAGAAGATATTTAGTGATGAAAAGAGTTTTAGTAATAGATAATTACGATAGTTTTACATATAATCTAGTTCATTATTTAGAGGATTTAAACTGTGATGTAACGGTTTACAGAAATGATAAATTAGAATTGGAAGATGTAGAACCTTTTGATAAAATAGTATTATCTCCAGGACCAGGTATACCAGATGAAGCAGGTTTGTTGAAAGCCATTATAGAAAAATATGCACCAACTAAAAGTATTTTAGGCGTTTGTTTAGGCCAACAAGCTATTGGTGAAGTATTTGGAGGTACTTTAGTAAACCTTGATGAAGTTTACCATGGTGTAGCCACCAAAGTTGAAATATGTGTAGATGATGAACCTATTTTTAAAAATCTAGACAAAGAAATTCTGGTTGGTCGTTATCACTCTTGGGTTGTTAATGCTGCTCTACCTGAAAGTCTAGAAGCCACATCTTTTGATCACAACGGACAAGTAATGTCTTTAAGACACAAACTATATGATGTAAAAGGTGTTCAATATCACCCCGAATCTGTTTTAACACCAGACGGAAAGAAAATATTAGAAAATTGGGTTAATAGTTAGCTGAAGAAAGTTTAAATAGTTTGAATGAAAAATAAACTTACAGAAAGTCAACTCCCAATTCAATTCGTAGAATTGATAGCCAAGGCGAAGAATAGATGAAGAAAAGCTCCGAAATCAGGAGAACAAAGTTAGATTTTGACAAGCAAAAAATGAATGGGAAGTAATAAAGTGTAATTTAAAATAGATTCCTGTCTTTACAGGAATAACAAGAATGAAAGATATACTTAATAGATTAATAAACCATGAGACCATCTCTACAGAGGAGGCTAAACAGGTTATTTTCAACATATCAAATGATATGTGTAACCCAAGTCAAATTGCATGCTTCCTTTCTGTTTACATGATGCGCAGTATTACTATTGAGGAATTGCAAGGTTTCAGGGATGCCCTTTTGGAGTTGTGTGTTGCTGTTGACTTGAAAGACTTTAATGCTATTGATATTGTTGGAACTGGTGGAGACGGAAAAAATACATTCAACATATCTACTTTGTCCTCATTCATTACCGCAGGAGCTGGCGTTAACGTCTCAAAACATGGAAATTACGGAGTATCTTCAACATCGGGTTCATCTAATGTGATGGAAAAATTGGGTGTAAAGTTTTCAAATGATGAAGATTTTTTAAAGCGTTGTTTAGACAAAGCTGGCATATGTATTTTACACGCGCCGTTATTTCACCCCGCTATGAAGAATGTAGCCCCAATAAGAAGAGAATTAGGCGTTAAAACTTTTTTCAATATGCTTGGCCCCATGGTAAACCCTTCATTTCCAAAAAGCCAATCACTTGGTGTTTTTAATTTAGAAGTATTACGCTTGTATAGCTTTCTATATCAAAATACTAACAAAAATTACAGTATTGTATATGCATTAGATGGCTACGATGAAATCTCATTAACTGGTGAAGCTAAAATAGTTTCTAATAATTCAGAAAAACTATTTTCTCCTGAAGACTTAGGACTTAACAAAATAAAACAAGAAGCCATCTATGGCGGTGACACCATTGAAGATGCAGCCAAAATTTTTATGGATATTATTAGTGGTAACGGAACCCAGGCTCAGAACAATGTAGTTTGTGCCAATGCTGGTTTAGCTATTGCAACATCTAAGCAAATATCTCACAAAGAAGGATTTGAAATGGCCAAAGAATCCTTATTCTCTGGTAAAGCAAAACAAAGTTTAGACACCTTAATTAAATTGAGTAAATGAATATTTTAGATAAAATTGTATTTGATAAACGCAAAGAAGTTGATTTAAGAAAAGGGTTAATACCCACTTCTCAATTGGAGCAATCAATTTTATTTTCAAGAGAAACAGTATCTCTAGCAGAAAAATTAAAAAATAGTAAATCTGGAATTATAGCAGAGCATAAAAGACGCTCCCCTTCAAAATCTGTAATAAACAACAACTTAAATACCCAAGATGTTGCCGCCGGTTATGAAAATGCTGGGGTCTGTGGCATGTCTGTTTTAACAGACGGAAAATATTTTGGAGGTTCTTTAGATGATTTATTGACTGCTCGTGCTAGTTGTAATTTGCCTTTGCTTAGAAAGGAGTTCATTATTGATGAATATCAAATTCTTGAAGCTAAGGCTTATGGAGCTGATGTTATTTTATTAATTGCTGCTATTCTAACTAGAGAAGAAATAAAGCAATTTTCAGAATTTGCACAAAACTTAAACCTTAATGTTCTTTTAGAGGTTCATAACGAAGAAGAATTACATAAATCTATCATGCCAAGTTTAGATATGTTAGGTGTGAACAATAGAAATCTCAAGACTTTTGAGGTTAGTTTGGAAACCAGCAAATCATTAAGCAGCATAATTCCAGATGACTTCGTTAAAGTATCAGAAAGCGGTATTAGTAATATAGATGCCATTAAAGAATTACAACCCTATGGATACAAAGGTTTTTTAATTGGAGAAAACTTCATGAAAACAGATAACCCAGGTGCAAGCGCCAAAAAATTTATAAAAGAATTAGAGCTATGAAAATAAAGGTTTGTGGAATGAAATATCAAGATAATATTGAGCAAGTTGCTGCACTGCAACCAGATTATCTTGGTTTTATTTTTTATGATAAAACACCACGGCATTTTGATACTGAAATTCCTGAAATTTCCAATGATATTAAAAAAACGGGGGTTTTTGTTAATGAGGATCTAAATACGGTTATTCAAAAAATAAACGAATTCAATTTACAAGCTGTTCAACTACATGGTGAAGAAGCTCCTTTCTACTGCAATATGCTTAGAACCACAACACTTCTAAAAAAGCCTATAGAAGTTATAAAAGTATTTTCAGTAATGGATGGTTTCAATTTTAAGGTATTGAATGAATATGAAGACGTTTGTGATTACTATCTGTTTGATACCAAAGGAAAACTTCCCGGTGGTAATGGCTATGCTTTTGATTGGAGTCTTTTAAATGATTACCCATCAACAAAACCTTTCTTTTTAAGTGGAGGTATTGGCATAGACCAAATAAATGATATTAAGAAGTTCAAGGAAAGTGAAGTTTCAAAATATTGCTACGCTTTAGATGTAAATAGTAAATTTGAATTAGAACCTGGACTTAAAAATGTAGGAGTTTTAAGAGAGTTTATAAATAAACTTAGTAATAACAAAGAAATGCAAAAATATAACGTAGACGAAAGAGGGTATTACGGTGATTTTGGTGGAGCATTTATCCCCGAAATGTTATACCCAAATGTAGAAGAATTAAGGGAAAACTACCTTAAGGTCATGGCTGAACCTAAATTTAAAAAAGAGTTTGACCAACTTTTAAAAGACTATGTAGGTAGACCGTCACCTTTATACTTTGCCAAAAGACTTTCGGAAAAATATAACACAAAAATATACCTTAAGCGAGAGGATTTAAATCATACAGGAGCTCATAAAATTAATAATACCATTGGGCAAATATTGATGGCAAAACGTTTAGGAAAGAACAGAATTATTGCCGAAACGGGAGCAGGACAACATGGTGTTGCTACGGCTACCGTTTGTGCTTTAATGGGGCTGGAGTGCATTGTATATATGGGTGAAATTGACATTGCTCGTCAAGCACCCAATGTAGCTAGAATGAAAATGTTAGGCGCTAAAGTTATTCCTGCGTTGTCAGGAAGTCGTACTTTAAAAGATGCTACCAATGAAGCTATTCGCGATTGGATTAACAACCCTGTAAATACACACTATATTATTGGATCTGCTATCGGGCCACACCCCTATCCGGATATGGTAACAAGATTTCAATCGGTGATTTCAGAAGAAATAAAATGGCAATTAAAAGAACATGAAGGTAGAGAAAACCCAGATTATGTTGCTGCTTGTATTGGCGGTGGTAGTAATGCAGCAGGAACCTATTATCATTTTCTTCATGAAGAAGATGTAAAAATTATTGCGGTTGAAGCGGCTGGTCTTGGTGTTGACTCAGGTGAAAGTGCCGCTACTTCTGTTTTAGGTAAAGAAGGTATCATTCACGGATGTAAAACCTTATTAATGCAAACAGCCGATGGTCAAATTACAGAACCCTATTCTATTTCGGCTGGATTAGATTACCCTGGAGTAGGCCCCATGCATGCGCATTTAGCCAAAACAGGACGTGCTGAATTTATGTCTATTACGGATGATGAAGCTATGAAAGCAGGGTTAGAATTGTGCGAATTGGAAGGTATTATTCCAGCCATTGAAACTTCACATGCCCTAGCTATTTTTAAACAAAAACAGTTTAAACCAAACGATGTCATTGTGATGAGCCTTTCTGGTCGTGGTGATAAAGATTTACAGAATTATATTGATTATTTTAAAATTTAAGTGACCGTTAGCTGTCATTCCGCACTTGATGCGGAATCCACTAAAAACTAAGTATAACTAAAAATAGATTCCTGCCTTCGCAGGAATGACAGAAAAAATGAATCGCATTCAAGAAAAGTTAAAGGAAGACAAAAAACTTCTTTCTATATATTTTACGGCGGGATATCCTAATTTAGATGATACTGTTAAAATTATTCAAGAGTTAGAGAATAATGGTGTAGACATGATTGAAATTGGCCTGCCCTTTAGTGACCCCTTAGCAGATGGTCCAACCATACAGGATAGCTCAACAAAGGCTTTAAAAAATGGCATGACTACCGAAGTTCTTTTTAATCAGTTAAGAAATATCAGAGAAACGGTTAATATCCCTTTAATTATTATGGGGTATTTCAATCCTATGCTACAATATGGTGTTGAAGATTTTTGTAAAAAATGTCAGGATATAGGCATTGATGGCTTAATTATCCCAGACTTACCTGTAGATGTTTATCATGAAGAATACAAAGCAATATTTGACAGCTACGGACTTATAAACGTATTTTTAATAACACCACAAACTAGTGATGAGCGAATCAAATACATCGATTCAGTTTCAGACGGTTTTATTTATATGGTAAGTAGCGCTAGTACAACCGGTGCAAAATCTGGTTTTGGTGAGGAACAAAGTGAATATTTCAAGCGTATTAATGATTTAAATTTGAAAAACCCGCAAATTGTTGGTTTCGGAATTAGTAACAATAGTACTTTTAAAGTAGCAACCACATACGCCAAGGGAGCTATTATTGGTAGTGCTTTTGTTAAACATGTTACCAATGAAGGCATTGAAACCATCCCCAATTTTGTTAATTCAATTTTAAAATAGATATTTATTTTGTATTAAAATTCTAACCTATTAACACTAACATAATATGAATTGGTATTTAAAAGTAATTAAAGACAACTACGCCAACTTTAACGGCAGAGCAAGAAGAAAAGAGTTTTGGATGTTTTACCTATTTCACATAATAATTATATTTATTCTAGCATTTATTTCTGGTTTCTTATCTGGCAGTTCAGAATCTTTTACAGGCATGATTCCTTTAATCATCTATGGATTGGGCACGTTCATCCCTTACATTGCTGTCTGTGTTAGAAGATTACATGATACTGGAAAAAGTGGATGGTTTTTCCTTATTTCTTTTATCCCTTACATAGGAGGTCTAATTATATTAATCTTTATGGCTCAAAACGGAAATATTGGTCCTAACAAATATGGGCCAGACCCTAAAGCTCCTGATATGGATGAAATTAATGATATAGGAAAACCTATACTAGAATAATAGTAAATTCTAATAGCAAAAAAAAGCTGCAATTCAATTGCAGCTTTTTTTTTATCTTAAATCTACCTTGAATAATTAGGTGATTCTTTGGTAATGGTAACATCGTGTGGATGACTCTCATTAATACCACTGGCTGTAATTTTAACAAACTGTCCAGATTCTTTTAATGTTTCGATATCTTTCGCTCCACAATATCCCATACCAGCACGTAAGCCCCCTACAAACTGATGAATACTTTCATTCAATTCACCTTTATAAGGTACTCTACCAACAATGCCTTCTGGTACTAACTTTTTAATATCATCTTCAACATCCTGGAAATAACGGTCTTTACTACCGTGCTTCATAGCTTCTACAGACCCCATACCACGATAAGATTTAAACTTTCTCCCTTCATAAATAATAGTCTCACCAGGGGATTCTTTAGTTCCCGCCAACAACGAACCTAACATTACAGTATCGGCTCCAGCAGCAATAGCTTTAGGAATATCTCCCGTGTAACGAATACCACCATCTGCAATTACAGGCACACCTGTTCCTTTGATAGCTGCAGCAACTTCTAAAACGGCAGAAAATTGTGGAAATCCAACACCTGCAACCACACGTGTAGTACAAATAGAACCAGGTCCTATACCAACTTTAACGGCATCTGCTCCAGCTTCTACTAAATACTTTGCTGCAGCACCAGTTGCAATGTTTCCAACAACTACATCTAATTTAGGGAATTTAGCTTTTACTTCTTTTAAAATGGTCACTACCCCTTTAGTATGTCCGTGAGCTGTGTCAATAACCACCGCGTCTACTCCTGCTTTTACAAGTGCCTCGGCACGTTCAACAGCGTCACCAGTAACTCCTAAAGCTGCAGCTACTCGTAAACGTCCGTACTGATCTTTATTGGCTATTGGTTTCTGACTTAATTTAGTAATATCTCTAAAAGTAATTAAACCTGATAGTTTATAGTTGTCATCAACTATAAGTAATTTTTCAATTTTATGTTCTTGAAGTATAGCTTCCGCATCTTTTAATGAAGTACCAACCGCTGATGTTACCAAATTTTCACTTGTCATAACCTCAACGATAGGTTTTTTACTATCATGTTCAAAACGCAAATCCCTGTTGGTCACAATTCCTTTTAAAGTACCTTCCTCATCAACAATAGGAATGCCTCCAATACCATGCTCTTTCATAGCGCGTTTAGCATCTTCAACAAAAGCCGTTAAAGGTAAAGTAACTGGATCTATAATCATTCCGCTTTCGGCACGTTTTACCCGCCTTACTTTATCTGCTTGTGCTTTAATGGTCATGTTTTTATGAAGAACTCCAATGCCACCCTCTTGTGCCATAGCAATAGCCATTTTACTTTCAGTAACGGTATCCATTGCTGCCGAAATAATAGGTACGTTAATGGTTATGTTACGCGTAAACTTGGTTTGAATATTTACTTCACGCGGAAGTACTTCTGAAAATGCTGGAACTAGAAGGACGTCATCGTAGGTAAGACCTTCACCTACTATCTTGTTTTCATGTGCAGTCATGTGCAATTACGTTATAATTGCGTGCAAATATACAATTTATTAATGAATTAAAACCTCAAAAAAATGTTAAGTATGCTAAAGAGAATTTTAGCGTCTACGCATACCCCCACCAGAACGTCTACCACCTCCAAATCCTTGTCCTTGTCCTTGCCCCATTCCTCTGGGTCTTTTATTCATATTTTGACCGGCAATTCTACCAAATTTAAAAACAAAGGTTACCATAAAGTACTGTTCTAAAATTCTGTTTTCTACATCTTGAATATACGTTTCTGTAACGGATCTATTAAAACCATTATTTTTTCCTAAAACATCATAGCCCACCAGTGTTAAGGTTCCTTTATCATCCCATAGTTGCACACCCAAACCAGCATTCCAAAAAACAGCATCTCCATCAAATTCGTCTCCAACCCTACTATTGTATCTATAAGATAATTTGTTAGCAAAAAATGCATTTTTTAAAAAGAAAATAGTGGCATCAACATTAACATTTTGAACAAAAAAGTGGTTATCGTTAAATATATCGGTATCAAAAACATTATCATTCTTAGAATAACTATATGTTGCGCTTAAATCTAATTTATTGTCATAGGAATATCGAAAGGAAGCTGAAGGTCTTAAAGTGGTATTTTTTGACACAAACCTTATACCATTTTGTAACGAAATATTATTTCTGTAAGATGCAAAAAACCTTAAATTGAAATTTAAATTGGTCTTTTTATTAAAATAAGATTTTGATATAGCTGTATTACCACTTAAAGTATAATCACCATTAACATTAGTATAGGTTGTATTTCGTATTAAATCTTCATCAGTAACGGTTGAATTAACAATTTTATCTTCCACAAATTGCGCTCTTGCGTTTCCAGTAATATTTATATTGTGAAATGCTAAATTATTTTGATACTCAAAACCCAAAATATGATTAACCTCTGGTTTTAAAAATGGATTTCCAATTTTAATATGAATTTGATTACTCACATCTTCAACGGGTTGTAGTTGTGTTGCCGATGGTAAGTCTACGTTTTGCCTGTAATTTAAATTTACATTTTTATACCCATTTTTATCTCTATATCTAATTCTACCAGAATATGTAAAATATTCAAAATCTGCTTTAAAATTACGAGCCTCAATTAGTTGGTCTGTATATTTTCTATAAGTGTTGGTATATGCGCCTTCAATTTCAAAACGTAGGTTATTATAATCATATCTTAGCCTTAGGGCTGGTTTAATAGTGGTGGTTACATATTCGCTATCAAAACTTTGCAAATCATTAAAGTTAGTATAATCGCCTTCCGCTTCATTAAAATCATAAACATACTTTTCATTGCTATTATGATTTATATTAGCGTTATACTTTGGAATTAATCTGAAATTATCAAACAATTGTTTAAACCACATACCGTTAAAATTAATATTGGTATTCGTGTTTTCTGTCAATCTTATTTGGTCTTGAATTCTAGTTCTATTTCTATCGTAAAGTATATTTTCAGAATAATTTTGGGATTCTATGTTAGACTTACTAAAGTTTGTATTTAGATTTAAGGTGAAGAAATCAGTCCCCTTACCTGTTCTAGATATAATTCCAATTTGGTTTTTTATCTCATTATTACCCGAAGTAGATTGATTGTTAGAGTTTACATCGCTTATTAAATCGCCATTATTAGATCTTGAACTTGTGCTTGATTGTGAAAAAGCATCAGCGTTACTAGAGTTGAAATCAAACTCATTAGAGAGTTGCACTTTATTTTTTGAGAATTCGTTCTTGGAATCTATAATATATTTCAAATCGAAATTACCTATATGATTATCTGTATCCCTAAAACTTTCACTCTCAGTCTCTGATGTGTAATTTAAATTGGGTAAGAAGTTTTGCCTTACACGCTTTTGAGCATTATCTACATTACTTGAATTAAAACGATAGTTCCCATTTACTCTAGTTTCGTTCCACCTACCTTTAGTGTAATTAGTACCCAAAAAATCAGATTCTATATAACCAATACTTGATTGAGCGTTGGGAAGCGCATTAAAACCTCTCCTCATATTGATGTTATTAGAGCCAGAGACAAAACCCAATTGTTTACCGTCAATTAACTTAAATAAATTAACATTGGCTTGGTATTTTTCATCGGTACCATAACCCCCATTTAAATCACCAAAAAACGCCGTATTTTTTCCTTTCTTGATTTTTAAATTTATTTCCTTGGTACCAGAATCTGATTCTTCTCCCGTAAACTTCTGCATATTCGTTTTAAAATCGGTAACCTGAACTTTACTTATAACACTACTTGGTAAGTTTTTTAATGCTATGTCTCCTTTTTTCTCTCCAAAAAAGCGCATACCGTCCACATTAACAGCTTCAACATCTACCCCGTTAACTGTAATATTACCATCAATATCTATTTCTACCCCTGGAAGTTTTTTAAGCAGGTCTTCGGCCCTATCGTTTGGTAAGGTTTTAAAGCTATCGGCATTATACTCTATGGTATCTTTTTTTATAACAATGGGTGCTGCCCTAGCAATTACAGAAACTGTGTTTAGCTCTTCAATTTGTTCATCAAGTGTTACAAACCCTACATTCCAAGTATCAGATTTGGGAACCTCTATTTTTTTTGAATAAGGTTTATACCCTAAATACCCTACATTTAATATCACTGCAGATGCTTCTTCGGTACTTACCTTAATAGAGAACTGCCCATCCTTATTGGTAATGCCATAAGCTAGTACAAGACTATCTTGAACACTCTGTAAAAATACCGTAGCTGCTTCTAATTTATTCTCCTCATTATCTACAACAACACCTTCTAAAGTAAACTTTTGTGCAAATATTGATATTGAGAATGATAGTACTACTAAAAGAGTTAGAGCTTTCAATCTTAATCTGTTTGGGTTAGTTGTGATTTAGACTAAAAGAACAGTAAAAAGTTTAATGAAAATATAGAAAAGTTATAGTAGTCTTTATACATCTATAAATCAATATATTAAAAATTTTATTTTTATTTATTCTAAATAAAGTTTGTAAAAGTGTTTCTAGTTACTATTTTTGCTTCGTAAATAAAATATTATTTTTAATAAGTCTAAATAAAATGAAAGCCAGATTTCTTTTAATTCTACTAATCTTCTCTCCTGCTATTTACGCACAGAAAAAAGTAAAAACTAACGATTCGATTCAAAAACTTGACCAGGTACTTATAAGCACAAAAGTAATTTTTGGTAATAAATACGAAGCAAAAAACAGAACTGGTTCATCCTTTTATATTTCACCAGAAGAGCTAGCAAAATTTAACTATACAGATATTTCCAGAATTCTCAGAACGGTTCCAGGTGTTAATGTTTATGAAGAAGATGGGTTTGGTCTAAGACCCAATATTAGTTTAAGAGGAACATCTCCAGAGCGTAGTGCTAAGATTTCAGTTATGGAAGATGGTGTTCTAATCGCTCCGGCTCCATACAGTGCTCCAGCAGCTTATTACTTCCCATCGGTTGCTAGAATGCAAGCCGTAGAAATACTAAAAGGTAGTAGTCAAATTCAATATGGGCCTTTTACTACTGGTGGTGCAATTAATTTTGTGAGCACTCAAATTCCTAAAAGTTTTAAAGGAGGTATAAAAACTAGCTACGGAAGTTTTAATACTAGCCAAATTCATACTAAACTTGGTGATAGCAAAAATAACTTTGGATATACTCTAGAGTTCTTGAATTTTAATTCTGATGGATTCAAAAATTTACCCGATGGAAGCAATACTGGTTTCGATAAAAATGATGTTGTAGCCAAATTTAGACTGAATTCAAATTCAGAGGCTCAAACTAAGCAACAATTAAACTTTAAGTTTCAATATTCAGACGAGGTATCTAACGAAACGTATCTTGGATTATCACAAAACGATTTTCAAACTAATCCCTTTAGCAGATATAGTAGCTCTCAAGATGATAAAATGACTAATGATCATATACAGTTTATGGTTAGTCATGAACTGGAGTTTTCTAAGCAATTTAGAATTAGTACAGATGCTTATTATAATGGGTTCTCAAGAAATTGGTACAAACTAAATGATATTGTTTTTAATGGAGATAAAGTTGGTATTTCATCAATTGTTGACGCCCCAGAGGTATACCCAAACCATTTTGATATTGTTAATGGTAGTGTAAATTCTGATGATGACGCCATAGTTTTAAAAGCTAATAATAGACGCTATGTATCTAAAGGTATTCAAATGAAAATAGATCAACATTGGACCACCCATAACGTTTTTCACGATTTAGAGATTGGCTTTAGATATCATTATGATGAAGAAGACCGTTTTCAATGGGTTGATGGTTATAACATCATGAATGGTGAAATGAATCTTACATCAGCAGGTACTCCGGGTAGTGATGCTAACAGAATTAGTAGTGCCAAAGCTTTTGCAGGTTCTCTATTATATAAATTAAAATATGATCAGCTAACTCTTACACCTGGAATTAGATATGAAAATATTTCATTAGAAAGGGAAGACTTTGGAAAAAATGATGGAGCAAGAACAGGAACAAACTTAAGTACTAGAGAAAACAATATAGACATATTCATTCCTGGAATTGGTTTTAATTTTAACTTTAGTCCATTAGCATCAATCTATGGCGGTGTTCACAAAGGTTTTTCTCCTCCTGGAAGTTCTCCTGGTCAAAAAGCAGAAGAAAGTATAAACTATGAACTGGGTACCCGTTTTAGTTATAATGGCATTAGAGGTGATGTCGTATTGTTTTACAATGATTATAGCAACTTGTTAGGCAGTGATTTAGCAGCCTCTGGAGGAACTGGAACTTTAGACCAATTTAATGCAGGAGAAGTTGCTGTAAAGGGCTTAGAATTATTACTTAACTATGAGTTCCTATCTACAAATAGCAGCTTCAATTTGCCAATTACATTTGGTTATACTTACACAGATACAGAATTCTTATCAAGCTTTGGAAGTGATGAAGATCTTTGGGGAGAAGTGAGTAAAGGCGATGAAATACCTTATATTGCTAAACATCAGTTTAACACCTCTGTGTCTCTTGAACATAAAGTTTTTGTATTAAACCTTAATGGCCGTTATAACGGTGCATTTAGAACTATTGCTGGAACTGGAGATATTACCTCTGAAAATGGAGTGCTATCAAACTTTATAATAGATTTCTCTGGAAAGTATCACTTAACAAAAAACTTAAGTATTACCGGGAATATTATAAACTTATTAGACGAAACATATGCCGCATCTCGAGTTCCTGCTGGATTAAGACCCGGACACCCGTTTGGGGCTTATGGTGGATTAGAATTTAATTTTTAAAATCTACATCATAAAACAAAAAGAATCAAAGGCGCTAGATAAAAGCGCCTTTTTCTATGTATAATTTTTGAAAATTTTTGAAGCTTCATTAAAAGCACTCTCAAAACTTAAAGCATTTAAGTTGTTAAGCTGTTTTGAAGTAAAATAAGAAAGTAATTTTTCTGTAGGCATATTACCGGTAAGTTCGTCTTTGGCCATGGGACAACCACCAAACCCTTGAATGGCTCCATCAAAACGATTACAGCCGGCATTAAAAGCCGCATCTACTTTTTCAAACCATGAACTGGGTGTGGTATGTAAATGCGCTCCAAATTCAATATGTGGGTAGTTTGGAATTAAATTTGAAAATAGATATGTGATACTATCGGGCGTAGAACTGCCTATGGTATCACTTAAAGACAATGTCTTAACACCCATGTTATTTAAACGTTCTGTCCACTCCCCAACAATATCAACATTCCAAGGGTCTCCATAAGGGTTTCCAAATCCCATAGAGATATAAACTACTAGTTCCTTGTTATTCTTATCTGCCAATTCAAGAATATCATTTAGAATATCAACCGATTGCGCAATAGTTTTATGCGTGTTCCTCATTTGAAAATTCTCTGATATTGAGAATGGATAACCCAAATATGTTATCTCAGGGTGCCGGCATGCATCTTGAGCACCTCTCAAATTGGCCACAATAGCCAAAAGTTTACTCGTAGTTTTACTCAAATCTAATTGCGACAATACTTCGGCAGTATCTTTCATTTGAGGAATAGCCTTTGGAGACACAAAGCTTCCAAAATCAATGGTATCAAAACCTACCCGTAATAATGCCTGAATGTATTGCACCTTTTGAGCAGTAGGTATAAACTGTTTGATACCTTGCATAGCATCACGCGGACACTCAATTATTTTGATTTTGTTTAACATCAATTGGTTTAATTCAGAGCTAAAAGTACTATTATTTTTTGTAAGGTAATTATAACCTTTAAGACTTATCATCTAAAATACTTACCATGGGAAAAACTACTTTATTTTTTGTTACTGTTCTGTTTATTTCGTCTCAAATACTCAGTCAAAGTATTGCTAATTACGATATTGTTTTTGAAAGTGATTGGGATTCAGAAACTAATGATCCCTTAAACGGCTGTAGTACTGTAAGCTTACCAAGTAATGCACATTGGTCGCCATTAGTTGGCGCTACCCATGCAACAACTAATACTTTTTTAGAAATGGGGCAAATGGCTTCGGCTGGAGTTGAATTGGTTGCAGAAACGGGCACTTTTTCCACATTTCAAACTGAAATTACGTCAAATCCTGATGCTAATCAATTTATCAACGGTGGTGACTTGGCAAGTGCTAAAGGCACAATCTCTGTTAATAATTTAGAAGTAAACGAAAATTATCCGTTGTTAACACTTGCTTCCATGATAGCCCCAACACCAGATTGGTTTATAGCAATAAACAGTTATAATTTGAGAAATGGTAGCTCTTGGGTGACTTCTGCAACCATAGATTTATTTCCTTATGATGCTGGCACTGAAGATGGCTCTGGATACTCGTTAAGTAATCCAGAAACCAATCCTAGAGGTGTTATTACAAGTAGGTCTAACATGACTCCTTTTAACGAAAAGAAAATAGGCACCATCACTATTACATTGAAGCAGGTTTTGAATACTTCTAACAATGAATTAAATAATATTAGTTTCTATCCAAATCCAGCAAACCACTTGGTTAGCATTTCTAACCCACAAAACATAGAACTGAAAAGTATTGAAATTTATTCGGTCTTAGGAAAGCTTAGTAAAACTTTTTACATGGAATATCAAAAGGCTTTAGATTTAGACTTATCAGATCTAAAGTCAGGAATCTATTTAATTAAATTCAATGAGGTAAACGGCTTTAGCAGAATTCAAAAATTAATTATTCAATAGAGCTTTATTAATTTGCTTTACCAAACTAGGGCCTTCATAAATAAATCCAGTGTAAATTTGAACCAAATCTGCTCCTGCTTCTAATTTTTCTAAAGCATCTTTTGCAGAATGAATACCTCCCACACCAATGATAGGAAAACCTTTATTACTTTTTGTAGCAAGATAATTTATAACTCTAGTGCTTTTTTCTTTAATGGGTTGTCCACTTATCCCACCATTTCCAATGCCTTTAAGCATTTCTTGTGATGCCCTTAAACCTGTTCTATCAACCGATGTATTACTGGCTATAACACCATCCAAATTGGTGTCCTTAACTAAATCTATAATTTCATCTAGTTGACCATCATTTAAATCTGGTGCAATTTTTAAAAGAATTGGCTTTTGCTTTTCAAAGGTAGCGTTAGCTTTTTGTACATCATATATTAATTCTTCCAAATACGCTTTGTCATTTAATTTTGCATGACTATCAACATTAGGACAACTAACATTCAACACAAAGTAATCTACATAAGGATGCAATGCATTAAAACACTCTAAATAATCTTTAGTATAATCTTCAGGTTTGGTGGCCGTGTTTTTTCCTATGTTCCCACCAATTATCAATGCTCCCTTATTCTTCTTTAATTGTTCTATAGCGGCTTCTAAACCTTCATTGTTAAAACCCATTCGGTTTATAATCCCCTTATCTTCTTTCAATCTAAACAAACGCTTTTTAGGATTACCTGATTGTCCCTTTGGTGTAACAGTGCCAATTTCAATAAAACCAAATCCAAAATTTGCCAATTCATTGTATAAAATTGCATTTTTATCAAACCCTGCTGCCAAACCTACAGGGTTTTTAAATGTTAGTCCAAACAAATTTCTTTCTAAACGTTTATCATCCATTACATATAAACTTCTAAATATAGTGAGAATTCCAGGTATTTTAGATGTAAACTTTATTAAAGAAAATGTAAAGTGGTGAACTTTTTCGGGATCGAATAAAAAGAATATAGGGCGAAGGAGTAATTTATACATCTCTTTTATTTGTGCAAAAATACTCCGAAATAATCTAAATAAAAAATGATGTGATTTATAAAATGAAAACGTTTAAAATTGTATCTTAGGGATTCCTAAGAACTACTATTTTTACTTTCAAGCATCTTCAAATATTACTCAAAATATAGATGATTTCTAAAGAACAAATTATTAAGAGATTTATAAGTTACGTTACCATAGACACCGAGTCTGACCCCAACTCAAACACCACTCCTAGTACAAAAAAGCAATGGGATTTGGCCAACAAATTGACTGAAGAGTTAAAAACTATTGGTATGCAAGATGTATGTATTGATGAAAATGCTTATGTCATGGCAACATTACCAACTAATGTAAAGCATGAAGTACCTACAATTGGATTCATTGCACATTTTGATACGTCACCAGATTTTACAGGTGCTAACGTAAAACCCCAAATACATAAAAACTATTTGGGAGGCGATATTTTACTCAATAAAGAAGAGCAAATTGTACTTTCGCCTAATTACTTTGAAGACCTACGCTTATATATTGGACAAACATTAATTACTACAGACGGAACAACACTTTTAGGAGCCGATGACAAGGCTGGTATTTGTGAAATAGTATCAGCCATGGAATACTTAATTAAAAACCCAGACATTAAGCATGGTAAAATTAGAGTAGGTTTTACACCCGATGAAGAAATTGGTAGAGGTGCACACAAATTTGATGTTAAAAAGTTTGGAGCAGAATGGGCTTATACTCTGGATGGTAGTCAAATTGGGGAACTAGAATATGAAAACTTTAATGCAGCGGCAGCAGTTGTAAAAATAAAGGGTAAAATTGTGCATCCAGGATACGCCAAAGGTAAAATGGTAAACTCTATGTATATAGCTACTGAGTTTATTAATTCACTTCCAAGAATGGAAACTCCAGAACATACAGAAGACTATCAAGGCTTTTTTCATCTATGTTCAGTTAAAGGAGAAGTAGATGAAACCACTCTAGAATACATTATTAGAGACCATGATAAAAAACACTTTGAAGCGAGAAAAGAAGTTATGCAAAACCTTACTAATGAACTCAATTCTCAATATGGAAGTGAAATTATTACCACACAAATAAAAGATCAATATTATAACATGAGAGAAAAAATAGAACCTGTTATGCATATTGTCGATATTGCCGAAGAAGCCATGATACAAGTGGGAGTTCAGCCAATAATTAAAGCCATTAGAGGAGGTACTGATGGTTCCCAATTAAGTTATATGGGCTTACCATGTCCTAATATTTTCGCAGGTGGTCATAATTTTCATGGTCGCTATGAATACGTTCCTGCAGAAAGCATGATTAAAGCTACTGAAGTGATTTGCAAAATAACAGAGTTAACAGCTAAAAAACATAAACCAGATTTATAAATAGTTCAAATTAGTTTAAATCAGAGCCATATAAGATTGGGAATATTTTAATGCAATGTACCCATTTCTTAAAATAGAGTCAACCAATAATAACTAATAAAAAAATCATGAAATTCAATAACATTCTTGAGAGTATAGGAAACACCCCTGTTGTAAAGCTTGATAAGCTATTTCCGGAAGCTAATGTTTGGATGAAGCTTGAGAAAGCAAATCCAGGCGGCAGCATTAAAGACAGAATAGCGATTGCTATGATTGAAGATGCCGAGAAAAAGGGTCTTATTAAAGAAGATACCGAAATAATAGAACCAACATCTGGAAACACAGGTATAGGTTTAGCCATGGTAGCTGCTGTAAAAGGGTATAACCTTACTTTAGTGATGCCAGAATCTATGTCTGTTGAACGTCGTTCTTTAATGGCCGCATACGGAGCCAACCTTGTACTAACACCAAAAGAAGAAGGTTTAGGTGGTACACTGGCTAAAGCCGATGAATTAGTGTCCAACAATGATAAAGCTTGGATGCCCTCTCAATTTACTAATCCTGCCAACCCTGAAATTCATCAAAAAACTACTGCCATTGAAATAACCAATGACTTTCCCGATGGTATCGATTATCTAATTACTGGAGTGGGTACTGGTGGCCATATAACTGGAATGTCTAGAGTACTGAAAGATAAACTTCCAAATTTAAAAGTTTTTGCAGTTGAGCCTGATGATTCTGCTGTTATATCTGGTGATGAACCTGGACCTCATCCACTACAAGGTATAGGTCCTGGATTTATACCCGAGGTTTTTGAAAAAAACTTAATAGATGGTGCTATTAGAATTACTAAAGAAGAAGCTTTTTTAGAAGTTAAAAAGATTGCAAAAACAGAAGGCATTCTAGTAGGAATTTCTACTGGAGCTTCTTTAGCCGCTGTTAGAAAAAAGTTAAAAGATATTGATAAAGGAAAAATTGTTTTAACCATGAACTACGACACTGGAGAGCGTTACCTCTCTGTTGAAGATTTATTACGATAGTTTGGTTTTAACAGCAAATAAAAAGGCTTCCTCCTAGGAAGCCTTTTCAATTTATAACTTTAGTTGAGATTTTCTATTTAGCAGGTGCATTCAATTTACCACTCATTTCCATTGAAATAAATGAACGCTCAAGTTTTAATTTTCCAGACATGGTTTCAATGATGCAAGTCCCGTCTTTATCATTTAGCTCTAAAACTTTACCATGCAAACCACTCTTGGTAATTATTCTATCTCCCTTTTTAAGTTCTGCAGCAAATTTCTTTTCTTTTTTTGCACGTTTCATTTGCGGTGCAATCATAAAGAAGTACACTACTACAAACATTAAAATAAATGGCATAAATGCCCCAATTCCTTCTCCCATTTTTTATAATTTATTGTACAACCGTTTTTGTAACATTATTATTAGCATTTGCGTCTGTTTTTACAAATGCAGTTATTTTTACAGTTTCTTTTCCCTTTTCAGTATTGGCAGTAACTGTAATAGTCTTAGACACTTTATTGGAACCACTACCGTTAAAAGTTACAGAAAACTCTCCAGAATCACCAGGAGCCAAAGGATCTCTACTCCAATCTTGTGGTACTGTACAGCCACAAGAACTTTTAATATCAGTAATTACCAATGGGGCATCACCAACATTTTTGTAATTAAAAACAGTTGTCACCGATTTTTTAGCTTCAATTTCACCAAAATCATGCTCTGTTTTGTCAAACTCTATCACAGGAAATTTTGAGGCGTTAGCATCTCTTTCTGCTGCAGCGGCAATATTACTTTGATCAATCTTTTTGGCCGCATTCTCTTTGCAAGAAGTAAAGGCTATTAAACATATAGCACTTAAACCTAATATTAGTTTCTTCATTATTATAAGTTTTTAAGTTAAGTGGCGTAAAAGTACTAATTATTTAACCGATTAAAAATTTTTTAAAGGCTTCTTAACAAGATTTTATAGTAAACCACGCCCCATCTTTTTCAAACTTCCAGCTTGCTGATATTCTTTTACGAGTTTATCTAAAATGCCATTTATAAATATACTACTCTTTGGTGTTGAATATTCTTTAGCAATTTCTAAATACTCATTAATGGTAACCTTTACAGGTATTGATGGAAAATCTTTTAATTCACAAATAGCCATTTGCATCAATGTGTAATCAATATCTGCTATTCGGTCTGCATCCCAATTTTTAGTTTTTTGCTCTATGTCTTTGTTTATCAAACTTCGGTTAAGTAGTGTTTTTTTAAATAAATTAACAGCAAATTGTTGATCTTCTTCCTCTTTATACAATTTAGGTGTAAAATGATGTTTCGTATTTGTAAGCTTAGTTTTTCTTAAAAGTTTAAGAATAGTAGTATTTACTGTTGGAAGATCATCTAACCAGGTTAGGTTCTTGTCCTCTATATAGTCATAAAGCTTTTCATTTGGCGCTATAATATCCTTGAAAACATCTACCACAAAGGCTTTATCTTCCTTAAAATCAGAAACTCTAGTCTGCATATATTCTTGATACAATTCACTTGAGGTTATAGCTTTAAAAATAACTTCAATATACTCATTGTCAAGTTGCCAGTTATTAATTTTATAGGCTTCTAACTGGCTTTTAAGTTCTAAATCATTACTTAACAATTCAAGTAACTGATTGTTTATAAATTTTCTATTAGGATTTTTATCTTCTTTGGTAGCAAGAAGTTTTTGTTGCTTCTTTTGTAAATCGGTCACTGCTCTTTTTCTAACCTCTAAAAGTAATGAGATTAGTAAAAGGTACAAATTGTACATATTATCAATGCTAAACAATAAAAATTTTTGATCTTTACTAAAGTCGTCACTTTCATTACCTCTAAAAGCATACAACGTTTGCATAACTTTTACACGAATATGTCTTCTGTTTAGCATAATTACAAAGAACTTAATTTAATAACGTAAAAAATTAATTGTTTTACGCTGCAAAAATAATATTATTTTAAGAAGTAGCTCTATTTTCAATCTTATATTATTGTCAATTTAACTTTAGGGTATTTTTAACAATTACTAAATAGTTTTAAGGTAAGTTATAGCATTATATACCCTATATTTGCTTCTCTCTATGAAAGAATTACAACATTTAAACAAATACTTTTTAAAGTATAAAACCCACATCATTTTAGGAAGCATTATTACCATTGCTGCTAGAATATTTTTGCTTTATACCCCCAGATATGTTAAAAAGATTTTTGTTGCCATTGAACGTTTTGATAACAAAACAATTTCAGAAAGTGTTTTTAAATCTGAGCTAGCCGAAGCTATTATCTGGATTATTTGCGCCGCATTAATTGCTGCAATTCTTACGTTTTTTATGAGACAAACCATCATTAATGTATCTCGTTATATTGAGTTTGACCTGAAGAACGAAATCTATGAACAGTACCAAAAACTCTCTCTTAACTTCTACAAGAAAAATAGAACGGGCGATTTAATGAATCGAATTACAGAAGATGTTACCAGAGTGCGCATGTATGCAGGTCCTGCTATAATGTATAGTATTAATACAGTTGCTTTGTTTGTTGTGGCGCTAATTTACATGTTTAAAGCAGCTCCCACACTCACACTCTACACCGTTTTACCGCTACCTATTCTCTCTTTAGTTATTTATAAACTGAGTAGAGAAATTCACAAAAGAAGTACTATTGTTCAAGAATACTTATCTAAATTATCAACTTACACACAAGAGTCTTTTAGTGGTATTTCTGTAATAAAGGCTTATGGAATTGAACCTCAAACAGTCTCTAGTTTTAATACGCTAGCGCTTGAAAGTAAGGAAAAACAAGTGAATCTAGCTAAAGTTCAGGCTTGGTTTTTCCCCATGATGATACTACTTATTGGCACTAGTAATCTCCTAGTTATCTATATAGGTGGTATGCAGTATATTAATGGAGATATTGAGAGTTTAGGCACTATTGCTGAGTTTATTATTTATGTAAACATGCTCACATGGCCAGTTGCAACGGTAGGTTGGGTAACTTCAATTGTGCAACAAGCAGAAGCATCACAAAAAAGAATTAATGAATTTTTAAAGATTGAACCAGAAATTAAAAACACCGTTAATAACCCAACGGAAATTACAGGCCATATTACTTTTGATAATGTATCGTTCACCTATGACGATACTAATATTAAGGCTTTAAAAGGCATCAGCTTTGAAATAAAAGAAGGAGAAACCCTTGCTATTCTAGGTAAAACCGGATCTGGAAAATCTACCATTTTAGATTTAATTGGAAGACTCTACGATATTTCTGAAGGTAAGATTCTTGTAAACGGGATGGCTATTAAAAAACATAATCTTTACAATTTAAGAAATAGTATTGGTTATGTTCCACAAGATGCTTTTCTGTTTTCAGACACCATAAAAAATAACATTAAGTTTGGTAAAGCAAATGCTAGTGATGATGATGTTATTGAAGCCGCCAAAAATGCCCAAGTTCATAAAAACATTATAAAATTTAATAAAGGTTATGACACCATTTTAGGTGAGCGAGGTATTACCTTGTCTGGTGGACAAAAACAACGCGTATCCATTGCTAGGGCTATCATAAAGTCACCTAAAATATTGTTATTTGACGATTGCCTATCAGCTGTTGACACAGAAACTGAGGAAAAAATTCTTAAAAACCTCAATAAAATTTCTCAAGGAAAGACATCAATTATTGTGAGTCACCGGGTATCATCAGCTAAAAATGCAGATAAAATTATTGTATTAGACAATGGTAAAATTGTACAAGAAGGCACTCATGAAACGCTTATCAACACAGAAGGCTACTACAAACACCTATATTTAAAACAATTAAGTGAAACCTCAACAAAATAAACTTTATCTCTGTTATCTTAAGTCTAATGAAGTTTTAAAGTAAATGCAACGAAAAAGAAGATTAAAAAAAGAAACTTCATAATTTGTTGGTTAGTATCGGTTTTTTTTAGATTTTTGATACACAAATGATAATTCAAATAAATTTCTATTAAACTATGAATAATAATGATATGATGGAGAGAGAAGAGATTTTTTCTAAGGTTTTAAGAGCTGGAAGACGCACTTATTTTTTTGATGTAAGAGCCACAAAAGCAGATGATTACTACTTAACTATTACAGAAAGTAAAAAATTCACAAACGACGATGGATCATTCCATTACAAAAAGCATAAAATTTATCTTTACAAAGAAGACTTTACTGAGTTTAAAGATATTTTAGCTGAAATGACTGATTACATTATTGACGAAAAAGGCGATGAAGTTATTAGTGAACGTCACCAAAAAGATTTTAAGAAAGAGGACAACAACGATGATACTTCTACCAAATCTGACACCGAAGACACTCTAAAAACAACTGAAAGTTTCACAGATGTTGACTTTGATGATATATAATTGATTTAATAATCAATTTTTGAAGCCGTTACACGAAGTGTAGCGGCTTTTTTTTTACAATTTTATGGCTATTAACCCCAATAATATGGTTAGTAAAAAGTACAATATGGCTATAAATAAACCATAGTACAATAGTAATATAATGGTTATAATCAGTATCCAAACTGGTACCAAGGTCAAAGCCACAGCAAAGCGAAAAGTTGATTTAAACTCTAATTCTGTTATTTTTGGCTCAATGGCAAGTTTCCATATAGCATAAGGCAATATCAAATTAATTATAAGCAGTAACTTAAAAAAGTTACTTAACCCAACTGTTTTTGATTTCACCTCTGTTTTACACCTTTTAAAACCACTTTTAATGCAATTATTAACGTCCTGTGGTTTTAAAAAATCAACTTGTAACTCCTGTAGTTGCCTTAAATTGGTTTCATAATTATCTTGAGGAATATGAGTTGTTAATTGCAGCAATTCCAATTGCATCTTGTTTTTTAAATTAGCTAAAGATTTACTTTTACTATCTTCAATAAACGCCTGAGCCGCAATTGGTTTACCAAAAAACATTGAAGCACTATCAGGAAAACTAACGGCATCTTTATAATTCAAGCCAACAGGAACCAATTGTAAATCTAAACTAGGATACTTTTCTAAAGTATCAAAAACAATTCGCGTAAACCCTTTACTCAAAGGTCTTACACGTCTTTCCAAATTATGATTTCCTTCTGGAAAAATTACGATAGACTCCCCTTTTTTCAATAATTCAGAACAAGTTTCAAAAATAGCATTATTATTATTTAGGGTATTCCAACCATCTCTAATTCTATATACTGGAAGCATTTGTAAACTTCTTAATAGCTTACTAAACAATACTTTTTTGAATACTGCCGCTCTTGTTAAAAAATAAGAAAACCGGCTACCATAAACCGCAATCAATAACGCATCTAAAAGCGCATTTTGGTGATTTCCTAAAATCAACACCGGTTTATCTTTAGGAATATTTTCAATATTATGAATCATTACTTTTTTAAAGTAGAAAAACATTCCCAACTTCAAGTAGGCATGTACGCTATGTAACCAAAGTTTTTTCAATTACTCATGAATTATTTTTCTTTACCAGACCAATAAAATGCCAATAACAAACCAGAAATTATATGCCATATACCCCAAAAAGCTGCTAAAATAGCCATGCCTCCCATACCATTAAAAAAGGTGAAAATAAGCAGTAAACCTAATCCAGAATTTTGTATTCCAGTTTCTATGGCTATGGTTTTTTGATTTTTAAATGATAATCTAAATAATCGTGCCACCAAGAATCCTAACAAAATAGCAATGATGTTATGTAAAATACCTAACAGTAATACATGATGAATATAAGCATTAAAAACATCTAGGTTATTTACAAATGCAATAACTACAATAGCCCCAAAAATAAATATAGAAAAAGGTCTTAAAAATTTAGAAAGTTTTATTGCTATAGATTGGTAGTAACGTCTAATCAGCATCCCGAAAAATAGAGGAATTCCCAATATAAGTGTTACTAATTTTAGAAGTTCAAAAATATTTAATTCCACCTCTTGTAATATTTGTGACGTAGGTTGATACAAACTACCATAAAAATGAAAGTTAAAAGGTGTCATAAAAATGGCAAAAAAAGTTGCAAAAGCAGTTAAACTAACTGAAAGTGCTGTATTTCCCTTGGCTAAATGCGTCATAAAATTTGAGATATTTCCACCAGGACAAGACGCCACCATCATCATCCCTAAAGCAATACTGGGTTGTGGTTTTACAAGCATAATTAGTATAAAAGTTACTAACGGTAATAATACAAATTGTGATACTACACCAACTATAACCAACTTTGGTTGTCTTATTAAATTTTTAAAATCGCCAAGAGTAATACCCAAAGCTACTCCAAACATAACCACAGCTAAGGCTATATTTAATACCCAGAGTGCGCCACTATCAAAATTAATTTTAACAGAATCAAGTTCCTGCATATATCTAAGACACTACACTGCCGTTTTTTACTTTGCTTTCGGGTTTTAAAAGGATGACATCCTTTCCATTTACAGCTCCTAAAACCAAACATGCACTCATAAATTTAGCAATTTGCTTTTTTGAAAAGTTTACAATAGCCACAATTTGCTTTTGTAACAAATCTGCTTTTCTATAGCGTGTTGTAATTTGCGCCGAAGATTTTTTTATACCTAATACACCAAAATCTATTGTTAATTTGTAGGCAGGATTTCTCGCTTCCATAAAATCATGCACTTCAATAATAGTGCCCACTCTAAAATCTAATTTAGTAAAATCTTCAAAAGTTATTACATCGTTCATTTTTTAAAAATACAAATTATCACGAACTTTGTAGAAACACAAAATTATGGCAAGAACACCTTCAAATATGCTTCCATTGGGAACAAAAGCACCAGAGTTTTCACTTTTTGATACCATTTCTGATGCATCTATAAGCTTTAATGAAATACAAGGCAAAAACGGAACAGTTATTATGTTTATTTGCAATCATTGCCCATTTGTAATTCATGTAAATTCTGAAATCATTTCCATAGCAAAAACTTATAAGGACAAAGGGATTGGGTTTGCTGCAATTTCAAGTAATGATGTAGTTAACTACCCCCAAGATAGCCCTGAAAACATGAAAGCTCACGCAAAAAATGAAGGATACCCGTTCCCTTATTTATATGATGAATCCCAAGAAATAGCTAAAGCTTACGATGCTGCTTGTACACCTGATTTTTATGTTTTTAATTCCAATGACAAATTAGTTTACAGAGGGCAACTTGACGATTCCAGACCAGATAATGGCAAACCTTTAAATGGTGCTGATTTAAGAAATGCATTGGATTGTTTAATTGAAGAAAAAGAAAACACCCTATTACAAAAGCCTAGTATTGGTTGTAATATTAAGTGGAAGGTTTAGTTTAAGTTGATAAACACCCACATCTTGCCACTTGCCAAATTTAAAACCTACTTCATTAAGGTGGGCTACTTTTTTGAAACCTAATTTTTCATGAAGTTTTTCACTGGCTTCATTGGGTAATGTTAACACTCCCAAAACTATATGGAATTTCTGTTCTCTTAGAAGTTCTATCAATCGCGTATATAATTTGGTCCCTATTTGTTTTCTAATAGCTGAATGCCTCAAATATATGGTTGATTCCACCGTGTTTTTATAAGCCGGCTTTGGTCTAAACTGGCTACCATAAGCATAACCTAATATTTGGTTATTTTCTTCAAAAACTATAAAAGGATATTCAGAGTTTATTTTGTTAGCTTTTTCAGTAAAAGTTTCTAATGACAGCAACTCATCGTCAAAGGTTACAGCAGAATGTAAAACATAGTGATTATAAATATACAATAGTTGTTGTATATCTTTTGTTTGAAAATCCCTAATCATAAAGCCATCCTTTACGTTTTAGTAAATTCTCAATATGCGCATAATGATGGTTACTATGCCACGCATAATTACCAATATTATAGGATAACAAAACCTCAGAACCAGTTTCTGGATGCATAAAACTTTTCTTTAAATCTTCATTATTTAAACCCTTTAACAAATACACCAACTTGTAATGAATAGCTTTAATATGCTCTAAAGACATTTGTATGGGTGCATGTTTACTGTCATGTAATTCTGCCCAATCAGCTTCATTGTAAGCTTTAATTATTGGTTTATCTTCGGTTAATGCCCACTTAAAACGTGTATAACTATGGTGATGACTATCTGCCACATGGTGCACAACTTGCCTTATGGTCCAACCACCAGGCCTATAAACAGTATCTAACTGCTCCTTAGACAAGTACTTAACTAAAGCTTCTAATCGAATGGGAAATTGTTCTAAAACCAAAATCCAATCTTTAATATGTTGGTCTGTAATCGTATCTGGAAATTCAAATGTTCCAATAGGATATTTTAACTGCTCTAAATCTTGATTTGTCATGTTTAAATATAAAAAAAGCACCTCAAATGAGGTGCTTAGAATATCATAAAAATGTGAATACTCTATTATTATTTCACATTCATTAACTCTACGTCAAAAATTAAAGTAGCATTAGGCGGAATAACACCACCTGCACCTCTACTACCGTATCCCAAGTCACTTGGAATTACCAAGCGTGCTTTGTCTCCTACTTTTAATAGTTGAATACCTTCATCCCAACCGGGTATTACTTGTCCAACTCCTAATGGAAAATCTATGGGTTGGTTTCTTTTGTAAGAAGAATCGAAAACAGTACCATCTGCCAATTGCCCTTTATAGTGAACAGAAACTGTTTTTCCTTTTTCCGCTTTAATACCATCACCTTTTTGAATAATTTGATAACGTAACCCGCTCTCTGTTTTTTCAAAACCAGCAGCTAACTTATCTAATTGAGCTTCAGCTTTCGCTTTTTCTTCAGCCATTCTTTTTTCTCTGGCGCCTTCAAAAGTTCTAAAAGCTTCAACAGCATTAAACCCTTCAGCTTCAACGCCTACTCTAACAATCTCTAAAGTTTCAATGGTATCGCCTTGGGCAATAGCATTAACTACGTCTTGTCCTTGTTCTACCTTACCAAAAACCGTATGGTTATTATCTAACCAAGGGGTTTCTACATGTGTTATGAAAAATTGGCTTCCGTTAGTTCCAGGTCCTGCATTAGCCATTGATAGTATTCCTGGACCATCATGTTTTAAATCTGGATGAAACTCATCATCAAATTGATACCCTGGGTTACCAGCTCCGCTACCTTGTGGACAACCACCTTGAATCATAAAATCAGGAATCACTCTGTGAAACTTTAATCCGTTATAATATGGAGTTCCTTGCGGCTTTACTGAATTTTCAAGATTCCCTTCTGCTAAAGCAACAAAGTTACCAACCGTTCCTGGTGTTTTTTTGTATTCTAAAGCCACTAAAATTTCGCCTTTTGTAGTGTTAAATTTTGCGTATAATCCGTCTTGCATTGTTCTAATTTTTAAGAAAGTGCAAAGATAACTTATTTAGATAGAAGACTGAAGTATGAAGCTAGAAGTTTTTTTGATAAGCGTTATAAAGATAGGACTGAAAACTAATTAGCGACTTCACTTATAAATTTAATTCGATAGAGACGCAATTCTTCATCATCATAATCGCCATCAAACTCTTCAATAGCCTCATTGATTGAGTCGGTTTCAGACTCCATAAAATATTCGTGAATTTCTTCTTGTTGATCTTCATCTAAAATTTCATCTATCCAATAATCTATATTGAGTTTAGTACCAGAATATACAATGGCTTCCATTTGTTTTATAAACTCATTCATTTCTAAACCTTTAGCAGAAGCAATATCATCTAAAGGCAATTTTCTATCTATATTCTGTATGATATATAGTTTGTTTGCAGAATTACTACCAGTTGATTTAACCACCAAATCATCTGGTCTAACTATATCATTTTCCTCTACATATTTAGCTATTAGAGCAACAAAATCCTTTCCATATTTCTTAGCTTTACCCTCTCCAACACCATGCACATTTCCAAGTTCTGATAAAGAAATAGGATATTTAAGCGCCATATCTTCAAGCGAAGGATCTTGGAAAATAACAAATGGTGGAACTCCAAGTTTTTTTGCATTTTTCTTTCGAAGATCTTTAAGCATATTCATAAGTGTTTCATCGGCCACACCTCCACCGCCTTTAGCAGCTGTCACTATACCAGAATCATCTTGATTGCTATCAAATACGTGATCTTCGGTCATCATAAATGATGTTGGATTCTTGATAAATAGTCGGCCGTCATCATTCAACTTAATAACACCATAAGCTTCTATATCCTTTTTAAGATAACCGGTAACTAACACTTGCCTTAAAAGTGCCATCCAATAGTTTTTATCTTTGCCTTTTCCTTTACCAAAAAATGGTTGTTCATTGGTTTTATGTGAGTTAATGAGAGCATTTTCCTTACCAACAATTACATTTACCAAATCCTTAGACTTATATTTTTCGTTAGTATCTCTTATAATTTGTAAAAGAATAACCACATCATCTTTGGCTTCGTGCTTCTTTTTAGGGTGTCTAACGTTGTCATCCATATCGCCTCCTTCACCAGTTTCATTGTCAAACTCTTCACCAAAATAATGTAAAATAAATTTTCTTCTAGATATTGAAGTTTCAGCAAAAGCAACAACCTCCTGCAATAGTGCATGACCAATTTCTTGTTCAGCAACGGGTTTACCAGACATAAACTTTTCCAGTTTTTCAATGTCTTTATAGGAATAAAACGCTAAACAATGACCCTCGCCGCCATCACGTCCGGCGCGTCCTGTTTCCTGATAATAACTTTCTATACTCTTAGGTATATCATGATGAATAACAAAGCGTACATCTGGTTTATCAATTCCCATCCCAAAGGCAATAGTAGCTACCACAACATCAATATCTTCCATTAAAAACATATCTTGATGATTGCTTCTAGATTTGGCATCTAAGCCAGCATGGTAAGGAACTGCCTTAATACCATTAACTTGTAAAACTTGAGCAAGTTCTTCAACGCGTTTTCTACTTAAACAATATACTATACCCGATTTACCTTCGTTTTGCTTGATAAATCTAATTATATCTGCATCTACACTTTTAGTTTTTGGTCGAACTTCGTAGTATAAATTAGGTCTGTTAAAAGACGCTTTAAAAGTTTTAGCACCAGTTATACCTAAATTTTTAATAATGTCTTCTTGTACTTTTGGAGTTGCTGTTGCCGTCAATCCTATTATGGGTATGTTCTCTCCTATTCTACCAATTATATGACGTAAATTCCTGTATTCTGGCCTAAAATCGTGCCCCCATTCGCTAATACAGTGTGCCTCATCAATAGCCATAAAAGACACCTTTACGGTTCTTAAAAAATCAACATTTTCATCCTTGGTTAATGACTCTGGAGCTACGTATAAAAGTTTGGTAACACCATTTGTAATATCTTCTTTAACGCGTTTAACCTCTGTTTTGTTCAATGATGAATTTAAAACGTGGGCAATACCTTCTTCATTAGAAACCCCTCTTATGGCATCTACTTGATTTTTCATTAAGGCTATTAAGGGTGATACCACAATAGCAGTACCCTCTTGCATTAACGCAGGAAGTTGGTAACATAACGACTTACCGCCGCCAGTTGGCATTATTACAAACGTATGGTTTCCTGAAATAATACTCTCAACAACATCTTCTTGCAACCCCTTGAATTTATTAAACCCAAAATACTTCTTTAGTGCAGAGTGCAAGTCACTTTTTGCTACTAACATGAATAAAATTACTATTAATTATCTACTTGAAATTATATTAACATCCAATTTACAGAATATCTTAACAATATAACTTAAAGACGCCCTCTTCTTTTTTTCGTCCTTTATTTATAACTTTTAGAATGAAACCTTTACCTAAAATAATTACTAAAGATAGTGGTACAATTATTTTTAGCGCCAATGGTTACAAACTACTATTATAAAATCAATATATACAAACACATGAAAAAATTCATGTACTTTTGTACAGAGAATCCAAATTACAACAAAATTTAAAATTTGGATACCATTAAAGATAATAAAATCTTTAAGAGCATCAACTAAAAAGAAATTAAATTTTGAATAGGGAGACATCTATTTTACAAATTGCTAAACAAACTATAGAGGCAGAAAGTAAAGCCATTTTTAATCTTTCTAATTTAATAACTGATGATTTTGCCGAAGCCGTAAAACTAATCTACAATTCTAAAGGGCGCGTCATTATTACCGGAATTGGTAAAAGTGCCATTATTGCCAATAAAATTGTGGCTACATTAAATTCTACGGGTACACCTGCTATATTTATGCATGCGGCAGATGCTATTCACGGTGATTTAGGACTTATTTTAAAAGACGATGTTGTGATTTGCATTTCTAAAAGTGGTAATACCCCAGAAATTAAGGTTCTGGTTCCGCTAATTAAAAATGCTAAAAACAAAATGATTGCCATTACTGGAAATAAAGATTCATTTTTGGGGCAACAAGTTGACTATGTTCTTGACACCTATGTTGAAAAGGAAGCCTGTCCAAATAATCTAGCGCCTACCACAAGTACCACAGCACAACTGGTTATGGGAGATGCATTGGCGGTGTGCTTATTAGAAATGCGAGGCTTTTCAAGTAAAGACTTTGCTAAATATCACCCAGGCGGTGCTTTAGGAAAAAAACTGTATTTACGGGTTTATGACATTTCATCGGTTAACGAAAAACCTCAAGTACACCCATCAACTAATATTAAAGATGTTATTGTTGAAATTACTCAAAAACGATTAGGAGTTACTGCAGTAGTTGAAAACGATAAAATTGTTGGTATTGTAACCGACGGTGATATCAGGCGTATGTTGAGTAATTCTGATAATTTCACCTCGTTATCAGCAAAAGATATAATGAGTGCCAACCCTAAGCGAGTACACGCCGAAACAATGGCCGTTGACGCTCTGGAACTTATGGAAGTAAATGAAATTACTCAGCTTCTTGTTGAAGAAAACGGTCAATATGCTGGCGTTATTCATCTACACGACTTAATTAAAGAAGGCATTATATAATGGCGAAAAAAAATATAAACGAGATGTCGTTTTTAGACCATCTTGAAGATTTACGATGGCACTTAATTAGAATTTGTTTAGCAGTTATTATAGTAGCTACCTTAGCTTTTATTTTTAGTCGCTTTATTTTTGATAAAATTATTTTCGCACCATTAGACATGAGTTTTCCAACTTATGATTTTTTATGTAAAGCAGCTACTTTTATTGGTGTTGATACCACTTTTTGTAACGAAAAAGTACCTATGATTATACAAAACCGCACTATGGCTGGTCAGTTTTCAGCAGATATCTGGACGGCTATTTTAGGAGGATTTGTTATTTCTTTTCCATACGTAATTTATCAACTTTGGAAATTTGTAAGTCCTGGTTTGCATGAGAATGAAAGAAAACACTCCAAAGGATTCATTATCATTTCATCTATCTTGTTCTTTATTGGTGTTTTATTTGGATACTATATTGTAACGCCTTTATCCATTAACTTCCTGGCTAATTATAGCGTTTCTGAAACGGTTGATAATCAAATAGACATTAGTTCTTATATAGCATTGGTACGTTCATCTGCCCTTGCTTCTGGACTTATTTTTGAACTACCAATTATCATTTATTTTTTTACCAGAATAGGTCTAGTGACCCCAGAAATTTTAAAGAAATATAGAAAGTATGCCTTGGTTGTAGTTTTGATACTATCTGCCATAATTACACCGCCAGATATAGCAAGTCAGGTTATTGTAGCCATTCCCATTATAATTCTGTACCAAGTAAGTATTTATATTTCTAAACTTGTTGTTAGAAAACAAAAACGAAAGGAAGCTGTAAAAGCCTAGTACTTTTAAACCCAATAATTAATTAAATTTTACGTTATTGCAAGTATGATTTTAAGAGCCGAAAATTTAATGAAGTCCTATAGCGGGCGAAAAGTTGTAAAAGACGTTTCTCTTGAAGTAAATCAAGGTGAAATTGTAGGGTTGTTAGGACCTAATGGTGCTGGTAAGACTACTTCGTTCTATATGATTGTGGGGCTTATTAAACCTAACGGCGGGCAAATATTTCTTGACAACACCGAGATTACCAAATTCCCTATGTACAAACGTGCCCAAAACGGTATTGGTTATTTAGCACAAGAAGCATCAGTATTTAGGAAATTAAGTATTGAGGATAATATTCTAAGTGTACTTCAACTTACTAAACTAAGCAAAAAGGAACAACGCCATAAAATGGAATCTTTAATTGAAGAATTTGGTTTAGGACATATTAGAAAAAATAGAGGTGATTTACTCTCTGGTGGTGAGCGCCGTAGAACGGAAATTGCACGTGCCCTAGCCACCGACCCTAATTTTATTTTGCTAGACGAACCTTTTGCAGGTGTTGACCCTGTTGCTGTTGAGGATATTCAACGTATTGTAGCACAACTTACCAAAAAAAATATTGGTATTCTTATTACTGACCATAACGTACAAGAAACCCTTGCTATTACAGATAGAACCTATTTGATGTTTGAAGGAGGCATATTAAAACACGGTGCACCCGAAGACCTTGCAAATGATGAAATGGTTCGAAAGGTGTATTTGGGTCAGAACTTTGAGTTGCGTAAAAAGAAGATTAGGGATTAGCCTCTTATGCTTTTTGGGCACTTCCTTTAAAAAGTAATTTAAATACTTGCAATAATAAAACTGCAACAATTCCAACAATTAAGCCTACCAAAAATTCAACAAGAAACGATGGTAAGTTTATATCTTTAACCAAATGATGAACAAACTCAATATGGTGAACAAAAACCCCACCTGCCACCAATAACAAAGCAATGGTACCTATAATAGCTAAACTTTTAATGATTATAGGTAAGGCTCTAATTAACACGTTACCTATATGGTGTAAAATGCTTTTTCCATTACCAATTTTAACTAATTTATAGCCAAAATCATCCATTCTCACTAGTATCGCCACTATGCCATAAACCCCTACTGTAGCTATAATGCACACAATGGTTACTACTAATATTTGGTTTAAAATAGGCGCTTCTAAAACAGTACCTAATGCAATTATTACAATTTCAACAGATAAAATGAAATCTGTAATTATAGCAGACTTAATTTTCTTTTTTTCTGAAAGTAACAGTTCTTCTTTAGTTAAATTCTGTTCATCTATTATATCCGCTTTGGTTTCATCTTTATGATTCTTATGAAAAAAATACTCATATATTTTTTCAGCACCCTCATAAGCTAAATATATACCACCAAGCACTAAAGCAATGGTTATTGCAATAGGTAAAAAAGCACTTAATAAGAAGGCTATGGGTAATATGATGATTTTATTAAGAGCAGACCCTTTTGTTATAGCCCAAAGAACAGGTAACTCTCTTGAAGACACAAAACCTGTTGCTTTTTCTGCATTTACCGCCAAGTCATCTCCTAAAATACCAGCCGTTTTTTTTGTTGAAATTTTACTCATTATAACAACATCATCCATGAGTGCTGCAACATCATCTAATAACGCAAAAAAACCAGAAGCCATAATTTTATGTTGAAGTAATACTGTCTAAAACAGACATGATTATGTAAACTAAAATAATTAAAGGAATAGCGGCAAATTGAAGCACAATTAACAATACCACACAAAGCATTATAAAAATATATCGGGTGGCATTGGCTTTAAATCCCCAATTTTTAAACTTTAACGCAAATAATTTTATACCGGAGTTTAATAGCCAACAACTTAAAATGGTCATACCAATTAAAAACCATTTGTTTAAAATAATGGCATTAATAATATCATTATTTTGAAACTCCAATATTAACGGTAACGATACAATTAACAAGGCGTTAGCAGGTGTTGGTAATCCCTTAAAATAATTTTGTTGTTCTGTATCTACATTAAATTTTGCCAGTCTATAAGCTGAGGCTAATGTGATTGATAGACCGAATAATGGCAATACATAGTAAAATTCAGGATACTCAAATTCAAAACCAATTGTTCTGTTATATCCAATTCCATCAACAGTTTCTTGCCATAAAGGGCCAACTAATTGCAGTAATTTATACATTATAATTCCGGGCACTAACCCACTAGTCACAACATCGGCTAAAGAATCTAGTTGCAATCCTATATCACTTTGAACATTTAGTTTTCTGGCGGCAAATCCGTCAAAAAAATCGAAGAAAATACCAAAAAACACAAAAAATGCAGCCGTAACAAAATTATCGTTTACAGCATATATTACAGCAATACTACCACATAAGAGGTTTAATAATGTTAGAGCATTTGGAATATATCGCTTCATCTAAGAATTTTAATTTAAAAGAAAGTCTCGACGTTTTGCATTAAAACTTTCATTCCTGCTGTCACACTGAGCGCAGTCGAAGTGACGGCAGGTATCCAAAATAACAAACAATTTTACTGTAAAACAAGTAATAAACAATAACTATTACATTTTACAGTTTATAGGTTTATATTTGTAAAAAAATTGCGATTGAAAGTTTACATAAGCGTTATATTTTGTTTACTATCGGTTTCTGTGTTTGCTCAAACCACTAGAAAATATTCTAACGAGTTTATGAACATAGGCGTGGATGCTGCAGCCTTAGGCATGAGTAGTGCAGTAACATCACATACTGCCGATGTAAATTCAGGGTATTGGAATCCGGCAGGACTTTTGGCGCTTGAGGATAACCAATTGGCATTGATGCACTCCAGTTATTTTGCCAATATTGCTAATTATGATTATGCTGCTTTTGCCATGCCTTTAGATAACCAAAGTGCCATAGGCATCTCTTTAATTAGATTTGCGGTTGATGATATTTTAAACACCACGCAGCTTATTGATCAACAAGGGAATATTAATTATGATAGAATAAGTCTTTTCTCTACAGCAGATTATGGACTCACATTTTCTTACGCCAGAAAATTACCTGTTCAAGGTTTAAATTATGGGGTTAATGCCAAAGTGATTCGACGCGTTATTGGCGATTTTGCGTCGTCTTGGGGGTTTGGTTTAGATGCCGGCATTCAGTTTGAAACTAATAACAATTGGAAGTTTGGCATCATGGCACGCGACATTACAACAACATTTAATGCTTGGGCTATTGATGAAGGTGAATTTGAGAACATTAGAAATGCCGTTGAAGGGCAAAATCAAGAACTTCCTGAAACTACCGAAATCACCATTCCAAAATTACAAATAGGTTTTTCTAAATTATTCAATTTTAATTATGATTATACTTTATTGGCCGCTGCCAATCTGAATGTGCGTTTTGAAGAAAATAACGATATTATTTCAACATCCTTTGCCAGTGTCAATCCGGCTTTAGGTTTTGAGTTTGGGTATATAGATATGGTGTATTTACGTGCTGGTATGGGAAACTTCCAAAATGAACTACAAATAGACAACACAGAGCAACTTACCTTTCAACCCAGTTTTGGCGTAGGTTTTAAATACAATGGTATTCAAATAGATTACGCTTTCACCGATATAGGAGACCAAAGTGTAGCCCTATACTCTAACGTATTTTCTTTAAAACTAGATTTTAGTATTTTTAGATGATGACAAAAAAATTACTATTTCTCCTTATAATAGTTTCATCATGCGTTTACGCACAGCAAACAACACTTTCTAACACCTCTGAAATTAGTGTTTTAACCATTGGACCAGGTACTTCTCTTAATGATGCTTTTGGCCATAGTGCTTTTAGAATAAAAGACCCAAACATGGGTTTAGATGTTGTTTATGGTTATGGTGAATACGATTTTGATGCCCCTAATTTTTATTTAAAGTTTGCCAGAGGGAAATTAAACTACCTTTTAAGTAAAGATAACTTTAGTAGGTTCTACCAAATCTATGTGTATCATAACAGAACCGTAAAAGAGCAGGTGCTCAATGTATCGCAAAGCGAAAAACAAACACTTTACAATTACCTATTAAACAATTATAAATCAGAAAATAGAGCGTATTTATACGAATTCTTTTTTGATAATTGTGCTACACGAATTAAAGATGTTGCTAAAATAGCTACTAACAATGGTATCACATTTAACAGTCCAAAAGATTTTGAAGCTAAAACATTCCGAAGTTTAATTTATGATAATGTAAACCAAAACTCTTGGGGCAGTCTAGGGATTGATATCGCTTTAGGTTCAGTTATTGACAGGGAAGCAACCCCCGAAGAACATATGTTTTTACCCGAAAACATTTATGAATTCTTTGAAGTAGCTACAAAAAAAGATGGTTCGCCTTTAGTAAAAAATAGCAATACGATTTTTACTAAAAGACCGACCAAAGTTTCAAATTCATTTTTTACCAGTCCGTTGCTTATTTTAGGTATTCTCTCTTTAATTATCTTATTCATCACCTATACAGACTTTAAAAAGAGAAAAAGAACCATTTGGTTGGATATGTTCATATTCAGTTTTACAGGAATCATTGGCATATTAATTTTGCTCCTTTGGTTTGCGACAGACCATATTGGAACCCATCAAAATTACAACCTGCTTTGGGCCTTTGCTTTAAATATTGTAGTGATTGGCCAACTTTTTAAAGAGACTCCCAAAAAGTGGTTTATAAAGTATTTGAAGTTTTTAATTATCATGCTTTGCCTTTTGACATTGCATTGGATTATTGGTGTTCAGGTATTTGCCATGAGTTTAATTCCATTAATCATCGCTGTAGGAATACGATATCTATTTTTGGTAAGGTATTATTCCAATAATCATAATCAATAATCAATAATCAATTTAGTTATTGTCCTCTAAAGAAAATAACGGTGCTAAAGGTTTTAATTAGAATATTAATGTCTAAGAAAAAACTTCTATGTTTAATATAATACAGGTCATACTGAAGCTTAAGTAAGCTATCATCTACCGAGGAACCATATCTAGTATTCACCTGCGCCCACCCGGTTAAACCTGGTTTTACAATGTGGCGTGTTTCATAAAAAGGTAATACTTGAGAGAGCTCTCTAACAAAATAAGGACGTTCTGGCCTAGGGCCAATTAAACTCATATCGCCTTTTAAAATATTTATAAACTGTGGAATTTCGTCCAATCGGGTGTTTCTTAAAAACTTTCCAAAAAGAGTTATCCTAGAATCATTCTTCATAGCCCAAGCCTCTCCATGAGGTTCGGCATTTTTAATCATGGTTCTAAACTTGATTATTTTAAAAAGATCTCCATTTTTTCCAATACGCTCCTGAGTATAAAACAACGGGCCCCTATTGGCCATGGCATTACCTATAATTACTATTGGTAATAGTAAAGCTCCTATTACAAGACCCAAAACACTAATGATTATATCAAAAAATCTGTGAAAGAACAAATACATTTTATTTTGATTACTTCGGCTAAATGGGAAATACTTATAAAAGTCCTTTCCAACAAACTGAACAGGAACTCTTTTGGTTAAATCTTCATAAACCTGTGTATATTCCTTTATCGGAAAACCGCCTTCTAAAAGCGTAATCAAATCAGTATAAATCTCGGGAGTAATATTTTCAGAATTATAAGTAGCCACCACAATTTCAAAAATATTTTCATCCTTGATAACTTGATAAATTTCTTTTGGAGCGTATTCGGTCAGTCCTAAAAATTTAACTTTATCACCCCTAGTTTTCTCACAGTTTATAAAACCAATGATTTGATAATTAGGATCAGCCGTTTTAAAAGTGTCTAAAATAGCTTTAATATTAGACGTTTCACCAACCAACAAAACCTTTCTATTAAAACGCGGTGAAACTATAAGTTTTATGTAAGCAAAACGCCAAACTAACAAAGCCACTAATATAGAGGCAAAAAAGAAAAAAATCTGTAAACGATTGTCTGGTAAAAACGGTGTAAAAAAAGGTGTTAGTAAATAAAAAAGTACGGTGGTTGATGTGGTAAGAACAATGGTAGTCCAAACACTTTCTAACTTACTAGATTTTTGTAAATCATACATTTCAAATATGGTTCCAAATACAGAAATATATAATATCAACACAAAAACCCAAGACCAATTTTCTTTACTTACTGTAAAATAATCAAAATGAAACCCTGTACCTACTAAGTGAAGCAACAGCAATACAAAAAAAAGGTCAAAAATTCTAAGCAGAAGTTTTCGTTCTGAAATATTAAAATGAATACTAAGACCAGACATGAGGGCAACGATTAATAGCAATCACTAATATAGTACATAATTTTACAAGAGCCTATTATTTTAAAACATTATCCCATACAGGTTTAATATCAAAATAATTATCTCTTTTAATAATTATTTTCTTTAAACCATTTTAATTGTTCCTTAAGTCCTTCTTTTAATTTAGTAGTAGGATTATAATTTAAAACTTTTCTGGCCTTATCAATATTGGCTCTAGTTCTTAATTGATCGCCTTGTCTTGGAGGTAAAATTTGCTTTTTTATTGTTACATTTAATAATGCTTCTATTATTTGTATTCCATGTGCCGTTGTATTTTCAACGTCTGTTCCTAAATTAAATATTTCACCATTGCACAAGTCTTCTTTACCTAAAACACTAACTATACCATCTATAATATCCTGAACATAGGTATAACTTCTAAGATGCTTTTCACTCCCTTCATACAATGAAAACTCCTTATTGTTAATTCCACAATCCAATAATTTTGTGTACAATTTATCAGGCCGCTCTCTAGGGCCATAAACAGAATATAATCTTAGAGAGGTTCCTTTTAATTCTTTTTTTCTAATATAAGATAACACTAATTGCTCAGCTGCCAACTTAGTAACACCATACCAGGATGCTGGAGAAGTAGCTTGATCTTCAGATAAGGTGGCTTCTAATCCATAAATAGAGGATGTTGCTATATTAATAAAGTATGGTTTTCTTTTTAAGCCTAACGTCCAATGAAGCAAATTCTGAGTAGCACCAACATTATTTGATAAATAGTCATTAAAGGTTGACATCTGTGAAATACCTGGGTGAGCAGAAAAATGAATAATATAATCTATTTTATTAGGTAATAATTCCATTAATGCATCAGTTCTTAAATCCAATGCAATCATCTCAATATCTTGATCTTCTAATACTTCTGCATTTCTTTTTTTTAAGCGCACATCATAATAAGACGAAAAGTTATCTACACCTATGACCCGATGGCCCAGTTGCTTAAAACGTTCTGCTGCATGAGATCCAATAAAACCAGCAGCTCCTGTAATTAATATATTCATGGCATTAAAACTACAATGCTAAACTACTTACTTTTTTTGGGTCAATATGTATTAATAACCATTTTTAATTATTCAAAACTGTAAACCATTGCTTCTTAACTACATTCCAATCAAACTGCTCAACTTTTTTTCTAGCTTTAACAGTCAACCTTATAGCTTCCTCTTCATTACTTAACAGATATTTAATAGCCTTCACAAACTCTCTAACACTATTTGGGTTAACAAGTAAACCATCTATACCATCTTCAATTAAATACGGCATACCGCCAACATTAGTAGAAACAACAGGTAATCCCAAAGCCATGGCCTCAATCACACTAACAGGCATATTGTCAAAATTGGTAGTATTTATAAAGATGTCATATTCTTTTGAAAGTGCTATCCACTGTGGTTTGGTTAACTTTCCTGTAAAGGTTACTTCCACCGCTAACTGTTGCGCCAATTCCCTAACAGATTCTAAACTACCATCACCACTATCGGGCCCTACCATACATAGGGAAGCTTGTAAACCTTCATCACGGAGAAGCTTTAATATTGTAACAGCTAATTGCGGATTGTAAATTTTAGCAAAGGAGCGTACCCAGAGTAATTTTATTTCAGAATAATCTCTTTTCTTAAAGGGGTATTGTTTAATTTCAAAGGCATTAGGAATATAAACAAGATTCTTATAACCATAACTTTTAAATTGTTCCATCATATATACAGAAGGCGCTACGTTTACATAGGCCTTTCGAAATATAGATTTGCTTAACTTAGCATGACACTTTAAACGTTTTGGTAAATTACCGCCATGTAAAATGGGAATGTATTTTAATTGTAATACATCACATAATCTGGATACAGCATAAGCAAAATAGAAATTTTGGGTACTGTAGGTATCAATGAGCACCATATCTACCGTTTGCCTATACTTATAACAAGCCCATAACATCTCTATAAGGCGTATGAACTTGTTTAATTTAGAAGAACTGGTATAAACTGTATATCCTGCGCTTTCTAATAAAGGACTTAATACCTCAACGCCCGTTGCATTTTTCCCATGCTTCTTAAGCTTATTACCAATGTATAATATGGATTTCACATGGTAAAAATACAAGAATTAATAATTGAACCTAAACCCTTTTCATCTAATTTATAGCTAATAGCCTTACCTCAATAAAGCCCATACTAAGTAATGGTTACTCAATATAATATCAGAAGGATTTAAAATATAATCATTCAACTGGGTCATGACTGCGCTAGACCTGAAAATTCAAAATCAAAAAAAAACAGCCTTAGGTTTGGTATACCAATTCTTCTTGGAGATTATTTATAGGAAAAATATAGAAGTAACTTTTCTTTATTAAAAACAACCAAAAGTGAATAACAAATACGGGTAAAAAAGTGTGATACCTATCTAAATACTTGTCGTAAGTTTCATTATGATAATTGCATATTAAAAAAGGGGCCCTATCACCATTCAAATAATAATGGGAAATAAGGTTATCGTCAACCTTATTTGATTCTAAAAACGACTTATATATAACTTCTTCACCAGACTTATTGCACGCAAACAATTCCATAACAGATAATGGAATATCAGACCCCTTAACGAAGAACATCATGGTTTTAGAAACGTCTATTAACACCCACTTATCAAATTTCTCAGAATAAAATTCATTAAATGCATGCCCACCAAAAGTTCTATTAAACGGTAAAGATGTGATTCCCCACTCCCGTACTTTAATATCATTAACTACACAAAAATTATTGAATACTTGAGATATATCACTACAAACCCCTCCTTCTCCAGCTAACATTTTTTCCAAGGCTTTCTCAGAAGATAGGCTCAACCCCGAACCTCCTTTAATATTAAGGCGTAGCCATTTGGCTATTTCCAATACCTTGTTAAAGGTATTCATTTGTACTTTTCCCTTTAAAATAATGGCGTTAACTATGTGAAAGCTTTTGGGAATATGCTGTTTTTTATTAATGAGATTGTAGGTGTGTGTTATGGCTTCGTTTTGAGAAGCCTCTTTGGATAGTAACTTAAATCTGGTATAATACAAATAGGGATGTCGCTTGACCAACCAGATTATTTTTTTTCCTACTTTAAGCATTTGGAACAACGGGATATGATATAAATGTAGGAAAATATTTTTAATTACTAGATTGTATCATGTCCTTCTTAATCAAACCATAACCTAATAACCCATAACATATTAATAAATTAAGTAGTGAGAATAGGTTTTCCAGATGTGCTCTTTACTTTCTTTTTCTTTACAATAGACTTTAAATAAACACGCTCTGGGACTACATTCAATAGCGCAAAAGCATACAATAAAGAAGGCGCAGCTATTCTCATACCTGAATGGTTAATAGTAGCAAACCAAAAAGCCAAAAAGGCATAAAAGTAATAATTCCGTTTATTACCGGTTCTATAGCCAATGGGCTTAAAAATCAATATTAAAATAATAACAATCCCTAAAAACCCATGTTCAGATAATAGCCTTCCTATTTCATTATGAGAAGGCAATTGAGTACCAGAGGTTTCAACCCTTATATCCTTTACGCGACTGGCACCAATACCTAAAAAAGGACTGCTTAAAAAGCCTTCAATTTCTTCCCTAAACAAATCTAACCTACCCGTTGTAATGTCTTTTTCTTTAATACCTCTAGCATTTTCATTAGCATAACGTTTATCTAATAATCCTCTAGTCTGATTTGAGCTTACTACCCAGGTAACTACACTTGTTATCACTAATAAAAAAATCGAAACAAAAATCCGATTCTTCATCTTTCCAGAAGAATGGTAAAAGAGTGTCCACAAAAAAGCGCCTATTACAATAATAGCCGCAAACACGCCGCCTCGACTAAAAGTGATAAGTGCTCTAAATGTCATGGTTCCTAGTATAATTAAATTTAGAACCTTTAAAGAAGTAGTAGGGGATTTTACAAATAGTCGTACCGCCATTGCAAACATGCCTAGTCCTAAAATAGTAGATACCTGATTGGGACCAAACCCTCCAGATAAAGCTGCATTAGAAATGGTACCTGACAACTTATCTTTAATGCTGGGGTTATACAAAAACAAATAAGTGGTCATTGAAATTATTGGCAGAGAGAAATACATGATAATGTCCAAAAGCTGTCTATTCGTTACTTTTCTATCATAACAAAACAACGCGGCAATTCCTAAACATACCGGACCACTTAATACAAAGGCTATATTGGTTCTAAAATTAGCAAAGAAACTTAAGGTAGATGAAGCTACCAATATAGAAGGCACCAGTAAAATCAAATAAATAAAATAGGGATACGCTTTACCACTTAAGCCCTTAAAAAACATCCCCATGAGCATAAATAAAACCACCAAATATTTAGAGGCCTCATAAGCTATACCACCATCGGTCATTCTAAAAAGCACCTCTGCCCCCGTAAAATAAGCACACCCTAAAAAAACTGTTTGTGCTTTATTATGAGAAGGTTCCAGCACAATCTTAACCATAAAGTAAACCATGGTTACTAAAAAATAAAGTTTAGAAATGGGTTCGTAAAAAAACAAAACTAGCCCAAGCGCTACGTGTAATACAACCAAAGGCACATAATAATCTGGAGCTAGTTTTCGTAGTCTTGGACTCAAATCATCAAAATTTTAAAATATCATGCTTTATTCTGCTATTATAATGAGAAAAGGTGAACTTTTCAACCACTGTATCAAAACTTTCTAACATCCTTTTGTAATTTTCTTCAGAAAGGTTTAACATTGTATAAAGCATTGATATCAAAGCTTCATAAGTTACTTCATTTAATAAAAACCCATTATCGTTGTGTTTTATATAATGTCCAATAGCCGAAATATTGGACACAATGGGAATACATCCAAAATTCATAGCTTCAGCAATCACCTTGGGAAACCCTTCCGAAGCGGTAGTGGGTAATAAAAAAGCATGAGACTGTTTATAAATTTCAAACACCTCTTGCCGTGGTAAAGCACCATGAAACAGAACATGAAGGTTACCTTCATTGGCTAGCTGCTTAAAATATGTTGACTCCTCACCCTCTCCCACAAAATGAATGGTCCCGATTCGGGACACCAAATCAGCACTTAGACTATGAAACGCGCTTAATATAGTTTCTACACCTTTTTCTCGTTCTAAACGCCCCACAAAGCAAAAGGTTATTTTACGTTCTAGGCTTTTATCTTGACGAATTTGTCTACCTAAAACAATATCGGCGTCTGTTAAACAAGGATTCTCAAAACTCAGATGGTGTAAAGGCTGCTGCTCCCAATAGCCATTAATAGTAACGGTTCTTCTCTGTAGTTTTAGCATCCAACGCTGTAGCCTATAACCTAATGGTGGTTGTAGCTGATTCCAATTACCAGCATATTTAAACCAGCCTTTCTGTTTTACAAAAACACTTAAATAGGGGATTAAAAAAACGCCTATACCTGTGGGGGTACGCAATTGAAAGCAATCCACGTCTCTTAAGGTTTTAGAAACTATTTGAATAATCTTTGGACTCTTCCAAATAACCTCTAACTTATTTAAAAACCCTTTACCACCCACCGAAGGTATGGGAATAAAATGAACTTTATCTGAGATATATGGCAATGCACTGGCCGGAACCTCTGTATCATATAACATAGCTATATGGTACACTTCATCAAATATCGCTAATAAATGGTTTATCTCACTCACAGTGGCACCCCACCCTACCAAAGTACCATCTGGTCTTTTGTAATGTTCGGTATGTGAAATAATGGCTAACTTCATGGATTTAAAACAAAGGTGCTGTTTTTATTTTAACTTAGAAAGTATTTTTATAATTTGTCATTCAGAGCATTCCTGAAGGCAAATATATTTGCATTGAAAGTACCTTGCAAAGCAATAAAACGAAGTAAAGAATCTCCATTGTCATTCAGAGTGAAGCAAAGCGAAACGAAGAATCTCTTCCAAAAAATCTAAACATAAATTCACATAACAAAATTGCACTCCATTTAATGAGATTCTTCAGTCGAACAAGTTCTCCTTCTGAATGACATAGAACCGTTGTCATTCAGAGCGCAGTGCAACGAAGCGAAGAATCTCTTCTTTTTTTGTTTACATTTATATTAATGAAAACAAAAGGCACTCACAATTACTATGTTTATATACTTACTAACAAAACTAAAACTGTATTGTATACAGGAGTAACCAATAACTTGAAAGAAAGACTATATCATCACAACAACCCTTTACCATTCTCAAAATCATTTACCTCCAAATATAAATGCTTTTACCTGATTCATTTTGAACACTTTTTTGAAATTGATGACGGCATCAAAAGAGAAAAAGAAATTAAAGGTTGGAGTCGTGCCAAAAAAGAACAGCTCATTAATACATCAAATCCAGATTGGACGTTTTTGAATGATACCATTTAAAGATTCTTCAGTCGGCTAAAGCCTCCTTCTGAATGACATAGAACCGTTGTCATTCAGAGTGTAGTACAACGAAACGAAGAATCTCTTCTCAAAACCCTCTTCAATTAATCTACGTACCTAAACCACGCAACAATTCAATAGATTCTTCGGTCACTGCGTTCCCTCTGAATGACATTAAACTATTATCTTTCAGAGCAAAGCGAAGAATCTCATTCTTAAAACTTCCAGAAAAAATTGTATAAAAACAATACTCCAATCAATAAGATTCTTCAGTCGGTCGCAAACTCCCTCCTTCTGAATGACATAGAACCGTTGTCATTCTGAGTGCAGTATAACGAAACGAAGAATCTCTTCCAAAAAATCTAAACATAAATTCACATTACAAAGTTGCACTCCATTTAATGAGATTCTTCAGTCGAACAAGTTCTCCTTCTGAATGACATTGTGATTGTCATTCTGAGCATTACTGAAAGGCAAATATATATGCATTGAAAGTACCTTGCAAAGCAATACATTGGAGTGAAGAATCTCCCTTACTACAAATCTTCAATAACATCTATATATTGCTTTATAATCTCTTCCCAACGGTGTTGATTTGCCCATATTGATGCTTGTTTACTAAATGTTTCTTTATTACTTAAAATGGTTTCAATCGCATTTATAAAAGCGCTCGTATCCATAGCGTCGATCAATACACCTGACTTTTCGTTTTGCACCGCATCTTCAATTCCATTATTTTTCGATCCAATAGCTGGAATCCCCAACGTATTGGCTTCAATAATAGCAATACCAAATCCTTCCACATCTCCAGTTTCAGTTTCCGTACTCAACATCACAAAAATATCGGAAGTTCCAACTAAACTTATTAAGTCGTTATGAGACACCCTGCCATGAAAGGTCACATGGTTTTCCACACCTAATGTCTTGGCTTTCTGCAAACAATTTTCTTGCTCAGTTGGAATGCCCACACAATGGTAATGGATTTGAGGATACGTTTTAATCAGCATAGGCAAATGTTCAATGACCTGTATTTGCCCTTTCCGTTCAGTGACATTCCCAACCGTGATAAGTTTTGGAGCCCCTTTTATTGAAATATTTGACGCTGCTTTTGTATTCCATTTTGTCTCATCAACACCATTAGGGATTACCGTTGTCTTTCTTTGAAATGTCTGTTTTAATAACAATTTGGTATAAGACGATACCGCTATAATCTTGGGAAAACGTATTAGAGACAGATTAACCATGAGCTTTACAGGAAATGATTTAAAATTAACCTCTGTACCATGAACAACCGCTAAATAATGTCTTCTGTAAAACCAGCTAAACCAACTAACACTCCACAACGAAAATTTACCAGAAGCAATAATCACACAATGGTTTTTTAAAGCCTTCCTAAGGAGCAGCAGCCGTTTTATATACATTAACAACCTAGGCCTCTTTACCCAAACTCTGAGTACCTCAAACGGTAATTCTTTATCAAAGCGCTTTTCTTCATGTCCTGATGTAGACCGAGCATCAGTAATCACAGAAACCTCAAAACCGTGGCTATTAAGCTGATATGCCAAATTATAGGCATGATTGCCAATACCTCCTGGTTGTGGTGGAAATTCGGAACTAACAATCAATAGGCTTTTGCTGTTCTTTTTCATTCTAACATATCTATTAATGGGCCCTGCTTTAATTTAGAACTGGATAATTTCCAGGATCTGTAAACTTGAAAAACAACTAATGGTAATATTAATACACAAATAAATACCCCTAATAACAACATAGCTTTATGTATCTTAAACCGGTAAGGCATCATAGAAATAGGGACTAATCGTAATAAGGCTAACCTTGCCTGTGTAGTTCCAAAATACCTTCTAAAAAAATAAAGCACACTGGGAATAGGTCGTGGTTCAAAAAGGTGACGCGTCCTAAAAGCATCCCAACTTCCCATATCCCTTAGTCCTCCAGTACCAACCTTTAAATGTAAACGCTGTGCATACGGATTGGATACATTTCTAAAATTATGCCAATATGCCCGCATTCCAAATTCGCCATCACCCATCCGTTGTTTTTCAAACTGTCTGTCAAACAATCCTATTTGTTTAAAAACGTCTTTTTTAATCATCACGTTCCCAGTATCTAGTTGGTCACTTATTCTAAAAAACGCATAATGTTCAGGCACTTTGTCCCCAACTTTTGAAATGGACACCCCTGAAGATATATCGGCTTTAAAAAAATCTAAACACTTTAAATGGTTGGTAATCCAGTTTGTTTGTACCCTACTGTCATCATCAAAAAAGAGTAAATAATTACCTTTACTAAGTTGTATAGCCCAATTACGGGCTTGCCATAACAAAGGTTCTTGCTGGCGGTGTACTTTTAAATTGAGATGGTAATCATTATAAAATGATTCTTGAAATGGCAGGGACTGATCTACCACGATCACCTCAAAATTTTCATACTCCTGCGCCTCTAAATCCTTTAACACCGCTTTTAAATAATCGTACCTGTTAAGGGTTGGAATAATAACACTTACCATAGGCTGTGCTTCCAGCAGCGACGCCTCATAATGCTCCCAATCTTTATAGCGAACCGTATTTTTAAAAACCTGAACACGTTTTGTATGCCTAGTTCTAAGAAAAGCTTTAAACTCTTTAAAAGGATTGTGAAAACTTAAAATCCGAACCATAAAAACATAAAATATCCATGCCGGGTTAAAATATTTTCTGATAAAGTGATATTCGTCCTCAAGGGGTAGAGTCTCCATAATTTCTATAGCCTTAACATCCCCTATATAGCCTTTTTGAATCAATTGCCAGGAGGCATCATACTGTTTTGCCAAGTCGCTTGAATAAGCACTATCAAAAGTAATTTCTTTTAAAACAGTCTCTGGTAAACCATGAACTTCAGGAAAAATAGCACTTCCATTATTTTTTAAAACTGTAAAATAATGGGTAGGTTGTAAATATTTTAAAAACCTAAATAACATAAATAGCTCATTAACTTCTGTTCAACTTATTTGATGGTTTAAAAACAAATAGACTATAAACATAATCTATCTTTATCATTCAAACAACTTATAAGAAAGCATATCATCATATTGGAGATGTCTCGTCGCTCGTCCCTACCTCTGTCGACATGACAAATTTCTAGTTTTTTAATTAAAATTAAATTATAATTTGATTGTCCGTCTTATGTCATAACATCTTATTTCCGTAATGCCGAACTTGTTTCGGTATCTCATACTATTTATAAATCAAATCTTTATGATGTGATCCTGAAATAAATTCAGGATGACGTGCAATTTTATGAATGATTACGGATATTTAAAATTATAATTTACCCATTGTGCATTTTGGTTCAATCTTGTTCAAAATGTCAGTTCGAGTGATTTTTTCCTCTCGACTGCGCTCGAGATGACGAAAAAATTGTATCGAGAACTATTTCAAAGCTTCAAATTCTTAATTCTCGATAGTTCTACTGAGCAGAGTCGAAGTGCAAATTTCACGCATTTCAATCGTAAAATCCACTCGAATTGACAGAATTTAATCAAAATGTACAAGGTTTTTAATTCATGTCAAATTATACTATATAGGAACACAAAAAATATTTGGTGGCAAAACAGTTCCTTTAGCATATTCTTTTAAAGACATATCTAACACTTTATAGTTCTTCTCCATAAAGAAATCAATAATTTCCATGTTATCATTGGTCTCTACTATAAAGATGGGTTTAAATCTTTCAAGAGTATATAAACACCCTTGTAAAATATCCAATTCAATACCATCTACATCTATTTTTATCAAATCACAGGTATCAAAATTATTTTCAAGTACATAAGTATCCATCGTAACCATGGGAATACTCACAGAGTCTGAAATTTTTTCAGGCTTTAAAACATTGGAGGTGGTATAATTTAGAAACAGTTCAACGGTTTTATTCTCAGATCCAACCACTACATTCTCCAGTGTAATAATCGCTTCCAAACGGTTCTTTTTTATCGACTTTTTAAACGAATCACACACTTGTTTATTAGGTTCAAAAGCCACAACCTTTCCATTATCACTACAAATAGTTTGCGCCCACACTAAACTTAGAAATCCAAAATTGGCTCCAATATCAAAAACCGTTACATATTGTCTGTTTGCTTTATAAAGATTACAAAGCTTGATAGCATTATTTAGCAAGGTTGTTTCCACCCCTCGTTGTTGGGCTTTAGAAGCCTCTTTAATTGGTGCCCAAAACCCAAACTTAACATTATATTGTTGATAATGGCGATTAATATCGGCACATATCAACCTAAAAAAACCACGTGTTGTGTTTACATTTCCAAACAGGCGCTTTACCAAATTTGATTTACCCATTACTTGCTTTACAGAAATGGGAACGCAATTATATATTCTAATTAACAAACTCACTGTAAAATTTCACAAATTGTTCAGCTTGATTTTTTACATCAAAATTACTTTTTACATGATTTATGGCGTTACCTCTAATCGTATTTTTTTCTTCATCGGGTAAGTTTATAACATGCAGTATCATTTCTACTAATAATTTTGGTTGCCGTTTGGGCACTATCCATCCCGTTTTACCATGAATAATATTCTCTTTCAACCCGCCACCATCTGAAGTTATACATAATAAACCGCTCCCTTGAGCTTCCAATACCGCATTACAAAACCCTTCAGAATAACTGTATTGAATATAGATGTCTGAATCTTTGACCAATGCCATAGTTTCTTCATGTGTTTTCTGGCCTTCTAATATGACATAATCTTCTATACCCAATTGGGAAATAGCATATTTTAAGCTTTCGTATTGTTCACCAGAACCAATAATGGAATACTTAAACGCCATTCGTTTTGACTTGAGAATAGCTAAAGCTTCTAATGTATCCTGTAATCCTTTTATCCAATGCAATCTAGCCACTGTAACCATTCTAAAAACTGAAACTTTGCTTTGGTCATGCTTTTCAAGATACCCTAGAATTGGAATAGCAGGTTTTATAATTTGGTAGGGAATAGACTTTGGCATCCCTATACTATAAGCCTTTTGTAGTAAATAATTGGAAATACTATGCACTTGGTTTACCTGACTCCACATTAGTTTATAACACCTTGGATGTTTAAGAGGATACACATCTAAATCAAAACCCCTAAAGCTTACTGCCATTTTAGCTCCAATGGACTTAGCTACATGTTCACTCTGTAACGCCATGGTTGTAAAACCAAAATGCACCCAATCTAAATTGGCTGCGAGTAAATGATTATTATTATAAAGATTTTTTAAAATTTGTTTGTACGGCCTACCAATATTGGTTTCCAACTTAATAAACTCCATAGACCGTTTAAAATTAAGGACTAATTTTAAAAACACAGTAAAACCCGTCATCAACATGAGTAACAAGTTATATTTATAAACTTTAGGCGCTAACTGCACAGTGCATAAATTAAATTCAGGGGTTTTACGCTGTACAAATAGGATCACCTTAAAACCATGTTTCTGCAAACCCTTTATTTTATTTGTAAAAAAGGTTTCAGAATAACTGGGTGTTTCGGAGAGGACAATTCCTATTCGCATCTTTTTATCGATTTATATAAAGCCCCATGCTTAGCAATACATTGCTTTATGGCATATTTTTCTAATACAAATTTTCTCATCTGTAAACCTAGACGCTCTCTGCCTGCTTCTGTCAAAGTTTGTATGTCTTTTAATTTTAAAGATAATGCTATGCTATTAGATGGCGTCACTAAATTCTCTTTAAATTCACTTAATACATCTTTAACCCCACAAACATTAGACCCTACAACAATTTTACCACTAGCCATGGCTTCTATTGGCGCTATTGGTAAACCTTCCTTACGTCCTTCGTCCTTAGTTGAAATCACAAAAACATTGGCTAATGCTAAGTAAGGACGAACCTCATTTTGTTTCCCTACAAACTGGATTTGATTACTCTCAAATTTAGCTTTTAATCCTAAACCATAATTGTTATTATAATCACCTACAATCAATAATTTAATTGATGTATCGTTTAATTGTTTAATCGCTTGTATCAAAATTTCAATCCCTTTAACGGGCACTAAATTGGCCACCGTAATAACAACAAAATTAGTCGCTTGAATTCCTAAGGCATTTGCTAAAGCTTCATCCTGCTCTTGAGGCCTAAAATAATGAGTATCCACTCCCAAGGGTATATAAGACACCTTATCTTTTAACTTGTCAAAAAACTGAGGTATCATATCGGTATTAATGGTAATAATTTTAGTGCTTAGTTTTGAGCGCCATACCCAAGCCTTATTACCCCAACCCATAGCCTTTTTAGTATACACAAAAGGGATTCCCGCCAATTTAGCTGCCAAAGGTTCGGTAATATCCGAACTCCAATGCCAGGAATGAATGATATCAAATTGATTTTTTTTAAAAAACCTAGTTATCCTTAGTACTCTAAAAGGCAAACTTAAAAAAGGCCGATACCCTACTGCAAAGGGAAAAATATGCATTTTAACCCCTAGCTGTTTTACGGTTTTAAAATATTCTCCTCTATTATGAAAACAACAAATCTCTGGTTCAAAAACGGTTTTATCTAAGCCCTTTACCAAATCGTACACCACCTTACCACTTCCTGCGGTTTCAAAATTTGGAATGGTAAATAATATCTTAATACGTTTAGGCATGCCAATGTTTTTGGTTAAATAAAGATAAAGTCAATAATATACTTATCGAGTGCGCTTGTCTCAATGAGTTCCCTTGAAAAAAAGCGTTTAATTGAGCTTTCAAAAAAGATAAAGGTATCCATGTCTCAAGACCCGATTCCAAAATATTTTTCTTTAAAAAGTACGTATTGTCTGTTCCCAAAAACTGCAATTCCCAGTTGCGTTGTACATAAGGGTTACCGCTTAAACCTTTAAGCTCTCGTTTTAATTTATTGATGATTTTATAGGGCAAATTATAAGGACTCTTATTTAGATGATAATTACATAAGTTAAATGGTCTGTGGTCTTGCCATTCAATTTTTGCCAATTCAGGAGCGCTTTGTTTAATGTATGCTATCTGCAACTGCCTATTCTTTAAGTACTCCTCAGGAACGGTGCATATAAATTCACACATCCTATCGTCGTAGTATGGTAAGGTAATGGGCTTTGCTTTACTAAAAATAGATAAATTTACCGACGTCCATCGTGGCGCCCAATATTTAGATTTAAAAGCCCGCAATTTAGCATTGGTATCATTTATATTTATAGTATGTAATAAAGCACTTATTCTATGTCTAAAGTAATCTTTAAAGTGCCCCTCCAGTTCCCACAGTTTCCATAAGCTAGTAGCAAATTCCAATCCGCCTCGCTTTAACAGTTTATTCATTAAAGCGTCTACTTGTGCTTGATGGGTTAATGCTGGGAGGTTCATAGAATCAAACAGGACATCGCCCCAATGCCCCAGTGAAAACACATCGCCCATGTTTTCAAACTCATTTAGAATGGCCATTTGTCTCGGACTTGTAAAATCTGAATAACAGCCATTTATTTTGGCCAAATCCTCAATCACACTCCATAAGTATCCCTTGTTAATTTTATAATCTTGAAAATTAAATCCACAGGTTTTTGCTATATGTTTAGCAATTTTTGTTTCCGGATAGCCGTTTTCAAAATCATAACTATATGAAAATACCTCTGCTCCAATTTTCTTTAGAGCTACCGCTTGGGTTCTACTATCTAAACCACCAGACAATGGTAAAATAACCTGTTTATCAAGGGCTTGTTCACTTACTATCTTTTCAAAGAGAATTTTATATTCTTCTAAAACCTGATTAAATGATATATCTCTAGGGGTGTAATGCCAATTAAAATAAGTTTTGGCATCTAATATTTTATCACTATCGTCTAAAGTATATTCAGTTCCAGGGCGTAGAACTTTAGTGTCTTTAAAATAGGTATCCGCATCTAAAAAAAAACCTATGGCTGCAAAAACACAAATGGCTTGAAGGTCTAGATCGTGAGGTGCATCTACCTTAAAAAAGGTTTGTTTTGTAGGGATTATTGGGGTGGTTATTGTTTTCATTTAATAGAACGCAATATACAATTTTAACATGATTATTAGAGACACTGTTTTTAGTATTACGGCAGAAACCGGAATGTATAAATACCAAATATTAACTTTTAGGTTTTATCATAAAAACGAACTAAAAAATCCTTTTGTCATTCTGAGTGTGGTACGCGATCCACTGAAATTGTCGAAGTGTGCGTAAGAATCTATTAAATGATTCTCCTAAACAAAATAGATTCTTCAGTCGAACAAAGTTCTCCTTCTGAATGACAAACGTCTTATTATTTAACATAGAATCGAATAAAGCAAAACGCTCTCTTGTCATTCAGAGTGCAGTGAAACAAAGCGAAGAATCTCTTAAATATTTTAACCAATGAAGTTTTTTCGTTCTTTTAATGCTAAGGGATTGCTACGTCGCTAGCTTCCCTATGTACCCACATAATGACAGAACGTGTGTCATTCAGAGTGCAGGTATGAATCTCTTATCTTGTATCAAGATTCTTCAGTCGGCTTAAGCCTTCTCCTGAATGACAATTAATTTTTAACTATGATGTTCTTATACAACTCCAAAAACTGTTTTATAGAATCCTCGGCATTGAAATGAGACTTTACAAATTCATGCGCTTGTTTTGTGATGTCTTGTAGCTCTAATTCTGAAGTTTGACTAACCTCAACAATAGCCTGAACCAAAGCTTCTGGGTCTCTAACTGGTACTAACCAACCTGTTTTATTTGGTATCACCACTTCAGCCATACCGCCGCAATCGGTAGAAATAACAGGCACTCCCAAAGCCATCGCTTCTAGAACTACATTAGCAATACCTTCTTCCAAACTAGGTAATACCACAGCATCAAAACGCTGCACTTTTTTAAATAAAGTCTCTTGAGGTAACCCTTTCAATATCGTAATCTCATTTTCAAGCCCTAGTTGATTTATTTGAAATAAGATATCTTCTGAAATAGTATTGGAAGCTATAATAGTATAATGTACTTGAACACCTTGTTCCTTTAACAGTTTTACTGCGTCTATGGCATATTTATAACCCTTTTTCCAATGAAAACGTCCTACTGACACTAAATGAAACGCATCTCTCTCATTTTTTTCAAAAATCCTAAAGGCATCAAAAGTTGTTTTCGGAATTGGGGAGTGAATGACCTCTATTTTCTCCTTATCAGCCCGATACTTTTGAGCTTCTAATGCAATGGCTTTTGAAACGGCGTGAAATTTATCAACCTTAGGAAAGGTTCTTTTATAAACCTCGGCCAAACTTTCATCTGCTATGGGCGAATAATTAATATGGGCTCCTCTTAAACTTAATACGAGCTTAATATCAAAAGCGGTCTTTAAAAAAACCCATTGCTTAATATCCTTTGCCCATTGTATATGAAATACATCTGGTTTATGTAAAATTACCGGAACAAATCTAGATAATAGGTTCCACTTTTTGTACCAACCATGGTAGGTTTTCACTTCTTGCCATAATTTTAAAAACCGTTTGGGGTATATCAATATTAGCTGCAAAAGCCTTATAGAAGTCAGTAATATATTTAAAACGTTATTTTTTGGCGTAGCATAGATACGGATATTGGAAGATTTGTAATTTACGGTCGCCCTTAGTTTACCAAATAGCATTACCTCATGTTCTTCTGCCACACCTTTAATTAAATTTTCTATAAAGGTAGTGCTAGGTATGGATCCGGAGTAAATGGCTATTTTCAAAGGTTTAGGTTGTATTAGGGTTTAAATATAAATCAATTATTAAACATTCCCTTGTAAAACCATTTCTATTGGAAAAACATATCATTGTGAGGCGTGCAACGCCGTAGCAATCTCATCCATCAATCCTAACCGACATTGTGAGGAGTTTCAATACCAATTGAAACGACGTAACAATCTCTTTAATTACCTTCCCAAATTAAAAGATTCTCACGCTCAGATTTCATCTTCGCTCAGAATGACGTTTTAATTCAAACTCTCACATTGTGAGGCACGTAGTGCCGTAGCAATATCTTTAATTCAAGTCCCAAATTTAAAGACCCTTACGCTCGGGCAAGCCCTCGCTCAAGATGACAGCACATTTTTTAAACCAACCCCTCTCCTATAGCCCACTTCTGCCAAGCATAAATATGCCATACACCCCAGGCCGCATCATGCTTTTCCTTGAAAAACTGTTTGACATAATCTTTAACAGCTTCCTCATTTATATGAGAAGCCCCATAAAAGGGTGTTTGTAATACAACCTCTTCTACATCTGCTTTCAGGTACCCGTGTAACCAATCGAACATAGGGACCGCAAACCCTTGCTTTTTGTTATTAATGCTGGATGGTGAATAGTAATCAAGCATCAAGGTTTTGAGAACTTTCTTTAAATCGGTTTGGCTTCTAAATGATTTAGGCTGTTTAGAAAGAGCATCATCTATAACCTGTTTATCTAAAAATGGCACCCGTACTTCAAGACCATGGGCCATACTCATTCTATCTACTTTAACCAGTACCCGTTGCATATGTCCGTAAAATTCATTCAGTCTTAGCTGGCTTATCATATCATTTTTTGAAGTTGCCTTGTGAAAATCATATAAACACCTAAATTCTTCACTGTAATCGGTATCATTCAAAAACCCATCTAAATCTTTTTTAAACACATGGGCCTGCCTTCCCATCACCCAATCCCCTATATGCTTATAATGATACGGCCCCCATGTATTTGTCAGGTTTAGTTTATTGGCCAATCTTACCAATGGTTTTCGTATCAGGTATGGTATTTTAAACCAATGTCTTTTGTTATAAACATCCAACATACGGGGATATCCAAAAAACAATTCATCACCACCGTCACCAGATAACATAACCGTGTGTTTTACTTTGGCTTTTTTAGCAATTAAATAGGTAGGAATGCTTGAATAATCACCAAAAGGTTCGCCCATAAACTTAAAATGCTCGTTAACAACAGCCAACAGATCTTCTTCGTTAACTTTATGAATTTGCTGTTTTACCCCAACCTCTTTGGCATAGCTAAAAGCTTGTTGTCCTTCATCAAGGGCTTTATGGTTTACAGATAAGGTAAAAGCCTCCAAATCTGACTTTTCTTTTTTGGCCATGGCTGTGATTAACGGACTATCTATACCGCCACTTAAAAAAGAAGCCAAAGGTACATGGCTTACTAATTGGCGTTTAACTGCCGCCTCTAGAGTAGGCTTTATGGTACTTTCAAAAACATCATTGGTCTTTGTTTTTGCTTTGTAAAAGAGACGCCTTTCTACAGCCTCACCGTGCTGTATTTTAAGACATTCACCCGGGCGCACTTGATATATATTGTTATAAATGGTGTTTGGCGCTTGCATGTATCCAAATCCAAAATATTCTTTTATAATATCTGGTCTAAGTTCTAAGGTTTCTTTAAACCAAGGATGTCTAAATATTTGGTTAAATTGAGAGGCCGCTACAACACCCAAATCTGACACCCCATAAAACAAGGGTTTTATTCCTGCAAAATCACGTGCTAAAAAAAGGGCATTGGTTTTGGTATCAACAACGGCTATGGCAAACATCCCGTTTAAAACTTTTAAAGCATCATAAACTCCCAAAACATCCAATAGGTGTATCAATACTTCGGTATCCGAAGTAGAGTTTAAGTTGTTGAGCTTATACTGTTCTTGTAAGGCTTTATAATTATAGATTTCCCCATTAAACACCACATGATAGCGTTGTGACGGACTGTACTTAGGTTGGTTCCCTTGGGCACTCAAATCTAGTATGGCCAGACGGTTAAACCCCAAGCGGTAGTTTTGTTGGGCACTTATAGTGGTATTATCTGGCCCACGGTGTTTAGACAACCGTAATAATTCCTCAAATACAGTGCTGTTTATAACACCATGATTGCCAAAAGAAAATTCTGTTAGAAAGCCGCACATAGTTACACTTTATTAAAATAAGAATACCCCTTACCTGTTATGTAGTAAAACAATCCAACAAAAAATACTGAAACCACTTTTTTAAGGCTAAACTCTTTACTATCTATTTTATATAATTGAATAGAAAATGATAAACCATGATTGATTTTCTTATGTTTATACATGTTTTTCAACAAATACCAACTCATTTTTTTTTGTGAATCTATACATTCTTTTGATAGTTTGTACTTTTTTTGATATTTAAGAAGCTCATAAACAATGATAGATTTTGAATAGGCTTTATAACCAAACTCTTCAATTCTATTTGGATGAACCCGGGCCATAGATAGTATATCTTGTACTATAACGGGCATAAGCTTTAGTGTTAAAGCTTGAATATGATAATAATAATCATCTCCATTAAAGAGCCTTTCATCAAAATGAAAATTATTCTCAATCAATGTTTTTTTTCTCCATAAAGGTGCATTAACACTCCACCCTATTTTCTGCATTATAAAATCATTCAAAGGGTCATCACTATACAAAGCTCTGTTCCAAACATTCAGTACTTTGTTTGAATCACTTTCAAAATATTGTGTCTGAGATATGGTGAAATCATAAGATTCATCTTTTAAAAGCTCAACATCCTTCTCTAGTTTATTAGGTTTCATAATATCATCAGAATCAAACCAATTAACATAAGCACCCTTACTTAAAGAAAACCCATAGTTTCTACATCCTGAAGGACCCTTTTTAAAGGTTTTCAACCTTTTATAATAGCTAAACCTTGTATCCTTGATTAAATATGAATTCAACACCTCTTTTGTGTTGTCATTAGAACCATCATCTATAATGATACATTCCCAGTTTGTATAAGATTGTGCCCTAATTGAGTTTAGTGTCTCTGAAATTAAATGAGCTCTATTGTAAGTAGGAATGATAATTGAAACAAGTGGTTTCAAATCTATAAACTGTATTATTTAATATGCAAATAACTATATCCTTTCTTAAAAAGATTATAAGATATAAAACCAAAGATAGTCCTTATAAGTTGTTTATATTGATTAAACTCAAATTCTTTCTTTAGAACTTTTAAAAAAAGTATCCAACTAATCTTATTTTTTTTCAATAGGGCCTCCATGAAATAGCTATTAAATCTTTTAACAATATATTTTTGAATAGTATCCTTATTAATTTCTTTATTTGTTTTTATAATTTGATAGTGTCTCTCAATAACTTTAAACTCAGATTGAAGCTCTTTTTTATTAAATTTTCGTTTTTCTCTTGAGAAAGAATTAGGGTGAATTCTTACTTGTAATAAAGCCTCATTCAAAAACTTTAATCTAGGCTTTTTATATAACATTCTCAAGTTAAAATCCCAATCATCTCCGTTACCAATGGCTTCATCAAATAATTCTTTTTGATTTTTTAAAAAATCCTTATTCCAAAAAGGACCACAGACATAAAAGTTTATTTTTTCTACAAAAAAATCCTGAATTAAAGTTTCTGATTCAATGTTATTTTCCTTTAAGACTTCTCCAGAATTAAAATCAATTAATTCCGATTTGCAAACAATGACATCAATATCATTTTTGAAAACAGAAACTATAGACATTAATGTTTCTCTTTTATACAAGTCGTCACTATCAAAAAAATGAACTAATTCACCTTTACTATATGAGTATCCAAAATTTCTACAGCTATTAGGCCCCTTTAATTTATCTTTTGGTCTTTCCAAATACTTAAACCTTGAATCTGCCTTAGCAAAAGATTCGATAAGTCGCTTTGTCTCATCTAAAGAACCATCATCAACTATAAGGCATTCCCAATTTATATATGTTTGATTTTTGATTGATTCTAGAGTTTGCCCAATAATATCTTCTCTATTGTAGGTTGGAATAATTATTGAAATCAATGGATACATTCTTAAATTTTAGAGGTTTGTGCTAATATAAGAAAAGCAATTTTTGAAGGTTTATAATTTTGTATCATCAAGTTTAAAAACTCAATCATATTAATTAATATTACTTTTTAATATAAAAATATCCCACTTTGCAGCAACTTCCTTAGGTTTAAATTCCTTCAAAACATTCTCATTATAATGGCTTTCTTTATTTAAAAGATTTAGACTTTCTGAAAATGCCAAACTTGCACTCTTAACATCATCAGGGTTAAAAATTGGTAAGTTTAATTTTTCTAAAAAGCCCAAAACATTACCCTTATTAGGACCAACAATAATTTTCCGATAAGTTAAACCTAAAAACAAATTCCCTGAATTCAATATTTTCAATCTTGGAATAATTACAATATCTGCTGCAGACATCAATAAAGATAATTCCTTAAAAGATGTAAACCCATAATTAAATCGAAACTTTGAGTTAAAGTTAAAATTGTAAACTTTATTGATAAGCCTTTTTACATCTATTACTCTTTTAAGTTTTGTCCTCCCTTTAAACTCAATATTTAATTCTTTATAATACATGTTTGAAGCTATAAGAAGTTTGTCTTTTTCTTTAACGCTATTGAATGCTGAGATAATAAACTTTCTTTCAGCTAAACTTCTTATTCTACCAGGTGCTATAAATACAATTTGATCTTTTCTAATTCCAAGTTTTTTTCTAGCCTCTAGTTTATTATGTATTTCAAAACTCCTTTCGTATAAAGGATGATAGATTACCTCATGATGCTTGCTTGGATATTTTTTTTGAAACAACTCCTTACTATAGACTCCCAAATGAATTAATGAATCTGAAAAATGTAAAACCATTTCGAAAAGTCTTCTATAATTATCCGTCATTCCAGAATGTCTCTCTAAATCATGCACCACATAGATGATGCTAGATGACTGTTTCCATAACCTAAATCTATTTTCTAAATCATCTAGTTGAGTATTGCTTGGTTCTTTCCAGCCAAACAATTGTTCTGGCCAATTAATTAAAATTACGGAGTAACTGGGTTTATAGGAATTTAAGACCCCAAAGATAAACTCATGTTTACTGTAATGTAATATCTCATCCAAATACGGGTTTGGATCCTTTGGAGTTGGAACAAACACCTGAACACTATCTTTAGTTTTTTGTCTCACCCAACTATTATTTTATGTAATAATGTTTGATTGTTTTAAAAAGCTTTGATCAGGGAAATAAAAATCATTCATACCATAGGTTTTTAACAACATCGTTCCTTGGTCTTTAGCAAAATTAATAGCATGAATACTACTTAAAGGCTCTGGAAAATCTAATCCCACAGAAAGATAATAGTCTCTATATTTAAAAATTGGTTCGTCTGTTTGCGGCTTAACTAAAATACATTCTTTATTTAATGCATGGGCAAAAATAACTCCATGTAAAGAAGAAGAATACACTAGTTTTGCTTTTTGAATTTCTTTAGCAAGCTTTTTTGGTGTATTATCAATATTAACAACCTTAATCCCTCTGGGGTAATTACCGTTGTATATCCAATAATCATGAAAATGAGGAATAAAAATGACATTGTTTTCTGTGTTGTTAGAAATTTTTAAATTACACACTTCTTTAATTAAAAGGCCAGGGTCTAACTCAAACTTTAAATTAGACAAGTCTGTACCATGTTTCTCAAAAAGAGACTTTGTTAATGGCCCTCTAACCCCAAAAACTTTAGATGATTCTATAATTTCTTGTCTGTCACTTAAATCATTACCTTTCCAGCCTATACCATTTACAATATCACCACGATCTAAAACCGACATTGTAGACCCCACTAATAACAGCCTATTTATATCTCTTCTTACATTTATAATTTCTTGATTTCCATAAAGAAATTGAATTAAGTTTCCTGCAAAAATATCTCCAGAATTCCCATATCTAAACACTTCTTTTTTGGGGTTTCTAATTCTAGTTTTATAATACTTATACCTACTAACTTTTAATTGGTTCCAATAATAGGTTCTTATGGCCATAATACTTTTTCGATTAATGATACAATATGCCATTTTACATCATTTATTCCGTAGCTAATATAAATTTTATTATTCTCTTTAAATAGTCCAGAAAAGTAAGTGCAAGAAAAAAGATTAACATTAAACTTTTTATTACTTCCAAACAACGATTTAATTGAATGAAACAAAAACAATCTTCCTTTTATTAAAACGGGCTTACTACCAAACTTTAAATGAAAAGGGCACCCTAAATAAACCATTTTTTTTCTTAGAAAAAGTTTATAATGACCAATGAACAAATATTTATCATTAGACTTTACTAAAGGCGTGCCAATACTATACTTTTTAAAAGATGTTTTATCATCAATATAGTAGTCCCTAAACTCAATTTGTTTTGAGTTTACTATTTCTCCTTTTAAAATTGTAAACGGATTCACATTATATAAAGCATATAAAACATTATTTTCATTAAAAAAACTCCAGTTTTTTTCTATAGTCATCCGGTTAGCGTAATTACATAAAAAGCTACTTTTTACTTTATTTTTTTCTAATTGAAATATTCCAATATCATTATTTCCTCCTCTTGTATGTCCTGTATTAAAGGTTCCCCAAACCTTGTCCTGCATAATAAACAGTTTTGGGTCTGACACCTTAAAAACACCAAGTTCATTTTTAAGTACATGTGTTAAATTAAGTTCATAAATATTGCTTTCATTTTCCCAATAAAACATCAATGCCAAAATAGTTTTTGTAAAGTCATCAAAAACTCGTAAAGCCATATATTTTGTCCCTTTATGCTCCAAATAACTACTATTAAAAGCATATTTATATTGAGAAATTTTGCTTTCTAAAGATGCAGGAATAATGTCTGTTTTATATTTTTTTAACTGGAGAACCACTTAACTATACGTTTTAAATAATTTTTAAATGAAGGTATTAACCTATCCTCTTTAGTCAATTTATAAGCATTAGCATATTTTTTCAAAACTAACGAGGGAGGTAACCCCAATAATTTCTGAACTTTTAAATAATTACTCTTTTTAATATTTGGTTTACCCGTAAAATGAAGTATTAATGGTTTATGCACATCTTTGTTAAACAAGTTTTCAGCTCTACTATTAAAGGCCTTGTAATTATAAAGTATGTATTTCTCCTTGTACGCCTCTTTAGTAAGTAATAAATAGATTATGGCATCTTGATCGCCGTTTGAAAAATAACCTAAATCTTTTTTCCACCACGCTTTAATATCATTTAAACTTATATTTAAAATATCTCTCAAGAACTGTTTAGATAAGGAATTGTTTTTTATTATAAACTGACCTGAACTGAGGTATGTTTTTAGTTCTTTAAAAGAAGGGCTCTTACAAAAAGACAGAAACTTATCTCCCTTAGGCATAAAGCTCATAATGTCTTTCTCAAAATCAAAAAAAAAGGCATCATCATCTATCCAAACTAAGTAATCAAAATAATCAATAAAACTCAACACATAATGTATCTTGTTTAAATAAGGATTTTTTGCCTGGGTAGGATAATTACAATGAATGTAACTATAACCAAATTTATCTGCATAAATTTTATGATTTATTGCAGAACTAAACTTAGTCTGCGGATACCTCCCAGATATGATACACACCTTCATTTTAATTTAATTTTCACAAATAATTTATTTTAATCTCATCAACCTCGTCTATAGAATTTAAATCAAGAATGAAAAATTCCTCATTCATTTTTATCATTCTATCAGGCCAATCCCACCATTTAAGGGACAACAAAAATTCTATAATATGTATGTCAAATCTTGCTTTCAAATGTTTTGCTGGTACCCCTCCTACAATTGAATAATCCTCTACATCGGAAGTTACAATACTACCTGCTGCAATACAGGCCCCATTTCCAATTGTCACACCACTCATAATTTTAACATCATCACCTATCCAAACATCGTTTTTGATAATAACTGGACCTTTTGTTCTTGCTAATGAAGGATTCTTCCTAAATTCACCTGGGTGATCTCGATTAAAATATTTTCTATATATATATCCCTGAGTAGTTAAATAATTAGTATCGTGATTAGTTGTGTAAATTTTAATATTATTTCCAAAGGAACAGAAAGACCCTATTTCAACAAAAGCTTCACTTCCGATAATTTGAAAATTGCTATTATAAAAAGAGTTTAATCCTACTTTTAATCGTTTCATTGATTTCATTCTGTTTGAAATTCTAGCACTATCTTTAACAACAGAATTAATTCCTTTTCTAATCTGATTTCGAAAATAGTTATCATCCCAATTGGGTGAACAAATATCTTCTGTTTCCTTTAAACATACATGAAACAAATTAGGGTGATTAAATAGTTGGTTTTGAAATTCAAAACTTTGAAACCAAACTACATCATAAAAGAACAGTGCTTTCCTCTTTTTAGGTGAAGAATCACTAGTAATAATACCGAAAGGAATATCAACTTTGAGATTCTTTCTAACATATATATCCGAAAAACCGTTTATACCATCTGCCACTAAGACAAAATCAAAATCAACTACATCTTCTTGAGAAATGAGTTTGTCTTTTAAATTGAATTCTACTACCTCAAAATCACTTCTAATCAAGGACATCAAATATCTATATGATTTACAAATATTTCTATAATTAGTAAAAACTTGTTGATCCTCATAAAACAAAAAGGCTATGCTTTTAATTTCATTATCCGCCATTCTTAATTTATCAATTGCTGTATATGACATTAACTTTTCAATAGCTTTTCTTATTATCATTTTTGGTAATACTTAATATTTTTAAATTTAATCACTCGATAGTTCCTCTAAATATTTTCTTAATATCCTTCATTTTTTTTATTGTAAACAAATAATTACGATCCTTACTTGCTTTTTTATACCATCTTATTTTTTTTAATAATAAATTATCATCATCAATATTATATACTGTGTACCCTCTAGGGAATAATCTCCTAACCTTTTTTACTTTTTTATAATTATTTACTTCAATTAAAACATCTGGTTTATTCTCTTTCAATATTCTTTGCATACCTTCTAGAGTATCCAATTCGGCATCTTCTACATCTATTTTCAAGAGTTCAACTATTAGATTTTCTATATTATTTTCATTATCAAAACTATCTAAACTAACAGCTTCAATTTCCTTACTTTTGTCATTAGTTGGTTTTTTAATTAAACTTGCCACAGAGCTAATAATATTATCTTCTTCGCAAAATGAAAAAACCGTTTCACCATTAAAATTGGTACACGCAGCATTTATTAAACAGATGTTATTTAGCTTATTAATATTTTTATTTTTTTCTAATCTATTTAAAGTATTTGTCTGAATATCAAAAGCAAAAACTTTATTTCCTTTAGAAAACTTGGCTGCAATCAAAGAATAAATTCCTGTATACGCACCTATATCATAAATAACCCCATCATTATTAGCCTTTAATAAATCATACCATAAAAGCAAACTGGTAAGCTCCCACCCTTTATGATTTGTCCAGTATAACTCCTTTACTACCGTATCATCATTTTCATTATACATAATGAAATTTTCAATACCTTCAATTTTTATTTCAACTTCTCCATTTAAAGGATTCTCTCTCCAGAACTTCTTTTTTTGATTGATATTTAGATTACGATAATTTACCATAGCTATTTTTTAATTTAATAAGTATTTCTTTTTACGCATTAAAATATACTTTAAAAAATAACCATCTAAATGACATAAAGCATACCAAAAGCCATATAATACAATTCCTGTTTTGCTACGATAACCTTGTTCTATCTTTCTATGTGTTTTAAGCGCTTTAGAATACAATTTCCTATTCACCAACTCTGGAAACTCTTTTTTAAAGTCTTTTAATAATTGCCTAGAAGCGGCAAACTGTTTCCATTTGTTAACCGTAACCGAGTTTCTGTTACTGGTTCTATCCATATGCACCAACACTTTGGAAATACCATGTACTTTAGATACGAGCGAAAAGCGCAATACGTAATCCCAATCTACATTAAAATTACCATAGGTGTTTTTAAAAACCAACTCATGCCTTAAATGAGTTGCCTTACGTATCATCATGCAAGTATTGACCACCTTTAGCTGGTTTTCGTATAAATATTTAAACAAGGCGTCTCCTTGCGGAAACTGCTTTTTGTAGGCCAATAATCCTGGAAACAAATCGCGTCGGGTTTCACTAACAAACTCTGCGATACCTGATACCAAACCTACCTCCGGATGTTGTTTCATGACTTCTATTTGCCATTGTAGGCGCTCTGGTACATAGACATCATCTTGTTCTGCCATGGCAAAAAATGCAGCCTCAGGCGCACTGGCTTTAATTAACGCATTGAGGTTATTGGCTAACCCTAAGTTTTGGGGGTGTTGGATGATTTTAATTCTGGCATCTTTAAAACTTTCTGCAATAGCTTTAGAACCATCATAAGTACCATCTATACCCACCAAGATTTCAAAATGGGTGTAGGTTTGTGCCAACAAACTCTCTAAAGTAGCCTTTATGGTATATTCACCGTTATAAACTGGTAATAAAATAGAAATAAGAGGTAAAGATTTAAGCATACTAAAAACATTTAATCCTAAAAACAAATCTCGGAGGCTTTAACTTGAGGTTTCTATTAAAACTGAAGCGACCTAAAACTTCAATAGCCTTGTCATTCAGACCCCGATGTATCGGGGGAAGAATCTCATACATTAAATAATCCATACGTTTCAATTTTAAAAGCTACTTTATTCCACACTTAAAGACATTTTTAGTCAAAATAATAAAGAGACTTCTTAACAAATTTCTCCAGTACAGGACAAAAATAAAACATGTCACATTGAGCGTAGTCGAAATGTGCTTCAAAGTTGTATTATCAATGCCTTCGACTGCGCTCAGGTTGACATCTTGATATAATTTAATTTTTGTCATGTATAAAATTCCTTATTCTAACCAAACCTTTAAACATTGGGTGGTATAATTTTAATAGTTTTAATTGGTTTTGAGGGTGTAAGTACCAAAATAAGTGTTTATAATAGCTGGCGAATAGTATATGTTGCTCATTAATCGCTTTCTTCTTATTAATAACACTGGCCTGTTCATCATGCAACCTAAAACCCACCAAAGAGACATCTACAAATCCCACATGATAGTGCTTCATCACCCGATACCAAAACTCATAATCTAAGGTTTGCTGTAACGACTCATTAAAAAAGCCTAGGTTTTTAAAACACTCCCTTTTAATAAGGACGGCTACAGGCTCACCAATTTTATTTTTAGGGCTATTTAAAAACTGCCTGTCTTTTAAATAGGCTTTTCCGTTTAAAACCCCTTGTTGTACCCTAACATGCTGCCAATAGGTATGCAACTTATCATAGAAATCTATAAAAGCTTTTATTTTAGGCGTTAAAGTATCATATAAAAACCTGCGTTTAGAATATACCAACCCTATTTTAGCATCTTGCAATGCTAGTTCCATCATGGTTTCAATACAGTGGGGTTCTAAAACATCATCCTGAAATAAAAATTTAATATAATCGCCTTGAGCCTGTTTGACACAATGATTCCAATTGGCACCGATACCTGAAGGGGTATGATGATATACATAGAAAGGAATCGTTGTTTTTTCTTTATAAGAATTAACTATACTTAGAGTATTATCATTAGAAGCATCATCAGACACTACAATCTCTAAATTAGGGTAGGTTTGGTTAATAGCAGATTGTAAAGCTTTGGCTATGTAAGTTTCCCCATTAAAAGTAGGAACACAAATAGACACTAAAGGATTTGATTTATGATTCATCCTTATAAAGTGGTTTATGAACATCATTAACCAACTCACCTTTAGCATTAATATTCCAAGATGCTGACTGATTAGCCGTTTGTATATAGTATTCCTGTTCTTCAGTTAAATGATTAATATCAATATACCACCCGCCATGAATGGCTTGTAGTGGGTACTCTGTTCTCCAAGCCTTCGTGAAATCTTTAAGTTGGTATTTATATCTTGGTCTGTACAATGCAAAGGTGGTATCAATCTCTGCTTTAAAAGCTAAATTGTGAATTTTAGTGGTCCAATATTTAGATTCCCAGCTTATGATTTTGGATTTGTTAGGGTTAACATCTGGAATATTATCTATTTTTAAGGAAAAGCCCACTTTAGTTATGTTCCAAGCTTTATCTAACAGCTTACGAAATTGCAAAATAAAATCTTCAGGACAATCTTTAATGGGTACTACATCTGGATCAGTAACCACATAGTAGCCTTTAGTATACTTTTCTACCAACTCTTCTTCTCTCCAAAATGACAAGTGGCCATTGTTAGTTTTTAGCCTATACAAAGTAACCTTATGTTCTATAGTCTTAAAATACTGTAACAAGGGTTTATATGTAGACTTATTATCTATAATTACGATGTTCCTATAATCTTTTTCTAATAAAAACGTTACTAATTTTTCTAAATAATATAGCTGGTTAAAGCTAATAATGATAATGGGTATGTGTTTATAATTTTTTAACTGAGCCCTTACCGTTGCATTAAATAAATATGCTATATGAGTAAATACTAGATGTTTTATAAATACTATAAGTTTATTAATATAGGTTCCTGATATGTTATTTTTTATAATCATTATAACACATTATTTATATAGCGACACCTTGCTTAAATAACCGTCTCCTTTACTGGAAAAATATTTTAAAAAACTCCCTACAGCTAAATTAAAATGATCTTTTAAAGTTAACTTTTGATAAGACATTAAACAATAACGCCAAACATACCAAGCTTTTTTAAATTCTTTTAATCTTACGAATTGCTTAAAAATAAAAAGGAAAAAAATGTATAATGTTTGTTTATTTTCTATAGATAACGCATCTTCTAACTCACTATATAATATAAAACGTGCTAAAAAATAATGCCAGTATTTTTTATTTGAATTATGATTTGAAATATTGTTAGGATGGTTTCTAATATAATCTAATGGTTCATTTATGGCCACATAGTTTGGGTAGTTAAACAATATTTTTGCTAAAAAAAGCCACTCTTGACCTGCTTGTAAACTTTCATTATAAGTGTAATTATTTTCTATTAAAAATGACCTTTTAAATACTGCTGCTTGTACTGGAATTATAATATGCTTTGATATAAATGCCTGAAAAGGGTTGGTAGTTGCAATATATCTAGACTTTAACCCAGTAATATTTTCGATTGTAGATTCAAAAACATAAGATTTGCAGATGGAATAATTTAAATCTGATTGCTCCAAGACTTCAACTTGCTTAAGCAATTTATCAGGATGCATAATATCATCACTATCAATCCAGTTTATGTACTTTCCTTTACTTAATTCAAAACCATAGTTTCTACAGGCATTTGCACCTTTTGATCTATTTACAGGTCTTTTATAGAATTTTATTCGTTTATCTACATCGGTATATTTTTTTACAACTGCCTCACTATTATCTGTACTACTATCATCAACCACCAAACATTCCCAATTAGTGTAAGTTTGCTCTAAAATTGATTGCAATGTTTCTCCAATTATAGAAGCTCTGTTATAGGTAGGGATAATGATAGAAATTAGAGACTGCATGAATTTTCAATAACTAATTGTGCTAATATACAAAATGCGACTCTGTAGGTATTTTGAATTCATTGTTTATTTTCTAAACTTTTTCCTTGTACAAAAACAGTGCATTAAAAAATAAAAATTAATGAAATGCTCCATTAAACGTATTAATCAAAAAAGTTATTTTAAAGTTGACTCTCCACTAACCTATAGTCTGTTTTGTAAAGTATACATTTATTTAAATCTACTTTTATATTTCAAAACTGGTTTTTCAATAAATTCATAGGATAAAATTGCCAAAATAAAGGTTAAAACAATATTGATAGGAAATTCTTGAATCTTCAAACCTCCTCCCGGACCTGTTCTTAAAAAAACCCCTTGATAAACATACAATCCATAAGATACTAAACCTATTTACACTAAAGCTTTGTTATGTAACACATTCACAAGACTAGAGTTCTGATTATAATATATCCATACCAAAAATATTGATACTCCTACTGCTTGAAAAATAAAGGAAACAACCATATAACTTATAGGTATATAAGTAGGACATAAAAAAAATATAAGACTCATCCAAAAAATTAGTTTATTTCTTTTTAAAAGATATGGCACCTTACTTATATACTTAAAATTTAAGACAGAAAATAAGCATCCCAACATAATTGGACCAACAGCAGGTATAAACCATCTAAACGGTTTAAAATTCGAACGAAAGCCACCTAATTCACTATAGACCAAAGCAAACCCTAAACAAAGACCAACAACTATTATTGCTGCATAAATAAGATGCTTAACCTTTTTTAAATAAATTACTATAATTGGCCATGTAATATAAAATTGTTCTTCAACAGCTAGCGACCAAGTATGTCCAATCTCAACCGTATATAGTTTTTCTGGAACAAAATTATAGGCATAAAATATTGATAGTAGAAGTCCTTCAAAATTAGGTTTAATAAGTTTAAATAACATTATTAAAATTATTATCGAATAAAAAATCACTAAAGGCGGTAAAAGTCTCAAAAACCGCCTAATATAAAACTTCTTTAAATTTATATAACCTCTATGTTTTTTTTCCTCAAATAAAATTGATGTGATTAAAAATCCGCTTAGCGTAAAAAAAATTAACACACCAGTACTTCCAGAAATCAATGACCACACTCTTACTTGAATAAAATCAAAATTAGGCAACATTTTATATGAGCCTAAATGAGAGGTAATAACCATTAGAATTGAAATAGCTCTTAGTGAATCATATCCCTTGATATATTTCATAAATTTAAAACGTCTTACTTAATTTTGTTATTTATGACTTTATCCAATTAATATATACACTTGAAAAACTTATGGCTTATAATAGTGCTATCATAATTTTTTAATACAAACTCTCTACCACGTGCCCCCATTTCTTTTCGTTTATCGGAATTGTTAATCAAAAACATAATTCGTTCAACAAAAGCCTCAAGATTACCAGTCTTGATAGCATATCCTGTCTTTTCTTCTATCATACCTTCTTTCATGCCTCCAACATCTGAAATCAACACAGGCAATTCCATAGCCTGTGCTTCCTGAATAACTAACCCTTGTCCTTCACAACATCCCTTACTATCAATTATCCCTGGGAACAAAAACAGATGCGCTTCGTTCATAAGATTTTTCACCTCTTCCTGTGACTTACTTCCTAATAAAAAAATTTGATTTATCAGGTCATTTTGTTCTATATAATCTTTACATACCTCATACTCCTCACCATCTCCAACCATATATAAAACTATATTATTTCCTATTTTATTTATTACTCTCTCGATAATTTTTATGGCTAAAATCGGTGCTTTTAACTCTATAAATCGACCTACAAACAAAACTATAAAGGGTGAAGTTAAAACTCTTATAGATTCAGGCTTAAAGAATATGGTATTCAACCCTACAGGTAATACATGAATTTTTTCTTTAGAAAACCCTAAACTTAAAACTTTTTGTCTAGTATATTCTGTATTTACAGTATAATAAATATGCTTTAAATTTTGTAAACCCTTAAAATAAGATGAAGGATAGTTATGAGCATCATAGCCATGAAACGTAACCACAATCTTGCCATCAAATCTTTTTAACTGTTCTAGAAGGTGTACAGCATTATCAGCAAAATGCACATGCACCACATCAAAACGATTGATGTTAAAATAATATTTAAAATAGACTTTAAAAAATTGTTTATTAACTCTATCTATATTAGCCCAAGTTAGGTACTTAAAACTTTTAAGTAATGGTAAGAACCCTTTAGCACCTAAACTTTTCAAAAGTATCATTATTTTATTTAAAAAGCCTTTGTTCTTATTTAATAGCTCATTTGCAGTAAACTTTGTTGTTGATTCTAAAAGTTTATATTTGGAAATCAATCTATTAGCTACAGGATTTCCATTAACCTCCCTTGTGCATAAAATCTTAACGTTACAACCTTTTTCCTTTAGAGTCCCTATTTGATTGACAATAAAAGTTTCAGAAATAGCTGGAAATACTCCAACAACAAAAGCAATTTTTAGAGTTTTCATTTTCTAAAATTAAAAAATGCAAAACCAATTCTTTTAAAATTTTTAAACAATCCTAGAATTGACCAATTTAAAAAAAACAGTTCTATGCTCAATACAAGAGCTTTTAGAATATATTTATTCTGAATATTAGATTGTATAAAGTTTTGGGCTGAATGCATAAATTTTTTCTTTAAAAAAATATTCTTTTTATTGTTTACATATAATTCTTTATGGCATTGATAACCTTTTTGAAACCCTTTATAGACGGATACCGAAGAATGTACACCTCCATCATGAATGCGATAGACAGCTCCAACAAAATTTAGACAAGCCCCTTTACCTTTCTTTAGTAGTTCAATAATTATATATATATCCCTAAAATATTTAAACTTTCTAGATATCTCAATATTGAAACTTTGCCTTCTTAAAACCAAAGTCTGAGTACCAATATGCCAACCTTTTTGAAATGTTTCAAAAGTAAAATCTATAAAAGTACGATTAGAGTTAAAATACTTTTCATTGAAATCAATTTTAAAACTATTGTCTTCCTGATTAAATGTTTTGAATCTTGTATAACAAAAACTATATTCTTTATTAGCTTGGAGGAAATCTATTTGTTTCTGTAACTTATACTCATCTACCCAATAATCGTCACCTTCACAAATTGCAACATACTTTCCTCTAGATTTTTTATAACATTGTGTAAAATTATTTCTTCCAGTTGACTGATCTTCCTCATATGCTTCATTTTCTCTATTCCATAAAAATAATCGTATTATATTTGAATATCTTTGTGCATAATTTTTACAAATTTCTCTTGTTTTATCTTGACTTTGATCTTCTCCAACAATAACCTCATAGTTAAAATTTGTCTTCTGCTTTAATATACTATCCAAACAACTTGATATATACTTTTCATGATTATAGGTGGGAACTACAATGCTTACTAATACGTCTTCCATACCTATTTTCTTAAAACTGCATACCCAAAACCACTTTTTCCAAACCCATTGCCATTATATATCAAGTATCTAACTCCATTAAACATATATGTTGTGCAATATTCGTTCATAAGGCTATCCCAACCCATATCACTCTTTTCTATTCCAGCCAAATCATCTAATCTTTTCCAATGAATTCCATCCTCAGACTCCGAATACCCAATTGAATATGCTGCCTCTTTATTTTCTCTATAACCTAAGGCCTTTCTATTAGAGTGGTACATTTTATAAATACCTTCATCTTTATATACACAAGGTCTTCCTATAGCGTCAATTTTCCCAAAATCAAAATCAATGCAAATACGGTTTTCCCTTATCCAATTAATACCATCATAAGACTGAGCATATTTTACATTGTAAAATGGCTCCGGAATATTATTTATGACTTCAATTTTTTCACAACATAAATACCACATTTTCCATATTCCATCTTCAATAATAACACATGGTTGCCCAACCCAAATTGGATCATGAATGTTTCTGTCTAGAATTGGCCCTCGAAATAATTTTTCAAAAGAAATCCCATTATCTTCACTTACTGCTAACCCTATAGATAGTCTATATGATGCATCAACACTCTTATTCCAAGCAGTATAATACATATATAGCTTATTTTCATGATTTATAAACCATGACGGCATTGTTCCTGAGTCATCAAATGAGCCTCTTTTTCCTTTTTGGAGTACAGGCAATTTATGAATATAATGGATATTTAAAGGGTTATCAGGTTCTACATCTATAAATGAAACTGAAGAACAGCTATTTTTATCTCTAGTTGAGTAAAAAATTCTTAGAATATCATCATTTATAAGATGTGCAAAGGGAACTTGGGCGTGTGTTAAACTCCAATCTAAATTACCCTTAGGTTTAAAAATCAAACCTTTCTTTTCCCATTTTGATTTAATATAAGTCATAACTCTTTTTATCTCCTAAACGTTTTGCAGGATTACCTACATAAACACTCCATTCTTCTGTACTTTGCTTTGTTAAGCATGCACCCATAGCAACTAAAGTACCTTTACTAATAGTTGAATAATCTCTAATTGTAGCATTTACTCCAAAAAAACAATGAGATTCAATAACACAATGACCAGACATTACTACATGGGAAGTAAAAAAAACATGATCTTTAATTTCTCCGTGATGACCAATATGATTACCACTCCATAAGACAACATTATTTCCTATTTTAGTAAAAGGTTGTATCGTATTATCTTCTAATATAAAACAATTTTCCCCTATTTCATTATTAAAAATTGTTGCTTTACTACTTATATAAGAAGCAAATTGGTAACCTTTTTTCTTGCCCTCTAAATAAATTTTCTCTCTTAAAGTGTTCATTTTCTTAGCTGTCATTGGGCAAAAAAGTAAATAATCTTCAGGAGGGAATAAGTTTTCTAAATCTTCAAAAGCAACTACTGGAAGTCCGTAAAACTCTCTTTTTTCTATGTAATCTTTAGTTAAAGTAAAAGCTACAACTTCATACTCTGAATCATTTGATAAATAATAATAAGCGAGTTCAGCAGTGTCTAACACGCCAAATATTATTACTTTATTACTTTTCATATTATTTTTCTTTGATTTAAAAGATTTAATATCGAATCCTTAGAATTAAACATCAATACATCAATAATCGATAAAGAGTCTACAAACCGATGCTGAAATTGATTATATTGTATCGCTTCGGTTTGTAAAAAATTAAGATTAATACCTCTATCCTTAAAATAGGTCTTAGTATATAATTTTTGACCTCCGATAGGGTTAATGTAAAAATACTTACCCGATTCTTTAGCTATTGCTATTATCCTATCTGCCTTTTTGAGTGCTTTACTACTAGAATAATCTTGAGAACTCAAGCTAAAATTAGGTTTTAAGCCTAAATAAGCACACACCTTACTTACGCTATTTATCGCAATTTGAGATATTGTCTTTGAATCGTCTTCCAAGATGTCTTTTACCAAATTATAAACACTTTTAAAATGCGGTGCATTTTTATAGGCATGCTCCAAAGTCTTCAGAAAATTATTAACCCATTTTTTGGACAAGGTTATTTCAGTCTCATTTATTAACCTATTCTGCGACGCGTTTTTTATTGGTAAAGTAAATTGATAACTATCTCCATTTACCAGTATAGTATTCCTGTTGATATATCCTTTTTTTATAAAATTAACATCGTCATAAAACACAAACTCATCTACAGCATGTATCAATTGAAAATAACCTATGTAAGGAAAAAAATAAGGTTGCATGATGGCTATTCTCATAAATGTACTTTAATTAGTTCAACAATTCTAATTTGTTGTTTTTCAATTAAATCATGATATAATGGTAAACATAGAATAGAACTTCCTATTCTATTTGAAATTTCGCAATGTTGATTTTTTATATATGGTAAATTATCCAAACTAGGATAGAAATAGCGCCTAGGGAATATATCTGCAGCATTTAAAGCCTTAACTACTTTTAGAAGTTGGGTTTCATTATTAAAAATGATTGGATAATAACTGTAGTTCCAATTGGTATGACCTCTAAGTTTTAAAAACTTCAGATTAGTATCTTGAAGTTGTGTGTTATAAAAATCCACAATAAACCTTCTTGCTTCTAAAATGGAATCAAGATGAGGGAATAAAGCTAACCCCATAGCAGCCTGTAGCTCACTCATTTTAGCATTAATACCTAAGCCAAAAAAATCTTCATTACCCTTGTGGCCAAAATTATGACGGTAATATAAATCATTATATAAGGTATCATCCTTAAAAACTATAGCACCACCTTCCCCAGTATGAAACAATTTGGTAGCATGAAAACTACAGGTACTCATATCGCCATAATTAAAAATAGATTGGCCTTTATACTGCACCCCAAAACAGTGGGCGGCATCATAAATAACTTTTAAATGGTGTTTTTTGGCAATGTTCTCTATAACCTCAATAGCACAGGGGTTTCCAAATACATGCGTTGCCAGTATGGCCGAAGTTTTGGATGTAATAGCCGCTTCTATTTTCGTTTCATCAATAGTTAAATAGCCTGGATGAATATCTACAAATACTGGGGTACAGCCCTCCCATACAATACTGGAGGTGGTGGCCACATAACTAAAGGGCGTCGTAATAATCTCGCCCTTTAAGCCCAAGGCCTTAATGGCAATCTGCAAGGGCAAGGTACCATTGGTCATAGCTAATATGTTTGCTACCCCAAGATAGTCCTTAAGTTTTTGCTCTAATTCCTGAACCAAAACACCTCTATTGGTGACCCATCCCGTACCCCAAGCACGTTTTAATATAGCTTGATACTCATCTTGAGGTGGCAAAAACGTTTTAGTCACATTAATCATGTAATCTATACCAATTAAATTGTGGTCTTATATAGCCTGGTTCTTTACCCATATACACACCTATATCCCGTTTGCCATCGGCCACTACAAAACTAATGATGTCTTTTTCTATATGAATGGCTTTTCGTCTATCTTTAACAAATAAAAATGATAAAAAATATTGTCCTGATTGTAAAAAGCCTTTAGGAAAACAACACCCCAAATCATTAGTGCCCTGTTTTAAAGGTGCTTCTGTATTAGAAAAAGAGAACATAGCCTCTCCCATTTCATTAAATAAATGGTAGGTAATATGGTAATCTTCTGGGTTGCATGCTTTGAAACTTAAAACGGTTTTAATTTCTATAGCCTCATCCTCTACAATAACGTCATCTATTGACCTATTTATATTCTTTACACTTATTTGATGTAATTGAAACACGTTTTTATTGATTGAATTACCAAATTGGCGATGATGTATCAAGTCTGCTCCGCCTTTTAAATAAAAACTCACAGCCTCATCGGTATTACCATCAAACACCATTTCGCCATGCTCTAAAACAATGGCCCTGGTACATAACGATTTGACCGAAGCCATATTATGGCTCACAAACAATACGGTTCGCCCTTCTCCTTTACTAATATCTTGCATTTTACCAATGGCTTTTTTTTGGAATTCGGCATCACCTACGGCCAAAACTTCATCAATGACCAAAATATCAGGCTCTAAAAAAGCCGCTACCGCAAAAGCCAAACGCACCCGCATACCTGAAGAATACCGTTTAACAGGCGTATCAATATAATTTTGGCAACCGCTAAACTCAATAATATCTATTTCTTTTTTTCTTATTTCAGCTTTGGTCATCCCTAAAATAGCACCGTTTAAGTAGATATTCTCTTTACCGGTAAGTTCTGGATGAAACCCAGTACCCACTTCCAGCAAAGAAGCAATCCTACCTTTACTTTTAACCATGCCAGTTGTAGGCATGGTAATTCTAGATAATATTTTAAGTAAAGTCGATTTACCAGCGCCATTTTTACCAATGATTCCCAATACCTCACCCTGCTTTACATCAATGTTAATATTCTTAAGTGCCCAAACATAATCTGAATCACCTTTTTTACTTCTATCATTGGTTGCTCCCACTTTTAGAAATGGGTCTGGTTTTCTTAAAACCCTGAACCACCAGCGCTTTAAATCATCACTCAAAGTTCCAGTACCAATAAGGCCTAAACGGTATTGTTTGGATATATTATCAATTTTTAATATGGTAGTATTCATTGACTTAAAATCCTTGATTTATTTGTATTAATACGCTGTACCACACATTTTACTTCTTTATATAAGATAAATATATAATATCTTAGACTAAATGAAATGTTTTCTAAAAAATCAAAGCCTTCTAAATAGCGCTTGTTCATGGTAAGTTGTTGTGCTAAAGCATTTGAAATGTTCCTGTTATGAATGATTTGCATCCAATAAAACCCCTTCTTTACAGAAACATAGTGAACAGTTCCTAACCAAGCTGTATGTTCTTTACTATAAACTGTAACTGGTTTTTTTTCAGATTTTAAAGATTCACTGAGGCTAATAAATGGTCCTGAAATTACGTTCTTCCTTAATGACAACTTATATCCTCCATTAATTTGTAAGGTTAATCCGTTACACAAATCAATAATAGTAGTTTCTTTAGTTGTAAAATGATCTTGAATGATTTTTATGGCGTCTTTGTGAAAACAATCATCATTATCCAGTCTGGTTGTGATTACATAATCTACTCCCTCTTCTGAATAATCCTTAATAAATTGCGGTAATTTAACATGGAACGTATCAAAATCTTTAACGTATACCGGAATAAAATTGCTAAATACGGAGCTTAAAAAGTTGTTCTTATCCCTGTAAAATTGCGGGGTGGTTTCATCAAAAAAAACCAACCACTTAAAATACTTATTTGTTTGATTCTGTATTGAAGGAAAGCAATATGTTTCAAAAATCTTATACCTATGCGTCAACCAAGCATCACTGTTAACTTCGGTTCCTTGTTTATCCAAACCCCATATAGACTGTCGAAGATTGAATCTTGTAATAACAAAATGGGTAAACTGTTTAGGCATACTTAAATGGTATCTATAAATCGTTTTTCAGTTGCATTAAAAACCACTATACCTGAAAACAGGATTACCAAAGTAACTATTAGTGTATAAGTGAATCCACCCCACGAGAGTGTTCCATCTCCCAACAACATATATCTAGCCATTTCAATTACATAAGCCATGGGATTATATTCCACCAACCAAGCAAAACGTGGTAACTTTTCGCGCATTAAACTTAAAGGATACATAACCGCTGATAGATACATTAATAATTGTACCCCAAAGCCCACTAAAAACTTGAGATCTTTATATTTTGTGACCATGGATGAGATAAGCATTCCAATACCCAAACCAAACAAACCCATAATAACTACCAGTATTGGGAATATAAAAATAAGTTTATTGATGTGAATAGAAGCGCCTTGACTGTAATAGTAAATATAAAACCCAGTGAATATTAGTAACTGAATACCAAACTTAAACAAATTGGTTATGACAACTGATAATGGAATGATGATTCTAGGAAAATACACTTTACTAAACATACCAGCATTGGCACTGAAGGTATTTGAAGTTCCTGTTAAACAGTTTTTAAAGTAAGACCATACTGAAATACCTGCCAAATTAAATAAAAATGGGGGCACCATTCCGGTTTCAATATTGGCTACTTTATTAAAAATAATGGTAAAGGTAAGCGCTGTAAACAAGGGTTGTATTAAATACCATAATGGGCCTAATATGGTTTGCTTATACATGGCAATAACATTCCGTCTTACAAACAAAAACATAAGGTCTCGATACTGCCAAATTTCTTTAAAGTTAAAATCTATCAGCTTTCGCTTGGAAGAAATCGTATATAACCACTGGCTTTCCTTTGAAGTGTGCAATGCTTTGGGGTTTTTGATTTTGCTAATATAGTAATAAAGCTAAATATACTTTTAAACCTGTTGGGCATTTTGACTTAAAGAAATATCTAAATGTCAGTTGGAGTGATTTTTTCCTCTCAACTACGCTCGAGATGACAAAAAAAATCGTATCGAGAACTTGTACATAGACTGAAATTCTTATTCTCGATAGTTCTACTGAGCAGAGTCGAAGTGCAAATTTTACGGTTTTCAACCGTAAAATTCACTCGAATTGACAGTTTTAAAGTTTAAAAAAATCAAAATGAAAAATAGGTTCGAATGTTGTGCTCTGAATGAGGCTGGTGTTTGTCATTCAGAAAAGGATAGAGCGTTAAAAATACACCCAGTGGATGTATTTAGCGAAAAGGCCAGATAACGCATGGGCAAATGGCATAGGACGGGGAGTATGATTTACAATTAACATAAACTTAAAATCTGATTGTCATTATGAGGAGCGTAGCGACGTAATAATCTCTTTATTTCAACTCCCAAATTAAAAAAATCTTTATCTAATCGAGATGCTTCAGTCGGTCGTAGCCTCGCTCCTTCTGCATAACAATCTCCTTATAAGTAACAAACAACTACAACCATTCATTGTGAGGAGTTTCAATGTTCATTGAAACGACGTAACAATCTTTTTAATCAAATTCTACATTTAAAAGATTCTTACGCTCAGATTTCATCTTCGCTCAGAATAACATAACAATTACAACCGCTTTAACAACCGCTTTACCTTACCCAACACCGAAGTCTTATCCTTCTCATGATAGGCTTCGCCATAAACCCCATAGCCATAACCATAGCCGTAACCATAACCATAGCCATAGTTTTGATTGGTTTTATGTTTGTAGAAATTCAACACAAAACTGATATTTTTCAACTCCCCTTTTCTATGTTTTGCATTTACCAATTGTAACATGCCTTTTTTAGTGTAATCTAACCGTACCACAAACAAAGTGGCGTCGGCATAATTAGACAACTCTAAAGCATCGGTAACCAAACCTAATGGGGGTGTATCTAAAACAATAATATCGTAGTCCTTTCTGAGTTGCTCCATAAGAAGCGGTATGGATTTCCCCATTAACAATTCAGATGGATTGGGCGGTATGGGGCCAGAGGTTACCACATATAAATTATCTATTGGTGTCTTTTCTACAACATCATCAAACGGCTTATCTCCTATTAAGTAATTAATCATCCCCTTCTCATTATTCAAGTCAAAATCATTAAATATTTTAGGTTTCCGTAAATCCAACCCTAATATAATGGTCTTTTTACCAGATAAGGCATAGGCCGTAGCGATATTAATAGAACAAAAGGTTTTACCTTCCCCACTTACCGACGAGGTTACCATGAGGGTACGCCCCCCGGCTTTATCATTGTTTTTATAAAAAAACTGTAAACTGGAACGAATGGCTCGAAAGGATTCGGCTACCGCCGATTTAGGTTTTTCAAATACCACCAAATTATTATGGTACCGGTACTTGCCTATCAGCCCCAAAATAGGAATATTAGACAAACGTTCCACCTCATCAGAGCCGTGAATGGTGGTATCTAATAAAAATACGACAAAAATGAGGGCTAAAGGCCCAAAAAAACCAACCATAAGCGCCATCATGTAATTAAGATTTTTATTAGGTCCTATAGGTGGATTTCCTATATCCTTAGCCTCATCAATCATGGAAATATCAGACACATTCGCTGCTTTTACAATGGCAGCTTCACTGCGTTTGGCCAAATACACGTTATAGGCTTCCTGACTCAAATCTAGCTTACGCTGTATTTTTAAAAACTGTTGCTGTTCTTCTGGTAAATCACTCAATTTAGATTCCAATCGGGCCATTTGGCTGTTTATAGAGTTTAACTGAATGTTAACCGTACTTTTTGTGCCTTTAATAATTTCAAACAATACATTTTTCTCGGCATCAATACGGCTGTCTAGCTCTTTAAATAAAGAGGAACCTTCCTTGGTGGTGGCTTCCAAATTTTGACGCTCTATGGCTAAGGTTGTCAACTTAGCAACACTGGCCAAAATATTAGATTCATCAATACCTACTGATGTAGGCGCTGCAATTTCGGTATAATTGGTTTTGGTTCTTAGGTAGGTTTCTAATACATCAAGATATTTTATCTTATTATTAATCACCTCCTTTTCTTTATCTAAATTTTTTAATTTTGACGAGACTTCTTGCAACTCTTCATCCACATCAAAGACCTTACTTTGCTTTCTAAAATCGTTCATCTCGTCATTGACCGATTTCAAATCTAAATTAACAGCCGCAAGACTACTATCTATAAACTTGATGGTATTGGTTGCGTATTGGTTTTTATGTTCTAGTTCTGTTTTACTTAAAATAGCCACTGTGGCATTCAAATAGTCTACTATTTTCCCTTTATTAGGCCCATCCATTGAAAGCCTCAAAACTGAAGATGTTTGCCCACTTGGACTAGCCCGAACCACATTTTTATATTGATTCACAATACCATCAAAATCTAAAAACTGTATATAATACTCCGATTGAGGTTTTATTGTCTTGGAGAGCTTTTTATGTAATGTAAAATGAGCAAATGGAAGTGATACCTTATCCCCTATATTGTAAGCCTTCTCAAATTCACCCAAAGGCAAAGACACTCTTGTTTTTGTCTTATCTGAATATATTTGACCTGTTGCATTGTCTTTTTCAGAATTAAGAAATACCTCAAAACGGGTCTCATCAATAAAACGGACACCTATATAATCACCTAAAACTTGTGGTTTCGTTTTATCTATTTCAATGTAAAATGGGGTTCCTTTATAAACATCAATTTTTCGATACTTCCCTTGCACCATGTAACGCATATAATACTGTAGGGAATCTACCACTTTTTCATTGTGTCGCCTAGTCCCTAAGGTGGTGATGACCTTTCCAACCTTTCCTGATACCCCGCCCCAATTAAATGAAATACTGGTATTAGCCGTAAAAAAAGGATTTTGGTCATTCTCAATGGATACTAAAGCCCCTAACCGATATACATTTTGTTTTCTCACATTAATGGAGTAGGCTATAATTAATGCCACACCAATACTTAGAAAAATAAATTTCCAGTGGTGTAACACCTTAAATAAAAAGCCTTTAAAATCAAAGGTCATCCCTTTGCTTTCAACATGATCCAAATCTTCAAATTCATTATAAGACATGGGCTATAATCGGTTAAATAGTAATATAGAGGTGGTAACCAATGATAAAATAGTGGCTACCGAACTAATATTTTGCAAAGCGTTGGTACCCGTACCCCAGGATTTTTGACGTAATGGCTTAACGTAAATCATATCATTGGGCTGTATATAATAATAAGGGGAATTCATCACATTCACATCGGTCAAATCGATATGATGAATTTTTTGCCCCTCAGGGTATTGCCTAACAATCAACACATCTTTTTTATCACCCACATCACTAATATCCCCAGCATTGGCAATGGCTTCAAAGATATTAACCTGTTCTTGATAAATGGTTTGTATGCCACTACCTATCTCACCATAGGTTGTATAACGTAAACCCGTGAGCTTAACCGTTACAAAAATATTGGCAGTTTCTTTAAACTGATCTTCTAATAATATGTTTGTTATAAGTACTTCTATCTCTTTTGTGGTATACCCCAACACATTCATTTCCCCTAATTCTGGAATTCTAATATTACCATGAAGATCTACCGTAAACCCATCAAAATAAGCCTGTTCAGCTCCGCTAGCATTTAAATTACCAATACCAATGGGGTTAAATATTTGTACATTATCTTGGTCTGTGACTTTGATACGGATATTTAAGATATCATTAATCTGTACGCGATACGGTTTTTGCTGCTCCACAATGACTTGAAGGGAATCCGTAGCCTGAGATTTATTTTGAAGGTACACCGTATCCTTGTAAGGAATACAGGATATATTAATAATGCATAAAAGCATTATTGAAACTAAAAAGTATCGCTTCATTTTGAGGCTTATTGGTAAAAAAACAAATCTACATAATTTTTTTTAAGCACCCTATATTATTAAACCTTTACAAAACCACAAGCTCCTCCCTTTAACCAAAGGGAGTTGGCTAAATGCGGTAACATTTAGATGGAGAGTTTAAAAAATTATAAGCAATAATTAAAAATCAAACGCCCCTTTCTTCTGCTATGGCAGCATTCATTCCCCTCTTAAACTTAAGAGGGGAGCCTAAAAATTAATAACTATTGCTCCTCCCTTGTTTATAAGGGAGGTGGCTGGATACAAAAAGTATTCAGTCGGAGGGTTCAGGTTCAGAGTCAAAACATGAAGCAATCTCCTCCAAAACAGAAACTAAATTTTCAAACACCATTTTATTTTCAAATCTAATAACCCGATATCCTAAAGACGATAAATAAGCCGTTCTATTAGAATCGTAACTTTCACTTAAAGGGTTATTGTGAACATCACCATCTAACTCAATTATTAACTTTTCTGAAGCACAATAAAAATCTACTATAAAAAAACCTATACTATGCTGCTTAGTAAAACGTCTTCCCTGAAATCTCCTCGCTTTTAACTGTTTCCATAAAAAAGCTTCTGCTGGTGTTAAATTTTGACGTAACTCCTTCCTAAAATCTTTAAGCTCTATTTTAGTATGAATTCTTTTTTTTCTCATAATTTAAAAGTAGTCATTTAATATAAAAAACGCCCCCTTTCTTCTGCTATAGCAGAATTCATTCCCCTCTTAAACTTAAGAGGGAAGCCTAAAAATTAATAATTATTGCTCCTCCCATGTTTATAAGGGAGGTGGCTAAATGCCTTGAGCATTTAGACGGAGGGTTTAGAAAATTATAAGCAATAATTAAAAATCAAACGCCCCTTTCTTCTGCTATGGCAGCATTCATTCCCCTCTTAAACTTAAGAGGGGAGCCTAAGCATCTTAAAATTAAATAGCCCTTACAATCAAAGCAAAGAGATTCTTCGGTCTCTGCGTTCCCTTTGAATGACAGGGCGTGTGTCATTCTGAGTGAAACGAAGAATCTCAATTACAATACAAGCGTTATTCTGAGCAAGGCACGCAATGCACTAAGCGCAGTTGAAGTGCAGGCAGGCATCTATAAACCCAAACACAAAAAACAACACGTATCTCCTCAATTTATCCGTTATTTGCAAAAAAGCACGCCTTTGAATTATTTAACTGTTGAAAATATAGCAAAATCTTATGGTGAATTGGTTCTTTTTGAAGACCTCTCATTTAGCGTTCACAAGGATCAAAAAATAGCCTTTGTAGCTAAGAATGGTACCGGAAAAACCTCCATTTTAAACATCCTTTCTGGCGATGATGAACCAGACTCTGGTAATATTGTTTACCGAAAAGGTATTAAAGTATCCTTTCTTTCACAAGACCCTAAGTTTGATAACAAACTCACTGTTGAGGAAACCATTTTTGCAAGTGATAATCCTATTTTAAAAATTATTCATGATTACGAAAAAGCACTTTTAAATCCCGAAGACACAGAAACGTATCAAAAAGCCTTTGATGCTATGGAAAGGCATCAGGCCTGGGATTTTGAAACGCAATACAAGCAAATTCTTTTTAAACTAAAGCTTGAGAACTTAAGCCAGAAAGTAGGCTTACTTTCTGGTGGACAAAAAAAACGATTATCGCTGGCAAATGCCCTTATTAACAAACCCGATTTATTAATTCTTGATGAGCCCACAAACCATTTAGATTTGGAAATGATTGAGTGGTTGGAAGCTTTTTTTGCCAAAGAAAACATTACCTTATTTATGGTGACTCATGACCGCTACTTTTTAGAGCGTGTATGCAATGAGATTATTGAATTGGATGAAGGTAAACTTTATAGTTATAAAGGTAACTATTCATACTACCTTGAAAAGCGAGACGCCAGAATAGAGCGTGAAGCTGTGGAAACCAACAAAGCAAAGCAATTATTTAAAACGGAATTGGAATGGATGCGCAGACAACCCAAAGCGCGTACCACAAAATCGAAATCTAGAATTGATGATTTTTTTGAAATAAAACATAAAGCGCACCAACGCAGAAAGGATTATCAAGTTCAGTTAGAGATTAATATGGAACGTTTGGGAAGCAAGATTATGGAGTTCCACAATGTATCAAAATCTTTCAAAGACAAGGTTATTTTAAAAGGATTTGATTACACTTTCAAAAAGGGTGAACGCGTTGGTATTATAGGCAAAAATGGTACTGGAAAAACAACGTTTCTAAACATTTTAACCCAAACCACAAAACCCGATTCTGGAAAAGTAGTTAAAGGAAATACTGTTAAATTTGGTTACTATACTCAAAGTGGTATCACTATTAAGCCAGAACAGAAAGTTATTGATGTTATAAGGGAGTTTGGTGATTACATTCCTTTAAAAAAAGGCCGTCAAATTAGTGCGCAACAACTTTTAGAACGCTTTTTGTTTAGCAGAAAAAAACAGTATGATTTTGTTGAAAAGCTAAGTGGTGGCGAGCGAAAACGCCTCTATTTATGCACCGTTTTAATCCAGAACCCAAACTTCTTAATTTTAGATGAACCTACCAATGACCTTGATATTGTAACCCTTAATGTTTTAGAAAGCTTTCTTTTAGACTTTCCAGGATGTATTATTGTGGTTTCTCATGATCGCTATTTTATGGATAAGGTAGTAGACCATCTATTTGTTTTTAAAGGCGAAGGGGCGATTGAAGATTTCCCAGGAAACTATTCCGATTATAGGGTTTATGAAGATAGCCAACCCGTTATTTCAAAAACCTCAGAGGATAAAAAGGAAAATACGTCATGGAAACAAAACGAAGCCTCTAAACTTTCTTTTAATGAAGAAAAAGAATTGCGAAACATTGAAAGTAAACTCAAGTCTTTGGCCTATGATAAAAAGCAACTAGAAGATAAGTTTCTAAATCCAGAGTTGTCTCAAGAAGATATTAATACATTATCGGAGGAACTACAAGGTATTATTGATACTATTGAAGCTAAAGAAGAACGCTGGTTTGAGTTATCTGAAAAGTTGGAAGGATAGTATTGTCAGGGTCAGCCGTCAAATTTATTCTGTCAGGGTGAGCCCTTCGTCTACGCTCAGGACAGGCTGCAGTAGAACCATGATAATGTAACAACTAAATGTCAGGGTGAGCCCTTCGTCTACGCTCAGGACAGGCTACAGTCGAACCCTTATAAAACAGCAATCAATTGTCAGGGTGAGCCCTTTGTCTACGCTCAGGATAGGCTGCAGTAGATTCATCAACCAAACATCAAAATACACATTAGCTCCTACTGTCAGGGTGAGCGCAGTCGAACCCCAACATTTTATTTCTTATGTTTACGTTAATTTTATTATTATAAAACGTATATGTTATTGTATTATGTTTACATACTCAAATGTAAAGACGAAAGTTATTATACAGGAATAACAAATGATTTAGAAAAAAGATTTAATGAACATCAAGCGGGATTTAACAAAGACTCATACACCTATAAAAGAAGACCTTTGACATTAGAATTTCATCAAGAATTCAATGATGTTATCCAGGCAATACGTTTTGAAAAGAAAATTAAAAAATGGACTCGAGCAAAAAAGGAAGCATTAATTAAAGGAAAATTTGATATGCTACAGATACTTTCCGAATGCAGAAATGCAACTCACTATAAATATAAATAGGTCATTATAATGAGCTTAACTTGCACTTCGACTGCGCTCAGTGTGACACAGTTTCGTTATAAAAAAGAAAGAGAACAATTTAAAAACATGTTATTTCAATTAATACAATACATAAAATTCCTTTTAAAATCTACCAACCAGCATGGGGTACACTCCCCGTTTGTTTATGATTTAATTACTAAGTGCTTTTATGATAAAACTAGTTATACAGAATACAATGCTATTAAAGTATACCGCAGTAAACTTTTACAAAATAGAAACACCATTCAAGTTAATGATTTAGGACTTGGTTCTAGGAAAACTAAAACCAATATTAGGCTGGTAAATGAAATTGCTAAAACCTCTGGAACTACTTTAAAAAGAAGCAAACTCCTTTTTCGAATATCAAAGTATTTTAAACCAGACCAAGTTCTTGAACTTGGCACTTCATTGGGTATTGCTACACATGCATTGGCTACCGGAAACCCAAAAGCTAATATCACGACAATTGAAGGTTGTCCAGAAATAGCTTCGTTTTCAAAGAAACAATTACATCAATACAAGAATATTGAATTAAAAATTGGAGATTTTAAAGATTTGTTACCCAAGCTTACTAACAAAAGTTACAATCTTATTTTCTTTGATGGTAATCATAAAAAAGAGGCTACTTTACAGTATTTTGAAGCACTTTTACCAACCATTAATAATAACACTGTTTTTATTTTTGATGACATCTACTGGTCTAAAGGTATGACAGAAGCTTGGGAAACTATTAAACTACACCCAAAAGTTACCGTTACTATTGATACGTTTTTTTGGGGATTTGTGTTTTTTAGGAAAGAGCAAGTAAAGGAGCATTTTAGCATTAGGGTTAATCATTGATTTGTTTAGTTGTTAAGTGGTTTAGCTGTCATTCCTGCGAAGACAGGAATCTACTTTTCAAAATACAGGCGTATGATTTGGGTAATTACGATGTTTTGAATCTGTGTTTGAACAGCCTGAGAGGGTTCAAAACATTGTTAATGCTCTTGCCTTCTGTGGAATGATAAAATCATTTTTACAATAAAACTTTTAACTTTTAACTTATAACTTTTAACTTTGAAACATGAAGGTTTATACAAAAACAGGCGATAAAGGAACCACCGCATTATTTGGAGGCACTAGAGTACCCAAACATCATATTAGAATTGAAAGTTATGGAACGGTTGATGAACTGAACTCTCATTTAGGCTTAATTAGAGATCAAGACATAAATCAACATTACAAAGATATTCTCATTGAAATACAACACAACTTATTTACCGTTGGAGCTATTTTAGCAACAGACCCCGAAAAAGCCATTTTAAAAAGCGGTAAAGAACGTTTGAATATTGAAAAGATTTCCTCTGATGATATTCAGAAACTAGAAGATGAAATGGACACCATGAATGAAGCGTTACCTCCCATGACCCATTTTGTATTACCCGGCGGTCACCAAACGGTGTCATTCTGTCATATAGCACGTTGTGTTTGCCGTAGAGCAGAACGTTTGGCTTCATCTCTTAACAACATAGAACCTATAGAATCTCATGCTTTAATATACTTAAACCGCCTTTCTGACTACCTTTTTGTATTGGCACGAAAGTTGACCCTAGACTTGCAAGCAGATGAAGTGAAGTGGATTCCTGAAAAGAAATCTTAATCTATTGTTTTGCGTTAGGGATTGAAGCGGCATCCTTTTTTGGTTAGACCAAATAATTTCTTTTGAATGCGAGATTGCTACAGTAAATTAAAATTTACATGGCAATGACACTCAAAAAAGATATAGCTGAAAGCCCGATAACAATTTTGTTATTCAGAGCACAGCGAAGAATGTTAAAACAAAATTGTTAAACGCCCATAAAACAATATTTAAAGCTAAATTTTATTTGGATAAATATGAACCTTGCAAAAATTAATTGCAACCGTTTATAACGCAACAGAAAACGCTCTTTTAATTAATGATGAAATGAGTTAAAAAAACATTATGAATATTTTGAGACGAATTCATGAAGTTTTTTTTAACGAAAGCATAGCGGTTGATATTCTCTTAAATCTTTCAATTATTTTTTTAAAAAATTGAAAGTTTAAATGAATATGAAATAATTCAAATTTTTCTTGCACGTTTAAACTAAAAAATTATTTTTGCAGAAAATTAAACCTATAAGAAATGTATTGGACTTTAGAACTAGCATCTTATTTAAGTGATGCCCCATGGCCAGCTACTAAAGACGAGTTAATTGACTACGCCATTAGAACTGGAGCACCTTTAGAAGTTGTTGAAAATTTGCAGTCTATTGAAGACGAAGGTGATTCTTATGATTCTATTGAAGAAATCTGGTCTGATTACCCAACAGACGAAGATTATCTTTGGAACGAAGATGAATATTAAAATAATAACCATAAAGAATTAGTTAAAAAAGTCTCTGTTTGAGGCTTTTTTTTATTCTATTCCTTATGAAACACCCTAACATAATGTATCTTTGAATGTTAGTTCTAGCTATAACAAAAAAAATAATCTATGTCATTCAGAGCATTCCGAATATATTCGGAGTCGAAGAATCTCTTGAACTAAAGCAGATTCTTCATTACATTCAGAATGACAAGAAAAATATAAAACAAAATATATGAGTTTTTTAAATTCGGTCTTAAAAGTATTTGTTGGAGACAAATCTAAACAAGACGTCAAGGCTATCATGCCTATTGTTGATAAAATAAAATCTTTTGAGTCTTCACTTGAAGGCTTAACTCATGACGAATTACGTCATAAAACAATTGAATTCAAATCGAAAATTGCAGAAGCATGTAAAGATGTAAACGAGCAAATTAATAAACTATCAGAAGAAGCCGAAAACACCGAAGATATTGACGCACGTGAAGATATTTATGAACAAATAGATAAACTTCATGATACTGTATATGACATTACCGAAGGGGTTTTAAACGAAATCTTACCAGAAGCTTTTGCCGTGGTTAAAGAAACGGCTAAACGGTTTGTGAATAATACTACCATTACTGTTAAAGCAAATGAATTTGACAGAACACTATCTGCCGAAAAAACCTATGTATCACTAGATGGTGATAACGCCACATGGTCCAATTCTTGGGATGCTGCTGGAAAACCAATTACATGGGACATGATTCATTATGATGTTCAGCTCATTGGTGGTATTGCATTACACCAAGGGAAAATTGCCGAAATGCAAACTGGTGAAGGTAAGACCTTGGTGGCCACCTTACCTGTGTACTTAAACGCGATAGCCGGTAAAGGTGTGCATTTAGTAACCGTAAACGACTACTTAGCAAAACGCGATAGCGCGTGGATGGCACCTATTTTTGAGTTTCATGGGTTAAGTGTAGATTGTATTGATTACCATCAGCCAAATTCAGATGCCCGCAAAAAGGCTTATAACGCTGATATTACCTACGGAACTAACAATGAGTTTGGGTTTGACTACTTGCGTGATAATATGGCACACGCACCTGGTGACTTAGTGCAGCGTCCACACCACTATGCCATTGTAGATGAGGTGGATTCAGTTTTGGTTGATGATGCACGTACCCCTTTAATCATCTCTGGTCCCATTCCAAAGGGAGATCACCATGAGTTTAATGAACTAAAACCTAAAGTTGACGACATTGTTAATGTTCAACGTAAATATTTAACAGGTGTTTTAGCCGAAGCTAAAAAGCTTATCAAGGAAGGAGACACTAAAGAAGGTGGTTTCCAATTGCTTCGTGTTTATAGGGGTATTCCTAAAAATAAGGCACTCATAAAGTTTTTGAGTGAAGAAGGTGTTAAACAACTCTTACAAAAAACTGAAAACTTCTATATGCAAGACAACAACCGTGAAATGCCTAAGGTAGATGCGGAATTGTACTATGTAATAGACGAAAAAAACAACCAGATTGAATTAACCGATAAAGGTGTTGATTATTTATCTGGAAAGGACAATCCAAACTTTTTTGTAATGCCAGAGATTGGGATGGAGATTGCAAAAATTGAAAGTCAAGGATTATCGCCAGAAAAGGAAGCTGAACTTAAAGAAGAATTATTTAAGGAGTTTGGCGTAAAATCAGAACGCATTCACACTTTAAATCAATTATTAAAGGCTTACGCTCTATTTGAAAAAGACACGCAGTATGTAGTTATTGACAATAAGGTGATGATTGTTGATGAGCAAACCGGTCGTATTATGGATGGGCGTCGTTATAGCGATGGTTTACACCAAGCCATTGAGGCTAAAGAAAACGTTAAAATTGAAGATGCTACCCAAACTTTTGCAACCGTAACGTTACAAAATTATTTTAGAATGTACCGAAAACTATCTGGTATGACGGGTACAGCAGTTACTGAAGCCGGTGAGTTTTGGGAAATCTATAAATTAGATGTGGTTGAAATACCAACCAACAAACCCATAGCCCGTGATGACCGCGAGGATTTAGTTTATAAAACGAAGCGTGAAAAATATAATGCTGTTATTGATGAAGTAACCCAATTATCAAAAGCTGGTCGCCCAGTTTTAATTGGAACAACTTCGGTTGAGATATCAGAGTTATTGGGAAAAATGTTAAGCATCAGAAAGATTCCTCACAACGTACTGAATGCAAAACAACATAAAAAAGAAGCTGAAATTGTAGATCAAGCTGGTAGAAGCGGTCAAGTAACCATTGCTACCAATATGGCAGGTCGTGGTACTGATATTAAGTTAACCGATGAGGTTAAAGAAGCCGGTGGGTTAGCCATTGTAGGTACCGAGCGTCATGACTCACGTCGTGTAGACCGCCAGTTACGAGGTCGTGCTGGTCGTCAAGGAGATGTTGGTAGCTCCCAGTTCTATGTATCCTTAGAGGACAACCTTATGCGTTTATTTGGTAGCGAACGTATTGCCAAAATGATGGACCGTATGGGGCTAAAAGAAGGCGAAGTGATTCAACATTCCATGATTTCAAAATCTATTGAGCGTGCTCAAAAGAAAGTTGAGGAAAACAACTTTGGTGTTCGCAAACGATTATTAGAGTATGATGATGTAATGAACGCACAACGTGAAGTGGTTTACAAGCGTAGAAGACACGCCCTACATGGCGAACGCCTTCGTGTAGATTTGGCAAACATGATTTTTGACACTTCCGAAGGTATTGCCCAAACCAATAAAGGTGCTAATGATTACAAAAATTTTGAGTTTGAACTGATTCGTTATTTCTCAATGAGTTCGCCTATTACTGAAGCAGAATTCACAAGCTTATCAGAGCAAGAAATAACCTCAAAAATATATAAAGCTGCCTTTGAGCATTACCGCGATAAAATGGAACGTAATGCCGATATTGCTTTTCCTGTTATTAAAAATGTATACGAAACCCAACGTGATAAATACAAACGTATCGTAGTACCGTTTACCGATGGTGTTAAAAGCCTAAATGTGGTAACAGATCTTGAAAAAGCTTATGAAACCAATGGTAAGCAGTTAATTACTGATTTTGAAAAGAATATTGCACTAGCCATTATTGACGATGCTTGGAAAACGCATTTGCGTAAAATGGATGAACTGAAGCAATCAGTACAATTGGCGGTTCATGAGCAAAAAGACCCATTATTGATTTATAAATTTGAAGCTTTTGAGTTATTCAAATCAATGATTGATCAGGTTAATAAAGATGTTATTTCATTTTTATTTAAGGGAGAACTACCACAAGAAACCCAAAATAACATTCAAGAAGCACGTGCCAGAAAACAAGAAAAAGTGCAAACCACTAAAGAAGAAATTCCTAATCTTGATGAACGTTCTGCCGAAAGTAGAGCTGCAGGTAATACCCAACGCCAGCCACAAGTGGTAGAAACCATTGTACGCGACAAACCTAAAATAGGGCGTAACGATCGTGTTACCATAAAACATGTTATTAATGGTGAAAATAAAACTTTAAAATACAAGCAAGCCGAACCTTTAATTGCCAAAGGTGATTGGGTTTTGGTTGATGAATAGCCAAATCCTGTGAAAACAGGAATCTCATAAAACAAAAAAACTCCAGATAGTAATCTATCTGGAGTTTTTTTTATAAATTGTTTAGTATTACATGCGCTCTGGTACTTTGATCCCTAAAACACGAAAGGCATTTTTAATGGTATTAGCAACAACTCTAGAAAGTTGTACCCTAAAGATTTTTTCATCTTTATTGTCTGCTCCTAAAATTGATACGTTTTGGTAAAAGGAATTAAACTCTTTCACCAAATCGTACGTATAATTAGCTATCAAGGCAGGACTATGTTGTGCTGCTGCATTTTGAATGACTTCAGGAAATAACTGTAATTGTTTTAATAATTCCTTTTCCTTGATATGCAAAGACACTTCGACTGCGCTCAGTGTGACACTGGCATCTAAATTAGCTTTTCGTAAAATAGATTGAATTCTGGCATAGGTATATTGAATAAAAGGGCCTGTATTTCCCTGAAAATCTATAGACTCTTTCGGATCAAAAAGAATACGCTTTTTAGGATCTACCTTTAAGATATAATACTTTAAAGCTCCTAAACCAATGGTCTTATATAAGGCTTTCTTTTCAACTTCGGTATATCCTTCTAGCTTCCCTAGTTCATTAGAAATTTCTTCAGCCGTAGCTGCCATTTCATCAATTAAATCATCGGCATCAACCACAGTTCCTTCCCGGCTCTTCATTTTTCCGCTAGGTAAATCTACCATGCCATAACTTAAATGATATAGATTTTTAGCCCAGTCAAACCCAAGTTTCTTCAGAATTAAAAATAACACTTGAAAGTGGTAATCTTGCTCATTTCCAACGGTATAAACCATACCTCCTACATCAGGAAAATCTTTAATACGCTGTATGGCTGTTCCAATATCTTGGGTCATATAAACCGCCGTTCCATCGGCACGCTGTACTATTTTTTTATCAAGCCCCGCATCGGTTAGATCGCACCAAACAGAACCATCTTTTTCGGTATGAAACACCCCAGATTTTAATCCTTCGGCTACAAATTCCTTTCCTAACAAATAGGTATTACTTTCGTAATACAAGGTATCAAAATCAACACCTAAGTTTGTATAGGTCTCATTAAAACCATCATATACCCATCCGTTCATAGTTTTCCAAAGTGACACTATTTCTTCATCTCCTGCCTCCCACTTTCTAAGCATTTCTTGGGCTTCTAAAAGAATTGGCGCCTCTTTTTTTGCTTCATCAAGTGTTTTTCCTTCAGCTACTAAGTTTTCAATTTCCTTTTTATATTCTTGGTCAAACTTCACATAGTAATTCCCAACCAACTTATCTCCTTTTAATCCAGTGCTTTCAGGTGTTTCACCATTACCAAATAATTTCCAAGCCAACATACTTTTACAAATATGAATACCTCTATCGTTAATAATTTGCGTTTTGTATACCTTCTTTCCTGCTGCTTTTAAAATTTCTGCAACACTGTACCCTAACAAGTTATTTCTAATATGTCCTAAATGGAGCGGCTTATTGGTATTAGGTGAAGAGTACTCCACCATAATAGCCTTTTCATTGGGGTTTGAGTTTACAAATCCGTAGGCATGATTATCCTTTATTCTATTAAAAAAGCTTAAGTAATAAGAATCGCTAATTTCAATATTTAAAAAGCCTTTAACCACATTAAAAGCCTTAACATCATTCACATTATCAACTAGGTAATTACCAATGGTTTCACCAATAACTACCGGATTTCCTTTTACATACCTTAGCATAGGAAACACCACCACTGTAATATCTCCTGCAAACTCCTTTCTGGTTGCCTGAAATTCAACAGATTCGATTTCAACGCTAAAAGAAGCTAAAACCGCTTGTTTCACTTGATTAGATAAGGTTTCTTGAAGGCTCATGTATCGGTCTTTATTTTTGATGCGCAAAGATAAAACTTTTATAAAAGCTTTGTAGTAAAAATACAGGCTTAAAATTTCTTTACCATGCCGCATAGGATAATACATAAAACACTCAACAACAACACCTTAAATTAAACACCTCAAAAGATTATATAAACACATGCATTTTATCGACAAAAGTGCTTTTTTTCTATGATTATTGCCGTTAATCTATTCGTCGATTTTTAGACTAATTTTTAAGCTTCATTTTATCTAATATATTGGTAGTAAAACCTAGAAATTAGATTTTGAAAGGTCTTTTTTGAAATTTTGTTAAACAGAGCTATTAATTATTCATTAAAAAATCATTTTCGCAGTCAACTAATAAACATTTTAACTTAACACGTATTAAAGTATTCTTTTTTCTCCCTCAACAGTGGAAAACTTTATATAGAAGAAGTTTCAAGGTGAACATTATATGAAGCAATTAATTACGTTAGGTTTTATTTTGATTACGCTTCTGGGGTTTTCACAAACCGCAGAAATAGATAGTCTTACCATAAAATTAGCGTATCAAAAGCAAGACTCCTTAAAAGTTGACACCTCTCTACAACTCATACAAGCGCTATATAACCTTGAAGAATATAACAAAGCATTTGATTATATTCTTTTAAGCGAAAAGCTATCTAATGACATTAATTACAAAAAAGGTGTTGCCGATATTACTTTTTACAAAGCATTGATTTATGCCCAAAAAGATGACTACATTAATGCGTTAAGCGGTTACAATAAAGCCAAAAACCTATACAATGATTTAAACGATACACTTGGTGTTGCTAAAGTGAATAATAACATTGGCTTGATTGAAATTAAACGTGGTAACTTTTCTAAAGGGCTTCAATATTCATTAGCTGCAATAAACGAACTTGAAAAGCAAGACCTAAAAGAAGAACTGAAACTAGCTTATAGTAATCTTGCTAAGGCATACAATAGTGTCAATGCTCCTGATAAAGCCATTGCGTTTTACATTAAGGCCTTACATGTTCAAGAACAATTAGAAGATTCTGATGGTATAAATGATTCCAACATGGCTTTAGCGGAATTGTATTCGCAGAAAAAAGAACACCGAAAAGCTATTGAGTATTATGAAAAAGTATTAACTAATAATACTGATAATTCTACTAGGGGAAAGATTTATTCAAAATTGGGTGGTGAATATTTAAAATTTAACGACTATAATAAAGCCACCGAATACTTGGTACAGGCCTATAATATTAATATAAGAAGTGAGGATAGGAATGGTTTACTTCCAGTTTTAAACAACCTGGGTGACTTAAATTTACGAAAAAGCAGACTTATTGTTGCCGAACGTCAATTATTACAAGCTGGAGCCATTGCAAAAGAGTTAGACAACAAGGAAGAGTTGTTGAAACATTACAAACTCATGACCGCTTTAGACTCTACCAAACGAAGATTTGACAAAGCTTTTGTATGGCAACGCGAGTATTATAACTTAAAAAACGAATTGGATAAAAAAACGTCTTCATTTAACACTAAAGCAGACTCTGAGGTTGCACTTGAATTAGACCCTAATTTTGATCAACCAAATACAGATTCAAATTTCAAAGAGAATAATAAGGATTTTTCTACTAAAGATTCAAACACGCTTGGTAAATTCAAGATACTTTTCTATGCCCTTTTGGCTGCCTTAGCTATTGTGGCAACTTTTTTAATTTTAGCTCACTTTAAGCGAAATGAGACTATAAAATACACTCAAGAATTAGAAGAAAAAAATATTAAAACCGACTTACAAAAACAGGCATACGAAGAACAAATAGCACATCTTGAAAGTATTAATAATGTTAAAGACAAGTTATTCTCCATCGTATCACATGATTTAAAAGATTCCTTATCCTCCATTAATGGTTTTATTGGCTTGTTGAGTGATGGTTCTTTATCTAGAGAAGAATTTGATAAGCTAATACCAGAGCTAAGTGAAAATGCTAACAATGCATCTTTGTTACTCTTTAACTTATTGAACTGGTCTAAGTCTCAAATGCAATCTTTAGAGCCTAAACCAAGCCTGTTTGATATTCAGGAAGTGTTTGAAGATAAGGTAAAACTTGTTGAACAACGTATAGAAAATAAAGGCATTACGCTCATAGATCATTCTCTTCGAGATTTTGCCTATGCAGACCGCAGTATGTTTGAAATTGTTGTACAAAACCTTTTAGCAAACGCTATAAAGTTTTGTAAAAAAGGGGATACCATAACAATTTCAAACCACATAAGCAATGGTAGTTGCATTGTGAGTATTGCTGATACTGGTGTTGGAATTTCTAAAGAAAATTTAGGGAAACTGTTTAAAAACACCTCTTTTACAACTACTGGAACCAGTAATGAAAAAGGCACCGGTTTAGGGCTCTCAATTTGTAAAGAACTTGTAGAATTAAACCACGGTAAAATTTGGGTTGAAAGCACATTAAATGTTGGAAGTACATTCTATGTTCAGCTACCAAAATCTAAACCTTCCAATACATAGTATTAAACTTTAGGCAAAAACACTTCGGCCATCATACATCTGGCACTACCTCCTCCACAAGCTTCAATAGTATCTAATGGGCTAAATATAATTGAGCAATGTTTTTTAATCTGGTTAATTTGATTTAACATTAAACTATCATGTGCCGATTGACTCATAGTTAAAAACAATTGCTCATTTGCGCCACGTACTTGTAACATATTGCCAACAAAACTATTTACCTGTGCTTCAGAAATAGCAATCACATCCTTATTGGTATCTTTTAAATGCTTAATCACATTCTTGCGTTCTTTTTTATCATCAATAGCATCTAAACAAATTACGGCAAAGGTCTCTGCCACACACATCATGACGTTTGTATGATAAATTGGCCTGCGCACATCATTTACCGTTTGATTAGCATTAAAAATAATGGGAGTATATTCAAAATCTTCGCAAAACTCAATAAACAAATCTTCATCAGCTCTTGGTGATAAGGCACAATATGCCCTTTTATTTGCCCTATCTAAAACAACACTTCCAGTACCTTCTAAAAAGATATCTTCATCTTCAGCAGCGGTATAATCAACTATATTTTTAATTAAAAAACCGCTTTCCTCAAGCGTATCTAAAATAGCTTCTCTGCGTTCATGACGTCTGTTTTCGGCGAACATGGGATAAATAGCTACCGTACCATCTTGATGGAATGAAATCCAATTATTTGGAAAAATAGAATCGGGGGTATCAAAATCCTCTGTATCTGACACCACAACAACTTGAACCCCAAAAGACCTTAGCTTTTCAACATAAGCATCAAACTCTTCTTGGGCCTTTTTATTAATTGAAGCTGGTAAAACATTATCAATAACTCTTTGATAATAGTTATTAACTACAGTTTGTTCGTTCATCCTAAAATGAATAGGACGCACCATTAAAATAGTGTTAGTGGTTTGTTGCATGGTTCTTATATAGAATGCCTAAAAATATAATAATTAATCTAAAAACTATTTTATTTCTAAAGCCAATGCTCAACTTTTGGTAAGCTTATATCATTGCATCTTATTCACTTGAGTTGAATTCATTTCAGCGTATAATAAGATAAAAATACTTAAAATTCACTTAGTGTATTGCTCCTTAATATTCTTAACCAAATACTCTAATCCATTTACTTTTAATTCATACACAGTGGTGAGCATATCACCTAATTTATTTTTAGGAAACCCTTTTCTATAATACCAAACCACATAATATTCTGGCAAGTCTATTAAATAGCGGTCTTTATATTTACCATAGGGCATTTTAGTCTGTGCCAACTTTATGAGAAAGTCTTTATCTGGGATCATTAATTAGACTTGTATTTAGCATACTTTTTAAGTTCTTCTTTAATATAAGATTGCCATTTGGCTTGTGCTGAAGTAAGTCTTGAATAGTTGGTTTCAGTATCATAACTGTTCTGAACAGCTGTTAATTCTTTGTTTATGTCTTCATGAATTTTTTGTAATACCTCTTTAATATTACCAGTTACCATTAATTTGCTTACCCTATGTCTAAACTTTCTAGCATGCAATTCTGTAATATCAAAATGTAATTGTTCATGCTGCAAAACATGACTACTGGCTTTTTCTGGTTTATACCAAGACTGCTTTGGATAAAAATGGGCATCGATATCGGTTTTAAAACTTACTACCTTTCCATCACTCTGTTTAACTGAAAAACCAAAAGTAATTCCAGATGCGGTTATTGCAACAGCACTAGAAAGTCTATCTGGGTTTCCTTTAAAATCAGACCAAGTTAATTTATAAGAATCTCGCCATGATAAAACAGGTTCTTTATGAACCAGCAAAAAACAGCTTAACACAAAAAAAGTTCTAATAAACATAAGTAGGTTTTTTAATTAACTCTCATCAAACAACTTCCAACAAAGCTATAAACGGGAAACACTAAATTCTTATTGCTTTACTTCAACAATGGCTAAATCTTGATGCTTTACCAAATATATGGCATCATTATAAAAGCCACCAAAAAGCTTCTTCTTATATGAGAATTTATTCTCTACATATTCTGTTAAAGGAGCCTTATTTACAGACATGAATAAATCGTCTGATGATACTAATCGCAACACTACGTCCATAGTTAAATCAAATCCTTTTACAGCTCTTCTGTTGGGAGTTATATGATAAGTTTCCTCATATTTTTTAGCAAATGCATTATTCTCATTATAGTTTTTTGATGTGGTTGCATAATGAAATTGAAGCTTAGACAAATGCTCATTTGAAATTTCATCGCCTTCAAAAGCCTTATTAAAATCAGTTGTTACCAATATAATATCTCTTTGCTCAATGTGCTCTTCTTCATTTTCTTTCTGAATTAAAGATGCTAAAATACTGGTAACATTTGACGCAAATCCAACATCTTTAGTTTCTAAAAACACAATATTATTACCTGGCTTTAAAACATCTTCTATATCCTGTCTGTTTACATAATATTTATCTACACCCTCTTTGTCTTTTCTGGAAAACACTTGTTTAGCCCCTATAAATTCCTGTTTTAAATTATTGGAAACAACAGTGTGCTTAGAATCTGCCACAATCACAATGTTACTCATCAAAGTATCAGATTTTACAAAATTTATCACTTTAGTTTTTAATAACCCATCTGATGCTCTAGACTGAAACACATTGTCATACAACTTCAAATCAGTTCCTATGGGTGACACAACAGGTACTTGGTACTTTCTTAATTCTGATGATGCTCTTTCAAAGGTTTTAGAAGTTAACGGACCAATTACGGCATCTAAATCTTCAAAATCATTTTCATTAATAATCTGGCTAACCTCACTCACTTCATTTTTGGTGTCATACACATCAATTTTAAGAGAAATACCCAATAATTTTAGAGAATCAACTGCCATTAAAACACCAGAATGGAAATCCAGCGAAGCATCTAAATAAGGGTCGCTTTTTATACTTCTTTTTGTACCAGCAATAGAATCAAAATCTACTCTATTCAATCTAAATGGTAACATGATAGCAATACGCTTGGTTGTAAAATCTGAAATACTATCAACCAACCTAATTTTGCCTTTTTCCTCTTCTTTGGAAATTGATTCATTAAAAGGAATCTTCAAAATCATTCCTGCTTTTAATCCAGTTTCTTTCAATTCAGGATTTAAAGCTTCTAACTTATCTTGTTCTAAACCAAGCTTAATTTTTAAACGGTAAAAACCTTCTTTTGGTAATACTTTGTAGTAACTATATTGATCATCAACTTCTTTTTCGGCATCATCTTCAATATTGGGCACTTTAATTTCTTGCCCTTCTTTTAAAACCTCCCCTATTTCAGGGTTTAAAGATTCTAACTCTGCAACGGTAATCCCAAATTTATAAGCAATGCGCCACTTACCCTCTTTTGGTTGTACAATATAGGTTTTATAGGGCTCTACTTTTTCAACCACTTCTTTGGTTTTAAAAATTGGAATCTTTAATTTATCTCCCTTACGCAGCGGATTAGCATACAAAAATGTATTGTGCTTCTTTATGTCATCTTCCGAAACATCATAATTTTTAGCCAAACTGTAAAGCGTTTCTTTTCGTTTGGTTTTATGCGTTTTAAAACCCTGCAACTCTTTTACTATGGTTGTTTTTACCTCAACTTTAGATTTTGGAATGATTAAAATAGTATTGGGTTTTAATTCCTTTTTTGCCTCAGGATTTAGCGTATAAATATCAAAAGGGGTTACATAGTATCGTTTTGCTATACCTTCAATGGTTTCACCTTTTTTTACTCTATGAACTGTATGATTTTGAGCTTGAGCTAAGCTGAAACTAAAAAAAAGTAAGAAACAAAAAACGAAAAAGTATTTACTCATATAACTAATTTTATGACGTTAAGGATGCAATAACACCCATTACCTTTTTGGTTAAATCATATAACGTGCCAAAATGATACTAGTGCTTTAACACAATAGCTAACAACTACAGCATACAATTTAATAATATTACAAAATCACATAAATATATACGATACTTTGTAATATTAAGATGATACCGACCTTATAAAAAGTTTATAATTTGTAAATAACACCCACAACTTAATTATTAAGCAAAACTGTATCTATAGCTGAGACACTACATAGAATTACTCCCACTCAATGGTTGCTGGTGGCTTTGAACTAATATCATAAACTACTCTATTAACGCCTTTTACCTTGTTTATTATATCGTTTGAGGTTTTTTGCAGGAATTCATAGGGAAGGTTAACCCAATCTGCAGTCATACCATCTGTACTTTCTACTGCTCTTAACGCCACACATTTCTCATAAGTACGCTCATCTCCCATAACACCAACACTATTTACCGGAAGCAACATGGCTCCTGCTTGCCATACATTGTCATATAATCCCCATTCTTTAAGACCATTTATAAAGATATGGTCTACCTCTTGCAGAATTCTTACTTTTTCAGCAGTGATATCTCCCAAAATTCGGATTCCCAAACCAGGGCCTGGAAATGGGTGACGCCCTAAAAGTTCTGGATCTATACCTAAAGTCTTCCCTACTCTACGTACCTCATCTTTAAAAATTGCACGTAATGGTTCTACTATTTTAAGCTTCATAAAGTCTGGCAATCCACCAACGTTATGGTGACTTTTTATGGTTGCAGAAGGCCCTCCAGTTGCCGAAACACTTTCAATAACATCAGGATATATGGTACCTTGTGCTAACCAAGTTACATCCTCTATTTTATGGGCTTCGTCATCAAAAACCTCTATAAACGCATTACCAATAGCTTTTCGTTTTAACTCAGGGTCTTCAATACCTTTTAACGCTTCTAAAAAACGACTAGAAGCATCAACACCTTTAACATTAAGTCCCATGCCTTCATATTGATTTAAAACGTTTTCAAATTCGTTTTTACGAAGGAGTCCGTTATTAACAAAAATACAGTACAAGTTTTTGCCTATGGCTTTGTTTAACAACACTGCAGCAACCGTAGAATCTACTCCTCCCGATAAACCAAGCACTACTTTATCATCACCCACTTTTTCCTTAATGAACTCTACCGTTTCTTCTATAAAGGAATCTGGTGTCCAATCTTGATGCAAACCAGCAATACTTACCAAAAAGTTTTCTAATAGCTGTTTTCCGTCAGTGGAATGATATACTTCTGGATGAAATTGAATCGCATAGGTTTCTTCGCCATTAATTCTGTAAGCTGCATTTTCAACGTCATGTGTGCTTGCAATCAGCACCCCATTATTGGGTAATTGTTTAATGGTGTCTGAATGACTCATCCAAACCTGACTACCTGTGTGAATATGTGCAAAAAATGGTTCGTTACCTTTTATAAATGATAAATTAGCTCGACCGTACTCACGCGTATTTGAAGGCGCTACTTCGCCTCCAGAAAAATGCGCTAAATATTGGGCCCCGTAGCATACTGCTAATAATGGTTTTTTACCTCGTATTTCTGCTAAATCTGGATGTAAAGCTTCTTCACCTCTTACAGAAAAGGGACTACCCGAAAGTATTACTGCCTTATACTCTTCTACATTTGATGGAATCTTATTGAATGGATGAATTTCGGAGTAAATGTTGAGTTCCCTAACTCTACGCGCAATAAGCTGAGTGTATTGCGACCCGAAGTCTAAAATTAGTACCTTGTCATGTTGCATGCGCAAAAATAAAAAGGTTTTTATAATTTCGATTTACGATTATGGATTTTTTTAAAAAGGTTATTAACTAACTGAATTATTAAAAAAATAATAGTTTAAAAAACACTTTACATAGTTAATATTAAAAATTCTCCCTGAAGTGGTTTTAAATGGGCTATTAATTGCGGAATTAATTGCTCTCCATATTCTAAATAAAACTCTGTAAAATTAGTATTGCGCTCTTGCAAACTTCCATTTGGAAATAGTTGATTTTGAAGTTCTGTCATTCTAGACACCTGATCTGAAAGCGCTTTCTTTTGTGCTTTCAGCAAACGCTTCTCCAATCTATTTAATCCATTTGTTTGTTTCGCTTCTTGCGCTTTTACAGCACCTAAAAAGGATTTATCTGTTTGTTCTGCTAAGGAGTATAAGTTTTCAAATTGTTTTTGAAGATGCGCTTTTTGCTCAGAAAAATCAATATTGATGTTAGATATTTCTCTAACCTTTTTATTGATAAAAGCATTGCGTTTTAAAAAGATATCTTCATTTGAAATTTTTAACTTATGAAGTTTTTTAGATTGACTTTCAGTTTTAATCAATACCGAATTACGCAACAACAACATAGGAAAAGGGACTTCAACCTTTTCAAAATAAGCTTTTAATTGAAACCAATAGGCTAGCTCACCACCACCACCAATATAGCAAAGGTTAGGAAGAATAACTTCTTGATATAAAGGACGCATAATTACATTTGGAGAAAACCGTTCCGGATGCTTACTGAGTTCTTCTTGTATTTCATTTAAACTCCAATTAATATCAGTATTCAATACCTTAAAACTATTCTCTTCAAAAACAATACGCTCTCTTAAATTTTCAGCCAAATAAAAAAGATTAATTTCTCTTGGGTTAACCTGTATTTGATATTGTTCTTTGGCTAATTCACTTATTTGCTCATTAGTCTTAGAAACTTCATTAAAAGCTGTATTATTCAACAATTCATCTTTTACAAAAGGAATAAACAACCGTTTTAATTCCACATCATTTGCATCAATAATTACCAACCCGTATTCTTTAAATAACTCATTTGCCAAAAACCTAGTTGCATCAGCTAAATTACTATGATTTAGATAAGCTTTTTTGAAAAGTACTTTTAAATCATTTGCATTTTTACTTTTTCCAAACTCACTTTCTAACACCATAAAAACGTCTTCTAACCCTTCATTTGATAACTCTCCAACGGCTCCTTTTGCGCTTCTATTCCATTGTATTTTTTTACCCTTAAAATTGAAATAATTAATTTCATCAAAATCATGGTCTTCGGTTGCCATCCAATACACAGGAATAAAGTGGTAATTAGAATATTTTTCTTTTAATTCTTTAGAAAGGTTTAAAGCAGACACTATTTTGTACAAAAAATAGAGCGGACCAGTAAATAAATTGAGTTGATGACCAGTGGTTATTGTAAAAGCGTTTTCCTTTTCAAGTAATTCTATGTTCTGAATAGTTAATTCTGAAGTATCGGTATTCAGATATTGCTTCTTTAAGGCATTAACCAATATACTTCTTGTTTGGGCTTCAATAGCATTTTTTTTCTCTTGAATCTGATCTCTGAAATTATTAATAGAAGGAAATCTATTATAAAAAGTTTTTAATTCAGGGGTTTCAGCTAAATAATCACAGATTAATGATGAAAAATAACCCGCTTTTTTAAACGAAATGGTGTCTATTGGCATAAAAACACATTTTTGAAGTAAATATACAGTTATTAAAATTCAAAAATTCTAAAAAATAAGTTAAGAGTTTATTTGGGAATCTCTTCATTATACTGATTTGTAGATCAAACAAAAATAGTTTTACTAATCAAATGTTAAATCTAAGAGTCCTCTTAGTAATCATAGATTTTTTTTTCGTAAATTAATGTCACTTAACCCGTTAACACTTATTAAGTCATGAAAAAGAAAAATATTTTTAGTCGGTTTTTGGTGGCGCTTTGCTTGTTTGCAATTTGTGGCACCAGTAGTTTTACTGCCCAAAACATATCAAAATTCCTTGAAATTGAAGGTATTATAGTTGATAAAAGTAATAACGACCGCTTGGTCTTTACTGATTTGGTAATAAAAGGAACCAATATTAGTACGGTTACAAATATTGATGGTGAATTTCTTTTAAAAGTACCTACAGAACATAGTGAGGGTGTTGTTGTTATCACACACCTAGGTTATGAGACCAAAGAAATTGACATTGCTTCTTTTAAAGGAAGTACAAAAATTGAACTCACTCCTGCTGTCACTACTCTAGATGCTGTTAGTTTAGTTGCTAGACCTTCAAATGCTAAAGAATTAGTGCTTCAAACACTTCAAAAAAAAGGAAGATTGTACAATAATGATAATACTTTAATGACGGCGTTTTACAGAGAGACTATTAAGAAAAGAAAAAAAAATGCCTCACTATCTGAAGCTGTTGTTAAAATTCACAAACAGCCTTATACAAATTACAGAAAAGATAATATTGAATTAGTGAAGGCCAGAAAAAACACAAATTATGATAGATTGGATACTCTAGCTTTAAAACTTCAAGGAGGACCTTTTAGCAATATATATACCGATTTGGTAAAGTACCCAGAGTATATATTTACCGAAGAGGACATTGATGATTACGAGTTTAGTTTTGATGAGTCTACAAACATTGATAAAAAATTAGTTTATGTGGTTAACTTCAAACAGAATCCTTTCATTAAAGACCCTTTGTATTATGGCAAACTATTTATAGATGCTTCTACATTGGCTTTAACCAATGCGGTTTATAGTTTAAATGTTGAGAATAGACATCTGGCAAGTCAAATGTTTGTGCGTAAAAAACCAAGAAAAGTTGACGTATATCCAACAAAAGCAACGTATAGAGTAAAATATCGTATACAAAATGGAAAATGGCATTATGCTTACAGCAACATTTTGTTAAGTTTTAAGGTGAATTGGAAAGGTAAATTATTTAACAGTATATATACTTTAAATAGTGAAATGGCTGTTACTGATTGGGAAATTACCAACACAAAGGTTGCTAAGATTGAAAAACAAATGTTGCGTCCATCTACTATATTAACAGATCAAGCTTCAGGTTTTTCAGACCCTGAGTTTTGGGGTGAATACAATATTATTGAACCTGAAAAATCTATTGAAAATGCTATTTCTAAAATTAAAAGGCAATTGAAGAAAACATAATATACTTCGTATAACGTAAGATAAAATCCCGAAAATAGCTTATCGGGATTTTTAGTTTAATCTTAATTGCATATTGAAAAATTATAACTGTAAGAGTAAATTTGGGTTCGGACAATTTTCAGAATAAAAATCTAAATCCTTTTTTGAACAGACTCCCGGATAATCGCCTTGATTAGCCTGTAAATCTTTTATAATTTGAAAATGTAGATGTGGTGGGTAATTACCATTTACAGTTTCATCTCCTAACTCTCCTATTCGTTCTCCTTTTTCAAAAGTGCTACCTTCTTTTAAACCTTGAATAGAGTTTAAACTTAAATGCCCATAGAGACTATAAAAAATAACATCACCAATATTATGTTCCAATATTAATGTTGGTCCATAATCTCCAAAATTGGTGTTGTTTTTAAAGCTATGAATCTTACCCTCTAAAGGCGAACAAATTGGAGTTCCTTCTTGACACCAAAAGTCAATGCCTAAATGTATATTACGTTCTTCTTCAATATATCTACTAAAATGCTGACTTCTTTTGTAAATGTTTCGGACTTCTAAATAACCTCCGTAAGCTACTGTAGCACTATGTTTTCTAATGTAATTATCGATGTATTGCCCCAGCTTTAATGTAGACGAAACGTCAATCTTAGATAAGTTTTTGTTTAATTCTGATAAATCGATTGGTATGTATTCAGACTTAGGTATTGATGTATCCAATACACAAAGTGAATCTGAACTAAGGCTGTTTAAAAATTCAGAAAAGACATTATCCATACTTCCAAAAAGTAATTGTTTAACAGCAAACAATATGTATTTGCACTACACAAAGGATACAAAATAAATTCATAGTTACTCTCCAACAATTAATTTACTACCTCTCCATAAAGATCAAAATCTTCTGCTTCAGTAATTTTAACAGTTGTAAACTCACCCGTTTTTAAATAAGTTTGAGTGGCATCAATTAAAACCTCATTATCCACATCAGGAGAATCAAACTCCGTTCTTCCAACAAAATAGTTGCCTTCTTTTCTATCAATAACAACTTTAAATGTCTGCCCTATTTTTTCTTGATTCAACTCCCATGATATTTGAGATTGAATATCCATGATCTCGTTAGCTCTAGAAATTTTAACCTCTTCAGGAACATCATCTTCTAAATTATAGGCATGCGTATTCTCTTCATGAGAGTACGTAAAACACCCCAAACGTTCAAAACGCATATCTTGCACCCATTGTTTTAACTCTTGAAAATTTTCTTCTGTCTCACCAGGATATCCAACAATCAATGTGGTACGAATAGTCATTTCTGGAACGGCTGCTCTAAACTCTTTAATCAAATTAGTAGTCTTTTCCTTGGTGGTTCCTCTGCGCATACTTTTTAAAATGGCATCTGAAATATGCTGTAATGGAATATCGATATAATTACAAACTTTTGGTTCTCGTTTCATAACCTCCAAAACATCCATAGGAAAACCTGTTGGAAAGGCATAATGTAATCGAATCCACTCTACACCTTCAACCTTAACCAAAGCCTCAAGTAATTCTGCAAGATTTCGTTTTTTATATAAATCTAAACCGTAATAGGTTAGATCTTGAGCTATGAGAATTAATTCTTTTACTCCCTTGGCAGCCAATTTTTCAGCCTCTGTAACTACCTCTTCAATAGGTGTGCTTTTGTGTTTGCCGCGCATGATAGGAATAGCACAAAAACTACAGGGTCTGTCACATCCTTCTGCAATCTTTAAATAAGCATAGTTTTTAGGTGTTGTAGTTAAACGTTCCCCTATCAATTCGTGCTTGTAATCGGCTCCTAACACTTTTAATAAACCAGGTAGTTCTGTTGTTCCAAAATACTGATCTACATCTGGAATTTCCTTTTGTAAATCTGGTTTATAACGCTCACTCAAACATCCTGTAACAAATACCTTATCTACTTCACCTTCTTCTTTTTTTTGAACAAATTCCAGAATGGTATTAACACTTTCTTCTTTAGCATTGTTAATGAATCCGCAGGTGTTAATAACAACGATATTGCCATCCTCTTCATGAACAACATCCTTACCACTAGCCTTTAGTTGTCCCATTAGCACTTCACTGTCGTAAACATTTTTACTGCAACCAAGGGTAACTACATTAATCTTATTTTTCTTTAAAGTCTTTGTTCTCATACCATAATTAAATGTGGGCGCAAAGATACGGAATGGTTTATGATATATTATTGCATATTTTAAAGTTAAACCTTTAATATCTTTAGGTGTCTTATTTAAAAGATTATTTATGAAAAGAATAATTCTATCATTTAGCTTAGTAATCACAGCTATAGTAAATACTTTTTCACAAAGTGATCACAAGAGAAATTTATATTTTCCTCCCTTAAATTCTGACACATGGGAGGCTATTAATATCAATGAAACTGGATGGGATGTATCACAACTTCAACCCTTAATTGATTATATTGAAGAAAATAGCACAAAAGCCTTTATTATCTTGAAGGATGGAAAAATTGTCATGGAATGGTATGATAGTGATACCAATGCTGCATCAAACTTACCATGGTATTCTGCTGGCAAAACTTTAGTAGCTTTTACTGTTGGAATTGCCCAAGATGAAGGTTATTTAAATATAGACAACTCATCAAGTGACTATCTAGGTAAAGGTTGGTCTAACATGACACAAAACCAAGAAAGTAAAATAACTTTGAAACACCATCTTACAATGACTACTGGTTTAGACTATACTGTAATGAATAAGAATTGTACTCTGCCAAGGTGCCTAACCTACAAAAATGCTCCTGGAAGTTTTTGGTATTATCATAATGCTGGATACACAAAAACTCACAACATAGTATCAGGAGCTGTTAAACAAAGCTTTGAGTCGTATTTCAATGAAAAGTTACGAGATAAAATAGGGATGCAGGGCGAATGGAAGCGTCTTGGATATGCCAAACCTTTTTATAGTAATGCTAGAAGTATGGCTAGATTTGGACTTCTAAACCTAAATAAAGGTATTTGGAATAACACTCCAATTTTAAATGACCCTGAATATTTTAGCGCCATGGTAAATACCTCCCAAAATCAGAATGAAAGCTATGGCTATTTATGGTGGCTTAACGGAAAAGATAGTTTTAGGCTACCAGCTTTAACTAAAGAATTCAAGGGAAAATTAATACCGAATGCCCCAGATGACCTCATTGCGGGCTTGGGTAAAAACGACCAAAAACTATACGTAGTACCAAGTAAAAATTTGGTTATTGTAAGGATGGGTGACAAAGCAAAAAAGGTGAGGTCTGGCCCAAGTAATTTTGACAATGAACTATGGAAAAAACTGAATAAACTATTTGTTTTCTGATAACAACAAACAGGTTGTTACTTAAAAAACGAATCCACAAATTCGTATTTATTAAACACTTGCAAGTCTTCAATACCTTCCCCTACACCAATATATTTCACGGGTATTTTAAATTGATCTGATATACCTATTACCACACCTCCTTTAGCGGTTCCATCCAACTTTGTTACAGCCAAAGATGTTACATCTGTAGCCGCTGTAAATTGTTTGGCTTGCTCAAAAGCATTTTGACCCGTAGAACCATCTAATACCAACAACACATCATTAGGCGTATCAGCTACAACTTTTTGCATGACGCGTTTTACTTTTGTAAGCTCATTCATAAGATTCACCTTATTGTGCAAACGCCCTGCAGTATCAATGATTACCACATCAGCATTTTGAGTTACAGCACTTTGTAACGTATCAAACGCTACAGAAGCAGGGTCACTGCCCATACTTTGTTTCACAATAGGAACTTCTACTCTATCTGCCCAAACTTGAAGTTGGTCTATTGCTGCTGCACGAAAAGTATCTGCAGCACCCAAAACCACCTTTAATCCTTGCTTTTTAAACTGATATGCTAGCTTACCAATAGTTGTTGTTTTACCAACGCCGTTTACACCAACCACCATGATTACGTATGGTTTTTTATCTTTTGGTATTATAAACTCTGTTTCTTCCCCTACATTGGTTTCACTTAGTAAAGCTGCTATTTCTTCACGGAGGATTTGATTTAATTCATCTGTTCCTAGGTACTTATCTTTAGCCACACGCTCTTCAATACGCTCAATTACTTTTAAAGTTGTATTTACACCAACATCACTAGTAACAAGCACCTCTTCTAAATTATCTAAAACCTCATCATCTACTTTTGATTTTCCAGCAACAGCCTTACTTAATTTACCAAAAAAACTGCTTTTAGACTTCTCTAAACCTTTATCTAAAGTTTCCTTTTTTTCAGAGGAAAATATTTTTTTAAAAAGACTCATTTACTTTTTTATTCGTTTATTTGTTTATCTGTCTAGTAAAAACTAAACGATTCTCCAATTTACATCAGGGGTTGTGGTACTTGTAGAAGCGCTTTTAAATATAGATTATCTAACGTCCAGATTCTAATTGCAATTTCTTTACCACAATTTTATACTGCTATTTTGGCAGAAACTGCTCAAATATAAACATAAAAAAACTGCCTTCTTAAAAAAGAAAGCAGTTTGTAATATCTTGATAAAAGTATGTTTACTTTTTGTTTAAAAAGTCGTTAACTTGTTCTGGAGCCATAATAGATTCAACAAACATATAAGCTCCTGTTTTAGGTGACTTTACCATTTTGATGGCTTTAGTTAACCTTTTTGATCCTGTTTGTAACGATGCTACTGCTTTTTTTGCCATGACTCTATTATTTTATCTCTTTGTGAACTGTCATACGCTTAAGAATAGGATTGAATTTTTTAAGTTCCATTCTATCTGGCGTATTCTTTTTATTTTTTGTAGTAATATATCTTGAAGTTCCTGGTTGACCAGAAGCTTTGTGCTCTGTGCACTCTAAAATTACTTGAATTCTGTTACCTTTCTTTGCCATTTCTAAATATCTTTTTTAACGCAGCTATTTATTTTAAAAAACCTTTAGTTTTTGCTTCCTTAATTGCCGCAGAAATACCTATTTTATTAATAGTCTTCAATGCAGATGTTGATACCTTTAAAGTTACCCACTTATCTTCTTCTGGAATGTAAAAACGTTTCTTAACTAAGTTAGCGTTAAATTTGCGCTTAGTTCTGTTTAATGCATGAGACACGTTGTTACCAACCATTGCCTTCTTTCCTGTAAGTTCACAAACTCTTGACATTATATATAACTTTAAATTTTGTTGCTTAAAATCGAGGTGCAAATATACAAAATCTTTATATTATGACAATCTTATTATTATCAATTTTTAAAAATTTCTTTCAGCAACATTTCTAGGGCTTTATTAACAGCTTTATTTAGTACTTTTATTCTGTGATTTCCTAAGTTAAACTTTTCTGAATATACTCTACTTTTACTAGCTATAGCAATGTATACTGTTCCAACCTCAGCATCGGACTCCCCCTTTGTTGGCCCTGCATTTCCTGTGGTTGCAACTGCAAAATCTGAATCAAACAATTTTAATGAATTGCTTGCCATAGCTTCTGCAACCGGGCCGCTAACAACAGAATGACTATCAATAACTTCTTTTGAGACTCCTAAAACACTCTTTTTTGATTCTGTAGAATAAGTCACCACACCTCCATTAAAATATGCAGATGCTCCTGAATGCTTTGTAAACTGTTCTGCTAAAAGACCTCCAGTACAACTTTCAGCTATAGCAAGAGTTTTTCCTATTTTAGTTAGTTGTTTTGCTATGATTATTTCAGCAGAACCTTCTTCATCCTCAAAACCAAAAAATTCATTCTTAATTAATGGAATAACCTTTTCAATTTCAGCATCTACTCTTTCCTTAAGCTTTATTTCATCAAACCCTTTTGTTGATAAGCGCAATCTCATTTTGCCTAAATTTGGCAAATAGGCTAATCGCATGTCTTTTGGTAAGGCATCTTCCCAGTCTTCTATTCTAGCAGCCAAAGCACTTTCTCCTATTCCGTAAACCAACAACGTTTTGTGCATAATAAACGGACAATTGTACTTCTCTTTTAATTTAGGAATGACATACTGTTCCATTAGGGTAGACATCTCATAAGGCACACCTGGAAGCGACACAAAGGTTTTTTCACCTTTATCAAACCACATGCCCGGAGCAGTACCTAATTTATTCATTAAAACCGTAGATTTTGATGGTACCAGAGATTGATCTTTATTTACCTGAAGTAATTTACCACCAATATAACTTTTCCAGAGGTGTTCAATATTTTTCAATACCAAATCATCTCTTACTAAGGTATCATTGAAATACTCTGCTATGGTTTTTTTTGTAATATCATCCTTAGTGGGTCCTAAACCACCGGTTAGAATAATGATGTCTGAATTGCTTTCTGCTTCTTTTAATGTTTTAAGAATATGGTTTCTATCATCTTGAACTGAAGTTACCTGATAAATAGAAATACCAATTTTATTAAGCTGTTTTGCTATAAATGCAGAATTGGTATCAATTACCTGCCCGATTAAAAGTTCATCGCCAATGGTAATTATTTCTGCTTGCATTCATTACAAATTAAAATCTGACTTTATTTCTGCTAAGGCTTTTTCAACAGCATCAACCACAATAGCAAGTTGTGGTGTTATATCTTCTCCCTTTTTGGTAAACTTACCCCAATCTTGAACTTCTATAAGCGTATCTAAAACCCCAAGTTCAAATAAATCTACCGTTGGTTTCATTTTATGCGCAGCTTGATAGGCTTCTTGATAATCTTCAGCCGCTACTGCATTTTTCAATCGCTCTAAATCTGGTGCTACTTCTTCCAAAAACGCTTCTGCCAAAGTTGCAATAAAATCTGCATCGTTATCAGCCAATTCCTTCACTCTGAATAATTTGTAATGTTGTTCCATTATTTAATTGTTATTGAAAACATTTCTCTGTTTTCTATAAAACCCTTTAGTTTATCATTAGCAATTACTCTGCCTACCCCAGCTGGGGTGCCAGTAAATATAATATCTCCAATCTTTAATGTGAAATATTTTGAGACATATTCTATGATTTCATCAATTTTCCATAACATGTGGCTAGTATTTCCTTTTTGAACAATATTTTCGTTCTTTTTTAAGGAAAATTCAATGGCATTCACATCATTAAATTCATTTTTTGGTATCCATTTACCTACCACAGCAGAACCATCAAATGCTTTTGCCTTTTCCCAAGGTAATCCCTTTGCTTTTAGTTTACTTTGTAAATCTCTAGCTGTAAAGTCTATTCCCAAGCCAATTTCATCATAATATTTATGAGCAAATTTTTTATCAATGTACTTACCTATCTTATTTATTTTGATTAAAACCTCAACTTCATAATGAATATCATCTGAAAAATCTGGGATGAAAAAAGGTTGTTTTTTTAATAAAATAGCCGAATCTGGTTTTTGAAAAATAACTGGTTCTGTTGGCCTTTCATTTTCCAATTCCTCAATATGCTCTGTGTAATTTCTGCCTATGCAAATTAGCTTCATAAAGCTATACCAATTTATTATTTAAGCTTATTAATTTAATATTAGTCAACACTTTTTTGGTATACAACGGAAAATCAGCATTTAAAACCCAGCCAAAATACCCCGGTTCTTTTTCTAAAACCTCTGTTACTAACTTTCCCTTGTGCTTACCAAATGAAAAACATTCTTCTCCCTTTTTGTTATACACAATAAAACCAGCAAAGTCTGCAAACTTTTTCCGTGAACTAAATTCTGCCAAAAACTTAGTATTATTTTCTAATTCATCATATTTTGTAATTTGAGCTTTTAAAACCTCATAAGTCGCATTAGTATCAGCTTCAGCACTGTGGGCATCTTCTAAATTCTTATCGCAATAAAATTTATAAGCAGCACTCAATGTTCGTTGTTCCATTTTATGAAAGATGGTTTGAACATCAATAGCTTGACGGTTTTTCATATCAAAATCTACCTCAGCTCGTAGCATTTCTTCTGCTAATAAAGGAATATCGAAACGATTGGAGTTAAATCCTCCCAAATCAGAATCTTTTATCATATTGTAAACCTCTTTTGCTAACTCTTTAAATATAGGCTTATCTGCCACATCATCATCTGAAATACCGTGTATAGCTGTAACTTCTTTAGGTATTGGTATTTCAGGATTTACACGCCATGTTTTTCGTTCTTCATTTCCATTTGGAAAAACTTTTAAGACAGATATCTCTACGATTCTATCTGTTGTAATATTAACACCAGTGGTTTCTAGATCGAAAAAACAGATGGGTTTATTAAGATTGAGTTGCATAAATTGCCTTTTTAAAGTAGATAACTGCAAAAATAGAAAAACCTAATCACTTATAATGATTAGGCTTTAGTTTAACTATTTATAAATATTTATATTTCTCTATTAACGTCCCAAGCCTCTAAATAATCTTTAACGGCCTTTACAAACATACCTCCCATAGCACCATTAACAACGCGGTGATCATACGAGTGTGATAGAAACATTTTATAACGAATACCTATAAAGTCACCTTCACTTGTTTCTATCACAGCCGGCACTTTTCTGATAGCTCCTAAAGCTAAAATACCCACTTGAGGTTGGTTGATTATTGGTGTACCCATAATACTGCCAAAAGATCCAACGTTAGTAACAGTGTAAGTACCTCCTTGAATATCATCTGGACTTAACTGATTGTTACGAGCTTTAATAGCCAAACTATTTACCTGTTTGGCTATTCCAACTAAATTAAGTTGATCGGCATTTTTAATTACAGGCACAATTAAATTGCCATCGGCCAGAGCCGTTGCCATACCAAGATTGATATTTTTCTTTTTTATAATAGAATCTCCCTGAACTGAAATATTTAGCATTGGGTAATCACGCAGTGCTTTTGCTACCACTTCCATGAAAATGGGAGTAAATGTTAATTTCTCACCTTCACGTTTCTCAAAATTGTCTTTGACTTTATTACGCCAATTCCATATTCTGGTGACATCAGCTTCAATAAAACTCTGAACATGAGCCGATGTTTGAAGCGATTCTATCATGTGATGTGCAATGAGTTTACCCATACGCGTCATCTCAATGATTTCATCGTCTCCAGTTGAAATAATTGGCTGACTAACAACTTTGGAAGCCTTAATCTTATTCTGAACTGAAGCAGCTACCTCTTTTTCTGTATGTGGCTCTGAATTGCTACCTCTATTTTCAACGTAGCTTAAAATATCATTTTTAGTTACCCTTCCATCTTTTCCTGTACCCGAAATAGCATCTAGTTCTTCTTGTAAAATCCCTTCTTGCTTTGCAATATTTTTAACTAATGGTGAATAAAAACGATTTCCGCTTGAAACCACTGGGGCAACACTTTCCTTGGCAATTGTTATGGCTTCTTCTATTTGCTCAACAACGCTTTCCTCTACCTCAGCCTGATTACTTTCTATATTAGTTTTTGGTTCATCATCTCTTTCTGTTTCAATAATAGCAATAACTTGTCCTACTTGAACTACATCATCAACATCAAAGAACCTTTCAACTAAAACACCCTCTACTTCACTTGGTACCTCGCTATCTACTTTATCGGTAGCAATTTCAACCACAGGCTCATCCATTTCAATGGTTTCACCAACTTCTTTTAACCAAGATGTAATTGTTGCCTCAGCAACACTTTCGCCCATTTTTGGTAGCTTGAGTTCAAATTTTGCCATATTAATAACGTAAAAGTTCTTTTCTAGTTTGCGCTTGCAAAATTAACTAAAATACAGTGATTTATTTAAATTATTGACAATAAATAAATCATAAATCAAAATTTCTTATCAATCCTTGTAAACCTTAAAAAGCTTCTTAAGGTTTTTATTTTGATTAAACAACTCGTTGACTAAAATCAACGAGTGATTTGCCATTTTTTTTCTTTGTGATTCATTTTCAATTAACTGCTTTATAGAGTTAATAAAATCTTCTTGTGAATCACAAAGAAACCCATTTTTCCAGTTTGATACTGCATCTTTATTTCCAACAATATTTGTGGCAACAATCGGTTTTCTTAATGCCATGGCCTCAATTATTGTAAAAGGAAGCCCTTCCCATAAAGAAGTTTGAATATATATATCAAACCTACCTAACTCTGTTAGAGTTTGTTCTCTATTTAGCCAACCAGTAATTTTAATATTTTCAGAGATTAATCTACTTTTCAGTTTACCATCACCAACCCATACAAAATCAACTTCTTTATATTTTTCGGCTATGGCATTAAACAAAAAAGGGTTTTTTTGCGGACTTAATCTACCTATTGTTCCTATGACCATTCTATCAGATTTTTTTTTAGATTGATGTTTTGAAACCTCTTCAACATTAACCGCATTTCTTATCAATGTTGCTTTCCCCATACGTTTAGCATAATCATATTCTGTATCCCCACAGGCTATAGTTGTAGCCCCCATAAAATAGGATAAAAATAATTCTGAAAATTTAAATATAGATTGCTTGAACTTTGATATATCTTTTCTCAAAAACGAATATCCGTTGGGGGTATAGAAAGACTTAGCTCTTCCATACTTCTTTGCCACAATTCTTCCAATAGCACCTCCTTTAGAGGAATGACTGTGAATAACATCAGGTAAAATTTCTTTAACGATCTTAGAAACCTTTAAAACAACGTTAAAATCTTTTAACAAAGAAATTTCACGTTCCATATCCACCTTAATAAGAGTTGTGCTTTTAGAGAAATCTTCCGGAAACTTATTAAAATCTGTTCCTTGTCTTTTCCCACTAAAAATCACGAAGTTTTGTACATCATAGTTTTCTTCTGTAAATCTGCAGATTTCCTTAATATACAAATAAACCCCGCCTGCAAAAGCTTCAGAGATATGAACTACTTTTAAACGCTTCATTAGATATTTATACAACAAGTTTATTTAAGTCATCTAAAATAGTAAAGATCATACAAGATTTCATTTTAGAACCCACCAACTTTGTTTCAAATTATTTAAATAAATTTTTTTTTAAAAAAAAGCAATAATTTAAACGGTAAAACAAAAGTTATAAATGCCCTAACCAATCCAATGGTTGTAAACAAGCCAAACTTATATTCATTCATCAACAGTTTAATTCTGCTTTTTGTTTGCTCTCCTCTTCTCTTAATAGAAATACCCTCAGGGTTGTACTCGTATTCAACAAGGGTTTTCTCAACTACAGTTGCTTTAAACTTTTTTATTATTTTAAAAAAGAAAGCATAATCTTCTAATGCCGGATAGTTCGTTGGGTAAAAACCAACTGCTTTAACCACATCAGTTCTAAACATTACGGAAGAATGTATAAACGGATTATAACTATGCATAGATCTCTTCAACTCCTTATAACCAGAAGGAGGTTTAAAAAAAAACAACTTATTTCTATTTATATCCACAAACTTCACCCAGCTCCCCACAAGACCTAGTTCTTTATCTATATTAAAAGTTCTAATCTGATTTTCAAACCTACTTCCAACACAAATATCTCCTGCATCCAACCTAGCAATAAATTCATATGTGTTACACTCTAAAATATGCTTAAGCCCTCTATTTAAAGTCTCTGTAATCCCCAAATTTTTACTATTTCTTTTTAAACGAATATCATAAAACTCTCTAAACTCACTAATGATTCGTTCAACATAGGAAAAATCATTGCTGCCATCATCATAAACGAAAAGAGTAAAAGGTTGTATTTCACTTTGAAGCGATTTTAATGATATTCTTAAACCACTACAATTATTATAATGAGGCAATAAAACGGCAATACTATTTTTCACACCACTTATAAGTTTAACGGATTATATAGTAAGACTATAATTTTAAAGAGGCTTCAAACGGAATTCTATTAATAATACTTCTTCCTAAGGTAATTTCATCAGCATATTCAAGTTCATCTCCAACCGAAATCCCTCTGGCAATGGTTGATGTTACAACGTTGTAACTCTGAATTTGTTTAAATATATAAAAATTAGTGGTATCACCCTCCATTGTTGAACTTAAAGCAAAAATGAGTTCTTTTACCTTTCCTTCTTTTACCTTTTTGACCAGAGAATCAATATTTAAATCATGAGGACCAATACCATCCATAGGAGAAATTTTCCCTCCTAAAACATGATACAAACCTTTAAATGAGCTGGTATTTTCTATAGCCATAACATCACGAATGTCCTCAACTACACAAACAATTTCTGTATTTCTACTATGGCTTGCACAAATTTCACAAAACTCATTATCACTAATATTGTGGCAAGATTTACAAAACTTTACCTCATTGCGCATGTTTTGTAAAGCATTTGACAATGCCATGGTTTGCCCTTTTGGTTGGCGTAACAAATGCAATACCAAACGCAATGCGGTACGCTTTCCAATACCTGGTAATTGTGACATTTCATTTACAGCTTGCTCCAGCAATTTAGAAGAAAATTCCATTGCTGCGAATTTACAATATAATATTAATTAGTTTACATCTGTTTTTATCTTCTTTTAATTGAATTCACTTTCGTACCAGTAACTATCATTATTAATTTGTATTTTGAAAACCAAATAAATCCTTTATGAGCGCCACTCAAATTCTCCTTCTTATAGCTGTCTATTTCATTGTATTATTGGTAATTTCTTATTTTACTGGGAAGAATGATAATAACGATGATTTCTTCAAAGCTGGAAAGCAATCACCTTGGTATATTGTAGCTTTCGGGATGGTGGGAGCATCACTATCAGGAGTCACCTTTATCTCTGTTCCTGGCTGGATTGAAGGGTCTCAATTCAGTTATTTTCAAGTAGTTTTAGGTTATATGTTTGGTTACATAATTGTGGCCTACGTTTTGCTACCTATTTATTACACATTGAACGTCACATCCATTTACGAGTATTTACTAGAACGTTTTGGTATTGTTAGCCACAAAACAGGTGCTTTTTTCTTTTTTATATCAAGAGTATTAGGTGCTGCTTTTAGACTGTATTTAGTAGCTATTGTACTACAACAGTTTGTGTTTGATGCTTGGAATATTCCGTTTGAAATTACCGTGGTTATCTCTATTTTACTTATATGGATTTACACCAATAAGGGAGGCATCAAAACCATTGTTTGGACAGACACCCTACAGACACTATTCATGATTTTGGCTGTAATTCTATCAATATACTTTATTAACAAAAGTTTAGACTGGAACTTTGGAGAATTTCTTGCTTCCAGCGAATTGAAAAGTTACAGCAAAGTGTTTATAACCGATAGCTTTTTAGAACGAAATCATTTCATAAAATCTTTTTTAGGAGGTATGTTCATTACCATTTGCATGACTGGTTTAGATCAAGATATGATGCAAAAAAACTTAACTTGTAAATCGTTGAAAGATGCACAAAAAAATATGATATCATTTAGTATTGTATTGGTTGTTGTTACGTTTTTATTCATGCTATTAGGAGCTTTACTTTATATATACGCCAATAAACATAATATCACCATCCCATTGATGGATGGAAAACCAAAGACCGATTTATTATTCCCTGAAATCGCACTAAATAGTGGTTTAGGAATCACACTTGCCATTACCTTTATGCTTGGCTTAATAGCTGCTGCTTATAGTAGTGCAGATAGTGCCTTAACCTCACTAACAACCTCTTTTTGCGTAGATTTTTTAAATATTAACAAAAAACCAAAAAACCTACAAAAACACATTAGAAAAAAAACCCATGTAGGTATGAGTGTTTTGTTGGTTATTGTAATTATTATCTTTAAATATGTGCTTAACAGTAATGTTATTGATAGTTTATTAACTGTTGCTGGTTACACCTATGGTCCTTTACTTGGCTTATTTGCTTTCGGAATTTTTACAAAGTACCAAGTTAAGGATAGATATGTTTGGATAGTGGCTTTGTGCTCTGTAGTCCTAATTACTATTATTGGTTCTATCCCGTCAGAACAATTAGGAGGTTATGTTTTGGGCTATGAACTACTCCCTATTAATGGTTTATTAACTTTTGTGGGTTTAATACTGATTCGTAGAAAGTAACACCAATGTACAAGCTTCTTCAAAATAAATATTGTTTTTTTCTAATATTTTGAATAGCTCGGGGTTTTCAGTTCCCGGATTAAAAATAACTCGCTTGGGTTTTAAAGACACTATATAATCATAATACTGTCTTTGTCTGTTAGGGTTTAGATACAGCGTAACGGTATCTATATCATCATAATCTAATAGTTCTGTATCAACCTTAACCCCAGAAATAGTTCCACTTTTTAATCCAAAAGCCACAGTATCAATATTATTGGCCACAAGCCTTTGTATAGCATAGTTTGAGTACCTATTAGCCTTTAGAGAAGCCCCTAGTACAAGTGTTTTTTTATTCATTTGTTAAAATGGTGTTAAGTTTTAAAAATTCGGTAACATAAACTTTCATATAGCGTCTTAATTATAACAATAATTAGTTCATCAATCAAAAAAACAATCTAATCAACAATGAAAAATTTCTTTTTCATGTGCTTTTTCCTTTTGTCAATTTTTGTAAATGCACATACTAACCCAGAAAAAAACATTGATAAAAACGGTACCATTTACGGAACAGTTTTAGACGCAAAACTAAATCAACCCTTACCCTATGTTAATGTTGTTATTAAAAATAATCAAAATGACATTTTAACTGGAGCTATCACGCTAGATGACGGATCCTTTAAAATAAGCAAGGTTGCAGAAGGAGACATCGTAGTTAACATTCAATACATTGGGTACAAAACTTACACCAAAATTATCAATATAAGTAAAGATAATTACAGAATTAATCTTGGTAATATTTACCTAAAAGAAGAAACCGAAAGCTTAGACGCTGTTACCGTTATAGCTGAAGTATCTACTATTCAACAGAAAGTAGATAGAAAAGTTATCACCGTAGGTAAGGATTTAACAACAGCAGGAGCTACGGCCAGCGACATTATGAACAACATACCCTCCATAAGTGTGGATCAACAATCTGGTAATATTAGTTTACGAGGCAATGAAAATGTACGGGTTATGGTAGATGGTAAATTGAGTAATGTTCCAGTTGCACAATTATTAAGACAAATTCCCTCTACTTCAATAAAATCAATTGAACTTATTACCAATCCTTCAGCAAAATATAACCCCGAGGGTATGAGTGGTATCATAAACATTAAATTACATAAAAACACACAATTAGGTTTCAATGGAAACCTAAATATAGGTTTAACAAAAGAGATATTTGCTAAATTCAACAGCTCTATTGATATGAATTATCGAAACGGTAAATTCAATTTTTTCGGTAATTATGGAAATAATATTGGAAAATACGACAATTTTGGTGGTATAGACAGACTGGACGACAACTCGCGTCAAGACTTTAAATTTGGAAATAACAATAAATCCCATTTATACAAATTTGGTGTTGATTATTATATAAACGACAAAAACACCATTTCAGTTTTTACCAATCAAAATACTTTTGAAGGAGAAGGTTTTGGTAACACTTTTCTAACGTATCCCAACTTATCCCAAAGACAATTATTTAATAACAATAGTGAAAACACTTCAAGTCAATATAATTTAGTTTACAAACATGAATTTACAGATGAAGATGAAACCCTTGATGTGGAGATAGATTATAATGATTTTGTAAATAACGAAGACGCCCGTTTTAATTTTATCAATTTTGATTTCCCTCCAAACTATCTAGATTTTGTAGCTACAGAACGAGATCAAACCACTATTAACATAGATTATGTAAAACCATTAGGTGACGAATCAAAATTTGAATTAGGTTTGGAAGCTCGCCTGTTCAGTACAGATGTAAATTATACTTCAACTGGACTAAGTTTCTCTGAACAAGGCTCTATCATTCCCTCACCTAGCACTGATTTTGAATATAATAGAGATATTTACTCTGCTTATGCTACATATAGCAAAAAGTTCAACAAATGGAGTTACCAAGTTGGAGCCAGAGTAGAATCGGTAACTGAAGATGCTCAAGCTCTGAGAATGTTCTCTAGTGGCAGTAATGAAATCATCCCTTTTGAAAACAACTATTTTCAAATATACCCATCAGTTTTTTTTAGCTTTGAGGCTTCTGAAAAAAGCACCTATCAAATTAGTGCTAGCCGCAGAGTAGATAGACCAGGGTTGCAGCAGGTAAATCCTATCAGAGAGTGGAGTACACCTAGGGTTTCTTCATTTGGAAATACGAGTCTCCAACCTCAATTTACTAACTCTATTGAAGCGAATTATACACGAAATTTAAAAGGTGGTAGTATTACTGGGGGTGTATTTTTTAGAATTATTGAGGACAACATTAATAGATTTGTTCGTATAGACAGAACTGATGTAACTTCAGGTAACGTAATTCTTTCTTATGATAATTTTGACAACACCTCTGCCTATGGGGTTGAATTATCCTCTAACTACCGCCCAACAAAATGGTGGAGCATTAACGGAAGTTTCGACTTATATTCTCAGGAACAGACAGGTATTACTGAGTTTATTGACAATCCTAATATCCAAGATGCTACTGTAGATGATATTAAAACAAGTAAAACGATTGTGGATAATGTCATATGGAATTTAAGGGTGTTCAACAATTTTAATGCTTCCAAAAAATTGAGTTTTTCACTTTTTGCCATGTACCGAGGCGAGGAAAAGGGTATTCAGTTTACTAGAAAACCTATGGTAATGCTGAATACAGGTATGAGATATAGCTTTTTAGAAAACAATAGAGCTACTTTTAGTTTCAATTATAGCGATATTTTTAATAGCATGAAATTTGAATTTGAAGGCGTATCACCGTTTCCTAGCCAAGGCGAGTTTAACTGGGAAAGTAACACTTGGAACATTGCCCTCTCTTATAGGTTTGGAGGCAGCAAATATAGGGCTCTAAAAAGAAAGCAACGCGATAACAATACCAAATCTGGTAGCGGAGGTTTTCTTTAAAATTAATTTGATAACCTGTATAATTTTTGATGGTTAGTGTTAAGTGAGGTTATGAAATAGAAGACCCCAGAGTTTAGCAGTTCTGGGGTTTTGTTTTAAAAAAACAAAAAACTAATCTTAATATAATAAACCTAATAATTTTTCGTTACTCATAATATACAATCTAGCCAAAACGAAGAATAATTATTTAGAGTTAGTCATCTTACATATTAAATTTCGTAATCAGATTAGTATATTTTTAAAATAAAACTCGAAGCCAAAAAGCTTCGAGTTTTCTCTATAAAGTGTTAAAAAACGTTAAATTATATAATGCGTGCAATAAAGTAACGTTTTGTACGTCTAATAGGTAAGATTCTTCACATTAGTGTTAGTTGGAGTTGATTAATAGCTGAAAAAACCCAAAACTTAAAGTTTTGGGTTTTTACTTTTAAATCTTATTTAATAATTTTTACCAATTAATAATAACACTACCCCAAGTAAAACCACTACCAAAAGCGGCTAATACAACGGTATCTCCCTCCTTGATTTTACCTTCTTCCCAAGCTTCAGTTAAAGCAATTACAACTGAAGCAGCCGTAGTATTACCGTATTTTTGAATGTTATTATAAACTTGGTCATCTCTTAAACCAAATTTCTTTTGTATAAACTGAGATATTCTTAAGTTAGCTTGATGTGGAATGAGCATATCAATAGCTTCTTTCTTAAGATTATTTGCTTTTAAACCTTCAACAATAGCTTCACTAAACCTAACTACTGCATGTTTAAACACAAAGGTCCCATTCATATAAGGATAATACGAAGTATCATCTGGGTCATTAGCTTCTAAAATTTCCGGTACCCAATGCTTTATACTTGGCCCCAAAACAGTTAATTCTTCGGCATACTTTCCTTCAGAATGTAAATGTGATGATAACACGCCTTTGGTGTTGTCTTCTGTTCTGCTAAGCACAGCAGCTCCTGCGCCATCACCAAAAATAACGGTTACATTTCTTCCTCTGGTAGATTTTTCTAAACCACCAGAGTGATACTCAGAACCAATAACCAATACATTCTTGTACATACCTGTTTTGATAAATTGGTCTGCTACTGCCACTGCATACACAAAACCTGTACACTGATTTCTAATATCTAATGCACCAACAGTAGGCATCTCTAACATATCCTGAATTTGAACACCACACCCTGGGAAATAATAGTCTGGGCTCAACGTAGCAAATACTATAAAATCTATATCATCTTTAGTTAACCCCGATCTTTCTATAGCTATTCTAGCAGCTTTTGCTCCCATTACGGCAGATGTATCTTCACTTCCTTCCTTTATCCAGCGTCTTTCTTTTATACCAGTTCTTTCCTGTATCCATTCATCATTAGTATCCATCATTTTAGATAAGTCGTCATTAGTCACCACATTATCGGGCAAATACTTTCCAAGGCCTATAATTCTAGAGTTGTACATTATAAATCAATTTTAACATTCTCTTACAGAAGAGAAATTTTAGTTTAGTTATACAAAATACAATAACCACTAATAATTTCCAATATTTATACTTATAACTTATTACTTTTCACTTTGTACAAATTTTGTGTCAGTTTGTCATATTTGCACTCTTGGTATTTTTTTTGTCTTTTGAAGAATCGTATTAATAAATAGATAAAAACAGATATATCATGACAAAAGGAAATATTAATGTTTCGGTAGAGAATATCTTTCCTCTCATTAAAAAATTCTTATACAGCGATCACGAAATCTTTCTTCGTGAGCTCATTAGTAACGCTACAGATGCTACTTTAAAACTAAAACACCTCACTAACATAGGTGAAGCAAAAGTAGAATATGGCAACCCACAGATTGAAATTAAAATTGATAAGGATGCCAAAAAGCTTCACATTATAGATCAAGGTTTGGGTATGACTGCCGAAGAGGTTGAAAAATACATTAATGAAGTGGCATTTTCTGGTGCTGAGGAGTTTTTAGATAAATATAAAGACTCAGCTAAAGATTCAGGAATCATAGGGCACTTTGGTTTAGGGTTTTATTCTGCATTTATGGTTGCAGATAAAGTTGAAATTATCACAAAATCTTATAAAGATGAGCCCGCTGCACATTGGACTTGTGATGGATCTCCAGAGTTTACTTTGGAACCTCATGATAAAACAGAGAGAGGCACCGAAATAATACTGCACATTTCTAAAGACGAAGAAGCCTTTTTAGAAGACAGTAGAATTAGAGAACTCTTAACCAAATATAACAAGTTTATGCCTGTGCCTATTAAGTTTGGCACCAAGGAAATTAATGACCCTGAGCATGAACCTAAAACTATTACAGATAAAGACGGTAAAGAAACCAAAGAACCTCATAGAAAGATTACGGTTGATGATATTGTAAACAATCCAAATCCTGCTTGGACAAAACAACCATCTGACTTAAAAGATGAAGACTATAATAGTTTCTATCGAGAGTTATACCCAATGCAGTTTGAAGAACCGTTATTCAACATTCACTTAAATGTTGATTATCCGTTCAACCTTACGGGAATTTTGTACTTCCCAAAAATGACAAACGATTTAAATATTCAAAAAGACAGAATTCAACTATATCAAAATCAAGTATTTGTAACCGATAATGTTGAAGGAATTGTACCAGAATTCTTGACCATGCTTCGTGGTGTTATTGACTCTCCAGATATTCCGTTAAACGTTTCTCGTTCGTATTTACAAGCCGATGGTGCAGTAAAAAAGATTTCATCATACATTACCAGAAAAGTTGCTGATAAGTTAAAATCACTATTCAACAATAACCGTGAAGATTTTGAAGCCAAATGGAACGATATTAAAGTAGTAATAGAGTATGGAATGCTTTCTGAAGAAAAGTTCTTTGAAAAAGCAGAAGCATTTGCATTATACCCAACGGTAGATGGTAAATATTATACATACGAAGAGTTATACAACAAGATTAAAGCCAACCAAACTGATAAAGACGACAAATTAGTGATTCTTTATGCAGCCGATAAAGATGCACAACACAGTTACATTGAAGCTGCCAAGGCTAAAGGTTATGAAATATTGCTGTTAGATTCTCCAATTGTATCTCATTTAATTCAAAAATTAGAAACAACAAAAGAAAAGGTTTCATTTGCTCGTGTAGACGGTGATCATATTGATAATCTAATAAAGAAAGAAGATACTACCATTTCTAAATTAGATGAAGACCAAAAGAAATCTTTAGATGAATTATTAAAAGAAGTGATTCCTTCTGAAAAGTTTATGGTTCAATTAGAAGCAATGGATAGTGAGGCTTCTCCATTTATAATTACCCAACCAGAATTTATGCGTAGGATGAAAGAAATGCAAGCTACTGGTGGCGGTGGTATGTTTGGTATGGGTAATATGCCAGAAATGTACAATCTTGTGGTAAATACCAATCATGAATTAGTAAGCGAAATCTTGAATACCAAAACCCGTAAAAAACAAGAACGTTTAATTAATCAAAGTTTAGACTTAGCACGTTTATCTCAAGGTTTGCTTAAAGGCGAGGAACTAACTAACTTCATTAAACGTAGTTATGACATGATAAAGTAGTCACGTCATACTGACTAAGTCAGTATTCCTTATATATTTCAAACCACTTTGTGAATACAAAGTGGTTTTTTTATTAATATATTTTTTTAACATATTCTTTAAAATATCATTCACACTTGATACCAAAATTTAACAAAAACAAATAAAAAATCAACACTACCGTAAAAGTTAATAATTAGGTCAAAGAAAAAAATTCTTATGATTTAAGTTAGGTGATAAAAATCATAAAAAAAAAGCCCTTCATTTTAGTCCTTTGTGCTCTAAATAAATTTTAAAATAACCTTATAACACATACAGAAATGCTACAAAACAGAAGAATTTACCTACCCCCTTTAAGTTTAATAGGTCCTGGTGCGCTAGAAGATTTAGGAGAAGAACTAAAGACACTTCCTTATAAAAAGGCGCTTTTTGTTACAGATAAAGTTTTAGTTAAAATAGGAGTGGCTCAACAAGTACTGGAAGTTGTTAAATCTGCTAATATTGAAACTGTATTATTTGATGATGTTCAACCAAATCCTACGGTTAAAAATGTTGATGACGGCTTACAATTACTTAAAGACAACGCTTGTGATTTTATTTTGACACTTGGTGGTGGTTCACCTCAAGATTGCGGTAAAGCTATCGGTATACTAGCTACTAATGGTGGGAACATTGCAGATTATGAAGGTATCCATTTATCTAAAAATGCTTCTCTGCCTATAATTGCAATTAATACTACCGCAGGAACAGCCAGTGAGGTAACTATTAATTATGTAATAACTGATGAGGAACGCCATATAAAAATGGTAATGGTAGATAAAAACTGCTTAGTTTCTATTGCAGTAAACGACCCTAAATTAATGCTAGGTAAACCCGCAGATTTAACTGCTGCTACAGGTATGGATGCCTTAACGCATGCCATAGAAACTTATGTAACCAAGGGTGCTTTTGGGTGGTCTGATGCCTTGGCTCTAGAGGCTATAAAATTAATTTCACAAAGTTTAGAGAAAGCTGTTGTTGATGGCAAAGATCTTGAAGCTAGAAGCAAAATGGCTTGGGGCCAATTTATAGCTGGACAAGCATTTTCTAATGCTGGCTTAGGTTATGTACACTCAATGGCACATCAATTAGGTGGTATGTATGACTTACCACATGGTGTTGCTAATGCTATTTTACTACCTCATGTAGAACAATTTAATATCCCCGCCTGCGCGCACAAACTAAAAAGAGTAGCACGTGCTATGGGGGTAGGAGTCTTAGAAATGAGTGATACTCAAGGTGCCAATGCCGCCATTGAAGCAATTAAGGCTCTTTCAAAATCTGTTGGAATTCCTTCTGGATTAAGAGAATTAGGAGTTAAAGAAGAAGATTTTGAAGAAATGGCTAAAAATGCATTAGCAGATGTTTGTACAGGAGGAAACCCAAGAGACGTTACACTAGAAGACACTATAGCCATTTACAAAGCAGCTATGTAATTTTTAATGAACTAGTTAATAGCAAGCAATTCCGGTTTAACCCTTTTATTTATTATTGAGGTTTGCCGGAATTTTTTTTGCGTTTTAATCCAAAACCAATTCCCTTAACCTTGCCTTGCAAATATTTTTTTATTATATTATTTTTTAAAATAAAACATATAAATTTTACTTACAAATTACTCTTTACTAACTTAATTAAAGAATAATAAATTATGGGAAAAGGTGATAAGAAAACTAAACGAGGAAAAATTAACCGTGGTACATTTGGCGTAAGACGTCCAAGAGTTAAAAAGAAACCTTCAATAGAAACTAAAATAAGTATAGACACTAAAGCCAATCCAAAATAATTATAGAGTTTCCAATAATTTTTCAGACTCTGAGATAGTAGCTCTGTAAATTCGTTTATTAGGTTTGGTCATGTGTTGTGCTTCTAGTGTTATTGACTCTAATACTTCTTTGGCTTCTTCGGTTTTATTTCGGCTTAATAAAAATTTGGCATATACTAAGCGTTCGTCGTAAAACGAAAACCGTACATCAATACATTTTAAATTGTCTTCGGCTTCATCTAGTTTACCTTCTCTTTCTAGTGCTAATCCATAGATAAACTGAGTTCTTGACTTTACAAATTCTTTGTTCGAGATAATACTTTCGGCATATTCTAAAACACTCTTGTAATCCTCCATATTATAAAAGGCTTCAATCATATTTTTGATAACATAGAAATCATTTTGAAAACTTCCATCCAATGCCTCTTTATAATACTTAATAGCACTTTTGTTATCACCAATTTCCATATATGCATCAGCTAAATTCACTCGATTTTGATAAGACTCAGAGAATTGTAATTGCTTTTCTAAATCTCTAATCTTTTTAGTTGGATTAATAATTTGAGAGATTTCTGTAGTGAGTTTTTCAGCATCACGTTTGTTATAAACCTGAGTGATTAAATAAATTACAGAACCCAAAACAGGCAAAAACAAAACCAAAAATATCCAATAATAAGGTGTTCTATATTTAATCACATGGTAAATACAGTACCCTTGTAATAGCAGAACAACATAATACCACATAAATTACCTTATAAAAATCAATTCGGTATCAGAGGACATCTCTTCACTGAATCCGTAACCCTCATAATTAAAACCTTTTAAGTCATCTAGTGTATTTGCATTGGTATCAATAATATAGCGTGCCATCATACCTCTTGCTGCTTTGGCAAAAAACGAAATCATTTTATACTGTCCGTTTTTAAAATCTTTAAAATTGGCAGTTATTACAGGCACTTTTAAAGCTTTAGTATCAATAGCTTTAAAGTATTCATTACTAGCAAGGTTTAGAAATAGTTCATCATCATCTAACTCTTCATTTAAGGCTGAAGTAATCGTTTTTTTCCAAAACTCATATAGGTTTTTATTTTTCCCTACAGGGAATTTAGTACCCATTTCCAAACGGTAAGGCTGTATTAAATCCATTGGTTTTAGAAGACCGTATAAACCCGATATAATACGTACCGTACTTTGTAGTTTCTCCATTTTATCCTGTGGAATACTATAAGCATTTAACCCCCTGTAAACATCACCACTAAATGCATATACCGCTGGTCTTGCATTATCTGATGTAAAAGGTAAACTCCAATCTTGATTGCGCTCATAATTTAACTGCCCTAAAGTATCTGATATGCCCATTAGTTTTGATAAACTTTTGGCTGATTTCTTTTTAAGCAGTTTATTTAATCGCTCGGCTTGCTTTAAAAAACAGGCTTCGGTATTTAAAGTGGTAGGTAATTCACTCTCAAAATTAAGTGATTTGGCGGGTGATAAAACTAATTTCATAGAATGGTATTCTTATTTATTTTGCTTTCGCAGAAGTTTAAATTATGCTACTCAAAGTTACAATTACTAAACAACTTTTAAAAATAGCAATCTGCATTTGATTGTACACTAAAATTTAATGAACTCTGTTACTTAATAAGATAACAAACGTAAGCAGTCTCCCTACTCATGCTCTTGATACTTAGAATACCCACGCCACTTTTCAATACACTGTTGCATATCTTCTGGTATTTCTGAAGTAAAACGAATAAACTTACCAGTTTTTGGATGTTCAAATCCTAAGGTTTTAGCGTGTAAAGCCTGACGGGGTAAAATCTTAAAACAATTCTCTACAAACTGCTTATACTTAGTAAATGTGGTTCCTTTTAAAATTTTTTCACCTCCATAACGCTCATCATTAAACAAAGTATGTCCAATATGTTTCATATGCACACGTATTTGATGCGTGCGCCCTGTTTCTAACTTACAAGATACTAGCGTAACATAACCTAAGCGCTCTATAACCTTGTAATGTGTCACCGCCGGTTTTCCTTTATTAGCTTCATCACCTAAAAATACCGTATTCTGTAATCTATTTTTGGGATGTCTTCCAATGTTACCTTCAATAGTACCCTCATCTGTCTCTACATTACCCCAAACTAATGCAATGTATTCACGCTCACTGGTTTTTTTTGCAAATTGAGCCGTTAAATGTGCCATAGCATTTTCGGTTTTGGCCACCACTAAAAGTCCGCTAGTATCTTTATCAATTCTATGCACTAATCCAGGTCTATCACTTGAGTTATTTGGTAAATTATCAAACCTGTGAATTAAGGCATTAATAAGTGTTCCTGAATAGTTACCATGCCCTGGATGCACCACCATACCGGCTGGTTTGTTCACCACAAGTAGTTCATCATCTTCATACTCCACATCTAAGGAAATGTCCTCGCCTACCAAAAGCGCTTCGTATGTTGGGTGTGTAAACATTACCCTAATTTCATCACCGGGTTTAACTTTATAGCTAGATTTTACACAAACATCATTTACAAAAAGCCCCCCATCTTTTGCTGCATTTTGAATTTTATTCCTGTTTATATTTTCAATAAAATTCATTAAATATTTATCAATACGCAACGGTGTTTGCCCTTTACCCACAGTAAAAGCATAATGCTCATATAAATTATCTTCATCAGGAAGTTGTAACGTATTGTCCTCCATTAAAAAGAGTTATTTGCTTGGTCGGTTCCCATTACCAAGTACTAAATCTATTATAGATGTTTTTGCTAGCTTATCACCCGGTTTTAAAAGTTCACCGTTATAATACATTTTTAAAACCAAATCTTTACCAATATTATCTTCATAGGTAATTTTACCTACTTTAAATTCTAAAGCTTCTAAGTTTGGTTTGGCTTGTCTAAATGTACGCTCTCTTAAATCTGGTACTTCAATTTTTCGGTAGCCTGATGGATTGAGTGTTAAATATATCTTTCTATTTTCTTTTACTTGAGAACCAGCAACAGGCTCTTGCTCTATCACCGAAAATCTTGGATAATCTGGATTGAAATTAGCTGAATCTTGTATTTGCATCGCCAAATTATTCTCGTCTAATTCCATCTGAGCCACACTAATGGATTTTCCTTTTAAGTCTGGAACCGTTTCAAAATCTCCATGGTTGGTATATCCTTTCAGCCACCATAACATCAAAAAACACAGAACAATAACAGCTACCACTGCTAACAAAATTTGTTTAAAAAATGTCTTACTAACTAGGAATTTAATAATGTTCATTTGTAGAATTTTGAATACCGCAAATATATAAAAACAGAACTGCTTTTTCTTTTGCGATATATATGATATTTTAGCTTAATCTATAATAGATACGATTTATTGTAGGTTTTAGATTAATATTTAAATTATTTGGGCTTAGATGAAAAAGAATATTGCCATCATCATGGGAGGTTATTCCAGCGAATATAAAATCTCTTTAAAAAGTGGAAATGTAGTTTTTGAAACTTTAGATGCCACAAAATATAATGCATTCCGAATCCATATTTTTAAAGATAAGTGGGTTTATGTTGATGAAAATGACGCTGAATTTCCAATAGATAAAAATAACTTCTCAGTTAATATTAATGGAAAAATTACTTTTTTTGATTGTGTCTTTAATGCCATACATGGCTCTCCAGGTGAAGATGGATATATGCAAGCCTATTTTGAATTATTAGGAATTCCGCATACCAGTTGTGCTATGTATCAAGCATCAATAACGTTTAATAAACGAGACTGCTTAAGCATTTTAAAACCTTATGGCATAAAAACTGCAGAATCATATTATTTAAATTTAGGTGATGTAATTGATGAAACTGCCATAATTAATAAAGTTGGGTTACCTTGTTTTGTAAAAGCCAATAAAGCAGGAAGTAGTTTTGGTGTTTCAAAAGTCCATAGTCAGGAAGATTTACAAAATGCCATTGATGTTGCTTTTAAAGAAGATAATGAAATTATTATCGAATCGTTTCTGGATGGCATCGAAGTATCTGTTGGTGTAATAACCTATAAAGGTAAAACCAAAGTACTGCCAATTACTGAAATTGTTAGTGAAAATGATTTTTTTGATTATGAGGCCAAATATTTGGGGAAATCTCAAGAAATAACACCTGCTAGGTTAACTAAAGAACAGGAAGAAAAGGTTAATTCTGTTGCAAAAAAGGTTTATGAAACTTTAAAGATGACTGGTTTTTCCAGAAGTGAATATATTTTTAAAGATAGCGAACCGCATTTGTTAGAGGTTAATACAGTTCCTGGATTAACCAAGGAAAGTATTTTACCTCAACAGGCTGCCGAAGCTGGCATTCCTCTTGCTGATTTGTTTGATAATGCTATCAAGGAAGCAATTAAATAAAAATATTATTTTTATATTATGAAACGAGCCATCTTTCCAGGATCATTTGACCCTCTAACCTTAGGCCATTTTGATATTATTAAACGTGGTGTTACCCTTTTTGATGAGCTTATTGTAGCTATTGGCGTGAATGCCGACAAAAAATACATGTTCTCTTTAGAAGATCGAAAAAAATTTATTGAAGAAACTTTTACTGACGAACCAAAAGTTAAAGTCATGACTTATGAAGGTTTAACGGTAGAATTCTGCAAAAAAATTGATGTGGATTTTATTTTGCGAGGGTTACGCAATCCAGCCGATTTTGAATTTGAAAAAGCCATAGCCCATACCAATAGAGAACTAGCTAATATTGAGACCGTATTTCTACTAACCTCGGCAGAAACATCATATATAGCCTCTTCAATAGTGCGTGACGTTATCAGAAATAATGGCAACTATACCAAACTTGTTCCAAATAGTGTTCGAGTAAAATAAATTGTATTCTTGTAACATTTTTTTATTATCCAATACTTATAAAGTAAGAATAATAGTTCATGTTACATCATATCAAATACTTGCTTTTAAAATTCAATATAACACAACCATCAGATAATGATATCTATGATTGGATGCAATACAATTACGTAAATAGAATTGAATATGCATTGGAACATGGTAATTATAAAACTAGAAAATTAGCTGCAGAAGCTTTAGGTAACCTAGGGGCACATTCTTCCATCCCGATGTTATTTAGAAGTATTGATGATAAAGTTCAAAACGTTTCAATAGCAGCTTTGAATGCACTTGAGCAAATTGGATGTAAAGATGAATTAGGTGCTACTTTAATTAAAAAACGCTTTGATTGGGTAAGAGAACATCGTGATAAAAAAGCAAAACAAGAAGCAAATAAAGGCAAAAAATATAATATTTACCGTTGGGAACGTGCCAGTAAAAAGAGTTTTGAAAGGGTAAAAGAACAATTAAAAAAACCTATACGTTGACCCTAATGGTCAAAAAATTAAAATATAAAATCTCAAAATAAATTAAAGCTTATACTCTGAAAGCCCTTTGGTAAATGCCTCTGGGTTTTCTGCTAAATGATAGCGTGGATCATCAATATCCTCCACAATCACCTCTCTGAATTTAGGACTGGATTTGTATAATAACACCTTACAATCTTCGCTTAAATGTTTAAGTTTGATTGATTTTCCTTCGGCTTCGTATTTATGCACCAAATTATAGATAGCTTCAATAGCCGAATGGTCACTAACTCTAGACTCTACAAAGTCAACTTCGACATTTTTAGGGTCGTTTTTTGCATCGAACTTTTCATTAAAAGCCTTTATTGACCCAAAGAATAATGGGCCCCAAATTTCGTAAATTTTAGTACCATCTTCTTTCATACGCTTACGCGCTCTAATACGTTTAGCATTCTCCCAAGAAAATACTAAAGCACTAATAATAACTCCAGCAATAACTGCAACCGCTAAATCTTTCCAAACGGTAATTAAGGATACAGCAATTAAAACCACAGCATCGGTAAGAGGTATTTTTCTTAGTATTCTAAAACTACTCCATGCAAACGTACCTACAACCACCATAAACATGACACCCACTAAGGCGGCGATAGGAATTTGTTCAATGTAAACAGAGGCAAACAGGATAAATACTAATAATAAAACTGCTGCTACAATACCTGATAGTCTACCACGTCCGCCACCTTTAATATTGATAATAGATTGTCCAATCATGGCACAACCACCCATACCACCAAATAGCCCAGTTATGATATTAGCACCACCTTGTGCCATACATTCTTTATTGGCATTACCTCTAGTCTCTGTTAATTCATCAACCAAGTTTAATGTCATTAATGATTCAATTAATCCTATAGCAGCTAATATTACAGCATAAGGACCAATAAATTTTATAGTATGCCAATTGAAAGGCACTTTACTGAATATATCTGTTTGAAATTGCGGTAAACCTCCCTTTAAACCTTCTCCTCCGCCATCTCTAATAAAACTACCCACAGTGGCAACATCTAATTTTCCAAAAATAACAATGGCTGAGACAACCAAAATTCCTATTAAAGCCTCAGGTAATTTTTTAGTTAGTTTAATTTGAGGCAATACAAACATAATCCCCATGGTTAAGGCCACAAGACCTAACATAGTCCATAACTCTGAACCTGTAAAATAAGCACCATCTGCACCTCTAAACATTTTTAACTGCGCTAAGAAAATAACAATAGCAAGACCGTTAACAAACCCCATCATTACCGGGTGCGGAATAAGTCTAACAAATTTTCCTAGTTTAAAAACACCAGCCAAAATTTGTATTAACCCCATTAAAATAACGGTAGCAAAAAGGTAATAAAGTCCAAGATTATCTTCTGGAGCCCCCATAGCATTACCTTCGGCAACCAAACTAACCATAACAACTGCTAAGGCTCCGGTAGCTCCACTTATCATTCCGGGACGTCCTCCAAAAACAGAGGTAATTAAACCAATCATAAAAGCAGCATACAAACCCACTAAAGGATCTACGCCAGCAACAAAAGCAAAGGCTACTGCTTCTGGCACTAATGCAAGAGCTACAGTAGCTCCACTTAAAATATCATTTTTGGCATTTTTAGCCCGCTTTCTAATAAATTCTGTCATGGCTTATTTTTTGAAAGTGCAAATTTAAGGCTAATAAAAGAAGGCACAAGGGAATTACAATAATTAAACACCTTAAAATACTAAAACGTTTGAATTACAATATAATAGCTATTATATTACTACCCAAATTAAAGCTTCCTCCGTTTCTTGAAACACATTTTTATTCCAATAACTATTAGTGTTCAAGTTTATAACTGTTTTCGTGGACATCAAAGCACTACTGGTTGCAACTATAACTGCTATAGCTTTAATTTCTTTCAATTTTCCGATAATTCTTAGGGCTTGAAAATTAACTTTTTACCTATATAAAACTCTAAACCAATATTCTAATATTAGCATAGGAGTTTTCAAGAGCTTTTACCGACTCTTTTTTGTTTAACCATTCCACTTTTGTAATGCCTTCCTTTTCCTGAGGGTATAATTTACCACTAAATGTAGTCTTCATCTCGAACCAATAAGTGATTTTTATCCTATGACGTCCGTTACGCTTAAAAATATGGTAAGTGGTTTCTAAGGGTTTGGTTATTTTTAGACCTTTGACACCAGTTTCTTCTTCTACTTCCCTTATGGAAGTTTCTTCAATAGTTTCCTTTCTTTCCGCTTTGCCCTTGGGTAAATCCCATTTATCATTTCTATAAATGAACAATACTTCTCCCTTTTCATTATATACTTTTCCCCCACCAGCAGTTACATTAGGTAGTTTCTTTAAAAACTTACTCAAGAGTTTATCTGGATTTTTATGTATTAGTCTAACCTCACTCAACTGAGAATTGCGTAGGTCTCTAATTACCTTTCCAATGTTTACAGTATCCAATAAATAATTTTTAAAATTAGCTTCCATTTCAACCTTAGAAGTCAAAACTATAGGCTTATCTCCTACAAAAACTTTATGCATTGGTTACTTTAGAATTTGGTTTCCGTAAAAATATCATTTTTCAACACAAACCGCTCATTGTTGAAAAAAATATTTTTAATGTCAATTCAACTCAAACATTTAATTGTAATTTTGCGAACATGATTTTTAACAAAAACACCGCCAGAAAAACTGCCGAAGTTTTATTGCAGGTAAACGCTATAAAACTAAGCCCAAAAGAACCTTTTACATGGGCTTCCGGATGGAAATCTCCAATATATTGTGATAACCGAATTATTCTGTCGTTTCCTCCAATTCGTAATTATGTAAGAGAAACAATGGCTAAACAAATTGAAAAGCAATATGGTAAGCCTGACGCTATTGCTGGCGTTGCTACAGGTGCCATTGGCATAGGTATGCTGGTTGCAGAATATTTGGGACTACCGTTTATATACGTAAGACCAGATGCTAAAGGTCATGGAAGAAAAAATCAAATAGAAGGCTTCATTGAAAAAGGTCAGAATGTAGTGGTTGTTGAAGACTTAATTAGTACTGGAAAGAGCAGTTTAAACGCCGTTAAAGCTTTAAGGGATGCTGGAATTAATGTAAAAGGAATGATTGCCATCTTTACTTATGGATTTGATGTAGCTACACAAAATTTTGAAAAAGAAAATGTACTATTACAAACCTTAGGTAATTATGAAAGTTTATTAGAACAAGCTTTACAAACTCGATACATTACTGAAGACCAATTGGCAACCTTATTGGAATGGAATACTAACCCAAGTGAGTGGAACGGAATTTGATTGATTTACAACTAAACAGGTTAACAAACTACGACTTAATAGAATCATGAACTTAGAATCTCCTAAAATAAACGTTGAAAAAACACCCGAAGAAGTTTTTAACTTTTTAGACGATATTAAAAATTTTGAAGCTTTAATGCCAGAAAACATAAGTAAATTTGAAGTTTTAGAAGCAGACACGTTTCTTTTTGCTTTAAAAGGTATGCCCGAGATTATACTAAAAAAGAAAGAAGTTGTTGCGCCAAATAAAATTGTTTTGGGGGCTGCTGGTGGAAAAATAGACTTTTCTTTAACTGGAAATATTGTACCTAAGGGAGAAACTTCAAGCGAGGTACAATTACAATTTGCAGGAGACTTCAACCCTATGATGGCTATGATGATAAAAGGACCTATTAGCAAGTTTATTGAAACATTAGCAACTAGTATCCCAAATGCAATTTAGTAAAGTATCTCTATTTCTTTTAAATCGAATTTCTTAACTACTCCATCCTCTAGGGTTATCATTAACTTGCCGTATTTAGTAACGCCTTTTACAAATCCAGAAAACATATTCCCCTTAGTATCTTTAAATGTTGAAGGTTTGTCTTTTCTAAATAAATTATATTCATATTCTTTTTTAACTGCATCATAATCACCATTTTGAAGTAGTGTAGAGTATTCCTTGGTACATGAGATTATCCTATGTAAAACCTCATCTAAATCATAATGGACACCTGTAATATTTTTTAATGATGCAGCTTTAGGAAGTCCGTTAAACTTAGTTTGGTTAACATTCACCCCAATACCAATAATAGTAGACTCCAACTTATTCTTTATGACATTTTCAATTAAAATTCCACAGATTTTTTTGTTTTCTGACAAAATGTCGTTAGGCCACTTAATCTTTAAATCAGGAATATTTAAACTCTTCAAAGCCTTTAGAATAGACAAAGAAATGGCCATACTTATGTAAAACGGAAACTCAACATAATGTACACTTAAATCTTTAAACATACTAAACGTAAGGTTTTTAGATGTTTCGGAACTCCAAACAGTTCCCATTTGGCCTCTTCCGTTGGTCTGTTTTTTAGCTAAAACAACTGTATAATCTTCAACCTTGTTTTTAGCAATATATCTACGGAGGTAACTATTTGTAGAATCAGTGGCATTAAGTTTGATTATGTGCATGTACAAGTTATTAGAAAGCAATAAAATCTTATGATTTTTTTAAAGCATAAAGAACTAAAAAAATAATAACTTTGCACAAATTAAATAAAATTAATGGCGAAAGAAAAAATAAGCGCAGACCAATTAATATCGGTAATTATAAGTGGCATTGAAGATGTAAAAGGAAAAGAAATAAATATTCTAGATCTTAGAGAAATTGAAAATACTGTTTGCGACTACTTTGTAATATGTGAAGGAACTTCTAACACTCAAGTAAACGCCATAGTTAACTCCATACAAAAAAAGGTAAGCAAAGAACTTAAAGACAAACCTTGGCATGTTGAAGGTGAAGATAATGCAGAATGGGTTTTAATAGATTATGTAAATGTTGTTGTACATGTATTCCAAAGGCATGTTAGAGAATATTATGATATTGAAAGTCTTTGGGGCGATGCAAAAACAACAGTAATAGAAACAAATTATTAAAAAATTAGATGGCAAACGATAAAAAAAACATAAAAGACAAAAAACCAAAATTTAGCCCTTTTTGGATTTATGGTATTCTAATTGCACTTTTTTTAGGATTCCATTTATTTAGTGGTGATAATACTAGTGGGGGTTCTAAAACTACCACTTCAGACTTTTTTAAATTTTTAGCCAACGGTGATGTTGAAAAAATAGATATTGTTAAAAACACAAGGGTAGCTAGAGTGTATTTAACCAATGAGGCTGAGTCTAAAGAAGAGCACAGAAACTCAAAACAACAGCCTTTTATTCCTACTGGGACTGCCTTACCTAATTATAAATTTGAATTTGGAGATCTTCAAAATTTCGAAAATAAACTCAATGAAATCATTGAAGATTTAGACACCAAACCAGTTATTGAGTTTGATACAGAAACTGACACTTTTGGAAATTTATTAATAGGCATCCTCCCGTTTATTTTGTTAATAGGGGTTTGGATTTTTATAATGCGAAGAATGTCTGGTGGTGCTGGTGGTGGTGCTGGAGGGCAAATCTTCAACATTGGAAAATCAAGAGCAAAACTTTTTGACCAAAATACCGAGGTAAAAACATCCTTTAAAGATGTAGCAGGTTTAGAAGGTGCTAAAGAAGAGGTTCAAGAAATTGTAGATTTCTTAAAATACCCTGAAAAATACACTACACTAGGAGGAAAAATACCTAAAGGTGCTTTACTGGTTGGCCCTCCGGGAACAGGTAAAACCTTATTGGCTAAGGCCGTTGCTGGAGAAGCTAAAGTGCCTTTCTTTTCTCTGTCAGGTTCAGATTTTGTTGAAATGTTTGTTGGGGTGGGGGCCTCGAGAGTTCGAGATTTATTCAAACAAGCCAAAGAAAAATCACCCTCTATTATTTTTATTGATGAGATTGATGCCATAGGTAGATCTAGAGGAAAAAATGCTATGTCTGGAAGCAACGATGAACGAGAAAACACTTTAAATCAATTGCTTACAGAAATGGATGGCTTTGGCACAAATACAAACGTTATTGTATTAGCAGCAACTAACAGAGCCGATATCCTAGACAAAGCGTTGATGCGTGCTGGTAGGTTTGATAGACAAATTTATGTTGATTTACCTGATTTACGCGAGCGTAAAGAAATTTTTGAGGTACACTTAAGACCGCTTAAAAAAGCTAAAGACTTAGATACTGATTTCCTATCTAAACAGACTCCTGGATTCTCTGGAGCTGATATTGCCAATGTTTGTAATGAAGCGGCCTTAATTGCTGCCAGAAATGGCAAAAAAGAAGTTGACAAACAGGACTTCCTTGATGCAGTTGATAGAATTATTGGTGGATTAGAAAAGAAAAATAAGATAATAACTCCAGCTGAAAAAAAAGCCGTCGCCTACCACGAAGCAGGTCATGCCACAGTAAGTTGGATGGTAGAACATGCTGCTCCATTGGTTAAAGTTACTATCGTACCCAGAGGACGCTCACTTGGAGCTGCTTGGTACTTGCCTGAAGAACGCCTTATTGTTCGTCCAGAGCAAATGCTTGACGAAATGTGTGCGGCTTTAGGAGGTAGAGCCGCAGAACAAGTTATTTTTGGAAAAATATCTACTGGTGCTCTAAGTGACTTAGAAAAAGTCACCAAACAAGCAAGAGCTATGGTTACCATTTACGGCTTGAGTGACAAAATTGGAAATTTAACTTATTATGATTCTTCAGGTCAAAGTGAGTATGGTTTCACAAAGCCATATAGTGAAGAAACTGCAGAATTGATTGACAAGGAAATCTCTAATATTATTGAAAATCAATACCAAAGAGCTGTTAAACTTTTAGAAGACAATAAGGATAAGCTTGTAGAGCTTGCAGAGGAACTCCTTGTAAAAGAAGTTATATTTAAAGATAACTTAGAGCGTATTTTTGGAAAACGTGCTTTCGAAAAAGAAGCAGACACCAAAGAAGCAGAAAAAGAAACGAAAACAGAAGATTCTACCCAAGAAGAAGAATAAAGTTAAAAAAATAAGCTTAAGCACAATATTTTATAAAGCTTTTGGTAAAAATCTTAAATTAACCTTAAGGTTAGTTTAAGATTTTTTATCTTTGGTTATAAACATTAAGAATTGGGTAATAGCAGTCACTAAATGAGTCTTTTTAGAAAAATTTTTGGTTCCAAATCTAAACACTCTGGAGAGGAATTAAAATCTGATGAAAGAGGCAAATACATGCCAGAAATTAAACTACCAATAGACGAAAGATTTACAATAAATTTTAAAGCTAATGGTGGTAAATTTCTCTATTGCGAAGACCTAAACGAAGTTTTTGAAAACCTTGAGAATATTATTGAAGAAAACAAATGGCATGACAAAAAAGTGCTTTTGCTAGACGAAAACTTAAAAGACAAATTCAAAAACTCAAATTTAGACCCCACTCTCAGAATTAGCGATTCTACATTTTTCTTAACTACTTGCGAAAATTTGATTGCTAATGATGGATCACTTCTTATATCTTCAAAGCAAATTTTCGAGAAAAAACTAACAGAGCTTCCTTTCAACTTTATTGTATTTGCAACCACTAGTCAAATTGTTGAGAACATTGGTGAAGGACTTCGAGGTATAAAGTCCAAAAACAAACAAAGAATTCCAACAAATATTACAACCATAAAGCATTTTAAATCTGGTGATGAAAAAGACTTTTTGAGTTATGGCAGTAGCGCAAAAAATCTTTATCTACTACTTCTAGAAGATTTATAGAATAATGAAGGAAGCACTAATCAGAGGTTTTTCAGGCCTACTATATATATTATTACTCATAGGTTGTTTACAAAACGAGCATGCCTTAATTGTACTCTTTTTTGTTTTTGGACTTATTTGTTTAGCAGAGTTTAAAAAACTTATTCAATTAAAAAGTATTGTACCTTATATAATCTTTGTGATTATTTACTTTGTATTTGTTTACTGGAAACTAGTTCTTAACACACCTTTTGGTTTAGATGAAGCTACCCAAATACTCATGGTAATTACTATTTTTGTTCAACTATTTTTAATTAAGGACTTGTTTTCAGAAAAAACCATTCCGCTATTTGCCTCAAAAAGATTCATTTTAACAACTTTTTATTTATCCAGTGCATTTGTTTTCCTAATATTAATAGCTAACTTTCAAAACGTCTTTAACTCTAATATTCTTTTAGGATCTTTTATACTTATTTGGGTAAATGATTCCTTTGCGTATTTAGTTGGTAAAAACTTTGGTAAACAAAAGCTTTTTCCTAAAATATCACCTAAAAAAACGGTTGAAGGTTTCCTTGGCGGTTTATTTTTTGCCTCTGTTGCAAGCTATTTTATTGCTACCTTTACAGAAACACTTGATTTTAATAATTGGCTAATTTTAAGCATTATAATTAGTGTGTTTGGTACTTTAGGAGATTTAATAGAATCTAAATTTAAAAGACAAGCTGAAGTAAAAGATAGTGGTGTTATTATGCCAGGTCATGGTGGTTTATTAGATAGACTAGATAGTATTATTTTTGCAGCGCCATTCGTATATTCATTTTTAAGATTACTAAATTATGTTTCATAAAGAAGGTCATAAAATTATTTTCATAACACTTATTATTGTAGTAGCTTCCTTTTTGTTGGTTGATAATTTTATTACAACATATTGGTTGAGAACAATAGTACTAGTAACTTTATTTACTCTATTTATCTTAATTCTTCAATTTTTTAGAAACCCCAAAAGACATACGGTTGCTAATAACAAACAAGTTATTGCCCCAGTAGATGGGAAAATTGTTGTTATTGAAGAAGTTTTTGAAAAGGAGTATTTTAAAGAAAAACGTTTGCAAGTAAGTGTATTTATGTCTCCACTTAATGTGCATGTTACCAGGTACCCCATTAGTGGTAATGTTATTTTTAGCAAATATCACCCAGGTAAATATTTAGTAGCATGGCATCCTAAGGCAAGTGAAGAAAATGAACGCACTACAATAGTTGTTGAAAACGAAACCTTCGGGAAAGTACTTTACAGACAAATAGCTGGTGCCTTAGCTAAACGTATTGTAAACTATGCTAAACAGAACCATAAAGCCGAACAAGGCGCTGATGCTGGTTTTATTAAATTTGGCTCTAGAGTAGATTTATTTTTACCATTAGATACCAACATAAAAGTAGCACTAAATCAAAAAGTGCGCGGTGGAGAAACAGTTATTGCAGAGATGTAATGAGCAACAAAGAATTAAATAAAAAATTTCAAGAGGCTGTTGCTAGGGTTAATAAACACAAAGAACCTTTTCCTGCAGATACATTACTAAAATTATACGCTTACTATAAGAGAGCCACAAATGATTATGGCAGACCACGAAGCAGGGAAGCCTTGATAAATGCTTTTAAAACCAATGCCCTTTTTCAAGCCAGAAATATTTCTGAATTGGAGGCTAAACACAAATACATCGAGCTCGTTAACAAGTACTTTTTATACAGAGAATAAAAAGGTTGCCTGCCTTAAAATATTTAGTGCTAAAATCTCAAAAAACATCCGATATTAAAAAGATATCTCAAAACAAACAAATACTTAAACAAATTCAGCCTCAAAAAGCTTAGAAAAATGCTTCATTAGTTTTTCTTTAACCTCAGATTCATCAACGGTTTTCTTACCAAGTTCTACATTTAATGAAGTAACTGCTTTACCACGTATTCCACAGGGAATAATATTGTCAAAATACCCTAAATTGGCGTTAACGTTTAGAGCAAACCCATGCATAGTAACCCAACGACTAGCACGCACACCCATAGCACAAATTTTGCGAGCAAATGGTGTTCCTACATCTAACCAAACTCCGGTTTCTCCAGAGCTTCGTTCGGCCTTTAATCCATACTCAGCTAGGGTTAAAATAATCATTTCCTCCAGTAACCTGAGGTACTTATGAATATCAGTAAAAAAGTTCTCTAAATCTAAAATAGGATATCCTACGATTTGACCAGGTCCATGGTATGTAATATCCCCACCACGATTAATTTTATAAAAGGTTGCCCCTTTTTCTTCTAGTTGAGTTTCGTTTAAGAGTAGGTTAGACAAATCACCACTTTTACCTAGAGTGTATACATGCGGATGCTCTACAAACAAAAAGTAATTATTAGTTTGTAAATTAGTTTCTTCTCTCCTACTTGTTACTTTAGTTTCTACAATACCCTTAAACAACTCCTCTTGGTAATCCCAAGTATCTTTGTAGTCCCTAAAGCCCAAATCTTGCAGTTTTACTTGCTTATTCATAACCTGCAAAATTACAATATTTTTTATGTTTATCTATCTAGGATTATTAAGTATTACCAAGGCTGCAATAACTCCTGGTACCCAACCGCATAACCATAAAAGAAAAACAATAAGAATAGAGCCGCACCCCTTATCTAACACAGCTAATGGCGGACATATAATAGACAATAAAACTCTCCAAAAACCCATGCAATTAGTGATTTATTGATTGATGTATAAGTTTGACGTTACTCCTTCCATTTTGTTACATTTAATTTACACATGCACTGGCACTTATTAACCACTGACACAACTTTCTCGTAAACAGCGCATTAAGACACTTCTGTATTTTAAATACAAGAAAAAAAATCGCAATTGTATCATCAATAATCGTAAATCAAATGTTTATATTTGTGGTCTTTAAAATTTTATATAGCATTTAAGATGTCGCAATTATCAGAGCAAGAGCTTGTAAGAAGAGAAAAGTTAGGAAAATTACGTGAATTGGGAATTAATCCATATCCTGCAGATTTATATCCGGTAAATCATACTTCAAAACAAATAAAAGAACAGTTTGAAGAAGGTAAACAAGTGATTATTGCTGGTAGATTGATGATGATTAAAGTACAAGGAAAAGCCAGTTTTGCGCAGTTGCAAGATAGTGAAGGAAAAATACAAGTGTACTTTAACAGAGATGAAATTTGCCCTGGAGAAGACAAGACAAAATATAATGACTTATTTAAAAAGCTGATTGATTTTGGTGATTTTATTGGAATTGAAGGCGAACTATTTGTTACTCAGGTTGGTGAAAAAACGGTTAAGGTTAAGGATTTTACCTTACTTAGCAAAGCTTTAAAACCGCTTCCGTTACCAAAGGAAAAAGATGGGGTTGTATACGATGCTTTTACAGATCCTGAACAGCGGTATAGACAACGTTATGCTGATTTGGTGGTAAATCCTAATGTAAAACAGGTTTTCATAAAACGCACTAAACTGTTTAATGCCATGCGTCAGTTTTTTAACGATGCTGGATATTTTGAGGTAGAAACTCCAGTATTACAACCTATCCCGGGTGGGGCTGCTGCAAGACCTTTTATTACACACCACAATACTTTGGATATTCCTCTATATATGAGAATTGCCAATGAATTGTACTTAAAAAGACTCATTGTTGGAGGTTTTGATGGTGTTTATGAGTTTTCTAAAAATTTCAGAAATGAAGGCATGGATAGAACTCATAATCCAGAGTTTACGGCTATGGAAATTTACGTGTCATATAAGGACTATAATTGGATGATGGACTTCTGTGAGCGTTTGTTAGAGCATTGTGCCTTAGCTGTGAACGGAACAACTAAAGCTACTTTTGGTGAACATGAAGTTGATTTTAAAGCACCGTATGCCCGCGTAACCATGGCGGACGCTATCAAACATTTTACAGGTTTTGATATAACAGGAAAGACTGAAGATGACATAAGACAAGCCGCTATAGATTTAGGTATTGAAGTAGACGCCTCCATGGGTAAAGGAAAGCTAATTGATGAAATATTTGGTGAAAAATGCGAAGGCAATTACATCCAACCAACTTTCATTACAGACTACCCAAAAGAGATGAGCCCGTTATGTAAAGAACACAGGGACAATCCTGAATTAACAGAGCGTTTTGAATTAATGGTTTGTGGAAAAGAAATAGCTAACGCTTATTCTGAGTTGAACGACCCCATTGACCAACGTGAGCGTTTTGAACACCAATTAAAACTAGCAGAAAAAGGTGATGACGAAGCCACTGAGTTTATAGATTTTGATTTTTTAAGAGCCTTAGAATATGGAATGCCACCAACATCGGGCATGGGAATTGGAATGGATAGATTAATTATGTTTTTAACCAATAACCAATCTATTCAAGAAGTATTGTTCTTTCCGCAAATGAAACCTGAGAAAAAGCCTGTAGCTTTAAGCGATGACGCTAAAGCCATTTTTGATATCTTAAAAAAATCCGAAGCCATAGGGCTTTCTGAACTGAAAACACAGTCAGGATTATCAAATAAAAAATGGGATAAATCTATTAAAGAGCTTACCAAAAACAGTCATGCAAAAGTTGAAAAAACTGATGAAGGTCTGTTGGTAAAAGTTGTTTTATAATCTGAATTTAAAAAAACAAAAACCCGGTCATAAGTATGACTGGGTTTGTTCGTAAAACTAACTAATAACTTAACTAAATATAATGTTAAATCTAATTTCTTTTTAATGAAAATTAAACTATACCACAAATTGACAATAAAAAAGTCATTCTACATAACTTGTTTAGAAAGGTTTAACAGATTATACATAATTTTATAATTTCATTAAGAGAAAACTTTTCAATTTAAAAATTAGTAACTATCTCTAATCAACTTCTGTGTTTACATAGTCTTTAACAGACATATTGTTTATAATGTATTTATAGATTTGGTAAAGCGCTTATATAATAATCCGGAAGAGGTGACTACAGAATCATTTAAGAACACCGTTAAAAATTCATTTGAATGGACCAATGCTAAACGAGAAGATATTTTTGTAATGAGTTTTTACGCTTGGTTAAAGAGTAAAATGACAAAAACGCCCATTTATAAAACCACTTTAGATGTCATAAAAGACAACTAGTTTTTAAGGTTATTTATCAACCACTCTAAGCTAAACTAAAAAAGGCTCAAAAGAAAAAATTCATGTACTTTTGCCCAATGTTTAAAAAGGCTACCCTAATTCTTAACCTAACCTGCGTATTTTTAATGCTTGGACAAACACCAGATAGTTTGGCTATTAAAAATGGCATTGAGAATCCTTCTCTTTTAAGCATTCATCACTTTGGTATTTTTAGCTCTAGGCTTAACACTAACTTTAAACTCAGATCCGCTAAAGACAAGTCGCTTTCATTTAATTACACCAGCGGAAACTTATTTCATCCTTTTGTTGAGGGCTATTTTCCTGAAAATACAGACATTAGAAAACAATTTAGTGAAACCATATGGTACTTGCGCCCTTTTAATTTCATAGACCAAGAAACAACTCCTGCAGAGTATATGAATATTGTTATTGATGCTGTTATAAAGGAGTTTAGAGCCAGTCTCAATATTCCTATTAATAACAATCAGGAATTTACCATTACACTACGCTCTTATCTCATTACAAAAGGGAAGCATCCATTTTCGGTTTTTACAAGTGATGAATCTATTGAGTGGTTTCACAGTAACATTGCAGGTGGTGAAGACCCTTACGGAAGGCGCTATTATGGCTTAAACCAAGTAAATTTTGAATATTTAGACCGAAACGGACATACTTTAAAGCTTAATAATAATGACTTTTTTATAGGAGGTATTGAATTTTCTCATTACTATTACCCTTCCTGGTCAATAAGCAAAAACAGGAATATCTACATTAATTTTGGGAGCCATTTAGGAATAAACACCTCTACTTTTAATCCATCTGTTGATTTTGGGTTATCTGCAAATGCTGTAAAACACATTCCGTTTAAAAATCAGTTTCAATTCAACTTTGGAGTGGGTGCTAATATTCTTCGAAAAAACCTCCTTACGTTTAGTGATGACACCATTGATTTAGGAAACAACAAGTATTTAGGAACATTTGAAAGCAATTTAGAACTCTCTAAATCTACAAAAAGGGGCAATTATAATGCACTAGGAATAAATTTTCAAATACAAACAAGCTATAATAAAAAAGAGGAAGCTAATTATTACCATTTAAAAGGTAAATGGCAAGAAATTAATGGCGGTTGGCATCATGGTGTTAGAACACTATACAACAACCTTTCTACTTGGTCATTAATCTATACTTACAATCATTCTAAATACAAAATTTCACTTTTCATAAAACAAGATTTAGAGGTTCATAACGCTCCTGATTTTCAAACAGGCATTCAATTAAAAGTCCCAATTTTAAAGTAGTTTTTCTAGGTATAAACTTCATTTGTCGTTAATGGCTCATTTGTTAATTTATAGTTAAAATTAATTATTCATTAAACCTTTTTAACTTGACTAAGTCAAAAGGGCAATTAAAATCCTTAAAGACTTAAACATTAAAAGAATGAAAAAACTAGTTTTAATTGCAATTACGCTAATGACTGTTCAAGCGTTTGCACAACAAAAAAAAGGCGAAGGCAATAAAGAAAGAATGCATAAAATGCAGAACCTCTCACCTGAAGAAGCTGCTACAATGCAAACCAAAAGGTTGACTTTACATTTAGATTTAAACGAAAAACAGCAAGCTGAAGTACAAAAACTACTTTTAGCCAATGCTGAGGCTCGTAAAGCGAAAATGGAAGAAATGAAGGCAAAAAGAGAAAAAGGAGAATTGCAAAAGCCAACAAAAGAAGAACGCCTTAAAATGGCGAACGCTAGATTAGATCATCAAATTGCAATGAAATCTAAAATGAAAGAGATTTTAAGTGAAGAGCAATTTGCTAAATGGGAAAAAATGCAAGCACGCATGGCACATAAAGGCAAAGAAAAAAGAAAAATGCAAGACAACAAAAGAATGCACCAAAAGAAAAAAGAATAGAGTTTTAGTTTGTTGATTGATTATAGTTTGAAAATGAAAAAGGCAATTCAGAATATTGAATTGCCTTTTTTCTTTATAACGTTTTAGCTACTTTATCTATAGCTTCAATAGTAAAATCTAAATCTTGATATGTTAAAGCATCTGTAATAAACCATGTTTCAAAAGCACTTGGCGCAATATAAACACCTTCGTTTAACAGTCCATGAAAAAACTTTTTAAAAGTGTCATTGTTTCCTTTAGCTGCCGTATCAAAATTAGTAACTGCGCCTTCATCAAAATGAACAGAAATCATGGAACCTACTCTATTAATGGTATGCACAATTTTATTGGCTTTTAAAACGCTACTAATCCCGTTGTGAAGATATGCAGTTTTATCTTCCAACCTCATAAAAATACCGCTATCATTATTTAGTTCATTTAACATTGCTAAACCAGCAGCCATAGCTAACGGATTCCCACTTAAAGTACCAGCTTGATATACGGGACCTAATGGCGCCAAATGGTTCATGATTTCATTTCTTGAAGCAAAAGCGCCTACAGGTAAACCACCACCAATTACTTTTCCAAAACAAACAATATCTGCTTTAATTCTGTATAATTCTTGTGCACCTCCTTTAGATAACCTGAAACCTGTCATGACCTCATCAAAAATCAACAAAATATCATTAGCATCACAAACTTCTCTCAGGCTTTCTAAAAATCCTTCTTTTGGAGGAATACACCCCATATTACCAGCAACTGGCTCAATAATAATACATGCAATTTCATTTTTATTAGCCTTTATAAGTGTCTGTACATTGTCAATATCGTTATAGTTGGCCAGTAAGGTGTCTTTAGCCGTACCTTGAGTAACTCCGGGGCTATTTGGTGTTCCAAAAGTACTAGCTCCACTTCCCGCCTGAATTAAAAACGAATCACTATGCCCATGATAACAACCCGCAAATTTTATAACCTTGTCTTTTCCTGTAAAGCCTCTAGCCAATCTAACAGCACTCATACAAGCTTCGGTTCCCGAGTTAACAAATCTAATCTTATCAATATTAGGCACCATAGAAACAGCTAACTCAGCTATTTTAGTTTCAATCTCGGTGGGCATTCCAAACGAAGTCCCTTTCTGTGCTTTTTCAATAACCGCATCAACTACGGGCTTGTGCGCATGCCCTAAAATCATGGGACCCCATGAGTTTATATAATCAATCAGGCGATTTCCGTCTTCATCATATAAATAAGCCCCTTTGGCTTCTTTTACAAAAATAGGAGTTCCTCCTACACCTTTAAAGGCTCTTACCGGCGAGTTTACGCCACCCGGAATTACTTTTTCTGCTTCGGAAAATAAAGCACTACTTCTCTTATAAATCATTAGTTAATTGTTTGATGGCTCTACTTGTAATATCTGGCCAATACTAAGCGCTGTATCAGTTAAACCATTTATATTTTGAAGTTCTTTTACTGTTAGATTGTATTTTTTTGAAATAGAGTACATTGTATCTCCTTTTACCACTACATAGGTTTCTGGCAAAACAGCTTCTTCAATATTTTGATATTTATCTCCCAAAACCTCCTTATCATATTTATACAATTGGTAGCGTTCAATTAAGGAAATTAATTTTTGCGGATACTTTCGGTCTGTTGCATACCCTGCAGCCTTTAATCCTTTGGCCCAGGCTTTATAATCACTTTGCTTTAGCTCAAATAGACCTGCATATCGTTTTCTATCTTTTAGGAATAGTGAGTGGTCTCTAAATGAGTATTTGGCATCTTTATACTTCCTAAAACATTCACCTTTTTTATCGTCATCATGATAAATTCGAGCCCCTATCCAATCGTGACATTTAATACCAAAATGGTTATTAGCTTTCACTGACAACCTACCATTACCTGAACCAGACTCTAGTATACCTTGAGCCAAGGTAATACTTGCGGGTATATTATACAATTGCATTTCATGTTGCGCTATAGCTCTGTAGGCATCAATATAACGCTCTGTATCATTAGCATAAACTTTTTTTAAAGTTACGTTAGGTATTGGAGTTTCTTCTGTTTTTACAATAGTTTCAGTTTTTGTTATTTCTGGTTTATCAACAATCCTTTTTCTGGTTTTACAACTAAACATAAAACTCATTAAACATATTATTAACAGTAATTTTTTCATTTATTCAATTATTGGTAATCCTTTCTTTTTTAAAACCGAATTCATTCCACCAACCCCTTGTAACCCTCCTGTATGAATAGCTAAAATTTTTGTCCCTTTTTTAAAAAATCCTTTTTTTATCAAATCATAAATTCCGAATAGCATTTTTCCAGTATAAATAGGGTCTAGAGAAATTGCGTTATCTGCTTTGAATTTATTAATAAACGTAATCAATTCTTCGTTTATTTTGGCATAACCACCAAAATGATAATCGGTAATTAAATTCCAATTGGTCTTGGTAACAAATTTACTAATATCTTCTTTTAAAAAGCTGCCTTTTAAAGCCGGAAATCCTAAAACTTGTTGACTAGGTTTTGAACAATTTATAAGACCTGAAATAGTCCCTCCCGTGCCAACAGCAGAACAAACGTAATCAAATTCCTTGTCGGCTTTGCTTAGTATTTCTTCACAACCTTTTACCGCCAAATAATTGGTTCCACCTTCAGGCACTAAATAAAAATTCCCAAAAAACTCATTTAAATGCTTCTGAAAACCAGCACTTGTTTTATTTCGATACAGATCTCTAGAAATAAACTCAAATTGCATACCATTAAATTTAGCAAAACTAAGCGTTTCATTATCATTCACCTTACCTTTCAGTTCCTCTCCTCTGATAATACCAATAGTTTTAAAACCAAATACTTTACCTGCATAAGCAACCGCCGCAATATGATTTGAAAAAGCACCTCCAAAAGTTAAAAGTGTATCACACCCCCTAGATTGTGCTTCTAAAAGGTTATATTTCAACTTTCTATACTTGTTACCAGAAACAAACGGATGAATTTTATCCTCGCGTTTTACATATAATTCTACACCCCAATTTTTAGGTAATATTACAGGTTGATTTACGCTATTTTCAACTCTAAAATTCATCAATGCGAAGATACTTTTTACTAATTAAACTATCTTTGTAATCATGAAAAAAATAATCCCTATAGAGGAAGGAGACTACTACTTAACCCCCGAAGGCTATAAATGCTTTACAGAGCAATACCACTTAAAACGTGGTTACTGTTGCGAAAGCAATTGTAGACATTGTCCTTATGGTTACAATCCTAAAACTAATTCTGCAAAAAAAAACAACTAACTAGTTGGTATGATTATTGATGTTATTTAACAAACCGAAAAGCAATTTAAAACTGCTTATATAACCTAGCGCAGTTAACATTAGTTTATTAAATTTACTATAATCATTAAAAAAATTGCATTATGAAGACATTATTAAGAACCATTTCACTACTTATCGTTCTGTTGGTAGTTTCATCATGTAGCTCTGTGAGAGTTGCAGCAGATTATGATAAAAACGTCAATTTTGACACGTATAAAACCTTTGCTTTTTTTAAAACTGGTATTGATAAAGCAGAAATAAGCGACTTAGATAAACGTAGGATTTTAAGGGCTATTGAAGCTAATATGTTAGCTAAAGGATATATAAAATCTGAAAAACCTGATTTATTGGTAAGCATTTTTACCAAATCCAACCAACGTGTTGATGTTTATAATAACGCCTGGGGTTGGGGCGGATGGGGCTGGGGAGCTGGTTGGGGACCTGGTTTTTGGGGACCTGGATGGGGCTGGGGTTGGAATCAACCTATGGTATCAACAAGTACTCAAGGCACATTATTTATTGATTTAATTGATGCTAATAAAAAGGAATTGGTGTGGCAAGGTGTTGGAACAGGTTATTTAAGCAGAAATATGGAGAAGAAAGAAGAACGTATTAAAGAATTTGTTTCTAAGATTTTTGAAAAATATCCTCCAGACGTTCAACAATAAGAATAAGAAAAGCAGCTTTTAGCTGCTTTTTGTTTTAAGGGAAATTTAGTTTTGCATGTCCATTATCAACCAACAATTGATTTATATCTATTCCATCAACAATAACATTAGCTAAATAACATCCACACGCACCTAGCTTATCTTTTTAGGAATGGATTTCAACCTCACCTTTTCAGTATTTTTTCTCTTAAAACATTACTTACTTAATACCTTCATCACGTTCATCACCCTGTAACTTTGGAGTATCAACTCCATAACATCTTAATTTTATTTACCGAAAATGAAGAAAACTAAACCTAGCATAGCAATAAGTAACTCCAGTCTAAACATTAATTATTTTGACTTTATAACAACACATATTACATATATTAAATAACTGATTTCTAAGAATAGCACTAGCTATAAATATGTTGGGTTTTATAAGAATTTTGTATTTTTAGTAGAATAAAGATTTTAAAGGGTATCATGAAAAATTCAATAGAAACAAACCCTATTTTAAATAAGCTACCTAAGCATTTAAAACAGTTTATCAAACCTCAAAACTATGCGGATTATTCTGCTGTTGACCAAGCTGTTTGGCGCTACGTGATGCGTAAAAATGTAAACTATTTAAGTAAAGTTGCCCATAAATCGTATTTAGACGGTTTAAAAAAAACAGGGATTTCTGTTGATAGCATTCCAAACATGTACGGTATGAACCGTATTTTAAAGGATATAGGATGGGCAGCAGTTGCAGTAGATGGTTTTATTCCACCAAATGCGTTTATGGAATTTCAGGCTTACAATGTGCTCGTTATTGCTAGTGATATTCGTCAATTAGAACACATAGAGTATACACCTGCTCCAGATATTATTCACGAGGGAGCAGGACATGCGCCCATTATAGCAAACCCAGAATATGCAGAATATTTAAGACGCTTTGGAGAGATTGGGTGCAAAGCAATTTCATCTGCTAAAGATTACGAATTATATGAAGCTGTTAGGCATTTATCAATTATTAAAGAAGCGATAAATACACCAGAAAAGGAAATCACTCTTGCCGAAAAACATATTGAAGAATTACAACAAAATATGGGAGAACCCAGTGAAATGGCACTTATTAGAAACTTACATTGGTGGACCGTTGAATACGGACTTATAGGTACTGTTGAAAACCCTAAAATTTATGGCGCAGGTCTCTTGTCATCTATTGGCGAAAGTGAATGGTGTCTTACTGATGCCGTAAAAAAATTACCGTATACCATTCAAGCTACTTACCAAAATTTTGATATCACAAAACCACAACCTCAACTTTATGTTACCCCAGATTTTGCTCATTTAAGTTTGGTGTTAGAAGAATTTGCTAACACTATGGCATTAAGAACAGGCGGTCTCTCTGGTGTAAAAAAACTCATTAAATCAAAAGCTTTAGGTTCTATTGAATTAAGTACTGGTTTACAAATATCGGGTGTTTTTACAGATGTCATTGAAAAGAACAATAAACCAGTTTACATTCAAACTAAAGGTAAAACAGCCCTAGCTTATAGAGAAAAAGAATTAGTTGGTCATGGTATTGAAACACATTATAAAGGATTTGGGTCTCCTATTGGAAAACTAAAAGGTATTAATATCGCCATTGAAGACATGAGTCCTAGAGATTTAGCAGCTTACAATATTTATGAAGAAAAAACGGTAACTCTTGAATTTGAATGTGGCATTAAAGTTTCTGGTGAAATTATTACTGGAAAGCGAAACCTGCAAGGAAAAATAATTTTAATCAGCTTTAAAGATTGCACCGTTACTCACAATGATAATATTTTGTTTAAACCCGAATGGGGTATTTATAATATGGTCGTTGGTAAAGAAATCATTTCAGCCTTTTCTGGTCCAGCAGATTTAAACAGCTTTAATTTGATTACCCATGTTCCTTCTGAAAAAACCATTCAAATTGAAAAATCTGAAGAACGTTTAAGATTGGAAGTACTATATCAACAAATTAGAGATTTCAGAAGTGGTAAAAACAGAACTATCTCAAGAACTAAAGTCATAGAAGAACTGATTGAAAACCACCCTAACGATTGGTTATTATCTCTAGAAATTTATGAATTAGCTTATATTGGAAGCGAAACTGAATTATGTAAAAAAGCCTTAACTCATTTAGATAATGTAAAACACCTTAGACCCGAAGTTGGTAAATTAATTGATGACGGGATAGAGATAATTCATTTCAAAGAAAACTATATTACAAACAAATAAAATATCATGTGACTTATTCAATCTTTCAGGGTCATAAAGTCAATACTAACTTAAAATTTATTTATGAAAACAGCGTTTATACTTGGAATAGCATTCCTATTATTCTTCTCTTGTACAGATAAAAAGAAAGAAGAAGAAAAGAAAATGGAACAGACTATTCAGAAAATTGATTCTTTAAAGCAAACAGTTACAAAGGAAATTGAAGAACTAAAAGATTTCACTCAAGAGATTGAAGAAAACCTTAAAGAAATTGACAGTATTTAAAAACACTCATTATGAAAACTATAAAACTATTATTCTTATTATTCCTATTGTTGAACTTTATAGGTACACCTCAAATTTATGCTCAAGGAAAAAGTAAAGAAAAGAAATTGGAACAAGTTCAGAAAAAGAACTCAAAAGAGGTTAAACAAAACGGAAAGGAAAAAGTAAAAGAAGGCAAGGAAAAGGTAATTAGCGAAGGCGAAAAAAAGATAAAAGAGCAGAAAACAGAAAAGGTTAAGAAAGAAATTAAAGAGACAAAAGAATTTAAAGGCGATGGCAATGCATACGGAAGAAATAAATACAATCTGAGCGGTAAAGAGTTTGGAAAACTAAGATCTCAAGAAGCTCAAGAAAAAATAGAGGAAAAGGAAAAACGCATTAAAAGTAGTGAAAGAACACTTGACGAGGGTAGGGAACGTATAAGAAAAGCTAAAGAGCGCTTAGAAAAACAAAAAAAAGAAAAAGCAATTACCGAAGAAGAGGCTAAAGAAAAAGAAGAAAAAGTTCATAGAGCGGAGAAAAAACTAGATGAGCTTGACGAAAAAATCAAAAAACAGAAAGAGAAAACTAAAAAAGAAAAAAAGGCCTTAGAAGAAATTAAGGTTAAGGATAATGATTAATTAGTATTGTATATTTTTTTCTAAAAGAATAATGCCCTTGAAAAGTTCCTCAGTTTTAAAGGGCATTTTTTTTAATATAGACAATGTTACTTATCTGTATTTATCCAAAATAGTTTTAGTAAACTTACTTAAAACTAATTTACCACTAATGGCTGCGCGCTCTTGCAATAGCACATCCCAATGACTGGTTCCTTCCCAAATAACTTTTTTCATTTCTTTTAAAGCCTCAGGATTGTATGTAGCTAATTTGGCTGCTAGAGCATTTACAGCCTCGTCTAGTTCTTCGGTAGTGTTGAAAATTTCGGTATATAATCCTTTTTCTTTAGCCCAATCTGCAGAATAAAATCTTTCGGCATCAATAGTTATTTGAGACATAGCGGTTTTACCAATTTTCTTAGAAACAGCAGGTTCAATGACAAAAGGCCCAATACCAATACTCAATTCACTTAGTTTTATAGATGCGTACTGCGTTGCCAAACAATAATCTGTAGCGGCAGCTAAACCAACACCTCCTCCAACAGCTTTTCCTTGCACCCTACCCACAATAAGTTTTGAGCATTTACGCATGGCATTAATTACGCTAGCAAAACCCGAGAAAAACTGTTTTCCTGTTTCTGCATCTTCAATAGCTATTAACTCATTTAAGCTAGCACCAGCACAAAAAGTTCTGTTTCCTGAACTTTTAAGAACAATAACATTAACAGCTTCATTCTTGCTTGCTTCTAAAATAGTTTGCTCCAGCTTTTGTAAAACATCGCTGGGCATGGCATTTTTATTAGGGTGGAAAAACTCAATGTATCCAACCTGGGCATTAATTGTGAGTTTAACGTAAGATTCCATAGTCACTTTTGCTGGGGTTGAAGATACACAAAAAATATATGAAATGATTTAGTAACACTTGTTACATACCATATTTTTAATAATACAGACATTTGTACAAAAACAAGATGGGATTATTGAGTATACTATTTGGAAACAAAAAAAACATGATTGAAGATTTTAAAAACAGAGGTGCTATTATTGTAGATGTGAGGACACCTCAAGAGTATCAACAAGGCGCAATAAAAGGTTCAAAAAACATACCGTTACAGATGCTGAATTCTAAAATTGATGAGCTTAGAAAATTAAATAAGCCTGTAATTACTTGTTGTGCCAGTGGTATGCGCTCTGGTAGTGCCTGTAGTATTTTAAAGCCACATGGTATTGAGGTGATGAATGGTGGCGATTGGCAACGTTTATCCAGAAACTTTTAGTGTAATCTTTTTAGATTTTAAAAAGTTTCTCAAAAACAAACAATGGAAAGTATATAAAACAAAAAAACATTAGTTTCCTTCGACATAAGAAGTCTAACCAATGTGATTATAGCTTGTTAATTAACAATACAAATATATAACTGAAATTGTATGTTTAATTTACCTAAATGTTAAACAATGATTAAATTAAGTTATTCTTTCTAGCCTTTTGTACAGCCTCTAACTTGTTGTGTACTTGAAGTTTTCTGTAAATATTTTCAATATGTTTCCTAATAGTTCCTGTTGATAGAATCAAGTTGTCGGCAATAGCACTATAACTCAAACCTTTACTAAGTTGTTCTAGCACCTCAACTTCTCTGTTGGTTAACGTTATTTCTTCATTTTCTTCACTGTTATTAAAAACAACGGGGTTTCTTAACAACTTAAGGGTTTTCATTGCAATGGAAGGATTCATGGCAGCAGCGCCATTTAAAGTATCTTTTATGCCTTCGTACAATTCCTTTGGATTGACTTCTTTAAGTAAATAACCATCAGCTCCAGCTTTGATAGCATTAAATATGTTTTCATCATCATCAAAAACTGTAAGCATGATTATTTTAATATGAGGGTACTTTTGCTTTACCTTTTCAGTGGCTTCAATGCCATTTACTATAGGCATTTCAATATCCATTAAAATCAATTCTGGTTTATGATTTTCATTTAGTTTTATCATTAAATCATCCCCATTACTGGAGGTAAAACTTACCTTGATATCATCAAAAAACGATAGTTTTTCAGTAACTGCTTTAATTAAAAAGCTATTATCATCTACTATAGCAACTTTAATAATCATACACTTAAAATAATCTTAGTTCCCTTTCTAATTTGACTTTTATAAATAATAGTAGCATCCATATCGTTAGCACGTTTTTTCATATTGCTTAGTCCATTACCTGCTTCAATTTCATTTATATCAAAGCCTATTCCGTTATCGCTTATTGTAAACACCACTGCTTCATATTTCTTTTTAATATGAATTTCAATATTTGAAGCATCGGCATATTTAATAGCATTATTAACAGCTTCCTGAATAATTCTATAAATATTCATGCCTCTAACTGATGTAAATACTAACTCTTTTGAAAGCGCTTCATCCATATTAAACCTAAAATTTGAGTTTGAAGCTGATATATTGGCTTTATCAATAAAATTAGAAATTCTGGCCTGTAAATCTTCAAGTGTAATTTCATTTTTATTCATTGCCCAAATAGTATCTCGCAACTCGTTAATAGTTTCTTTAGTAAAGGCACTTATATCTGTTAACTTTCCTTTTAATTTATTGTTGGTAATTTTAAAACCGTATTGTAAATTTTCTATGGAAGAAATAATAAAAGTAAGTTGAGCACCAATATTGTCATGCAAATCTCTTGAAATCCTCAGGCGTTGTTCTTGAAGTTTATTGTGGGTTTCAATTTCTACTAAAGCTTGTCTAAGCTCGCTCTCTTTTTGTAATTGCTTGTTTCTTAATTTTTGCTGGTTGTAGAGCAAATAGCCCAAAAGAAACAACAGTAAGGCAAGAGTAACTAATCCAATTATTTGCGTGTTTTTCCTGTTTAATTTAAGTTCTTTTTCAGCTATTTCTGCACGTTGCGTCTGTATTTCTTTTTCCCGCTCTGCTGAATTATATTTCTCCTGAACTTCAGCAATTTCTTTGGTTATTCTACTATTATAAATAGTATCATTTATTGATTTAAATAATTGCCTATAGTACAACACACTATCTGGTATCCTTTTAAAGGCATAATACGAAGCCAACTTATCATAGGCATCCATTTTTAGTTCATTAATATTAAAACTTTTAGACAAATTCAAACCTTCATACAAGTAGTTTCTAGCTTTATTAAAGTCTCCTAAATCTAAATACAAACCTGCTAAATGTAAAGATGTACTTGTAATACCATAACTATCTTTTAGCTCTTCTCTTAATTTTAATGATTTTGTATTATAGTCAATGGCTTCTAGATATTTTTTCATATCATGTAAAATACCACCGTAGTTATTATAAAGTCCTGCTAATTCTTTTTTGTAATTATACTTTAAAGCTAGGTCTATACTTTTTAAATAATAGGCTTCACTTTGAACTGTGTCCTTTAAAAACAAATAGGCATTAGCAATATTATTGTAGGTTCTTGTAAGCCCTAAATTATCATTTATACTTTTGTTAACATCTGCAATCTCAAGATGTGTTTCAAGTGCCTTTTGGTATTGTTTTAAACCTCTGTAAATATTGGCAATATTGCTTTTAATGTAGGCAATATAGCGTGTGTGATTTTTTTCCTCATAAATCTTGAGAGCCTTTGTAGCATAGAAAATAGCCGAATCTAATTTAAAGGTGTTCTGATGTATAAGACCTATTTTACTGTAGAGGGCTGCAATGCCCATGGTATCTTTCAGTACACTTCTAATTTTTAAAGAAGCATCATAATACTTTAACGCCTTTTTATAATCTGCTAGATTATAATGTAGAATACCAATATCATTATATGCCTGCGCTTCTCCAACTTGGTTACTGGTTTCTTTAGAAAGTTTTAAAGCTAAATTACCATATTTAAAAGCAGAATCTATAGACTCAGTTCTATAATACCAACATAAATCTCCGTAAGCCTTTATTTTAATAGAATCTGAAGGTTTTTTAAATATGACCGTTTTTAAACTGTCGATTATCTTAGAATGATCCTGAGAGAAACAAAACGAAGTAAGGAATAAAAAAGCGAATGAGAGTAACTTTTTTTTCATAAAAAATCATTGACCTTTCTCAAATATAAACTTTTGAAGCGAAAGAAGTTGTTTAACAACTTCAAAAAAACTTTGAAGTAGTTTTGAATTGATTTCATTACACAAAACAACTTTATTAACTAAAATACTATTTTCTTTTTTTGCCAATATTAACTTATTTTTCAAAATAAAATAATCTGAATCTAACTTAGACTTCATATTTAAAGTAACTGTACAAATTTTTATCATACAGCTTATACAAGCTGCAATAGCTATAGATATAGAAGTTTCTAAAAAGATGTTAAAATCCATTATTTCTTATACTTGTGTTTTACTAAGGTCTATGTAGCCATAAAAAAACACCAACCACAAAAACTTAATTTTGTAAATTGGTGTTTCCTATATGAACTGATTAATAGCACACATAATTTACAATTAAATATAATTGTTATTATAATTATTCGACGAAATACCTTTAAAAAAGATTAAGCGCAATAAAATAATTACCACGCCTAATCAAACAAATCTCAACAACAAGATCTACTTATTTAAATTGTAAGCACTTATATTATTGCCTTTATCTTTAAAGTATAGAAAGCCTTCAATATCATCAACCTCATACATGGGGTCTTTATCTTCAATTACAATTTCATTTATGGTTTCACCAGAATCTTTATCAACTTTAACCAATGCAACACCTCCATCAACTTTAGTTAAAATAAATGAAGCGTTTGCTGTAGCCTTTGTAGCCTTAAAACGTTTCATCATTTCTTGGAAAGCAGCATCAGCAATAGCTGCATAAGCATCAGCGGCATCTTCTTCTCTTTGTACCGCTGAATGATACGCAGGAACCCCTGCCCCTTTCATATAGCCAGCCCTAGCAGCATGTGCAGAACCCATTGCCATAGAGGTAGCTGTTAAAGCCCCCATTAAAATAGCTCCAAAAGCACTTTTACCTGGTGCGCGATGGTATACATCCCAATTTGCGCCGCCTTGAAAATCTAACATTTCTAAGTTTTGATCTGAGGTCAATAAAATACCACCTGCCCTAACTTCTATTCCTGTTGGGTCTTCCTTACCTCCAAAAGTAATGTCATTAGCAATTAAGTTATACTCTCCATTATTTCCGTCTACTTCATAAACGCCATCTTTACAGGAAATTAAAAAACGATCCATCTTAGAATCATAGGTTGATACTACTGATGCTGAACGCTTATATTTGATGGCTTTACCAAATACCGATTCTCCTGTTGCCATATCAATAATGTCGGCATCTGTTTCAGAGATATATAATAACCCCGTAGGAACCGTTGCCATTATTTGAATGCCAGGTCCTGTTTTCAGAGGCTTTTTCCATCGTGGAGTTCCATCAAATGCAATTTTATTGATACCTCCATCTGATACTCCGAAAATGATACCATCATCTTCTATATAAAAATGGTTAATTATACCTTTTGTTTTAGGTGATTTATCCCATAAATCAGCTCCAGAATTTAAGTCTAGTAAGTAAACCTTTGAAGTTCCTGAACCTTTTAATTTACTGGCTAACTTACTTCCTCCACTCAAAATATTAGTTACTATGGCTAACCCTTTTTTTGTAAATTCTATGGTTGAAATAACACCTTTAATTTTATTACCTTCTTGCCATAACGAGGTTCCATTATCTGCATTAATTTTATAAACTACCGTATTATCTCCTTTTGAGCGGAACGCGTATACTTCTTTAGAAGCTTCATTTGTAACAATGTTTGTAGCGTTTTTAACATCTGCTGTCCATTTTACGGTACCAGAACTTATAGAGTAACACTCCACATTTTTTAATCCAGGAATGATAATATTATCTCCTAAAATATCAGGTTCACCCGTCATTGGGTTTGTTCCTTTGCGTTCAAATATTTTAACTAGCTTACCCGTTTTTAAATCGTACATACCTACACCAGCAGTATAGTTACCGAGTCCTTCCTCCTTATGCATCCCGTTAACTACAATCATCATTTCGGGATACAAAAAATGTCTGCTTGTTACACCGTTTTGCCAATTTTCAGCTTTAGAATCGAAAACAATTTTCCCCTTAACTACATCAACCACAACAGTATGCATAAAAATACCGCGCGGTTTAATTATAACATAAGGGGTATTAGGTACAAATTCAAGGTGCTCTTCCTTAACACGTTTTAGACGTTCTAGTTTAAATGACACCTCACTACTGTTGGGACGAATTCCTGCTAAGGCTTCGCCTGTAGATGCTAGTAAAGTTCCAGACTCATGTAACATTAGCCATTTAACCTGTCCGTCAAAGGCATATTGATAATCTGGTGTGGTTTTTTGAGTCCATCCTGTGTGCGCCAATAACATTATCATTACTAGCATCACAATTTTTTTAAAATTTCTCATTGTTGAATCTTGTTTATTATTAATAGCTTTTCAAAATTGCAACTAAAGAAGATTAGAATCAATACGACAAATTGCGTATTTTGATTAAAAACAGAGTGAATTGTCTATTCTAAAAAGAGTAGTAGTGCTATAATATTAGTCCATGAAAATGAATAATATCTGTTGGGTTTAAAAATTATTGAATACGTTAAAATTTAAAATAACAACTTGATTTTTAAGTTATAAACATACTCAAAAAGTAGTGTTTTAAAAACTTATGTGGGTAAATTGCTTTTGAAGTTGTTGTTTCTTTTTTGATAAATTTTTAAGAAACTTTTTGTGCGCTTCGGAATCGGGATTAAATGGTTTATGCAACATTCCTTTTTGAACTGCATCAACCTCACCCATTGTTTTTTTTGTATGTGAGGCTATCCAAACAGTAACAAACTTTTCCCAAACATAGTCTACTGCTGTTTGGTTTGGATGTATCATATCCTCCTTGTAAAAACGATAATCTCTTAGCTCATCCATCATAATTTCATACGAAGGAAAATAACTTAAGTTATCGTTTCCAGACAATGATTTTTGATTTAAAAACTCATGAATAGCCGAAACTAAATGTGCTTTACTTAGCGTATTTTCAATAAAACCATCTTTTAAATGTCGCACTGGAGATACCGTAAAAATAATGGAAGCACTCGTATTTATATCCCTAATAGAATCAACAATACTCCGTAATGAACCTATAATTTCATCAACAGAAAGTAACTCTTTATCAAATGCTTTCTGAGTCAATTTATGGCAATTGGCAACAATTTTATTAGTTTTTATGTACCTGTATACCCACGCAGTTCCTAAAGTAATTATGAGGTGTGTTGATTCGTGTATTTGTTTATTTGTTAAGCTTATTTGCTTATTTAAATCACTTAATAATCTTTCTTTTGAAGTATTACTTAACTTTGAATGTACATCAAAACAATGCCATTGTTCGTTATTGAAAAAGAGGTATTCTTCAGAATAAAATTTGTTTTGTAAAGTATTTTCAACCAAAGCTTCAATAGCCTTTGGGTGAAATAAAATACCAAATGGATTTACTACAGATTGAAATTTAAAATATTGCAATTTAGCTCCGATATTTTCAACAAAACAAGAACCTAATAAAAGTATATTAGAATTATAGTCTATTAGATTTGTAGACTGTTTTGATAATGGTATTTTGGTTTGAAGATTCACTAAAACAAATCCTATTGTAACATTTTAAATGTTTGTTAGTCTAACATAACAAATCAATATATCATGAAAAGTAGCAAAAAATGGACAGCTCTAAAAAGTAAACTTGTTAAGTTTTACCTTTGTGAGGTAAGAACCTTCAATAAAATGCTAGGAATTAAATAATCCTTATTTCACAAATTCTTGAGCTGCAATTAAAGCCGCCTCAATCCCTGCTGGGTTTTTACCACCTGCCGTTGCAAAAAATGGCTGACCACCACCGCCACCTTGGATATATTTCCCAAGTTCTCTAACTACTTGTACTGCATTAAACTGTTTATTTGTTACCAAATCTTTTGATATATAGCAGGATAACAAAGCTTTACCGTTTTGTTCAGTACCAAGTAACAGAAATAAATTATTAAACTGATTCCCTAATTCAAAAGCAACATCTTTAATACCCGCAGCATCTAAATCAACCTTTTTTGCTAAAAACTGAATACCATTTACATTGGTCAATTCATTTTTCAATTCCCTTTTTATGTTTTTAGCCTTATCTTTTAAAAGTGATTCAATTTGCTTTCTTAAACTTGTATTCTCTTCTTGTAAATTCTGGAGTGCCTTTATCGGTTCTTTAGGGTTATTGAGCAAATCTTTCATTTCAAAAAACGCTTGGTTATTTTCATGGTAAAAATCTTTAACAGCATCATTTGTAATAGCCTCAATACGACGAATACCTGCAGCTACTGCACCTTCTGAAACAATTTTAAAATGCCAGATATCTGCTGTATTCTTCACGTGAGTACCACCACAAAGCTCTACAGATTGACCAAAACGAACCGCTCTTACTGTGTCCCCATATTTTTCTCCAAAAAGAGCCATGGCACCTTCAGCTATGGCTTCTTCCATAGGAATGTTTCGTTTTTCTTCTAAAGGTAGTTTACCATCTATTCGGGCATTAACAAAGTTTTCAACGTCACGTAATTCCTCCACAGTTAACTTAGCGAAATGAGAAAAATCAAAACGCAAGTACTTTGAGTGTACCGCACTCCCTTTTTGTTCCACATGGGTTCCTAAAACTTCACGTAATGCCTGGTGTAATAAATGCGTTGCGGTGTGATTACACTCTGTTCTGTGTCGCTGTTTAGCATCAACAACCGCTTTAAAAGTTTTGTTGATGTCCTCTGGTAAATTTTTGGTAAAGTGAATAATGACGTTGTTTTCTTTTTTGGTATCTAAAATATAAACCACATCGCCATGAGCATCTTCTAAATAGCCCTTATCACCAACTTGCCCACCACCCTCAGCATAAAACGGTGTTAAATTAAAAACCAACTGATACATATCGCCTTCTTTTTTTGAAGTTACTTTTCTGTACCTGGTTATTTTCACATTGGCTTCCAGTGTATCATAACCAATAAATTCTTGATCTGAATCATCAATTAAAATGGTCCAATCATCTGTAGACATTTCACTGGCGGCTCGAGAGCGGTCTTTTTGCTTCTGTAGTTCTTTTTTAAAACCATTCTCATCTAAAGTATAACCTTTTTCACTTAAAATAAGTGACGTTAAATCAATTGGAAAGCCATAGGTATCATAAAGCTCAAAAGCTTTTTCACCCGAGACAATATCATCCTTAGTTTCTTCAACAATCCTATTAAGTAAAATCAATCCTTGCTCCAAAGTTCTCAAAAATGATTGTTCTTCTTCTTTAATAACATTCTCAATAAGTTGTTTTTGTGATTTTAACTCTGGGAATGCTTTACCCATTTTTTCACTCAACACATCAACTAACCTGTAAATAAAAGGTTCTTTTTTATCTAAAAACGTAAATCCATAACGAACAGCTCTACGTAAAATTCTTCTAATCACATAACCAGCACCACTGTTACTAGGTAATTGCCCATCTGCAATTGAAAAGGCTACAGCGCGTACGTGGTCTGATATCACACGTATAGCTATATCAACTTTTTCATCCTTACCATAATCTTTGTTGGTGATGGTTTCTACCTCCCGGATGATTGGCGTAAACACATCGGTATCATAATTACTTTGAACACCTTGTAAAACCATACACAAACGTTCAAAGCCCATTCCAGTATCTATATGCTTATTTGGAAGTGACTCTAAGGAACCATTAGCTTTTCTGTTAAATTGGATGAATACCAAATTCCATATTTCAACCACTTGCGGATGATCCATATTTACTAAATCCTTACCATCAATTTTAGCTTTTTCCTCTGCAGAACGAATATCCACATGAATTTCACTACAAGGACCACAAGGACCTTGGTCTCCCATTTCCCAAAAGTTATCCTTTTTGTTTCCTTTTAAAATACGGTCTTCTGATATGTGCTTTTTCCAAAAATCGTAAGCTTCAGAATCCATTGGTAGTCCGTCTTCATCATCGCCTTCAAAAACCGTTACGTATAGAATATCTTTATCAATACCATAAACCTCAGTGAGTAATTCCCATGCCCAAGCTATGGCTTCTTCCTTAAAATAATCGCCAAAACTCCAGTTTCCCAACATCTCAAACAACGTGTGGTGGTAGGTATCATAACCTACTTCTTCTAAATCGTTGTGCTTTCCTGAAACACGCAAGCACTTTTGAGTATCTGTTACCCGCTGGTTTTTAGGTTCTGCATTACCTAAAAAGAATTCTTTAAAAGGTACCATACCTGCATTTACAAACATTAACGTTGGGTCATCTTTTAAAACCATGGGTGCGGAAGGCACTATGGCGTGTTTCTTATTTTCAAAAAAACTTAAAAATTTAGATCGAATTTCTTGTGACTTCATTTATTTTAAGGATATTCTCTTTTTTGTTTCATTACATTAATTGTAAAACAATTTTTATCTTTACTCACCAAAATTTATTTTTTGTTGAAGATGTTTGTGAAACAGTATCTTAAAGAACTATAAACAAACATCAAAATAATTGGTAGGTTTAATCGTTTAGCAATTAATTACAAGTTTAAGGCTTGAATTTTATCGATGCAAAAATAGCATAAATAACGTAATGAGTAAGGTAAAATATTACTACGATCCAGAATCGCTTTCGTACCGCAAAGTTGAGCGTAAAAAAAGGCGTACCTTCAAGTATGTTATGGTATTTCTAATGGCGGCAGCATTGTTTGGCTTTTTTGCAAACTTTATTATTGGTCAATATATAGAATCTCCCAAAGAAAAAGCTTTAAAGCGTGAGTTGCAGAATATGAAATTTCAATACGAAATTCTCAACAAAAAAATGGATGAGGCTGAGGCTGTATTGGCTAATGTAGCCGATAGAGACAATAATATATACAGGGTTTATTTTGAAGCTAACCCTATTCCAGAAGCACAACGAAAAGCAGGTTTTGGTGGTATTAACCGTTACAAAGACTTAGAAGGCTACGATAACTCTAAACTCATTATTGAAAGCAATAAACGTATTGATATTCTACAAAAACAAATAGTTGTTCAATCTAAGTCTTTAGATGAAATTGCAGCTTTAGCAGAAGAAAAAGAAAAACTATTGGCTGCTATACCTGCTATTCAACCCGTTAGTAATGAAGATTTAACCAGAATGGCTTCTGGTTACGGTATGCGTACAGACCCCTTTACCAAAGCTAGAAAAATGCATTGGGGAATGGATTTTACCGCACCCAGAGGCACACCTGTTTATGCCAGCGGAGACGGTAAAGTTGTTAGAGCAGACTCAAGAGCTAGTGGTTACGGTAAGCACATTCGCATAGATCATGGCTTTGGCTATACCAGTTTGTACGCGCATTTATTTAAATATAACGTACGTAAAAACCAAAAAGTAAAGCGTGGTGACCTTATAGGTTTTGTTGGTAGCACTGGACGTTCTGAGGCTCCACATCTTCACTATGAAATCTTTAAAGATGGTAAACGCATCAACCCTGTTAACTTTTACTATGGAAGCTTAACAGCCGAAGAATTTAGTAAAATGTTAGAACACGCTTCTTTAGAAAACCAATCTCTTGACTAATGCATATAGATTTACCCGAAAGACGTTATTACAGTATTGGAGAAGTTGCTAAGGCTTTTGGTGTAAACACATCATTAATTCGGTTTTGGGAAAAAGAGTTTGATGTATTAAAGCCTAAAAAAAATGCTAAGGGTAACCGAAAGTTTACACCAGAGGACATAAAAAATCTTAAATTTATTTTCCACTTAGTTAAAGAACGCGGCTTTACTTTAGAAGGTGCTAAAATTCATTTAAAGGAAGATAAAAAGGAAGCCTTAAGCAACTTTGAAATTATTAGTAAACTAGAGGACATTAAAGACCAATTGATTAAAATCAAAGAGCATCTTTAAAAAAAAGATCTGTTAGTTGGTGTAACTTTTTACAAAACAAGGTGTCAAACAATTAACCATAAAAAAACTCTATTAAATTATTATATCATGAAAAAATTTTTACCATGGATTATAGCTGCTGTTATAGTATTTGGTTTATTCTCTTGGGGAAAAGGGTTTAATAATACTGCCGTAAGATTAGACGAATCTGTTAAAGAAGCTTGGGGAAATGTTCAAACATCATATCAACGAAGAAATGACCTAATTGGCAATTTAGTTAATACCGTAAAAAGTGCTGCTAATTTTGAAAAAAGCACTCTTGAAGGCGTTATAAATGCTCGTGCTAAAGCCTCATCAATTTCCATTGACCCTTCCAATATTACTCCAGAACAATTAGCACAATACAATCAAGTTCAAGGAGGTTTAAGTGGCGCTCTTAAAAGTTTGTTAGTGACTGTTGAAAGGTATCCTGAATTAAAGACAAATCAAAATTTCTTAAAACTACAGGATGAATTAACTAGTACTGAAAACACCATCCAAACGGCTAGAACTCGTTTTAATAAAGCTATTAAACCCTATAACATCCATGTTAGACAGTTTCCTGGTAATCTAATTGCTGGCATTTTAGGTTTTGATGAAAAACCAAACTTTAATGCGGAAGTAGGTGCGGAAAAACCTGTTGAAGTAGATGAAATGGAGTTTAAATAAACTTTAAGAATGTCAAAAATTGAAGATTTCTTAACCTCTGAAGAAGAACAAGATATTGTTGAGGCTATTCGTAAGGCAGAATTAAATACTTCGGGAGAAATTCGTGTTCATATTGAAAAAACCTCTAATGGCGATGCTACCAATAGAGCCTTAGAAGTTTTTTATATGTTGAAAATGGAGAACACCAAAGCCCAAAATGGGGTATTGATTTATGTGGCCGTTGAGGATAGAAATTTTGTGATATATGGAGACAAAGGCATAAATGATGTTGTTGCAAAAGATTTCTGGGATAGCACAAAAAACATTATACAATCTCATTTTAAGCTAGGTAAATTTAAACAGGGGTTAGTTGAAGGTATTTTAATGTCTGGAGAACAATTGAAAAAACATTTCCCTTATACCGATTTTGACACTAACGAACTCTCTAACGATATCTCCAAAGGCTAAAATTACTATGCATTATTCAGCAAGTATTATGCAGTTTCCAAAGTTCAATAAACAGTATTTCAAAATGAAAATTATTTCTTTTGCTTCAATACTTTGCCTTACTCTTTTTTCTTTTAATATTTCTTTTGCTCAGTTTAACATTCCTGATAAGCCTTCAGACAAAAAGCAAACATTTGTTTACGACTATACTAAACCAAAACTTTTATCAAAAAAAGATTCTACTTATTTAACAGTAAAACTTAAAAGGTATGCAGACACGACATCTACCCAAATAGTAGTTGCCATAATAAATACAACCAAGGGTGAAAACATAGGCCTATTAGCTCCAAGATGGGCACATAAATGGGGTGTTGGTCAAGCCAAAGAAGATAATGGTGTTTTTATACTACTAGCTAGAAACGACAGGAAAATTTGGATTGCTCCTGGTTATGGAGTAGAGCATAAATTAACTGCAGGTATTACTGGAGAACTCATTAGAAATATTATCATTCCCGAATTTAAAAAAGGAGACTACTTTAGTGGCCTTAACAAAGGGGCCGATGCGATTTTTGAAGTTTTAAACGGAGAATATAAGAGCACAAGGAAATCTAAAAAGAACGACTTTCCTGTTGGTTTTCTTTTAGTCTTTATTTTCATTTTTGTTGTTATTCTCATCTCCATTTCAAAGAACAAGCGAGGTGGTGGTAAAGGTGGAAATCGAGGAGGCAAGTCAGGCGGCTTAGATATCTGGGATATGATTATTTTGAGTAACATGGGACGTTCTTCTGGTAGCCGTGGTGGTTGGGGAAGTTCTGGTGGTGGTTGGTCGTCAGGAGGCGGTTTTGGAGGCGGCTTTGGCGGTGGTGGTTTTTCTGGCGGTGGTGCAGGTGGAAGTTGGTAAACACTTTTTAATAAAACAACTAACAAAGAGAGAAGTTAAAAACACTTCTCTCTTTTTGTTTTAAACTTTATTACTGGCATTTTTATTTAGACAATTCATCTTTTAAAATCCTTTTTAAACTGGTATTATCCATATGGGGCATTTTTGGTTTTACAATCTCTCCTTCTTTATTCACTAAGGTATAATGTGGAATTCCAGAAATCTTAAACTTTTCAGACAAATAGTTCCATTCATCAGCAGAAACTCTATAATGCTCACCTTTAATATCAACAATAGCATTCTTCCATGTACCTTCTGGTGAGGTTTGGTTAGTTATATATAAAAACACCACATCGTCATTGGCCATTTCTGCTTTTAGTGGTGCAATTCTTTTAATCCCAGACTTACATGGTCCGCACCAAGTAGCCCAAAAGTCTACATACACTACTTTACCTTCAAACTTTTTTAGCATAGAAGCAAACAGCTCATCACCTTCTTTTTTCTCAACATTGTGAACAGTATAGCCTCCTTTGGTTTTGTTTCGTTTTATTTTTTCCTTGGTTTGGGTATTACAAAATGCTAAATACTCATTTAGAAATGGCGTACTTAATGACGCCTGCAACGTTTTTAAATCTTCTTCACCATACACTTCATAATCTTCAAACTTTTTACTAAACGTTTGTGTTTTCATTACGTCTTGTAAAAAGGAATATTCGGTTCCAAAAAATGCCTGTACTTTTTTATCTCTTTCAGCATTTAATCGCTCTCTGAAAATCTCAGAACTATAATCTTTGTATTTATCATAAAACGTTTTGATAGCATTTGCAAACTCTTTATTAAATAAACGCTCATCTTCAATTTCTGCAGGTGTCCTTAAAACGTTTAGTGCCTCTACCAATTTAACTTCCTCGTCTGAAATTTTAATGTTTTTAGTTTCAAAATAGTCTACTAAATTGAGTATAAAATGATGTTTAGGTTGGTTCTGTGCTTTAATAAACTCTCCAGCATCTTTGAAATATGTTCTATACTTTCTGTAAAATTCTTGTTCTAAATCTCCATAATCTTTATTGAATTTATCTTCTTTAGCAAGCATTTCAGGAGTTTCAACTTGCTTACTAAATTCCACCATATTAAGTTCATCGGTAGTAAATTCCACACCTTTCTTTTGTAATAATTTTGTTAGTTCTACTTTACCTAATTTTGGTAGTCTATTCTCTTTAAAAATATCGGCGTACATTAACCTATTGGTAAAAAAGTAATAACTATTAGACAGGGTTAACAGCTTATTATTTAAAACATCTTTAGGCAGAAAATCATAATAACTTTCACTCACCTCAAACTCCTTGTAAGGGAGTTTTTCTTTGTCACTTTTAGCTTTTTCATTCTGATAAGCTACAGAACGACGATTCATATTATAACCCAAAAGCATGTTGTAGTACTCCAATTCTATTTCTGCTTTTTTTATTTGTAATGCTTTTTTACTTACCAAGTGATCCTTTTGGTAAGTGCTAAGTTTATTCAGTACTTCTTCCTTAAGTTCAAGACACAATTTTGTGTAATTGTTAGGAGACATTTCACCTATTTTTTTGTAAACCTCCCTACTTAACATCAGCTTAATATCTTTTAAATCTTGTAGGTCTGTATTCACCAGGGCATTATCTCCCATAAAAAACGAGTCTTTATTACTTATGTAATGAAACACTTCCTTTTTAGGCTCCAAAAACACATCGTATCGGTCATTAGGCATTCTTAAATAAACCGTTTGAGGATGTGTTAGGGGTAATTTCACCTTAAAATTTCCATCGTCATTTATTTTAACCAAATAAGATTCCTGACCTCCTAAAAAAGGATTATTAACATACAACATTCCCGTTTTTTGTTTCATTCTTTCTGAAAATCCTTTAATATATCCAGAATAAGTAGCAGAATCTATTGCAAAGGCTACAGTTTCAAAAGGCACATCATTTTCCAATTTAAATTTTGGTTTGTATACGCGTTTTAAACCATAATCTTTTAATGTTTTAGGAGAAGCACCAAAAGCAACCAACCCATTCTTACCTTGTTTGGCATAAATGGTTTTTAGTTTACCATAATGTTCTAGGGTAATCGTGTATTTTTTTCCATTTTGCTCTACGGTTTTATAATCCCAAACCTGCCCTTCAACAATAGCATTTTTGGTATTGAAGCCATAGTCCCAGCGGTTACTACCATCGGCTAAAAGCCAGTTACCTCTTAACGATTTAGGTAAAAGGGCTATGTTTTCATCTTCTTGCAAAACAATATTATAGACTTGCCAACCTCGTTCTTTATCAACGCCAAAATCAAAAGTGGTAACTGCTTTATCAAGTGGCGGAAAATATAATTGATATGTTACTTCACCAGATTCAGGAAAATCATTTCTTCCAAAATATGCTCCAGTAAGTTTAGTAACAAATTGTTTATCATTGTCTTTACCTGAAATAATATGAGACTCTTTATGCAAGTGGAAATAACCCCAAGGCAATTTTTTAATTTTAAAATGCATTACCGTTGTGGTATCGTGAATTTCAATTTTTAGAATTTCTCCTGGATAAGTTGAGTATCCATATTCAGGATTTTCTATAGTTTTTTGTGCAAAGGAATACAGCGTGACTAATCCGAAGAAAAGCATGGAAATAATGTTTTTCATGAGTGTTCGTTTTTTAATTGATTGATGTTTGTTTATGGAATTTCTATTTCAAAGTTAAATTGCCATGGTAAACACTGATGGTTGTTGCAGGACATATAAGTGATTTCACCTTTTACTTTAAATGGTGTGTTGTGCTTCATTTTAATACGTTGTTTAAACACCGTTTTCTTTTCAAAGTATTTCACGTTCATTTCAAAAACCTCCTCAAATATTTCTATAGGTTCTTGTTCTGATGGTTTACCAATACATTGATAATTACTATTTGGCTCAAATGTGAAAACTGTTGGTAACGGTCCGCCTTCCTCTAAATATTGAGAATACAAATGCCAATTCTTGGCTATGGTTGATGTAAAGACGATATTGTAGTCATTCTCTGTCACTTTTTCTATGGAGGTTGCCCACGTAACAGGTTCTGGCTTTTGACCAAATGATAATGAGACCGAAAACAAAATGGTAAAGGTGAGTATTTTCAAAATACTTAAAAAGAAGTTATTAATTGATATTGTATGCTAATGTAACGAAAGTAAACTTTTTAAAGTATGTTTTTTCTTAATAAATTGCCAATTTTTATGGCTATCTGGAATAACTTGTAACAACCTTTCTTTTTATAAGGTAATCGTTAACAATAAATAAAACTAGAATGTTTCCCTTAAACTAGGAGCTTCGGACAAAACTACTTCTTTCGCATATATACACTAATGGGTACTCCAGTAAACCCAAAATTATCGCGGAGTTTATTTTCTAAAAAGCGTTTATAAGGGTCTTTTACGTATTGTGGTAAGTTACAGAAAAAAGCAAACTGTGGTTGTGGTGTAGGCAACTGCATAACGTATTTTATCTTAACAAACTTACCTTTATATGCAGGTGGTGGATAATTTTCTATAAGAGGTAAAAACACATCGTTTAGTTCGCTTGTTTTTATACGCTTAGAACGATTTTGATATACCTCAACAGCTGTTTCAATAGCTTTATAAATACGTTGTTTGGTCAATGCTGAAATAAATACAATAGGCACGTCGGTAAAAGGTTCTACTTGCTTACGAATGGCTTTTTCGTATTCTTTAACCGATTTATGGTCTTTCTCTACTAAATCCCACTTATTAACCAGAATTACAATACCTTTTCTATTACGCTCTGCAAGCCAGAAAATGTTTTGTACTTGTCCGTCAAAACCTCTATTCGCATCTAAAACCAATAAACAAACATCGGCATGTTCAATAGCTCTTATACTGCGCATCACCGAGTAAAACTCCAGGTCTTCTTTTACTTTAGATTTTCTTCGTATTCCTGCCGTATCAACTAAATTGAATTCAAACCCAAAGCGGTTGTATTTTGTGTCAATAGCATCTCTGGTTGTACCAGCTATATCGGTAACAATGTATCGATCCTTTCCTATCAACGCATTTATAAACGATGATTTTCCTGCATTAGGACGCCCAACCACAGCAAAACGGGGTAAGTCTTCTTCAACAACCTCCTCTTTTTCTGGTAGTGCCTCTATTAAAGCATCTAATAATTCACCTGTACCTGCTCCATTGATACTAGCAATGGTATAATAATTTCCTAAACCTAATGAGTAAAATTCAACGGCATCTTCGGCACGTTTATTATTATCTACTTTATTTACTGCGAGAAAAACTGGCTTATCTACTTTACGCAACAATTTAGCAACATCCTCATCCATTCCAGTTACACCAGTTTCAACATCAACCATAAAGATAATAGCATCTGCTTCATCAATAGCTAACTCAACTTGTTTATCAATTTCAGCCTCAAAAATATCGTCACTACCAACAACATAACCACCCGTATCAATAAGAGAAAACTCCCTCCCGTTCCAATCGCTTTTACCATAGTGACGGTCTCTTGTAACGCCACTAACAGCGTCTACAATAGCTTCACGTCTTTGAATAAGACGATTGAAAAACGTTGATTTTCCAACATTGGGTCTCCCTACTATAGCAACAATATTACTCATATACTTCCTTGATTTTTGTTCCTTTTGGAAACATTGTGCAAAAGTACACCTTATTTAGAAACAATTAAGATTTAAATAAAAAATAGTACTTTAACAAAACTAAACTACTAACTAAATGCCAACAACAAACGATATTGTTTTACGCCCTAGGTTTAAGAGAGAAATTAGCGAACATAATGAGGTTATTTTAAAGGCTTTTGAAACCTCTAAAAAAGAGCAGTCTCAATTTATAGTTACTCGATTAGACAACCATGTTTTTATAAAATTTCCAAAAAGAGAACAACAGTTTTGGACCCCACAGTTGCATTTAGAAATTGATGAAATTGACGATAAAACAAGTATGCTTCATGGGTTATTTGGACCTAACCCTACTGTGTGGACTATGTTTATGTTTTTCCATTTTATTGTAGCATGCCTGTTTATTGCGTTTGGAGCTTGGGCTTACTCCAACTGGAAACTTGAAACCGACTATATTCTACAAATTGGTATTATGATTTTAATGGTGATTATTTGGTTTTCGTTGTATTTTGCAGGCAGTATTGGAAAAGCGTCTAGTAAAAATGACATGCACAAATTAAATGATTTCATGAATGAGATCCTCAAAAAAACCGTTACGAATTACGATTTAGAACAAGGTTAATTGAATTTATCATCAAATCTAAAATTTTAAAAGGCTTCAGCAGATTAAGAAAGCTAAATCATAAAAAAGAAAAAGTCTTAAATGACAAATTCCATTAAGACTTTTCAACTAAACTAACTAACTCAAAAACCGCTGTACTTGGCGCAGTTGAAGTATCAAACTTTAATAACACAAATCTATTTTAACTATGTAAAGTAATGGTTATGAGAAATTAAAGAATGTTTTAACTTTTAAAAGCTACTAAAAATTTAGTTTATTTTTAGTTATACCCAAATCGCTTTAATTGGTTTTGATTTGAACGCCAATTTTTATTCACCTTAACATAAAGTTCTAAATGAATTTTTTTGCCAAAGAATTTTTCCAAATCCTTTCTAGCCTCAACACCAACACGCTTTAGGGCACTACCCTTATGACCTATAATAATACCCTTTTGAGTATCACGCTCTACCATAATCACAGAGCGGATTCTGATAATTTTCTCTTCTTCGTGAAATTCTTCAGTCTCTACTTCAACCGCGTAAGGTATTTCTTTTTTGTAGTGAAGTAGAATTTTTTCCCTGATACTTTCATTTATAAAGAAACGTTCGGGTTTATCTGTTAACTGGTCTTTAGGGTAAAACGGAGGCGACTCAGGAAGCAGCTCAATAATCCTGTTGAACACTTCATTTACTTGAAATCCTTCTAATGCCGAAATAGGATAAATCTCGGCGTTCGGCACTTTTTCTTTCCAAAGTTGCACCTGTTCTTCAAGTTTTTGCTGATCGGAGGTATCAATTTTATTTAAAAGCAATAAAATAGGAATCTCAGAATTGGTTATTTTTTTAAAAAACGCTTCGTCTTTAAGTGCTTTTTCTCCAATTTCAACCATATACACCAAAATATCAGCATCTTCAAAAGCTGATTTCACGAAGTCCATCATAGACTCCTGCAGTTCGTAAGCAGGTTTAATAATACCGGGTGTATCACTGAACAATATCTGAAAATCATCGCCATTTACAATACCCAAAATACGATGTCTGGTTGTTTGTGCTTTTGATGTTATTATAGACAATTTTTCACCCACAAAAGCATTCATCAAAGTTGATTTACCAACATTAGGGTTGCCTATGATATTTACAAAACCCGCTTTATGTGCCATATAATCATTTTGTGCAAAGTTACAACCTTGATTGGTATTTGCCCTATGAAAAATAAAAACAAAAAAGCAGGAAGAAAACTTCCTGCTTTTTGCTTATGTTGTCTCTAAGATTAATTACTTAACAATCTCTATTAATTCCACTTCAAAAACTAACGGCGTAAAAGGTTTAATGTGCTCACCTCTTTGTTGATGACCGTATGCCAATTCCTGAGGTATAAAAAATTTGTATTTAGACCCTACAGTCATTAACTGTAAACCTTCTGTCCATCCTCTAATTACTTGCCCAACACCAAAGGTAGTTGGCTCTCCTCTATCAACAGAACTATCAAACACAGTTCCATCAAATAAGGTTCCGTGGTAATGCACCTTAACTCTATCGCTTGCTGTTGGTTTATCCCCTTCTCCTTCTTTTAGTACTATATATTGCAATCCACTTTCAGTAGTTTGTACACCTTCTTTAGAAATGTTCTCAGCCATTAGTTTTTCTCCGGCAACCTTTTCATCTGCATATTGCTCTTCGGCTTTCTTTATTGCCTCAGCTTGTTGCTTTTCATACTGCTCTTGTTGCTTTTTTTGCATGTAGGTTTGTATGATTCCTTGTACTAAAGTTGGGTCTATTTTTACATCAGAGGAATCAGCTACACCTCTGTAACCTTGATAAAAAAGATCATGATTAAAATTATCATCTTTAAAGGATAAGGCAACATTTCTGGCTACATCCATACCAATGGCATAACTTAAGGAGTCTGATGCTGTTTTCAACTCTTTGTTTTGAGCACCATTCTTATTACAAGAAACTACTAATGTAGCTACAAGCATAATGCTTAAAATCTTCTCTATTCTCATGTGTCTATTTTTTTAGTTTTTAACGTGATGCGAATTAACGAAATTTAAGTTTAAAATAAAAAGAAAAGAGCCGCAATAAATTGCGGCTCTTTATCAACTATAAATATGTAAATTATTTTCTAACGGCTTTTACAATTGCTAAAGCATCTTTTACATCTTGCTCTAACTTAGCGTAATCTTTGTTAGCAATAATATCTTTGGAAATTAATTTAGATCCCATACCAACGCATGTAACACCAGCATCAAACCATGCTTTCAAGTTATCTTCGGTTGGAGACACCCCTCCTGTTGGCATAATACTAGTCCATGGTTGCGGTCCTTTTATCCCTTTTACAAACTGAGGTCCATAAATATCTCCAGGGAATAATTTTACTATTTCACAACCTAATTCCTCAGCTCTAGTAATCTCAGTTAATGTTCCGCAACCAGGAGACCACAACACTTTTTTACGGTTACAAGCTATAGCTATGTCTTCTCTTAAAACTGGAGTAACTACAAAGTTTGCTCCCAAAGACATATATAAGGATGCTTGTCCAGCATCAGTCACAGAACCAACACCCATGATCATTCCCGGTAATTCTGCAATAGCAAATTTAGTTAATTCTCCAAAAACCTCATGGGCAAAATCACCACGAGCAGTAAACTCCATTAAACGAGCACCACCATCATAACATGCTTTTAATACTTTTTTACTTAATTCTATATCGCTATGAAAAAACAAAGGAATCATTCCTGTTTCTTTCATGGCTTGGGCTACTTCTAATCTTGAAAATTGTGCCATATTTTTTATTATTTAATTGTTAATTTGTGTATTTGTTAAACTGAAAAACCGAATAAACGACTTCTTAACAGCTCAACAACAAACACAAATATTATCTGGCTACACGCCCTGAAGCGTCTCCACCCATTAGTTTTTCAACTTCATCTACTGTTACTAAATTGGCGTCACCTTTAATAGTATGTTTTAAACAAGAGGCTGCTACAGCAAAATCTAATGCATTTTGATCATCTTCAGGGTATTTTAATAATCCGTAGATTAATCCTCCCATAAAAGAATCACCACCACCTACTCTATCAACAATATCTGTTATTTGGTACTGACGAGTCTCATACATTTTTTTACCATCATACAACACCCCTGCCCATGTGTTGTGAGATGCAGAAATAGAACCTCTCAACGTAGTAATAACCTTCTTAGCACGAGGGAATTTTTTGAGCATTTGATCACATACAGATAGGAATGCTTCAGCCTTTACTTCGTGACCATGCTTGTGTACATCCAATCCTTCAGGGTGGATACCAAAATGTTTTTCAGCATCTTCTTCGTTCCCTAATATAATATCACAATAAGATGTTAATTCGGTCATTATTTTTTCTCTATGAGCAGTATCACAGTACTTCCAAAGTTTTTGACGGTAGTTTAAGTCTGTTGAAATTGTCAACCCTAATTTACTGGCAGCCTTCACAGCTTCTAAACAAACATCTGCTGAACTTTGAGAAATAGCTGGTGTAATACCTGTCCAGTGAAACCAATCTGCACCTTTAAAAACTTCCTCCCAATCAACCATACCTGATTGAATTTCTGCCATTGCAGAATTTGCTCTATCATAAACCACTTTACTACCTCTTGATACCGCACCGGTTTCTAAAAAATAGATACCTAAACGGTCTCCACCCCAAACAATCTTATCAACACCAACACCTCTTTTTCGCATTTCCATCATAGCACATTCTCCAATATCGTTCTTTGGTAAACGTGTAACAAAATCAACATCAACGCCGTAATTGGCTAATGAAACTGCAACATTAGATTCTCCCCCACCATAAACAGCATCAAAATTGTTTGCTTGTGAAAATCTTAAAAATCCTTGAGGAGATAATCTTAACATGATTTCTCCAAACGTGACTACTCTACTCATTTTTTAATTCTTATTTAAAATATTTATTAGTTATGCTTAAACGTTTAACCAAAAAATAAAAAATAAATCAAAACGCTTTAAAATAGGTTAAGTGTTTTGATTTTTATTACTAAAGTAATATATTTGCTTAAACGTTTAAGCAAATATAGAACAAAATTGGGAAATAAAAAAAAAGCAACAATAAAAGATATTGCAAATGTACTTAATATCTCTCCTGCTGCCGTATCAAAAGCGCTTCATGATGATTCCCGAATTAGTGAAAAAACAAAAAAAGCTGTCAAGCAAGTTGCTAAAAATTTAAATTACCAGCCCAACCACCTAGCAAGTGCCCTAAGGAAAGGAAAAAGCAATTTAGTAGGTGTTATTGTACCCAGAACCAATAGTAACTTCTTTTCTTCTGTTATTCAAAACATGGAAGAAGTTTTAAATAGAAAGGGGTACAATATCATAATCACACAATCTAATGAATCTTATAAAAAAGAATGCGCTAATATTGATACCTTATTGTTTACACAAGTTGATGGAATTATTGCATCTATGGCCAATGAAACCGTTGATTTAAGCTATTATGAAAAGATAAAATCTAAAGGTATTCCGCTCATCTTATTTGACCGGGGTGAAAACGATTTGAATGTTGATTATATTGGTATTAACGATTACGAAAGTAGTCACATGATTGTTGAGCATTTGGTAAATCAAGGCTGCAAGCGTATTGCACATATTGGTGGTTATAAACACACTAGAATTTACAATAACCGAATTAGGGGTTATATTGATGCCTTAAAAAAATACCATCTACCTCTTGAAAATGAATTACTTATTGAAAGTAACTTAACTACAGAGGACGGTAGAGAAAAAATGCAGCAATTATTAAACTTAGAAAATCGACCTGATGCGGTCTATGTTGCAGGAGATTATGCTGCTTTGGGGGCATTACAGGTATTAAATGAACAAAATATTAAAGTCCCCCATGACATAGCACTGGTTGGTTTTGGAGACGAACCTTTTACAGCTATGGTTACACCAACCTTGTCTAGTATAAATCAACAAAGTTCTGAGATTGGAAGATTAGCTGCTCTTACTTTTTTGGAGCACGCAAAGAAAGATATAGTTACACAGTCTTTAAATAAACAAATTTTAGATGCCAAACTAATTGTGAGAGAATCTTCAAAAAAACACATCTAAAAAGTAAATTTCAAAAGAAATATTAACCTTAGCCATAAAATTATATATTAACCCGTTGTACATTTTGATAAAATTTTGTCAATTCGAGTTGATTTTACGATTGTAATGAGTAAAATTTGTATCGAGAATAAAAATTTTAATATTTTTAATACGTTCTCGATACGATTTTTCGTGCCTCAAAATCACTCGAACTGACATAATTTATGATTATTAGCCAAAATGCACAACGGGTTATATTAATAAAAAACTATTTCCTTTTATAGTATCTCTTAATAACTATTAATTCATATTAATTTTAAAACTTTCACTTTTACTTAAAAACCCATATAAGTACCTTTCATAACCTTATTTCAGTAAAACAGGTTAGAACAGGACAGCAAATGAATTGTATTATTTTAATTTTATATTGAAGTTTACCTTGTTAATTAACCAATGCAAAAGAAAAAAATAAAAGTAGGATTATTCATTCCCTGCTATATCAACCAATTGTATCCTCAAGTAGGGATAGCAACTTTAGAGCTTTTAGAAAAATTAGATGTTGATGTTGACTATCCACAAAGACAAACATGTTGTGGCCAACCATTAGGAAATTCTGGTTACGAAGAAGATTCTAAAGGAATTTGTAATCTTTTTGTCGAAAATTTCAAAGAGTACGATTTTATTGTGGGGCCCTCTGGAAGTTGCATTTATCATATTAAACATCATTTTGATATTTTGGAACAAACACCAGAAGTAAAAAGGGTAAGAAACAATGCCTTCGAACTTTGTGAGTTTATTGTAAAAATACTAGGAAAAACAGACTTAGGAGCTTCATTTCCACACAAAGTTGGGCTTCATAAAAGCTGTCATGGATTGCGAGGTCTAAAACTTGGCTCCTGTTCTGAAGTACAAGGAGAACATTACTCAACCGAAGAGGATTTATTAAATCAAGTGAGGGGGTTGGAATTAATGTCTCTTAATAGAAAAGATGAATGTTGTGGGTTTGGAGGTACGTTTGCAGTTTTTGAGGAAGCTATTTCTTCTAAAATGGGTAAAGACCGCGTTCAGGATCACCTTAGTAGTGATGTAGAAGTTCTTACGGGAGCAGACCACTCTTGCTTAATGCATCTAGAAGGAATAATTAACAGAAACAAACAACCAATAAAGGTGATGCATATTGCCGAAATACTAAATAGTAGTTTATAGTTATGAGTCACGCAACAAAGGCAGCTGAATTCAATAAAAACGAAGCAAAAGTAAACTGGCATGACAAAGCCTTATGGTATGTTAGAGAAAAACGCGATAAATCTGCTCACAATGTTCAAGGATGGGAATATTTAAGACAACTAGGATCTAAAATTAAAGCTAATGTTTTATCAAATTTAGACGAATACCTAATCCAGTTTGAGGCTAATGCCAAAAAGAATGGTATACATGTTCATTGGGCGTCTGATGCTGAAGAACACAATAATATAGTAAATGATATACTAAGCAAGCACAATGCAAAAAAGGTAGTTAAAAGTAAATCTATGTTAACGGAAGAATGCCACTTGAATCCCTTTTTAGAGAGCAGGGGTATTGAAGTTGTTGATACAGATTTGGGGGAACGCATAGTACAACTAGCGCAGGAGCCTCCAAGCCATATTGTATTGCCAGCTATACATAAGACCAAGGAGGATGTAGATGAATTATTTCAAGAGCATTTAGGAACAACACCTAGTCAAGGCAACCCTGAATATCTAGTTGGTGAGGCAAGAAAACATTTGAGGGATAAATTCCTTAATGCCGATGTAGCCATCACTGGTGTTAATTTTGCAGTGGCCGATACTGGCGGTGTAGTTGTTTGTACCAACGAAGGAAATGCAGATATGGGAGTTCACTTAGCAAAAGCTCATATAGCTTGTATGGGTATTGAAAAGATTATTCCCAAAGAAAAACATTTAGGTGTTTTTTTAAGACTCTTGGCTCGAAGCGCTACAGGTCAACCAATTACCACATATTCTTCACACTTCAATAAACCAGAAGATGGTAAAGAAATGCATATTGTTATAGTAGACAATGGCAGAACAGAGCAACTAAGCAGAGAAGATTTTAGAGCTTCTCTTCATTGTATTAGGTGTGGAGCATGTATGAATACGTGCCCTATTTATAGGAGAAGCGGAGGTCATAGTTATGATTATACTATACCTGGACCTATAGGTTCTATTCTTTCTCCAGGTAAAGATTTGAAAAAACACAGTTCGTTACCATTCGCTTCTACGCTATGTGGTTCTTGTTCAAATGTATGTCCGGTTAAAATTAACATTCACGAACAACTTTATAAGTGGCGTCAGGTAATAGTGAAAGAACAAAAACAGCCTATGGTTAAAAAATCTATTTTAAAAACTGCTGGGGTTGTTTTGTCTAAGCCTGGTCTTTATAGAATTGCTGGAAAAACAGCTAGATTTATGCTTAAAAATGCTCCTAAATTTATGATATATAATAAACTAAATGCTTGGGGTAAAGCAAGAGATTTACCAGAGGTAAAAGGGCAAAACTTTGATGATTGGTATAAAAAAAGACAGAAAAATGGGTAGAGAATCTATTTTAAAATCAGTAAAACAAAATAAACCAGAATTACTGCAACTGCCAGACATTAATGAAGCTACATTTGAAGAAGACATCAATCTTTTAGAAACTTTTAAAAACAATCTTAAGGCAGTTGGTGGTTTTGTTAAAGAAATTGACGAAAAAAGTATTGACACAGAAATTAAAGTACTTCACTCCAATAAGACAAATATTGTTAGCACAACAAAAAAGTCTGCTTTAGGAACTATTACAATAGATAAAAACACGGAGCCTCATACTCTGGAGAATATAGACTTAGCCATTTTAGAAGCTGAACTTGGTGTCTCTGAAAATGGTGCTGTATGGGTTACTGCGAGTAATAGTATTGTACGTGTATTACCATTTATAACTAACGATTTGGTAATTATTCTTAAAAAAGAAAATATCTGTTTACACATGCTTAAGGCATATGATCAAATAGCAGAACGCTATAGGGATTTTGGTGTATTTATATCAGGCCCTTCAAAAACTGCCGATATTGAACAATGTTTGGTAGTGGGTGCCCATGGCGCTATGAGTTTAGCTGTTTTATTAATTTAATAAGTATTCTAACAGTTTTATTTAAAAAAATCAACTTTATAAATCCATTTAATCGTTTGATGAAATGAAAAAATTAGCTATCATCTTTTTTACATTATTTACCTTGAGTAGTTTTCAGCAAACACCTGATATTGAAAAGGTACTTATTGATATTAATCAAACTTTCAAAAACATGGAAGTAAAACTTTTGCACTGGCCTGAAGCATTACAACCTAAATTAGGAAGTTTAAAAAAAACTGCTTTTATGGCTTTCCCCAAAAAGGAAACTAAAGGTAAATTACCACTACTTATATCATTACATGGTGGAGGAGGAAAGACGTGGAGCCTTGAAGAGCAACTTAAACGTTCTTCTGAAGTAAAGGGACTCTCTCTTGCCGAATTAGCTGGTAAAGATCTAATCCTTTTAGAACCCAACTCTTTTGAAAAATGGGATCCTAAAACACTCAATATCATGTTAGATTATATACTTAAGAAGTATACTCAAATAGACCAAAGCCGTATTTATGTGATAGGACACAGTATGGGAGGCAAAGGCACTTGGGAATGGATACAGCAATCTCCAGAACGTTTTGCGGCTGCAGGACTAGGAGGATTTAGTGGTGTTTCGGAAAATGATGATTTTACTAAACTTGCTAATTTCCCTGTATATGGTATGGTGGGTGGCGAAGATGGCAAAAACGTAGCATCAGCAAAAAAAATGACTGACCTATTAAAAGCAGCAGGTAATAAAAATGTAAAGTATATTGCTTTTCCTGGTGCCAACCATGCACAAGGAAACAAAATGCTGTTTAGTCATGTTGCATGTGTCGATTGGATGCTTACTTTTTCTAATAAAAAATAAGCACCTGTTTTAGATTTCAAAGCCAGATTAAATAAAAAAACACAGCCGAAACAATTGTTTCGGCTGTGTTTTTTTATTTCTACTAAACTTAGGCTTAGTAATATTTAGCATAAACTACTTTTGTATGTAAATATTCTTCCATACCATGTTTACCATCAGCTCCACCTACACCAGATTTTTTCCATCCAGCATGAAACCCTTGAATGGCCTCAAAGTGTTCTCTATTCACATAGGTTTCACCAAAATGCAAACCATTGGTAGCCTTCATAATATTATTAAAGTTTTCAGAAAAAATTGATGATGTTAACCCAAACTCTGTATCATTAGACAAAGCAATAGCTTCATCTAAAGTATTAAACTTCAAAACAGGTAATACCGGTCCAAATACTTCTTCTTGAACAATTTGACTTTTTTGATCACAGTTTACTAAAACAGTAGGATTATAGAAATAACCTCTATCAAATTTTTCAGGACGGTTTCCTCCAACTAATACTTCAGCGCCTTCCTCTTTAGCAAACTCAACCATTTCTGTAATTTTATCTAATTGTGATTTAGATACCAAACTACTCATATCTGCACCTACCCCAGTTAATGCATCTTCAACTGTAACTTCGCTCATTTTTTTGGTAAGTTTATCTACAAACTCATCGTAAATACTGTCTTCTACATATACACGTTCAGCACAATTACAAACTTGTCCACTGAAAATCACTCTTGAAGAAACAATTGAATTCAACGCTAAATCTAAATTAGCATCGGCACAAACTATTGCTGGGGCTTTACCTCCTAATTCTAATGAAACTTTAGTTATATTCTCTGCAGAGGCACTTATAACTTGTTGTCCTGCACCAACACTTCCTGTTAAACTAATTATACCAGTAATTGGACTAGCAGATAGTGCATTACCAACGGTTCTACCTGCTCCACACACAAAATTTAAAACACCTGCAGGCAATTCAATTTTTTGAATAAGGTCTGCAAATTCCATAATGGTATTTGGTGCTTCAGAACTTGGTTTGATAACACAAGTGTTTCCTGTAATTAATGATGCTGCAACTTTACGAGCCATCACAAAAAACGGGAAATTCCAGGGACAAATACCTACAGCAACCCCAATTGGTACTTTATGTAAATAGATATGCTCCTTCTCTCTATCACTTTGAATAATCTCTCCTTCTATTCTGCGAGCCCAACCTGCATTGTAATCAAAATAATCAGCAGTTACATCAATTTCAACCTGTGCTAAACCAATTACTTTGGCTTGCTCTTTAGATAACGTTTCTGCTAAAAAAACACGGTTCTCTCTAATAACATCAGCCATTTTGTGTAAAAAAGCTGCTCTTTGTATTGCTGGCAAAGCCTCCCAAGCAGGTTGTGCAGCCTGTGCTGCTTCTAGAGCGTTATTTGCATCCTCTACAGTTCCTGTAGAAATTGTACTTAAAACTTCCTCTGTACAAGGATTCAAAATTTCAATAACAGATGTAGCCTTAGATTCTACAAATTGTCCATTAATGTATTGCTTATAATGTTTCATTTTAATATGTGTTGGTTTTCTCTATTAAGATAAAAATTTTACTCGTAAATCTTCTACTTGTTCGTCATTAATTGGCACCATTTCTCCTAAAGAATTTCCTAAAACAATAGACTTGGCACTAAATTCTGCAACTTCCAAATAATCAAATGTTTGAAGTAGCTTGTCTCCAGTTATTATTACAGAATCATTTTCAATAATTAACGCCGTAGGACAATTATCAACTATTTCAGAATTGTTGTTTTTTCTAAAATGAGCTCCATATTTTACTGCATTAATATCCTGCAAAAAGATCCAACTTTCAGGAATAGTTCGCACATTTAAATAGCTATTTGTAACACCAAAAGCCATTAAATATGGAGATTGGGTCATGATAATAGAATTTACATTTGGATTCCTGTTGTAAATCTCTTGATGTATCCAAGTGGCTCTACTAGGAATTTTACCAGCCTCTCTGTGTCCTCCTTTTATTTGAACAATATCATCTAAATCGATATCCCATCTATTAATATTAGTTGGTGTAATTAAGAAATCATTATCTTTCCAGCGCATAGATACTGTACCATAAGAACTAATCATTAAACCTTGTTCACAGGAACGCTTAACTATTTTACAAATCTCTAAACGTTTTTCAACTTCATCAGAAGGGTACTCAGTTTTTTCCATTTCTGGAAGGACTCCTGTGGCCTGTGCCTCAAATTCATCTATTTGATCATCAGTTAAATAGTTTGGTGTTCCAATTTGAGACCCATAAACTATGGTTCTAGCACAGAACTCTAAAGCTTCAAAACGTTCAAAAGCATCAGTTAAATCACTACCTCCCAATACAGTACCATGATTTTCCATGATGATGGCTTTGTAGCCTTTTTTAAACTCGTCTGCAATGACATCTCCCAAATCCTCACTTCCAGGTAATCTATAATTAGCATAACCAATAGGCCCACAAATATGTTTAGCCTGCGAAATAATGTTTGTGTTAGGTATTTGACGAACTATACTGAAAGAAACCAATGCTGGTGGATGTGCATGAATAACCGACTTGATATCTGGTCTTGCTTCATAAATAGCCTTGTGAAATGGAAACTCAGAAGAAGGCTTATGCTTCCCTATTACCGTTCCATCTTTTTTAACACAAATAATATCTGATGCTCTTAAAGACCCCTTATCAATAGCAGAAGGTGTTACCCATATATCGCCATTATCATCAATAATTGAAATATTTCCCCCTGATGTGGTTGTCATACCACGTTTATAGATTCTGCTAATAACTTCAGTAATCTGGTCTCTAGGGTGTACTAGTTTTATGTTTTTTGACATTGTATTTGTTTTTTGAATTTGTTTATTTACCCCCAATTATAAAAGGCACATGCTTTTTTAAAGCATAATTTTTCTTTAAAAATTTAGAATTTAATTTAGTGTCAGAAATTGAAATTGCGGCACCCAATGCTGACCCTAGGGAAGCATCGGTTGTACTTAATTTTTTACTTCTGAATTTATGTGTTAGTAATTTGATATAAACATCATTATTACTAAAACCACCATCTACATAAATTCTTGAAATATCATCATTACCAATAGCTTGTTCAATACACTTAATTTGCAGTAAAACAAGTTCACTCATTAACTGATGATATGCATACTCGTAAGTATCATATGGCATCTGTGTTGTTTCAGGCATATTATCATCCTTCAAACCTTCCCATTTATAACAAAGTTTAAAATCTTGAGTAATGTTTTCGTATATGCTATAATCGAACTTTACAGATCTATGATAGTCATCACTCACACCATAATACTTATCTAATTTAGCAACCTGAACTTTATATTCGTTTCCTAAAAATAGTCGAGTTGCTTTTACTGGTTTCCCATTAATACGCATGTAGTTAATCGTATCCCCATCATCAGACTCTGATGCTATTGGGTTTTGTGTAAACGGGTTGAAAACAATACTCCAAGTACCTGTTGATACCAAAATAAACTTCTTTCTAATGCTTCTTACATAGGGTAAAAGAGCCGCTGAACTATCATGAATTCCTACACCAATTTTGATGCGTTTTCCGTTATAGTTCATATTTATACTAGTTTCTGTAGAAACAATTGGAGGCAGGATTTTGTCTAGTTCCTCTTTATAAACCCAAGGATGATAATCCTTTTTTTCATAATCCCATAAAGCGGTATGACATCCTATACTTGTATATTCACTTAAAGGAAGTCCTGTAAAAATATAACTCAAATACTGTGGTAAGTGCAATGAGTATTTAATTTTTTTGAAAACCTCTGGTTGCGAATACTTTAACCAATACAACTGTAATCCAGAGTTAAGCATACTTAAGTCTGCACAGCCTGTAGTTTTTAAAAACTTTTCTTTTGGCCCGTATTTTCTAAAAAAGTCATTTATGATATTCTGATCAAGAGGCTTTAAATAGTTGTATAGTGGTGTTACTGGTTTACCGTGTTCATCAATATGAACAAAACTTGCTCCATACGTTGAAAAGTTAATAGCTTTAATATTAAACTCTCTAGCTTCTAATATACGATCAAATACACCTTTTATCCACTGTTGTAAAGCACCTAAGTTTTCTGTTGGAAAACCATCCTCATCTACAGTTTCATCAAATGATATATATTCTTTATGAACTTCTTTAAAATCTTTATCAAATAAGAAAAACTTTTTATTGGTTTTACCAATATCAAAAACGGCTGTTACTTTTGTTCTCATATTGCACAGATTATAAGCCTGTTGCTACAGTGTTTTTGCCTCGTTCTTTAATTAGTTGTCCTCTTACATCTAAGCTTCTGTAAGCACTAATTGGGTTTATAACTCCACCTGCATTAAGTCTGGCTTTTTCTATTAAAGGTCTAACGTCTGTTCTGTAAGCACCTTGTAATATTTCTTGACATTTCACAACATCATGCGCTAATTGTGCTTCTTTTAAAGCGTTTTGATCTACCAATAAAGCTTTAGCGTAAGCCTCTTGAATGGCTTCTAAAGATTGAATTAAATCTTCTAAAGGATCTTTTACGTTGTGACTAGCATCAATCATCCACGCTAAATCTGGGTTTTGTGGATTGTTTTGCATACCATAAACCAACTCATTGAATATTAAGAATAAGGCATATGGTTTAATACTACCCACGGTTAAATCATCATCACCGTATTTACTATCATTAAAGTGGAAACCTCCTAATTTACCTTTTAATTGAAGTATAGATACAATTTGTTCAATGTTAGAATTAGGTAAGTGGTGTCCTAAATCAACTAGCGTATAAGCCTTGTCTCCACATCCATTGGCTAGCATCAAAGATGCTCCCCAATCTTGTATTACTGTACTGTAAAAATTTGGTTCGTATGGTTTGTACTCCACAAGCATTTTCCAATCGTCTGGTAATGCTTTATAAATATCAATTAAGCTATCTTGTGTATTTTGAAAAGCCGTTTGAAAGTTATTTTGTCCTGGAAAACAAGAACCATCTGCCAACCATACTGTTAATGCTTTTGAACCTAACTTATCACCAATATTGATAACATCAATATTATGCTGAATAGCTTGCTCTCTAACTGCTTTGTCTAAGTTACTTAAAGAACCATATTTATAAGTTTCAGCGGCATCTGGCTGATCTTGAAACGTATTAGAGTTAACAGCGTCAAACTTTATGTTTAAGGCATCTGCTTTTTCTTTAATGGCTGCATAATCAGATGGTATATCCCATGGAATGTGTAAGGATACTGCTCCTGCCGTTTGGGTCAAACTATGGATAACTCCAATATCTTCAATTTTTTGCTCTAAAGTAGACGGCTCTCCATAAAATGAAAATCTACCAAAACGTGTGCCTCCAGCTCCTAAGGCCCAACTTGGGATAGCTACCTGAAAATCTGATAACTTAGAAACTATGGATTTGACATCATGTCCGTTCTTACTCAGTTTGTTAGCTAAAAAATCAAAATTTTCTTCATGACTCTTTAGGCTGCTTTTGTTGCTTTCTAATACTTGTTGCTTTTGTATTTTCATACTCTTACTTTTTAAAAGAAAATAAACTTCCCTAAAATTGCTTTAAGGAAGTTTTTTTCAAACTAAACTAAACTAATCAAATTACTATTATTTAAATTTTAAATTATCTCACAAAAGCATTTGCCATACCTCCATCTACATTAATTATATTCCCTGTAGATTTATCTAATATACCTACTAATGAGAATACTCCATTTGCAATATCATCTGGTGTAATGATTTCATGCAACAGATTTCTTTTAGCATAAAATGCTGGCAACTCTTCAACGGTAATACCATTTGCTTTAGCTCTTCCTTCAGCCCAAGCACCTTCCCAAATTTTACTTCCTACAATTACTCCATCTGGGTTTACGGTATTAACTCTTACTTTATCTTTGGCTAATTCAGCTGCTAATAAACGTACCATATGTTGTTGTGCTGCTTTTGCAGTACCATAGGCAACATTATTTGGACCTGCCACTAAACCATTTTTACTTGCTATTGAAATAAAATCTCCTCCAATGCCTTGTTTTCTGGCAATAGCTGCAAATTGCTTAGCTAGATCAAACTGTCCTTTAACCAATATATTTTGTAATATATTCCAATCTTTGTCTGTGGTCTCTTCTAGTGGCTTAGAAATAGCTAAACCAGCACTATGTACTATAATATCAACACCACCAAATTCTATACATGCTTTTTTATATGCAGCTTCAATAGACTCTGTTTTCGTTACATCACAAACAGCATAAGTAGACACATCTCTTTTATAGGTTGCATTGGCTTCAATTAATCTATCTTCTACTATATCTGTAAGCACAACATTAGCACCTTCAGCGGCTAATTTATCGGCAATTGCTTTACCAATTCCGCCACCAGCTCCAGTTACTAAAGCTACTTTTCTAGAAAGTGGTTGTTCTTTTGGCATACGTTGTAACTTAGCTTCTTCAAGCAACCAGTACTCAATATCAAAGGCTTCTTGTCTTGGTAAGGAGGTATAAGCAGTAATAGCCTCGGCACCCCTCATTACATTAATAGCGTTTATGTAAAACTCACTTGCCACACGTGTAGTTTGTTTGTTTTTAGCAAAACTAAACATTCCAACTCCTGGATATATAATGATTACCGGGTTAGCATCACGCATAGCAGGACTATTATCTCTTTTACAAGTATTGTAGTAATCTGCATATTCCTGACGGTACGCTTCAAATGCAGGCTCTAATTTTTTTAACACAGCATCTGAATCTGAAAGATCTTCATTTTTGTCTAAATCCAATACCAAAGGCTGAATTTTAGTTCTCAAAAAATGATCTGGACAAGAGGTTCCCATTGGAGCCAAACGCTCTAAATCATTGCTATTAATATATTCCATTACTACATCGGTATCAGAAAAATGACCGATCATTCTATTTTCAGAAGAACAAAGACCTCTTAAAAGTGGCATTAACTGCGCTGCTTTTTCTAATCGTTCCTCTTTAGGAAGGCTTTGTACTTTTTGACCTCCAAATACGCTTCCTTTTTCTTTGATTTTTTTGTCAATGTATTCAGAAGCCATTTCAATAACTTCTAAACTATTTATATAACACTCATAAGACGTATCCCCCCAAGTAAACAAACCATGACTACCTAATACAATACCTCTTATTCCTGGATTCTCAGCCAAACATTTTTCTAACTGTAATCCTAAATCAAACCCTGGACGTTGCCAAGGCACCCATCCCATAGTATCTCCCCAAATCTCTTTGGTTACTTTTTCACTATCTTGAGCAGCTGCTACAGCAATTAAAGCATCTGGATGTAAATGATCTATGTGAGCAAATGGTAATAAACCATGTAAAGGCGTATCAATAGAAGGTGCCTTGCTATCTAAATCATAGATACAATGATTGAATAGACCAACCATTCTATCTTCATCATGCAACCCTTGATATACGTTCTTTAAATCTCTCAATCTTTTTGTATATAATCCAGCAATACCAGATCTGGTTAGTGTACCTATATCACCTCCAGAACCTTTAACCCACATAACTTCAACTTCTTCATTGGTTAATGGATCAGTTTCAATCGTTTTACAACTCGTATTACCTCCACCATAATTGGTTATTCTTAAATCTGCCCCTAAAATATTAGAGCGATACAAAAATAACTCTACTTGGTTATCATTTAACGATTCGGCCTTTTCCTGATCCCATAAGTAATCAACGTATTTAAAAGTTTTTGTAGTATTTTCCATTTTCTTTAATTAATTATTGTTTCAAAAGTATATCACGTTACAAACATTTGTATCCTGTACTATACCGCAATATGAATAATTAAGAGATAATAATTAAAAAAACTAACAAGGATAACTTTAAAAAACTGAAAAACAACAATATAAACACCTTAAGTAAAACCTTATCGTTTTATAAGTTTTCAACATTAGTATATAATAACGATAACAATAAAACTCCTAATTGTTCATTATTATTAACCTAAATAAACATTAAAAGTTAAGTATTACATTTAGGTTGCTTTTATCTTGGTCTACACTAAAATTCTTTAAAAAAAAATTTTATCTCTAAACTGACTCACATTAATTAGCTCAATAATTTCCGTATTATGATGCTTTACATTAAATCAAGTTATTTTGTACAATAAACACAAACTATTTGTTGCTTTTTAATTGATTTTAATTATCTTAAAACTGTAAATTTGTAGCTAAACAAGTTCATGTAATGAATGTTTGATGGAAATGATGAAATTCATAAAGATTGACGAAAACTCGAGGGTACCTAAATATCAACAGATTATAGATTCTATAATTCACAATATATCTATAGGTAATCTAAAAATGGATGAAAAAATACCTTCAATTAATATGTTTAGTGAAGAATTTTATCTTTCTAGAGATACTGTTGAAAAAGCATATAGCATTCTTAAAGATAGAAATATTATTACATCAATTAGAGGAAAAGGCTTTTATATATCTAGAACTAAGTTAATTTCTAAGGTTAATATATTTTTTCTAATTAATAAACTAAGTAATTACAAGCTTAGAATATACAACCATTTTATTGATGCTATTGGAGCCAACGCTCATATAGACTTACAAGTATATCATTGCGATGAAACCCTTTTTCTAAACTTGTTAGAAAAAAATAAAGCGGCTTACGACTACTATATTATAATGCCTCATTTCAAAACGGAAGATTTGAAACATGTAACACTCACTGAAAAAGTAATAAGCGCTTTAGAAGAAATACCCATTGAAAAACTAATAATATTAGATAATGTAAAACCAGAACTTAATACCGTTCAAACTGAAATATTCCAAGATTTTGAAAATGATATTTATTTTGCTTTAAAAGAGGGGCTGGATAAAATCAAAACCTATGAAAAGATAATTCTGATATATCCCGAACAATCTGTTTACCCATATCCAAGAAGAATCTTACATGGTTTTAGAAAATTTTGTGTAGAATACAAATTAGATTTTGAAATTCTTGATAAAATTTACGATGATATGATTCTTAAAAAAGGGGATTTGTTCATTACTATAGAGGAATCTGACCTAGTTAACCTTTTAAAACAAGTACGTGAAGATGAATTTAAATTAGGCTCAGAAATTGGAATCATTTCATACAACGACACCCCTCTCAAAGAACTGCTTGGGATTACAGTAATGTCTACTGATTTCAAAATAATGGGAGAAACGGCAGCCAACATGATTCGTAATAAATCACGAGGCACAATAAAAGTACCTTTTAATTTTATTGAAAGAGATTCGTTATAATCCACTATGTTTACTTAGAATGAGTGCTTAATCTTGATCTCTCAAGATTTCTTCCAAAGGTTTATCAATTTTAGTTTTTACAGTTTGATTCGTTATTATTTTACATATATTGTATTTGAATGAAAAATCCCTAACAAAACATAAGAACATAAATCCTATAAGACCAGTTAGTTAATCTAAAAAATTTCATTAGGTTTAGTTATAAATTTTTATTTGAATACTAGATGGACTTTTCACTTTAATATCCTTATCTAGTTTTGTTAGTTTTCCCGTTTCTAAGTCTCTGTGAAACACAACTATATTATCGGTAAACATGTTTGCAACTAACAGGTATTTTCCTGAAGGGTGAATCGCAAAATTTCTAGGGTGTTGGCCTCCCGTATCGGTTCTTTCTACCAAAGTAAGTTTGCCATTGTCTTGATTAATTTGAAACACAGTAATAGTATCTTCCTCAGGCCCTCTATTTGAAACGTATAAAAACTTTCCATCTGGTGAAATATGAATATCTGCCGTTCTATAAATATCTTGTTGTTGACCGTAAGAAAGGTAATCTTCTATAAAAACCAAATTGCCATTGTCATATTGATACGCATCAACCTTACCGCTCAACTCGTTTGCTAGATATCCAAATTTTCCATTGGGATGAAAGGCAAAATGTCTAGGGCCACTGCCTAATTTTGTTTTGATATCTTTAAGGTTTTTTAGAGCTACTGAATCTTCAGTTTTTGAAAGTGTAAATCTTCTTATTTTGTCTGCTCCTAAATCGTGAGCAAAAACGTAATTCCCATCTGGAGAAAAATTTGCAGAATGCATATGTGATGCTTCCTGCCTGCTTTTAATGATACTACTATCCTTAAAATGTAACACTTGGCTAAGCGCTTCTAGACTTCCATTTTCTTTAATTTTGAAAAGACTTAAACTTCCATCAGAATAATTTGAGTTTAGCAAATGATTTCCTGTATTATCAATTTCAAGGTGTGCAGGATTTAACCCGCCACAATCCTGCATATTTAAAAGTTCTAATTTGGTGTTTTGTGTATCAACTTTAAAAGCGGCAACTTTGCCATGGTGTGGCATTTGACTTTCTACAACAGAATACAAATATTCGCCGTTATCCGATAACTTTAAAAAAGAGGTGTTTGTTATACTATCCAAAGTATACTTTAAAACGCTTTCTCCAGTTTCGTTATTAAACTGGTAAACATGAATGCCTTCACCTGGTTGTTTATCAGTATAACTACCCACAAAAAGCAAGGTTTCGTTAGTACTTTTTTGGCAACCAAAAACAGTAATAGTCAATAATAAAAAAAGTAATTGCTTCATTTTAAGTAGTGATTGTTATTAGAATTATTTACTATAATCCTTATAGTATGATTTTAATGAATTTGTAGTAACAACTTCATTTTTATAAGATAGTTTTTCGCCTTCACCAACATAAATACTTTTTAAGGAATCATCTTCATTTATTGTAATAATCGCAAAAGTCCCTTCAAAATGTATTCCTAATGTATCATTTTTAAATACTTGGTTTTTAGATTGAGTGATAATAAATTGAGTTACAGTTTCAGAAGGTGTCTTACTTACAATTTTTAAACCTTTATATATCCCATCCTGTTCAATTTTTGTCACCGATTGGACAGATGGCGTTTCCATGTCATTAAAAGGTTCAAAAACCACCACGAAGGGATTGTTCCATGCTTCACCTTCTTTTCTAATCACTAAAGTTGGCGTTGGCATATGATTATAAGGTTCAGGAGACTCGAAAGTAGTTGGAGCTTTAACCTTGGTATAGGTTCTATTTTCAAAACCTGGAATATGCAATTGCATAAAAACAGCGCCTTGTTCTAATTTTTTAGTATGAAATGTGGCTTTTACATCACTTGCATACAATTTTGATGTATTTACATCTTCGAAGAAATGCCATCCCGGGTGCCTATATTGTTTATTGCGTTTCCATGGCGCGTTGGCATTCGCCATATATCTATCAGGTGTTTCTTTAAAATCCAAATCCTGATTGTCGAAAACCAGTTCATCCCCAATATTATGATATAAGTAGTCGTGATATTCATTCGGCAGTCTGGATTTTGAGCGAAACACATCCACATAATAGCCCGTTGTTGGAGACGTTCTAATTAAAGCCAAGGTGCGTTCTTGAGTTGCCTCAGCTTTATCCCCTTTATCATCTACAAAACTTGTTAAACTAAAAGAATGATGTGGAGAGACACCTTCTTTACCTACTTCGGGTTCCATGGTAACAGGCTTTACTTTATTCATGCCTAAATTTACCCAACCACCTTCGCCCTGAGAACTGCCATTAACGATAACCGTATTGTGAGCCGCAAAAATTCTGGAATAATTTTCATGTAAATTTTTACCATAACTTTTTCTTCCATGGTCCACACCTAAAACTTGTCCTTCGCCATATAATTCTATATTCATGCCCTCAGCATGCCCATGTACCATGTGTGCACCGCCAACAAAACACATCATATCATCCTTGGGATTACCAGTACTACTTAAATTACGTTGTAAAACAATACCTGCATGATAGACTCTATCGGTTCTGGACAATTCAATATTGACGGGGGCGTCTTTAAAATCATCATCATACCAAAACAAGGCCTCTATACCTTTTCGCTTATATTTGCCTTTACGAATAGCCCCACTGATGAGCGGAGCGAATTTATTTTGAATTTGAGTTAAGCCATCCATCTTCGCTAAAGCATATGCATTTTCATAAGCTTCATAAGGGGCGTGAGCACGCCTATGTCCATCTCCCCAACGTACAATTTCATTGTTAGGATACACAAAATAATCCAGTCGTGGTAAAGCATGCAGCACATTGGGATACTTCTTACCTAATTTTAACGATGGATTGTATTTATTAACAACCAACATTAATCGAGCTAAAATTGAGGTCGTATGATTTAAGTATTGCGAGGTTTCTGGCCAAATATCCCCTTCATTTTTATAATTTTTAACCATAACATTTAACGCATCTTGGTTCTCTGTACTTTCTGTTAAAAAATAAGACAACCATTGTTCTCGGTCGGTATCGTCATCCATTGCTAAGGCATTAAACACCAAACTGGGTGCTTCTAAAGCACAATGGTTTGAACCTGTTTGCCCGTAATTTACTGTTATGTTTGCGTAAGCCTTAAATACCTTTTGAGCGTCTTCAAAAGGGAAACTCACTTTATTGTTTTTAAATATATCAAACGCCTTTCCTTCTTGTTTTAGATACGGATGAATAAAATCATAAATTAATGGTAGTTTATATCCTATAACACGTACCTCCCGAAAACCATCATACGGAAATAACCAACCACCTCTACCTCGCCAAGTAGATACTTCAGATTGCTGAACCGACTTCAAAAATGAATATAAAATGCTACTTGCAACATAGGCATATTTTTCATCCTCGGTTAAGTAATACATAACACCGCAGTTTAAAGCTACTTGTAAATTGTTAATTAAAAGTTCGGCGGGTCGCCATTCTTCATCTGTGGCATTATCCAAATTCTCTTGAACACCATTGGCAACATGAGTTGTTTTTAAAAATGGAGGAAATTGATTTTGTTGCTTTTTAGACCAATCGAAGGGTAATTTTTTAATAAAGGCTTCAGGATTTTTATAGAAAATATCTACTCGCCTGTTGGTTTCCTTTTGTAGGTTGGTATAAATCTCATTTGCCCAATCTTGTTTTTCTATTTTATCAAGTATTTTTTCACGCTCAGAAGCTTTTACCAATATAAATGGACGTTCTTGGGTTTGAGACCATGCCTTAAATTGAGTTATTGTAATCCATACCAAAAATACGTAGCAAGCTGTTATTTTTACTTGTTTTAATAGTGTCATGTGCTTTACTATTACGTAATTTCTATTACTCATATTTCATCAGTTTAATAGGCCCCGCAAGACCTACCGATGTTAAAGGCTCATCTTTATATCTAAATGTCCATCTATTAATAGCTGGAATATTTAAAGATAGGCAATAATTTGCCAAAACTGTAGTATAGTGAATTTCAATAGCATTTTCGCCTTCTTCTAAAACATCAGATATAGGATATATTGCTCTCCCATACCAACGTTTACCAATTTTTTTTCCGTTTATATATAGTTCTGTAATCCCTTCATTCACATTACCTAAATCCAAATGCGTAATCGCATCTTCAACAGTAATTTTGGTTTTATAAATTAGAGTTCCTGCAAACGTATTTTGTGTTTTATCTTTTGATGCACCAAAATCGTGTAAAGCAGTCATATTCCATGTAAAACTTTCACCATCTACCCTTTTCCCTTCTACCGTCCAATTTGTATGTATTTCTTTTGAAAACACCAATTTACTTTTAGTATCCTCAGATTTTATCTTTGGTCGTTCATCTTCAAATACTAACAGTAAAGATTGAAGTGGCTCTAAATTGATGTCTAATTCATTTGAAGCTTTTTCAAAAAAATAAGGCTTGCGTTCACCTGTTTCAGGATTCCAGAGGTATGGATATTTATTTTGAAATGGAAATTTCGCTGTAAAATTTGAAATCTCGTAACGATTAACATTCGTGAAGAAATAAATGATTTCTTTTGAAGTTTTTTGATGGATTTGAAATACATTCTTACTGGGGCTACTAATTTCAACATCAGGTGAAAGTTCAGATTTATTTAAAATTTTCTTTGTCCATGAGAATAGTTCCTCAATAGAATTTGGTGGGTTCACATCAATTATTGATGTTGCATAATTACTTTGAATATCAGTCATAATATCTGAAACAACTGCATCATTAGCCTGATAATTACTATATCCTAAAGACTTATCTGGTAAACCATCTATAACTACAATTTTACCACCAGAAACTACAAAATCTTTCAATGTTTTGGCTACTTTAACATCTACTGATTCTAAATTGGCTAATACCAGCAATTTAAAGTTCATTTCGCCATAGGTTAAAACCCCATCGTTTACCGTAGCATTAGCCAATACATTTTGGTTGATATAATCGCAGGAATATCCTAACTGACTAATAGGTTCCCATAACTTATACAAATACTCTGGCTCTAAATGAAATGGCTCTCTTGCCAAACCTTTATCGCCCCAAATATCAGATGTTGGCCCTAAGATGGCAATAGATTTTTCAGCTTTTGAGTTTTGAAATACATAAGACAATCGTGCATTATAATCTACCCAACTGCTTAAATGTTTCCACCATGGGTTTTGCTCACTGAAATAAGCACCATAGCGAATCCAACCGGGAAACGATGCATCTTTTGGCGAATAATTATAACCATGTAAAACAGAGTGATTAATACCCGTAATAAAGTTCATATCATCATGCTGTTTAATCTCCTCCAATGTCGTTCTAAATACACCGTTGGTATTGGTCATAGTTTCACAACTTGTTATTTTTTTACCTGTTAAATGTGCTGCGGAAGATGCATATAAATTCCATATCATATACCCATGAGACTGTCGCCATTGCCACAGTGAATCTTTCATCTTTGCCGAATAAATCCAATTATTGCTTTCTGGAATATCAGGAATTAAATACCCATCTAGCATCCCCATTAAAAATGGGGTTCCATAGGCCTGATAGCGACATAAAATACCATTCTCATCACAGAACGCTTTATAGGTCTTCGTAAAATTCTCTAGAAACGTTTCCACCAACATATTGTTATAATCGAAACGCACACGCTTTACCTGTGCTTTAAAATCTTCTGAAAATTTATCTAAATATCTACTTCTAGAATAGTCGTGATGCCCCTCATAGAACACGAAAGCTAACCAAGGCTCAAGTTTATAGCCATACGTTTTGAAAAATAATTCAGAAAAACCATCACTCCAATTGGCACCAGATACTTCAATACTATCACAAAATAACGCTCGAATTAATTGATTTAAAGGTATCCCTGAACGTTCAGAAATTTTCTTCATCCTGTTTAAATAGGCCAAAGTCATTTCCTTTTTATAATGGTCTATTACTGGACCAGCGCCTCCTGGTGCTCCTAAAGTAACATCTCTAAAATCTTGTTGTAATAATTGATACGACAGATAATAATTTCCTTCTCCATTGATGGTATATGAAATATTACCTGAGTCATCTTGGTGTTCGGTAAGGTTAATTATTTGAGCTGAAGAACTGCAGTTGGTAGGTACTAATGAGACACTTGACAAACGCCATGTTGTACGTTTACTGTTGCGTTTTTCTTCTCGGCTGTTCTTATATTTATTTTTATAATAGTTAATTAAATAGTCTTCACTTACCTTAATAATATCCCCCGATTGGTACAAAATCTTATCTGAGACCATGCGTTGACAGGTTTGGTCTTCAGTTAGAAACTCTCCACCAAAAGGCCAACCCGTTCCTGCAATAATATCGGTAATCATGCCTAAGTCTTGCGACTTTTTACAGGCATGCACCACAAGGTCTATCCATTCATCACTCATCCAAACCAAAGATTTTTCGTCTGTTGGCGTCGCATTAGGCATCGCAATTGGATTTATTTCAACACCACCAAACCCCACACTTTTTAAAGATTCTAGCTGTCTATCTAATTCTTCCTGTTTAATTTTGTTACCATTCCACCACCAGCGCACAAAAGGTCTTGCTTCGGCTGGTGGATTTTGAAAACCTGAGAATAAATCTTGAGTTGAACTATCTGGTTGATCTGTTTTAGTTGCATCATTAGAATTACAACTAAAAAATATACAAACACTTAAAATTAAAAACCTTCGTAAAAACATTTTTTAATTATTTATAAAATTTAGCATCGCCTCTCTATAATGAAGGTAATCATTAGGTGGAGATCCAGCGTTCTCATCTAGATATGTTTTTATCCATTTAGGGTGATCTATACTTTCAGAGTTTTCTTCAAAAATATTTTTAAGAAAAACACCTGTTGTTTCTATTTTATTTAGGCTCTCAACTTTTGAATTATAACCTTTTAGTGGTGGTAAGCCCATAAAATGATTGGTCATTATAGCTACATCAGGAGATTCTGCATAAGGTATGGTTGCTCCTTTTTTAATACCTGGTCCATAAAAATTCATATAAATCTGCCAAGAAGAAAGTTGTTCAGAAAGATGATTACTTTTCTTCAAAATTCCCATGCCATGATCGGCAGAAATAATAAAAAATGTATTTTCCCATAAACCTTCATTTTTTAAAAACGCTATTAGTTTTCCTAATTCAGCATCTGCATTTAAAATGGCTTTTATGTATTCTGAATCTGGATTTGTTTTACCTTCTGGCCCTTTCCAGAAATCTCTAATCTGCTGCAAATGTAAGCGAACCAGTCTTACATTATCTTCTTTGATATGTTTTATACCCAATTCTACAACCTTTTGGTCTGGCATAATTTCTGCATAATGTGTATCTGCTGTGGTAAACACATCATACAACGTATGTCCGCCTACATAAACCGATTTTATGCCTTTTCTTCTTGCTGATAAAAAGATATCATCTAACTGTTGTGTTTCAAAAACATGAGTCCCAGTATGCATTCCAATATTTGGTGGTGATGCGCCTCTCCATGGTTCACTTCCATCAGGTAATTTCACTCTTCCTACGGGACTATTAGAATAGGCATCTTCAACAACCACTCCGTTTTCTGCAAAATACTTTAAGTTTTTTGCTCCGGCAGCAATAGCAGTTTCTGCTGCGTCTTTCATCAGTCCATCAATAATAAACTGTACGACTATAGGTTGTTTTTCCTCTAATGAGTCAGATTCCAAATTCGAAATTTGTTTTGTTTGCTTAGGTTGTTTACAACCCAATAACAAAACACTAATAAGTAATAAACCTAAAACGCTTTTCATTTTTGCCTAGTTTTTCTTAATAATTCATTTATTTAAAAAGATATCATTCCATTACACTACTTCGTATAAATTTTGAAGTTTTTATAAATAGCTGTACGCGTGTACATATGTCGTAACCCTATTCTTCCCTCTGAAATTGGAGCTTCTTTGGTAATATCCCATTCAAAATATTGCGCTTTACCTTCATGCTCCATTTTAAAACTGAGTTTTTCTGAAGTTTTAATGGCAGTTATATGATACCTTTTTCCAGTTTCAAATAAACCTTTCATATCGTACGATGGTTCTACCACAATGCTATTAAAGGGTTTGTTTTTTGGTTTGGGATAACGTCGTGCGCGCACATAGTGTAAGCCAGCACCATCATTACCAAAAGCCGAAAAACTGATATGAAACGTGTTCATATTTTCAAAATACAGCTTCATTTTAGGTACCTCTCGTAAGTGCTTCCAATTAGCAATATCTTTCTCGTAAACATCTTCTTCATCTCCAGTTGCTTGAATGTAAATTATATTTACATACTTATTGGCATCATCGGTTTTAATGTAATCAAACTCAATTTTCACATCCCCTGAAAACGATTCCTTCGTCCATAAAACCGCATGATGCGCATCATTTCCAGCTTCGGGACCTGCTTTAAAATGCATACCGTTATTAGAGTGTTCCACCATGGCTATTAAACCATCTAATGTCCATTGTTGAGTCCAATCTTTGGTACAATCATCCTGAAAAGCTAATTTCCAATTGTCTTGAGTTTCGCTATTCTTTTCGTTAAGGGACTTGTTTGTCTTGCAGGAAACTACAAGGACTAAAAAAAACACTAATAGGCATACGTTCCACTTCATGAACACTATTTACTTAAGAAATCTTTTCCCCATTTTTCTCTAAGCTCCACAGCAAGTTGATTTACAGTATCTTGATATTCTGGTTTTTCGGCTAAATTATCTAATTCTAAAGGATCTGTTTTATGGTCGAATAACATACGCGCATAAGCTATCCCATCATCTTTAGTCCATTCGGTATAAAACAAATCACCTTTTATTAAGGTAACCATATCTCTAAATTTAGAAACTCCCCAATCCTTTTGTGGTGTTTCTCCATTTATAACGGGTACAAAACTTTGTCCCTCAACGGTTTCAGGACTATTCAAACCAACTAACTCCGCTAAACTTGGGTAAATATCTATGTATTCTGTTATCGCATCTGTTTGTTGCCCGCTGGTTTTACCTGGCACTTTAATGATAAGTGGTGTTCTCAGCGCTGTTTCAAACGTTACGTGCTTACACCATAATTTATGGTCGCCCAAATTCCAACCATGGTCACCCCATAAAATTACGATGGTATCGTCTTCTAACTCTAAACGCTTTAGTTCATCTAAAACCAAACCAATCTGTGCATCCACATAGCTAACACAGGCATAATAGCCATGAATCATCTCTTTTGCCATATCTTCTGAAACGTCACCCTTTTTAGGGATATTACTATATTTACGTAATTCCCCAAATTTATGAAAGGCCTGTTTAGGTGTCGTTTTTGGTTGCACGTAGCTTTCAGGAAGTTCAATCGCACTTCTATCATACAAATCCCAATACTTTTTTGGCGCATTGAACGGTAAATGAGGTTTCATAAAACCAAGTGCCAGAAAAAACGGTTGGTTTCCTTCTTTTAGTTTTTGTAAATCTTCTATTCCTTTATTAGCAATTTTGCCGTCAAAATAGGCACCGTCTTCAACAGCTATATTTTCAAAAGGTGGACCATATCCTGTTGCTATTGCTTGCTCTTTACTTTCAGTTAATTGATAATCTCTAACATTTCCTTTAGGGAACCACCTCGAATCCCAAGCAGCATTATCATCTTTACCACTATGATAAATTTTACCAATTGATATTGTTTTATATCCATTCTGTTTTAAAAGCATGGGCAATGATACTGCCTCGGGGTAATCATGGTCTTTCTCTGTTTTTGCATCAATAAAACGATGACGTGTTGGTCTTGCACCCGTAAGCAAACTTGCTCTTGAAGCTCCACAAACTGGTACGTTACAGTAGGCTTTATTAAATACCAAACTTTCGCTAGCCAATTTATCTAAATTGGGCGATTGGATATGATTGGCGCCGTAGAAATTTAATTCTGGACGCAAATCGTCAACGGCGATGAATAAAATATTAGGTTTTTTGTTCTCGGAAGATATTTTTGTAGTTTGACTGAAACTATATCCAGTAAAAACTAGACTGCACAGCAACATTCTTAATAGTAATGCTTTCATTTTATGGTTTTCCTCTTTATTTTCTTAGTTTTTCCCTTTTTAAGGGTGATTACAATAAGGCCTTCATAACCTTTGGATGCTAACTGTATGGCATCTACTTTATAAGATTTCATATCCTCAACATCGTTAAAATCAATATCATTCAAATCTACTGCAATCAAATCATTTCCATCAGAAATCACAGTTAAAGGTTGGGTATAACTAAAACTTGTCCGCTTATTAGGTTTTATCTCATTTATAATTCTTTGCAGCAAATCAGCTGAAAAATCATCTTCTTCAATCATTTCGCCGTTTTTCGGTTTAGTAAAACGCCCGACAAACAATATAGTTCGAGTATAATTATCAAAAATGAAAAACATGAACGGATGGTCGGCTACAACATCTTTGCGTTTGGGTATTCCACGAATATATGCTACGGCTACAGTAGCTGCTGCAGCTTCAGTATATTTTTCGTTAAGGTCTATTTGTGTTTTATGTATAACTTCACTAAAGTGCAGACTATCGTTTCGATTAATTCCAGAAAAATCAGCCTCATTAGTAAACATTGTTTCTAAGCCCATTTTCTTTAAAACTGGTTTTAATTTAAGATTAGACTCCAGCTTTATCTTTGGTATTGAAAGCCAGATATTAGTGGTATCGGCCTTTTCCAAAAGTTCATTAAATAATTTATCATTTAATTGATTTTCCAAGGCTTCTAGACCAAAAAAATCTTTTGGTAAAATCATTCCAAACGATAAGTTTGATTGCTTATAAGGTTTGGCTACAAACTGAAATGCTTCATTTTCAAAATACATTAGCTTTTCAGTTTTATTCATAAAATCTGTACGATATTGGTTAATACTATCGGTAAAAAATACATTTTTACGAGTTGCACTCTTTTTAAACGCTTCAAGCCATTCGCCTTTAAAATAAACTGCATTGGAAATCACTAATTTAGTGTCGGCATTTAAATCTGACTGATTTAGAATATTTTGTATTCGATTATTAGTATTATTAGAAACCCATTCATTGATTTGTGAAACCGCCAAAGCTGTGTTTTTAAACTCGATTTGATTAACATCTGAACCGTACTTATGACATACTGAATTTCTATAAGCTTTATCTACATGAAACGCTTTGTCTAACCAAAGGGCATTTGCCACTTTAAAGCCATATAAGCTGTCTGATTGCTGTTTTTGGTTAACTGATTTTGTGTTTGGAACGTCTTCAGAATTTTCAATGTATAAAACGTTTTCAAATTCTTTCTTAGTTGTATTGCTAGCACCTTCATAAGCCATTAAAAGTGCATAATACGTACTTAAAGGCGAGATAAAAAGATTTTCATTTTCAACTTTTGACTGGTTGTACAAATCAAAGGAATACTTGTTTAAAGATGTACTACTCACTTTATCTTGAGCTCCTAGATGGCAACAAAAACTGGCAATAAATGTTAAAAAAAACAAATTGTAATTGAATTTCAAATTTAGACTCTTAATTTTTAAAAATAGGTTACTTTGTAAAATGTTGACGTAATTCTCGATGTTTTTCATTGGTCTAGTTTTTATGAATAATTCATCGAAACTATCCATCAACCAATTATCTTTAAAGCTATATTTAGTAAACCTTACTTATCATTTAGTAAACCTATTCAATATTCCCAATAACATTCATTTTAGCAGAAAACCTTATTTAATTTTCTAAACTAGTTCTCGCCTTCTGCTCAACAAAATAAGGTTGAAATTTATAGACAGATTTCTCGTCCCATTTTACATTTGTAGTAGGCAACAATTGTTTTAATTCTTCAATTTTTTCATTGTACTCCTTGATTCCTGCAACATTCGTCCACTCGTTAGGGTCGTTACTATGGTCGTACAATTCTTGAGTACCATCTTCATACTGAATGTATCTGTACTGCTGTGTTCTTACAGCATGATTGTTCATCCCATAAGTAGTTAACGCATACGATTCATCAACACCTTCATCCTTAGTCATCATTGACACTAAGCTTTTAGCTTCATTTCTGGGGTAAGCAGGAAGTCCACTTAACTCCAATAATGTTGGATAAATTGACAAGAATTCTACTGGCGCATCAATCTTCTTCCCTTTTGGTAAGTTAGGTGCTGCAAACATTAGCGGTGCTTTTGTGGCAGTTTCCCAAAGGCCGTGTTTTGCAAAGGTTTCTTTTTCGCCTAAACGATACCCGTGGTCTGACCATAAAACAATTATAGTATTATCGGCATATTTACTATTTTCCAAGGCATCTAAAACACGCCCTAATTGGTTATCTACAAAACTGATACAGGCTAAATAAGCTTGTACAATTTTTTTCCACTCACCACTTTCAATCGCCCAATTTGTTGTTGGCATCATGGGCAAATCATTAATTTGTAAACCAACATTGGGGATATCAGCTAAATCATCTGCTTTATAAGGAGGTGTTTCGATTTCTTCTAAAGGATATAAATCAAACCATTTTTGAGGTACATATAATGGCACGTGTACCCTTAAAAATCCAACCCCTAAAAAGAAAGGTTGGTCATATTCTCTTTGTAAACGTTCAATGGCCCAATTTGCAGAAGCATAGTCAGGCATCAGGCTATCTGTTTCAGGAAAGGCACCCCAATCGGTACTCGTTCTACCATGAACACCTTTGATACCTTTTCCGTAGCCATCCCAAACAAATCGTTTTTTAGGCAATGGACCAAAACCTTTAACTCGTCCACCAGACTCATGAAACACACTATCAGGCGCATGATTATGAAACAACTTTCCTATTCCCATTGTGTGATAGCCGTTATTTCCAAAATATTCAGGAAGAAACGTGATATCTTTTGTTGCTGGATTTCCATCTCGTCTTACGTCATTATCGTGCGCCATTCCGTAGATACCAGTATTAGATGGTCGTAACCCCGTCATAATTGAAGCTCTTGAGGGCCCACAAAGTGGTGCTTGAACATGGGCATTGGTAAAAGTAACACCCATGTTTGCCAACCTATCAAAATTTGGTGTTTTTACATTTGAAAAGTTATCGATTGGCCCAATCATATTGTTCAAATCATCAACAGCGATAAACAATACATTTGGTTTTGAATTTCCTTCAGAAGTTGCTTGTTCTGATGAAGATTTAGTTTTACAAGAACTAAAGCATAGGCCAAAAACAGCGATTACAACGAGTAGTTTTCTCATATTTATCTTTTAATTTATTTGATGTTTTTATAAAACGATTGCAACGTATAAAAGGCTTTCTTTTTGTTTCCTGTTTCTGATATCAAACCTTTTCTGTTCCAGCCATCTTGGTAAGGAATTAAGGTACGTCTTGGTGACCTAAAATCTACCAACGTCCATGGAGTTATACCGCTTATTCCCGGTATTTTAGCCAACGTTGGTAAGGTTTCTTGGTATAATAATTCCTGAAATTCTTCACTCCATCGAGTCATGTTATCGGCATGATACCCTTGAAGCGCACCTGCACCAAACTCTGAAATAATGACTGGTTTATCAATATCTATTTCCCAACGTATGTTTTTGATATTATCAATTTTACCACCATACCAACCATAATATTGGTTAAAGCTTAATACGTCTACCACTTTTGCAAATTCGTCTTCTACAATCATGATATTTTTATTTTCTTTTTTACCATGGTCTTCTAAAGCGGCGCTAATCAATCGTGTATCGTCTAATTTTCTTGCTGTAGTAGCTAAATTGGTTAAAAACGTTAAACGCTCTTTAGAGGTGGGTGTTTCATTAGCCATAGACCAAATGATAGAACAGGCTCTGTTTTTATCGCGTTGAATTAATTCTGATAACTGTGTTTCAGCCTTGTTATAGGTTTCGGTGTTTGTCCACTGTATGGTCCAATATACCGGTATTTCTTCCCAAACTAAGATACCCATTTGGTCTGCTAAACGAATCATGTTTTCGTTATGTGGGTAATGTGCTAAACGTACATAATTACATCCCAATTCTTTGGCCCAACCCAATAATACCTGAGCATCTTCCATAGACCAAGCTCTACCACCACGCATGACGTTTTCTTCATGAATGGAAATACCTTTCAGAAATATTTTTTCGCCATTTAGTAAAATTTGCTTCCCACTAGTTTCAATAGTTCTAAATCCGATTTTATCTGAAACTTTATCCTTTGAAATGGTAATGTTTACATCGTATAATTTCGGATTTGTATCACTCCAATACGACACACGTTTCACAGGAAATTTTACAACTACAAATCCATTAGCATCCGTTGTAAAGGTTTTGTCAATTTTCAATTCTGGAATAGTCAGGTTTACTTTTTGAGCTCCTTTATTTTCCCCATTTAATTGAATATATCCAGAAACCTCTTTATTGTTATTTTTAGTCAGTTGAATTTTATAATCTTCAATAAACGTGTCATCTAACTCATAAATGGTAACATCTCTCGTAATTCCGCCGTAATTCCACCAATCTGTACTTAATGTTGGTACTTCATCGGCAGCACGTTTATTATCTACCTTTACAATTAAAAAGTTGTCTTTTTCTTGTAAAAGATGCGTCATTTCGAAATTGAAAGGTGTAAAACCACCAACATGCACACCCAGTTTCTTACCATTTAAATACACGTCTGCTTTGTAGTTAACCGCACCAAAATGTAAATAGTAACGTTTGGAAGCATCATAATTTTCAACATTAAAAGACTTTTTGTACCAAACGGTGCCTTCGTAATAAAACAGTTTTTCTTCTTGCGAATTCCAATCACCGGGAACAACCATCGTTGGAGCAGCATCAAAATCGTACTCTACCCTATCGGTTTTATTTTGTGGCTTCTTATTTAAAAAATAGGCGCTAGAACCTGGATTTTCGGTTCCATCATGAGGTTCCATTCGGTAGTTGTAATACCCCGTTTCGTAAACATCTACAATGTAATGCCACCTACCGTTAAGGCTTTGTCCGTTTCTTAAGTAACTATTCTGTAACAATTGTTCATTTGCAAACGTGAAAATTGAAATGAACAGTAGACTTAGGTTAACAATATATTTCATGTGATTTTAAATAACTTTGATTGTAATTTTAACTTGATTTTCATCTTCAAAAGGCATCATTAATGGCACTGCTTCTACGCCAGGTACCATATTAAACAATCTACCTTTTGGCGTGTCTTTTATTTTTATAACTGAATTTGAGGTGATTTTTACTACGCCGTCGGGCTTTTCAATGGTAATTTCATGTTCTGAAACTTGCGTTACTTTTTCCCCAGTTGGAGAAACAATTGGCAACACAAAAGCGGTTGATGTTTTTATAGCCTCATTGGTACTCGCAATTATTTCTAATTTTTCAGAAGTTGCGGTATAATTTAAATTGAAATTTGAAGCCGTTTCAGTTATCGCCTCAAAAGTTTCGTTTTTTAATTGCACTTTAGCACTGTATTCCAAAATATTGGTCTCATCTTTGGATGTAAAAGTGGCTTCTAAATCAAATAAATTAGTATACCAAACCCCATCTTTTAACGTTTCAATTCTTGGGGTTAACGCAAAATCCTCTCCCGGTTGGGGTTGTTGATTATAGGCTTCTAGCATTTTATAAATTGCCGTACTAGCTGCACAAAGCAATCCTACTTTATTATGATACAATACCCCAATTGATACTCCTGAAGCTTGCCTCACATCATTTGTTGGACTGTATATAGAATCGTAGGCTGAAATTGTACCTCTCCAATCGCCTTTACCAAAAAGAGAAACATCTAGTTCTTCAAAATAAGTCTCACCCTTAGCAATGACTCTAGGTAATGGTGTAGTTTTATCTATTTTAGGTAAATGCTCCCAATGATCAAGTAACATCGCCAATGGTTTGGCATGTGCAAAAGTATGATGTACACAAGGTTGAATACCATGAGACACGTAGTGTGGCCCGCCATGTAATAATCCGTTATGAGTACATTGTTTTAAAAGCTCAGTATTTTTAAAGCTTGCTGTCCCTAAAGCCGGATTATGATTAGCCATGAAACTAAATGCCGGTTGCATACCGTCGCTTGTTCTACTGCCCCAATAGGTCCATTTAAACATACGGTTACCAAAGCTATTATCTATGCCTCCATCTGGTAAAACAAACTGCAAATGGGTATCTAAAGATTTTTTTAGGAGTTGTAGTAATTCCTCATCCTTTTCTTCTAAAGCATATAAGACTAAATTATTTAAAGACTCCTCTATATTATAACCTAAATCTATTCCTAGTAAACCTTTTGGACTCAATTTTTTCTTATTCTTACCTTTTATCTCACCAAATAAAAGCGCATTGGGCTCAGTAAAATGGCTTTTAACTTGTGCTACCAATTCTTTACTTCTTGATATATACTTGGTATTATCTATCAACTTACCAATTAAATTTAACGCATAAATGGTTGTTGCGCCATAATTGATATTAGACGCATCCACTTTATAAAATCGATTATAAACAAATTTGGTGGCCGAATCTAAACGATTATACCATTGTTCTCGAGTGGTTTCATCCAATAAATCGCCATGATACTTTAAGGTTTCAGCCAAGGCTATGACTCCAAAAACGGTGGTACCATCCCATGATTTTGGATCTAAATCGTTAGTCCATGCCCCATCTTCTCTTGTTACGTTTTTACCCCATTCAAAAGCTAAAATACCAGCATTAAGATATTTTTTTTCTCCGGTGGCTTTAGCTATATAGAAAAATGGATACACGGCATCCATAATTCTAGCATGCACTGTTTCGCAAGCAGGGCAATCCAATAGTCCATGAGTTTTAGGGTCTGATGGATTTACGATTTGAGTTTTTATCATACCATCACACCAATCCTTCAATAAATCAAAAACTAAATTTCTATATTCAGGTGAATGAAATTCTTTCACCTCATTGGTACAGGAACTTAACAAACTAGTTGCTGAAAGCGATAGCCCAACACCTGTTATGGTTGATAATTGAATAAAATCTCTTCTTTTCATCTGTATATTTTTAGCGATATATTTTTGAATTATTCCGCCCTAAATGCTGTGATTTTTGAGGTTAAATCGGCAACAATATCAGGGTGGCTTTCGGCAATATTATTTTTTTCAAAAGGATCTTCTACAATATTAAATAATTGTACCTCTTCGTCCTTCTTTCTCTCAGGGTCTGGAATGATAATTTTGTAAGGAGGAAAAATAGCCATGTTGTAGAACATACTATTTTCTATGGTATCAAAATCGTGTGCATATACCTCTCCAAAAACACCTTTTCTTTCATTCAGCGCCTCGTCATCTAAAACACTAATCCCTGGCAAATTTTCTGGTTTTTCAATATCAAGAATATCAAGAACTGTTGGTACCATATCAATACTACTTGTTATTGTGTTTTTATCCATTTTAGGTGTAATTTTACCTTTCCATTTATACATAATTGGTGTTCTAATCCCTAAATCGTAAGGCGCTCTTTTTGAAGTTTTTACGTAAGTGTTCTTATTTGGTTCTTGTACCCAACCATTATCACAAACATATACAAAAAGGGTATTTTCCATTTGTCCTTTGGCTTCAATCATATCAAATAACTGTCCGCAAGTTTCATCAAACCACTCACACATGGCCCAATACTTAGCCACATACTCGGTTGGTGCTTTGGGCAAATATTTATCTAACAAACGTTGCGGTGGTGTATGCGGTTGGTGTGGTAAAAATGGCGCATACCATAAAAAGAAAGGTTTCTTTTCTTTAGCAGCCAAATTTAAATAGCTATTAATGGTATCCAATCCTTTTCTACCAATTTGTAAACCAAAATCACCATGACGCCCCCCTCGTTCTGGGTCACCGTGGGTCATACCATAATCAAAACCACCAATTTTATGATTACCATGCCACCATTTACCTGTTTGAAACGATAAGTATCCTTTTTCCTTTAAAATTTCTGGAAGTGTTGTTTGTTTTTCAAAAGCAGTAATTACTGGTTTATAGGCTTCAGCTCTTGCTTTTCCACGAATATTACCACGTTCATAAACTTTATCATTTCCTAAAATACCATGATCTTTTGGATACAGACCTGTAATAATGGTTGCTAACGAAGGTGAACATAACGGCGTTGGAACATAGGATTGAGTAAAGGTTAAACTTTCTGAAGCAAACTGATCTAATCGAGGGGTTTCAATGTGCTCATGCCCCATGAAACTGTAATCGGTCCATGCTTGGTCGTCTGATAATATGAATACTATATTTGGCGGCTGCTCTGAAGATTCAGATATGTCACTATTTTTTTCTGCATTGTTCTTCGCTTTATTCCCACAAGAAAAAACTAAGACAGCAATTAAAAATATTAAGCAGGTGTTTTTTACTTTTTTCATTATTGTTTTAATTATTTATTTGTTAATTGTTTTTTAGTATTTGAGCTTCGGTTTTAGAACGTTTTATTGGTCCACTATCTCCTAAAAGATACATTTTTCTAAAATCTGTTCCCCTTTCTTTTTCTCCTACAATAATTCTAGCATCTGGATGAGGATTATCAATAAGAGATGATATTACAAAACTGGAATTTTTTCGACTTAACAAAACAGATTCTTTCTTAAAAGTATTACCCCCATCAAAACTATCCCATCGGCTTATTTCACCAACATTACCATTACTTTCATGTTCTAAATATAGACTTACTTCTTTTGCTGACGTTACTTCTAAATCTCCATTGCCTTTGGGAATATCTATATTCTCACTTTGTAGCCACTCTTGTCCATCCCATCTAAAAAGTTGTATGCGTTTAGGGGCACTTCTTTTTTCGCCGACGTCTGAACCAACCAATATTCCAACATGCGGATTTCCATTGGGGTCTACATCTGCTATCCCTTGAAATGTCCAATCCTCAGCTATTGTACTTACCAAAGTTTTTTCATCAGCCATTTCTTTGGTTAAGGGTATTGTTAAAGGTTCGTTTTTAACATTTTTCCAAACACCTGTTTTTGTATCAAAAACCATATAATACAAATTATGCCGTTCAGGGATATGTCCTCGTGAATCTTGCGCATTGTTGTTATCTCTACAAATGTGATAATCAAAGGCCACAATAATATCATCGCCATTACCTTTAGAAACCCAAGGATACCAAGAATCTTCAGCTTCTATATCTGTTCTGCGTTTATGCTTTAAAAAGGAAACAGGTGCTCCAAAATTTTTTCCATTATCGGTTGATTTTTGATATACCCAATTGCTTCTGTGTGCGCCGTGACGATAAAATAAATAGATGTCTCCATTATCCATTTTTATAAACTGACTGTAAGTTCCAAACAAAGAAATATTATCTAGAGTTTCCCATTCAGAAATATCTAGCGGTTTTTTAGAAACTGCATGTAAATTTTTTCCATAATGATGATTTCCTAATGGATTAGGACCATCTTCTCGCGTTCCTCCATGACCTCCAAAAGCTATATGAATATAGCCTGCATCATCAATAAGCAATGCAGGTTTACCATGATTGTCAATTTTCTTCTTACGGTTTGGGTCTTTTCCCATTTCACTCACACCTGCTTTAAAAGGGCCTTTCCATTCTTTAGTAGTATGATTGTATGAAGCTACATAAGGATCTTCTAAAGCACCTTGATAAGCCACATAAGTAATTCCTTCGTGATAAACTCCTGATGGATGTTGTACAATGGCCACCGCATTTCCGAAGCCATTATCGGCAAAATAATCTACCATTTTGCTACCCGCGTCAATTGTCTTTTGTTTTTTGGTTTTATTAGCACAACCCAACAAACAAAAACAAATAAAGAGGTGTATATAAACATATTTAGTCATTAGTTCTCTAGCTTTACAGTTTCAAAAAATGTAAGTTTTACAGGTCCTAGCAGACCAGACTTTAGTAAATCATCACTCTTATTATAATGATTCCAACTGGCAAATGTTGTTCTTTTAGATGGTCGTTCTGTATGATTTAACAACCAATCTGGAAGTGGTTTTGCGCGTTTACCTTGTCTTGGATAATCTAATTTAAGTTTTTCGTCACCAATCAATCGATTGGGCCACAGGTTGGTCACTTTTACTTCTAAAGTATTTTTACCTTTTTGCACAAAATCTGAAATATTAATTCTGAAAGGTGCTTTCCATAAAGTTACAACATTTTGACCGTTAACAATGACCTCTGCAATGACTGCAACGTTTCCTAAATCAAGTTCTATAATTTTATCTGATTGAAGTAAATCATCAGACAACATAAATTCTTTTATATAAGTTGCAGTTCCTGAAAAATATTGAATAGCCTCATCTTGAGCATTGGTCCAAGACATCAAATCATTGAACGTTTCCTTTTTAGCAACTTTTGAATTTAATGGAAATGTAACCTCCCAATCATTAGATAATTCAATTGGTTTTGGCACAGACTTTACTTCTACCACTTTTGTTTCTCCTGATGCGAGCGTATAATTAACTTTTCCTGGATAAGGTGTTGTCCAATTTATTGTACCATCTTCAAATTCTAATTTTGGTTGTGGTCTGTCTTTAGATAATTTTAAAATTTGTCCTTTTGGAATAAACAACGTACGTTCTTCGCCATCTGTTTTATACGTAATCTTTAAAACGGGTTTATTGCCTTCTGGAATTATACTGTTAATCAATTGATTAGATACCAAAATATCATACGTTCCCGAATTTACTACCTTTTGTATCTTATCGGTAACATCAAATGTTTCATAATTTTCAGGAATGCCCACAGTTTCAGCCTTAAACTTTCCAAAAACAGCTTTTAAAATTTTTAACGATTTATTTCTAGCATCAATATGAATATGCTCGCGTTCTTCAGCATGTAATTGCTTTTTGGTTTCGCCTATTTGATACTCCATTCTGAACTCCTTTTTGTAGCCCATGGCAGGGTCGCAATCGCAAAAAGCTCTGCTCATGTTAAAATCCAGTTTCCCATCTTTTATGGTGTTGGAAACCTTATCGGTTATATCAACCAAACCTTCTTGTAAAAAGGTACCATATTCTGCTTTTACAATCTCTAAATTTGACAATGGTTCTAATTGAGAAGGTTGTAATTTTGTTGAAACTTCTACTAAATGATTCGAATTTGCAGGCTTTTTAAAGACAACAAAAACCGATTCTTCCATTCCTAGTTGTAAAGGTACTGTGGTTGTGCCATCTTCATTTTCTTTAAAAACAACCACATCTTTTATAGTTCCCTTTTCTGAATTCCAAAGTTCTGGTTGCTTACCTGAAACTCGAAAACGCGCTGTTATTTCTCTGACTTCTTTTCTAGCATTCGCTATAAAATAAATATCTGTATCAGCAGTTTTTCTATGGATGAAACTTAGATCGGTTTTATCACTACTTTCAATTTCAACATCAGGTATTGCGCCACTTAAAGCTTCTATAATAGTAATGTCTTTTACCAAACTACTTCCCCACAATTCATCAACATAAGTTGTAACTTCCTTATCACAATTTGGATAATCAGTTAAACTTGGCGATTGCATTGGTTTTTTTCCAATGACTTTTGCGCCACCATCAACCAATGCTTTTATTTTTTCTAAAGTTTCTGGTTTTATAAAATCCGATTCTGGCAACACCAAAAGTTGATACGTATTTCCAACAGACGAGAAGATTGTTCCATTTTTAACGGTTAAGTCTTTCAACTTATTCGCACCAATCAAATCGTAATCAAAGCCCATTTGTTTAATCTCAGGTTTAATAAAGCCTGTATTTGGAGAGGATTCTCCTGTAAACACTAGAACATCAGCTACATTTTTACCTTCTTGCAATAAAAACTGAGACCGAGCTAAATAATCCATATAAGATTTACTTTGGTACCACCACGTATTCAAACGGTTAAAATCAAATCCATGATAACTTAAGGCTAAACCTGGAGCTACATCCCAAGGTTGATGCACATAGGTATGAAAGATGAATCGTGTAATGCCTTCTGCCCAAGCTCTATCTCCAATTGATTTGATGTTTGCTGGATGTTTATCCCAACCACCAATTCCTGTAAAAGACTCTGCACCAACAATGGCACTTCCATTTAAATGCGCTATAGATGACACAAATTTTGGAGAATCAAAAAACGGATAGCCTCCGCTCCAAAATTCGCACATCACAATATCACCTTGAGCACCAACTTGCATATTATCGAAAGGACCCCAATAAGGTTCTACAGAAAATTTCATTCCGTTTTCATGGCATAATTGTGCAAAGTGTGCATAGTAGTTTTCGGCAATTAAATCACCTATAGTTCTTCTAAAATCCCAAAGAAAGCGTTCTGAAACTTCGCCACTTTCTACATAATAGCCTGCTAAAGTTGGTAAATATGCTGTTAAATCATAACCTCTTAAACTTTCAAACTGTGTATCGAAACCGGTTGTCCAATTAGTAGTTTCTACCTCGTAGCTATCAATCAAACAATTATTTACAGTTGTTCCAACTAAATCGCCAAGTTTATCAATAATCGGTTGAATACCAGATTCCCAATAGGCATCTACCCCTTTTTTACTCATTTTATCCACCTCTAAACCTTTAGCTTCTGGCGGTGCTGGCCTGTTGGTTGTTCCAATTGGTGTATGTCCTAAACGTAATACAACCCAGTCGCCTTTAGGTACGTCCCAATTTAAAACACCATCTTCGGACAATTTTGAAGTTAGATTGATGATCGTTTCTTTTTGAATTATAGCTTCTTTTGCAATCGTTTTTGTATCTGGTAACAGATGATTTCGAATACGTTCGGAAAGCATTTTATAGTCTAAACCATCAATCTTTATCGCTTTTTTAGGCTTTGGAAAAGCTAATACTATAATGTCTTTGTAATAATCAAATTTGGTTTTAGGTTTTGGCAAAGCTTGTTTGATTGGTTTTCCGCCTTTAACCGTAAGTTCGCTAAAAACAACCGTTTGCATTGCGTTTTCTTCGGTAACCCAAGGCCCACCAGAAGACGACCAACCAGCGCTATTGTGAAATGCTAATTCTAAATCCAAACGTTTGGCTTCTTCAGCAGAAAACTTAAATAAGTCTAGCCAGTCTTTGCTTAAATATTTTACAGGTCCTTGGGGAAAACCAAGATGCACATTAAACAATTGTGCTTCTTGAATACCAACAGCTTTCATGGCTTCTAAATCTTTGGTGATGCCCGATTTAGATACATTTCCGCTAATCCAATGCCACCATGTTCTAGCTTTTGCTTGGTTTGGAGGGTTTTTGAAACCTTTAAGCAGTACATCTTTATCATTTTTCTGGTTAGTCTGAGCAACAGAAAAACAAATGCTTAAAAAGCAAAAAAGTAATACAAAAAGGTTTTGTTTCATTGTTAAATAAATTTAATCAATGAACAACTCGTCAATGTAAGGTGCGCTCTCTCCTGTAGTTTCTAATTTGATATTATTAGCTCCAGATTGCAGTACAATAATGGTGGGTACAAACTTCCATTCTTTTTCCCAACCACCTGTGGCTTTGAACTCTATACTTCTAACATATTCATCATTCACATAGAGTTTCATAGGGTGTAATTTCCCCTCATTATTATGCATATATCTAAAGCGAATGCTATAATCACCAGGTTCTCCATCATTCTCTTGATACCAAGTAATAGACCCTTCACCTCCTTTAAAATCCACAAAACCACTTCCTTTAAAACGGTGCGCCTCTCTACTTGGTTTAGCTGTTCCAGTTAAGGCGCCATCTTCTGCAGAAATATTAACACCTCTACCAATCCACATATCTGCAGAGTGTTCATCTCCCCAGAAAAGACCTTCGTTTTTACCGAATGTTTCTTCCATAGATAAAATAAGAACGTCGTTTTGTTTCACGACAGTTTTTACCGTAGTACCATCTTCAACTTTAAAAGGTTGGGTGTAAGCTAAACCATCTGTTTCTGGGTTTTTGCCATCTATCGTGTAAAGTACTTCAAAATCGTTGGAAGCATCATTTCCAAATAACGATACAGATTGTACATCAATAGTAATTTCATTGGAAACATATAAGGCTTTATCTCCTAAAATAGAACCTACAATTACAGAGGCCTCTTTTGCATTTTGACCTTCTTCTAAAAACAATCTGGTTTTCCCGAAAAACATACTTCTGTAATCGGCTTTTGTTCTGCTGGTTGGGTCTATAGGATTTCCGTTTTCCATAGACACTTTATCCACATCACCAACGATGTTGTAATACACCCTATTTTCTGCGTAGGGATTCAAATTATCGTCGGCATCCATCCCTTCTGAAGTTAGGATATAGCTCGCTCTAAAATCGCCTTCTGCTTCCAACTTAGTTACTGTGTTTTGTAAAGTAGATGGTTGTTTTGCCGTTGAAAAAGACGTTCTATTTACTTCCTTTCCATCAATATACCCCACTGCTTCTATGGTTCCTTCTTCATAAGGCACTAACCACTCACATTGCATTTCGTTCCAAACCGTTCCTGGTTTGTCTTTACCTAAAGATTTTCCATTTAAGAATAGCTCTACCTCATCGGTGTTAGAATAGACCCAAACCGGAATTTTAGTACCTTTTTCCATTCTTGGATGCGTCCAATGTGGTAGCATATGTATCATTGGTTCTCTGGTCCACTGACTTTTATAGAAATAGTATAAATCCTTTTCAAAACCAGCCACATCAAGAGCACCGCCCATAAATAGGTTAAACGGTAAACCACCATGAACCAAACCTGCTTCTCCGTAATAATCGAAACCTGTCCAACGAAAATGCCCACTATGCCATGGGGTATCGCGCATCACTTCCCAATATTTTCTTGCTGAAACTCGTACCGTAGCATTATCGTACGATGAGTTATAACGTTGTTTTCTATTTCTCCAATTTTTAGGATTTAAGCCTTCGTAAAAGAAAATTTCCTTTTCTGTAAGATTAGGCAATTCGTAGGTTCCTGGTAATTCATTATCGCGCCACCAAGTGTGGGTACGATAATACCCTCTAGTCTGCCATGTGTGAGGTGCTTCGGTGGAAATGAATGGTTTCTCTAATTCTTTTTCGTTTTGTTTATCTATAAAAGATTTTGTTTCAGAACCGCCATTAACCCCCTGAATATCCATATCTTCAGGATTCCCTGCTCCTGAGGTAAACAAACGGGTTGGGTCTAAACTTTTTCCAAAGCTCACTAATTCTGGTGCCACATCGCTATGGGTTTCATTCCCTAAACTCCATACAAAAATACTTGGGTGATTACGGTCTCTAGTAATCCATTCTTTTACATCAGCTTGCCACCATTCGTCAAAGGCTTGTTTTCCGTAATCCTCTGGTGCCTTTTTATGCCAACCATCAAAAATTTCATCCATGACCAACAGGCCAATTTCATCACAGATATCATAAAACATGGGTGGTGCTGGATTATGAGACGGACGAATGGCATTGATACCCATACCTTTAAGTAACTCTAACTTCCATCGTAACATAGGTTTCGTCCATGCACCTCCAACAGGGCCACCTTCCCAGTGTTCGCAAACACCTTTTAGTTTTACGTTTTCACCGTTTAACCAAAAGCCAGTTTCAGTTTTCCACTCCACGGTTTTAAATCCGAAAACGGTTGTTTTTTCATCTAATACTTCTTCACCATCAAGAATTTGAGTTACTGCTTTATATAAATTTGGTGATTCTGGGCTCCATAACTTAGGTGTTTCAACTTCTAAGTTTGCTTCTGATTTTGCTGCCTCAACGTCACTTGTTATCGATGTTAAAACAGTACCATCCGAACCTAGAATTGTAATTTTACTTTCTAAATTGTCAGAAGCGTTTACAACATTAAGCTTTACATTTACAGAAGCCTTATCTGTGGCAATACTGGGCGTCGTGATAAAAATACTGTTAAGCTCAATGTGTGTTGGGTTCTTTTCAATTAAAGAGACACCTGCATAAATACCACAGGGGTGATACCAACGGGCCGAGGGCTCTAAACTATTATCTACACGTACGGCAATAGTGTTTTGTCCAGCTTTTAAATGTTTTGAAATATCATACCGAAAACTAATATAACCGTAAGGTCTTTTACCCAGACGGTTCCCATTTACCCAAACTTCGCTATTCATATATACCCCATCAAAATTGATATATGTGGTTTTAGACAAACTTTCTTTTGAAACATGGAAGTACTTACGGTACCAACCGATTCCGCCATCATGATAACCACCGCCTTGTCCTTGGTCACCTCCTTTTCTAACCCCTTTTTCGAAGGACCAATCATGAGGTAAATCCAAAGCTGTCCAAGAACTGTCGTCTAGTTCTTCTTGAGAAAAGGCTTCTTGGTCTTCATCTAAGATAAAAAGCCAATTATCATTGAAATTTGTACTTGTTGTTTTTTCTTGATTAGCACAAGAAACCAGCATTAAAAAGGCCAGCGAAAGAATAGAAAAAATAGTTTTCATTTGGTTAAAAAAATATAGGATTGTAATACCTACAAACTTAACCTTAAAAACAGATAAAATAATCCTGTAGTGTCCTGCACCATCACGTTTTTTAAATGAATTGAAACTCACCTATTTTTAGACTAAAAACTAATAAAATAAAATAGTTGAATAAGATAACACTTTAGTTACTAACTGTAACTTTTTCTTGATATTCGGATGGTGTTATCCCATATTTCTTGTGAAAACATTGGCTAAAATATTTAGGTCTTTTAAACCCTACTTCGTATGAAACCTCTGAAATATTTAGTTTATTTAGCTCTAGGAGCTTAGCTGCGTGATTTAGCCTTATTTCCTGAATAAAATCATTGGGAGTTGAATTAGTCCACGCCTTAATTTTATTAAAAAGCATAGAACGACTAACACCCAAATCTTCAGAAAACTGAGTTACATTAAAATCTTGATTAGATATATTATCTTTTACAATTTTGATAGACTTTTTTAATAATTGTTCATCAAGTGATGTGAGAGAAACATCAATAGAGGTAAAATCATCATTAGACGAAAACTTATTTTTTAATCGCTGTTTAGATTCTAATAAATTATGAATTCTAAGACTGAATTCCTTTAAGTTAAACGGCTTACTAATGTAATCATCTGCACCACTTTCTAAACCTTCAAATTTATAAACTAAAGACGACCTGGATGTTAAAAGAATGACGGGAATATGGCTTGTTGCCAAGGTTGTTTTTATTTTTGAGCAGAGTTCTGTTCCTACCATTTTTGGCATAATCACATCACTAATAATCAAATCAGGCAAATGCTTTAATGTTTTTTCAAATGCTTCTTTTCCGTTTTCTGCTTGAATAATATTGTAATTTGGTTTCAAAATCTCTTTAATAAAGGATCTTAACACCACATTATCTTCTGCGATAAGAATTGTATACTTTGTTTTTTCTAATAGTAAATCTTCTGGGTTACCAAGTAACTCAATATCCTCAATATTAATCTGGGCAGCATATTGCGAGACATCATCACTCATTTTGAAATTTTCCAGTATATCACTTTCTGATAAATGCTTCTTCCCTAATTTAAGCTTGACAGTAAAAACGGAACCCTTAGGACTTAAATTCTTAGCAAATATTTCTCCGTGGTGTAACTTGACAATATTGCTGGCAATAGAAAGCCCAATTCCTGTACCTTTCTTGTATTCTTCAATTTCGTTGTTTTTTGAAACTTCAAAAAAGCGATCAAAAATTTTATCTAGGTGTTGCTCCGGGACACCAATTCCAGTGTCTTTAACCTCTACAATTAGGTTAGTATCATCTTTAGAAACATGAATACTAATAGCACCTCCTGCTTTGGTAAACTTGAATGCATTCGATATTAAATTATAAAAAACCCTTTCTAATTTATATCTGTCGTAATACACAAAAATTTCTTCTTCAGAGGCATGAAACTCATAGTTATAATGACCATTTTTGGCATGCTCTGAAAACGATAAAAATATTTCTTGTAAAAACTTTACTATATTTCCTTCTGCTACTTCCAGTTTTAATTGATTACTTTCAAGTTTTCTAAAATCCATCAATCTATTAATAAGTCTTAATAATTGATTAGCACTACCCTCTATTATTTTTAGTTTCTTATAGATGAGATTAGGCCCATTATAATTCTCTAAAATATTTTGAAGTGGTCCTAAAATGAGTGTTAGAGGTGTTCTAAATTCATGTGAAATGTTCGTAAAGAATTGCAGTTTAGCTTTATTTAACTCTTCAGTTCTTTTCTTCTCGGCAAATTCAAACTCCAGTTTTTGTTTTAATCTTGATTTAGATTGAAGCATCCAAGAAATACTAAAAAACAATCCGAATGCTAATACAAAATAAATAGCATAAGCCCACCATGTAAACCAAGGTGCAGGTTGTATTGTTATATCAAGCTCAGTTATTTCATTATTCCAAACACCATCATAACCCACAGCTTTGACTTGAAACGTATAAGTACCTGCATTTTGCAGGGTATAAAATGCTTCGTTTTGTTTAGTATATAACCAGTTATTATCTAACCCTTTAAGTCTATACGCATATTGATTGGTATTGGAATTGATATAATTAGGAAACGCATAATTTATAGAAAAACTAGCATTATTATGAGGTAGAACAATTTCCTTTGAATAACTTATATTTTTAAATACGGTTTCATTTTTATTTAAAGTGTCAATTTTATTATTCTTAATTTTAAGATACGATAAAATTACCCTTGGGACGTTGGTCAATTTCACAATATTATCTGCTTGGAAAGTTATAACCCCTTGCTTTCCTCCAAAATAGAATTTATCATTTTCTTTAAGAGCAGCATTTACTCTAAAATCGTTATCCTGAGCTAGTGTTTGTTGGTTGTAAATTATACTTTCTTGCTTTATAGGATCATACTCTACAATTCCTTGATCTGTACTTAACCAAAGTAAGCCTTTGCTGCTTTCTAAAATTGCATTGACCGTAAAAATTCTATTCTTTGCAGAAACAATAACAGTTTCAAATCTCTTATCTTCTGTGAATTTATAAAGCCCTCTAGTTCTTGAACCTACCCAAATCACTCCTCGTGAATCTTTATGCACCGAAACTATATCTAATCTGCTAGAATCTACAATAGTTGGGTAATTTGATATCTTAAAATTTCCTTTCTTTTCTGCTTCTAAAAAGCTCAAATGGTCTGAACCAACAACAATTAAATTCCTTTTGTCTTTCAGAATAACTTTAACGTAACTGCTTTTTAATTGACGGGAGTTAAAAGCCCTCATTTTTTTTTGTTTGGTATCGTATTTTATTAAACCTCTACCTATAGTTGCTATCCAAATAGTATTACCAAAACCCTTTTTAATATCCAATACAGATACGTCTTTTAAAAAATTTTTCAACTCAGAAGAAAGATAATTTTCGTACTCTTTTTGTGATTGTAAATCATAAATCTTGATACCATTTTTCATGGCACCAATCCAGAGTAAATTTCCATCCCTATATAAAGTCTTGATAGGATAAACTGTTGTTTTTGTTTTGTTTTGAACATCAAAAAGTTTTGTAACTATACCACTACTATCTATTTTATTTAAATCTCCACCCTCTGTACCATAGTAAATATTTTTTTCGTCATCAGAGGCTATACAATTGGCAATATTATTATAGGTTCCAGAATTTTTAAATCTCCTAAAATTCTGATTGGCTTTGTGCCATGTCATCACTCCAACATCTTGAGTAGCTAACCAAATGGAACCATTTTTATCTTTATATATTTTTTTAAAATGATTTTTTACACTTCCAATATCTTCGTAAATACTACTATTAACAGTGGTTATTTCTTTTGAAGGTGTTACGATGAAAAGCCCTGTTGTTGTTGCTAACCAAAGGTTTTCACTTTCATCTTTATACAAATCTTTAATCTCTATATTTTTAAAAAAATCAAATTCCTCAGGAGAACTAAATTGTTTTGTTTTTTTATTGAATAGTAAAAATCCGTGATACTTTGTAGCTAGAGCAATGATATCTGGTTCTACTTCTAATATTTTGTAAATAAAAAACCGCTTATTCAAATTCCTTGGGCGGTATGTTTGATGTTTAAATTTTCCTTCCTTACTCCTGCTTACTTGTATAATTCCATTAAAAGTAGCCAACCAAACGGTTTTTTTCTTGTCAACATGTATATCTAATATCAGTGTAGGTTTTTTACTGTTTTTTAGAAATCTTATAAAACTGTCATGTTTCTTTGTATAAATGGAAATACCATCTTCTGTTCCAAACCATATATTTCCATTTTTCATTTCAAAACTGGAAAAAATTCTATTACCACTTAAGGAATTTTCATCGGAAGTTTTGAAATATCTTTTAAATTGATCTTTTTGAGGTTCGTATTTGTTTAACCCGTTGAAAGTTCCTATCCATAAATTCCCATCTTTATCTTCTAGGATGTTATGCACATTATTACTACTTATTGTTGATTTATCTTCAGGTAAACTTCTATAAACAACAACTTCTTCTCCATTAAATTTATTCAACCCATTATTTGTAGCTAACCATATTTGCCCAAGTTTATCTTGCTTTATATAATTTACGGTACTACTAGATAAACCATCAGATAGATTGAAATTTTTGAAATTAAAATCACCAATCTGAGATTGTACTAAACCAATCTGAAATAATAAGAAAAAATAAAATATCCTATGCCTCATTTGTAGCTCTTATAACCTATAGCACAAGTTAAAAAATGTTTTAGAGTTATCGATAATATATTCTCAAAATGAATAGGCGAAGTGTCATAATTCTAAAAATGCTACCTCAATATCATTTCACTATTATGGTTAATATTTTATTTTCTATAAAACTTAAAAGCAAAAAAAGTTTAAATAAGAAAGGGAAGCCCAAGAGCTTCCCTTTGGTAATAAAATAACTAAATTCTATGCTGATTCTCTATCAATATAAAAGAAAGGTGCTTTAACCTTATCCTTAACATTTTCTGTTATCATTTTTGCAGCCTGTACTCCCATAGCCTCAAAATCACATGAAATCACTGTGATGCCTAAAACTTGTTTTAAGGGTGTATCATTATAAGATATAACTCCAACATTAACACCTAATTTATAGTCACTTTTCCTCACTAGATTCATTACTGCCACTAAATCATCTTCCTCTATAGTAATATATAAACTTTTATTTTCTAATTGAAATTCATTAGAAATCTCCTCTACAATTTCGAAATCAAAACAAAATTTGGAACAAAACGCCCTAAAACCATCTACTATTTCTGAAGGATATGGGTAAAATGTGGTTTTTGGATAAACAAGTGTTAACTTATTATACTTATTGGCTATTTTCTCTTTACCACTTTCTAAAGCTGAAAAAATATCATTTTCATAATCCTGATAGACTTCTATAAATTCACCTTCTATTTGCGAGCTTTTACTATCTAATAGAATTAAATTTTCCTTAGGCAATTCATTTATTACTGCTTCTACCTTCTTTGTAAAACTTCTATGAGATAAGTTTTCTGTCCTAAAATGGGGCATGATTACAAAATAATCATACACCGATTTATACTTTGTCATTAATTCTAAAAAAAGTGTTTCATCGGAATGATAACTTTGAAGATCTACATGACAGTTATCGCCCATTTCTTTTAAAAAAGAATTGTAAACCTGTGTTTTATAAGGACTCAGTTTATTAACAAAAAACAAAATATTCAATTTTGATATTAACTGAGTTTTGGCAATGTAGGTTCCTTTTCCAGGAACTGAAACTATAACTTTACGCTTCTTTAAAACCCTGTAAGCTCTTTCAACTGTATCTCTTGATAAATAAAATTCTTTACTTAGACTATTTATTGAAGGTACTTGGTCTCCAAACTTAGCATTGCCTTTGGAAACATTATTAATTACAGAGTTAATAATCTGCAAGTATTTGGGCACTATAGAGTTTGTGTCTAGTTTTATAAGGTCTAACATGGCTTAAATAGTTTTAGTCATTTCAAAATTATGAAAGCCAGTTGAACTAAAAATCTAAATTATGGTAACCAAAAGTTTTTTAACATAGCTTAAGGCAAAACTACCTTTAAGTTATGTTTTTGAAAATTAATACAATTAATTATTAATTTCTGGGCATATCGTTTTGTGGAAATGGTTTAGCATCTCTTGGAAATTGTGATTCCAAAACTGTTTTCATTCTTTCCTCAACGTCTTTATAACCTTCCTTACCAGAGAGGTTTTCAAAAGACAACAAACTGTTTTTATGTTCATATAATTCTGTTCCTAAAATTTCATGGGTATTAGAATCTCGCCATTCTGTATAACGCCAATTACCATCTGTGGCTGTACATCCCATGATGTTTTTACCTCTAGCATATACACTTGTTGCCACCTCATCCCATTTTATATCTGGATTATGTAAAACAGGAACTAAACTTTTGCCATCAGATTTTGGACTCTCTAATCCACAAATTTCTGTTAATGTAGAAAAGATATCTACATTTTCTACCAATGCATTTGATACTTCTCCCGATACACGATTTTTATCATTGGTTTCACGACTTATAATTAAAGGTACTCTAACATCAATTTCTACATTAGAGTGTTTACACCATGCGCCATATTCGCCAATTTTATAACCATGGTCACTCATAAAAACAATCATAGTATTTTTACGTAAATCTAATTCTTCAAGTGTTTGCATGACTTTACCCACTTGGGCATCCATATAGCTTACACAAGCATGATACCCATGAATTAAAGTTCTGGTTAATTCGTTATTTAAAGGGTCTTCATCAGGTATGCCATGATAACCTTTTAATTCGCCCCATTTGCTTAGTGCCAAGTTGTACATATCTTTAGGCTTCTTCTTTGATGGGATTTCAAACTTGCTTTTGTCATGCATATCCCAATATGTTTTTGGTGCGTTAAACGGTAAATGCGGCTTCATAAAACCAACAAACATTAAAAATTTGTCATCTTTATATTGATGTAACATTCTAATAGCATCGTTTGCAACAATGCCATCTTTGTATCCGTCATCGGCTACATCGGCATCTTCATAAGCAGGACCTTTGGCTCCTTTGTTACTCAGAACTGCAAGACTCTCTGGTTTTAGGTATATATTAGAAGGTCTTTTTACCAATTCTGTCCAACTATCTTTATCATCTACAAAATGATGATATACTTTACCTGTGCTTATGGTTTTATACCCATTTTGCTTAAACAGTTGAGGGAGGGTAACCACCTCTTTATGAATCTTTCGTAGAGGCGTGAAAATACTATAGATACCTAAAGTTTCAGGTCGTAAACCAGTTAAGGTGCTCATTCTAGAAGGTGCACAAATAGCCTGTTGCGTGTAAGCCTTGTTGAACATTACACCCTCAGAAGCGAGTTTATCAATATTAGGCGTAATTGCGGTTTCACTGCCATAACACCCTAATTCGGCCCTTAAATCATCAATGTAAAATACTAATATATTAGGTTGATTGGTTTGAGCCTGACTACTTAAAAAAGTTAATACTAACAACAATAAAATTGTAATACTTCTCATTTTAATAAAAATATTTTTATTATTAATTACTAAGACCACTTGCCCAATGAATGCCACCAATTAAATGTTTTCTAAAAATCGGGTCTTGATAAAGTTCTGAACGATGTCCTAATTGCGTTTGAAAAATACGTCCGCCATCAAAGTGATGATACCATGCTATAGGGTGATCTCCCATTGCCATACTTTTATTTTGAAATTCTTTAGTTTCTATTGATGTTTCATCTAAAGAGATAAGCACATTAACGTCCTCACGAGGACTATGATCTAAAGAATACCATTCGTCTTCCCAAATAAGCGTATTAGCTTCTATGTGTTGGGTTGAAGCGTGTTCTTTATTTTCTATTACAATTCTACCTTTTTGAACCCCTGAATGACCAATAAACCGAGCGCCTATTAATTGACCGTACCAAAACCATTCCATTTCGGTTACAGTGGCTGAATGAACTCCTACAAATCCACCTCCCGATTGAATAAAGTTCTTAAACGCTTTCTTTTGCTCATCTGATAAGATATTTTTATTTGTTAACAAAAATACCACTACATCATACTTTGCTAAAATCTCCTTAGTAAAAAAGGATGAATCTTCGGTAAAAGTAGATTTCCAACCATTTTCTTCACTCATTTCCACAAAAGCCTTAATGGCATCAGGTAGTGATGCGTGTCTGTAATGCCCTGTTTTTGTCAAGATTAAAAGGTTTTGAGAACTAGCACAAAAACCAAAACTTAGCATCAATAGTATTAGAGTTATAAGTCTCATAAATATTATTAAATATCACATATATTTTATTCTATAATAGGCTTAGGCGACTGTACTGTTCTAATATCCCCGACATTCTTAAGTTTTCCATCGCCTTCATTGAAACCCCAATGTGGTATGGCCTTTTTCTTTTCGTCCAAAATGTAGTTATACTTCTTTAAATAAAAATCGCGTGTTCCAAACTCATCATTAATTTCAGCTAAAGCCATGTTCAGTTTTTCATCCAAATCTTTTTGCAAATCACTTAATTCAGGATTTCCCAATAAATTATTTTGTTGAAAAGGATCTGCAATATTATCATAAAACATACTAGGCCCATTAGGCGTTCTTGCATAGGTATATTGTTTGGTTTTAATAGCTCTGTAAGGTTCATCTTTGAAGTTAGCACCAAATGGTGCAGGATTCATAACCAAAGCTGCTCTGTCAACGTTTGAATCTGGATTTTTGATTAAGCCCTTTAAGTTGTCACCTTCAATCCCTTCTGGAATTTTTATATCTGAAAGCCCTAATAGTGAAGGTAGTATATCTGGAGTAGTTATTGGCGCATTAACTGTAGCCCCTTTGTTTACATCAATATTAGGATAACTAATTAGAAAAGGTACTCTAATAGATTCATCCCATGCCAATTGTTTTACAAAAGGTTTAACACCATGAGCGCCCATCATTTCGCCGTGGTCTGCTGAGAATACAACAATGGTGCTATCCATCAAATTAAGTTCTTTTAGTTTATTGAGCACTAGCCCAATAGCCTCATCGGTGGCTGTGGCATGTGCGTAATACCCTTGTAACTCTTCTCGACAGCGGTCTTCAAATTCCTTAGGAATATTTGGACCCAATGTTAAAGACTCTGGCTTGTACATGGCCTTATATTTCTTGGGAGCACTATTATGCGGATAATGTGGCGTTGCTATTGATAGGAATGCCAAAAATGGTTGCTCATCGTTGGCGTGTTTTGCTATATAAGCATTGGCATCTTTTACAATGGCAAATGGCGAATACTCTTCCCAAATTTTCATTTCTGTATCTTCGTTATCGTAATAAGGCATTTTGGTATAATTATGAGAGCACTCTAATGCCTTCCAGTAGTCAAAACCTTGACGTCTTTCCTTTGGAATAAAACTAGACCTACCATGACCATCTAAATGCCATTTTCCCCAATACGCTGTATTATAACCTGCTTCCTTATAAATTTCTGCCATACATAATTCTTCACTTGGCAAATACAAATCGTTTAAAAACATCCCTGTTGTTGTTGGAAACTTGCCTGTTAATAAGGATGCTCTGTGGGGCGTACAAACAGGTAGTACCGAAACCGCATTTGTAAAATTTATGGCTTCTTTGGCAAAAGTATCCAAATTGGGAGTTTTAACATCGGGGTTCCCAGCATAGCCTAAAGCCGAACCACGCCATTGGTCTGTTAGGATATAAACAATATTGGGTTTTTTGGTTTCTAGAGGATTATTATTTTCTACCTGTTTCTTTTCAGATTTACAACTCACTAAATAAATTGATGTCAGAAATAAATAACCTAGTACTCGTTTAATTGTCATGGTTTATTTTTATAGTTTATAATTGAACATTTTTAACACCTTCTTGAGTGGCATTTATCTCTTGAATGGTACCATCTTCATTATAATACAAATACTCAATAGCGGTATTTCTACTAAATTTAGAACCGCCTTTCCAATTTTGCCAATGGTAAAAGAAATAATCTTGCCCTTTATAATTGATAATAGAGTGATGATCTTGTCTTTGTTTTGGGTTAATTCCTCCTTTGTATTCAAATGGTCCATAAGGACTATCTGCCATTCCGTAAAAACCACCTAAACCTGCATTGTAAGAAAAATAATAGACACCATTACGTTTGTGCATATAACTGGCTTCAAAAAAGTTATCGCTTCCGTATTCAATGGTTCTTGGTGCTTCGGCCAACTCTAAAAGATTGTCTTTTAAACGTGCTACTTTAGGTTCTCTTACACCCCAATACAAATACACTTTCCCATCGTCATCCTCAAACACACAAGGGTCTAACCATTGCCCTTCCACACCTTCAATCCAACCTAAATCTTTAAAAGGCCCTTCTGGAACATCACTAACGGCAACGCCACATCTCATATCGTCTTTTGAACCTTTTACTGAATGCGGATAGAGTAAATAATACTTATTATTCTTGTAGATAGCCGTTGGCGCCCACATCCATCCGCTCGCACCCCAAGGAATATCTTTAGAATGTAATACTTCACCGTGGTCCGTCCAATTTACCATATCAATTGAAGAAAACGCACGATAACCATCCATAGAATCATAGAATGTTGCATACTCCATATCACGAGAGGTGTACATCCAAACTTTACCATCGTTCCAAATGTGAGCAGAAGGGTCTGCCGTTCGTATATGGCGAATTACTGGATTATTTTTACTAACCTCGACAACGTCTTCTTTTGTTTCCTCCTCTTTTTTTGATTGGTCTTTACTGTTTTTACAGCCCATAAAAGTGGCAATGAGGCAGAACAATAAAAATTTTAATTTCATAAGATTATAGTTTGGATACGAACTTATAGTGCCCTGGTTGTACTAAGAATTCATTTTTATTACCTTGGTTTGAAATCGTTTCAATGCCATCAGTTCCATCAAAAGAGCCGGTAGTTCCAGGTAGAATCACTTGAGCTGTTGTATTTGGAGGGATCATAATTTCCAACTGAAATTCGTCTCCATTGATTTCCCAAGAAGACGATGCTTCACCATAAGGCGTGTTTAATGATGCTGACGCCGAACTAAGGGGTTGCCTTGGTTCTGGAGCTATACGAATAACTTTATAACCTGCTTCTAAAGGTGCAATGGCTCCAATTCTTTCATACATCCACTCACCTATGGCACCATACGCATAATGATTTAAACTATTCATGTTTTGAGGGTTGAAACCCTCGACTTTACTGTAACTGTTCCAACGTTCCCAAATGGTGCTTGCACCTTGATTAATAGAGTAAAACCATGATGGATACGTTTCATTAAACAGTAATTTGTACATTAAATCTATTTCACCGGTTTCATCTAAAACTTGGGACAATAATGGCGTTCCCAAAAAACCTGTTCTTAAATGATTGTCGGCTTCTGCAATCTTTTTTAGTAAATTTTGTTTTGCACCTTCATGTTTTTCCTCTGGTAATAATTTGAATGCTAAAGCCAACAAATAGGAGGTTTGCGTTTCTGTAGCATTTTTTATAGTACCATCGGTATTAAAAAACTGATTACTAAACTGCTCCGAAACACTTTTATACAGCTTATAGTATGTATTATAATCGTCATTATTCCCTAAAATTTTTGCGGTTTTGGCGGTTATATGAGCCGATTGCGCAAAAAATGCGGTACCTATTACATTTAATTTAGTATCGCCTTTATTATCACCATTTTCTGGATAAGGCTGTAGCCAATCTGCAAAAAAGCCCATTTTAGAAATTAAATTCTCAGAACTTTCTTGATGGTAAGCCACCCAAGCTTTCATCATTTCAAAATTATCTTCTAAAATTTTTACATCTCCAGTCCTTTGGTAAATTTTATAAGGTATAATGGTGCAGACATCGCCCCAACCTGCACTTACTTTACCATCAAACAAAACATCGGGCACTACCCAAGGAATAGCTCCATTTTCAAACTGAGATTCACGCACACTTTGTAACCAGCTGGCCCAGAATTTATAAACATCTGCATTAAACATGGATGTTGGTCCAAACACCTGTGCATCTCCTGTCCAACCCATACGCTCATCGCGTTGCGGACAATCGGTGGGGATATCAAAAAAGTTGCCTCTCATACCCCAAACAATATTGCTTTGTAATTGATTTAATTTTTCGTGAGACGAGGTAAAGGTGCCATTTTCATCAAAATCTGAATATTGCACTATACCTGTAACCCAGTCATTTGTTGGTTCTACAGTTGTATCAAACCCACTCAACTCTACATATCTAAAGCCATGAAATGTGAATTTAGGCATCCACTCAATCACACCATCTTGTGATGCTGTGTAGTAATTTGTCGATAGCGCACTTCGGTAATTTTTGGTATAAAACGCACCATCTGGAGATAGCATTTCTGCAAAACGCACTTTTAAGGTTTCCCCTTTTTTCATAGGAACTTTCAAAAGCGGAACACCTACCATGTTCTGTTTTAAATCAAAAATTATAGTGCCATCTTTTTGAATAATCTCTTGTGTTGCTAATTCAATTTTAGACTTAACTTTAGTGTGGCGCTTAGGCTCTAAACGAATATTGTTTGTAATAGGAAAGCTGTTGACTGAACTCCAATCTTTATCGCTAAAATTATTGGTTGTCCATCCTTCCATTTCTAAATTGGCATCATAAGTTTCACCATCATAAATTTCTGAAAGACGAATGGGGCCATTGGTAGTCCCCTTCCAACTGTTATCTGAAACAATTATTTCTTTAGTGCCATCTTTCATAGTTAATTCTAACTGACATAAGACTTTAGGCGTTTCTGTATCAACCCACAATGCTTTTTTCCACCCTAATCTACTGGAATGCCACCCAGAAGCCAGTTCCACACCTATGGTGTTTTGACCAGATTCTATAACACTGGTAACATTGTAAGTAATGGTTTCTATACGCTCTTTGTAAGGTGTATAACCGGGAGGCATCACATCATCACTTACATCTTCGCCATTAATGGCTACATCAAAAACCCCTTTTGCTGTAATATACAATCTTGCAGATTCCACATCGTTAGATAACTCAAAACCTTTTCTTAAATATTGTGGTCTGTGGATAATGTTGTCCTGACTTCCCAGAATACCCTCAGCCTTCGTATCTAAACCTATCCATTGTGCTTTCCAATCATCATTGGATAATAACCCTAATTCAAAATGATTTATAGCACTCCATTCTGAAGGAGCTTCATCTTGATTCCAATACTTCACTTGCCAATATACTTTTTGGCGCGATTCCAGAGGCTTACCCTCGTATTTTACCCAAACGGACTGGTCTGTGTTTTGTTTCTCAGAATCCCATAAATCAGCATTGTTGGGTAATAAATCTTTACTAGATGCTACTACAATTTGGTATGCTGACTGATGTTTAACACCCTCTGTAGCTGGTAATTTCCAAGAAAATGTTGGAGTTGCATCATAAAATCCTAACGGATTTTTAAAACCTTCCGAAATAGTTAAATCCTTTGGTTTTTCTAGGGTAGTCTTTTCTTTGCAAGAAATAAAACTAAAAAAGACAACAGATAAGAGCGTTAATAAAATTGTTTTTTGTTTTGATTTAGTATTCATTAGGTATTAATTTAGCTTCGTTTGAAATGTATGAGTGCCCGCACCAACAATTTTTACATTGTCTGTGTCATTTTTTAATGAATTTGGTAAATGAATTTCTGCAGTTGTATTAGGAGGTATAACTACGTCTAGATTAAATATATTACCTTCTACCACCCAAGAAGATGATGCTTTTCCATAAGGCGTATTTAAACTAGCTGATGCCGATGTTAAGAAATCTACATTTGGCACAGGTGCAATCTTTATTTTTTTATAGCCTGGTTCCAAAGATGAAAGTCCTGCAATACGCTCGTACATCCATTGCCCAATAGCACCATAGGCGTAATGGTTCAGGCTGTTCATGGGTTGCTTGTTATATCCTTCTTCTATGCTATAGCTATTCCAACGTTCCCACATGGTTGTTGCCCCTTGATTGATGGAATAAAACCAAGATGGATAGGTTTCCTTAAACAGAATGTCGTACATCAAATCAATTTCTCCTATATCATCTAAGACCTTAGGCAAAATGGGAGTTCCTAAAAAACCAGTTCCTAAATGATTGTCTGCTTTTTTAATTTCTGCTAATAAATGTTGTTGCGCTTTTACTTTAGATTCTGGTTTTAACAAATCAAAATATATGGCAAGCAAGTAACTGGTTTGTGTTTGTTTTTCACCTTTATATTTACCATTATTGTCAAAAAACTTAGTTTCAAAAGCAGAAGCAACAGAACCATATAAAGCTTTGTATTTTTTTTCATCTTCTTTATTTCCTAATACACCAGCTATTTTAGATACTAAATGTGCTGAATGTGCAAAAAAAGCAGTATTAATAAACTCTTTGGGCGTATCTCCTCTGTTCCCTATTTTCCCTTCTTTAGTTGGGTAAGGCTGTAACCAGTCAGCAAAAGAATGCATATTGGGTATATAGGGTTTATCTTTCACTTTAGTTTGATAGTAACCCACCCATTTTTTTGCAGATTTATAGCTTTCTTCAAGTACGGTCTTATCACCAGTTATGTTATAAATATCCCAAGGAATGATAACACTGGCATCTCCCCAACCTGAACTAGCATTATCTCGTTGCAATACATCAGGCACTACAAAAGGCACTAAGCCATCATCATGCTCCGTTTGTGTTTCTCTTAAACTTTGTAACCAAGCAGTCCAAAAAGAATGCACATTATAATTGAACAATGACGTTGGTGCAATTACTTGAGCATCTCCCGTCCAACCTAAACGTTCGTCTCGTTGCGGACAATCAGTTGGAATATCAAAGAAATTATCTCTTAATCCCCAAGTAATATTGCTTTGTAGTTGATTTAGCTTATCATGTGAGGAAGTAAACGTTCCGTTTTTATCAAAATCAGAATGTTGCGCTAAACCTTGCACCCAACTGGCATCTGGTTTTTGTTTATCATCAAAACCACTTAACTCTAAAAATTGAAAACCATGAAATGTAAACTTAGGAGTATAGTCAATAACGCCATCTTTTGAAGCTATATAAAAATCGGTTGATTTTGCTGAACGATAATTAGTTGTATAAAATGTGCCATCTTTGAGCAACATTTCAGAAAAACGGATTGTTAAAGTATCTCCTTTTTTCATGGGAACTTTCACTTTAGGAACTCCAACTATATTTTGCTGTAAGTTAAAAATAGCCGTATTATTTTTTGCAGAGACCAATTTTACATTATCAATTGTAGTCTTAGTTTTAACTGTGTTGTGCCTTTTGGGTTGTAACTTTACAGAATCTACAATTGCCTCTGTTTCCGTTTGAATCCATGTTAAGTCATCGAAATTGGTTGTTGTCCAATTTGGCATTTCAAAGTTCGCATTATACATTTCTCCATCATAAATACTTGCTAATCGTATAGGACCATCTGTAGTGCCTTTCCAAGTTTCATCAGAAATAATGGTTTGTTTGGAACCATCTTTTAAGGTAATTTCTAACTGACATAAAATTTTTGGTGAAGCAAAATTTTCGTAAAGAGCGGTACCTCTACTAATTCGCCCTGAATGCCAACCTGATGCCAATTCTACAGCCAGAGCATTTTTTCCTGAAACCAAAACATCAGACACATCATAAGTTAATGTTTCTATGCGGTGGTTGTAGGGTGTCCAACCAGGAGGCATGACATCATTACTCACGTCCTTTCCGTTTAAGTGCACATCAAAAACACCTTTTGCTGTGATATATAATCTAGCTGATGTTACTTCAGAAGAAATTTCAAACCCCTTTCTTAAATATTGTGGCCTATGCATTAAAAATTTACGAACTCCCTTAATGCTGTCTTTAGCCGTATCTAAACCTATCCATTTTGCTTTCCAATCTGAATTATTTAACAATCCTAGTTCAAAAGTGTTAATCTCACTCCATTCTGAAACATTGCCGTCTTGATTCCAATAACGCACCTGCCAGTATACGTTTTGACGCGACTGTAACTCAGTTCCCGCATATTTTACAAAAGTAGAGTTTGAACTTTCTTGTATTTTAGAATCCCATAAATCAGGATTATTAGGTAATAAATTCTCAGAAGATGCTACAACAATTTGATACGCTTTCTGAGATTTTATATCTTCAGAAACAGGAAGTTGCCATGAAAAAGTTGGATTAGCATCGTAAAATCCAATGGGGTTTTTAAACCCCTCTGAAATTGTTAGTAATTCTGGTGCTTGATTTACTTCGTTATTACACGACAAGAAAAAAAAAGCAAAAGCCACACATAAAAATATTAAAAAAGGGAGTTTAGATTTTGTCATGAAACTGAAGTTAATTTATTAAAAACTGAGTTAAAACTGAATTCTATAAAGTTGATAAAACAGCAAAGCAAGATGCTTCTTTTTTGAAAAAAAACTATCCTGTACTGTCATTAAAAAAGGTATTTCTAAAGACAAAATATTAGTACTTTAAATAATTGTTTCATGGATTTTGGAAACATTTCAAGAGCAAGGAACCTATCATGTTGTAGTCTTTAATAATTAGTAACAATAATTACCAAGCGCCTATAATCTACTAAGGGCACAATACTGTTATTATCGAATACCTCTAATATTACATGTAACTCTTTGGTTGCTGCTTCCATAGGAATTTTAAACGACGTTTTAATATTGGTGTCATTCTTTATTTTTAAGGGTTTATTATATGGTTTTTTTCCAGCTTCGGGGTATATCCACCATTTGTAGCTCAAATTATCTCCATCTGGATCTGTAGAACCCGTAGCATCTAATATCACCTCTTCATTGTAATTATATTTTGCCTTTACAATTTGATTGGAAGTATCTCCATTCAATACAGCAACAGGACGATGATTCGCTTTACTAAAAGGATGAACGCACCAATCTATTCTTGCCTTAAAATCGCTCCAAATAGCCTTTCGCCAACGCCAACCAGCAGTATATTCATCAGCATATATTTTTCCATCATCGGGGTTTGTCCAAGTATCAATAATTGTGTTTCCATCACTATAGGCTTTATAAGGCAAGTAGGGCTGTTCATCAGCTTCAACAATTGAAAACCCTGAAGGTGGATTTGGTAATTTATTAGCAGAGTAGCGACCTCCCCAACCTCCCCATGAAGGTTCTGAAATATCAGATAATGCTGGATTAACAAGTACCAGCCAAGGTATGGTGCCGCCACCCCCAATAAAATGAAAGGTATCATCTACTTTTCTATCTGGATATAACGCGCCCAATTTACCATGATTGGTTTGCAAATTTTCTTTAAACCACTGGTGTTGCCCAAAAGGTGTGTATTCATAAGGATGCCAAATGTGAGGTCCCAAATTAGCATTGGATGGCCCTCCAAAACTTTTATTCTGATGGGTAGCCCGAATATAAAATAAGTCCGGAAATTCATGGCAAATCCAAGCACCACTTTCATCTTGTCCGGAATTATCGTAAACCCTTAATTTAGAAACAAGTGTTTTTAATTTTTCTTTTTGATGATTATTTCTTAGGTCGAATAAAGCTTGCGCCAGCGTATTCATACCGCCATTTGAAAGCACAAAAATAGGTCTATCATCATCTTTTAAAACAGCCTCTACTATTAATTTAGCCCCTTCACTTGTTTTTCCCGCTCCTACATCTTTCATTCCATTGCCTTCTTGACCCGAAGCTACAATACTATGCAGATACTCTGGCGTTTTCCATCCTTTTTCGTGTAATTGAAGATTCGAGTATACCTTTTTATAACCATCAATATAATAATGAAACAACTCGGGCATTAATACTTTTACGGTATCTTTGGGGTTTGGTCTAAAATAGCGACCAGTTACGGCTATTAAGCCTTCTAAATCAAACTTATTTGAGTACATTAACAGATGTACAAGTTGTTGTTCATCGTCTGGATCGTGACCTATATCAGACATTAAAATGAATCTATTTTTGTTCGAATTTTGGTCTATTTCTGTTACGGACGACGATATTTCAGGATTGGTATTGATATCTTCTTTGTTTCCATCTTTTTCTTGGTTGTTATCCTTACAAGAGCACAACACAACTATTAAAAGACTATAAATAATAAATCTGTCAACCATCATATATTAGTTTAATTCTTTAATTGATTTAATGTCTAATGCCTTTAACCAATGTAATTCCGCTTCCACTTCTTCCTGAACAATAGACCAATGGAATACATTACTATCTACTCGATATCCCTTATGCTCTATGGTAACAGGTTGATAAACAGGTTTAGTAACATCAACTAATTTTGACCAATTTTTTGTGGCCTTTTCTAACCACAAGATAGCCTCTTGATGAAACACTTTGTTTTTTGTATTTACATATTGCTGATATGCCACAGCAGATTTTAATTTATCGGAAAAATAAAGTCCTAAATAAGCCCATGCTTGAATATCTGATTTTTCATAAAGCAGATCTATATCAGTCTCAGGATATATTGGTTCTACTATTTTTAAAGCTTCATTACAGAATACATTTAAAGAATCAGCCAATTGGATGGGTGTGATTTTTCCAGGAGCCACATTCTTTCCAGATTCGATAAATTCTTTGACACCAACATAACGCGGGTCCATAGGCGTTCTATTGGCCAAAGTTTTCAATGATAACAATTTTACAGCAGGAGGGCCATCATTAAAACCTAACATACCTTCTGAATATAGGGTGAAATCCCATTTGGCATTCCAGTATGAGGCTATAATTAGCGGTACTTTGCTAGCTTTAGACTGTCCTTCAAATAAATCTTTTCCGTAGTTAGGAAAACGATTTTCAAAAGCTTTAATAAAATAAGTATCTGGTGTGCTAGGATTATAAAGTAAATGCCCCCATACTTTATAAAACATCCATTGTCTTTCGAAGGCATACTTAGCAGAAGCGCCGTCTAGTGAGGTTATAAAATCTTTGGCAGGAATGTATGTTTCTGAACCCACGTAATAACCATTAACATAAGGGTGCACATTCTCAGCAATATGTTGTCTTATAAAATCAGGTTGCCCCCAGCGAAGAATAAAAAAATCTTCATTGCGAATCATCCACGCCAAATAATAATTTTTAGGCATTGGGTTCCAGTAAGTATCTTTAAGCTCACCACCATGTACTTTCACTAATTTAGGTGTTGAATGTCCGTGAGACCAATTAAATTTCAGTTCTATATTTATGGGACCATCAAAACAGGTTAAGGTATCTAAAGTTCGGCGAGTTAACCTTTCAACCGATACATCTGTAGAACCACCACTACCCATGCCTGCCGAAAGTGGTACTCGATGTATAAATTTTATTTTACGCTTAGCTTGCCTTGCACCTTCAACCACCGTTTCCAAAACCCACTTTTCTCTTTTCTCTGCTGTCATCCCACCCATGCCTTCACCTAGGGTAATTCCCAAACCGGTAAGGTCTGGATATTTATCAATGGTTGCTCTGACGCATTCACGCATGTAATCTTTTACTATTTCGGAGGTATCACCAACACCTACATGGGTTTCTTTCTTGATAGAAATTTGAGACACCTTGTGATGCTCAGCAAATTCTTTAGAAACGAAAATATTCCAGTTGACCATATAAGTTTCAATACCACGGTCTTTAGCCATTCTAAAAAGTGTATGCCATAAAGTTTCCCATGTCTTCATCTCTTCGTCTGAAAGACTACAGGCTTCAGGATATTTTTCGGTTTTAACCATTCTACTAAATGGATGTAAATTCCATAAGGTTAACTTGTTAAAACGATTTTCAGCCATCATATCTAAAAAATCCCTCCAAAACAGTGTGTCTTTACAAGTTTGGGTATGCTCTCGTAATGTTTTACTACTACGATAGGCTTCCCAAGGCAAATTAAATTTTAGCGCTCTAAAAGCTAAATTTGGTACTTCTTCTTTGTTTTTAATGGTTCTGTTACCGGTTGCTAGTTGTTCTTTAATATCTAATAAACCGTACATAATGCCCGTAGCATCACCTCCAGTAACCGTGACCAAATTGTCATGCGCTCTTATAGAAAAAGCTTCTGGTTTTAAAGCTGAAGAGTCTAAGACCGTTTTTATAATTAACGCATCTTTATTTTTAGCTATGGTAATGGTATTTTTTTCTGAGAAATCTATCAGCTTATCAATACCATGCAATACTTGTGGGGAATTGATAGTATTTTGGATATTAATGGTGAATGCTGATTCTTTTTTACAACCAATGCATAGCACAAGCACCATGAATGCAATGATTAGTAAGCTTAGATTTTTTTGGATGAACTTCATAATTTCAAAACTATTACTCAACGCTTAGTACGATACGTCTATAATCGTGTAAGGAAGCAATTTTATTATTGTCTTCAATTTCGAGAATGATATGAATGGTTTTACCTGAAGCATCCTCTGGGACCGTAATCTCAGTAATAGCCTTCGAAGGATGCTTAATAATTTTACTGTTGCCTGTATAAGTTCCTGCCTCATTATAAACCCACCATTTAAAGGTAATATTATCACCATCTGGGTCGAATGAAGCGGACGCGTCTAATGACATGACCTCTCCTGCAGCTGCTTGTATAAAATGAATCTTTTCAGTTTTATCAGAATTTATTGCAGCAACTGGATGATGATTTGCATTTTCATAGGATTCTATGCACCAATCCATTCTGCATTGAAAATCGTTATAATAGGCTTGTCGCCATCTCCAAACTGGAGTGTAAATTGAATTGTAGATTTCTTTTGTTTCAGGATCTTTCCATTCATCTGAAACTTCAGTATATAAATAATAATCTCCATAAGTAACCTCATCTGCCCTTACACTTTCGTGTCTAGAAGGCACATTCTTAATAGGTTTTTCTGAAAATCTACCGCTCCAGCCACCCCAACTGGGTTGACTAATATCAGATAAACCCTGATGCATAAGTCCTAACCAAGGAATAGTGCCTCCGCCCTCTATAAAAGCCAATCTACCTGTTGGTGTTTGCCTTAAAGGAAATAATCTACCTAATGCGCCATGATTTTTAATATGCTCTAGCGCCCACTGATGTTGCCCTGTGGCATTATAAGCATAAGGTTTCCAAGTGTGAGGACCTTTTTTATCAGCGTCTGGGTCATTTCCCCAGGCCCAAGCAGGCCCACCATAAGCATAGGTTTGATAGTTGCTTCGTGTCCAGTGTATTTCTGGATAATGAGCACAAATCCATGCACCTGCATTATCTTGCGCCCCATTTTCAAATACTCTGAGTTTATTTAATATCTTCTTTAAAGCTACTGCCGAATGGCTTGCCTTAAAATCATTTAAGGCCTGTGCTAATGTGTTAGAACCGGCATTCACTACAATATAAATTAAACGCGAATCCTTCTTTTTAAAAATTTCAATTAATAACTCTGACCCCTTAGTACTTTTGCCTTCACCAACATCGCCCATACCATATCCAGGTTGCCCCGGGGCCACAATAGTTCTTAAATAGGCTGGTTCTGGATAACCCTTGGCATGTATTTTCAAGTTTTCAAAAACCTGTTCATAGCCGTTAATTAGGTTTTCAAACAAATCTGGATAAAGTCTTTGTCTTTCAACTAATCTATGTTGATTATGCAAATACTTGCCGCTTACGGCAATGAGTCCTTCAAGGTCAAATTCATTGGAACACATAAGCATGTGAGCCATTTGTTGTTCTTCATCGGGTTCATTACCCATATCTGCTAATATCACCAACCGGTGCTTTGAAGATTGACTCAAAGCATACTGTCCCAAACAAATAAGAAAACCAAATGCTATTATTTTTAAAACATTCATATCATGGCTCATTTCTTGCAATTTCAATATCCTGTTTTACCCATTCGGTGATTTGTTTCCAATCTACAACACCTACTCTATTGGTCCATAAAGGGTTATGGTTTTGCAACATGGCTTGCGAGACATATTGGTTCCAAAACTCAAAAGCATTTTCTAAAGCTTTTACTGCCATTTCTTGATACTCGTTTTTATTAGAATCTCTAAATAAAGCTAGATACGTGGCGCCCTCAATTTTATAAGCGTAATATTTTCCTAAAAATGACACTGTTTTAATATCGTTTAAAGTGAATTGTAATTCTTTATCGTTGGTTTTTTCAATTCCCTCCAATTCTTTCAAAGCACTTTCTGCAACAGTAATAAGTTTTTCTGAAACCTGTAAAGGAGATTTTAAAGTAGTGGTGCTTCCTTCAGAAATCATTTTTACATAGTCTGGAATGGATTGATTTCCTGATTTAGGATGCACACCTAGCGAGATAAAACGGTTTACATCATGAAATCCAGTTTCATTTTCTGCTTGCTGGGGCCTACTTTTACAACCTTCTATATACCACTGAAAATCAAGGCTTCCCCAATGAAATCCAGTAGTTATCGGATAAACCATAGACGCATTTTGCCATGCAGAAAATAATTTGTCAGCATCAATACCCGAAAACCGACTTGATAATATATCTCTAAATCGTTCATTGGATATTGTAGGGTCATAACTTAACCTGCCCCATAACAACCATTGATACCAATGTTTAACCACCTCAATTTGATTGGGTGTTTCAGGTACTTTAGTTAAAAAGTCTCGCCCCCAAATCCATTGGTCTGAACCAAAATAAATACCTTTAGCAACATCCTCATAGGGTAAATTATTAATAAATTCCCGGGTAAAATCTGGAGCGCCCCATCTAAAGTAAAAGGTGTCGTCATTACGCAAGCCCCATAACGTTTTCATGCCTTCTATTTGTTGTAAATAATTGGCATTTTCATGATACGGTTGCTGGGTAGCACTATATACATGGGCTTTAGCATATTTGAAACAGAATAAAAATTCTATATTTTCAGCCTCAACAACAGCCTTAAACTTTTCTGCAATTTCTTTGGCTCCTGATTGATGTTGCCGGTGTATAAATTTAAATTGTCGCTCTGGCATTTCCTTAGCTACATCTAAAATTCCCTTGGCATAGGTATCATAGGCCCAATCTTCCTTTTCTTCCCATGAAGCTCCATGCATATTTTCTCCAGTGGTGAGTCCAATTCCGGCCAAATCTGGATAGGTGATAAACATCTGCTTGATGCTTTTTCTGAAATAATCCGTGGTAACTTCATTATCTCTATCATCTGTAATACCATATTTTCCTTGGGTGCCGTAGTCAAAAATATTCCATGTGATGATATGGAAATCAATGTTTCTACGCTTACCATAGGCCATTACTTTTTTCCAAAACTCAATTTTCTCATCTATAGTAATATTTTTTAACACCTCTACATTTTCTAAAATTTCTGGTGCATCAAAGCCAATACCCATCAAATTATAATATTCCTTCCAATCTGTTGTAGAACGTTGTACATCATCCAAAGCAACGTCTTCATATCCTGGCACTTTTACTAACGAGGGAAACGGGTGCAAACTCCATAATGAAATATAGTTATATCGATACCGCGCCATAGTATCTATATAATCTTTCCAAAAGTTGAAATCCCACATGTGCGGTATATTATGCTGTGCCGCATCACAAACATCGGTATAACTGGGTGTGCGTACATCTAAGGGTATGTTAAATTTAGGTCCACGCATTTCCAAATAAGGATTCCTAATCATAGATTTTACGCCTTCCAGCCCGTAAAGCCTTATTTGTTCAGCAAGTTCTAAAGTTCCGTACATTAATCCTGCTTCGTCGTATCCAATGACTTCTAGTTTGTTTTTAGAATTATTAATCCGAAAGCCTTCAGAAACCAATGTATCTAAAGCTTGAATCCTTAGAATTATATCAGGCTCAACCTTACTTGTAGAATCGATAATCTTGCAAAACCCTTCCAATACAGATTCAACATCCTGTAGGGCAAATGACACTTGTGGCGCATCTGATAGCGTGGTAATATTTACTATGGTTTGTTTGCTGTTACAGGAAAAAAATAAAAGACATTGAACTAAACAAAAAACAACATAAGTCTGGAAAGTATTTTTTCTCATTTGATAGTGGTATGATTTTTAATTTCTTAAATCTATTACTTAAAAAAAAGATGTTCATCCTGCTCTTTACTGTAATACTATTTTTTAAAAGAAAAAGCCATACAATTTTAAATTGCATGGCTTTTAAAGCTATTTAGTTATGTATACTAGTATTATATCAAGAAAACATTTTTATGTTTCAAATTAATGTTTTACTAGTTTAACAAAAACTGGTTTCTCTAAGTTTAATTTTACAAAGTAAATCCCATTAGGTTTATCCGTAATATTTATGAAAAATTTTCCAGAATTGAGTTGCTGTTTATTTACACCAATTAATTGCGAATGCATATTGTAGATTTCTACATCAACAACTTTTATATTATTTGGCACAAAAATTTCAAACATTCCAGATGATGGGTTAGGGTAAGCCCTAAGATCTTCAAGCAAATTGATGGTTTTAGACATTTTTCCTTGACATGCATCCTTACCTTTAACTTCAAGATTATCTCCATGATTCACATCAATAGTGAAATGAGATTGATAGGTCTCTAATATTTTTTCACCATTCTTGTATACGGTGTAAGGAGCAGCACCAGAATTAACCGAAACCTGAACAGACTTTTTAACCACTTGTATTTTTCCGGTTAAATTTACGCCACTAGCAATAGTAACTTCATAACACTGCTCAAACTCTTCACCATCAACGGTTATACATAAATCATAAGTTCCTGGTGAAAGATTTTCAATGGTGGTAGTATCATTGAAATTGTAAGTTACTCCATTAATAGTTGCTATATAGTCAAAGGTAGCATTAGCACTAATAAGAACTTTACCATTTTGTTTATTTACACAAGTTTCCCCCACCGTTTCAATAGTGAAGTTATTAGCTGGTAATTCCAAAGGTCCAGGTACTATCTCAAATGCCGCAATGGATGCCGAAGCAGATTCTTGACCTGCTAACATATTCACAATATTAAAGCGAAGTTTACGGGTAACAATAAGGTCAAAATTAACAATCTTTTCAGTACCAATTTCAGATTCTGTAACAAGTTCTGTCCACTGGTTATTATCCCAATATTCTAATGTCCAATCTTTAATTCGCGTAGAAGCTTCTTTTAGAGTTATCCCTTTAACCGTTTTGTTAATACCTAAATCTAACATGAGCCACTCTCCAGTTCCAGGATTTTCAGATTCCCAAAATGTAGCATCTTTGCTATCATTTGCTAATTTAGCTTCGGCATTCATCTTAGATGACGATGCCGACATATACCCATTATAAAGTCGCAATTGCAACTGGGCATCGAATAAAGAATTAGGATACACTTGCTGACCACGCAACTCATCTAAACCTTCATTTTTAAACGTTATATTTTCTCCTGCACCTACCTGAAAACCAATAAAAAGAGGGTTTGGAAACGTATGGGTTCTTCTTTCCGATGTGTTGGAAATAAACCAAAAATCGTAAAGCCTACTGGTAAAAAAAGCATCATGCTTAAAGTTCCAAAATGTTAAATAGGGGCCACTATTGGGGTAAGAGGTCTCTGCACCACCATTACCTAGAAGCTTTCCTCCCTGAATATTATCCAATAAATTGGCATATGGGTGAGAGGCATGACAATCTATGGATTGATCGGGTTGCATGGGACAATTTGTAAAAACTGAACTTGTGGTACTCCACCGCATTCCTGGTCCATGCAACATACCTTTTCTACCATTAACAAGACCTTGATCTGCATTATCAAAACAATTCTCGAAAAGCACACCATAACTATATCTAGAAAAATAGCTTGTATGACCTCTTTTACCAGAAATATCAATATTTTTAACAGTTACTGCCATACTTCTATCAATAAAAATATCTTCATTCCAATCTTTAAAATGGCAATTTTTAATCCATCCATTTACAACATTTGTAAAAAACAAAGCTTGCCAAGCATAGTCTACGATATCATTAGCATGGTGTACGAAGTTTTCAGGATAATCTTTCCAACCACTTGTAAATAATATATCTTCTACCCCAACCTCTTCTATGGTTTGAAAAGTTTTAAGTACCGTTGTAGAAGACACTGGCATATTTAGTTGTACTGGGTTTTTAAAGGTTACTTTATTACCAGATATTTTGGTAATTAAATGTTTTTCAAAAGGACGAATACCATCTCTATTAATAATGGTCCATCTTGTATTAGGTATTAACCCAGGCATATTGGCCTCTAGATTATCTGTTGTTTTTTGAAATAAATCTACATATTGCCCTACTGATAGATTGGCAGTATTGGCCACCTGAACTTCAAAATCACCCTTTTTTATCTCTGCAGTTACCTGGGTGATATCATTTGAATCTGTATTGGATGGTTTAAACATAAAGCGATAATGCGTTGAACCACTACCAAATTTATTTTCATTAAATTTATCTGCATATATCTCTGTACCTCCAACTCCTGTTCCTGCTCCTTTCAAAACAATATTACTACCACTAATAATGATGGGTTGCGTTTTTGTAGTTTCGCTAGAAACGATGTATCTGCCAGCTGGAAAAAAGACCACTGTGGGTTGAGTACTTGCCTCAGCAGCATCAATAGCTGCTTGTATCCCTGCATCGTCATAACCTGTATCATCAGGAATGGCTCCATAATCGGTTACGCTTATCGTATTCCAACCAGATACATCGGGCAATTCTTTTTCTGAAAAGTGATACCCCGTATATGAAAAGTCGTTTAATGTTGCTTCAGACAGGTTTCCTGTTAACTTTTTTTCTGCAAAGTCAACCCAAGAAGGTGCCTCTATATTTTGCGCATAACTAACAATCCCCAATAAAAAGAAAACGAAATAAGTTAATTTTTTCATAGCTATAATACCAATATTGATTTATTCAAGGTTACAATCTAAACATAAAAGCACTCCACTTTAATAGTTTGTTAGAAATGCGAGTCCTATTTCTAAAAATTACTTCGTAGTAAAACTCCAAATTTGCCCTATTGTAGTACCACCATTACCATCTTTAACTACTATCTTGAAATAATAGGTAGATGCTGCACTTAATCCTGTGGCCTCATAGGTAGTCCCTGATTGACCCTCTGATACTTTGGTGGTTGGGTTGCTATTGGTATCTAAATACACATCATAACTCAAAGTATCACCATCGACATCACTAGCGGTCCAACTCAAGGTGGTACTCGTGCCATCTATCTCTGAATTCAATGCTGGCCCTACTAACTCTGGTGCAAATGGTAAATGATTAGACACACCATCGCCCTCAGTCAAAAACTGACTAACCGATGAATAAGCACTCTCTGCGCCTTTAATGTCTCTGGCCTTTAAGCGCCAATAATAGGATTTACCCTTGTCTAAAGTTATAACCCTAGAGGTTGAGGAACTGGATACATCATGTGCCAACGATGAGAAATCACTGCTCTCTGATACTTCAACTCTATAGGTTATCGCATTGCCTTCACTATCGGTAGAAGCATTCCATTCAAATACCACATTGTTGTCTATACACAAGGTATTACTCAATGGGTACACCTGCGTTGGAACCGTGGGCGCCGTGTTTTCTACATCTGGATCTGGTCCTGGTCCGCCATCGCCATCACCGCCGCCACTACAGGACATTAAAACACTTATTAATACGCCTAAATATAAATATGCCTTTTTCATCTTTTTAAGTTTATTGTTTTTCTTAGGTAAAATGGAATTCGCTATAAGCTTACTATTGCTTATAACTCATTTCATCTTTACTTCTTTATTAATTTTATGAATACTGGTTTTTTTGAATTTATTTTTACAAAATAGATACCTCTGGGTTTATCTGATATATCTAAATGAACTTTTCCTCCATTGACCTTACTGGTATTTGTGCTTATTAATTGTGAATGGATATTGTAAACCTCTAAATCTATGGTCTCCATACCACTAGGAATGTATAACTCAAACACACCACTGGATGGGTTGGGATACGCTTTTATATCTTCTAGTAAATTGATGGTTTTTGACATGAGGCCTTGGCAGGCTGCTTTACTCTTTACCTGAATCTCATCGCCATGGTCTACCGCTATTGTAAAATTAGTTTGAGTAGTCTCAAATAATTCTACACCATTTTTATAAACCTTGTACGGGCCTGCACCTGAGGTTACGGATACACTGGCTGATTGCTTCACAACCGATATTTTACCAGTCATACTGACGCCACCTTCAATAGTTACTTCATAGCAATGGCTGTAATTTTCGCCAACCACGTCAATACAAAAATCATAAGTGCCTGGAGTTACATCCTCAATCGTCAATTCCTTAGTAAAATTATAATCTACTCCATTGATGGTGGTTGCATAATCATGTGTAGCATGGCCTGTAATAATAAGCTTTCCGTTGTTCTTATCTGCACAGGTCTCCCCAACTGCCTGAATGGTAAAGTTATTAGCCGCTAAGGGGTCTTGAGGTACGATGCCTAAATCTATGATTTGTAGGTACAAGGGCATTGCACTGCCTGAGGTATCCTCCATAAGATAATAGTACACTTTACCATCCTTTATATTTACTACACCATGATCAAAAGTTCTACCTGTTGTAGCCTCATAAACTCTTTGAAAGTTATTGGTGCCTCCTGCTGTTTTATCTACAAAAACACGTCCATTATTTAATCCGATTAGGTAAACATCGTTACCTGACGTATACAACGCTGACCCTCCCGAAAAATCCTCTGAAGTAATAAAATCTCCCGTTCCTGATGGTTGATAGGTGTGCAAATATTTTGTAACGTTATTTTCATTGTCTCTAACTCTACTAATAAAATGTACATCGCCATTACCCGTAACCGTCCAATCAAAATTACCTACAATATGTACTTTATCTTTTTGAGTTGTTGCTACATAATCTCCTGGTTCCATTACCTTTATAACATCAGCATCCCATAATGGTAGGTCAAATGGTTCTCCTTTGTAATTTTTCCACCCTGTGGCTCCACTAGGATCATCTGAATACGCATAATAAATACCGTTTTGGTACTGATATTTATCATCATTGTTAGAAGATCTACGCTGGAAACCGATTCGTATTTTTCCATTGGCATATTTAATATCGCCATACAAGCCCCAGTTATAAGTTATCCCAGATTGACTTTTTGCATTTAATCTATTAAAATCTATGAAATTACCCCAAGTACCTGAAGCCGCATCATATTTGCTAAACTTGTACATACCATTATTGTTTCCCCCTTCTCGCATAAAAAATAGAAGATCGCCTTCGTCATTAAGAAAAAAGCTTGGGTAAGTTAAGGCTACAAATTCAGATTGTGCTACGCTTCCGGGTGTGCGCAAATGCTTGTAATCTCCATCCACCCCATTATCTTTCACAAACTTATCCAAAGTAAATTCACTATCTGCTACGGTAGCAGCGTTTGGAACCGAATAGGAATATCTAAAATAATCATTAGCTAGACTTCCATCTGAAGGCCTAGAGGCACTGTAAGCGTGCATATCATATAACAGATGAATAGTTCCATCTTTAGGGCTTATACCTACAGCACAGGTATTATGAGATTCACCAATCCAGTATCTATTTTGATAGCCTGTGTGCCTATGCGGAAATTCTATTGTAGCAACAACTCCAGTAACTTTATTGTATCGAGAAAGCATTAAATGACGGTCTGCCTTAGGACCACGATACCAAGTCATGAACACAAAATCCCCAAAAGATTTCACAGCATCACCATGTGCCGAAATGTTGCGCCCAAAGAAAAAATCATAAGGTGCATTATCTCCAGTATTTGGAGCACCGCCTGTGACCTTACTACCATTAAAATGCAAACCTAAATCGGTTATTTTGACTTCGGTTTCTAAGACAACTTGGGCTCTTAGCATACTTGAAGATACCAGTAGCATCCACAAAAATACCATCGCCTTTATTCTCCAATGGAATGTGCAATTTTTTTTCATAAGTAGTTTTTTTCTTATTATAGCTTAGGATAACTTTGTAAAATTACAAATTTTAATATTCAAATTATCCTGTAGTGTGCTGCTTAGAAATATTGGGGGGGGGGGAAATCTAAGAACGCACGTAATCAAAGATAATACAAACTGAAAATTATTTGAACATATCATCCATAAAAAACCATAATACTCTTTTATTTACTGAATAAACACGCTAGAATAACTTAACTGAACTCCATTTGAAAATACAACTCAAAAAATTTCATAAACTCGTACACGGTTGTAAATATCTTAAAAACCTATCGCACCACTAGCTTTGAATGATGTACTCTTTGGAAATCATCAATCACCTTTATAAAGTATACACCAGAAGTAAAGTGTCCGTTGTTTTCAATAACTAGTCTACCTTCAGTCATGTTCCTTACATAAATCACTTTTCCGAGCATATTGTGTATCACAATATTGGCTTTATCAATACCGTTTAGGGTTATGGTAAAATTTTTGGACGTAGGGTTAGGAAATACACTAATATTAGCAGGGTTTACTTCAATGTCTTCTGTACTTAAAGTTGTTGACTCTACAACCCATTTAGATCTGTCGTCACTCGCGTTTGTGAGCATATTGAATTTTGTCAAAATGCACAATGGGTGTAACTCCATTATTCCATATAAAACACCTCTTCTAAAGGTATAGAAACGGGTGAATTATCTGGGTTTACTTCCATGATATCTGCCATAAAATCCCACCATTTTTTCACAATGGGATTATTAGCTAAATCTTGCGAACCTCCTTCACCAGACACCTTTTGAAACGCAAATAAGGTACTGGTTTCTTCATCTAAAAAAATAGAATACTCACTTACACCACTATCTTTTAATAGTTTTTTTAACTCTGGCCAAAGTTGGTCATGCCTGGTCTTATAAGCTTCTTTTTGACCTTTATTTAATTTCATTTTAAATGCTAATCTTTGCATAATGTCATAACGCTTTTATTTCTTAGTTTAAAATCCTTTTAAAGATACGTTAGATTTTTGATTTTTGGTTTAAAAAAAACATTCTATCTTAAACTAAGATAGAATGTTTTAATAAAAATTATTTTAAGTAAAGCCTTATTTATTGCTTTACAATCTTTTTAGTAAATGAAGAACCATTATCACCTTTCATTTTAACAAGATACATACCGCTAGCTAATGGGCTTACGTTTAAGTTAAGTGAAGACACACCATTTACCTTTTTTTCCATAACCTCTTTACCAATTAATGAGTATACAGAAACCTGCTTTACATTAGTAGTTAAACCTTTAATGGACAACACGTCATTTACTGGGTTAGACACAAATATTGAGCTTGTATCAAAACTTTCATTACTTAATGATGTTTCAAGAATAAAATCAAAGACCATTTTAGTTCCTCCACCAAAAAACATGTTAGTACCTGCTGAAGTGCCATTGTTTTGAATTCTTCTAAAAACACTTGAGCCTTCCCATCCTGTACCAGTATTATCACTTGTAAGAAAGATTGTTGTTCCTCCATCTCTAAACTGCCACCTGTCTTGTTGTCCTGATGCCATTGCTTCAGTTCCAAAACCAAGAGTACCACTAGTACCGCTAGTATCATTTGGCTGAAGTGCTCCTTCTCCAGGCATTTGAGACGTAATAGACCAATCGGTACCGCTTGGATGGGCTACAATTGTAAACAACTGTGTATCCTCATTACCAGCAGTTGCTGCCGCCTGATACTTTGCGTTGTTAACTCCACTGTCTTGTGTGAGAAAAGTTTCTGGACTTGTTCCATTAACTTTGATTTTGTAAATACCTGGTGTACCATCAAAAGCCTGCCCTTGCACCTGCAACGCAAACGTAGTTAGTAATAAAAAAGCAATAGCTTTAAGAGTAGTTTTTTTCATAATAAAAATGTTTTAATTAGTAAACTGGATTAATAATACTTAAATTTAATTGATTAACAAACTATCCTGCCGCATCCTGTAAAACAGATTATAAAAACATCATTATCAGAAAATTACATTATTAAAATGTTGTTTATTTCTTACAAAAAGTTTTTACAAACCCCTTAATATATGGTTTTATTTGGAGTTATTCTTGTAGTATGTATCACAAAACCTTAGTGTTTTGAAATGCTATTATTTTCTGCGCAAAAAAATTGTTGGAAACTTTTAAAAACAATACCACTCTAACCTGTAGTGCATTTTGATTTAAAACAGATAGCACAATGTGAGTTCAAGAGTTATTTTTTCCTCTTTCGACTATGCTCGAGGTGACGAAAAAATCATTTGGTAAGGTCATAGAAATAGAATTGACAGCATTTTGTCAAAATGCACAACAAGTCACTCTATTATTTTTACAATGTAATAGGGCGTTAACTGCTGTTCGTGAAATAATCTGGGATGCATTATTACATGACCATGATTATCTATTGAAGTGAAGTAGACTAATAGATCAAATTCTGGATTCAAATCCTTTGAGGGTATGTTGGCAATGTAGTTATTACCATTCCAAGTCATGGTTAATTTCTTAAACTTACCTGCAGCCATATTAGCAACCCTGTAATGCACTATAGGGGTTTGGCTGGTTCCCAACTGCGTATCTGTAATTAAAGTTACTTGTATTGGCTTGTTTTTTGGCACCAAACTAGGCACCACAGCCTTAAAGTTAACTTGACTTTGATTATTAGCGTTTTCAAAGGCATTCCAATGGCTCTTATTATTAATAGCTTCTGAATCAGCTCCTAAAAGCGTTTTAAGTTTTGCTATGTCTTTATCTATCTCTACCAGCCTATCTTGCCAGGTGCCATTATCATGTAAAAACTTTGGGGAATTATTATATAAACTACCCGCTAGGTTTATTATATGCTTCCAACTATCTTTTGCATTATCAAGACTTTTGAGACTAGACTTTAAATATCCGTGTTGCTCTGTTTCCTGATAAAAAACAACATCTGTTGCCGCCTTATTTTTATATGAATGATATTTGGCAAGTGCTGCAGTTACCAGGATATCTATTGTATTGGTTTTGAATTCTATGACATTTTCCTTGGGAATATCGGCCTCATTAACTTTTGCCAAAGCATTTAAAGTATTATTAGAAAGGGAGTCATATAAGGCTGCCAACTGCACTGGGTTCACCTTACGTTTTACTTTATTTTTTAAAACATCTTTCACATAATCATCAATACTATAAAACAAGCCGGGGTCACCAGGTTCGGCAGATTGGTAGGTTCTTCCTTTTTCAATATGATACGGATTGGCATTATGTTCTACAAACAGAGCCCCCCCACTATCCATTTCTGCCCAATTATAATTAGCGGGGTGAAACGTAAGGTGAGACGATGTGATTAACGGTAGTATTTTACCAGACCAACTATAAGCTTCTAAAACCTCCTTAAAGGCGTCTCCATAATGTGTTTTAAACGCTCTTTCCCATACCTCAGAAGGGGTGGTTGTTGAATACCCTAACCTTCCGTACAGCTTATACCACGACCAATAGCGTTGGTCTTCCCATGTAAAATAGTTTAAGGAATCGCTGTTAAAAAGAGGCCATGTATTTTGTTTTCTTGCCATAGGCGGTGTGGCCTGAAAGCCCTTTGCATTTCCAAAACTTGTAGTTGAAGAGAAACGTTTTACATAGTCTGGGTCTGCCCATGTAAACAGTCTTATGGTGCCAATACCCCATAGCCGATTTATGTAATCAAAATTGCGAGATTTATTCAAAAAATCGGCGTACCCGTACCTTTGGCGTAAATCGATATTATCTAAATTAGATAATTCCCGGTGTCGCATTTGGGTAGGGTGAAATGGTAACCCAACACCTTCCCAGGAGTATTTACTAGTAACTGTAATGTTCATACCAGTTTCTATAGCCCATTCCCTAATTTGTTCTGTAAGTCCTTTGGCTCTTAAATCTAAAAAGAGTTGTCCGTTACGTTCTTTATAGGCATGTCCTATGGCTTCAATGATGGCTTTCCAAAATAATTCGGCCGTATTACCAAAGCCACCAACTCCAGATTCGTAATTTACCCTTAACTGAATACCATCAATTTCCTTGACTTCACGCAACAACATGTGCATGCCTTTAGAGCAGTAGTTGGTATAAGCCTCAACATCTTCAGGGAGGTTAGCAACCAATCCATCACTTCTGCCATGTCCCCAAATACCAAACACAAACTCCAGCCCATAGTGATCACATAGTTGCCCTATACGCCTCAATTGGTCTAAATATTCTTGAGGTGTTCTATTCAGGTTTTCTCTTATGGACACGTCTTCAAATCCAGGTATTTTAAAAAGATACGGATACACTGGAATCATAAAATCCTCTTGTTTACCATCATTATACCCCGTTATCAAGGTAAGCCTGTTAAACCTATTATTGGCTAAATTTTTTAAATAGTATTGCCAATAATCTTCAGAAAAAAACCAAGTGTCATCATTCTGGTCTGTTAAAAACTTGTCCAGTCCCCTAACGTTGTTTTCAGGATACTCAACCGTATTTTTAACCTCCGATAGCGCTTCAAGTCCATAAACGTTAATACGTTCTGAAAATTCATTAAGTGCATACATGAGTCCTTTAGCATCGGTTCCCCCAATTACTAGCGCTGTTCCAGTTTCGGTTTTCTGCCATTGGTAAAAAACGCCTTCGGGTTTGTTTGGTTGTATCTCTGGATTTTTTGAAACGAATTTTGCGACTGTCTCATTTTCTAAAGAACCTATAATAAGGCTTCTATTTGGAAAGGTTTCTCCTATTTCTTGAGTTAAATTGATGCGTCCTCCAGACTGCTTGATGGCTTCAAATAAATTCTGCTTACCAAAAGCTATTGGGCTGTTGGGATTGTTAGAAATCTCAGTTAAATCAATAATATTTATGTCACCATAATTAACTAGTTTACTTTTTTCAAATGATTGTGACTTCATTGAAAGGGTTAAGAAAAAAACACTAGTAAACGCTAAATATTTTATAATGTCAAATCTCATGGAAACTTTTAATTAGTTATTTTTGATTACAATAAGATAATGATATTTTAACAGTCTTATTGTTTAAAAAACTATTTAGGAGGTCGGTTAAAAGCCAACCAAAAAAATTACCGAGGGGACAATCCTCTGAATTTTTAAATATTGTTTCTAAGTAGCACTAACTATTCTTTACCCGATTCCTTTTCCTGCAACTCTAGTTCTTTCAGTATTGCTAAGCCAAAAAAGCCTGTTGAATACGCACATGTGGCATCGTAGTAAAAGCGGTATCCAACCATGGATGCGTTGGTTCGTCCAACAATACTACCAATAGCTTCTGGATCTGGCCCGAGGTATTGGTTTTCCAGGCACCAAGTAAGCGCTTTACGAGCCGACTCCAAATACTTTACATTGTTGGTGGTTTCATATATCCTGTACATCAACAAACTCCACAGCGGTGTTCCCTTATCTGTAGGAATGGCAGTTCGATCACCTTCACGCGAATCGAACACAAAATTCCATGAGCCATCAGGGTTTTGGTTTTCCACCAATTGGTCTGCAAGTTTTTTGGCATACTCCAGATAAATGGTATCAGGGAACATTTCGTTCATTGCCAACATGCCTTCCATGGTCCAACCGGTTCCTCGTGTCATTTTTAGCGGAGGCACAGCCATCTTCTTTTCTAAGGACCAGCTTCTGTTCCATAAACCATTGTCATTTTGGAATTTAGCCATGTGCTTATCCATATAACGTTTGGCTACTTCTTTAAAGCTTTCGTCACCAGTAATTCTATAAAATACACTGTGGCCCTCTGGATCCCAACCCGTTTCATCTAAGATATTTTTGTGAAACTTATTAATGTCATACAAATAGTTGTGCGGTAAAATGTCGTGCTGTTCTATTAATTTGCCCTTTTCGGTATTCCAAAAATTGGCGGCTTCTACGTACGCACTATCACCTGTTGTTTCATATAAAGGTGCCAAAGCCCATTTATACATTATTCCAGAATCGGATGTTCCTACCCATTTTTCATAGCCACTTGGCGACCTAAGCCAAATCACTAGAAATGACCCCCGAGATGGATGGTTTTCCTCGCGAACCTGATATTTTAGATAAAGTTTCCCAATCAGGTCCATGCGCTGAATCAGTTCTTCCGTATCATATTTATTAGCAATTTCTGGAACTTTTATGGCATCTAAAACCATTTTTACGATTGGGGAACCACCCCATAGCCAGTAGACTGAACGGTGGAGACGAGCCTCTAAATCGTAAAAAGTGAAAAATGAGCCGTAAGTAGGACTATCTGGATTTAAGTTTTGTCGCCTCAAACCATTGTCAATCACCGCACTCAACGATGTTATCAAACGCTCTTTAGACAAGCCTTCATGCATAAGCTGTTCGAGTTCTGTATTTTTCCATGCTGTATTTTCAGGAGCAATAGTTTTTCTAGCAAACTCATAAGGTCCGTCTTCACTATCAATGAATATACTTACTGACCCACTCCAGTCTTCAGAAAGTAAAGCTATTTCATGCCTGAATTCCTTCAATAATACCGGATAGATTTTTCTTAAATAAAAGTGCTCAATTTCAATTTCCTTGGAACTTACCCTTAATGAGTTTTCCCAGTGCTCTAACCTACCCGAGGGAAAAATAATTTGTTTTTTTAGTTCATGCGAGTCATCGTAATATGGCCCACCAAAGGTGTAAGTCCCTGTGGGATTGCCTTTAAATACACAGACACCTTCCATTCCCAGCTCTGGACTTATATCAACCACAGGAAACCAAGTTTCATGGTCTGTTTTATTATATAATGTCTTGCGGATTAAACTATCTGGATCAAATGGCGAAACGGAGGAAAACCTAGTCATGGGCTTATTTCGAGAACTTTCAATACGAAGCTCAAATTGCCTTACATTGTCAGGCAACATGGCTTCAACAATAAGGCTCTTACCTTTTATTTTTAGGTCTAAAGTTGGTTTTTCAACAACCTGTGCAGATAAAAAACTAACATGTAATGTTAAAACCAAAATCAGCATGATTTTAGCTACTAGAATCATTTTTTTAAGATTTACCTTTTCGATACGTTTCATTGAAGTTAATTTTTATTTTAATTCTTAAAATTTGTCAAGTAACACAAAAGTTTTAACCAATGTTTTACTTCTTTTTATGTTTTCTAGTAATTTCTATGCTTAGATTACACTTGCCAAATAACAAATACAAACAGACTTTTTTAAATAAATTTTGCTAATGACATTTATAACCGCACTTTGTCAATTCGTGGTACTTCTTAAAAAAACATTTTATCTTATAATCTAATTTTCTAATCAATTACTTGAGATACCCATTTTTTTAATACCACTTTCCCAAATAATCCCGATGAGGGTAAAGCATCGTCTTTTGTGTAAAACCGATTTGAAGTAAATGCAACACGCTTCTTCTGTGGTCTATTATCAATCTTACCTTCTCGTACCCAATTTGGAATAGGTCCTACTGTAGCACCTTCTGCATTTTGTTCCAATTCTGTTGGAAAATATTCATCGCCAATTAATCTATTTGACCAAGAATTGGCTACTTGAATAACAAAGACATTTTTTCCTTTTTTTAAGGCTTTTGATACATCAACAACATACGGTTTTGCCCAAACAATACCACAATCAATGCCATTGACTTGAACTGATGCGATATTTGCAATATTCTCAAACTCTATTTTAATACATGCATTGTTTTTGATAAATTTTCTAGGAACTTTCATAACAGTCTCATATTCAATAATACCTGAAAAATGCCTAATGTTAAAATCAGAATGTTCCGATAGATTTGTTAATTCATCTAATATGATTGATTCTTTGGAGACACCTCTACCCTTTTGAAAAGAGACCTTCCAAGGCGAGTTTAACTCTAATTCATTTTTGTAAGAGGGAATAGCAACTGTTAACGATTCTCCATCAGACTTTTTAAGTGTATAATTACCAGATTCACCTGTAAGCAATTGTATTTCCCCGTTTATATGTCTTACTTCGGCTCCTAATGAGGTAGCCTCAGCATCACCAGCATCTAAATGAATACCTTCATTTGCCCAACGCATATAATACATCATTTCATTATTGATTTTATAGTGAGCAATGGCCAGCTTTCCTTCTCCAGGAATTGAATCAACCGATAAGGCATTATCCTTAATCATTGGTTTTAACTGTGATGTAATATCTACATTATTTTCAGGACTAGGGTCGAATATTTTACCTCTTACTACTTTGTATAATTTAAATTCTGGTAAGGTGGATTCCTGAGTAGGCTTATCAGATTTTAATTTTGTAAAATGTGGTTCTTGGTTATTAATAGGTTCAATGACCACAAAAAGCGATTGCCATGGAGCCATTTCTAATTGTACATTGGTGACCCCAGCATATTGAGAATAAACTAGATTATTATTTATGCTCCCATCCATTGGATTCCATAATGATGGTTTACCATGCCCCTCTCTAAAACGAAAGTTTCCACACATGCGCTTTGGAGATTCATTGGCAATAAAATAAACGTTTTTACCAGAAACACGATGATGAATATAATTTATTTTAGCGTCAGAAGGAATGGCATTAACAACTTGAAAATCTTTTATTATACCCAACTCAGTTAGCACATCCAAGGGGGCTTTATCTAAATAGTAATTTGGTAGCTTTCCGTTCTTAGTATCTAATATTAAGGATTGACTTATATTTTTAACCAAGTCATCACTTTCGGCACCACCTTCCAAACTAGGTGATTTTTGATAGTCATATCCAATAGTTTGGATACCTTTCCGAACTGTTTTATCAATACTTTCCATAAACTTTGGAGTGACCCATTTCGAATTGGGAAAAACAACCAACTCGTAAGACGTACCTCCGGGAAGATGTACTTTTCCGTTTATAATAGTTGCGTTCTCCATAAAAAATTTAGGACTGATAATATCATAGTCGTAACCTGAAGTTTTTAATTCAGGATATGTTTTTATGTCAGGATTGGGCAAATGTTCGTGCGTAACAAAAAGAACATCACCAACAAAATCGCCATTTCTTAAAAGGTATTGGCAACGTGCTAGATAGGTCATATATGCCGATGCCATAGGCCACCAAGTTTGTTTACGGCTTATCATAGCACCCCAACGTCCCATACTCATACCAGGAACGATATTATCTGGATAAGGCTGGTGGGCGTATGAGTGAAATGCCATACTATTTACTCCCGAGCAGAAGGCTTTATCTCCAATCATTTTGTATTGCCATGGATGGTCTCGCCACCCGCCATTAAAATAGTTAGTGGTAAAAGTCTCAGCTCTATGCTCTTTCGCACCTTTTGCATGTGCTATAGAGGCTACGCTTTTAATACGTTCAAAATTGTGCCCGCCCTTCCAGAACTCGCTAACTACAACATCGGTGTGTAAACCATAATCAAAGGAGTGAAATCCCCCTTGGCGATAAGGTTCCACCATATACCTTTTACCGTGCTTATTTGACAAACGCTTCATGGTTTTGGCATAATTATCAATAATTAGTTCGCCATAGGTTAAGCGACAATCCCAAAGAAATCGTCTTGAAGTTTCAGGTGAATCAACAATAAAACCAGCTAAAACTGGCAAATATTTGTTCATATTGTAACCTCGGCGTTTTTTGAACTCTTCTGGTAACACCTCACTCCAATTTTGGTAACCAACCTCCCAACTATCTAAAAAAATATCTTTAAATGCATTGGTCCCACTTTTAGTTTCCATTGCTAATGCATGCCCACAAAAACCATCATAAAAAGCTTTCTCAATTGCAAGAACATCATATTTATCCGGTTCGAGTCCGGAGCCAAAAATTTGGCGGGCAACTCTATTCTTTTGTCCTGTACTTGTAAAACCTGCGCGTAAAACCGTCCAATCGCCTTTCGGAGCATTCCAAACTAAGCTATCACCTTTAAATTTATTGGAAATATCGATAATATCTTCAGTATTCAAAATAGATAAATCAGGTACAGAAATATCCATTTGTTTTATCCAATCTGCACCAAAACCACCTCCCGAGGTTTCCTTTTCGGAAATAGTTTTTAGATTATGCCCCTTAATGGCATAAACAAATAAATCCCTATAAAAATCTTTGTAGTGCTTTGGTTTTTCCAGTTCAATGTTAATAATTCTTCCTCCAGTAATCTCTTTGGTTAAACACACCATTTTCTTCATGGAGTTTTCTACTGGTACCCATGGCCCTCCTGAACCCGACCAACCAGGTGCATTATGCACGCCAATATCCAAACCTAAACGATCTGCTTCTTTTAAAGTATGTGTGAAAAACGCATTCCATTCATCACTAAACAGAATATTCTTACCTTCATCAGAAATATGCTGACCTAAATCGAATAGGATAGCGCCTCCTATTCCAGCAGCTTTCATGCCTTCCAGATCTTTGGTGATGCCTTCTTTTGAAATTTCACCACTTAACCAATACCAAAGACATAGTGGTTTGTATTCATCTGGTGGATTTTTAAATTTAGCTTCTAGATGCTTTTTGTTCTGTGCTTGAATATTGACTAAAACAAAAATTATTAGAAAAAAGAAAAAGAAGTCCTTTCTACGCATACTTATTATTAATTATCTCACCCTAGGGTAATACTACAATATATTGTAGTTACCTTAAGCCTATGTTCAAAAGGTCTTTACTTAACCATTAAGGTCACTTTCTGTAAATCTTCTTCTGAAGACGATGTACCAACAGAAATGGTAAAGGTTCCAGGTTCAACCACTTTTACCATGTCCTTATTTAAAAGATTTAATTCATCAAATCCAAGATTAAAGCTAACAGTTTTTGTTTCGCCCGGTTTTAGGCTAATGCGTTCAAAACCTTTTAATAGTTTTAAATATCTACCTACCGAGGCAAAATCGTCACGCACATATAGTTGTACTACTTCATCACCATCTCTTTCTCCAGTGTTTGTGATCTCTACAGAAACTGTTGTACTTCCATTGGGAGCAATACTACCATCTTGAAGCTTTGGCTCAGATATTTCAAAAGTGGTATAACTTAATCCATAGCCAAAGGGGAATAACGGTGATTTATCACTAAAACGATACTTTCCTTTTCCAGAACCTATAAAGTCTGGACGTTCTAAATACGTTACTGGCACCTGCCCAACAGAGCGTGGAAATGACATGGTTAATTTACCACCGGGGTTAACATCGCCAAAAAGAACATTAGCAACAGCATCACCGGCATGCATACCACCATACCATGTTTCCAATACAGATGGTATATTTTCGGCGATGTAGTTTATACTCAACGGGCGACCATTAATCAACACCACAATCACAGGTTTTCCGGTTTTATGAATGGCTTCTACCAATTCATTTTGAACGCCATACAAATCTAAATCAGAACGATCGCCTCCTTCACCACAGGTTTTATGAGAACTTCCTACAACCAAAACAACCGCATCCGATTGTTTTGCTGCTGCAATAGCCGCTGGAAATCCGTCTTTTGAAAAACTATCTATATCACACCCTTTGGCGTAATTTATTTGAACACTTTCGCCTACTTTCTTTTTTAAACCATCTAAAACAGACACATAATATGGCGGTAATCCTGAATATCCACCTAATAGCGCATAAGTTTTCTTTTTGGGTCTTTCTTCGTGGGCATTCGGACCAATAACGGCCAAGGATTTTATTTTCGACTCATCCAATGGTAAGAGATTATTATCATTTTTTAACATGATTATCGATTTTTCGGCTATCTCTAATGCAAATTCACGATGCTCATCCCGACCAGCATTTACGGTTTCTGGATCAATGACTTTTGGTTCTGAATCAAACAGACCTAATTTATATTTTGCGGTCAAATTACGAGATACGGCTTTATCTATATATTTCATTAATGAAGGATCCTGCATCACGGTATCCTTCAAAACATTAGCGTGATAGGTTGCTAATTTTTCGTTTTTCCCTATAACCAAATCCATATCCACCCCTGCTTTTAATCCTAAGATAGCTGCCTTGGTTCTAGTTTCAGCAATAAAATGCATGGTTTCCAATCTTCCAACATCATTATTATCAGAAACAATAAATCCGTCAAAACCTAGCTCCTCTCTTAAGATGTCGTTTAACAACCAGGTATTCATATGACAAGGTACACCGTTAAAATCTTGATGCCCTGGCATAACACAGCCTACCTCAGCTTCCTTTACTGCCGCCTCGAACGATGGCAAATACACCTCACGCAAACGACGTTCGGACATATCACTAAAACCACCATTGATACCACGGCGGTTTTCTGGGTATCCTACAAAATGTTTTGCGGTTGCAATCACATGATTTTCATCAAATTGCTCATCGCCTGTACCTTGTAACCCTTGAATAAAGGCTACACCCATGCGCGACACCAAATAGGGATCTTCACCATAAGATTCTTCAACACGACCATAGCGCGCATCGCCTGCATAAACATCTAAGTTAGGAGAGTAACAATGTGTAACCCCTAAAGCACGTGCCTCTATTGCTGTCTGGGATGCCATTTTCTTTATAAGTTCAGGTTCCCAGGTTGAAGCACATGCTACTGCTTGCGGATAAACGGTTGTATTACCATAATAATCAAGCACCAACCATAATCCATGTAATGCTTCTCCGTATTTCATAACAGGAATTCCCAATCGCTCATTGGCTGGAGCGTCCTGTGTCATTTCTGCAATTTTTTCATCTAAGGTCATTTCTGCAAGAAGCGCTTCAACTTTTTGTGCAATTTCTTGATCTTCTGGACTAGAACTGGTGGCTTTTGAGTTTGTATTACAACTAAGAATAGTTAATACCAGTAAAATTAATAGGGGTGCTTTTTTCATTAATTATTATGTTTATTTGTTACTATTATTTATAATTTCTAATCCCTGGAACAATTTTTATGTTATACGCCTCCTTATCTAAGGGCCACTTTAAAATAACAAGTTTTTGAGCATATGAGTCCCATATAAAATCTGAGGGATTGCCATTCTCAGGACATTTATAAGTCTCCAATCCAACATTCTTTATCGGGTTATAGTACATTATAAAATTGTTGTTTATTATAATTGAAAATCCATCGGGGTAATGTCTATTAGCGCCTATAAATATTTTAGAAACCCCTTTACTATTATCTGAAATAACATTTAAGTGAAGTGTTCTGGTGGCATGGTTGAATAAAAAGTTTTGAATATCACCAGCAATGGCTTGCGGAAAAGGTCTTGAAATGACGTCTGTTATATACTTACGTTCTACGGTTCCTGCATCGGTGCTATCACTAAAAATAGCCCAAGTTGAAGGGCCTCCGGGAAGAAAATTTTGCATACTTCTATTTCCTAAAAACCAAGCTTTAATAGCACCAACTCCCATTTTATCAAAAATCTCAGCTGTTCTAATATATAACTCCCTATACCGTAATTGACCTAAATCTCCTGAAATTAGGGTATCGGTAGTCGCAAACGTTGGAAACCCCCATTCACCAATAAGTATGGGTGCTTTCATCATATCAGATTCTTTATTAAAACGATCCATATTTCGTTTTATAAAATCTATTTTATTCTGATAAATATGGGGTGCGAAAATGATATTTTTTCTATTTATGGGTGCTGTAATTTCGGCATATTGATTATTATCTATTTTCTCACCCTTATTCATGAAAATAGATTGCAGTAGTATTTTTTTATCAGGGTTTATTTTTTGACTTTCATCTATTATGTTTTGGTATAATGGAATGAGGTACTTTTTTGTTAAGTCGTCATAGGAGATGTCCATGGTTAATTTTCTAGGTTCATTTACAACATCATACCCCAAAACGGAAGCATCATCAGAATACCTATTCCAAATGACTTTCCAAGCATCTATATAAGTTTCATATTCACTGTTTCTGTTCTCCCAAAACTCTTCCCACTTAAATTGATCAACACCGTAAACGGTCATTTTAAACACCGTTTTAATACCAGCATTCTTACCTAAAGCGACTAAAGTATCTAGTTTTAAGAGATATTTAGGTTCTAGTTTACCTCCTGGAAAATTGCTGAGTTTACCTAATTCTAAGCGTATTACTTGAACATTAGCCCCCATTCTAACCATACGGGCATAGTCATCGGTATTAAAAAAAACGTCTCCTTTATGGTCGTTCGTATTAACTACAAATCCCCTAGGAATGATATGTCTTCCTAATTCATCTCTTAGTCCATGCTTAATCTGGGCAAATGCATTTAGTGTGCTTATAAGATAAATGGAGACAAGAATAAAGAATTTCATAGAATGCATTTGTGTATAAAAGTAAAATCCTTAACGAATTTTTGTATCCTGTACTGTACTGAGAATGACTCTACCAATCGAATTGTAAAAAAAAGCCGAAAGAAAATTTCTTTCGGCTTTTTAAAACTAAACAATTCAAAAAAAACAAATTACTTGCTATTAATTACTTCTGTAGCCATTATTAGTTGGATCTGACTCCAACAACGCAGGATTATTGATAAGTTCTTGTAATGGAATAGGTAATTTAACATGCCAAGGTCTGATATTGCTTGCTGGATCCCAGAAACGGAATTCTAAGTTTTGAACCACATCCAATAAGATACCCCATCTTATCAAGTCATATCTTCTCCATGCTTCACCAGCTAACTCCCACTTACGTTCATCATAAATAGCTTCTCTAAACTGTTGTTGTGAAAGCCCTACCAATTCCCACTCTGCTTGAGTTGCATAAGCACGCTGTCTGATAGGATGAATATATTGGTACGCATTTGCAGGTCCATTTAATTCGTTTTCACATTCTGCAGCCATTAAATAAATATCCGCCAAACGGAATACCATTCTGTTATCTGAGTGGTTAAATCGAGGTGAGGTGTCCAACTTTAAATTCATAAACTTTGGCATATAAGTATGATTTAATTGAATGCCTTCATACTGGTCATTAACGTTTAATGGACGTCGTAAATCATTCATTGGGAATTTCTCAGCAAAGTCTTTAGAAGCAATTTGCAGCCCCGTACCATTCATGGCCTCGCCATTAGCTGCCAAAGCCGCTATTAAAGCATCTCTATCATCATTATTTCTTGGTTCGTCTCTTAAACGCGGGTTGAACATACTTGGACGCCAGTTACCGTTACCGGCAAAACCAGGTAATGTACCATCCGCTCTAATTACACCTTCTTCAAACTGTCCTCTAATATCTTTGGCAAAGTCTAAAGACCAAATAATTTCTGCATTGTATTCATTATCAGGATCAAATACCTCAGCATAGGTTGGTAACAACTCATGTGGCGATTGGTTTATAATTTCTAAACATTTATTTAAACCGGCTTGCCAGTTTCTAGCTTTCATATGAATTTTAGCTTCAACTAAAGCTGCGGCCCACTTAGAAGCTCTTCCTGCTTCAGCACCTGTATAAGCATCTTTTAAATTTGCCTGAGCAAATTCTAAATCATCTAATACGGCATCTAGAATAATATTCTCATCTGTTCTTCCTAAAGACCCAATCTCTTCAAGGGTAAGCACTTCTGTATAGAATGGTGCATCTCCCCAAAGATTTGTGATGTGCCAATAACATAAGGCACGTACAAACCTTGCATCTGCAATAAAATCTGTTCTTTCTTCCTGTGATATCGCTTCATTATCAGCAATTCTAGAAATCAACGTATTGGTATTTAAAATTATTCTATAAAAATCTTTCCAAGTGTCTGATACACTCATTTTTTGAATTGATCTATCAGCCTCTGCTTCATTCAATGTATAATTTCCAATACCTGCAACAAAATTAGCCCCACGGTTAGGTTCAATAATATCACATCCGTTATCGTAAAAATGGTCTAGCCCTACCTGCCCATAAATGGAATTATTCTTTAAAATGGCATAATAACCATTTATAAACGTCCTGGCATCACTTGCCGAGGCTAGAAACGTTTCTGGAGAAACTAATGCTTTTGGTTCTTCTTCTAAAAACTCCTCACATGCAAAACATGAGAAAATCATGAAGACGTATAAAAATATATGTTTTGTTTTCATAATCTATTTTTTTATTTTTTAAAATGTTACATTTAGACCAAGGGTCAATACACGAGGATTAGGGTACTGACCACTTAGGTATCCCTGTGCTATGTTACCTAAACCTGATCTTCCAAATCTACTTGCTTCCGGATCTATTAAACGTGTACTAGACAACAATAACAAGTTACTTCCAGAGAAATATATAGTAGCATCTTTAACCCCATTAAGTCCCCAGCCATCAACTGGCACATTATAGGCTAACCTTAATGTTTTTAAACGTAGGTGCGAGCCATCCTCAATATACTCTGTGTTTGGTGGTATACCACTTACAGTATCCGTTCCCGCTCTTGGAATATCTGAAGTCTCATTAACACCTTCTATCCAACGATCTGCTATACCTCCAAATTTGGTAGCTTCTCCTCTCGCGAAATAATTATTACGCATTAGCAAGTTAAATACTTCGTTACCCACAGTTCCTTGAAAATAGAATGACAAATCCCAATTTTTGTAAGAAAAGTTATTTTCAACACCAAATATTAAGTCTGGTGTAGGATCCCCGGCAATCACATAATCTTCCGTTGAGATGATGCCGTCTCCATTAACGTCTTCAAATCTGGCTCCACCTACTACAGCAGGACCTGCAAATCCTGAAGCATCAATTTCTTGCTGACTTTTCCAAGTACCTAAATATCTGGCGCCAGTGAATACAGGTACCGGCTGCCCAACAATTAAACGGGTGTTATCAGATCCTAAAATTTCATCAACTGTAACATCAATAAACTCAGCCCCACCAAGGTCTAATATTTTATTCTCATTAGATGATAAAGTAACTGTAGAACCCCATGTAAAGTCACCACTAGTAAGGTTAGTTGAATTAATCATTAACTCCCAACCTTTATTTTCTAAAGACCCAACGTTTTGTAATTGACTTGTAAACCCAGTTTGTCTAGGTATGGTTACATCTAATAATAGATCGTTAGTTTTCTTGTAGTAGTAGTTAAACTCTGTAAATACTTTACCCCCAAACAAAGACGCCTCTAAGGCAATATCGTATGAACTGGTAGTTTCCCATTTTAAGTTAGGGTTCGCTGGTCTACCAATGGTTAAACCAGGTAATTCAGCTCCTCCTAACGTAGTATTAGCTTCGGTTAAAACACCGAGAGTTCTATAAGCTTCAATAGCTTGGTTACCAGATTTACCCCAACTTGCTCTTAATTTTAAATCTTGGAATACATTTTGATTTTGCATAAATGGCTCCTCAGTAATCTTCCAAGCACCTGCAATAGATGGATAGAACTCATATTTATTACCTGGGGCAAAACGCGAACTACCATCGGTTCTTCCTACTAACGTCAATAAGTATTTGTCTTTATACGAATAATTTAACCTTCCGAAAAAGGAAGCAATTTGAAATCCTTCATAATCACTAGTAATAACTGACCTTGCCGGGTCTGAAAAGCCTAAGTTATTGAATCCTGTGGCATCACTGGTGATACCAAAGGCCTGTGCAGTGGCAGTCTCTACTGACACTTTTTGAAAAGATGCCCCAGCCAATGCTACCAAACTATGCTCTTCATTAAAGTCTTTAGTGTATTGAATAGTATTTTCATTATTCCACCCAGTACTAGCCACTGATCTTACACTCGCTTCACCTCCATCAGGCACATTGATTGCCAAAAGCCCTGGTAATTGACTGGAATTGAATCTGTTTTGCTTAATGTTATTAAACTCTGGACTAAACGTAGAACGAATAACCAAGTTTTCAATAGGACTATACTCCAAATATGCTGTTGCTAATAAATTATTGGTAAACGTCTCATTGGTATTTAACTCTATAGCTGCTAAAGGGTTGTTAAATGGTGCCCCAATAACATCATTAAATCCATTGTAAGTTCCATCATCATTATAAATAGGTTGTGTTCTAAGAGTTCCAAAAGCATTATTAAAACCTACAACACCATTATCTTGACTAATTCTAGAGTAGTTTACTCTAAACCCTGCCTTTAATTTATCGCTTAACGTGTAATCTAAATTAGATCTGAAAATAAATTTTTCAAGACCAGAGCTTTTAACCAAACCATCTTGGTTGAAATAACTTAAAGAATTATAATAATTCAAATTTTCTGTTGCTCCAGAAATAGACACGTCTGCACTATATATAGGAGACGTCCCCATAATTAAATCGAACCAATCGTTATCTGGATAGGTTGAAGGATCATTTGGAAAAGGCTCCGCCGTATTTCTATAGCGTGCATCTTCATTGGTGTAATCAATTTGCTCCTCCTGCGTTAGCATATGCGGTAATTCTGGAACCATCTGCGCACTGGTATAAATATTCACACTTACTTGTGGTTTACCAGTTCCTGAACCTCTACCACTTTTGGTAGTTACTAACACAACACCATTCGCCCCTCTAGACCCATAAATAGCAATAGAAGAGGCATCTTTTAAGATTTCAATGGATTGAATATCATTACTGTTGATGTTGTTTAAGTTAAAGTCGGTACCAACAACAATACCATCAATGACCCAAAGTGGCTCATTGCTCCCCGTAATAGAGTTACCACCACGAACACGAATCACCGTACCTGCACCTGGTGCACCACTTACTTGTGTTACCTGCACACCAGTAGCTCTACCTTGTAAGGCTTGGTCTACCCTAGATACTGGCACCACAGTTAAATCTTCAGCACTTACCGAAGATACAGATCCTGTTAAGTCTGATTTTCTTTGTGTACCATAACCAATAACAACAACTTCATCTAAAGCGTTGTCTGCTTCTAGTACCACATTAATTACTGTTTGGTTTCCAACAGCCACTTCTTTTGTAGCATAACCTACATAAGAAAAAATAAGCGTGCTGGTTGCATCAGCATTGATACTGAAGTTTCCATCAAAATCAGTACTGGTCCCTGTTGTAGTTCCTTTAACTAAAACAGTAGCCCCAGGGAGTGGCTGACCATCTGCTGTAACAGTTCCTGTTACAGTTTGGGCAAACGACATTGCCACGCACGAAAAAAACAAAATGGTAAACAACTTAATTTGCCTCAAATTAAGTGCCTCATTTAGTGTAGTTCTTAGTTTCATAAATTTTTAAGTTAATTTGTTAATAGGTCACTAAAATATTTGTTAAAATTTTGTGAAGTATCCTGCACTTACTGTTATGCTCTGTGCTGTTCGTAGATTTTTCTTATAGAAAAAAGGATGTTTCAGCAGCTATTAAAGACTTAAATATCTGAAAATCAAAACCATTTTAGTCATTATGACTTTACTATTTTTTTGCTTTTTTATTCAAAATTCACTAAAAAAAAACTAAAAAACATAGTAAAATTGCATCCCAAAAATTGTTAAATTTTTAAAATACCAGCACACACAAATCATTTAATTTTTTTTATAAATGGCTTATTTTTTAATCCATTTTTATGCAAATACATATTTTATAAACACAGGATAGCACAGGTTAACATATTCCGTTTACTACCCTATTTTTATTGCATATTTTAAGTAAAACAAACATCATTACATTACACACTTTAATTATATTAACTTTTCTAAACTTATAAAAATGAATAAAACATCCTTAATACTAATCATTCTTTTAATACTTAACCAAACTATTTCTGCACAGCAAATAGCCCCACCTTCTGGTCGCATTGCTGTTGTTGCTGATGGTAATTCGCCCGACCCTGATGACTTAGGCGGAACTGCAATAACCTTGGCGCTATTGCGTGCTGCAGGATTGGAAGATAGATTGGTTCACTATTCCCATAGCTGTGATTTAATAAGAGATGATAGAATATCTGTTGGTGCCGAAAAGGAACGCCATCATTTAATGCAAATAGCCTGCGATATAACTGCAAGACGCTGGGGCGGGTTTGAACTTTTAACCTTTTACGATGCCATGTGGCAAAGAGAAGCCACCATAAACGATTTATGTTGGGCTATTAACGCCTCAACGGAAGACGATCCGCTGTGGATTATCGAGGCAGGAGAACCAGACATTATTGGTATGGCTTTAAAAAAGACACCCAAAGAAAAGCACAGGTATGTAAAAGTAGTAACGCACCATCCTGCTAACGATAATGCTGGTGATTTTTACTCTTGGCAACAGATTTTGGATTTTGGTATTGAGGAAGTACGCATCCCAGACCAGAACATTAATTTAAAATTGGACCACAAAAAATGGGACTGGGCAAAAAATCATTCAGACCCACGTATTAGACTCATCTGGACCATTGGAAATATAGCAGAGATAGATAATATAGTAAACTTTCAAAAAGGCAAATGGGACTGCTCTGACGCTGGTATGGTATTATATTGGATTACTGGTGCTAACGTTAATGATGGTTTAGAAGCTGGAGGTATGGAAGTAGTAAAAAGCTTTTTAGAAAATTATGTTAGCAACAATCCTGAACAAAAGAAAAAATAAATATAATAAAAACAAAAAAGAGCTTGGATATTTTATCCAAGCTCTTTTTTGTTTTTATTAATCTTAATTTGCTGTTAGAATTTTTTTCCTATTACCGTGTACATTTTAGCATCTTCTGGAACTTCACCATCAGAGTTTCCTGCCATAATAATACTTTCACCTGCTTCTGCCAACCTGTGAAATACAGACATAACAGCGTCATCTAATTTTACATTGTCACCGGTATCTTTATAATCCTCTAAAAGAAATTCTGGTCTTGGAACCCGGTCATCATGAAGTACATAGATATGCATTTTTACACCAGCAATAAACTGTAACTGATCTCTTGCCCAATAATTTTTATCAGAATTTGGTGTTCTTATATATTCGGCTTTGTTAAGATATCTTGGTATCACTGTATAATTATGTTCTAAATCGGTATGTGATTTTTTACCCCAGTGCATATTAGTACGCAACATAGCTTTACCATCACCTGTGTAACTAAACTTGGTAAACAACTTACTTTTATTGGTCTTACCAGGAATATACTCTGGAATTTCAGGAGTATATATAGGCATTGGTTCCTCTGCTAGCACATCTTGGTATACCTGAGGAAGTTCTATTGTTAAGCCATTAACCACTTTTATTGGTTTAGATGTTATGCTAATATTGGCCAAAGGGAGACCTTCATAAGACGCTGTAATAGACACATTACCAGCCTCTAAAAGTGAACGTACCGACACTCGGTTTATACCTGCCTCTATGTCTAAATACAGATTATTAATAGAGTTTGGTTTACCACTGTTGTAACCACCTCTCCAAACACCTGCTCCTTCAAAAGTAAAATCTACACGCCCTTTCGCTAAAGGACATCGATTACCATTTGCATCAACGACCTCTACATCAACTAAAGCAATATCAGAACCATCAGCCAACCAACCCTGAGGGCCAGTAATTGAACTCAGCTTTAAAGCTACTGGTTTTCTAGCCGTTTGCTTAATTTGAGAGGTTTGTAATTCACTATTAATATATGCCTCTGCTTTGATACTACCAGTTTTCCAACTAACCTTATCAAATTTAAAAATATAACCATTTTCTGGGCTGCTATTGGTACCCACTAATTCATCATTAACATAAAGCTTTACTTCTTGGCAATTTGACACAACGAATATATCTTTGATAGTATTTTCATCGTAATTCCAGTGCCCAACAATATGCACTTGTGGTTCTGGACGCCACATGGCTTTTGTGGCAAAAAATGCTTCTTTAGGCAAGCGAACGGCATCTACCTCTCCACTAGCCCTTGTTACTTCTGTTGGGCAACGGCCACCATGAGGCCCATCAGTAAATACCCAATTGGCACCACCCACATGGTAAGTTTTCTTTCCCATTTTTTCCCACCAGTGATCTACTTGGTTTACTGCAAACTCTTCAGAATTTAATTTATAGGTATTCTTTTTGATATTCTGGTGACTGTAAAAATTATCGTCGGGAGAATATTTGTCCCAAATACGTCTTGGGGCTTCCTCACGGTTATACTCACTTTCAACAATTGGCAAATCTGGATATTCTCTTTCCCAACCTTCGGTTCCTATTTCAATAGACACATAACCCTCGGAATCATTTTTAACATCAGCCCTTCTGTTTCCCATAAGGCGTTTTCCATTGGGATCGAATGTATTAATGACATCTAATATTTCTTGATAATGTGCTTCGGTTTCAGCCCAATTACCCCCCTCCCAAATAAAAATTGATGGGTGGTTGCGGTAATACACAATCATATCTTTAAAGGCTTTAATACGGATATTCCAAGTTTCGCCATCGTCTTGAGATTCTCCACTAACACCTGGCATAAGAGTTACAAAACCATATTTGTCTCCCATGGCAATTTCTGCTGGTGATCCAGCACAGTGCCCCCAACGTATAAAATTACCACCAGCTTCGTCCATTAACTGATAGGTATAGTCGCGTAACCAATCTGGCAATGCAGCGCCTAATCCTGCCCAAGAATTGGTTGGTTTTTGACCCCAACCATGTAATTTTGCATATTCGCCATTATTAAAAAAGCCTTTATCTTTATCAAAATTGAAGCTTCGTATTCCTAAAGGTGTATTATAAGAATCTATGGCTTTTCCATCAACCTTTAAAATAGTTTCAACGTTGTACATATAAGGATGGCGAGTGTACCAACGTTTTGGATTTGACACACTTGTTGTTACTGAAAACATATATTTGTCGCCCGCTTCAATGCTTTTTTCTGATGATGCTGTTGCCACCACTTTACCGTCGTTATCAATAATTTTAGCTTCATAAACCACTTTTTTAGCATCAGGGTATTCGTTTTGAACTTCGGCGTTTATAGTAACATCGGCATTTTCTGCAGTAATGTTTTCAGAATATACGTACGTTCCTAATGTTTCTAAATTATCATAAAGGGGTAATGTGATATGGAGTGGATCTGTAACATGTAGAAATACGTTTCTGTAAATCCCGCCATGATTAGGATGCCAATGCTCATGATGCCATACTAAAGGAAAATTGTCTCTAAAATGATCACCACGGTCGTTATTCACTTTTACAGCCAATACATTGTTTTCTCCAAATTTTAGATACGGTGTTAAATCAAACCCAAATGGAATGAAACCTGTCTGGTTTTGCCCCAAAAATTTCCCGTTAATGTAAACATCTGCTATTTGACGCACACCTTCAAACTCTATAAAAACTTTCTTATTAGCATCTTCAGCAGGTAGCATAAAGTGTTTACGATACCATACTGTACCTCTCCAATGATTACCTTCTCCATCATGATGACCATGACTTAAATCGTCAAAAGTATCTATATCGTTAAAGGTATGCGGACAACTTACAGTGCTCCAAACTACATCATCAAAACCTAGTTCTTGAGCATTTTCTGGATTTTCCTTTATGAATTTCCATTCCAGATTGAAGTTATACTTTGTTCTTGTTTCCTGTGACACATAATCTTTATTTTCTTGCACATTATCACATGAAAAAGAACCAAACCCTAAAACAACTAGGGTTGCAATTTTTATTAATTGACTTCTTAACATATTTATTTATTCTGGTATTAACTCAATAAGTTTTACACTATGAGGCTCTAAATCTACTTGAAGTATTAGGCTTCCGTCTCGCTTTACAACAACAGAATCTGTTACCGTTTGTTGCAGTTTGGCTAAATTTTCATATTTCGATAAATTAGCACTAAGTACGTCTTTCCAACCATCTCCAAAGCGGTCTGAAGGTCTGTTACCATAAATACGGCCGTTTGATTTTTCGGTTACACCCGCATTTCTCAAGTCCTTATAAAGTTCATGCATCATGACACTATGGTCTTTATCAACGGTCCATTCGTTCATTTTCCATGTATTACTAGAGGGAATTATTCCACCAGTAAGCTTGGGATAAATAGTTTGTTTGTTTGAACTGGTTCTAGATGGATTGTGATTGTAAACCAGCACATACATAACATCGCCTTTCATGACAGGTATTACACCTGCATGTCCACTAAAATTATCAATAGCTTCTACCCTGTTACCATTCTCCATCATTTGAAACATACGCATTACATTTTTTCTTCCTTGAGGTAAATCGCTCGCTTCTATTTCTTGTCCCCAGTCATAAATTTCTGAAATCTTATAATCAAAGACCATATCAGCCACCGTTGCGTACCAACTAGCTCCTAACTCGGTAGCATCTGTTAGACTAACACCTCTTACACCATTTTCATCTCTCAACATTCCAAACTCTTGAATGTCTAAAGGGATATCTCGAAATTGCGAATAGCTATTCAATTTGTTTCTGTAAGGCTCAATTTTCCCGGGTAATGCTACAGTGTTCTGATCTATTTTTTCGTAATAGGAAATACTAAAAAAATCCATTTTAGTACCAGTAGCTCCTGTGGCATAATTGGTTCCTGTAGCACAATGGTCTATAAGCTGGGTGGTATAAGTGGCTACTCCTTCGGTTAACATATTACCGGGTCCAATAATAGCATCTGGAATGACTTTTAAAACCTCATCAACCGTAATATCATAGTGCTTAAAGTAATCTTCCATGGTACCATTCCAGTGGTTAGGTGTATAATTAGGCTCTGTACTTACTCTAAACCGCCATGTTTTTACTTCGTTCATACCAAACTCATTTACCAACGTAGTTAAAAAAGCATTCACGTATTGTCTCCAATGATCATAATTATCAGGAGGACTGGTATTTCCGTAGGTATTAACCACTTTATTGGCAACCATTTCCCAAGGTACTTTACTTAAAACAATTCTTGGCTTAAAACCAGTATTCATAAAATCACGCATATTGGTAAGCAAGTCGCTAAAATCTGTAATTATATTACCCGAAGCATCGACGCCCTGATAAAACATGTTAAGATTATCGGTTCTACCGCCCATTATTCTTACCAGATTATAGCTTTTCACATAATCTTTTATGGGGTTTAGTGAATTTCTAAAACCAGAAGCACTAAATCTTGTTTGATTTATCATAGGGCGGGTAGACCAAAAATTATAAAACTGCCCAACAACGGCACCTGTATTTACTGTTATAATTTTATTTGGATCTAAAGTGCTTTCATCAATACCTTCTGGTTCTTCAGGATTGGGATCTGGATCTGGAGTCACTATAACCTCTTCTTCTACTGGATTGGATTTAGAACAGGTATAGAAGTTTGAAACTAATGTAAAAATTAAAATAACTCCGAAAACTTTTTTACAATCATTTAATAGCATAGCAACTCAGTTAAAAAATAATTCTTTAAAAGTAAAATTTAATAACTTTACATCTATCCTGTTATGTGCTGAAAACTCTATTACTTACTGAAGGCTCAAACTAAAGAATAAGCTTGATACTCGATTAATTAAAACTTAGTTACTTAAAGATTTTAGCTGTATATTTTGGTATTCAACTTTCATTGGAGGGCCAACATGAACTTGAACGCCTATATAGCCTTTTAAAGTTCTATTTACAGTATCCAAATCTGTCACTTCACTCATTAAAACGCCATTTATATAATGTTGTAATTTATTCCCATTTACCTTGATATAAACTTTATTCCAATCATTTGATTTAATGTTCGATTTTAATTGTGACTTTGTTCCAAGAGTATCCAAAACCACTCTTATTTGCCAACAATTTTTTAAAACATTCTTACGAATATTAGTTATCGGAATACTATCAGGCATTAAAGGTATGTTTACTTTTTCACCCATATAAGCTAATGTGGTACGCTTTCTTTCTTCGTAATTCTGACCCGTATATCTATTTCTACCATCTATATCACACTGGTAACCTTTTAAAGCAAAAGGCATTTCGTCAATAATCTCACTTCTGTAATTAACTCCGCTATTTCCTAATTCACTAATGCGATACTCAAGTTTTAATTCAAAGTTTTCTGGCTGTTCCTTTTTATAAATAATGAAGGAATTTCGCTTTAAAAGTGTCTCAGGTGTAACCTCACCAACTAAAAGGCCATTCTCCACGCGCCAATACGTGGAATCACCTTCCCAACCTTCGAGATTTTTTCCATTGAAAATTGAATGGTACGCATTCTCATTTTTATTGTTATTTTCATTTCTACATGAAAATATATTCAAAACGGATAAAACCATTAAAGCAAAACACATATGTATATTTTTCATTGTATATTTTAGATTTAGACTTTTGGCAATTTAAATTATGAATGGTAGATATTTATCCTGCACAGTACTGATTGAAAATTTCACCCTCTAATCTTTTTATTCTTTTGTATTGACAGGCGAAATTTCATAGCATTTTTTTATACTCTTTACAAACAACGTAATTAAAGCAGTATTGTACAGGATAGTGATCTTCTTTTTTGATTCTATATTGAGTCACGTAACTAACGTTTAATTTTTTTAAAACCAAAATAGAACTAACTAAATCAAAACACCTTTTTAATTAAGCAAAACCACATATCTTTAAATATACACTCTATATTATTAATAGAGTTTACTTCTGATTTAGGTTAATTAACAATAATGGATTCAATAGAAATTCTTTTTGAAATACGAGATAAGAATCATTTAGCTTTTAAAAAGCTTTTTCAAAAGCATTATTTCGAATTAGTTGTTTACGCAAACCAATATTTGTTTGACAAAGGCTTAAGTGAAGATGTCGTTCAAGATGTATACGTTTGTCTTTGGGAAAAAGCTGAAACTATTGAAATAAAAACAAGTTTAAAAGCATATTTATATGCCATGGTAAGGAACCACTGTTTAAATAAATTAAAAAACCTTAAAATATCTTACACTGATGATATGTTCATTTTAGACTATGCTAATAAAAATGTTCAAACACCCTATACCTTAGAAGATAACAACAAACATATTCTTTATCAGAGAGTTTTGGAATCAATAGAAAGTTTACCCAACAAAATGAAACTGATTGTAAAGTTGCGGTTTGTAAACAACTATCAATATAAAGAAATAGCAAACGAACTCAACATATCTGTAAACACAGTTAAAACTCAATTAAAACGCGCCAAGGTAAAATTAGCCCAGTTTGTCCTATTTACTTTCACCTTCATTTTAACAATAACACAACTCTAGACATTTATTCTATTCAATAAAGCACTTTTTAAATTAGTTTTGTCACCTCACTTATTTTATTAGTAATGTTGTCTTACCCTCATATGTACATCAGTTTAAATATTGATTATTGTATTTAGAATTATTCTAACACAAGCTAGCTAAATTAACTAAAACTTATTGCTAAAAACAGGTTTTATCTATAGGATTCGAAAATTTAAGATTGTACTAAACTCAAGCGTATTGTTGATGAAAACTTTAAGCATAGAGATTATTATTTAAAAAAGTGACATCTTAAGATAAGACAAAAAAACCATGCAATTGATTATTTTGGTTTTTATAATGAAGGAGACATTATACAAACCCCGAAATTAAAAAAGAATTAAAAAGCTTTAACGCTACAGCTTTTAACTTTTAATGTAAAAAAACCACAATAAAATTTTAATGCAAGCCGCTTTATTTTGAGAAACACTTTACTTTTTTGGTGCAGAATTAAATTTTTAATAAGTTTTTGTCACCCTTTTTATACATTCTTTTGTCTATCAATAAATCATTATTGATTTTAACACTATGGATTTTAAACTAATCATAAAAAAAATAAAACAAACGCTTTCAAAAGAAGATGAGAAAATTTTTAAGACTTGGTACAATGAATCACAGAGACATCGTGATTATTTTAAAAAAGTCCAACGAAATTACAATAGGGGTATTGATACAGTCAATTTAGAAAAGGGATGGTATAAAATTTCAAAAAGAACTGATACTCAAAAAAGTGTTTTAAACCTTAAATATGCTGCAGCTGTAGCCATGTTTATTTCTTTTGGAAGTTTGTGGTATTTCAATTCCTTTAAGGATAAATCCAAAATTCATCAGGAGTATGAGGTAGCCAAAGACAACACAATAAAAATAGGGACTGATAAAGCAACCTTAACACTAGATGACGGATCAAAAATAGCTTTGGAAAAGGGTATGGTTTATAATAATAACGAAGCCTCCAGTAATGGAGAACAACTTGTATATAAATCGGCAAAATCTATATCTAGTAATCTTGTCAGACAAAATACACTAACCATTCCAAGAGGAGGGCAATTCTATTTAGTACTTGCAGATGGCACTAAAGTTTGGATGAATTCTGAAACAAAGCTTAAATATCCAATAGACTTCACACCTAACAAGACCAGAGAAGTTGAACTAGTTTATGGTGAAGCTTATTTTGAGGTGTCTCCAAGTACAAAACATAATGGTTCAGGTTTTATTGTGCATTCTGAAGGTCAAGATGTACAAGTACTAGGTACTCAGTTTAACATTAAAGCCTATAAAGATGAAAACACAATCTTTACTACCTTAGTTGAAGGAAAAGTACTAGTTGAGAATCTCGATAATCAATATCAAAAGTTGATACCAGGTGAGCAATCAAGTTTAAGCCTTGATTCTAAAAGTTTAAATGTTACTCAGGTAGACGTTTACAATCAAATATCATGGAAAGATGGCTTATTTAGTTTTAAAAACACCTCATTAAAAGAGATTACTAAAGTATTATCCAGATGGTACGATGTCTCAATAGTTTTTGAAGATCAAACAAAAGAAACTATAGAGTTTAATGGTGTTTTCAGGAAAAACTCAAACCTAAAACAAATCTTAGATATTATTCAAAATACCAATGAAGTAAAATACCGTATAACCAATAAAACTATAACTATGATATAATAACAAAAAATGGGTGGTGTCTAGACCTGGAAAATTTAAACAACCACCCGAGATTCATTAAAAATCAATTAACTAATTATTAACGAATATTCAAATTTATGAAAACCAAGCTAAACTGGTGCTATTTTTCACATCTAAAAGCGCCTCTACTTTTTACCATGAAAGTTCTTATCTTTTTCTTTTCATTCTTAACTTTTGCCTTAAGCACTGAAAATGGATTTTCTCAAGATGAAAAAATCACCTTTCCTGAAAACACTACAATGTCCATTGAGGAGGTTCTTGATGTTGTAAAAAAACAAACAGAATACAATTTTATTTATCGCTCAGGAAGTTTTGATAAAACTCCAAAAATTAAAGTTAAAAAAGGGGAAATCAAAATAGTTGACCTGTTCAAAGAAATATCAAAACTAAGCAACTATAATTTTAAACTCACAAAAGAAGGCGCTATTTATGTTGAAGAGCCTGTTAAAGAATTAAGTACTAAAAAAGATATTCAAAAAACCGTAACGGGTACTGTAGTAGATAGCAATAACACTCCTTTACCAGGAGCAAACATTATTGAAAAAGGAACTAGTAATGGCGTTACATCAGATTTTGATGGAAATTTTTCACTCAATGTATCATCAGATAGAGCGATACTTGTTATCTCTTACATTGGCTTTACTACCAAAGAAGTTACCGCCAATACCTCTACTCCAATTACTATTAAACTTACAGAAAATGCCGCAGGTTTAGATGAAATTGTAGTTGTTGGATATGGTTCTAAAAGTAGAAAGAAAATCACGTCGGCCATTTCTGAAGTAGATTTGAAGGGAGCTCAAGATATGCCAAATACTACAGCAGGTCAAGCCATGCAAGGTAGAGTCTCGGGTGTTATCATTAATGATAATTCAGGAACACCCGGTGAAGCGCCTTCAATACGCGTTAGAGGTATTAGCTCTATTAATGCTGGAACCCAGCCATTAGTTGTTATTGATGGTTTCCCTATAGGGAACGGTATTCCTCAAAGTTTAAACCCAAGAGATATAGAATCAATCACAGTTCTAAAAGATGCAGCCTCAACATCCATTTATGGTGCCAGAGGTTCCAATGGTGTAATTTTAATTCAAACTATAAAAGCAAAAGAAGCTGAAACTCAATTTACCTATTCAGGTTCTACAGGTATTCAAAGTGTTCCAAATGGCTGGAGACCTAAAGTATTAAATGCTCGTCAATATGCTCAGTATAATGCAGAAAGGGTTGCAGAGCTTAATGATCGTAATGGCACAAACAACGCAGTTCCTCAAATTTACCTTGATGCTTTAAATGACCCTAATCTTAAAACTGTTGATTGGCAGGATTTCATTTTTAGAGATGCCCTATTCCAAGACCATAACGTCACTTTTAGAGGTGGCAACAGTAAATTTAAAGGAGCTGTGTCAGGAGGTTACCTAAGTCAAGAAGGCGTGCTTATTAACAGTGATTTTAAAAGATACTCCTTACGAACAAATTTAGACGCCAATGTAAAAGATTGGTTAAAAGTTGGTTCCAACGTAGCCGTAGCATTTTCTGAGAATAACTTATTACCAGAAGATGGCTCTAGAGGTATTATAATGAAAGCAATAACTTCCAGTCCTCTAAAATCTCCTTACGATGAAAATGGAGACATTATCCCTTTTATAGCAGCAGATTCCCCGGGGTATTTTGCACGGGCTAATCCTGTTTTTGAGGCTTTAGAGCGTAAAAACAATACTATCCAAAGAGATATAAACGCAAGTATTAACCTCGACATTACAATATTACCTGGACTACATTATAAACCACAATTATACGGTCGTGTATTAACCACAGAACAAAATACCCTCACACCAACTACAATAGGGCAGTTTAGAATTGGTAACGCCTCCAACTTATCACCAGGAGCCCCTCCATTTGTAAATACCGCTACGAATTCAAAAAGAGACATAACAAACTGGGGGATTGATAACCTCCTAAGTTATGACAACAAGTTTGGAGACCACTCCGTTAGCACATTATTAGGGTATACCGCACAAAAACAATCTGGTGAAAACACCAATGTTACAGGGAGAGGTTTTCCAAGTGATGATGTTTTAAATTATCTTGAAGCTGCCGAAGTTACCGCTGCGGTGACCGATGGCAGCAATTGGTCTTTAGCTGCGTTTTTTGCGCGTGTGGGATATGACTACAAATCTAAATACCTTTTGGAATTAAACTTTAGAAGAGAGGGATCCTCCAGATTTGGAGCTAATAACAAATACGGAAATTTCCCATCGGCTTCTGTTGGTTGGCGTGTCTCTGAAGAAGACTTCTTTCCTAAAGATGGTTTTATAAACGAACTAAAGTTTAGAGGAAGTTATGGTATTACAGGTAACTCCGCTATCGGTGATTTTGATCGTTTTGGAAACGTAATTTCTATTCCTAATGCAAATGATTTAAGTAATAATTTTAATTATGTTCTTAATGATAATATTGCTCTAGGGAAATCTTTAACATCTTTACCGTCAAGCACATTACAATGGGAAACAAGTACTCAACTTGATATTGGAATGGAAATGGCATTATTTGATAGCGCGGTAAGCTTAAATGTGAGCTATTTCAAGAAAACCACAGAAGATATGCTTTTTAATTTATCTATTCCAGCGGTTTCTGGCTTTGGCACTGTTAGAACCAATGTTGGTGAAATGGAAAACACAGGTTTAGATATAGAACTAGGAGCAAATCTATACAGTGGTGATGGTAATTTTTCATGGAATGGTAATTTAAATTTATCATTCCTAAAAAATGAGGTTACAGCATTGCCTGATGAAATTTCTGAAATCAACTCAAGGTTTAATGTTACCAGAGTAGGATTACCAGTTGGTTCGCTTAGAGGCTGGACCGTTGATGGCATATTTACCACGCAAGCACAGTTAGATGATCCTAATTTAGGAGCTGCACCTGGCTCAAGAGACTTCGGAGCCTATATTTTTAGAGACATAAATGAGGATGGTACAATAGATGGTTTAGATCAGACAGATATAGGAAATCCACATCCTAAGGTCATACTTGGGTTTAATAATGTATTTAACTATAAGAATTTTTCATTATCAGTTTTAGCAACAGGCATGTTTGGGTATGATATTTTACCACAAGCAAATGAAGTTTTATACAATGCAAAAGGTCGTTGGAACGTGAGTTCAAAGTTCTTGAACAGATTCATTTCACCAAGTGAACCCGGAGATGGTTTAATCCCTGGAATTCATTTTCGAAACACACATCAAGCGGGTACGCACTGGTTAGAAAAAGGTGATCACTTATGGATAAGAAATATCACCTTTGGTTATAAACTACCACAATCACTTATAGATAAAGTTAAATTTTTATCTGAAATGAGATTATTCCTCAGTGTACAAAATGCTGCTAAATTTACCAACTATAGTGGTTGGAATCCTCAAGTAAGTCGTTTTGGAAATAATGTACAACAGCTAGGTATTGATGAATTTGGATACCCTACCAACAGAACATTTACGTTTGGTGCAAACATTAAATTTTAAAAAGAAGATACAATGAAAATATATAATTCAATTTTAAGGTTAAGAAATGTGTTATTTCTTGTTATCGTTTTCGCTATTACTGGTTGTGACGAAGAGTTTTTAAACATACCACCCGAAACTTTTCAAACAGATGGTAATTTCTACAAAACTGAGGCAGATTTTGAACAAGCCACCATTGCTGTTTACTCTGCACTACAAAAATATGTAACAGATGCTTATATTCTCGAAGAAGTAAGATCTGACAATACCATGCCTGATCAACTTCTTGATGGTGGTCAACTTGGTGGTAGCCGACAATTCAACTTTATAGATCGTTTCACTATGGATTCTGGAGCATTTTGGATAAATGTATCCTGGACCTTAATATATGATACCATTAAAGATATTAACTTTACCCTATCTTTTTTAGAGGGTGCTGATCTTAATGAGGACTTTAAAAAGCGTACCGAAGCAGAACTTAAATTCTTTAGAGCTTATTTCTATTTTGTTGCTGTACGTTATTGGGGAGATACTCCCTTGGTATTAGAACCTATAACATCTCCAGAACAAGCATTCGCAATCACCAGAACTCCTGCCGCTACAGTTTATGAGTCTATTATTTCTGATGCTAACTTTGCTGTGTCTGCTTTACCAACATCTTACTCTGGAAGCGATGTCGGGAGAGCTACTCAGGGAGCTGCAAGAATGTTACTAGCCAAGGTATATTTAACCAGACAAGACTATGCTAATGCCCAATCTCAGCTAAATAATATTATTGGTTCTAATCAATATAGTTTACTAGATGATTATGCAGCAGTTTTTGACCCAACAAATAAAAACCATGATGAATCTATTTTTGAAGCACAATTCAAAGAAGGTCCAGAAGGTGAATCTAGTAGATTTATTTACACCTTTGCACCATTAGATTCTAGAGGTGTGGTTGTTGTAGGTCCCGATGGTGGCGGTGGAAGAAATATTCCCACTAACAGTATTGTTAATGCTTATGAGCCTAATGATTTAAGAAAAGATATCTCTATAGCCTATTTTGACAGAAACCCAAGTCCCGTTTGGTATATTAAAAAATATGATAATGATTCTGATCCAGAATTTGCTAGAACACCTGATAATTGGCCAATTTACAGATATGCTGATGCTTTGCTTATGCAAGCAGAAGCAATCAACGAGCAGGGCTATCAAACCGACACACCTTTTAATTTACTTAACATGGTAAGAACACGTGCTGGTTTACCTACATTGACTCCTACAGATTTACCTAATCAAGCCGCTTTTAGAGATGCTATTGCACACGAGAGACGAGTTGAACTAGCCTTTGAAAATCATCGTTGGTTTGATTTAGTAAGAACTGATAAAGCTGTTGAAGTAATGACTGCACATGGTGAAGAAGAACTTGCAAACCCAACTATGCCTTCATCAGATATTGTTGGTATAGAACCTGAGTCTTATATCATAACAGCTGATGAGCTACTCTACCCTATCCCTATTAGAGAATTAGAAGTTAGTCCTAATTTACAGCCACAAAATCCTGGATATTAATACAAAAAATGTAAATTAAAACGCAAATTCAAGTATAACTGATAATAGGATGTTCGCTTTATATGGCGACATCCTGTAATCAGGTAAAAGAAAGTTAAGCAAATACGTGTAAAAAAGGCCCCGAAATTTACTAATAGTGCTACTTACAGACCAATAGCGCTGTAGAAGTAACATATAATACTAGACCCCAAGTGTAAACACTGCTAACTTAAATAGTTTTGCTGGAATAATTGTTAATTTTAAAAGCACAAAATTATTAATACCTTTTGCTTTCCTTTTAGAACATCGCTTTTTAACTCAACAAAACCATTAACTCATGGGGTTTATAAAGGAATGCTGTAACTAAAGTAAAAGTATTCGTTAAAGACGATGTGATATGGTATACATTAATAATAAAAGGTACGTAGATATACACTGTAGATTAAAAAAATTTAGCCGCTAGTATAAAGAAGGAAGATTTAAAATTTTGAAAAGACAATGATGACTAGATAAAAACCCAAACTGAAAATTTGGAAAAATTATGATGTATAAATCAAGTTAAACATCTATTTTGAACTTGACTCACTAGGGAATGGAAGTTGTGGCCTCAGACCTATGGAAAAGTATTGGTTAAAACCGCTTGCTGAAGAGTACCAATTCATAATAAAATTATAAGTAAATTACAAATAGTTAGATGAAAGAAACAATATTTTATATCCTATTGCTTGTGCCGTGTAACTTTGCTTTTGCACAGGAATCACTTAACCTTTCAGGAGAATGGCAATTAAAACTTGATCCGCAGAAAAAGGGTATTGAAGAGCAGTGGTTTAAAGAAGTTGCATTCAATGAGGTGCTTCAATTTCCGGGTTGTATTCAAGAACAGGGCTTTGGTGAAGTACCTGGTCCAACGACAATTTGGTGGGATGGTGAAACTCTGGAAGGTTGGTTTAAAGAAAGGCCATGGTTGAGCGAGTACAGCAATGTTGAAAACTTTAAAACGCAAGCCTTTTTGGTGCCCGACCGATATTACATAGGTGCTGTATGGTTTAAGAAAGAAATTGAAATTCCAAGCAACTGGAACCAGGAAAATGGCGTTCTTTTTCTCGAACGCTGCCATTGGGAATCCCAATTGTGGGTCAACGGCGAATTTGTAGGTTCAAATCGAAGTCTGGGTACTCCTCACGAATATCTATTAAAGAATTTACAAGCGGGAAAACATACCATTGTATTGCGAATTGATAATTCCCCATTAGTGGATGTAGGTTCAAGGGCACATGCAACTTCTGACCAAACGGCTGGTACCTGGAACGGTATTGTGGGCAAAATGGAGTTAAGAAAGCAAGCTCCTATTAGCATCAAGTCTGTTCGCACCTTTCCAAATATTAGTGAAAAGTTGGTCAATGTTGAAGTTGAGATTGAGGGCTTACAAACGCTCAAAAAAGCCACCTGGGAAATTGAAGCGGATGCTAGAGGGTATAATGGAAATGGACACGATCCCACACCGCTTACTTTTTCGGGAGAGGTCGAAGCCGACTCCAAGATGCTTGTTCATTTAACCTATCCTTTGGGCGACGGAATGCAAGTATGGGATGAGTTTGATCCTAATTTGTATAACCTTTCCCTTAAATTAAGCGTTAAACAGAAAAGAAAAATATTCTTGGACAGCTTTGCGCTTAATTTTGGAATGAAGGAGTTTAAGGTAGATGGCTCCCAATTTACAATTAATGGGATAAAAACGTTTATAAGAGGAAATGCAGATTGTGCTGTAATGCCCAAGACAGGTTATGCTCCAATGGATGTGGATGCATGGAAAAGGGTATGGCAAGTTTATAAAGATTTTGGACTGAATATGGCTCGCTTCCATTCGTGGTGTCCACCGCGTGCTGCCTTTGTTGCAGCCGATGAGATGGGGATTTACCTGGCACCGGAAGTCATGGAGTGGGCGTCTGTAACTACACAGGAACAGCTGGACTTTTTCCTTGAAGAGTCGAAAAAGATTTTAGACACCTATGGCAATCATGCCTCATTTATTCAAATGGGCTTAGGGAATGAAAAGGGAGGAAAACCCGAGATATTTAAAACATTGCTAGAGAATTGGAGAGCATGGGACAGTCGCCATTTATATACCATTAAGGCCAATGCCAATTACGAAAAGCAAGGCTTTTGTAATGAGGGTGCCGATTTTGAAGTGCTCCGAAAGTCAGGGAAAGAGCCTACTGTGCCGGCTCGTTACCAGGCAGGTTGGCCTCCGAAACCTCAAAATTCAGCATTTATAAACAGGGCTCCTCAGACCGTTATCAATTGGCAGGAGGCGGTTAAAAGGGAGAAGCGCCCCATCATTCAGCACGAAACAGCACAAATTTGTGCTTTCCCTGACATTGAATCCGAACTACCCAAATACACGGGTTATTTGAAAGCCACTTACCTCGAAATTGCCCGGGAACAAATGAAAGCAAAAGGCGTATATGAACAGCTACCAGAGTTCGTTGAAGCGTCGGGTAAATGGCAAGTCGCCCTTACCCGTGAAGAAATGGAAGCCGCCTACAGAACACCGGGTTTGGCGGGGTACCATTGGTTAGGATTAGCCGATTTTACCGGACAGCATACTGCACCGGTTGGTTTTACGGATGCTTTTTACGATGCAAAATCGTATGTAAACCCTGAAGAAGTGGGGCAATGGAATGGCTCTACAGTTTTACTGGCCGCTATGCCTCAACGCATACTTACTTCTATCAACGATTTTAAAGCGGATATTTTGGTGAGCCATTTTGGTAAAGAAAGCTTGGACTTGCAGGTTATTGCCGAATTGAAGAACGAAGCAGGAGAAGTGCTTAAGCGCTGGACACTTCCGCAAAAAACGATGACTCAGGGTAGTGGGCAAAAAGTGGGTGATATTTCAGTATTTAAGCTAGAAGTTCACCAAGCAAGCCGTTTGGTTTTGGAATTAAAATCTTCCGATAAACAATTTTTTAATACCTATGACTTGTGGGTATTTCCAAAGGTTCAGAAAATAGAAATACCTAAAAATATTGTCGTGGCGCAAGTTTGGGATGCCAATGTTCAGTCTCAATTAGAACAAGGAAAAACTGTTTTATTATTGCCTCAGCAGAAAGATTTAAAAGATCAATTACCCATTTGTTTTACCAACCATTACTGGACGAGTTTTGGTAAAAACGAAGGGCAGTCATCAGCAACAGGGGTGCTGTTTGATACTTCACACCCCATTTTTCGGGATTTCCCAACTGAGAAGCACATCAACTGGCAATGGTGGGATGTACTTACCTATGCACATCCTATGGTGTTGGATTCTTATGACTCGGAAGCAGCCTGGCCTAAAGACTACCAATCGGCCATGCAGCCCATCGATAGTTGGAAAATCAACCGTAAACTATCACTTTTCACAGAAGCAAAAGTGGGGAATGGCAAATTGGTCATTTGTTCCATCGATATTGAAAATGATTTAGATAAACGCCCGGTAACAACCTTGCTACGCAATAATATATTGAAGTACATTTCTTCAGACGATTTCAATCCATCGACTGAAGTGAGCGCAGAAATGGTAAAGGAAATTTTTATTAATGATGAAAAATAAATTAATGAATTTACATTATTTATGCAATTATAAATAAGTCACAAAAAAATAAATATAAAAATGAGAAATCTATTATTCCTTGCAGCAGTGCTATTATTAGCATCCTGCCAATCAAAAAAAGACGAACTCAAGCCCAATGTAATTTTTATTTTGACCGACCAATGGCGAGCATCATCCTTGGGTTATGCCGGCGATGATATGGTACAAACGCCGCATTTAGATGAATTCGCAAAGGAAGCCGTTAATTTTAAAAATGCGGTTTCGGTAACTCCGGTTTGCACGCCTTACCGGGCATCCTTAATGACAGGGCGTTATCCTTCCTCTACAGGTATGTTTATAAACGACCTGTACTTGCCATCGGAAGAATTGTGTTTTGCTGAAATCTTTAACGAAGCAGGTTACAACACTGCCTATCTGGGGAAGTGGCATCTCGACGGCCACGGGAGAGGAAGCAATGTTGCCCCGGAACGTCGTCAGGGCTGGACATTTTGGAAAGGGTCGGAATGCGACCACAATTATGTAAATGAACATTATTTTGAGAACGACAACCCAAATAAAAAACATTGGGAAGGCTATTCAACATATGCCATTGCCGATGAGGCCAATAAATACATGGAGAATCATGTGAATAATGACAATCAGTTTTGTTTATTTGTTTCGCTCGGAACTCCACATTTTCCGCATGAAACGGCTCCCGAAGAATTAAAAGCTTTGTATCCGCCGGAAAAACTAATACTTCCGCCAAATGTTCCTGAAAGCTGGGAGGAAAAAGCCCGGGAAGAGTTGCAGGGGTATTACGCCCATTGCACAGCAACCGACAAAGCTATTGGCGATATCATCAGTAAAATTAAAGAACTGGGGATTTACGACAATTCGATAATTGTTTTTACATCCGATCATGGTGAAATGATGGGTGGGCACGATTTTCGACCATACATGAAACACCAACCTTTTTCCGAATCGGCTAATGTGCCATTTTTGGTGGCTTACCCCAATATGGGAAGCAATGCCGGGAAATTGGCCGAAGCAGCCATTACCACCCCCGATATTCTGCCTTCCTTACTGTCCTTGTGTAATATCGATATTCCCGAGGCCATTGAAGGTTATGATTTGTCGCCGGTATTTAAGGCACCGGAACAAGACAAAGAAAGAGCCGCTTTATACATGAATTTAAGTCCCTTTGGGATCGCATTTCCAACCGACGAGTACCGTGCTGTACGCACAAATCAGTACACCTATGTACAAACACCTGATGGACCATCTATGCTTTTCGACGATAAAAACGATTTCTATCAGATGAATAACCTTGTAAATCAACCAGAGTATAAGGAAGTGCAACAAAAGCTTGAAAAACAATTAATGGAAGAACTTGAACGTATTGGAGAAACGGAAATTCATCCGCGCGAATATTACCTTAAAAAATTCGGCTATTATGGTCGGGAAGAATTCCGTGAAAATTATCACATCGACAAAGTAAACAATGTAAAAACCGTTGTAAGCCCTTATAAAACTTTTGAAATAGAATAGTGCGTATTGCGGCATTAACCACAAAATGCCCGAAAGCCAATAGTATAATAAAATGAAGATAACAGCGAAATACTCATGCATGCTACTGATGCTAATAGTAGTATTTAGCTCCTGCAAAAAACACGAGCAACCCACAAAGCCCAATGTTGTTCTTATCTATTTGGACGATTTGGGTTATGGCGATGTAAGTGCCTATGGAGCAACGGAGCTTAAAACACCTAATATGGATATGTTGGCCAATGGAGGGGTGCGTTTTACGCAGGGTTACTCAACCTCGTCAACCTGTACACCAAGTCGCTATGGCTTGCTAACAGGTATCTATCCTTGGCGAAATAAAGATGCGCACATTCTTCCGGGTTCGGCACCGCTTATTATCGATACGGCCGTGATTACCTTACCAAAAATAATGAAATCAGCAGGCTATCATACCGGTATTGTGGGAAAGTGGCACTTAGGATTGGGTGATGGCAGCCTGGATTGGAACGGCAAAGTAGCACCTGGTCCCAATGAGGTTGGTTTTGATTATTCTGTAATTATGGCAGCTACACAAGACCGTGTGCCTACCATTTATATCGAAAATGGATATGGCGTAGGATTAGAAAAGAATGATCCAATCTATGTGAATTACAAAAAGAACTTTGAAGGGGAACCAACAGGTGAGACCCATCCAGAATTGGTAACAATGAAGCCCCATCACGGACATAACAATTCTATTGTCAATGGTATTCCGCGCATAGGATTTATGAAAGGTGGGAAAAATGCGTATTGGAAAGATGTGGATATTGCGGATTATTTCCTCAATAAAGCCAAGAAATATGTAAAAGCCCATAAGGACGAACCCTTTTTCTTGTACTATGCTTTACAGCAACCACACCAACCACGCACCCCTCACCCTCGCTTTGTAGGAACAACAACTATGGGGCCTCGCGGCGATGTAATTATGGAAGCCGATTGGTGCATCGGTGAGTTAATTAAAACGCTTGAAGTGGAAGGGCTTATGGAAAACACGCTTATCATATTCTCAAGTGATAACGGTCCGGTGTTAAATGATGGCTATTATGATGATGCTCTAGAAAAACTTGGTAATCACAAGCCTGCAGGCCCATTACGAGGAGGAAAATACAGTTTGTTCGAAGCAGGTATGCGTGTGCCATTTGTTACGTACTGGAAAGGTATTATCAAACCTAAAGTTTCTGATGCGGTGATTTGTCAAATTGACTTATTGAGTTCTTTTGCAACACTATTAGGTGTAGGAGCTCCGAATACTGATAGTAAAGATGTGTTGACTGCTCTACTGGGCAAGTCTGATCGAGGAAGAGAGAACCTTGTGATTGGTGAAATAAGAAGAACAGCATACCGAAAAGGTGATTGGGTTTTTATTCCAGCCTATCCTAAGCGCCCTCGTGTACAAAAGAACGTTAATATTGAAACAGGATGCGATGTAGTGGAGCAGTTGTATAACCTAAAAGAAGACATAGGGCAGCAACATAACTTAGTAGAAAGTAACCCTGAGAAATTAGAAGAATTACGGACAGAGTATAATACAATTTTAAATTCCGATGATTGATTAATTACAAAATATTAGTAACATGAAGTATCAGTATATTAAGGTGATTTTGAGAAAAGTAGGATTTGCAATAGGCGTGCTTCAGATCATTGGAAGTGCAAACGCCCAATCCAACGATTGGGAAAATCAACACGTCACCCAAATTAATAAAGAAAAACCGTCAGCAACTTTGTTTTATGACGACAGTTCGGATGATGTAACTTCGCTCAACGGCATTTGGGACTTTGCGTATTACGATGATGTGAGCCAAGTACCTGCCAATGCTAAACCCGAGAAATGGAATAAAATAGAAGTGCCGGCAGCCTGGGAAATGCAGGGATACGGTACACCTATTTATACCAATCAAATCTATCCGTTTGATAAAAACCCGCCTTTTATTGCCGGTATCAATGGCAATCCTGTGGGGATTTATCAAACCGAATTTGAGGTGGGTGAATTGAAAGACAAAAACGTATATGTGTATTTTGGAAGCGTTGCCTCTTCTTTTTATTTATGGATTAACGACCAAAAAGTTGGCTACAGTCAGGATTCGTGGTCGCCAGCAACCTTCTATATTTCATCTTATTTAAAGAAAGGAAAAAATACCTTACGTATGCAGGTATTTCGTTGGAGCGATGGTAGCTACCTCGAAGACCAGGATGGTTGGCGTATGAGTGGAATTTTCAGGGATGTATTTTTGGTAGAAAAAGAAGCGGTACACATTCGTGATTACTTTGTAAAAACAGATTTAGTAGGTGATGGTGCCAAACTGAACCTGCAAATTGATTTAAGCAATAAGTTTGAAAAGAAACTAAAGAAATACAGTCTGCACATTTCTGTAAAGGACAATAATGGAAAGGTACTGACTGATCAGGAAGTGGATGCGGATGTCGTGGTGAATGTTTCAACAGATTTTGCAAGCATTACCCCTTGGTCAAACGAAGCGCCCAACCTGTATGGATTAGAAATTCAATTAAAGAAAGGCGATGAGCTTATTGACGAACTTCAAACAAAAATTGGGTTCAGAGATATTGCGATATCCAATAAACACGAATTGTTGCTCAATGGAAACCCATTTATTATTAAAGGAGTAAATGTGGTGGAACACGACCCAATTTATGGCAAATACATCACCAAGGAACGTATGGAGCAGACGGTTAAAATGATGAAGCAATACAATATCAACACCATTCGTACGGCTCATTATCCGGCGTCTCCTTATTTGTATAAATTATGTGACGAATATGGCATTTTGGTGATTGACGAAGCCAATGTAGAATCGCAAGGAATGAAGTATGAAGAAGCATCTTTGGCGAAAGATTCCAAATGGGAAAAAGCACATGTGGAACGACTGGAAGCTATGATGCACCGAGACAAAAACCATCCATGTGTGATACTTTGGTCTTTTGGTAATGAAGCGGGTAATGGCGTAAATATGGAAGCCATGCAGCGCGCAGCCAAAGCGTTAGACACTTCACGACCAACGCACTATCATATTATTGATGGCGGCGTGTCTTACGATACCTACGGTGGTGGTATCATTAAATTTGGGAAATACGACTTTTTTGGGCGTTACCAATCAGTAGATGATTTAATTCACTTGGGTACTGAGGGTACCGATCTTCCCTACTTACTCAACGAATTTGCCCACTCCATGGGGAATAGCACCGGTAATTTACAGGAATATGTAGATGTATTTGAAAAATACCCTAACCTGATTGGTGGATGTATTTGGGACTGGTCAGATCAAGGGGTGACAAAAGGTACAGATGGGACTTATGGCGTAAAAATAAATGATGTGGAACAAGCGCACCAAAAGTGTAGAATGCCCGGACAGGATTATTATTGGGCTTACGGTGGTAGCTTTGGCGATTCCCCCAATTCCGGGTCTTTCTGCATCAATGGTTTGGTATTACCCGACCAAACGCCTACGAGTAAAACCGAGGAGGTGAAAAAAGCTTATCAGGAAATTGCATTCGACTTGAAAGATTTTACGAAAGGGACAATCGAAATCAACAATAAGTACCACGTCACTAATCTACAGGATTTTGATTTTGAATGGTCTTTGCTGAAAAATGGTAAAAAGTTAACTGGTGCACCCTTTAGCTTAAGCTTGAAAGGTTTATCTAGCACCAAAATTAATTTGCCACAATGGCAAGCGGTGGACAATACAAATGACGAGTATGTATTGCAATTGTCAGCAAAACTAAAGGAATCCACTTTATGGGCAGAAAAAGGCTATGAAATTGCTTTTGAGGAATGGGTAATGACTCCTCAAGAACAAAAAGAAATGCTGTTGAGTGCTGAGGGGGAAGTTGCCGTTGAAGAACAAGGCGATCAGCTTGTGATTAAAGCTTCGGAACATACCTTCATTTTTGATAAGGAAAGTGGAAACCTGCATAAAGCACTTAAAAACGATAAAGTAATCATTTCTGATGGTATGGCACTTTCATTTTACCGTGCGCCTGTCGATAATGACCGTTCGTTTCGTAAGGATTGGAATAACTTCCGTCCTGATAGTTTACAATGCTCGGTCGAGTCTTTTGAGTTTGAAGTGCTAGAAGGCAAAGCTGAAATTACCATTGTGAAAACACACGCATCTCTTAACCAAAGCAGTGGTATAAAAACGCGCGAAGTGTTTTCAATAGCGAATAATGGGCTTGTTTCAGCTACCTTAAATGTGGACTTTTTTGGTAAAGAATTACCCGCATCTTTGCCGCGTATCGGATATACAGCCAAAATCCCCAAAGCGTACAATCAGGCCGAATGGTATGGCAAAGGACCCGGCAGTTCTTATTCTGATCGTAAAACCGGGATGCGCATGGGCGTCTATAATACAACCATAGAGGACTTATTTACCAACTATATTAAACCACAAGCCAATGGCAATCGCTCAGAAGTGCGTTGGGTAGAAGTAAAGGGGCAGGATACGCAATTACATATTAGTAGTAACAAGCCGATAAACTTTTCCTTGCAAAAATATGATGCGCACCAATTGGCAAAGGCACGTTTTTCTTATCAATTAAAAGAGAATCCCTACCATATATTGAACATCGATTTTGAGCAGGGTCCTGTGGGTAACGGAAGTTGTGGTCCCCAACCATTGAAAGAATATATGGTGAAACCAGAAGCTAAAGCGTATCAATTAAAAATAAAATAGTTTTTGAGTTAGTTTTGTTTTAGTTTTTTTGAAAAGGAGATGATAATATTTCATCTCCTTTTTTCATTTAAACAATACAACCAGTATTAAATTTTTAACACTCTTTAATCATGATAAACTTGACTGCCCCACCAATCATCATTAGGTTTAAAATCTGGAGATAACATATCCAACCTTTGCTTTTCCAAATTTGGTAATTTTTTGTTTACCAAATTGTTCAAATATTGATTTCGTTTATTAGCATCAAACTCGGTATCAGTTATTGGATATGCTGCATTAACTTCTTTTAACCATGCGAGTAGTTCATTGCTTAAATTATTAGCGATATCCGAATACTGAGATATTACATTCTCACTATCATTCTCTTTAGAAGGCAATTTAAACAATTCTTCTCGCCCATCTTCCCAATAATGAATAAGCTTCCAACCATTTTTTTGTATGATGGAAGAAGGCTCACCTCCTTGATTTCCATAATGCGGATAATGCCAAAACAATGGTCTTTTCGTATCAAAATCTTTACCTTCTAAAATGGGTTTCAAACTTAAACCATCCACATGCTGATTTGCATTCAAAGGCAGGTCTGCTAAATCCAAAAGTGTAGGATACAAATCTGTACTTACAACAGGCACCTCTGATGATTTTATACTTTTTAACCAAGGAACGTTAATAAAAAAGGGCTCTTTTATACCGCCTTCCCATTGGTAGCCTTTACCACCTCTTAATGGCAAATTACTGGTAGCATAGTTATCTCCTGAAGCCACACCGCCATTATCAGAAGTAAACACCACAATAGTATTATCATCAATTCCATTATCTTTTAAAGCTTTTAAAACTACACCTACGGCATCATCCATAGATTCTACCAATCCACCATAAACAGGATTGTCTTGAATTTGTCTTATGGGTAAAATACGTTCCATCTGGTAACCAGAATTGGCTATCCCCATGCTATCTGCTTTATTTCTAAATTTACGCCATTTTTCTTGGGTAGTTTGCACAGGTGCATGTACTGCATAAAAGGATAAGAATGCAAAAAACGTTGAGTCTTTATGTTTACTTATGAAATCTGCGGTTTCGTTTGCCAAACGTAGGGTTAGATTTTCACCTTTTAGTTTATTTTTAAGCTTAGAATTGTTCCATGGGGCGAAAAAACCTCCTCTTGGACTTCCTGCGTCAATGCCCGCAATATTAATATCAAAACCATGATCTTCAGGATAAGAGCCCTCACCTCCTAAATGCCATTTACCAGCAAAAAAGGTTTTGTAACCTTGCTCCTTAAAAGCTTCTGCCATGGTTATATCTTCTTTTGGTAATTGCATCACATAATTTGCTGGCAACATTTTATCATGTCTATTTCTTATACGCCAGTCTTTACCTGCTTTTGCACCAATCCAATCGGTAATACCATGACGCGCCGTAAACTTTCCTGTCATAATACTTGCTCTAGACGGACTACAAACTCTACTTGCTGCATAGCCATTGGTAAACATAACACCCTCGGTTGCTAATTTATCTACGTTAGGCGTTTCATAAAATGTACTACCTGTAATACCTAAATCGTGATACCCTAAATCATCAACTAAAATGAATAGTATGTTTGGTTTTTTATCAATTTTAATGGTTTCTGGTTGATTCCTTTTACAACCCAAAAAATTGATAATTACAACAAAATATAATACCTTAATAGAACTTGTTACTTTCACTTTTTTTATTTTAAATTTAATTTTGACGCTTTTGGTCCATCATAATCATATGTAAACCAATCAACATCTATATGTCCAGCATCTTCTTTTTCGTTCCAAGAGAAGAATCCTAAACGGTCTCCAGTCCATTTACCAAAGGCAATAGTGAAGGTTGGTCCAAAATCTGAGTAATATTCACCATCTACACTATATTCGTAATTGGCTTGATTACCATTATTAGTAGTTCGAACGTAAAAATCGGGGCCAACAATCTGTGGACCTGATGTTTTTTTACCAAACGTATCCATATAAAAAATATGCTTTTCTCCGTTTTCATCTACTTCTACACCCAACAAATTAAATACACCTCCATAACGAACAAAACCTGCCAATTGATGTGGTTGCATACCAGAAATATCAAATTTAGCCTCAGCTGTTCCTGTAGTAATTCCCATAATACGCTGGCTTAAGGTGTTACAGGCTCTCCAGAAATCTGAATCGGAGCCATCGTTGTTGGTCCACTCATTAATATTGGGGCCATAACCTTTTTTGTTTGGCAACACTTTACTAGCCTTTAAACGCAACCAACCAGAACGCTCTGTTAACGACCAATATGTATTTCTTGGGTTGTGGTTCCATTCCCATTGAAACCCTAATTTTGAAGATGAAAAATCATCATCTGAACTTGGTGCCGAAATGGGGAAGCCATCAATAGGTTTTTTATGTTGTTTTACAGGCTCGCCAATACCATCGTTATCTTCATCGATACCAATAATTGGCCAACCATCAACCCAATTTACAGGTTCTAAACACTGCGGACGACCCTGAAACGGAATGGTATCGTTTTGAATCAATTGATGCATATACCACCATGATTTGTCGGGGGCTTGCATTAATGCCCCTTGGCTAGCACTTCGATTGTTAAACACCGTTCCTTTTTCTAAAACCGTTTTTACTTCATAAGGCCCGTAAATACTTTCTTTAGAGCGCAATACAATTTGTTTTCTATCGTTTTTTGGATTTTTGACACCTGGTTTGGTGGATTTATCTCCCATAGTCCATTGTGCCAAAAAAATGTACCACGTACCCTCAATTTTGTAAATTTTAGCAGCTTCGGCTCCCATACCTGTATACACTAATTTACCTTCATCTAGAATTTTGGTACCGTCCCAGCTCATTTCATAAATTCGGTTTTCATTACCTTCTATTTTATTATCGGGGCTTTTTTGCTTTCCTGCCGTATTTAGAATAACGTAAGCTTTGTGAGTCTCTTTATCCCAAAATACTGCTGGGTCGTCTAGCACTTTGGCTTTTGGCAACATGAATATTGGTTTGCTCCATGGGCCTTTAATGTCTTTAGCTGTTGACACCATTAAACCATGTTGGTAATCTATTTGGTAGCAATACCAAGTGCCTTCATGATAGGCCAAATCTCCTGCCCAGGTTCCAAAAGAATAGCCATTCATTCTGTCCCAATTATATTCTGGCGCCCACGATAAGCTATCAAAAACATGACCAACATTACTCCAGTTAACCATATCTTTAGATTCTAAAATAGGCATTCCTGGAGACATGTGCTGCTTTGAGGTAATCATGTAATAGGTATCGCCAACCTGTTCAACATCTGAATCTGGATAATCGGCATTTAAAATGGGGTTGATATAGGTACCATCGCCTTGGTCTCCAAAACTCCCTGTTTGAGCTTGGGTAACAAACTCTGCTTTAATGGCTTCTCTTTTTTCTGATTTAGAGTTACATGACACAAAAAAGGCAGTAAAAACAAGAGTAAACAAACCTAATCCTCTACTAAATATTAATTTCATTAAGACTTTTTAATTTACGTATTACTAGATATTATAATCAGGCAACCACCGTACAATTTTTTCGTTACGAATGGCGTCATTAGCTAAGTGAACCGAAATGGCACTTTGGTAGCCGTCCTTAAGTCCTAACAGGAGAGGTTCTTTTTGTTTAATGGCCGCTGCAAAATTTTTATACAAATGCCAGGTAACATTAAAATTATCGTTGTCTGTTGGATAAATAAGGTGTTCGTTTTTTGTTGGATAAATTTTTCTCTTTTTATCGTTATCAATAATCTTTATTGAGGCACCTGTTACACTATCTACATTATCTTTCCATTTTTCATCAACCTTTTTTCCCTCTGGGATAATTTCTGCACTCTTCATGCCATGACAAATAATGGTAGCTTTATCTCCGTAGATTTTCATTTGATACCCTTCATAACTATTACTCAATTGAGAATGAAATCCTACTTTTACACCATTAGGATAATCAAATAAAACATTAACATTATCAAACGTTTCACGACCATCTTTCCAATAATCTATCCCTCCAGTCCCTACTACTTTTATTGGGTGCGTACCCAATAGGTTATCAACCATATTTAATAGATGAGAACCTAATTCTGCTACCAACCCTCCAGAGTATTCCTTATACATACGCCAATTTATTTGACGTTCAAGGGATTCGTCTGGCAATTTTCTTCGCCAATTACTGTGTCTGTCCCAATAACAATCAATACGCGTAATGGTACCACAATACCCTTCATTAATGATATTCTTTATGGCATTAAAAATGGGATGCAACTGATACTGATATGATACCTGAAACACTTTATTGCTTTGATCACCTCTTTTCTTAATCTCTTTACATTCATCAATGCTGTAAGCTAAAGTCTTTTCACATAAAATATGTTTATCTGCTTCAAATGAAGCCATAACCACTCTAAAGTGTTCATGTAACGGTGTTGCAATGATTACAGCATCTATTGTTTTTAATGCTAACAGCGCTTCAAAATCAGTAAACGTCTCTACGGGATTAGCTATATATTGCTTAGCAGTATCCATTTGAAACTCCAAAGTATCACATAAAGCCTCTACTTTAATCTCTGGGACAAACTCTAAAGCCTTTAATATACTCTTGCCACGGTTTCCAACCCCTATAAGACCAACTTTTATACGTTCAGAATCTGGAACTTCCGTTAATATAAAACGCTCTTTAGAATTACAAGCCACCAACCCAAGCCCAATAGCCGTAGCCGACAATGAGCTTAATTTAATAAAGTCTCTTCTCGTTCTTGCCATTAATAGTAATTTATAACTTGGGCTCCCAACCTTTGGCGTACTCTCTACCCCATAGATTCATAGCGTCTTTATCTAACATTTTACCTGTTTTGGAATCAACTTTAAAACTCTTATCAATTCGGTAGCCCACATTACCATAATGCACCAATGCCATACTAATGGACGCATCATCTATTGGAGCTTGTAATGAGTCTTTACCTCTAATTGTATTAAAAAAGTTTTCTACATGCAATGTAGTTAAACCGCCTCCGCCTCCAAGCGCTAAACCTCCTTCTGAGTTTTTACTATTCACGGTTTTTACTAACTCTCCTTTTCTGTCATATAAATGATAGAGTCCTCTATCTACAAAAACAGTTCCTTCACTACCGTAGATAATAGTTCCGCGACCAGCACCATAAGTAGAATATCCGTTACGGCTTTTGCCATCCCATACTATAGTAGTATTATTATCAAAGGAATATTTAGCTTCCATGGTATCATACATTTCCCAACCATCATTTTTAAAAGTTGTTTTTCTCCCATCTACTTCTACAAAATTTGGATAATCAACACCTAGTGCCCAACGCGCTACATCTAATTCATGTGTAGCATTATTTCCTAATTCTGCCGTACCGTAATTCCATCCATACCAATGCCAGTTATAATTCCAAGTTTCTGATGTGTAGTCTCTTCTTACTGCAGGTCCTTGAAACAATTCCCAATCTAGGCCTTCTGGAACAGGAGCTGCCTTTTGTAAAGGAACTTCCCCTCTTCTATTGTTATAAAATGCTACAGCTTTGAATGGTTCCCCAATGATACCTTTATGAATTTCTTTGACAATTTCAATGGTATGTTCTGCCGAACGTTGTTGGTTACCCATCTGTACAACTTTGTTATACTTTTTTTGTGCAGCAACTAACAGTTCATTCTCCGCCATATTATGACTACATGGCTTCTCTACATACACATGCTTTCCCTCTTTTAATGCCATAATAGACCCAGGCGCATGCCAATGATCTGGTGTTACATTAAAAAATGCATCAACTTCCTTATCAGCTATAACTTTGCGAATATCATTCTCTAACTTAGGCTTATAATCCACCATAGTAGACAATTTCTTTGCCGCCTTTAAACGTTGACTCTCCATAACATCACACAGATAAACTAACTCCACATTGTTTCTTTCTAGCGCAATAGGCGTATATATTCCTCCCGCTCTACGCCCTAAACCAGCAATAGCAACATTAATTCTATCATTAGATCCTATGATCTTTCTATAACTTTGAGCTGACATTGAAAGCCCTCCTACCATGATTCCAGCGGTGCCAACCGCCGTTGTTCTAATAAAATCTCTTCTTGATGTGCTCATATTATAATTCTTTAATTTTTATATTTTTATAGAATACTTGATCTCCATGATCTTGTAATAAAATATTACCCGACTCTGCTTCACCAAAATTAGGCCAATCTTTATATTTACTTGCGGCAACCTGGTCTTTCCATTGTTGACCGCTTCTGTTATACTTTACAACCAATATACCATTGATATAATGCTCAACGTCTGCTCCTTTAACCACTATACGAGCACGATTCCACTCATATCTGTTAACACGTTTTTTTGCTGGTAAATCTGGATTGAATCTCTTAGCATTAGCTGTTATTAAATCATATAATGATGCTAACGTTCTATTTCCATTAGTTCCCTGTTTAGCATCGGGGTGCAATGCATCATCCAATATTTGATACTCGCAACCAATTGAAGATCCTTTTCCTTTATTAAGCTCAGTATCAACAAAGTATTTTATGCCACTATTTGCTCCCTTGGTATATTTAAAATCTACTAGCAATTCAAAATCTTTATATTTTTTTATAGTAACGATATCTCCACCGTTTTCAGATTCTGCTCCTCCTGCATCAGCTACAATTAATTCCCCGTTTTCTATAGACCACCCTTCTTGTGGAAACTCGGTTAACTTGGCACCACGCCAACCATTCGTTGTTTTTCCATCCCACAAAAGTTCCCAGCCTTCAGCAACTTCGCGCTCTGTTAATTGGTTTTTTAAATAACTTCTCTGTTCAATTGGTTTTTCAATTGGTTTTATATGTTTATCTAAATTAGTAGTACAAATTTGAATATTCTTAAACTTCACTTGACGCCCTTCAAGCTCCTTATGGTTTTTTATAGAGTGTACTTGAAGACCTATAAACCCAGAGGCATCCATATCATCTACTACATCGGCAGTTTGAATGCCATTAACCCAAACTTTTAAGTTATTACCAATGGCCTCAATACGAAATTCATTCCATGCATTGAGTTTAAAAGCATCTTTAGCAGCCGCATTTCTTTCTAGATTATAAATCCACCCTCTACGGGCTTCATCATAAATACCTCCAGTCCACTTTCGGTTTGTAGGATCCATTTCCATTTGATACCCATGTACTCTTCCTTCTCTATACTCGGGAGTACTCTGAGCTCTAAACATGACTCCAGAATTTGTTTCTTCACCCAAATAACCTTCAAAAGTTAAAATAAAGTCACTATAATTTTCTTTTGTACATAAAAAAGTATTAGGCGTTTCTGTGACATAAGTTCCCACAATTACACCATCTTCCACAGTAAAAGGTGCCGTGCCATTTTTCACTTCCCACCCCTCTAAGTTTTTGCCATTAAAAAGTGGAACAAAATCACTTTTCTCACTTTTACATGATGATACAATGCTTAATATAAGTAAGCCCACAAAATAGTTTTTCATTTAGTTAAAATTAATTTATTTATTATTTAATTATTATTATGATACACTGAGTAACAACTTAATGAGTCAGTAATCTGACAGAATTTATTAGAACAAATAAGGGGTAGTTGGTTAAGTTTCATAAAATCTCCTAAAACTACTCAATTTTACTGTATTTTAAGCAGTATTAATTCACTAATTGGCCCTTCAGGAATAACTTTCGGTGCATGTTGTCTGAACCCTCCATGTTTAGCTTCCCATTTAAGCACATATCTTGAGTTATTATTGGCTGGATTTCTTTTTTCATAAGCTATTCTTACAAGCATCCCTTCTCTATTGGTTAACGATTTTTCTAAATCTTTAGGGTATTTAAGCTGAATTTCAGCTGTACCACCTGTAGGCTCCAAAGTTTCTAAATCTACCATGTATCGACCCGATTCTCCTTTTTCAGTTTCCCAATCAATTGCCAAAATGTTATCATTGGAAATACCTACAAAATCAAAGGTTCCTCCAATGGTCATGAAGGCTCCACCATCAATAAACTTCCATCTGAAATTCCATTTTGATATTTGCTTTGAAATCCACTTTCCTTCTACCAATTTTGCTAGATACAACTGAGTCAACCCTTGTTCATCATATTTAGTATAGCCGATTATTGGTTCATCTTGAGGGGTTAAGAATAATTTATACCTACTGTTGTGTAAACCACCTTTTGACGGTGTGGCATCAACCATTACCGCTTCATCCTCGGGTTTAAACGGTAAATTCACAATTTGGCCTACCCCATTAACCCAGTTTTTTAAATCTGGGGTTTTTGCGTAACCTATATTATGACTAGTTTCTACATCTGGGGTCCAGCGCCACATCCAAACAAAGTGGAAATTCCCTTTTGAGTCCTTAACCCATTTGTGATAAGCAGCTCTATCATCATCTTTCTCAACACCTTCAAATAATGGTTTGTTTAAATAGCGCTCCCAGCGTTGATTTTTTGGTGAAAAATGATTGATTAAAATATTACCGTTGCCACAACTTCCAGATCTATAAGAAAACAACAGTCTTCCTGATTTATCATTAAAAAACTTAGGATAAGTTACTCTTGTTTCATCATCACCTACCATGGTATTTAATTCTACCATGGTTGTTACATCCCAAGGTTTTTCGCTTTTGAAATAAGCTAAAGGATCTACATGCATATTACCACTCACATGAATATATCCCATCTCATCAATACCCAAACTAACATAGTTGTGCGAATCCCAAATCAATTGATTAGGTAGTGTCTTTTTTATCCAATGATTACTATTAATTTGCCTAGAGGCAACAGTCATCATTCTATTTTTATCAAAATAAGCAACATACTGTTGATTGCCAAAAGTTTGTAAATCGAAAGCAACACCATTAGCTGCCCATACAGAATCCACAGTTATTTGCTCAACAATGGTGGGTTCTTTAATACTTTCTTCTATTACTTCGGAAGAAACTATTTCATTTTTTTCTTGATGCTTGCATGAGTTCCACAACAAAAACAAACCACCTACTAAACCATAAATTACATATCTCTTCATCATAAATTCGTTTCTTAATTAACCTTAATTACCACACGTCTATAATCGACTAAAGGAACTATTTTGTTATCATCCCAAACTTCTAGTATGAGGTGTAACTCCTTAGCTTGAGCATCATCTGGAATTTCAATCACTATTTTATTAGCTGTTGAATTTTCAATTGGAAACTCTTTGTTGTATGGCTTATTACCTGCTTCAGAGTACATAATCCAATTAAATCTCAAGTTATCATTATCAGGATCCGAAGACTTTGAAGCATCAAAAGTCAATATTTTACCTGTTTCACTTTCCAAAAATAAAATTGCATCACTTTCATCATTATTGATAACCGCCTTAGGGTAATGATTAGCGTCTTCAAATGGCTTTTCACACCAATCCATTCGCGCCTTGAAATCATTCCACATAGCTTGTCGCCACCTGAAGATACCTGTATTTTTATCGGCATATTGTTTGCCTGTTTCAGGGTCTGTCCAGACATCTTTAGCATCAGTATACATCGCCCAAGGCTTAAATTGTAATTCTTCTTTAGCCACAAAGTCGAATCGGGCCGGAATATTCTCCACTTTTTCAAGGGTATATCTGCCACTCCAGCCTCCCCAAGTTTGTTGTGTTGGGTCTGTAAGCCCTGTGGACACAAAACGCATCCAAGGTATGGTTCCACCACCTTCAATAAAATTGGGTAATGCTTCTGTGAAATAGGCGTTTTCGTTAATATAAGCTCTTACAGGATATAATTCACCTAGTGGCCCGTGCCCTGTTCTAACATGCGCATTAGCCCAATCGTCTTGTCCTTTAGCTGAATAATCAAAAGGTTTCCAATGGTGAGGCCCTAAGTCATGCGCCCAAGGTCCTCCATAGGCTTTTGTTTGGTAAATACTTCTAATCCAATGAATTTCTGGAAACTCTCTGCAGGTCCAAGCACCTAGTGTACTTTGTCCAGCGTTTTCAAATACGTAGAGCTTATTTATGGCTGACTGTAATTCGGCTTCGCTATGGGTTGACCTATAGTCTAAAAGTGCTTGGGCTATGGTTCCTGCACCTCCATTACAAATGATATGAATGGGCCTATCATCATCCTTACCTAATGCTTCAATTATCAAATTAGAACCTTCCGTACTTTTTCCATCACCAATACCTATGTGCCTGTTATCAGGTTGCCCAACTACCACAATGCGTCTTAAATACTCGGGCTCATGCCATCCTTTGGCGTGAAGCTTTAAATTAGGTAATACCTTTTCATAGGCATCTATAAGCTCGTGAAATAATTCAGGCTTCAAGGTTTGATACTCCGGATTTGGATGATTTAACCCTCTAAACGGACTGGAAACCGCTATAAGACCTTCTAAATCGAAGGTATTGGAACACATAAGCATGTGTAACATTTGCTGAACCTCATCTGGTTCATTACCCATATCAGCTAGTATGATAACCCTAGATCTTTCACTTTTTTCAACCTTGTTCTGAACTTTACACCCAAACAGAATCATTGAGAAAGTGAAGACAACTATTTTCTTATAATATTTCATAAGTCTCCATAATAGCGATTAAAACACGAACCTAACAAGATTAAAAATTAATTTTTAAGATTTTGAATATGTGATTTTATACACTCCTGAACCTAAAATTACACTCGTTTTATCATCAAGCTTTAGATTATATTTGTCTTTAGCTTCATCAAAAGACAAATCATTTATTAACAGCGTTTCCAATTCATCTGAAGTCAAATAAACGCTTGCCTGAGTATTAAAGGGCACCTTTAGGTTCATAGACAAATTCCCATCTTTAGCCTCCCAAGCATTCTTGATAAGACCATAAGGTGTAGGAACCGAAACATCTGTACTAGTAACTTGACTAGGAAATTCAGGGTTTACAAGAAATTCCTTGTATCCTGTATGCTTATTTGAAGATTTTATACCTCCTAGTGATTCATAAAAGTAGGCTGCAAATCCACTATGCATGGGGTGGTTTAACGAATTGGTTGGTCCTTCCATCTCTTCCCAAACAAACTGGCGTTCTGGCCATGTGGTGAAGCCAGAATTCATGACATAGTTTTGACTAGGAAACTCTGGTGTTGTTAAAATTTGATACGCCAAATCTGCTTTCCCGTACTTAGATAATACCGTATAAATGTATCTGTTCCCATGAATCCCTGTTGCATGATGCCCACCTTTTACCTCAACAATATCATGTACCAAACCATTTACCACATTATCAACCTCAGTTTCTGGAACCAAACCAAACTGTAACGCTTGCACCGTAGCCGTTTGACTTTGATACCATTTGTGATTGGTTTCTGGAATTTCAATCAAAAATTCTTTATTAAATGCTACTTTTAAGGCTTCTTTTTCTTGCTTCATTTTCAATTCATAATCAGCATCATTATTCATATTTGCAAATTGTTCCATTATTTCTAAAACATCATAGAAATAGGCGTTTGCTGAAATTATGGGGTCACATTCCATAGCACTTGGATTGAGTCTTCTATCCCACAGTGGTGGACACCAATCTCCCATACCATCTTGCATAATACCATTTTCACCTTTAAAATTTAGGTAAAAATCGGTTAAGCCTTTCATTGGTTCATAATAATCTTTTACAATGTCATCATCTCCATAAAATTTATAGTTGTACCACGGTAGATACATGGTTGCTACGCCCCAATCAATTTTGGCATAAGTTGAAGTGCGCTTACCTGGGGCAATCATAGTGGGCACTTGAAATTTAATTTCTGGATTATTATGCCCTTTGGTTGGACGCATTTGGGTACGAATGTCTTCCATATATTTCTTGTAGAAATCATACATGTCGTAATTATACAAAGCATACTCACAAAAGGCATGGGCATCACCCAACCAGCCACATTTTTCACGATGCGGACAATCTTCTGGGATACCATGAACGTTATCAACAATGGTCCATTTACTAATACTGTGCATTTTATTAAGTAGGTCATCAGACGACTTAAAACTCCCTGTTTCCTGAATATCATTAGCCACCAAAACCGCTTTAATCATATTCGCATCTGGCTTCGTTGAAATACCTTTAATTTTTGCATACTTAAAACCATGGTAGCTAAATTTAGGTTCCCATGATTCTAGTCCATCACCCTTGCAGATGTATTCATAAATTTGAGGCATACCATTAGCTCCTCCACCAGTAGAACCCAAAAAGATATCACTGCCATCAGTTAATAAAGCTTCTGTGGTAATAACTTCAATTAGCTGTCCTTCTTTTTCTTTTACATTAAGTTTTACCCAACCCGCAATATTTTGTCCGAAATCTACAATCCATTCACCATCAGCACCTTTGAACACACTCTGAGGCTCCAATTCCTGTAATTTTTTTATTGGCGGTATTTGTTGTGCACTAATCTTTTTAACCTTTGGTGAAGCTTCTTTCGCATCTCCCCAATCTGAATCGTTATACCCAACATTTGCCCAATCGCCAATTTCAAATCTAGCGTCATAGGTATCCCCGCCATAAATATTATTAAACACAATAGGGCCTGTAGATTCTTTCCAAGAGGCATCTGAAACAAAATCGGATTCTGAACCATCAGTAAATTTTATTTTCACTAAACAACGTACTGTTGGTGGCCCAAAAGCCAAATCTCTGTCTGACTCAGGATCGTTTTTCCAAGAAATATTTTGCCCGTAAAACCCATTTCCCAGATTAATCCCAAAAGCGTTTTTACCAGATTTTAAATCCTTTGTAATATTGTAGTTTACATAATAGGCTTGTTTATCGTAATTTGATGGTGCAGGGTCTAACACATGGTCTCCTACTTTTTCACCATTCAAATACAATTCGTAGTAGCCTAATCCACAAATATAAACCTGTGCATTCTCAATATCTTTTTCAAGATTCAGTTCTTTTCTAAAATAACTTGCTGGAAAACCAGCCACAGGAACTGGCTTGTCCATTCGCCCCGTTTTATAATCTCTAAAACGATATTCTGAAGTTCTAGTATCATTATTTAAGGTAATCCACTCAGAGTCTCCCCAATTAGCCTCGTTCATCAACCCCATTTCAAAGGTGTTTATATCAGACCACGAAGACGAAGTACCATTTTCGTCCCAAATCTTCACTTTCCAAAAGTACTTTTTAAGTGCTTTGAGGTTATCTCCTTCAAACTTAATAAAAGTAGATTGGTTGCTTTTTACTTCACCGGAATTCCAGATATCAGCGTCACTTTCATTTAATTTTTCTTCTGAGGTCGCTACTAAAAGTTGGTAGGCTGATTGTGATTTATTGAACCCATCAACATTAACAACCCATGAAAAAGTTGGTTGTTTGCTTTCTATACATGAAGGTTTTTCTTTTGAATTCACCAATAATTCAACAAATACCAACTTACTATTCTCATCGTACATTTGGTGGCAGGAAAAACATATAATCAATAAAAACAATAAACTTATTAGTCGTACTCTCATTGTAATAAATATTTATTTTAAGTTAAAGTGTGAAAGGTAATATAATGGCAGAATTATATTATCCTGCACCTACATGATTATTACAAATAAATCAGCACATTGCAGGATAATATTTATGAATGAATGCGTATTTTTGACAAACTTTTATCTAAAAATGAAAAGTATTATGATAAAACCTAGAATGCCAGAAACTGTTTTTTTTGCGCTAGGAATACTGCTTGTTATTATTTTAGCTTGCTCTAACGATTCTTCTTCTTTAGATGAACAACAACAAGAAGAACCTACAACTGAAGAGCCAAAGGATACCACACCGACTAATAATCAGAACTGCGATGAGGCTTCTGACTTTCCAGATCTGGGACCAAGTGCTTCACAGTCACAGTCTTGCGAAGATGTTTCAAACCCTAACAATAAAGGCACATTAGATTGTAGAACCGATAATACTGTTGGAGGCTACGAAAATGTAGCAGATGCTTGGGGCAGTTATAAGATTTCTGGTGGCGCAATACGCTATGATGGTACGAGAACTAGAGTAGAACGATTTTTTAAGAACATCACTCAGGGCAATAACAAAAAAACCATACTTTCTGGTTCATTCAAAATAATTGATTTAAGTGATGGTAACACCTGTATAATCCAGTCTCATGCTGGCGGTAATATTTTAAAAGGCTTAGAAGCTGGAAGCTCGAACCGAAGCGCTCAATTTTTAATTTACGCGAAAAAAGGCGCTAATAACAACGTGCAACTTGAAATACATATTACCATTAATCCTTATACCTCAGACACTGGCGGCGCAAGAGATGTAAAAGATTTTATTACATTGAATTACAATCAAGAATACGCTTTTTCATACGAAACAGGCTATGATTCCGATGGTACTGCGTTTTCAAAAATAAAAGTAGGTGACTCTGAAACTTATATTGAACATAACCATACTACCGAAAGAGTTTACACGAGATATGGTGCTTATGGCACTAGCGATTCTGGCGATGTTACAGCGCATGTAGAGTTTAAGGACGTAGAATTGTGTAGGGAGTAAACTCAAATTTCTCGAAAGCAAAAGACCTGATCTCTGTTTTTACAGTAACTTCAGATCCAGACTTACCATCTTTTCTTACTGTAGTAATTACACTTTTCCATTCTGTAAACACACTAGAGTTAGGGTTATAATAACGTTTATAGGCTTTATATCCTTCACGCGTTAAAGTACGATGCGGAGCTCCTTTATTGTCAAAATCACTTTTCACATAATTTGAGTTATTAACTAAAAAGTTTTGAAGTTTGTTGTTCGCTTTGCCGTAGGACTTACTTCTGTAATACAGCTTCGTTCCTACTGGTAAATCTGTAATAAAGGAAACAACTATTGGTTCGCTATTTCTATAGTCAAGTGAATTACTATTGTAATTGTAAACTAAAACATCGTACTCATTTTTCGTGGCATTTCTTGCAAAAATAGCATCCATTTCGTTGGTAGAAGTATTTGGGTTTCCAATTACACTAGTTTCATAACGAATCAAACCCAACATATTTTTCAACTCTTTAATGCCCGCTGGGTCTTCACTTCCAATTCCATTGGACCACCTGTAAATAAACCTTAAACCTTTGTCTCTATTCTTGTAAAACATATTGGAGTAAGCCAACTCTAAAATGTCTCTATGTGAGGTTTCACAATTAACCAGTACCCCTCTACCATCAGCTCCATTCATTGTTGTTACAGTACTATATTCCATGAGATCTATTGTAGTCTCTGGGTTCCATTTTGGATTATTAATGAGCGGTGCAAAAATCTTGGAATACTTGCTTCTCATATCTCGGTCTTCAGTGTCATCAATTGTTATATAGTTTGAAAGCCCCCAAAAGTCACACTTAATGTTATTGGCGTAATTATAATCTATGAGGTCTTCTATAAAAGAAGCAAAAGGTTCTCCCTTATAATTTAACTTTTTCCCTTTTTTTAAAAACCCAGGCTCTCTGGTATGTAAACCTATCAACGCCTCTGGCAAAACAGATCTCACGGCACTTTCGGTATTTGCAAAATGCTCAATAAAATCCTGTTTGGTACCATACCAATGTTCTGGAGTCTCTATTTCTGAACCTACTCTAAAACGCCATGACAGAACTTTCTCTTTTCCATAAGTTTCAACCAATTTAATCATTAATGCCTTTATAAAATCATGGTAAGCTTGTTTATTAGCAGGAGGAAGCGAGTTGCCATATTTTGACATTTTTTCATGTTCGCGAAAGTTAACACTATCCCTTTCTTCATTTGGAATAAATATATAACCATGCTGAAAAGCCCATGGTGGCTGATCTAAAGCAATTTGAAAAATTTCTGTATGCGAATTTATGAGCTTATCTAATCTTTCAATAAGAGGTTCCCACCTGTAAACATAAACCTTATTGATTGAATCATACAAACATGGGTCGAAATCTAAATCTTTTTGAGGCACTCCACTAACGTCTTTTTTAATACCACCAATCATCCTTACAATGTTCATTTTTAATCCTTCACGAACATTTGAACCCTCTGTTGGACTAATTCTATTGGCAACACTCCATATATCATGAATAGGCAATTTCCTTGATTTTTCATTTGTAAAATCAGTAAACAACTTCACCTGAGCTTCCGCTAAACTCATAGTAATAATGGCAAATAACGTGCATTTTAATAGGGTAGATTTATTCATTTTTATAAAACAACAAAATTATTATTTACAGTTAATTCTTTATACAGTTTAATTGCAACAAAAAAAACCAAGTCCTTAAAAAGATTATTTAAATTAATAAGGATGCAACATTAAGGGAAGTGTAAAATTTCTTTTCCGTCTTTACACAGCAATATAACGGCTACAAATTGTTTTTAGTCCTTTTTCGTCCAACTCTAAACCAAAACCTGGTTTTGGGTTTAATGTATAATACCCGTTGTTCTCTTTTTTAGTAGCGGAGTTGACGATGCACTTGAGATAACCCTCTGAGTCTTTTTGTTTCTCAATGGCCTCTACCCAAGTCGCTCCTGCTCCAATGGCAATTTGTTGCCACGCAGAACAGGCTGGCCCCACTAAACTATCATCACCAATCATAACTTTGGCGCCTATCTCCTTAACTTTGTTTGCTAACAGAGCCGTGTGTGTAAAACTTCCCATGGTTGAAGGATGTAAATTTATAATGCGCCCCATGCCTTTCTGTAGTTTGTTTACACCTTCCCAAGCTGGACGCATGGGAGCATCTGGAATTAAATCTAAATCTCCAGTCATGTTTTGAAGTGCAATCCATTGCTCAGTACTTAATGGTGCTGGGTCTTCAATGGCATTAAGTCCATTTTCTCTAAAAGTATTCAAAATCTCAGCCAATTCTTCAAGCGATTTCCATTTTTTATAGCCTTTATTAACATCAGAAATCACCACAGCCTCTTCACCTAAAACCTCGCGAATAATCCGCAGTAACTTTAAATCTATCTCAACATCACCATACATTTTAAATTTCATGTGATGCCCTAGGTTTTGCTTCAAACTTTTTTTAGCCTCTTCACGGACTTTAACTTCATCTTTATGTAAAATACAATACAAGCCTGGAACTGCTTCTTTTTGATGTAACCCTAATAATTCAATTGAAGGTTTATTTTGCAAACGACCCGCCAAATCCAGCAAGCCCATATCCATCAATTCTAAATACTTAAAAGACGTTTTTGAGCCTTTTACTTGTTGCGATTTTAAAAGCTTTTGGGCTTCCAGAATACTTAAACCCTTGAATTGTTTTACATAATTAACCCAAAGACTTAAATCGACCTCAGGATTGTTTCTGGAAGCAGGAATTTCGGACCATCCATAATAACTACCTGCACTTATTTTCATGAATAAATGTTGACGATTTAACCACGTACCAAAAGAAAAATAACGCGGAATATTGATGTTGTATTGATAAAATTCAATCTTTGTGATTCTCGCAGTCAATACGTCTTTATCACTTATACATGATGATAGTAAAGGATAGGATAAACTGAATAACCCAACACTAGAAAGGCCTTTTATAAAATTTCGACGGTTTGTTTTCATTTGTAGTTTAAGGGTTTACCAAAAATCATTCATAGCGGTTAACAATGTTGCTAATTCTGTTTCCATTTTTTGGTCTAGCTCAGGATTTTTACCCCAAATATTAGTCATTTGATAAGGGTCTTCAGCATCATGATAGAGATAATGAAACTTTTCATTATGTTCTCCCTTTACCACAGCATAGGTATATTCTTTTGTTCTAAAACCTCGAGCATCTCCTTTAGACGCAAAACTTTTTCCACCAAAGTACAATTGCTTTTCTGGTCGTTTTACTTCTTTGTTAAAAAAGACATTAGAATAATTAATACCTTCAACTACATCCGGAATTTCATCTTCTAATTCCATAAGCCCTAACAGCGTAGGCATGTAATCGGGTACAGAAATCAACAAATCTTCTGTTTTTGGCTTTACTTTTTTAGGGTAATGTATTATAAGTGGAATTCTATAGGCTTCATGAAACCAAACATTTTTATGCATAAGACCTTGGCTTCCCAACATTTCGCCATGGTCTGCAGAAAACACAATAATGGTGTTTTCGTATAACCCTTTTGCCTTTAAAGTTTTGATAATACGACCAATTTGGTCATCAACGCCATTCACCGAAGCAAAATAATCCTTGGCTTCCTTTAATCTTGCTTCTACACCATGATCGCCTCTTTTTAAATCGTGATTATCTGTAAACTGAACATTTGGGCGATTCAATACTTCTTTATAATCTAAACCTTCGTAGCGTTTTTTGTAACGCTCTGGTACTTGTTTAAACGGTGTATGTGGTGGATTAATAGACCAAAACAATACGAATGAGGCATCCGTTTTACGCTGGTTATCATTATTTTCTAAATAATTAATAACAACATTAGCCTCATGCTCTGCAGACCATTGTTTTGGGTACACCTTATCTTCTTCTCCACCATCAGTGGTCCAATAATACGGATCATTATGCCTGTTATGTGTACCATAAGCATACCAAAACGAAAATCCATGGCGTCTGTCTGGAGGACACCAAGTATCCCAAACCCGTTTAACACCGGGAGGCGTAGGTACTGGGCCATCTAAATGCCACTTCCCTACATAACCTGCACTATAACCATTGGCTACTAAAACATCTGAAATACAAATTTCATCTTTCTTTAAATAGTTACCGAACTCTGTTCTTTGGGAATTGCAATTTTCTACAACACCTGTTGATAGCGAATAACGCCCTGTCATCAGCATAGCTCTGTAAGGGCTGCATAATGGGTTGTTTGCCACAGCTTCACTAAAAAAAACACCTTCTTTAGCAAGTTTATCAATATTTGGTGTGTAAACAGGATCTTCATTTAAAAAACCCAAAGAGGCTTGTCTGTATTGGTCTGCAAAAATAAAAAGCAGATTAGGTTTTGGGGCTTCAATCTTTACAGGTGTTTTATTCTTACAAGAGAAAATAATCAAAGCTGTAAAAAGTAGCAGATAGAGTTTTGATGTTTGATATGTCATTATTTTAAAACCAACTTTTATATTCATTTACTTGTGGAAAAATATAAAATATCACGAAGTTGATTATCCTGCACTGGCCTGTGTAATTTAGTGAAATGTCATTCTAAAGAATATCACTTACTTATAAAAAACAAATAGAAATGCCGTTAGAAAGTCCTTTGTTTATAGATGTGACTACCCTGAAAATTATAATAACTGATTTGAATTTTCTAAAAACAAAAACATGATATAAAATAAACTATTCCTAATTTATTTTATATCATGTTTAAAACTAACCTGAAGCTTCAGGTATAAAATGTAATATAATCTAGATAGAATTACCAATTCCAACCAAAACCACAGATAATAAAATTACCACAATTCCTGCTGTAATAGTTAATTTAGTCTTCTTTGCAACGCCTTTCCATTCTTTACGGTAAATACCCCAGAAATTTGCTGTTAAAATAATGGTAGACATATGTAAAATCCATGAACTAGCACCACTACCTAGTTTACTTTCACCCATCCCGTAGAAAAAGAATTGTAAAAACCAAATGGTTCCTGCCATTGCAGAAAAAAGTATATTATTTAGTATAGGTGTTTTTTTATTGGTAAAATCTTTATACGATTTATATTTAATACTCAATATGGTTGTCCAAACTAAGTTGGTTATTAAACCGCCCCATAAAATAACAACAAAAGTTACATTATTAGCAAACAAATGATCGTAACCTGCTTCCACCGCTGCATCTGCAAGAGGCTTTCCAGATTCAATACCAAAGCTGAAAAAGGAACTTAAAATACCCGAAAGAATAGCAACTACTAATCCTTTTACTAAATTAAACTCTGAAACAGATTTCTTTTTTTCTTCTTCAGACAGCTCTTTTTCTTTCAAAATACCTGCTCTTCCACATAGACCAATACCTAAAAGACAAACCAAAACACCTAATAAAACTATCTGCCCCCCTGAGGATCCTAACATGTCTGTAAAAGACACTTTCCCTTCAGCAGGACTAAAATTATAGTAAATAGAAGGTACAATAGCTCCAAAAGCGGCACAAAAACCTAGAACCACAGAATTACCTAGAGACATTCCTAAATAACGAACTCCTAGTCCGTAGGATAAACCTCCAACACCCCAGAGTAACCCCATTAAAAAGGTAAAGCCTACAATAGTACTGGAACCTGCTGCTATGATATCCAAAAATCCAGGAACAGTTAAATAGGCTGCCAATGGTGGTACAATAAGCCATGACATTAAACCACCAACAATCCAGTAGCTTTCCCATGCCCATCCTTTTACCTTATTGAAGGGCATGTAAAAACTACCCGACGCAATTCCACCTATGGAGTGAAATATAACACCTAATATTGCTTGCATATCTTTTTATTTATATTTGTTAGTAAAGGCTAAAAATAAATCTTGAAGTCATTTAAACTATCCTGCACTATCATGAGAATTTAAGAAAGATGTTTAATCCTAATCTTATCATTTCATATTACTACTAAATTTAGCAACTTGTCTAAAAAGTTTATTTTTTTTAGACAAGTAAAAATATCATTGAATAATTATCTAAATCGTATTTCATATATAGACAGGATCATTGTTTTTTTTAGATATTAAAAGTGGGAGTTCACAACTACTTACTTTTATATTCAGGATTTAACGCTGTTGGAATGGGCGCATTGGTTTGTTCCCACCAGTTTCTGAGAAGCCCTAATAACTCATCTTTTTTCTCTAGATTTATTAATGCCAGATTATTTTGTTCACCCACATCTTCCGATAGATTATACAACTCAATACCATCATCCTCAAAATAATAATGAAGTTTCCAATCGCCTTTTCTAATTACAGAACCAGGACGTGTTCTAAATAAGGGGTCTCTATTTTCATTATCTTTTTTATTGTATGCCTGCAAATAAATTGGAAAATGCCAAAATAATGGTCGCTCAAACGTTTCTGCTTTGCCTTCTAATACTGAAGACAGATTATTACCATCCAATTCTAGTTGGGAGTCTTCAACTCCTGCATATTTTAAAATTGTTGGAAAAATATCAAGATTGGTAATGGGCACTTCACTTTTTGTGTTGGGTTTAATTTTGTTGTTATAAACAAAGAAAAATGGCTCTCTAATGCCACCTTCGTAATAACTGCCTTTTCCTGCTCTTAATGGTTTTTGTTTTGTGATACCGTACAAGCCACCATTATCTGAAGTAAAAACAATTAAGGTGTTATCGAATATTTTTTTTTCTTTTAATTTACGTATTAACAAGCCTATGTTTCTATCCAAATTATCAACCATGGTAGCATATTCTGGATTTCCTTGACCATTCCAAGGCTTTTTATTTTTGTACTTGGGCAATAAGCTATCCACAGGCATTATGGGTGTGTGCACTGCATAAGGTGAATAGTACAAAAAGAATGGAGACGACATCGTATCCACAAATTTTATAGCTTTTTCCATTACCAAATCGGTTAAATATTGGCTATTACCTTTTTCAATCTTCACATTTTTATAGGGAGGATAATAACTTGTAGGCAAACCATTGTGACCACCACCTATATTAACATCAAAACCATATTCTAAAGGATTATGACTTAAATGCCATTTGCCTGCATGACAGGTTGAGTAACCATTTTGTTTTAAGATTTCAGGAATTATAGTAAACTTAGCATCTAGTGTTTTGGTATTTTTTGTTGGAATTATTTTACGGTCTTTAGATTGTCCTCTTTCAGAAGAATTAACGGTATAAATTCCATGACGAGGCGTCCATAGCCCAGTCATTAAACAAGCTCTACTTGGTGCACAATTGGCTGATGCCGCATAGCCATTTGTAAACACCATACCTTTGGCAGAAAGTGCATCAATATTTGGTGTTTCGTAATATTCACTACCCATAAAACCAACATCTCGCCAGCCCATATCATCTACATTTATAACTATGATGTTAGGTTTTGTTGCTGGTGAAGTGCTTTTGTTTTTTTGTGGCTGGCTACCACAAGAAGTAAATATCGTTACTATAATTACTGAAATTGCTATAAGTAATCGCATATCTTATTTTTAAATTTTTATATTGAATTTGAATTATTTCTTCTTTAACGTCTTTTTTACCAAAGGAAATTCCGGATGCTCGGTTCTAGAATTATTAATAAAGCTAAGTAGCTCCTTGGCTTTTTCTGGATGCTTGTCTGCAATATTATTTTGCTCACTGATGTCTTGATTTAAGTCGTAAAGCTCAACAGGCTTTTGATCGAACTTAACAGCCTTCCAATTGTTTTGTCTAACGGCTTGTATTGGCCCTTCCCTTTCGTTAAATTCCCAATAGAGATAATCATGTTTTTGTTGTTTATCATTTTGTCCCAAAAGTGTAGGTAAATATGAAATACCATCAATTTTATCAGATGGTTTTATACCTGCCAATTCGCATGCCGTTGGTAAAAAATCCCAAAACGCAGAAATATGATGGGTTGTTGAACCTGCTTTAATTTGATTAGGCCAATAGGCTACAAAAGGCGTATGAATACCACCTTCATACAAATCGCGTTTATGCCCTTTAAAATCGCCATTGCTATTAAAAAACTCATTTTTTAGATCATCATATTCGTGTCCATTATCACTCGTAAAAACGATTAAGGTATTGTCAGCCACATCAAGATTTTCTAACTGTTTAACAAGATTTCCAATATCCCTATCCATGGTAGAAACCATTGCTGCATAAGTAATATGGCCATCTTCATCATGACGATAATGCCCTGGTTTCATTTTTCGCTTTGGCCAACCTAAATTCTTGTACTGTTCTTTTTCTTTTTCAAGTATGGTTAACTCAAAATGAGGCATGGTGTAGGATAAATACAAAAAGAATGGTTCTTTATGGTTTTTATCAATAAATTCAGTTGCTTTTTCTGTTATTAAATAATGAATGTGTTGCCCATCTTTAGTTTGAGGATTATTACCATCTAAAGTAATTCTCTTCTCGTTTTCAAAAATACTTTCAGGATAATAATGATGAGCTGGTGAGTGCTGATTGAATCCGTAGAAATAATCAAACCCTTGTTTGTTGGGTAAACCATCTGCCAAGTTTTCTGCTAAGCCCCATTTCCCCACAATTCCAGTGGTATAACCTGCTCGTTTCAATTCTTCTGCCACAGTAACATCTTCTGCATTAATATCTACTGGAGTACCACTGGCTGTCCATCTTGGGTTGCCTCTTACTGTGCTGTGCCCTGTGTGTTTGCCAGTCATTAACACAGCACGTGAAGGCCCACAAACTGAAGACCCTGTGTAGTGATTGGTAAAAATCATTCCGTTTGCAGCTAGCTTATCAATATTAGGAGTTTTTATTTTGTCTTGCCCATTAAAACCCACATCGCCATAACCTAAATCGTCTGCCAAAATAAAAATGATGTTCGGTTTTGCAGTTACTTCTTGAGCTTGTTGTTGTTTATCTGCTTGTTTTGTTTTACAGCTTACTATACCTAATGCAAGTGTTAATAATACAATATTAAACGCCTTTAGTTGTTTCATTCGTGTACTTATTTTTTTCTGATTTTAGAATTTTTAAAAAATTTTATCTGATTTTGATGGACAATTAAAAATTTGAGCTATTTATCTATTTCCGATTAAGTCGAATCCATTTTTGAAAATACTATTTTTCAGTATATTCTTAAATTTTTAACTAAAATTTCATTTCAAATTAACCAACTTTCCCACTTGGCTTAGCCATATGAACCACCACTTAAATCATTAACTAACCGCTCTATTAAATTTACTTAAAATATGTTTAATCGATACAAGAAACATACACTTATCTAAGTTTTTAAATGATTCATGCATCTGTAAACATTTAATTATCTATAGGTAAAGCATTAGACTTATAATCAATTTTTTTAGCAGGACCAGATTCTTTTTCAAAGACCTCCGAAATAGATTTAGGCTCTATTTGCCACTGTGGATTAAAATCGGAAGACTTTAAATAAGCTATTAAACTCTTACGGAATTGCTGTGTGGCTGGTCGTTTCTCTAAATCACTTTCAATATCGATACTACAAATAAGCAATTTTCCTTTACCTACTTTGGCCTCGGCTACAAGCGCAAGCTTACGATTGATTTTCCATGAATCTACAGGTTGAACCAATGAGCGGTAAGCCTTTGGCCAAGGGTTTTTAGAATCATATGAGTCTAAAATCATGGGCTGTGCATGGTTCAAAATATCCCACCAGTTCCAGTTCACATGGTCATCTGTAGGGAATTGAGCAAAAAGAGGATGCTTAGGGTTTATTAGCATACCAGAAGCCGAAGATTGCCCTCCTTCATCTCCAATCGCTGTCCAGAAATGGTTGGTAAAACAGGATGGTAAATTACCTTTCATGTCTCCAATTTGTGGTAATAACAATACAGTTTCTCCTGCTTCAAGACGTTTTTGCGTCTCCTCGTTCCAGGCTTTGGCAACATGAACATTTACAGGGAATGTTTCAACTTTCTCATCAGGATAAACCCAAATATTCCAATCATTGATAAGCTTATTCGCTTTAGACTCCAATTGCAAGTTGAGTTTGGCCGGAGCAGCAATACTTCCCAAAGCCAATTCAATTGAAGCGATTGACTGTGCGCTCTCTTGTGTAAACGTTTTTTTAGGAAGTTTCCATGTTTTTACTATTGTACCATCATCTGAACGAAGTGTAGCAATCAAATCATTAAGGACAAGCTTTTCTTTACCAAAATGCGTCACTTCTATACTAGCTTTGAAGGTTTCACTTTGTGTTAACACTCGTTTTGGCATGCGTGCTAAAAGTACTGTTGGAGCACTCCATTGGCGGATATATTCGAGGTTAACATAGGAACGAGGGTCATAAAAAGGGTCTGTTAACCCCACTGGCGCACTGCTTTGCCCTGTAAAATCAGCTAATGATAACCACTGAAATCCGGCTAAATTTGGTGTTCTATAGGCTGCCTCAAAAGATTCTCTAATAAGTTCTACCTGCCATTGTCCAGAAGATTCTACAATTTGGGGAAGTAGCTCGTACATACCACGCTCTTTAAGTTGATCTTTAGCAATTTCTAGGTAATCTGCCTTAAGATAGCCTGTATATTTTTTTAATTCTGCATCAATATCTGGATAGGTACATATTTGCCCTATCTCATGAGACATTACAGGGACTTTAAATGTTAAAGATGCTTCGCGCCAATCAATAGCAGTATTTGGAGGTGTAAGGTTGTATTCTGTTCGTTTTGGCGTTGGTGGCCAGCCAAATTGATAGCGAAGTTTTGTGGTGCGTTCTGGCCATATACCCCTTTGTACCTGATAATCGGCCTCTTCTGGACTCCACGAATTGGCTTTAACCATATAAAGTTTAGAGTTATCGTAAGCCTTCCATTCCTTAACAACATCAGTAAAAAATTCGTGATTGCCATCATATTCATTGCCAAGTCCCATCATAACAAAACTGGGATGATGACCAAATTCATCTATTATTCGTTTTGCTTCGGCACGCATAAATTCAAATTGACTCTTTTTGTTAACAGTTCCCCACTCGCCTACTTCTGGTGCCATATAAATTCCTATTTCATCGGCAGCAACAAATGCGGCTTTTGGTGGCGTCCAAGAATGAAAACGGGCTAGATTTAGTCCAAAGTTTTTGTAGGTGCGCCATACTTTTCGCCACGACTCCACATCCATAGGGGCATATCCTGTTGCTGGCATCACCGCACAGTCGTTATTACCACGGATAAAGGTTTTGAATCCATTTACACTAAAATGCATACCATCTACTGTAATATCTCGCAAACCAAAAGTAAGTTTGCGGGAATCGCTCGATTTTTTTGTTTTCAATTTAGCTTCAATTTCGTATAGATTTTGCTCATATTCATCCCACAGTAAAGCTTGTTCTGTCATCGGATAGTCAATATGAATCAGCTCACCATCAATATCATCCACGCGTCCTTTAAGTATTAATGGTTCAGGGTTGTGCTTGTTGCCTTCACTTGTACCAACAGCATCTACTATGAGTTCCCATTTGCCTTTTGCCATTTCAGTTTTTCCCAATTGAAGGCTAACTTTGAGCATGCCATCAACAGGTTTAGGCGAAACCGTAAATTTTTCAATCCAAACTTTAGGATGTGATGTTAATTTAATAGCACCAACAATACCATTCCAAGTACCTGCAGTTTGCTCAGAAACAGAATGTGCATTATAGCCCATATGCACATATTCGGAATTATCTACACGAATAGTTATGTTGTGAGAACCGGGTGTTAACTGCCCTAAATTATATTGATGAGGTGCAGCCAAACTTGTCGCCTCCCCAACTTCTTTGCCATTTAGCCATAGTTGTGATACCCAATGAACACGTTCAAAGGAAACCGATAGTGGTTTACCTTCCCAAGACTCAGGTACTTTAATGCTTCGACTGTACCAAACAGGTCCAATAAAGTGACGATCGGGATTCAAAAAATGTTGCATTTTAAATATCCCTTGCTCTTTGTACTTACTCAGATAATCGGGTCCCCAACCATTCAATCCTCCTGTACCTGCCCATTCCGTATTACCATACCAAGGTGTATTAGGACCAGGAATATCACCATAACCTTGTTCCTGAATACAACCAGGAAGTGTTATAACATCGGAAAATGATTTTTCATTGAACCACTGCTCTTCAACACCTTTGTTTTTAGGATCTAATTTTACCTGCCATTGACCTGCAAGGTCTATTGTTTGTTGACTAAAAGTGGGTAATGTTATCGCAATCAAAAAGAAAACAAACACAGTTAATTTTGTATTCATGAGTTAATTTTTTATAATTAATAATTTGTGGATTCAATAACCACTGGTCCAATCAATCCTGATTTTTGTAAAGGAGATTCAGGGGTGATTTTATCGATAACTATCCAAGTGTATTTTTCATCTGCTGCACGGGATTTATCTCTAATCAATTGATTTCTCCAAAGATTTACCACTTCAATTTCTAAAGTATTTTCACCTTTTGTAATGGCTTCGGAAATATTTAATCGGTAAGGCGCCATCCAAACACCTCCAATAGCTTTTCCATTTAATTTTACTTTAGCCATTACTGATACTTCTCCTAAATTGATGTACATTTCTTGGTTCTCAGGAAGTTCGTTAATGGTAAAAATTTTGGTATATGTTGCTGTGCCTGAATAAAATTTGATTTGTTCATTATCTGAAGTTGACCAATCTTGTAGCTTGTTAAATACAAGAGTTTCTTTTGGTCCAATCTCTTTATTTTTAAAATCGACTTTAAAGTCTTCATCTAAGGTTACTAACGGTTTGTATTCAGGAAAATTAGATCCATTATCGGTTTTAGCTTCTTTATTAAAAACGACAAACCAACTTTGAGCCCCTTCAAATTGTAATGGCACTTTAATTCCATTTGGAGTTATTTCATATTCTGGTAAATCTCTAATTTCTCCAGTTAGTGCATTCCACAATTGTGGTTTTAAACTTTTATCAGTTCTAAAAACTGGAGCTATGTTTAGCTTTTTATCACTTTGGTTTGATATGAAATAAATATCCATTTCTGCTGAATTACGATGCGTCCATAAAATAGGTGCATCTGCATCAACCTCAACATCCTCAGCTAAATTTAAATCAGCAAAAACTTCAGATAATTCATAGCCATCCCAAATTTTTCCTTTTCCATACGTGGTTTTCATTTTGCCGTCAACATAATTGGCATTCCACATTTTATTTGCTAAATCTTTTACTGTGTTATCAGATGCAGGATAATTTGTTAAACTCGGTGATTTTTCTGGTTTTGGTCCTAAAATTATTCCGCCTTGTGCCACTAATTGTTCTAATTTGGTCAATAATTCTGGACGCATGGTTTTAAAAGGAGGTAACACCATGACTTTATAACTCATGCCATCTGGCAATACAAAACGTCCATCCTTAACAGAAAGTCTATCTATAATTACTTCTGCGTTGATATAATCGTACGAATAGCCTTTTGGAATTTCTGGAATTCTACCTCCAGTCATAATAGGCGCATCTTCCCCAATAAAATAACAAACATCAGCTACGTATTTGCCTTGTTGTAACAAATGCTGACAACGGCGTAAATAATCAAAATACGTATCTGCTTGACTAAACCAAGTATTGTGACGGTTAAATTCTGTACCAAACCAAGCATTCATTCCTGGTTTTCTGTTATCATCTGGTTGTTGAATGTACAAATGCAGTACAAAATGATTGATACCCTCAGTTAACGCCCAATCACCACGCTTTTTTAACATGGCTGGATGCCTTAAATAGGCTCTTCTTGATGAAGTAAATGCTTCTGCGGAAGTAATGGGTTTACCATAAGTATGTGCTGTAGAAGATGATGCTTTACATTCGATATTACCTAATGTGCCTTCATTCCAAAACTCGCCAGCAATTAAATCAGACTGTCCTCCATACATCATAAATTCACTAGGAAACCCCCAATGCCCGTAATTTTCTAACCAAGTTTTTAAGTTGTGTTTGTTACTTGCTTTTTTAAGGCCTCCTACATATTCATAGGCCACATCATCTGCAATAGAACGACGTAAATCCCATAGAAAGCGTTCGGATAATTCCACACTTCCTACAATTCTACCAGAAAGTACTGGCAAAAAAGGGACAGGGTCGTAACCGTATTTTTCCTTGAACTTTACTTCATAACCATCGGTCCAGTTTTGAGAGCCTTGTTCGTAGCTATCTGCCACAACATATTTAAAAGCAGATTTGCTTTCTTCGGGAATACGTTTTAAAAATTCACCTACAAAATTGTCGAAATGATACTGTGCCAAACCACTATTCATTTTATCGATTTCATAACCTACACCCTGAGGAGCAGCTGGTGCATTTTTTGTTCCTGTTGGGGTCATTCCCATGCGCATAATCGTCCAATTCCCCTCTGGTGCATCCCAATTAAGAACGCCGTTTTCATCCAATTTATCACTCAAATCGATAACTTCATTTGGGTTAACGGTAAAACTCTTGTCTTTAAGAGCTTCTTGTCTTCCAAAAATGTAAGTATCCCAATCAGGTTTTGGTGTAGAATGCATTTTACCCAATTGTTTCTCTATGTATTTATCTAGAACCGGTGCTTCAGAAATAGTAATTTCGGCAAAACCAAAGCCTGTATTTCTCTGGGTTATAAAGTTGCTACATTTTAGTACAAACTGCTTCGCTTTCTTTTCTGGAAGTATGGTAGCAAAATCTCCTGTTTCAATCGAAGCTACATTAGGTGTAATACGAAAACGGTCAAAATGAAATTCTTTGACTAATTTCTCTTTACCATCAATCACAGCAAATAAACTCATATTACATTTAAACGCTCTACTTGGAATGATAGTTATAGAACGTGCTGTAATCGCTTCTGCAAGGTCAAAACTAATTTCTAAAGTTTTTCCCTTTTTTGGTTCAAAGCTGGTATCTGCTTCCTTGTTGCCATCAGACAAAACACTTACATCAACGTCGTTCCAGTTAGCAGTAATTTTTGTGGGAATAAATTGTGTGCTTCGTTTTTCAACATCTGAAGATTTGAACGCGAAGGTATGCGTATCTTGAAACTTTTCTTTTGGCTTCTTTAATGATAATGTTAACGCTTTACCTCCTGAAACCTTTATTTCACTATAAGTTAAATAACGCATAGCTTTGGTATAATCTACCCAAGGACCACCACTTTGACTCCAACCAGGGCAATTGAAAATACCAATGTCTACACCAATACGTTTGCCCTCTACAACAGCGTGTACCATATGACTCCACCAATCTTCACTCAACATAGGCACTTTTCCATCTTTATGTGCCGGGTTTATATTACCAATTAAAGCGCCACCAATACCTGCTTTTTTCATGGCTTCTAAGTCTTTGGTGATTCCATCTTTTGATATATCATCATTAATCCAATACCAATAACACCAAATGGTATTATCTTCTGTTGGTTTTACGAAACCAGATTTTATGATGTCGTAATTCTGTTCTGAAATTTGTTGACTCTTCGATTCATTGCACGAACATAGAAGGGTAAATACAAGAAGTAACAACAATTTTGGTTGATAATATGATTTTTTTTTCATGAGTAAAGCTAGTTTTATATTTACTATTTGAACAGGTTTAGTTAAATTATTTTATGATTATTTTCTTGGTTGTTTTTATTGTAATTGGACCAATTAAACCTGCTGGTAATAAGGTTTTATCTCGTCCGTAAAAATTTGTAATTGTAAACGTAGAACGTTGTTTTAAAGGCGCTGGCTCATTGTTTAAAAACCAATAAGGCATTACCTCAGCATTACGATCAAAGTTCGTTTCGTTAGGATATTGTTCATCTCCTATAAGCCGGTTGGTCCATTGGTTGGTCACTTCTAAACTTATGGTATTCTTACCCTTTTTTAACACTTCAGTTATATCCAATTCAAAAGGAGGCATCCATAAAACGCCTAGGTCTGTTCCATTAATGACAACTTTGGCCGCAATGCTTATCTTTCCTAAATACAACATAAAACGTTGATTATTAATCAGTTGTTTATTAGAAAGCTTAAATTCATTTTCATAAATAGCCGTTCCTGAATAATATTTTATGCCTTCCACATCATGTTTAGACCAATCTATCAATTCACTAAATTTAAAACTTTTTTCTTCTAATCTTAAACTCGGAAAGGTTACTGTCCAATCATTTTCAAAAGCTAAAGCTATACTTTCTGTTTCCTTTTCTTCCTGTAGCTTATTATTCACTGTTAAGGAATATGACGCTTTTGCTATTTTATCAATATTAGTAACACCAGACACACCTTTTGATGAAGATCTAAAGATTACGAATACCGACTCTTCTCCTTCCAAATTAATCCATACTTTTGTTTTTCCATCCTCATGAATAAACTGAGCAGTCTTCACCACTTCACCATTCATAGGGTTCCACAATTCTGGAATCTTCCCATTCACATTAAAACTACATTCAAAGCGTTGTTTTGACGAATCTGGATTAAAGAAGAAGTAAATATCTAAATTGGCATCAGCACGGTGGATAAATGGAATATCTTCGCGCCCTTTAATACTAAAGTCAGAACTGATACTTTCTTGTTCCATCATTTGCTGCCAAGCAAAACCAGCATAGACATTAGGTAAAGCGGTAAGCGAGGCTAAGGTTTGTGCAAACAAGGCTTTTTGCTCAGCTGTATGCAAGTAGCCCGCCGCTTGCTGAGGCATTTCTCCTATCACAGGTACACCCGCCTGGGCTATTTCGTAAATACGCTGTAAGCTTTTCAAGCTGAGTACTTTGCTGTTTTTAAGCACCAAAGCCTTGTACGTGGTGCCTTCGGGCAATACCATCGTTTTATTTTTAAGGCTGACACGGTTGATCAACACATCCGCATTGCTACAATCGAAATTGGTTCCTGCAGGAATGGTTGGTTCAAAATCCTTGCGCAAATATACCGAGTTAGGTGATCCGTCGCCTACAAACACCAAGAAATCAGACACTGGCACGCCCTGACGCAACAAATACTGTCCGCGCATCATATAGCTAAACCACGCAGTACCTGCATTATCCCACCACGGCTGCACACGGTCGAAGTGAAAACCCCAACGCCCCATCGTCATACCAGGTGCCACATTAGGGTTGGCTTGGTGGGTAAAACGGTGAAACATAAACTCGTTGATACCATAGACCCACGCTAAATCACCCGAGGTCTTGGCCAATGCAGGGTGCCCTTTCCAGTTAATCTGCGGGTTAGAGGTAAAAGACTCTGCCGAGGTCACCTTTTTACCATAAATATGTGAAGCAGACACGGCCGATTGCACCATGGTCATTTCGCGCCCCATCCAAAATTCACCCATATTAATATCGGCTTTCGCACCTACATCCAAATCATTCACAGGGCCAAATCCGTAAGGTTCTATGTAACTCTGAATGCCATCTTCCCTACACAGCTCAGCAAAATAGCCAAAGTAGTTTTCGGTCATCAAGTCACAGTTAAACTGGCGCACATCCCACAGCACAGCATTAGACACTTCAGGACTCTCCACAAAGCGTCCCGCATAAAGCGGCAAAAAGTCAATGATATCATAGCCATACTTTTCCTTAAACAGTTGCTCATAGTCATCGGTCCAGTTTTGCCCACCCATTTCGTAGCTATCGATCTCTGAGTACTGCATCGCATTAGGGGCCAAAGCTTTGGTATTTTCTACCACCTTTTTCACAAAAGCATCATAGTGCTTTTTCAAGGCAGGACGGTTAAATTTATCACACTCCAAACCACGACCAGAATCTGATGCTGGGTTATTGTAAGCTCCTGTAGAAGTGTATCCAAAACGTAAAATGGTCCAGTCGCCCTCGGGCAAAGTGGTCTTCAATGTGCCATCGGCTTGTAAGTACTCACTTAAGTCAAGAACTTGCTCTGGATTGATAATCATATCCGCTGAGGGCTGACCGATAGGTGTCATTTTCACATCTTCAGTGCGTCCCATACTGATGCGCCCCATCACATTATGGATGCTTTGCGTAGCAGAGAGTTTAGCCTCTTGAAATGACATGGTTTGGTTAAAGGTAATTTTAAAATATTTAGCTGTTACGGGCTCAAAACTATCATTGATGGTCCACTCTCGTTTTCCCGTACGAACGGTATATAAATCACGTACATCTGTAAAATCAATACCATTATCAGACACTTGTAGAGTGGCTATGGGGTCACGCTGATTACATACGATGAGTACCGAACGAATGGTTTTGGCTTTAGGATAAGCATACATGAGCCAAGGTAAATCTTTCTCTTTCTTTGAAAGCACCTCACGTCCATCCAATTGATTATCTGTTAATATTTCAGTCTTCAATTGAGGATTTGAAGAGCTAATGACGGGCTGATTTTTCAGATCGTCCAATTCTGAAGCAAAAGCAGGATAAGCCAATACGGCAATATCTTTATACAAATCATTGCGCTTGGTAGGCTGCGGTAGTTGCACATCAATATCGCCTCCTTTCACTTGTAACTCATTCCAAACTACCATCTTCATACTTTGCTCAGGGCTAATCCAAGGACCTCCACTTGATGACCACCCATCACAGTTATGCACACCAAAACTCAAACCCAAACGTTCACATTCTGCAGCAGCATGCTTTAGCATTTCGTGGTGTTCGGGACTGGCGTATTTTATTTTTCCATCTGGGATTTTTTGGTCGATATTAAATAATAAAACACCTCCAATGCCCACACGTTGCATGGCTTCCAAATCTTTGGTGAGTCCTTCTTTGGTCATATTGCCATCTATAGCATGCATCCAAGTACGCGGTTTCACTGATGCAGGTGGGTTTTTAAAGTTTTGCTCTAGTTCGGTTGATTCTGTTTGACCTGAAGTTACAAGACAAAAAATTATAGACAAACTAATTAGTAAAATGTATTTTCTCATATTTAACAATTCTATTTTTTTTTCGTTTTGTTTCCCCCGGCAGCATTGTATGCTCTGTGTCCTGTTGAATTTTCTCCAAGTACAACATGATGTTTCTTAGGTACCTGCTGTTTATGTAAAGCTATTTGTTCTTTATATATGGGGTTGTTTATTTGGTTATACCATTCTTTAGGATCATCTGCATGGTCGTAAAACTCTTCAGTACCATTATTATAGTTTATATACCGGTACTGTTCTGATACTATAGCATAATTACCCGGACCAAAACTTGTTCGGGCATAATGTGACCAATTTGCGTAGGGGTTTCTAAGTAAGGGTACTAAAGAATTCCCTTCATGTAGAGCATCAGAATCAAGCCCTGTAAGAGCTAGTAAAGTAGGGTAAATATCTATAAGCTCAACCGGTTTTGTGCATTTACCTGGTTCAATTTCAGGACCAGCAATTATAAGAGGTATTTTGGTTCCATCTTCCCAAATGCTCCGTTTGGCGTAGCGTTCCTTTTCACCCAAATGAAATCCGTGGTCGCTATACAAAACAATATAGGTGTTGCTTGTATAACCTCCAGCCTCAATGGCATCCAACACCTTACCTACTTGAGCATCAATAAAGCTTACACAGGCTAAATACGATTGCACTAGTGGTTTCCATTCATTATTTTCAAGTGACCATTGGTAGGTAGGAGCCACATGCTTTTTTCGAGTAAGATCAATTCCATATTGAGGGATATCATCTAAATCGTTTTGAATGGTTGCAGGTAATTGAAGGGTTTCGATGGGATACATATCAAACCATTTCTGTGGAGCATACTGAGGCACATGAGGCCTGAAAAACCCAATACCTAACCACAAAGCTCTGTTGTGTTGCTGCTGAAGTTGTTCTACCGCCCAATTGGCTATTTTATAATCGGGCATTTGTTCATCACTATCAGGAAAAACACCCCAATCCCAGAGCTTATGTCCCGAAAACGCAGTCAATTTTTCTTTAGGATAAGGACCAAATCCACCAAAGTTACCGCCATAATTTGGAACATATTTTTCATTTATTCCACCTGCATTATGAAACAATTTCCCGGCTCCTGTTACAAAATATCCTTCCTCCTGAAACCTTTGTGGCATTAGTTGGTTCTTTCTAGCTACCTCCGACTCTGCAAGGTCGGGATTTAAAAAATATATTCCGCTTGTACTTGGGTACAAAGAGGTCATCATGCTTGCTCTTGACGGATTGCAAACTGGGGACTGACAGTGTGCATTGGTAAAAAGCATTCCTTGAGCAGCCAGCTTATCTATATTTGGTGTTTTTACTTGCGGATGTCCGCCTAAACATCCTACCCAGTCATTTAAGTCGTCAATTGATATAAGAATAACATTTGGTTTTTTATGGTCTTGAGCCATCACACTAAATGCAACCATTAAAAAACAAATAATAAATACTGACTTTTTACTTTGCATTTTTATATATTAATTGATAAGTACCACTATCTATGTTATCCCAAATTAAGGTATCCCCGTCTATCTCGAACTTTGTGCTTTTTCCATTAAGTGTTACATCTAGCAAATTTTTACTAAACTTTGGGATTTTGATTTTAGCACTTGTATTTGGTGGTATACTAATATTGTAAATAAAACTATCACCTACAAACTTCCACAACGACTCAATCTTACCAAATTGAGATAGATAACTCCCTGAAGCTTCATTCAATTTTAAGTGAGGCATAGGCGCAAATAAAATCTTTTTATAGCCTGCTTCTAAAGGTGAAATTCCTGCAATGCGCTCGTACATCCATTGCCCAATGGCGCCATAAGCGTAATGATTAAACGATAAAGCTCTATTGGCAAAACCTTTATCGTGAGTATATCCATCCCAACGTTCCCACATGGTGGTAGCGCCCTGATTGATGCTATAAAACCAAGAGGGATAAGTTTCTTTGAATAAAATTTCAAACAATTTATCGGTATGACCTGTTTTATCTAAAACTGGCGCTAATAAAGGCGTGCCTATAAATCCTGTTCTTAGATGATTATCGGTAGCTTCTATTTCTTTTAGCAAATAGTGTATAGCCTTATCTGCTGTTTCTTGTGACAAAATATCAAACCCTAAAGCTAGTAAATAGCCTGTTTGTGTTGGTGTGTAAGGTTGTTTTATCTGACCTTCATTATTGAAGTATTCGTTTTCAAAAGCCCTAGAAATTGAGTCTAAAAGTTGCTCGTAATACTTTTTATCTTCTTTGAAACCTAGAATCTCAGCAGCTCTCATTGTTAGTTTAACAGACCGCGCGTAAAAGGCCGTAGAAATTAATGTATTTGGCGTATCGCCTCTTCTATCATCTTTTTGTTGGGAATAGGGTTGTAACCAATCACCTACTGTAGACATGTGACTGATGTAATTTGTAGCTTCAGAAGTATGATAATCACACCAACGTTTCATCATCGTATAATTATCTTCTAAAACGCCTTTATCACCTGTTCTAAAATACAATTCCCAAGGTACAATGGCACAGGCATCAGACCACCCTGCTTGTGCAAATTTTCCTGTAAAATTTGGAACAACAACAGGTATACCTCCATTGGCAAATTGCTCTTCTCTCATACTTGTTAACCAAGCTGACCAAAACGCATGAGTCTCTGATAAATAAAGTGAAGTTGGTATAAATACCTGTGCATCTCCTGTCCAACCCAAACGTTCACTACGTTGTGGACAATCTAAAGGCACATCAAAAAAATTGCCTCTCAATCCCCATTGAATGTTGCTATGCAATTGGTTGAGTTTAGCATGAGAGGACTGAAACTCACCTTCCATTTCAAAATCGGAATACTGTACAACTCCTGTTACCCAAGCTTTTTTTGGTTTGAAAGCTGAATTGAATCCACTTAGTTCTACATAACGAAACCCGTGAAAGGTAAATGTGGGTTGCCAAGTAACTACTTTATCTTCTTTTGAGATGTAATAATCTATTGATTTTGCAGAACCTAAGTTCTTAGTAAATAATGCACCTTTTGAATCCAACATTTCACCATGCCGAAGTTTGATAGTATCTCCTTTTTTAACTGGAAGATTTAAACGAACTACGCCTACCATATTTTGTCCAAAATCGAATAACACTTTATCATCCTCTTGCTGCACAATTTCAACAGGCTGTAACTCCATTTTATTTTTTAAGGTAGCGTGTTTTTTAGGAAACAGTTGAGTTTTCGGATTTATATCTTCGGTTTCAACAGTTTCCCAAGTACTGTCATCAAATTGAGGTTGACTCCAATTTGGCATTTCAAAATTCGCATCATACACTTCGCCATCATATAAACCTGCAGTTCTAATTGGTCCTTTTCTAGTAGCTTTCCAGTTTTCATCTGTAATGATGGATTTTACATTGCCTTTTATATCCTCAATTTCTAACTGGCAAATTAATTGAGGGGGCGCAATTACAGTATCCCATCTTCTTGTAGGTCCAAATCTCCCTGAATACCAACCTTCAGCAAGCATAATCCCTATAGTATTTTTATCCTTTTGTAAATTTTTAGTAACATCGTAGGTTAGCGTTTCAATGCGTTTATGATAGGGGGTCCAACCTGGAGTTAATACATCATTTCCAATTTTTTGTCCATTAATTTGTGCTTGAAACACGCCTTTTGAAGTAATATACAATCGTGCTTTTTTTACTTCAGCATCTAATTTAAAATCGTTTCTTAAATATTGTGGTCTGAATAATCGTGTGCCATATTGTGTAGTATCCCATTCTTCTGGGTCTGGAATTTTTATCCATTTGGCTTTCCAATCAGAATTGAATAATAAGCCCATTTCGATTTGGGCTATTTCACTCCAATTTGATGGATTGTCGTTTTCATCCCAATATTGAACTTGCCAAAATACGTTTTGTCTTGATTTTAAAGGTTTTCCTTCGTATTTTACAAAAGTAGATTGATTTGAGGTGACCTTACCTGAATTCCAAATATCTGGTTGATTTGGTAACAATTCAGGTTTTGAAGCTACAGCAATTTTGTATGCTGTTTGCTTTTTAACGTTTTGGGATAATTTCCACGAAAATGAAGGTGTAGCATCATAAAAACCTAAAGGATTTTGGAACCCTTCAGAAACTCGCAATTGCTCTGGAACTTGAACTGTATTTTTTAGTGTTCCATTACAGCTTAAGAGCAGACATTGCAAAAGTGCTATGCATATGATGTTAGTTCTCATAGATTTGATGTGCTATTATATTTTAAAATTTCATAATTCTTGAATACTTTAATACTTTCAATTTTATTCTTCATTAATGTGTTTTAAACGTAAAAGCCCTTCCAAATAATAGTAATCTGCATAATTGATAGGTACATCAATTTCACTGTTCCTAGGAAAATTACCAACGTTATGCTCTAATATAAAACCGCCATTTTTGCCATAGGCAGAAAAGTAAAGGTCAGAACTTAAGGACTTTAAAATGCTTTCTGCCAAGTCTTTATATACTGTGTTTTTTGTATAGCCATATAATTCTAAATATGCAGAGGCATAAACAGCAGCAGCAGACGCATCTTTGTACATGATAGCTTTGTCTTTCACATCAAAATCCCAAATAGGCACAAAATCTTCTGGTAAATTTGATTTTACAAATGCAGCAATATTTTTGGCTTGCTCTAAATATTTAGGGTCTTTTGTGTAACGATAACACATGATATAACCATATAATGCCCAAGATTGCCCTCTTGCCCAACGGCTTTCATTATGTAACCCTTGGTGTGTTAGTTTTTTAAATACAGACCCATCTTCTGGATTATAATCTACCACATGCCAAGTACTAAAGTCCTCTCTAAAATGATTTTTTAGTGTTGTATTGGCATGGTTTATTGCTATGTTTTTATACTTATCATCTCCTGTTAGAATAGAAGCTTCAAACAACATTTCTAAATTCAACATGTTATCAATAATGACTGGAAACGTCCATCTGTCTTTACCAAAATCCCAACTTTTAATACAACCAACTATAGAGTCATATCGAGAAATTAAGGATTCTGAAGCATCAATAACCACCTGTTTATAATCTTCGTTTTTGGTTAATTTATAACCTTCTCCAAAAGAACAATAAAACATAAAGCCCAAATCGTGGGTTGTGTTAATGTCTTTGGCATCAACAAATAGATTCTGAAAATGGTTTGCGCCTTCCTTCCATTTTGCATCTTGTGTATGCTCATATAATTTCCAACAAGCACCTGGAAAAAACCCTTGCGTCCAATCCATTTTTCGTTTTGCCCAATCTATTTCTCCATGTTCATCAAGGCTTCTTGGTATTTTATTTTCGGCATAAGACGCATCTAACAAAACCGAAAATTGTTTTTCAGCTTTTTTTAAGGTTGCATCGACATCAAAATCTTGATTTTTACAGGAGCTCAATCCTGCTAAAACTGTCAACACTATAATTAGTTTCTTCATTTTATATGTTTTCAATCGTTTATCTTTTGTTCGTTATTTATTCCGTTTTTATTGATTTTTTTAAATCGTAAATATCGTTTCTAATGTCATTCAATTCTCCTACAATTAAGTAATAATCAAACTCATACACCGTATTTTTGTTTAATGTTGCAGGGTGAATTGGAGCCATATACGAAGTTGCACTGTCATAGGCTTCATAACCTGGGTCTTTAGCCATACCTGCTAAAAAGTTAGCGCATTTTGGAGAATATACTCCCATTCCCCATAAGTCATCATTTACAAAAGCCATCCAACTTTCGGTAACCATATTGTTTTTGTATTTGCCCCAAAAACCACTTCGTAGGTTGACTACTTTTGGATTATCTAAAGGTTCACCCGTAAATGGCTTGTCTCCAAAATAGGAATACAAATTATTTAAGGCCGATATTGGATACACTGCTGGCAACTCTTGGTTGTGCGTTTTTCCTTCTCCATAAATGGAATCGGTTCTGTGACAAGTTAACTTATTTTGAACCTTAATAACATTACCTTCTAATGTAGTCCATTGTTCCATAATGGCTTCTGCTGCTTTGTTTTTCATATCCCAAAGCATAGGGATACATTTTACATACAGCGTATTTCCTTCTTGCTTGTATTCTAGAATTTCTGCTCGGTTACGATAGCAATCGCCAACCTGAATGGGATTCCAAGACCAAGGAGACCAAGCTTTTTTTTGTCCTTCGTTTTGTCTATTGATGATGTTGCCTCCATAATACGATTGCTGAATGTATCTACCTTCATCATGAACATTTACAATATTTCTATCCACATCTGACTTAGAAATATAAGCTATGGCTCCTCCTCTTCTTAAATCCAACTTTAAACGAAGTTCATCATTACCTAGTTCCATAAAAGTGGGAATGGTAGGATTTATCAATCCGTAAGCCTTTCTCACATTATTAAAAAATAATTGTTCCTCGCTCAAATCATTTCGAGTTTTACAATACTTTTCTAAAATTTGAACTGCATTATTGTAGGTTCCCCGTAAACTTGACAATGGCCAATTGCTACCAAATAACAATCGATTTGGACCAAAAGCCTCAAGATTAGCATCCAATAAAGGTTTGTAATATTTTAGTTTTTTAGGAGCGTTATTTTTTCCAGAAAGGGTATGAAGCGCAGATATCTTCATAAATACATTTGGAAAAGACGCCACTTTTTGAAGTGCTTTTTTGTAATTTTCTTCATTTTGCAGTACGCCATTTTTTAATTTGCCACCTCCAAAATGATTGACTACAATATGCATGTTTGGGTATTTTTTAGCGATAGTTGCTACATGTTTTAACCCATTCATTTCGAGTACTAAATTACGTTTATCTAATTCTCTTAATTGTTTTAAAACTTCAGGATTTGAAAAATCCAATCCTTTATATCTTGGACGAACGCCTCTAAACCTGGTATTCTTTTTTAAAGCATCTAAATCACTTTTAAAATTAGCATCTAAAGGATTTAAATTCACTGTAAACCCGAGTATGTTATCAGATTCGCTAGCTATTTTAGACAACCAAAAATTATCTTCTCTTCTACTGCTTGCTTCTACAAGATATGCATAGTTAAACCCTGATGAATTGGCTACTTCTAAAAAATCTTTTTGTAAATGCGGACGAAACAAGTCGTGGTTACTTTCCTTTTTCTTGTTATTAAGAAATGCATAGCTACTGTCACGATTCGTATCATAAAAATGAATATGTGCATCTATCCGAGCGGTTTTATGTTGACCGTAGGATGCTTTTGTAAACGCTAAAAGCGAAATAAAAACAACGTATATTTTTAAATTAATCGTCATAAAAGTAATTCCAACTATTTTGTAACCACATCCCAAACTTTGGAGCGTATGGATTTGCCTCCTTTATTTTCAACGGTGAGCACAACGGTCCAATGGTCTCCAGAGCTATATTGATGTACTGGATTTTGTTCATTAGAAGTTGTTCCATCCCCAAAATCCCAAGTCCATTTTTCAACATCTCCCACAGTTTCATCTTTAAAAGCAAAAACACGACTGTCTCTATCTACCTCAACAAAAGACCAATTGGCTTGAAGCTCTGGTGCTAATTCCTTAATCAATGGCATTAATCTAAAGGCATTCATAAAATCGCCATCATGAATCATATTAATATTATGCGAAAGACTTGTAAAATCCTTTCTTTCTTTATTATCATTATCATAATCGATAACACTCCAAGACATGGCGATAATTTCATTTTCTTTAAGCGTTGAAACAGCAGAACGATTGATACCTTCAATGGCGGCATAATCGAATGGTGTAATCCAAAATTCCATTTTGAGTGTACCAGGTTTACCTTGTTTTAAATTATGCTGATAAGCAGCATTGGCATAAGGGAAGTCTTTAATCCAAGGCGTATTACCCCAAACCATGGCCCAATCTTTATTTACTGCAGGCATAAAAACGTGGTAATTTTGTGCGTGAGCACCATGACCTCTAAAATGTAATTCTTCAATAGGAATATGTTTTTTATTGGCATTCCATTTTTTTATGAAATTACCACCCGACACATCGGCATCTACTACCAATTCGAAAATATCTTGTCTAATATCGAGTTGTTCAAATTCCCAGAAATCATCAAAAACCTCAACATAAAAATATAATCGGTTCAAGTCTTTTACCCACCCTACTTTAACTGAGATATCTAAATCGTTTGCATCAAGATTAAAGCCATTGCCATTGATAGCTTCTTTCATTTGGTCTAACCCAATGGCATAAGTATCTGGAACTAGATTCCAATCAGAAAAATCGCCATCAATTCGAGGCATTTTGTGTTGCGGAAATTGAAAAATTGGGTAAATGGTATCACGACTGGATTGGGCATAAGTTTTCAAAAAACCTAATCCAAAAACAAAAATCCATACAAAACAAATCAGTAAACGCATATCTATCTCTTATTTATGTTCAATTCTCTTTGCTACACGCAAGCCTCCTTTTTGAACCCCTATGCCTTCTGGGTGATATTTTTCTGGATCAAACGCAGGGTTTACAACTGGCACAACAGCATTAGCATCTTTTAAATGCGCTTCAATTAAGGCATCCATGTCTTTTACTCTTTCTGGATACTTTTCGGCAAGGTTATGTACTTCTCCTATATCTTGCTTTAAGTTATATAAGTAGTATTGATGAGCAAAATCCTGTCCGTTGTGAAATACTCGAATGAGTTTCCAATCGCCTTCATGAACTGAAACCGATGGCGGTAACCAATTTGGTATTTTTGGTTGATGCGGAAAATAGGTAATGATTGGTCCCCTATCTTGAGTTTCGCCTTTCAATGCTTTAGTTATATTGACACCATCAATTTTATGCTTTTTAGGGAATTGAATACCTAGTTGATTCAAAATAGTCGGATAAAAATCGGTAGATTGAATCATAACATCTGATGTTGTTCCGGGTGTTGTTAGTTTTGGCCACGCAACAATACAAGGTACCCTTGTTCCTCCTTCGTAAATGGTGGCCTTACCACCACGTAATGGACGATTACTTGTGGGTTCTGTAATGAATTCTTCTCCAGATGGTGTTGTTTCACGAATGCCATTATACATGTTTCCTCCATTATCACTAAAGAAAACAATAGCGGTTCTATCACTAATACCTAGTCTATCGATTTCATCTAATAAACGTCCAACGGCTTGGTCTAAAGAATGTACCATAGCTGCGTAAGTTGGCGAATGTTGTAAGTCTGTAAAATCGATTTTAGACTGGTAATATTTTATCAAACTTTCTTTGGCATCAAAAGGGGCGTGAACCGAAAATTGCCAGTAGTTCATAAAAAATGGTTTATTTAAATCTATAGAACGTAACCAATTGATGGCTTCATCTGCCATTCGATCTTCAATGTGCTCATTTTCATAATTCGCCTTAAAATTTGGATATTTCCATGGTGCCACAAAACTTCCTGCAGGTCCTGGTCCCGGCCAGTGGGGTATGTCAACATCGAATCCATGTTGAAGAGGTGTGTAAGGTTCTTTACCTAAATGCCATTTACCAAAATGAGCCGTATTGTACCCATCAGCCTTTAATAATCTACCAAGCGTTGGTATTATGGTATCTAATCTGGTTACTGGTGTACAGGCAATTGATTTAGAATCTGGAGCCGCTTTTGTAGGCACTAAAGCTTTTAACTGTACTTTAGGTTGATGTGCTGCAGGTGAAGTAATTCCTGTTCTGGCGGGTGTTTGTCCTGTTAAAATACTAGCACGCGTTGGTGAGCACAATGGACTTGCAGCATAGGCACGATTAAACGTTACACCACGAGCTGCCAAACGCTCTAAATTAGGGGTTTCATAGAGCTTAGTCTTGCCATATAATGTTACATCTGCCCAACCCAAATCGTCGGCCAAAATAAACACCACATTCATTTTTTTGTTGTCTGTTTCTTGTGCTTTGGCAACAACAAATGCCAAACTGAATATTAAAATGTTGATTACTTTTTTCATTTTATCTTTTTAATTTGAAAAGTATACGCTCCTTCTTTTTGTAACGAATTTGCCGTTAGCGAAATTCTGTATACTTTGTTACCCCAAACATTAGTTAATTTTTCTTCTCGCAATTCAATCAATTCTAAAGTGGGTGTAAATTGTTTTTTATCGTATACTAATTCTGCATACGCTCCATTAGCTTTTACTTTTATTTTCCCTAGGGTTTTCACATCCACCTCTCCCCAAGTCATAAAGTTAATTTGATTTTTTTCTAATATTTCTGATAGTGAAAATTTGTCTTTTATCAATAATCCGTTTTTATTCAATTGATAACTTCTTACCCAAGATTTTACGGCTGCATTTTCTGAATATGCTTTAGAAATGTCTGTAGAAAATATTTTTTTGGTTTTATAAAAACGTGTATTTGTAGCTTTAAAAATTGCTCCTGGACTTTGTGCTACTCCGTTAATTACTGGTACGTTGTGGTAATTGCTTTGCATCGTCCAAATGGTATAGCGGTCTGGTCCAAAGGTTTTGGCAGTATACGGACCAACACCAGTATCAATAAAAATTGGGGTGGCATTTACATAAAATATAAATGACCCAACATCATTATGATTATGGTTTTCTTGGTTATACCCTCCTTTAGCTGCTACAAAAAGCCCCTCTTTATTACTCATAAAACAGTATTCTGTTTTTGGATACCAAGAATATTCAGGGACTTTAAAAACAGGCGTTGTACTTTCTAATGCTTCTGATATGGTTGCATTTCGTAACGCTCTATCTATATCTCTTTTATAAGCTATTGTCGTTTCTGGGTTTTCCTCTTTCAAATAAGCTGCAAAATGCATCATATCTTGACTCGCAACCGCTTTTCCAAAAGCGTAAATAAAATATGGATTTCCTTTTGCTTTTGCTGATGCATCTGAAAAATTAACTACCCAACCTTTACCAACATTAGCACGATATACATATTCTGCCATGGCTTTTATTTCAGGCTTATCAAAAATGGAAATTTCACCAGCAGTGAGTTTTTCTAACAAGGATAAATAATCGTACATTTTTCCAGAAGCAACACCCCAATAGCCAGGGCCTTCGTCGCAAGCTCCATCTTTATCTTCATTAATAAACATGTCTACAGATTGCATGGAACGATACACCGCTTCAGCCAATTTCTCTTTATCGTTTTCCATCAACATAAAACATTGTAGCACATTGGCATTACACCAAGGATTCCAGTTGTTTACTTTTGGTTTGTTTTTGGTATAGGGAGGAAGTGCTGTCCACCAATAGTTCATATTCATATAAGGTTCTAGAATACGCTTTTTTACTTCAAATTGAATGCGTTCTGAAATAAGTGGATTGACCTTATCAAACTCATTTTTAAAAAAGTAATATGCCCAAGACAACATAGCTCCCGTTTGCGAAGAATACAACCCAATTAAGTTTTCATTTATATCGGGGAAATGGTTTTTAACTTCTTTAGCCGAAATTTTAAAATGAGCCGATAACACCCAACTGGTCATCTCACAATTCATAAAAACACCATCTATAATTTGGTCTAAAAAGCGACCTTTTCCTTCAGCCAATTCAGCTAATATTAAAGCGCTTATCGCATCTTGATTATCAAAATATGGGTCTTGCATGGTTTGACGATTGCCCGTTCTGGAGTAATCTAGGTAATCGGTTGCTTTAACTACTTGCCATTCGTAATCTAAATAGACTTGTCCGTTTTCAATCAAGCTTAGTTTGTGACTTCCCAAGAGTGTGTCCCATGCTTCTCGATTACTGTAGTCTGGATACTCTACCCACTTTTGATTCATGACTAACATGTCATCAAGCTCTTCAGGAGTACAAGATGCTGCTAAAAAATCGCGCTGTGCATATGTTGAAAAATGAATCGAAACAAGTATTAAAAACAACAAAATCAATGATGTATTCATCGATTTGGGTTTAGTATTTTTAACCAAAAGCATATCTTTATTTTTTGTAGAAAAACCTAGATTCAACTTAAAGTTCTCTGATTTTTAAGTTTCTCCAATGAATAATGCCTTGCTTTCCTCCATGAACTTGCAGACCAATAAATCCGCTTGGGAATTCATTTTTTTCATCTATCCAATGTGCAGCAGGAATTCCATTTACCCAAGTTTTAAACACATTGCCTACTACTTTTATGGTAAGCCTGTTCCATCCACTTCGGTTGATAGCATTTTTTAAGGGCGCATGTTCAGGTGCTTTTAGTGGATAAAACCAACCACCACAATTTTGACCATAAATACCTCCAGACCAGCCACGTCCTTTTTTAGCCAAATCTTCCATTTCGGCTTGTGGACCAATTACGGTATTTCTATTGGGGTCTTTTCGAATTCGAGAACGAATTTGAACTCCCGAATTGCCGTCAACTTCCCATTTCATTTCACAAGTAAAAATAAAATCGGTGTATTCTTTATCGGTACACAAAAAAGTACTTGGTCCTGCACTACAGGTTCCTACAATTTCACCGTTTACAACTTCAAATGTCATTGTTCCTTGCTTAGGTGACCATCCGTTTAAAGTTTTTCCATCAAACAACGATTTGAATTTTTTACTTTTCAGTTTTGGTTCTTTATCTGTATTAAGCAACTGATGTTTTGATTTCTGGTTATTTTGTGCTATACCTGTAACGGATAGTAAAACTATACTACACAAAAAGATAAATTGTTTTTTAATACGCATGGTTTATTTTTTTTACTTATAAATAGTTGCGAAATTCCATTTCCCTTCTTCAACCTCAAATGAAATAAAATCTTCATCTTCATCGATGAGCTTGAGATTTTTTGACTTGGTTTTTAATTTCCCCTTTTTCCAAATTTCTTTACCATTTACCAAAATTTTTGCAATTGCTTTTTCTTCTTTTGGAAGATATACTGTAGCTCTGGTTTTTGCAGGCGAGTTGAAATTAACTTGATATACTTTATCTGTTTTTTCAGCCTCTAAAATGATAACGCCTTTAACAGAAGGGACAATTTGTTTTACAGTAGTTAAGTACGCAAAGTTGGGTTTTACTTCAAAGGTTTCCCACGCCACACTTGTTGGTTTAACACCTGCAATGTATCTAGACAACACATAATTAGGGGCATTCCAAGCATGGTTGTACGTTCCTCGAAGTTTAGGTAGAAATTTTTCGTACAGTGTTGTTAACCATTCCATATTTACTTGTTCCTCATAACGCACTTTCATGCGTTCTAACCCCTTCTCATATTGCCCTGTAAGCATTATGGCTTCTTCTACCATCCATTCCATATGCGGACTAGATTTCTTTACTGGAACTAAAACACTATCAACTAAAATATTGTAGTGTTCTTTTTTTGCTAGTCCGCTAATAATAGCCAAAGCACTTACACGCTCTTCTATTAACTTATCTTTGGATCCGTAACGATTTCCTTGCCAATACTCTTTTTCAAAATTGGCTTTAATGCTCTTAATTCTCAGATTTAACCATTCCAAATCTTGCTTTCTATCTAAAGTAATTGCCATTTTTTTTGTGGCGTTCAATGCCATGTAATACAAAATAACATTTACAGGAACTTGGTCTGGATCTATGCCCCAATCAATCCAATTGGCATATCCCTTTCGATGTTCAGGTAAACCATTGGGTTGCATATTCCAAAGTTTTAAATACTTTAAAATAGAGGGATATGCATTTTCTAAAGTTTTTTTATCACCTGTATTGTAGTAATACTGCCAAACAACTTGGTCTATAAATTGTAAACTTTGTCCTGTTAGCTCACTACTTTTACCTCGATATGCTCCAAAGCCAGGTGCTAATCCTTGAATAGTATCTCCTTTTCTATAAGCAATAGTATTGTCAATTCCTTTTTTTAAGAGTAGTCGTCCTGCATTGTCAAGAGAGTAAAAAACAGCCCCTGTTTGGTCTGCCACATCACCAATCCATAAACCACGTTCTCTATCTGGGCAGTCCATAAAACCATCTCTGGCACAAACATAAAGTGTATTTCTTGCCATCCACCAAAGTCTGGAAAAATAAGGGTCACTGCATTCAAAATGACCAGTCATTTCACCCACTCCAGTCCATCTGTATTTTAGCTCTAACACCTCTACTCCAGCAGGAATTGAATATTCCACAAAATGACCATTAATCCAAGAATAACTTTCGAATTCCTGTACACCATTTTTAGTAATGTAAGTTCCCTTTAGCATGTTGAAGGGATTATCCATATCTGCTACAATAGTTTTACCAGCTTTACTATTCACTTTTAAATAGGGCGTTATTTGCTGGTTGAAAGGTAATTTGGCACGAATTATTAGTAAAGAATCTGTTGTGTTCTTAAAAGGTAAATTAACCTTCTCTTTATTCGATTTTAGTGTGAGAGATTCGTAGTTTACCAAACCTCTATCATTCCATTGTGGAATGGCTCTTTTTACTAAAGTCCCCCAAGGTTTATTATTGGCAATACCCTTTACGATGGGTTTATTCCAATCTTTATCATCATAATTACTCGTGTACCAAGCTTGGTCAGACCAATCTCCCAAAGCTTTTCTGGCATCAAACTTTACGTTGTAAGCATTAACACGATTGGCACTACCTCCTCCCCCGCCGCTTTTGGGGTCGTAAGCAGGGTGTACTTTCATTTTCCAAGTGTTATCAGATTCTAGAGCTTGCTGTCCTAAATCCGCATAAAACAATAAACCGCCTTTACCACTATCGTCATGTACTTTTCGGGTTCTACCCCAATACCAAACCAAAATAGCAATAGTGTTTTTTCCTTCCTTTAGATATGATTTTAAATTGACCTCATCATAATAATTGGTGTCTGGTGCAGCTCCTCGAGCTAAACCGCCTTCAAACAGGACCATTTCCCCATTAACCCAAAGCCAGTATTTGGTATCTACAGCAATATTTGCCAATGCGTTTTCAGGAATGTCTTTTAGGTTGAATTCTTTTCTAAAGGCCACCCAAGTATTTGCAGGTCCAGCTTCTTCTTGCCAAATCCATTGGGCATTCCCCCAGCTATTTGAATTTGCTACTGCTGCAATTGAAGTTATAAAAACACAAAAAAAAACTACTATCCTTTTTTTAAGTTCCATGCTATTTTCTTAGAATCTATTTATATTCAGCATTTACACTCCATTCTCCTGAAGACAATTTAAATTTCAAAAATTTATCATCTTCACCAACATAGCTTACTCCAGCAATCATCTTTTTTGCTTTTCCTTTTTTCCATACTTTTTTTCCGTTTATTTTAATCGAAGCAACTTGTTTTTCTGATATTGGAATACCAATAATGGCATCAGTTTTATTTGGTGATTCTAAGGTTAATTGATAAGCGCTATCTGTTTTATTCATATCAATAACAACATTACCTTTAACTGTTGGAATTGTTTTTTCTATCTTTTTAAAATGCACCAAAGTTGGCATAATTTGAAATTCACTCCAACCCACTTTAGTAGGTGCTACACCTGCTACATATTTTGATAAAATGGTATTAGAACCGTTCCAAGCGTGATTGTAACTTCCTTTATTACCAAATTTTTCATACAGTGTGGTTATCGATTTTTTATCTACCTGACTTTGGTACATCTCTTTCATTCGTTGTAAAGAGGCTTTTGGTCTACCAGCTATAAACATCGCTTCCTCTGCCATCCATTCAAAATGCGGACTAGAAAATCGGTTTGGCAACAAGACATTATCTACAATTTGATTGTAATATTTTGGGTTTGCAATACCTGAAACAATAGCGATAGCATTGGCTCTATCGTCTTTAAATTTTTCAGCATTAGTACTATAAAATCCGTTTTTCCAATAAGCCTTTTCGAAAGCAGGTTTCATGGTATTCATTCTGTCATTATACCATTTAACATGTTCCTGTTTACCTAATACTTCTGCCATATTTTTAGCTTTTTCTAAAGCCAAATAATAAAACGCCATTTGGATAGGTTCAGCATCGGTAGTATTGGCTACACCCCAATCTAACCAATCCCATGTATCGGGACTTTTTCTTTTGCGGTATTCAGGCAAGCCATTTTCTTTCATTGGAAACAAATCCAAATACTTGTATAAATAAGGATAGGCTTTTTCTAGTGTTTCCTTGTCGCCTGTATTGAGATAGTATGGCCAAACTACCTGCGAAATAAACTGTAAACTTTGGCAAACCAATTCACGCACTCTGAGTGGCCCCAAAGCGCCAATAACATCATTTTCGCTAAAAGCAGTGGTTTGCAAAATTGCCTTCTTTAGTAATTGACGACCCGCATTATCCATAGCATAAAATAAATAGCCTGTTTGGTCTGCTACATCGCCAATCCATAAAGCACGTTCACGGTCTGGACAATCCATAAAATTATCTCGAGCACAAACAAAAAGTGTATTGTTACCCATATCCCACAAACGGTTGTAAAATGGGTCGTCTATTTGAAAACTACCAGCCATTTCTCCTACGCTCATCCATCGGTATTTTAACGCCTTCACTTTTACGCCTGCAGGAATGGTGTACAGAACTTCATGCCCATTAAACCATGAGTAACTTTCAAACGTTTGAAGTCCATCTTTAGCAATATAAGTAGCATGGATACTGTTTCTACTGTTATCTGTAGTAATAAAGATACTATCTCCTGCTTTGGCTTCAATCTCTAAATACGGGGTTACCTGTTTATTAAAAGGAAGTCTTGCTTTTATGGTTTTACCATCACTTACAAATGGGAATTTCAATTCCTCGTGATTGGCATAATTCTGCAAACCGTGATTCACTAAATGAGGTACTATATTTTTTTCGACATTATACCAAGGTGCTACACCTAGTTTTCCTTTTTCTGAAGCGTTTGCCCAATTCGTATCGTTAAAACTTTGGGTGTACCATGCTTTGTCTGTCCAGTCATTTAAGGCTTTTTGTGCATTAAATTTTACAGAATATTGAACTAAAGATTTACTAGCTGGTGCTATGGTATTATCATAACCTGGATGTTGTAATACTTTCCAACTGCTATCAGAAACCAAATGTTGATTTCCTATTTCTGAGGAGAATAAAAAACCGCCTTTACCACTATCGATATGCGTTCCTTTATGGGTTTCACGACCCCAAAACCACACTAAAATAGCAATGGTGTTTTTCCCTTTTTTTAAATAGGGTTGAATGTTTAAGGTTTCGTACCAAGAGTTGGCGGGTGTTATTTTTTCTTTACGATTCCATGTTCCTGCTTGACTTGGCCCTCGTGAAAGTCCTCCTTCAAAAATCACCATTTCTCCGTTAATCCACAACCAAAACTTACTATCTACTGAAATATGCGCTTCCACTACTTCTGGAATTTCGTCTAGTGAAATTGTTTTTCTAAAACTCACCCAAGCATTCGATGGTCCATCTTCTTGTTGCCAAATCCATTGGGCTCCTTTCCAATTGGGGTTGGTGGCAAAAGCTGAAGTGCAAAGAATTACGAATAAAAAAATAATTGCATTTTGTAGCAATTGAATTGGTTTAAATTTTGTTGACATTACTAATAATCTGTATTAAATATGTTTATTAAGTTTAAGGGGGAAAATTAACCAAAGTTTACGTTTTAATTGTCCTGTAATGTCATGGAATAATGTAAAATATGAACTATTTTAATTGGTTTTCAACAATAATATCTAAGTTACCTAAAAGCCAATCGACACTATCAATTCGTTTAATTGGAATAACAGAATGAAAAACCAAGGCTGAAGTAAGCCGTAGTGTTTTTTTTATTCAAATTAGATTTTATGTGTCTTGATTTTTAGAAAGGCTGCACATCTATCAAACTTAAGGTTTACCATTTTCTTTTAAATTAGATTTGTTTAAAAACTAAAAGTTTGTCAGATATTAAATTAAATTGTGGTGTTTACTAGCCATATGATACCATATGGGTACGATTATTTGTTTCCATCTTCAGCTAAAACTTTTAATTCTTCTAAAATCGCCATACCAAAAAACCCAGTGGTATATGCACAACTCGATGGAAAGTACTCTCTAATACCAACCATAGAATGAGAGGTGCTACCTACCAAACCTCCTACAGCTTCAGGATCTGGACCTGTATATTGGTTCTCTAAACACCATAACAATGCCCTGCGGGCCGTTTTTAAATAATCTTTCTTACCTGTAGCTTCATAAAGTTGGTAAAACAATAAACTCCAGAGCGGTGTGCCTTTTTCTGTAATACTTTCTTCTTTTGGGTCTTTATTAAATATAAATGACCAAGAGCCATCGGCATTCTGGTTTTCCTGAAGATGCTTTGCCATTTTTTCAGCATACTCAAGGTAAATTGTATCAGGATACATTCTGTTCATTGCTAATAAGCCTTCCATTGCCCACCCTAAACCACGTGTCATTCTCATGGTTTCAATAGTCTCTTTGGTTGTCCAATTATAAGCTCTATGCCATAAACCATCCTCTCTTTGAAAAACCTTCATATGCTTATCCATAAATCTTTTACCACTCTCTCGAAATCGCTCATCTCCCGTTGCCTCATATAGAGCCGCATGCCCTTCTGGGTCCCACCCGGTCTCATCCAGAATTTTTTCATTAAAACGATTGTCATCATAACGATAGAAGTGTGGTAACACCTCAAATTTGTCAAGCATTTCATCTTTTTGAAGACACCAATATTTAGAAGCTTCTAAATAAGTACTATCTCTAGTAGCTTGAAATAAAGGCATTAATGCCCAACGAATCATAACACCAGAATCTGAAGTACCAATCCATTTTGAGTAGCTATGGAATCTACGCATCCATATAACCAAAAACGACCCTTCACCTGGATGGCCTTCTTCTTTTAATTGATATTTTAGAATATTACGTCCTATTTTGTCTGCTGACTCAATCAAATCTTGCGTATTGTATAATTTTTGAATTTCAGGTATATTTATGGCATCCAGTACCATTTTCACATATTGAGTACTTGCCCAATTCCAGTAACTAGTGCGGTGCAATTTCGCTTCCATATCATAAAAAGCATAAAGGCTACCATAAGTAGGACTGGATGTATTATTATTTTGTCTGCGAAGGCCATCGGCTATTACTAAATCTAATGCCGCAATGAGTCGTTCCCGAGATACGGGCCCGCCCTTCATTTTTTCCACTTCTACAGCTTTCTTTGAGACAATTGGCGAGTTTTCTATCAGAGCGGAAGCAATTTCAATCGCCTTGTTATCATTGTAAATTACAATACTCACCTTACCTGACCAATCTTCAGATAAAAGACGAAACGAATGTGTAAATTCCCTTAGAATAACCGGAAAGGTTTTTCGTAAATAAACCTTCTCAATTTTTGGTGTTGTATGGTCAAGCATCAATGAGTTTTCCCAATGCTCCAGTTTATAGGATGGCAATACTATTTCCTTTTTTAAGGGTGAGCTTTCCCTGTAATAAGGCCCTCCAAAGATATAGTCACCTGTAGGTTCTTTCTCAAAAACACAAACGCCATCCATACCTTGTTCCAATTCAACATCTACCACGGGGTATCTTGTATCCAGAGGGGACTTTTGAAAATTTTTGGCAGTACCCTCCGGATTTGGATCATTATGGTAAATCTCCCGGGCGCTGGAAACAGGATTGTTTCTATCGGACTCAATTCTAATTTCGAATTCTGTGATTCCCTTCGGAATGTAGGCCTCTACTAACAATTGTTTGCTGTTTTTTGTTAGTTGTAATTTAGCATCTCCATTGCCTGACAAAGCTTGATAGTCCTGTGAAAAAGCTGAAGTGCTAAGAATTACGAATACAATTAATGTTACATTTTTTAGAAATTGATTTGTTTTTGCTGTTATTGACATTACAAATTAGTTACAGAAGATGCTTTTCTTCGATTTAAGACGAAAAATTAACCAAAGTTTGCATTTTAACTATCCTGCAATGTCATGGAGCATAAGAAAATATTAATAACTATTTAACCCAAAATTTTATTTGTTTTACTAGTTTATCTTGTTCTTTCAAAAAATGAACTAAATGATAATGATAATAATACCCGTTGTGCATTTTAAATAATGCTGATTTTAATATTGTTAATATTTCAATTCTTGAATTAATGCAATTTGGTATTTAGAATTTGTTTAAGCTCCTCAACCAATGCCGGATTTTCGTCAGCGATATTCGTCGTTTCCCCATCTGCTGCCGTGTGATCGTATAATTCCACAAATCCATCCTTATGAAGTGTCATTCTATGTGTTGCCGTTCTAATGGTTGAAGCTTTACTTGTGTATGCTATGGCTGCATGACCAGAGGTATTGGGATTTACCAAAATTTCTTTCAGTGATTCACCTTGTGTATATTTAGGAATTTCAATTCCTGTTAAATCACATAAGGTCGGAAAGATATCGAGTGTCTCCACAACGGCATTGGTATTAGTACCTTTATGTGTCATTTCAGGATAGTGAATGATTAGAGGAGCATGCAACGATTCTTCGAACAAACTATGTTTTCCCCATATGGCATGTTCTCCCAGATGCCAACCATGGTCTCCCCAGAGCACAACAATGGTATTTTTATCGGCTCCAGTCCTCTTCAATTCTGACAGTACTTTGCCAACTTGGGCATCAGCATAACTCACACATGCAGCATAATGGCGACGCACATCATTAGCAAAAACAGTATCTGTATTTGGGTTTTTACCCCAGCGGTTATACCCCATAAACTCACTCGATCCGTGCCATGTGGTTTTCCCTTCTGGTTTTTGGGGATGCTTTATTACTGGCAGGTTAACACCCTCATACCTGTCATAGTAAGATTTAGGGGCACCAAAAGGCAAATGTGGTTTGATAATTCCGATGGCAAGAAAGAATGGGTTTTCTTTATTACTAGTAAGTTCTTCTATTTGCTTCACGGCTTCATCTGTAATCGCTCCGTCCGGATAAATGTTGTCATCCCCTTCTACTGTTTGAAAAACGTCCATGTCTCCTCTTGTTACACGAATCTCTCCGTTAGCTAGTCCATGCATCATACCACGTGGATGTTCCCATTCCGCCACTGGCATAAGATGCTTATCCCATGCATTGGGCATTTCTATTTTTGTACTATCATTCCAATTCTTACCACCTCTACCTCCGGGATGATGAGATACTTTACCCACGGAAACAGTCGTATAACCATTAGTTTTAAACCATTCAGGCATGCTCTTATCAATTTTTATGGTGCCTTCATTGATTTTTTTTGCCCGAAGAAAAAGAGCATTATTACCAGGAGACCCATACTGACCAGTCAATAAAGTATAACGAGATGGTCCGCAACTTGGCGCATTCACAAAATGGTTCTGAAATGCAACACCCTCTGCAGCTAAAGCATCAATATTTGGCGAGTGAATATAATCCATACCAAAACTATTCAATTCTGGACGTAGGTCATCCACACAAATAAGTAATACATTAGGTTTTTTCGCGGGTTGCTCTTTTTGACAACTCATTGTCATGAATAAACAAAACATGGTACAAAAAACTAGTATTGTATTTTTTAGGCTCATTATTTTATAATTTTTATTAGATGGGAATTATTTTCAATAATATGTTGGAGCAACTAACAAATCTGAATTACTCGTAAATCGAGCAGGTTTCCCAATTTCTCAATCTTATCAGCAATATGTCCTACATCTATGGCACAATGATGGTAGATAATTTTATACTCTTAATATTGTTTCTGTTTCTGCAATTATATTTATGTTTTTCACTTTCATTGTAGCGACTAAACCGCTTTTATTTTTATCCAATATTGTGGTGTTGTATTCCATTGTTATAAACTAGAAAATATCGGCTAATTATTTATTCAGATTTAAATCAATATTTTTTAAGACTTCAATTTTTACCGGACCCAATAAACCCGAAGGAAATAAGGTGTCATTGGCTTTATAAAAAGTATATGCAGCAAATGTTGTTCTCGGACCTTCTGGCATCGGTAGGTTTTTTCTAAACCATTCTGGCATAGTATCATCTATTCTTCTGTCTCTTAATTCATAACCCGTTTGGTTTGGGAGTTTTTCATCACCAATAAGACGGTTTCCCCATTGATTGGTTAGTTCTATAATTAATTCATTGTTACCAGCTTTTAAGTGCTTTGTTATATCGACGACAAAAGGTTCTATCCATTTGACTCCTAAATCAGCTCCATTCAGAGTTACCTTTGCTACGACATGTACCTGACCTAAGTTGAGTGTATATGTTTTATCTTCACTTATAAAATCATCATTTACAGTAAACGTTTTTTTATAAATAGCCGTTCCTGAATAGTGCTTGATTTGTTCCAATGGGTGGGTACGCCAATCAAATAAACTATCTATTTTCAAACGCGTTTCATAACCATCTTCTTTTCTGAAAGAAAGGTTCCATGTTCCATCAATTACAAATGGAGGGTCAATATCCGTTATTTTTAATGTTTTTTGTTTTTTCCCTTTTTCAGTGTATTCCAAAGTCTGATTTTTATCAACAATCGCTTTTATATTTTTTAAACCATTGTTGTAAACAAATAATGGATACGCATCTTTTTTATCTGGATTGTACTCTATTAATGGATTATTGTTAGAAGCTTGTCTAAATACCATAAATGCAGATTCCTGAGGCTCTAAATAAATAGGCACGATGGTTCTGCCATTTTCGTGTTTATACTCAGCAATTTTAACAATTTTTCCAGTAGAAGGATACCAAATTTCAGGCACTTTGCCATCAACTAGAAAGCTACTATGAAATAATTTTCCTTTTTTCTTATGCTCGTTGTATATAAAATATATATCTGTTTTATTTTTTCGCCTGTGATTGAATTTAAAATCAGGTATACCTTCAACAATTACATCTTTTTGAATATTGTGTTTTCTGAATATATTATCCCACTGAAATGTATCGTAGCAGTTAGGAAGTTGCCAAGTCTGGCGAACCAGTGCTTCAAATTCTAAAACTTCATCTTTAGTATTAAGGTAGCCCGCAATTTGGCTTGGTTTTTTACCAATAATTATAACGCCCTGTTTGGCTAATTTGGTGATACTACGTAACGTTTCTAAAGTCATTACTTCCTGTTTTGGCAAAACTAATGCCTTATACTCTATACCCTCAGGTGTTTTTAGTTTACCTTCAACAGCCGACAAACGATTTTGAATGACATCTGCATTTACGCAATCATAGCTAAAACCTTTAGGAACTAAGTTTTTGTTATATTTTACTTGTATTGGTGCGGTTTCTCCTGTAAACACAAGAAAATCTCTAACTGGGATACCCTGTCTTAACATATACTGTCCACGTGATAAATATTTGAACCATGCTTTACCTGCATTATTCCACCAGGTTTGTGTACGGTCTATATGTGTGCCAATAAGATGCATTGACATTCCCGGTTTTACGTGCGTATTGGACTGATGTGTAAATCGATGGAAAATAAACTGGTTAAAACCTTTAGACCAATTATAATCACCAATTGTTTTTATTAGGGCTGGATGAACACTCCAATTATAATCTGTACTCGTAAACGACTCAGAAGCAATTATATTTTTTCCGTAAATATGAGCTGTTGAAATTGCGGCTTGTGTAAAATCCCAGGGTCTTCCAACCCAAAATTCGCCCATTGCAACATCGGCATTTCTTGCTACATCCATATCATTGGTAAAACCGTTTGGGCCATAAGGTTCTATGTATGAAATGAGGCCATCTTTATGACAAAGTTCCGTAAAATAGTCGTAGTAATTTTTTACCATCGTTTCATTTAATAGCTTGCGCATATCCCAAAATACAGCATCTATGTCAACCCCGCTTTCAACAAACTTACCTGCATATACTGGGAGAAAGGGTATTATATCATACTCATAAGTTTGTCTAAAAATACTATCGAGATTATTTGTCCAGTTTTGCGGTCCTACCTCATAACTATCTATTTCTGCATATTGTGTGGCATTTGGAGCAACTGCCTTTGCTTGTTCCGTTACCTTACCTACGTAAGCATCGTAATGCACTTTCAAAGCGGCTTTACTAAGTTTATCAACTTCAAGACCAGTACCTTTTTTTGATGCTGGTACATTTGTTGCTCCCGAAGCGGTAAAACCGAATCTTAAGATAGTCCACTTCCCGTTTGGTAAATTGGTGGTAAGACGTCCGTTTTTATCTACTTTTTTAGTGAGGTTAATCATTTTTTGTTTATCAATAACCATAGAGGGGTCTGCCTTACCTGAGTTACCATGTAATCTTCTGTACGATTTTAAACCAATCATATTATCTGGACAATCTGTTGAGAGGAGATTTATATTATAAATACCTAATGGCTTATCTACTTCAATTCTAAAAAATCTTGAAGTTATAGGTTTTATTCGACTGTGTATATGTCCTTCGTGTTTCCCTATTCTTGCTAATTTTGATGTATAAACTGCAGTAAAATGTTCACCATCATCTGATTTTAAAAGTCGAATATTTACCTTGTATTGATTTGCTAATAACTCTAAGGTTCTAATAGTAAAAGGCTTTTTAAAATCATATTGTATCCAGGCTTTTTCACTATTTGTAGGGTTAAGATTGCTAAACTTGTCAATGTGTTTATCCGTAGCAATTTCGATATTAAAATTGGGGTCTGATGCAGTTATGGATGGTAAAACGGTAGCATCTTCGTACTCAGATGCCATAGTTGGATAAGCTAATACAGCAATTTCCTCGTAATAACCATGGCGTGAAGGTGGTTTTGGTAATTGTATGTTTATGTTGTTCCCGCCTTCAATAATTTTTTCACTATGAACAACAATTTTCATTGCTTGTTCTGGTTTAACCCATGGCCCACCACTTGCAGTCCATCCATCAGAATTATGAATTCCAAAACTCAGGCCTAATCGTTCACATTCTTTCGCAGCGTGAGCAAGTATTTCTCTATGTTTTTCAGAGTTAAACTCAACATCACCTTTTGGTAGCCCATAGGTGACATTAAAAACAAGGATACCGCCTATGCCAACCTCTGCAATTGCTTCAAGGTCCTTGGTAAACCCCTCCTTAGTCATGTTTTGATTCATAATAAAATACCAAGTCTTGGGCTTGTATTCATCTGTAGGATTTTTAAAAATTTCTTCAGATAAGTGATAAGCCTTTACTTCTTCTTTACAAGAATTTAACCCATACATCAAAAGCGTAAAGAATAAAAAGAATATTATTTTATTGTTTATTTTCATTATGTTTTTAGACAAGTTTAAATATGAGTTTGTTGACTTGTTGCTCAGGCCTAATTATGTTCAATATGTAACATGTCAAAGTTGAAGTCTCAGTTTTGATGATTTTTAACCTAAAACCGAGACTATTTTTAAAATTCTAACAAATCCTAACTACTCTTAAGTTCAATAAACTCCCTAATTTCTCAATTTTATTAGCAATATGCCCTACTCCAATTGCACAATGATGTGATGGTCCTTGCTTAGACCATTCGTTCATAAAAGCACGTGCACCAATAGAAAAACGATAACGGCTGTTAGTATTACCAATATGAAGCACTGGTCCTTCAACCGATTCGCCTTCTGCAACTAATAAAAACACATCGTCTTTACCTTCAACCACAGAAAGCAAGGTAACTGGACCATGTTGCACCGTCATTTGAATAGACAACCCTTTTCCTGGTTTACCATGATACACAGGTAGCGGCACTAGCTGCACTCTACCTTCTGCAATGGCAAAATGCGCTGGACCGTCATGACCAAGCATCACGATATCATCATTGAAATCCATAGCGTAAAACTCAGAGAACGACCCACCAACACCAAAAGCATCCATAATCTTCATAGCTTGGGCATTTTTCACTTCGTACTCGCCTGCTACTGGTATATTTTTACCCGTTAATAAGGTATTTCCTGCAATAACAGAGGTCACAATATTTTCATATTCGTTAGCTGTTTCGCCTTCATAATAATACGCCATAGACCCTAAATTGTGGTTTTCAACCAATTTATCTAAAGCTATGGAAGTTTTTGCGGCTCTTACCAACTCGGGTTGTTCGCAGGCATCAATTACGTCGAAGGCGTTTCTAAATTCAGTGATTTTCGATTCTATTTCTTGCTCTGTGACTGCATCACGGTATTTTTTAACTTCACACATTTCAACAATTTCGATGTGTGTGCCAAATGCCGAGGCTTGTTTGGTTAAATCTGAATATACATCCAACATACCGCAATAATAATGACCTAAAACGCCAAGTCTGTTACTACGCATTACAGCAGCAACTTTAGCGGCATCAATCCAGTCTTGGATATCATCCCAAACGGCTTGTTCATCTAAATAACCGGTTACAAACTCATAATCAATTCCTGAACGATTGAGTACATTAGCAAATTCAGGTACCGAACAGGCTTGACAATGTGCCAACCATTCCCCTGTCATTTTACCTCTATCACCCAGTTTATTGAATCTTTCATAATCTATGGCCGCTACAGGTTGGATATTTAAAATTATTACAGGGCATTTCACTTTTTGCACCACAGGTAATATTGTAGATGACAAAGCATAAGTAGATACATATAAAAATAATATATCCACATCTTCGGTTTTTAAAACTTGTGCTTTCTCACGGGCTACCACAGGCGAATCTACCAAACCTACATTTACAACTTCGGCACCAAAACCTTCCATTTTATCGGCTATTTGCTGCTGATAGCCTTCTAATCGTTCTAATAAACCTTCAAACTGAGGCCAATACGTATCTAAACCGATACCAAATAATCCTACTTTCATCTACTATTATTTATTTAAAAATTTTAATTTCTTTAATTGAGGGGGCTTTATCTGCTTCTTCAATAAATACCCTACACTTATTAGAAGTTACCGCATCAAAAACGTGCTCTTTATTTGCGCCACATTTAGAGCCGTTAGCCAAAATAACCCATTCATCATTTTGAAAATACTCAATGGTATATTTTGAAATATTCTGTCCGTATTCATCAATAACTACTTTATTAAATGTTTGAGGCTTTACCCATTCTACCTCTAAATACTGATTCGTGTTACCATTGGCGAGCCATCTAGTTTCTTCATTGTCATCATTAGCCTTGAAGGCTTCAAATCCTGGTAATTTTTCTGTTTCAATAAACATGGATGACGCATTCATTCTTCCAATTAATGCTAAATTGCTTGGTGCATGTATTGGGTCTGGAAATTTTGTTTTTGGTAAGGCATTCACTTTAAAATCATAAATACCCGACGATACATTGTATATGATGTAATTGCCAACCGCTTTATTTATTTCTGAACCGATATATTCAACACCTTCAGATGTTTCAGCTAATTGTTCCGCTTCGTAAATATCATTTTTATCATTTGCTGGTAAATACACCTTAGCCGAAGTGTTTACTGGAATTTCAATATAAAACGAAGCTCTGTTATCCTGTGTTTCCCAATTCACGACCACATTGCCATACATGGATTTGTATTCGGTATTGGCGAATTTTAAATCGCCTACAACTGCAGGTTTAATCAACATCTCCTGCATACCCGGTTGCTCCGGATTGGGACGAATACCGCCAAATCCTTTTATAAAATAGCCTCCAATACCGGTGTAACAGGTGTGTATTTGACTATTACCAACAGCAGACCAACGCTCTGGCCATGTGGTATGCCCCTGCTCTAAAAAGTAGCCATAACTTGGGTGATGTTTGTCTTTTAACAACTCGTAAACTAAATCCATACGTTCGCCTGATTCAATAAAATAGCGCGTGTAAAGCGCCTGCCCAGAACTCCCTGTATCGTAATACGGAAAATCATATAACACATTGTTTTCCAATTGGGAGGTTACTTTTTCTCTCTCTGTTTCTGGAGTCACACCTGTTAACAATGCAAATGCTTGATTCACCTGAATACCATCTAAATACTTTCCAGAATCTGCATTATATGACAACGCATGTGTTGCTTTTTGTTGCACTTCTAATCGCTTCGCATATTCCTTTTCATCGTCCGTTTTACTCAAAGCCTTAGCCACACCCTTAGCACATTGTAACATATAAGCATATAGGCAATTATTGAAGTGAGCTGCTCCCGGAGAATTACTGCTATCCCAAAAATTACCACGTGGCGTACACCAATCGCCTAATCCAGGCATTTCTCGTTTACCGCGCTCACCAATTTTTAGAGCCCCTCCTTGACTAAAATTAGAATTCTCATATAACCAATTCATCCATTTTTGCATGGATTCGTAATTGTCTTCCAGCACCTTTTTATCACCTAACATGCGGTAGGTTTCCCAAACGGTTAATGGACTGTTAGCCTTCCACATTAAAAATGGGCGGTCTTCTTCATTTAATACGGCTCTTACTTGTCCGTCAAGAAGTTGCGCATCTCTGGTGTATTGAAGGTACTGATCCATGTAAGCGCCACTTTCAAAATTAGGTAATGCATCTCCGTACATAGCAGCAACCGTTACTTCTCCCCAACCGCGACGCTCACGATGCGGACAATCAACCAAAATACCATCCATAGTATTGGCCAAATAGGTATCAAGATTTACTTTGTAAATTCTGTTTAATAAAGAATCTGAAGATTTAAATTGACTAATTTGTTTTCTATCATTGGTTACCACATACCCTTTAACATCATACACTCTTGGTTCATACTTTAAACCATATACGGTTATATAACGACCTCCAGCTACATTAAAACGATTGGTAAATGTGCCTTTTCCTGACTTCCCAAAAATGTATTTACTTTTTTGTTTCCAATTCATCACCACTTCTTTTTGGTCGCTTATTTCAAAAAGCACCGAGTCGCCTTCCACTCCATTTTGTAACTTCATTTCGAAGAAGCCTGTATAGTTGCGTCCCATGTCTATACGGTAAGTGTCATCTCTATTATTTCGGATAGCCTTAGCCCTAAATTCTTCAAATTTTACCTGAGGCTCCACCATTTGCGCACTTAATTTGGCTTTTATGGGTTCGTATAAAGACCGCAAACTTCTATCTTTATTACTATTTAAAGCAAAACTAATGTTATTACCTTTGGGAATGTTTTTGTTGAGTTCTTCATGATTGTAAACTGTGGCATTTATCCAATCGCTATCGTCATAATCGGCATTACACCAATCGTCTTCCCTTTTTCTATCGTCAATAGTTTCGCCACCAAATCGTAGAATATCCCAATCGCCATAATATTCGGAATGACTTTTTTTGGTTTTCCAAGAGGTATCAGTTTTCAAAGTGATATGCTCATCGCCAACAACAATTTCTGCCTGTGCTTTAAACACAAATGGAATATTTCGGTACTCTCTAATACGGCGCCATCGAGACCAACCCGCGGCATGCCAAATGGCTATCACATTATCACCTTTCTTCAATTTATCAGCAACATCATAAGTGAGGTAAGGAATCCGTTTTTTCATGTATGAAGACACTGGGTTCAATACATTTTCTGTAATTTTTTCACCATTTACATATAATTCGTGATAGCCAAAAGAGCCAACAAAAACGAAAGCCGAAGACGGATTTTCTTTTAATTCAAAATTCTTTCTGTACCAGTTATGGTCTGTCTTTTTTTGATCGGGCTTCAAAATCCAATCGCCTTTCCAATCAGATTGGTTTAATAAGCCCATTGAAAATTTGGCTGGTGTACTCCAGTTTGAAACTAATTCATCTTTATCCCAAATTTTCACCTTCCAGAAATACTGTTTAGCCGATTCTAATGTTTTTCCTTGATAGTTGACATTTACCGATTGGTTAGTTTCAATTTTATCAGAATCCCAAACATCGCCATTATTGCTTTCCAAATTTTCTAAACTACTTGCAACCAATATTTGGTATGCGGTTTGTTTTTGACCTCTAGTTATGGTATCTCCAACCAATTTCCAACTAAATCTTGGGCTTGTATTATCAATACCTAAAGGGTTCGATTTATAGTCACATTTCAGCTCCGTAACCTTTACTTCGGAAGGTTTAGTAATACAACTGCTAAACAGATTAATAACCAATACAATGATTAAATATGTTCCAAAATTTCTTAGATGCTTCATTTTAAAACTTTGTTTTTTACTTTGAATTTGATATTCGTATGATGTGTTTACCTGATGATACATTAAATACATTTGCATGCACTGATGTATTATTTAATGTGATTTTTTGTTTTTGATAATGCGGTAGCTGAACAATCCCTTCAGAGTTCTCAGGTACTGTAATCGTCCAAATAGTTTCTTCACCCTCTTTTTTCCATGAACTTTCTATAATACCCTGTGGTGATTTATGGGTTACTTCTACCCAATTTAGACCTTCAAGGAATGTTGGCTGTAAATAGAACTTTTTAAATCCAGGATAGTCCTCATTAGGTCTTATGCCTCCTAAACTTTCATGAAACGACGCAGCAAACCCACTTTGCATGGGGTGATTGAACGAGTTACGGTAATAGCGTTTCTTTTTATCCCAATTTGCTAAATGTTCTGGCCATACCGTTAAATCATGCTCTTCGGTCATGAAACCTAAACTAGGATAATCGGTAATACTCCATAAGTGCTTTGTAACCGCCTCATGTCCGTAATCATTCAGCACCGTGTATAAAGGACGGTGCCCAAAAATACCGGTACTGTAATGCCCTTTTTTAGCTTTCATGATAAGGTTTGCCAAATCATCAGCAACCATCTCCTCTAAACCTTCAGGAACCAAACCGGAATACAACGCAAAGGCATTACCTGTTTGGGAACCATAGGACTTCGTTTTTGCATTAAAAAAATTCTGATTAAAAGCCTCCTTAACCAATTTGGCTTTATCAGCATAATTACTCGCAGCTTCCTTTTTATTGAGCACCAATGCCATTTTTTCCATAGCTACTAAAGACTGATAATACAACGCCGTTGACGTTAATGCGGGTGGCGTATCCATTTCTGGATTACCTCCAGGAGGACACCAATCTCCAAAACCACCATTAATAATACCATCTACTTGTACCTTTTCATCTAGGTAATCCATCCATCCTTCCATCATATCCCAAGCGCCTTCAATTATGGCGGTATCACCATAATACACATACGAAAACCATGGCACCATAATAGTGGCGGCTCCCCAATCTGGTCGCGCTTGTAAACAAAGTCGTTTTCCAACAGAAATATTGGAGGGCGTGCGTGCATCATAAGGAAAAGGGTCTTTAAAATGTGCTTTAGAAACTCCTAAAACTGTTTCCATATCTGAAGATGTTTTTTGCCACAAACGTTTTAAATCAAAATTAAAACTAGCGGCTTCAGCTACCACATAAGCATCACCCATCCACGCACAACGTTCGCGGTGCGGACAATCACTCAACAAGCCTTGAATATTATCTTCGATAGTCCACATAGACACCTCATAAAACTTATTTATGAGTGGGTCTGAACATTTAAAGGTCCCTATTCTTTCTGCATCTGTGCGCACCAACCAACCTGTAAATTGACTTAAATCTGGTTCTTTACTCAACCCTTCAATTTGAACATATCGAAAGGCATGATAGGTAAAACGCGGCTCCCAAGTTTCAACACCATCGCCTTTACAGATGTACACATCGGTTTGGGTATTTCCCGTAACGTGAATACCCGTAGAGGCTGGGTCTATATTTTGTTTATTGGGCATGAGGTGTTCGGCAAAACGCATTTTTACAACAGTACCTTCTTTTTCTTTTACAGAAATGGCTAACCAACCCGTCATGTTTTGACCCATATCTAATATCCAACCGTTTTCTGCAGGCCATAGGGCAATAGGATGCACTGGTCTAATTTTCCGCATAGGTTCCAATTCTTGCTCTAATAAATTATTTGTGGGCGCTTCCAATAATTCTGCCGTTTCCCATGAAGTATCATCAAAACTAAAGCTACTCCAATCGCTTAGTTCTTGACGTGCATCATAAGTTTCACCTAAATAGATATTATCAAAAAGGATTGGACTGTTATTTGCTTTCCAACTTTCATCGGTTACTATCTGCTCCTTGGTTCCATCTTTGTAAACTATATTAACTACCAACATTGCTCGAGGTTTCCCGTATGAAAGTCCCGGAGAAAATGCCATATTCTGCCCATAAAAACCATTACCTAATATTACCCCAAGACTATTGTTTTCATTTAGAAGTTCTGTGACGTCGTGAAGCACATAAAAAGCACGTTTATCATAGGATGTCTGCGCAGGGTCCAGCACGTGGTCACCTACTTTTTGTCCGTTTAAATAGAGTTCATACAATCCCAGACCGCAGACTGCTATTTGCGCCGATGCAATATCTTTTGATATTGAAAACGATTTTCTCAAAAGCATGGAAGGATGGGTTTTGCGTCGGGTTACTTTCAAGTCTTCTTCCGTTGGCTCCCAAGTATTAATATTCATGGGTGGTTGGTTGCGAACCAAATCTCTAGCTGCCCATTTTTCGGGACGGTTATCTTTAGTATAACCAATCCATTTTGCATTATCCCACTGTATTGAAGGAGATATATCTTCACTTAAGGCAATCTCAGAATCTTTTTTGTTTGATTGCTGACAACCACTTAAAAAAAAGTATATTGCTCCTAAGACTATTAATAAAATTGAATTTTTCTTTATAAATCTCATAGTATTTATATCAATTTTGAATTATTTTAGTTTGTATGATATATTTCTAATTCTGAAATTCCAGGAATAGCATCAGAAGCTTCTATTAGAATTCTAAATTTTGAAGCTGTTACGGTTTGAAATTGATGTATTTTATTTGAACCGCAAGATGTATCCACTGCTAAATCTTCCCAGATTTCATTTTCAAAATATTGAATTTTATAATTTGTAATATGATTACCTTTTTCGTGAATGACAATTTTGTTAAATGTTTGGAGTTTAAACCATTCTACTTCCAACCATTCGTTGGTTTTAGAACTAGCTTTCCAATGCGTTTCTAACTTTTGATCATTTGCTCTAAACGCTTCAAAAAGTGGTAGTTTTTCAGAATCGATAGTCATTGAAGACGCATTCATTCGTCCTATTAATGCCAAATTACTAGGTATATTTAAAGGCTCTGGATAACTTACTTTTGGTAATTCAGATACTTCAAAATCATAAACACCCGATACTACTTCAAAAATAATATAATTACCAACCGCGTCGCTGTTCTCCGAACCAATATGTTTAATTCCCTCTGATTTTTCAATACTCATTCCACCTTCAAAAACTGAGTTCATTTCATTAGCTGGAATATAAATCTTAGCAGAAGTATTAACGGGAATTTCAATATGAAACGTTGCTGTTTTATCAGCAATTTTCCAATTGGAAACGACCTCACCATAAGGCGATTGGTAACTTGCATTTACATAGTTTAAATCACAAACAGGAGCTGGTTTTACGATAAATTGTTGCATTCCTGGTTGCTCTGAGTCTGGTCTGATACCAGCAAAACCTTTAATAAAATAACCACCAATACCCGTGTAACAGGTGTGAATTTGACTGTTACCAATAGCAGACCAGCGTTCTGGCCACACGGTTTTGCCTTGTTCTAAGAAGTAGCCGTAACTAGGATGACGTTTGTCTTTTAGCAGTTCATAAATTAAATCCATGCGCTCACCATGCTCTATAAAATAACGCGTGTAAAGGGCTTGCCCCGAACTACCCGTATCGTAATACGGAAATTTATATAAAACTTGGTCCACTAAATTATCGTAAACCTTTTGTTTTTCTGACTCGGGAGTAACGCCAGAAAGTAAAGCAAAAGCCTGATTTACCTGATGCCCTTCACCATATTTCCCAGTTTGCGCATCATATATCTTTTGATGTGTTGCCTTTCGTTGTACTTGTAAACGGTCTGAAAATAGTTTTACATCCTCCGTTTTATCTAAAGCCTTGGCTATTTCTAATGCTGACTCTAGCATAAAGGCATATACACAATTATTAAAATGCTCGGATTCTGGTGAATTACTAGAACTCCAAAAATTACCTCTCGGGGTACACCAATCACCCAATCCTGGGAATTCCAATGTACCGCGTTCACCTATTTTCAAGGCATCTTGGGTATCAAAATTAGAATGTTCATATAACCAATGCATCCACTTTTTTAATGTTGGGTAATGATTTTCTAGCAATTGCTTATCGCCCAACATACGGTAAGTTTCCCAAATGGTTATTGGACTGTTTGCCATCCACATTAAAAACTCAAAATCGTCGCCATTTATTACGGCTCGCATTTTACCATCATCGGCCTGAGCATCTTGCATAAATTGCGCATATTGCATCATGTAGGAGCCACTTTCAAAATTAGGTAGAGCGTCACCGTACATAGCGGCCACGGTAACTTCTCCCCAACCTCTGCGTTCGCGATGGGGGCAATCTACCAAAATACCATCTATCGTATTAGCGATGTAGGTATTTAGATTTACTTGGTATATCTTATTTAACAACTCGCTTGAGCTTTCAAACTGGCTAATTTGCTTGCGGTCGTTTGTAATTACATAACCTTTTATATCTTTTAATTCAGGTTTGTAATTAATACCATAAACCGTTACAAAACGACCTCCTGCCAAATTGAATCGGTTGGTAAAATGGCCTGTGCCGGTTTCATCATAAATGTATTTACTGCGCTGTTCCCAAGATGTGGACACCTCTTTATGGTCGGCAATTTCAAAAGTAACGGTATCACCCGCTTTACCATTATAAAGGTTTATTTCGAAATAACCGGTGTAGTTTTCGCCCATATCAATCACATAATGGCCATCTTCATTTTTAGTGACACCAATAGGTTTCACTTCCTTAAATTTCACTTGAGGTTCTACCATTTGTGCACTTAAGGTCGCTGTGATTTTACTTGTCGGCGGATTAGCATCTGTACTCGGTGCTCTTACTGCGCCTTTTGGTCCCAAATTAATATCGGCCACAGCAACATCTTGCATTTCGGCTTCATCAAAAACAACGGCATTTTCCCAATTACTATCATCGTAATCAGCAGCATTCCAATTGTCTTCACGTAAACGTTCATCTATAATTTCACCACCAAAATCCAATATATCCCAAGAACTGTTGTAAGAACTGTAGCTTTTTTTGCATTTCCAAGAGCTATCTGAAACTAAGGTTATAGTTTCTTCACCTAAACTGATATTAGCTTGAGCTTTGAATACAAAAGGTGGGTCGAAATAATCTTTTACACGTCCCCATCTTGCCCAACCTGCTGCATGCCAAATTCCGATGACGTTATCTCCTTCTTTTAAATAATCTTTAATGTTATAAGTGAGATAGGGTAAGCGCTTTTTAAAGAAAGAGTTCACAGGATTCATCACCTCATCACCCACTTTCTTCCCATTTACATACAATTCATGATACCCAAAGGAAGCCACATGAATGAATGCAAATTCTGGTGTTTTATCTAAAGACACATTCTTTCTGTACCAATTGTGGTCTTTTTTGTTTTGGTCTTTTTTATAAATCCATACGCCTTTCCAATCATTTGGCAATAGTAATCCCATGGAAAAATGCGCAACTTCACTCCAATTCGATACTAAACCATTAGCATCCCAAATTTTCACCTTCCAAAAATACTGCTTACCAGATTCTAAAGTATTCCCTTCAAACTTAACATTTACAGATTCATTAGTTGCCATTTTACCAGAATCCCAAACATCACCCTCGTTATTGTTTAGAGCCCCTAGACTGTTAGCCACTAAAATTTGATATGCCGTTTGTTCTTGCCCTTGTTCTTGACTTTCATCAACTAATTTCCAACTAAATCTTGGAGTCGTATTATCAATACCCAAAGGATTTGTACGGTACTCGCACTTTAACTCAGTAATTTTCAAAAGAGATTGCTCACAAGAGACACATAGCAGTCCACAAATTAGCATTAAAATCAACAAAGAATTTGAAAAAATGTTACTGGCTCGCTTTAGCTTCATGTGGTTTAATATTTAGTTTAGTTTGGAAGTAATAAATAAAATGAAAAACGTGGTGATTACCATCCTGCCCTCTCCCGTAAGATTTCAGTTCACTCTAATTACAACTTGTTTGTAAATTTCTTTTAATTTATACAAATTCACAATTAACAAATTGATATATTAGTTGCACAAAATGATATGAAAAATAAATATAGAAAATATTTAATTACCAGTAATATAGAAATATTATGGGGTTTTTATATTAATAATTTAGGACGAAATGTTATTGAAAAAAACACAGAATACCCTTCTATGGATCATCCTGACCAGTATATATTTACTTGGGATAAAGGGCGCGTTTTAAATGAATTTCACGTTGTTTTAATAACCAAAGGCGAAGGCGTTTTTGAGAGTAAAGCTACAGGAAAAGTAAACGTATCTGATGGTGATGTTTTTTTATTATTTCCTGGTATTTGGCATAGGTACAAACCAAAAAAAAGTACGGGTTGGACAGAACGATGGGTAGGCTTTTCAGGACAGATTGCATCTCAGTTTCTATCTAATGGTTTTTTTAATACAAACGAACCAGTGATATCAAAATGTAACAAACCATCGATATTACAACATTTTAATTCGCTTTTTAAATTATTTGATGAAGAACCTTACGGTTTTCAACGTTTAGCATCTGGTATTTGCCTACAGCTTATGGCAGATTTATACAATATTAAAAGTGGTGGCAGTAATGTTGAAAGTTTAAATTCGCTTGTAGCACAGGCCAAAAGGACTATGTATGACCACCTTGATTCAACTTTAAATTTGAAGAAAATAGCTCAAGAATTAGGTGTAAGTTATTCTAAATTTAGAATCGATTTTAAAAGGCAAACGGGTATCTCACCATTGCAGTACCATCTTCTTCTGAAAATAGAAAAATCGAAAGAATTACTTTTAAACACGAACAAAAGTCAAAAAGAAATTGCCTTTGAACTCGGCTTTGAATCGGATGTGTATTTTAATCGTTTATTTAAACGTAAAACAGGTTTGGCTCCTGGACAGTTTCGAAATTCCACACACTAATTTAACTTACTGAAATTATTATTTCCAACGCCTTGTTATCCTCAAAAAAGATTTCAAATGGTAAAGCCTCCACCCCAGGTACCATATTAAAGGTTCTTTTACCTTCAAGAGCTTTCATTTTAATTGGTGCGCTTGCTTTAATCGTAACTAAGCCTTCAGGTTTTTGAATGGTGATTTCATTTTCACTAACATTTGTTACAACTTCACTTGAAGGAGAAACAATTGGCAACACAAAGGCAGTTTGCTCTTTAATATCTTGTTTTGTACTTACCTTAATCTCTGTTTTATCAGCAGTACAATTGTAGGCAATATCGAATGTAGAAGCAGTCCCCTCAACTTCTTGTCTGCCACCATTTTTTAGTTTTACATCCGCCATCAACTCTATACTTCCGTTTTCATCACTAGAAGTAACTGTGGCTGGTAAATCGTATAAATTGGTATACCAAATCTCATTTTTAAAAGTTTCTATACGAGGCGTTAAACAGATATCCTTTTCTGGTTGTACTTGTTGGTTGTTTTTTTCAACCATTTCATATTTAGCCATACTAGCAGCACAGATCAAGCCAACTTTGTTGTGATATAATATTCCTAAAGCACCACCTGAAGCTTGCCTAAAATCTTCCTTATAATGATATTCTGCATCGTAGGCACTTACCGTTCCTCTCCAATCGCCCCTGGCGAACAAAAACACATCCAAATCCTTAAAATGTTTGACGCCATCTGCAGTTGCTCTAGGTAAGGCTGCATTTACATTTATTTCTGGTAAATGGTCCCAATGATCTAATAAGGCTGCTAAAGGTTTGGCGTGTGTAAATGTATGGTGTACACAAGGTGGAATTCCTGCTTCAATAAAACCAGGACCTCCATGAATTAACCCATCTGCTGTGCAACGTTGTAATAATTCTGTATTTTTTACGGCTGCTGTTCCAAAAGCAGGATTAATATGAGCCATCATTCCAAATGCAGGTTGACTACCATCACAGGTTCTACTGCCCCAATAACTCCACTTATACATGCGGTTACCCCAACTGTTGTCCCAACCACCATCAGGCAACATAAATTCTAAATGGCTGTTGAGAGATTTGGTTAAGATTTGTAATAACTCATCATCTTTTTCCTTAAGCGCATACATCACTAAACTGTTGAGGGTTTCTTCTACATTGTATCCTAAGTCTACACCGTGTAATCCTTTTTCGCTTAACTTGCTTGAGCTCTTTTTACACTCGCCAAATAACAAACCTTCATTGGGTGTAAAATAAGCTTTTACTTGAGATGCTAATGTTTTACTCTTGGCTTTAAAATCATCTCTATTGACAACGTTACCAATTAAGTTTAGCCCATAAACCGCTGTTCCCGGATAATTGATATTTGTAAAATCTATGGTAAATTCGTCATATATATATTGACCCGCTTTTTCTAGACGTACTGTCCATGCTTTTCGAGTTTCTTCATCTAAAACATGACCATGATAATGCAATGCTTCAGCTAGAGCTATCGCTCCAAAAACGGTAATACCTTTCCACGATTTTGGATTTTTGATCACTGTCCAAGCGCCATTTTCTTGAGAGACATTATTTTCAGCCCAAGTCATAACCAATTTAGCTCCTTCAACATATTTATCATCACCGGTTTTATCCGCCATAAATAAAAACGGATACACAGCATCCATACAACGCCCATGAATATGAGAACATGACGGACACCCTAAAGCACCGTGAACCTCTAAATTTGACGGATTGTTAATTTGTACTTTTAACATGCCATCACTCCAATCTTTTAACAAACTTGTAATCAAGTTTTTGAATTCTAAAGAGTGTTCTGGATGGCTTTCACATGCATTTAGCAATCCTGCCATTGGTAATGATAAACCAACACCGGCAATCGTAGATAATTGTATAAAGTTTCGTCTTTTCATTTAGTAAAAATTAACAGGTTGAATTTAAAAATATAACCGTTATAAACCATCCTGTTTTGTCCTGTTCAAAAAATCAAAAAAAGCCAGAATCAAATTTGTTCTGGCTTCATCAATAGTCTGTAAATGTTTAAATGTCTTATTTAACTACGAGTTTGGGATGGAATACATTGTTTTCATCTGTAACAGCCCTTACAAGGTAAATACCCGTGTTTAACCTGCCTCTGTTATTAACTTCAATATTCTCTGCACCTGTTGAATTTTTATAAACAACTTTACCAAGAATGTTAAACACTTCTATTCTTTTTACACCAGAAATATTTTTAAATGCAATTGTAAAACTATCAGTTGTTGGGTTTGGATAAATTTTCATTGAAGATACCTTGAGATCTATATCAGAAATACTCAATGACTGGCTTGTTGGTATAGCCTCCCAACTACCTCTATCATCGGTTTCTAAAACATTTAATTTATGATAAACGCCCCCATCAGCTTCATGATATAAAATTCTACCACTAAACCTTGATTCAAATCTGTAAGTATCCTCCAATTCGTCATAATGAATTGTCCAAGATTTATCGGTATCTGTAGTTGGAGCATCTTTACCTGTACTTACTACAAGAAAAGGGTCTGTACCTACTGCCCTTAGTACATCAATATTATTACCCTTATCTTGACTGTCAATATTGTGATAAGCGCCACTTTCTACAAATTTCCAATGGGTATTGAAGGGCTCACCTGAATCGGTCATGGTTACTGGAGTGGCACTATTCCCAACGGCAGTTAAAAATTTACCGGTTGCTACATTTCGCAACCTATAAATATCGTCTGACGGAACTGGGTCACCAGTATCTACAACCTCCATCTTCTGGTATGTTGTATTTGCCCATCTTATTTGAGCACGACCTCCTTTAACTCTATAGGCACCATACCTAATACCTGATTCCGTTCCTCTTTCCGGATCTGGGATGTTCCAAGGAAAAGATACACCATCAATTACCGCATCACAATAATGAATTTTTTTAGTGGCATCGTTTGGGTCTTCCCTGAAACCAACCTCTAGCTCAAAAGTAATTTCGGCATCTTTGTCTACCTCAATTAGCTCCACAACTTCTCTACCACTTCCCGATCCACCACGTTCTAAAATACGCTCAGCAAATATTTTGAAGGCTACCTGCTTGCCTGCGTTGGCGCCTGTGCCAAAAATAGGTTTTGCTAGATATAGACAAATTGCAGGATCTGGAGGTCCACCACCGCCTGTATGCTTTCCTTTAGCTTGAGCAATATAGCTACCGTCTTGACTCTCAATACCCGTGTAGCCAGCCTCCAAAATCCTAAATGTCCCCGTAAATCTTGCATAACTTCCAACACCTGTTTCCTGAGATCTTGGTAATGAGCGCTCTATTCTTGGTTGTAAAGTGTTAGGTGCATCCCAGTGGTTAGACCCATCGGTGATATTATAAACGCCCCAAGTTTTTCCATAGACATCACGTTCTGAATAATCGGAATAACAACTTCTATCATCAACAGTACCCACATTGACAGGGTTTGTTATGTCTACATTTCTGGTACTATTGTTTTCAAATTCACCAGAAGCTGGGCAACTTAAGTCTGGGTTCGTATCTTCATCAGGTGCTGTTTGTGCTATTAAACAAACAGAAAAAAGTGCAAAACTAAATAGCAATATGGATTTAAAAGTATTCTTTTTCATAGCTGTACTGAATTATAGTTTAAAGCAATTTTTATTTCTCACAAAATTGCTTTAAACCCTGTTTGCAACTATACTGTACAATGCTGAGATTACGACGAAAAAAACTATCTATTCGGTAAAGCGTGAAAATTCAATAATTATCAGACTACTTTAATGATTACTAATTAATTACCTTTAAAACAACAGGCCCAATTAAACCCGAAGACTCCAATTCGGTTTCATGAGGTTTTGGTCCCGCTGTAGTCCAAGTTTTCTTTTGATCTTTTGGTCTAGAATTATCATAAATCAATTGATTGCGCCACGTGTTCGTCACTTTAATTTCTAAGCTATTGTCTCCTTCTAACACATAATCAGTAACATCAAATTGGAATGGTGGTGCCCATTTTACTCCTACTTTTTTGCCATTGCACCAGAGTTCTGCAATATTGGCAACTTCACCCAAATCCATTACAGTATTTTTACCTACACTTTCAATATGTATAACTTTTGAATAGGTTGTTGTTCCTGAGTAATGTTTTATAGCATCGTTTTCAAACTCAGTTAAAGATTTTAACTCAGAAGCCTCGATTGTTTGCGGTGTATCCCAGCCATCGTCAAACTCTAATTTCCAGTTGTTTTGCAATGGAATATCTTCTAAAGAAACAGTTCTTTTAGTAATTGTTTTTTCTTTGTTATAAAAAATATAATCTCCTGCTATTGAAGGGATAAACTCTCCATTTTTCCAAGACACTTTTGGATAATCATTTGTTTTATGAATTTTATACCAACCTATTTTAGCATCTAAAATGGTTTTATCTTCCAATGTGATTTTTGTTTCTAAAGGTTTTGCATCACTTTTTGAAAAAACAACAATGGCGCTCCCACTTGCTGCTAAAGACAATGCAACATTTGTTCTATTATTTTCTGTTTGCCAAATATTCGCTTCTTGTATTTCACTTGTAAAAGCATCCCAAATTTGAGGTGTTCTGTCTGACACTCTGAAACTTAAAGACACATCTAAGGGGTGGTTTTCTTTTGAAGCTACAAAATAAATATCGGCATCTTGGGTTTCACGATGTATCCAATTGATATTTAGAGACTCTGGCACAATTACATCTTGTGCAATTTCTTCTTCTTGTAAAACCTCTTCTAAAGTTTTACCCCAATACACGCGCCCTTTAGCAACTTGTTTTGCACCACTTTCGGTATCATCCCATAACTCATTGGCAATATCAAGTAATTGTTTTACATCATTTTCATCATCCATCAAACTAGGAGAATCTTTGGGCTTGTTACCTAAAACAACCGCACCATTTTCGACCAACTCTTTAAGTTTTTGGGCTGTTGATAACAACATCTTTTCAGAGTCTCTAAGCTTAATAACTCTGTAATCACCTCCGTTTTCCACATGAATTTTTCCATTTTGAACACTTAACTTTTCTTGAAGAATTTCAGAATTTAAATAATCAAATCTATAGCCTTTTGGAAATGTATCTAAATCGAAAGGAGGGCGCTCATAATGATCGCCGTAGTACCAAAGCACGTCAGCTACATACTCTCCTTGCTGTAATACATACTGGTTTCTACTTAAATAATCAATCCAATTTGGCATATATTGCCACCATGTTTGCTCTCTAACCAAAGGAAAACCAATATTACCTCCAAAACTAGAACCTGGAGCAACATCAGTTTGTGGGGTGTGTGAAAACGTATGAAACACCAAATGATTAACACCTTTGGCAAAATTATAATCGATTAAATATTTTACTAAAAAGGGATGTTCGTTCCATTTTACCCCCACTTGTGTACACGCTTCTGCTGCTAATTTTGGTTTATTATACAAATGTGTCGCAGATGCTGCATTAAAAATAGGTTTTGCATATTCGTTTTGATCAGATGGTGCTTTTGGGTACCAAAACTCAGTCATTGGAATATCACTAACCCCATAATAACGCATAGGGTCTACAGGTAATACTTCGCCTCCAGCCCCTTCGGTATACACTTCAGCTCCCATATCATGAGCAACAGTGGCAAAATGTTTAAAGAAATTATCGATGAATATCTCATCCATTGTGTGGCGTAAATCCCTTAAAAACTTGGTAGTCGTCTCTTTATCATCTACAATATAACCCATAGTAGCAGGTAAATAGGTTTTCATACTATAGCCTCTTCGGGTTTCAAACTCCGTAAACATGTCCTCAGAATTCATCGTCCACGTAGGCACATGACTTTCCCAACTATCAATTAACAAACCTTGCAATTTCCCATCGCCTATGGGGCCACCATCTTTTATTAGATTCCCAATCATTCCCTTACGCAAATGGTTTTCTATGGTAATTTTATCGAGTTTACTCGACTCCCAACCAGTTGCCTCTGGCACTGCAGGTTTATTGGTTAAGCGCATGTTTATATGCCCAAAACGCACGATGGTCCACTTACCTTCCGGAACATCCCAGATAAGTCTCCCATCAGCAGATAATTTATCGGTGAGATTGACTATATATGCCCCATCAATAATTGTGTTTTCAGCATAATCAATCTCTACATCCTTTTCTAAACGACGTAACACTTTAGCTGCTTTTGCTTCATGATTATGTAATCTTGGTTTTGCACTTAATCTTATAAACTCTGGAGCAATTGCATGTGTTCCTTCAAATGTAAAAGTAAATTCTGATGATGTAGTTTCAGGAATTGTTAGAGTTAGGTATTTTCGTCGGTCATTCCAGTTTGCATCAGGTAAATTAAGTGTTGTAATATTGGTTAATTTATTATCAATTAATGCTTCAACTTTAACAACAACATCTACAACAGGGTATTCGGTACCCATAATCATATGTCGCGACTGCGGAAAGGTGATAGTTCTTAAGGTTACAGGGGTGTCAAAACTAGTTTTCACCCAAGTATCTTGATTATTTACTTTTGAAATACCGTTAGCCCTGTATACGTCTAATGGCATGCTTAAGCGGGTTGTGGTTCTAGTAACGATGAGTTTAGAATTCGGGTTGAAAATGGCCTCCCAAGGCACTACGGTGTTATTGGTTTCAATTTTTGCAGGGTTTAAGGGTTCCAAATCATCACCTTCAACTGTTGGAAAAGCGAGTACTTGAATATCCTTATAATCGTAATCAGGAGTATGGTACAAGGAATCGATTTCCAAAACCTCATCGAAGTTCTTCCCTCCTGAAATATGATAGGTAGTTTCTACCACTTCACGTTGTGCTTCTTCAACAGGCACCCAAGGGCCACCTGTCATAGACCAACCAGGACAATTTTGCATGGTAAATTTTAACCCTAAACGTTTGCATTCATCTGCTGTATGACGAATCATATCTTCCCATTCAGGAGATAAAATTTTAATGGGCTCTACATTTGGATAAAGACGACCTGCCTTATTAAATAAATGAATGCCTTGTAAACCTGCGGATTTTATGGCTTCCAAATCTAAGGTTAAGCCTTCTTTACTTATGTTATTACCCATTAAGTGAAACCAAGTTTCAGGGTGGTATTGTCTTTCTGGCGCTTTAAAACCTTTAGATAATTCTTGAAGTGTTGGAGAGGTGTCAACTAAGGAAACATCTTCACCTTCCTTGGAATTACAACCAAAAATTAATACTAAAAAAATACTATAAACAATAGTTAACAATCTCATAAAAAAACTTTTTAAAAATTAAACTCGAAGTTATACAATATCTAATAATAATATATCCTTTATTATCCTGAACAAAAAAGGCAACTTACTTAAAGTTACCCTAAGTATTTCTTAAGATGTAAAATATTAATTCACCCGCCATAACTTCATACCTCTTAATCGAGTTTGGCCTTTTCTGACTTAAACAGTTTAACACCTTCATTATTTACCAAAGTAACTAAAAAGCATTTGGACACGTCCTTATATTTTACATAATCCTTTTATTTCTTTACCAATTTTATAAAACTTGGTTCCTCAGAATTTACTCTTAAAAAATAAATCCCGTTTGGCTTGTCACTTATATCTAGGCGAACCACACCGTTATTAACTTTATGTATTTTAGATAGAATTAATTGTGATTGTGTGTTATAAACCTCTAAATGAATTGATGTAAGATTTGCAGGTATAAACAATTCAAATTCACCACTTGACGGATTAGGATAAGCTTTAAGATTTTCTAATAAATTGATTTGCTTTTCAAGTTTTCCTTGACACGCTGCCTTACTTGTTATTTGTAGGTCATCACCATGTTGAATATCTATTTCAAAGCTTGCATTATTAGTTTCTAAAACGGCAACACCATTCTTTAAAACAGTGTAAGGCGCTGTACCTTTTGTAATATTAACAGTAGCTTTTTTCTTATCTATATTGATTTTACCTGTTAAACTAGCTCCACTTTCTATAGTTGCTTGATAACATTGATTAAAAGTATCTCCATCTACAGAAATACAAAAATCATATACGCCAGGGCTTAAACCCTCAATAGTTGCTGTATTTGTAAAATTAACAGTTTGACCATCTACAGTAACTACATAATCGCTACCCACTAATGCATTTATAGTAATACTTCCGTTCTTTTTATCTAAACATGTTTCACCTAAAGTTTCTATTGTAAAGTTATTTGCTATTGTAGGAGAACTTCTTCTATTTAATTGTGCGATGAATAAATCTGGTTGTGCTATACTTTCGCCAACACCAGCAACTTCAACCAGTTGGCTATTCACCTTATCCAGAGGCGCGCTTTGTTTACGAGCTCCCTCAACACCTATGTAGTTTAGAAAAGCAAAACCATCAGTACTCGCCGGTTCAATTTCAATATCAGGTACTACATTTTCATAAGTAATATTCCAATAGGTAGTTCTAAATCCTGCATTAGGCCCTCTTTCCCTTCCAGGAACACCTATTTGATTAGAACCACTGTTAAACCATAATCTTTCTGGTCTTCCAATATCTATGTTTGTCCAAAGATTAGCATAAGGTGCATTTCTGTGATTATCAAAGGCTATTGCAATACCTTTTCCATTTCTAAAAACATTAAAAGCAGCGACACCTTCAACAGATAATTCGTGCCAATGAATATCCTTAAACTCAAAATCTTCAAAAAGATTATAAAATCCTTGAAAAACCTCTAAAGGATGATGGCCTCCTCCTGCTCTTTGTTTCATTCTGTTAATAAATGTACTCTTGGGCTCTACCGCGGGTAGCGGAACATTTCTTTGTTCATCTCTTATTAAAACGCCACTTACTGTATTATGTGCACTTTTTCTGTGTATACGGATACCATATTCTAAATCCACCAATTCAACATTCTTTACCCAGCAATTAATGACTTCGTTTAACTCCATAATTCTAAAGCCCATATAATCATTATGAACAAAAACCACATCATTATTACATACAAAGGAAATATTTTCAACTCCCATTTCTGAGGTAGTCGTATCCATATTCATTTTTCTAATGAAGGGGTTCCACTCTGTTTTAAGTTCTATTGGTAAAGGTCTGTCGAACGTAATTGTATTTCCATTTACTGAGGTAACGTATGCATACCAATAGAAAATTTTAGGATAAATAAAAAGATCTTTGGTGCTTGGGCCAATAGCATCTATATTTCCATGAATATAAGATGAGAAAGAATCATCTGCAGAGTCTTGTTGCTCTAGTTGAATAAAATCTCCTACATTTAACGAACTTCCACCAGTTACGTTAAACACATTTTCACCTTGCTCAACATTAGAACTTACGTTTCCAACATCAATGGTTTCAAATTGCCCGCGCATTCTTATGTGAAAAGACGTTGTTGAGGCCGTACCATCTGGGAAGTAGAATGTAGTTAGTGGCTTACCATTTGAATCAACCTCACCTCTCAGTACTACTCCCGAAACATTTAATTCTAACTGATTATCAATTACCCACCTTCCCTTTGGAATAAATATGGCTCCTCGCTGATTTCGTGGTAGAGTGGCTTGCTGATCAATTAAGCTTTGTAAGGCACTTGTATCATCTATATTGTCATCTGGTAACGCACTTGTTGAATTTAGGTTAGCAACTACTGGTACATTTGGTATACTTACATTTGATGACTTATACCCAGCATATGAAAAATCTGGAAGACGCCCTGCTGGATCCCAATTAACTCCGTTAGGCCCCCATAAAGAACTCTCCTTTACTTGTCCATAAGTTAACAAAACACATCCAAACATAAAAAGCAGCATACTTACATATTTAGCAAAAAATATCTTTTTCATAAATTTATTTTTTATTTCTTTATTCAAATAATAAACATGTGGAAAGTAAAATTAATTATAGTTTCTTAATAATTCACCTTTCTAAGTTTAATACCACTCAATCGAGTATCTCCTTTTTTAGCGTTGAATTCAACATTAATACCCTTATTGTCCTCGACAGTTATTAAAAAGCGTTTGGTAACACCGCGGTCAGGTCCGTATGTTTGTTTTAAATTAATAGCATTCCAAATCTGTTTTCCATTCACCGAAATAGTCATCACATTCTCACCTTTGGATTTTAATTCAGCCATCAATAAGGACAATTCATAAGTTCCATCGGGCACATCAAACTTGTAAGCCTCTATGCCAATACGTTGCGTTTGGTAAATAGGGTCATTTTCTGTTCCTTTTACACTTACGTCGGTACCAATATTATTTCTTCGACTGCTTTTGAATCTTAAAAAATCGCCCCCTACATAACCAAAACTTCCTTTTTCATAAGGCTTGTCAGGCATCCATAAATGATCTACATTATCGGTTTCGATGAAATAACAGTAAGAACCCACATTAATGGCTATTTCTTTAAATGGATTGGTTTTACTTTTTAGGTTTTTAGGCTGAAGTGTAAAATCTATAAATGCGACATCTTTTAAAGTTACTCCATCTTTTTCTGAAACTACTTCAATTAAATTTTGACCCTGCTGAAATGGTATGTTGAATGTTGCAGTTGAAAAATCGAAGGCTTGTTTCCCTAATGATTTACCATTTGCAAACAATTCTACCTCTTCAGTGTTACCTACTACAGTTATTGGTTGGGTAGCAATATTGGCACCATCGCTATCTTCAATACCAGATCGATTAGTCCATCCTTTGGATGCAATAGCCAAAAAGGGTGTTTTCTTTAAGAGCGCTTGGTACAAATAGTAAGCGTCTTTTTTCTCTCTTGTTGCCGACACCAAACCTTTATTATTGATATGAGGCACCGCATCCTTTCTGTGTTCTACCTGAAAATCGGCATAGTTCCATACATTGGCACCAACTATTTCTGGGATATTGAGAATGGCTTTCATATAAGCTTTGTGTAATAAAAACTGATATTCTACACTAAAGTCGAAACGAGTAGGATTGTATGTTCTTAATCTAGGGTCTGCACCACCCCCATATTCACTTAAAATAAAGGGTTTGTCTGGATCGAGTTCCAACGAGCGTTTCACCAAATCTCGTAGGTTTTTATCTATATCTTCTAATTCTTCAATATACCAACCGTAATATTTGTTGTAACCGACTATTTCTGTTACTCTAATACCTAATTTATCTTGGTAGGCAGGTTCTCTAAAAAACACGGTATAGGAATATCTTGTTTTGTCCTCTTCCTTAATAGTTTTTGCTAAGGCCTCGTGGGTACTTTTAAAATGTTTTACATAGTCTTCTCCTAAACTTTCAGGGGCTTTCATAGTGGTTTCATTACCTAAATTCCATGCTACAATAGCGGGATTGTTGTAATTAAAACGAATAGCTTCCTTTAGCATATTAATACTGTTTTGTTTTCCTGCTTCATTAGCCGCCGCTTTATCTACAAACGGAATTTCTAAGGTAGCTACAAACCCTAACTTATTACACATTTCTAGAATGGCGGGATCTTGCGGATAGTGGGCTATACGTAAAAAGTTAGAACCCATGTCTTTTAAAAGCTTCATATCGTTACGGTGAATTTCATCACTCACCGCATTGGCTTTACCATAAAAATCTTGATGACGACACGTTCCAATTAACTTGGTTTGTTTGCCATTGATAAAAAAGCCTTTATGAGCATCAAAACTAAACCATCTAAAGCCCACTGGGTTTTCAATTTTATCATAAACAACTCCTTTTCTATCTACAATTTCTGAAACGAGTTTATACAAATACGGGCTTTCAGGCGACCATAAATTTGGATTGGCTATTGCAAATTCAGTGTAGGCATCCTTCCCGAAAGTGGATTTAGATTTTACCTGTTTTACCAAGTTATTATTAGCATCATATAAAGATTGCCTTACATAATAACTTCCTTTTTTAGGTTGCACTAATTTAGATTGCACCGAAACCTTTGCAGATGCTTCAGAAACTTCGGGAGTTCTCACAAAAGTGGCATTGGCACCTAAATTGGCCACTTCAAAATGTACAGGTTTGGTTATGATTAAATGTACATCTCTGTAAATGCCCCCGTAAAATGAAAAATCGGCTGCTTGTGGCACAATTTCGTCGTTATGGGCATTATTAACTTTTACAGTAATTTCGTTGTTACCTGTCTTTATAGCTGAAGTAATATCTCTCGCAAAGGTAGTATACCCGCCAATATGGTCTTCACCAATAGGCTTACCATTTATATAAAGAGAGGTGACTTGATTGGCTGCTTCAAATAGTAAAAATACTTGTTGGTTATCATACACTTGAGGTATGGTAAGCGTTTTTTTATACCATCCTTCTCCCCTATAATAACCATCTTCGTCATCTAAAATATCTTCGGTATTCCATGAATGCGGAATGGTAACATTTTCCCAAACAACAGTCTCATCTGTATTAAAAGGTGTCTCTAAACTTCCTTTGTGAAAATACCACGCTTCATTAATTGTTTCAATATGCCTTACTTGTTGGGCATAGCTGGATGCTGTAAGGATTAGTGCAAGTAGTGATAGTAGTTTTTTCATTTATTTTGAATTGTTTTTTTAAAAAATGATTTAGTTAAATTCTACAACTTCGCTTGGCATAAAGCCAATGCGATGTGCTTGAACTATGAGTTTAGAACTTTCAGGTAATTGAATAGGATTTTGATACACTTTCCATGAATTTGGTGCTTTACCATCTACACCAACAATTTTGTAGCCTATGGAAGCACCCTCGGTTTCACAAGTCATTTTTACAAAGCTATTTTCAGATGTAATAATGGGTTGTGATGTTACTGGTTGTGTACTTTTACCAGACCACAATTGTTCAATGAGTTTTGCTTCATCAAGGTTTGGTTGATCTCCAATCGCTGCCAACCATCGATCCATTTCTGCACTTAATTCTTTCAATTTTTCTTGATTTTCTGGGTTTGCTGCAAGATTATTGAGTTCATATGGATCTGTTTGGCAATCAAACAATTCTTCTTTCGGTTTTTGTTCTCTAAACCATTGCATTTGAATATCGTTTAATTTACCTTCTGCTTTCAATTTTAACAACTCCTGCATGGTTGGAATACGTTCTCTATATGCTACTGGTAAATAATAGCCTTGTTCTGGTCTGTAGTTACGGATATATTTGAATCTACTATCTCTAACAGCTCTTATGGCATCGGTAAAGCCATCAAACCTGTCGGCTGCTGCATGAATATATGTTCGTTCTTCTGCCTTGTACTTGCCTAAAAAAGCTTGACCTTGCATATAGGGTTTTGGTGCTTCACCAGTTAAAGACAATAATGTTGGTGCAAAATCAACAAAACTGATAAGTTGGTCGTCTTTCGTACCTGCTTTTAATTTATTTGGAAAACGAATAATCATGGGGGTGTTTAAACCAGAATCGTAAATCAAACGTTTTTCTCTAGGTAACGGACCGCCATGGTCTCCATAGAAAAATATGATGGTATTTTCTAACAAACCATCTTCCTCAAGCTGTTTTAAAATGGCTCCCACTTGATGATCCATTTCACCAATATTGTTATAAAGTTTCCACATATCTCGCTTTACAACATCGGTATCTGGAAGGTATGGTGGAATATTAAATTCGGTATCTTTTGGAAGATATACAGATGTTTCTTCTTCCGTTTTATTGCCTCTACCCCATTGATAGCTTCTATCGCCAGCTTTATAATGTCGTGTTTCTATATACCTATGTCCATAGGGTTCAAACAGACCCGATTCGTGCGTGTCGGTAAAATTAAATACTGCAAAAAATGGTTGATCTTTTTCACGGTTTCTCCAATGCGCGTAGGGACTACTTTCGTCCCATGCCGTAACAGGGTGTTTAAATTGATAATCTGTTTTAAGATTATTGGTACAATAGTACCCTTGTGTGCGCATCCACTCACTTATCATTTTAACATCTGCTGGTGGCACCGCTTCATATTTGGGCAAACCTGTTACTTCGGTATACGAATTGGTACGCATATGGTTGGCACCAATACTGGAAGGATACATACCGGTAGCTATGGCCGCTCTACTAGGTGCACAAACACCAGAGGTGGAGTATACATTTGGATAAATAACACCTTCACTCGCCAGTTTACTTAAATTGGGTGTTACTACGGTTGAATCGCCAAAAGGAGGGATATAAGCCCCCATATCCTCGGTAACTAACCAAAGTATGTTTGGGCGTTCTGGAAGATTTTGTGAAGTTTTTACATTTTCTGAACTAGGGCTATTATTAGTAGTTTTACCACAACTTAATGTAAGCAAGCACAGTAAAAGAATAGCTAATTTTATAGTTTTCATTTGCTTGTTTTAATGTGTTAAAATTACCTCTATTCCTATAAATTACTGTCCTGCATTGTCCTGACACTTCTAAACAAAAAAACAGCCAGATTTAAAAAAACCCGACTGTTTTGGTATAAAAAACTACTTTGACTTTTTAATCCTATCTTTTAATAATTTTTTTAGTTATAATAGACCGTTCCCCAGATAATATAACCAAGTAAATACCGTTTGATAATACACTAGCATCTAAGTTTAATGAAGAAACGCCTTCCGTTTGTTTTACTATGAGAGATTTACCTAACAAATTAAATACCTCAACTTTATTTATATTGCTTAATAAACCTTTAATTTGAATTGTATTATTAACCGAGTTGGCTACAAAAACTGAACTTTTATCAAATTCCAAACTACTAAGTGAATTAACACTTTCTAAAAACCATTTTGTATTAGTTCCAAATGAAGTTATATACCTAACATTACCAGAATCATCAAAGGAAATTCTTGGAGTGGTTGTTTGCGGAGTATGAATATCATAGGCACCAGAACCATTAGAAATAAATTCAAAAATTCTTGTATTATTTGTATCAGAAGTTGGTGTTAAAGTTGTTGTAGGATACACATTTTGCCCTTCAAACCTTACAGCATCCCAATTAGCATCTGAACATGAAATATTGTAATAACCAGCAGTTCCAACAGATTTTATCTCAAAAATTTGTGTTTCACTATCTGGTAAAATCTCATCTGCGGTGATTATATTTTGATTTGGAGATGCCGCTACCGTCCAGTACTTACCAGTTACGCTATGTTTTATTTTATAAAGCCCTTCAAGTCCTTCTGATCCATTATTACCGGCAGAATCATCAGGTAAAGCAGATTCTAAAGTAGTTGTGACGCGCATATCATCAAAATCTGTTATCACCTCAAAATTACATGCGTTTTCATTGTAAGAACCCCACTTTGGGTAAACTTCAACACCATCAAATGTTTTATGATAGGCTCTTTTATCAGAATCTGCCAAAACCACTTGATATTCATTAAAATTAAGATTTGAAAGTGTTTGCTGTACTCCATTAAACCAGAACTCCAAATAGCCTTCATATCTATTATTAACCACATCAAAATTATCATCAACCTTGACTTTTATAACAAAAGTCACCCATTCATCTTCGGGAATTACATGTTGCCATAAGGTTGTTCTTCGCTGGGTTATAGACCCTGGCCTGTTCCAATTCGGTTCTGCTGGTCCGAAGGCATTTAAACTTAAAATTGTACCATCATAAGCCATACTGAAGGGATAATTCTGTTTATTGGTATCAATATCTCCACCATCAGCAGTTTTCCATTGAAAAACTGCAATACCAGCATTTAAATTTGGTTCAGAATTAAATCTCCAACGCCAACCATAATAATAAGTTCCGCCTTTTTGAGGGGTAAATGTATTTACGTCTCCTGTAGTTCTGGCAAACTCAGCCCGCTTTCTAGAAACAGGTTTAGTTATACGCCAAAATTTGCCGTATTCTGCGTCTGTTGGTGTAGTGACAAAAGGTGGATTATTGGGATCATCAACACAATCATCACCACTTGGGTTGCTATTGCCATTAGGGTCTAGGCGTCTAAAATTGTCATTAACTGATAAATTTGGATCTCCGTACCATAATACTTGTGCATTTAATGTATTTGACAGGAATATAACAATTAAATACAACAAATAGGTATTAATGCTTTTAGTTTTCATAGCTATTTTTTAAATCGATTATTGGAGTTACATGGAGCTATTCACTTAGATTTATTAAACTTCCCGAAGCGCGTATTAAACATCACTTGTTTAGCCCCACTTAGACTCAAAAAAGGCTCGGTTTATAAACCAAGCCTTTTTATCATTATTAATCCGAGTTGTTCTAATTGCTTAAGCAAAAAACTACACCCAGTACTTTAGTATGTTATCTCTTCACAATTTTTCTTGTTGCAAATGTATTTGTTCCAATAAACTTAACAACATAAACACCGCTTGATAAGGCTGTTGCGTCTAAATTTAAAGATGACAAACCTTTTGTATCTCTAACAATTAAAGACTTACCAACTAAGTTATACACCTCAACTTTATTAATGTTTGATGTTAGCCCACTGATTTCAATTGCATTGTTAATTGGATTTGACACAAAAATTGAACTTTGATTAAACTCTTTATTGCTTAATGGGTTGGTGGATGTAAAAATCCACTGTGTTCTGGTAAAATTACTACCCGAATAGCCTATGGCGTCTGTACTATTATTGTAAACTAAAAATCTTCCAGAACTGGTATTTGGTGTCCATACATTGTATGTAGGTTCTCCATTTGGTCCTGTACTAGCCGTTACGGTAACAGTCCAAACATTAGGGTTTGAAGTAGATGGCGTACCACTGTAGGATACTACAGGGATTTCTGAAGTACTATTTGCTCTAAGTATACCATCGTCTGTGTTAACAACAATATTATACTGATCTGCAACTCCTGTTGAAACAAAATCAAATTTTGTAGCCTCTGCAGAATTGGCTGTTGCTCTAACAGCCTTAGCTCCATCATGTGACAAATAGACAACGCCATTTGTGGTGAAATTATTTAACAAATAATATTCTCCTGCTCCGGAAAATTGTGCAAAAGTAAATGTTGCACTAAATAAAAATAGAATAAAAGTAATTTTTTTCATGAATACGTGTTTTAGGTTTTTAGTTAAATTTTATTCAAAATTATTGACTAACGAGTATTTAAAAATCCTAAAAACGTGGACAAAACTCCTTTTTAACAACATTTAAAAGCTATTACAACTAAAGAATTGAGTTGAATGCGGTGCAGATAGCTTAATGCATTACTCTATAAAGGAATTAGAGTATTCTCGTGGAGATTTACCAAACTTGGCCTTAAAACTTCTACTAAAGTATTTTTGATCTTTAAACCCAACTTTAGCACTTACTTGATTGATATTAGCTTTTCCTATTTCTAATAATTGGGCTGCTCTGGTAAGCCTTATGTGCTGAATAAATTGTTTAGGCGAAAAGTCTGTCCAAGCCTTAACTTTAGTAAATAATACTGATTTACTTACTCCCAATTCTTCACAAAAGAAGGGGATATCAAAATCATAATTACCAATATTACTCTCTATGATATCTAATGCCTTTTTGTATAAGGTTTCATCAAGAGATGACATTTTTATGTCCTCGGCACTAAATACCTCATGTGTATTTAGCTTAGATTTTAGATTTTGTATAGACGTCAAGGAATTATTAATACGCAACTTTAACTCCTGAATATCAAACGGTTTACTAATATAGTCGTTGGCACCACTTTCTAATCCTTCTATTTTATGTACTACATCTGATTTTGCCGTTAATAGAATAACCGGAATATGACTTGTTCTAATATCATTCTTAATTAAATTACACAGTTCGGTTCCTGTAGTAACTGGCATTATTACATCGCTCACAATTAAATCTACAGATTCTTGTATTGCCTTTTTAAACCCTATTTTACCATTTTCTGCCTCAAAAACATTGTATTCTTCAATTAAAACAGTACGCATAAACGTTCTAAGTTCCTCGTTATCTTCTACCAATAAAACAGACATTTTTTTATTTGAACGAATTTTTGAAGAGAAATTTGGTTCAATTTCAATATCAGAGACTTTTAATTGATTCTGATGATAAACCATATATTCTTTTGGAGACTCATCTTCAGAAAACTCGTGTGCCTTGAAGTGCGACTTTCCTTTTAGTAGTTCAACTTTGAAAATAGAACCTTGTTCCTCAATATTAGGTGTTACACTAATGTTTCCTTGATGAAGCTCCACTATATTTTTTACAATAGCCAAACCTATTCCTGTTCCTTTTTTAAGAGCTCTATCAGCAGCATTATTATCAACTAACTCAAAAAAGCGGTCAAATATTTTTTCCCTATACGTTTCAGGAATACCAATACCATTATCTTCAACCAGAAGCAATACCATTTCTCCTTCCTCCTTTATTTTAACGGTTATTTGACCTTGACTATCTGTATATTTAAAAGCATTAGAAATTAAATTAAAGAACACGCGTTCTAACTTATTTTCATCAAAGTAAAGCCGTATTTCATTTGAAGGAGTTTCAAAATTATATTGATAGCCTTCACTAATAGCATAATCTGAAAAAGATTCGAAAACCTTCTTTAAGACATCTACTACATTATGCTCTGCTACTTGCAATGCCATTTGATTACTTTCATATTTCCTGAAATCCATTAACCTATTGATAAGTTGATACAGATGATTACTATTTCTTTTAATAACCTGAAGTTTTTTATATATACTGCTACTCCCCTGATAGTTATCTATAATTTGTTGTAATGGCCCTAAGATTAACGTTAAAGGTGTTCTAAACTCGTGAGATATATTGGTAAAAAACTCAAGTTTAGCTTGGTTTATCTTTTTTATTTGTTCTGCTTCTAAATGCTCTAATTCTAATTCGTGTTTTAATTTGGTTCGAGATTTTGAAATACTATATAAGTAATAAATTATTGAAATAACTATTAATATATATATAGCATATGCCCACCAAGTAAACCAAGGCGCAGGCCTAACAGAAATATTTAATGTTGTTGGTGTTTCATTAATAACACCATCGCTATTAACACCTTTAACTTCAAAAACATAGTCTCCCGGCTTTTGTATGGTATAAGATACTTCATTATTAGGTGTTTCATTCCAATCGGTTTCTAAACCCTTAAGACGGTATTTATAATTATTACTTTTTGAATTCACAAAACTTGGTATAGAGAACGACAGACTAAAATTTCCTTGATGGTGTTGCAATTCTATACTTTTGGTATAACTTATTGTATTTTGAAGCACCTTATGTGTATCATTCACCAAAACCGACTGATTATTAATTTTGAAATCAGTAAGTATCACTTGTGGTGCATAATGGTTTTTCACAATTTTACCTTCATTAAATACAGTTACCCCTGATGTACCTCCAAAATAAAAGTCATCACCCAATCGCAAACCGGCATCTCTATTAAACTCGTTACTTGGTAAACCTTCTTTTATTGTATAATGCGCTACTACGGTCTTACTCGTAAAATTATATTTCACAATACCTTGTGTAAAGGTACTCATCCAAAAGCTGTTATCATCAGCTCTAACAATGCTTCTTATACCATCAATTTTTTCGTTACCTACTTTTAGATCTATATATTCAAACTGGTTGTTTGTAAATTTAAATAAACCGTCTTCAAAAGTACCAATCCATAGGTCTTTATTAACATCTTCATAAATGGTGTTTATTTCAAACTTAATTTTAGAATCATTCTCATAAACAAAATTTTTTACTTTATTATTAGGAGTAATACAGTTTAAACCGCGTACTGTTCCTAACCAAATATTTTTATCGCTATCTACCATTATAGTCTTGATATTACTATTGGTAAGACCAACGGGCTTTAATCTGGAATTAAAAATCTTAAATGTATGGTCCTTGAAATTGAACTTAATCAGCCCTTTACCATTGGTACCAATTAACATGGTATCATCAGAATATTGGGTGATTTTTAGAACTCCAGAATCGTCGAGATATTGAATTAATCTCTCTGGCAACATTTTTTTGACAAATCGTTTTGTTTGTATGTTATATACAAATAATCCTTTATCAAAAGTACCTATCCACAAATCCCCGTCATTACTCACACATAATGATTTTATGTTATCGCTTTTTAATTCTGAATGGTTTTTGGATGTTAAATGAACCGTTGTATTTGTATCTTTATTTAATATGGAAACTCCACCTCCTTCTGTACCAAATAGCATTAAATTTTTATAATTTTCTATGGAGCTTACAACCCTAAAACTTAACCCTTTTTGATAAGAATTCTGATTGATATTACTAAAGTTGGCATTAAATTTATTGTAAACATTTAACCCTCCGTAATAGGTACCCACCCATATTGTACCTACTTTATCCTTAAATAACGTTTTTATAAAATTATCGTTTAAAGATTTAGAATCATTCCCATTATGATAGATGGCACTGATCTTTCTTTGATTGTCTACAATGTGAAGACCGTTAAAGGTTGCTAACCACAAAGCCCCATCATCATCATAAATAAGTTTCCTTACGTTTCTACTTTTTCCTGTTAGCTCTCTCTCAGTAAAATATGGTTTAATGCTTTTAGTGTCTAAATTAAATTCTACTACACTCTGAGTTTTTGTTGCTAAAAGAATGTTACCGTTATGGGATTCTAGTAAATCATTAATATAAAAACTTTTAGATTGTGGTACTAATATAACTTTATACGTGCCATCGCTTTTCTTAAAACAGTGGTATAATCCTTTATTTGTGCCAATATAAATCGCTCCTTTTTTGGTTTGGATAAGAGATGTTGTTATTTGTAAGTTGATAATTTTTGTAAAAACATCTGTAGAAGGGACATATATTGAAACCCCACCAAAATGACACACCCAAATATCTTTGTTAGAAAGTTCTTTTACTACTCCTATCATGCTATTACCTAAGGGAGCATTAGAATTGTTTAAAAAATAGGTTTTAAATTCGTTGCTTTGAGGATTAAATTTATTTAACCCAAAAGATGTACCAACCCAAATAAAACCAGAGCTATCTTCTTCTATACATAAAATACCATTATTACTTATGGAGTTGGGGTTATCTTTTTCATGACGATAAATTTTAAAATCAGTACCATCATACTTATTTAAGCCATCTTTTGTACCAATCCACATCTGACCCAAATTATCTTGATGAATAGCCATAATGGAGTTTTGAGACAATCCGTCTGCATCAGTAATATGACTGAAATTATAATCTGTATGTTGTGCTTGCCCTAAATGCAACAAAACAAGAGCGAACAAAAAACAAATATTTCTAAGTTTAAATAGTTTCAAAACTGTGTATAGCCAAAAAACGGGAACAACATGTTCCCGTTCTATATTATGAAAATTATAGTTTTAATCCAAATTTAAAACTTCGCTACCTGCCATTAAAAAGGCACCAGTACCAAAGTTTTGCCAACTATCTACCGATGCTGGCTCTGGGAAGGCACCAATATTTTGTACCCAACCTACACGACCATCCTCATGCTGACAGGCTTTTAAAGCGTTCCATGCTTTTTTAACTGCTGGTGTATGCTTCTTATCCAATAAACCATTATTTATACCCCAAGCTAAAGCAAAGGTATGGAAACCACTACCACTTACTTCACCGTGATCATAAGACTCCGGACACAACAAACTAGTTCGCCATAAACCGTCTTCTGGTTGTATTTCTAGTATTTTATCAGCCATTTCTTTGTATAATTTTTCGTAAAACGGACGGTGTTCATAATCTGTTGGCATATCATCTAAAATTAAGGCTAAACCAGCAAATACCCAACCATTACCTCTAGACCAAAATACTTTTTTACCGTTTGGTTCTTTAGTATCTTTGTCATTGCCCTGCCAAACAAAACGCATATCTCTTGCAAATAGTTGTTCTTCCTCATCATACAATTGGTTATAAGTTTGCATATAAAACTTATGCATCTCATCTAGATACTTTGGTTGCTTAGTATGTTTTGCATACAAGTTTAAAACCGGAGGCGCCATAAATAAGGCGTCACACCACCACCACAAAATGGTTTTACCCATGCTGCTTTTATCAGTACCTGCTTTCCAATTATCGTCATCATATAGATGTGCATCCAAGAATTTTTTGGTTGGTTCTAAGTCCACAAAATTTCTTCTTCCGCCCTTCATATCTATATAAATATAACTGTATGAAATGGCCACATCATCGGCATGATGTAAACGTTTATATGTTTGCCAATTGTTCCAATACCCTTGGTTTTTTAGGGCTGCCATGTATATCATATCATTGGTGGACTTATGCGCTCTAGCAACACCAACATAATAAGCTCCTGCCGTCCAATCTGTTGGTGAAATAGCAAAAATAGGGTGTGCTTCTTGCCACTCTAAAGCTTTAATCATTGATGCTTTTATATCGGACTTATCAATTGTTGAAACTACTTTTGGAGCTTCTACTGGTGTTACTTTCTGAGCTGTAGAGCAGTTGAATAATAACACTACCGCTACTAATGTTAAAATGGTTTTATTCATGATATTTATTTTTTTAGTTTAAATGTTGTTTCTAAATAGTCTTTTGAAGACGTACCAATCATAACCGTATAATCACCAGATTCTAATACTTTTTCCATTGTAATTCCTGTAAATTCCAGCATTTTTGGGGTTATTTTAAAAGACACCGTTTTGCTTTCTCCAGCATCAAATGCTATCTTTTGGAAACCTTTTAGTTCTTTATCAGGACGTGTAACTGAACCAATTTCATCCTTAATATACATTTGAACCACTTCCTTAGCTTTAACATCGCTTGTATTTGTAACTGTTATGCTAACTTCCAATTCAGTATCTGGTGTCATTTCAGAATTTGAAATTTTAATATCAGAATATTCAAAATTAGCATAGCTTAAACCATGACCGAATGGGTATAAAGGCCCTTTACCAAGGAACAAATATTCTTTTTTATAATTGATTTCTTTCATACTATAATGAAAAGGCAATTGCCCTATAGACCTTGGAATGGTTACAGGCGATTTACCAGAAGGAGAAACTTCTCCAAAAATAATTCTGGCGGTAGATTCATCACCAAATTCACTTAAATCCCAAGTGTCTAAAATAGCATCGGCATGCTCCGCAATGGCATTAATAGAAAGTGTTCTTCTATGCTTTAATACCACAATAACTGGTTTACCCAAGGCTTTTACACGCTCTACTAATTCATCCTGTGGGCCTACCGGATCTATGGTGGCTCTATCACCTAAAGCATGATTAAAGAAAGCTTCTTTTGAGGTAAACTCATCGCCTCCCATAAATAAAACAATAACATCAGAACTTCTAGCAATGGATACCAATTTATCTAAGGCTTTTCCATCTCTTGGCAACAATTTTGGTTCACCACCTTTTTCATCTGTTAAATGAAACCCTTTTTCTGCAACAAATTTAATATTGTCGCCTACCACAGATTCAAACATAGCTTTGGTATTTTCTGTAACAAGAGGACCTAAAAGAGCAATTTTAGTAGGTTTTTTAGCATCAAGTGGCAACGTTTTAGCTTCATTTTTTAGGAGAATAATAGACTCTAAATCTGATTCTTTTGCTAATTCTAAAGACGATTCGGCTCTGTTTCCTTTCTCTACATCTTCGATATTAATGTAAGGATTATCAAAAAGCCCTAAAATGAATTTTGTTCTTAAAACACGTCTTACAGATCTGTCAATTAGTTTTTCAAGTTCTGGATTTTTCTTTACCATTTCAGGAAGATAGGCATAAGAATCTTCTGCATATAAATCGATATCAATTCCAGCCTCTAGTCCCATTTGTGCAGCAGCTTCTGGAGATTCGGCAACATTCATAAAATAAAATAAACGGGCTATATCATTTGAGTCTGAAACTACATAACCTTCAAATCCCCATTGGTCTCTTAAAACACCAGTAAGCAACTCTGGATTACCATGAGACGCCACACCATTAATATCACCATGTGATGCCATTATACCTAAAGTTTTAGCTTCCTTAACCGCAGCTTCAAAGGGCGGATATATTTCATCAATTAATGTTCTAGGAGAAATTTCAATAGCTGCAAAGTTAGAGCCACCTAACACTTGTCCGTAAGCTGCAAAATGTTTAGTCACTGCACCAATATGGGTACCATTACCTAAGCCTTCGTAATTACCTTGTACACCAATAACAGCGTTTTTTACCATTTGCGTGGTCAAATATGTGTCTTCACCAAAGGCCTCACTCATACGACCAAAACGAGGATCGCGCACTAAATCTGCTTCAGGTGAATGGCACATGTGCATTCCTCGTAGTCTTGCTTCTCTACCCACAACATCCCATTGGCGCTGCACCAATTCTGGGTTAAAAGATGCTGCAGATGTCATTGGGCGTCCAAATCGAGTACAACCCTCTGCATCAACACCGTTGTATGACTCTGTTACGAATAACGCTGGAATACCCCAACGGTTATTTTCAATGATGTATTTTTGAAGTTCGTTGTTCATTTTTGCGGCGGCAACGGCATCAATATGCTCTCCAGGGTTTTTAATTCCTGCAATGCCCAACTTTAATTTTTCTATAACTTTTTTTGACAATTTTAAGTTGCCATTAGCATCAGGTTTTGTACCAATATTGGCATGAAAAATTCGCATTTGTGCCACTTTCTCTTCAATGGACAACTTTGGTAATAGTGCTTCTACACGTTCATCTATTGACAAAGAAGCATCTTTGTAATCTTTGGAATTTGAGTCTCCCTTTTCACATGAAACAAAAACTGCCAATAACGCTAAAAAAAGTAATTTTCTCATTAGTTTGTAATGTTTGTATAGTTTTAGTTATTAAATGTAAATCGATTTATTGCTAAGGTTTGATGATTATTTTTAAACACAAAGCAAATTGAGTTTACATCGTTTAAATTTTTTATATCAAATTGTCTTTTTTGAAAGGTATAAATATCATTTTTAGGTATTTCTAGGATTGCTAATAATTTACCATCTGCATTGGATTCTCTTAATTCAATTTTACTAGCCTCGCTTGATAAAACTTCTAACTCCAACACTGTTTTATCATCCAACCCTTTCACATTAGGGTAAATCACATAACTGATATCTTTTAATGGTTGAATAGAAAATCCTCCTAACGTGTTTTCAACTTTTTTGACACCTTTGGCATTAAAATAATCCTCTGCCTCAATACTCATATCGGCATCATAATTACCTACTCCAATACCATCAACTCTTATGGCCGCCATTTCGCCATCGTCCTTATAATGAATATAACTTATAAAACTATCCCTAAAATAACGATTTCCTGTTTGACTAACATCACAATAAATATAATACCATTGGTTATGCCATTCAAAGAAAGACCCATGACGCCCTTGTAAAAACCCATTAGGCCATGTGGGCGCCTCAAAACCTTCTGCAAAACTAGATTCCTTTATCACAGAATCTTTATAATCATACGGTCCATAAAGATTATCAGCCATAGCATAAAAACAACCCCATGATAAATAATACTTGCCGTTATATTTATGCACAAAAGGCTTATCGTCTGTTGGCATTTTTTTGTTGTCTCCATAGGGATTATAGGGCCCTCGTGGGTTATTTATTTCAATTTTCTTTGGTGATTCTGCTAAACTTATCATATCCTCATTTAGTTTAGCTATATAATAATCCCATACACCAAATATGATATAATGTTCACCATTGTCTTCAAAAATGGCCATATCGTATTCATGTGTAGGTGTTAAATCTGAGGACAATAGTGGTTTACCTAAAACATCCTTCCAAGGGCCTACTGGTGTTTCTCCAACTACCACCCCTGTTTGTTCGTTACCTTCGGAAAAATAAAAATAATAGTTCCCATTTCTATAGGCCGCATCGGTAGCCCAACATCTTGAAAATTCTTTTCCAATATAGGTATCTTTGGGACTTAAAACACTGCGCTTGGTCCAGTTAATCAAATCCGGTGAGGACCATATCCACCAATCTTCCATAATAAATTTATCATTGTCAATAGATTTATCATGCGAAGCATAAACGTAAGCAGTATCGTTGTATATATGAATATGTGGATCGTTTAACCCGACGTTTGGGACTATTGGATTTTGCGCGTAAACGGATGTTACAACCAATAACATTGCACCGACAATTCCATTTGTTATTTTAAAAACTCTTTTCATTATCTTATTCAATTCCGCAAAAGACATCCATAATTTTAGTGACTACTGCGGCTTCTTCAACCGAACATGGATTTTCATTTTGTCCTAAAAAGTAACTAACCACTTGTTCTATCATAGGTTGCTGCACATGTTTAGGATTTTCAAACTTAAAAGTCTCCGTTTTATTACTAGTTTCAACACTAATTTCATCACTGTAAAAAGAAAACGAAATAGTACCTTTTTCTCCAGTAATAATGCATCTATCCTTATCTTTAGAAGCAGCGAAATCCCAACTACCTTTAAAATGAACACCGTTTTTAAATGCCACTTCACCCTCAACTAAATCATTTGAGGGAGCTTTACCAGTAACATTACCTTTTGTTATTTTGGCAACTTCACCAAAATAATAATACATTAAATCTATTTGATGTGGTGCTATATCATGAAAATAGCCACCACCCGAAATCTCTGGATTAAGTCTCCAATTTTCATCAGTTTTAGCTATTAAATTGGCGTTTTGAGATTGTGCAATATTAATTTCTGCCGAAGATACTTTACCAATTACATTGGCATCTAGCAATTCCTTTACCTTCATGAATAGAGGTAAATTTCTACGATAGTGTGCTACAGTAACTTTTACATCACTTTGATTCAACACCTTTAAAAGCTCATCGGCTTCCTTACTATTAAGCACCATGGGTTTTTCCAAATACACATTTTTACCTGCTTTAATAGCTTGTTTTGTAAAGTTTAAATGTGAAGAAGGAGGTGTTGCTATATAAACCGCATTGACCTTTTTATCATTAATTAACTCTGAAGCACTAGTAGTGTAATTAGGCACATGATGTCTGGTGGCAAAATCTTTTACTTTTTCCTCATTTCGACGCATGACGCTAATTAAGGCAGAGTTTTTCACCTTTTGAAACGCAGGGCCACTTTTAACTTCGGCAACATCGCCACAACCAACAATTCCCCAATTAATAACGTTAGAATTCATGTAATTAATCACAATATAATTTAAAGGCTAAAGATATAATAGGACACCCCAAAATCCGTCCTGTACTGTTATGGTAAAACAAGGTCAATTGGTTAATTAAAGCCATGTCTATTTCGAGATTATGATGTTAAAATCTAATCCATCTAGACACTATCTTGATAATGCTAAGGCCTATTCTTTATAGCTTTTGAATTAAAATAATCCAATCCTTTTCAGGTAGAGAGGGTGGCGCACCTAATTGCTTTAAGCCATCAGACTTAATCGAAGTTATTGAACCCTCTTGAAGGCTACCCCCATTTCTGGGGTCAAACCATTTAATCTCAAAGTCTTCACCTGAGTTTCCTAAATCTAAAGTCACATGATCTGCATTGGCCTCTACATAAATTGCATAAACCTCTCCTTCCTTAGCAAAACAATAAGCAATGTCTTCTGAAGATACTAAACCATCTTTAGGCTCCATATCCCAAAATGGGATATAGTTGTTGAAAAAATCCAAAGCATGTTTATTCTGATCCCAAAATAAATCCCGACTTCTAAAGTCCTGACAGGTTAAATCTGAATTAGGACTGGCATAACCAAAATACCATTCTACACCATAACCACCAGCCATGAGTGTCCCATACATAGCTCTACTTCTAGCATAATTGTGTTCTGGGTCTTCATCGTCTGGTAACAGTGCAATATTAGCTTTCCCTGGTTCATCAACAGCCAATGCCCATTTTTTTCCAGTGGCATTTGACAATCTTCGCCATTTTAAAACTCTACCATGAACATCGTTAAAATCAGGATGACTTAACTGGAGAGATGCTCCTGTTAATGGGGATTTATCGCCAACAAAATCATGGTATCTATCGTCTTTATTAGGGAACGTATGCAACACTAAATGACTCTTATACGCATCTAATTTTGAAACATAATTAGCTACTTTCAATACTTCCTCTGTAGGTTGATTATTCTCTTCACCTAGATTCCAGTTCATGGACAAATGATGCCCGAAACGTGCAATAAGTTCACGATAGTATAATTTACCCTCTACACCAAACACACCTTTGTCCATTAAATGATCTGTTTCAGTTTCGTGGGTTTTAAAGTGTAAAAACATACCTTTAGTTTCGGCATATTCAAAAATACGCTCCCATTGATCCAATTTCGACACATCGAAACGTGTTTTATAAAACATGGTTTCCCAGGCTTCTTTATTTTTCTTTACACTGGCATACCTTTCATAGTCTTCAATAGGCACTTTCAAAAGGTGCGGAAAGATATTTCTATCATCACCATCTACATTGAAGGTTAAAAATGAAAACACATTTAATTCTTTACTAGCCAAATAGTTAATAGCACCCAAAAGGTTTTTACCTTTGGTTTGTTGCCATAAATAAGGTGTTGCAATTTCTTCAAAATCTTTGGCATGTGGTTCCCAAGCCTTTTGAAATCCGAGTGCATTTGTAGATACATCAAAATCTATGTAAGCCAATAAATTCTCAGGCGCATCCACTCCCAATTTTATAAAATACTTTTGGTTATCGGCAAATTTCAAATAAGATTCTCCAACGTACTGTAATTTACCTTTAGCCCTATTATCAATACCTGTTTTATCAGATTCAGTAATCATAAAATTACCTGCTTGACCATCCATAAAACCAGCGCTGGAGGCATTGGTAATATCTTCAGCTATGGCAACATTTTCGCCTTCTTTGAAAGAAACTGTATACGTCCATTCTCCTGTAATATTTGGTGTAAATCTAACTTGCCAGATATTACCAGTATCGCTACTGGTATTAGCTGCATTACCATCGGCAGCAAAAAATCCAGGAATAACAAAAGTTTCTTCACCATTGTTGAAAGTAACATCTAACCGGTAGTTTAAAAATGGATTGTTGTCGTCCATTTCACTGGTATGTGGGCCTTCAAAGTTTAGGGTAACTCTATGCCATTTTTTTAATTCGCCATCAATGTTTACTTCTTTATAGTCTTTACAAGAAACTAAGGCAAAAACAGCACATAGTATTGAAAAAAAACGTTTTATCATCGCCTATTAAAAGGAATTAATTTTAAGCTGAATCGTATGCTTCCCTGGTGATAATCTAATATATTCAAAAGCAGACGGCACTTTTTCTCCATTGTGAATTAAATCTTTTCCATTTAAATCGTTTAAAGAAAATTCAGCCACCATATTCCCTGGAATTTCAATTTCATAAGTTTGTAATCTAGCACTATTGAACTTGTAACTCGCTTTTATGGGGCCTCTAACCGTTGGTACTGTTATCTCACTAGATTTCAATTTACTCATTTGTGGTTTAATAGTGGCTATACCAAAACCAGGTGTTTTTGGTTTTATACCCCACATACCTCTTGGAATTACATTTGCTGGTGCCGCTCCCCAGGCATGATTCCAGTCTAAATTTACTTTATATTCATAATCCCAGGCTTCGAGACTAATTGTTGAGCCTACTCTAATCATGTTGTACCAACTTCTTTTAGCCTTACTAGCTAATAATTCAAGTGCATAATCTGCTTCACCAGCATTATACAAACCATCCATTAAAAACTGTGCACCGTATACGCTACAAGCCATTCCTCGAGATTTCACATAATCTACAACAGAACTAAAATGTTCTTCTGGTACTAGTCCAAAAGCCAAAGGCATCATATTGGCATGCAAAGAAGCATGGTCTGTACCAATACCGTCTACATAAATGCCACGTTCTTTGTCGAACATTTGTTCATTCACTGCTTTTTTAGCTTTGGCTGCTCTATATTCAAAATCTAAAGCTTCTTGCGTTTTTCCTAATATGGTAGCAAACTCAGCCATAATTTTCATGTTCTCATAAAAGAATGAATTAATAACTGTACTATAAGGCTTAAATACAAAACCATCTCGTTCTCCTTTGGTTTTGCTTCCTGCAAAATTAGCTGATGGCCAATCTACAATATCCGTTAATGGTTTCCTATAACCTTTTTCAAACCCAAGCTTATACATAAACTCTTCAGTAACTTTTGTAGAGGTTATTAAGCCATCTTCATTAGACAGTTCAAAAAGCGTTTTATGTTTTAGTGGCTCATAGTATCGCTCTATTAATTCTGTATTTCCAGTATACATGTAATCTGCATAAATTAATAACGCTACATGCTGTTGCCACTCTGTTGGCCACGTAGGATTTTTCATAAAATATTCAATAGTACGTCTTGCTATTGCGTATTCCCTGTCTGTGGTGTAATGGCTTAACTGATTAAGATACGCATCGGCTTCATAAGGAATGCGTTCTCTGTCGCCATCTACATAAAGACCAGCAAACGTGGTTGCTTTAATGGAGTATTTGCAGAAATCCCAAACTTGGTTTAAAATATCATCATTACTTTCAAAGCTACTTGCATTATCATCCCAATAGCTAGTGTATCTTAATTGTTCGAAATCTTCTGCTTTTAAAGCTGTTTGAGCACCTTCAACTTCCGCATATCTAAACGGCTGCAAAACAGGCCACCCTTCTTGCAAAGGAATTGCTTTACTTGGCCCTTTAAAGCGCTTATCTGGAACAGGATCAATAGCTATTTGGTACTTTGTTTTTCCAGGGGTTACATCAACCTTAATTTCTTGATAGCGAATGTTACTTTTTGCTGGTGGTGTTCTATTTACATTCCCTTCGCCATCCAACATTTCGCCAATTCTAACCGTTAGGGTATGGGGTTCTGTAGCTGTGTAATTGAAATCGATGGTTGCAAAAGCTGCCTTGCCAAAGTCCATAAAGTAAAAGTCTCCTCTGTTTTCGATTTTAACTGGATGTACCTTATCTATAAGATATTTGTTCTCTGTTGAAATGATATAGCTATCACTTTTTCCTGTGGTGAATTTTTGAGCTTCTGAATAATCGACTACTCTGTTTTCTTGTTCCCAAATTCTAACTTTCCAATAGTAGCTTTTTCCAATTTCTAAAGGACTACCTCCATACTCAACATCTGTTGATTTACTGGAGGCTACTCTTCCACTATCCCAAACATCGCCATTGTTGTTATCAATATTCTTCAAGCTTGATGCCACCAATATTTGGTAAGCCCCTTGGAACTTAGAACCTAATGGTACCGTCCAACCAAACTCAGGCTTTAAATCAAAAATTTCTACATCAGACTGTGGTTCTCTAATTAATTCAACTGTTAAATCTGTTGGTGCAGCACGGTATTCATCACTATTTTTCTTAATAAGTTCGTCAAGTTTAGCTCTTAACTTATCGGCTACAGCTTTATATTTTTTCTTACCTATTAAATTTTTAACCTCTTGTGGGTCTTTCTCTAAATCGTATAACTCTTCTAAAGATTTATCGTTTACATATCTGAAATACTTCCATTTTTTTGTACGCACCCCTTCACTTGGTGGAATGGGTTCAAAATCCCATAGATGCTCTATAAGAATGGTGTCTCTGCCTATATTATTAGTTTCTTGATTCACAATAGGCAGTAAACTTTTACCTTGCCAGGTATCAGGCGCTTTTACTCCCGCTATATCAGCAATGGTTTGTGGCACATCTATGTTGAGTACCATGTCTTTAATATCTTGATGTTTATCTACTCTAGGATCAAAAATAATTAATGGTACACGAACGGAATTGTCATACATTAACCATTTTCCAGCAAATTGGCGTTCGCCTAAAAAGTAGCCATTATCTCCCATTAAGATAATCACCGTATTTTTATCTATACCTTTTGCTTTAAGTTTTTCTCGAATTTTTTTGATTTCTAAATCAATTCCAGAAATCATTCTATAATACCCTTTTAAACTATGCTGATATTTTTCTGGGGTGTCATAACGCCAAGTCCAACGTAATCTATTAAAACCATCTCTTACCATTTTTGGTTGTGCTAAGAAATATTTATCATCGCCTAGTGCTGGTTCTGGAATGGTAGTATCTTGAAGAAGCCCGTCTGTGGTATTTTGCCAAAAGTACTGCTCTGGGGCACCATCATGGGCATGTGGAGCACTAAAACTTAGGGATAAACAAAACGGTTTTTCATTGGTGGCATTTTTATCTATAAAATCTAATGCTTGTTGCCCTGTATATCTTGTTAAATGTACCGTGTCATTGTCTATAGTTTTGTAATAATACCCTCTTCGGTCTTTAAAACGATTGTTTCTATCATACTCATCATATTCATCAAATTGTTTCTCTAAACCGTTATAACGTACACCGTACTTTCCAAAAAAACCTGTGTAATATCCATTATTTTTGAGGAGGGTTGGATACGAGTTTGCCATGTATTCATCACGTATATTCCCCGTTTGGAAATTATAGTTATGGGTACGTTCGTGTAAACCTGTAAAAATACTTGCTCTACTAGCTGCACAAATTGGTGTAGTAACAATAGCTGTATGGAAATAGGTTCCAGATTTTGCTAAATCATCCATTTCTGGAGTCTCAACAAATTGATTTCCTGCATAGCCAATCGCATCAAAACGCTGATCATCTGTAAGAATAAAAATGATATTTGGTTTGTCTTGAGCAATTACAACATTTAAGCTAAAAATTGCTATTACAAGTCCGAAGAAAAAATTGGTTTTAGACATTAAATTATTATTAACGGTTAAAAATTTTAATAGTGTATAAAACTAAATTATTTCTAATCTTGCTTTATCCTGCACTATCCTGAAAAAGATAGGTTTTTAACCAAAAAAACTCTCCATGATAAATTATTTCTATCATGGAGAGTAATGACTAACTCAAATAATTTTACTTACTCTAAAAATTTAAACTCGAATATGTAACAAAAATAGGGGGATATAAAATTATATCTATCCTGTAGTATCCTGAATATTAAAAATTTACCAGAAATTATTCATTCTATAATTCTAAAAACTAATACAGCCTATTATTTTCAAAGTAATCCTAAACAAAAAAAACGAGCCATAATAGCTCGCTTTTTTATTAGTAATTAAGGTTTATTTAACTAATCTTCGTTTATAAGTTCGATAGTAAACTGTTCAAACACCACATTTCTGTTTCTAATTACTAACGTATCCTTAACTGCATGTGTTTCATTATTAACAGCATCTGTATAAGTATAATCTAAGTAGATAACATCACGTTGTTCACCTCCCCAAGCATCACCATCTTCAACAAATCGTCCAGATCCAGACACATTGTAAGGATCGTCTTCAGCACTAGTTATAGTACATGTTTCATCACTATTAAATAGTAATTGGATATTAACATTTCCTGGACTAGTAAGTTCTCCTCTACGTACACGATTATCATAATTTACACTAGACCTTCCACTTGTAATTAAATCAATCACCTCATCATCAACAACAAATTCTGCTCTATATTCAGAAGTCGTTACCTCACCTGAACTATTTGTCATAACATCAGCTCCACGACGTAGATATTTACCCTGATATTTGTTCATAAATTTTATACCAAAAAGCGTATAATCTTTAGGAACAGGGTTCCAATCTTCATCTTTTATTTTAATAGGGTTATCAATAAGAGGAACTCCTGTTAGTAGAGAATCTAATCCCTCATAATCTGTTATTCTCAGAGGAATTACATAATGTGTTTCATCTACTCCTGCAAAAGCTAAAGGATCGTCAAAAAAGGCATCTTCTAACTGAACCGGAATACGTCCATTTATAGAACCCGCGGGAATAGTTACTGGGCTTGACTGTTCTATTGTATAATAAGAAGCTGGTAGTACTTGTACATTCACAGAATCTACTCCTAATAAATCTGCATCTATTAAGTCTGGAGCTAATTCAAAAAACACTCTTCTATCCATGCGATTTTCAACAACTCCTGACATTACAACGCCAATTTCAAAACGACCATTATTATCATTGTCATTAAATCCCAAATCGTAATTACCCTGAACTAAAGTCCTAGCAGGTCTTTGATAAGGAAAAAAGACCGAAGTTGATCCAAAATCTGCAGCTATATTATCTTGATTTTCACAAGCCATAATACTTAGAAGGACTGCGAAAATTATAATTAATTTTATTTTCATGTTAAATATTTTTTAATTCTTTTTAAAGTTTAGCTTTACCAGCCTGCATTTTGTTCTATTTCAGGAAATCTCAAAACTTCATCATTAGGAATTGGCATATATAATGAAGGAAAATCTCTGTTCTCTACAGACGGAATACTATTATAATTGGTTCCATTAAAGAAATACCCTTCAGCTGATTCATTTAAAGATAAGCCCCATCGTCTTAAATCCCAAAATCTGTGACCTTCAAAACTAAGTTCTAAACGACGTTCATTTCTAATAAGCTCGCGCATAGCTGCTTGTGATGTAATAGATGCCAAATAATTATCAGGTTGATCAAGCCCTGCTCTTTCTCGTATTGCTGCAATAACTTGACGAGGTGTGATACCATTAACTTGATGATCTGGACCCCCTATTTCATTAGCTGCTTCTGCAAATATTAAGAATAGTTCTGTATATCTAAAATATACATCATATGTTCTCTGACCAACAGCAGTTCCATCATCATTTAATCTTACGCTTGGGTGTAATGTCTTTTTTAGATAATAACCTGTAGTTGTTGAAAACTCAGGAATAGAATCTAATCTATCAATACCTCCTCCTTCTCCAGTGTTAATGGTACCACCTCCAAAAGAATCTCCATTACGCACAACAAATTGAGCCAATCTAGGATCTCTGTTTGCATATGGATTTTGTGGGTCATAACCATTAGCTGCTGTAGCAGGGAAACCATCTTGCATAGGGAACGCATCTACAAAATTTTGAGTAGGATTAACTTCTCCTCTTCCATTTACAGAAGGTGGAAACATACGTCTTTCAATACCAGAACTTACATTATTTGGTATAGAACCTCTCCAAATCATTTCGTCTGTAGTCGATGGACTATATGTTGTAAAATAATCGACTCCATTAGATGATAATCCAGAAACACCTCCTATAGTATTTAATAATTCACTTGCCAATGAGGCCGCCATTGTGTAATATGATTGATCATTCAAGAACGATGGGCTGGCCGCAAAAAGCGCTAAACGTGCTTTTAAAGCTCTTACTATTCTACCAGAAATTCGCAAATTATAGGGAGAACCATTAACAACCTGATAATTGTCAAAATCATATTGTTGATATATTGGATCAACAGCACCGGGATCATCTGAATAATCTGTTGGTAATAGCGCCAATGCCGCATCAAAATCAGCCATAATAGCTTGAACAGTAGCCTCGAAAGATAAACGCGGTGTATTAAAATCACCATCAGCCTCTATAAACTCTGTTAAGTATGGTACTCCTAACAATTGCCCAGAAGCACCAACACCTGCATGTGCTTGTAAAATATAAAAATGATGCAAAGCTCTTAGAGCAAGCGCTTCTCCTTCCATACGCATATAAAACATTTGGTTTATCTCTTCATTGGGAGACCATAAAATCTCACCAGCATTGATAATTTCCAAAAATTTATTTACCCATAACACACTTTCATAATTATTCCAACGTGAAGCAGGATTAAACTGCGCATTTAAGCCACCACTTGCCATACGCTTAAAGTCATTATCTAATTGATTATTTACAGCATCATCTGTTGCAGCCTCAATAAATGAGAACTGATCTATTAAACGCGAATACCCATTCAATAATATACCTTCGGCAGATGCCGGATCTGAACTAATAAAGTCATAGTCCAATCGGTTTTCATCAATAGGTTCTAAGAAATTATCACAGCTAATTACGCCCGTAAAGACCGCTATAATTACTATATATTTTATTAAATTTTTCATTTTATATATCTAATTTTTTATTTTATTAAAATGACATTCTTATACCTAGTGTATATGATCTAGCCTGAGGTCCAGTACCAACGTTTAACTGACGGATCCTTCTGTTTTCAGCTACTTCTAGCAAATTAGTTCCTTGTAAATTTAAACTAAAATCTTGAACTCCAATTTTATTACATAAGGCATCCGTAAACTCATACGTTAACTGTGCTCTATTAATTCTGAAAAAACTGTTGTCATATAACCAGAACGATGAAGTTTGAAAGTTATTTTGATTATCTACAGCTGATAATCTTGGGAATGTTGCTGTGTTAGCTGTTTGTGGTGTCCAACGTCCTAATACTTCTTCAGAGTATTTATCGTTTCCATTTGGGCTAAAGTAATTATTAAACCCAGTTAATTTATTAGCAAGTGCTCCTGTTTGACCAGTTCCTAATACAAATAAATTAAATCTTTTGTATTTCAAGTTAAGGTTTACACCATAAGTCCAAGGACTGGCACTTTGCCCTAGAGCTACTTGGTCATCTTGATCTATATCATTATCACCATTTTGATCTCTATATTTTATATCTCCAGGTTGTACTGCAAACTGTGGTTCAGGTAAACCATCCTTTAATTCATAAACTCCATTTACTAAATCAAAATCAGATTCTGAGTAGAACCCTAAGTCTTCTAACCCAAAAATAGTAGATAGTTCTAAACCTTGTCTGTTTTGATATGCAAATTCATTAGTTTCAGAACGTTTTGAAGCTTCTGTTTGACTGTATAGTACGTTTGCTCCAATACCAACTGAAAAGTCATTAAAGGTTTTGTTAAAGTTCAATCCTAATTCAAAACCAGTATATATATTAGCATTAAAATTATCTCTAGGTCTAAACGTGTTATAGTATGACGGATATTGATCGGCTAAAAACACCAGCTGTTTATCTAATTCTGTTCTAAAATAATTAGCTTCTAACCAAAGTGAATTCATTAAATAGCTTTCAAAACCTACATTTAAGTCTATACGTTCTTCAAATCCCATATCAGGATTAGCTCCTTGTGTAATAGTTTGTCTTCTGTTAGAATTCAATCCATCTGCCCAAGTAAAACTAGCCCCATCTCTATAATTTTCGTCATATAAATAGTAACCATTAATTCCTCTGTCTGAACTAATAATTCCTCCAGAAGCCTTTAATTTAAGATAATTTACAAAATCACTATCTTTTAAAAACGGCTCTTCACTTACAATGTAGCCTAACCCAACTGTTGGTGAAAAACCTCCTCGGTTACCTTCGGCTAATTTAATTGAGTGTGCATAAGCTCCAGAAAAATCAACAAATAATTTTTTCTTGAAGTCGTAAGTCAATTGAAACCCTAAATGAGAATCTCTATCGGTTTGAATGGCTCCATCTCTCCTTTCAGAATTGTAATATCCTAAAACCGTAGTGTTGATTGAGTGATTGGTAGCGAAAGTTTTATCATAATTAACTAATGCATACATACCTATTCTAGTAACAAATCCATTAGAAGCTACATTCTCGGATAAATCTCCTCTGTCTTGTCCAAAGTCCTGTAAACCAGTTATTTTTCCATTGTCTTGTCCAGTAATAGCATAAGCTCTGTATTGATTCGCTATTGAGGTAGTATAAGCCTCGTAGAAATCAAAACTTAAATAGGTTTTTGCTGACAGTCCTTCTGTAACCTTAGACAAATCAAAATTAATAGAATTATTCAACTGCGTTACACGAAATACATTATTTTGATAACCACCAGCGATAGCTCGTGCCACGGGCGCATTTTCTCGAATTTGCTGAGCCGTACCAAGCAAATTACCATTAAAAACATTAGCTCCAGATAATAGCGTTGCTAAATCTGGGTTATTTTCAGTATCTAAGGCACTCACAGGAATTAAAGGTGCATAATCAAACGGTAAAAATGTAGTATTTGCACTTAATAGGTTGGATCTAGAACTTTTATTAGTTTGTATGATTGCCACCCCATCAATACTACTGGTAATCCAGTCGCTTACCTTAAAATCTATATTTCCTCTTACGTTAAAGCGATTAAGCCCTGCATTGATATCTTCATTTATATTAACCCAAGCTTCATTGTAAAGCCACCCTGTGTTAACATAGTATTGTGATTTATCATTACCTCCAGAAAATTCAGCAATAACATTATGAGTATTAATAAATGGTTGCACAAAATCTAGTAGGTCTGTGTCTGGATATGTAAGCGGATCTAAACCGCTTCTTGTATTATCAATTCGATTTACTCCATTTTCATCAATACTGTTTCTAAATAAGGCACCATCATCAAGTGACGCACCATCATTAATTCGTGCCTCATCACGTAATTCCATAAACGTAGCAGCATCTAAGTAATTTGGTAAAGCTAAAGGTGTTCTAATACCAGAACGCACATTCACATTTACCTCCTTTTTGTTTATTTTACCACGTTTAGTGTTAATAATGATGACACCATTTTGTCCTTGGCTCCCATATAGGGCCACGGCATTAGCATCTTTAAGTATGGTGATTTGCTCTACCTCTTCCATGTTTAACACGTTAGGATCTCTTCCAAATACACCATCAATTACAAACAGGGCATTTCCAATGCCTCTGATACTACCTGAGCCTCTTACACCCACTGTTAAACCATTAATATAATCTCTTACAAACTGCGTATTATCATACGTTAAACGGTCTTTTGTATTTACTGACGATACAGAACCAACCATATCACGTCTGTCTCTGGTAATCACACCCATATTTATTTCATCGTCTTCTGAAGCAAGGAAATCAGATTTTTCTAGAGTTACGTTACCAGCTATGTTAGTTAATCTAACAAGCTGTGATTCATATCCTTTTTTCTGTATAACAACAGTTTCGTCATTAGCTAATGCTATAATGAATACCCCGTTGGCATCGGTAGACGTTTTAATACCGCTAGGACCGTAAACGTTGACATCACCTAAAGGGTTCCCTTGTTCATCAACGACGGTTGCCGATACTTCCACGCCCGCCGATTGAGCAGTGGCAATACCACCAAAGCACAACATGGTGAAGCATATGAGGGCAAACATCCTATATATTTTATTTATCTTCATTTTATTTTCTTTAGTATTTTAATATTTATAGTTTGTACAAATTTATTACCACCCTGGGTTTTGAGGGAAACCTTCATAAAACTGTGTTTGGTTAGGTTCAAATGGTAACCAGTAATGTTTTGGATACTCACAAACTCTTTCTACAATCAGGTATTCTTCGAAGAAGGTCCAATCCTTATCAAAATATAATCCTGTTTTCATTTTGTATTTGTCCTCATGGGCTACTCCCCAACGACGGATATCCATCCATCTGTGTGCCTCGAAAGACATCTCCACTGCTCTCTCACGTCTCAGCTCATCCATAAACTTGATGTTGTCTGCAACAATTGCAGGGTGTACATTGGGTATTCCAGCTCTGTCCCTTAACGTGTTTATAGCCTGTTCTGCAGTTAATGCAAAACCATTGGATGGCGTAGTTGCTCCCTTGGCTACATGAAGAGCCTCTGCATACATTAGGTAAACATCGGTCAACCTCATATGGATGCGCATTCCTGTAAACCTTCTAATGATATTGTTCCCACGCTGTACATGGTGCTGGCCATTGATTTCTGGATAGAACTTCTTGAACATATATCCTGTACGCGAAAGACCTCTCCCATCACGGTGAGCACCAGAATTACCGCTCCCATCGTCCCATAACTGGGCAAATTTATTTGCCGCTGGTACGCCTCCTCTGGTAGAAATCGTGTCCCTATCGGCAAAAATCCATGCATCGAAACGTGGGTCACGGTTATCAAACGGCTTGGTCGCGTCGTATAGCGTAGGGCCATAAGCACCGCTCAAATCGTCCTCAATGGATAGACCATTGGCCATTCCAAAATTGTTGTATACATAATTATGGGTAGCCTGTTCATTTCCAGACAAGTTTTGAGCAATCGGTCTTGGGACACCTGCTACCATAAAAGCTCTTGTCTGACCAGCAGATGAACCTCCCGAACCTGCAAAGATTAATTCATGAGCTTCTGGAGCAAGGCCGGGCCACCTGTTTGCTGGCACTTCCCATAATACCTTTTTGTAGTCTTCCATGTTCTTTGCCAGTGAATATTCGCCTGCCTGTTCCAACTTGAGCACCTCTGCAAAAGCCTCGGCGGCCATAGAGGCCAGTTCCGTATCATAGGTATAGGTGTCGATTCCTGGTTGGTTATTGAAATGCATTAACGGACTAGCCGCCCAAAGTAAATTTTTACCTTGAAATGCATAAGCAGCTCCTTTTGTTACCCTACCGGCATTGTTGCCCAATGTTACCTCTCCGTAAGACTCATTGTCCCAGTTTACGGGCAATAGCTCGATGGCTTTTTTGTAATCCTCATTAACGGATAATGCAACCTCTTTATAGGTCTCTGGACGTGGTGTGGTAACTGCACCCTCGTATACTTCGGTGATGTGAGGAAAACGCCCCCAGAACTTCATGATCTCGTTATGGAAAAACGCTCTGAAAAAGTAGGCCTGCCCCAATATTACGTTCTTTTCCTCAGTGCTGAGACCTTCCATCAAATCTTGGTTGGCTAGTACTATATTGGCCTTACGAATACCTAATAAACTTCCGCGCCATACTCTGGGCCTACGTCTAGCTTGAGGGTTATTGGTGTCACCAGGTCTGCCTTGGTGTGTGTTCTTACCTAAGTAAGCAAATCGTTGTCTTACCCAATTGTCCAACAGACCTCGGTCTACGGCGCCACTGAATTGGTTTTGCCTGTAAGTGTCATCACCAAAGGTATAGTCCTGGAAGGAATGTCCGGAAGTACCATACTCCACAACCAAATTGTACATCTCCTCAACAAAACCTTGAGAGCTACGGAAGGTCGCAAAAACATCTGTAATATCTATTTCAGCTTCTGGTGCAATATCTAAATATTCTTCGCAAGAAAATGCAAAAAGCAAACCTAGAAGCAATGCTATTTTTATTTTAAAATTTTTCATATCTCTTTTTTTAAAAATCTAAATTAAAACCGACATTAAATTGTGCCATAGTAGGATAGTCTCCTCTAAAAGTCGAATCTTGAGTTTGACTACTGTTAAATTCTCTATCATCTGGTAAATCTGTCCATAAGAACAAGTTATTACCATTAGCAAAGATACTTAGCGCTTTAACCCCTATACTTTCACATATCGTTTTTGGGACTTTGTAGTTTAGTGCTATAGCCCTTAACCTTGTTAAAGACCCATCAAACCATACTCTTCTTGGATCGGTATCTCCTCCTAGCACACTACCATCAGAAAACTGCGGTTGTGTTCTTGTAGCTGTTGGGTTATCTTTAGTCCAATAGTTTCTCTCATGCGCAAAGAATGTATCTATTTCATTTGAGAACGTTCTACTAGAATAATTTCTATTGGTATTTTGTGTACCATAGAACTGAGCAGAAAGACTCCATCCTTTGTATTTTACTCCCACTGTAGAAGCCCATGTTCTTTGTGGACGTGTTGGAAAACCAAATGGCACGTTATCTAAAGCAGGATTATATACACCATCACCATCATAATCAACTAAGTTATAATACCCTGTACGAATATCCCCTTGTCTATTTAATAATGGCGTTGAACTATATAAATCATCTAAACTTGCCAAAATATCTCCGGGAATAGCACCTCTTTGCTGACCAATAGGAAAACCAGCAGCTTTTTGGTAGAACGGACGTAATTCTGGATCTTCTCTATCGATTACTAGATCTTTAGCTTGCGTAAAGTTAAAATTACCAAAAATATTAATTCCATTAGCAAAGGTATGGTTAGCACTTAACACAATTTCATAACCACGCACTTCAACTTTACCTCTATTAAAAGCAGGTGGGCTAGCTCCAAACAATTCTGACACGGCCCTTTGACCACTAGGTATTAGGATATCATTACGATTTTCCCCAAAAAAGTCTACTTCTGCCTTAATGGCATTATTAAACAATCCTAGCTCTACTGCATAGTTATACTTTATAGCTGTTTCCCATTGTAGATTAGGATTACCAACATTAGCCTCTGAGAAAAACACATAATCTGAACGTGTATTAGAGGCATTAGGGTTTATAAAAGCACCACCATTGTTAGTCCAAGTTTTCTGATATTCAAATCTATTTCCTCCACTATCATCTCCAATTAAACCGTAAGACCCTCTAAATTTTAATAGATTTATCCAATCTATGTCTTCCATGAATGCTTCATTAGATACTGTCCAACCAGCTGCTACCGCTGGAAAGAGATCAAAACGAAATCCTGGACCATATTTTTCAGAACCGTTGTAAGCACCACTAATATCTAAGAAGTACCTTTTATCATAATCGTAAGTAACCCTACTTACCCAGTCTTCACGAAAAACAGGAAAACCATTACCTGTAGCACGTTGCTGACGTCTTACCAAAAACAATCCTGTAACAGCATGTTTTTCAGCAAAGGTCTTGTTATAGTTAAAAGAAAAATCATATAATAAATTACGTCTCATACGTTGATTAGCAGAACCTTCATTACCATCAAGTATTTGTGCAGGTTCCAAACTCCATGGAAATGGCACAAAACCAAAATCATTCACCCCATTTGGAGATTCTATTCGCTCTTCAAAATCTTGATTATATATACGATACCTCACATTTTCTTGACTATCTGCTCCATTGTCTAACAAACGCTGTCTGCTTGTAGATCTATTATCTAAGGTCAAACGTCCTTGAAACGATAAACCCTTGGTTATAAAGTCTAAGTTCTGATTTAAAACAAAGTCAGTATTTATACTGAAGGTATTGGTGGTAGTATATCCTGTATTTGTTAAAATAACTAAAGGATTTGTGTTTGCAAAAATATCTGCGTCGTCTCTACCAAATGCCCCATCAGGAAAAATGGGTGTAAAAGCATTAGGAGCCAACTCGTATATGGAATTTGTTACCAAATTTATATTTCCAGGCGTTTTTTGAATACCATAAAACCCACCAAGTCTAACAGAAAACTGCGTGGTTTTTGTGATATCAAAATCAATATTAGTACGGTAGTTAAATCTATCATAAGCATAACCACTCTCATAGCTTTTACCAGTATCATAGCTATTGCCATCAAAAATATCGGACACCTTTTGGTAAGCTAAACTACCAAAATACCTAGCATTATTTCCGCCACCTCGAACAGATAAATTAACACGATAGTCTTGAGCAAAATCTTTTACAAGCGCATCACGCCAATCTACGTTAGGAAAAATTAAAGCCTCCTCTGGACTAGCCGGATTACGAAATCTATCTGCAATGGCTATAGGTCGATAATTATTCCAAGCTTCCTCCCTCTGAGCAAGCTCACGCAATATGGATGAATTTGCTTCCATAATAGCATCAAAAACATCTAGTTTTTCTGGCAACTTAGAAACAAACTTTGTGGTAACGTTGGTCTGCAAAGACAGTTGTGCTTTCCCTTTTTGACCTCTTTTAGTTGTAATCAAAATAACACCATTAGCACCCTGAACACCAAAAACAGCTGTAGCAGAGGCATCTTTAAGCACGGATAGATTTTCAATATCGTTAAAATCGATATTATCAATATCCCTTGGCGCACCATCTACAAGTATTAAAGGCTGCCCGTCACCATTCCATGATGCCTGACCACGAATAAAGATTTGCACATCATTATTACCCGGCACACCATTACCTTGTATAGCAACCACACCTGGCAAATTACCTTGTAAGGCTTGCTCAACGTTAGTAATACCTGAGTTTAACTCTTGTAAGTCATCACCTTTAATTTGGGAAATAGCCCCAACTACACTTTCTTTCTTCTGGGCACCATAACCAACAATAACCACTTCATCAAGACTTTCCACGTCTTCTTCCATAGTTACATTAATGGTTGTTCTGTTGTTTACTTGAATCTCAACAGATTTAAAACCTAAGTAAGAAAACACTAAGGTTTTTTGACCAGACGTTAATTCAAGCGAATAATTCCCGTCAAAATCTGTTGACGCTCCGCGGGTAGTTCCTTTTTGCAATATACTTACCCCAGGTAAAGGTATACCGCCAACATCTGTAACAACACCAGAAATTTTTTCCTGAGCCTGTAAATTAGCAACTGTAAAACTGGAAAAGACCAGTGCTACTAAAAGCGCTAATGCAGAAACAGAAAATTGTCCTTTAAATTTTTGTTTCATTTTGAGTTTTAGTTTTAACATATATTATAGTTTTACTAGTTAGTATGACCAGAATGAACAATCAATTCTAAAAAAGTCATAGTAATCAACAACAATGTTACAAATTAAGACATTCTATCCTATCCTGTTCTATCCTGATATGTAGTTATTTTTTCATAAAATATTTAATTTTTAGATTAATAGTTAAACAATAAGCTGCCTAAATTTAAAATAAAACTTTTAAAACACAAATTTGATTTACGCCTTACCTCATTAACTTATTTTAAAAAACCTGTCAAAGTAAATAATACTAATGTCTATAATTTAACTACCAAAAAAAGTTACCATTTAGCATTTTACTAGAATTTAACACCCTGTTATTATTGAGGATAAATAAAGAAAGAACAATTACACTATAATATAGAAACTGAAAAGGAAACAATTATCCAACTTCAAACATGATAACATATTTAAATAGTCATTCATTTGAAAGTTACACACAAATACTATAGCGAGTCTCTAACAATAAGTTTGGTATCTAAATATGTTTTTGGAATTTCATCTGAAGAAATAAAGTCGGCTACTTTAGTTCCAAATTCTTTAAAATCTATAGAGATGACAGATATTCCTTTATACGTGAATCTTTTAAGCGGTGTATCATTGTAAGACAAAATACCTACGTCTTTACCAATTTCATAATCTGCATTGGCACTCTGACTTAAAAGCTCGTAAAGAATACGATCATTCACACAAATGTAAGCAGTACCTTTTTCTACTGTGAGCATTTCTGAGTTAACACAAACACTATGATCTATTTTATTAGATTCACAAAACGCTTTAAAATAATCAACACTCTCATAAGGATGGTACGTATACTCCGGATAAACGAATACTAATTTTTTATATTTTTTTAATAAGCATTTTGCCTCTTCAAGACAAGCATAAAAAGCTTTTCCAAAGTCTTGAAAAACATACCCTCCTGAAACCTGTAAGTTAGCTTTCCAATCAATTAATAGTAGTTTCTTTTTATCTATCATAGCTAGGCTTTTTCTGACTCCGGGGTGATCAAACCCCATAACGATGTATTTGTAATACTTTGCATTATCAACATCTAACATGGTCTTAAAGTTTTTTACATTATAGTGATGAAACTGTAAATCAACAGCAATGTTATCTGGTATACAACTCATAAAAGAATGATAAAATACTTCTTTGTAAGCTTTGAATGTACTTATTAACATAAGCACCTTCTTTCTACTTTCTGTGATGTAATATCCTTTATTTGGAGTAGAATTAATTAAACCTTGTTTTTTTAATAAGGCATAAGCCTTGTAAACGGTATCTCTGGAAACTCGGTAGTCTTTACTAAACTCATTTATTGAAGGTATTCGGTCTCCTTGCTTAAGCTTGTTACTTTCAATGGAGCTTTTTATTGCATTGGCTATTTTAATATATTTAGGACTATCATTGTCACTTAAGTTTTTTATTGTAATTTTTTGATCTACCATGTATTTTCTTAAATAAACAGTCTAACCTATAAAAATAAAGTGTATTGAAATTCATATTCACACTTGAAGACCGCAGAATGAATCAAATAAATAAAAATTCAAAATATAATCTATCCTGCTCTATCCTTGTCTATTATTCAAGAATGTATCAATGGGAATAAAGCTAAGATCTAGTGCTCCTAGAAACACCTTAAGCTTTCTGAATACAGCAAATAACATTTCCTATAAGAGAAATTTATAAATAAAAAAACTAAAAATAAAACTCGTTAAAGCATTTGAAGCATGCTCAGTTCATCTTTTGATAAGTGTTTCCAATGACCGCGAGGAATGTCCTTTTTAGTAAGATGTCCAATTGCAACACAATCTACACTAATGATATCATAATTAAAATACTCAAAAATAGTGCGTATGATGGTATTACCCGTGTTCTTTATTTTAAGGCCAACTTCTTTTTTTGCAGCACCATCTATATAACTAATTTCCTCAACCGAAATGAGTTTGTCTTGTATCTTAAATCCGTTCTGAATTTTCTTTAAATCTTCTAGCTTTAGGTTTTTATCCAACTCTATATGAAATAAACGTGGTACACCATGTTTAGAATTTTTGAATTTATCTTCAATATCCTTATCATTTGTAAATAGCAGTAATCCTTTAGAGTTTCTACCTAAACGCCCAATAGGTTTAATTCGTGACGTGGTAGCATTAGCAACCAAGTCCATGACTGTGCGCCCCTTACCCTCACTTGTAGTTGTAGCAAATCCTTTTGGCTTATTTAAAAGTACATAAACTTTTTGCTCTGGATTTACTCTGGCACCATCATAACGTACCTCATCACTTGGCTTTACTTTATAACCCATTTCTGTGATAATTTTTCCGTTTACAGATACCAAACCGGTAGCAATATGAACATCGGCTTCGCGTCTTGAGCAAATGCCTGAATTTGCTATGTATTTATTTAATCGGATTTCATTAGAGTTACTTTTATTTACCTCAGCCTTTGGTTTTACATGAGGCTTTGATTGACTCTTATTAAAACGTTTACCCTGTGGTTTTCCTCCGCGTTGCCTGTTCATTGAATTTTATTTTCGACAAAGATATGCTATAATAAATGATTTTTAATTTACGATTTGCAATTAGTTAATTAATTGACTGTTTACTAGTAATAAAGATGAACTTTTATGCTTAGAAATAGACTCTTGCTTCTCTTTTAAACACGAAAAATATATACCCACAAATACAAGAATAAAATTATCTATAAAAGCCCTATCAGACTTAATAGCAACCCAATGATTTATATTCTATTTAGAATTACACTGACATCAATAAGCAAAATACTAAATACTCCTGCAAGTAAAATAAACTTTAAGATGTTATGCAAGATTAGGTAATGTATTTTGGTTTTTGAACGCCATAGCAGAATTAAGAACAAACCTAACAAGCCTGTGGCTGAGTAAAAGAAGATATACATATAACCTACTGTGTAATGAAACAACAATAAATAGGTTGGCAGCAACGTAAAAATAGCTAAAACAGTTAGCATTAGTTTTGATACTTTTTCGCCATAAGTTACAGGGATAGTTTGGTAGTCTAGTACTAAATCACCTTTAATATTTTCTAAATCTTTGGTGAGTTCACGCATAGAAATAATTAAGAACAAATAGGTAGCATGAACAAAAATGACAGTTTCAAAGTTTTTGTAATACATGAAAATGGCAAAAAATGGCGTGACAGTTAACACTGCAGATGTTAAGTTACCCACAAAAGGTAGTTTTTTAAGTTTATGAGAATAAAACCAAATACCAAATATATAAACCGAAAAGAAAACTACCGCCCTAAATGATACATAACTGGCCATAATTACTGCCAAAAAGTTGAGCACAAAATAGAACGACAATTTTGTGTTTTGACTTATTAACCTATCAAGCTTTGATTTTATAGGACGATTAATTAAATCTTTTTCTGAATCGTAAAAATTATTTATGATATATCCCCCTGCAATAGTAGCACTTGTTGATAATACCAACATTAAGAGATTAATATCAAAAACTACTTCCCTGAGAGGTAAGTCTGGAGATAAAATGTAAATGGAAGCTAAGTATTGAGCTATTAAAATAATTAGAATGTTATAACCTCTAACCACAGAAAACATACTAAAAAACTTTAGCAAAAAATATTTCTGTTTTCTTGAAAGCATTTGAAGGTATCCTGAAAATTTCAGAATAAAAATAAGGAATTAGAAATTATAAACAACTTCCAATTTATGTCCTGAAAGTGATTTCTTTGCTTTAGCAATGTCTTCTGTAAAACCAAGAATGTATCCGCCTCCACCAGAACCACAAAGTTTCAAGTAGTAATGGTTAGTTTCAATACCTTTCTTCCAAAGTTCATGGAATTGTGAAGGAATCATAGGTTTGAAATGGTTAAGAACCACTTTAGACAACTGTTTTGTGTTTTTGAACAACGATTTAATGTCTCCCTTTAGAAAATCTTCAACACAAGCATCTGTATGTTTAATAAACTGGTTTTTAATCATTTTACGAAACCCTTCTTGCTTCATGTTTTCCATAAAAATACTAATCATAGGAGCAGTTTCTCCGGTGATTCCACTATCCAATAAAAACACAGCTCCTTTGCCATCAGCTTTTTGTGATGGAATACCAGTGGCTTCAATATTATCTTTAGAATTGATAAGAATTGGAATACTTAAGTAGCTATTTAATGGGTCTAAGCCAGAAGACTTTCCATGAAAAAATGACTCCATAGCTGAAAAAGTAGCTTTCAGCTTTAACAGTTTTTCTCGTGTTAAATTTTCAAGTACCGTTATTTTATCCTGAGCATATTTATCATAAATGGCTGCCACTAAAGCACCACTACTACCAACCCCATAACCCTGAGGTATTGAAGAATCAAAATACATACCCGCCTCAATATGGTTTTTTAAAGTCTCTAAATCAAAGGTCACTAGATTTGTATCAATACCTTCAATATATTCAGCAAATCTTCTCAAACTTTCGTTTGATTTTTTAGCTTCTTTGGACGGATTTTTATCAGTTTTTAAAGCACCATTGTAGAAACTGTAAGGAATAGATAAACCTTTAGAGTCTTTAATAATACCATATTCTCCAAAGAGTAATATCTTAGAGTAAAAAAGTGGTCCCTTCATATTTTTAACTAATTAGGATGCTTGATTTTATTTTGTTTAATAAAATTAAACATTTTTTAAACAAAAACAAACTTTTAAACTATTTTTTTTGCCCCAAAGCCAATTTGGTCACAAATATACTGCCCATTTTGGCAATGTGCAACTAATTCATTTTTAATGAATTCAACAACTTGTTCACATTCTACTTCTGGATATAGCACATGAACATTAGCACCAGCATCTAAAGTGAAACATATTTTTGAACCTGTTTCTTTCCTAAAAGCCCATATTTTATTAATGATTTCTAGGGTGTTTGGTTTCATTAAAATAAAATAAGGCATACTGGTCATCATCATAGCATGCAGTGTTAATGCCTCACTCTCTACAATGTTTATGAATGCTTCTAAATCGCCAACCTTTAACACATCTATTAAAGATGATAGGTTATGATGCGCTTGTTCAAACCGTTGTTCTGCAAATGGGTGATTATGCATTAAACCATGGCCTACCGAGCTACTCACTTGTTTTTCTCCTTTATCAACCAACAATATAGCGTCTTGATAGTTTTTAAAATTCTCATGAACTTTATATGGATATTTTATTCCAAATAAATCTGAGCTATCTTTAATTTTGTTATGCAACCCCCAAACAACCAAATCGCCTTCAATACTGCGGCAAGCACTTCCAGATCCTAATCGCGCTAAAAATGAAGACTTTTTATTAAAGTATTCTTCCGTAATATCAGGATTCAACATCTTTTCAATACTCATTAAACACAGTGCTAATGCACTCATTCCTGATGCTGAAGATGCTATTCCAGAACTATGTGGAAAAGTATTAACCGTATCAATTTTAAAATAATAATTCTTTAAAAATGGCAAGTAATTATTTATCCGATTAAAAAAAGTCTCAATTTTAGGCTTGAAGCTTTCTTTTAAATCACCATCTAAGAACACATCAAAAGCATATTCTTGATAACTTTCTTTTTTGGAGAAACTTACAGTGGTAGTTGTTTTACAACCACTTAAAGTAAAACTAATGGAAGGGTTCGCTGGAATTTGATTTTCTTTTTTACCCCAATACTTCACCAATGCAATATTACTGGGTGAATCCCATGTAACGCTTCCGCTTTCAATGTGTTTAGAAGATGTTTTTGAAATAAAATCTTGTTCAGTCATTTAATCTAATTGAGATGTCAAAGATAATAACTTTCGTATGGTTTTATAATTTCTTGTAGTAGCTATTACTTTTAATTTTTTTTCAAAAAAAATATTGTTGCATTTTGCCTTACCATATCCTTTAGAACAACAAAAATAGACACAACTGGGAGTAATAAAAAAATCCTCATTTGGATAGCTTATATTTGAAATTTCTAAAACTAAATCCTTATTAGGCTTCTCATATAGTAAGGTAAAGTAACTACTTTCTTTTTTATCTTTTTTAAACGGGCATTCATCAAATATTCGCTTTAAATCCTTAGGAGTAAACACCAACACAGGTACCTCAAGACCAAAATGCGACTCAATAGTTTTTTGTATTTTTAAGGCTATAATATTATTGTTTTCTTTTAAAAATTGAAAAATAATGTTACCACTTTGAATATAAGTTTGTACATTCTTTAAACCAATTTTTGATAAAGCCTCCCGAAGTTTTGCCATAGACATTTTCTTTTGACCACTGACATTAACACCCCTAAACAACCCTATATAAGTATCCATTTGGTTTACTGAATAATTAAAAAATTCCATGTAAATTTAAAACTAAAATCTGCTATATGTTTAAAACTATCTTTTTATTTCTATTTACCCTAACAGTATCCTGCCAAACAGGAAATTTGACAGTTATTGCAGATTTACCCTATGCGCTAAAAGAAGTTTCTGGAATTGAAACCACTCCTAATAGCAATTTACTTTGGATGCTAAATGATGGTGGCAATAAACCACATTTATATGGATTGAATGAAAAAGGAAAAATTATAAAAGACGTAAGCATTTTAGCTAAAAACAGGGATTGGGAAGACCTAACCTCTGACAGTCAAGGAAATATTTATATTGGCGACTTTGGAAATAATGATAATGACAGTAAAAACTTAGCTATACTTATAGTTTCTGAGAATGACATTTTAACCAAAACTAAACTAAGCCCTAAAAGGATAAAATTCTCATATCCAGAACAAAATAAATTTCCTCCTAAAAAAAACAAACGCCATTTTGATTGTGAAGCCTTTTTCTACTTTCAGGACAGTTTATACCTTTTTACAAAAAGTAGGTCTTCAAAAAAACCAGGAAAGACCAATCTTTATGTTCTACCAGCAAAACCTGGAACTTACAAAGCAAAACAAATTGATTCTTTTAATACTTGCAATAAAAAAGGATGCTGGGTGACATCGGCTGACATAAATGCCTCCAAAGATAAAGTAGCATTATTAACAGAAAACCAATTAATTATACTTACAAATTTTAAAGACAATCAATTTTTTAAGGGTACAGCAGACTATTACCCTTTTGATCATTCATCTCAAAAAGAAAGTGTTTGCTTTAAAAATGACAGTACCGTTTACATAGCCGATGAATTTAGAGGTATTGATGGTGGTAACCTTTATGAATTTAAAATAGTTACACCGTAATACCTCCATGAGATTCAATCACATGGAGAATATCTCTTTTTTGTAATACCCCAGACTGTCTCCATTTGGGAGCACCATCAACAAATAAAATCATAGTGGGCACACTCCTCACTTGATATTTCACAGCCAACTCTTGATTTTTATCAATATCAATTTTCACGATTTTTACAGCATCACCTATCTCGTCTTTCACATCTTTTAGAATTGGCATGAGCGCTTGACATGGTCCGCACCAAGTTCCAAAAAAGTCAACAAGGACTACTTTTTCGGAATTTATTATATTATTAAAACTACTTTTCATATTATTACAATTTACTGTTTATATAGACGAAGAAGACTATCAAAAATTACAAATGAAATTAGGAGACCCCAAAAACAAATTCAGGTACCATTTGGTATCAAAAACCAAATCCCATTTTAAAAGCTAGACGCAAACCATCATCACTGTGAAAAGCAGATATATTTAGGGTAGCCATTTCAGCTAAATTGGCAAAAACACCGCCTCCAATAGATGTATTCCAATCATCTAAATTATGTTCAGGCATTAAAACTAATTCATCATCTACCCATACTTTACCAATATCAAAACCACCATATACCCCTATATTCAAGGGCAACAATCCAGTTTTGAGCTTACGTAAATTGAATCTCAAATCACTGGTCTGCACAAAAGCGGATTTCCCAGAAAAGCGTTCATTTCTGTAACCTCTTAATCCATTCTTAGCTCCTATATTGGCGGCTTGATAAAACTCAAAAGCATCTCCAAAATTTAAGTGACCTCTAGACTTGGTAGCAAATACCAGTTGGCCTGCAGTATCAATTTTGTGGTCTATTGATAATTCTGGAATTAAGTACCCAAATCTGTTAGGGTTGCTCAAATTATTAACATAACCTATTTTAACATTCAAAAACATGCCCATTGTTGGAAATGCAGAATTATCACTATTACAATATTCATAATCCATTTCAAAACCAAGAAAATCATTACTAATATCAATATTGGAGGAATTTGTAAATTGATTAATAAATCTGTCTTGGGTTTCTTCTACTTCTATAGATTCATACTTTAAACCTATTTTAAAGATTGCTCCTAAGTCCCCTCTCCAAATTAAAGAAGGTGCTAATTTTAATGTTTGAAGTTTAACACGGTTGTAATCTAAATTTGCATCAAAACCATCATTTTCATCAGCTTCAGGATTTGGTGTACTATTTCCAAACCCAAAAAAGTTCACAGCATAATTAGGACTTGTAAACTGCGTATCTACCAATAAATTCCAATAACCAAAAACATTTGCAAATTCTGCCTTGTAACCCATTTCAAAACCATTGGTTGCAAAGTAATATGCTCCAGAAAAGGTATGTTGTGCAGTGAATGGATTACGCTCAAAACCATAATTTGTAAATGTATTATTAAACCCTATTTTAAGTCCATCATCTGGATTAGCTCCAATAGCAGGCATTAATTGATTGGAACTGTTTTTTAATTTTTTATGGTCATAAACGTTGGTTTTGTAATCATCAGTTAGTTTTTTATTAAAACCTCTATTTGTAAAGGTGTTAGGTTTAGACTTATGGTCGTATACTTTTAATTTAACCTTATTATCAACCATGTAAGTGTCGTTATTTTGTCCACCAATAATTCTAACCTTAATCAATTCATCTCCACTTCCAAACACTTTAAAAACGTCGTCATCGTCTAATCCATAAATCCAAATTTCCTTAGTGTAATCATGACTATAGGTTCTTTTATGAAACATATCGGTCTTTTCACCACCTTTAATCCTATAAGCTATTACTTTGGTTTTTCCGTTAGGTAACCTTTCTATATCAAACCAATCATCTTTATTGGTCCCTTTAATAACTGCAAACTTATTGATGTGGTTATAGTAACTATTTGAAATACCTTGTAAATTGGCTCGTCTTCCAATAAGTTTTTGTTTAATGGTTTGAATGGTATTTTGATTCACCTCTGACGGAAAAAAGGCAAAAGCTTTATCAATAACCTCATTTGTTAAGTTAGTAACAATTTGATTTACTTCTTCATCCCAAACTGATTTATCAGAGATGTTAATTAAAGCCATATCTAAAGGGTAAGGCTCCAAATTAAACCACTTAGGACTTTTTAACTCTTCTTCATACGATTGCATCAATCGAAGAGTTGGAACCACTCTAGTTGCAAAACCTAATAGAGCACCATCTGCCATGATTGAAAAAGCCTGATCTCTATCCCTAGGCACGGGTCGGTAAACTGTTTTACCATTTTCTTTAAATTTTGCCCAACGCCACTGGTCTTCATGCCTATCCCAATCTCCAATAAGCATATCAAACAAGCGCGCTCTTATGTAAGCGCGCTCATCCAAAACAATATCTTCGTCTTTATGCAACTGCTTTAGCAAATCATCAGTGCTTATGAGTTCATCGGAATACCCAAAGCTCTTTTTATCCCCGTGCCCATCTGCAGCACGTTCTTCAATCATGTAGAGTTCATTGCCAAAATCTTCATTGAACTGCCCAAGTGCATTTTGTTTTGGCACATAATAAAGCACAGGATTGGTATGAAATACCCCAACCGCATCAGATAATACTCCTACTGTAAATGGTGCATACGGATGTGAGCCTGTGAATACATCAAGCAATAATGCTTCGGTGTATGTTTTATTAAACTGACCTTCTATATACTGATCTTTAAAAGCAACAGCCTGTAAATACTGAACTGCATTCTTCCTAAGGGCGCGCATAACGTATTCCCTTCCTTTTTTATCTTCTAAACGTAAGGATTTTGATTGATGCCCACCTCCTTTTCTTACTGGGGTTAGCCCACCCAAAAGCGTATCTAAACTAACGGTTGGAACTTTTACAATGGTACTAAAATCTTCTCGATAACGGCCTCCCCAAAATAATTTGTAAAGCCTTCCTTTTTCAGTTTCATCTTTTGTATAAACAGAAGCCTCTTTTTTTAAAGGAAATTGATTTGGGTAATTAGTCCCCTGATGCTTTTTGTCTTTTGGAAATACTTGGTTTTGATATACTACCCTATTATTTACTGAAGAATAAAACCTAACAAAAGACGATCCGTCTTTTAAAATATCCAAACGCGCATATCCTGGTGTGCCGTGTGAAAACCTACCACCTCCAACATTTCTGGTAGCCGTAATTTTTGAACCCGAACCGCTTACAATTTGAGGCAGATTATCTTGAACGATATATTGTAAATTATGGTCGTGACCTGATACGAAAATTGTTTTATCATTTTCCTGAGCCAGCGTTATTAAACGTTTTCTAAATTCATTGTAACGACTATTTTCGGTATCTACAGTGGTAACACCTCCAGCCTCTCTAACTATGTTTTTTATGGTTCCCAAAACCGGAACTGGACTCATATGGCTCCCAAAGGAATATTGCCCTCCATGAGACCCGTTTGTAAACATAGGGTGATGTACTGCTATTATTGTGGTTTTGCCTCTAGCCTTTTTTATTTCTCCTTCCAGTTCATCAAAAAATTTAGTTCTCGTTTTAATATCACAATCATCATTCATGGTTGGGTGTTTATTCCAATTAGTTAAATACCATTCAGAATCAACAATAAGTAACAGAATATCTTCAGAAATTTTCACCTTCTCTAACGGACAACCGTTTTCGGGTAAAAAAGTGTTTTTTCCAAGTTTATCCTCTACATATTTTTCTTGACGCTTTAATCCTTCTAAACCATTACTATACCAGTCATGATTTCCAGGAATAAAAATAGCATGACCTTTAAAATCTTTTACAACTTCTGTTTGTACCTTAAGTTGATGCTCCGCAAAAGTTCTACCTTTATGACCTTTTTCTGGCATTCCCTTTGGATAAATATTATCCCCTAAAAAAATAACCGTACTTTGTACTGGAGCTTTCTTTAACTCTTTTTCAAATGCTAATAAGGCCTTAGATTTTGTACCCATTGGGGAATTACCGGCATCTCCAATTAAATAAAAGGAATGCGCAATGGCGTCTTCCTGTATATTACCTGAAACCTCAACGTCTTTGTATTGTGGTTTATAGGTTGCACAGGCATTGATTATAATAATGATAACAAAAACTAAAAAGTATTTTAAATGAGTAGTCATTTAAGTTCGCTTAATTCTTAGTTATAAAAATAGTGATTTAATATTGTATTACTTCAATTTGAAAGAACCTTGAACCCCCTATATGATTACACAATGAAATATTATATCATACTTGTTATCAATTCCAGGTCAGTTGTTTACGTTCCTGCCAATAGTTATATGGTGCTACTTCAAAAGCACTTAATTTTGAAAGCTCATCTTCTAATAATGTGAAAGAATTTGCCTTTAAATTTTTAGTTAACTGAGTTGAACTACTTGCGCCACTCAACACAAAACTAGTTGGAAACGATTGCATACAAAACCTTAAAGCTATGGCATCAATACCAACATGATATTTAGCAGATAGCTTTTCCAGATAGCTATAAAGCCCTTCATAATGCGGATAACTTTGATTAGGAAACAATCTACCATTTGCTAAGGTTTCTTTCAAAACAAATTGCCTTCCTTCTTTTGATAATGAGAGTCCCAACTTTAATATACTTTGATCCAAAATGTTGTAAGTACTTTGAAATACATCAAAAAGAACGTCTCCGTTTACTTCAATATCAACTGCTTTATTAATCACCTCAACCTGATTATCCCCTGTAGTGGTAAGACCTATCTTTATCTTATACTCTTGTTTTAACTCTGATAATCTGTCAAGAATTTCCTGATTTTCAAGAACACCTGTTTCTAAAGTTGCCGAATGAATTTGATAAACCGACAAATTTGGTAATAATGCTTTAGAAGTCTGCCACTGGTCATTTAATTTAGAAAGGCTATGCTCCTTTTGTTCATGAATCTTGGCATTAAAATCAAAATTTGCCATGTAGGTATAACCCCATTTTGTAGCCACCATTATAGATGCATCATTTTTAGTTTGCAACCATTCTATTAAAAGTTGTTCAGCTAAACCATATCCAGGTGCGGTATCAAAGTATCTCACACCCCTAGTATAGGCTTCTTCTAAAACTTGAAACCCCTTCTTTTTAAAACTATTTAAATCCACAAACCTATCGCCTCCTAACTTAATATTGATGTATTGTGGTCTTCCTAAAGCAGCAGTTCCTAATCCTAAAATCATTATAATAATTGTATTTTTATGAAAACCACCATAGTTTTAGTATTTGTGGCTTCTAATAATCCAATAAATTTTGGCCGTTATTATTTTAACTTTTCGGCATACAACTTTCTAAACTTTGCCAGTTTTGGGGTAATTACAGCATTACAATACCCCTGCTCTGTGTTGTTTTTATAATAATCCTGATGATAATCTTCGGCATCGTAAAAAATACCTAAAGGCGCTATTTCTGTTACAATGGGGTCGTCAAAATAATCAGCAAGCTCTTTAACAACTGTTTCTGCCACTTGTTTTTGTACTTCATCATGGTAGTAGATTACAGAACGGTATTGAGTGCCTACGTCGGCACCTTGCCTATTTAAAGTAGTGGGGTCATGTGTGGTCATGAATATGACTAAAATATCGTTATATGAAATTACATCAGCATCAAAAGTTAGCTGTACTACTTCGGCATGCCCCGTTAAGCCAGAACACACTTCTCTGTAAGTTGGTTTTCCTGGAGCATTTCCGCCAGAATAACCAGACACCACATTTTCAACACCTTTTAATTCTCTAAACATTGCTTCTGTACACCAAAAGCAACCACCTCCAAAAGTGGCCAATTGTAAATTTTTACTCATTTTATTTATTCTTTGTCTAGTTGTAATGATTCTGAATTAATACAATAGCGCAAACCACTTGGCTCAGGACCATCAGGAAAGACATGTCCCAAATGAGCATCGCAAGTATTGCACATAACCTCCACCCGAATCATACCAAAGGAATCATCTCTTTCATATTTAATAGCATTATCTTTTATTGGTTGGGTAAAACTGGGCCATCCCGTTCCAGAATTGAATTTAATAGTAGAATCAAACAAGGGCGTGTCACAGCAAACACAATGATATTTCCCTGCTTCATAGGCACTACAAAGCGCACCACTATGAGGCCTTTCGGTTCCTTTTTGTCTTGTAATTCTATACTGTTCTGGTGTCAATTGCTTACGCCATTCATCCTCATTTTTCTCAACCCTGATATCTGGTTCTAAATTCCCGTTTACCGAAAAATTAATAATATCGTTCCATTTAAGCATTTCTGTATTTATTTTGAATTTTGTTTTTTGTTTTTTGTTAAAATATGTCGATACCTTATTTAATTTCTTACAGAATAACCTCAAGTCACTGAAGCTTCAAATTAAAATTGAAATTTACGACAAATAACATCGTTTACATACTTTATCCTAAAGTTTAGTATTTTTACCATAAACCTAATTGTGTTATGAACAATATTGTTGTTGAAACCGAAAAATTTGCCACAAAACTTCTAAATGAAAAATTAGAAACGTCATTTCTGTATCATAATTTAACGCATACCCAACGTGTTGTAGAAAAAGCCTCTGAATTAGCTGAACATTGTGAACTAAATGATGATGATAAAGAAATACTCTTTTTAAGTAGTTGGCTACATGACACAGGTTATACCCAAGGTATAGAAAACCATGAGGAGAAAAGCGTGGTTATAGCCAAAGACTTTTTAAAATTGAAAGCATACCCTGCTGAAAAAACAAATGCCGTATGCCAATTGATTATGGCTACAAAAATGGACTATAAACCACAAAACCAACTTGAAAAAATAATTAGAGATGCCGACTGCTCTCATATTGGAAGCAAAAGTTATTTTGAGGTTTCAGAACTTTTGAGAAAAGAATGGGAATTATTATGCAATAAAACTTTTACTGAAAGCCAATGGTTAGATCAAAATATCAACTTCCTATCAAAAAAGCATAAATTCCACACCCCACAAGCAGCTTCTAACTGGGACAAACGTAAAGGCAAAAATCTATCAGAATTGCTCAAGATGAAGAAAAAGTTAGATGCTAATAACAAAAAACTCTCTCAAAAAAAAGAGGAATTAATATTTAAAAAAAACAAAGTTGAAATGCCAGAACGCGGCATAGAAACTATGTTTCGGGTTACTTTAAAAAACCACATGCACTTGAGTAATATTGCTGACACTAAAGCTAATATTTTACTTTCTGTTAATGCTATTATCATGTCTTTGGTTTTAGCCAACCTAATACCTAAATTAGATAATGCCTCCAATAAACACTTAATTATTCCAACCATAATTTTTGTTTTGGTAACAGTAGCCTCAATTATTTTATCTATACTAGCCACAAGACCTAATGTTACCAGAGGCAAGTTCACTAAAGATGATGTTGTAAACAAAAAAGTAAACTTATTGTTCTTTGGAAACTTCCATAAAATGAGCTTAAATGATTTTGAATGGGCTATGGGTGAAATGATGCAAGACCGCGAATATCTTTACTCTTCTATGAAAAAAGACCTGTACTACCTTGGGCTTGTACTTAATAAAAAGTATAAAATTCTAAGATTAACCTACAGCGTGTTTATGATTGGCATTATAGTAAGTGTTATTGCTTTTGCTATAGCTTTTTACACTTCTGGTGCAGCAAGGTAAATAATTACGCCTTCAACTCCTTCATTAAATCATCGTAAGTATAAAACAATTTATCGTTTTCGGTTTTATGATACAAGACACTAACTCTAATGGCTTTAAGCCCTGTTACCGCCTGTAAATCTTGAAGTTCCACAATTTCAATATCATTATCTAAATAATTTTTATCCTGTAAAAATTTAATGTAGCGCATATACTCAACCTCATCTTGTTTTTGAGAATATACAATACTTATTTTACCCTTTTGTGTAACGCGTTCATTAGTGCCTTTTATAAAAGCTTTGTCAACCCGTTTTTTTACAATTTCATAGCGGGCATTATAGGTACCATCAACATCAAACTGCTTTTCGTCCATTCTAAAACTTATAGATAATGGTTGATTGAACACCAAAATCATAGAGGCAACATCTAAAGAAATTGGAAACTCAGACTGCATTTGGTAATAAGCATTTTCCATTTCACACATCACCTGCAACTGCCACAATCTCAAGTTATACAAATACAACAGATTAAAACTTTTCTCTTTGGTAATAGACTCTCCAATATACATGTTATGTTCAACACCATCGGTTTTAAAACGCTCAAAAAAATGCGGATACATCGCCTGTGCTTCCTCCTGCTTTTTATCTAATAATGATGCCATTTCCTGGTTTATCCTAGCAATAGTTTCATCGTAACCTTTTCTGTGCTTGTAAAGCACTTCTACTTTACCGTCAATACTGGCATGATACGTTTCAATTAATTCATTGAGTTCTTTAACTTCTCTTAAATGAGCAAAAACTGGTTCAACTTCGTTTATAAAAAAACTTGTGATTTGCTGCTCACTATCTACTTGAAAATGCTCTTTTAGTCCTTTTAAATAATCATTTGCTTGAAAAACAAACTGTTCATAAATGGGTAAAGCTTTTAGTTCCAGTGCCTTAATGAAAATATTTTTAACAGCATTTAGCTGAAGCGTTAAATCTTCTCTGGTTGCGATATTCCTGGCCTCTGAAGACCCTTTGATATCTATCTGCCCGTATAGCGGGTAAACATCATCAAAAACAATTTTTTTAAATCTAGCTTCTTTACCACTCATTTCATCCTTAATAAATGCTTTAGCCTCTTTCTGAAAACGCCAATGCACACTTGGGTGAATGGAGGTACATTCTTTTTGAATAATAGCCTCAACTAAATTTTCTTCTTCAACCTTAGATCGTTCTACTGCCGACACGATATAAGGCATGATATCTTCTAACTTATTAGCATTAACACTATTTAGCTCTTTTGGTCTATTTGAAACAATTTCTAAAACCCCCATTAAACTGTCTTCATTAGCTATTGGAGCAAAAATGGCACTTTTGAATCCTTGATCAAACAAAGCCGTTATTTGTGGTGCCTTTCCTTTTGATTTATTATAAGCTTTGTCAACATCTGAAACAGAGAAAAACTTGTGCTCTTTTAGAAGTCTGTTCAGAGACCAGTTACACAACACATTATGACAATGTTCTTTTTCTACATTTCCTAATAAAAAGCTGCTTGCAGTAATACCGTAAACATGCTCGAAAGTATCATCTTCTTCATTGTAGATTGAAAAACCAACCTTAATATCATTTATACCTAACAACGATCTAAAAATATCGTAAAAACCCTCCATGAAGGTATCGTCTTTACATGCCTCGTCTTTGATAAGAGTAGATTTAACATTTGATATGGACTGGTCATCTGTAACATCAAACATGTTGGATATAACAAAACCTTTAAAGAGGTAACTATTTGGAGGAAATTTTTCTTTCCAAAGTTCTAAATTTTCAAAATTATCAAGTAATTCTTCATAATCTTCAACAGTAATCTTTGGTGCCTTTTCAGTAGGAATAATTTCACAAAAATCGGCATTATACATAATTTTATAATATCGCATAATACCATTAGCATCCGGAATTTCGTAATAAAATGGCCGCCTAAAATTTAAATTGAAACCATAACAGAAATTTAATATAACTGTGCAAGCAATAATATACCTATATTCTTCAGGCATATTTTTAATTTTAAGCTCAAAACCTTCACCAGCCGTTTTAATAATATCTTTAAAGCGTTCTGATCTATTAAATATGAGATTATGGAAAGGAACAGAAGCACTCTTAATCTCATTTTTAGTCAATAGAGGACTAAAAGTATCTTCTAGAATAATGCTTATTTCCTTCTTTCTGTCTTTAAGAACCTGAGTATTCGTAATCCCATCCCTTAATTCAGGATACTCTATGGCAGTATTTAAAACGTTTTGTGCTTTAGCTGCCGTAGTTTGGTCTTCATTTTTCGCCAAATCTTCATAATACTCAAGAAGTTTGTTAAAGCTAACTTTTAGCTGAAAGGGAGATTCAATATTCTCGTTTATATCAGTCATATGAGTGGTCTGGTAGAACAAATTTACAATATTTTGTGTTAGTCGTTAAAAACAAGACTTCTTAACGCCTTGATTGTTACAAGGCTTTTTGTTAAATTTAATATAGAAAAGTAAATTTACACCTAAAACTTAGTCGTTAAAAGCAGACTTCCTTTTTTTGTTAGTTTTAAAGTATCATACCAAATCAAAGATTCATCAGTGATGATGTTTTTTAGTGTTTTACCTTGTAGTCCAATTTCATTAAATCGGTTTAAATCTAATAAAACAGTATCAACATTTTTATTGATGATGTTAACAACAACCTCGTCTTCTAAAATTCTAAATAAGACATAAATTCCATTATCTGGAGCAAAGTGAATCGTTTTGCCATTATGAATAGCCTTACTGTTTTTTCGATAATTTAAGAGTGTTTTGAGATATAATTGCATTTCGGTCTGTTCTTCTGTTAAACCTTCTCCTGTAAAAGCATTTACGGTATCCCCTTCCCATCCTCCTGGAAAATCTGATCTTACTAATCCGTGGTCACCAGGTTTATCAAAATCGTTCATTAGTATTTCTGTTCCATAATATATCTGTGGAATTCTAGGGACGGTTAAAATGTAACCTAAAGCCATTTTCGTGTTTTCAATATCGCCATTTAATAATGTAAAAATGCGACTCATATCATGATTATCAGGAAAAATCATGATATCTTTTGGGGTCGCATAATGAAAATCGTTTGCCAATCCTTCATATATTTTAACTAAACCTTCATCCCAAGATTCTTGTTCATTTAAGGCATTAACAATGTTTCGTTGCATGGCAAAATCCATAGGGGATTTCAGATTCGATTTATACCCATCTCTATTGTTTGCGCCATCTTGCCAATAACCTATAAGTAACGGGTTATAACTCCATTCTTCTCCAACAATACTAAAATTAGGGTATTCCTTCATTATTTCCCCAGCCCAGGCGCTCATAAAATATTTGTCTGGGTATGGGTAAGTATCTTGACGAATACCTCCTAAATTTGATGTTTCTATCCACCAAATACTGTTTTGAATGGTGTAGCGTGCCATAAAAGGATTCCTTTGATTTAAATCGGGCATTACAGAAACAAACCAACCCACATTCATGTTTTCTTTATCTGATCTAGATGCATACATATCTTGATTGGTGGTTCGCCTATGATTGGTAGTTTTACTTATACCCTCTTGCCAATTCTCAATATTTTCTTGGTAGTGTCCTTGATGATTAATCCAATCCTTAAATGGTAAATCTTTCATCCACCAATGTTCTAATCCGCAATGATTTGCCACTTGATCCATAATCAATTTCATACCACGCTTTTTTAATTCTGAAGACAAGTGCAAATAATCTTCCAAGGAACCATATCTGGGATCTATTTCATAATAATCGGTAATGGCGTAACCATGATAAGAACTCTCTAACATGTCGTTGGTAAGTAACGGGCAGGACCAAATAGCCGTAAAACCCATATCATCAATATAGTCAATATGGTTAATAATACCTTGTATATCTCCACCATGTCTGGCATAGTCATCATGTCTATTAATGGTATCCTCATTCAATCCAGTAACCACATCGTTTTCTGGATTCCCATTAGCAAACCTATCTGGAGTGATTAAATAAATAACGTCGGTACTATTAAAACCTACAAAATCCTCTGAGCTGTGTTTCCTATCTTTTAGCTGGTAGGTTTGGATTAAATCTTCAGAACCTTCATTTTTAAACCTAATATTGAACTGTCCAGGTTGCGTATCTTCAGAAATCTTCAAATCTATAAACAGATAATTAGGACTATCAGCTTTATGAAATTTTTCTATAGAAACCCCAGAATAAGTAATATTTGGCACATATTCCGATATATTAGGATGATGCACCAAAAGCTGTAACAACGGATTTTTAAAGCCTACCCACCAATTTGTAGGTTCAATTCTATGGATATCATTCTTTTCAACAATATGTGGAACATCAGTATTATGATTATTGGGCATAGGGGTTTCTTTTTTTACATGCTACGTTTAAAACTGATAAATATACCAACACCAAATTAATTGGTTGATTAGTTGTAACAAAAAAAGCTTCTCATTACGAGAAGCTTTTTGTTTTTTTGTAAGAAAATCTTAGTTTCCTTTTTTATAATCGGCTAAAAATTTAGCTAAACCAATATCAGTTAGAGGGTGCTTTAAAAGTCCTGTTATTGACGATAATGGTCCTGTCATCACGTCACTTCCTATTTTGGCACAGTCTATAACATGCATGGTATGACGAATTGAAGCCGCTAATATCTGGGTTTCAAAACCGTAATTATCATAAATCTGACGAATTTCAGCAATTAAGTTTAAACCATCCGTTGAGATGTCATCTAATCTTCCTAAGAAAGGAGACACATAGGTAGCTCCTGCCTTGGCTGCCAATAAGGCTTGACCTGCAGAGAACACTAAAGTAACATTGGTTCTAATACCTTTATCTGAAAAGTATTTGCAAGCCTTGATACCATCTGCTATTAAAGGTAATTTAACCACAATCTGTGGATGTAAACTTGCTAAAGCCTCACCTTCTTTCACCATACCATCAAAATCTGTTGAGATAACCTCAGCGCTCACATCACCATCAACAATCTCACATATTTTTTTGTAATGGTTTAATATATTTTCCTCTCCTGTAATGCCTTCCTTTGCCATTAATGAAGGATTGGTAGTTACACCATCTAAAATTCCTAAAGCTTGAGCCTCTGCAATATCATCAAGGTTGGCAGTATCTATAAAAAATTTCATTTATTTTTATTTTTAGTTTGTTATTTAATTAGTACGGTATCTAAGTAGGCCATTACGTTTTTACTTACTTGTTCGCCAGTAAATCCGAACTTCTCATCAAGCACACCTGCAGGAGCCGAATAACCGAAATGGTCTAAACCGAAAACTTTTCCTCTTTCTCCCACTAAAGCCTCTAAATTAACAGGTAAGCCAGCCGTTAATCCAAACAAAGGTTTATCGGTTGGGATGACACTTTCTTGATATTCTTTTGGTTGTTGTTTGAAAAGACCCTCAGAAATAACCGAAGCAATACTTACTTTTAGTCCTTTTTCTGCTTCTAAAATATCGGCTGCAGCAACTAATGTTGAAACCTCCGATCCGTTTGCCACTAACACCACATCTGGATTCTCAACCGCTCTCACTAAGTAACCTCCTTTTTGAGAGCCTAAAGCTTCTTGATATCTTGATGTACCTTGAGCAGGCACATCTTTAATACCTTGTCTTGATAAAATTAACCCGGTAGGTGTTTTATCATTTTCTAACGCCATCTTCCAAGCTATACTAGTTTCGGCTGAATCAGCAGGACGTAAGGCCAAGAAGCTTTGGTTACCACTATGATTTTTTAGCTTCTCTAACAATCTTATTTGAGCTTCTTGCTCAATTGGCTGATGTGTTGGCCCATCCTCTCCTACTCTAAAAGCATCGTGTGTCCAAACATATTTTACAGGTAATTCTTGTATAGCACTTAATCTGATGGCAGGTTTCATGTAATCTGAAAAAACAAAGAATGTAGCCACTACAGGGATAACACCTCCGTGTAATGCAATACCGTTAGCAATACTTGCCATGGTTAATTCGGCCACACCTGATTGAAGAAAAGCACCACTAAAATCTCCTTTTTTTAAGGCTGTAGTTTTCTTTAAGAATCCATCGGTTTTATCTGAGTTAGATAAATCGGCGGAAGACACAATCATATTTTCAACATTTTCGGCTAAATAAGCCAGTACGTTTGCTGAGGCTGCTCTTGTTGCCAATCCTCCTTTGTGCTCAATAGATTCAAAATCTAATTTTGGAAGTTCTCCAGAGAAGAAGTAATCTAATTTATTTGCTAATGCCTCATTTTCTTGCCTCCAACTTTCTATCTCAGCTTTCTTTTTGGCGGCATTGGATTTTTTAGTCTCAATAACGTTTTTATAGAAATCTGCAACATCAGTATAAATATCAAATGGATTATCTACGTCTGCTCCTAAATTTAGTAAGGTCTTTTCGTAATCTGCTCCCGTATCTCCAATTGGTTTTCCATGAAGCTCGCAATGACCTTCATACATATCACCATTGGCTGTCACACAACCTTTACCCATGATGGTTTTACCTATGATTAGAGTTGGCTTTTCAGTTTCATTATTAGCATCAGTTAAAGCCTTTCTAATTTGCTCATGATCATGACCATCTATAGTCACAACCTTCCACCCCCATGCTTCATACTTCATGGCCGTATCCTCTGTAGTCACCTCATCTGTTGAAGTCGATAATTGGATATCGTTAGAATCGAAGAACATAATAAAGTTACTTAACCCTAAGTGACCTGCAATTCTACCGGCTCCTTGAGAAATCTCTTCCTGAACTCCACCGTCTGATATAAATCCATAAATCTTATGGTTTACCCAATCTCCAAATCTAGCTTCAAGAAACTTTGCTGCAATAGCTGCTCCAACACCCATAGTATGTCCTTGTCCTAATGGACCAGACGTGTTTTCTATACCTCTTTCAAAATCGACCTCTGGGTGCCCAGGCGTAATTGAACCCCATTGTCTGAAGTTAGCAACATCTTCCTTTTTATAGTTTCCTAAAAGGTAATATTGTGCATACATTAAAGTGGACAAGTGACCAGCATCCATAAAGAACCTGTCTCTAAATGGCCAAGTCATGTCGGTGGGATCGTAATTAAAAAATTCCGAATAAAGAATGTGCATAAAATCTGCGCCTCCCATTGGGCCTCCAGGGTGTCCCGAATTTGCCTTCTCTACCATGGCCACTGCTAATGCCCTTATATTATCTGCCGACTGCTGATCTATTTGTTTATTCATTTTAATGTATGGTTATTTTGTATTGTTTTTAATTCCTTGTTAACTAAGGTTAGAGGAAATAATATTTTTTTGCAAATATATAATCTTTAATGAGTTGAAATGGCAAAAACACAATATTTTCCTTAAAATTAACGAAACCGTTTAAGTAGCTTTTTGAAACAAAAAAGCTTCTCAAAATTGAGAGGCCTTTTTAAAATTATTAATCTGTGAATAAGGAAATTTTATCGAAACAATATTTAAATAATCAATAATTTTAACATCATAGATTACTGTATATTTAGATAAGTACCTTTAAAACTTTGATTTAACACCATAACTTGTAAAACCTCTTCATTTGAAAATTTTTTAACTTCAATAGATGCTTGTCCATTTGCCATTTCAATAACTTCACTTCCCGTTGGAGTACCGTAACTTACAACAGCTTCGCCTCCATTTAAACATTGAAAATAGACGCGTTCTTCATAATCTAAACAACGCAAACCTTTGTTATCTATGGCCGTTGCGGTAATTAAGTAATTTCCATTATCTAAGGTAGAATATTCTAGCTTTAAAGATCTAGCTTTACCGTTTTTAACAAACCTGTAAGTTAGCCTCAGTTCATCCCCAACTTCTTTACCATCTGCACTCTTTGCAATAGAGACTAATTTATTTTCACCTTCTTTAAACTTTACATTCCAATTTAAGCCTGCTGATGGAAACAATTTTGAATCTCTTTTTTTTACACCTAGACTTTCATCATTAAGAAACAGTTCTACTTCTGGACAATTACTGTAAACACTAATTGTTCTTGCTTTACCTTTTGGTCCTTGTCTTTCTGTCCAAGTATGAGATTCTATATACGTAAAAGGATCATCACTCCAATAACTCTTAAATACATAAAAAGCATCTTTTGGGTTACCTGCTCTATCCACTAGCCCTTTTTGGTTCATGTAAGGAATCGCATTTTCTGGCCTTAACGGTGTGCCAAAATCTTTAAATGCCCATTGTATATTACCAACAAAGATTGAATCATTTTCAGAAATGCGCAAGTGCCAATCAAATAAGTCTACAATATAGTTCTCACTCCAATCGCCTATTTGGGCTATGTTAGCTACATCGGTTTGCACGATAGCCTCTTCCCAACCATCAGACTGAATTTTACCTTCCCCTGTGATAGGGTTTTCAGTGTGTCTTCCCACATGGCTTGATCCACCATATTCTGCATGTAAAAAATGAGGGTACTGTGCCTTGTATTGATCTATAGCTTTTTGATAACTTTTATAACTACCTGAATACCATCCAGACCAAATAGAGGGTGAAAACACATCCACAATATCGGCGCCCTCATAATACTTTCTAATGGCCGTTTTCCTTGTTGGGTCTAATTCATGTGCGTAATCATGCAACTCTTTTAAAAATGCGTTAATTTTTTCAGGGTTATCTCCACCTTCAAAATCTGGCAACCAATAAATTTCATTTCCTAGAGACCATAAAATTATACTGGGATGATTATAATTCTGTTCAATAATTTCTTTAAGCATAGTTTTGGTATTAGCTTTCCAGACATCATTACCAACACCACCTCTACACCATGGTAGTTCATCCCAAACCAATAACCCTAATTCATCGCAAGCTTTATAAACCTCAGGATCTTGAGGATAATGCGCTAATCTTATAAAATTAGCCCCCATTTCTTTTATGAGTTCCATATCTGCTCTATGCTGTTCATTACTCATAGCCGCACCAACACCGGCGTGTTCCTCGTGCCTATGCGTTCCTCTTAGCAGCAAGCGTTTGCCATTTAAATAAAATGCTCCATAATCCTTAAACTCGAACCAACGAAACCCTACCTGTTCTGAAATTTCGTCAAGTACTTTCTCATTTTGCAATAACTGTAATTTAAAAGTGTAAAGATTCGGATTTTCGGTATCCCATAACTCAATATCTTTTAATTCATTGAAGCTAAATTCTAAATCAGAATTATCGAACTCTTTTGTTTGTGATTGAATTTCTGTTCCATTTGAATCCAATAAAATTGCTTTCACCGAAGCTATATCATCGGAATTGATGATTTCGAAAGTAGCATTTAAATTGGCATTTTCTTTTGAAATATTAGGTGTGGTAATTTTTAAATTTGATAGATATTGTTGAGGACGTGTTTCTAACCAAACATCCCTTGTTATACCTCCGAAAATGAAAAAATCACTTTTTTGAGATGGTATCACTTCTGGATTGTAACTGTTATCAACTCGAACCAATACTTCATTCAAACCTGTTGAAATAACATCAGTAATGTCAACAGAAAAGCCTATATAACCTCCCGTATGACCACCAACTTTTTTCCCATTTACATATACCTCACTTTCAATATTGACCCCTTCAAAATATAGGTTATAAATTTGTCCTTCTATTACCTGTGGAATTTCGAGGCTCTTTTTATACCAACTCACACCACGTCTGTATCCTGGAGTAATATCGGTAGCATCTAGAGCATTCCAAGTATGTGGTAAGTTAACAGGATTCCAGTGTATCTGTTTTCGAGCAGTATTTATATCTTTAGTATTATTCTCTAGATATAACCAATCATTATTAATACTAGTTTTGCTTCGTTCAGGATTTTGATTTGATTTGGAATTACATGCTAGTATTAGAAATGCGCTAATGCCAAAAATAAATCGATATACTAAAAGTTTTATTTTCATTTTAAATGGAATAGTTTTCAAATTATAAGTTCCAGAATTTATATCATTCTGGAACTTATTCTATATTTTCATAAAAGTACTCAAGACCCGAAGACAATCTGTCCTGAACCATCCTGCCTATTATTTTAAATCTCGAAGTCTTAAAAGGGTTTGTAAAAAGTAATAATCGCCATAAACTATAGGTTCATCCATTTCTAATTTTTGAGACCAATCACCAAAACTATGATCTAAAATAAATGGTGCCTCAATATCTTCAGACAAAATATATTCTTTCGATTTTAAACTTTTTACAACTTTTTTACTATAATTTAAGAACGATTTATTTTTAGTATAATCATAAAGTTCTATCAATGCTGATGCCACAATAGCTGCTGCAGATACATCTCTTGACGTATTTGGGATATCTGGATGGTCAAAATCCCAAAAAGGAATACCATCTTCAGGCATATTTTTATGGTTTATAAAATAATTAGCTGTTGCTACCGCCCTATCTAAGTACTTTTCATCCTTGGTATATCTGTAAACCGTTGTAAAACCATTAATGGCCCAACCTTGGCCACGGGCCCAGGCAGATTCGTCACCAATACCCTGGTGTGTTACACGCGCTCTTACCTGCCCCGAAATAGTATCATAATCTAATACATGCCAAGTGCTACCATCAGTTCTAAAATGGTTTTTTAAAGTGGTATTTGCATGGTTAACAGCGATATTATGATAAGTACTATCGCCAGATATTTTTGTAGCTTCAAACAACAGTTCCAAATTCATCATATTGTCTATGATAACTGGAAATTGCCATACATCTTCATTCCAATCCCAAGAACGGATACTACCTATATTCTCATTAAACCGGTTTGATAAGGTTTTGGCACTGTGCAGGATAATATCTTTATACACAGTATTATCCTCAACTTTTAAGCCATTGCCAAAACTACAAAACACCTTAAATCCCATATCATGGGTTTTGTCATTGTATTTTTCCTGCTCAACAAAAGCAGTCCATGCTTTAGCTCTTTCTATAAAGGCCTCATTACCAGTTAACATATAGATTTGCCAAAAATTTCCTGCGAAGAAACCACTCGTCCAATTACTTGAAGGTACTTTATTCAAAATACCCGTTTTAGGATTGTAACTTCTTGCAAATGCCATGGAATCCAGCTCGTAATCTAGTAGTTTGCTATATCTTATCTGTAACAGGCTATCAATCTGCTCCTTTGATAAAGACACATTCTTTTCTTTTCCATTATTGGGCTTACACGCTATAAATAGCAATGTAAAGCCCATAATGAAACAACTAACTCTAAACATACAACTACTAAAACTTTAATATCCTGGATTTTGAGGCTCTAAATTTGGATTACGTTGCAACTCATCATTCGGAAGCGGTAATAAATAGTCTCTTGTTGGGTTAAAATTTGGACGTTCCTCAAAGCCTCCGGTTCCAAATGCCTGTGTTCCTAAATCACGTCTTTTGATATCGTACCAACGCTTAAACTCAAATGCCAACTCCCATCTACGTTCTTCTAGTACCATATTTCTAAAATCTAATTGAGACATTCCCGGAGTAACATCTGCAGGGAAACTTGAGCCGTTACCACTTCTTGCACGAGCTCTTACTCTATTAACATAGCCGTCTGCTTCTGTACTTCCTGGTGACACCTCGTTGAGTGCTTCTGCAGCAATCAATAATACCTCGGCATAGCGTAACTGGGCATAATTGTGCTCAGATCCACGGCCATTACCATTGGAGGTCTGCCCAGTATATCTTGCATATTTAGCTATGTAGGCACTTGGAATATTTCTAGCATCATAGGTTGGAAAATTAACAAACGTATCAACCGCACCATTAAAGACCCCTATGGTGTCTAAACTTACTGCTTTACGGTAATCTCTGCCATCCCATCTGTTATACACTTCTACACTTGGTACAGCTACAGACCAGCCACCACCATTACCGTCTTCATTAGCTCTAATACCAGTTAAGGCAGCTGTATAATCCTGTCCGTAGTTTCCATCTCTAAAACCATTATGGTCTATAGTAAATAATGCTTCTTTTAATCCACTTTGTTTTGTAGCATCAAACAAATCTTGAAAATCGGCTGCAAGTTCTAATCCAAATCTAGCTTCATTATCAATTACGAATTTAGCTTCATTATACGCATCCTGAAAATTATTCATAGTTAAATGCACCAATGCTAAATATCCAGCAGCAGAAGCCTTAGTGGGTAACGCCGAAGAAGGTTGTGTGTCTGGCAACCATTGTTTAGCGAATTCTAAATCTGCAATGATATTGGCATAAACTGTAGCTTGTGGTGTTTTAGATACCTGAGAAGCCTCTGCAATATTTTGTACAGGAGTATCAAAATATGGAATATCTCCAAAGAGTCTTACCAAATGGAAATAAGTATAAGCTCTTACAAAATGTGCCTGAGCCACCACTGGGTTAATTGATTCTTCAGCCAACCCAAGTCCATTACCTCCAACAATTGCTTCATTAGCTCCCGCTATAATTTGGTAAGTCCTTGGCCAAAAGGCAGTAATCATACCATTATCATCAGCCACTGAAAAGTTATCGTGGTCTTTACGTCTTCCTGCAGTACCTTGGTCTCCAATACCTACCATATCACTTCTTAGCATTAGTGGTAATGAGAATTTTCTACCCCAGAATGCCTCTGTTGCCATGTTCCCATAACTACCATTAATAACAGTTTGTACGTCTTGAATTGATTTGAAAAAACCATCGGGAGAGAGCACAGATACCGGCTCTTCTTCTAAATCTGAACATCCTAAAATGGGTAATACCAACAAAAGGAATATATATTTTAAATTTTTCATTTTTATATCTTTTTTATTTTAAAACTTAAGGTTTAAACTAAAGGTTACCGACTCTATATTAGGATAGTTACCGTAATCGAAACCTTGATTTACATTGGCATTCTGAGAGCCAGAGGCTCTGTAACTTACCTCTGGATCTGTTCCTGGATAATCTGTAAAGGTTAATAAATTCTGCCCACTAACTGAGAATCTTAGGTTATCCAATCCTAATTTATCACAAACAGCTTGTGGTAAATTATACCCTAACACTAAGTTTTTTAAACGCACATAAGTGCCATCAAAAACAAATCTAGAGTTCATTCGCTTTTCTCTCGTTCCAGGCGAAGGCACATTGGTATCTGTATTGCTAGGTGTCCATGCATTGACTGCCTCTGTAGTAGCATTAGAACCTCCTGACGCCAATTCAGATAAGGTAAAACTGTAAATATCACCCCCAACGGCACCTTGGAAGAAAACACCTAAGTCAAAATTCTTGTACTTAAACGTATTGTTAAAACCAAATGTCCAGTCTTGGTTAGGATCTCCAATTATTTTTCTATCTGCAGAGTTTATTTCACCACTTCCGTCTACATCAGTAAATAATTCATCGCCTGCAACCGCTCCATTAAATGTAGCTGTTCCTTCTGGTAATGCACCTCCTTGATACACGCCTCTGTATTCCCATCCAAAGAACTGACCAAGCGCCTCACCTTCTCTTAAAATATGTGTTTCATCTTGTAAGAAGTGTCCTGGTGCTGCTGAGGGTAAAAAGAAATCTACATCGCTTCCAAATAATTTTTCTACTGTGTTTCTATTTCTAGACCAGTTAAAATCCGTAGACCATGAAAAATTATCTGTTACAATATTCTTTGTTGAAAGTGTAATTTCAACTCCTTTATTATTTATCTCTCCAATATTATCTAAGAAATTAGGGTTTAAAAATCCTGTATATTCTGGTGTATTACTATTACCTACAATTAAGTCTTTGGTATCTATATTATAGATATCAACACTTAAAGAAGCCTTATTTTTCCAGAGACCTAAATCGATACCGAAATTGGTTTGATAGGATGACTCCCATTTTAAATTTGGATTAGCAGGTCTTCCAGACACTACAGCATTTACCGTTTGATCTCCTGCAACTGCATAAATAGATTCTAATGTTGCTAGTGATTGGTAAGGTGCAATAGATGGATTTCCTGTAACACCATAACTTAGTCTAAGTTTAAGATTTGATATGGTTGCATTATCCTTTAAAAAGTCCTCGTTAGATATCTTCCAACCTAGAGCTCCCGAAGGAAAGAATGCATATTTATTGTTTTTTGCGAAATTTGATGCGCCATCACGACGTGCAGTGAAAGTAATCAAATATTTATCATCATAATCATAATTAACACGCCCATATTGCGATTGAATTTCAAACTCTCTTAAAAAAGATTCTGGGAATAAGGGTGTTGATGCAGTATCCAGTGCGTAGTAAGACACGCTGTTAGTTACAAAACCTTCGGCTCCGGCAGAATTCGTCACAGTTCTGTCTTTTTGATAAGAATATCCTGCTAATAGGGTTAAGCTTCCTTTACCTATCTCTTTGGTATAAGTCAAATAGTTTTCACTTAATAGATTGGTATTCTTCAAGTTTGCTATACCTGCAATCCCTCCTTGATCTCCAGCCGAAGTAATTAAGGTTGAAGGCGTGAACTGCCCTCTGGTTTGGTTTCTTGAAGCAAAACCAAATGTAGATTTAAAGGTTAATCCTTCAATAATTTCGTACTCTCCATAAAAATTAGCTCTATAAATATCTTCAAAAGTTTCATCAACGCGTTCTGTAGCCACTGCAAACGGATTATCGATATCGTCGCCCACAGAGTTAAAGGTATTGTTACCATTTTCATCTAGAATCCCCAAATCTGGAGCAAACCTGTAAGCTATTGAAATAACATCGCCACTACCTCTACCCCCGCTGTTGGCTTGGGTAGAAACGCCATCTTTAGAGCTACGACTTCCAAAAGCATTAAAACCAAGCTTTAACTTGTCATTAATTTGAGCATCTATATTACTTAAAAACGAAAAACGCTCAAAACCAGAATTGATAACCACACCTTTTTGGTCAAAATAGTTACCAGACACATAATAATTCATATTATCTGAGCCTCCTGAAAAAGACAATTGATGGTTGGTTGTATACCCCGAAGTATATATTAAATCTTGCCAATCTGTATTGGCAGCTGCTTGTGTATACGAAGGATTAATGGCTCTTGTATACGCAGCAAATTGATCTGCGTTCAATAAATCAAGACGGTTAGATGTGCTTTGAATAGCGTAGTTACTATTTAGCTCAACAGTCATTTTGCCTTTTCTACCCTTTTTAGTAGTTACCAAAATAACCCCATTCGCACCTCTAGAACCATAAATAGCAGTTGCCGAAGCATCTTTTAACACTTCAACCGATTCAATATCTCCTGGTTGCGGATAGGTTGCGCCAACAAAACCGTCAACAACCACCAAAGCAGCACTACTAGCATTAATAGAAGTGTTACCCCTAATGGTTACATTAATGGGTGTTCCTGGTTCTCCACCGTTATTAGACTGTACAGCCACACCTGCTGCGCGCCCTTGTAAAGCTTGTTGCGCATCTAATACAGGGAACGCTGTGACCTCTTCTGCCTTAACAGAAGAAACGGACCCCGTGATATCACTTTTCTTTCTGGCTCCATATCCTACTACAACTACTTCGTCTAAACTTGCAGCGTCTTCAATGAGAGCAACATTAATTTCGTTTCTTACTCCAACTGTAATTTCTTGTGTCACATAGCCTACGTAGCTAAAGACTAGTATCGTGCTATCACCCGACACATTAATTGAGTAATTACCATCAAAATCTGTTGCAGTACCAGTTGTGGTACCTTTTACCACAACATTTACACCGGGTAATCCTAACCCATCAGATTCTGATGTAACCGTTCCTGTTATAGTCTTGTCTTGTGCACTTGCACTAAGCGCAAAACTAAAACTTAAAACAAGGAAAAGTATCCTTTTAAATTGTTTGATTTTTTTCATGTTAATTAGTTTTGTCAAATTTTAATTTAAATGAGGTAAATAATAAATAAACTAAAACCAACTATAATTGCCAATAGAATAACAATTAGGTAATTGATTTTATGTTTGCGGTTTTTCATCACCTAAATCTAAGGCGACTCAAAGAAATAGAAATACAGAAATAGGGGTAAAATAATACAACACCTTGATTATCAGTTTTTAAAACCAAAAAACTAGCTAGAAAATTTCTCAGTATATTGAGATGGGGTCTCTCCAAATTTCTTTTGAAAGGACTTACTAAAGTATTTTGGATCTTTAAATCCTACTTTATAACTTATTTGAGATACATTTAATTTTCCGTTTTCTAATAATTGTGCAGCACGTTTCATTCTAAAATGTAGTATAAATTCGTTAGGTGTGAAATTTGACCAAGCTTTTATTTTGGTAAATAGCATGGTTCTACTAACACCTAACTCAGAACAAAACGAAGCAATATCAAATTGCTCGTTTTCAATATTTTCTTTAACTATTCTAAGTGCCTTTTTGTAAAGCTTTTCATCAAATGACGAAACTAAAACTTCATCAGGCAGTGGACCTTCATTAGCCGCAAACTTTTCCTTTAATTTTTCTCTAGTTTGTAATACGTTCTTAATCCGAAGCTTAAATTCTTTTACATCAAAAGGTTTACTTATGTAGTCATCAGCGCCACTTTCTAATCCATTTAATTTATAAATTAAAGAGGTACGGGAGGTTAATAAAATTATTGGTATGTGACTCGTTTTTAATTCTTGCTTAACTGCAGTACATAGTTCTGTTCCCGTCATTTCTGGCATAATAACGTCACTCACAATAAGATCTGGAGATTCTTTTTTTGCTTTTTCAAATCCTAACTTGCCATTTTCAGCCTCTATAATATTATAGTTTTGCTTAAGTAAATCCTTAATAAATTTTCTTAATGGTTTATTATCCTCTACCAGAAGAATTGTTTGTTTTACAGTTTCAACTGTGATATCAATATCATCTTGAACCGCAATATTTGATTCCTCCAACTGTTTAACATACTGTGATACATCATCACTAAATTTAAAGTTTTCTATAATTTCACCATCACTTAAATGCTCACGTCCCAAAGGCAGTGATACCGAAAATATAGAGCCTTTATTGTTTTTGTTACTTTTAACCTTAATATCTCCTTTGTGAAGTTCTACAATGTTTTTAGCAATAGATAAACCTATACCGGTACCTTTATTATAATTACCATCGGGTTTGTTATTGACAGCTACCTCAAAGAATCTTTCAAATATTTTATCGCGGTATTCTTGAGCTATTCCAACGCCATTATCTTCAACATCTACCATTAAATTATTTTCTGTTTTTCTTATACTAATAGCAATTTTACCGCCTTTTGGAGTGTATCTAAAAGCATTTGAAATGAGGTTGTAAAAAACACGCTCTAGTTTATTACGGTCATAATAGACCAAAATCTCTTCATCATCACAACTAAAACTAAAATCATACCCATCTTTTTTAGCATATTCTGTAAAAGAAAGGTATATTTCTCTTAAAAATTTCACAATATTACCCTCTGCTGCCTCTAAATTGAATAGTTTATTTTCAAACTTTCTGAAATCCATTAACCTATTTATGAGCTGCAACAAATGATTTGCACTATTTTCTATAACCAATAGTTTTTTATACATTTTGCTACTACCACGATACCCTTCTATAATTTGATTTAATGGCCCTAGTATTAACGCCAAGGGTGTTCTGAACTCATGCGATATATTGGTGAAGAATTCTAGCTTGGTTTGGTTTATTTCTTTTGCCCTCTCTGTTTCAATATGTTCTAGTTCTAGTTCGTGCTTTAATTTGGTTTTTGATTTTAAAATACTATAAAGAAAAAACAAAGCAGTTAAAATTAGTAAACCATAAATTGTAAAGGCCCACCAAGTTCTCCAAGGGGCAGGAGCCACATAGATATTTAACTTTGAACTGGTTTCATTCCAAACACCGTCATTATTGGCTCCAGCTACTTCAAAAACATATGTTCCAGGATTTTGAATGGTATAAGATGCCGTATTACTGGTTGTTATATTCCATTCTTTTTCTAAGCCATTTAACCTGTATTTGTATTTATTATTATTGGAGTTTATGAAATTAGGTATTGAAAATGAAATACTGAAATTACCCTGTTCATATGATAAATTAATAGTCTCAGTAAAAGGCAACGCATATGTTAGCACATTTTCTAAGCTATTAGACTCGGCATCATTCTCTCTAATTTTAAAATCGGTTAAAATAACTTGAGGTGAATAAACATTAGTTATTAAATTATCAGAATTGATATAGGTTATGCCCTCGGGGCCTCCAAAATAAAACTGCGATGTTCCTACTTTTAAACTGGCATTATCATTAAACTCATTACTTACCACACCATCAGTCTGGTTATAAAATTTAATGTGTTCATTTTTATAATTATATTTTACAATACCTTGGTTGGTACTTAACCATAAGTTATGCTTATCATCTTCTTGTATACTATGGACTGTTGAAACTAGTGAGTTATCTGCTACCAACACTACAGAACTAAATTTTTCACCATCATACTTGTACAATCCTTTAGATTTTGTTCCAACCCAAATGGTATTAAAATTATCTTGGTAAACTGATAAGACATCATCTCCGTATTGTAAGTTTTCATCATAAAAATAATGAAGAATAGCTCCTGTTTTTAAAATTCTATTAAGCCCCTTTTCTGTACCAACCCAAACGTGGTCTTCTTTATCAATAAAAATAGTTCGGATTAAATTATTTGATAAGAGATTTTCTTCTTGGTCTGAACTTTGAAAATGCTTAAAGACCTTAGTTTCAAGGTTAAATTTTATCAAACCTTGACCAAAGGTTCCAATCCACACATTATTAAACCTATCTTTATTTATGGCATAAACACCAACATTATTAAGAAATGTAGCTAATTGCTCTGGCAAAACTAATGTTTCAAACCTATTTTTACTGAGATTGAAAATTTGTAGACCACTTTTAAATGTTCCTATCCACAACTTATCGTGATCTAATATTTTTAGTTCTTTTATGTTATTATCTAAAAGAGGCGAATTATTTTGAGTCACATATGTATAAGTATCATCCTTTTTATTCCAAATATTAAGTCCCCCGCCTTCGGTTCCAAAAAACATATAGCCATTATGGGTTGCAATAGAACTCACTACCGTATAATTAAGCCCCTTACCGCTTTTATTTTGCGTAATATTTTGAAAATTAACGTTAGCCCTATCCCAAATATTAATACCTCCATAATAGGTTCCTATCCAAATAGATCCTTTTCTATCTTTAAATAATGATTTAATGGAGTTTTTAGTTAAGCCATTTTTATTATCAAAACTAGCGTGTAAATATTCAATACCACCATCTTTTTCTACTAATAACAACCCCTCATAAGTTCCAACCCATAGCATGCCCTCATTATCGTAAAGTAACTTTCTTACATTCTTTATAGATGCATGTAAATGCTTCTTGTTAAAAAATGATGAGAACAAGTTTATTTCTTGATTATAATCTATTAAACCATGTTCTTGGGTAGCAATCAATATATGGTTGTTTTCAGTTTCAATTAAATCTTGCACATAAAAATTTTCACTTCCCTTAATTAAAGTAAGGTCATTTATCTTGCCTTCATTGCTAGCTCCTTTAAAAATCCCAGCTGCTGTACCTACATAAACCTGTCCGTTTTTAGTTTCTAAAATAGTCATAACACGTTTCCTTGCAGGTTTAGCGTATTGTGTTAAATAGTTTGTAAAAGTGTCTGATTCTTTATTATAAACCGAAAGCCCTCCCGCTGTACCAATGCATACATTTCCGTTAGAAAGCTTATTTATAGTCCAAATGGTGTTATTTATAAGTGAATTTGGAGCTTGTTGATGAAAATAATTTTTAAAAGTATCTGTCTTTGGATCAAACTTATTTAAACCATTATAAGTTCCAACCCACAGGTAGCCATCATTATCTTCTTGAATAGCTAAAATATCATTATTACTTAAAGCGTTTTCATTATCAATTTGATTCCTGTAAATAGTGAATTTAGTGCCATCATATTTATTTAAACCATCCCGGGTACCAATCCATATTTGACCCAATGTGTCTTGGTGAATTGCTATTGCAGAACTTTGCGAGAGCCCATCTATTGTTGATAAGTGAGTAAACTGATAAGATAAGGTTTGGGCATTTACTAAAAAGTTAATGCAAAAAAGTAAAAGACATATAACAATCTTTGGCATTCTTGAATATAATAACTTCAAAAATATAAACAAATTAAGAATCAAATTGCATACTTTTTCTAAAAATCAAAAATTTGACAGATTCTGTAGGTACTTCTCTCTAAACATATACGTAAGTTATTTAGCAAATGGAAAAAAATAATCTTAATTAAACAAAAAAGCTGCAATTACATAAATTGCAACTTTTAATTTATTTAACTAACCTTTAATTAAAGACTATTCCTTAATAAGATTTAAGTTTTCATCAAGCGGTGTCATTTTTGGCATGATTAAATGAACCAATCCAAGAATTATAAGGTAACAAGATCCTGCTATTAAGAATGCCCAAAAATAACCTGTGTTACCAGCCTGGTCTAACACAGATCCTAATGCAAAATCCGCTACTATGCCTGCAACAGCTCCAACCATTCCACCAATTCCTACTACTGAAGCTGTGGCTTTTTTAGGGAATACATCTGAAGCTAAGGTAAATATATTAGCAGACCATGCTTGATGTCCTGCAGCTCCCAAGCCTATTAAACAAATAGCTAACCACTTACTATCTGTAATAGCAACATATGCCACAGGTAATATTATTAGACCACAGATTAATAACGTAATTTTTCTTGCTTTATTTACTGACCAACCTTTTCTTATAAATACTCCTGACAAATAACCGCCTAAAATACTACCGCCATCTGCCAATATATATATAACAAAGAATGGCAAGGCAATGTTCTTAATATTTACATCAAAGGTTTCTGCTAAAAACTTAGCACCCCAAAATAAATAAAACCACCAAACAGCATCTGTGACTTTTGCCAAAGCAAACGCCCAAGTTTGACGTTTACCTAATACGCTTTTCCATGGTAATTTATCTTCAGATTCTGCTTTACCAGAATCACTTTGTATATAAGATAACTCTTCTTTAGATACACCTGGATGCACTTCGGGTTTCTTATAGGTTCGTAACCATAAAAATACCCACAACGCACTTAATGCTCCTGTAATAAGAAAAGGTATTTGCCAATTTTTTCCGTTTTCATGTACAATCCAACCTACAACGAAAGGCGCAGCAATGGCACCTATACTAGTTGCGGCGTTGAACAAACCTGTTGCAAAAGCCCTGTCTTTTTTTGGAAACCATTCTGCTGTGGTTTTAATAGCCGCTGGAAAGTTGCCAGATTCTCCAAAACCTAACCCGAAACGAGCCGCAGCAAAACCTACAACACTAAAAGCTGGCCTAACTGCCGCATGAAGCATTCCAAAGATACTCCAAAGCCCTATGGATAGAATATATCCCTTTTTTGTTCCTAACTTATCTATTAATCCTCCCATTGAAAGCATACCTATGGCATAAGCTACTTTAAATGATATCATAATGTTTGCATAGTCGGCGTTGGTCCAACCAAACATCTTTTCTAAGGTTGGTGCCATAACTCCAATAATACTTCTATCAAAATAGTTAATGGTAGTAGCAAACATTAACAACGCTAATATGCGATAGCGATAGTTTCCAATCTTTTTTGTTGTACTCATAATTTATTTAGTTAAGTCGATTAATAAATTTTTAATTTGTTGTTATGTTGGAAAATTAAAATAACGCTTAGCATTATAATAACATATATTTTGAACCATTTTTCCTAAGAACTCTATGTCATTTGGAATAAGCCCTTGTTCTACATCATTTCCCAAGACATTGCACAATATACGTCTAAAATATTCATGTCTTGGAAAAGATAAAAAGCTTCTACTATCTGTAAGCATACCAACAAAATGGCTTAAAAGCCCCATGTTTCCAAGACAATTTATTTGCTTTTCCATACCATCTTTTTGATCTAAAAACCACCAACCAGAACCCCATTGCATTTTTCCTTGGCAGTCAGCATTCTGAAAATTACCCATCATGGTTGCAAACACCTCATTTTGCGAAGGATTCAAATTATAGGTTATAGTTTTAGCCAATTGATTTGTAGCATTAAGTTTATCAAACAATTTTGACATAAATTCTGCCATAGGAAAATCTCCAATGGAATCTACTCCAGCATCTAACCCTATTTCTTTTAACAACCTAGAATTATTATTTCTTATAGGGCCTAAATGGTATTGCTGTACCCAGTTTAATTTGTGATATTGCTTCCCAAGATACTCAAAAAGAAATGATCTGTAAATATTAACCTCTTTAGTTGAAAGTTGGTTGTTATTTAATTTTTTGTCAAAAATTGTTTTTACCTCGTCATCTGTATAATCCACTATGGTAAGTGCTTCACCTACCCCAAAGTCTGATAGCTTACATCCGTGTTGGTTAAAAAACTCTAAACGATTGTCCAAAGCTCTTTTAAAATCATCTAATGATTGAATTTTAAAACCTACCGCCGTAGCTAATTTATCAAGATACTTAGAAAACGAATCTGAATTTATAAAAAAGAGGGCATCTGCACGAAATGTTGGTAATACCTGAGTAAAGAAATTTTGTTCTTTGATAGCTCTATGATACTCTAAACTATCGGTTGGGTCGTCTGTAGTACAAATCACCTCAACTTTCATGTCTTCCAGAAGTTGCGCCGGTGTTTTTTGCTCTAAAACGGTATTGGCCTTTTCAAAAATAGCCTCGGCTGTAGATGGTTGTAGAATTTCATCTATCCCAAAATAGCGTTTCAGCTCTAAATGTGTCCAGTGAAATAATGGATTTTTTAATGTATATGGAACCGTTTCTGCCCACTTAAAAAACTTCTCTTTTTGCGAGGTTTCAGATCCGGTAATAAATTTTTCTTCAATGCCATGAGCTCTCATGGCGCGCCATTTGTAGTGATCCCCATTTAACCAAGCCTGTGTTATACTGCTAACAGGTTTGTTTTCAGCAATTTCTTTGGCCGATAAATGGTTGTGATAATCTAAAATAGGTAAATCTTTTGCATACTCGTGATAAAGGGTTTTAGCTACCTCAGATTGTAACACAAAATTATCTGTGATAAAAGTTTTACTCTTCATTTGACGGTTTTCCTATGGTTGCTAAAATACCGCCATCTACATATAAAACATGACCATTTACAAAATCACTAGCTTTAGAAGATAAAAAGATAGCTGCTCCAGATAAATCATTTGGATCACCCCACTTAGCTGCAGGAGTTCTGTTAATGATAAATTCATTAAATGGATGCCCCTCCACTCTAATTGGCGCTGTTTGGGACGTTGCAAAATATCCTGGCCCTATACCATTAACTTGAATATTGTACTTTGCCCATTCTGTGGCCATATTTTGAGTTAACATTTTAAGCCCTCCTTTTGCTGCTGCATAAGCCCCTACACTATTACGACCAAGCTCACTCATCATTGAGCAAATGTTAATTATTTTACCTTCCTTTCTGGCTATCATGCCTTTTACCACATGCTTTGAAACGATAAAAGGACTCACTAAATCAACATCAATAACCTGCTTAAAATCAGATACTTCCATTTCAGCTAAAGGAGTTCTTTTAATAATACCTGCATTATTAATTAGTATGTCTATTTGCCCTACTTCCGCTTCAATTTTACCTATGGCTTCAACAACTGCAGCCTCATCAGTTACATTAAACTTATAACCAACAGCATCAATTCCTTCGGCTTTATAAGTTTTTAAGGCATTGTCTATTTTTTCTTGTGAGGAATTACCGTTAACAATAATTTTAGCACCTGCAAGACCAAGACCTCTGGCCATAGCCATTCCCAATCCGTGAGTACTTCCTGTTACAAGAGCATTCTTTCCTTTTACGTCAAATAATGATAAACTCATATTTTAATATTTTTATATACTATTTGTAATTCCGTATTCTAGACCTCTTAATTCTGCCAAACCTCTCAACCTTCCAATTCCGGAATAACCTGGGTTTGTTTTTTTCTTTAAATCATCTAGCATTTGATGCCCATGATCTGGTCTTACTGGTATTGCATAGTCTTTCATGCCAGCAGCTTTCCTTCTTCTTTCTTCTAATACGACTGCCTTTACTACAGCATACATATCTACATCGCCATCTAAATGATCTGCTTCATAAAAATTTCCTTCTGCATCACGTCTTGTACTTCTCAAATGTAAGAAATGTGCGCGATCTGCAAATCTTTCAAAAATTTGTACCAAATTATTATCTGCTCTTACACCTAAAGAACCTGTACAGAATGTAATGCCGTTTGCTCTATCAGGAACATTGTCAAATAAATAAGCGTAATCTGACTCTGTACTTACTACTCTAGGCAAACCTAAAATTGGATAAGGTGGATCATCTGGGTGAATGCACATTAATACGTTATTTTGAGATGCCACAGGTATAATTTCCTTTAAAAACGCTACCAAGTTATCTCTTAATTTTTGAGCATCTATATCTTTGTAAGTATCTAATATGTTTTGAAATTGCTCTAAAGTATATCCTTCTTCAGCCCCTGGTAAACCAGCAATGATATTATTTACTAACTTAGTTTTTTCATCTTCAGACAACCCTTGTACATAAGTTTTAGCTGCTTGCTTTTGCTCATCAGTGTAAGCATCTTCAGCACCTGGCCTTTTTAATAAATACAATTCGAAAGCTGCAAAAGCAGTAACATCAAAACGCAATGCCTCAGATCCATCGGCTACTTTGAACGCCAGATCTGTTCTAGTCCAATCAAGCACTGGCATAAAGTTATAACACACAATATTGACACCACACGTTGCTAAGTTTTCTATACTCTTCTTGTAGGTTTCTATGTAAGCTTTAAAATTTCCAGATCGAGTTTTTATATTTTCATGAACCGGAATACTTTCCACTACACTCCAGGTTAAACCCTCATTTTCTATAATAGCTTTACGCTTTTGAATTTCATCTACTGTCCATACTTCTCCATTTGGAATATGATGCAATGCAGACACCACACCTGTTGCGCCTGCTTGTTTTACATCTAATAAAGTTACTGGGTCATTAGGCCCGTACCATCTCCATGTTTGCTCCATCTTAAATATCTTTTAATTTTTAAACACCACTGTAAGCACTGAATCCACCATCTATTGGCACAACTACACCCGTAACAAATGAGGACCCTTCTCCGCATAACCAAAGCGTAGTACCAATTAAATCTTCTGGCTCACCAAATTTACCCATTGGTGTTTGATCAATTATTTGATTTCCTCTAGGGGTTAAGCTTCCATCGCTGTTAGTTAGTAAAGTTCTATTTTGTTCAGTTAAAAAGAAACCTGGAGCTAATGCATTCACACGTATATTAACCTTTGAAAAATGAACTGCTAACCATTGGGTAAAGTTTGAAACCGCAGCTTTTGCACCACTGTAAGCTGGTATTTTTGTTAAAGGTGTAAAAGCATTCATTGAAGAAACATTTAAAATACTACAACCTTCTCTACCAACCATGTCTTGTGCAAAAATCTGTGTTGGCAGAAGTGTACCAATAAAGTTTAAATTAAAAACAAACTGAATACCTTGAGGGTCTAAATCAAAAAAAGTTTTGAATCCTTCTTCTTTTCTCACTAAATCTTCTAACTGTAAAAAAGGGTTACTTGTAGTTCCTAACGGGTGATTTCCTCCTGCCCCATTTACAAGAATATCACATTTACCAAAAGCATTATTAACTTCTTCTTTAGCCTGAACTAAAGAATCTTTTTCTAGCACATTGGCTTTAACTCCAATAGCACTACCGCCATTTTCATTAATCTTATCTGCAACAGCTATAGCTGCCTCTTTGTTTAAATCTAACAGAGCTATATTATGTCCTTCTTTGGCTAAAGCTTCTGCCATGGTACTACACAAAACGCCTCCCGCTCCTGTAATTACAATTGTTTTTTTCATTAATTAAGTTTATTTAATTCTCCTTGTAGTTTTTTAAGGTTATTTTTAGTTGTATTAGCTGGTTTGATTTCTAAAAAATAATTTAGTTTATTGGTTTATAGTGAATAGTACAAAACAATGATATTAGTTTCAAATAACCAAAATACACCATAAACATTGAACTTTTATCACCCCTAAAATGTATTTTGAGACCACCAATAAATTTTGTCAAATAATCAAAATAGTGGGCAAAAATTTATATGTATGCATTTATAAAATGAAACCTTAACAAAACTAGAAAATTAACGACTTAAAAGTGTCCTGCTCTGTCCTGTAGGAAATGTCAAAAAATATTTATAATAAGCCTAATAAAAAGACAAAATAAAGATTAATAAAACTCAGCACCTTTATTACTATTTAATTGACCAGAAAAGAATTTGAGTAAAGCTTATGTTTTAAACCATCAAAAAAAAATAACTTTATAAATATGCTATTTTAAACCTGCTGAAGAAATCCAACGCACACTCAAATCGGGGGTTTCCATATCCTTATCTAAGGGAAACATAGGGCGTTTAATGCGTTTATATGGTAAACGCTCTAAGTCTTGATCTACTCCTCCGGGAGTTAATGCCATCACCCAATCGCCTCGCATATTGTACAACTCTGGAACTAAATAACCTATTTTAACAACAACAATATCTGTTTCTCTAGGATTTAAATTCAATGCAGTAAAATCCTTCTCATAATGATACGGCTTGCGCTTCTTAGTAACAATCACAAAAATGTTTCCTGATTGAACTACTACCTCAACCTCGGCATTTTTATCACCTTTCTTTATGGCCCTTACAGTACCTTCCAATAATACTGGTGCTGCAAAGCGATTATCAACCTCTGCTCCAACATAGGCCTTTACTTTTCCTCCAACACCAACTTTTAAAGCGTCTTCAATTAATTTTGGACCAGGAATGGATGCATATATTAACGATTTACCGCCTTCTTTACTAAACTCATTTACTTTTAATAGTTCGTTCAATGTCCAAGTTACATCTCCTGCTCCACCTGCGGTTGGATTATCTCCCATGTCACTAAGCATAAATGGTTTTTTATCACTATTAATTGCTTGTTTCAAGGCTTCTTTAAAAGGCAATGTAGGGGCAACAAACTCAAATTCTTTTCTTACATCCCAAAAACTTTGTGCCAACATTTCTGCAGATGTTTTAACTTGTTCTTTATCATCTCCTGTAACCATAACCACAGCATGGTTCCTTGGTTCATCAGCCCAAGCATACCCAACCCAAATGGCAGCATCTATAACACCTTTCTTTTCTACCTCCGGAGCTACTTTAGCATACAAACTTTTACCAGGTTCAATACGTGTACTAGTTTTTTCCCCTGGCAGTAAGATAGGTACGGGAATCCATGCTTTATATTTTGGTTTGCCTTTACCAGACTTTAATCGTTTTATTAGATTGACTAACGCACGCTCTTTAGATTCCATGGCATCTTCATGGGGTGCCAATCGATAACAAGTAATCAAATCCGTTTCTCTAGCCAAAGTTTCAGACACATTCCCATGCAAATCCATACAAGTAGAAATAACACAATCATACCCCACAATGCCTCTAATTTGTTTTATCATATCACCTTCGGGATCATCCAACCCTTCTACACTCATGGCGCCATGTATATCGAAAAACAATCCGTCGTATGGTAGATTTTTACGTAAAGTGTCTAAAGTTTTTTTCATCAAAGCATCATAGGCTTCTTTTGTAACAATACCTCCTGGTATTGCATGCCCTTTCACCGCTGGAAAATAATGAGCCTGTTGTCTTAATGTATCTTTTGGATCTCTTAAAAAAGGAAAATATTGAAACACATCTTCACCATAATACGCATGAAATGCCTCTTCTGTAGTTTTAGCTGGTGAAAAGGTACTTGACTCTATCGCTAAACCAGTAATAGCAATTCTAGGAAGCTCACGATCCTTTTTAGTATTGTTCTTACAGTTAATTAATGTAATAAAAATATACCCTAAAACTACTAGATTTCTAAATGTTGTCATGTTTATCTTTTTACAATTTACCTACTATTAACTTACCATGATATGCTTTGGCATTAAAAAAATTATGAGCACTTTCCAAATTAAGTTGAGTAATTTTTCCGCAAGGCATAATCACAAGGTTATCACCAGCCTTTTTCATCATGCGCCTAATTAATTCCTGTCCTTCCTGCCATGTTTGTCCTTTGCCTGAGGTTAATATCGTATCTATGCCTTCAATTTTAATCAATTCCTTAATTGTTTCAACGGGATTATCTAGAGCATCAATGGCTTTATGTATTGTTACTTTCATTGGTTTGGCAAGTTCTACAAGCACTTCTGTTCTTGGTAAATCCATGACGTTATCGCTTTTGTTAATTCCTATTACAACTCCCTCAACACCTATTAACTTACACAAGGCTATTGATAATCTCATCTTTTCAAATTCGTCGTCAGAATACTCAAAATCACCCGCTCTGGGTCTTATTATTACCCTTACAGGAATGTTACAGCTCGCCTTAACTTCTTTTATCGTTTCAAAATCTGGTGTTAAACCATCTAAATCCAAACGCGCACAAAGTTCAATTCTATCCGCACCTTGTTTTTCAGCATGTAGTGCTTGTTGTAACCCCTCTACACAGGCTTCTTTTATGTATGTATTTTCCATAGTAACGGCATCTATTTCATTAGCAGTCTTTTATTGGAAGGTTTACTTTTAGAGCCATCTTTAGCTATTGCAACCACTTGAATTTTGATTGTAGTTTTATTTTTATCTATTTTGAAAGGTGCCACGTAGTAATCTGTACTTCTAGTCTTTCCTAACCATATTTTGTTAGTCCCTTTTATTTGATAAATATTATGAAATTCGGCTAATTCATCTCCTTGAATATTTATATAAAGTTCTAAACTATCATCTTTTTTAAATGGCGTGACACTTATTTTTGACTTCTTGATAGAGCTTTTGGATTTCTTTTTAATTGCCAATAAACCTAAATATATCCTTTCGCCTTTTTTTCCAGAGAATTCAGTTGCAATTTTCACAATCTTTTGTCCTTTTAAGTGCGATAAATCAAAACTGCTTGTAGTCCATGATTCGTTTATTTCAGGTTTAAAATTATACTTAAGACCATTATTTAGGTAAAGTACAAATTGTATATTACCATCACCTTTATGAACAACTTGTAACGCCTCTTTTCCAGACAGTTGCAACGCTGTTTTATAAAGTGGAATTTTTGAATGCTCTGTGTTTTTTAAAGCTTCAATTTTGACTGACGAAGCGCCTGTATAGCTCTCAGTAAAATCAAAACTGGCTTTAACCACTGTAGTATCTACCTGCCATTGCCATGAGGGTAAAATATCCTGAATACTAAGGTTATGCCATTCTTTATTAGACAAACGCACACCTGCTTCATTATAAAAGCGCCCTAAACCATAATTAAAATGAGTAATAAAAGGGAGCTTTTTAATTACGGAACGGGCAGGAATATATTTAGAAAAACCTTTCCATTCTTTAGATTGCCATGCAGGAACTTCTTCTTCTAAAATAGTTCCATTCCAAAACTTTTGTTCTTCTTCGTAAACCGATTCCGGTTGTTTGTTTTTGGCTATATTAAATGTAGAGTTGGGCCAATATAATCCTATAGAGGTTGTATAAGGCTTTCCATTTTTATATAAGCCTTTCCAATTGGTTGGTGTTTTATAACTTTTAGCCTGAACATCTATACCAGAGTAGAGCTCCCATGGACTTCTACCTAATGCTTTTGCTCGTTTATGAGAATCTTCCAATTGTGTTTCGCTCCAGCCAAAATCAATAAACATAATGTCTGTTAGTTTTTTATCTTTGTTCTGAAAATAGATACTATTGTGATGATTAAGTTCATCTTGCCAAATGACGCGTCCGTCTTCAATCATAGCATCGTACCACATAATTTTAAATTTTCCGTTGGATTTTTCTTGATAATACTTTAAGAACTTCTGCATTAAATGGGCTTCTTCTTTCCTCATACCGTGGGTTTCTTGGTTAATAAACCACCCTTCAAAACCATAAAGTTTGGCCACTTCAATTAGTTTATCGGCTACTGGAAAATTTCCAGTGTCATCTTGTTGTAAAAATTCTAGAACCCATTCCTCTTTACCGCCATATACGTTAGGCGGAAAGAACACGGTTCCTAAAATTTCAACGCCATTTAGGTGTGCAGATTCTATCCAAAAAGCAGTTGGAGTAACAACAAGACCTTCGCCCGCAGAACCTCCCCATTGCACCAAATAATCGATGTACTGCCAATACGGAAAGGCATACTGCTCAACCGTTTGAAACCCTTGGGAAGGATGATAATTCGTAGTATGCGGTGCAATTAATGATACCACTGATGGTTTGGTACTTAATTCTGGATTTACCTGTGTAGTACTATCAATAAATCGCACTTGTAGCGGTAGATAACTTTTATTGAATTTAACGTTGTTATCTTCATTGGGATTCCACTCCAAGAGTTCATCGATAAACCAGTACGACGAAAAAGGTTGGTATTTTCCAAAGTCGTTCTGAGCAACGGCATATTGACAAACGAAAATTAGTATTAGAATTTGAAAATAATTTTTAAACTGTTGCATACATCCCATACTTTTATTGGCTATAAATTAGTTTTCATTTAAACTTCGGATAGTTGCCCCTAAAACATCTAAACCTATGGATTGACACACACCGAATTTGTTCTTTTCTTTCATCTTATCCAAATTCCATTCATATACATCATCTGCCAATCCCCAAAGTTGTCGAAATTGTTCAATATATAATTTATCATTCTCAGCGGTTGTAAACTCTGGTTTAAATTGGTTGGTTGCAATGTCTCTTGTATTCCAAATGGCTTCAAATGTCTTTGAAATATTGTCCGTCATATCAATATTCAAGTGTTTTTTAATCTCATCTTGCACTAAATAGCGTACCATAATGCCTCTTCCAGCGAGATAGTCTCTACCATGTTCAGGTCCGAAACTGGAATAACAAGGAGCTTCTCTTATAATACCGTCTGAATTTGCAATTAATCCATTTTGAATGCCTTTAGCTAGTTTTTTTATTAAGTTATTGATTTTTGATTTGAATGTACCGGTATCAAAATCAGGATAAATATTTGTCCTTTTTAAATAATCATCTAAGTCATCGGCTATAGCCAATATATCTATTAAGGAAGCCACCAGCATACCTTGGTCTCCAGACCATATCCAGCCCTCTGCCCATGGTGGATGAATTTTTTCAATATAAGTTGAGCCCTCAACAAAGGCCATGGGTCGCTCTTGAACCAAAACACCTTCTGTGGTTAATTTCTTGAGATACTCGTAATCCTTTAAATTAGACCACTCATCAAACCACAACCACTGCCTGTAAGCCATATCTAAGTACTTATCTCCATTGGCAATATCTTCTTCCGAAAGACAACGATAAATACGAGACGAAAGTAAAAAGAGCAACACATTGGTTACGGTATTCTTTACGCCTTTACTTTCTCCGTTGGCATCTCCATTTCTGCATCCATGCAAAACAGGGAAGCCTTCATCGGAATTATCGTAGGCTGTTTTTTTCTTGTATTCCCAACATAAATCAGTTGATAATTTTAAATACGCATTCGCTAATTCTATATTTCCAATTTTAAGCAAATGTTTTCTGGCATTTAAGGCCATGAGTCCCCACCATCCAAAATCATCGGCCCATAACTTGCCAGGGTCATAGCTATGGAAAAACTCTAAATTTTCCTTTAGCATTTTCTCAACTTCTTTCTGGATTTCAATAACGTCACTATCGTCTGGCCACTGATTTTGCAATGCATCAACAAAAACCAAACAAGCATCGAAAGTATTACCACGTTTCCAGAAATCCTTAAAGTTCCAAACTTCTGTAAATCGCCAAAAAGACAACAAAGCTTGTTTTTTTAATAAACTTTTTAATGGCACCTCTGGCTTACAGTTGGACAAAGTCATCAATGGAGGTAAGCTAAATAAAGAAGCTCCAAACAAACTTGTATTTCTAACAAATGTTCTTCTTTTCATAACATTGAAAATTTCTGTTTCTTCTTACAAACCACCTCGTGCTTGAGTATTTTAAATTACACTTTAGAGTGCATCGATTCAATTAACTTCAAAGAAGCTTTCATAAACCCCATAGCATAAGCCATACCGGCATACCATGGGCCATCGCAACTCATCTGAGGCGTATGGTCCGGAATTAAAACACCATCGAAATTATTTTTCTTCAAAATTTCTAATATTTTGAACATATCGATATCGCCTTCATCCACAAATACTTCATGGTAATTGGGAACTTTGCCAACTACATTTCTAAAATGGATATAGGCTATTTTATTTTGTTTGCTGTATTGGTCTGTGGCTTCATACACATTGCCCTCGGTCATTTCAGAAATGGTGCCTAAACAGAATTCCAAGTTATTGTGATTACTTGGCTTCATATCTATTAAACGCTGGTACATATTGGGCTGATATACCAATCGTGGTGTATTTCTAACATAAGGCATTGGTGGGTCGTCTGGATGGGCCGCCATCTTTACACCTGCCTCCTCGGCTACTGGTATCACGTGGTCTAAAAAGTATTGTAAGCGCTCCCAAAGGATGGCATGCGAGACTCTTTCCACTGTTCCTGCTGGTGCGTTTTCATCATAAACCATATTCCAAACCATACCATTCGGAATAGGGGTTTCATCTACCGAACCTTCCATTCCTACGGAAACTGCACCACCACGAGCAAATGGTTTTTCAACCCTACTAGATACGCCTGCTAAAGAAAAATTATAGCCAAAGACTGGAATGCCTGCTTTACCCACAATTCGTATTTGTTCCTTTACCAGTTCTATCTGTGCCTCTTTTTTAGGACCGTCTAAAAGAATATCGTACCATATTGAAGGGTCAAAATTCTCGATAGCATACCATTCTAAACCATGATTATTAATTTCTGCTTTAATCTTTAAAAGCTCCTCTAAAGACCATAGTTCTCCGTTACCTGCTTTTCCCCAGCCTTTATTTCCGCCTATGGGTTGATTGGCATTCGATTTACTATTATCTGCACTACCAAAATAATCTACCATGTGCACCACCACGTGTGTTGCGCCACATTGCTTTGCAAACTTATAATGCTGGTCGTTCAGCATGTGACGGTATAATCCGAATCCTAATTTCATTTCGCTAATTTTTTATGTTTTGTTTAAAAATGATTGGACCTCCAAATCGGAATATCCACAGTATTGTTTTAATATCTCTTCGGCATGTTGGTTGAGTAAGGGTGCCGGTTTTTCAATTTTTTGTGGTGTGTCACTAAACTTCACAGGAAACCCCGTAGTTTTTATAGTGCCCACCTTTGGATGTTCGTACTCCAAAATCATGTCATTATGCTTTATCTGTGGGTCTTCCACCATCTCTTTAAAACTATTGACTTGCGAACACCAAATGTCTTCTGCCAATAACAACTCTAACCATTCGCTAGTGGTTTTGGTTTTAAAAACAGTATTAAAATCGTTTCGAATGTCATCACGGTTGTCTATAATATTATTTGATTTATACGCCTCTGAATCATACTTATCCAAACCAATGACTTGCGCTAGTCTTTGTACAGAATTCATCCCAATAGCGATGTAACCATCTGATGTGTTGTATAAACCATAAGGTGCTCCCAGCCAAGGATTTGGGATACCGCTTGCACTGCGTTCTGGATTTGACCCTTTTAGCAAAAAAGCTGTTATCTCTTGAATATGAAATCCTACCGCAGAACTCAATAAATTGGCTTCAATTTTTTGCCCCTTACCGGTGACACTCCTTGAATAAATAGCCGCTAAAACCGATTGCACAATAAACAAACTGGTTAGCAAATCGGCTTGCCCCACGGCGGTTACTACTGGCAACCCTCCTTTCTGTCCGTTTAAATAAGGGGCTCCACTAATGGACTGTGCCAATAAATCCTGACCTGGTCTTTTTAGGTAAGGCCCTGAAGCACCGTACCCTGAGCTTGAGCAATACACCAGCTTTGGATTCAGCGTTTTCATATCTTCATAACCCAAACCTAAGCGCTCCATTACACCAGGACGAAAATTTTCCAAAAGAATATCCGCCTTGGCAATGATATCTTTTGCTATTTTTTTGCCTTCGTCAGATTTTAAGTCGAGTGCGATACTTTTTTTATTCCTATTGAAGCTTATAAAGGAAATGCTCTCTCCTTCGGGATATAAATTCCCATAGGAATAATGACGCATCCAATCGCCTTTTACCGGTTCTATTTTTATGATGTCTGCGCCCATATCTCCCAACATTTGGGTAGCCCATGGCCCCTGTGCCAACTGCGAAAAATCAGCTACTACCAATCCTTTTAATGGTCCGTGTTGCTCCATGACTATTGCTCAGACTTTTTTATAAATTTTTTAATGGCTGTTTGTGCTTCTACATCAAGATATAATTGTTTAACTGTATTGGCCTCTTCATTGATTCGTTCTTCAAAAGGTGTTGTTGTCAAACTTATATTTGCCAAACGCTTTAATTGTGCTACAGATTTATGAGGTCTTCTTGAAAGTTTCCCTGCAAAATCCATCATTTCGGTTAAAAAATTTTCGTTAGAAACTACCTTATTAACCAACCCCCAATCTTTTAAGGTATTCGCATCATATTGCCCTCCTAGAAACAACATTTCCTTAACTCGGTTTATACCTATTTTTTGAATTAATCGTTGGGTACCACCACCACCAGGAACTAAACTTAAAAATACTTCTGGCAGTCCCATTTTTGCGCTTTCAGATGCTACAATCATGTCGCAGGCTAAGGCTATCTCGCAACCACCACCAAGGGCAAAACCATTAACACCGGCAATCCAAGGTTTATCTGCATTTTCAATAGCATCATAAAGTTCTTTACCCTTTTCTTGAAATGAATCAAACTGTTCCGGTGTTTGGTTTCCGTACTCCTTTATATCGGCTCCTGCCATAAATGCTCTACCTGCTCCAGTAATTACAGCCACATGGTATTCAGATTGCTCATTAATCCAATGTATGCCATCAATTATTTCATCCATCATCTCCCGATTCATGGCGTTTAATTGATCTGGCCGATTAAATTTTAATACAGCTATGGCATCGTTGGTTTCAATGGTTATCGTTTTAAATGCTTTCATAACTAAACGGATTTGTAACAGTCGTTTAATCTATTCATTATTATTTCTGAACTCGTATCTTTTAATATGCCTTCGTGAATAATATCGGCACCTTGTTCTTGAAATGCGTTCCAACCCGGATGTTGTGGACGTATATAAGCGTTTTCAATAGTCCATTTGGTATCCTTAAAAAAGTCGTTACACAACACATTGTTGACTTTGCTCTCCCAAGCATTTTTACTTGCTGGTTGTCCGCCGTTTTCGGTAAACACCCCTTCTTGCACCTCTGCACTAGCAACATAATTTACATACTTTGAAGCAATTTCAGGATGTTTTGTTAGAGCAGACACTGCTAAACCTACACCACCCATAATGGTGGCTATGTTTTTTTGCTTTCCAGTTGGGCTATTTGTGAAATTCACTAATTTTTTAGTATAATCTTTACGTGAATAGTTAGTATAACCAAAAAGGTAAGGCGAATAAACAATACTATTTTCCTCGCCCATATTATCTAGGATTTGTATGGGATTCCAGTTTAAGGATTGAGGATGGCTCAGCTCTACATGAAATTTTAGCTCATCTAAAGCATTAATACCAACTTTTGAATTAATTTCATTATTCTGAATAAAGCCTGAACCAAAATATTGAGCGCAAAGTGTTAAAAATGTGCACCAGATATCAGTAGGGCATAATGCCCAAGCTATAGAAAACCCTAAAGGTAACTTGTTATAAAATGCTTTTAATTCCTCCTGGTTTTTAGGTAAGTCCAGTCCTAAACTAACTATAATATCTTTTCTATACGACGCCACTAAAGCGGCCGCATCAATGGGTGTAGCATAGACGTGCTTTTCGTAATTATAGATATCAAAGCATTTGCCTAAAGCCTGTTGTTTCAAGGCGTTCAACTCCTCGGTTTTTAAATAATCTTCTAACGGAAGTAATAAACCATTTTTATGGGCTTGCCCCATATAGGGATGGTCTATAGTTATAACATCAAAATTTTCAATTAAATCTTCAATAGGCGTATCTCCAAATTCCTTTAGAGAGCGTACTTTCCAAGTGATATTGACATTTGGATTATTATCTTGAAATGCCTTTGATGTAGCTATGAGTGGTTCATACCCTCTTGGATGATCCCATGCTATGCCTTTTAATTCAATCATTGTTAACTTAATTAAACTATAACCAGCATATATTTACTGGCGTATTTACTTTAAATGTTGATTTCTTTTGAAGTGTACCGTCGTTGGTATTTATTTCAAAAACTACTAAGCTATTACTATCCTGATTGGCCGCGATGAGCCATTTGCCTTCGGGATGGATATTAAAATCCCGTGGGGTTTTGCCATAGGTGTTTTGATGCCCTAGAAGGGATAACCGTTTTGTATAGGCGTCAATTTTAAAAATAGCAATGGTTTCAGAACCGCGATTGGATGCATATAAAAACTTTCCGTTGGGGTGCATTCGTATGGCTGCACCACCAACAGGCCCATCATGATTATCAGGGATAAAACTTATTTTTTGAACAACGTTAGATTCTCCTATAGTTAAATCTACAACAAAAAGCTCTCCAGTTAATTCTCCAAGCACATAGGCAAATTCTTGGTCGCTATCCATAACCATGTGTCGCGCACCACTACCCGCCTCAATTTGAATATCCAAAGCTGGCGTGCCCTCCCATTTTTGATCTTTTTCATTCCATTGATAGGCCTTTGCGGTATCTAAAGTTAAATCTACCGCGTACATTTGATTATGTGCAAAAGGTAATATCATATGGGCGTGAGCTGCCTCTTGTCGCTCTTTGTTTGGACCTATGCCGTTATGTTGAATTTCTTGCGAACAAGCTTCTAGACTTCCGTCTTCTTTTATTGGATATGACAATATGTTTCCTGAAACATAACTGGCTACTACCAAGTTGTTTTCTATAATTGCAAAATGACAGGCATAATCGCCATGTATAGGCTGTGAATTTATGGTACTTAATGCACCATCTTCCGCAATCTTATAGGCATAAAGTCTTGGTTGTAGGTTTTGGTACATTTCCTCTAGTGCATAAAGATATTTTTTGTCTTTTGAAACTACCAAATAGCTTGGATTTCTCTGTTTAGTATAGGCTTTTTCACGTATTTCACCCGTTTCCAAATTAATTGCGAAACAACCTACACCTTCGCCTACTGGGTTTTCGGCTGGCGCTCCTTCTTGTGTATAACTTCCTGTATAAAAAACCACCATACTTTGTAATGCAATTGTTATTAAAATTAGTTTCATCTATTTATTCGTTCTTCTTGGTGGACGTGGGTCGTACTGAATGGTGTGATTCATGTAAGCCCCATCAATATACAAATCGGTTCCGTTGATGTAATCTGCCATATCACTTGCTAAAAATGCTACGGTATTGGCTACTTCGGTAACATTTCCTATTCTGCCTGATGGTATCCAATTATGAAATTTTTCGCGTCCAAACTTGTTAATCTCCTCTCGATTCATATTGGTTTCAATAGCACCTGGAGCCACTGAAACAACCCGTATATTTCTTTCAGCCAATTCCAGTGACAGGCATTTAGAAAACATCTTCAACCCAGCTTTAGCCGAACAATAATGTATTAGTCCTTTTCTTGGTACGGTATCATGAATAGAAGAAATATTAATAATAACGCCTCCTCCATTTTTTTCCATACGTGCCCCTGCTTCTTTAGAACATAAAAAAGGCCCTTTCAGGTTGATGCCCATTACCCTTTCCCATTCGTCTTCTTCTAAATCTAAAACATGTGCTACACTTTCACTACCTGCATTGTTTACAAGAATATCAATAGTGCCAATTTCAACATCCATTGTGTTGAACATGTCTTTAACTTCTGATGCTTCTGATACATTTGCTTTTCCTATACTTACGTTTACATTGAAAGTGGATTTTATCTCATCTGCTACCTCTTGTGCTTTCTCCTTATTACTATAATAATTGATGAATACATCTGCACCGCAAGCCGCTAGTGCTTTACAAATGCCTGCACCAATCCCTTGACTCCCTCCTGTTACTAATGCTTTTTTGCCTTTTAAGTTAATTTGTGTCATTGGCTTTTAATTTTTTTTTGTTATCGAAACAAGCTGTTACCATCTGTTTTAGTTCAGCTATTTGTGCATCATTTAATTGAAAAAACTCAAAATCTGACACGTGCGTCTCTGATTTTTCAACGATAATTATTTCGCTTCCCTCCCTCATGGCAATATTATGCCAAGCATTAGCAGGTATATTATAAGTAATACTAGGTTTTAAAAGTTCGGTTTCGAATGTCACATTATTATTTTCAATTTCAGCCCCTATTAATACGGCCTCGCCTTTAAGAAGTATAAATACCTCATCGGTTAAAAAATGAACATCTAATTTTTTTATATTGTTTATATGTTGCTCTGGCATGTAGTTTAATTGTGCCACTTGCCAGCCCTCGCGAATCAAAAACGGATGATACCCATTAGCTTCTACTTTGTACTGTTCTATAACGGTTGTGCTCATATTATTTTAGTCTTTTGTTTTATCTTGTTTCCAAGACATTTCTATTTCTTCTAATGTTTTGCCTTTTGTTTCTGGAACAAACCTCCATATAAACCAAATGGCTGGGAGCGTTAATGCGCCGTATAAAAAGAAAGTACCCGAAGGTTTTATATTTTCTATAAAAACAGGATTGGTTAATGTGATAAAAAAGCCTGTAACCATTAATGACAAGCTACCTATACTTACCGCCAAACCTCTAATTTTAGTTGGGAAAATTTCGCTAATAATAACCCAAACAATAGGTCCATAAGAAAAGGCAAAACACGCCACATAAAGTAACAATGGTATAATCACTAAACTAGAACCTATAGCAAATAATGCTGCTACTCCAAATAAAGATATTGCTGCACCAACTACACCTATTAAAAGAAGTTTTCTTCTTCCATAACGTTCTATATTCATAATGGCAACGAAGGTGAAAATGGAATTTACAAGTCCAACTAAAACAGCTCCTAAAAAGGAACTTTCAACACTTTTTATCGACTCGTTTAAAATATTTGGCGCAAAATACATGATGGCCGCAATACCACTCAAATGTGAGAACATTGGCAGCAAAATACCTATTAAAAATGGTCGTCTTAAATAGGGCTTTAATAAGTCCTTAAAACCTTGTGATTCTGATTTTACAACTGTTTTAATCTCATCCATTTGAGATTTTGCCATGAGCTCTCCCATGGTTTTAACCATAATAGTATATGCTTTATTTTCTTTACCATTTACCGCTAACCATCTGGGGCTTTCTGGCACCAAGAATAATAACACAAGGAAAAGCAAAGCTATTGGAATTTCTGTACCGAACATACCTCGCCAAATTTCTTGCACAAAAAGCCAGTTCCAAAAGCCTCCATTTTCTTGGGTTATAACTCCAGCAGCTTCTCCTGCTGCATTTAATACCATCCAATCTACTAAAAATGCCAACAAGATACCTAAGGTGATCGACAATTGGTATAACGATACCATTCTGCCACGCTTTTGAGGTAAAGTAAGCTCTGAAATATAAATTGGGGCCACAACAGATGTGATACCCACACCAATACCACCTATAATTCTTACTATAACTAAAAACAAAAATGAGTTTTCTGAGGATGCTGCTATCCAATAGGTGTTATCTAAATTACCTGAAAACTGTGGTGGTAGCATAGACCCAAAAGCGGATAATACTAAACATACTGCTGCAACTATTAAAGCTTTCTTCCTACCAAATTTATCGGTAATACTCCCTGATATAATACACCCTAAAATGGTTCCCAATAAGGCCGATGACACCACCCAACCCAACATGCTTGCTGAAAGATTGTACTGTGTTTCAAGGAAGGTGTTACATCCTGAAATTATAGCCGTATCATAACCAAAGAGGAAGCCCCCAATAGTGGACACAAAACTAATAGCGTAAACATAAATGGATGAGTTGTTTTTCATAAATTCTTGTTATTTAGAGTGATTAGGTTCTATCGATGTATTTACATAATACCAAATTTATTGTAAGCGTCAACCGTACTCATGCCATTTTCCAGAGCCTTTTTAACTAATTGCTCTCCTCTAGCTTTTTCAATAGCTCCTGTGAATGCTTTTACTTCAACTTCTTTTGGTACTACCACTACACCATCTCTATCTCCATAAATGATATCTCCTGGATTTATACGAGTACCTTCTATTTCAATAGGAACACGATAATCTATAACTTTTCCTCTTGGACCTTGATCTTGCGCATACCCGCCATAAGAAAATGTTGGAAAATTAAGGTTTAAAACTTCGTTGGTATCTCTTGAATATCCATGTAGTACTGCACCAGCTGCTTTAAGTTTCATGGCTCTTGTACTCATTAATCCACCCCAAAGTGCATATCTAGGCGAGGATCCTGAACAGATGTAAACTTCATCTTCTTTTAAATCGTCTAGGGCTTCAAACATAATCCCAAATGGTTTTTTCATCATAGGGTTTTTAGTATCTTTCACAGACTCTTCAAAAACATCGGCTTCTAAGACGGGCATTGCCCTACCAATAAGAATGAAATCAGTATTTAACGGTTTTATATTAGGAGGCAGGAACTGATGCTGATACCCTAAAGTATCTAAAATATCACCCACCAAGGCTACAAATAATTCTGATTTAGCTATGGCGTATAGCTCTTTATCATCCTTCCATATTTTGTTAGTAATGCTCATATTGTTAATTACAAAAAGTTAATTAGTTTTCTTTAAAATTATTTTATAAGTTTCAATAGCGTTGTTACCAATTTCAATTTTAATGTTCTCACCATTTAAATTCAATAATTCGGTTTCTTCTTCAATTAAATTGGTTTTTATCACTTTAGATGCTGGTTTGGGTAGAGAAATTGTCGGTTGACTGTTTTTACCATCAATTTCAACAAGTCTTAACACAAGCGCATCTTCATCTTCTGCTTTCTTAATTGTACTTACACGCACCATAGGTTGAGATACTTTAAAAAAGCTTTTGCTGGCTGGTAAAACACCCGAATTATTCTTTATTTTTTGCTCACTAACCTGAAGCGGGTGGTTTGCACCGTTACCAAATTGATAAGATAAAGCATCATTAGCTTCATTAGAGGTTATAGAAAACTCAAAATGATGGTCTCCGGTTTGATGATACCAGTTACCTTCACCATGACAACTTTTATGTGTTGCCATTAAAATTCCCTGTAACACGGTATATTCAACAGATTCCCTTGTTGCGTCAATCCAATCAGCCAAAGCAACATCGGTAGCTAAGGTTACTTGGAAGCCGTCTTTTTCAGAAGCTATAAAATTCATGACCTCCCTTGGGTGAATCTCAACAGGTTTTTGGTCATAAGTACCACCCCATGCCCATCCTCGTGGGGCTTGTTTCATTTCAGACTTTCCAACTTCAGCAATAGCCAAAGGCACTTCATACTTTATAGTCGAGTCCTCCATATCTAAAGGAAGGGCAAATCTAAATTCACGGTTATGTGTTCCATCCCAATCAAGAATATCAACAAAAACATCTATTTTCTTAATTTGGTGATACACTTTTACGTATTGTACAATGTTAGCATGCTCAAACTTAACCTTGTTTTCAAACATGGTAAAAACGTTGCCATCATTAACAATTTTCCAATTGGCAGTATGCAAACTTGCTTTATTGAATCCGTCCATTTTAGGTTCGGTCATCTGGGTAAACTCGCCTGCGCCATTCCCATCATATTTCATAGTAATAATATCTCCTCCAGCAAATCTTGTAGTTTTTATAACTTCTTTTCCTAATTTATTATCAAACAAATAGGTTAAACCGCCGTCGCCTAATCTCATAATATAAAAGTCATTACTTAAAGCATTAGGTGTTACAGATTTGTTAACATCAAAATACTTTTTACCCTTTTTTAAGTAAAATGTGGAATAACCTAACGGTGGAATATTGGATGCTACAAACTCTAAGGTTCTTGTTCCTCTAGCATTACTAATTTGAGAGGGCATTACCACACCTTCATGATTCACTACGTAGTAGTTAGAATTATCTTCAATGGTAACCTTTGCCGTTGCTGTTCTTTCCCATGATAAATCGTTGTAAACCACTACAGCATTATTCTTCTTGGTTCTAATGTTACTAGTAATTGAGGTTAGTGACTTTTCAATTAAACGATCAGCTTCAGAAGCTGCAAACTCTAGTTTAGCACGAAAAATACTATCAGTAATATGACCATTCTTTCCGCCCCAACCATGATCAGGATAAATGGATTCCTCAAAAGCTTCTGAAAGTGCTTCTTCAGGATAATCCTTAAAAGAACCTTTTAAAATGGCGTCAATTGATGCAAAAATTTCAGCAGACGGCAATAAACGCCCTGCTTTTCTTGAAGCTGTAATAGCCTTAGCGTGCCCTGGACCATGAATATAAGACCATATATTTGGTCTTTCTCCAGAAATCGTTTCAAAAACAACTCCAGGTTTTTTGATTTCATTCATTAATGCAGTGACTGTTGAATGTCTAAGCTTAGGCATTTTTACTCCAGTTTTTTTAATAATGTCATTCCATTCTGAAACAATTGCACCATAGTTTGCTGGCCCCGAAGCATCATTGCTTATAACAATAGCAAAGTGTGGTGGTAAGTTATGTTCTTTGTAATAATCTCCCCACATTTTCACCCTTGTTTGTAGTTTGTGCATTGCCTCTATGGCATCTTGTTCAAAAAGTTTATAAAACATTACTGCCCAACCATAATTACCTGGGCTATACGTTGGTATTGATGAACCATCTGGCGAATACCAGTTATAGAATCCCTCCTTTAACCTTGAAACAAATAAGTTTTCTACACCAGATTTTGCCAGTATTTGCGGGAATTGCAACGTTCTACCAGGCACATCTGTATTAAATGCCGTTATAACATCATTGCCTTCAAAATTCTTTTTAAGCCAACGTCTTCCAAAATACATCTCACGAATTAACTGCTCGTCGGTTTGCATACCTTCATACGGCTGGTTGTAGGTTGCTCCCCATGTAAACCTACCTTCATCTGAGCGTAACATAACCTCTGCTTTTCTCTCTGGAAATTCTTCAATAAATTCCTTTAAATTAAGCGTTTGTTCCATTCCAAAATGAAAAGCCTTATCTGTATCCATCATATCCAATGCAGGAGCGATAATATCATGAATGCGCTCATGTCTACAATATTGAGGCGTATCCATCCAAGCGATATCTTGATGTGATGATGAGATAATGTGAAAGGTTCCTTCTTTAAAATAACCCCAATCTGAGGTCACTAAAGGTGTAAAAAGTTGCTTTGTGGAATTCTTTCGTGAGTTCCCAACAAACGTCACGCTTTCTGGAGTTCCAAAAACGGGTAACCACAACCATGCTTTACCGTTCTCTTGTTCAATTTCTATAGTTTTACCATTTTCAAATGATAAACCTTTGTATTGATTAGCATCTTCTATATTTAAACTAGCTTTAGCCAGTAAACTACCTGAAACTTCTTTATATTCATAAGGTTCAACGTAGGTAATGTTAATCGTATTTTGCCCGAATGCAAAACCAAACAACATTATTAATACTAAATAGATGTACTTTTTCATATAATAAAAATTTAATTATGTTTCAATTTACTAAATCGGTTTAGTTATTTTTAAAAAAAACTACAATGGACTATTTATTCCCACAAGAGCCTCTTATTTCAAGTTTTGTTTTTAAAACTTTGGTTTGAAACTTAGTCTGAACCTCCCCAGCAATTTTGCTTAACAGTATTTCTATAGCTGAACAACCTATTTCCTTAACTGGCTGAACAACAGCTGTAACCGGTGGCTCTACGATATCGAATGCGCTTAATTCATCAAAACTGACAATAGCAACATCATCTGGTACTTTTACCTTTAATTTTTTTAAAACTCTCAAACCTTGTGATGCCAAATAATGTGTTGAAAAAACTATGGCATCAACAGGCTGTTTACACAGAACCAAATCCTTTAGTGCTTCTTCTACCTCACTAAAATACTCTTCACGCTTAATTTCCTTTACATAGTCATGATTGGCAACAATATTATGACCTTGTAGCGCATTATGATATCCTTGTAAACGTTGTGCTATTGGCTCTAAACCAGGTTTTAAAGTAACAAATCCAATATGCTTTCTTCCAAGACCAAGAAGATGTTCAGTCACTTTCTTGGTTCCATAAAAATTATCGACGATAACATAATCTGTATCATGCTCAGGATAAAACCTGTCAAACAACACAAAGGGAAACTTCTCTTTCTTTAAAAATTCAATTTCCTTTTTATTCTTTTGAGTAGAAGCTATAATTAACCCATCTACTTGTCTATTAAGCATAGACTGTATAAGTTCCCCTTCTGTTTTGGGATCTTCATAGGAACTACTAAACAATACCGTATACCCTTTTTCTTTTGCTTTTCTCTCAATAACACCAGCTACTTTAGAGTAAAATGTATCTGATATATTTGGTATGATTAACCCTATAGTCTCACTTTTACCCCTACTTAAACCACGCGCCAACTGATTTGGAATATAATTATGTTCTTTAACAAAACTTATAATTTTCTGTTGGGTTTCTTGACTTATCTTGTTCTCATCACCCTTCCCATTAAGCACTAGTGAAACTGCCGTTTTAGATACATTTAACTCTTTAGCAACATCTTTCAAATATAACTTCTTCATAGAAATGAACTAAATCGGTTTAGTTAATACGACAAATTAATTAAAAATTAATAAAACAAACAACTTTTCTCAAATTAATTTACCTTTATTCATTAATTTTCAACTTCATTCACTGCCTTTGCTGCAATACCCACAAGAGACTCTAAAAGAATTCTTTCCTTATAGCTATTGTGGTCCACTAAACAAGTAATCAATTTATTTGAAACTTTCTGCTCTGGCAAACCAGTACTCATCTGAAGTCGAGAACTATTTTGCCTTTACTAAAACGTTGCTAAATCCATCTTTGGGATCAATTTCTAGGATTGTATTTTCATCTGGGTTGGAGTCTGTCATTCCTACCTTATCGCATGAAAAACAAACCGATAAAAAAAAAGGTCAAAAGGAAATAAAGAATTGATTTTCCGAAATATAAATTTATTGAGTTAAACTTATTTATCATTTACTTTTTTAATAAGAGTTAACAAAAATAAACAGTAAACCTAAAGGCAAATTAATTGGCCAACCCCTCAACCGCCTTTTTTTGATTACCTACAAAAAAACCATACCAAGTAATGTAGAGAAAGCATAATAATGGTAAAACGAAAGAAAAAGAGACTTCTGATACTCCTAATATTTGCGTATCTGCCACGCCGTTACCTCCCACATCGATAATCATACCTTGTAATTTGGGCATTAATGCACCACCAACTATAGCCATAACCAAACCTGCAGACCCTACTTTTGATTGTTCTTCGGTTAAATCCTTAAGTGCGATACCATAAATTGTTGGGAACATTAATGACATACAAAAAGATACGCCAACTAATGCATACAAACCGACAGTACCTTTTATAAAAATGGTTCCTAAAACAAAACACATAGCGAAGATGGCAAAAAGCATAAGTAATTTACCCGAACTTATAAATCGCAATAAATAAGTACCTATTGCCCTACCTACAGTAAATAAAATAAAAGCGGCCATTTGATAATAACCTGCTGTTACACTATCCATGCCAATAGCCTCTGCATATTGATAAATATACGTCCAACACATTATTTGTGCACCTACATACAATATTTGGGCTAACACACCCAAAACGTATTTTTTGTTCTGAGATAAAACTGATAACGTGCTGCCAATACTTGGCATCTCCCCTTCTTCCTTCGCTTGGGGCATTTTACTTACTAAAAACAAAACAAAAACACCAACAAGAACAAGCCCTAGTATGACATATGGGTTTCTAATAACTAATAAATCAGATGTTTTGATCAGAATTTTAGAAGCTTCATCTAAGGCGCTAAAGTTATCTACGTCATCAGATTTTAAATTTTTAAGCACCAATTGCTGCGCAACAAACAAGCCTATTATCAAACCTACAGGATTAAATGCCTGTGCTAAATTTAGTCGTTGTGTAGCAGTTTCTTTTGGCCCCATTGCTAGAGCATAGGGATTTGCTGCTGTTTCTAAAAATGCTAAACCAAAAGTTAAGATATACAGACCTAAACAAAAAAACCAGAATAGTTCTGTTGTAGCTGCAGGGTAAAATAATAGAGCACCAATGGCATAAAGACCAAGCCCAATTAAAACCCCTATTTTGTAGGAATACTTACGCATAAACATAGCTGCAGGTAATGCCATACAAAAATACCCACCGTAAAATGCCATTTGTACCCACGCAGCCTGAGAATTTGATAACTCTAACACTTTTTTAAAAGCTTGTACCATAGGGTCTGTGACTGCATTTGCAAATCCCCATAAAGCAAATAAGGAAGTCACTAAAATAAATGGTATGACCATCTGTTTTGGAACAACTGGAATTTTTGATTTTATATTCATGTTAAAGTCTTGTTTTTAATACTTTCAAAAATGAAACAAATAAGTTTTGTAAATACTGAAATTTTAATCAAATACATGGATATCTTAATTATATCCATAGCAGATACTGCATTCTTTGGACATATATCAAAATTTCAACTTACTTAATGAGTTTACTAGGTGAATAACCAAACTGTTTTTTAAACACTCTACTGAAATATAATGGATCGTTGAAACCCACTAAATCAGAAACTTCAGAAACATTATAATTTTTAGATTTCAATAATTGAGCTGATTTTTTTAACCGAATGGTTCTTATAAACTCATTGGGAGATAAATCTGTTAGTTGTTTAATTCTTCTGTATAACTTAGAGGAACTCATAGCCATTTGTTCAGAAATAAATGCGGGTGATAAATTTGGAGAACTGATGTTATTCTCAATAATCTCTTTGATTTTAGATATGAGGTCGATATCTATTTGTGAATGTGCTAATGTCATAACATCACTTTCTGCTTCTCCAGAAAACCTTTGTTTCAAATCAAAGTGTATTTTAATTACATTTTCAATCCTAGTTTTAAGAAGCGAAGGGTCAAAAGGTTTTACTAAATAACCATCTACTCCAATTTTATAAGCCTTTATTCTATTTTCATTCTCAGCAAGTGCTGTAAGCATAATAATAGCTGTGTGACTCATATTGTCATCGTTTTTAATAGCTTCCACAAAATCAAATCCGTCCATAACAGGCATCATAGCATCAACAACGCACAATACGGGTTTCACTTTTTTACATATTTCAAACCCTTCATGACCATTTTCAGCCTCATAAACTTTATAGAACTCAGATAGATTTTGAACGATATAATTTCTTAATTCGGGATTGTCTTCAATTACCAGAATTTCATGTTTTAAATCTGTATTTAAACTTTTCTTGACACCTTTTGTATTTAGATTCAATACTGATTCCATATTTAATAGTTCATCTTGCGCTTTATGTAAATTTTCTGCATCGTGCTCTAATATTTCATCGAGTGTATAGGCTTCTTTACTTGCAGGTAATTCTACAGTAAATACACTCCCTGAATCAGTTTCACTATCTACCGTTATGGTTCCCTTGTGGATTTCAACCAAAGCCTTGACCAAAGACAAGCCTATTCCCGTTCCTGTGGTATTTTCCTTACTGTTTTTTGCCTGGTAGAATCTATTGAAAATTTTTGTTCTACTTTCTTGAGGAATTCCAATACCGTCATCACTAACTTCGATAATTAGTTTTTTGACTTCATCTTCTTTAACACCAACAAATAGATCAACATTCCCATAATTATTGGTAAACTTCATGGCGTTGGATAATAAATTAAATAGAACTTTATTGAGTTTATCAAAATCTACCCAACAGACTATATTCTCATCTTCTGTATTAAAATTGAAATTAATATTCTTTGTGTTAGCTAACTCAATAAATGAATTAAAAATAAGCTTTGTACTCCGCAACACATCCACTCTTGAGACTTTTAATTGTAATTCTCCGGTCTCAGCCCTTCTAAAATCCAATATTTGGTTAACCAACCTTAAAAGTCTATTAGCATTATGATAAATTAATTCTAACTTGTTTTTCTCTTGATTAATTTTATTGTCTTGATTAAGCAATTGTTTTGCTGGCCCTAAAATTAGAGTTAGAGGTGTTCTTAACTCATGTGAAATATTAGTGAAAAATCTCAGTTTTTCGTTGTTTAGTTTTTCATCTCTTTCTCGCTTTACTTTCTCCAGTAATAATTCTTGTTTTAGTTGAAGCCTGTATTTTATTTGCTTTCTTAAAAAATAAACTACAGCAATAACAACTAACAGAACCGCAATAAAAAAAGGATAGGTTAACCAAAAAGGTGATAAAACAGTAATCTTTAGCTCTGTTTCCCTACTCCAATACCCGTTGTTGTTGGAAGCCTTAATTTTTAGGTTGTAATCACCAGGATATAAATTGGTATATTGGATGGTACGGGAATTACTGGTTGTAGTATTCCATTTTTCATCAAAACCCTCTAGTTTGTATTGGTAGCAATTTAATCTTTCATTAGCAAAAGATGGCATTGAAAATTCTATAGAAAAATTTCTATTCCTATAACCCAGTGCTACATTTTCAGTATAGTTTAGGTCTTTTTCTATGACAATTTGACCGTCAACTTCGACCTGAGGCAAAACCTCTTCATTATTAATCTTAAAAGTTGTTATAATTGGTTTTGGTGAATATTTATTCTCCTCTATACTTAATGGAGAAAAGTGTATAATATCTTTGTCCCCTCCTATGAAAATTGTATTGTTATCATATTGAAGAAAACCCCGTTTATTAATAATGTTTGATCTTACGCCGTTATTGATATGAAAAGACCTAAATTCACTTTTATCTGGCAAATATTTTCCAATTTTATTCGAATTCATATTTAGCCAAAGACAACCATTTACATCAATGGCAATATCTGTAATCCAACTATTTTTTAATTCAAGTGGTTTTTCTTGAGGTAAAAAATCATCTTTTATGGGATCATAAAAATTAAGGCCATTTCTAGTTCCTACCCAAACTTTACCGTTCCCATCTACTACAATATCTTTCACCTTATTATTTGATAAACTAACTCTATCTTGTATAGATTGATAATGCCTAGTTTCTTTAGTTATAAAGTTATATTTAAAGATACCCTCTTCTGTGGCTAACCAAACTTTATCTTCTTGATAAGGAACAATTTTATTGACATCTAAAAGAGCATCCAATTCTTCATTAATTCTAATACTTTTTTCATTTATTAAATCAAATTCTACGAGCCCCTCCCCGACGGAACCTATTAAAAGTGTTCTGTTGTTTATTATATAAAAAGACATGACTGGTGAATTGGAAAAACCAACGTCTAAACTACGGTTGGTACCAGTAACCATATCATATTTTAAAACTTTTCCATTCCATAGCCCAATATAAAATAACCTATTGTCAGTTGTGTAAATACTACTTATTCTATTATAAGCTTTTAGAACCCTGCGAAACCTGTTGGCTTCCTTTACATATAAACCATCCGAATGTGTTCCTAAAAACAGTTCGTTTTTATAGGTTTTGGAGAGACAACTAACAATTGGGATTTTTCCGCTTGATGTAAAATTTGCCTTAATGGTTTTAAATTGGTTTTCAAAAGGGTCTAATTTATCCAAACCATTCTCGGTACCTACCCAAAGTATTCCAGAAGCATCAAAGAAAAGTGATAATATATAATTGTTAACCAAAGAATTGGTATTAGTCAAATCTGGAATATGACGTTTGTATTTCCCATTCTTTAATGCATCTATACTCCTACAAGTAATTATACCGTTTGAAGTCCCAAACCAAAATTCTCCATCATCAGAGACGGTATAACATCTAAAATAGTCTCCTTGACCTTCGAAATTTATTAAACTAAAAACGTTTTCTAATTTTTTATATTCATACAAGCCATCTTTGGTTCCTGCATATAAATTAAATTGGCTATCTTCAAAGAGAAAGTAGGCGTCCGATTGCATATTGAAGCTGCCTTTTGAAGGGCTTAAGTCAAAATTGTTGGATCTTAATATTCGACCTGAGTTGTCAAATTCCAAACTATAAACCCCATTATTAAAAGTTGTAAACCATAATTTATTGTCATGGGTTTGATAAATACCCCTAATATTTTCAACACTTTGAATATCTACTTTATGAAATTTTTCCTCTTCTTCGTCAAAATAACAAATACCACTGGTCATGGTACCCACCCATAATCGATCTGTATTGTCAATAAAAACAGATCTCACCTTATTATCGGGCAGAGAATACTTATCATTTTCATTAGCATGGTACGTTTTAAATGTGTGGGTTGGTATGTGGTATTTTGTTAGTCCAAAATCAGTTGCAATCCATAGGTTATTATGATTATCTTTTACTATTTGCAATATGTCGTTACTATGCAAATAATCCTCCCTATTTATGTTACTTTGAAACGCCCGAAAATTATAACCATCAAATCTATTTACCCCCCAAAACGTACCAATCCATAAAAATCCTTCATCATCTTGAACAATAGATCTTACAGAGTTTTGAGACAGCCCATTAATTTCATTATAGTGCTCAAAAACAAGTTCTTGTCCTTGCGAACTATAACAAGAAAAGAAAACAGCTAATAATAAAAGTTTAAATATTTTTAAAGTCATTATATTATTTAGACATCAGTTGATTGGTATCTAAATGTATCACAAAATTATCAGATGGTGCTCCGTTTAAAAACTTTTTAAAGATTATACAGAATTGTAAGAAGTCATTTTCTATTTCTGATGGCTCACTAATCTCTTTAAAATGAACCAAGTAGGCTTCTATAATGCTTTTATAGTTTTCAATTTTTTTTGCTCCAATATCTTGAAATGCCAACGTATCTGCAGAACGCAAGCGATACAAATCGAATAACATATCAAAACCTGTCCAGTCCTCAAATCCTTCTAAAGAGTTTTTGTCAATTGGAACAAATTCTGAAACACTATTCTTGGTTAAACTCAGTAAAAATTTGGTAAACGGAATATCCCAATCGTTTTGCAAAAACCTATCATTAATTAGACCTTTCAAATGGCTTTGTGTAAAATCTCTATAGCTTTTAGCATCTAAAATTGTTGAATCCCATAACGTACTAGCATCTTTACTTTTTAAATGGGCGTACTCTTGTTGATATAATGGAAAAAGTTCCTTAAATCTGGGCACATTGTCTATCACTACAGTCTCAATCTCAACTTCATCTGCGGAGAACCTTGCAACTTTATAAGCAGGAATATATGCCGATAGTGAAGGAACTTGCACATTTACCAAACTACCTGATTCAAAAGTAGCGACACCTGTATCATTAATATGCATGTGCCCTCCAAAATGTACTTTTACACCGGTTTCAATAAATGCTTTGGCTACTGCTTCTTCTGGTACACGATGCAATTGCATTTTATTTTCTCTTAGTAACATTCGTATGTTTTCTGAAGCACCATCGTTAAATTCTACGGTTGGAAAATGGCTAAACACGATTAATTTTTTATTCAACGTTTTTGCACGTTGTGTCACGCTTTTTATCCATGCTATCAGATGTGACTTATGCGATAATACATTATTATAGCCAATACTTGCACTGTTATAGTTATTGGCATCCTTAGGTACATACGCATTAGCATCAATAGCTAAAAACCATAGTCCCTCTGTCGGTTCTACCAAATAACTCACATCGGGAATTTGGCTTCCAAAGGGTGGGATTTTGTAATTTCTATTTGATAATTCAGCTTGTTTTAGAGCTTCATCAAATTGATAATTATCGTAATCATAATCTGTAAATGGTGTCTCCCAATACACATCATTTTGTTTTGGATAGAAACCGAAATCTTTTAATTCATTTAAGATGTCTTCGTAACCTAATTTTGCAATATCTTTTGTATAAATAGGTGCTAACGCGTTGGAGTCTTTCGCTTTGTATATCTCTTCTGAACTAAATATGGGTTGCCGTTTTCCGCCTTCGCCTATAAAATCATGCTTGCCCGCTTCTTGGTAAAATGGACGCACCGGGTCGTGATTACCCGTAGTTAAAATAAACTTAATATTATGTTCTTCCGAATACTTTTTTAAAATCCGTTTTAAGCCCTTGATATTCACCATTTGCCCATCATCACTAAAATCTCCAGGCAATACCACGTATTTAATATTTTTGGATACTATATCGTCTAAAGCCGACAAAAAAGCGAAGTAGTTTTCATTGAACAACCGTGTAGATTGTAACTGAGACTGCATGGTTCTGGATAGTGTATAGGTATTCGTTTCAGGGTTTAAAACACCCTTATAATCACTATCAGAAAAACTACCGTAGATATCTTGCAAATGCACATCTGCCATAAAAGCTACTTTATAGCTTTTATCATCCCTTTCTTTTTTACAAGAAAGACACACCAATAGTATTAATATGATGATACTTCTGTGCAATATTTTGCTATTTTAGTTTAGTTTCAGATGGAAAGGCATACGAGGTTTTCCAACCGCCTAAATCAATTAAAATCTGGTCTAACATCACTCCGGGGTCTACCATCCAAATCTTTAATTTATGCTTTCCAGCTGTGTTTACTATTTGCTTAGCGGATTTTACCGATGCATTTTTTAATACATTTTGCTTCCAAGTTTGACTTCGTCCAAAAGTCTGAAAATCAACTATTACAGGTTCTGCATCATCTATAGCTACTGCACAACGCACACCCGTATCATTATTAAAAGCATGAGTAGGCACAGCCTGTAAAAACACATCTACCTCTCCAAAATTAAAGGTATAAAAATCATATTCTAAAATAGGACTATTTTGCTTTATGCCTTCAATAGTGGTTTCAGAAGTTGCGCTTCGCGGAAGTGCCACACTTACATTTCCTGAGTAGCCTAGACCAGAGAAGGTGGTCCATTTGGCTTTCTTTCCGTCTGTTTTTCTAGTGAAATTTTCAGCATTTATAGATACAAAACCTTTGTCTTCAACAAAACCTTTATAATTTTCTAAATCTTCAAACTTTGGATTGAAGACCGAAACACCAAGCGTTGTAGTTTTGTTTTTGGTTACTACATCTATAGCCGAATTCACTTTGTAACTTGGCGGTATTAATTGATAATCGTGTCCTAACGGAGCTTCCTTTTTATTTTCGCCCTGCGGTACTTTATCCCAGTCTATGGTAACCCAAATACGCTCTTCTAATTGGTTTTCATCTAATTTCCCCGAGGTTTTAGAAAGTATAATCCAATCGTCTTTTGGTTGTAATTCCCACTCCAATTCGCCTTGTCCATTTAAAAACACATCCATGTAATATGTATTCTCAGTGTAAGCATTAAACACAGGAAAAACATCGGCATAAGAATTTATAATCTCATCATTTACCTCCATTTGATAGCTCTCGATGGCTATCCCCAAGGTATTTGATTTTTCGGTTAAAGGAATAGACGCCGTTGGCTCTGAAAACACGGGCAAGTGCCTAGGCGACATGCTCATGATATGCTTCCATTTTCCATTTTGAAGCGTGTTATTAAAATAATCGGTTTCCTTTTGAATGGTTTTGTAAGCCTCTAAAGATTTCGTTGCAAAATCCTTGGCACTCTCTCGCCCTTGTGATGCTACAAAAGCATTTTTATAACTGTACAACCATTTTAAATTTAGGTTCGAGGCACCCGAAATTGGATAATAAACGAGTTGATAAAAGGCATCTGCCCTATGGCTGGGAATATTTTTTTGAATAGCCTTCACACGAGTAATTAAATCTTGATACGTTTTGATACGCTTGCTAACCTCATCGCCATAATGGTATTGCGTCAACTCGGTGTTGCCCGGTTTGGTAACAGGCTCCACACTACTCCACGCCATAAACTCAGGTCGCCTTTGAAACGCCAATTGATTGTATTGATACATCAAATCGGTAATAGCCTCTGCATTGTTTTTTCCAAATTCTCTGGCGCTCCAATCCTTTTGATGTGCTCTAACGGCATTGTCATTTTTAAAGCCATCAATATCCCAAGCCATGTCCAAAAACAGCTCGATATTATATTCATGTGGCTTAATATCGCCACAATTCAAAATCCAAATATTTTGAGACCCAAACTCGTATGCTTTGGTCATTTCTTCCCACATTAAAACAGGATTCGTCGAGTTTAACCATAAATAATCATGTGGCCTACCCCAGTAGGACGTGTGATAATAAACGCCTGCTCCTCCGCTTCGTTTTTGCTCTTCAGCATTACTTAATTGCCGAATATACCCGTAGTTATCGTCGGTCCAAACCAAACTTACATCTTCCGGTAAATCCAATCCGCTTTGGTAGTAATGCAACACCTCTTTATATGGCACAAAAGCCTGTGGTTTTGTAATGCCTTTTTTAGAATTTGCTTTTAAAATCTCGCGTTGGTCGGTTATAACCTGTTCTAAAAGTTTTACTTGCGAATCGGTATCATCTTCTCCAACAATCATTGGGGAGTCGTGTTCCCCACGCATACCAACGGTATAAATACCTTCAAAATTTGCGGTTTCTTTAGCACGTTTTTTGAATAAGGATTTTATCGATTCTGAATTGGTATCGTATCGATAATCGCCCATAGTAGCATGATTCCATTCTGCATTGATATTGCACAACATAGGCTCTGCATGCGATGTACCGATAACAATAGCGTAATTATCGGCTACTATTTTATTTTGTGGATAGTGGTAAAATGCCTTGGTACATTTGTGCATGGCGGGCCAAACAGTATTAGCTCGTAGGCGCAACAATAGTTCAAATACTTTGGCATAGGTTTTTGGGCCTATATCTCCCGTTTCTGGTTCGTAATTGAGTGCCGACCACCGTTGCAAGCCCCAATCTTCGTCATTTAAAAATATGCCTCGGTATTTTACTGATGGTGTTCCGTAGGTTTTGTTTTCAACATTAAGCACAATACTTTCTTGCTTTTCTGGAGTAACATCTGCCCACCATTCCCACGGGGAAACGCCAATCCTTCTAGAAATTTCTAAAAGTCCGTAAGCCGTTCCTCTTCGGTCTGAACCAATAATGACTAATGCTTTTTTTATGCCTTTTGAAGGATTTTCAATGACCTGAATCGTGTAGGTTTCCCATTTTCCTCTAATTTGAGAGATATCAATAGCGTGTTTGTTAATGAGTTGATTGATAACTTTACTGTTCCCCAATGTTCCTACTATAATTTGACATGAGGCTTTCTTTTGATGTTTCACAACCGTTTTCCCTGAAACTTTTTGGATATCGCTCGCCAAAATATCTGAAGCAATATCGACGACTTTGGCATCCCTTTTATCTATGATAATAGAGGCTACTTCTCCATTTTGAACTATTGGAAATTGAATACTATTTTGCCCCCAAAGAGAAGAACAAATTATTAGAAATATGAATCTTATATAGCGTTTATTCATTTTTGATGTCTTTAAAACGTTCGTAAGTACCGTCCTCAAATTTTACTTCAAAAGTAGATTTGAACAATCTTGAAGGTTGATAATAATCGGTTGAAATAACTTGTGCTCCAGAAGCTTTTGCTTTTTCAAATTTGGTGGAATCATTTGTTCTGGCTTCTTTAGTTCCTGCATCGGCACGTGTACGAACCATATAGCCTTTTGCCACCAACTGCTTGATATATTCAAAATCGGCAATAGGATTGTTTACAATTCTAAACGCCGATTCTGGATTTCCTTCTTTACTATTTACAAAAAATACGCGATTTTTTAAAGTAGAATCACCATTCATGTATAGGCTATTTTTATGAGCCTTTTCATCTAAAACAAACAGAAATTTCCCTTTACATTCTTCTAATTCTGGCCAACCTTGTTTTAAAACGGCTTCTTCTAAAGTATCATGGTTTCCTCTTACATCATCGGGTCGTATTAAATCCTCTGTTGTAAATACTGAAAATATTTCAGCATCTAATTCTTGATAGGCTTTCGCTGAAAAGGGAATTGGTTTGGTTAAGTCTGGTATTACCTTGTCTTTCGTATTCATTAAAATTATGATGGGCAGATGTGCAGGATTGTTATCCGACCATTTCTTCATCGCTTTTAACGCCTCTTTGAATAACAAATGATGACTTCGAAAATCGATATCTTGGATATGAAATAGTTTAAACCCCGGTTGTTTTAATTGTTTTGCTTCGTCATAAGGCATTGGCGTTTCTCCCGATTGTTTTACAATGTCTAAGCCTTTCGGATTTGAAAAATGACTGCCTTTGGGGTCGTAAAACACATCTAGCTCTAAATTACGTATGCCAAGATTTAACTGTGCTTCTATGGAAATATGCTCGTATTCCAATGACTTCGCTTTACTGGAATCTTTTAAAGCGATGTAGTTTAAAAGTGGTTGTTCAATCGCTATTTTATAGGAATTGTGGCTCCCTATAACCTGAATATCATTTAGCTTTATGCGTTGCTCTTTTGAACACCCAAAACTTAGAAGCACAACAAGTAGAACAAAGTGCTTCATATTTAAATGGATTTAAGTAGGTCTGGCTTTTCGTTGTATAATTTCAAAATTAACTCGCCAAAAAGGGTGTTTGCCCAAGCAAACCAAGAGCGCGAAAATTTGGACGCATCATCTTTATGGAAAGTTTCGTGCATAAACCCCTTGCCATCATGCGTGTTCATGAGTTGTTTTACACACCACACAATTTCAGAATCGCTATCGCTGGTCATGGCTCGTAATATAATCCCCATAGGCCAAATGGTATCTAATCCTGCGTGCGGACCGCCTTGTCCTTCGCCTGCTTTTCCTTTAAAATAGTATGGGTTGTCGTCACTTAACAGATAAGCTCTTGTATTTTTATACGCCTCTAAATCATAATACTGCTCGCTCATTAAATACTTCATGGCGATTAAAGATGGAATGTTTGGGTCGTCTATAAATGCTTTGTTACCAAAACCGTCCACTTCAAAGGCATATACTTTACCATAGTTTAAGTGTTCCGAAATGGCATATTTGTTTACAGCGCTTAACACTTCGTCTGAAAAGGATTGACATCCTTCTGAAAACACTTTATCGCAAAGAACATCATTATAAATCTTGCTTAACTGTGCTAGAGACTCCACCGCAAATAAATTAGATGGAATCAAAAATGGGTACATCGTGCCATCATCTGATGGTCTAAACGCAGAACAAATGAGACCCACGGGTTTTATTGGCCTGCCTTTTCCACTAAAGGGAGCTGTAACGTTTTTATTCCTTCTAACACGCTCAAAATAATAGGGTGTTTCTCCATTTTTACGTTGCTCTGTTCTTAGCGTTTTTACTACGAGTCTCATGGCTTTATCCCAATCTGAATCAAAAACCGATGTGTCGCCAGTTTCCTTATAATATCCATAAGATAAACGAATAGCGTAGCATAACGAATCTATTTCCCATTTACGCTCATGCACTCCTGGTATTGGCGTTGGACGGTCATCCTTCCATTTGGTTTCTCTGGTCAGGTCTTTATAAAATGCGTTGGCATAGGGGTCTAACAAAATGCATTTGGTTTGCCTGTTGATTAAACCTTTAAATAGCTTTTTTAATGCTTTATCTTGATTTACCAAAGGCAAATAAGGCCATACTTGGGCTGTAGAATCCCTGAGCCACATGGCGTCAATATCGCCAGTAATAACAAAGGTATCTGTTTTGTTATTCATGACTTCGAAATCTACCGTGGTATCTAAAGTGTTTGGAAAACAGTTTTCAAAAAGCCACGACAATTCTGGGTTTTTTATGCCCTTTTTTACCGTTTTAATGGTATTTTCAACGGCTTGACTTATAAAGGTTCTATCGGCTAATGGTGGTCTATTAGATGTATAAGATGATATACTTGAAGCCATCGTAAATGCCGAGCAACTTAGTGTCGCAACTCCCGTTGTACCAATAATTGTTTGCTTTATAAATTTTCGTCGTGTGGTCATAAAAATGATATTTACCTAAACCTTTTTCAATCTGCATGACAGACTACTTTGTCCCAGTCATTTCAAGTTTTAGCACCCCGCCGTTAGTTAAGGATTTATGAGACACATTAAATTTAGGCAAATCCTCGTTATTAAAAGAGGCCTCTTTTATGAAAACATTAGAACTGCTATTGTCTACAGATTGAATCTCCAAAGTCTTCCCTGAATAATATTCTGGATGTAATTGGATGGTTACCTTATCAAAAATAGGACTTCCTATTTGATACTCCGGATTTTCCTCTGTACCTCCATTCACTTGAAACAGCCCAATTTTTATTAAAACGGCTAAACTTCCCATGAGGCCTTGGTCTTCATCGCCATTGTATCCTGTGGATGGGGCTAAACCACCAAAAACCTTAGAAGCTACTTGCCTAGACCAATAGTGGGTTAAATCTGGTCTTCCTAATTTATTGAAAATAAAAGCTGTTTGAATGGAAGGCTGATTTCCATAATTTATGGGGATTTTACGATATTCTGGATGTAATTCTGAAGCATGCGATGTTCCCGAGGTAAAGTTTAATTGTTCCGCTTGTTCAAATTGTGTATTCAATTTATTGACAGCTTTGTCCTTGCCTCCCATGAGTTCAGCTAGTCCATCGTAATCATGAGGTACAAACCAAGTAGATTGCGCGCCATTGGATTCTATAAACCCTTCTTCGTAGGTATACGGACTATAGTCTACCTGCATTTTACCATCCACATTTTTGGCTTGCATCCAGCCCTCATCATTTAAAAGCTTTCCATAATTTTTTGAACGTTTTAGGAAGTATTCATAATCTTCCGTTTTATTCAGCTTCAATGCCAATTGGGCCAATACCCAATCTTGATAGGCATACTCTAAAGTTAAACCTGCACCATCTTGATGTCCGCCAAACTTCCCTTTAGGGTTAGGATGTGGCACAAAGCCTTTTTCCATATAGAAATCCAGTCCGCCACCAATATTGGTTTTATGCTCATAACCCGCTTTTTCCATAATACCTCCTTCTACATGGTTTTTCTTCAAAGCGTTATATATAGCTTCTATATTTTCCTTCAAAATACCTTTTTGAATCGCGCTGACAAAAAACGGTGTGGCTGGGGTACCTGTCATAACGTAGGTATAATTTCCACCTGATGGTCCTCTGGGAACCAAGCCTCCATCTTTATAATATTGAAGAAAAGACATGGCAAATTCCTCATAAATATCTGGGTAAGCTAGTCCCCAGAGTGTATTTAGTGTCCATTGCGCTCCCCAAAGTGCATCAGAATTGTAATGATTAAATTTTGGTTTTCCTGAAGCATCTAATGGCAATTGTCCAATCTTAAATTTACCTCCAGTATTATCCGGATACGCACCATTGACATCATTAATAATGCGTCTGCCCTGAAGTGCATGCCATAAATCTGTATAAAAACGTCTTTGTTGTTTCTCGGTATTACCTTCAACCTTTATTCTACTCAATAACGAATTCCAATGGTCTTTAGAATCTTTAACTACCGCTTCAAAATCCCAGTGCGGTAACTCTGTTTTAAGATTCAAGTTTGCATTTTCTTCTGAAGTGTACGAGATAGCCACCTTCATAAGTAAGGGATTTTCCAAATCCTTAAAATGCATCAAGTAATTGCCTGTTGCTTCATCTTTTTGTAATTCGGTTACTGGAATATCGAGACTTACTCTAAAGAATACCTTAAATTCTTGAGGCCTTCTGTGGGTTGGTGTTGCCACTACTGAACCCGCAAATTCCGTATCACTAATTTGGCGTAATTCGCCTTGGGCATTATCTGATGGCCCAAGTATGGTATTCAAATTAAATAGAACGGCATTTTTGGTGTTTTCTGGAAAGGTATACTTATGAAAACCCACTCTTGTGGTACTGGTAAGCTCTGTTTTAATATCATAACGTTGTAGTTTCAAGCTATGATAACCAGGTGTTACCGTCTCATTATCATGACTGAATTTTGAATAAAAATCCTTAAAAACGGTTTTAGTATTCGCATCAGAAAGTGTTACCGGCATAACCGACACACCCGATATTTGCCAACCATGTATATGGCTAAAGCCTTTAATGGTATCGGTTTTATAACGATAACCACTGCCCCAAGCACCGTCTATTTCGTTATCTGGACTTAGGTTTACCATGCCAAATGGGCGACATGCTGATGAAAAGAAAAACCATCTGGAATTCTCTGTATCTAAATGCGGATATACCAAACTCGCGTAATCCATTGCTTTTTTGGTTTTATCAACAGTTGTTTTATCTTCATTTTTACATGAAAACAGTATACTTAAAACGGTTATTGTTACTATTAAATATTTTCTCATGCAGTTACTTGATTACTAGAATATTTTCCTTTATAGCATCACTATGTGTAAAATTCTCTTTTCCCTCAAAAACGAATTGTTTGTGGATAGTTTCTGGAACTGTGACGCTTTCTAAATGTACACCATCAACACCATGGAACACAAAAGCTGGTCTAAAATCGTGATGTTCTAACTTTAAATTTACGTTTTTATATGTAATGTTGTTTGCATGTTTTACATAAAATCCCCAAGCTGGCAACTCGCCAAACATTGAAAATTCCGGATAATCTTTTATTTTCTCGGGCACTTGTTCCAATCTGCTTAATGGCACATAAGCCATCCCTTTTGATGCTCTTCCTGGATATGTAATTTCTACATTTTCAATGGTTACGTTTTCAATGTTGTGTCCAGGAATACCAACAATGGAAGATGGAAAAGGATTGTGGAAGAAGTCTACTTCAGGTCCTCGTAAATCGTAATCTATGTCGGGCCTTCCAAAAGGCACCTCAACTTTGATATCTTTAATGTGAATATTTTTTACTACTCCCGGTGCATCTCCGCCTCTATGCCCTAATCTTATAAAGATGGCATTGCCTGTATTTTTCGCTATGATATTGGAAACGTTGATGTTTTCAATAACACCACCATCTACACTTTCAATAGCTATGGCTGAACGGAACGTATCAAATACTTCTATACTATCGATGGTTACGTTTTTAAATCCGCCGTAAGAAGCTGTTCCAAATTTTAATGCGCTAGCGCTACTTCTTATTTTACAATTCGCTATGTAAATGCTATCGTTGTAATACGCCGGGAAGTATGATTTTAGGCAGATACCGTCATCGGCTGAATTTACATCACAATTTGTGATTTGTACATTTTTGCAATCGGTAATGTCCATACCGTCGTTATTCCAATAGGCTCTATTGATAATTTTTAAATTATCCAGTTTTAATTTTTCACATAATTCGAAAGACAATCCCCAGCATGCCCCATTTTGAAGATGTAGGTCTAAAATATCTACATTTTTACACATCGAAAATCTGAGCAACTTAGGTCTAGCTGTTTCGTTGGGGCGCATACGCCTGTAGTTATATTTTGGGTCTTTGCGTTCTCCTGAATGATGTAAGCTGTCAATATTTAAAGCCAATGCTCTACCTTGACCGTCTATTTTTCCTTGGCCATATATCTTAAAATTGTTGGCCTTATAAGCCACCAAAAATGCCATATTGGAATAGTCATCACGCTTGGGAGATTCTGGACGTTCTGGCATTGGCACATCTGAATAATGATAGGGGTTTGTACTTCCCAACAATATAGCATCTTCTTTTAAATAAAGACTTACGTTAGATTTCATTACCAAACCTCCTGAAAGATATTGCCCTTTAGGAAATACCAAGGTGCCCCCATTTTCCTTATGAACCTTATCTATTAATTGTTGTAATGCTATGGTGTTTAGGGTTGTGCTATTACCAACTATACCATAATCTGTAACCAGATATTCTGTATCGTTGGTTTTTTTTATATAGTTCTTATTTATTTCAATTTGAGAGACATTTACAGCTGTTTTTGGTGTTTCGTTACACGACCAAAAAAATAAGGTCAGTAACAACACGTATAAAACAGAACTATTAAATTTTGTCTTGTATATCATTTTCTAATTTTGTTTTCCCCAAAGTGTATTGGGCATGTCTGTTAATTCAAATTGTAAAACGCCTCCTTTAGAAATTAAATTAAAGTCTATAATACTTGAATTTATTTCCTCTCCATTCCATGTAACTTTTTGAATGTAAATTGTATTTGGTGTTCTGCCATTGGTTATAATTTCCAATGGTTTGTCTTTTGTTTTTATGGTTATCTTATCAAATTGTGGTACTGTTAATGCTAACTGCGTACTTCCCGGAAACACAGGGTAAAGCCCCATAGTGGACCAAACATACCATGAAGACATGGTGCCTGCATCATCATCCATTTCTTTGATATAGCCATTTGGTGTTGCTGTAAATATTTTTTTTACTATTGGTGCTTCAAACTTTTCGTGGGTACCGTACCAGTTATTAGTTACTTTGTTGAGTAATTTGTCTACCAACTGTTGTGTTTTCCAAGGCGAATTGGTATAGTTATACAAATAAGGCACTTGGATATCTGGTTGATTACCAATGTTAAACAGTTCGTTATCAAAGAAATACTCTAATTGATTTTCAAATTCGTCTTTGCCTCCCATCATGGTTTGAATGCCTTGTATATCAAAAGGCACAAACCACCGATATTGCCACAGGGTACCTTCATATAAACCATCACCATGCATGATATCTGAATTTTCATCCATATTCATGAATTTATTCTCCCATGTTGTTTTATACTCAAATGCGCGTGCTCTGTAAAATTCTGCATCTACATTCTCTCCTAAAGCTTTAGAAATTTCTGAAAGCGCCCATAAATCATAACTAGATTCTAATACATTATCTGGAGATTTAAATGGTAGATGTTCAGCTTCTACTTTCATTTCTTTATAAATATCCGATAATGGAAATGGTAATAGTCCTTTTTTATAAGCATCCAAAACCACTGCAATTGTATGTTCCGTTCTTATCGACAAAAAAGGCTCCGTGTCTGTTACCCAATCTACTTTTCCTTGTTTGTACAAGGCTTTCAATGACAATAACATGTCTCTATACTTGACTGGATATAACAGTGACAGTAATGGCAGTTTGGTTCTAAACGTATCCCAAACAGACCATCCGTGATAATACGGGGTTTCTGATTGGTACTGCTTTCCATCACTTCCTCTAAATTCACCTCCTTCATCATTAATTATAAAAGGCGACTGCGTAGCATGATATAAATGTGTGTAAAACAATGTTTTTAATGAGTCATTTTCAGTTTCAACATCAACTGCGCTTAACAAATTATTCCATGCTTTGGAAGCTTGAGATTTGACTTGAGAAAAGCTCAAATTTTTCGATGCTTTTAAGTTTTGAATAGCACTACTTACATCTACTACTGATAATGCACACCTCAACAATACATTTTGATTTTCCTTAGTAGAAAAACTAACAATCAATTTAGACTCCTTTTCTTTTATTTCTTCAGGCTCTTGACTAAATGCGATCGCATAGTAAAACGTGTATTTCCCTTTTTTGCAAATATTCACACTGGTAACTTTTCCACTAATAATGCCATTTCCTATCTGATGTTCTTCTGTTACATGTTCAACAAAAGAGCTAGCTAAATCAATTGTAAATCCAGCCTTCTCTGATTTTGGAAATGTATACTGATGAAAGCTCACTTGCTGTGTCGCTGTAAGTTGCGTTTCTACGCCATTATTTAGCATAACCTTGTAATATCCCGCTTGAGCTTGTTCACTTTCTTTTGAAAACCTTATACGGTTTGGAATTGAGTCACCCTCTGAAATCACAAAAGGTAGTACTCGTAAATTACCACCAACACCCCTACAGCCTACACCTGAAAATCTCGTGTTTGAAAAACCGATAATTTCTTTGGCCATGTATTCGTACCCAGAATGTCCCACAGGACGTGTATCTGGACCTGGTTTTACCATTCCAAATGGTATGGATGCAGACACATCTGTTTGCCCATGATCATCTGCTGTACAAATAAATGGATTGACGAAGTCTTCTATACTTTGATTTGATACAGCTACAGTAATACCAGCTTGCTTTTGACATGAGAAAACAATCAAAAAAACAAAAGCAATTATAATTGGGGTGTATCTACGCATAATGAAGTTAAAAATAAAGGCAGACATGTAAAAGTATCTGCCTTTATAAAACTAAACTAACTCAAATAGAAAAAAAATACTTCTACTTACTTTTATAAATCCATTACTACCTTTTTAGTAGTTTGGATTTTGCTGTATTGAACCCTCGGATAATGCTACCTCATTATCAGGTATTGGTCTTACCAAATGTGTATTAGCATTAAAAGCTCCATGATCTACAATATGAGGGTTATGAATGTTTATACGTTCTTCTAATTTTCCAGTTCTTTTCAAAACAGCCCATCTATCTTCTTCACCTGCCAGTTCAATAGCTCTCTCATCAAGAATGGTATCGATATTTACAGTAGTGTAATGATTTGCTACACCTGTAGCACGTTCTCTAACTCTATTCAAATGACTTAAGGCAGCACTTGTATTACCTGCTCCAAGATGAGCCTCGGCAGCTATCAAATGCGTTGCTGCAATTCTAAATATGAATGCATCTCTAGAACCCCCATTCTCTGCGTCAATACCCACATCATCAAACTTTTTGAATATTGGAAAATTAGTCCTAAGCACGTTAGATGAATACTGGTAAATTACACCAGGAATATTATCTGGTAACCCAAACAAGTACTGATCTGGTTGGTACACCCAGTACCTTTGTAATTTATCCGCTAATTCTGCAGGGGCTAGTGGTGTTTTAGGGTAATAAACTATGGTATCTCCAGGAATTACATTGTCAGAACCTTCAGGCGAAGTGAATGTAGCAGCCTCGTCGGCATATAATACTCTATGCAACGTTGCTTCATCTCTTGTATCATTAGCCGCCAACAAATCAAAGAAACGCGGTGTTGGCATTAAACCTGTATTGTTGGCTCCGTAAGGATTACCTCTTCCAATACCTACATAATCATTCACAGGGTTCATAAAAATACCGTGTTTAGAATTATTTCTATCATCAAAATTACCACCAGGGCCATATTGTACAGCAAAAAGAACCTCAGGGTTTACCTGATTTCCATAATCAAAGACTTGAGCATAGGTTTGACTTCTAATATCATAAGACCCTATGGCTTGTTCTGCTTAATTTGCAGCGGTTGTAAAATCTGAAGCGCTACCAAAAGACTTATAAGCTCTAGTTAAATAGACATCGGCCAATAAATGTTGCGCTGCACGTTTTGATATTCTGCCTGTTTGAGGGCTATCTAACAAGTTTGGAATAGCAGCTTCTAAGTCAGTGATAATTTGGTCAAAAGTTTCTTGCTCGCTAGAACGCACATAATCTGTACGAATAGAATTGGTTTCATTCAGTTCTAAAACAATACCTCCAAAGTGTTTAGCTAAATTATAAAACCCTAAGGCTCTTAAAGCTTTAGCCTGAGCAATACCATAATCACGATCTGCTAATTTAGCATCACTCCAACTAATTTGATTTTCATAACGATTAATAACAGTATTGGCCTCAGAAGTTAAAGCATAATTAGCTCCCCAATAACCTGCTGAAGCACCCTCACTTGCAGTTAATCCGAAATAATCATTTAGTGGTGAATTACTTCTTACATCATCCTGAGAAGTAAACATATCTGTTCCAGCAAACGTAATTCCATAATTCTTGTAAACACCCCTTAAGTGGCTATAAACTGAGACTACTAACGCATCAGCATTATCCTCATTAATTGAGTTTTCCACTACCAAACCGCCGTAAAACTCTTCTTCAATATAACTGTCACACGCCGCAGTTACAAACGCTAGAGCAATTATAATATATTTTATTTTAAAAATTGATTTCATCTTCTTAACAATTTAAAATTTATAGTGATACATTTAATCCGAATAATACAACTTTAGTCATATAACCGGCTCCGTAAGAATTCTGTAATCCTGACTCTGGGTCTGGTCCCTCATAATCTGTAAAAACAAATGGATTTTGAATATCTAAAGACAATCTTGCACCATCCAATTGGATTTTATCTAAAAATGCTGAAGGCAAAGTATACGAAAATCCTATATTACCAACTTTTACGAAATCAAACGATTCGTAATAGTATTCACCAGGATGCGCATAAGATAGAGCTGGTCTAGAAGCATTAGGGTTGTTCGGCGTCCAATAATCAATATTAATCTTATTAAATTTAGCCTGATCATTTTGGTATGGTGCAAAATTTTGGTACCACTCGGAATGTCCAAGAGAACCTTGACGCGTATTAATTTGAATTCTAGCTTCAAAATTCTTGTATGTAAAGGTATTTGTCATACCTGCAATCCAATCCGGAGTAGGTGAACCAATAACCACTTTATCTTCATTGTTAATAACACCATCATTATTTTGATCTACAAACTTATATTGCCCAGGTCTTGCTCCAAAAGTAGCTGCCTCTGCATATTCATCTAATTGCCATATGCCATCATTTTCAAAAGAGAAGATTGCCGCAGGGTCTTCTCCTACTTTTGTCACACCATGACGTCCAAAAGGCACCTCTTCAACATCTCCATCTATTCTTAGGATTTCATCTCTATTTCTTGAGAAGTTAAAATTTGTTGTCCATTTAAAATTATCGTTTTGTATGTTGGTTGTATTCAATACAAATTCAAATCCTCTACTTCTTACTTCACCAAAATTTCCTATGGCACTACTAAAACCTGATAAGGCTAAAAGTGATCTTGGAAACAAGCTGCCATCAGTATCTTTATTGTAGTAATCCATAGTAATATTAACTCTACTATTCAACAAACTAAAATCAAGACCAACATTTGTTTCGGTAGATACCGCCCAAGTCAACTCGGTATTCGGTAACCCAGCTACAAATTGTGTGTTTACTAAGTCATCACCAAGCAAATAAGTTGAATTCCCTAAAAAAGACAAGGATGAGTAAGGTCCAACCGTATCAATATTACCCGTTTGCCCATAACTTAAACGAACTTTCATATTACTGAGCCAATCAATATTTTGCATAAAATCTTCTTCTGAAACTTTCCATGCTAAAGCTGCAGATGGAAAGAAATCCCACTTATTACCAACCGCTAAACGCGAAGCACCGTCATAACGCCCTGTTAAAGTTAGTAAGTATTTGTCTTTGTAGGCATAATTTACTCTGGCTGCAAAAGAGGCAATATTGTCCTTTAAAAACCCACTGTTATAATCGCGAATATCTAAACCAGCACGTGTATTAAAGAATAAGAAATTATCGGTATTTAAATTACGTGTTTGAATATCTCCTCTTTCAAATTCTCTTAGAAATAAAGAAGAAATTAAGGTAGCCTTTACATTATTATTTTCATCTAAATCAAAATTCATGTTAGCAATATTATCCCAAGTATAGGTAACCACGGAAGCTGAGTTATATACAGCACGTGTTCTGTTAGGTTCGTTCCTTGCTGCCTTGGTTAGCAATCCTCTAGATTCTCCATTCCTATCATAGGATACACTTGGTGAAAATTGTGTTTTTAAATCCAACCATTTTAATGGCTTGTATTGTAAAAAAGCATTAGCTATAATATCAAAACGTTTTGTGTTTAAGCGCCATGCTCCTTGTTCTTCATAGATTGGATTGATAAATCGTTGGTCTTGTTCATCTGGAATTAAATCTAAGGAACCATCATCATTAAATGGATTAACTGTAGGTGCTAAGCGAAATGAACTTCTAAACAATTCAAGACTCCCTTGTTCTCTTTCTGAATATGACAAATAAGCTTTTACTCCAAAAGTTAGTTGCTCATTAACTTTTTTACTAAGAGCTGCTGATAGATTATATCTCTCAAAAGCTTCAATGCCTACAACCCCTTCATCTTTTAAATAACCAATAGATGTGTTATAAACTAAACCATTTTCTCCTCCTGAAGCGGAAAGGGTGTGACTTGTTTGTATCCCAGTTTCTTGAAATAAACCAATCCAATCTGTATAATTTCTGTTTACAGCATTACTTTGTTCTTCTGCACCAATAAACTCAACCGTTGTATCTGGGACTATGCTGTTATAATCTGCTACGGTGGCTGGACCTCCATTCAGTAAATTAGCAAAATCTCTAGCACGAACAACATCATTTACAAAAGCAACATATTCATCACCATTGTAAAAATTAGGAACATTTACGGCGCTACGTACACCAAAGGTTGCATCGTAAGTAAAACGCGTTCTACCTTCCAAACCGTTTTTAGTTGTTATAATCACAACACCATTTGCTCCTCTTGCTCCATAAATAGCTGTTGAGGAAGCATCTTTCAAAACATCTATTTGTTGAATATCAGCAGGATTTAATGCAATAATATTATCAAAGAAAATACCATCAACTACATAAAGAGGTTGAGATAAATCGCTAAAAGGAGAGTCACTAACACCATCATTACCTTGATTATTATTCCGTATAGATCCATTTCCACGAATATTGATGGATAAAGGTGCCCCAGGTTTATTATTCAAGACCCGAACATCTACACCAGCCAGACGCCCCTGAATTGCCGACGCTACATCTGTTTTTCTTTGCTCTACAACATCATCACTTCCAATAGACACTACAGCACCAGTCAAATCTTTACGTTTAACTGCACCATAACCAATTACAACTACCTCGTCTAATTGCGCCGTATCTTCTTTCATTTGAACATTTAAAGGCGATTGTCCTGAATAAACAATCTCTAAAGTCTGGTACCCCAGATAAGAAAATACAATAACAGCTCCATTGGTAGCCTCAATTGTATAATTACCATCAAAATCTGTTGCAACACCTGTTGTTGTTCCCTTTATAAGGACATTTACACCCGGTATTGGCACATTTTGCTCGTCTGTTACAACACCTGATACAGTATCCTGCGCAAATGCTATAGACGAGACCCCTATAAATAGGGTTAATAATAGTTTAAGTTTTTTCATTGTAATTTAATTAGTTAATTCGTTAAAAATATTTCTGTGAAATTATATTAATGCCTTAAATAAGATATGTAATAATAACCCAAATACATGGATTAATTGATTAACCTAAATACTAATTATGTAAAATCTAATCGTTGCATGGCTAGTCTAAAAAGCTATAAAAGCTGTTTTGAATAACTCTTGTAGAATACACAAATAATCCATTTTTTTGAATTATTTGTCCTTTCCCAAAAATTGTTTAATCCTGTATCTTTGAAAAGACGGATTTAAACCATTAGCCTTTCTGGCAAATATACTATTGACATCAAACCCTAAATAACGTTAAATTTAAATTATGGAAAAATCTCCTTTAAAAAACATAGAGCATTGGGAGGAAGATATATTGAAACGATATCCTGATCCAGACCTTCCGAAAAAAGAAAAAGAGGATTTTAGAAATTACGAAGACTCTGACAGGGCAGAAACCGTCAGAGAATTCTATAGATTAAATCACACTTACCAAACCTATAATTTTGTATGTGAAAAAGAGGCCGATTTTTTAAAATTTAATCGCAAGGAAATGTCTTTATGGGAAGCTGTTGATTTCTTAAACACATTAGTGGATGATAGCGATCCTGATATTGATTTGGATCAACTACAACATTTATTACAAACCTCTGAAGCTATTAGAGCTGATGGACACCCAGATTGGTTTGTTCTAACAGGGTTCTTGCACGATGTTGGTAAAGTTTTATGTTTGTTTGATGAACCGCAATGGGCTGTGGTTGGGGATACATTTCCAGTGGGATGTAAGTTCTCTGATAAAATTGTACATGCTGAGTTTTTTAATGCAAACCCAGATTCCACAAACCCGAAATACAATACCAAATACGGAATCTATGAACCCAATTGTGGTTTAGATAATGTTAAAATGAGTTGGGGACATGACGAGTATTTATATCAAATTATGAAAGATTATTTACCTGAACCAGCGCTATACATTATTAGATACCACTCATTCTATGCGCAGCATCGTGAAAACGAATACAGTCATTTGATGAACGATAAAGACCATGAAATGTTTGAATGGGTGAAGGAATTTAACCCTTACGATTTATACACCAAAGCGCCCGTAAAACCTGATACTGAAGCCTTAAAACCTTATTACCAAGAACTTGTTAAAAAATACTTACCCGAAGTACTAAAATTTTAAAAAAGAACAACTAATTAAACCAGCTAAAGAATAATGCTTTACACCTATCTTGGATTTTTCGGATTCACCTTATTTGTAATAATCTATACAACATACAAACTCCGAAAAGACAAGTTTACAACATCGCAAGGTTACTTTTTAGCTGGAAAAAGTTTAACAGGTCCTATCATAGCTGGATCTATGATACTCACCAATATTTCTACCGAACATTTAATTGGAATGAATGGTAGTTCCTATAAAAATGGCATTATCATTATTGCTTGGGAAGTTACTTCTGCAATCGCCTTGGTGATTGCGGCCATTTATTTTATACCTAAATTCATTAAACTTGGAATTACTACCATTCCCGAATTTTTAGAAAAACGTTTTGATGGAGCCATACGCTCTATTGTTGCTTTTCTATTAATGTCTTCATTTGTGATAACCTTATTACCAATTGTATTATATTCAGGTGCTATAAACATTGAAAGCGTATTTGATTTTTCTGCCATATTTAACGTATCAAAGAGAGAATCGCTTATTTACACCGTACTAACCATTGGTATTCTGGGTTCAATGTATGCCATTTTTGGAGGTTTAAAAGCTGTTGCCTATTCCGATTCATTAAACGGTATAGGACTAATGTTGGGAGGTCTTCTTATACCCGTTATTGCTTTATATCAAATTGGTAACGGTAATATGTTTGAGGGTTTAAGCACTGTTTATGACTTTGCTCCTGATAAATTTGATATTATTGGAAAGCCGGATTCTGTGCTTCCATTTTCGGTCTTGTTTACTGGATTAATGATTAATCAATTATATTTCTGGGGGATGAACCAAGCCATTATTCAACGTGCCTTCGGAGCAAAAAATTTAGTAGAAGCTCAAAAAGGACTCATTTACACAGGTGCTTTAAAACTTTTTGTCCCTGCCATTATAGTCCTACCTGGCTTAATCGGATACTATTATTTTCGAGACACTTATTATGAAAACCCAGATTTGATATACCCCATGCTCGTAAAAAAGGTATTGCCGTCTTACCTTTTTGGCTTTTTTGCGGCCGTAATTTTAGGAGCTGTATTAAGTACTTTTAATAGTGTACTTAACTCTGCCAGTACTATTTTTTGCTTGGACATTTACAAAAAAATCATAGACAAAAATGCTTCGGATAAAAAACTAGTAAAGTATGGCAAGATATCATCTGTTGTTCTTGCTTTAATTGCAATTGCGGTGGCTCCAATGGTTTCTTATGCCCCTGAGGGTTTATACCAACTATTACAAGAACTTAACGGTATATTCTTTATACCTATTTCTTCTATCATCATTGCTGGTATTTTCTTTAAACAGATAAATACTATTGGGGCTAAAGCAGGACTGTTCTTCGGATTTACATTTTATATTCTAACAACTTTTATACTGAATCTAGATATTCACTTTGTACATTTATGGGGTATTGAATTTGTACTCAACTTCATAATCATGTTTTTAGTTTCTAGATTGTATCCGTCTCAAAAAACATCTGAATATTATCAAGAAACTGAACTTGAAGAAACTTCTTGGCCTAATGTAAAAATGTATGGTGCCGTATTGGTGTTTTTAACGGTATTGATTTACGTTTTACTGTCTTAAACAACTTTAAACAGACACACCTTTACGCCAAGGAATAAAATCGTTTTGACCTAATTCTTTTGCTTTTGGTTCTATATTACCGCTAGCTACTTCAATAATAAAATTAAGAAGTTCTTGTCCCATCTCATGAATACTTTTTTCTCCCCTTATAACAGGACCCGTTTCAAAATCTATGATATCAGGCATTTTTTGTTTTAACTCAGTATTTGAAGCCACTTTTATAACCGGAGCTATTGGGTTTCCCGTTGGCGTACCCAATCCTGTTGTAAACAAAACCATGTTTGCACCTGACCCCACAAGGCCCGTGGTACTTTCTACATCATTACCTGGTGTACACAATAAATGAAGCCCATGTTTAGATATATATTCGCCATAATCCAAAACACCTTCTATTGGACTATTACCTCCTTTTTTATAGGCTCCTGCAGATTTCATGGCATCTGTTAACAACCCATCTTTAATATTGCCAGGAGAGGGATTCATATCAAAACCAGAACCTACATTGATGAGGCTTTGTTCAAATGCCTTCATTAAATTCAAGAATTTAACAGCATCGTCATCATTTTTACATCTGTTTACCAATTCCTGTTCTACACCACATAATTCTGGAAACTCTGCAAGAATAGCTTTTCCTTTTAAAGCCACTAAAATATCCGAAACAACACCTAAAGTAGGGTTTGCAGAAATACCAGAAAACCCATCTGAACCACCACACTCCAATCCTAAAGTTAATTTGGAAAGCGGTGCTGGTTTACGTGTAATATTATTAGCCTTTTTAATTTCAGCAAAGGAATCTTTTATGATAACAGATAACATATCATCCACAGTCCCCATTTGTTGTTGCTCATAGATAAGTACCGGCTTTTTAAAGTTGGAAGCCATGGTATTTAAAGCATCTTTAAATATTTTGATTTGTAGGTTCTGACAACCTAAACTTAGCACAGTTGCTCCTGCTACATTTGGATTATTTACGTATCCTGCCAATAATTTTGCTAAACCTTCAGAATCTTGACGAATACCACCACAACCACCAGAATGAGTAATAAATCTAACTTCAACATTGTTGAACACATTTGACTGTGTATCATCCAATGCTATAGACGGCTCTTGACCATTAATCAAACCTCTTAACAACATTTGATGCGAACTGACTTGCTTTGGCCTAAGCTCGCTTTCAAAAATATCCTTTAAAAGCTCTATATTTCTATTTTCACAAAACACCAGAGGAAAAAACAACCATACATTTTCAGTTCCTACTTGACCATCTTCCCTATGATACCCCAAGAATGTTCTATTTTTCCATTTGTCAATATTCGGAGGATTCCAGTTGATTGACCCCGTTTTCTTCACGACCTTTTCAGCCTTATGGGTAATATTGTTTACCGTTAATACTTCTCCTTTTTTAATGGCTTCACTGACTGTTCCTACCAGAACACCGTACATCATAACCCTATCACCTTTTTCAAGATTTTCTAAGGCAATTTTATGTTTTCGTGGCGTATCTTTTAGAACGATAATCGAATCACTATGAAGTGTTAAGACTTCATTAGCCTTTAAATCCACCAAAGCCACTGCCACATTATCCGAAGCATTAATTTTTAAAAGTTTTTTATGGTGTAGACTGCTACTCATTGTATATCAATAGGATTTACTATACGACTCAAACCCTTTTTCAATACCATAACCATCTATGGTTTCTAAAGCAAGTGTAATAGCATCTTTCAATCCTTCTATTTTTGTTAAATCTTGTCCCCAAAACAACTCATTTGCCAGTACCTCTTGAGCCACTTTTCCATAGTTATTTGATTGCCAGATTAGTGATAGCTTTTGAGTTACATACTCATTATCATTAACAGGCGTTGATAAACCGTTATATTCGCCTTTGTAAAACCATATTAAACAAGCAAAAGCAAATGTTAAACGGGTTGGGATTTTTCCACATTTATCGAAATATGACAATAGACTTGGCAACACCCGAACTTTAAACTTCGATACCATATTCAAGGCTATACTGGACAAATTATGCACTATATATGGATTTTGAAACCTCTCGAAAGTAGCATTTGCAAAAGATTTTAGTTCATCTTTATCCATTTCCAAGGTATTGATAATTTCATCAAAAACCGTTTGTTTTACAAAGTTTGACGTAAAATCTACATCCATGGTTTGTTTCACGGTAGTATTTCCATAAAGTATCGATAAAGGGACCATTACTGTATGCGCCCCGTTAAGAATTCTAACCTTTCTTGTTCTAAAAGGCTGCATATCTGGCACAATCTTAACATCCAAATCTGTTTTTGAGAATGGCAACTTTCCCTTCAAACTTTCACCACCTTCTATGACCCAAAGAAAAAAGGTTTCAGCGTTAACAATTAATTTATCTGAATAGTTTAATTGCTTATTGTAATACTCAATATTATCCTTTGGAAATCCCGGAACTATTCTATCTACCAATGTATTATGAAAAGTGCATGCCTTGTCTATCCAATTTTTAAAATTCCCCTCTAAATTCCATAGGTCAACATACTTTAAAATGACAGCTTTCAAGGTATCTGCATTATAATTTATCAACTCACATGGAATAATGCTTAACCCTTTGGAAACATCGGCCTTAAACCAGTTGTACCGTTCTAATAAAAACAAGGTTAATTTAGCAGGAAAAGCACTTGGAGGTATCATATCTTGAGTGTCTGATGGAATAAAACTAATACCTGCCTCGGTTGTGTTCGAAATAACAAACTCTAAAGTTTCGGTTCTTGCTAATTCTAAAAAGTTATTAAAATCTGAATAAGGGTTTATGCTTTTTACAATAGTGTCTATTAATTCGACTTCATTAACTGCTTTACCGTTTTTAAACCCTCTCATAAACAGCGTGTACAAGCCATCTTGTTCATTCAATATGGGAATCAATCCTTTATTTATAGGCTGTACAACTGCTATACCTGCATTGAAATCAGTAAATTTATTTAGCTCATTGATTGCATATCCAACAAAAGCACGAAGAAAATTCCCCTCACCAAACTGGACAATTTTTATCGGTTTGGGATCACTACAACTAATGTTTTTTCTATTTAGCGATGGTTTATGCATACCTATTAAAAATTAAAGTATTTCTTAGCGTTATTATAACAAATGTCCGACACCATACCCCCAACTAAACCCATATCATTGGGCAATTCTCCACTCTCCATTTCCTTACCCAAAATATTACAAAGCACCCGCCTAAAATATTCATGCCTGGGAAACGACAAAAAACTCCTAGAATCCGTTAGCATGCCAACAAAACAGCTCAAGAGTCCCATATTAGAAAGCGCATTTAATTGTTTGGTCATACCATCTTTTTGGTCTAAAAACCACCAACCAGAGCCTAATTGCATCTTCCCTTTTATACTACCGTCATTAAAATTCCCAATCATTGAAGCGAACACTTCATTATCAGCTGGATTAAGATTATATAAAATGGTTTTAGTCAGTTTATCATTATTATCCAGAGCGTTCAAAAATTTTGAAAGGCTTTGTGCTTGTGTATAATCCCCGATAGAATCCCAACCTGTATCAGGCCCTAACATGCTATGCATCCGCGCATTATTATTTCTTAAGGCTCCTAAATGAAACTGTTGTACCCACCCAAAAGCATGGTAGGTTTCTCCTAAAAATAATAAAATAGCACTTTGGAACTTTACAGCCTCTTTTTCACTGATAGATTTGTTTTCTCGCCTCTTTTTAAAAATAGCATCAACCTCTTTTTCAGTAAAGTTTTCACAGCTAATTTGGTTCAATCCGTGGTCACTTAATTTACATCCGTTAGCATCAAAAAAGGTAATTCTATCATGTAAAGCGTCGCATAAATCTTTAAAGGTATTTATGTCTTTTTCAACACATTTAGCTAAGGTATTTATATAATCATTATATCCTTCATTTTGAATTAGAATACTCTTATCTGGTCTAAAAGATGTACTAACTTTCACCTCTAAAGTTGAATGTTGTAATTGTTTATGATACATTAAGTCATCTATTGGGTCTTCTGTGGTGCAGACTATTTCGGTATTAGCCATTTTCAGTAAATTTTGACAGCTAAATGACTTTGAACTTAGTTTTTCAAGCGTATCGTGATAAATACTTTCGGCTGTATTCGCATTCAATAAGTCATAAATATCGAAGTATCTTGCGAGTTCCAAGTGCGTCCAATGATACAACGGATTTCTTAATGTAAATGGTACAGTTTTGGCCCATTTATTAAATTTATCTTTGTCTGAGGCATTGCCCGTAATATATCGTTCGTCAATCCCTAAAGTTCTCATGGCACGCCATTTGTAGTGGTCGCCATGTATCCAAACCTGAGTTAAATTCCCAAAAATGGTATCCTCGGCAATATCCTTTGGCGATAAATGATTATGATAATCTATTATGGGTTGATTTTTGGCATAATTGTGATAGAGTTCTTCTGCAAACCTATTTTGTAACAAGAAATTTTCGTGTATAAATTTCATAAGAAATAGCTTAAGTTATGTATGATGCTCGCTTTTGAAACTGAGTATATCGATTATTCTGCAGTCATCTCAAAAACCAATTCCCCACCATTCAAAATCTCATCATGGGTAATATATTCTCTATCTAATACTTCACCATTTAACGTAACGGAATGCACGATATAATTGGTATCACTCAAATTTTTGGCGGTCATGGTAAAAGTTTTTCCATTAGGAAGATTAATAATAGCTTCCTCTATTTGTGGTGCACCCAAAACATACTCGCCACCTGTTGGATTTACGGGATAAAACCCTAACACTCCAAACATATACCATGCAGACATTTGCCCACAATCGTCATTACCCATCAAGCCATCGGGTTTTGTATAGTAGTACTCGTCAATTAAGGTTTTTATTATTTTATCTGTTTTATGGGGTCTGTCACTAAATTTATAGAGATACGGCACATGATGACAAGGTTCGTTTCCATGCCAATACTGTCCGTAAGTCCCATGAATATTCCAAACTAAAGTACGCACCTCTGGTTTTTCTTTGGAATAAAACATCGCATCCAGCTTATCGCCAAATGCTGTTTTACCTCCCATTATATTTACCAAACCAGGAATATCATGCAACACATGAAACTGATAATGAAATGCATTACCCTCTGTAAAATCTGAACCTTCCAACCATTCGCCTACAACTTCGGTTACATCAACATCGGTTTTAAATTCGCCCTTGGCATTTTTACCTCGCATAAAACCACTTTCTTTATCATACACATTTTTATAAAAAGATGCTCTATTTCTTAAAAATTTGGCTTTCTCGGTTTTACCCAATTTTTCTGCTAGTAAAGCACCAGCATAGTCATCATACGTGTTTTCTAAAAGTCGAGATACAGTTTCCCTCCCGTCGTCAATACTAGATAATTTTACGTCATAAGGAATATAGCCAAAGGAGTCTACAAGCTTTACATGGTTTCGGTAGTGTTCTTTAGTTAGCGATGTCCAAACGGCATCAAAAATTTCGTCATCGGTATAGCCTTTAGACTTAATGCCTTTTAAGTAAGCATCTACCAATACAGGTACCGCATGATTGCCTACCATAGTATGAGTTTCTTGCCCCCATAATTGCCATCGTGGTAAGTATTTATTCGCTTCTTTTGGGTTCAAGGAATCGGCTTTCATATACTTGTAGCTATCCAACATTGAGGTATTGATGTCGCTAACCAAGTCTGGACTTAACATAGTGTACATGGGGTTGGCCGCTCGGTAGGTATCCCATAACGACAAGGTTGAATAGTATTTACCCGCAGTGGCCTGCTGAACTCCAGAATCTGAACTCCTAAATTTACCATCTACATCGGCAATGTTGTTAGGCTGAATATATAAATGGTACAAACTGGTATAGAATGCCTCTTTTTTATCCTCATCGCCTTTAAGATTAAACTTGCCTAAAATATCATTCCACTTTTTATTGGTGCTTGTTCTTACGTTATCAAAACTATTCCATGTGGGTATTTGTGCCTCCAAATTCTTTTTGGCCTCTTCTATACCAACGGTTGAAACACCTATTTTCACCTCTAGCGTTTTACTGTCTTCCATTTCAAAATCCAAAATATACCGCGGTGCTTTTTCTTCTTTGGCATTAGGTGATGGCAATTTGTTTTTACTATTAATCTTTTTATTGAATTTTATAACATAATACAAATCGCGATGCGCCCAAACACGTGCTTTTCGGTATCCGCTTAGTGTGTAATCGTCTTCAAATTGCTGATGCGCTTCTAAAATATTGAGTGGAATTTCGTTAATATCCCAAGAGACGCCATATTGTAAATCTATAAGTAACTTAGCGTTTTCAGGATCATCAAAAGTATATCTGTGATAAGCAACATGCTCTGAAGCCGTAAGCTCTACTTGTACCTTAAAATCATCTAAATACACTTTATAATACCCTGGTGTTGCAACTTCACTTTCTTTTTTATAGGTTGATTTATAATTGAATCTAGAATTAGAATTGATGGTATCTGTATTTAAGGGTTGCAACAAAATATCGGACATTGACGGACACCCCACGCCATTTAAATGGGTTTGGGTAAAACCGATAAGCCAAGGGTCGTTGTACTGATAGCCAGCAATATGGTCCATTTCGTAACCTTCGTAGTGGGTGTTGTAGGATTCTGGACTTGGTTGTACCATACCCAAAGGTGTAGTAGCCCCTGGAAAGGTGTGCCCTTCGTTTTGAGTGCCAATAAATGGGTTTACGTAAACAGTATAATCTTTCGGTACTTCTTTAGTTTCACATGAAAGGATTAACGTAAAAAAAATGTAAACTACACTTTTTACTACCGTATTTAGATGTATTATTTTATTCATTGATATCTTTTTATTTTGAAAGTATTCTCAATTTTTTTTACCTAATCAGAAACCTAGCGAAACAGATATATTTTGTCTAGTAAAACTATAATTTGTATTACAGTTGATGGTGCATAGATTCACCTAATTCATGGACATTCTATTCAAGACTAAACTCACAAGCCACTTGCTTAGATTAGAAACTCAAATTACACCAAAACCAATCAAACTTAATAAGGAGTATATACTCAGTCATTTTTATTCTGAAAACACTTCGCTATCATTTACAAAAGATTTAAACTCAATTGGGTTTCCGCTAAAATCAAAAACAAACATAGTCATTTGCTCTCCAACTTTTCCTTCGTAACGTTTTTGGGGTTTTATAACAAAATCAATGTTTGCTGTTTCTAATTTCTTTTGAACTCTTTTAAATTCATTTTTAGCCAACAGACACCCAAAATGAGGAATGGGTACATGCACGCCATCTACTTTTCCGCAATAGTCCAATTCTGGAAAATTATCGCTTAAATGAGCAGAAAGTTGGTTCCCAAAAAAATCGAAATCTATCCATGATTCGGTTGACCTTCCTTCTTTACACCCTAGTATTTCCACATAAAATTTTCGTGTCGATTGAATATCTTTCACCTTAAAAGCAAAATGAAATGCTCGCATAATGGTCTTGAGTTTTATACTGCATCTTTACCCCATGATATATTAGGTTCTGGCCCTAATTCAAAAACCATCTCCCCTCCCTTAATTAAATCGTCATGATGCAACCAACTTTTGTGATACGGTTGTCCATTTAAAGTTACCGATTGTATATAACAGTTTTCTTTTGAATTGTTTTCTGTAGTAATTTTAAAGGCTTTTCCATGACCAATATTTATAGATACCTCATCAAAAATGGGACTGCATAGTTGATACACTGGTGTTCCTGGACAAGCGGGGTAAAATCCCATAGCTCCGAAAACATACCATGAGGAAACTTGTCCGCAATCGTCATTTCCAGGTAAACCACCCACATCATTAAAAAAGTATTTTGCCAACATATCGCGCACTACTTTCTGTGTACGCCATGGTGCGCCCACGCTGTTGTACATATATGGTGCGTGCATTGAAAATTCATCGCCCACATAATACATATCATTGGCGAAAAAATGATCAAGAAAATCGATTAGTTTTTGATGACCTCCCATAAACTCTGCCAATCCTTCAATATCGTGTGGTACTAAAAGCGTATGGTTATAATAGTAATTTTTGGTATCTTCCTCTGTACCTTGCGCCCAAACACTAATGGATTTATCAAAGGGAGAAAGCCATTCACCATCTTTCGTTTTACCACGAACCAAACCTGTTTCTTTATCCAATACATTGATATATCGTTTGGAACGTTGCATATATTCTTTATGGGCATCCTCTTTCCCTAAGGCTTTAGCCATTTGTGCGATGCAATAATCATCATACGAAAACTCCAAAGTTCTGGCTACTGGTTCTCCATAAAACCCAAAAATATCTGTTGGCACGTAGCCAATGGTATTGAAATAATCGATTCCCACACGACCTGAAAATCCTCGGTCTCCTTTTTGATTCGCATTTTTGAGCATAGACTCAAAGGCTAAATCGGTATCAAAACCTCTAATACCTTTTACGTAAGCATCTGCAACTACCGCATCAGCATGGGTACCCATCATTATGTTTCGGTACCAAGGATTTGGCCACTTGGGCATCCACCCACCCTCTTGAAACGCGTTTAACATACCGTTTATCACATCGGTTGTTTCATCGGGTTTTATGATAACCCATAGCGGATGCAAAGACCTGAAGGTATCCCACAGCGAAAGATCTGTATACATTTGTCCGCCTTCATGTACTTGAAAATCAAACGGACTAAAATACTTCCCGTCTTCATTTAGATTTCTCGGATTCACAAAACATTTGGTAAGTGCCGTGTAAAAGATAGCTTTATCGTCTTCGCTACCTTCTACTTTAATTTTATGAAGTTCCGCCTCCCAAAGTTGTGCTTGTGCGTTCACCGCTTTATCAAAATCAAAATCTGGAAATTCGTTTTGCATATTAGCACGGGCTTGTGCGATGCTAATTAAGGAAGTAGCAACTTTAACTTTAACTTTTTCACCGTAAGATGTTGCAAAAGATACGTAAACCGCATTGCCATCAGCACCTTTTAATGCCATTTTAGAACCTAATTTAGCGTCTAGTGCTTTCGGTTCTTTACACCTCAAATGCATTTCGGTTGAACTGGAACCATCGTAATATTTGATTTTTAATGCGTAAGACTCACCGGCCTTCATATTCATGGCAAACGAATTTGTGCTCGTCGCTCGGTATTTCCACTCGTCAATAACCAAAGAATCATTCACATACATTCTTGTGCCATCTTTTGTAATGAGTTCAAAAAGGTGTTCTCCAGAATGCTTAGGAATAAAATTCGCTTTGTAAATGACTGAGAAGAAATCTGCCCTAACACCTTCAGCAGGTGCTTTCAACCAATCAAAATTTAACTTTTTATGGGTAGTGACAACTTCGGGCTGACCTTCAAATTTATCATTATTATAATATTCAGCCTTGAAGCCCTCAGGAACTAAATCCTCATCAACAACCTTAGGAAGCAAATCAACCTTAAAAACTTCAAAAGGCTTATCAAACTTAGCGACCCAATGGTTTCTGAAATGACCTGCTATGGTGGTGTAACCCTCTATTTCATTGCGCTCGGGTATGACCTTGTAATTTCCAGGAACATATACACCGTCAAATAACACGGTGGATGCGTCCGACTGTGGAAATGTAAATTGAAAGAATGCCGTTTTAGCCGAAGCTGTAAATTCTGTTTTAATATTATAATCATCTAGCATCACCGAATAATAATGCGGTTTTGCAATTTCATTATCGTGACTAAATTTTGAAGCGCGCTCTTCAGCATCAATCTTAACTTTACCTGTTAGCGGCATGACGCACATAGGCCCCCAATCGCCTGTAACCGAACCGTTGGGGTAACGGGTACCTCTAAAACCCTGTATCTTTTCTTGGTCGTACCAATATGGCACAGGAACCGTAATAACACGCTTGGTAAACAGTGCCGTTTGTGGCGTCCAATGGGTTAATGCCGACGGGTTTCCAACAATAGGCGATACATAACCTAAAGGCTCCTCTACCTCGGTTACCGTAATGTCGGCAATACTTGGTGCTGTTCCCACTCTGGTATCTACATAGTTTAATACTGATGGTGTTTTTTCTGTATTAGTGCAGGCGTAAAATGTTATTAAAATGAATACTATTAAGGTTTTCAAAATATTTTTCATAAACCTAGTCTAATTGGTTAACGGCTTACTGATAGACACATGCCTATCCTTTAACTTAGTTCCCCACGCTTTGTTTGGTTCAGGTCCCATTTCGAATTCTAGTGTGCTACCGGCCATAATATCATCATGATGAATCCATGATTTTGTGTAGGGCTTCCCATCAAGGGTTGCCGACTGGATATACACATTTTCTTTTGAATTGTTATGTGCAATGATGGTAAATTGTTTTCCGTTGGATAATTTCAAACTAACTTTATCAAACATGGGGCTTCCAATTTGATACGTTGGGCTACCAGGACATGTGGGATAAAAGCCCATACTCCCAAAAATATACCACGACGACATTTGTCCGCAATCTTCATTACCCGGTAACCCTCCAGGACCCGAAGAAAAGTTTTCGTTGAGTAAGGTTCTAATTAGTTTTTGGGTTTTCCAAGGTGCGCCAATGTAATTATACAAATAAGGCGAGTGCATGGAATACTCATCGCCCACATAATAAAAATCGTTTTCAAAAAAATGGTCTAGGTAGGCTTCAAGAGCCTTATCGCCTCCCATAAAATTGGCGAGCCCTTGTACGTCATGTGGCGCAAAAAGTGTAATATTTCTAAAATAATTTTCCCTATCCTTATCAGAACCATACGCCCAACCACTAATAGAAGGGTCAGTAGCACTACGCCAGCTTCCATCGGCATTTCTACCTCGTACCAACTTTGTTTCTGGGTCTAAAAAGTTTTTGTAATAAAGTGAACGCTTTATGTATTCTTCGTATACTGCTTCTTTACCCATAGCTTTGGCCATTTGTGCAATACAATAATCATCGTAGGCAAACTCTAAAGTTCTAATAGCCGACTCACCGTGCTTATCAGTAGGCACATAACCTAACTTTTGGTAGTCTAAAATGCCTACACGCGCCACGTAATGACCGGTACCAGGTGTTGTGCCATTTTTTAACATGGCTTCAAAAACCTTTTCTGAGTCATAATCTCGAATGCCCTTAATGTAGGCATCGGCAACAACCGCATCGGCATGGGTACCATGCATGATATTGGAATACCCCGGACTGGGCCACTTGGGCATCCATCCACCTTCATCATATGAATTTAATAGGGCGGTAATCATTTCTGAAACCTTTTCAGGCTCAAGTAAAATTAGTAAAGGGTGCTCTGAACGAAAGGTGTCCCAAATTGAAAAATCGGTGTACATTATCCCGGGCATCACCTTGCCATTGAAAGCACTGTAGTGGTAACCATCTTCTGTGATGTTTCTTGGTAACAATAAACTACGCTGTAAGGCTGTATAGAAAATTTTCTTTTGGTCTTCTGGTCCTTCAATTTGTATTTTTTCTAAGGCCTTATTCCATGCCTCTTTAGTGGCTTGTGACGTTTTCTCAAAATCCCAATGGTTAATTTCACTTTCTAAATTATTTCTTGCTTGGGCTATGTTTATAAAAGAGGTACCTAACTTTACCTGAACTTTTTCGTCCGCTTCCGTTTTAAAAGAAACATGAACCGCCGAGGCCTCAGCCCCATTTGTAGCCATTTGCATTAATTTAGATGCATTAAAAGATGTGGGTTGCGCACAACCAAATTTTAATGTTCCTCCGCCATAATTATCATAGTATTCAATTTTTACTTTATAAGATTCGTCAGCCTTCAAATTCATACTAAAATCATCTGTGGTTGCACCTCGATTAACCCAAGAATCAATGACTAATGTATCGTTGACAAATAAACGAACGCCATCATCTGAAGTCACATAAAATGTATGTTGACCAGATTGTTTTGCAATAAGCTCTCCCGTATATCTCACTGAAAACAGGTCTGCATTGATAGTACTAGCCGGGGCTCCCGACCATTCGAAATCAATGGAGGAATCTATGCGCTGTAAATTCGGTTTTCCCGAAAGTTCCATATTATTGTAGAATTCTCCCTTAAACCCATCAGGAAATAGCTGAACTGTTCTACTTAAATCTGGCTTTGCCATTAGGGCAAAATCCTCAAAAGGTTTACTAAATTTTGCAACAAAATAAGATGCAAATTCTCTGCCTGTATAACCTTTATTACCTGCTCTACCAGTGTTGTCGGTATAGCCTTCTATTTCATTTTTTTCTGGATTGACACGAAAGTATCCGTGCGCCTCGGGATTATCAATAACAATATGAGACGCATCAGATTTTGGAAAGGTAAATTGTAAAAACTTGGCTTTAGATACTGCTGTAAGTTCTGCCTTAATATCATAATCATCGAGTATTACCGAATAATAATGAGGTTGTGCTATTTCATAGTCATGGCTAAAATTGGATGCTCGGTCTTCAGGAGTTGTCCTTAACTCGCCCACCATTGGCATTATGGTCAAAGGGCCATATTCAGACATGGAAGCCCCATTGGGATAATGCGTACTGCGGAATCCTTGTATTTTTTCGTTCTCCCACCAGTACGGAATATCTTTTGTTGTGGTTTGTGGGGTTATTTGAGTCATGGCAAATGGCAAACCAACGCCTGGATACACATGACCTTGTGGCAATTCTGCCTGACTCAAGGTCGATTTACCAGACCATGGTTTTGTTCCTATTCTGGTGTCTATATAATCTATAAAACCAGAATCGCTGGTATTATTATTCTTCGTAGTCTTAGAACAGGAAGTTATTACAAGTACCAAGATTGAGAAAGGTACAAACCAAAAAATATTTCTTTTAGTCATTTTTTTAAAAGTATTTTATTGTACTAATATTTCATCTATAAAAATCCAGTGATTCTTACCCGACCCAACATGCCAATTAGGAATTGATTTATTCTTAAAAGTGAATTTCACATATCGGCACAACTCTGGAGAAAAAGATATATTGGGCCTTTCAATGTATCTTTTATTAAGATTTTTAGAAGGCGTATTGGTTTTCACTCTTCCAACTTCTCTAAATTCCTTATTATCGGAAGACACTTGTACAATAATTTCGTCCGGATTGAATATCCATTGTCCTGTGTCAACAAGAAATCCCGGTCTAACTTTTTTTATCCACCGTTCACTTCCAAAATCAATTTCAACCTCCATATCCTCTTCATTTATTCCGGTCCAAAAGCCATCTCCAAAACTATTTGACCCCAATACTCCATCAATTAACTGTACGCCATTAGGGTTTCCATATCCAAGCCCTTTCTGACTTACCTCTATTTTGGGGAGTTTGGTTTTTGGGTTATACATAATTCCCTTCATATAAGTAGCTTCAAAAGTTCTACTCGCTTCTAAACCTTCTTTAAATGCCTTTGCTTTTATGGTTGTTTCATTATTGAGGATTAAGGGAGCATTATATACTTTAGAATTGATATCTGGCGCACTACCATCTAAAGTATACCTTATAATGGCACCTTCGGTATTACAATATAAATTTACTTTTTTGCTTTGCGCAAAACATAATTCTTTATCTGTTGTGTATGGAATACTCACCATGCGATTTATATACAGATTGTAATCAACATCCGCTTTCATACCAACCATACCTGACAGATCGTTATCACTATTCGCCCAGGTTTTATTGGGCTGGTTACCCATTTCCAATACAAGCTCGCCACCAGAAATTATTTGGTTGTATGTTATATATGGCTTGGTGTAAACCTCTCCATTCAAGGTTGCTGATTGAATGAAAACATTTTCCCTTGAATTATTTTTTGCAACTACTACAAACTCCTTTCCATTCTCCAAAACAAGACCTGCCTTTTTAAACGCTGGCGACCCTATCTGATATTGATTACTACCGGGACAAACGGGATAAAACCCAAGAGAACTAAATACATACCAAGCCGCCATTTGGCCTAAGTCATCATTATTATCTAAACCATCTGGGACATCTCTGTAAAATTTCGGCATGATTTCCCGCACTAATTTTTGTGTTTTCCATGGCTCTCCTGCAAAGGTGTATAAGTAAGACATGTGGTTTGAAGGTTCGTCTCCATGGCCATATTTTCCAATAAAGCCCGAAATATCAACATGTTGCCCTCCTGAAATCTTGGTACTATCAGTAAAAACACCATCTAACCAATTGGCAAAGTTCTTTTTACCACCGTGAAGCTTCATTAAATACCCCATGTCATGCGGAACATAACTTGAATACCCCCAAATGTTTCCAGAAATATAGTTTTTAACCAAACCCTCCCATTGGGTCATATCCATTTCTAACAGTTTTCCTGTTTCAGTTAAGGGAAGCAGATATCCGGTCTCCTTATCGAAGCTATTTCTATATCCTTTACTTCGTTTTTGAAACAATTTCAGGTCTTCTTGTTTGTGTAATTTTTTAGCAACCTCAGCAATGCACCAATCAAAGTAATTATATTCGGTGGTTTTGGAAACAGACATACCAATACTTGCCGGTACAAAATCCATTTCTATGTAATATTCCATACCATTTTCTCCGTAGGGACCACTATGCTTATCTAATTCAAAAGCGGCATCTCGCATTGCTATATATGCAGATTCAACATCAATTCCAGGCAAATCTTTTACAATAGCATCTGCCATGACCGATACGGTATTATGTCCAATCATACAAACATTGTCAAATCCAATACATTCCCATACCGGTAGGCCAACTTTGGCATCTGTATAACGCGAAGTAAGACTGTTAACAAAATCAACCACTTTTTCTTGTTCTACTAAAGCCATTAATGGGTTTTGTGCACGGTATGTATCCCAGGTTGAGAAATTGCTATATTGTTCAAAATCGGAATGGTATTTTTTTCCTTCCACAATATATTCGCCTGTTACATCAGATATAAGGTTTGGAGAAATCATGGTACGGTATACGGCTGTGTAGAAGCTTCTTAAATCAGAAACACTTTCTGTTTCTATTGGGAATTTATTCATTTTCTGCTCCCAAACTTTTTGTGCTTCCACTAGAGCTTTGTCAAAAGATTTTGTCTTCGCTTCAGCATCAAAATTGGCTTTTGCTCCTTCATAACTAACGTAAGATATAGCAACTTTAACATCCACCTGTTCTCCCGCTTCCACATCAAAACTAACAAATGCCTTTACTTTTTTATCATCGGCAGATGTTGTTGCTGGAATTATAATATCGTTTATGGCTATCCCTTTCTCCTTGAATTTTTTGGAAAACTGTGCATAAAAATAAACATTCCGAACACCGGCGGCGCCATTGGAACGTTTATAACCTTTTATTTCATTGTCAGAAATAAATTCAATTCCTGAACCATATAAATACTCACCCAATTGATGAGACGCATCTATGATGATATTGCCTTTACCAGCCTGATTATAGGTATAACGATGAAACCCTACACGAGGACTTGCAGTAAGCTCTACTTTTACATCATAATCGTCAAGGATTACAGAATAGTATCCAGCTGAAGCCTCTTCTCTGTCATGTGAAAACCGGGAACGAAAACCACTATCAGGATCTTCTTCAGTACCATCTTTAATTTTTACGCTACCCACGGTTGGCATTAACAGAAAATCACCTAAGGCTGTTAAACCTGCCCCGCTTATGTGGCTATGGGCAAAGCCTTTTAAGATTGAATCAGTATAATGATAACCTGAATTCCAATCCCAACCCTTTAGGTCGTTACTAGGACTTAGCTGAACCATACCAAACGGAGTTGTAGCTCCAGGAAAAGTGTGGGCATGAGCATCAGTGCCAATCATGGGGTCTACATATTGAATATAGCCGTTATAAGTTTCTTTTTCAGGTTTCTTAGAACACCCAATTATGCAAATACAGATGCTAATCATTACAAGATTAAGACTGTAGTTTTGAATTTTGAAAATCGATAATTTACCTAACATGAGTTGTCACTTTTATTAATCACTTCTGAAGAAATAATATTATCATCGGTTAACTTTTTGATAGCTTCGGAAGTATATCCTAGCGCCTCTAAAATTTCTTGGTTATGTTGACCTAACATAGGAGACGGTCGACTAATCTTTCCTGGTGTTTCACTCATTGTAAACGGAATATTAGTTACTTTAACCTTTCCTGCTTTAGGATGCTCTACCTCAACAAAGGTATTATTGTGAATGACTTGGGGGTTATGCTCCACCTCAGATTGGTCATACACCCTTGCTACCCATAAATCTAAACCTAACATAATTTCTAACCACTCATCGGTGGTTTTGGTAACGGTTATGGTTTCAATAATGCTGTGAATCTCATCGCGTTGGTTATAAAGCACTTTGGGATCGTTGTATTGCATTAGAGTGTTATCGCCCAACGCTTCTACTAATTTTGGCCAAGGACTCATGGCAATGGTCAAATACCCATCTTTTGTTTTATAGGTTCCAAAAGGTGCACCGTTTCCAGGGTGGCCAATGCCCGATTCAGGACGTTCAAATTTAGTACCCAAATTTTGAATGGCGAAAAAATCCTGCATTTGAAATGCGATGGCCGATGATAATAAATTGGTCTTTATTTCTTGCCCCTTTCCTGTACGCTCTCTGTAAAATAAAGCTGATAGAATGGCATACACTGAATTGAGTCCGTTTACTTGGTCGCATAACGCAGTTCCTAATGCTACTGGTCCGTAAGACGCTTTTCCGCTAGTCATGATGGCACCACTAACAGCCTGCACCAACAAATCTTGTCCAGGTCGGGACAGGTAAGGCCCATCGGCCCCCCAACCACTTGCAGAACAGTAAATGATTTTAGGGTTTATTTTTTTTAAATCGTCATAGCTATAGCCCAAACGTTTCATGACACCGGGGCGAAAGTTCTCAACCACCACATCGGTTTCCTTAGCAAGTTTATAAATTATCGCTTTGCCCTCTTCAGATTTAATGTCGATAGCCAAGGAGCGTTTGTTCCTGTTCCATGCCATAAAACAAGGCGACTCATCGCCTGCTATCCATTTGTTGAAGAAGGTCATACCTCTGTAAATATCTCCGGTGCCGTTGCGTTCCACTTTGATGACATCGGCACCTAAATCCCCCATCATTTGGGTGGCGTAAGGCCCTTGTAGTAATTGAGAAAAATCTAAAACCTTTACACCTTCTAGGGCTTGTTGCATTTCATATGTGTTTAATTTTCAAAATATCGAGGCAAAGTAGTTAAGCCCCCATCTATAATTATATCCTGTCCTGTTATAAATTGCGCCTCATCGGATGCTAGGAAAACGGCTGTCATAGCCACTTCTTCGGGTAGCCCTAATCTTAGCATCGCCGCTTGATTAATGCTACCTTTTAAAAAGCCTTCGCCTTCGGTTTCAACACGTTTTTGATTCATTGGGGTAAGAATTGCACCCGGCGAGATGGTATTGAAGCGTACGTTTTCCGACCCAAATTGTCCTGCTAATTGATTGTGCATCGAAAGAATGCCTCCTTTGGCCGCCGCATAGGCTGTCCAATTATCCCAGCTCCTATGTGCTTGGGTTGAAGATAAGGTAATGATGCTTCCGGATTTAGCTTTTACCATATAAGGCAATACGGCTTTTATACCTCGAAAAACACCTTTCAGGTTGATGTTCATGAGCATATCCCAATCGCTTTCTGGCATATCGCGAACATCTCCAGGTATGGCTACGGCCGCATTGTTCACTAAAACATCAATCTTATGGAATTTATCAATAGTAGCTTTTACTAAACGACCAATAGCTTCGGTACTACCTACATCACATTGATGGCTTATCACAGAACCTCCTTCCGCTTCAATAGCCTTAGCTTCAGTTTCACATTTCAACCCATCAATATCGCACATGACCACATTTGCACCTTCCTTAGCAAAAGCTTTACTAATAGCCAAACCTATACCGTCTGCAGCTCCTGTAACAATGGCGACTTTATTTTCTAAACGACTCATTTTTATTTTTTTCTGGTTAACCAAAAATTTTCAATTTCTTCAAGGGATTTACCTTTGGTTTCAGGCAAAACTTTAACTGCTAACCATAAAGCGGGTATCATACAAAGTGCAAAAAACCAGAAAGTGCCATGAGGTTTTAAATTCTCTAAAAACCACGGAGTCATTTGCCCAACAAATGTGGTACCCAGCCAAACGGCCATAGTGGCTATAGACATAGCTGTTCCACGAATTTTTAGTGGATAAATTTCGGATAGCAACACCCATAAAACAGGTCCAAATGAAAAAGCAAAACAAGCAATAAAGGTCAAAATAAAGGTCATTAATAAATAAGTGTTATCTGTGTTCATGTAAAACAATACGCCCACAATTAGTAAGGATGTCATGATACCAATGATACCATAAATCAATAACGGTTTTCTTCCCAAATTATCAATCTTCCAAAGAGCTATGAAAGTAAATAGTACATTTACAATACCAATAATAACTTGTCCTCCCAAAGCTTCACCCAATTGCAAACCACCTTCTTCTAGTATTTTAGGACCATAATAAATAATCGCATTAATGCCACTAATTTGACTTAATAATGCTAATGCGATACCAATGACCATAGCCAGTTTAAACGGTCCCTTAAATACATCCTTGATGCCCATAGATGGCTTTGAAAGCACGTCTTCAACATTTTCTATTTCACTTTGCGCAGTTTCTTTTGATAAAAATCGCATCAAAATAGTTTCAGCTTCAGCTTGTCTTCCCTTCATAATCAGCCAACGCGGACTTTTTGGTATGGCTAACAGCAGCAAGAGAAAAATAAGTGCAGGAATAGTTTCACTACCTAACATGGCACGCCAAACTTCGGCAACAAAAATTTTATGAAGCATACCTGAAGATTCAGATACGGTATTTAAAGTTGATACGTGTAGCAAATAAGCATTTGAGAAATAAGCCACTAAAATCCCCAAGGTAATGGCTAATTGGTAAAGTGCCACTAACTTACCTCTATTTTTTGCAGGTGCAATTTCCGAGATGTAAAGTGGCGATAACATGGAAGCCATACCCACTCCTATACCACCTATAAGCCTATAAACAACTAGTCCGTTGAAACTTCCAGACACTGCACAACCAATAGCTGAGAGCGCGAAAAATATACCCGATAGAATGAGTATTTTCTTTCTTCCATAGATATCACTTAAAAATCCGGCGAACAACACACCTAATATAGTTCCAATAAGTGCAGAACTTACATACCAACCTTCCATGACGGTGCTTAAACCAAATTGGGCCTTAACCAAGCCTACTGTTCCAGAAATAACGGCTGTATCGTAGCCAAATAAAAATCCGCCAAGTGCGGCAACTAAAGCAAGTAATGTAACATTGTTTTTCATCCTTAGGTATCTTTAAATTTCATAATACATGACAAATATTTCAATATCATGAAAATTTTTAAAATTTAACTAAGATAAAAACTTGTAATAGCTACTTAGTGTTTTTTAGACGAATGACAAATATAAAACCACAAATAACTGTGGGTTATAGAAAAGATTATATTATTGAATTAAAATCATAATTTTATATGAGCTCATTAAAATTATGATTTTGTTAGCATACTTATTGTATTTAAATTTTTCTGTCCTCAACGGCTAATCTCCACTCCTTATTCGGCTCCTGCCCCATTTCAAATTCAAGGGTACTACCGCTCATAATATCCTTATGGTGAATCGATGCCTTGGTATAAGGTTGTCGTTTAAAGTAGCTGACTGGGTGTACATATTTTTCTTTGAATTGTTATGTACAATTACAGTAAAGGTTTTCCGTTTGACAACTTTAAAGCAACTTTATCGAGTACAGGACTACAAATCTGGTAAGTCAGGTATGGGGCTCACAGGATATAAGTCCATGGCTCCAAACACATACCACGAAGAAAGTTGTCCGCTATATTCATTGCCTGGTAATCCTCCCAAACCGCTTGTAAAGTTTTCAGCCAGCAGTTCTCTGATAATCTTTTGAGTTTTCCACGGTGGTCCCAGGTAATTGTACAAATAAGGGGGCATGCATCGACCATTCGTCACCCATGGGAAAGAAATTGTCGAGGAATTCTATGAACGCATCATCACCACCCATAAAGTTTACCAAGCCCTGAACATCGTGTGGAGCAAACAGCATAATGTTGTGGTAGTAAATGTTGCGCTGCTTTTCATCGTGACCAGTCCAACCACTAATGGCAAAGTCTTTGGGATCTCTCCATGTACCATCGGCATTTCTTCCACGCACCAGTTTTGTCTCCGGGTCAAGTACATTTTTATAACGCATAGCCCTTTCCATAAACTGAGAATTACTTTTGCTTTAACCAAATATTATATTCTTTTCCATTGTACGGTATCTCCTTTAATTTGGCTTAACTAAAACCTTGATGATTGAAAGGCTTAATCGACAACTGATCTGTACCTATATCCACTTCAAAAGTTCCGAACACAATGGTCTCCTATCTGTACCTGCAGAAATCTCAAGAGGCATGGATAATCGATCCTGCTCCGTTCTGATTTTTGCTGTTTAAATATACCTGATAATTAATATATTACCTTCCACCGAATTATTTGACTCCCCACTTTTTATTGATTTTAGCCGATGTTTTGTATTCCAGAGTTGCCCCTGAACGAATATCGTCAAAATCAATCCATGTGGAGGCATGTTTTTTTCCATTTAGTTTTAAATCTACAGGGTAAATTTTATCGCTTGATCCACCTCGTATATTAACGGTTCCACCGGGCAGTTCCATCGTTATGTTTTCGAACTGTGGCGCACTTAGTGTAAATCCAGCCACGCCGGGAATCATCGGATAAAACCCTATTGAGGCAAAAACATACCACGACCCCATGGCTCCTGCATCGTCATTGCCCGGCAAACCACTTGGTTCGTTGCTGAATATTTCGCTAAAAATGCGATGAACGGTTTGAGAAGATTTATAAGGCGCATTAGTCCAATTGTAAATCCATGGAATTTGAAAGCCGGGTTCGTTACCCGCAGCGTACCAGTCGTCGTGATACGAGGCGTCGAGCCTAACAAAAAGGGTATCCAAGCGTTTCTCCGCAAAATCTTTTCCACCAATGGTATCGATTAATGCATTCAGGTTAAAAGGCACCATCCACATGTAATCTTTATAGGTAGCTTCGCGCCAGTCATGCGTGATATCTTTCCAACTTCCATCAAAATTACGGGAGTTTAGCCAGTTTATTTCCGGATTATAAATCGAATTCCAGATCTGTGCCCTATTCATAAAAAACTGAGCATCCGTTTCATTCCCAATAGCCTGTTTTGCAAACTGACCGATGGCATAATCGGCACTGGCATATTCAAGCAGAATGGAAGCCGGAGCCACCCCTTTTTCATATTCTTTCAGGAACGGACGAATTTCAACCTGCTGGGAATGCAAATGAGGAATTGTGGCACCCCGCCTCATATGCCTATAGGCCGATTCGACATCAAAGTCATTTGCCCCAAAAGCATATGAATTCGATAACAGTATAGCTGTAGGGTCTCCCTGCATAATGCCCGTTTCGAGGTTGGCCAGTATCCAGCGCCCGAAACCACCGCTCTGGTCGGCAAATTCAACCAGGGTTTGCATCATATCGCTGCTCTTTTCAGGAAACAACATAGCCACCAATTGCGCCTGGGTGCGATAGCTGTCCCAAACACTGTAGGTACTATAATGATCGCCCCTTTCTGTTTTATGCACCTGGTAATCGGCTCCCATGTATTCGCCGTTCACATCGCTAACAATATTTGGGTGAATTAGGGCATGGTAAAAGTGGGTATAGAACTGCACCACCCGATCGGTATTTTCCGACTCCACTTTTATTTTACCCAGATACTCGTTCCAAACCTGTTCTGCATAAGCTTTGTATTCATCAAAATTCGTATGGGTTTTACTCGCTTTAAGGTTTTGCTTGGCATTTTCAATTGACACATAAGAAATGGCAATTCGGTAATTAACTTCCTTGTTCGTTTGGGTATCGAAATAGAATATGGCTCCAGCATTTCTTCCAAATGCACGATCTGCGTTATTTAAGATTTTATCCTGCATCCAAAAACCGGTTTCGCTTGCCTGCACATCAAACTCAGCGGCAAAATATACACGGTAATTATTAATGTTTATGCCACAAAACTCACCCCCTTCGGCAAAGCCCTCACAGGTTTTTGCTGAGGTAATTTTCACCATTGAGTTTTCTACAAAAGTTGAGTTCACACCCGAACCTATGATCACTGTCCCTGTATTTTCATGGTCGGGAAACAGAAACCTGGCTATACCCGAACGCTCGTTAACGGTAAATTCACCTACAGAGCCATCTTGCATAGTAACCGAAAGGTAGCCGGCATAAGCTTCATTTATCGTTTTGTAAGGTGGCAGAGAATCCATGCTGTTTGGAGATACGCTAATTTTACCAGAAATGGGAACTACCGGAAAATTACCTTTTTGTGCACAGCCCCCACCACTAATCTGGTTAATGGCAAAACCACGCTGAGGAGCGAAAAAACTAGGAGTAAACTGCACCATTCCAAAAGGGTAGCTTGCTCCGACATAGGTAAACCCACAATGCATGTAACCTTCGCCTTGGGTACCAATTTCTGGGTTAACCAATTTTGCATAATTTTGAGCATTTAGGCTGATCACAACCGTTATTAAAAAACTAAAAAAGAAAACGACCTTCATCATAACTACTATTTTTATAATCCTATTTCTGTTATTTTATTGATTTCTGTTATTTTATTGAAAATGAATAACGACAACTTCCCGAACCTATTTGTCGGGTTGTAGTTGGTTGTTTCATTTTCTGTTTCATCTACCTCAGCAGAACAAGCAAACAACAAGGTTACTCCCAAATGGAAAACTTACCGTTTTAAATCGTTCTTAAATAAATTCTGCGATTCTCTGTTTGTTTTTATTCGTCTTTCTGCCATACTGATTCAATATCCTCTAAAGACATCCCCTTGGTTTCTGGTATTTTTTTCAGGATAAAGGGCACTGGGATACAGCATATAGCAAAGACAAAGAAGGTCCATGACGCGCCTAGTGTTTCCAGCATCCACGGAACCACCTGACCGATTACGGCCGTACCAATCCATAGTGAAAAGGTTGCCAATGACATGGCTCTTCCCCTGACGTTAGTCGGATAAATTTCGGATAGCAACACCCATACCACTGGACCAAAGCCAATAGAGAATGAAGCACAGAAAACAAGTATGAAAATAAGAACCAGAGACCCGCTTGTAAGATTAAAGAGAAAAAGAATACCAATAGTGGTCAGCGAAAGAGCCATACCGCTTACACCTGCCAATAGCAGTTTTTTACGTCCAAAACTGTCGATTTTCCAAATCGTGAAAATAGTGGCCACTACGTTGATAAACCCGATAAATACCTGACCTCCCAAAGCTTCACTCAATTTTAAGCCAGCCTCTTCTAAAATTCTGGGACCATAATAAATAATGGCATTGATACCCGTAAACTGAGATAAAATAGCCAGCAGTATTCCTACAAACATGGCCACCCTGATACCTGGATGAAACAATATATTCCATGTGCCTTTTTCCTCTTTTGCAATCGCTGATTTAATGGATCGTATGTCTTCATCCGCAATCACATTGCCCTCAATCCTTTCTAAAATTATCTTCGCCTCCTGGTTTCTGTCCTTAGAAGACAGCCATCTTGGGCTTTCAGGGATAAAAAACAACGTCAGGAAAAACAAGATAGCTGGTATAGACTCCAAGCCAAACATGGATCGCCAGACTTCCTCTACGAATATCTCGTGCAAAAAACCTTGTTGAATGTCAGTGCTATCACCAAGATCCAATAGCCATGCATTGGTAAAATACGCACTCAAGATTCCTACAGCTATGGCCAATTGATAGAGGGCTACCATTCTTCCTCTTAAATGGGCTGGCGAAACTTCAGAGATGTATAAAGGCGACAAGATTGATGCAATTCCGACACCAATACCACCTAAAATTCTATAAAATACCAGTTCACTGTGAGTCTCGGGTATCATACATCCTAGGGCAGAAAGACTAAATAAAAACCCGGATAGAATCAAGGTCTTTTTTCGCCCAATACGGTCAGAGAGCTCACCGGCTACTAAAACCCCTCCAATACAGCCAACCAACGCTGAGCTCACAAACCACCCTTCCATGATTGCGTCAAGCTCAAACTGGGCCTTGACAAGACCGATAGTTCCCGATACTACAGCAGTATCATAGCCGAACAGAAACCCTCCTACTGAGGCAGTCACTGCAATGAAAACCAAAAATGAATTTCCGGCTTTCTGTTCAGCCTGTTTTTTTGAGAAAAAGTTATTTACCATGGGATGAAGTTTATTTTCCTGGCGCCTTAGGAGTTTCGTAGCTAAACACTGGCCATTGGTATAGCTTGCAACATGTCACCTAACTCTTTTGTAGAATCAAATAATATCGGGAAGCATTTATCATCTAAGGGGTCACCAGTTTTTCCTAAGGGAGGAAAGTTTTGGAGTGCTTCTTTCCTTTCATAATCATCAACGTTTGAAAGGGTTTTGGTACCCATTGTATTCAAAACGATCGCTCTGCGTGAGCGCTCGGAGAGGTTGGCATATGACCCATGCATCATTAAGGGGTGGTGGAAACTGCAGTACCCTTTAGGCAGTTCATTGACAAACTTATTGTCAAAGCTTGCCTTCTGATCTTCGTTCAATACCTCACGCACAGCATCCATGTCACCCGTAAGTCCTGTTATCGGCAACAATCCCCATTTATGGCTACCAGGAACATAATACATACATCCATTATCCGCATTTGCATCGTCCAATCCCAACCAACAGGTCAAATGGTTCATCGGCTTTGTAAAAGTCCAATAGGAAAAATCCTGATGCCACGCTACAACACCACCATGCTTTGCGGGCTTGCAGAATAATTGATCATGAAAAACCTTAAAGTCACCTCCCATCAATTGGTAAACAGCCATGCGATACGCAGGAGACCACCACAAATCATGGAAACCGGGTGTAACTCTCCATCCGCCAATGGCGTGAAAAAGGACTTTTGTTGGGTCTTCAGCTTCATTACTCTCATAATGGTAAAAAAGCTTCCTCTCTTCATCGGATACCGACTGAAGTTTTTCGAGTTCTTCATTTAAGATGTCAACTTGCGTTTCTGTAAGTACTTTTATACCTGAAAGGAACCCGTTTTCCTCATAGAACTTAATCTGTTCTTCAGACAGAACGTATTGTTGCCAATCTTCTGGGGTCTGTGGTTGCTTAATAAAATCTGATATAGGGCTACTATATTCTGAAAGATCACTTGTTTGAATTTCATCTGGCAATTTCATAATATGAATATTTATTGATTATTAAAAAAATTGATACTTCGAAAGACATGCTTAGCCCAGTAGGACCATTCATGGCCACCTGGGAATTCTTCATATAAGTGTGGTATGTTATTTTCTTGCAGTTGTTGGTGTAGTTCTCTATTTGCAGGGAGTAGTGTATCATCCAGGCCACAATCGAAACGGAAGGGACCATAATTGCCTTTATTGGCTCGTAATGTTTCCAAAACCGAATGCTCTATTACACTTTCCTGCTTCATCAAGGTGACGTCCTCTTCAATGAACATCTTCATTTGATCGAGGTGCGTGATGGAGGATAATCCCGAAAAAGCTTTGAAAACACTTCCGTATTTTGCCCCCAACCTTAGTGCCCCAAAACCGCCCATAGATAAACCCGATATAAATATGTCTGATTTGGTACTGACCTGCGGGATCATTTCATGAGTAGCGGCTATCACATCTTCCACTATCCATTTTTCAAAATCGAATCCACTATGGGGCAGGTACCCGCTCCCGTCCCCCCACAGCCCATCAGATGGCATGACCAATACCATGGGTTTGATTTCACCATTTTTGATCCAACTATCCATTTTTTGGTGAATCCCAGCGTTATATAGCCATGCACTATGGCTACCGTATACCCCATGAAGAAGCATAACAACAGGTAAATCTTTTAGTGACCTGTCTTCGGGAACATAAACAGATATGTCATTACGACCTTTCAGGTTTTCACTCTTTACAGTAATCAACCTGAGGTTGCCTTGCTCAAAAGCAGGATCTGAAATGAATATGGTCCTAAACTTTGTACTCATAAACTTATTGATCAAATACAATTACGCCTTTAGCATTTCTACCTGCCAGCATATCCTCAAAAGCTTTTGGCAAATCCTCGAATTTATATTTACATGTCACCATTTCATCAAGCATTAAATCTCCCTTTTTATAGAGATTTAATAAGATTGGATAATCTATCTGAGGTCGGCATCTTCCATAAAGGGGATTGATGTATATTTTGTCCCACTGAAACAGATTCATATCAATGCTTATCTCATCTTCTATTCCACTCACCTGTACCGCAGTTCCGGCATTTCGGATCATGGCCAAAGGTGCTGCACCCAGTGCCGGAATGGCTGTACATTCAAAAGCATAATCAGCCCCTCTTCCATCAGTCATTTCCTTTACTTCTTCTGCTGCATGTAACAGGTTTGTATCGTTTTTATCGGCTACGATAGTGTGTGTGGCTCCAAAACGTTTGGCCATTTCAAGGCGTAAAGGATTAATGTCGATGGCAATAATCTTTTCAGCACCCGATATCCTAGCTCCTTGAATGACGCTTAAGCCAACTCCTCCGGTTCCCAGCACAGCAACCGATGAACCGGCCTTAACCTGCGCTGTATTCACCACTGACCCATAACCGGTCATTACTCCACAACCGATAATGGCAGCCGATGCAAAAGAGATTGGTGTATCGAATTTCACAACTGCATTTTCCTTTACCATAGCATGTGTAGAGATGGTTCCGAGGTTGAAAGAGCGTTGAATTCCTTTTCCTTTGTACAAGGTGCTTTCGAGCCTGGCGTGACCTTGAGATATAGCGCCACCACTAGTTTGATTACCAACTGTTACCGGCGAGTTATTTTCACAGATATTCTGGTTCATTTCCTGGCACTGAAAACATTTGCCACAAGGGATAGCCCAATTAAGTACAACCTTGTCGCCAACCTTCACAGTAGTAACTTCATTGCCTACTGCTTCAACTATTCCTGCACCTTCATGCCCCATAACTAAGGGGGTATTCCAGCTGAGCGAATCGTAATCGGTATGGCAAATACCTGCCGCCATCATTTTAACCAATACTTCATCTTTTTGGGGTTGGCTTACCTCTATGTTTTCGATCGAAAAATTGCCCTTACCATCTGTTATTGCGGCTCTACCTAACATTCTAATTCGTTTTTTGTATTCATAACAATATCCTATATGTTCTGATCAATGAAAGGAGCTGGTCTTTTGGTTTGATAATAGACCAGCCCATACCCGATAAGCTTACTTTTCCGTCTCCAACAAGATGAACCTTGTTTCCCAGTGCTCAATGAGCAGGGGTGAAGTGATCTGATCCAATTTTTCCCCTAAAGCATTCGCATTGTACACAGCCTTAATAGTTGGGTTTTCTAGCAACTTATGGACATCCAGAATAGCATGATCTCCTTCTGTTTCCCTTAAGTGAAGTACCACACCGTTACTATGAAATGCAGGCCTGGAGCTTACCAACAAAAGATTCTTAGGCGTATTTAGCTCCACGAATGTTTTTGATTCGGCATCCACATTTGCATCTTGCCTTCCAGCGTTGGTTCTGGTAACCAACGGAACTCTATTACCCCAGCCAAACTGAGTAGAAAATGCATTTGATTTGTCTCTCGTAGATGTAAACTGATACTTCCAATCCAATTCACCAAACTGACTGGCTTTAAAGTTGGTTGTCCAATAGTTGTTGAGTACCCATGAATATATATGGGCATTGTCCAAGTCCAATTTATAGTAATAGCGTCCTGTATTGATACCTCCAAAATGAACCAAGGGGATATCACTGCTATTGAAGGCAATCTGCGCATTGTCGGATTTGACCGCTACAAAGTTTTGAATCGTGTTCCAATCGGAAGAAGAACCGGCAAGCTGGTCTACACCCGGCCTAACGATACCTCCTTGTGCCTCGAAGACCAATTCTCCATTATTATCGTTTGCGAATGGGAAGGCAATAAACACACCTTCAGGATTGGTATTTTCATTCTTTCGCATGTTATACAGCAATTCCACTTCTTTCTTTTGGTTATAAAGACGGATTTCAATGTTCAACCCTGATGGGCCTGCACATTCGGGTATATCAGCATGACACTTTATACTGGTCCAGATTTCTCCTTCTTCAATTCCCGTTATTTCAAAATTTTGAAGTTCAACCAACCGTTTATTTAATGGTCGGTAAACCGTATCGCGAATCATCCCGGTAAGTCGCTCAAGTGAACTGCGTGTTTCCAGCAATTCATAGATAAAACTTCCCAGCTTGTGAGGACTGTTCTGATCTACCAACTCCATTTTCAACTCTTTGTCAAAAATGCTGGTGATACCGTTCTTTGATTCATCAATGCCGACTTTATAGTATTGGTTTTCAACTGTATTTGATATCTCCAGTGATGTTTTATCAGCATGACTTTCATCATTGGAGGGTAGTATTCGGTAAGTGGCATAGCCCATAGCAGGCACATCTTCTACCCAAAGCGCCCAGCGACTACCTTCCCATCTTCTACTTATTAATTGTGATGGAATTTTATTCCCTTTGCTATCTACAATAATATATCCACCATCGAGTGGCAATAAATCATAGTCTATAAATGCCTCGGCTACTCCGGTTCGTTTCCAGTTTAGCGTGTTAAAAACGGTAACTGAAGGCATTTTAGGAACGTCTACATAAGGTTGAACTAAACCGATAGCTTTTTCGCGCAATAGGTTTGCCTGCTGATTCGCCATCCATACATAGGAGGATTTCTGACTCCACTGATCCATTGAGTTTTTTGATTCAGGATCACGAATACTTTCTGACGCACCAAATGTATGTTCTCCGTAGAGCAATAGATTGTCATAGCAGTTGAGTACCTCGTTATTAATTTGCTCCGATATTTTTGCTCCTGAGGCCTTTGCCATGGAGAGTATCCCCATAGTTGCCAACATTTCAGCATGTGTATTTCGCGATACTTTAGTTTCTTTCATGGAAGATCCAAAGCCATCCGTCCACCAATCCGGCCATGCCTGCCTTTTCGTTTCAATCTTATCTGGGTGATTTTCCTCCATATACACCATGAATTCACTAGCCAATGCAGACCGGAGTTTAGGCCATTCGTATTTTTCATTCCATTCTTTAATAATATCACAGGCCTTGGTGGATGGAGGCGAGTTGTCAGTCATGTAGCCCGAAAACTGGAAAGCGATTCTATTGAAGGGGTACTCTTTTTCCTCCATCTGTGTCAAGTATTTTGATAAGTTGCTTCTGAACACATCTAATTCCCCTGACGTCAGACTCAAAGCATTTCCATGCATATAATGCTCACTCCGGTAGGCAAGCATTTTTTTACCCGAAGGTGACTCCCACCAAAACGAAGTAGGTTTGTTAAATGGCAAACGCGCACGATGCGCATGCACGCCCATGGTTAGGTATTTTACACCAGTATTTTCGTACATATCAGGCATGCACCATCCAATTCCATTCACATCATTCTGCATAGCTGTAGTTACGTCAATGCCCTGATCTTTAAAATCCTTAAGCGCCTGAAGCTGAATAGCCAAAGCTGTTTCATCTACGATTTCAGCAAAATTCAAAAACATCCCGGCAACCTCTATTCTGCCTTCTTTGATACGCTTAAGCAATCGGTCAACCTGCTGCTGAGGACGACTGTTGATATACTCCCTTACTGTCCAGGACACTTCACATGTCCAGCGAAATTGAGCGTCTTTAGGATAATGATCTGTTTGATCACAAAAATCTAATGCATCATCGATGTATCTTAAATGCTCCGCTAAGATCTCTGATTGTTGACGTGTATAGCCTATGTCCGTATGACTGTGTTGAATCAAATAGACTGTCCATTCATTCACGGGTTTCAGAGCAACATCGAGTGACTTTGTATCCTTCCCGATCGTAATACCTGCTGTTACCGTTTTATCAGCAGTTACCTTTGGTATATCAAAGTCTATTTCATTTAATCCGGTTTGTAGATTTATTTCTTTTTTTTCCTGTCCTACCCAAACCTCTGCTTTTTGAGCCTCTGCAAGGTGTACAATATCGAATCTCAGGGTATTGAAGAGTTTGTTGTTTTGCCGCTTAACCGTTTTCAATTGTGAAATAGAGAGATCCTTGCTAAGCTTGATTTTATAGGTCATATACCATGCAGCACTATTATTATCTACCCCATCAATTTTCACATTTACAGGTTCACCTAATTTGACGATCTTTTTAGGTACTGTTAAAACAGCATAACCCATTTCGTCCCCATTATTATCAACCATTGATTTAAAGAAGCTTAAGGTAATGTCCTTTGTTCCATGGACTACTCTGGCTTCATCACTCGAATGAGTGGGATTAGCAAATGTTAAGACCTCCTCGCTGTTAACCCATAGTTTAAATTGCTGTGGGTCTGGGGTTACATCTATTCCATATACCCAGATGAAAGAGACCGTTTTAGATTTAAGTGATGTTGGAATTTCATCAGTTTGCCACTCCATTTTCCCAACATCTTTATGAGCTCTGGTCAAATAACACTCATTATTGTATGAATAGGGCGAAGGGTAAGCAAAGTTTACCCCGTCCACATCCTTATCATACCCGTTTATGTAATTTTGGCCTTGAATGCTTCCTGAAAGCACGAGCAGGATCACCATTAGTAAAAAATTTAGTTGTTTCATTTTTTTATAATTGTTTTAATAATTACCTCTATAGGCCTAACTTAATTTTAGTAATACTTATTTTTTTGTTGCTCCATAAATCTGGGACTTAGAGAAATTTAAATTTCATCAACACTATTGCTCAAACGTTTGAGCATTTAGCAAAATTTAAATTTAATGACTCCCACATGATTCTCTTACAATTAACTCAGTATTAAAGTAAAACTCTTCTTTTTTCATATTTATATCTTTCATGTTTTCCAATAATATATCTACAGCTTTTTCTCCTATTTCTTCAACAGGAAAGTCAATTGCAGTAAGAGGTACCTTAAATAGATCAAAATCATTTTTATGACCATAACTAACAACGGCCATATCTGTTGGAACTTTAATATTCATTTTATTTAAAGCCCTAATTCCATCTGCTGCTAAGAACTGTGTAGAAAAAATTAAACCTTCAACACCAATAGATTTTGAGAGCATAATTTTTATAATTCTTTCCATATCATTATCAGTATGATTATACTCCAATTGTTGAATAAAACCTTTTTTAACTTCACACCCATTTCGTTTCATAGTTTCTTCATAGCTATTCAATCGTTCATTGAGCGTTAATAAATCCATATTAAGCGAAACAAATCCTATTTTTTTTCTACCCATATTAATTAAATGCTCTACCAGCATGGTAATACCTCCTATATTATTTAAACCCACAAAATTGGTTGAAATATCAGGGTACTTTCTATCTATGAGTACCATAGGGAATTTATTTTGAGTAAGCCGCAAAATGTCCTTTTCATTTTTTTGAGTTGATGCTATTATTAAACCATCTACATTACGATCCAGCATTGATTGTATACTTTTCTCTTCTCTTTCTTTATCCTCACCTGTACTACTAAAAACAACTTCATAACCTGATTGCATTGCTTTTTTTTCTATGCTCCTTGTAATTCTTGCAAAAAAGAAATCTGCAATATTAGGTAAAACAAAACCTATCATATTACTTTTACCCACAATGAGACTTCTAGCTAGTGGATTAGGCTTATAATTGTGTGCTTTAGCATACTCCTCAATCATTTGCTGAGTGTTTATACTAATTCTTTTTTCATCACCCCTTCCGTTTAGCACATAGGAAATTGTAGATTTTGAAACCTTTAGCGCTGTTGATATTTCTTGTAATGATATTGTTTTCATTTTTTCAAAATAAGCACAAACGTTTGAGCAAATCAGTCGAAACTAAAAGTTTTTTTTTGCCTTAACTTATTTTTTAGACGAACAACATTGTTTAAACCCTCAACAGCTTTAAAAGTTAATCATTTCTAATTATTAATGGTGTTACAACAATGTTTCTATATTCTACAGGAGTATGGTCACCTTGAAGCATAAATGGTCCTGGCTCTAACTCGTTACTATTAATTGCTCCTCCTGTAATAGCTGGAATTCTCTGATCATTAATAATTATTTTACCATTAGCCTTGACAGTTACTCTCCTTCCTATTAATGTAATATCATAACGTTGCCATTCACTAGGTTCTAAAGCGACCATTTCATTAGGCTCTAAAAAACCAAAAATACTACCAAATTGATCATTTGCTGGAATCTTTCCCTTACTATCGGCAATTTGTACCTCGTATCTTCCTCTCAAGTATACGCCACTATTTCCATGTTTGGGATACCTAAACTCTATGTGTAACTTGAAATCCATAAATTCTTGAATAGAAATAAGGTTTGACCCTGGTTTTGGGCTTTTCAAAACTCCAGATTCAACAATCCATTGATTCATCCCCATGGGTTTCCATCCGTTTAAATCTTTACCGTTAAAAAGCACAATAGGTTTACCCCAAACGGGATTCTTTACATATGGCAGTTCAGGAGCCCTAATTCCTGATAATTTACAAAGCTTACCATCTGGATAATAAATTTCGCCTTCTAGTTTGTCTTCACTAATATTACCTTTTACCATGAGAATATCTTCTTCCATCTCCCAAGGTAAAGAAAAGCTAAAGAAATTATCATTGACATCAATTTTTGAAATAGGCCTAGGGTACCCTCCTATATGCAAAAATGAGCCTACCATAAAACTGCTCCAAGGCTTTATCTCTAGCCAAGAAGCATAATTATTATCCTTTTCGTGAATTGTTAAATTCCATCTACCTTCAATTGACTTTGCATTTTCTTGAGCAATTATCGAAATTGGAATTACAAATAACCATATAATGGTCAATTTAAATTTGATAGTTAAATTGACTTTCATTAATTTAAATTTATGAATTAATTATTTTTTGATTTTTATCTAATTAAGATAAAAAAAAAGATATTATTTTACAATGTAGTACTAACTAGCCACAAGAAATGTAATCATCATCTTTAACGGTAATAATGAAATTACACCATCATTTAACTAATTTTAAATTTAGATAAAAGGATTCTTTATGATTAATTTATTTCGACAAACAACTCTTTAAATAACCCGAATAACTTCACTCAATTTTTTTTATCTAAATCCATATACGATTCATTGCTTTTTTGCTTTTTTTCTATATATTTGAAAAACTAAACCGATTTAGTTAAACGTTGTATTTGAAAACTAAACCGATTTAGCACAATGTAAACTTAAAAAAAATAAGAAATTATGAGATTTATCTTCATTATTTTTCTCAGTCTAACCTTTAGCCTCAATGCTAATCATTTTGATAACAATCCTTCTCTTTTTTTCCATGAAGGCAACAGCAATAGTCATATTCAAGAGCTTAACACTAATTATAAACTCTATAATATTTGTAAAAATGATTTTGAAGGCTATTACAAGCCTTTAAGTGGCAGGCATTTTTCTGCTTATGGCTGTATACAAGAAGGACTCTACAATTCGCTTTTTACAAGGTCTAACAGTAACGATGAACCTATCGCATTTCTTACCAGTAAAGTACCTGTAGATTATAACAAAGAAACAGCTACTTTTTTCATGATAAGCAACCTATCCTTGAAGCATAGAGACCATTTTAATGTCCGTGTTAACAATGAATTTCTTCTCACATTTAAGGCTAACGAGAATGGTGTTTTAGAAGTAACCAATAATGTACCCAAAAGCCAAATTGAATTCGTATTAGTGAAACGTGATGGCAATGGTGACGGTTACGGGGCCGTGAGATTAACAGTACCCACCTCTTTTTTAAAGCAAGGTGAATCTGCAAAAATTAGCATAGAGGGTCACAGGAAAAATGATAATGCTTGGGCGATGATATTTAGATCCAATACCGCCGTTAAGCACATTACCAAGTTAGCTCTTAATGGGGCGTCTTTTGATATTAAAGAAAAAGATGGTCTACTTTATGTAGACGCCCCAACCCATTTTGCTGGAAAAAAAGTATATCTAACCAGTGATGGTATTAAAAGTCAAATAAAGATATTTGAAGCCATTGGTGAACTTGCAAAAGCTTCCTTTAAAATTCCAGCGCCTAAAACCAGTTTTTCAATTACTTATGGAGATGAAAGCATGACTATAGAATTTGAAAATAATGATGGTACCATCACAACAACCGATATTCAAGGTCCCTACCTCTTACACCATAATTGCAACTATAAAAATGATTGGCGAGCTACTTTAACAAAACTCTACAGACCAGAATTTTACGATACATATGATGACTTTTTTGATAAAACCTACGAAAACGGGCAAGTATCCATCATGAACTCCAGCCACCAAGATATTGCTTGGGTAGACAGGCCAGAAGTGTGTATTATCTTAAGAGACACCATGCTGTTAACACCTGTTATAAGAGATGCATTTATTAGAGATGATTATGGGTTTGATATAGAAGATGGTCTGATGCTAAGAGAATACTTAAACCGAAATCCAGATTCAAAAGACAAAATAACCACGCTTTTAAATAAGCAACTTATATCGGTTGGAGCCTCATACAACTGCCCGTATGAAGATATGTACGATGCCGAAGACCAAGTGCGCCAATTATATCTAGGTAAAAAATGGGTAAAAAAGACATTTGGTGGTTACGATTCTAAAGTGTATTGGAATGTTGATGTACCAGGAAAAACCTTGCAATTACCACAAATACTGAAAAAAGCGGGTGTAGACTATATGGTTATTAGCCGTCATGCACGTGGTATGTTTCACTGGGCAAGTCCTGATGGTAGTTCTGTTTTTGCCTATTCTCCCGGACATTATGGCGTTGATGAAACCATGCTAAGACGCGGAGAAATGAAAGACAAAATAAAATACGGTGCAGAACAAATTATGTTTTGGGAACAAAACTTTGATACAGATAAGGTACAAACTCCACTACTCTCTAGCCAAGACATGTTACCCGCCATTGATTATTCTGATTATATCGAGGCTTGGAATTCATTTGAATCGATAAAAAACGAGGACGGCGAAACTCAAGACATCCATTTACCACCAATGGAATTAATGACGGTTGATGAGTACATGCCACTTGCCGAGAAACACGCCACCAAAGTAGATACTATTATTGGAGAACGCCCCAATGTATGGGTATATATCCATGGCGCAGGTCACCATGAAGCCTTAACCGCTAGTAGGGAAGGCTCTAAATTATTACCAGGAGCCGAAAAATTCCTTGCCATTGCCAATAAACTAGACCCTGCTAAAATGCCTTATCCTTTTGAAGAATTTGATGAAGCTTGGCAAGCCAAAATATATCCAGATCATGGTTGGGGCGGTCATGATGGCGATGTCACCGACAACCTGTTTAAGGCTAATTTGGTGAAATCTAGAGTTATGGGGCAAAAGCTTTTAGATAGAGGCATTCATTTCATCGCTTCCAAAATAAAGAAAAACGAAAAGTTAGGTATGCCCTTGGTTTTATTCAATAGTTTGTCATGGGATAGAGTGGATCCCGTAACAACCAAAGTTCAATTTACAAAAGGTTCCTTTTTTAATATCAGTGTAGTTACTTCAAAAAAAGAACAAATTCATTCTCAAATAAGCAACCCAGAATATTATTCAGATGGCAGTCTTAAAAGTGCAGATATCACTTTTATTGCAAAAGTGCCATCTATAGGGTATGCCACCTATTACCTTCAGAATAATGGCATTTCAAAAGGCAATACAAAAACCAATAGCAATACAAACCAATACGAAAACTCTTTTTACAAAATTGATTTTGAAGACGGTGGTATTGCACAGGTTTATGATAAAGAATTAAAAAAGAATCTTTTTAAAAATGATACTTTTAAAGCAGGTGAAATATTTACTATGGAATCTGTTGGTACCGGAGCTGGCGAGTTTTCGGATGTACAACAACCTACCATGAAAGATTTTGACCATGTGAGTAAACACAACCCAAAGTGGGAAATTATAGAACATGGCGCTGTTTATTCAAAATACAGATTAGAACAACCCATTTTACATACCATTGTAAGGCAAGATGTTACTGTTTACCACGATTTAAAACGCATCTATTTTAATAACAGTTTAAGAAATTGGGATGGTAAAATGTATCGAGAATTTAGAACTGCGTTTCCCATAAATATGGATAACCCCGAGGTAGCTCATGAAGTCCCTTTTGGAAAGGTAAGGGTTGGGATAGACGAAATTGAAACAGCCGGAGATTTTTACACACCCCTTTGTAAAAATGTTCGCCCAAGAGGTATTATAGACTGGATTTCGGCTACAGATGATGATATGACCGTAACCTTAAGTTCCTCTGTTTCAACAGCCGATTGGAAAGACCCAACAGGACAAACCGACACCACAATTTTACAGAATTTATTGTTGGCTAGTAGAAGGTCTTGCCATTGGGAGGGTAACGAATATTCGCAAGGAGGCGACCATTTTTATCATAATGTATTAACTTCAACAATAAAAGGTAGTGTTGAAGGCCAGAAAGTAGCCAAACAAGAAAATGAGCCTATTCAAGTGGTTATAAACCCCATTACAACAGCAAAACCTTATTTATCCGAAAAATTAAGTTTCTTTTCTATAGATTCTGAGAACATCATTATTACCACTATCAAAAATGCGGAAGATACAGATGATGTCATTGCCCGCATGTATAATTTGAAAGATGTGAAAGAAACTGTAAACATAACTTCTTACTTTGATATTGAGGGTTATAAACATACCAATATCATTGAGGAGGATGCAAAACCCATTTCATCAAATTTAGAAATAGGCAAATTTGCCATAGAAACTTTCAGTCTCGAAATTAAAAAGAATAAAAAATGAGGACAACGTATCATAATGTAATGCAACATTTGTTTTTAAAATTAAGTATTGTTTTAACAACATGCTTATCCTATGCCAACGCGTCACCCAACAAACTGTATCATGGTGGTGGTACTAGTATAAGCCATATTCAAGAGCTAAACACCAATTACCGCTTGCATCAAATTTGTAAAGATGATATTGAAGGTTACAAAGAAATGCTTTCTGGCTCAGAATATTTTCTTTACCCATCGCTTCGGGAAGACATGAATGTTGCCATGATTTCGAGAGCGACTACGGGTAAAAAAGGGTTTGAATTTTTAACAGGAGAAGTTCCTAAAAACTACAATAAGGAAGTAGTTAACTTCTTTTATCTAAGCGACATAGATTTTAATCTAAGAGAATCGTTTGACATTTTTGTAAACGACCAACACCTGCTAACCTTCAATTCTAATAAGGATGGTTCACTCTCAGTTACCGAAAATCCAGGTAATGGTAATGCTGAATACATTTTGGTTCGACGTGATGCCAATGGGGATGGTCTCGGAGCTTTTAGATTGTCGGTGCCTACCTCAAAAATTAAAAAAGGAGAAAGTGCCAAAATAAAAGTGATAGGTCGCAAAAAAAATTCCAACTGTTGGTTTATGATTTTTAAGGGTACGGACGTGGTTGAGCGCATCAATAAATCAGTTACAGAGGAAATGGCCTTCAGCATCAAACAGAAAGATAATGTGCTTTATGTAGATGCGCCTGCCCATTTTGCGGGCAAATCCATTCAATTAATTTCCGACGGAAAAAAGAGTAAATTAAAAACGTTTAAAGGTCAAGGCGAACTGGCAAAAGCGTCTTTCCAAATTAATGCCCCTAAACATAGTTTTGAGGTTATTTATAACAATGAAACTATAAAAGTAACTTTTGAAAAAGGCGACGGCTCTGGTATGAAAACCGACATTATTGGTTCATTTTTATACCATCATATGACCAATTACAATCCCTACTGGACCGCCTCTTTAGCCAAGCTATATAAGCCTGAATTCTTCGATACTTATGATAACTTCTTTGATAATAAATACGAAAAAGGTTTGGTTTCAATAATGAATTCCAGCCATCAAGATATTGCTTGGGTAGACAGACCAGCGGTATGCATTATTTTAAGAGACACCTTACTTCTGGCTCCAGTACTTAAAGACGCATTTATACGCGACGACTATGGTTTTGACATTGAAGATGGTTTAATGTTACGCGAATACATAGACCGTCACCCAGGGTCTGAAGCGAAAATTACAGAATTGCTTAATAGAAAATTAGTATCCGTTGGCGCCACCTACAACTGTCCTTATGAAGATATGTACGATGCCGAAGACCAGGTAAGGCAATTGTATTTAGGTAAAAAATGGGTAAAAAAGACCTTTGGTGGATACGACTCTAAAGTATACTGGAATGTGGATGTGCCCGGTAAAACCATGCAGTTGCCACAAATACTTAAAAAAGCAGGTGTAGATTATATGGTAATTAGCAGACATGCCAAAGGTATGTTCCATTGGGCGAGTCCAGATGGTAGTTCGGTGTTTACCTACTCCCCTGGCCATTATGGCAACGATTTACTGTATCTCTCCAGAGACATGAACAATAAAATGAAATATGGCGCGGAGCAAATATTGTGGTGGGAAAATAGTTTTGAAGACGGTAAAATACACACTCCGCTTTTATCTAGCCAAGACATGTTGCCAGCCATTGATTATTCAGACTACATTGATACGTGGAATACTTTTGAAAAAATAAAGGATAGCAACAGAAAAGAGATTGAAGTGAATTTACCAAAAATGGAACTGATGACGGTTGATGAATACTTGCCATTAGCCGAAAAACATGCCACCAAAGTAGATACCATTATGGGAGAACGCCCTAATGTATGGGTGTACATTCATGGGCCTGGGCATCATGATGCCCTTACTGCGAGTAGAGAGGGTTCTAAATTACTGCCGGCCGCTGAAAAATTTCTATCCATTGCCAATAAACTAGACCCCGTTAAAGCACCTTATCCCTTTGAAACTTTTGATGAAGCTTGGCAAGCCAAGATTTATCCAGACCACGGTTGGGGTGGACATGATGGAGACGTTACAGATAATCTGTTTAAGGAAAATCTGGTGAAATCAAGGACCATGGGGCAAAACCTTTTAAATGAAGGTTTAGATCTCATTGCTTCTAAAATCAAAAAAAATGAAAAATTAGGAATACCTATTGTCCTTTTTAACAGTTTGTCTTGGGAAAGAACAGACCCGGTAACTACTACTCTTCAATTTCCAAAAGGCTTTAAAAACGGTATCACTATAGTAAATAAAGACAAAAAGGAAATACCATCGCAAATTACCAATGTTAAATATCATGACGATGGAAGCCTAAAAAGCGCTGATGTTACTTTTATCGCCGAAAATATTCCATCGATAGGGTACGCCACGTATTATGTGCAAAACAAAAAAATAACCTTTTCCAACAATACCAATGCTTCAAAAGGTGCTTACGAAAACCCATATTATCGCATCAACTTTGAAAAAGGTGGTATGACCTCGGTTTTCGATAAAGAATTGAACAAAGAACTTTTTGATAATACCGCCTTTAAAACAGGCGATGTATTCACAATGCAATCTGTTGGAAATGGCGCTGGAGAATTTGGAGACGTACAACAGCCCACTATGGTAGATTATGACCAAGTCAGCATGCACAATTCCAATTGGGAAGTTTTAGAAAACGGCCCTGTTTACACCAAATACAGACTAGAACAGGAAATTAAGCATGCTATTGTAAGGCAAGATGTAACGCTTTACCATAACCTAAAACGTATTTATTTTGATACAACTTTACGCAATTGGTCTGGAGAACTTTACAGAGAATTTAGAACAGCATTCCCAGTAAACATGGATAATCCAGAAATAGCCCATGAGGTACCTTTTGGCACGGTAAGAGTTGGAAAAGATGAAATTGAAACCGCTGGAGAGCGTTACACTCCACTTTGTAAAGATGTGCATCCAAGAGCTATTATCGATTGGATTTCGGCAACAGATGATGACGTATCGATTACCCTTAGTTCTTCTGTAGCTGCTGCCGACTGGATAGACCCAACGGGCAAAACCAACAGCAATATTTTACAGCATTTGCTATTAGCCAGCAGAACCTCCTGCCACTGGGAAGGGAATGAATATTCTCAGGGTGGTAATCACGATTTTCATAATGTGCTCACCTCTACCAAAGCAGGTAGTGTATTAGGTCAAAAAATAGCGAAACAAAAAAACGAGCCTATCCAAGTGGTAGTGAATCCTATTACGGCATCAAAACCTTTTTTATCTGAAAACTTGAGTTTCTTTTCTATTGACGCTGAAAATATTATCATCACTACCATCAAAAAAGCAGAAGATTCTGAAGATTTTATTACAAGGATGTATAATGTAGAGGGTAGTACGGAAACAGTGAATGTATCCTCTTATTTTGATATTAAATCTTATCATCATACCAACATTATTGAAGAAAACCCTGTACCCGTTGCACCTCAATTAGAAATTGGCAAGTATGCTATAGAAACTTATAGTTTAAAAACTGATTAATAACCCTTAGTATTTTCCAAGAACAAAGTCGGTTATCTAATTTTTTAAGGTAGCCGGCTTTATTTTTAGTCAGTTATTTTTAACTTTAGCTGTATTTAAAATTAAATGAAAGCATCATTTTATAAAATTCTGTTCGATGAGGAAACGCCATTTAGGTGTACCTATATAGACCAAGCAGATTTTGATATGCCTTGGCATTTTCATCCTGAGTTAGAATTAACATTAATTCTAGAAAGTGAAGGTGTGCGTTACATTGGTGACCATACCTCCAGATACAAGGCTGGAGATTTAGTTTTAATAGGTTCTAATTTACCGCATAGATGGATAAATAACAGCACAACGTCTTCCATTGAGACCAAAGATTTAGATAGAAGTATTCGCATCACCCTTCAATTTCCACCAGACCTCATGCATAATATGTTCAAAAAGGCGCAAGAGCTACAACCTCTTGTAGAACTCTTTGAATTGGCCGAAAGAGGTATGTCATTTTCACCTCAGACCAGCGCAAAAATCAAATCCCTTTTTTTAGACATAAACGATAAAACCGGACTTAGAAAATGGATATCGGTATTCAATTTGTTATTCGAATTAACCGAAGCCAAAGACTATAAACTACTAGCAAGCCCTGGCTATTTGCCACAATTAACCAACAAGGACCATGGGCTTGTGAACAAGATTTTCAGTCACATTGAAAACAATTTTAAGGACAAAATTACCTTGCAAGAAATGGCTGATATAGCCTGTTTAACAAAACCTTCCTTCTGCCGTTTATTCAAGCAAAAAACAGGAAAAACGTTTTTTGATTTTTTAAATGAGTATCGCATAAACTATGCAAAGCGCCTGCTTTTAGACTCTAAAAGACAATCGATAAACACTATTGCTTTACACTCCGGTTTTCCCACCATTCAACATTTCAACAAAAAGTTTAAGGTCCTTAATAATGGGCTTACCCCAAAACAATTTTTGAAATTGAATACCAAAATTAAGATGTAATCTAAAAAGCATCTTTTGAAACAGAGTGTTAATATTGACTCAATTTTAGCAACTTTTATATCATATTCACATCTATATTGTACTTAATTTTACAGGGAATAAGATTTATTATTCAGATTATTAAAACCACTAAACTATTGCTTCCCACAAATTGAGTCTTTTGAATGGCTATTCTGGTTCATTCATTATGCGCTATTAAAAGCTGATATGTTTTGTCTGGTTTCTATAATCATCAACAGCAATATTCATTTTTTAAAAAAATTATGAGAAACTTTTTTATCCTAGTAGCTTTAATTTGTGGCCTTTCGCTACCTGCTCAAAACTCAAAAATTGAAATTACAGATGTTACACCTACACCATTCTTTCCTAAAGTTGAATATGGAGAATCCCTAAAACAGATAGCTAAACTTAGTATTGAAAATAAATCAATTAAAACTCCAGTAAAACTAAACATTGAAGTAGATGGTTCTAAAACCTACCAACAAGATTTAGGTGATTTAGCAAAGGGGACTTCAGTACATGATGTTATGATTGCTGATATAAATAAAGCAACCCAAATCACCTTAGAACTGTTAAATAGCCGAGGCAAAATTGTGGCACAAAAAAAGCTTACATGGCAACCACAAAAAAAGTGGAAAGTATATTACGCGGCTGTTTCGCATCAAGACCTCGGTTTCATTACATATTACCAAAATATTAGAAAAGCAGTACGAGAAGCGGGTATCGATACTGCACTTGAGTTTTGTAAACAGACAGATTCCTGGAACGAAAATGACCAATTTAGGTGGAATATTGAAACCAGTGAACCTTTAATTCGTTGGATATCAAAACAAACACCTGAAAAAATCAAAGAGTTTGAGCGAAGGGTGAACGAAGGCAGAATTGGTTTTTCTGCAAACCATAACACCATATCTTCACAAATGGTGGGTTATGAAATGTTGGCACGAAGCTTTTATACGCCAAACCGCTACGTAATAGACAAACTGGACGTTGCTCCTTCTAAATTAGCCTTAATTAATGATGTAACGGGGATTACCCGCTCGTGGCCGCTATACCTTAAAGAGGCCGATATATCCTATTTTATGCATGGTAGCAACCACCCAAATTGCCTGTACGATATGTTCGATAAACCAGCGTTTAAATGGCTAAGCCCTGATGGAGATACAGAAAACGTTCCATTGGCAAGAACAGACTCTTATTATTCGCCCAATAAGGTAACTACTTGGGACATGGAAGGGGTGTCCTATCTTATAGACCGCCATGTGGAATTGGACTGGAAGTTCGACTGTATTTTGGCATATGATAGTCATGATTTTTCAGTGCCAACCCTAGATAACGCAAAAAACATAAAGGAATGGAACGCCAAGTATGAATACCCAAAATTTAGAACCTCTTTGGTAAGCAGCTATTTTGAGGATTTAGAGTCGCAACTAAAACCTGGTATGATAGAAGAAGTGGCCAAAGACGCACCGGACAGCTGGAACGACCAAGAAATTATTGATGCCGACTTATTGGCAAAAGCAAGACGCGCCAATTACGCCATACCCACTACCGAGAAACTGGCAACCATAGCTATGAACACAAGCGGTGGTTATCCGGAAAAGGATATTTTTCAAGCCTATAACCGCATCGTCATGTACCATGAGCACACTAATGGTTGTTATGACGGGGGTAATCATAAGTACTACGAGACCGAAAATGAAATGCATGAAACTTTGGTGGATGAGGCCATAGCCTATAACGAGGATGCGCTCAATGTGTCGTTGGAAAAAATTGGAGGCCAAATACAAACCAAATCCAACGCCATAGTAGTTTACAATGGTTTAAATTGGAAACGGGGCGAGGTAGTGTACCTTAATGAAAATGAAATTCCCTACGTCCATTTCAACATTATCGACCCCAATACCAAAAAGCCCTTAACACATCAAAAGTTAACAGACGGTAGAATCGCTTTTTATGCCCAAAATATACCGGCAATGGGGTATCAAACCTATGCTATTAAAGAAACAAAAAAACCAACATATAATAGCTCTACTTTAAGTGATGCCAACAGTATAGCAAATGATTTCTATGAATTGACATTGGATAGGGGAAAAAACATCATATCAGATGTTATTGACAAAGAATTGAACAAAAATATAATAGATAAAAGTTCCCCTTACGCATTGGGCGAATACATTCACTACGACCATTTTAGTAAGGAATGGAAAGAAACGGACTTTACCAATATAAAACTTTACAAGGGACCGGTAATGGACGAAATTCATATTAGCCAAAGCGCTTATTTAACCGGTAAGGTAGAACTCATTGTTTATGTACATCATAAGGTAAAGAAACTTGATTTTGATTTGGAAGTTGAGAAACTCTCCAATGGCGAAGCCCTCATTTCTGGATGGAACAGATATTTAAAAGAAGCTGCATTTTGTGCCATTCCTGTTAAGGTTCCCAATTATCAGCACCATCATGAATTGGCAGGTGCGGTAACTCAACCCGGTAATAAGGATTTACAATTTGAGTCGGCAGAATCATCATTTTATGCTATTCAACATTTTGCCGATGCCTCCAATGATGAGTTTGGGGTAACGCTATCAACCGTTGAAACAAATTTGGTGAACTACGGGCATCCAAGACCTGTGTATTGGAACAATGACGGTAGAAGACCTAAAGAAGATGTTGTAAAACCGGAGAACAGTAACATGTTCCTCTTTTTAATGAACAATTTCTTTCAAACCAATGTGCAGGTAGACCAACCGGGTATTAAGAACTACACCTTTTCAATAAACAGTCATGCCGGTAATTGGCAAAAAGGAAAGGCCTACAATTTTGGTTGGGAAAGTTCACATCCTATCATACCTCAATACATAGAAAAAAACAAAAAAGGCCAAAACGCCCCAAAACGTTCATACTTAGGTACCGATACCAAAAACGTAGTATGTACTACATTAAAAAAGGCCGAAGCGAACGGGGATGGCTTCATCATACGGTTTTTTGAATTAGAGGGTAAAACATCCAAGGTGAACGTAAAACTCAACCTAGATGCAACTATTACCAAAGCCTACATTTTAAATCTTGTTGAAAAGGACAAAACAGAAATTCCTGTTACCAATAATGAAATAACTTTTGAAATTAATGGCCATGGTATCCAGACCATACGCCTTTTAAGCGAACCTAACATATCACAAATTGTGCCTACAGTTCAGGCAGAAGCGGTATCTAATGAAGCAGTGCGTATTACTTGGAATAATGAGGGTAGCACAAATACACACAGTCATTACAATGTGTACAGAAGTCTGAATGCTTTGTGCGAACCCAATGCATTGAATTTCATTGGAACATCAGAAACAACCGAATACCTAGATAAAACCGAGCTGAATTATGGTGGTTGGGGGCATAAACGTGTTGAACCCAATACCACCTACTATTATAGGGTACAACCTGTTGATAAAGCGAACAACAGGGGCAATACATCGCAAGCCGTAAAGTGTACCACGTTAAAGAGCGATGAGAAAAATGCGAAACCCAATAAGGTGCAGGGCGTATATACGGCCCACGTATCTTCTTTGGCTCCAGAAGACTATGTGAACCTTTGGTTTTATACAAATTTTGAGAATGATGTGGATAAATATCTCATTCACAGAAGTGAAAATGCAAACTTTACACCAAGTAAAGAAAACCTTCTTGATGAATTAATACCATCAAAAGATTCCATAACATTTCATAAAACATACAGTACCGCAGAATTGAACCGGCAAATGTATGCCGATTCTACCGCTAAAGTAAACCAACCGTACTACTACAAAGTGGCTGCCGTGGACAATGCGGGCAATATTGGAGACTATTCTGATGCTGCCACTATAACTATGGAGAAAATACCAGTGGAGATTTCACATGAATACCTGTCCCCCAATACCTTTGAAACATTTAGACCAAAAACAGTTGTTACCATTACGTGCGCAAAACCTGGATTGGAGATGTACTATACCTTGGAAACCAGGACCATTAGTAGTGAGGCTAAAAAATACACCGGCCCTTTTGAAATTAAAGAAAGAAGTGTAATCAATGTGGAAGTCTATAAAACGAATACTAAAGACATGGTTTATCGCTATAGAAGATTTGTAGACGTGAATCAAAATATCAGTCAATCAGATTACAACAATTACTTCAATTCTCTAAAAGCAACCGATGGTAGTTATTACAGTGGTTGGGTATCCAAACAATATGGTGGAGGCACTAAGGAGAAGCCAGAAGATATATGGTTAGCATTTAATTTAAGTGAAGAAAAAACCGTTGGTGGTATGATAATAATCGCCGATAGAGGAGATATCTTTCCAATCCATGATACCTTCAAATTGTATGCCCGTAATGGAGAGAAGTTAAGTGAAATTGAATTTAAAAGTACCCCGGACGAAAAAATCAGAAATACATTTCATGTTAAATTCAATACTCCTGTTAGCGCAGATGGTATCAAAATTTTATTTGAAAAAGATAGCTTACCAACCATTGGTAATCCAGAACAGGACGCTTTAGTAAGGCTTAATGAAGTGACCTTACTAGATGATAACAACCAATCCATCCGCCGAACCGATTTATTACCCATTGAATAAATAAAATAGAACCATGATAAAAAAAAGATTATTCATTTTTCTGGCAAGTGTTACACTATGCAACTTAGCCACGGCACAAAAAAAGTATACACCGGCAGACCCTGAGTACTATGCCATGCATAGGGAAGACATCAAGTTTGATGATGAGCAGGTTCTTCTAGTAAATTATCGCGGATTTATTTCCCCAAGGCAGTACAGTGTGACGCAATTTACAAATGTGTGGTTTCTACCGTTAGGGGCACCACGGTATGAATTCAACCTTAATTTTTACGATAAGGGCACGGAACGATTAATTGAAGACGATGTGCCTACCAAATGGAAATCGTGGATTGATGATGGGGAAAGCCACGACCCATTAGGGTCTAACTTCAGGCCTAACTCGCCATCAATAATGGTAACACAAGATGAAAAATGGCAACCCAACCAATATTACAGGTCGGCCACCTTTCATAAGGAATACAACAAGAAATGGGTAAGCTTTGCAGCTAAAAGTTGGACCAATGTGTCCTTTGAAGACGATGAAGTCTTTATAAAACTGGAATTGACCAATAGAAATTCCAAGGACTTAAACATGGCCATTATACCCAATCAGGTTACAGAAATTGTAGAGCAGTACTCCAAACAAGGTGCAACGGCAGGTTCTGCAAAAGCTGAGAATATAGATGCCTTTACCATTGGTAGTGAAAAAGCACATGTAAGAGTATCATCCTCTATTAAGACCATAAGCGATAAAGGTTTTGAAATTAGTATGGCTCCCGGCACTACACAAACTTTTTATTTTGCCGTTCATTTTTATGATGCCAATGATAGCGCGCCACAAATAGTACAAAACGATATTAAAGAGCGTATGGAGCAAGCGGATAAAAAAACACGCGAGATGCTCCAATGGGCCTATAAAAAACTCCCTAAATTAACGAGCGATAATGCGCAGTTCCAAGAGTATTATTACAGATGTTTGCTTTCTGTACTCATGAGCAGGTATGAAAACCCAAGTTATATATCAGACGTGTTTTGGGCCGTAGGTACCTGGCCCTACACGATTAGTTGGGATAATTCCTATTCCTCGGATGTTCTCGCTATGTTGGACCCCGAAAGCTTAAAAGGTGCCATTATAACCGATTTTGAACAAGTACAGTTAAAACGCACCTATGTTGGCTGGAACGGTGCCCATTGGGATATTCTATACATACAAGAACCCTTTGCGCTTCAAATTATGATAGAAGCCTACTTACGCCATACCAACGATTATTCCATTTTTGATGAAATGGCCGCCGGTAAGACCGTTTGGCAATGGATGCAAGCCTGGGTAGATGAATTGCAGGATAATTACACCAACAAACTAGGTTTAATAGATGTGGGCTACAATACCGAAAAGATTATTGAAATACGAACCGATGGTTATAATCATGTCGTACCCATTACCAATACGCTTACCATCGATTTGTTATACACCATGGCCGATTGGGCGAAGAAAAGAAATGAAAGTAAATTAGAAAAGAGATTCTTTAAAGACGCTGAAAAACTAAAATCTTTAGTTGATGAGTATATGTGGAATGAAGAACTGGGGTGGTTTGATAATTATTATCCAGACGGAACCAAAGGCACCATTTGGACCTACCACCTATTCGATTTATTAGGCACCGATTATTTACCCACCCACCAAGCCTATAAACTAGTAAGCCATCTTCAAGAAGGCGAATTTTTAGGAAAATATGGTGTTTACTCCATTGCCCGTCGCGATACCGTGCATTGGGATTTAATAGATTCCGATTGGGGTGGCGGAGGCCAATACGCCGGTATGCCCGGTCGTATTTCACGTAATTTATACGCTAAAGGTTTTGCAGGCAAAGGGTGGGACGTTTTAAAGCGCAACATTCGTTACATAGAGCATTTCCCGTATCTCCCACAAAACCCCCGTATTGATGTTGCGGAACAGGACCGCTCCTCCATGCCTGTTCAGATAGCCGCTGGCGCGGGTTTAGAAGCCATTGTATTTGGAACCTTTGGTGTAAACATTCAAGAAAACAGCTTATCTATAAAACCTTATAACCACGAGGATATTGGTAGAGCTTTACTGGAAGATGTACAATGGAACAACGACAGCTATAGCATTCAACTAGAAAGAAAAACATTTTCAATTTACAAAAACGGCCAACTGGAAACTACAAAGTTCTATGGCGAAACCTATTCAATTACTAAATAACGAATCCAACTTAAAAATATATGGAAAGACTTTTAAAGAGCGGACAGTGGAAAGATTTACCCATGCGTCCAGGTTTTGGGTCCTTTATGCACCCCACCGAAGATAAATTAATGCTCATAAAGCAATTGGGCGTTGATGAAATTATTCTGAACATGTACAGAAACAATCTCATCGACACCAATTTTGACAGCTTGCCGCTTCCGGGTGACCACCACTGGGACTATAAGGACCTCCTGATGTTACGAAAAACCGTTGAAAACGCAGGTATCCGCTTTTTAGCTTTAGAGAACATGCCTTTTTCTTTCTACGATAAAATAATGATGGGGCAACCTGGTAGGGAAGAACAGTTAAAACATGTGCAAGAAACCATTGCCAATATGGGTGCCGCAGGCATACCTGTTTTAGGCTATGGATGGACGCCTACCGGTGTTTGGCGCTCTTCAACCACCTATCCTATTCGCGGTGGGGCCCACTCTATGAGCATAGACCTTGATGATTTTAAAAGAGCACCACTGTCTCACGGGCGTGTATTTTCAGAGGACGAAATGTGGGATTACTACCAATATTTTCTTGAAGGCGTATTACCAGTAGCGGAAGAGGCTGGGGTAACCTTGGCACTTCACCCCAACGACCCACCTGTACCTTCCTTGGCAGGTGTGCCACAGCTTTTTAGAAGCTTTGAGGCCTATAAAAAAGGGATGTCTTTGGTAGAAAGTGAAAATCATGGTTTACAATACTGCTTGGGTAATTTTTCGGCAATGGGAGAAGACCTGGATGAGGTGACAGAGTATTTTGCAAAGCAGGATAAGCTGATATATGTCCACTTTCAAACCGTATCCAACTCGTTGGTAAATGACACCAAATTAAATGAGGTATTTGTGGATATGCCAGGGTATTATGACCCTGTTAAAATACTAAAAAAGCTTAAAGACGTTGGCTATAAAGGCATGATTATGCCAGGGCACGTACCAAAAATTATTGGCGATATTTCTTGGGAAGAACGCGGAAGGGCGTTTACTATTGGTTATATAAAAGGCATTATTGCTTCTCTGAACCATGACAACTAAAATGTTTTAAAACTAATTAAACCACATAGGTTTATCATGAAGAAATTATCAACCATAACTTTAGTTTTTCTCTTGATCTTATCATGTTCCAAGTCCAAAAATGAGACAAAACAAGAAAAAGACCCAAGACTTGAGTTAGCTGAGACTATTCTGGCGGACAAACGCCTAGATACAGTATTGGCTATGGCAGAACGAACCTTGCAACCAAAAGATGGCAACTTTAATGCAGGTAGCAACTACCCAGAAACATGGATACGCGATTTTTCCACATTTGTTGAAGTTGCCCTTGAGGTAAATTCAAAAGAAATGATTAAAGAGCGAATTTTATTATTCTTCGATTTTCAAGGTACAGACGGCAATATTGTTGACGGCTATACTGATATAGCTACAGAGGCTGGATATGATTATATTTATTCGGAAACAGCACCAAAATACAAAGCCCACAAGAACACGGTAGAAACCGACCAAGAATCGTCCTTAATACTAGCCATAGCGCGATACATTGATGTTACGGGCGATAAAGACATACTACAACTGAACAAAAACGGAAAAACCGTTTTAGAGCGTTGCGAATTGGCACTTAACTTTTTAAAGGAAAAGATGTATTCAGAAAAATACAATCTGCTTTTTGGTGCTACTACAGTAGATTGGACAGATGTACAACCAGAAAGTCCTTGGGGTGTATTTATCACTAAAGACACGCATTGGAGTGTGGATGTATATGACAATGCCATTTACGTGCTTGCTATTAACGAATTTTTGGAATGGGTAAAAAATGATACAGAAAAATACAACTTCTGGAATGCAGAAAGAGCATCTATAAAAGCTAATGTTAGAAAACACCTTTGGGATGAAAAACTCCAAAAATTTGTACCACATAGATATCTAAAAGATTCCCCTTTTAGCGGATTTGATGAAGATGAAATTTTCTATTTAGGAGGAACCGTTTACGGCATAATGGCTGGATTCTTAACAGAAGATGAAATAGAAACCAGTTACAAAAAAATGCTTGCTATTAAAAATCTAACTGGCGCAATGACGGTGGCTGTTATTAACTATCCGCCATATCCAAAAGGGAGTTTTATAAACCCCGGTGTAGACCCTTATGTGTATGTAAATACAGCCGATTGGACCTGGTGGGGAGGGCGCACGATTGAAGCTATGATAAAAACAGGACATCTAGAATTGGCTTATCAAGAAATAAGTCCGTTTTTAGATAGAGTAATTAAAAATGATGGGTTTTACGAGTGGTACTCTGTTATAGACCATCAACCCCATGGCTCAAACACCTTCCTTGGTGCCGCAGGTGCCCTAGGTAAAGCTATTAAATTACTGAAAGAAGAAATTTCAATTAAACAATAATAAACACATGGACAGGAGAGAATTTTCAAAAAAAGCAGGCTTATTAACTGGAGGAGTACTTGTTTCAAACCCACTATTGGCAGCAATAAAAGACAACAAATATGTGAGCAAACGTCCACCGGTTAAAGAACGATTATTTACCAGTGAAGCCATTGAAAAAGTTATTGTGGATGTTAAAAAACAATTAAAGGACCATAAAACGGCATGGCTTTTCGAAAACTGTTTCCCAAACACCTTAGATACGACTGTTTACTATAAAGAAAAAGATGGCAAACCGTTTACCTACATTATTACCGGAGATATTGATGCCATGTGGCTACGAGACTGTGTTTGCCAAGTATGGCCTTATATGCCCTACTTGAATGAAGATGAGAAATTAAAACGTATGATTGCGGGCTTAATTAACCAAACAGTAAAATCTGTTATTTGGGATCCCTATGCATGTTGTTTTTATGATGATTTTGAACGGGTTAGCTTCTGGTCAACAGAAAAATATCCAGTTAAGCCGGGGGTGCATCATCAAAAGTGGGAAATCAATTCGCTATTGTTCGTCATCAGATTATGTGACGAGTATTACAAAATAACCAAGGATACCTCTCCTTTTGACGATGTTTGGGAGGAAGCTATGTTAACAATTGTCAAAACCTTGAAAGAACAACAACGCTTTGATGGCCCCGGACCCTATAAACATTACAGAAATTATGGTGATAATTATGAATACTTTGTGAACCATGGTTATGGTCGACTTACAAGGAAAAACGGAATGATACATGCCACACACCGTCAGGATGATCCTTGTATTTTACCGCTTTATGTACCTGATAACCTGATGGCCATTGTTGAATTAAAGAATCTTGCCAAAATGTTCCGCGAATTCAAAAACAACGAGGAGGCTGCTAAGTCCTGCGAACTCATGAGAAAACAAATTAGGAACGGTGTAGAAAAAGATGCTATTATAGATCATGAGGTATTTGGAAAAATATTTGCCTTTGAAGTAGATGGCTACGGGGGGCGTATTCTTGAAGAAGAATCAACAGTTCCTAATTTGATGAACCTGCCTTACATTGGCTATTGCGATATTGACTATCCCGTTTACCAAAATACCAGAAAATGGTTACTAAGTGAATATAATCCACAATACATTAAAGGCCAATGGACAGAAGGCATAGGTAGTACGCACTATCCGCAGCCACCCCAAAGAATATGGCCGCTTAGTACCATTTCACGGGCATTAACCACCGAGGATGATGATGAAATTAAATTCTGTCTCGATCAATTAAGAAATACCGATGCAGGAACTGGTTTTATCCATGAATCTTATGTCGTTGATGACCCAGAACATTATACAAGGTCGTGGTTTGCCTGGGTAAACTCTTTTTATGGGGAGATGATACTGAAATTCTTAAAAGAAAAACCGCACTTGTTAACGTAGACAAATTTTAGTGAGACTAATCAATAATAGCCTAATAAATCAAAAATTTTAATTTTGAGCAAATTTCTTAAATTATCACTAGTACTTTTAATCATTTGTTCTTGTACCAATTCTGTAAAAGAAACTGAAAAACAAGATAATCCTAAGCTACAATTAGCTGAGACTATTTTGGCAGACAAACGCTTAGATAAGGTTTTGGCAAAAGCTGAACAAACCTTAAAACCAGAAGATGGAAGATTTCAAGCTGGACACGCCTACAAAGAAACTTGGATTAGAGACTTTGCCACATTCATTGAGGTGGCACTAGAAGTAAACCCTAGAGAGTTGATTAAAGAAAGGTTGTTGCTTTTCTTCGACTTTCAAGGAGATGATGGTAACATAATTGACGGCTACACGGAGGTTTCAACAGTTGGAGGTTATGATTATAGACTATCTAAAACGGCACCCGATTTTAAGGGTCATAAAAACACAGTAGAAACCGATCAGGAATCTTCTTTGATATTAGCTATTGGAAGATACATTAGATCTACAGGTGAAAAGGATATTCTAAATGAGGTAATAGCTGGCAAAACAGTGCTAGAACGTTGCGAAATGGCACTCAATTTTTTGAAAACAAAAATGTATTCTGAAAAATACGGATTAATATTTGGAGCTACTACTATAGACTGGACCGATGTACAACCCGAGAGTGACTGGGGCGTTTACATCACAGAGGACACCCATTGGTGTGTGGATGTTTACGATAACGCTATTTACGTGCTTGCCCTTAATGAATACCTTGAATGGATAAAAGAGGATACGGAAAAATATGAGTTCTGGAGTGCTGAAAAAGAATCCATTAAAACCAATGTAAGAAAGCACCTTTGGGATGAGCAAAGAAAGAAAATTATACCGCACAGATATCTTGAAGACTCACCTTTTAGTGGATTTGATGAAGACGAAATATACTACCTAGGCGGAACCGTATACGCTATCATGGCTGGCTTTTTAACAGAAGAAGAGATAGAACTCAGTTACCGCAAAATGATTGCCATCAAAGAATTGTCAGGCGCGATGACCATTGCTGTTATTAACTGGCCACCTTACCCATTAGGAAGTTTCTATGAAGGAGCCGGTACTATACCCTATCGCTACGTTAATACTGCCGACTGGACTTGGTGGGGTGGTCGCACTATCGAAGCAATGATTGAGACTGGGCACCTAGAATTGGCCTATCAAGAAATAAGCCCCTTTTTAGACCGTGTGATTAAAAACGAGGGCTTTTATGAATGGTATTCCGTAATTGACCACAAGCATTATGGTAACCATCTTTTTCTTGGTGCAGCAGGAGCACTGGGGAAGGCTATTAAGTTAATGAAAGCTGAAGCTTTGCAAATAAAAAAAAATAATGAATAGAAGAATTTTTGCAAAGCAAACAGCATTGGGCACTATGGGGCTGGCATTAACTCCTCAATTTACACTTTCGCAAAAAACGTATAAGGATTTTATATCTAAAAGACCTCCAAAGAAAGAGCGGTTATTTACCAGTAAAGCTGTCGAAGAGGTCATAAAAAAAGTAAAAAAACAACTTAAAGACCCAGAGCTGGCATGGCTTTTTGAAAACTGTTTCCCTAATACCTTAGATACCACCGTATTCTACAAAGAAGAAAACGGCAGGCCTTTAACCCACATTATAACAGGTGACATAAATGCCATGTGGTTAAGAGATTCTACATGCCAAGTATGGCCATATATACCATATACCAAAAAAGATAAAAAGCTTAAAAAGATAGTTGCTGGGTTAATTAACTGGCAAGCAGATTGTGTTTTAGTAGACCCTTACGCAAACGCATTTAAAAAAGACATATCTGAAAAAACCCATTGGATTAATGACATAACAGACATGAAGGATGAACTGCATGAACGAAAATGGGAGATAAATTCCTTACTGTTTGTGATTCGTTTGGCCTACGAATACTGGAAGGTAACTGGCGATACTCAAGTATTTGATGACAACTGGGAAAAAGCCATGGTACTTATTTACGATACGTTGAAAGAACAGCAACGATTTGAAAGTCCCGGCCCCTATTCTTTTATGCGAGAATCTGTTAGTGCTAATGAAGTAGTTGCCAATAATGGATATGGCCGACCTACCCGTAAAATAGGCATGATACATGCCACACACCGACAAGACGATGCCTGTGTATTTCCACTTTACGTACCTGACAACCTTATGGCTGTTGTAGAATTGAAGCATCTTGCAGAAATGTTTGAAAACATAAGGAACAATAAAAAACATGCGCGTTTATGTCTTGAAATGGCTGACCAAGTAGATAAAGCCGTAAAAGATTACGCCATTATCAACCATCGTGTATTTGGAGAAATGTATGCCTTTGAGGTAGACGGTTATGGTAGCCACATACTACTGGAAGAATCTACAGTACCCAACCTTATGTCCTTACCCTATATTGGTGCCTGTTCAATTGATGACCCCGTTTACCAGAATACCAGAAAGTGGCTATTAAGCGATTGGAATCCAAAATTTGTGAGAGGTAAGCGCGATGAAGGGATTGGTAGCACACATTATGCTGAACCTCCTAAAATGATTTGGCCATTAAGTACAATTTCAAGAGCATTAACCGCCAATAATGAAGATGAAATACTATTTTGTATAGAGCAACTAAAGCGCAGTAACGCAGGTACCGGTTTTATTCATGAATCATATTTACCAGACCACCCCGAAGATTTTACACGCCCTTGGTTTTCATGGGTTAATACGTATTTTGGAGAGATGATATTAATTCTGTTAGAAAAACATCCAAAATTGCTTACCTAAATTAACATGAAACATATCTTAACACCTAATTTTTGGTTCGCTGCAATTATTTTAACGTTAGCAATAGTTGGTTGTAAAAATCAATCAAAAAGCGATGTTGATACCATTACCAATGTACCCACCTTAGATGAAGTATCAGGCATTTGGATGGCTTCAGATACCATGGCCATAGAACCCTCCGTTCGCAATTTCCGTGGGCAAGCCCTACTAAATCGGGATATGACTTCCGTAAGTTGGTTTGTTTCTGCTCCCTACTCCGGAGGACACCATACAGGAACATTGAAAATCAACGGTAAAACACCTAAAGCTTCCTTATTTCGGTGGCAACCTTATCAAGCACTTCGTAAAGGAAATATGGATGGACTGGATATAACTTCTGCTACACGAATGCTGGTAGAAAACGATGCCATTATGTGGGAAGTAGAAATTATCAACACTGAAAAAATCAGAAAAAACGTTCAGATAGACTTGGATATGATAGGATATATAAGTCAATACAAGGAAGGAGACTGGAAATGGTGGTATCCATTCCCAGATTGGGAGGGAAAACGTTCAGAAGGAAGAGACGGTAATATTGAAGCTATGCGAAGGCATATTGTAGATGGTGAAACCGAACCAGAGATGAGTTGGCCCTCAGATAATGAGATACTAAACGCAACACATTTTCAAGCACAAAAGGTAAATCAAAGTGTTGTTATACAGGATAATAATACCACGGCAGTTTCGGCATTTGCCCTGGCCACAGCTCCTGATAATCTAAGGGTAATGAATAGCGGTGGTACGGCAGGTTGGCATGTTGAACTGGGTCCAAATGAATCCAAAAAAATCAAGTATTTTTTAACTTATGGGGATAATGCAACCACCATACATCGAAACGTTAACGATTGGACCATAAAATTTGATTCTTTGTTTTTAAGCACAAAGACAAATTGGGAAAACAAGTGGCAACAGCTATTTACACCAAACAACGACCTTGTATCTGGATGTTTTCCGGTTTTGGAAACGGATGATGCAAAAGCTAAAAGGGTGTATTACAACGGTCCACTGACCATGTTGTATCTTTTAAATACAAATTTACCCCAACATGACCGTGTGTATTTAACGGGAGGCCCAAGGTGGGGTGCAACCACCACATTTTTTTGGGATATAGCCATTTGGTCAGAACTTTGGGCCGTGGTAGACCCAGAAATGATGAAAGAACACATCATGGCCTGGATAGAAATAGACCCAAATTTGCATTACGGGAAAGATAATTTTGGCGGTAATGGGGTCGGCAATGGCTATTCAGCCAATTATTGGTGCTTATTTAGAATTATTAGGGCTTATATTGCTGCCACGGGAGACTATGCATTTCTTGATGATGAAATAGGTGATAAAAGCGTAATTTCGCATTTGGAATCTTATGCCTTAAATTGGCAAAACTTGTCAAATTACGGTAAAGCGGGATACGAAAATGACTTGTACAAACTTGCCGATTTTGGTGCTAATCCATGGAATTTATTAGAGTGTGTACCTACCTATATTCATACCGTACCATCCTTTAACATAGGGTATGTATGGATGATGAGGGAAACCGCTAAGTTACACGAGAAAAGGGGCAACAACTCCAAAGCCATTTCACTACGGAACAAAGCAGATGAAATGTCAAAAAAAATTTTAGAACTTTATGCAGGAAACGGTGTTTGGAACAGCCTTTATCCTAACAATAAAAAAGTAGAGGTTCGGCATGTGCTAGATTTTATATATTTTGGAAAATATCTCTCAAACGATGTAGATCCAAAAATTAGAAAGGAGATGATGGATTTTTTAAATACGGAGCTACGAACAGATTTATGGATGCGGGCCCAGTCTTTGGATGATATTGCCGCAAAAGATTCAGACAGACCAGACCATGGGCCTTTAGGCAGTTTTGATGGTTGGGTGCCAGAAGTGATGGACGCCATGGTGAATATGGATTATGCCAAAGACGCACTTACTTTTTATCATGATATAGAACCCGTTACCTATGAAGGTGCTTGGGCTCAGGCTAGGGAATTATGGGGAGAAGACAAATTAAATAAAACAGCAAAAGTACGTATAGCAGACCGTGGATGGAATAATCGTGAGAGTTCATCTGGTATAGGGATTTCTCAAGTAATGCTGAAAAACTTCTTTGGATTCAATCCTCAAATCGATTCAGAAAAACCTTTGGATATGAATCATGATGATTGGCCTTTTAAGGGAAGGGGCAAACTACATCATGTGTATTTCAATGAAAAGTACTATCGTATTGAATTTATGGATAACAAACCAGTTATGGTTAAAGAATAACCCTGAGGTAACGTAATTTGAATTTTAATACATAACTTATTTTTTCAAAACTAAAAAACAATGTTTTGTCATATCGACATAGCGAAGTATGAGCGACGAGATATCTCATAAAGACAAGAGTTCTCTTAGGTCACTACACATTAAAATGTCAATAAAAATATACTATAATTAACGGCAAAGTAATTGGATTTGATATTTGTACCTCATTAACACACCCTTAATTCCCATCCTATAATTTAGAAAATCATCAGTGTTAAAATCTTTATATTTCTTCTGGAAATTCAAATTTTATGGAAAACTTTTATATATTTGCTTAACCGGTTAAACTAATATATTCATTTGAAAAGTATTTCCCTTAAAGATATTGCCATTGCATTAAATCTGTCTAAGACAACAGTATCATATGTCATGAACGACAGAGGCGATGAAAAAAGGGTTAGCAAAGAAACACAAGATAGAATAAAAGCGTATGCCGAAGCGCACAGCTACAAACCCAATCAATTAGCCAGAAGTTTAAGCTTAGGAAAAAGTAACATGATAGGCTTAATTGTGCCTAATATATCCGATAGCTTTTTTGCCCAAATAGCCAGACGCATTGAAAAAAAAGCAGAAAAACTGGGTTATAATGTGGTGTTTAGTAGTACAGGCGAATCTCCAGAAAGAGAATCAAAAATCATACAGTCTATGTTAGATAGACAAGTAGATGGTCTTATAATAGTATCTAGTGAAAAAAACCACGACGATATTTTAAAATTAAAAAAAGGGAACTTTCCCTTTGTAATTGTGGGTAGAAAATACACCGATATAGAAACCAATGTAGTAGCCTTAGAAGATAAGGAAGGCGTGACTTCTGCCGTAGAACTACTTATAGATAACGGTAGAAAACATATAGGTTTTATAACCATTTCCCTAGATTTAGATTCTATAAAAGACCGCTTAAAAGGTTATAAAGAAGCACTTAAAAATAAAGATATTGCCTACAACACCAATGTTGTGAAACACGTAACTTACAACGATGTAGAAGCCAGTCTTAAAGAAGCTATGCACGAATTGGTGCAACAAGAAAAAGTAGATGGTATTGTATTTGCAACACACTATTTAGCTGAAGAAGGGTTGCGTTTATTAAAGCTTAACAACATAAATGTCCCCGAGGAAGTAGCCATAGTAAGTTTTGGAAAAGATAGAGGCTTTGATTTATTTGACCCTCCACTTACATCTGTTGATTTCCCCATCATAGAAATGGGAGATGCTGCTGTAGATTTGTTATTGGATACTATTGAAAATAGAACAAATAATTATAAAAATATAATAATGAAAACGAAACTGGATATTAAACAATCTTGCGGAAGCTAATCCCTTTTATTTGCAAAATTGCTTAACCGGTTAAGTAACTTAATACTAAATAATACTATCATGAAATTATTAAATTATGTATGCTTCATTGCATTGTTGGTTAGTTTTAGTTTAGATGTTTCTGCACAGTCAAAATATCTAAATGGTTATGGTAAAGATGTGTCAGGGGTGAATTTTGCGTACCCTTCTCCTCATTCCTACAACGACCCGTGTTATTTAACTAGAGCTACCGAAGATGTAGGCCCCATGGAATGGGAAACAGTTGCCATTCCTCAATCATACAATGGTAAAACCGTGTCCTTCATTTGGGTCTATGGTATGGATGTTACTCACAACCCTGAGGCATTTGATTTATCAATAAACGATAAAAAAGTATTAACCTTTAAAAACCCTGTTACCACTGAGGAAAAGTCCAGAACCACTCATGGCGACAATGGTGTATCGCTCAACTTCATTCAATCTATGGTAGATTCTAATAGAGACGAAATGGGCTATGCTGTACTTACAATGCCAACATCAATGGTTACCCTTGGAGCTCCCGTACGATTAAAAATTGAAGGTGTACCTAACAATAGTAACGCGTGGTATATGACGTTTAAGATAAATCCAAAAAATGACTTTAACGCGCATCAATTAAAGGTTATAAAAAAAGAAGCTGATAAACTTTTTAGTGTCATTCGTTTTAGTATGGTGCATTTAGGAGAACCTATTAATGCTAGGGTATCCGTTGAAGGTAAATCGAAAAAAGTAAAACTAAATACAGGGCTTAACGAAATTGATGTTTTAGTACCGAAAGTGGAAGTACCTAGAACCGTTAATGCACAAATAGAATATGGCAAAATAAAAGAACGTATAGAAGTAGCTCTAAAACCAACAAAAGAATGGACGGTTTATTTGGTACAACATAGCCATACTGATATTGGTTACACACGCCAACAGTCTGAAATTTTAGCAGAACATTTAAGATATATTGATGATGCCTTAGATTACTGCGACCAAACAGACCACTACCCAAAAGAAGCACAATTTCGTTGGACCTGTGAAGTGGCTTGGACCGTTCGGGAATACATCAACAGCCGACCAAAAGCACAAGTGGAACGCCTTCTACAGCGTGTAAAAGAAGGCAGAATTGAGGTTACAGGGATGTTTTTAAACTACTCTGAAACTATTGATGAAACCGCATTAGCCATTCAATTACAAGCCCTTAAAAAATTTAAAGCTAAAGGCATAGACGTAACAACAGCAATGCAAAACGATGTTAATGGCATTGGCTGGTGTATGCCAGATATGTACGAAGATACAGGAGTAAAATACTTGACCATGGGGGTACATGCACATCGGGCTAGATTGCCATTTAATAAACCAACCTCATTTTGGTGGGAATCGCCTTCTGGTAAAAGACTCTTAGCCTACAGAAGTGAGCACTATATGCATGGTAATGCATTGGCTCTGGTATCTGGAGAAATGGATGTATTTGGAACTAATTTATCCAAATACCTTGACGGACTTGAAGATAAAGACTATCCTTTTGATAGGGTGGCATTTCAGTTTTCTGGTTATACCACAGACAATTCTCCACCATCAACAAAAGCTTGCGACATCATTAAAAAATGGAATGAAACTTACGAGTGGCCTAAGTTAAAATCTGCCTTAGCCAGCGAGTTTATGGTACACATCGAAAAAAACCATCCCGATGATATAGAAACAAAAAAAGTATCATGGCCAGATTGGTGGACCGATGGTTTTGGCTCTGCTATGAAAGAAACCAAAGTGCTTCGTAATAGCTACTCACAAATGTTAGCTACCATGGGATTATTGTCTATGGTACAAACATCGGGTGGAGACATACCAGAACAAATACATGATGAAATACGAAACTGCTATGACAACCTTTTGCTTTACAGCGAACACACCTTCGGGGCCGCAGAAAGTATAAGAGACCCTTACAATAAAAATACGATGGACCAATGGAGCCAAAAATCCTCTTATATATGGTCGGCCAACCAGCAGGCAAATTTATTAAGAGAAAAAGCCATCGGTTTAATTCAGCCCCATGTAAAAGTTCCGAAAGCACCATCAGTAACAGTTTTCAATACTTTAAATTGGTCTAGAAGTGGTATAGCCGAAGTCTTTATAGATTACGACATTTTACCACTAGATAAGAAATCGAGCATTGTTGATAGTAACGGAAATGAAATCCCAACACAGATTATCAGACAACGTGCCGAGGGCACCTATTGGGCACTTTGGGTAAAAGATGTCCCGCCTCTGGGCTATGCAACATACACCATAAAGGTTTTAGATGAAAAGGCAACTTTAAAAGATTTAAAATTACCGGTTGCAACTACCGTTGAAAATTCTTTTTATACGATTCAAATTGACGAAGCTAAAAAAGGCATCACCAGTATTTATGACAAAGCCTTAAATAAAGAACTTCTCGATACGGAAAGTAAACATTCTTTAGGTACTATGGTCTACGAAAGAATCCGTGACAGAAGGGATTTAGAGCGATTAACAGCCACGAGAAGAGATACTGTTTTTAAACCGCTAAATGAAAAACATTACGAGTTTTCGAGCTTCAAAATTGAAAAAATCACAGATGGTAACATCTGGAAATCTATTATATGCAAAGCACAACTTCCTGAATGTGCCGAAGAATCCTCGGGCATCACTTTAGAAATTCGACTGTACCATCATAAAAAAGAGATTGAGTTTTTATACAATATGAAAAAGCTCGATATAATAGAACCCGAAGGATTATATGTCGCATTTCCGTTTTCAAATAAAAATGCACAATTGGTTTTTGAAGCTCAAGGTGGGCCGGTTCGCCCTGGTATAGACCAATTGGCGGGGTCTGCATCAGATTGGAATACCATTCAAAATTATGCCTCGGTAAAATTCGACGATTCGCAAATTCTATTTTGTAGCGAAGATACACCACTGGTGCAATTTGGTGGTATAAATACAGGACGGTATTACTATAAAAACCCCGTAAAAAACAAAGGCCATATTTACTCGTGGGTACTTAATAATTATTGGGTAACCAACTTTAGGGCTAGCCAGTTTGGAGAGTTAAACTGGAAATATCAAATAACCTCTTCAGAGAACAAATCAAACACCTTTGCTACCAAATTTGGTTGGGGCAACCGTGTGCCTTTTGTAAGTAAAGCAAATAGCGGTAAAGAAAAATCGAAGAACAATCAAATATCAGAATCACTAATTGACCTCGGTTTGGTTGATAATTTACTATTAGTGAACGCCAGACCAACAGAAACGAACGATGGCGTTATTCTACACCTTCGCGAAACCGAAGGTGATCATGCTATTTTAGATATCAATAAATTTCTTGAAAACCCTGGCATTAGCGAGGTATATCTGGTAAACAGTTTAGGCGAAGAAATTGAGAAACTAACCGCTCCCTTCTTGGTAGAGCATTTTGAAACACGATTTATCCTTTTAAAAACAAATTAAAATGAAATACAAGTTTTTAATATTAGTAATAGCATCAATAGCGCAATTTGCGTATTCAGGGTCTAAAAATATTGCTACAACAGCTAAAGCATCGGCTTCTTCTTCTATCAATCAGTCATCCCATGACCATATAAACGACAACGTTATAGCAATTCATGGCAAAGGTAACTGGTTGGCAAACAAAGAGAACGCATGGGTAAAACTTACTTGGGAAACATCGCAATGGGTTAACAAAGTGGTTATTTACAATTATCCCACATCAGAAGGGAGAGTGCTAAATGGTACTTTAGAATTTAGTGATGGTAGTACTATGGCTGTAGAACTACCCGAAGGTGGTACGGCAAAAGCCGTTACGTTTTCAGATAAAAAAGTAGCGTTTGTGCGCTTTCTTATTAATGATGCAGTAAATGAAAACGCTGGCCTTTCAGAAATAGAGGTATTCTCATCGCCCAAACAATACAAAGAACCCGTAGAGTGGGTTGACCCTTTTATTGAAACAAATAGAGGTCGCTTTTTTTTATTTGCAACAGGCTCCAGACCTTATGGGGTTACTTGCTCTGCGCCTATGACCAAAAACTGGAATAACGGCGGTGGTGGTTATGCCTACTTTTCAGATGAAATATTAGGCTTCCCGCAAATCCATGCATGGACACTTTCTGGTTTGAACCTTATGCCAACATTGGCTAGTGTTGACCCCACCCAAGGCGAAAACGCTTGGAAATCGAAATTTAAACATGACGATGAAATAGCACAACCGGGATACCATCGTGTTTACTTACCAGACAGTAAGGTTTGGGTGGAGCAAACCTCCACTGATAGAGTTGGCTTTTACCGTTTTAAATGGACAGAAAACACAGAAGCCCAAATTTTACTTTCGCTAAGCGGATTGTTGGGCAACAGCCGAATGACCAATGCAGATGTAAAGAAAATCAATACGCAAGAATATGAAGGCTCAATTAGTTCTGTGGACAGAGCATATAATGTTGGCCCTAAGGATGTGAAAATTTATTTTGTTGTTCAATTAGACAAACCATGGAAAACATTAGAAGGTTGGGATGGCAAAGAGAGGTTTCAAGACATTAAAACCCTAAAAGGGAACGAGGCTGGTGTGTCTTCCATACATCATGTAAAAGCTGGAGAAGAAATACAAATGAAAATTGCCATTTCTTATACAAGCATAGAAAATGCAAGGAATAATCTAAACACAGAATGTACCACTTGGGACTTCAACAAAGTAGCTGAAGATAGTAGAAATATATGGAACGAATGGCTACATAAAATTGATGTTGAAGGAGGCACAGTAGCACAGCGTATTAAATTCTACACCGATTTATGGCATGTGTTATTAGGAAGACATCGCATAAACGATGTTAACGGCGACTACCCTGACAGAACTACAGGCGAAAAAACCAATACAGGAAATTTAACAGATGGCTTTGTAACCGACGCTAATTTTCTTGTTAAAAATCCAGGGTTAGATTCAGAAGGTAAGGTTAAACATAATATGTATAACTCAGATGCTTTTTGGTTAACACAATGGAATTTAAATGTGCTTTGGGGCTTAGCATGGCCAGAGATTCAAGATGATATGGCTTCATCAATGGTAGCCTATTCCAATAATGGTGGTTTGCTTCCAAGGGGACCTTCAGGAGGAGGATATTCTTTTATTATGACGGGATGCCCAGCAACAAATCTTATTGTAAGTGCTTTTATGAAAGATATTTTAACAAAAACAGACCATGAAAATGCATTTCAACAAATAAAAAACAACCATTTCCCTGGAGGTATGATGGGAGGAGGAACATTCTTTGCAAACGACCTAGATTTTTATGATAAAAACGGCTGGTGGCCTAATAATGCGGGTATTACTATAGAAGCATCGTTTCAAGATTGGGGAGCATCCCAAATGGCCAAAAAGTTAGGAAAAACAGAAGACTACAATTACTTTTTTAAACGTTCGCAGTCTTGGAAAAAGTGTTACAATCCAGAACAGAAATTATTATTCCCAGTAGACCCTAAAGGAAATTTTGTACATGAAGACCCGTTAAAAGGATGGGGCTACGTAGAAGCCAATGCGTGGCAAGCCACATGGGGCGTGTCGCATGATATCTCTACTTTATCAGCGCTTATGGGAGGCGATAGCGAACTCACAAAAAAACTAAACTACGCCTTTGATCAGGAAGAAGAAAACAGTTTTGTACACAGCTATGGCTCAGGACATATAAGCTATGCCAACCAACCAGGATGCTCGAATGCACATGTGTTTAGCTATGCCAATGCACCTTGGTTAACCCAATACTGGGTACGCAAGGTTAATGAAAAAGCCTATGGCGGAATTACACCAGATTTAGGTTATGGCGGTCACGATGAAGACCAAGGACAAATGGGTGGCGTTAGTGCTTTAATGTCTATCGGGCTATTTAATATTATTGGTACAGAGTCTCAAACCCCGTACTACGAAATTACAGCACCGATTTTTGACCAAATTACTATCGCATTAAATAATGACTATTACAAGGGAGATAAGTTTGTTATCAAAACCTACAATAACAGCAAAGAGAACTGCTACATTAAAAAGGCAAAACTAAACGGTAAAAAACTTAAAAACTTCTGGTTTTTACATAAGGATTTTGCCGAAGGAGGCACCTTAGAAATATGGTTGGGTAATAAACCAAATAAAAAATGGGGAACCAAAACACCACCTCCAGTTAATAATTAAAAATCAAACAAAATGTTTAAAGAGAACTTTTTAATCAAAAAATCAAAACTTTATACTGTTTTACTGTGTCTCATTTTCCTAGGATTAGAATCGTGTACCAAAAATAACAATGAAAAAGTATTTAATACAATTCAATATGTCAATCCAAATATAGGAACCGCCCACAGCCGATGGTTTTTTTACACCCCAGCTTCCCTACCCTTTGGTATGGCAAAATTAGCACCAACAACCGATGGGCATTATGGCAACGTTCATGGCTTTGAGGCCGTGGGATACGATGAAAGGCACACATCAATAGAAGGGTTCGCTAACCTACACGAATTTCAAATTGGTGGTATTAAGTTAATGCCCACAACAGGAAAACTAATTACTATACCAGGAAAACTGGAAGAGGTTGAGAAGGGCTACCGCTCCAACTTTGACCGCGCTGATGAAGTAGCGAAGCCAGGATACTATAAGGTAAAACTAAAAGACTACAATGTAACTGCCGAATTAACCGCAACGAAGCGTGTGGGCTTTCATCGGTACATTTTCCCCAAATCTTCCCAATCAAATATACTTTTTGATATAGGAAATGAATTGGGCGAAAGCGGTAATATAAAAGATGCCTTTGTAGAGTTTGACGGCGCTCAATATGTAAAAGGTTACGTTATTACGACACCTAAGTACGTAAATAAATATCAAAATGGTGCCGAAGTACCTTTGTATTTTATCGCTCAAATCAACAAAAAACCTGAAACTTTTGGAGTTTTTAATGGGGATAAAATACAAAATAACAAATCCAAAACCACAGGCTTGGGTGCAGGTGTATATTTAACGTTCCATACAGAACAGAACGAAGCTATTGATGTGAAAGTTGGTTTATCATATACTTCTATAGAAAATGCAAAGTTAAATTTAGAAGCAGAAGCCAAAGATTTAGAATTCGAAGATGCTTTAGCTTCAGCTGAAACAATATGGAATAATGAGTTAAGTAAAATAAAGGTAGAAGGAGATAATGAAACCGATAAAATAAAATTTTACACAGCTTTATACCATGTACTACTTGGAAGAGGGATTGCAAATGATGTGAATGGTGCATATCCTAAAAACGATGGTACCATTGGCCAGATACCATTAGATAAAGATGGAAACCCAAAGTTTAATTTTTACAATACCGATGCTATATGGGGAGGCTACTGGAACTTAACCCAATTGTGGACGTTGGTTTGGCCTGAATACCTAAATGATTTTGTACAAACACATTTGCAAGTATATAAAGATGCCGGATGGCTAGGAGATGGGTTGGCTAACAGCCGTTATGTATCAGGTGTTGGAACTAACTTTGTTGGTTTGGTTATTGCTGGTGCCTATAATTCGGGGATTAAAGACTATGATGTAGAATTAGCATATGAAGCTATTTTAAAGGATAATCTTGAATATAATAACAGGGCACGAGGTGCAGGAAAAATTGATATCAAACCATTCTTAACCAAAGGTTATATTCCTTTAGAGATGGGTCGAGAAGATTCAATTGCTTCAGAGTATTCGGTATCTCGGTCTTTAGAGTACAGCTTTAGCTCTTACGCCGGTGCACAAATGGCAAAAGCGTTAGGTAAAACAGATGATTACAATACGTTGATGGCCTTATCAGATAACTGGAGAAATTTGTTTGATGAGGAGTTAGCTGTTGTGCGCCCTCGAGATTTAGATGGAAAGTTTGTTGATAACTTTGACCCTACTCAGCCCTGGAGAGGTTTTCAAGAGGGAAATGCCAACTCCTATACCTTTTTTGTTCCTCATAATCCTCAAGGGTTAATTGAAAAACTGGGAAGAGACGAGTTTAACAAGCGCTTGAATCAGGTTTTTGAAGCGTCACAAAAAAATGCCTTTTGTGGCGGGGCTGAAAATATTGATGCATTTTCAGGTTTAAGCTTTGCATATAACCATGGTAATCAACCCTGCTTACACATGCCTTGGCTATTTAACTATTCGGGAAAACCCTGGTTAACACAAAAATGGACTAGAACCATTTGTGATGAATTTTATGGAACAGATGGCATACACGGTTACGGCTATGGTCAGGATGAAGACCAAGGGCAGTTAAGTGCTTGGTACGTAATGGCTTCTTTAGGGTTATTTGATGTACAAGGACTTGTAGAACAGGATGCCACTTTTCAAATAGGTAGTCCAGTATTTAACCATATAGATATCAAATTAGGCAACGGGAAAAACTTAATAATCCAAGCTAATAATAATTCGCTTAAAAACAAATATGTACAAAAAGTCACATTCAACAATAAAGATGTAGATAAGCGTTGGATATACCGCGATTCAGTTTTAAAAGGTGGTATGTTAAAATTAGAAATGGATTCGATACCAAAAACTATTGAGGCATTTAAAACAATTACCCCAGTAAAGTAATCATTTAAGAAAACAATAAAATGAAAAATATAGCTATTGGAGTAGATGTTGGCGGAAGCCACATAAGTTGTATGGGATTCGATTTAGAAAACCAGCAATTACTGCCTGACACTTTTTCCGAAAATTGTATTGATAACCATGCTATGCCCAACGCTATAATACAAGCCTGGGGCACGGTAATTAAACATAGCATTGCTAAAATTGGGGTAAACAATGTTGCAGGTATAGGTTTTGCAATGCCAGGACCGTTTGATTACTTAAATGGCATTTCTTGTTTTAATGGGCAAAATGGTAAATACGAGCACACCTACGGTATGAATGTTAGAGAACGGCTAACAGAATTTTTAAACCTATCCCAGCCGGTAAAAATTAGATTTATAAATGATGCCACTGCATTTGCCCTTGGCGAAGCCAAATTTGGAAAGGCCAAAACCTACAAATCCATCCTATCCATAACCTTAGGTACTGGGTTTGGTTCTGCTTTTATAAAAAATGGCGTGCCGGTTGTTCATGGTAATGAGGTGCCACAAGGTGGGTGCTTATGGCACTTGCCATTTGAAAATTCAGTTGCTGACGATTATTTTTCCACCCGTGGTTTAATTAACAGGTTTGAACAAAAAACAGGATATAAATGCGAGGGTGTAAAAGACATCGTAGCATTATGTGGAACTAACACAGATGCAAAACAGCTACTTGAAGATTTTGGCGAAAAAATGGCAAGCTTTCTTCATCCATGGATAAGAAAATCAAATGTAGAGGTAATAGTACTAGGAGGTAATATTTCCAGGGCCTACCCTTTATTTGGAAAATCTCTTAAAAGTTATTTTAATAGCGTAGACTTGCGTGTAGATATCGTAGTATCCGATTTAAAGGAAAAATCGGCATTTATGGGAAGTGCTATTTTAATAGATAATAAAACCTATGATACGATACTTCCTGTTTTGCAAAAAATGTAATTAGTATATCACAGACTAAATAAATTAAATAATTAATGAAATATTTAAACTTAATCTTAGTATGCCTTTTAATTGGCTGTAAAGCAAATACAAAAAACGAAAACCCTGTTTTAAAAGAACAGATTTTATCTAACGAGTACTTTACTTTTACCAAACAAAAAGCTCTAGAAGTTGTTAAAACTGGTTTCAATGCCGGCGATGGCTATGGAGAAGTTTGGATTAGAGACTACAACACCTTTATTGAGCTTTCTGCTGAAGTATATCCAAAGGAAACTTTAAAGGAAAACCTTCGCGTGTTTTTCCGATTGCAAGGCGATGATGGAAATATTTTAGATGGTTTTATACCAAAAGAAAAAGCAGTACATACAGAAGGTGGCTATACGTATTATGAAACCGATTTAGAGCCAATATATACGGGTCATAAAAATACAGTAGAAACAGACCATGAGTCGTCGCTTGTACAGTCAGTTTATAAATATGTTACCAAAACAGGAGATATTGAGTTTCTCAACGAAAAAATAGGAGACAAAACCATTGCAGAACGTTTGGAGTGGTCTATGGAGTTTTTGTTGAATCATCGTTGGAGTAAAGAGCACGGATTAATCTGGGGAGCTACTACAGCAGATTGGGGTGATGTACAACATTGTCATAATTGGGGAGTATATCTTACAGAATGCACAAAGTACTGTGTAGATATTTATGACAATGCCATGATGTTAATTGCCCTAGATAATATGATGGAGCTCGTGCCAAAAACCAAATTAAAATGGAAACCCATACGCAACAATATTTCAAAAAACACGATGGAGCACCTTTGGGATGAAGAAAATAAAAAATTCATTCCGCACGTATACTTAAATGGGTCGCCATTTCCCGAAGAGTTTAATGAAAATGAAATTTTATACCATGGCGGTACTGCAGTAGCCATAGAAGCTGGACTATTATCAAAAGAGCAGATTAAGGTTTCACTGGAAAAGATGATTGAAAACGTTAAAGCATCTGGAGCAGGCTCCATTGGCTTAACCATGTATCCTCCATATCCGAAAGGTATGTTTGAAAGCCCCGGAATGGTGCCTTACGGTTATCAAAATGGAGGCGACTGGACCTGGTTTGGTGGTCGTATGATACAGCAACTTGTTGAAAACGGATTTGTTGAAGAAGCCTATCAACAACTGCAACCCATGGTAAAACGCGTTAAAGACAACAACGGTTTTTACGAGTGGTATACCGTAGAGAATAAGCCCACAGGTTCTGGAACTTTTCGTGGTTCGGCTGGTGTGCTTTACAAAGCCATACAGCTATTAGAAAATTATGCAAACATTAAAAATGAATAAAAGCGCTATGAGCCATTCAACACTAAGAAAATCAGACCAATACTTACTACCACAGAAAAAGGAAGAATCGCCTATTGGGATGTATGATTTATATCCTTCAATACGTTTAGAAACTGGAAAAATTTCATCAAATATCAACAGTTTGGTAGATGAACTTGCAGACCAAAAAACTATTATCATTGATGGCTACATTGGTGTATTTTTCGATAAGATAAAAACCCAGATAACTGAAGCATTTAAAAGCAAAGGAAAAGATGTGGCTTGGTTTAATACCGAAACTGCCCTAAGGCCAGAAGCAGAAATTGATACCCTGATAGCACCTTTTCTTGGAGGAGACGACCCCATTTTTGGAAAGCGCACAACCCTACAGTTAGAAGATTTCTTTAGCAAAGAAAAACTAGCCCATTTAAAACCTAATCTTGATGCTGATGTAAACATCATTATAGGTGTAGGAGCCACTTTAGCCAGATGGGAAGGTGCTTTGGTATATATAGATTTACCAAAAAACGAGCTTCAATTTAGAGCCAGGGCAAAAAGTATTTTAAACATTGGGGCTTCTAAACCAGAGGCTATCAAACCCATGTACAAACGCTATTATTTTATAGATTGGATTGTTTTAAATGCACATAAAAAAGATATTTTAGAAGACGTAGATTATTTTATTGATGAGCAACGTATCAATAACATTACATGGGCCAAAGGAAGCGATATTAGAGCGGGTTTAAAACAAATGTCTCAAAACATGTTTAGAGTGCGTCCTTGGTTTGAACCAGGAGCATGGGGTGGTCAATGGATAATTAATAAGATTGATGGCCTAAACAAAGACGTCATTAATTATGCTTGGTCTTTCGAACTAATAGTACCAGAAAACGGTTTGCTTTTTGAAAGTGATGATAATTTGCTTGAGATATCATTTGATTGCTTAATGTATCAAGAATTAAACGCTGTAATGGGTAAACATGCCAACCAATATGGTTACGAATTCCCTATTCGGTTTGATTTTCTTGATACGTTTGATGGGGGCAACCTATCTATACAATGTCATCCGCATTTAGATTACATGAAGACGCATTTTGGAGAACCCATTACCCAAGAGGAAACCTATTATATTTTAGATGCTGGAAAAGACGCAAAATGCTACCTAGGCTTTCAAGAGGATATCAACCCTGAAGCTTTTGAAGCTGATTTAAGATATAGTTTTGAAAACAACAAAGAGATAGATATTACAAAACACGTACAGGTTCATGATTCTAATAAGCACGATTTATTTTTAATTCCTCCAGGGACCATTCATGGTTCTGGTACAGATAACCTTGTATTAGAAATTAGTGCCACACCCTATATCTTTACTTTTAAAATGTACGATTGGTTGCGTGTAGATTTAGATGGAAAACCAAGACCTATAAATATTGAACGTGGTATGGAGAACCTATCCTTTGAGCGTAAAGGAGACTATGTAAAAGAGAAATTAATTTCGCATCCGTATGTTTTAGAACAAGGAGAAGATTGGACCTTGTATCACTTACCAACCCATGAGAAACACTCGTACGATGTACACCGTTTTCATTTAAAAACTAATGTAGAGGTTAAAACCAATAACATTTGCCATGTATTATCTTTAGTAGAAGGCAAAAGCATTATAGTTGAAACTGAAAATGGCATGCGCCAACGTTTTAATTACGCCGAAACCTTTGTGATTCCAGCTCATGCAGGTTCTTATAAAATTATTAATGAGTCTGACACCGAAATTATGGTTGTTAAGGCCTTTATGAAATAATAAACGGGTTATCTTTGAAATAAATAATAACTCGTTGTGCATTTTAATTAAACTCTGTCAATTCGAGTGGATTTCACGATTGAAATGAGTGAAATTTGTATCGAGAATTAAGAGTTTTGTAAGAAAAAAGTTCTCGATACAATTTTTCGTTCCTCAAAATCACTCGAACTGACATTAATTTTCGTTTGAATGTTTCAAAATGCACAACGGGTTCAATAATAATAATCCTTGACTAAGGATACATTTAAAATTTTTAATTAAAATGACTAAAAAAATATTAAGAACTAGATTGACTCTACTGGTTTTAGCGCTACAAACTGCAATAAGCCTTGTGTACGCACAAGAAATTGAAAAACAACATATGACCAAATTATCCTTCTTGATTGGAAATTGGACTGGAAACTCTTATTCGTTCCAAAAAAATGACACTACAAAAGTTAAAGTAAGTGAAAGTGCAAATTATATTTTAGACGGCAATGCAATTACCTTAGATGTTAATTCTTCTAGTGTTCAACTTCATACGGTAATAACCTATAGCGCGAATGATAGCTGTTATTATTACCAACCTACAAGTAAAACTGAAAGTTATAAAAAATCAAAAGGATATTTTATGGATGGTAAATTTCTAGTTTACTTTAACCCTGAAAATCGACTTACTTTTGAAAAGACTAAATATGGTGAGTTCCACGAATATGGAGAGACATTAAAAAATGGAATATGGAGAAAATATTTTGAAGATATTTTACAACCAGGACCCTCAAACTATTCATTTTCTAGAAAAAAAGAAACAATTACTAAAGAGTATATAGATCCCATTACAGCATTGACCAATGTTGTATGCGTAGAACATGAAAACTTCAAAAACATATATATAGCAGGTCAAGTAGGTACTGGAAAAACGAAAGAACAACAGCTTGAAACAGCATATAAAGCTATTGAAAAAAGGTTAGCACAGGCTGGAGCATCTTTTTCTGACTTAGTGGAAATGAAAATCTACATAGTCGATTATGACCCAGAGAAAGACCTAGATATGTTTTTTAGGGTTAGAGAAAAACTCTACGGTAAAAAAAAGATGCCTCCAAATGTATTTATTGGAATTTCATCCCTTTATAGTAAAGAAAAATTAATTGAGTTATCAGGAACAGCAGTTCTTATTAAATAACACCAACTTATTTCTATGACACTAAAACTGAAAAATAAAAAACCAGGAATTAAGAAATTTATTGCTTTAACTGTTACCATTCTATGTCTTAACCTTAGTTTTGGTCAAAATCCAGAAGAGAGTAAATTTAAAAAACAGAACATAGGCGGTGGAGCAGATTGGAGTTATTCGGAAGCGGTTAAGATATCAGACTTCTCTGAATTATTATTTATTAGCGGTCAAGTTCCCATAAACGCCCAAGGAGAAGTTCCAAATAATATTAAAGATCAGTGCACTATGGCATGGTCCAACGTTGAAGCCCAATTAAAAGAGGCTAACATGACCTTAGATAATCTCGTTAAAGTTACCTTTTTTGTTTCTGACAGAAAATATTTGCCCGAAGTTGGTCAACTTCGAAAACAAAAGCTTTTAAATATAAAACCAGCGTTAACCATTGTAATTACAGGTATATACAATGAAAACTGGCTACTGGAAATTGAAGCTATAGCAGCTAAATAAAAAGTAAAATGATTTACCATCCCACTAGAAAACCCATAATGCTAGTTCATTATGGGTTTTTTTGAATAACTTTAAAAGTATTATGAAATGCTCTAGTCTTTGGTAAATTAAAAAAAGAATTACTAGTAGTCAATTTTTAGTTTGTAATTATCGGGGCATCAATTGGGGTTTTACTTTTAACAACTACATAAGTGGAAATAGCATAAAAGGCTCCTGTTTGTCCGCTTTGTGTACCTCCATCCGATACCCAATCCTCAAAATCGTATTCAAAATTAAAGGTTACATTTGAGTTTGCCCTATCAAACTTATCAATTCTAACAGGTACTGCCATTCCAGGGCACCACCCTGCCCTATCTGGTGACCAATTACCACGTTGCGGATTTATTTTATTACTACCACAGCCAATAGGTTTTAACTCGTGTGTAAATTTGGGGGCATTATCAATTTTAATTTGATGAGTTCTAAAGCACCATTCTGCACAACCTCTACCATCACTATCAGCAGGAGTGGCATGTCCCCATCCAGAAATTACGGTTCTTAAATGCGTACTAAAGGCGTTACTAGGTATGGCTATGGTTTTTGTTAAATCAAAACCCGCAGTACTACTTCCATAAGGTACACCTGCTAAAGACAAACCATTATATGCAATAACTTCAGAAACGGCATAATATGGATAGTCTGGGATGCCTTCTTCAAAATCAAAATCTACAGATAAATTCCAACCATCATCTCCCCAAGTTTCGATAAAAGCCCGTAATTCTACCTGGCCTTGTAGCATCGTCTTAAAATCTGTAACATCTATTTCAATACCTCTTGTCAATTGAGATGTATCAACACCATAAGGTGTTATATATCTTCCTAATTCAAACCACTTATTTGTTTTTTTGTCCTTAATACTAATATTGGCATAAACATCCCAAATATTGCATCCAACACTGGGGCAGTCTAGTTGTATAAACATTTTTACCGACTTAACATTAGTATTATCTTCATTCAAAGTAAAGGTGGCTATTTTACTTTGGCTAAGGCCTGCCCCAAATGCTATTCTGGTTTGACTGAAGGTTTTATAGTTTAATGTTTTAAAATCTTGAGGTGGATTATTCTCTTCGGAATTATTACCACCATTTTCTGTATCATTACTACTACTGCAGTAACTAAAGCCTAAAATAAACATAAGGCAAAATGAAACCCTGATGACTGTTTTCAAAAATATCTCTTTCATAATTATTTTTTAGTTTTTTAAAATCTGTTTTTTTCTATCTATCATAACTAGTAAACACCTTTTTACCGTACCAAGCAATGTAAGTAAAGCACAACAGCGGTAAAACAAAGGAGATATTAACCTCTGGCACCGATAATACATTTACATCGGCGACCCCATTACCTCCAATATCTATAATTATACCTTGCAACTTTGGCATCAATGCCCCTCCTACAATGGCCATGACCAGACCTGCAGACCCTACTTTAGATTGTTCTTCGGTTAAATCCTTTAATGCTATACCATATATGGTTGGAAACATTAAGGACATACAAAAAGATACACCCACTAAACTATATAAACCAACAACACCTCTAATGAAAATAGTACCAAAGACAAACAACATAGCCAATAGGGCAAAGTACATTAATAATTTACCAGAACTCATAAACTTTAAAAGGTAGGTGCCAATAGCCCTTCCTATGGTAAAAATTATGAAGGCCCCCATTTGATAATAGCCGGCAGTCACACTATCCATATTGATAGCCTCAGCATATTGATAAATATAGGTCCAACACATAATTTGTGCGCCTACATAAAGCACTTGTGCTAAAACACCCAAAGTGTATTTTTTGTTCTTAAAAAGAACCGTAAAGGTTTCTGAGATATTTGGCATCCCTCCTTCTTCCTTTGATTGTGGCATTTTGTTTACCAAAAACAACACAAAAACCCCAAGTATTACAAGACCAAGAATGACATAAGGGTCTCTTATAACCAATAAATCGGATGTTTTTATTAAGGTTTTAGAAGCTTCGTCTAAAGCACTAAAATCTGAGATATCATCAGATTTTAAATTTTTTAATACAAACTGTTGTGCCACAAACAAGCCAGCAATTAGTCCCACTGGGTTAAACGCCTGCGCTAAGTTTAATCGTTGCGTTGCCGTTTCTTTGGAACCCATTGCCAAAGCATAAGGATTGGCTGCCGTTTCTAAAAAGGCTAAACCAAAGGTTAAAATGTAAAGACCCAAGCAGAAAAACCAAAACTGTTCTGTAACTGCCGCTGGGTAAAACATCAATGCGCCCATAGCGTAAAGGCCCAATCCAATGAGTATCCCAACTTTGTAGGAGTACTTTCTCATAAACATGGCGGCAGGCAATGCCATACAGAAATAACCCCCATAGAATGCCATCTGCACCCATGCTGCTTGTGAGTTTGATAATTCCAACACCTTTTTAAAGGCTTGGACCATAGGATCTGTTACAGCATTGGCGAATCCCCATAATGCAAATAAAGAGGTTACCAAAATAAAAGGAATCAACACTTCCTTTGAAACTATTACATTTTGTTTCTTTTGCATATCAATATTTAATTCTTAATTAAAAAAAAGAAGAACCCATTATGGGCTCTTCTTTCTCTAAAACTAAACTAACTCAAAATAATTATTAATTATTCCAAACTATACCGCGCATTTCACCACTATAATCTCCAGTTTCATCAGCAAACTGAATACCTTTAACTCTATCTAGCGGGAAATATATTTGAAGATTTGGCTCAGAACCGTCTATATCTGCACCAAGCTGAGCTGGACTACGTACTTCATCCCAAATTCTGAAGTCTTTAATGGAGCCATTCATTTTAAAACCGAACGAATTTCCTAACCATATTTCACCCCAACCTGATACTTGTGGAGCTCCTATATCAGTAGATTCTCCAACCATCTCTCCGTCTACATAAATAGCAGTTGTGAGGGCAGTATTGTCATGTACTATAGCAACATGCTGCCATGTACCTGATTTCATTGTTCCAGCTGGATACATTGGTCCTATGTAACCAACACCTTCAATAGCTGTCCAGTTCCATCCACCTCCTGAATTCAGAACATTTTCCTCTGTCAATTCTGCATATCCATTAACTCTAAAACCAACGGTTCCATTACCCATAATATCCCCAATTGGAGGGTTGGTTGTTAGGTTCAAGGTTTGTAATTTTACATAAAATTCATACGTATAATCTCCCTGAGGCGTATAATTAGGGGTAATTCTTAAACCTACAGCACTTGGGTCTTGACTATCTACATAAACACCATCTGCTGGTCCTACCAAATTTGCATTTATTAACGTTATAGCATCTCCTAAAGCATCTGCAGTATCATCTAAAGCTGTTTGTCTGGTTTCATTAGCCAGTACATCATTAGCTCCTTCAAGTAAACTATCAATATAGTCTAGAGTGCCTACTGGGTAATCACCATCCATATCTCCCTCAACAACAGTAGCTCTAAAATCTGTTAACTCTTGAATAGCTGCATTCAGGTTTGTATAATCTAATACAATGATTGGAGGTTCGGCAACCCATTCAAAATTTCCTTTTAGTGTGGCGGTAGAATTACCAACTACATCAGAAAAACTGGTCCCCAGGTTTGAACTAAACGGGAAATAAGCTACCAAGCCCGATTCGGTTCCATCAACTGTAGCTCCAATGTTGGATTGAATTGTACTTTGATCGAACACCGAATTCCAAACCTTTACTTCTTTAAAAAGCGTATTACAAGAACGATCAGTGAATGTCGGACTATTACCCAATACCCAAGGTACGTCGGTCACTTCAGGAACACCTGCTAAGGTAGCTACCAACTGTCCATTGATATATAGATTTTGCTCAGTTCCAGAATTGGTATATGCTACATTCATCCACTCTCCGGATTTTAAAGTTCCCGCAGGAGATCTTGGGGACACTGGCCAACCTTCTGTGGTACCAGCAACCAACTCAATTTCTCCAGTCCCAAAATAACGTGCCGTCATACCTCTAGATGGCTCATCTTCGGTACTTATCAGGTTATTAGAATAACCTGCCTGGTTTAAATCTACAATGTAAATCTCCATTTCCAAAGTTGAAGGTTGATACATAGCCTGCTTAACATTTGCAGAAAACTCTATTGAAGAACCAACGCCATGTTGAATCCATGGGAAAGCCTCAGACACTACACTAACCAAAAACTTATCGATTGCCGCATTAAGCTTAATAACCGCATCATCAATATCAGCCTGAGATTTAGAACTTTCAATACGTTTATAAATCCAGTTTACTACATCTTGCAATGCGTCTTTTGACCCTGGTTGATAATCACCGGCATTAATACCTTCAACACCTGTGGCAATTAAATTTTCAGCCTCAGCAATCCTAGATTGCAATTGGGCTATATCAAAAGATTGTGTAGGCGCATCATCATCGCCACAGGATACGGTAAAAAACACCATAACCAAGGGGATTAAAACCCCTATTTTTTTTAAATTATTAATTATCTTCATCATACTATTTTTTAGAAATTACTATTCATTAAACCATTAGACTTTGTTTTAGTGTCTGCAGTATCCCACCATAACCTAATATCCATTCTATCTGAATCTATCGTGTTTTGACCTGCTGGCATGAACTCTTGCTCTAATTCATGAGCATTGTTAGCATATCTAATGCGTTTAACCCAAGTACCTGGACTCACAGAAGAAGCACTACTCACACCATCAATAGGTAATGTTAAGTCTGGATAATCTGTTCTTCTAAAGTCTGCCCATGCTTCTTTTCCGTTAGGGAAATTAGCTATATATTTCTGAGTTATTAGGTGCTTTAACTGTTCTTCATTAGAACCTGACAAGGCAGTCAGTTCATTGATATATGCCGTAGCATCTGCAGGATCTACACCTACAAACTCCATAGACGCTCTTACCCCTTCTAACATAAGTGCATTAGCATCACCAGCAGTCCATCCTCTTAAAGCAGCTTCTGCTTGTAGAAATAACACTTCAGTATACATCATAACAGGTTGGTAGTGATCAATTTCACCGCCGTCTCCTGCAAAACCAATATAATTGGTATCTGCATTGAGGGTAGCAAAGTCATTGGCGTCTACTGGTAGTATGTTATAACCATTGGCAACCCCTTCTAAACGATCACTTCCTGCCAATGGAGAACTTTCTTTGTAAGCAAACCAAATTCTAGCTCTTGGATCTTCCATGGATGTTTCTGAATACATAAAATCTAAAAATGTTTTAGAACATCTTATGTTATCCCAAAAAACCGCCATATTTCTTAAATAATCATAAAACCCTCTATTCCAGGCTGGAATATGTGCTACATCAGCATTACTTTGCATAACCCCTGCATTAATAGCTGCTGCTGCTTCTGCTTGTGCTTTTCCTGGATCTACATTAGAAATACGCATAGCCATACGTAACTTAAGGGAATTCCCAAAACGTTTCCACTTTTCTAAATCCCAACCATAAATTAAATCAGGGCTTATTAATTGTCCAGGTTCTTTAGCCAACGAAATTTGACTAGGATCATTGGTGTCAATAGCATTAACAGCCGCTGTAATTCTATCAAACAAGTCATAGTAAATTTCTTGTTGCGAATTATAAGGTACACTTTCACCCAAGCCTGCTCCAAAATAAGGAATATCTCCGTAGTAATCTGTCATTCTTAACCACTCAGAAGCTTCCCATATTTCTAAAACTTGCATTAAATTACTATAAGCTGGGTCTTCTCCATATAATCTCTGTAATGTTCTGATATCTGATAATCCTATAGTATACCATTCACGCCATTTATTACCTACCCATCCATCAACATACTCGTATCTACCAGATTCAAAACCAGAAATGGTATTAGCCCAGTATTGTGAATAAAAGTCAGCAAATAGGTTTACATTTCTTTGATAATTATATACAGGTACTGTTACTATAATGGTAAACAGCTCTCCCGCCTCTGGAGTAACAATAGCATCTTTACGCGTATTTACCTCCTCGAAGTCTTCGGTACAACTAACTATGGTTAGTAGTACACTTAATATTAATAAAATTGATTTTTTCATATTACTTTTTTTTACAATTTAACGTTTAGGGCAAAACCATAGGTTCTTTCAACTGGCACTGGTGAAAAGTCAATACCTTGTGAACCAATATCAGAATTATAAACAGTATCTGGAACGGTTCCAGGTGTATTTCTATAAAGATAGAATAAATTTCTACCCACTGCAGAGATTTTAACCTCACTCAAAAATCCATTCCCTATAGAATTAAGTAAAGACTTTGGCAATGAATATCCAAGAGAAATCTCTCCAAGTTTCATGAAAGACGCATCATACATAAATTCTTCAGTAATATTTGTTACAGCCTGCCAATACGCTTGAGGCGTTACAATAGTTGTATTAGTACTTCCGTCTGCTAACACACCGTTTGGAACAAAGAAAGGGTCTCTTCCTAAAGACAATGTTTTTGGTGTATTACCACTACCAGTTGCAGATGATTCTGTTAATGAGTAAATATCACCACCTTGTTGCATAATGAAAAGCGCATTAAAAGAAAGTCCTTTATAATTAGCATTTATACCTACAGAACCCGTAAAATCTGCTTGAATGTTTCCAAGTTTTACATCTTGTTGGCTTGTTACTGGTAAACCATCAGCTCCAACTATTACATTACCATTGTCATCTTTTTGGTAAGCAGTTCCATAAATATCACCATATTTTTCACCTGGTCTACCTTGCACCGTAGTACCGAAAAAACGGTGAAAAGCCTCTGGTTGATCTGCTATATACTCTTCTATGGTTCCTACGTTAGTTGCAAAATTTAACGTTAAACCTAGGTTAAAATCTTCTGTTCTCACCGGAACCACATTAGCAAATACTTCCAATCCTTTATTTCTAATTAACCCCAAATTATCAACTCTTGAAGTAAATCCTCCAGATTGTCCAACAACTACTGGAATGATTTGGTTTCTAGTATCTTCTTGATAGTAAGTAATATCAAAACCTAGTCTGTTGTCAAATAATTTAAACTCAAGACCTACCTCTGTTGTAGTAGATATCTCTGGTTGTAAACCTAAGCTTACCGTTGAATCTGGTGTAGTAGTTGCTAAAAGCAAGAAGTTATTAGGTGCTAAGGTAAATACTGGGTTTGTTTGATAAGGGTCGGTGTCTTTTCCTACCTCTGCCCAAGATGTTCTTACTTTTAAGTAATTTAACCAATTTGGCATTTCCCATATTTCAGACAACAAAGCACTTAAACCAACAGATGAATAGAAATAAGAATTAGCATCTACTGGTAAAGCAGAAGACCAGTCATTTCTTGCTGTAGCGTTTAAATATAAAAAGTCCTTGTAAGAAACATCTGCAAACCCATATAAAGAGTGTATCTCACGATCGTTAAAGGTTTCATTTACCCCAAAATTAGTAGCTGCATTTAGAAACAAATTGTTTTCTGACGACAATTTACCTGAAGCTGCATTTAAGGCTTCGATACCTCGGCGCATTAGATTACCTCCCGCACTTAATCCAATTGTAAAATCTTCATTGATTTCTTTGTTATAAGATAATAAAAACTCTGAGTTTTCTTCTTTAAAGAAGGACTCCGATGTATTAAGTGATGGCGTACTATTTAAGAAAATAAGATCTTCATAACGCGCACCACTTATTGACTCATACCTATAAAGGTCAAGACCATATTTTAACATTAATTTTAAATCATCTGTAAACTTAAAAGTAGTTGCCAAATACCCAAACATTCTATTGCGCTCATCACTATTAAAGCTTGACGCTCTTAAGAAATACGGGTTTCTATTATCGGCATTAGGATTTTCTGTTAAAATAGTACTTGGCCCAAACAAATACTCTCTTGTTTGATTGTCTTCAAACACAAAACCAGGCGCTAAGTCACGTGTTCTTATATTTGCTGGCATGCCGTTCCAATAAGACACACTACTGTAAACCCCAATAGTTGGTCTACCTTCACCTTTTGTGTTAATATATGAAACCTTTGCATCTACATTCATCCAAGGATTAATGTCATAACTTGCTCTTAAATCAAAATTCAATCTATCAACATTAAAGCCATCGTAAACCCCTTCTGTTTTATCTTTTCCAATGGATACCTTAAAATTACCATCTTCCCCTGCTTTGGTAAATATTAAATTGTTTCTGGTACTAACACCTGTTCTGGTAAAGTCTTCTAGTAAATTGTCTTCAGCCTGATAAGGTAAAGATTCTCCTGTCCAAGCAATGCGTTCTACGCCATCAAAACGAGGCCCCCAGGACACTCTAGATTGCGGATCATAAACACCATTGGTTCCTTGACCATATTCTCTTTGTAAATCTAGAAAATAGGCTGCTCTTGAAAATGTTGTTGAACCCGTGTAAGAAATACCTAAACCTTTTGATTTAGCACCGCTCTTGGTGGTAATTAGAACCACACCATTTGCACCACGCGACCCATATAAAGCAGCAGCTGGACCTCCTTTTAGGACTGACATAGACTCAATATCATCTGGGTTGATATCAAGATATCCACCCCCATTAGAAGTACCACCAAATAAACCTTGTGCATCGGTAGCTGTATCTTCTGTTGAAAAAGGCACACCATCTATTACCCAAAGTAATTTATCGTTACCTGTTAACGAACTAGCTCCACGAATGTCTATTCTAGGCTTACCACCTATACCTCCTGAGTTAGTTACAACAACACCAGCAGATTTCCCTTGTAATGCTGATGTTACATTAGGATTTGCAGCAGCTGTTAAACTTTCGGAGTCAACCTCTTGTACAGCATAAGACAGCGCTTTCTTTTCCTTTTTAATACCAAGAGCTGTAACGACTACTTCATCTAATTGAGAGACATCCTCAACAAGACTAACATCGATTACTGTTTGCCCATTCAAAGGAACCTCTTTAGAAGCATATCCTATATAGGAAAAGACCAGTACAACATCTTTACCCGAAACTTCTATGGAATATTTTCCATCGAAATCTGAAGTAACACCTTGACTTGTACCTTTCACTATGATGTTCACTCCTGGCAAACTTAAGTTACTATTTGCGTCTACAACTGTTCCGCTTACCGTAGTCTGTGCATGCATACTATAGCTGAGCAGTACACAAAAAACAAACAGTAGTTTTAGTAAATTTTTTGTCATAATTTGATTAGTTTAAATTTTCGTTAAATATTATTTAATTTTTTGTCAACTCTAAAGGAATAAAAAAAACATAGAAGCACAACAGTTTTTCGACAAACAACAATTTTGAAAAGGAGTTGGGCTTTTACTACTATATTTTTATAACATAATTTAAACACAAATAGTGAATCACTTAACGTAACTCATTTCAAAAAATTGATTAACAACCCCTATAAAGCATTAATTATTCTAATCGTTTTATGTACTCACAACAACTCCATAATGAATTATGGACAACTAAATGGATAGTTATAAATTTATAAAAGTAAAATCTTCTTATAAAGAGATTTAATAAGCCGTTGTGCATTTTGGCTAATAATCATAAATTATGTCAGTTTGAGTGATTTTGAGACACGAAAATTTGTATCGAGAACGTTTAAAAATATTAAAATTTTTATTCTCGATACAAATTTTACTCATTACAATCGTAAAATCAACTCGAATTGACAAAATTTTATCAAAATGCAAAACGGGTTTAATACTTTAAAGTAAAGTGACCAGAAAACTCGCGTCCATCTTCTAAATACACCTTAAACCAATAATCATCGGTTGGCATACGTTGCCCGTTATAAGTGCCATCCCAACCTTCTTGTAGAGATGAAATTTGTTTTAGTAGTTTGCCATAGCGATCAAACACTAGAATTCTACTGTTTGACTGAAACGAAGCACTAACACCTATAATTTGCCAATAGTCGTTAAAACCATCATTGTTTGGGGTGAAAAATTTCATATAACCCAATACCGAAATATCTAAGGCAGTTTCTCCACACCCATCTTTATCATTCACATAAATAGTGTAAAAGCCTGGTTTAACATTTCTAAATTCTGGTTGGTCTTGATACACTTTAAAGCCAGAACCATTATCAACTAGAGCATATTCATAATTGCCTTGTCCAAGATTTGCTGAACTAATTGTTACACTATTGCTGTTTTCTGTAAAATCAACTATGGTTACATCATCTTGAGTAATAGTTGCTTTCTCTGAGGCATTTACAAAAATATCCTTTGTTCTGGAACAACTTGAACCATCTGTTTTTGTTAAGGTAACCTGATATGTTCCTGGAGCAGACACAAATAGAGTTGCAGTACTTTGGGGTAATAATTGTTTTACTATGCTGCCATCTAAACTTGTCCAACGCCATTCATAGCTAAACGTTTCTGAAGTGGCTTCTGTGGGATCTAATTCCACCATAAAAGTAGGGTCGGAAGTACATACAATATATTCCGAGTTTATCGTAAACTCAGGTAGTGGATTTACTATTAAATCAATTGATGTGCTTGCACTACAATTAACTTCTATAGGGTTAACAACCCTTACATTAATTGTTTGCGTTTTTGAATTTAATGGATTTGGCAGTGTTGGACTATCTGAAATTAAAACACCGTTTTCGTCAATAAAATCAAAATAAATGTCCACATCAGTTTGTGCACCTAGGATGGTATTAGCAAATGATGACGTATCAAAAGCAAACATTCCGTCGTCATCAATATCTCCATTATCACCATCGCATACTATTTGAGGCATAACAGTATTGGTAATTATTGGCTGTTCATCTACAACAAAATCCAAAGTTGTACTAGCACTACAAGGACCGTTGGTATCTTGCGTAGTGGTATTGGTAACCGTAATTGTTATGGTTTGAGTTTCTGTTAGGAACGGATTTGGTAACGTGTTTGTACTCACGGCCATACCTGTAATATCTAAATAGTCATAAGTGATAGTAACATTTGTAAGCAATTGTCCATTTAGAACGGTATCCTCAACCAACGACGTATCAAATGGATAAGATATATACGAATCTGTTGTATCAAAATCACATTGACTATCTATTAAAACAGGGTTTGCAACAGGTAACGCTTCTACATTTAAAAGGTTGGGAAATTCTTCAAGTCCCAAACAAGTATTTCCTAAATTACTCTTTACGCGTACCCATATATTTTGAGATACTGGTGCATTTGTATTTTGATGGTTTGAAATGTCTTGTATTTCATTAATTTCTAACTCAGCATCCATTTGTGATTCGTAAAAATGAACCGTAACATTAATAGTTGGAAACACATTTGAAGAAATATCGTTTCGAAGCGATGAGAAATTAAACGTTGCTACACCGTCTCTTTCATCTAATCCGTCATCGCATTGATACAATGGTGTTGGGGTGTAGTCTCGCAAAGCAATGCTAGATGGGTTTACTACTAAAGTTAATGGCACTATCCTAAAACATCCATTTATGGTTTCGGTTCTTACCCAAACAGTTTCTGGCGTAAATCCAAGAGCATCTTGATAATTCTCTGGCGATTGAATGGCATTGATTCCATTTTCCGCATCAATCTGGGTTTCATAATAGTTGAAATCCAAACCCTCAGCAATATAATTGGGATTGATTTCTTCTTTAATTTGGTTGAGTGTAAGATTAAAAACTGCTTGACCATCATTTGAAGCATCATCACACTGCATATACGTTTCAGGATTATTAACAACCGGTAGCTCATTTACGGTTAGGTTTATTTCATTTGAATATAAACCACAAGTATTTCCACTTCTATCTAATTTAACGCGGTATTTATAGTTATTAAAGGATAGAGGTGTATTACTTATTGTTAAATTTGAACTCGATGTACCTGAATATGTGGTATTATCTGAAATTACTGTCCAATTAATTCCGTCTATGCTTAATTCCCATTGATAGTTTTCAGGGTCTGGAGAAATTATACTTATGGTTGTTGTTGAAAATTCACAAACCGCAGTATCCATAGGTTGCGTGGTTATAGATATAGGCGCAACATTTAAATAATCACTATTTGGTGTAGTGTAACCATCAGAAGCGTTATTTACAAGACCGTTTACGCCTACTGTGGGTAAGACATCTCCAAGATAGGTATCGCTATTTGCATCAGAAAATCCTGCTTCTATAACATCGTTACAGCCATCGCCATCGCTATCTGCATCTATGTAATTAAAGACAGTATCAGCATCAAAATCGTTAAGCATGTGGTTTAAAACACTAGAATCTGGAAATGTTTCTGCATTGTTTGTCCACCCGTTAGTTCCGTAAGGCCCATCGTCTCTTCCATCATTATTTGCATCAAACAATAAAATTCCTAATGGCCCTGTTTCTTCAATGTCAAAAACACCATCATTATCGCTGTCTAAATCTAGATAATCTGGTATTGAATCTCCATCCGTATCAATAGGTGCTAGATTTGCTTCATAAGCGTCATCTAAACCGTTTTGGTTCACATCGCTATTGGAAAGCAAAGTTAATGTTCCTCCATTTTCAATAAAGTCTGGAATCCCATCATTATCGCTATCTAAATCAACACTATCTAATACTCCATCCCCATCGGTATCAGTCGTACATGAAAAAAACTCAACATCATCCAGCAAAACATCATTACCATTGGCTCCGGAGGACCTTGTTCTAATTTCTAGGACAGCTGATGCATTTGTTCCAGAAAACCATTCGCCAGCAATTTGTGTCCAGCCTACTGTTTCGGGTACTGTTATGGGCCCGCCTACTAAAATCCCATTAATATAAAGTTCGATTATGGGATCTATAGCATTAAACTCTACTCTAACGGGATTTAATACCCATACCGAAAATTCGTATAATCTATTTTGAACAATGCCTTGTGTAATGGTTTGGCTATAAAAAAATGGAAAATTGCCTGCCTCACTACCATTTATTACCATCATATTACCTGTACCAGAAGTATGGTCTCCTATATTTTTAAAATTTTGGTGGCAATTAAAAGGATTGTTAACAATTAAATATTCACCGGCATCTGGTGTAAATCCTCCAAAATTGCACATTCCTAGCAGATAAGAGGTACTAAAACCCATATTGCCCATTTCAAAGTCTCCATTTTCTATTAAATTTCCAGTCTGGCTAGCACACTCTATACTATCTAGTATACCATCGTTATCATCATCAATATCACAAATATCACTTATACCATCTCCATCTGAATCTAAATTACCAGAAAGTATAGGGTCACACGGGTGCTGTGAATTTACATTTAGTGCTGTAGTATAAGTTTCAGAAAAACATAAGTAATCTGTATGATTAACAACCAGATAGTAAATATTACCATCAAAAGCTTGAGGAACATTGATTAGGTTTAGTGTATTTGATGTAACATCGCTATAATTTGGTGAAAGTTCGGTTAAAGGCATACCCCCTAAATTGGGGTCTCCCAAAAACCACTGATATACAAACCCTGATACAGAAGGTGTACTTGAACTATAATTGGGCACTCCGGAATTAAATACACCTGTATCTATCTTACTAAATGAAGCATTAATAGATGTATTATCTCCTTCTATTATTGAAATTACATTAGGCGGTGTGTTTATAACTGAAATAGCTGTTGCTGTGGTTTCATCGCCACTGTAGCTATTATAGCCACCAGTGCCCGCAACAACTTGTCCGTTTAAATCAATTCCTGACCCATCTAGTATGCCATCATTATTAGTATCTACACCCCCAGATTCAATTACATCATTGCAACCATCATTATCACTATCTAAATCAAATTGATTTGGTATACCATCTTTATCTGTATCACAAAATTGAGCAAGTGGACTAAAACGCAAATCATCAATCATATAATCATTACCCCCAATAGTACCTCCCCGTCTTACCCTTAACTCTATATTAATTGTTGTATTAGTTCCTGAATTAATTATGACATTACCATCTTCCCAAACCCCAAATAATAATCCAGGAGTACCTTGCCATGTTGTATTCAAGACACCATTTACATAAAGTTGAATAGCCCCACGAAAGTCTGGATTTGGTTCGTCACTTCTAGCCCATATCATGTGGGCAAATTCAAGAAGGTAATCACTATTAGGCTCCACGGTTCTATTAATGTTAATTACAGGTAAAAAATCTGACCCCACACCTGCCTGTATACCAATAATGGTACCTCCTGTAGTTAAACCTGTGGTATGGTCTGTAACAACTCCCATAGCACCCATAGGGTCAAAACAGGGATGGTTGGGAGGCGCTATGGTATAAACAGGATTAGACTGAAACCAAATACTTTGTCCGCTACAATTAGTTACATTTGTAAAAGGAGAAGGGATAGAAAAAGAAGTTAAATCGAACTCAAATGCTCCGCACTCGTTGATATCTAAAATACCATCATTATCATCATCTAAGTCACAGCCATCTGGATACCCATCACCATCATTATCGGCCATATCATCAAAACCAGGACACAGGTCCACAACATCTAAAACACCATCTCCATCTGAATCCTGACCATACATATCTAGCATGCCCATACCAAAAGAGATAATTATAAATACTATTAACGTGTATAATTTTTTAATGTTCAAATTGGATACTTACTTATAATCGCGTATTTAACTAAAGCGAAAGCCAATGGAGCCAAAATTTATTTTGAACTTGTAATTGCGTTATGAGTTATAAAATGGTTTTTATAAATCTCCTTATTAACTTTAACTTTGTTACCCTCTGGTGTCGATTCTTTAGATAATATTAGTCTGTTGTTTTTGTAGTAGGTATTGTTTAAATGAATGATAACCTTATCAAATTTTGATGGAAAAATTGCATAGCTAGGTTCCGCTGGAGACACAGGGTAAATACCCATCATTGAAAATACGGCCCATGCGCTCATGGTACCTGTATCGTCGTTTCCTGGTAATCCGTCGGGTGTGTTTTTAAAATAGGTGCTTAAAAGTTGCTGTACCAATGCATCTGTTTTGTGCTCTTTACCTTTTATGTATTTAAACAAAAACGGATAACCAATATCAGGTTCATTAGCCATATCAAACTGCTTTTTTGAAAATACGTTTTCCAATTGGTTAGCAAGAGCATCGTCGCCTCCCATCAAATCAATTAACCCTTTGGTGTCATGTGAAACCATAAATGTGTATTGCCATGCGTTCCCTTCGATAAAACCTACATTTTCAACAAAGTTTGCGCCATATTCAGGATTATAGGGCGTTAACCAACTGCCATCCTCATTTTTTGGTCTAAGTAAATTAAATTCTTTATCAAAAAGATTTCTATATGAAATAGATCGTTTTGAAAAGGTGTTGTAATCGTCTTTTTTATCTAATGCTTTTGCTAATTGGGCAATGGCAAAATCTGAAATATTATATTCCTGAGTAGTAGAAACAGAGCCACTATGTATAGTGCTTGTTGTTAAATAACCTTTTTCAATATAGTCTTTGAGTCCAGGACGTAAAGGATTATTTTCTAATTGCGTTGCACTTTTTTTCATAGCTTGATATGCTTTTTCAATATCAAAATCTCGAATACCTTTTAAATAGGTATCTGCAATGATGATTCCTGCGGGGTCGCCTACCATGGTAGTGGTTTCTGTGGCGTTAAGTTCCCACTTTGGCAACCACCCAGATTCATCATAAATCTGTAGCATACTTTTAACCATATTGGATTGCTGTTCGGGGTATACCAAACTCATCAACTGGTGTAAATTTCTGTAGGTATCCCAAAAAGAAAAGGTAGTATAGCGTGTCCCATCGGTTTTTAAAGTTTCCCGTGTTTTCATTTTGGGATATTCGCCATTAAAATCGTTTAAGGTGTTAGGGTGAATTAAGGTATGATATAAAGCGGTGTAAAAAATAGTTTTATCATCGGCTGTTCCGCCTTCAACTTCTATTCTAGATAAATGTTGGTTCCAGTCATTTTTGGTATCAGCTAAAACAGCATCGAATGTTTTGTTAGCCGTTTCTTTCTCTAAATTTTCACGGGCATTTTCTATACTTATATAGGATACGCCTATTTTCATTTCAACTGTTGATGGTTTATCAAAATTGTAACGCATATACGCACCAATACTATCGCCAACGACTTCTTTAGTATAATTTTCTTTTAAACGATTCTTACCGTTATAGCCCATCCATTTCCCTTCTACACCATCATAAGTTCTTGGGGTTTTCCATACACCAAAAGTATCTGCTGGTTTAGAAAAACGTGCTACAAAATATACAGGATATGCTTCTTCGGGTTTGTAATAGCAGAATGAACCCACAGACCGCATACCTTCAATTTCAGTAGGCGACACTACTTTTACCATAGCCCCTTCTTCGTTCGTTAAACCTAAACCTAAATTTAAAAGTATGTTGGATTTCCCAGCTGGAAAATGATATTTACTAACCCCAACGCGTGTTGTTGCTGTAGCTTCAACTTTCACATTGTATTTATCAATGTGGTTGGAATAGTAGCTTACTGTTGCTTTTTCTTTTGAATATGTTGACCCATAATTTAAGTGATTGGTCTCCACATCTCCTGTGGTTGGCATTGCTAAAATAACTCCAAGTTCAGGGCAACCTACACCACTTAAATTGACATGGCTGAAGCCTGTTAAAAATGTGTTTTCATGAACATATGGTGTGGATAACCAACGACTGTCTTTTTCTAATGGTAAATTTTGAGGGCCTGCCACATTAAATGGCGATACATTTGCCATACCTCGAACTGCAATAGGTCCAGGGTTGGTGGTTCCAAAATTGGAAGTTCCTATAAACGGATTTACATACTGTGTAAAATCTTTTAACACCTCAACTGCTTCATTTGTTGTAATATCTTTTGAAGTATCATTTTTACATCCTAAAAAAGACACAAAAACAACTATTAGTAATCGAGAAAATACTATTGAAAAAGATTTCATGCTCATCATTGTTTTAAGTGTGAACTCAAAGAGTACGGAACAGCATCTGCATCGCTTGCCCAATTTTTATTTGGTGTTTTATTCATTTCAAAATACAACTCGCCTCCATTTTGAATGTCTTCAAAATTTAAATAGCTTTTGTCATGAGGATTATCATTTAGTGTGGCTGAATTTATATATAGGTTTTCACTCGAATTATTAGGCGCTAAAATTTCAAAAGTATTACCATTCTCTAAATGCAACATCGCTTTTTTAAATAGCGGACTTCCAATAACATACTCATTTACTGCTGGGGTTACAGGATAAAACCCTAAAGCACTAAATACGTACCATGCTGAAGTTTGTCCGTTATCCTCATCGCCACAATAGCCATCTGGCGTTGGCGAATATAATTTAGTAAGTACTTCTCTAACTTTTTCTTGTGCTTTATGTGAAGCATTTGCATAGTTATACAAATAAATCATGTGTTGAATGGGCTGATTGCCATGGGCATAATTTCCCATATTCATGATTTGCATTTCTCGAATTTCGTGAATAGTAAAGCCGTAATACGAATTATCAAAATCGGGAGGCATATTAAACACCTCGTCTAATTTATTTTCAAATGCTTTTTTACCACCCATGAGTTCCATGAGTCCATTGATATCATGAAAAACCGACCATGTGTAATGTAGACTGTTGCCTTCGGTAAAGGCATCGCCCCATTTTAAAGGGTTAAACGGACTTTGAAACGTACCGTCTTCATTTTTACCTCGCATCCAGCCTGTTTCAGAATCAAACAAATTCTTATAATTTAAAGAGCGTTTGTAAAACGACTCAGCTATGTCTTCTTTCCCCAATTTTTCTGCCATTTTAGCAATTGTAAAATCGGCGTAAGCATACTCTAGTGTTCGGGCCGCGTTTTCATTAATGCCAACATCATAAGGCACGTAGCCCAATTTGTTGTAATATTCAATACCTTCACGCCCAACGGATTTAAGAGGACTACCTCCAGATGAAACGGGTCTGCCGTCTGAAGTCGTAGCGTTTTTAAGCATTGCTTCAAGCAAAACGTCAGTATCTTTCATAGCTACGCCTTTTAAGAATGCATCTGCAATATTGGGTGCCGAATTAGAACCTACCATACAATCTCTATGACCAGGACTTGCCCATTCTGGCAACCAACCAGATTCTTTGTAGGTATTGGCCAACCCTTCCATGATTTGTGCGTTAAGTTCTGGATACATCAAATTGAAAAAGGGGAAAACCGCCCTAAACGTGTCCCAAAATCCATTGTCGGTAAACATATAACCAGGCAACACTTCGCCATTATAAGGGCTGTAATGAACCGTTTGATTTTGCGCATCTATTTCGTGCAATTGCCTTGGAAACAATAATACTCTGTAAAGACAGGAATAAAAGGTGCGAATGTTATCAATATTGTCGTCTTCAATTTTAATTTTGCCCAATTCTTTTTCCCAAGCAGTTTTGGCTTTTGTTTTTGTAGTTTCAAAACTATCGGCTCCAATTTCCCTATCCAAATTAAGTTGTGCCTGCTGTAAACTAATAAAAGATGATGCCACTTTTACGTGTACTGCTTCTGCGCGTTTAGTTTTAAAACCTACTATGGCACCCACATGCTCGCCTTTATTTTCTTTACTATTTTCTTGGAGTGTCCATTTGTCGCCCCACGTATGGGTAAGTTCAAAATCTTTATCGAATTCTGCCACGAAGTAATTATGGAAATTATCTGGAACACCACCACTATTATTTCGGCAGTAGCCTATAATTTTTCGTTCTTCGGGTATGATTTTAACCATAGAACCTTTAAAAAAACCGTCTAATAAAATATAAGATTGATTTTTGGGAAAGGTAAATTTAAAATGTGCTGACCGCTCCGTTGGAGCAACTTCAGCAGTCACATCATAATCTGCTAAATAGACACTATAGTGGTAAGGAGTAACGGTTTCAGCTTTATGCGAAAACCAAGATTGACGCTCGTCTTCTTGAAACTTCAAATTGCCTGTAACAGCCATTAACGAAAAGGCTGCATAGTCATTTATCCAAGGACTGGGTTGATGGGTTTGTTTTATACCTCTAATTTTATTTTCGTCGTATTTGTATGTCCAACCATCGCCCATTTTAGAAGTCATTGGTGTCCAGAAATTCATACCCCAAGGTGTTGCAATAGCAGGGTAGGTGTTTCCGTTAGATAATTCAAAAGAAGAATCTGTACCCATTAGCGGGTTTACAAAATCCACAAGATTAGTATTCGCCGATACCAAATTGCAGGCCTCCTCTTTTTTAATTTTGTCATTACAGGATATTAAAATAAAGATTGCTATATATACTATTTTTCTCATTCTTATTTAATTGTTTCTATTTGATTTTACTTTGATATTCTGAAATCAAATGATTAGTAAGGTTAATGTAATAATTGGGATTTTCTCCATAGTCTGCATATGTAAAATCTAAAATACGCTTAGATATAGCAGGCTCAATTTGAGTACCTTCATGCCATTCGTTAAAAGAAGTTATGGATATAAATTCTGGATTTTGTGCTATGGCTTTCCTAAACATATCTTTATAGTAGCTTCCGTTGTTACGATGTTTCGTGTTTACATCATTCCATGGACGAATTCTCGTATCCAAGTAGCCAGGTCCTACAGATGGAATAAACAACAAACCATTTTTCTTAGCAAATTTTGAAAGATAAGACCAATTTGAGGTGGTACTCCCATATACAAAACCATCACTAGCAAAATAGGTGTAAAAACCATCAAAACCAGAATCTGTAAAGAAATCTTCTTCATTTTCATGCACCCATAACCCTATAAAAACGCCATCATTTTTTGTGTTTCTAATACTTATCTTACCATTTGTTTTGAGTAGACTACTCCATGCATCTTTATCTAATTTATAGCTATCATAAACATAAAATAAAGGCTTTCCTTGAATTCTAAAGATGGCATTGTGATTTCCATAGGTAGTATTCAAATAATTTATTGCGTCTTTAAACGCTTCTATACTTTTGTAGAATGGTTCTACATGAAATGCTATTTTAATGTTATAGGTTTCTGCTAGTTCTAGATAAGTCAATAGTGATTTATCTTCAAAACTATTTTTTCCCCACCATGACATCACGCAAACACCAATACCTGCACTTTTTATGAGCTTAAAATGTTCTGAAATAATGTTTTTATCATTAGAGCTATAGCACCCCAATGCCGGATAAAAATTAGCGCCAATATCATCTCCGCCAGAAAATCCTTTTACATTATTCCATGTAGAGTCTGACCAATGTGGGATTACCTCGTGTGCCCAATGCCTATATTCCCCATCTTTTTTTTGAGAACCATACCAGTTGTAATAAAAGATATGCGCATTATTAAAAACCTCATTTCCCTGAATGTACTCTTTATTTTGCTTACATGAAGTTGCAATAAAAATAAAGAAAACGAAAAAGGTTAACGGTAATTTCATAGCTACTTACTGGTAATAGACTTCTAATACTTTAGCACCTTCAGATTGTAGTTTAAGGGTATTTAAACTTGCTGGCACTAAAATGGTTTCTCCTGTTTTTAGGCTGTACTCAGCGCCGTTACAATGGATACTCAAACTACCTTCCACACATATATAAATTACAAACGAATCTATACTACTGTAATCCTTAGATATCTCGCCATCTATAGCTATGATATTAGTTTTAAAATATGGCGAATGCACCAAGGTGTTCGAAGTATTTTTGTTTAGCTGGTATTGTGTTTTATAAGAATCATGCACTTCATAATCAATAACATCAACTGCTAAATCGTTATGTAACTCTCGTTTACTACCTGTTTTAGCATCTACTCTATCGTAGTCATAAATTCTATAAGTAATATCGGAGGTCTGCTGAATTTCTGCTAACATTACACCGGCACCTATGGCATGTACCCTTCCTGTTGGAATATAAAATGTATCTCCAGGGTTTACATTTTCATGATGCATTACTTCTAAGATAGTATTGTTATTTAGGTGTGCTTTATATTCTTCTTGAGTAATTTTTTTATCAAAACCAACAATTAACTCTGCATCATCATCAGCTTCCATAACGTACCACATTTCATTTTTTCCGAAAGAATTATGACGTTCTTTTGCTATGTCGTTACTGGGATGTACTTGAATGGATAACGGTGTTTTGGCATCGATAAATTTAATGAGTAAGGGAAAAGTGTCTCCAAATTTTTGATAGACATTATTTCCAACCATATCGCCTTTAAAAGTATTGATGAGTTGCTCAAGGCTTTTGCCTTTTAAAGCACCATCTGCCACTAAAGTTTCATCGTTTTCAACACCCGAAATCTCCCAAGATTCTCCTATGTTACTGTCTGAATACTCTTTGTTTAGTACTGTTTTTAATTTTTCGCCACCCCATATTCTATATTTAAAAAGTGGCGTAAATTTTAAGGGGTATAAATTCATTTTTATATTAAATTATATTTTATTAAAGTTGAATATTTTTTCTTCTAAGGTAAAAGATATTTACCGTTAATCAATTGATTTTCCATAGACTTGGTTTGTACTGCGTAATTAAAACCAGGTCTTAAACAATACGAGCCATATTCGCCATTTTTATTTAAAGCTATAAACCCTACTTGCAACCATTCTAAATCTGATGTGTTTTGATAGATTGTATAAATACGTTCTACGACTTCCCTACAGGCATCTTCTGGCGATGTTCCATGCCGCATTAATTCTACTACCATGGCACTTCCTGCTGTTTTTATCATCGCTTCTCCCATGCCTGTGGCTGCTGCGGCACCAACGTCGTTATCTAAAAATAATCCTGCTCCAATAATTGGCGAATCGCCTACACGTCCGTGCATTTTCCATGATGCACCACTTGTTGTACACGCCCCAGAAAGGTTACCGTTTTCATCTAATGCCAACATACTAATGGTATCGTGGTTTTCTATATTAATTATGGGTTTGTAGTTGGAGTTTTGCAACCATGCTTCGTAAGCTTTTTTAGATTTTTTGGTTAATAAATTTTCTTTTTTAAATCCTTGTTCTAAAGCAAATTGTAGCGCACCTTCTCCTACTAACATCACATGTGGCGTTTCTTCCATGACTTTTCGTGCCACAGATATGGGATGTTTTATATGTTGTAGAAATGCTACCGAGCCACAATTGCTATGATGGTCCATAATACAAGCATCTAGGGTTACTTTGCCTTCTCTGTCTGGAAAACCACCTAAGCCCACCGTTTGTACATTTGGATTTGCTTCGGCCGTTTTTACACCAACCTCAACAGCATCGAGTGCATTTCCTCCATTAACTAATATTTTCCAAGCTTCAATATTTGCTTCAAGGCCATGATTCCAAGTAGAGATAACAACTGGTTTTATTATTTCATGTTTAACCACTTCTTTAGAGCTGGAGTTTTGGCATCCCATAGCACTAAAAATGATGTTAAAAATTAGTATGTTTTTTAAAAATCGCATGTTAAATTTATATCGTTTTGGTAGATCTTCTAAATGGTTATTTGTATTTACCACCTTTAACATTTTTGTTTACTAAAAATACTTATAAAGTATTAGACTACACGTGGAACTTTAATGCATTATTATGGAAAATAACTATAAACCTTGGCTGAATTTAGCTTTTCTGCTATTTTGTTCACACTAGGTGTATTACTCATTTCGAACTTTAAGGTTCCACCAGCTAAAATCTCTTTATGGGTAATGTAATCCCTATCAAGAAGCTCATCATTAAGCCATATTGATTTCACATAAATATTATCTTTTGAATTATTCTGAACTATAATATTGAACCGTTTATTATCTGGGAGCGCAATACTTGCCGAATCAAAAAGTGGCGATCCCAAAGCATAAGCATTTTGAGCTGGGTTTACCGGGTAGAAGCCTAAAGCATTAAATATATACCAAGCACTCATTTGTCCACAATCTTCATTACCACAATGCCCGTTAGGTTCGTTTTTATATTGTGTTTCTAAAATTTGACGTATATATTTCTGTGCCTTCCAAGGTTTGTCTATAAAATTATACAAATACGCTACATGGTGGCTTGGTTCGTTACCATGTGCGTATTGCCCAATCATACCTGTGCTAAATAAAGGCAATTTATCTGTTGGTTCAGGATAATAAGAAAACATAGAATCTAGCTTTTGTTCAAAACGCTCTGTACCTCCCGTTTTTTTAACAAGGGTTTCCAAATCATGCGGTACAAACCAGTAATAGTGCCATGCATTACTTTCACAAAAATATGGACTATAATTTTTTGGTGTAAAAGGTTCTATAAAGTTGCCATCTTTGTTTTTGGGTTGAAACCATGTGTTTTTATCGTTATATAAATTTTGCCAGTTTTTAGAACGTTGCAAAAAATAATTATAATCTTCCAACTTACCAAGTGACCTTGCAAACATGGCAATACACCAATCGTCGTAAGCATATTCCATGGTTCTGGAAACAGACCAATTTTCATGATGTTTATCTACTGGTATATAGCCTTTTTCCATATAAATATCTATTTGCCTATCAGAAACCATGGCACTTTCTTTGCAGGCTTTAAAAGCCAATTCAGCATCAAATTCAAACCCTTTAAAATAGGCATCCACAATAACGGGTACAGCATGATAACCTATCATCATATTGGTTTCACTACCTTGCATAGACCATACGGGTAATTCTCCTGTTTCGTTATAATGTGCTAATAATGATTTAATAAAGTAAGGTACCAAATTTGGTTGAAGTATAGTATGTAATGGGTGGGCGGCTCTAAAGGTATCCCATAGCGAAAAGGTATCGTATCTATTGAAACCCTCAGCTTTTGATATAGGGTTAATTCCCTTTTTTAGTTGTCCGTTCTCATCATTAGCTGTTTTGTAGGTGCCTCCATAATCGCTAAATAAATTAGGTGTTAGCATATTTTGATACATCATGGTATAAAAAATGCTTTTTTTATCCTCGTCGGGCGTTTCTATTTTTATTTTTTGAAGTTGATTTTCCCAAACCAACGTCGTTTTTTCCTGTTGATAATCAAAATCAAAACCAACAGTTTCCATTTTTATGGCATGCGCAGCCGCCTCACAACTAGTGGAAGACAGTCCTGTTTTTATGATAATTTGGTCATTTTCTAGGGTTTGATATTTCAACACCATTTTGGTATTACCCTTCATTGGGTAAATTTTAAGAGTGTCGTTTTTATAGTAATGATGCGTATCAAAAGGTTTTGAAAACTGCATTTGAAAATATACTTTTTGATTTCTTGCCCAGCCTGTAGACATACGATAGCCTTGTATGGTGGAATCATTAACTTTTTCAATATAAGTTTCTGTTGGCTTATCCCAGTTCAAGGCATAGCCTAAATCTATATGTATTTGAGTATCGCCATCTTTAGGAAAGGTGTATCGATGGATGCCTACTCGTTTTGTTGCCGTTAATTCTGCTCTTATACCATAATCTAATAAATCTACAGAATAATACCCCGGAAATGCTTTTTCATTTTTATGACTGAACGTGGAATAGGGCTTAAAGTTATTGGCTTCTATACGCTTACTGAATCTGCCATTGGTTGGCATGACTAGGATATCGTACAAATCGCCAGCTCCGGTGCCTGATAAATGCGTATGAGAAAATCCTGTAATTATAGAATCTTGATAAAAATAACCTGCAATTCTATCCCAACCTGGAATACCTATATCAGGACTTAATTGCACCATACCAAAGGGTTCGCTCGCACCTGGATAAGTATTGCCAGGACCATCGGTACCAATAAACAGATTCACATAATCCACCAGAGGTCTAGTGTTTTCTTTTTCGTCGGTTTTAGGTTGACAAGAAAACGATATAATCAATAATAATAATATATATATATAAATCTTATTCATAAATAAGTATTAGTGAGAAGCTTTAATAACTTCAAAATGTGATTCCTGAATATCAAAAAATGCAACACCTGATGCTCCAGTCTTTTTTACAATAGCTATAGCTTTTGAGAGTTCGTCGTCTGTCATTTCAGGTAAATATAAACCTGTATGTAATTGGGTTTGTTTAGCTTTTAAATCGGTAAGGCCTTGCTTTGTGGCAAATTCTACCCAATCTAAACCTTCATTGTAAAAATTGTTATATATCATGGGTAATACGGCATCAATATTCCATTTGTCCCAACGTTGGCGAACCATGTGGTCTGCCATTTCAGGATAGGGAAATACCGCAGCGGTTAGGTCCTTACCGTGTTTATGGGCAATATCATAAGCACCATCTACCAGCGCTTTAATTTCGTTGAGTCTAAATTGTTTCCATTCAATATCTATGGCGGGGACTTCGGCTTGGGTTATATCTTTTCCAAATAGTTTTTTAAACTTATCTACGGAAGCCATAGAATAATCAAAATCAAAATCGGGAAGTTCTTCATTTTGCACTAAGTTGTATTTTGGCAACAAGCCCACAGGTAAAAAAACATCTGGATATCTTATATAATCTAAATGTACGCTTTTAATACCTTCAACCTTTGCTAAACCTTCCACAAGACTCCAAATATGTTTACGGGCTTCTGGATGACTTGGAGATAACCACTGGTAGTAATCTACATAGGGACGGTCATCAAAGCATGATTTTCCGCTTCGGCTTACCATGTACCAGTCGGGGTGTTTTAGAGCGATAGTATCACCGGGCCTGTTCATGGTAAACATCCAAGCATGCACTTCTAGACCTTCTTTGATGGCCAACGGTGCTACTTTAGATAAATAATCGGCATCAGCCCGCGTATCAATAAGTACCGCATCAATACCTGCACTTGCATATTTTTTGAATTGATTACGATGAATACTATCTGCAACATTAGCTCCAGCACCATACCAAGCCCAATATTTAAATGGTGCTTCTACTACAGGATTATCTGTTTGGGTAATTGTTTCCTTTTTTTGCTGAGTACATGAAACTACGAATAGCAAAGTGATGATTATAAGGTATATGTTATGTTTCATTTTGAATTATTTTATAATGATTTGACCATTTTGATTTATGATGATTTTATCTCCGGTAAATGGACTATCAATCCAAATATTATGACCTGTTTTATGATTATCGTAATGAGGTGTAATGGTTTTAGTTAGTATTTGCTTTGGTTGACTTACGTCTTCAATGGCGATGGTTTTGTGTTTTAAAGCATTATGTAATTCAAATAAAAGCCACTTAATATGTTCATCCTTTGGAATGGTAAAACTTTTATTTTCTTTTGAAAAATAGACATACCCCCAAGTTTCAGGTTGGTGCATCGCTATAACACCTTGTGGTGACCATACCCAATTATATTCATGTAAAAGTTCTCCTTTTTCATTGGTTCTTCTTTGGTACGTTCCGTTATCTAGTTGAAAATCCCAATTAACTCTGGAGAAATTAATCCTCCAAAATGTATCTGTTAAATCGATTTTTTGAAAATATGATGTTTTAAAAGCACTTAAGGGTATGGCAATTTCAATGCTCCAACCTTTGTCAATATCATTTGGGTTGTTTAATGTACCATCAATATAAACTGCTGATTTTATTCCGCGAGCATCCCAATCGTTTAGTGTTATGTTGCCTTCGCGATAGGGTTTTGTAATGAATAAATCCCAAAAGGCATTTAAGGCGTTAAATTCAAATTCATAATAATTGTGAGCATCACCATCCGGATCTATAAAAATTTCAAAATCATTATTATGAAAAATTATGGTATCCCGCTGTTTAAGTGTGCCCCATACATGAGGCTCTTCCATAGTGGCTAAAAAATAAATATAACTTTTGTCCCAAAGTATCTTTACTTGTGTACTGTATTTTGGTTTTTTAGTGCCTTCTATATCTATAAATACATCAGAATACTCTGCATTTTTCCATGATTCTTCTAACCCTAAACCATCAATTTTAATAAGCCCTTTTGTGTGGTTTGCTACGTATGATTTTGGAATAATCGCATTTGGAATATCTTGGGCACAACCATAGAAAGAGCTAAATAGAAAAAAAAGGCTTATAAAATATAAGCCCTTATTAACAAGAGAAGTCAATGATACTATTAATTCCATTTATTAAACGATACTATTGCTTTTAGTAAATTCTAATATTTCACTTATGTACCCAAAGGCTAATGCAACTACGGTATCTGCAGCTCCATAAAAAATAGTAACCTTATCTGCCTCAATATCTTGTAAAGATGCACATGGAAAAATTACATTAGGTACATCTCCAATTTGCTCGTAAGATTCTGATGGTGTTAATAAATAAGGCTGCGTTCTATACTTTACTATGTGTGGGTTTTCTTTATCTAATATGGCAGAACCCATGGCGTACCTAAATCCGTTACATGTAGTAATTACACCGTGATAAAACATAAGCCAACCTTCATTGGTTAAAAATGGCACAGAACCTGCTCCAATTTTTGTGCATTGCCATGCACTATCTTTAAAGGCAGTAGGCGACATCATGTGCCGGTGTTCACCCCAGTATTTCATGTCTGGGCTGTAGCTCATGTAAATATCTCCAAAGGGTGTATGCCCATTATCGCTAGGGCGACTCATCATGGCGTATTTTCCATTTATTTTTTTTGGAAGTAAAACACCATTTCTATTAAATGGTAAAAAGGCACTTTCACATTGAAAAAACTCTTTAAAATCAAAGGTGTAACCAATACCTATGGTTGGTCCGTTATGACCTTCACACCAAGTTATCCAATACCGATCTTCTAGAAAAACAACTCTTGGATCGTATTTATAATCGCCTAAAACTTGCGCTTCATCTCCAGCTTTAAAAGCTATTGGATTTTCGTTTATTTTCCAATTGATGCCATCCTCACTAAACCCTGCAAAAATATTCATTTGTACTGCTTTATTATCACATCTAAACACACCTGCAAAACCCTCTTTATAAGGTACCACAGCACTATTAAAAACACTATTTGAAGTTGGGATAGCATTTCTTTTAATTATTGGATTTTGACTGTAACGCCAAACTATATCTTTTGACCCCGCTGGTCTATCTTCCCAAGGAATAACATTCATACTTTTAATTTTTATACTTTTTGACCTTATCTAACCATGTAAACTTTAAAATAACAGAAGTTACTACAAACAGCACCAAAACGCAAAACATGTTGGTATAATCTCTAATCATAAAGTAAATTGGTAATAATATCATACTGGATTGCCAAATAATACCAATGATACAGTTAAACATATCAATTGGAAAATCTTTGTTTTTCTTAAAAACTGGATTGGTTTCTTTAATCCTTTTAAAAACTGGGTTCCACCAACCCCATGGCCTTACATTGGTGTAGAAACTTTTTAATGTTTTCATGTCTGTGGGAGGTGTTAAAAAAGTTCCTAGAAAAGCACCAATTAAGGAAATTGATAGTATTACAGGAAATGCATAAATAGCTGGCAAAGTTGCAGCTTCGTACATAAATGAACCCACTTGAAAACTATTTTGATTTTGTTCTAAAATAAATTGAATTGTGGCTACAAAAAGTCCAGCTGCCATTCCCCAAAAATAGCCCCACCCGTTAAAACGCCACCAGATCCATTTTAAAAGATTAGCGGCAACATAACCACCATATAAAGCACTGGTAATCCATAATGTGATGGAGTTTATAGAATCTGCAAAAAACCCCATAATAACTCCCAAAATAACTATACCAAAAGAAGCTAAATGACTTGCCTTAATATAATGCTTGGGAGATGCTTTAGGTTTAAAGTATTTTTTATAAATATCATTTACTATATAGGCTGGTCCTGAATTTACAAAGGCAGAGAAGGTAGACATGAAAGCGGCTAATAAACCAGCTAATAGTACTCCTTTTATACCTACTGGAACATGATGATTTATAACTTTAGGGAGAATTACTTCTAAATCATTAGTTGATAACGCATTAGACGAGTACATTTCGGGTGCAATAAATACTAGCCCTAAAATAACAATCCCTGCTATAAGTAAATATCTAGGAATAAATAGTACTAAATTAGTGAATCCACTCATGTATGCTGCTTCTTTAACCGATCTTGTAGAAAGTATGCGTTGCATATCATAACTTGGCGTTGGTCCAGCAATACTAGCAAAAAAACCTTTGAATAAGGACATACCAATAAAGGCGCCGAACATTTTATAGCCTTGGGTATCTATAAGGTTATTAAAGGCCTCATACTTACCATCCCAAAACCCATCTAGTTCCCAACCAAAAAAAACAGTACCCCATTCCTTAGAAATTATAGATTCAAGTTGAATATCTGATACTGAAATAAAGGTATAGGTTGCTATTAAAATACCAGCCAACACCATGATACCATATTGCAAGACTTCGGTAGCCACAACAGAAAACATACCGCCTTTTACCGTATAAATCGTTGTTAATAATATGATAATTAGAGCATAACTTTGATCTGATGATAAAAGCGTTGAGTTATTGATTATTACCGTTAAATCCCAAGGTAATATGATGGTTAAGAATTTCCCAACACCCTCAAAAAAATAGGCAATAAAACCTACCGAGGCAATTATGGCGAATATGGCCACTATAAGATGAGATGCCCTGCCTGCTTTATCATCACCAAAGCGCGTTAAAATCCATTCGGAACCTGTCATTATGTTTGAACGCCTTATCCATGCAGCCAGAAACACCATAACAAAAATCTGGTTAAAAATGGGCCACATCCACATAAACATAAAGCTTTTAACGCCATATAAAAATAAGATACCAACCATCCAAGCAGTTCCAGAAACATCAAACATTCCAGAACCGTTACTTAAGCCTAAATAGTACCATTTTATACTATTCCCACCAAGAAAATAAGAGTCTAAACCTTTGGAAGCTCTTTTAGATATCCAAATACCCACACCAAGCGTTAGCGCTATATAAATTCCAATTATTGTTACATCAATAGCGTTCATAAATTATTGTTTTACACCCCAACTTTTATTTGGTTCTGGTCCCATTTTAAAAATTAAAGTGCCTCCGTTTAAAATTTGTTTATGAGAGATTGTTGTGCTATTAAAATCTTTATCATTTAAGGTTGCTGATTGTATATAGATGTTTTTATTTGAAACATTTTCAGCTTCAATAACAAATATTTTATTGTCTTTTAATTTGATAGTAGTTTTCTCGAAAACAGGACTTCCTATTTCATAGTTTCCTGATGCCGGATTCATGGGATAGAATCCCATGGCACTAAAAACGTACCAAGCACTCATTTGCCCACAGTCTTCGTTTCCACTCAAACCATTTGGTGTTGTGTTATATTGTGTGTTTAAAATATGATTTACCCAATACTGAGTAAGCCAAGGCTTATTAGCTTTATTAAACATATACGCAATATGGTGACTTGGCTCGTTACCATGCGCATATTGACCAATTAGACCAGAAATATCAACGGAAACGTTATCTCCAGTAATCTCAGAACTCTCAGTAAATAGTTGATTTAAACGTTTAGTAAAAATAGCATCACCTCCATGAAGCGCTATAAAATTCTCAACATCGTGGGGCACAAACCAGCTGTGTTGCCATGCATTACCTTCGGTATAATCAGTATGTTCTCTATGGTTGGAATGTTTGGGATCAAAAGGTTCATTCCAAGAATTACCAGTTTTAGATTTTCCTCGCATAAACCCTGTGTCTTTATCAAACAGGTATTGGTAGGCTTTTGAGCGTTCTAAGAAAAACTTATAGTCTTCTTCTTTACCTAAGGCTTTGGCCATTTGCGCCACACACCAATCGTTATAGGCATATTCTAGCGTAATAGTTACCGATTCATCTAACAATTCATAAGGAATATAACCATAGGTTTTGTAATGATTTAAGCCTCTTTCATCTTGCAGCATGGTGGTTTTCATTGCTTCATAAGCATTTTCGGCATTAAACCCACGAATTCCCTTTAAGTAAGCATCAACAATAACAGGAATAGAATGATACCCTGTCATGGTATTAGTTTCATTGGCATATAGTGTCCAAACTGGTAATATATTTTTGGTTTCATAATATGCCATCATAGAATTAATGATATCTGAAACTTTATCAGGAGCAATAAAAGTTAATAATGGGTTTTCAGCTCTAAAAGTATCCCATAGTGAGAGCGTAGAATAGGCTGTATAATCTTTTGCAGAAATAATAGTGTCGTTCTCTTTTCTAAATTCCCCATTTTTATCACTAAACGCTACAGGAGCTAATTGCGCATGGTACATAGCTGTATAAAACATTGTTTTAAGTGAATCAACATCTGTTTCTACTTCTATAGTTTTTAGAGCATTTTTCCATATAGAATCTGCATCATTTTTAACATCTTCAAATTCGAAACCTCCCGCTCTTAAATTGTCTTTTGCATTTTCAATACTTACTGAAGATAATGCTACCTTAACAAATAATTCTTCATTGTTTTGTGTATCAAAAAATATTTGTGATGCCACTTTGGCGCCTTTAGCGTTTATTGTTTCCTTCAACAAGCCATCTGCATAAAGAGTTGATTCTGTGATAGGTTTTGAGAATTTAGCAACAAAAAACACTTTTTGGTTTTTTGCCCAACCTTTACTGAAACGATATCCGCTTACTGTGTATTTATCTTCAAAATTTAAAGAACTCTCTGTAACAGCATCCCAATTAATTTCAAACCCTAAATCTATAACTACAGATTGAATATCGCCCTTTTTAAAAGTATATTTGTGATACGCTGTTCTTTTAGATGTTGTTAATTCTACATTAACATCATGATCATCTAAATATAATTGATAATACCCTGGTATTGCAGTTTCATTTTTATGGGAGTACTTTGATATGTAATTTAGACTATCTCGGTTTTTTTTTGGCGTAACAGATACGTCTACCAACTTGTTTACGGGCATAAAAATGATATCTGCTAAATCGCCAATACCAGTACCGCTTAAACTTAAATGGCTAAAACCAACAACTAAAGAGTCTGAATAATGGTAACCAGAACACCAATCCCAAGCACTTATACCATTTATGGGACTTACTTGGAGCATTCCAAAGGGCACTGTAGCACCAGGATAGGTATGCCCGTGACCCCCTGTACCTATAAACGGGTTTACATAACTGATCAATTCAGGTTTGTAATTTTTTTTTGTAGAATTTTCACTTTCATTCACACAATTAAAAACCAAAAGAATTAAAAACAAACATGTTAATATATACTTCATAAAAAAACGGATTAATGTAAAAATTCATAATTTTATCATTTCACCAAATAAATTTAGACGGATAACATCTAATCGAAGCTAAACACCAAAAAATTTAACCCACATGAAATCTTTAAAAAAGATAACTTTCAACTCAAATCATAGATATAAAATATCTCCGTTACATCATATTCTTTTCTGGGCTTCTTATTTCTCATTAAACACATGGAGATGGGGAACATACTTCAATGACTTTAACTACTCTTTAAAAACTAATATTATTGGTTTTCCTTTACACATGATAACTTGTTATTTAACTATTTATATTTTAGTACCTAATTTGATTTTTAAAAAGAAGTATATTACTTTTTTTTTAGCACTACTTACTACCATATTTTTAACAGTAATAGCAAAGTTTAATCTTACTTATTATTTAGTAAGTTCAAATGTATGGCCAGAAGGACCTACTGTGACTAGCAATTTCACCTTAAGTTATGCTATTGATATGATGATTGGCGAACTATACGTTGTTACTTTTGTTGCTGCCATAAAAATAACATTTGACTTTCTTGAAGAACATAAACGTGTTACAGATTTAGAAAAGGCCAACCTAGAAACTGAATTACTTTTTTTAAAGACTCAAATTTCCCCTCACTTTTTTTTTAATACTCTTAATAACATTCATTCTTTAGCTTTAGAAAAATCTAACAAAACATCAAAAATCATACTGAAATTATCAGAACTTATGCGATACCTTTTGTATGAAACAAAGCAAAAACGACAAACATTAGAAAATGAAATTCTCTGTATTCAAAACTATTTAGATTTAGAAAAAGTGCGTCACGATGATTCCCTTGAAGTTAACATGTCTATTTCAGGTGACATTCAGGATAAAAAAATTGCACCCATTTTGCTATTATCCTTTATTGAAAATGCTTTTAAACATGGGGTTAACAAAAATATAGGAAATACCACAGTAGATATATCTTTCGAAATTAAAGAAAACTTTCTTTACTTTACAGTCTCAAATCCAATGCCTTCATCAATTAATCAGGAAAACCATGTTAACTATTCTGGAGGTATAGGATTAAAAAATGTTAGAAAAAGGCTTGCCCTAGGTTATAAAAAAGGGGATTATGACTTAAATTTTGAAGAATCTAACAATACATTTTACGCAAAACTTAAAATTAGAGTATCATGACCATTAAGTGTTTAATTGTAGATGATGAACCTTTAGCCATCAATGTTATAAAAAACTATTTAGATCAAATTGAAGGATTTGAATTATCAAATACATTTAATAACGCTGTAGACGGCTTAAACTTCTTAAAAAACAACAATGTAGACCTTGTTTTTTTGGATATAAACATGCCTGTTTTAGACGGACTTAGCTTTATTAAAAGCCTAGAAAATCCACCTATTCTCATTGTGACTACAGCTTATGATGAATTTGCTATTCAGTCTTATGAACTTGATGTATTAGACTACTTAGTGAAACCCATTGAGTTCCCTAGGTTTATGAAGGCACTGAATAAAGTTAACAGGAGATTAGGTAACCAAGGACAGCAAACAACACAAAAAACGCGTTCTCATCTTTTTATAAAAATTGATAAAAAGAAAATGAAGAAAGTATATTTAGATGAAATTCTTGTTATAGAATGCTTAAAAGACTACTTAAAAATAAACACCACTACAGGCAAACATATTATTCACAGCACTTTGGCAGACTTCACAAATTTACTACCTGAAAATGAATTCATTAGAGTTCACAGATCCTATACTGTAGCTGTAGACAAAATAGATGTTGTAGAAGGCAATAGCATTGAAATTGAAGGGGTTCGTTATGTTATAGGCAGGTCTTACCTTGAAAAGGTTAAAGAAAAAATACTTACACACAAAGCCAACTAATTTTTTTAAAAATGATATCTTTTAAAGGCTTCAATAGCCGCGTAGTCAGCCAACCCTAAATCGTTGTATTTTTTGGCTGTTAACCGGTTTCTGTCTTCGGCTCTAACCCAAAATTCTCTAGAGTCGTCTCCTTGAAACATAACACCATCTTTTTGTGATTGGTGATAAAAAATAGCATGCCGTTTTTTTAGCACCTGATCTGGACTCATAGGAACTGCCATCTCTATTTGGTAAGATTCCCATTCATGCCAGGCGCCACGGTATAGCCAAACCCAACAATTATTCATGTAATCGTTATGTTTTAATGCTTCTAAAGCTGTAAACAAGGCATCTAAACATACTTTATGAGTACCGTGAGGGTCTGCTAAATCACCAGCAGCATAAATTTGATGTGGTTTGATATCATCTATCAACTTTTCCATAATAGCCACATCCTCAGAGCTAATATTGTTCTTTTTTATGGTACCGGTTTCATAAAATGGTAAATCTAAAAAATGTACATTTTCATCACCTAGACCTAAATATCTTGTTGCTGCTAAAGATTCACTTCTTCTAATCAATCCTTTGAGTTTTCTTACCTTTTTAGAATCAATATCATTATCCGTTTTTATTTTTAGGAAGTTGATAATACTTTGGGTCTCATCACAATTTGGACAAAGTGACTGGGTGATTTCAGCAAATTTTAAAGCTTCTTCATCAGAAACAGCAATATTGCCCGAAGTTTGGTAGGCCACATGTACATCATGCCCTTGCTCAACTAGCCTATCAAATGTCCCTCCCATTGAAATAACATCATCATCAGGATGAGGACTAAAAATAATAACACGCTTACGTTCAGGCGCTGCACGTTCTGGTCGGTTAGAATCATCAGCATTGGGTTTTCCTCCAGGCCATCCTGTAATAGTGTGCTGTAACCTATTAAACATTTTTATGTTCAAATCATAAGCAGTTCCCTCCTCAGTTAATAAACCAGACATCCCGTTATTATTATAATCGGAGTCTGTAAGTTTCAATATTGATTTATTAAGTAATTCAGAAAGCCAAACTACTGCTTTTAATTTAAGTGACTCATCCCAATCACAAGAGGTTACCAACCAAGGGGTTTTTACCCGAGTAAGTTCTGTAGCAGCACCTTCGTCTAATATAAAAGTAGTATTCTTATGGTTTTGCAAATAGGTTGCTGGCACTTCAGAAGTGATATGCCCCTCTATTGTCTTTTGAATAATCTCTGCCTTATTACCACCCCAAGCCAATAAAACAATACGCTTGGCGCTCATGACTGTTCCAATACCCATGGTAATGGCCTTTCTTGGAACATTGTCAATGCCTAAAAAAGAGGGAGCAGCATCAACTCTAGTAATATGATCTAAAGTAATACTTCTAGTTCCTGAATTGAAATGTGACCCTGGTTCATTAAATCCAATATGCCCTGTTCTTCCAATTCCTAAAAGTTGAAAATCTAATCCGCCAATAGACTTTATTTTCTTTTCATAATCTATACAGTATTGATATAAATCATCTGCACTTACTTTTCCATCAGGAATATTAATGTTTTCGGGTAATATATCCACATGATTGAATAAATGTTCATGCATGAAATAAAAGTAACTTTGAATATTGCTTTTATCCATGGGATAATACTCATCAAGATTAAAAGTAGTTACGTTTGCAAAACTTAGTCCTTCTTCTTTATGCATTCGCACAAGTTCTTCATATACTTTTATTGGTGAAGATCCAGTAGCTAACCCAAGAACACAAGGCTTATTTTTAGCATTCTTTTCTTTGATTAAATCTGCTATTTCTCGAGCAACAAGAATAGATGGTTCTTTAGAATCATCAAATATGACATTATGGATTTTTTCATAACGTGTTTCTTCAAAAGTACCTGGTTTATTATAACGGATATGGTCTAATTTCATTTAAACAAAAGTTAATTAAAATCAAATGATAAAATTAACCTATAGAAACCTTACACGTTTATTATTTCGACAAACAACTTCTAGCTTTAGCTAAATGTTTAAATAAAGGTATCACATATTCTAGGAAACTAATTAAAATGATTTTCTTTAGCACAAACTCTGCTTAAGGTAGATACATTAAATTTACTCTACAAATGGCTACTGATATTTCTACTAATATAATTGATTTTGTAGTCAATAAGGATAAGTCATTTTTAACCTTAATATTAACTGCATCTATTATTTTTCGAATAGCTTTTAAACGCAAAAAAGCTTCTCAAAAATGAGAAGCTTTTCATTAAAATTGGTGCGGATGAAGGGAGTCACATCCTTAAATGAAATAAAATCCAAATGAATCATACATTTCACTTAAAAACCCATATTTTACAGCACTTTAAAGATATAAACAAATTCATTGAATACAAATGAATATTTCCAAATTCATTAAAATTCAGAGAAAACAGGGGTGTTTTTGGGGGTGTTTTTATTATCTTTACAAAAAAAATTATGCCCACACCCAGATACAGAGTAAAGACCAACAACAAATCAAACTCAATTTTAATTAGATTTAAGCAAGGGAATCAATTTGACACAGAAGTATCGACAGGAATAAAAGTCCCAAAAGGCAAGTTTAGCAATTCCAAACAACAAATAAACTTAACTGACGAAGTTGACTTTAAAGAACTAAACAAAAAACTTCGTAATTTAAAAACCCATATAGCAAACAAATACAGTACAGATTCTGTCAATGGTGCAATTATTGACAACAAATGGCTTAGAAATAATGTACATGCATTTTTGAATAAAAAGACTAAAAGCAATAAGATTAATAGCAAGCATTTTTTCATCCCTTTTCTAGAAGATTTTATAAAAGAGGCAGAAAAAAGAATAGACCACCCTATAAGACCAATCAAAAAAAGAACGGTTGAACACTATAAAACAACAAAAAGAAAAGTTGAAGCATTTGAGGAACACAAAGGAAAAACCTTAAAGATAAAAGATATAAACCTTCATTTTCATGACAAGTTTATCGAATACTTAGAATTGGAACAAAACCTCAATCCAAATACTGTGGGAGGTTACATCGATGTTATAAGACAAGTGTGCCGAAAAGCTAAACTAAAAGGACTAGATGTGAACAACGAATATGAGAGTTCTGATTTTTATACACCGTCTAATGAAACCCTTGACACTTACCTAAATTTAGAGGAGATTCATAAGATATATAATCAAAAATTTGAGTTGGACTATCTGGATAATGCTAGAGACTGGTTGATTATAGGAGTCTGGACTGGACTAAGAGTTTCCGACCTACTAAGTCTGACAAAATCAAACATAGATGGAGACTTTATAAAAAAAGACACTCTAAAAACTAATTTCCCTGTAATTATCCCTAAACATAATCACGTAAAACAGATTTTAAATAAAAGAAACGGAAACTTTCCAAGAAAAATAAGCGACCAAAACTTTAATAAGTACATCAAAAAGATTTGCAAAGAAGTGGGGCTAACTGAAAAAATAAAAGGAGCAAAAATTGTTGAAATCAAAATGACCAAAGATGGAAAGAAGGTCAAAATACATAGAAAAAGAGTCGGCAACTACCCAAAGTATCAATTAATATCATCACATATATGCCGAAGAAGTTTTGCTACTAATCATTATGGAAAATTAGACACTCTTACAATAATGAAAGTTACGGGACACAAGCTCGAATCACAGTTCCTATCGTATATTAAAATAACTCCAAAAGAATATGCAGAAAAGCTTAAAACCTATTGGGAGAAGATAGATGTAAATGAATTTGTTAATAGTTAATTATGTTGAAGCAAAAAGATTTTAGCCAATTCTATTTTTTCAATTTTAATCCTTGGGTTAAAAAAGAAGATTTAAAGGACAAAATAGAACATCCGTTTATATTTATCGAAAGCTACATGGATAATTTAAACACATATCCCTATCTAAATACTTTTGAAAAAGCTCAGATAATCTTTAACGATATTAAAGACTACCAAAAAGCCGCTTACAATTGTTTTGAACTGGAACTAAACCTCCTTCAAGAGAATAGGATAATGTACCTAAATCAAATCGTTAATAGACTTTTAAAAACCCAAAAAGACTTAAGACAATTAAAGAGGAAAGAGATTTTAAACAAACACAAACCCATACACATTGTAATTCATCTTCTTATAAATTCAGTCAAAGAAATTCTGCAATCAATTTTTATTGCTTACCATCTAGAACTTAATAATTCCAATAGAGAAACTTTGTCTAAATGGTTTTACTTAAAAAAAGCTGTCGTTTCTTTTCGCCTAAACAAATACCCAGAAGACAGAAGATTTGAGAGATTATATAACGAGAAATTGATTAAAAAGGGGTTTATATCTCAATTAACCAACTTTGCGACATTTAAGTCCTTGTTTGAGGCTAGGCAACTAGAAAACAAAATAAACTGGATTGACAGAAAGTCCACTCTTTATTATTTTATTAAGCTTCTTCTTCAATACAACGCAATAAAAAACCCAAAAAACAGACATTGGGAAGTAGCCTCCGAATTCTTTTTATTGAAAGGAGAATCGCTGCTACCAAAAGATTTTCTTAATCAAAAAGAAACTATGAATAAGGTAAAAAGAAAACATTTAGAATCCTTTGTTAAAGCATTAGTTTAAAACTCTTAGTTAGAAATAAATATTCCTGAATTAGCTAATTCAAAGCTTCAAACACATTAATACACCTAATGGCATCATTTTATAGCTTTTAAAACACTCTTAGTTTAATATTAGAGTACTATACATTATGTTTTTTATTCGTCTCTTTGTTAAGAGTTTAACAATAAAAAACAACTATTATGAACCAAGTACTTTTAACATCAATCCCAGTAGATGAATTAGTTCAGATTTTTACAGTAATTATTGAGGAGGCTATTATAAAGCACAATAAAACTGAAAAAAACAAAATTATTCTCGAAGACAAATTTGGAGACCATTTAACCAAGAAGGAAGTTCTTGAAGTTTGTAAAATAAAATCTCCTACTACCCTTTGGAACTGGGAGCAAAAAGGCAAACTTGTTCCTAAAAGAAGAGCAGGTAAAAAGCCTCTATACTTAAGACAGGATGTAGAAGACTTTTTAAATGGTGGCTTTTTAGACTCTAACCAAAAAGCTGCCTAATTATCAGAAACAATAATTTACATAAAAACTTTAGACCATGAAGAAATACACTATTACTAAATCAATAACACGTAAAGAACGTTGCAATCTAGTCTATAAATTATACTCTGAAATGATGTCCAATAACCATTTCTTAATGATATTTTCCACCTTGGAACAAGAACTAGCTAGAAAGCAAAAGATGCGTCTATATGGAAACAGAAAAGATAATAAGCTTAACGTAGTTAAGTTAGTCAGATTCAAAGGAATTCTGGTGTACAATATCATTACGAAAAACAAAGGAATTGATATTGTATTTGATGCTTCACCAATTGATGCTCCTTATGTTGAGTTTATAAGAATTGCCCCAAGCGGAACTCCAATTGTTTATTCTCAGCACCTTCTGGACAGATACAATGAACGCATTTGCAATGATAGGTTTACTAATCATAAGGATATAATGAAGGAACTCTTTGTTAGAAATCCAAATAAGGCTAATATGGCTATCAGTGACAACAACCAAATAGTGCAACGCATAGATGACGGATTCGTATTGGGAAAATTAGACAAAAGAAATAGTTATATAGTTTTAAATACGTTTTATGAGTCGGAAGAATACAGGGATAATGAGATTAAAAATTCTGCAAGAAAAGCAAAGTTATTTCATGACAACCTTACAACGGAACAGCAAAATGAATACAACTCTCTTCTATTCCTACGTCAAAGAGTGGGACTAAGTTTTGATAGTTTCATAAGAGGAATTAAAGGAAAAGGCTTTTTCTAGACTAGAGTGCTATTGAAATAAATTATTATCATACCCCAAATCAATAACCCGAAGGCTCTTTAGCCACAATTTCAAATTTTATTAATCACAAGACATAAGTAGTGTTTTTACATTACCCAGCATCACTTATGTCTTATTTATACACATAACAATAATGGAAAGTAAAAAGAAAATACACAAAAAAGAACGTTTGCCCAAGAAATCACTAAATCTAATTATGCCAGAGTATCGTTTAACAAAAAAAATGTTTAATCGAAAATTTAAGAAGTGGAATTCATTTAGAGTAAAATGTTTAGAGCTAATGATATTATTAAAGGCTTGGCAGCTTAAACAAACAAATGGGCTTGATTGGTTTAACCTAGACGAAGTAGTATTGGACAATTTTTTGCCTGATTGGAAGGAATGCCTAACTAACTTAATTGAAATAGGTCTGATTGAGGTAAATCCATATAATGATAAACTCAATTTTAAAAATAATGAAACATCATATAGAGAATTACACCTAAAAAGCAGTTCTAGAATATTACTTCTAAAAGAAATACTAGTTTCAATAGACAAACAGCGGTACAGTAATTTGTTCGAGTATAGCAACCAGAAGCATTATGCCAAAAACAGACTTAAGTAAAGTCGTTTTAACAAGTATAAGGTATATATCAGCACATCCAAAGGCTAATTTTTTAAAACAAAAAAAATCTACTACCAAAATGAAATCATTAATACTAAATACTTAATCTTATGATAGTTAATATAAATGACAAAGAAATTCACGTTTGGCTTTCAAAAGGGATGATGACAGATTTAAAGGAGAAATTGGAGGTCTATAATAAAACTATCTTATGCAGAAAAAAATTAAGTCTTCCTGTAGCCTCATATTTTGCCAATCTACCAACATATATTCACAGTAAAAGAAAAGATGAATATCACAATGGCTGGGTGCCGATTTGCTCAGATTTAATTAAACCTATTGGTCAGAACGAAAAATACATGGACTTTCTGGTCGATTTTAAGTTTTTCGAAGAGAATCCAAGTTATAGTCCTGACCTTCACTACTGCAAACAGTACCGATTGACAGAAAAATACAGAAAACAAGTAGCACAACGTTTTACTATTCCTGCCAACAAAGATTTTTGCAAAAAAAGAGCTGAGTTTTATCTAAAGAGAATGGAAAATGCCAAAGAAAGTACAGGGCATCTAACTAATTGGCTGGACAAGTCCGATTTATTTGAAATTGATGTTCAAAGTGCGGAAAACTACATAAAGAAAGCTTACACTGGCTCCAAAATTGAGGAGCGAAATTGCCGTCAGATGATAATTGATAAAATAAACGACAACAACATGATATACAGCAGGGAAGGCAAAGACAACAGGCTACACAGCTTACTAACCTCTATATCAAGAGACCTAAGACCCTTCATAAAATACAACGACAAACCATTAATCTCACTAGACATAACTTCAAGTCAGCCCTTCATCTTGGCATCCATAATCTACAGATTAATAAATCACCAAGCTAATGCCTCCCATTTACTTGAAAAATCACCTAGCTTTTCTTCCTCTATAATGTTCAACCCAAATGATAATGCTAGGGGTTTGGAAGGTTTTATAAATAAAGTTTTATCGGGAGAGTTCTATAGCTCCTTTGGTGATGTCCTCTATAAATCGGGTTTGCTGTACTCTAATGTAGATGATATTTATCTATTGGAGAAAGGTTCAACCAAAGGTTTTGAGAGCAGAAGGGATGCTGCTAAAAAAGCCATAATGCGGATATTATATAGTTCATCAGGGAACAATGAAAAAATTGTTCAAGTATTTAATGAAACTTATCCAGAAGTAGGAGAAATATTAAAGAAGTTAAAGTCTAAAGATAAATCTAAATTCCCTATTCTAATGCAGAATATTGAAGCTGCGTTTGTCTTAGACTATTGCACCAAAGAAATAGCCTTAAAACACCCTGAAATACCTTTATTTACTACTCATGATAGTATTTTGACCACTGAAGATTATGTTGAAATCTTAGAAGAGGAATTTTATGTGTGCTTGAAAAACTTCTTTGTAATCTGTCCAAGACTGAAAAAGGAATTCTGGAGCGGAGAATTTAAAAATAATGAATTAAAAAAGACTGCTTAAAAAGAGCAAATAAAAAACTTATCCTGTCTTCTCTTTCTGTGCTTTAATTTTCAATAAATATAAAATTATTTGAACATTACTTGTCCTTTAAATAGAACGAGTTGTTGCCACACGTTTTTAATCTTCTTTATATATCCATAACTGCTTATTATCCCAAAATTCCTTAGCTCTTTCATACCCATTCTCAAATGATTTTTCAATCCAAGATGCAGATTTTGCTTTATCTATATTTGTGCCATATCCATAGTAATAAGAAACACCAACTTGATATTGAGCCGCTGAATGTCCTCTATAAGCTGCTTCGTAATAATACTTGAAACCTTTTTTTCTATCGGTTAATATTCCTTCACCGTTATAAGTCATGAGACCCATCATATAATATGCATGGTCATGTCCATTTTTTTTAGCGTCAATTTCGTAATGCAAGAAAGCTTTTCTTTTATCTACTTTAAAATGTTCTCCTAAATAATACATCTGTCCCAACATTGTATTAGAACCATAGTATCGATTAGCAGCACCTTTCTCATAATATTCTACTGCTTTTCCAAAATCCATTGTTATCCCATAACCACCATAATAAAATATATCTCCCATTTTTTTATAGTTTGGCAAAACTCCTTTTTCATACCAATATAGTGCCTTTTCATAATCTTTTGAAACCCCTTCACCATAATAATAACAATCACCTAATTCACTGTACGAGTCATTTTGTCCAGCAACGGCAGCTTTATGGAACCAATAAAAAGCCTCATCATCTTTACCTGAATTTTTGTAATAACGTCCAAGTGAATGAGAACATGCCGAACTTGTAAGAGAGTTTCCTAAATTAGCTCCTTTTTTATACCAATATATTGATTTTTTACTGTCTATTGTACCATTTTCAACAACAGCAAATCTATAATTTTCACCAAGTTCATAACAAGCATCCTCACTTTTATTATTACATGCCTGTTCTAGCAGATAAACACTTTTATAAAACACTTCTTTTGCCTTTGATTTATCAATTACTTGAACGATTTCATGATACAGTTTCATATAAGAAGCACCTAACTCGTATTGTGTAATAGGGTTGTCTTTATTTTTTAATGTAGTTAACGAATCTAATTTTTTTACCAAATTTTTAATATCATGATTATCTTTTAATTCTGATGTTGGCACAAATTCGATTAAATTTTCTTTAACCAAAAAGTTCATCAATCTTGAATAGCCTTTATCATTTTCCTCCAGAGATAATTCTTCATTGTTGTCATTAAAAATTAGTAGATTTTCCTTAATGGTATATGCGCCTAACTTATCAATCGCAGTTTGACCCAACAACAGAGGTGCTTCCAAATTATGAACTATTGTCGCATTTATGTCACTTAAAAGTGTTCCTCCAATATCTATAGACTTTAAGTTGATTTTCGTTCCTTCACGAATTTCACCGTTTGCCATTTTATAGTTAACACTGCCTAAAACATCGTCCTCTTTCAACAATCCTTGTTTCAGTAAAAAACCTGCTTCAATATAGGATATGGATACATCAGATGCTCCAGTGTCAAAAATAAATTTCATCGGTATGCCGTTTACTTTGCATGGAATCTGATATACTCCATTTAATTTTTCCATTTCAATTACCTTTTGCGCAAAGACACTTGTAACTAATAACATACAAAGTAATGTTAATTTTATTTTTCTCCTCGGATACATTGCTTTCAGTAGTTTTTTAAATTTCATTTCTTGACATAAAGTCCATCACGTTTCGCAGCATGAGTTCAACTTGTTCCCTAGTATATTCCGAATACTGCCCATGTGCAGCTTTATTCCTTAAGTCCAATAGGGCTGTAACATTTTTTTGGTCTAATTTGTTATAAACTTCAGATTTAGTGAGTTCTGAATTTAGTAAATCAGCTTTCTTATGCACCTCCTTTCCGTTTTTTACTACTGTAATATCAATCCCGTTTTTATTGCATAGTTGCCTTAAGTGCTCTTCCAGTACGCTTCCAATCATAACCGCTGCTGGGTCTTTATAATTTTCTTCCAACAAATATTCAGCCATCTCCATAAAATCGGTAAATATTTCTGCCGAAATCAAATTTCGTAATGAATTCACCCAACCTTGTTCTATTTCTGATTTTATTGCATTCAGAATTCCACGTCCAGTTCTGGTTTCGCTTGGATATGTTCTTGCACATCTATTATTAAAGTCTTTAAAATATGGATGATTTTCTCCATATAAATTAACAATAAAAGATAATGATGCATTTCTAAATTCGCTAAATCTTTCGTTGTTTACAGTCGAAATTGAAATTGAGCCTCCGCCTGAAGAAGTGCTTGCTAAAACATAATCAGCTTTTTTGATTAGTTCGTCAACTCTCAAAATTAATTTTTGTTCTATATTCATAGTTTCGTCCAAATTACTGGTAAATATATATAATAAGAATTTACCACTTTAGTTCCCTGCAATGCCGATGCACTGATAACTATTTATTATTTTACCCATAGTCTAACTTAAGTTCTAAGCTCCTAAAGTAGTTGTAAGATTTTATCTGTTAAATGATTATTGTCAGTTTATACTTATTTTATTGGAACGCTTTATTACTGTAGAGAGGTAAGAAGAGTAACTTAAATTAGTAAATAACTATACTTTTAATAAAGAATAACAAAGCTATTTACCATACTAAACTTATAAATTTGAGTTGCCTTTCCTGCCTTTTATTAAAATTGTTCCAATTTTAGGATGTGGATAACAAGCTTAGTTTACCCTCTCCAATAAGTACAGAAGACATTTTACCTCCTCCTATTAGCCAACAAAGGAGGTGGTTCTCCATTAAAAGGGTTCCACCTACCTATGCTTTTTGCTTCCATTCCGTTTGCCCTTATAACAGCCCTATCCCCATAACGTTCTCTCATTTTATCCATGGCTTGATAAAGGTTAATCACCTTCTCATTATCATCAAAAATATCAATTTGATAACCACCTTCCACCAAATGACTAAATTTTACCCCTATCAAACGAACCAACAATCTCCTTTGATACAACTTCTTATATAATTCCATGACAACAGGGATTATTTTATGGTCGGCTGAACTGAAAGGGATTCTTTTTTGCATGGTATAGGTTTGAAAATCAGTGTATCTAATTTTAAAAGTTATACAAGCTGTTAGTTTATTTCCTTGTCTTAGCTTGTAAACTAAATTTTCAGCCATTGCAGTTATAATGCTTTCTAGTTTTCTAACATCAGTTGTGTCTTTATCAAATGTGCGTTCTACAGATATAGATTTTCTTTCATGATATTGAATTACTGGAGTATTATCTATTCCATTTGCTTTTTTCCATATACTCAATCCGTTTTTGCCTAAAACCCTATGCATCATTTCCATTGGCATTTCCTGTACAGTTCTAATCCTTTTTATTCCCAAATCACATAATGATTTATAGGTTACTTCTCCAACCATAGGTATTTTTCTAACTGATAATGGAGATAAAAAAGGTTTCTCAGTGCCTTTTAGTATTTGAATCTGGTTATTGGGTTTTGCTTCGCCAGTGGCTATTTTAGAAACGGTTTTGTTAATAGATAAGCCAAACGAAATAGGTAGTCCAGTTTCTTTGATGATTCGTTGTCTGATTTCTGATGCTAGTTTATGGCAACCAAAGAATTTGTCCATTCCTGTGAGGTCAATATAAAACTCATCAACAGAAGCTTTTTCATAAAGCGGTACACTTTCTTTTATAACCTCAGTAACCATGTTAGAGAACTTTGTATAAATCCCCGAATTGCCTCTTAATGTAATGGCTTCTGGACAAAGCTGTTTTGCCATCCTCATAGGCATTGCCGAATGAATCCCAAAACGTCTTGCTTCATAACTACACGAAGCTACGACCCCTCTATCGGATGTGCCTCCTATAAGTACAGGCTTGCCAATAAGTTTACTATCCAATAGCCTTTCACAGGACACAAAAAAAGTGTCCAAATCCATATGTACTATAGAGCGTTCATGGTTCATGATGCCTTTTGATTGGTTTCAATATCAGAATACCTAGGGTCTTCAATGATGGCTAGTCTATGCATTTCTACGACTTCAATATTTATACAATCGAACTCTTCCAAAACCTTTCCTTTGATTTTATAAATGCCCTTACCTCTAAATGGGAATTTTGATGCAATAGGTGGAAAATGAACGGTATCAATAAAATCACCATAGTAATCCAAAAAAGTTCCAAAATACATGGATTTACCATTTAAAGTTGTGGTTCTTTTAGTTGTAACTAGATAACCAACGACCTCAATAACATAGTTTACAAACTGAGGTAATTTATTTGCTCTCAGAATCATTTTAAGAGGCTTTAAGAGCAGTTTAAATGGATTACATAATGGATAGCCAAGAAGCTCTAATTCATCAAATGCGTCCTCCAATTTAGTTGATGGTAATTCTGGGGTTTTATAGTTAATTCTTTCTGCTTTAAATAATGTGATTCTATGCTCTTCAAATGTGATATTATTAATCTTCGTATAAGCTTCCCATAAGAGTTCCCTTTTATTTATTCTAGTAAACCTAAAGGCATTGATTTTTATTAGTATCGCTACTTGCTCCATTGAAATAGGTACTCTATCAATAAAGTCATCCAACGACTTAAACTCCCCATTTTTTAAACGCTCTTCGATAATGCTTTTAGAGTTCTTGGATTCAAATGATTGTAGGAACAAAAAGCCTATATAAATATCCTTATCATATATAACCGCCTGACCAAAACTTTTGTTAACACAGGGAGCTTGAATAATAGCTCCATTCATTCTGGCTTCGTGTATATATAATTCCCTACTATAAAACCCGCCTCCATTGTTAAGGGTAGCAACCATATATTCCAGAGGATAATAAGCCTTAAGAAATAAGCTCTGATAGCTCTCTACAGCATAACTCGCTGAATGCCCCTTTGCAAAGGCGTAACCCGCAAAACTCTCAATTTGTCGCCATATTTCTTTTGTAAGGGCTTCGTCCTTTCCGCTTGTTTTACAATTAATAAAGAATTGCTCTTTAACCTTTAAAAACTCCTCCCTTGACCTAAACTTACCTGACATGCCTCGTCTTAGCATATCAGCTTCACCAAGGTTAAGCCCTCCAAAAAAATGGGCAACCTTAATCACATCTTCCTGATAGACCATTACCCCATAAGTATCTGGCATGATATTTAATAAAAATGGATGGGCTTCTTTTCTCCTGTTTGGGTATCTATATCTTAAAATATACTCTCGCATCATCCCAGACTTTGAAACCCCTGGTCTTATGACGGAACTGGCAGCCACCAAACCCAAATAATTATCGACTTGAAGTTTTTTTAAAAGCATACGCATGGCAGGCGATTCCACATAAAAACAGCCTATTGCTTTAGCATTTTTTAATAGATACTTAATTCTAGCATCTTGCTTAAACCTCTTAATATCATGAATATCTATTGCCTTTTTATCTGGATGATTGTACTTGACAATTTCAACAGCTTCTTTTATTTTTCCAAGTCCCCTTTGACTTAGTATATCAAACTTATAAAGTCCAATATCTTCAGCTACCACCATATCAAATTGAGTCGTTGGAAACCCTTTTGGAGGCATAAACGTAGCTGTGTAATAGTGTATCGATTTTTCTGAAATAATGATACCCCCTGCATGAATTCCTAAATAGTTTGGAAACCCTTCAATGTACTTACTATACTTGATAACCAATTGGGAAAGCTTATCCAGTGTTTGATAGTTATAACGACCTGAACTAAGAATATCTATCTCAGATTTTGGGAGTCCAAAAACCTTTCCTAATTCCCTTACTGATGCTTTGTATTTGAAAGTGTTATAAACAGCAATCAGAGCAGTATTCTTAAAGGTCTTGAATATAAACTTGGTAATATCATCCCTGTCCCTATGGCTAAAATCCAAATCAAAATCTGGTGGATTAGTTCTATATAGATTAATAAACCTCTCAAAATATAAATCCAGTTCAATGGGGTCTACATCCGTAATTCTAAGCAGATAGGCTACAATGCTATTTGCCCCACTGCCACGACCAACATAAAAATACCCTTTGCTTCTAGCATACTTTAAAATTTTCCAATTAATCAAGAAATAGGAAACAAATGATTTTTCTTTTATGATTTTAAGCTCTTTATCTATACGGTCAAGTATTTTATTGTTTACAACCTCATATCTATATTTTAATCCTTCATAAGTTAGTTTCTTTAAAAGCTTATAATCTAAAACTTGATTGTTAGTGTACGAGCTTTGGTTATTTGGTATTTGTCCACTAAAGTCAAAAACTACATTGCAGGAGTCTAATAACCTTTGAGTATTTTCAATTAGACAAGGGTAATCTTGATAAACCTTTAATAGCTGTTCCTTAGAAATGAATTTATGGTCTTCTGAACCTGTTTCACTTACAGATAGTTTGCTTAGTAAAGTATTGTTGTCAATTGCCCTTAAAAGTCGATGAGTGTTAAATCCTTTTTTATCAATAAATGAGACTGTATTTAAAATTACCAATTTGCTTGTATCCCCTTGGAAACGCAAAAGCTTAATAGTATTCAAATCACTTGTCTTAACTCCCCAATATTCATTTTGCTTTAAAGTATTACCATAATATTTTTCGAAGGGATAAATGGTAAAAACATCCTCTAACTCATCAGCCTTGTTCGGTATTTCATAATTATTATGATGCAGAAAACTCGATAGATAGGTGTTAATATTCTGAAACCCTATGTTGCTTTTTGCAATCATTACAAACTCCTGTTTAGCTCCGTTTCTAAAATCCACACCAATAAGTGGTCTGATATTGTGTTTGGGAGCTAATCTCATGAACTCCAAGCAAGCCGTTGTGTTATTTATATCAGTAAGTACAAAAGTTCTATAACCGCCCTTATTTGCAAGGAAAAGAAGCTCTATAGGCTTTATTGTTCCGTACCTTAAACTATAATATGAGTGAGAGTTCAAAATCATATTACAAAATTAGTTTCATTTTTAAACAATTATTGTTTAATTTTGAAACATTATGAATTTTATAGCATCAAACACACGTTACATAAGGGAAAGAAAAGGTTATACTCAGGAGTATTTGGCAGAGGAGCTTAAATGGTCTAGGTCAATGGTTATGTCATTTGAATCTGGTAGGACAGAGCCATCTATTGAAAAACTGGTCGAGCTTTCTAATTATATCAAAATTCCTATAGATACTTTGATAAAGGTTGATTTAAGAAAAACAAAAGATGTGTCCTTTATTGAAATCGCTAATAATAGGGTTTTATTCCCTATCATGGTAGATGATAACAATGAGGATACAATTGAAGTTGTGCCAATAAAAGCTACAGCAGGGTATTTATCAGGATATGATGACCCAGAATACATAGAACAATTGGATAGAATCAAACTCCCTTTTTTACCAACTGGTAAACATCGCACCTTCCCAATAAAGGGTGATTCTATGCTGCCTGTAAAAGATGGTTCATACATTGTTGGAAGGTTTGTCGAAGACATTAATGATGTAAAAAGCGGTAAGACCTATATATTACTAACCAATGATGAAGGAATCGTTTATAAAAGAATTATAATTGATAAAGATGACGATGAACATTTCATCCTGCAATCTGACAATACTATCTATCCTCCCTATCAGGTTCACAAAAAGGATATATTAGAGCTTTGGGAGTACACATGCTGTATTAATACTCAGGAGTATGACGAAACAGAGTTAAAACTAAGCAGTATAGCCCAAATGTTTCAGTCATTGGGTGTTCAATTAGAATCATTGGATAAAATGGTCAAAAATACGTAATTTTAATACATTCTAATCCAGTTGTTATGTGTTATCATACTTCTCAAAAGAAACAAAACAGGGAAACTATTAAAAATGATTTTGGAGTTAATGTTATTGATTCGGATTATATACCAACCTATTATCACGTAAACGGTTTCCAACGTCCCCAGATGATGGTTATCACTGAGCAAGAGCCTGAAAAAATTCAGTTAGCTACATGGAGTATAGCTCCCCCAAACTCAGAAGACATAATGGGATATTGGAAGAAAACTGGAGGAGGATGTGTCAATACTAGAATAGAATCGCTATTTGAAGCCAGAACGCCATATTGGAAAAAGGATGCTATACTAGGAAACAAGTGTGTGTTTATTGTTGATGGAATGTTTAAGGTCTATACTGCTTCTAACAAGAATAAAATCCCAATGTTAGTAAGAAGACCAAATGATGAATTATTTGGTGTTTTGGGATATTATACGGAGCAGGGAGGCATTTTAACAGCTTCAATGCTCACAACCGATAGCGATGACTTTATCGGACAATTTCATAAACGTATGACCTTTGCTTTTGAACCTCAAGACGTTGAATACTTCTTTCAATTAAATAGTGAGGAAGATTTTAAAAATGAAATACAAGTACATCAAACTAGAGGTTTTGAATATTATTCTGTAAGTCATGATGTCATCAACTCTCATAAAGAAAGCAATAGACCTGATATAATTTCTAAAGTTGATTATCCTGAATTGAATACTCTATTTTGAAGACTATTATTGAGTGCCTATAAATTTATTAAAATAGTCCCTCAAACCTTTATCACAAATATAAATATAAACCCCTTTTATACCCCTATACATGAGTGTTTTGTATATATTTATAATGTAGTCTTTAAGTACTTCAATATCACTTATCCCAACCATTCCTTTTGAGTCATAATATTCAGCCTTATCAATTATAATTTCTCCTGAATCTTTATCATACTTAATTTCATTGCCGAAAATCACACCAGCATAATTAAGGTCATAACCCTGAGTAGTATGTATACAACCTATTTCATTTAAGTCATCCGTACTGTTAATCCAATCATGAGGCACTCTATTCCAAGTTAATTCTACACCATCAATTACTGCATCAGGAATGTCAGATTCTTTGGAAACCCATTTCCAACTATATCCAGCCATCATTCTACACAGTCCATAGTCCTTCTCTTTTATCTTCAATTCATTAATCAAATCAGGTAAGTAGTCAAATATTTTAAGGTCGTATTGGTCACTTTTAAACTCACCCTTACCTTCTAATTTACTAAGTCTTGTGTTTAACAAATCATCTACAAAATCTATATAATCAACACCTCCTTTCGACCTTAATTGAGATGTTAATCTAATAATCTCAGTATCTTGCAAATTCTTAAGTTCTAAGAAATAATTCTTATCAACATCACTTGGTCTAATCGACTGTGCTTGGTCATAAAACAATAGTTGGTGTTTACTACTTTTAAGTATCCAATCTAGTTCTGTTCCTTCTTCTCCTAACCCAAAAGCTCTGTTGTTCTTATCATGACTTCTATAGTTTGTTATACCAAAACGTCTTCTAAGTCTATGAGCTTCATCCACAATCAAAACATCATAATCCTTTTTTAAGACTTCTGACGCACCTATAACCATATTTGCCTTTAGTCCTTTAACATTTTTGAAAACCTCTTTAATTGTCTTTCTAAGTGATACCATAGGGACAACTAGACCAATCACTAACTCCTCTTTTTTAGCTTGAATCGTTTGAACCAATTCAAGTTCCTGTAAAGTGTCTCCTTCCAAATCTTCATAATCATCTAAATCGAACTTAGTAAGTAATAACTTAATAAGATATACTGCCAATACAGTTTTCCCTGTTCCAGCACTACCCTCTACAAATACAGTACTAGTATCTTTGTTGAGTAAGATATTCAAATACTGCCGAATTGCTAAATGTTGGTCTTGAGTTAAGGATTTATAAGGAGAGTATTTAAACAAGTCTGAATTGTCTATATCCAAAATGTTTTTAGTAACAACCTTTTCTAATTTTAAATTCTCCCATATATTTTCAAACACCTGAAAATACTTATCTTTCTGAAAATAATTATGGTCTGCAATACCAGCATTACCATTTAAAAGAATAAAAGTCTCATCAGCAACCATATACTTTATAAGGTTTGATTCTATATCTAATGTTGCGGACTTATTAAAGGTTTTACTAGATATTATATAAACATATTTAAGCTTTGACTTCTCAGGGTGAGCCAAATGGTTCTGCATTCTACTTAATGCACTTGTAGACTCTCCTACATAAGCTATAGAAGTGTTTAAATCATAAAGTATGTAAACTATTGGATATAAATTTTGAGTATAGTAGTCGTCCTCTATTTGGCTGATATATAGTTTATCAAATAGATATTTATTAATTACAAAATCAGTAGGTATCAATTCCTCCATAAGAACTAGAACTCATTATACTTCTTGGCATTTCCTTTAGCTTTGGAGACAGGGTATTTTTGAGAGTTCTTTAAGATTTTCTTCTCTACGATTTCAGAAACGTCCAAATTATGTTTTTCAGCCAGTAAAAGAGCAAAGGAAAATATATCAGCCAACTCATCTTCTAGTTTTTCGCTTCTAAAATCCTCATTTCCCTTCCATAAAAACAATTCCAACAACTCACTTGCTTCAATAGAAATTGCTAAAGCCAAATCTTTAGAATTATGAAACTGCTCCCAATCACGTTCATTCCTGAACTCAATTAACTTCTTAATTGTCACTTTTAAATCACTCATAGATTATAAGTTAATCATTTTATTTGCTAAATCGTACTCTTTATCAAAAGGCATGTTTAAACCATTAAGCATTTCGGGTATTGCTAAAGCCCAACTTACATAGTAGTAAGATAGTGTTTTATATCCACTAAAATTACTATTAGGAATAGAGGGTACGGAATACCCTTTCTTTTTTGGGTCAATTCCTGTCATTCCTAAAGTAGCCAATTCAAATGCTATTTTCTTAACTTCTTCTTTCTGAAAATTTTTAAAGTAATTCAATGCATCAATCATGTACATTACAACAGCATTATTGATATTATCTCCTGAATGCTCATCTAGAAATTTTTTCATTTTCCTATCACTAGATAGGTCTTGCTCATTCAATCCGTAAGGGTCATCATTTACTTCATCAACAACTTCATCAACTGTCTTTCTCTTTCGTTCTTCTTCTGGAATCAGGTTAAAATATGAATCTAGTTTCAAGTCTTCAGCCCAATGCTGAATAATTTCATACTCTTCTCCCCCTTTTTTATCATTTTTATATTCATTGAACTCCTGATAAAGACTTTCAGCCGTATTTAATTCAAGCTTTGTTGCCTTAAATTCATCAACAAGACTAATATTAAACAGAGTTCTAAAATGAAAGGCGTTAACCAAATTATAAATTTTAGATGAAGTCAATACAGATTTTGGCACGTTATCAACTATATCCTTTCTAGTTGTTCCTACAAGACCTTCTTTTATTAACCTAAGTAAGGACAGGTACTGAATAGGTCTAATCTTTGTATATCTAGCATATATACTGTCTTCTATAAACAAGTCAATAGGAGTATTGAATACTTGGTTATTAATACCTTCAAATAAACTACTTAAAAATTTATCAACTGATTCTTTAGGAATACCCTTCTTAAGCAAGCTACTTGAAAACTTCTTTAAAGACTGTTTAAACTTTGCTTTACAAGATTCATTTGTAGTAAATAAAAAATTTCCGTTTACCTCCCTAGCATCCAAGACCAACTCTAGATGCATTAATTCATGCAGAACCAAATGAGAAACAGCTTCATATTTTGGGTTATATTTTACTAAGTGATAATTTCTATCATAATTTTCAGCGAATTCAATTTTGGCTGCAGTGTTAATGCTATCATCACTTAAAATATTTATCTTATTGCCCCCTCTTTTCACTAAATCTTCAATAAACTGACTAACTATTTTATCAGTTTTAAATACATTAGAATATTGTTTAGCTGAATGATTTACTAAAGATTCAGCATTAACATAAACTTCATCACCCTTTTTTGAATACTTCAAAGCTTTGAGTCCAAAATCAAATGCTTTGTAATATTCTCCTTCACCCTCATAAAATATACCCATGGCTAAGTAGGTATTAGGATACTCAGGGTTAATTTCTAATGCTTTCTCGAAAAATTTTAGAGCTTCAGATTTTTTATTATTCTGTATCAATATTGCCCCAACATTATTTAGAGTAATATAATTCTCAGGATTCAACTCTAATATTTGGTCATAATATAATAAACCTGTTTCTATATCTTTCTTATATTTTACAAAGATATTGCCCATCATAAGCAATGCCCATTCATTCTCAGGATTCCATCTCAAAGAGTCAATTAGTGCGTTAATAGCCTCATCTTGTTCTCCTATATCCGAATGAATTTGACCAAGTAATCTATTATATTCAGAAACACTTGGGTATTCGTCAACCAATTCTTTTGCTAATTTTAAAGCATCTTCAAGTTCATCTCCTTCGCATAAACGAATAAGATGATTAAATCTATCTTTTTGAACATTAATCTCGTCTATTTTAATATCAACTTCAATATAATTTTTTTCAACCTTAACCGATGGCTTAATTGAATTGACCATGTAGTACTCCGTGACTTTTTCTACAATATCCTTTTTAGTATAATTATTCGCTAAACAATTGAACAACAGTTTAATTATATTGATTGGTATGATAATTTTCATTCGTCATTTTTTTATTGCACAAATCTATTAAATCAAAAATGTTTAAAAGAAAATTCTATTAACAATAATTTAATCAAGCAAAAATGTTCAATTCGATTTTTCGCATCATTAAAATTTATTATGTTACTAAGTATGGATTTCCTAATTCCTGTAAGTTCTTACGATATTTTTTAATAAAATGTTCTATTTCAATTTTCATTCTATTTACGGCAAAGTTTTCTTGGTGCCTACTATCCTTATTAGCGTGACACAGCACACAAAGACACTCTAAATTAGATTCATCGTTATGTGTTTTATCTCCATCAATATGATGAGTATGCCACCACCTTTTATCCATTCCACCCTTGCTTTTTATTCCACAGTTTTCACATGTATAATTCATCTTCGCTCTGTAAGCCTTACTAATCCTTTCCTTTCCCTTTACATAACCAAAAATATCAACTTCAATTTGTTCTCCTTCAGTTTCAGACTTATCTAATAAATCATGAAAGTCATGCGTGTCATTTATATATTCATGGATTCCTTCCTCAAATAGAGTATCACTAGTTAAAAGTTTTTCACTACAATTGTGGCACAAGTCTAACACTACATCCTTATGCACAGTTCTAGATTGCTTATCTGTAATGTCATTCATATCGGCATTAGACCAGATGTATCTTTGATTAAATCTACCTCTATCAATAAAATCTTGAATTGTTTTACATTTAACTAAATGAAATTTGGGATATTTAGTAGGTTGACCATTGTAATTAACATAATACAAATCAATAAACATGTATCCTCTATACTTTTTACCTTCATATTCTAAATAAATACCATTAGTTTCAAAAGAAATATCTCCTGCACGAAAAGCTTCTTCAAAGTTAACTCCCTTTATTAATTGAAAGCCACTTCCTCCTTCAATTTTAGGAAAACCTAAACTATCTAGCTTAGAATTTAATTTACTGAATTGATAAAGCATTATTTTTCAAGTTCTTTTATAACTCTTTCTACAAGAGATTCACTGGTAGTTACAATCCTAAACTCAACCCTTCTTGAAATCTCGTTATTTGGCTTATTACCACTTAATATTGTCAACTCCTTATTTGCATCCAAAGTCCTTCCATAGGATAGCCCATTGGCTGTTAACCAAAACTCTAATCTTTTTAAATCAAACACATCCAAGCTTTGATAGTATTCCATTCTATGGAAATACTTTAATACTTCAGCTGAACGCTCTTGAGAAAGCTTAATATTTCCAATATATGGGTCTATATCATAATTGTAAGCAGGAGTTTCATCTGTATGTCCTTCTATTCTTATCTCGGCTATCTTATCAGCATACTTATCTTGCATTAAAACGTCAAAATACCTAGGCAAGAACTCGTCCAATATTTTTTTAAATTTCTTCCTAATATTCGCCTTTCCAAGGCTGAACAGAACATCTGGGTTAGTGAACTTTATTGATAAATCCTTATCGAGTTCTACATCCCATTCCTTAAAATCATCTTTAAACTCTTCCTTCAATTCAGAATATAGTTGGTCTTTGGTCGCTTTAAATTCTTCAAAGATTATATCCCGCTCTTTTTGTTTTTTTTGAACTTCAACTATATATGAAATGGCAATAAACATGAATATTACCATAAGTCCAGTCATAATATCGGAAAATGAAATCCAAACGTTATCTTTATTGTTCTTTCCAAATTCAGACATAACCAAAATTAATTATAGTTTGCAATGATTCTTTGAATCAAAGTATCCAAGTTTTGAAGGGTGTCATTTAGTCTTGCATAAAATTCGTCATTTATGCTCTCTAAGTCATTTGACAATCTTTTACTAGCCCTCTCTACTACCGCCACTCCCTCATTGAGCTGTTTCTTGGTTCCGTCCCAGAATACTTCATTAATATCTTTTATCTTATCTATTTCTTCTAGTCTAGACAACAAAACTGCTACGCTATCTGAGAAGTTCATCTGATTTCTAACCCAGTCGTTCAGCTTATTGGTGGTCTCATCAAAAGCTTCTGTATTATCCTTTAGAGTATTAATAGCTGAAGTTAATTGACTTGTTATCTCTTGGTACTTAGTGTCTTCAATCATCACTTTCTGAAGTTCTTCAATAAGCTTAGTTAGATGACTATTTTCATCAGTTAATTTTGTTGTATTTTCTGTTATCTCGTTTATTGAAACTGAAGCTATTGCAAAGTTTTCAGACACTCCCTTGAACTGATTGGTTAGTTCACCTATCATTTCTTTGTTCTCTATTTGCCAATCATTCATTCTTTGAACACTATTATTTAATTCTTTGAAATTCTCTTGCACAAGTTTTTCGATAAGAGAAGACATTTGTTCATTGAACTGTTCAGTAGCTCTTTTCATTACTTCAACCAATGCCTCAGTGTTATTTTTTGCCAATAAATCAGAAAACTCATCAAACTTCTGTCTAATCAACTCATTATTGGTATACATTGACTCAACAATCAAATCAACATTCTTTTCTTGCTTTTTAGAATAATCATTCTGTTCCGCTCTCAATTTTTGAAATTGGGTTAACAAACTAGTTTCTCCATCCCCACCTAAAGAATTATGAACTTTAGTTAAAACTTCATTTTGTTGACTACTTATTTTCTCCAAATCCGTAAATTGATTTCTTAATTTTGTTATCTGTGTAGATAAACTGTATTCGCTCTCATCAACAATAGAAGAATGTAAAATCTCAAAATTATTATTCATATCCTTTTGCGAATTTTTCAAAACTTCAATAATTTCTTGAAAGGCAGCCAATTCTCCTGTAGGCTTTGGAGGCATTTTTTTTTCCGAATATCTTAATACTACTTGAGAAACTTTTCCAAAAATCAAAGAGAGAGAAACACCTAAAATAGAGGTGGTAAAAGCTGTCTTCAGTCCCTCTAATAGTGGTGGGATACTTTCTGTGATATTTTCTACATCAAACTCTCTTAATCCAAAGTATATACCTATAAATGTTCCTAAAACACCGATTGTTGTGAAAACTGATGGAATACTATCGTAAACATATGGTATCACTTTCTCCACCCCCTTATTATATGCCCTAAAAACGTAATAAGTAGAAAATACAATCCACAAGAATAATAACCCAAATACAATTAGCATATAAAGCTCAAGTCCAAGAAAAAATTCCATAAATTAATATTATTTTCTATTAAAAAATTAAAATTAAACTAATCAACATATGTATTTTATGACAATAGTCACATAAAACATTGTTGTAAATTTTGAGAGATATTGCTATTAAATTGAGGGAGGCTCTAAAGTTAAAAACTTTATTGTAAAAACCTATAGATTAATTAATGTAGTATTTCTATCCTGACTAGTGGGTAAAGGTCAAAATAAGTCCATTTTGTCTTTTAAATTCAAATCATGCTTACGGAATAAATCACTTAAGCTTATTCTTCTCTGCTCGTATGCTTTGTATTTTTCATAGTGAAAGTATTTATTGTAAAACCCTGAGTTTAATCTAATGTCGATTCTCTGGACATCGTTTTCAAGTGAATGCCGAATGCTATCTACATAGAAATAGTCTGTGCCAACTTTGGCTTTTAAAAATGGGACAGTCATGTTTTCTCCAACTCTGGGTATAAATGCCAAATCACTACATTTGAAATAGCCGTATTGACCTTCGAAATAATGCAGGTCGAAATAGATTTCCAGCTTGTTAAATTTCAATGCATGATTCAATTCATTTCCAAACATTTCTTCATACAAATCATGAATAAGTTTTCTCAACTTATGAGGTTTTAACCCTAAGGTCTGTTCAATAGACTTCATAGTAGGTAAAGGTTCATTGGATTCCAGAAAATCTTTGGACATCATCAAAGAGACTAAGCTCTTATACTTTTCATCATTTCCAAAAAGTTTGTGTATTTGGCTTTTAATAAAAAGAAGGTCTAAGAAAGCCCTTTTAATAGAAAATTGTGTTGTCATGATATTGTGAATTATTTGTGTGTATCGGAAACAAAGCCTACGTCAATAAGGCTATTTTTAGCCCTATTTTGAACCTAATTCCGCCCTAAAGTATATGCGTATTACAGAATCACTTTAATGAAACTTTTTGAGAACATACCAATTTCTAATAAAAATCACCAGACAAATTGACAGTGCAAGCGGGTATATTAGGCAAAAAATGATGGCATTCAATTCATAGTAGGAAATACCTAATAGGTTTGCAAAATTCAGTACGAAATCGGTCAGATATACAAAGATTTCATTCACTGCATCCATTATAAGTTCTTTTTTAAAGCTTTAATTCTATAGCCCATTTCTATGGCTCTAACCATCAATACAAATATTAATAGCGGTATCAATATCACTAGGAAAATAATGTTCATAAACTGGTAGTTACCCCCAGAGTGCATTGACTTAATGATTCCGAAATATATTGGGTCGATGAATTTAAAATAAGGTTTTAGGAATGTGGCATGATTTACTTTACAATGGCTGGAGGTTTCTTTATAACAGTACCAAGTACATCTATCGGTTAAAGCTTCATCAGTATTAATAGCTTTTACACCTCTTAATTCAAACCCCTTATCTTTGATAGTCGGTCTAACCAACTCATTTACTGTAACCACAATAATAAATGGCAAGAGCAACAAGAACAGGTATAAAAAGCCCCTTTTCAAATCATCATTAAATTTTAGTTAATTGGTTAACTGAGAGTTTATGCTTTAAAATAAGTATTCAATATCAGGGTCTCTATTGTTTCGTGCATCCCTTTCATATCCATCGCTAAAATTGCATCTGAAAATATCTTTAATATTTCCATCTTTTTCTTGGATGTTATAGGCGAATGCTGGTTTACCTTTTTTAGGTTCTTTATAAAACTCATAGACCTTCTCTCCAGTATAGCACATTTTACAAGTTCCAATAGCTATATGTACTTTCTCCACACCAATTTCTTTTAGGTAATCAAACTGCTCCTTCATGGATTGCAGGAAGCGGTATTTGTCTAATTCCTCAAAGTATTGGTCTTCATCAATCAGTGGCTCGAATATGGATGCATCGAGGTTTTGACAGGCTTTTAAGAAGGTTTCCTTTATGAATTGAGAATTGCTGCTTTCTTTGATTTTGAGCTTTATAAGGTCTTCAATTGACGTATCCTCTTTAGGTAACTTATCCCCGTAATATCTAAAAGTTTCTTCAATGATATGAAGCTTCTTTTCGTTAGCGATGTCAACATATTCTGTAAGCTCTTTATCCAATGCCTCCAAATCTTCTATTACACCATGATTGTTCTTATGAGACACTAGAATCTTTTTGATTTGGTTCAATGACTTAAGCTTGTTGTCAATATTGTCCCATTTTTCTTCGCTCTCTATAAATTCTTCACTATCCAAAGTATCATTATTTAAGTGCTTCATAAGCTTACCTCTATGATAGCGTAAAATAATTGTGGCTTCCTTGGTTGTTTCTTCTATATCATCTTCAAGCTCATTTAGAACCTGAGAGATTTTATTTTGGATGTCTGTCCTTATGGTCATAATAGAAAATTTCTTCAGAATTAGTGAAAAATACTAACATATACAAGCGATGACATGCGGTTAGTTATTGGATGTAATCAAGCTATGAAAACCGAGGTCTGCAAAAATTAGAAATTTTTTTTTGAAGAATGCTAATTTTGAAAATAATTGTTTTTGAAAAGGAGGTACCCCACCGTCTTATATAAAGCAGTCAATATATACGATTTGTTGGGTACCCCATCTCGAAAAAATGAACTTTTTAAACCACAGACTTTTTTAAAATGAATTATTCTTAACTTGGAGTTTTTTTAAGCTTTTATCCTGAACAATGAAATGAGTCTACTTAATATTTGAGTAGGTGAAGCTTGTTTGTTGAAAATGTGGGAAGATTGAATCTGGATAGGCTTAGGTGGGTTAATTATATATTCCTTATCTTAGCAATATAGGAGCTCATACTTCAATTGCTCATTTTGAAACCAGAGAAGCATTTATTCTTCACAAAAATTGATTAGAAACAAAATTCAGGGGTGATTTCAGGGGATTTAAAAAACAAAAAAATCGCTAAAAAGCTGTTTCACAACTCATTAACGATTTAAATTGGTGCGGATGAAGGGAGTCGAACCCCCACGCCTCGCGGCACTAGATCCTAAGTCTAGCGTGTCTACCAATTCCACCACATCCGCTAGTTGATTCCCGATAGCTAACCAGAATCGGGATGCAAATATAATCAATAGTTTTAAATTGCAAACTTCTACCTTTAAAAAACATTCTTTTTTATACTTTTGATTACAACAAAATATTTCAATATGAATGCTGTTAAAAATTACATACAAGAAAACAAACAACGCTTTTTAGATGAGTTAGTTGAACTTTTAAAAATGCCTTCTATCAGTGCTGATTCCTCTTTTAAAAACGATGTTTTAAAAACTGCAGAAACGGTAAAATTAAGTTTAGAAAAAGCAGGATGTGAACATGTTGAAATTTGTAAAACCAAAGGCTACCCAATTGTTTATGGAGAAAAAATACTAAACAAAAACCTTCCTACAATTTTAGTTTATGGCCATTACGATGTACAACCACCAGATCCTTTAGATTTGTGGAACTCACCTCCGTTTGAACCCATCATCAAAAAAACGGAAACACACCCAGAAGGCGCTATTTTTGCAAGAGGAGCTTCTGATGATAAGGGTCAAGTATTTATGCATATAAAAGCTATGGAATTTATGACTTCAACCAACCTATTACCCTGCAATGTTAAATTTATGATTGAAGGCGAAGAAGAGGTTGGTAGTAAAAACTTAGAAGCCTTTGTAAAAGAAAACCGCGAAAGATTAAAAAATGATGTGATTTTAATTTCTGACACTGGAATGATTTCCAAAGACACACCCTCAATTACTACCGGCATAAGAGGTCTGAGTTATGTTGAAGTGGAAGTCACTGGACCTAACCGTGATTTACATTCTGGACTGTATGGTGGTGCCGTTGCTAACCCTATCAATATTTTAAGCAAAATGATTGCGTCATTACACGATGAAAACAATCAAATTACCATTCCTGGATTTTATGATAATGTTGAAGAACTCTCAAAAGAAGAACGCACAGAAATGGCAAAAGCACCCTTTTCTTTGAAAGCCTATCAAGAAGCATTGGATATTGAATCTGTTTATGGAGAAAAAGGATACAATACCAACGAAAGAAACTCTATTAGACCTACCTTAGATGTTAATGGCATTTGGGGCGGGTATATTGGTGAAGGAGCTAAAACGGTTATTCCGAGCAAAGCTTTTGCTAAAATTTCCATGCGTTTGGTGCCAAATCAAGATTGGGAAGAAATCACAAAACTATTTAAGTCTCATTTTGAAAGTATTGCCCCAAAAGGTGTGAGAGTTAAAGTAAAACCGCATCATGGTGGTAACGGTTATGTTACACCATTAAACAGCTTAGGTTATCAAGCAGCCTCTAAAGCTTACTCAGAAACTTTTGGTAAAGTTCCAATTCCACAACGTAGTGGTGGTAGTATTCCTATTGTAGCATTATTTGAAAAAGAACTCAAAAGCAAAACTATCCTAATGGGGTTTGGTTTAGACAGTGACGCTATTCATTCTCCAAACGAGCATTTTGGGGTTTGGAACTACCTTAAAGGCATAGAAACCATACCTTATTTTTATAAATATTTCACAGAACTACATAAATAAAAACAAGTTTCTTTTGCGCCTACAATTAAGAATATCTTAATGAAAAACCACCATAACAATTACCTTCTTTTACTGGCATTAGCTACTATTTTTATAAGTACTTCTGGCGCGTTGGGTAAGTATATTGAACTCCCAACACCTATAATTATCTGGTTTAGAAGCGCACTGGCTGCACTATTTCTTTATATTTTTTGTCGATATAAAAAATTCAGTTTTAAAATAAGATCTAAAAGAGATGTTCCGTCATTGTTATTAAGCTCATTGTTATTGGGCACACATTGGGTTACTTATTTTTATGCCTTAAAACTATCTAATGTAGCCATTGGCATGCTTTCCATGTTCACATTTCCTGTAATCACAGCATTATTAGAACCCTTATTCACAAAATCTAAGTTCAACCCAATACACATTCTATTAGCCCTATTTGTGTTATTGGGAATCTATATTCTAGCTCCAGAATTTAATTTTAAAAGCACCTATGTGAAAGGCATTCTATTTGGAGTGTTTTCAGCATTGTGTTATGCCATAAGAAACTTAATATTAAAGCGTCATGTGCACGTCTATAATGGCACCGTACTCATGATGATGCAATCTTTAGTAGTAAGTTTGGCATTATTACCAGTACTCTTTAGTATGGACACGAGTAACATTCAATCGCAACTTCCCTACCTATTGCTTCTAGGATTAGTAACAACAGCTATTGGGCATTCATTATTTATAACAAGCCTTAAATACTTTTCTGTGAGTACCGCAAGTATAATAGGGAGTGCTCAACCCATTTGTGGAATTGTTATTGCTTTTATTTTCCTTAATGAAGTTCCCACACTCAATACTTTCATTGGAGGCACTCTTATTATGGTAACAGTTGTTATTGAAGGTGTTAGATCAAAAAAAGCTTAACTTTTTAGTGAAAAATGTAACAAAACATCTGCTTTAACGTTCTAATAGTCAATCAATCAATCAAAAGACAATCAAATCATGTTAAAGCAATTCTTCATCATTTGCTCAGGAGCCGACACAGATTTATTAAATCAATGCTCTAAAGGCGAACAAAATAAATATGCAGGTATTGGTGCTACCGTTTTTTTCACAGCTTTAATGGCTTTTATAGCGTCTAGTTATGCGCTTTTTACCGTTTTTGACAACCTTTTCACTGCTATTGTGTTTGGATTAATCTGGGGGTTACTAATCTTTAATCTTGACCGCTATATAGTTTCAACTATCAAAAAGACTGGAAACATTATAGACGAATTTATTCAAGCAACACCCAGAATAATTTTAGCCATCATTATAGCAGTGGTTATTGCTAAACCTTTAGAATTAAAAATATTTGAAAAAGAGATAAACCAGGTTTTATTAGAGCAAAAAAACCAATTAACACTCAACAATAAAAACCAAATAGCAGAACAATTTACACCTTCAATAGAAGCATTAAACAATGATATAGAATCTTTACGCCAACAAATAAACGCCAAAGAAACTGAAGTAAACCAGCTATACAATACTTATATTGCTGAAGCTGAGGGAACAGCAGGAACAAAACTAGTTGGAAAAGGACCTGTTTATAAAGAGAAAAGAGAGAAACATGATGCGCTTTTAGCAGAATTACAAGCACTAAAAATCGAAAATAAATCGAAGATAAATGATGCTGAAACACAGATTGCTCAACTTAAAGCAGACTACGATACTCAGGTTTTAGATTCGCAACCAATCATTAATAATTTTGATGGTTTAATGGCTCGTGTAAACGCTTTAGGAACCTTGCCATGGTTGCCTTCATTTTTTATATTCCTTTTATTCTTGGCTATTGAAACATCACCAATTTTCGCGAAACTATTGTCTCCAAAAGGCTCGTACGATCTAAAACTAGAAGACCAAGAAACAGCCATTAAAACTGTAGTAACCCAAAATAAAAATCAAAGAAAACTGCAATTAAATACTGATAACGCCATTAACGATAGAATTTATACCGATATAGAACAAGAAGAGGCACTATATAATTACAAACGCAACAAAGCTAGAGAACTCATGCAATTACATGTAGATGCCTTCTTTAAAAATCAAAAAAATGCGTTATAATTAAGCTGCAGATTCGTTTGTAAAATAATTGTACAAATCTTTACAACCGTAACCTACAATAGACAAACTTTTATTTCTAGAAACCGCTTCTTGATTTAATTGAGCAATAGCTTTAACACCGTAACGATCTATCTTCTCCAAGCCCTCAAGACTAATGGTAAGATTATCTATTCTGTCAAAAATTTGGTTGAATTCTTTTTGAAATAAACTTAAAGTATTTCTGTTTAAGACACCATTAATTTCAAAAAAAGTATTAAAACTGGTAATTTTTAAATCCATAACAAGCTAATATAAAAGGTTAATAATAAATCTGGAGGGAGAACAATCTACTGATTGCTATCATAAACTTAAGAATATTACAAGTAAATTCTTTAATTTAATCGATAAAATCAACTTTTAAATGGATATAAGTTTGGATTTTAATCTGGTCTTTTTAAACAATCAGCATTTTCAACTTATTTTGCTACTATGAAAAAAGAGTATCTATATATCATTTTAATAATATCATTGATAATAACTGCTTTTGGGATACTAACAGGTCGCTATTTTTTTCTTTTTTTATTACTACCCTTTGGTTTTAGTTGGTTTAAAAAAGACCCTAACAATGATAATAACAGCTAAATTTTCTTAACAAAATCTGTTACAATAACTATTTGTTGCGCACCTACTTTACCTTCTATATATTTTGCATTTTCGTGGTCTAGCCTAATATTTCTAACAGCGGTGCCTTGTTTAGCTACCATACTAGATCCTTTTACTTTCAAGTCTTTTACTAAAACTACTGAATCTCCTACTTTTAATTCAACCCCATTAGAATCTCTATGGATAATTTTCTCACTGGGGTCTTTGTCTTCACCTGTTGCTCTTGCTAAAGCTAAAGCTTCATCTGTCAAATACATCATATCTAAAAGGTCTTTGGGCCATCCTTCTTTTTTCAACCTATGAAGTATTCTCCAAGCCATTATTTGTACTGCAACAAATTCACTCCACATACTATCGTTTAAACAACGCCAATGGTTTGGATTCATTTCTTCATCGCCATTTATTTGATTTTTGCAGATGCTACAAACCAATATATCATTTTCTACATTTTCATTTAAAGCTGGTGGAATGGTATACTGCTCTAAATTTTCAACAGAACCACACAATTCGCAGGTATTATTACTTCTTTCTATTAGGGTTTTTAATACGCTCATATTTTTGTTTTTGCAATAATAAACTAAATTGTAACAACCACTTAAAAGATTACAAAAAAAGGGGAGCTATAAAACTCCCCTTTCCTATCAATTATCAACTATAGCAATTTACAATTTGATAGCTGTATATAAATAATCTCCATGACTTTTAAAATATTTACCAAAAGCTTTACCTTCCTCCTCTGTAAAAGCCTCTTTCATCAACTCCATATGTCTATCAAACATTTTATCTAAATCTGCCATTGAGTCTAAAAGGACTGCTTCTGTCATATCGCGTTTATCTGAGCCCCATGCATGCATAGATGGATAATACCCTTTCATAAACTCATTTTTACTAATCACTTCCTCTCTTACTTTCTTCATAAAACCTTTAATCTCGTCCATAGATCCATCTTCAGGAAATGCCATCTTATTAACTCTTAAATATAGTATCATATCCTTTTCCATTGGACTTTCCATATGTTTAGCTCCAGGCAATATAACATGAATCTCATCAGAATGATAATAAGAATAAGCTGAATTCATTTTATCTAAAAATGCTTCTCTCTCTTCTTCGTCTGGCCAAGCTTCTTTTTCTAATTCTGCATTTCTAGCTGCAGCTTTTTCTATGGCTTCCCAACTTGGGTAGTTCTGTACATAAATAACCTCATTACTATTTTCTGTAAAAAGATGGGTAAAATAACCAGACCACATAATATGTTCATTTTTACTGGTTACTTTCTCCAAATACTCTTTCTCAGTTGCTCGCCACTCTTCAGGCGTGCCTTCATAATTTTTATTCCAATACATTGTGGTTGCGGTAAGATACTTGGGTTCTTTAGGGGCCTCGTCTTGTGCTAAAATAGTTGAAGTACTAAATACCAAAAGAAACACTAATAAAATTGAAAAAAATTGGTTGGTTGTTTTCATAATCTTTACAATTAAAGGTTTTTATATAAATTTAAATAAACACTACTTTGTTAGATTATGGGGCAGAAACAAAAAGGGATTTAGGTAAATCCTTGTGCTAATAATTAACCTTCATCTGGGGGAGACAGTCATAAATATACAATAAAAAAAGAAGAATTTATTGATTTTTAAAAATTTAAAGATCTGATAAGGTGTTGCGCATCTTTTTAGTCATTGCTTTTACTACCATATCATAAGAATGATCTATAAGTTTAAGAACCAACTTTGGTTGTAATTCATCTTTATAAATATCAATGGTATTCCAATGTTTATTACTCACGTAAGGACCAGCATATATACTTTCATATTCACTCCGTAATTCTTCAGTATATTCAGGATCACATTTTAAAGTAATAGTAGCTTCACCTTGTTCCCATGTATTTAGTGGTGTCATTAAAAACATTTTACCCAAAACTTTAAATACTAGTGTGTTTTCATCAAAAGGAAATTCTTCGGTAGCTGCCTTTTTACTGAGACAATAATTACGTATTTGTTCTATATTCATTGAAGCAATTTTTGATTTTCATCTTCAATTTTTAGAGATGAATACTCTAATTTCCAGCCAATAGTTTCCACAATAGCTTCAATTAATTTAATAGTTTCTTTTACTTCGGTTTGGGCAATTTGAATGAGTCCACTCTCAGGAATTTTATCCTGAATATGTTTTTTAGCTTCGTTATACAAATCGGTTAAATCTGCTGCTTCAAACTTATTAAAGAGACCGTCTGATTTATCGTAATAATTTAAGTTGGTTTCTATTGATAATACTTCTGGTTGCGGAAAATGTTTTAAAATTATAGTTTTTTTGTTGGTATCAGAAGTCAATTGAATTTTAGACAAATCATATCCCACATGAGCTTTAGCATTAATTACTACCAAAGCTTTCTTTTTACTGGAAATGAGTTTTAAAAAGTTCTGCTTTACATCTTCATAATGATAAATCTCGGCAAAATCACCTTCAACAGTAATAAACTTACAAACCTTTTTAATCTTATCTAAAAGAATGACTGATTGCGTATTGACTAGCTGTTTTTTTCTAACAGCCCTAAATAGGGTAACAGCAGCTAATGTTATTAATACACTTACTATAATAGCTAAAAGTGTTTCCATGCTATTCAATTATTTTATACAAAATAGGCTTACTTGGGGTAGCATCATTTTCAAAAGGTGCAATCATAAGGTTTAGCAAATATTCTCCATCTTCAATGGAATTAGGAACATAAATAAATTCAGTTATGGTAGCATCCATTCTAATGTCTCCAGAGGTGTTCCAAAATGCATTATGAGCCAGCAGTTCTCCGTCGTCTTTTTCCTTATCTACTGATGGCAAATCAATCAATAAATGCTTAATACCCTTGTTTTTTAAATAATCGGCAGCTTCTTCTAGCAAATAAGGCGGATTAGTATTAGCGTATTGCTTACTCTTTTTTTCCAGTAAATTAGGGAGTGTTCTAATAACAATGGCATCTCTCTTTTTATTTCTTAAGGCTGTTTTTAACTGCTTTTCTGAAATTACAAAATCGTTTCCTTTTTTCTCTGGAGCAACAGTTACTACTTCGGCAACAAAAAAATAATGTTTCATGTTTTTGTTTACAGAATGTACTTTATTAGTAATATGCCCAACACATTCGGTATGCGTAATATGTGCGTGAGGGTTAAAGTGAATACTATTAAAATTAACCACCGCTCCTTCTGAAACCTTAATAATTTGATTATCAAAACTTTCAGGAAAAATATTTGGGTCGTTAATATACCAAGCATTTACATTTTTTTTTGACATATCTATGGCTATGGAAATATCTATAGGCTTAGACACATCTATTTGTATTTTTCTTGAATTGTATTGTATGGTTGCAATCATTCTCAAATATAACTAAATCATAAACAACTCAGAAGCTATTCCATCTACTAAAAATTTACCTTTTTGGGCAATTTTAAGGATTTTATCTTCATAAGTGTTTTCTGCGGATGTTATCTCTATCTCATGAGATGATTGCTTCGTTTTGTTTTCAATAACTACTAAGCCACGCTCTATATATTTTTCTGATGACTTTACTAAATACTGAAGATATTCCATACCAAAATCTTTTCTAACCTTATCTAAAGACACCCCCCACATGGTTCTTAAACCAGTCATGAGATACTCATTAAACAGATCTTTTCCTGAAAGGGTTTCAACCGTATTTGGTAACTCGTTATTTTGAATTGCTTTGATGTATTTGGTATTGTTTGCCACATTCCAACTACGCTGATTACCAACAAAAGAATGTGCCGAAGGACCAATTCCCAAATACCAGGTTCCTTGCCAGTAACTAGTGTTGTGTTTTGAAAAAAAACTAGGTTTCCCAAAGTTTGAAATTTCGTATTGAACAAAACCTTTGTTTTGCGTCCTTTCAACTAAATGATTAAAATGTTGCAGCGCTAAAGTTTCATCAAGTGATGGATATTTTCCTTGTTTAATGAAACTATCTAGAGCTGTTTTGGGCTCAACAGTAAGCGCATAACTTGAAATATGATTGATTCCAAAATCAAAAGTCATTTCTAAATTTTGATCCCATTTTTCTAAGGACATATTAGGAATGCCATAAATTAAATCAATAGTGATATTGTCAAAATGTTGCGTTGCTAGAGACAAACATGCTTTAGCTTCGTTTGATGAATGCGCTCTATTCATCATTTTTAAATCGTCCTCAAAAAATGATTGAACTCCAATACTTAAACGGTTTACAACCGATTTTGACAAATCTAAAATCTTTTCAGGCGTTAAATCATCTGGATTAGCTTCTAAAGTAATTTCGGGGTTTTCAATAACTTTAAAATGGTTATAAATAGCATCAATCAACAATTGCAACTCATCTTTTGTCATTAATGAAGGTGTCCCTCCTCCAAAGTATATGGTTTCAATAACTTTTCCTTGTAGCTCATTCTTTCTTAAAACAATCTCCTTAATTAAAGACTGTACTAACGCATCTTTCTTTTTAATTGATGTAGAAAAATGAAAATCGCAATAATAACAGGCTTGTTTGCAAAAAGGGATATGTAGATATATACCAGCGATAATTTATATTTTAGAAAAATGATGCTGAAACTTAGGACTAAATTTTCTTTTAACTACTAACCGTCTTCTATAGGCTAAATAAATAACATAACCATACATTACAAATACCACAACTATTAAAAACCAAACCCATTTATCTGTTTTCTTTTTGAATTTGGTTTGATATAATTCTAATGCAAAAAGTAAGACAAAAATTATTCTTAAATAAATCATCCAACTTTATTAGGATTTTGTTTCACAAACGCATCCCATCCAGAATAACTTTTACCAACTGTTACCTTTCCATAGTTGTAAAAATGGCAAACTGCTGCAGCTAACCCATCAGTAGCATCTAAATTTTTCGGTAAAGTTTTTAACCCCAAGAGACTCTGAAGCATTTTTGCTACTTGCTCTTTACTGGCATTACCGTTACCAGTAATGGCCATTTTTATTTTTTTAGGCAGATATTCTGTTATTGGAATTTCTCTACTCAGTCCTGCAGCCATAGCCACCCCTTGGGCTCTACCTAGCTTTAGCATACTTTGCACATTCTTCCCGAAGAACGGCGCCTCAATAGCTATTTCATCAGGCTTGTGTGTATCAATGAGCTCTATAGTACGTTCAAAAATGAGTTTAAGTTTTAAATAGTGATCTGTATATTTTTTCAAATCCAATTCATTTAATTGTATGAATTGCATTTGTTTCCCAACCACTTTTATAAGCCCGAAACCCATGATAGTAGTTCCGGGGTCTATTCCTAATATTATTTTTTCTTCTATCATTATTAATCACAAAAATAACATCCACTTAAAGAAATGGAAACTCCAAAAGTAACAGTTAACATGTTACCGTTAAATGATCCATATCCACTAGAAATTGGATTAAAATCCTTTCTAAATCCGTTGATATATGATACATCAGTATAAATTGAAAGCGTATCCGACAAACCATAATGACATTGCATACCAGCCATAATATTAAGAAATGATTTCTTATTTTCAGTATAATTTCCTAATGGTTTAACTGTAGAATAACCTGGACCTGCATGAAAAAATACGCCTACCCTTGGGGGTAAAAATGTGAAAATATTATTTACATCATACATTAATTGTGCATTAATCCTAGAATAGTTTAATTTAAATTGTGGTGTATTGTCATTATTAGACACCCTGCTAAAACTATAATCTAACTTAGCCCCCAAACTTGAGCTAAACATATATTGTAATCCTAAATCAACCGTTGGGAAATTAATTCCTTTTCCTTCAAAATCACCAACAAACCCAGAACTAGAAGGACTATTAATCCCTAACCCAAATTGTGCTTTCATCAAACTAGTCCCTTCTTGAGAAAATGAACAATTGGTAACAAAAAAACACGAAAGAAAGACAAAAGCTAACTTGAAAATTTTAAAGTTTAAGTTCATAACCTAAATAATGGTTTTATTTGTATTCATGAATAATTTGGTTACATACAAAACTAAGCAATTCTTTTTTGTACTAATTAAAGTAAGTATTGTGACTGGAGCTTTTTATTATATCTTTAATAAACTAACAAATAATGTAAATTTAAATTTCAGTATTTTTATTAGTTTCTTATCAAACAATGATGTTTTTTCATTAAAAAACATCATTGTTTTGCTCATTTTAACTCTTTTAAACTGGTTTTTAGAAATTTTTAAATGGCAAAAATTAGTAGGCATTTTTAAAAAAATATCTTTTAAAAATGCCTTAGAACAAAATTTAGGAGCATTAACTGCATCTCTTTTTACTCCAAACCGAATAGGTGAATACGTTGCAAAAACCATTTACTTTTCAGGTAACTTTAGAAAAAAGGTGATATTCTTAAATCTATTGGGTAATTTGAGCCAAATGTTAGTTACCACTTTTTTTGGGACAATAGGACTGTTATTTTTTATTTTTAATTACAAAATTGATCTAGATTATTACAAAATAGGAAGCTTTATATTTATTATTTTATTAGTATGTACCATTGCTGTTTTTAGAATAAAAAACAGTACGTTTACTATCAAAGGACTCTCCATTGAAAAAATTAAAAACTCGATTGTAAAGTTTCCCAAAAAAACGGCATCTACTACTATAAAACTATCCGTTTTACGATATATAACTTTTTCGTTTCAATTTTATTTTTTACTTCAAATTTTTAAAGTTGAAACAAATTATTTTAACGCTATGACACTAATTACTTCTATGTATTTATTAGCATCTATTATTCCTTCTATTTTTATTTTTGATGTTATTATTAAAGGAAGTGTAGCACTGTTTATATTCTCTTTTATTCAAGTTGATGAACTAACTATTTTAAGCATAACAACCTTAATGTGGCTGCTTAATTTTGTTCTTCCAAGCTTGTTTGGGAGCTACTACGTGCTTAATTTTAATCTACCCAAAACCAATAGTTAAGCAGTGGTAATAGTAAGTATTATAATAATATTCTTTTACTTGTTTTTAATTGGAACGTTTGCCTTTGGATTTGATAAAGTACCTCCTTTTAAACTAAAAGACTTACCTAAAAAAAACACCTTTACAATAGTAATCCCCTTTAGAAATGAGGCAGAAAATTTACCTAATCTTCTCAAATCCATATCTCAATTAGAATATCCAAACAGTTCGTATGAAATTATTTTTGTAGATGACCAATCTAATGATAATTCTGTTACCGTAATAAAGCAAGTTCTCGATACATTTTCGTTAAACGAAAATACTCGAATTAACATTAGGGTAATTAAAAATGAAAGAACTTCAAATTCACCAAAAAAAGATGCTATAACATCAGCTATAAAACAGGCCAAAAATGACTGGATAATTACCACAGATGCCGATTGTATTCTGCCACAAAATTGGCTTAATAATTTTGATGAGTTTATCCAACAGAAAAAAGTAAAATGTATTGTTGCTCCAGTTACCTATTCTAATTCAAAAACATTTTTAAACAGATTTCAACTACTTGACCTTTTAAGCTTACAAGGCGCCACTATTGGAGGTTTTGGAATTAAAAAGGCTTTCTTATGCAATGGAGCTAATTTTGCGTATAGAAAATCTGTTTTTGAAAAGGTAAACGGATTTCAAGGCAATACCAACATTGCTAGTGGCGATGACATCTTTTTATTAGAAAAAATTAGTAAAACTTATCCTAATCATGTTCATTATTTAAAAAGCGAACATGGTATTGTAAATACCAAACCTCAGTCCTCATGGACTTTACTAATTGAACAGCGACTACGTTGGGCCTCAAAAACAAGTGCTTATAATAACTGGTTTGGTAAGCTTACTGGACTTATTGTTTTATTAACTAACGCTCTTATAATTACCCTAGTGTTACTATCCATTTTAGGTCTTTTCAATTTAAAAATCTTCCTTTATTTGATAATTATAAAGCTTCTTGTTGATTTTATTTTAATTTATAAATCGGCTTCATTTTTTAATCAAAAAGAGGTGCTTTTAAGTTATCCATTTGCCTTTGTATTGTATCCTTTTTTTACTGTTTACATCACTTTTCTATCATTATTTAAAAACTATAAATGGAAAGGGAGGACATTTAAAAGATAGGTGTATTAATAATTTTTATAAATTTACATATACCCAATACCGCAGTAATATGAAAAACTTTTTCCTTTTACTTCTATTTTCAATAACCTACATTTCAATTATAACTGCACAAGAACAAATAACTATTAATAACAAAACATTGTTTGTTAAAATTGAAGTAGAAGGTAAAATAGACCTTCTTTCCCATAGAACAAAAGATTCTCTTAGGCTATTTGTAAGGAGTACAAACAACACCTTACACGAGCTAAAAAACACAAAAAATAATGATAACAGCTTTAATAATGAATACAAAACTGTATTAGGCAAACTTACCAAAGATTCTAGTATGTCTTTAGAAGATGTAGGTTTTGGCCGCTATAGTATAAAGCAGTTTATTAAAGCTTATAACTCCAATGGCACCAGAAGATATACATATACTGATGAAAAAGTTACTGCTCAAACTAGGTTGGGAGTTTTTGCTGGTTTAAGTAATCATCCTTTTATGGAAAACATAAACAATACTAAAGCACCCTTTTTTAGTGTTGAGTTAGAAGTTTTTGAAAAAAAACCGTTGCCCTTACAATCTGGTTTTTTTAATATCTCACATGCTCTTGAAAGTAACGACTATAAATTTGTTTCAACTGTTTTAGCTCTTGGTCATAGATTCAGATTTATTAACAAGGAAACATTCAATCTTTATACCAACCTTAATGCGGCTACTTATACTTTTTCCAAGCAAACGATTGAAGTTAATGATCGTTCTATTAATGAAAAAAACAGTGCCTTTAGGGTACCCTTTAGTTTTGGAATTGGAAGTGACATAAAAGTCTCAGAAAATAGTTTTATATCTTTAATTTACAATGAACTTTTTGCTGTTTTTGCCAGTAATAGTGATAATTTTCCAGTAAATATTGCTGCTGGATATAAGTTAAACCTATAACATAGAAAGCTTTCTTCTATTCTACTTTTATAACAATGGGCAGTTCAAACTCGGTCTTTACGTATTGGTCATGTTTGATAGCAGCATAAATTGTGGGTAAAGAATTTAAACTATTATTGATTAGCTCATTGATATTAGGAATTTCTTTTATTGTTAAACTATCAACCTTTGTGTCCAATAGTGTTAAAACACCTTTTTCAGACACCTTAAAATGAAGATTAAGTGTATCGTGAATATCTTTGGTTACAACAATAACTTCGTCTTGCAAAAACTTTAAAATATGAGAAGATAAATGATGTTGAAAACACTGTTTTTTTTCTGATTTAGAAATTAAAGAATCACATTCAGAAAACGATGGATAAGTATCAACATCGTTCCAATCAAAGGTTTTTAATTCCTCGTTTAAAATAGCCTCAGAAGTTGTTTTTTCAACATCAAAATACTTACAGGAAGTAAGTAATAAAAGCATTGAAAAAACAAATGTGTACTTCATGGATTATAACTGTACCCGAAAAGTACGATTTTTTCTGAGTTTAAAGCATTTGATAAAATAAAAAAACCGAAGCCAATACTTCGGTTTTAAATCTTTACCTAAAGGAATTTTATTCTTTATCTACTTTTGGCATATCCTCGGCTACCTCAAAAATAATTGGCAAGTTATAAGGTACATTAACTTTTTTACCTTTGTGCTCTCCAGGAATCATTTTTGGTAACGAGTTAATGACTCTAATTGCTTCTTCCTCTAAGGCTGGATGAGGCGCTCTAGCTCTTACTCCTGTAACTTGACCTTCAGTATCAACTTTAAATATTACATTGATACGTTGCCTACCTGTCAAATTATGTTCATTGGCTATTTTAGTATTAAAATTATTAGCAACAAATTCAGAGATTGATTTTGACATGCATCCTTTTTGATTCTCTTTTTCCAAACCTTCACAACCCGGGAATAATGGGGCTTGGTCAATAACTGCAAATGGAACATCTATTTCATTTGTATTCGGGTTAAAAACGCCTTCAACAACTTTCCACTTTCCTATTTCTTTTCCATTAATTAGTTTAAAGAGTTCTGCTTTATCTGATTCACTTAAAACTCCATTATTCTTTTCAACCATTGATTTCAATATTTCTATTTGATTTGAAATAGAAGATTCTTTTTCATTTGATTGACTTGAGCATGAAGTATAAATTAGCATACCTAAAATTACAGGAATTAACAAAGAATACTTTAATAAATGAATTTGTTTTGATTTTGATTTTTGTAACATAACGATTCGTTTTTTGATTAATGATTGTTTAAAAAATGGATTGATGAATGATATTTTTTTGGTATCAAAAACCTGTGACAATAGGTTTTCATAATAGACCTTTTTGTTTTCTGTATTTACTGATTTGGCATCTGCAATAAACTCATGAAGCGCTACTATTCTGCCTTGGTACATGTATATAAGTGGATTAAACCAAAATAAGATTCTTAGAATTTCAAATAATAGTAAATCTGCTGAATGATATTGTTTAACATGCACCATTTCGTGTTTTAAAATAGTTTTTTTATCTGCCTCTGTTATAAGTTCTCCTAAAAAAATGTATTTAAAAAAAGAAAAAGCCGCACTACTATGTAACAATTTAACTATATAGAAATTATTAACCTTATACTTTGGGTTTTTAGCTAATATTAAAACCATTTTTATTAACTTAAATATAAAAAGCAATGTAGCTATGGCTATTCCTATTAAGAAAATCATATCCCAAGACCACACTGGCTGTTGTGATATAATTGTAGGCTCAAGTAAAAGAATATTTGCTTCTGGTCGTACCTTGCCAAGAAATACTTGAGGAAGTGTTATGATGTATTCTTTAGAGACCACATTCTTAAAACCTTCAATTTTTATCAATGGTATTATGAGTGATATTATCGCGGTTCCTAATAGGTAAACTCTGTTCCAATTAAAAAAAGTCTCTCGTTTTAATAGGAAATCATAAACCATTAAAAAGAATAGCTGGAACGCAATGGTTTGAATTAAATACTGAAACATGATTAGGCGTCTTTTTTGTTTATTTCTTTTAAAACAGACTCTAAATCTTTTATACTCATATCATTTTTTTTTACAAAGAATGACACCATACTTTTAAAAGATCCTTGAAAATAATTATCTACCAATTTATTAATGGTTTGGTTACTGTAATCTTGTTTTTCTACAACAGGAAAGTAAACATGACCTTTTCCTTGCTTTTCATACCCCACAAAACCCTTACTCTCCAGAATTCTAACAATGGTTGACACCGTATTATACGCCGGTTTAGGCTCTGGAATTTGTTCTATTACAGACTTTACGTTGGCTTTTTTTAACTGCCAAAGTATTTGCATAATGTCTTCTTCTGCCTTGGTGAGTTGCTTCATTTTTTATTTCATTTAACTATTCAACTAAATATTTAGTTTTACAAATATAACTAAAAAATTAGTTTAAACTAATTTTTTAGTTAAAATGTAACAATTGAGTTCTAATAACGTCTTACTTAATAGCATTTAATTTAAGTTTTATGGATATTATATTAATTATTATTGCTGCCTTATTAATGATTTTAGGAGTTATTGGCAGCTTTTTACCTGTACTTCCAGGACCATTAACCAGTTGGGTTGGACTGCTCATAGTTCACTTATCAAAATCGGTTCCAATGGATAAATCATTTTTGATTATTACCCTTATTATTGCCATACTTATCTGGTTGCTAGACTATATTATTCCTGCTATTGGTACCAAACGTTTTGGTGGCACAAAATATGGTATGATTGGAACCTCTATAGGATTAGTTGTAGGACTCATTGCTCCCATTCCTTTTGGTGTTATTATTGGACCTTTTTTAGGAGCTTATCTTGGTGAGTTACTTAATAAAAGTGATTCTAAAACTGCTACTAAGGCAGCGTTTGGATCTTTTATTGGATTTTTAACTTCGGCTTTTATAAAATTTATGGTCGCTGTTATTTATTTTGGATTCTTTATTGGTATTATTTGGGATAATAGTAGCGTTATTTTTTGACTATAAAGAAGTGACCCTGTGGGTCTCTCACCTCCACAGGGCCTGTAAATTGCTATTATCAACAAAAAAAAATTGAGGGATTAATTAATTTTTTGAAGTGTTGACAATCAAAGATAAGTAATACCCTTGTAATTGAACTGCGGAAAAACCGTAACTACTTTACGGTTTATAGGTAGTTTTTAAATATAATGTTGAATTCCAGACATCAACAATTTTTAATTTTTTTTTATAAACTTCCTTTGCGTTTTTTAATAACAGTTTGAACTAAACAAAACCTTTCTTTCTAGCTTCGTTTAACAATGTTTCATCTTGACCATCTTCAACAAAGAACAATTCTTTCAATTGCTTTTTTCGTTTCTCCACAGCACTTAATGAAATATCTAAATGTGTTGCCAAATTTTTGGTTTTTACACCTTGAGACAATAAATGTAAAATCTTGCGATTTTTTTCATCAATTACAATATCGCTAGAAATGGCTTTTCTTATGTGACTATTTACTGTACCACTGTAAAAAGGAGGATTATTGAGTACTGCTTGAAATGCACTTGCTAACTCACTAGAGGTTAAATCGCTTTTAATTAAAAAGCCTTCAGGGTTAATGTTTTTAATGATGTTATGAATCCTGAATGACTCATTAAACATGGTGAGAATCACTATTTTGGCTTCTGGCAAAACTTTTCTTGCATATTCTGCTAAATCCTCTCCTGAGTTCATTGATCCATCAGATGATGGCGGTAAGCTAATGTCTACAAAAAGTATGTCATAAGGTCTTTCCTGCTTTATAGACTTATCCATATAAGTAACTGCCTCATCACAGTTATTTGCAATATCAATGAGTAATTCTTGGGTTTCCTTTTTTGTGAATTGTAATGTGTTTTGATAACCTTCAATAATCATGGGGTGGTCATCAATCATTAAGATTTTAATTGTTTCAGTCATGGTTTGAACTGGTTAGGGTATTGGGACTTCAATTACAACTTTTGTACCTATATCTTTTTCTGATGTTATATTTAGTTGACCTTTAATTTCTTTAATTCTAGAGTTCATATTTTTCAAGCCAATACCTGATTTGGCTTTATTAACATCAAACCCAGAACCATCATCTGTTATTGTCAAGCAAATTACATCTTTTTTTAATTTAAAACTAATATCTACTTTAGTTGCTTGAGCATGTTTATAGATATTATGCAGTGTTTCTTGAATTAATCTATAAACATGAATTTTCTTTTTGTTACTAATATCATCCCAATTTATGGAATCATCATAGGTTAAGTTATACTCTAATTTATAAGCCAACGTTTGAGTTTCAACAAGTGTTTTAATAATATCTATAAAACCCCTCCCTGAGACAAAATCAGTATTTAATTCATGAGACACTTTTCTAATATCTTGTTCAATGGATTTTAATTCTTCAATGTACTGCCCTCTGGTTTTAATAGCCTCTGGCGTATTGTTAAAATTTAAGCTATCTAAACTCAATCTGGTTCCAAAAAGACGTCCTAAAACACCATCGTGTAATTCTTCTGATATTCGCTTTTTTTCAAGTGTTCTGGCTTCTTCAATACTTTCATTTTGAGATAACATAAGATTGTAAATTTCCTCATTAGTTTCTTGTTGCTTTTGAATGAACTGCAATTCCTTATTCTTGTTTCTTTGGGTTACTACTAAATACAGTAAAAAAGACGCCATGATAACTACTACTGAGATTATAAAAAGCCACATACGTTCTTTTGCTATCTGTTTATTTTCTTGTTCAATCTGTTCGGTTTCAAATCTAATTCTGGCAAATTTATTTCTAATTCTTCTTTCTGCTTTTTGTAAACTATCGTTTAATTGAACATACTCTCGTAAGTGTTTTACAGATTTCTCTCCTTCTTCAATTTTTGACAATAACAGTAAGGAAGTTAATAATTCATCTCTAGAATACTTCTCAGCAACTTCTCTTGCCTTATAAGCATAGTATCTTGATGAATCTTTATTGTTTTTATAATGATAATATTCAGCCAAATGCTGATTAATTTGAATAGAGCTGTATGAATCAGGTTTTATACTATCGGAAATTTTTAAAGCTTTTAAATAAAGTTCAGGTATTTCATCATTATTATTTGATAAATGCAATGTATGCGCATAATTATCTAATACAACAACATATAAAGCCGGAAACTCATTAACTAGGTTTTTATCGCTCAAAATTTCTCCAAAAAAATCCAGAGCCAAATCATAGTCCCCTGATTTCTTATAGGTTAAGGCCAAATTATTTTTCGTCATGTATGTACTTATTTTGTCCTGACTTGTTAGTCTATTTTCAAAATCTAAAGATTTGATAAAGTACTCTACAGACTCTTTAAACTGACCTAATTGGCCAAATACTAAACCTAAATTATTATAGATATTAGATTTATATTTAATTATATTCTCAGTTTCATTTAATTCATTTAGAATTGAAATAGCTTCGATTGAAGACAATTCACTACCAGTATAATCCTTTTCATTCTTTTGTATGACCGCTATACCATATAATGTGAGTGCTAACCTGTAATTATCTCTCCTATTTCGATAGAATTTTTCCGCTTTACGATAATAATAATATGCACTATCAGGTTTTACACTATATCTGTACAATTCGCCTATGTTGTAATAAGCATTTGCTATTAAGGTAGAATCTATTACATTTGAATTAATAACATTCACTTTTATTGAATCTATTAACTCGAAATTATTATTTTTATCTTGAGCATTTACGCTTATCAAATAGAGAAATAATGGTATAAGTATAAAAAAACGCCTCAAAAAGTAAATGTTTAAAGTTCAATTACTTCAAATGTATTTATAATTTTTAAGACCTAGAAAATAAAAAGGCTCTTTATAAATTTATAAAGAGCCTTCAAATAAATGTATATAAATTTTTATTTGTCAAAACCGCCACCTGTAAAATAAACAGATTGCGTATCATCAATAAGGACATCATCTTCATTTAAGTCTTGTTTAGTACAAGAGGAAAAGGCTACTAGCAATACAGCTGCAATTAAAGTAAGTTTTAGGGCTTTCATATTAATTCGATTTAAGGTTAAACTATTTTTCTATTTAAAATTTTTAATAAAATTCTTTAACTAAGACTTTGATTAACAAAATCTCTATTGAGGGAAAAATGGAATAATTAACTTTAAACCGAACACAAATGAGTGTACAGATTTAATTTGTAAATTTTTGAGGGAATCGACCAATAAATTGATCTAAAAATGGATTAATTGTCTTAATGAGCTTGAGGGGATAATGAATGCTCGTTAAGATGACACTAAATTAGGTTTAAGAGACAATGAAAAAGCAAAATAATCGATGAAATACATTTTTTTACGATGAAATACATCGATAAACGGTAAAACCATTAAAATTAGACTATCTACTTAGTTTTTGTAGATTTATTATCAACCAAACTTGTTTTTACAATTTTAGTCTTAACGTCTTCATTTAGGTGTATGTTTTGAAGTCTATGAATGAGCATATGAGCCGCCTCTGCTCCAATGGCTTTAGCATGTTGCCTAATTGTTGTTAATCTTGGAAAAGCATGAATAGCATCAGATTTACTAGAAAAACCAATAACTGATAAATCTCTGGGCACTTTTTTACCCAAATTAACAGCAGCATTTATAGCAATGATTCCAGAAGAGCTATCGGCAGAAATTACACCATCAACGCTTTTGTTCTTTTTTAAAAACGACTTTATTTTCTTTTGATGGTCATCCTTCTTTTTTATTTTCAGTAGTATAGGGTCTTGTTTTTTATTTTCTAAAATAGCTTTTACATAACCACGTTCCCTTAGCTTGCCAACGCTTAAATCTTCTATACTACTTACAAAAGCAATTTGTTTTCTATTTTCTGCAAGCAATCCTTTTGTAGCATTGTAAGTAGCATCAAAATCATCAACAATAACTTTATCACACATTACATCATGAGCCACTCTATCAAACATTACTATAGGCAATCCTTGGGCAATAGCTTTTTTAAAATGATCTACCTCATTTTTCATTTGAGTCTCTTGGGCTACAGCCAAAATAAATCCATCTACACTACCATTGGCCAAAATTTGAAGACTTTCTTTTTCCTTTTCTAAAGACTCGTTTGAGATACAGGTAATAATGTTATAACCCAATTTGGTTGCTTCTCTTTCTATTCCAAAAAGCACTTTAGCTAGAAAATGATTTAAAATATTGGGGATAATAACACCTATAGTTTTGGTTTTATTCTGTTTTAAACTTAAAGCTACCTTATTAGGTTTATAGTTATAAAGTTCTGCAAGCTCTTTAACTCGTCTCACAGTTTCCTCCCCAATCTCCTCACTATTATTAAGGGCTTTTGAGACTGTTGAAATTGAAACATTCAATTCTCTTGCCAACTGTTTTAGAGTAACCATAATTTATTAAACCTAGTTTTTAAGTTTTGCAATTTACAAAAATACTACATGCAACATTTTAATTTTATAACACATGTATTTTATCAAGGGTTGAATATAAAAAATAATTTATTACTTGATGTAAAACTTTTACCTCTCTATGTAAAACAATTAAACTATTTTTGCGCCCAAATTCAAGTTTACTGCCAAACTAAAATACATGAAAACGAAATTTTTATTTTTTTTACTTTTTTTATTATTTACTGTATTTGCTTTTGCTCAAAAGGGAATTGTTCAAGGTGCTATAGCAGAGAAAAACTCAAATGAGGTCATTCCTTTTGCTACCATTGTTGTTTTAAAAGCAAATAGCAATGAAACCGTTAAAGGTAGTATTTCGTCAGATAATGGTCAGTTTATAATAGAAAATGTTGCGTTTGGAAACTACACTGTGCAGGTTTCGTTTATAGGTTACCAAACTAAAATCATTGACAACATAACTATTTCAAAAAGTGAACCCAATGTGAATCTTGGTTTAGTTTTATTAGACCCTCAAATAGAATCTTTAGATGCAGTTACCGTTAAAGTTCAATCCAAAACTTCTACCAATAAAATTGACAGAAAAGTTTATAATGTAAGTGATTTTGAAACTGCAAAAGGTGGAAATGCAGCAGATGTTTTAAATAAACTACCTTCAATTACCGTAGACCCGAGCGGAAATGTATCGGTTAGGGGCACCAGTGATTTTATGGTGTATTTAAATGGAAAACCAACCAACGTAAGGCCGTCCGTTTTATTGGGGCAAATTCAATCAAACAATATCAGTAAAATTGATGTCATTACAGTTCCTACAGCACGATATGATGCACAAGGAAAAGGAGGTATTATAAATATTACTACCAAGAAAAGCATTAATCAAGGTCTATCGGTTTCTGTAAATGGACTCCTTGGTAGTTCGCCATGGGCAAATATAACTGATGTATATAGTGGTCATGATTTAAAAGATGATCGTTACGGTGGTGGTTTTAATATTACCTACGGAACGAATAACATAACGCTTTATGGTGGCTTCAATTACAATATGAGGAACGTAAATGGAAAACGCTCAGGAGAAGCCCGGGTTTTTGTTAACGAACCACAGGGGGACTTCTTCCATATGAATGCCAAAAATGGGCAACGCCCAGAATGGTATGAAAACTATACCGCCAATGCTGGTATTGATCTTGATTTATCAGACTCTAAAAAATTATCACTCTCATATTTCTACGGAAACAGAAACGAAGGTAGAGCCGCCTATTATATTTACAACACCTTTTATGCAGATGCTGACCAATCTAACAAAGATCTGACTACAGAACAATTTATGTACAATCCAAATGTTGATAACCGATATGGTGAGTACAATACATTCAATATAGATTACATAGTTGATTTAGCCAATAATGCTTCCTTTAAAACTGCTTTTGCTTATGAAGCTTCAAAATTAAGTAGAGCACTCAATAACAAAAATTATTTCTATAATACCAGGGCTGAAGTAGATAATGATATTGAAAACAATTTTGCAAATGCATTTCAAGCCGATGACTATTCATTATCAGACAATACACCTTTAAAAGGATTACGTTTTAATGCCGATTATGAAAAACAAATTGATGAATCTAGCAGTTTTGGAACAGGGGCTCAAATTCAATACACCAATATTGAAGGTTCGTTTAAGTTTAACAACACGTTGGTTACAAAAAACTTAAACAACACCATTGATTTATCAAGAACAGTTTATGCTGCCTATGTAGATTATTCTGCAACTAAAGGAAAGCTAAGTTACATTTTAGGCTTAAGAGCCGAATATGGATACCAAACCTTGGAAAATGGAACCACAGATTATGTCCCTATTTTTGGAGCCGATTTAGAAAAAAATTATATCCAAAAACAACTAGATTTATTCCCGTCAGCACATCTTAATTACAAGATTAGTGACACCGATAATTTAACTTTAGCAGGAAGCCGTAGAATAAATCGTGCATCAGTTACAAAATTAGCACCATTTTTATACCGCCGCCATTTTGAGGTTTATGTTGTAGGGGATCCCGAGCTAGAGTCTGAATATTTAAACAACGCTGAAATTACTTATGAAACTTCAAAAGGTAAAAACACTTTTAGTTTAACTGGATTTTACAGAGGCACAGACAATACCGTTTTTAGAGTAAACACAGTAACAACTGCTACCGAAAACCCAGAATTAAATGCTATTCTTAATGAAGATGTACTCATACGGTCTTACACCAATGCAGGTAATTCAACCTCATTAGGAGCGGAATTAAATATTAACTTAATTCCTAGTTCTTGGGCTAAATTCTTTATAGGTAGCTCTTTGTATAACTACCAAATTAAAGGTGAAGTTTTTGGGTTTAATGTAGACCAAAATAGCACTAACTGGTCTTTAAAGGGAAATGCTAATTTTACCATTTCTGATAAATTAAGGTTTACTTATGATTTTAGCAGAATATCAAGAACTGTTACATCGCAAGGTCAAAACGACCCTTTTACAGTTTCAAACATTGCCTTGAGTTATCAACCAACAGATGCGTGGGATATAGCCATTAGAGGTTTGGATATTTTTGCTCAAAATGATGAAGGTTTAGACACCAATGCATTTAACGCCGCTAACCAGCAAATATTCTATCAAGAGACCTTATACGAAAGAAATGGCCCTATCATTGAATTGGGGATTACTTATTCTCTTAATATGAAAGGCAAAAAAGGAAAAACCAAAGATTTTCAAGGCAATAAACATTTTAAATAAAAATTAGAAATAACAGCATACAAAAACAGAGGCGCACCTTTGGTACGCCTCTGTTTTTGTATTAAATATATACTAATTCTTAGATTGTTCTGCCTGAGCTTGTAAAATTTGTTTTTGCCTTAACAATTCATTTTTGGTGACCTGAATCATCTTAAAATTTGGTGCTTCTTTTAGCGTAGCATCTAAAATATCAACCGCTGCATCAATATTGGCTTTTTTATCCTTTGAAAATGTATTGATGGCATTTAAGTACATAAAGGCAGCTTTTAACGGAACCTCATAGGGTGATTGACTTTCAAAAAAGGCCTTTTTCATATCGGCTTTAGAGTTAACCAACCCATAATTAATATGCTTTTCGGCCTCAGTAGCATTTTGCAGTTGTATATTTAATTCAGCCAATTCATAGGCAACTAAAGGATTAGGTTCTCTTTTAAACATTTGTTCAAAAAAAGGAATCGCTAATTTGGGTTGTTTCAATGCTTTTAAAGCTAGTGCCTTTACTTGTATAGCAATATCAGAATCATCTACTTTCATTTCATAACCAATGGTATTTATAGCTTGATTATTCATACCTTGGTCCATATATATATATGCTAAAGTATCCTTTCTTGCTTCAGATGGTGAAAGCACATTTAAATGTGTCATGGCATTTATAATCCCCTGAATATCACCCTGTTGTTTCATTTGTTTGTAATATGCTTGATAATGAGCAATTAGAGCATCATTGCTTTGAGCATTCATTGTAAAACTACTCACCAATATCATCAATCCTAATAATCTTTTCATGTGTTTAAATGTCTTAGTTGTAAATATGGAACCTTACGGTTTCCTTATGTTAAATTTTTAACGGGCTAAAGCTAAAAAAAATTAACATTTAAATTCTTAAAAGAATGCTAATTATTTTAGGAAATAACTATTATTTCCCGTTACCCAGAAGCACAAATAATGCCAAAAATAGAAACAAGCGGTATTCTATGATAAATTTATCTTTTAGGAAAACTCAAAAAAAATATTTACATTTATTAATATCAAAACAAAGAATCATGGCAATAAAAAGTTTTCAAGGCGCCAGAAGGCAACGAACAAATGAAGCAGATAATACTCCTTTAAAGGTAAGTGATTATATGACCCGAAATTTAATTACGTTCACCCCAGATCAAACCATTGAAAGCGTTATGCAAACCCTTATAAAGAACCGAATTTCTGGTGGCCCCGTAGTTAATGATAAGCATGAATTAATAGGTATTATTTCTGAAGGCGACTGCATTAAGCAAATAAGTGAAAGCCGTTACTACAATATGCCCATGCAAGACAAAACTATTGAAAAACACATGGCTACCAATATTGAAACCATTGATGGCAACATGAATATTTTTGATGCTGCCAATAAGTTTTTAAATGCTAAACGCAGGCGTTTCCCTATTGTAGAAAATGGCAAGTTGGTAGGTCAGATAAGTCAGAAAGACGTACTTAAGGCAGCTATGACCCTCAAAGGACAGAATTGGTGGAAGTAGCCTAGTAATTCCATCTGCTTTTTCTGGCTTCTGGTAAATCTGTAATAATAAGTTTTTGGGAATCATTGTTCTCAAGAGCCGCAATTTTGGAGTAGTTATACCCTTCAATGGGTTCTTTAATTGATTTCCATTTGGCTATACCTGCTACTGTAACAGTTTCGCCAACTTCTAAAATCCTTTCAGAATAGCGTAATGTTTTGTTAAAGCCAAAATAGTTTTCGCTATTAATGTTATAATGCTTCAGGACTTTCTTAAATTCTGGGGAAGGGTCATTTAAAAAGCCTGAAGAAATACTGTTGTCTTCATCTAGATAATTAAAATAGTTTTTAGGGACTTTTACCGGCTTAATCATAACAACCTCTCCGTTTTCTTCAATAAAAAAATCTTGTATATCCTCTTGTTCAACTATAGTTTTCCAACGGGAATGTTTTCCTGAACCTACCTTCTGCTGAATTTTAAAAAGATAAGCCACACATTTTCGTTTGCTAAAAGGAGCTACAAAAGGTTCATGAGCATGTAAAACTTTACCAGTGATTTTAGTTAAGTCATTATATCTAAACTGCGGTATACTTTTAAATTGAAATTTCTTTAGTTGTCTTAAAATGGTTTGTTTTCTTCCAAAATAATAAGTGCAATAGCCAAAAATAATAAAACCAGTAATGATTAAAACGGGAAAAATAACATCTGCTGTGTTGTTGGCTAACATCATGAGCTAAATTATAGTTATATGTAGGTTTATGGTGAAAACAGTTACAATTTTAACTTTCCCTTTTTACCAAAGCAAAATAGTCATTGTCTAAAGGCAAGTAGCCCTGATCATAAACAAAATAATATATGGTTCCTACTTTAGTAGTATAGATACTTGTAAAGTAATTAAAATCGAAACCACGCTCTACAAGTTTTGCTCTAGATAATTTTGTTTTACCATTTGGGTTGAGATTTTCTAAAATCCGGTAGTTCTTTCTTAACCTGTTGTTGGTATTTCTAATTAGGTTTTTACTGTCTTTGTTAACTCTGTTATTGTAAGCGTTTCTACAGGCATCGCTACAAAACTTTTTATCAATTCTACCCACAATTTTATTACCACACTCAGGACATTGTTTATGCGTCATATCAAAAGTCTGTTACATGACCCCAATTTTCACCTGTCTTTATTCGGTACAATTGCATTTCAGATATACCAAACTGTTTGGCTATTAATCGTAATCGGGTTTTTCTATTGGGGTCAAATATTTTTCGTTTAATTATTTTTACTTTTCCTTCGGATAATTTTGAATAAGGAGGATTGTTTTTCTTGCGTTCTTTTGATGCTATTACCAACGGGTTTTTTAAGTTGTGTTTTACCAATTCTTTTTGTGTTGCCCAGTTAAGATTAGCGTAATGGTTGTTAGATTTATCAAAATCTTTATGAATTACAAATCGCTTTTTTTCAGGATTTTCTATAAATAGTTCTGCTACAACCCTATGTATATATTGTAAATCACTTTTCTTATTTTTTTTAATAGCTGTAAAAGCTTCATAGCCTCCAGAGACTATAGAGAATTTAAAAAACTCCCCTTTTGGGTTTATTTTGTATCGTATAACTCTACCATGGTTAGAAACTTGATAAACTTCGTTTTCTTTCCAATAATCACGTTTTAAGATTTTCCATTCTTCTTTGTTAAATGTTGTCATTTGATGTGTTTTGAGAGATTCATTTTAAAAAATAAATAGACCGTTATATGCAATTTACCGCAAGCCCAACGCTAATATAGTAAAAAACTAATATCCGTTTACAAATGACTACAAACATTTACAAACGATTTTAAATAAGTAATAACCGAATAACAAATGAAAACAGTAACATATTTGCAGTGTCGATGTCTTAGTACTCGATAGTATTAACTGTTTAACAATTAAATTTAAAATTATGAACGCACTTAGAAACAAAGTACAGTTGATTGGAAGATTAGGTCAAGATCCTGAAATTATTAACTTCTCAGACGGTAACAAAATGGCAAAATTCACGCTGGCCACAGATGATAGTTACAAAGACAAAAATGGTAACAAAGTAGAACGCGCTTATTGGCACAATGTTGTTGTTAAGGGTGGTTTAGTAAATGTGGTTGAAAACTACATTACCAAAGGTAAAGAAATTGCTGTTGAAGGAAAACTTACAAACAGAACTTATGAAACCAAAGAGGGTGAAAAGAGATATGTTACTGAAATACTTTGCAATGAATTATTAATGCTTAGTAAGTAACAGGGTTGGTTTGCTATTAACCGAAAAAGGGCTCAATATTGAGCCCTTTTTTTATTCTAATTATTAGCCTAAGACTACTTGTTTTTAACATTATCCTTATTAAAATACCCGCCTTTATTTTCCTTTCGTTCTAAAGACTGACTTATAATTAAGTGTGATACATTAATCATATTTCTTAGTTCGCAAAGCGAAGCAGTAATTTTAGACTCTCGATATAAATCTTCAACTTCTTTATAAATTAAATCTAAATGTTTTATTGCCCTTTTTAAACGTCTGTTGCTGCGTACAATACCTACATAATCTCGCATTAAGGCTTGCAAACCTTTAAGATTATGTTTTATTAAAACATGCTCATCAGGAATTACGGTGCCTTCATCATTCCATTCGGGAATTTGAACATTGAGACTTTTACAATCCTTTTTACTAAGATGTTTATAGATATTATGGGCATACACTAAGGCTTCTAATAATGAATTTGATGCTAACCTATTAGCTCCATGCAATCCGGTTCTTGAACACTCACCGCAAGAGAAAAGGTTGTTAATTGTGGTTTTCCCTTTTTTATTCACTTTAATACCTCCGCATAGATAATGAGATGCTGGTACCACAGGAATCCAATCGGTTTCTACATTTATATGAAGCGATAAACATTTGTCATAAATAGTGGGAAAGTGTTTTTTAAACCCCTCTATGTCTAAATGGGTACAATCTAGGTATACATTGTTATCCCCAGATTTTTTTAACTCCGCATCAATGCTTTGAGATACAATATCTCTAGAGGCTAATTCTGCTCGGTCATCATAATCTGGCATAAATCTATAGCCTTTACCATTTCTTAAGTAAGCTCCAAAACCTCTTACGGCTTCGGAGATTAAAAACGCTGATTCTCCTTTTTCTTGATAAAGCGCTGTTGGGTGGAATTGCACAAATTCCATATCTTTAATTCTAGCTTTAGCTCTATATGCCATGGCTATACCATCTCCAGTAGCAATTACAGGATTGGTTGTATGTCCATATACACAGCCAATACCACCTGATGCTAATAATGTAGCATTAGATTTTATAGTAAAAATGTTTCCGGTTTTTTCATTCAGAACATAGGCGCCGTAACAAGATAAAGTTTCCTTGTTGTTTTCTTTTACATGATGATTGGTGACCAAATCAATGGCGAAATGATGAGATAACAAGGTAATATTTGGCAATTGATGCACCCGTTTAAGTAAGGTACGTTCTACTTCAGCTCCAGTTAAATCTTTATGATGAACAATTCGGTATTCAGAGTGGCCCCCTTCTTTACCCAAATCAAGATTACCATCGTTGTCTTCATCAAAATTAGCCCCCCATTCAATAAGTTCTCTTAGGCGTTGAGGACCTTCTTTTACTACCATTTCTACAACTTCCTTATTACATAAACCATCACCAGCAATAAGGGTGTCTTCAATATGTTTTTTAAAAGAATCTTCTTCAGTATTAAGTACCACAGCCACACCACCCTGGGCATATTTAGTATTAGATTCGTCTTCACTATCTTTAGTAACAATGACAACCGTTCGTTTAGGAAACTTTTCTGCTATTTTTACAGCAAATGTTAAACCTGCAATACCGGAGCCTATTACTAAGTAGTTAGTTTCTAACATCTTATTTAGAAAGTTCTAACATGCGCTCTATGGGAAGCAATGCAAGGCTTCTTAAAGGTTCTGGAACGTCAATACTAGGAGATTCGTTTAATAAACAATCATACAATTTTTGCATCGTGTTCATTTTCATAAAATGACACTCACTACATGCGCAGGTATTATCTTCTACAGCAGGTGCAGGAATCAATTCTGTGTTGGGCATTTCCAATTGCATTTTATGTAAAATACCGGCCTCTGTAGCTACAATAAACTTTTCATCCTGATGCTCTTTTACGTAGTTAATCATCCCTGAAGTAGAGCCAATATAAGTAGCTGTATCTAGAATGTGTGTTTCAGATTCTGGATGGGCTATAATTTTATAATCTGGGTGTTTTTTGTGTAATTCAATGAGTTTATCCATTGAAAAGGCTTCATGAACTACACAGCTACCATCCCAAAGTAGTATATCTCTTCCTGTTTCTCTAATAATATAACGTCCCAAATTTTTATCGGGAGCAAAAATAATAGGCGTGTCTTTAGGGACTGAATTTACAATTTTGAGTGCATTTGACGAGGTGCAAACAATATCACTTAATGCTTTTATTTCTGCAGAGCAGTTCACATAAGTAATTACAATGTGGTCTGGGTGTTGCTCTGTGAATTTTTTAAAAGCCTCTGGCGGGCAAGAATCTGCCAGAGAACAACCCGCATTTAAATCTGGTAAGACAACCTTTTTGGAAGGGCTGAGAATTTTAGCAGTTTCTGCCATGAAATGAACGCCTGCAAAAACAATAATATCTGCATCGGTTTCAGCAGCTTGTTGACTTAAACCCAAACTATCACCTACATAGTCTGCAATATCCTGTATAGCACCATCTTGGTAGTAATGTGCTAAAATAATAGCGTTCTTTTCCTTTCTTAATCGGTTTATTTCCCTAACTAAATCCATTAAAACCCTTTTCTAAAATAAATATAAAACTAATTTTGATTGAAGTTAACCAAGTTTCAAAATGCAAATATCCTAATTATAATTTTCAATGAATTAGCTTTACTTAAAAAAAAGGCGATGAATTAAGAACTAATAATGTTTTTATAAATTCATTAAACAATTGTTAAGCTAATGCTAAAATCATTAACAAAACTAAAATAGTCATTTATTCAACATCTATTGTTATTAGACCAAAGACAAGCTATTAATACCTGTCTGAATTTGTTTTATGGCAGCTTCATTTCTTTCTAATTCTTTTAAAGCAGAAACTTTAATGTCTTCAAATAAATTAGTTACGTTACTAAATAATTCCTTATAATATGCTATTCCTAATTGCATATTATTAGAGAAGGTTTGCAAATATTTTACTTCTTTAAGGTTGAAACTTTGCTTTATATTTTCAAATTTATTCTTTAAAAAATCAGTGTAAATATTGAGTTCTTTTATAAACATATGAGGTCTACTTGTTCTGGAAATCATATTATCACGCCCGTAGATATGGTCGGTAATATTTTTTAAACTCATCACATTTGAATAATATGCCATATTGGGGCCTGGGCAAACAGAAACGCCTTTGCCTTCAACCTTTGTATCTAAGCCATAAGCCAATAATGCAGACGTACCCAGACCTACGCAAGTACATGATTTTTCGGTTATTTTATTTAATTGAATTTGATATTCTTTAGAAGATAAATTTTTTGATTGTACTTCTTTTATTTTTAGATTTTGATATTTTCTGGAAGCTGTACAAACTCCTTTTTCCGTAAACTCTTTGTTTAAAGCCACAAACTTTTTTGGACATGAACTACCAGGTTTTCCTTTGGTAATAAAATATTCTTTTTCGCTGTCTTTGGTGTTGTGCTTAAGGTTATTAAAAGGCACCCCAAGTGGCGATATATTGCTTAAATATAAATCATCTTCTTTGGCTTTAGCTAACTTTTTTAAAGTTTCATCATCAACCGTTGTAGCTTCTGGAACCAGTAAAAAAGGACTGCCCCAACCAACAGAATCTAAAGCGTATTCACGTATTAAAAACTCATGTTCTTCATGAGTGCCAACACCACCTTGAGCAGAAATTTCTAGTTTTAAAGGTTTAGAAGGTATGAGGCGATTAGTGCTTTCTAATGATTTGCTTAAAAGTTCTTGAATAGTACTTCTCAATGGTTCTCTATTCTTTTTAAATTCTGCTAAAACCGGCCCCATTAAAAAGCCATCGGTTGCAAAGGCATGCCCACCACAATTAAGACCAGATTCTATTCTATACTCTGAAACCCATAGTCCTTTTTTTGCTAAAAATTTACCCTGAATTAATGCCGACCTATAATCACTTACTTTTAAGATGATACGTTTTTTAAATTGTCCGTTTTCATCAGGATAAAAGTCATCAAATTGAGACATGTAGGTATATAACTTTGGATTTAATCCGGCCGAAAGGATAACAGCTGCGTTTAAATTACTCTTTGCAAACCCTCGTAGAGCAGCATGTGCATCATTGTACTCTGCAGGTAATTTTTCATTTTTAAAATAATTTTCTTTGTCAACTTTGGTCATGATGTTTACATCAATACTTCCCTTATTTAAGTTTTTGAAAACCCAATTTTTAATTTCATGGGTGTTTAATCCTTTTTTGGTAAGTTTTGTAAAATCTTCTTTGAGTTTATTACCATTTGGAAGCATATTTAAGTAAGCCTTAATATCATCAACTTTCTCGGAAGAATAATTTTTGAGTGACTCAAATTTCCTGTCAACCAAATCATTCATCAGGTTTAAATATGAGGTAATTCGTTTTGATCTAAAATCATTTACTTTATTGGTGATTTCGGTATAAGGCATTTCAAATTTTTCGCAATACATCTTTCTTAATTTTTCCAATAGAATGTCATCTACTAAAGAAATTACAGAATCAATACCATATTGCGCTACCTTAAATGGGGAGTCTATAGTGAACCCAATACCCATAACAGGAATGTGAAATGAGTGTGTTTTTTTCATGTTATTAAGTTTAACCGTCAAAAGTATTGGAGTGCACGTTAAGAGAATATGATTTATATCATGCCTTGTTAAAAAAGAAACACCATTTTTTTACTTAGGAAATTACAAATAGGTTGTTCGCTATAATATCAGTTCTAAATATTGAATGATACTGTAAGTTTCTTCAATATTTGTTAATTACAGTTCATTTATGGCAGTAAATCAATAAAATTACAAACCGTTTAGGGTCTTTGCTAATCCTTTATTATTTTTACGCCTAATTTACACTAGAGCAAATTATGTCTATAGAACCAAAATTAAAACGATTTAACCAAAGTGTGATGTCAAAATATCAAATATACAACAGTATATTTATGACATTGCCTTTTGATAGCGTAACAAAAACGGGGGTTTTACTTCCTTTATTTCATGAAACTTGCGAAAAAGGGTTTGCTAACGGAGATGATCCAACCACCATAGTTGAAACCTTCTTTAAAAAATATCAAGCAAGACGTTCTGCAGAAAGTCAAATTAATTTATTATTCCGTTTTATCCAGTATATTGAAAGGCAGGTAGTTTTATTTGATGCTATTGAAGACGCTGCTTTCTCTACAGTAAATAATATGGAAGGCGTTGGTACTTTGAGGTATTTAAAAGGTTTTGCCAGATCTAACAATAAATTAGACGAACTAAAAAAATATTTGGAAGAGTTTAAAGTTAGAATTGTTTTAACTGCGCACCCTACACAATTTTACCCTGGGTCTGTTTTAGCTATCATTACAGATTTGGCAAAAGCCATAGAAGAAAATAATCTTACAGATATTAATAACCTTTTTGGTCAATTAGGTAAAACACCTTTCTTTAAAAGAAAAAAACCTACACCTTACTTTGAAGCTAAAAGTTTAATATGGTATTTAGAGAATGTATTTTATCATTCGTTCAGTGAAATTTACAACTACATTCAACAGAATATTTTTGATGATGGAAAAAAACACAATGATATTATCAATATTGGATTTTGGCCAGGTGGTGACCGAGATGGAAACCCATTTGTAAAACCAAGCACCACTTTAAAAGTAGCTAAAAAGTTAAAACAAGCTATTTTAAGAAAGTACTACACAGACCTAAAAGATCTTAGACGAAAACTAACCTTTAGAGGTGTAGAAGAGCGCATTATAAAGCTTGAAACAACAATATATAAATACAGTATAGATTTAAACTACAAAAAGGCTATTACTGCTAAAGAGCTTTTACTAGAATTATTGAGCATAAGAAATATCATTGTTGAAGAACATCAACACTTATATGAAAATGAAATTAACGATTTAATAAATCGTGTACACTTATTCGGTTATTTCTTTGCTACTTTAGATATCAGGCAAGATAGCAGAATACACCATTCTGTATTTACTACTGTTGTAGATTATTTAATTGAAAAAGGAAGTAAGTCATTCCCTAAAAATTATCATGAATTATCAGAGTCAGAACAAATAGATATTCTTTCTAAAGTTGGTGATGAAGATATTGATTATGACAGTTTTGAAGACGAAATGGTCTCAAACACCTTAAAAACTATTGATGTCATAAAAGAAATTCAGAGTTTTAATGGTGAAAAGGGTGCTAATAGATATATCATTAGTAACAACCAAACGGCTCTTAACGTTATGCAACTTTTTGCTATGTTAAAAATGGTTGCTTTTGCCGATGATTTAACCGTTGATATTGTGCCGCTTTTTGAAACTATTACAGACCTTGAAAATGCACCGTCTGTAATGGAACAATTATATACTAATCCTGTATACAGAGCACATTTAGAAAAGCGTGGCAATAAGCAAACCATCATGCTTGGTTTCTCTGATGGGACTAAAGACGGAGGTTATTTAATGGCTAACTGGGGTATTTTTAAAGCCAAAGAACGGCTTACTGAAATGTCTAGAAAATATGATATTACCGCAATTTTCTTTGATGGTAGAGGTGGCCCACCAGCACGTGGTGGAGGAAAAACACATAATTTCTACGCATCATTAGGACCAACCATTGAGGATAAAGAAGTTCAGTTAACCATTCAAGGACAAACCATTAGTGCTAACTTCGGAACTAAAAAATCATCTCAATTTAACTTAGAGCAATTAATAAGTTCTGGTCTTTTTAATAGAATTGGCGAAAGTGATAACGCTTTATCTGCCGAAGATAAAATGGTTATGAATGATTTAGCAGAAACAAGTTATCAAGCATACAAAGACTTTAAAAATCATGACAAATTCATTCCATACCTAGAGCGTATGAGTACTTTAAAGTATTATGCTAAAACAAATATTGGTAGTAGACCGTCCAAAAGAGGAAACTCAGATAAGTTGGTGTTTTCAGATTTAAGAGCCATTCCTTTTGTAGGGTCTTGGAGCCAGTTAAAGCAAAATGTTCCTGGTTTTTATGGCGTAGGTATTGCGTTAAAGAAATATGAAGAAAACGGAGAGTTCCATAAAGTAGAACAGCTTTACAAAAACTCAAAATTCTTTAAAACCTTGTTAGAAAATAGTATGATGTCATTAACAAAATCTTTCTTTGACCTTACTAAATATATGGCCAAAGATGAAGAGTTTGGTGAGTTCTGGTCTTTAATCTACAAAGAGTACCTTGAAACAGAACGCTTACTACTAAAGGTGACTGGTTATAAAGAATTAATGGAACATGAGCCAGCAGGCAAAGCATCTATTCAAGTTAGAGAATCTATTGTATTGCCTTTATTAACTATTCAGCAGTACGCACTTAAAAAGATTCAAGAGTTAAATAAAGAAGATATAAAGGACGAAGAAAAAATCAAGATTTTTGAAAAAATCGTAACTCGTTCCTTATTTGGAAATATTAACGCTAGTAGAAATTCTGCTTAAAAGTTAAATACTTTTTTTATAAAATTAAAAAGGGTAGACTATAAAGTCTATCCTTTTTATTTGTTGTTTATTATACACAATTCACATCTATCCTTTGCTAAATTATAAGTTATATGTCTTTAATTTTATAAGGCTGAACTTGTTTCAGTATCTTCCTGCTACCACCCTAAGCAACATTCTTGTAAGATCAAGTACAGGCAAGTTTAAGGTTACAAAACACTTCAAATAAGCTTTCATTAAGAGAAATTTTTGGGCGCCTAAACTGAACGAAGTTGAAGTGTTACAATCTCTAAAGCTTAAGCACCAAATAAGAAAATTGGAAATATTCATTTAACAGATTTCTACGGTATACCTCCCCAAGAATTACAGACAAAAAACAAAACCCCAAGCTTATGCTTGGGGTTTTTGCACCTCTAGGTTAGAGACCAAAAAAAAGGGTATCTTAAAATTTTAAGACACCCTTTCACTAACTAAAAATTAATTTGAATATTAGTGCTCATTCAAACGGAAGTCTGGATAGGCATCCATTCCGTGTTCATGGGCATCTAAACCTTCTAATTCTTCTTTTTCAGAAACTCTTATTCCTACTGTTTTCTTCATTATAAAGAATATAATAAAGGCTGAGGGTATACAAATAGCTGCATACGATAATACGCCAACTAACTGACTAATAAATTGATCTGTTCCAGCCAAAGCACCAAATATACCAACTGCTAAAGTACCCCAGATACCACAAACTAAGTGTACTGCAATAGCACCTACTGGATCGTCTAATCTAAGTCTATCAATAAAGCTAACAGCAAATACAATTAAAGCACCAGCAATGGCTCCTATCATAATAGCATCTTCTGGGGTCATTTGATCAGCGCCAGCAGTAATACCAACTAAGCCTCCTAAGATACCATTTAAGAACATGGTTAAATCTAAATTCTTAAACTTTAAGAATGACACAAATGCAGCAACTACACCACCAGCTGCAGCAGCCAAACAGGTAGTCACTAAAGTTAAAGATGTTAATTCTGGGTCTGCAGATAATACAGAACCACCATTAAATCCAAACCATCCTAACCATAGAATTAATACACCGGCAGTAGCCATTGGAATACTATGACCAGGAATAGCCTGTGGTTTACCATCTTTAAATTTGCCAATTCTAGAACCTAGTAACCAAACGGCTACTAAAGCAGCCCAACCCCCTACAGAGTGTACTAATGTAGAACCTGCAAAATCATAAAAAGGGGTTTCTCTCATATCTAAGAAACCACCACCCCATTTCCAAGATCCAGCAAGTGGGTAAATAATTCCAACATAAATAATGGTGAAAATCATAAATGGTCCAATTTTAATACGCTCTGCTACAGCTCCAGATACAATAGTAGCCGCAGTAGCAGCAAACATACCTTGGAATAAGAAATCTGTCCACCAAGTGTATCCGCCATCAGCATACTCTGGAGTCATTCCACCTTCTGGAGGTGCAATACCAAATCCTGCAAACTCAAAAAACCCTGCAGAACCCTCTTCAAATCCCGGATACATTAAATTGAAACCTAAAATGTAGTATAATAATAAACCAACTGTAATAATAAAGATGTTCTTAAATAAAATGTTGATTGTATTTTTTTGTCTTGTTAACCCAATTTCTAGAAATGCAAAACCAGTATGCATGAAGAAAACGAGTGCTGTACAGATCATCATCCATACGTTGTTAGCTGTAAATAGTCCTTCCATAATATTATTAATAATTTTTTAAATGTTCTTATTTTAAAGTGTCTCCACCCTTTTCTCCTGTTCTTATTCTATAAACTTCTGATACGTCGGAAACAAATATTTTCCCGTCGCCTACTTCACCAGTAGCAGAAGACTCAAGAATTGCTTTAATGGTTACTTCTTCAAAGTCGTCGTTTACAACAATTGATAAAAATCTACGTTGGATATCACTTGTACTATAAGACACACCTCTATATACATGTCCTTCTTTTTCATTTCCCAAACCGGTAACATCCCAGTAAGAGAAGAAGTTTACCCCCACAGCATGAAGTGCTTCCTTCACTGCACTGTATTTGGATTTTCTAATAATTGCTTCAATTTTCTTCATAATATTTTAATTTTAATAATTTGCTTAAATGTAACATATTAAATTTAGCCTAATAATTCACGTCTTTATAATTCCAGGTTTTCATAAAATGGATGCCAAAAGAATTATTCTTTTGGCATCCTTTTTAAAGTTAGCTTAGTAGCTGAAATTTATATTTTGAAAACGTTTAAATTATAAACTTAAAGCGTGTATAGTTTAAAACTTTTTTTTCAAATTAGTCTTCAATTTCTCTTTGTCTCTTACCAGGATAAGCTAAAGCACCGTGTTCTGATAAATCAAGACCTTCAATTTCTTCTTTCTCGGTAACTCTAAGTCCCATTGTTTTCTTAAGAATAAAGAAGAAAATGAAAGAGACAACAACTGCCCATATAGCGTAAGCTGCAGTACCTGTTAATTGAGCTACAAATTGCTCAGAACCACCACCGTTAAATAGACCAATACCAGTAGCGCCATCTATACCCCAAAGACCAATTACGAGTGTTCCCCATGCACCAGCTAAACCGTGTACTGAGAAAGCCCCAACAGCATCATCAATTTTTAACTTTTGCTCTACAAACTCCATAGAGAATACAACAATAATACCTCCAATGAAACCAGCAGCAATAGCACCAAACTCACTCATATTACCACAACCAGCAGTAATACTTACTAAACCGGCTAAAGCACCATTAAGTGTCATATCTAAATTTGGTTTTTTGTACTTAATCCAAGATATAATTAAAGCACCAACAGCACCTGCCGAAGCTGCTAGGTTTGTAACTAACACTACCATAGAAGCACCTACAGCATCGTCACCTCCCCAAGCTAATTGAGAACCACCGTTAAATCCAAACCAACCAAACCATAGGATGAATACACCTAAAGCAGCTAGTAATTTATTGTGACCTGGAATATCAACAGCTTTTCCATCAGCGGTATATTTACCTAATCTAGGACCAACTAAAGCAGCACCAACCAATGCAGCCCATCCACCAACAGCGTGTACAATTGAAGAACCAGCAAAATCAATGAAGCCCATTTGAGCTAACCATCCATCACCGTTCCATTGCCATCCACCAGCAATAGGGTAGATAAATGCAGTCATTACAATTGAGAAAATGATATAAGTGTTATACTTAGTTCTACCTGCAATGGCTCCAGATACTATAGTGGCTGCAGTTGCACAGAATACTGTTTGGAAAAACAAATCAGCAGGACCTTGGTTAAACATTAAACCGCTCCAACCAACCCAACCATTGGTGTCTCCGTACATTAAAGAGTACCCAACAAACCAATAGACAAGTGATCCAACGGCTATATCTAGAACATTTTTCATTGCGATATTAACAACGTTCTTAGAACGTGTAAATCCAGATTCAACCAATGTGAACCCTGCTTGCATTAAGAATACCAAGATACCAGAAATTAGCATCCACAACATTCCCATATCGCCTTCAATTGCGGCGGTGTCTTGAATAAAAAGGGGCATATTAAGTAACGACATAATATTTGTGTTTTATGGTTAGTAATTATTTTAAGGCACTTACGCATCCTTAAGAAGGATGCGTAAGTAATTTGTTTTATTTAGAATGCGTAGATTGCGGCTAAAGTAAAGGCAGCTAGACTATCAGTACCAACGCCATCACTGTCAACGAAGTTTCCATAAAATTGACCATCGTCTTGATTAGTTAAAGCATCTAGTCTAATTTCTGGCTTGATAATTAAATTGCCTGTTGTATAACTTCCTGTTAAAGTAGTAGCGAATACAGATGGTAAATCGTCTCCATCACCATGTATAGCAAAGTACTCACCTCTTAAACCAATTGAGAAACTATCAGAAGTGGCAACTTGTGGGTATAATGCAGCACCGTAAAAACCAGAACCATCATTATCATTATATGCAGCATTGATTCCTAAGTAGAAAGAGTCTGATAAATCAAAACCTCCTGTATAATCAATTTCAAAACCTAAACCTCCACTATTACCACTATCGTAGTATAAGTTAAGATATTGACCATAAGCTCCTAACTGAGCCCCAAGAGCATACTCCCCAGTCATAGAAATATCATTGGTATCCCAAGGGTTAGTAATTGCTAACATTAAACTTACGTCATCAGACAAAGTGAAATCAGCTTTTAAACCCATGTGTGAAAATGGACCACTAGAGAATAAATAAGAACAACTGTAGTTGAAGTTTGCTGCTGGAGCAATAACTTCGTAACCTAAGAACGTATTCCATCTACCAAAAGTTAAAGTTGTACCTTCAGATACATTCCAGTAAACATAAGCCTGATTAACGATACCATCAACGATATCTGAAGCAAATGTTGCACCAGCTCCTCTAGGACCAGTTACTAAATCAAGTACAGCTCCTGCTTTTTCTCCTTCATAGCTTACAACTAAGTTAGCCATACCTAACGCAAAACCAGACTTACCAGCAAAAGCAGTTCCAAAAGTAGGCGCATCGTTATCTGGAGCTGTTAAATACGTTTGATAATAAGCATCAACACTACCAGATATAGTAAGTGGTGACTTTTCCTCTTCTTGAGCAAACATAACAGTTGCTACTAAAAGCATTGTAAGAGTAAATAATTTTTTCATGATTGTTTTCATTTTAAAGATTAATTTTTTTAATAGTTAATTTTCCTTAAGAACGGGTCAAATCTATATGAAATAGTTTTAACCCCCATAAAAAAGAGGGGGTATTAATTCATTTTTATAAATATTTTAATTTTAACCCTATTTTTTTAGGGGTATTATGTTATTTTTTTGATTTTATGAATTTTTAACAATAGGTATGTTTGAAAAATTGTCAGTTTTTTCTATTTTTTTGTAAGGTTTATTTCGTTTATTTTATGTTTTGTTGATATTAATTCAGATATCTGTATTTATGCTTCATTTTTTAACTTTGAATATTTATTAAAAAACCCTATATATATTGATATATAATTATTTTAAACCTGACTTAGTTTACAAAATCGAAATAATGAATTAGCTATTATTATTATATTAAAATGTATAACTATCTTCGCTTACTTAGTCGCGTTTTTAAACCAATATAATTAGTTGATTATGCTGAAGAAACAAGGAATGTATTCACCGGAATTTGAACACGAGAATTGTGGTGCTGGTTTTATTTGTAACCTTAAAGGTGAAAAAACAAATCAAATCATCCACGATGCGTTAGAGATTTTGGTAAAATTAGAGCACCGAGGCGGGGTTAGTGCCGATGGAAAAACAGGTGATGGTGCTGGTTTATTAATTGATATCCCTCACGATTATTTTAAACGTGTTTGTGATTTCAATATCCCTGCTCAAAGAGAGTACGCTGTAGGTATGGTATTCTTACCTAAAATTAAAAACCAATACCAATATTGCAAAGACGTTTTTGAGCGTGAAGTAAAAGCGCAAGGACTCTCTGTTTTAGGCTGGAGACAAGTGCCTGTAGATTCTTCTCAATTAGGTCAGATTGCTAAAGCTTCAGAGCCTAATATAGAACAGATTTTTATAGGTAAAACCGAAGCAACCACTGAAGCTAATTTTAAAGCTAAACTATACGCTGCGCGAAAAATTACAGAACATGAAATTAGGCTTTCTAAGGTATCTCAATCAGACTACTTTTACGTGCCCAGTTTATCTACCACAACGCTCATATATAAAGGTATCATTATGCCTGAAGATATCGGGCCGTACTACACAGATTTACAACAAAAAGACTTGGTTACAAGATTAGCACTGGTGCACCAACGTTTCTCTACCAACACCATGCCGGCATGGGAGCTAGCGCAACCATTCCGTTTTATGTGTCAAAATGGAGAAATTAACACGCTTCGTGGTAATGTGAGTAGAATGCGTGTACGCGAAGAAATTATGAAAAGTGAGGTTTTTGGACCGCAAATAGAAAAACTTTTCCCTATTGTAATTCCGGATAAATCAGATTCTGCCTCTATGGATATGGTGGTGGAGCTGTTAACACATACAGACCGCTCATTGCCAGAAATTATGATGATGATGATTCCAGAGGCATGGGAGAAACACAAAACCATGAGCAAGGAAAAGAAAGCATTCTATGAATACAATTGCTGTATTATGGAGCCGTGGGATGGTCCTGCTTCTGTGCCGTTTACAGATGGTGATTATATTGGTGCTTTATTAGATAGAAATGGTTTAAGACCATCACGTTATACCTTAACCAAGAGTGGTAAATTAATCATGTCTTCAGAAGTTGGTGTGGTTGATGTAGATCCTGCTGATGTTGAATTACATGGTAGATTAGAGCCTGGAAAAATGTTCTTAGTTGATATGAACGAAGGACGTATCATTGATGACGAAGAAATTAAAAATAAAATTGTTTCTGAAAGGCCTTATCAAGAATGGTTAGATAAAACACGATTACACTTAAGAGACGTAGCTTACACTAACGATACCTGCCCGATAGAGACTATCGATATAAAAACACGTCAGCGTTTATTTAATTATACTATTGAAGATATTCAGGAGGTGATAACTCCTATGGCTCAAAAGGGAAAAGAAGCCTTAGGTTCTATGGGTATTGATACGCCTTTAGCTGTTTTATCAGACAGACCTCAACTTATCTCAAATTACTTCAAACAACTGTTTGCACAAGTTACCAATCCGCCATTAGATGGGATCCGTGAGGAGATTGTAACCGATATTAGTTTAAATCTCGGTAAAGACCGTAATATTTTTAGTATTACCGAAAGGCAATGTAGAAAGCTGCGTATCCAGAATCCGGTAATTTCTAATGCTGATTTAGAAAAAATCAGAACTATTAAAATTGAAAGTTTTAAAGCTGAAACCATTCACATGCTTTATCCAAAAGCACAAGGATTAAATGGTTTAGAAGATGCTTTAGAAGATATTATTATACAAGTTGAAAAAGCTATAGATAGAAAGACTAACATTATTATTCTTTCCGATAGAGGCGTAAATAAAGATTTTGCACCTATTCCGGCATTGTTAGCTTGTTCATACGTAAATCACCAAATGAACCGTTTACGTAAACGTTCATATTTTGATATCATTATTGAATCTGCAGAGCCTCGTGAGCCACATCACTTCGCTACTTTATTTGGTTATGGTGCTTCGGCCATCAACCCATATATGGTGAATGAAATTATTAGAATGCAGGTAAAAGAAGGCTTTATTTCGGATATAGATGAGCAACAAGCAGTAACCAACTTTAACAGGGCGATTGGAAAAGGTATACTAAAAATTATGAATAAGATAGGAATCTCAACACTGCATTCGTACAGAGGTTCTCAAATCTTTGAAATTGTTGGTTTTAATTCGCAATTTGTTGAAAAATACTTCCCATATACTGCTTCAAGAATTGAAGGTATCGGTTTATACGAAATAGAAAAAGAAATAAATGAGCGTTACAAATATGCTTATCCAGATACCTTAATAAAAAATCGTTTAGGTTTAAATATTGGAGGTGACTATCGTTGGAGACGAAATGGTGAACGCCATATGTTTAATCCAACTACGGTTGCTAAACTGCAGCAAGCGGTGAGATTAAGCGATCAGAAGAGTTACGATATTTATGCGAAAACTATAAATGAACAAGCCGAAAACTTAATGACTATTCGTGGTTTGTTTGAGTTTGATAGACTAGATCCAATTCCTATTGAAGAAGTAGAGCCATGGACAGAGATTGTTAAGCGTTTTAAAACAGGTGCTATGTCTTACGGATCTATTTCTAGAGAGGCGCATGAAAACTTAGCCATTGCCATGAACCGAATTGGAGGAAAATCTAATTCTGGTGAAGGTGGTGAAGACAGACGTCGTTTCCAAAAAGATGTGAATGGAGATAGTAGAAATTCTGCAATTAAACAAGTGGCATCCGGACGTTTTGGGGTAACATCACACTACTTAACTAATGCCCAAGAAATTCAAATTAAAATGGCTCAGGGCGCTAAACCCGGTGAAGGTGGTCAGTTACCTGGTGAAAAAGTATTGCCGTGGATAGCTGCCGCAAGAAACTCAACGCCGTTTGTAGGGTTGATTTCACCGCCGCCACATCACGATATCTATTCTATTGAAGATTTAGCACAGTTGATTTACGATTTAAAAAATGCCAATAGAGAGGCTAGAATCAATGTAAAATTAGTGTCGGAAGTAGGCGTGGGAACCATTGCAGCTGGTGTTGCTAAAGCCAAAGCTGATGTAGTATTAATTTCAGGTTATGACGGTGGTACAGGAGCATCACCATTAACTTCATTAAAACATGCTGGTTTACCTTGGGAACTTGGGCTGTCTGAGGCACAACAAACTTTGGTTCTTAATAATTTAAGAAGTAGAATTGTTGTAGAATGTGACGGACAGTTAAAAACGGGGCGTGACGTTGCAATTGCTGCTTTATTAGGAGCTGAGGAATTCGGATTTGCTACCGCTCCATTGGTTGCCTCGGGTTGTATTATGATGCGTAAATGCCATTTAAATACCTGTCCGGTTGGTGTAGCTACTCAAGACAAAGAGTTACGTAAAAACTTTAAAGGCACACCAGAGCATGTCATTAACTTCTTCTACTATGTTGCTGAAGAATTAAGAGGTATTATGGCGCAGTTAGGATTTAGAACTGTGGAAGAAATGGTAGGTCAAACTCAAAAAATTAATGCTAGTAAGGCAATTAATCATTATAAAGCTAAAGGATTAGATTTATCCAGTATTTTACACAGGCCAGCAGAGTATCATAATTTAACGATTAGAAATACCGAAAAGCAAGATCATAATTTAGATGAGGTAATTGATTTCACCATTCTTAAAGATTCTCATAGAGCACTATATAGAAAAGAGAAAATGAATTTGACTTATCCAATAAGTAATATTGATAGAACCGTTGGAGCTATTGTTAGTAATGAAATTTCCAAAATATATGGCCACTTAGGGCTTCCAGAAGACACTTTAAATATAAACTTTACTGGGTCTGCAGGTCAGAGTTTTGGTGCCTTTGGTGCTCATGGTTTAACCTTTACTTTAGAAGGTAATACCAATGATTATCTTGGTAAAGGACTGTCTGGAGCTAAATTAATTGTTAAGAAACCTGCCAAAGCAGATTTTGTGGCCGAAAAGAATATTATTGTTGGTAATGTGTGTTTATTTGGTGCTGTTCACGGTGAAGCCTATATAAATGGGATTGCTGGTGAGCGTTTTGCAGTTCGTAATTCAGGGGCTACGGCAGTTGTTGAAGGTGTTGGAGACCACTGTTGTGAATATATGACTGGTGGTAAAATAGTAGTTCTTGGTAAAACAGGAAGAAACTTTGCAGCTGGTATGAGTGGCGGATATGCCTTTGTTTTAAATGAATCTGGGCAATTTACAAATGGTTTATGTAATGAGGAAACCATAGATTTCGATCCAATTACAGAAGCTGATGAGGCAGAGTTAAAAGAATTAATAGCCAATCATGTAGCATATACTAACAGTAACAGAGGTAAAGAGATATTAGCTGATTGGGAGCACTATTTATCAAAGTTTGTTAAAGTAATGCCTAAAGAATATAAGATAGCGTTAGAGAGAATAGCTAACGAGGAACCAATGGTTGAAGAATTAGAAATAGCATAAGGTCATGGGAAAAGTAACAGGATTTAAAGAAATTGATAGACAAGACGAATCTTACAAACCGGTTGAAGACCGTTTAAAGCATTACAAAGAGTTTACTGTGCCTTTATCTGAGGAAGAAATTACTAAACAAGGATCACGTTGTATGGACTGTGGTATTCCATTTTGTCACAGTGGTTGTCCGTTAGGGAATCTAATTCCAGATTTCAACCATATGGTACACCAAGGCGAGTGGCAAAAAGCTTCTTGGATACTTCATTCTACCAATAACTTCCCTGAGTTTACGGGGCGCTTATGTCCAGCACCATGTGAACAAGCATGTGTTTTAGGAATTATTGAAGATCCCATCTCCATTGAAAATATAGAGAAAAATATAGTGGAGCGCGCCTTTGCCGAAGGTTGGATAAAACCACAACCTCCCAAAACTCGTACTGGGAAAACTATAGCTGTGGTAGGGTCTGGTCCTGCTGGTTTAGCAGCTGCCCAACAGTTAAATAGAGCTGGGCATACGGTGACTGTTTTTGAACGAGACGATGAAATAGGAGGTCTATTACGTTATGGTATTCCTAATTTCAAAATGGAAAAGGAAATTATAGACCGTCGTTTAGCTATTTTAGAAGCCGAAGGCATCACTTTTAAGACCAATGTTAATGTTGGTGTAAACTATGATGTTGAGGAATTAAAAGCCTTTGATGCTATTGTTTTATGTGGAGGAGCAACCGAAAGAAGAACTCTGCCAACACCAGGAATTGATGCTGATGGTGTTGTTCAAGCAATGGATTTTTTAACACAACAAACTAAAGTTGTTTTTGGAAAAGAAGTTAAAAACCAAGTATTAGCAACTGGTAAAGATGTTATTGTTATTGGTGGTGGTGATACAGGCTCAGACTGTATTGGTACATCAAACCGTCAAGGAGCTAAATCGGTTACTAATTTTGAAATTATGCCTAAGCCTCCAGGACATCGTTCGCCAACTACACCTTGGCCATATTGGCCTTTACAATTAAAGACATCATCTTCTCATAAAGAAGGATGTGATAGAAATTGGTTAATAAACACTAAAGAGTTTGTTACTGATGAAAATGGAAAATTGACTGCTCTTAAAACAGTTAATGTTGAATGGCAAATGATTCCAGGGGAACGTCCAAAACTTATTGAAATTGAAGGTTCAGAAAAAACATGGCCTTGTGATTTAGCTTTACTAGCACTTGGTTTTACAGGACCAGAAAGCACCTTAGCCGATAAATTAGGTATTGAAAAAGATGCGCGTTCAAATTACAAAGCAGAATACGGTAAATATCAAACGAATATCCCTAATATATTTACGGCTGGAGATATGCGTCGTGGACAATCATTAATTGTTTGGGCCATTTCAGAAGGTAGAGAAGCTGCTCGTCAAGTGGATATCTATTTGATGGGTAAATCTGACTTGCCTACTAAAAATGAAGCAGGCGATTTAGTGGCATTGTAATAGAAACATAATCTTCTAACAAATAGAATAAAGCGAACCAAATGGTTCGCTTTATTATTATAAAAGCTCTAAATCTCTTAATCTTTTTTGTTGCAACTTTTCAAACTAAAAAAGACTCAATCTGCTAAAAAAATCATCTCATATCTATTTTATTAACAACGGCTATAAATCTGGAATCAGAATGTAAGGGCTCAAAATCTATACAATACTTTATCCTTGGAAAACATTTCCTAATGTTCTTAACTGCTTTTTAAATTAGAAAGCTTTTTTCGGTTTTAAAGAATATTCTTTAGTCTTTTATCAAACTTCCAGACCCCTCAATATTAATATTTATTGATGGCGTTCCTCTGTAATACACATTGCCGCTACCTTGTATAGTAACATCAAGGTTAGATTCACAACTCACTTCAACTTCTCCAGAACCAGTATTATCTATTTTACAAGATTCTGATAGCATATCAAATGCTAGAATGCTTCCTGAACCTTCGTTTTCAACATCAATTAAACGACAATTCCCGTCTACATAAATACTAGCAGAACCACTGTTATAAATTTCAAAAACATCAACATCTGTAATACCAGAGGCGTATAAATTTCCAACACCTGAATTACTGACACCTCTTAAATCAGTGACTGTTATTTTAGCCTCTAAATGCACATTGCTATAGTTCCCTTCTTTTAATTGCAACTTTAATTTACCATTTACAACATTGGTTTGCACCCTATTAATGATATTATCGTCTGCGATGATTTGTACCGATTGTGTACTTCCCTTTGTTACGGTAACTTCAAAGGTACCTTCGCTTGAAATCCTATTAAAATTATTGGTTTGTCTAAATTCTGAAATAGTATCTCCCGAACCTATAAACCGATCTTCTGAACAAGAGCTAAAAACGATAAGTGTTAATACATAAATTAGATTAAATTTTTTCATAATTGTTTTATTTTGATTGAATTTTACAGCAGCAAAACTATAACCAAATGACATGTTGAAAAAATGAAGAATGTAGCAATTACCGAATTCAGGACATGATTTATGTCCGGTAATATCCTGGAGAACAACCTACTTTCTTTTTAAAAGCGGCATACATAGCAGATCTAGACTTAAACCCAGAGTCATGACCTATACCTTCAATGGAAAGTATATTTTTGGTATCGGCCTTTATTAACTCTATAGCTTTATCAACCCTAAAACTGTTCACCCATTCGTTAAAGTTAAAACCTATATTATTATTAAGACACGTTGAAATTAGTCTTGGAGACATATTCAAGGCCTCTGAAAATTGGTATAAGGTTAAGTCTTGACTTAAGTAAGATTGATTTTCAGACATAAAAGCCTGTATCTTTTCGCTTTGATTTTTATTACAATGATGCCCTATACTTTTAGTATCACTATCGGATTTGTGAGATAAAATGCTTTCTGGCAACTTATCAAACAAATCTGGATGTCTAAACGCTTTAAAACTTAGGAAGTACAGAAAAATTGCCACAAAAACCCAAGTCATCATCACTATATTATTCACACTATTTCCAATGAAAAGAATATGTGCCAATTCAATACCCCATAAAATAATAGCTGGTAAAAGCATAAAAATTAGCTGCCACAACCATTTAATTTGTAGCATTTTAAAATCTGAATATTCGTTTCTCACCAAGGTTCTATATAAAAGTGTTTCTTTTACTGAAATTGTAAAAGCAACTATAACAATTACAAAAGCATAAGACTGAAGCGCTAAATGAATTCTATCTAGTGTGGTAAACTCTAATAAATCTGATATTCCAATAGATTTAAATACAAATAAAAATAGATTGTATAGTGTAACACAACTTATTAAAATAGCTAAAATATAATTAACCCTTAAGAAGGTTCTATATTTTGAAGAACCACCAATTTTCTCCAACACATAGTGCATGAAAAATAACGGAATAAACAGTTTCACCTCTGGTAAAGTAAAATATCCGCCTATGGAATAGTTACCGATATTATCAAAAGGAAGAACGGTTGTAAAAGCCTCAAACAAAAGACTTAACAAAAACATCCCCAAAAAAAAATTAGAGAAGCTTTTATACTTCTTTGAAAAAATATACACCATGGCTAGCAAAAAACCTTGAATTAAGGCCGCCCAAATAATAAAGTTTACAATGCTCTCCATGTTATAAAATAATCAACACCAAATATATTGAATAAAAAAACCTTTATCAGAAAATAGATAAGAGGTATTACTATTTACAGTAAAATTATTTTTCAACATTCTACTTCTTGGTTTTTATCTGTTAATAATTCAATAAACTTCTGTTCATTTTATTTAAAAATCCTCAATTTGTTCTCAATTTTTTCATATCCTCCATTAGGGTTTCCTGAGACATCATGAAAATTACTAGTATTTATTTATATGTTTTGTTTTTCCTTTTTAAAAGGTGTACGGTATGAAATTTTTATTGGTATAAAGGTATATTCATCGTCAAAAAACTTATGCCTATGGTATATTCTAAGTTTTCACAGGCATAAGTGTCATTTTTCGTAAAACAAATAGCATTATGAGTAATGCCATTAAAACGAAGCTTGTTACTTTTCTTTTTTTACCATCAGTATCAAGTTCATTTTCTTCTCCATCAAAATCAACAACTTCATCAGGATTTCCAAATTTTTCATCAAGCAATTAACTTTAGAAAGCATATCTTCTTTAGTCATTCCAGAAATCTCAACAGTTACCTCCTTTGAATTTCACCCCTTAGCATTATAACTAAACCTAGAGTTTTCTGCTTGTGAGTACAAAAATGAGAACATCAAAAACAAGCACATATAGAATAAGATTTTTCATAATTTCAAATATTAATCTTATCATTAAGATAGATTGAGTATTCTTATTTTAAGTATATTGAACTAAAATTAATATTCCTCAAAAAAACTAATTAATAGTTTAAATGCAAGTTTTGTGATTTTTTATTACATTTTATATTAAGATTTGATTCTATCTTTATTAAAAATCAGAACAATTTCTTGTAATAATCATCAGCCATTCTTTGTGTTGTAAACTCAGGTATAACATCATCCATGGCCTTAAAAACAATATCTTGCCATTTGCTTGGATCTATATAGTAGGTTGGAATTACTTTTTGCTCTAAAATATGATATAGATTATTACTATCAATTTTATCTTGATCCCAAGTTGGTAAATTATGGTCTAGTGCGGGTAATACAAAACAGTTTTCACCATCCTTTTCAAACTCAGGAATCCAACCATCGTTAGTAGAAACATTAACAGAACCGTTCATAGCAGCCGTCATACCACTAGTTCCTGATGCTTCTCTTGTAATTCTAGGCGTGTTTAACCAAATATCTGAACCACATTTTAATTTCTTCGACAATTCAATTTCATATCCAATAAGTACCGCTAAATTTGGCTCTCCTTTAGAATGGTGAACCAAATGATTAAATAAATCAATAGCACCATAATCAAACGGATACGGCTTTCCTGCCCAAATTATTTGAACTGGATATTTCTGATTAGATATAAGCCTTTTAAAACGATCAAAATCATGAAGTAGTAAATCAGCTCTTTTATAAGCTGCAAAACGCCTTGCCCATACAAAGGTGAGTACGTTAGGGTCAAAACGTTTTCCGGTTTGTTTATGCACCTCTTCAAACAATTCCTTTTTTAATTCAAATTTTCTTGCTTTATAAGCGTCTACCTCCTTTTTCAGCCATGCTTCTTTTATAGTGTCATCCTGCCAGAAGTTTTGATTTTGAGCATTTGTAATGGGAATAATTTCACTAATTCCAGAATGACCTTTCCACATATCATTAGCTACATTTGCATGTAATTTGGATACACCATTAGCCCTTTTTGACATCCTTAAAGCCGAAACAGTATAATTAATCATGCCGCCATTAACCATTTCTCGTTCTAATTCTTCATTGGTGTAGGTTCTTCCAAAGAAACCACATCTATTTAAATGTCTAGCATCGCGCTCTTCGTTTCCAGCAAGCTCTGGTGTATGGGTTGTAAAAACCATCTGTTCTTTTGTAACGCCTTTATCACGCAAGTAGTAAAAAGCTGGTAGCGCATGTCCTTCGTTTAAATGATACGTATCAGCGCCACCTAAAGCCTCAACCACTTTAGTACCACCAATACCTAAAACAATACTTTGAGACACACGAGTCACTGGATTTTTATCGTATAAATGATTGGTAATAGTTCTAGAAAGATGATCATTACCTTCAACATCTGTGGTTAAAAAATACATGGGCACTGTTCCAAAAACTTCGGGCTTTAAAACATAGGCCCTTACTTTTACATGCGGATTATCATGAAGCTTAATCTCTACTTCAATACCTGTGTCTTCTAAAAAGTTGAAATGTTTCTCATTAAACTCAGTTTTTAAAGTTTGGTCATCATTTCTTGCTTGGTCATAATACCCATATTTCCAGAGCATGCCAATACCAATCATATTTTGTTTGAGTTCAAAACCAGAACGCATATGAGAACCGGCTAAAAAACCTAACCCACCAGAATAGATATTGAAAGATTGATGGATGCCAAATTCCATACTAAAATAGGCTACACGTTTACTATATGCTTTTGCAGGTTGATAAGGATGATACCAACTACTGTATATATTTTCCATAACATTTTACAATTTAAATTAAGTTGTAAAAATATTAAAACCAGTTACTCTCTAACCTGACAATAGTCATGAATTACGTTTTATTAAAGATTATATAACATTAAATGTTTATTAATAAATCTAGTAAAAGAGACTGTATAAATGACAAAAGAAGAAAACACTCTAAACAAAAAAGCCTTAAGGTTGTTAGCAATTCTGCGGCCTGTCTAAGACAGATTATTTTCAAACCTTAATTTACAATCAAGCATAAACTATTAAGTTACAAATATTTGAAAATATCACCTATGATGTAGCTCATATAAATTATTTACAAATATTCCTAACTTATGAAGCCCAAAAATAAACTTTGACCAGCCATACAAAACAGATCATCAATGATAAAGTTCATAAGAAATACTACTGCATTCCTCACGATCCTTATTTTCATAGGGTTTATAGTCTACTCATGCAGTAAACTATATATAAAACAAGATTTTAGACAAACCTATGGAACTTATAATGACTCTATTCATCAAAATTCATTCGAAAACGATTTCTTCAAAGTTCATTTAAAAAATGGAGATGTTAGTGTTTTAAATGAATGGCTTCTAAATGACTCAAAAGACTCAATACTTGGCAAAGGAAAGCTTTTTGACTTTAACAGAAATGAAATAAAAGATGGGTCCATGGCCCTTGAGATTAATGAAGTTGCCATTATAGAAACCAATCAACTGGAAGCTATAAAATCTAAAGATAAAGAGAGAATAGCAGGTCTTTCTCTTCTAACGGGAGTTAATCTTGTTTTAGATGCCGTTTGCATCACAAACCCTAAAGCCTGCTTTGGCTCTTGCCCAACTTTTTACACTAATAACAGTCTGTCTATCCACGACGCCAAGGCCGAAGGGTTTTCAAGTTCGATTTCACCAGCACTGGAAGCAACAGATATGGATGCATTGAGAACACAAACATCTGGAAAAGAATTTCATTTAACAATGAAAAATGAAGCCTTTGAAACTCATTTATTAAATGAATTATTTTTAACGGCCATCCCAAAAAAGAAAACGGAATATGTCTTTCATGACCAAAGAAATAAATTTTATAAATCCAATCATATATTACCCCCAAAAAGAGCAACTATAGATGGAACAAATATTCTAAACAAAGTCTTAGAAATTGATGACCAAGAATTTTTTTCTAAAACTGATGAGCACGATCTCACTAAAAAAGAAGAAATTTATTTAGATTTTAATGGTGTTTCTGATAATACTCAAGGATTAGTAATCAACTTTAGGCAAACATTACTAACAACATTTTTACTCTATAGCGGGATTTCATTTATGGGTGATGAAGTAGGCGACTATTTTGCCAAAATTGAAACCAACAGTTCCATTAAAAAGCGACTAAGCAATCCTTTTAAATTATTAGGTAAAATAAAATTATATGCTTGGAATAATGAAAACCGCCAATGGCAGTTTTTTGATGAAATATATGAGACAGGTCCAATCTCTAAAAACTTGATTATCTCACCCATTTCAAAAATATCAACAAAAAATGGTCAATTAAAAATTAAAATAGAATTAACCAAAGGGTTATGGCGTATTGACTATCTGGGTCTTACAGAGATAAAAGAGCCTACTTTAGTCAACCACATATATCCTTCAAAAATAAAGACTCTTAACGGATTCCCTGCTGAATTGGAGAAAATCATTAATGATGATGAAAAGTATTTAGCATCGTTCCCCGGAAATGAATATGATTTCATGTTTAGATTACCAGATTTAATGAATCAGGATGAATATGAAGTATTTGTAACTAGTAAAGGATACTATTTAGAATGGATTAGGTCTAATTGGCTTAGAAATAAAAACATTCAAAAACTCAAAAAAATGCTTTCTAACAACAAAGAAGTATGGGCAAGTTTAGCCGTAGAATACAAAATTATTGAAGATGAAATGGAAGATGTATTTTGGAACTCAAGGTATACAAATATAAAATGAAAAATCTGCTTAAAATATTTGTTTGTGTAATCTTTGTATGGGGCTGTAGCACTCCAAAATATTTGAGTGCTCCAAAAGATTTTAAAAATCATGTAAAGGGCCTATACTTAGAATATACCACAAAAAAAAGTCATAGTCGGGAGATAGCTGAAATCATTGAGGTTAAAGACAAATATATCAAACTTTTACCGGTAAAAAATGAAAAAATAATTAGCATTAAGCAAAATGACATTAAATATGCACATGTATTAGTATCTTTAACCAGTGACAACCAAAAAAAATTAAATACATGGGCGGGCTTATTAAATATAAATTCCCTAGTTCATGGATATTTTATGGTGTTCTCTCTTCCAATTAATTTAGTTTCAACATATAGCACCTCAATCCACGCCAGAGGAGCTTACAGAATGAAAATCCCAGATGATGTAAAATGGCATGAGCTACATAAGTTTGCTAGATTCCCCCAAGGGATTCCTGAACTAATCGATGAAAATCTCATTAAATAATTAAAAAATCATGAAAACCTTTATTACCTTATTGGTGTGCCTTATTTCAATTTCTATTACCAAAGCTCAAGAAACTGGCTTAATTGGAACTTGGAATATTTTTGAATTTGAAGTGATCAATAATGATGACATAAACACTAGAACTCATGAAAACCTCTTCTCAGAGAACTCAATTTGGGATTTATTTTTTATGGATAATAAAAGTTTTAAACAGTCCAGCAATATGCGTTCAGGAGAACTTGAATCACACAAAGGTTTATGGGAGACTTCTAAAGAAAATTTAAAACTTTCACTAATGGTTCAAGAACAAAAAATAGTGTTGAACTACAACTACAAACTAAAAGACAACATTCTTGTATTAAGAAGGGTAAATCCAAAAGGTACTTTAAAACTTAAAATAACTTTTATAAAAAAAGAGGAACACAAATCAAAGTAATAGCAGTAGGTAAACGCGCATCAACCTCAAAAACTGAAAGTTCAAACATTTAAGTTTAGAGCAAAAAAAAGAGCCACAATTTCTTGCAGCTCTTATAACGCCCATTGAATTAAACAATAGACAAATGTTTAAAATAACTCTCCCTAAGAATTAATTAATAGCCTAACAAATTTTTGAATAAAAAATAAACAATACAATACCTAATATTAGGTATTTTTATATATCTTAACCCGTTGTGCATTTTAAATAATGCTAATTTTAATATTATTAATATTTCGGTCAAAGATAAATTTATTGATATATTGAATAACAGTCAATGCCGTTATCTTAGACAGAATCCTAGTCTTAAACCCTTCAAATGACTTTG
>NZ_SMZJ02000010.1 GCF_004358095.2 Seonamhaeicola sediminis
AAAAACCTTGCTCGTATTCAGATACAACCAAACGTTTGAAGTTCTCACTGTAATTTCTTGGGGGCTCTTGCTTTTTTCTTAACTGCCTTTTGTTTCCCATTGTTCTAAATGTTATGGTCAACTTTTTTCAGGACGAGACATCATAATAAAAAAATACCTCTCATGGGGTGTTTTTTTATTGGCTATTTTCTAATAATGAATCTGTTTTTCCATATAACAATTCGGCGACTTCAATTAGCTTTTTTATCATATCGTTTACATTAGAATAATCATTAAAAAGCGAGGATGCCATTTCAACAGTAATCAAGTCTTTTCTAATTAATTTGTCAATAGATTTATTACTAGACCTAATACTCTCTTTGGCATCTTGCTTTAGTTGTTTAAGCTGTTGCTCATACTTTTTGCTATCGCCATTGCTGTCTTTCCTAAACAGATAAATTACGCGAAGTACTTTGGCCATTTTTTTTCTTAAGTCATCATACGCATTATGCAAATGTACGTTATCACTTTTACCTGCATAAGTTACATTTTTATTAAGCTCTCTGGCATCTTTTATAATCTCAACCATTTTTCTGTTGGCTATTTTAATTTCACCAATCATATTGGTTTGCTTTTTATTTAAGTTTAACTTGCTTTGGGCGGTAGTTGCAAACCTTATAATCTCTCCGTAAATAGATTTTACTTTGGTATAATAAAGTTCATCTACATTAGTCTTCAAATCTTCCTGCGAATGCTTTACCAATTGTTTTAGTTTCATCTTAGATTTTACATCTTCTCTATGAATATTCAAAGCATGTGCAACAATCTCAAAAATAGTGTTCTTGTACAAATACTGCGATTCTTGAACTAAAGCTGTTATAGCAGAGCCTGGAAATTTTAATACAGCCGGGTTAAGAAATTTAGGTTCATCAACTTCTTTAGTGGTTTTCTCTTTAAAAAATCGCAATAAAAAGCGTTCTAGCCTGCTTATAAAGGGTATCATTAAAACAACTCCCAACACGTTAAAAATAGTATGAAACAAAGCCAACTTTAGCGTATAATTTGTTGAAGCTATTTGAAGTGTTTCTGATAGGTTGTTAACTAATTTGGCCAATGGAAATATTAAAGCCATTGTAACTAAACCCGTTACAACATTAAAAATGAAATGAGCCACCGCTAACCGTTTACCAGCACTGTTTGAACCTAAAGCTCCTAAAACAGCTGTTATTGTAGTACCAATATTAGCACCAATAGCTAATGCCAAAGCATTCTCATATTCAATTTGTCCTGCAGAAAGTGCGGTTAATATAAGTGCTAAGGTAGCACTACTAGACTGTAGAATGGTAGTAACAACAACACCAAGACCTGTATAAATAAGCACTCCTAGAAATCCTGAAACAGCATACTCAGACAAATCTATGTATTCTTTAAACACATCAAACCCCTCCTTCATGTAATGAATTCCCAAAAAGAAAAAACCAAGGCCTGCTAGTACATTTCCTATACCTTTATAAACCACTTTTTTCTGAAAAGAAAACACAATTCCAAAAACAAGCATGGGTAATGCTAAGGCAGATATTTTAATTTTTAGACCAAAACCCGCTACCAACCACGCGGTAGCTGTGGTTCCAATATTGGCTCCAAATATTAAACCTAAGCCACCACCAAGAGATATTAACCCTGCACTTATGAATGATATGGTGATTACCGAAACTAATGAACTTGATTGAATTAACGCTGTAACCGCCGCTCCCGTTGGAATACTTTTGTATAGTTTATTAGTGGCATTTTTTAAGATATTCTGTAAGGGTCCTTTGGTAAAAACCTTGAAACCTTCTTCTAACATAATCATGCCAAAAAGCAAAATAGCAACCCCAGCAGAAATTGTTTTAAAATTAGGGTTTAAATAAAGTATTACTCCTAAAACAAGCAAAAGCCCAAAAAAAATAGACTTTCTAATCATGTAAATTATTTTATGTAATTATTAGTGAGCTTCAAGATAGCGCAAAGTAATTTCTAAAAAAAATAACTTTTTGTGAGACCAATATAAATAAGCACTAAAGATTCGGTCCATACAACTCTCCCCTGTATAAGTTGGCTTATAAAACTTTAGAATTTGGTTAACTTACAAATACTTATATTTAAAGTATATGAAAACATTACCTCTATTAATAGTACTTGTAGTACTTATGCCTTCTTGTGAACAAACACTAACGCACACAGAGTTATTGGAAAAAACCATTAAGTATCACGACCCAAATAGTAATTGGGCAACCTTTAACGGTAAATTAAGTATTACTTCAAAAATACCCGAGAAAACCTCAAGGTATAGTGATATTGAAATAAATTTACCCAACGAGTTTTTTAAGGTTATTACTAGAAGAGATTCTATTATAACACAAATGACTGTTAATAAAAACCATTGTGATTTCGCTTTAAATAATTCTAAAATTATATCAGAGGAAGACATTAGAAAATATAATCTAATTTGTGATCGTGTCCATCTTTATAAAGACTACTACACCTATTTGTACGGATTGCCTATGAAGTTAAAGGATGTTGGAACCAATATTCACCCCAAGATTGAAAAGAAAAACTTTAAAGGAAAAGATTATTTAGTTCTAAAAGTTACTTACCACGAAAAAGTTGGAAACAATATTTGGTATTTTTATTTCAATCCCAAAACCTACGCTATGGAAGTATATCAATTCTACAAAACTGATGATAGTGGAAACAAAAAAAATGATTCTGGAGAGTATATTCTTTTAACTGAGGAAAAACTTGTAAATGGTATTAAAATGCCAAAAAATAGAGCTTGGTACTATAATAAAAATGATAAACTATTAGGTGTTGATATTTTGAACTAAAGAAAAAGCATCGTAATTACGATGCTTTTTCTTATGAAATTTAAGTCCCTTTAAAAGAAACAAACTATTAAAAAGTTTTCGTTAACTATCCTTCACAGCTAGTACATTCTTTTTTCTGTTTAAATTTTTGAGCTGCGTTCATACTATGTTGATAATACAATGACTTTAAGCCTAGTTTCCAGGCAGTTACATAAATTTTATTAATATCTTTAACAGGCATATCAGGATGCACAATAATGTTCACAGATTGTCCTTGATCTATATGGTTTTGTCTGTTTGCCGCTTGATAAACAATGGTTAATTGGTCTATTTCAGAATAGGTTTTGAATACATCACGTTCATGCTCTGTTAAAAATTCTAAATGCTGAACAGAGCCATCATAATCTCTAATACTTTTCCATACCTCGGGTGTATTCATTCCCTTTTCTTCAAGTAAATTTAATAAGTACGGATTCTTTATGGTAGTCTTAATTTTAGCAATATCCTTAACATAAATATTAGACCAAATTGGCTCGATACCTTGAGAAACCTGACCTAGAATGAATGCTGAAGATGTAGTGGGTGCAATAGCATTTAATGTAGCATTACGTCTCCCATACCCTTTTAAAACTTCTGGTTCTCCAAAGCGTTCTGCTAATTCTTCAGAGGCTTTATATGATTTCTCCTTAATTACTTTAAAAATTTCACTATTCAATTCATAAGCCTCAGCACTATCAAATGGTAACATTTTAGATTGCAACAAAGAATGCCATCCTAAAGCACCTAACCCTAATGCTCTATTAGCTTTTGCAAAATTATAAGCACGCTCCATAAACATGAAGGTTTGTCTGTCATCTAAATCACTAGAATCTCTAAACTCTTCAAGTTTATCAATAAACTCTGTAATTACAGCATCTAAGAAATATACCATAGTTTCAACAGCATCGGTATCTTTCCATTTATCATAGTGTAATAAATTTATTGAAGAAAGCACACACACAAAAGACCATTTTTCATTAGAAGGTAGCATAATTTCGGTACATAAATTACTTGCCACAATCTTATGGTTATTCTCCTTATAAACCTGTGGAGCCTGGTTATTAGCATGGTCATTAAAGAAAATATAGGGATAGCCTATTTCACCTCTACGCTGAATTACCTTGGCCCATATAGAACGCTTATCAACATCGCCATCAATCATTTCCTGCATCCATTTATCACTAACCGTAACGCCATGTGTTAACTCTTGTATAGAATTCCCTTCAGTACCAATTTCTAAAAACTCATTAATATCTGGGTGCTCTACTGGTAAGTATGGAGAAAAACGCCCACGTCTTACAGAACCTTGACTAACCACATCTACCATTTTCTCAAAGAGTTGCATGATATGAACAGCTCCTGAAGACGCCCCATTGTTTTTTACTGGAGCTCCTCTATGTCTGAGGTTTCCAAAATATCCAGAAGTTCCGCCACCTAACTTAGACATCATCCCTACCTCGGATTGCGTATATAGAATATTACCCATATCATCTGCGATATTAGATCCAAAACAACTTATTGGCAAGCCTCTTTTCTTACCGAAATTAGACCAAACAGGTGAGGCTAATGAGAAGAAACCTTCTGACATATACTTATAAAATTTGTCTGCATAACCTTCTATTTGAAGAATTTGTTCAGCTCTATCTGCTATTTCTCGAATTCTTTCCTCTGGAGTTGCCTCGTCTGTTAAGTATCCAGACGCTAGAAACTTACGGCTGTTTTCGGTTAACCATTCAAATTTTAAGTCTTCTTTAGAATTATTGACATTTTTAATTTGCTCCTTACGGGCATTAATTAATTGGTCATAATTAGATTGTTGTTCTGTGGTCTGGTTGTCTTGTTGCTCTGTGTTAATTTTCATTTTTTAAAAAAGGTCGTCGCTAGTTATACTTTTTGTTCTTTTACTATAGTTAATGGATCTTTTCACAAAGAAATCTCCATGTTTGGTTCCAATTATCTCATCATCAAACCATTCGGTCTGAGCTACTAATGCCTCATCGATATCAAATACCTTATCTATTCCAATGCTTTCTAATGAATTATTAAACCTGTTTTTAATAAATTCATTTACCACATCTTTAGGCAAGAAGTCTAATTCCCCTTCTTCAAAAATCCAGTCTACAATATCACTTTCTGCCTTAAAAGCTTCTTTACATATTTCTTGAATTTTCACCCCATAATCATCTCCAAACCAGGCCGGATTTTCCTTTTGGATAATTTTAATAACATCAATTCCAAAATCACCGTGAATTTGTTCTTCTTTTGAAGTAGCTTCAACAACATTAGAAATACCTTTAAGCATATTTTTATGCTTGTTGAAAGCCATAATAATCAAGAACTGAGAAAATAATGATACGTGCTCTATAAATAATGAGAATAATAAAATAGATTCTGCATACTCTTGGATATTTTCACTTTTAGAATTTTTAAGAGCTGTTTCCAAATAATGCACGCGCCTCATAATTACTGGCTTCTTTTTAAGCGCCTTAAACTCTGCATTTAATCCTAAAATCTCCAACAAATGTGAATAGGCATCATGGTGACGCACTTCACTCTCTGCAAAGGTTGCTCCCACAGATCCAATTTCTGGCTTAGGCATTTTTTGATAAATGTCTCCCCAAAATGTTTTAACGGCTACCTCAATTTGAGATATAGCTAACATGGTGTTTTTTATGGCAGATTTTTCTACAGAATTAAGCTGCGCTTTAAAATCTTGAATGTCACTTGTAAAATTAAACTCAGTATGTATCCAATAAGAATGTCTAATGGCATTTACATACTCATATAAATCTGGATATTCATAAGGCTTCAGGTTAATACGCTTTTCAAAGATATTAGCTTGTCTCTTTCTAGCTTGTTCATCTCTGTAGAGAATATAAGCCTTTGCAGCATCATGAAACGCACTATCCATTAACTTATCCTCAACAATATCCTGCACCTGTTCTACGGTTGGAATATATCGAGTATCCAGAGCTTTTCTGGCTAGGAGCGATTCAAAAACTCTGTCTGAGATATCACTGGCATCTTGCCTAGATCCATGATTAACCGAAAGCATTGCTTTTTCAATGGCATTTGTGATTTTGTCTAAAACGAAAGGAGTCGTTTCGTAATCTCGTTTAATAATATGCGTTATTTCCATATTGTTGGTTTAGTTAAAAATTGACATACAAAACCTTGCAGGATATTCCTGAAAATACACCGAAGCAATCCCGTGCACTTTAAAAACTTTGTTGAAAAATCTGCTAAAAAATAATCCAACAAAGATTATAATTTGTTTAATGTATCTTTTTACTCAGAATTGAGTTTCACAAAGATTGTAAAATGATTGATACGTTTTTAGACAAATAAAAAAACGTTTTCAACAAGTTTTTAACAAAGAAAAAAACGCTTAATTTTTAAGAAGTTTACAAGAAAAAACATGTAAGTAATTAATAATCAATTTTTTATGTTTTTTACAAAATAAAAAAGTTTACAAAAAAATAATATACTCTTAACTTTAAAGAACCCTTTAATTTACTGGGTTTTTTTGAGTTTTTTTGAAGATGTTTACAATGTTTTAGCAACTTTTTCAAGCTCAGCATACCAATCTTCACCAAATTTTCTTATGAGTGCTTCCTTTACAAATTTATAAACAGGAACACCTAATGCTTCACCCAACTCACATGCATCGTCACAAATTTGCCATTTGTGATAATTTACTGCTGAAAATTCGGTGTAATCTCTAACCCTAATAGGGTATAAATGACAAGAAACCGGTTTCTTCCATGAAATTTCTCCTTGGTTATAAGCTTCTTCAATGGCGCACATAGCTACATTATTTTCATCAAAAATAACATAAGCGCAATCTGCATTATTAATCAACGGTGTTTCAAGTTCTCCGTCTTCAGTAGTTATATAAGTACCTTGTGCTTCAATAGCAGCAATACCTTCTTTACGCAGAAAAGGTTTTACCTTTGGGTAGATATCTTTAAGAATATCAATTTCCTCCTTATCTAAAGGGGCTCCCGCATCACCATCTATACAACAAGCTCCTTTGCATGCAGATAGATTACACAGAAAATCTTTCTTGATGAGATCATCAGATACAATGGTTTTACCTAACTGAAACATGAAACTTAAAAATTAGCCCACAAAGATAAACTTTCAAATTGTTATGTATTGCGATTTAATAATAAATACAGACCTTTGCACAAAAATTTTAATCATGGTGCAACTTAATTTTAAGGAAATTATTACAGCCTTTATGGTTTTGTTTGCTGTTATAGATATTGTAGGTAATATTCCCATAGTACTTGATTTAAGAAAAAAAGTAGGTCATATACAAAGTGGTAAAGCATCCCTCATTGCGGGATTTATTATGATTGTTTTCCTCTTCCTTGGGAAAAGCATTTTAAACCTAATAGGTATTGATGTAAACTCTTTTGCGGTTGCTGGAGCCTTTATTCTTTTCTTTATAGCTCTGGAAATGATATTGGGTATTACTCTTTATAAACAAGAAGAAACTAACCCCATGACTGCTTCAGTGTTTCCTCTAGCGTTTCCGCTAATGGCAGGTCCAGGTAGTTTAACCACGCTTTTGTCTTTACGTGCCGAATTTAGAGTTGAAAACATTATCATTGCTATTATATTAAATGTAATTGTCATTTTTATTGTTTTAAAGACCTCTAAAAAAATTGAGCATTTTTTAGGCGCTAATGGAATTAGTATTATTAGAAAAGTCTTTGGTGTGGTTTTATTGGCTATTGCTGTAAAGTTATTTACTGAAAATATTAAAGTTTTATTTGACTAGTTATGAGAATTATTACTACCATTATCATTGTTTTAGCTACAGTAATGGCTATTTTCAATGCTACTAAAATTGATTTTGAAAAACCTTTTGAAGGTGACAGCATGATTGCTATAATTACAATTTTGGCGGCTTTATGTGCTATTGTTTTAATGCTTATTTTAAGAATATCAAAACGTATTGAACAAAAAGTAAAAGAAAAAAAATAACATGTTTGATGTTCTAATAATTGGTGGTGGCGCTGCAGGTTTATCGTGTGCTTTAGTTTTAGGTTCTGCTAAAGAAAAGGCCTTTGCTAATGATAAACATATTGGTATTATTGTACACCAAAAAACTTCGCATTTACAAACAGCACTGTTTAATAATGTACTTGGACTTGCTCCCGGCACTACTGGAGCCTCAATCTTACAAAGTGGGAAACAACAATTATTTGATTTATACCCACATATAGAACAGATAGAAAAAGAAAAGGTTTTAGAAATTTCCAAAACCAACTATGGATTTGAGGTTAAAACCAACAAAAACATTTACCAGACTAAAATTGCAGTAGTAACAGTAGGTTATACTAATTTAATGCGCATTAAAGGACTTGAACAGTATGTGGAGGCACACCCAAGAGATGTTGTTGAAAAAGAACGTATATGGTTAAAAAATATAGACCATTTGATTGAAGAAAACCTTTATGTAGCTGGCACTCTTGCTGGCTGGCGTTCTCAATTTGCTATTGCTTCTGGAAGTGGTGCTCACGTGGCAACCGATATTTTAACACATTGGAACAATGGGAAGCATACCAAGGTTCATGATAAAATAGAATAAAAAAACAGGTTTTATTAACCTGTTTTTATTATCTGTAGTATTACCAGAATTTCCACCAAGGCTTTGCTTCATCAGGAGTAACTAATTCAACTTCTTTGGCAGCATCTTTCATAGTAGTTGCTAAAACTGTATAAACTTCTACCCAAGCATTTTTAACATCTGGAGTAAAACTCTTTTTTCCTAATCCTGTTTCTAATGTATATATGAGGGCGGTTCCAACCGTATCATAATGACTATCTTTAACTCCATATCCCACATGATTTCTACCTAGATTTTGAACTGCTGGAACAATAGCTTCTAAATTGTTCAACCCGTTTACTGCAGTACCTATCATGGTCATTAATTTTTTTCCCTGTTCTTTCATATCTCCTTTAAATAAGGGCTTAAGAGTAGGATCTAAATCAAATAATTTATCATAAAATATCTCAGCAGCTTTATCAGCAATAGGAACAACTTTTTCAAATGTTCCTTGTACTAATTTAATAGTTTTGGTATCCATATTTTCGTTTTAATTTAAAATCAATAAATATGAGCAAAACTAATAGCTATTTAAGAAATTAAATATGGATAATGTCAGTTAAAAATATGATTAATCGTAGGTTTAAAACAATAGGTTTTTATCTTGCTTCACTCAACTTAATCACCTCATCAATCATGATGTCAGTTTGGTTAAAGACTTCTTCAAAAGCACCATTACCAAAGAGTTGATCTGCAAGGGTTGCTTTAAGGTATTGTTTCACTTCGTCATTGTAAGCTACAAAAGTTATTTTGTTTCGGGTTTGGGTGTTAACGTAGTCTTGAAATTTTACAACAAGTTCATCATCAACTTTAAAGCTATCAATAAAGTCACGTCTTGAAATACCATCATAGGCATGCCGGTCTAAATCCAGTTGTCTGAAAATAAAATTATCAAAAAATTGATATTGCTCAATATATTGCAGTGTTTCATTATGTAAGCTATTATCAATAGGCACAAATACATCTGGAATGATACCACCCCCACCATAAACCGTTTTTCCTTTTGGGGTTTTGAACTTTAAAGAATCTGCCACTTCTATTTTGCTAGGATCTAATAATTCGCCACTATCTAATCTATCAAAATACTCCTCAAAATAGTCTTTATGTCCGTTCTTTTCATAAGGTCTTTGAATAGATCTCCCCGTTGGTGTAAAGTAACGTGATACCGTTAAACGTACGGCGCTACCATCACCTAAATCCATTTCACGTTGTACCAAGCCCTTTCCGTAACTTCTACGCCCTACAATAGTACCCTTATCATTATCTTGCAGCGCCCCTGCAACTATCTCACTGGCAGATGCGGAATTTTCATCAATGAGTACATATACTTTACCCTCTTCAAAACTACCTTTTCTAGTAGCGTAACTTTTTTCTACATCACCCCGCTTATTTTTAGTAAAAAGAATAAGCTTATCCTTTCCTAAAAATTCGTCTGCTAATTGTTCAGCTATATGTAAAAATCCGCCAGGGTTTCCTCGCAAGTCTAAAGCAATTTCTGAAGCTCCTAAATCAATAAGTTTTTTAAGCCCTTTTTTAAATTCTTTATATGTAGATTCGGCAAATCTATTAACCTTTATATATCCTAATTTCTCGGTGAGCATATAAGCAGCATCTACACTTTTTATTGGTATTACACCGCGCTTTACAGTAAAATTTAGGAGTTTTGACTCTCCCTTTCTCAGTACTGTTAAATTTACTTTAGAATCAACTGGCCCCCTCAATCTATTGACAATATCATCATCTTTTACACCTCTGCCATAAAGTGAATCGCCATTAGCCATCAAAATTCTGTCACCCCCTTTTATACCTGCTTTTTCACTTGGACCACCTTCTACAGTTTTAATAACTGTAATAGTATCTCTGAAAGTGTAAAAACTCACGCCAATACCTACAAAGTCGCCTTTCATGTTTTCAGTACTACGTTGCATGTCTTCTTTTGGGATATACACCGAATGCGGATCCAGATTATCTAAAATACCATTAACAGTAACGTCTACAATGCTATCTGTATTAACGTCTTCAACATAGTCATAGTCTATGTAATCAATAAGTCGATTCAGTTTATCCTTTTTACTGTTTGTGGTGAATAATCTATCTGGAGCATCACTAAAATTTAATTTACCACCAATAAAAATACCGGCTGCAATAGCAATTCCCAGAACAAATGGTAAATATTTTTTTTGATAGGACATTATGCTGACAAATCTTCAATTAACTTTAATTCAATTCCTGCTTTTTTTAAAAATTTCAATCCAGAATCATCTTTATATCCCTTGTTATAAACAACTCTTACAATTCCTGCCTGATGAATCAACTTACTACACTCCTTACAAGGTGATAAGGTTATATATAACGTGGCTCCTTTGCATGATTGGGTAGATGCTGCAACTTTTAAAATAGCATTAGCTTCGGCATGCAATACGTACCATTTTGTATAGCCTTCTTCGTCCTCGCAATAGTTTTCAAAACCAGATGGCGTTCCGTTATACCCATCAGAAATTATCATTCTATCCTTTACTATTAGGGCGCCAACCTGCTTGCGTTTGCAATAAGAGAGTTTTCCCCATTCTTGGGCAATTCTCAAATAGGCTTTATCATACTTTAATTGCTTACGTTCTAACATTAATCTGTTTATAATTATACCTTATGCAAAAACGTTATTTCAGATTTAATTAGTGATTTATTACTATAATCAATAACTCGTTGAAATAAATATTTCGATAACGGTTTGTCGTATTTTGAGCATAAAACTCTTAAGTTAGATACAAAAGAAACTCATGCCTTAATACCTCATACAAAATATAACAACGAATATACTTGGTTAGTATTTTAATTACAACGTAGTTACTTAAAGTTTTATAAAAGTTTAACGTTTTTAAGCTAAATAGTCACTACCCATTATCATAGGTATAACCAACCCAACTACAATGGCAGATATTACCATTACCCAATCTCTTTTGGAAAACCTAAAAATAGTTTGACCCATGTAGCCTAAAAATAGTACCACAAAAACTATGATGATTTGCGCTATTTCAATGCCTAATGCAAACTCTAATAAAAGGAGAAATTTGTTATCTGAATCTCCAGAAAAAATATGAAACTCACGAGCAAAACCTAAACCGTGTATCAATCCAAAAAACAAGGTTGACAAAAACAACACACCTACTTTTTCTTTTTGAGCACCTTTCCCAGCTGTAAACACATTAAAAAGAGCTACTATTAAAATAGTAATAGGTATTAAAAACTCTACCAACTGCCCATTTATACTCACTGCGCCATAAGCTGCTAAAACCAAAGACAATGTATGACCCAAAGTAAAAGTAGATATCAGCAACAACACACGCTTCCAATCTTTAAATAAATAAGGAACCGTTAAAACCATTAAAAATAGCACATGATCATAACCATTTATATCAAGCACATGGTTGATTCCATATTCTACATTAAACCAAAAATTTTCAAGCATATTTTTATTTTAATTTAAATTCAGAGTGTTTCAAAAGTACATGAATTTTTATTAATTGAATAAAAAATAAACTATTCCCATATATTTGCGTTATACATGTAAAAAACGTTTTTATGAGTAGATTGATTTTAAGTGCCTTAGGTGTAATTCTTGTTGTTTTTTCGTGCAAAAACTCTCAAGAAAATGAAGGTGACATTAATATAAATAAGGATAATCAAGAAATAACAGAAAAAGATATTTCTAACATTGATTATATAGAGTTTTTATTAGACGAAAAAACCGAAAAACATACTGCTGATTGGATAGAATACAACCAAATTCAAGAAATAATTGGCAATGTGAAAAAAGGCGATTTATCCTTCTTACAGAAAAATAGAGCCGTTATTGACTCTACTTTAACAGAATTAAAACTGTATATTCCTGAGCCATTAAATTCTCCTTCAATAAGTGCCAGAATAAATGCTTTTGAAACTAAAATGTTAAACCTTGAAAGCATTTACAATCTAAACACAACCACAAAGGAAGATCTTTTAAAAGCACTAAAAGATTTTTTTGTAGCTTTCTCTAACTTAAACCTACAAATGAATAAAAAAGTAGAGTTTGATAACCTTGATATTCAAAAGCCTTAAAGTATGGAAAGAAACCTACTTTATGTTGCCATTTTTTTTCTTACCCACTTTGGACATGCCCAATATAATCCAGACGCTCCTTGGATGAAATCTTTAAACCAAAGCAAAGCATCACTCTCCAAAAGGACTGGTTCCCCTCTGACATTTAACGAAATTGTTAGTGCATTTGACACGTTTTGGAAAGATAAAGATGCTAATAAAAAGGGAAGTGGACACAAACCATTTAAAAGATGGGAAAACTACTGGAAAAATTTTGTAAAAGAAGATGGAACGCTTCCAAATTCAAGAGAATTATGGGATGTATGGATAAGAACACAAGAATATAAGCAGAGTAGCCTTAATGCAGACCTAAGTAATTGGCAACCTATTGGTCCTACAGATTTTATTAATACAGGTTCTTGGAGCTCAGGTATTGGAAGGATTAATGCTATCATTGTAGATCCCAATGATTCCAACACGTATTACGCAGGTGCACCAGCTGGAGGCATCTGGAAATCAATTAATTCTGGTTCGTCATGGGTTCCTTTATCTGATAATTTACCTCAGATTGGAGTTTCAGGTATTGCGATTGATTATTCTGATTCTGATATTATTTATATAGCTACTGGTGATGATGATAATGGAGACACTTTTAGCATAGGAGTTATGAAGTCTACAGATGGTGGCACTACTTGGAATACAACTGGTTTGTCTGCAATCACAAGTGAGCAGTTATTAATGAACGATATTTATATACATCCTTCAAATTCAAATATTTTATGGGTTGCCACAAGCCGAGGTGTATATAAAACGATTGACGCAGGTGTTAACTGGAGTAATATTAATGGCACCCAGAATTTAAACATCAAAGATATTAAACTTAAACCTGGAGATCCTGATACTATTTACGCTGTAACTACCAATACGTTTTATATTTCAACAGACGCTGGAGAAACATTTACCAACTCTGGCTTTGGAGCAGGTTTACCATTATCTTCCAACCGCTTAGTTATTGATGTTACTCCAGACAACAATAATGTCATTTATGTTTTAAGTAGTGCCTCAGACGATAGCTTTCAGGGACTTTACAAATCAACTAACTCTGGAGTAACTTTTATTGAAATGGATGCAATGGTTCCTGCTACGAAAACTGAATATCCAGATTATAATGATGATCTTTTTGATCATAGTATACAAGCATATTACGATATGGCTTTAGCTGTAGCCGATTCTGATGAAAACGAAGTATATGTTGGTGTTCTTAATATTTGGAAATCAACAAATGGGGGTGATAATTTTGAAGAAGTAAATGAATGGCATCAACCAAGTACAGCATCTTATTCTCATGCCGATATTCATCTTTTACGATTTTATAATGGTGCTCTTTTTGCCGGAACTGATGGTGGGTTTTATAGAACAACTGATGGTGGTACTAATTTTACAGATTTAACTGCTGGTTTGCAAATTGGACAATTTTACAGACTCACTGTTTCTAAAGAATCCTCAGAAAAAATGATTGGAGGTTTGCAAGATAATGGTGGTTACGCCTATAACAATAGCAATACTTGGCTAAACTACTATGGTGCTGATGGTATGGATACTGCTATCAATCCTGATAACTCTAATTTAATGTACGGCTTTATTCAATATGGTAGTGGTCTATATGGTTCTGCCAATGGTGGTAATAGTAGAAATTTAGTTATTGATGCTCCTGCTGACGAGGTGGACGAAGAGAATAGTGATCAAGGCGGTAATTGGGTAACCCCCTTAATGATGAATAGGGATGGTAACTTGTATGCAGCTTATTCAAGTTTATATGAACTTTGTGGAGGCTATTGGTCTAGAATTTCATCTAACTTTGGAAGCAATAACAATATTGACGTCTTAGAAATAGATGAAGTAAACCCTGATAATATTTTCATTGCTCTAAATAATGACCTACATAAAAGTTCTGATAAAGGAAGTTCATTTACCAATATTGAATCATTCTCATCCAATATCACGTCTATTGAAGTAAATAATAATACCAACAATATTGTGTATGTAACCACTTCAGGATCAACTGGAGGCGTTTATAAGTCCATTGACGGAGGATTAACTTTTAGCAATATAACGGGCTCGCTTCCTAACATCACCAAAAACATTATTAAACATCAAAACTTACACAGCCAAAACCCTTTATTTTTAGGAACCAGCCTTGGTGTTTACAGATATGATGATACCGTTGGAGATTGGGAAGCCTTTGAAAATAACCTACCTAACGTTTCTGTAACAGATTTAGAGATAAATATTAACGATGGCAATATAACAGCAGCCACCTATGGAAGAGGGGTTTGGCAAACAACTATTCCAACTGAAACCATTTCTGATGAAATAAGCTTGGAAGCATTAAGTGACATTCATGAAGTGGTTGCTTGCGGTTCTTCAAGTAGTGCTAAAGCTTTGGTAAAAAATAGAGGCACTAATACTGTAAGTTCTATTACAATAAACTATTCCTTAAATGGAAACCCAAACAACACCATTTGGAATGGGAGTTTATCTCCTGATTCTTCTGTATTTATTGATATTCCATCTATGGTGTTATTTGGTACAGGTTTACAGGAGGTAAAGGTCAATGCTACAACTTCAGGAGACACATTCTCCAGTAACAATGAACTAATTACTTCCTTTTACTCTAATGAATCTGGTTTATTAAACGTGGTTAATGAATTTGAATCTACCTCTGATGAATTAGTAACTTTTGATGATAATAGTACTTGTGCAGGCTATTGGGAAAGAGGTGAGCCCACTGGAACTCTTCTAAACATGACACAATCGGGTACTAATGTATACGGAACCAACTTATCGGGAGCGTACGGGAATAACTTAAAAAGTTACTTGGTTTCTAAATGTTATGATTTGTCAATACTCACAAATCCCTTGCTTAAATTTTACATGGCCTTTGATTTAGAGCTTAACTATGACATTATGTATGTAGAATACAGCATAGATAATGGTTTAAACTGGCAGATTTTAGGAACCGCCAATGATGTTAATTGGTATAACAGTAGTACATTACCAGGGTCTAATTGCTACAATTGTCCTGGAGCTCAATGGACAGGCGCTGATACCACCATGAAAGAGTACAGTTATAATCTTTCGGCACTAAACAATGAAACCAATATAATTTTCAGATTTGTATTTCATTCAGACGAATTTACAACTAACGAAGGGGTAATTATTGACGATTTTAGTATAGAAGGTACTTTAAGTAGTGACGAAACTCCTTTACAATCAGTTGTCTATGTGTATCCTAACCCTGCTCATAATCTGTTTAACATCAGTGTTAAACATATCAACTCGTTTTACTTAAACGTCACAGACATTACTGGGAAAACTATCATGCAAAAGTACCATGTTAAAAACACAAATGGTTCTTATAAGTTAGACATGAGTGGTTATGCGTCTGGTATTTATTTCTTAAATATTAATTCAGAAATAGGTACTGCTACAAAGAAATTACTATTGAAATAGTATTAAAGTTAGTTTATTTTTGAGCGTTCCTCATAAACTCCTCAGCCTTTTCAACCATATTTTTACTACCGCAAATAAACGGTACACGCTGGTGTAATTCCGTGGGTTGTACATCCATAGTTCTTGTAAAACCATCACTTGATTTACCATTGGCTTGTTCTGCTAAAAAAGCCATGGGATTACACTCATATAATAAACGTAATTTCCCATTAGGATTTTTAGAACTTTGTGGATATAAATAAATACCTCCCTTAATCATATTACGGTGAAAATCTGAAACTAAAGAACCTATATATCTAGAAGTATATGGTCTATCACCAACTTCCTCTTGACAATACTTGATATAATTTTTTATACCTTGAGGAAAATCAAAATAATTGCCCTCATTTACAGAATATATATTACCATCTACTGGGAATTCCATTTTAGGGTGAGATAAATAAAATGAACCAATGGCTGGATTTAAAGTAAACCCATTAACGCCATCACCTGTAGTGTAAACTAACATAGTAGAGGTACCATAAACCACATAACCAGCAGCAACTTGCTCACTTCCTTTTTGCAAAAAGTCTTCTAACTGAACTGGAGTTCCAACAGGTGTTACTCTTCGGTAAATTGAAAAGATGGTTCCCACTGAAACATTGACATCGATATTTGAAGAACCATCTAATGGATCAATTAAAACCACATATTTATTTTGATGATTTTCATCTTGGCTGTTAATTGTTATAAAATCATCTTCCTCTTCACTAGCTATTCCACAAACAATATTTCTTTTAGTTAAAGTCTGAATAAATTTTTCATTAGCATAAACGTCTAATTTTTGCTGATCTTCTCCTTGAATATTAGTGTCACCAGCAGCACCTATAATATCAACCAAACCTGCCTTATTCACCTCGTGATTTACAATCTTAGCCGCTAGTCTGATTGAATTTAGTAAGCTCGATAGTTCTCCTGAGGAATATTGAAAAGAGGTTTGGTTTTCAATAATAAATTCCCCAAGGGTTTGTTTTTTGTGAGACATAGTTATGTTAGTTTAATTTGCTACAAATATCTATTAATTTTAACAGACCTACAACGTTTTCGTACTAGAATAATGTATGATTTTCTTTTTACTTTAGCTTATATTTGAAGTTATATTCGATTTACAATGAATTTCACAATTAGAAAAGCTACAAAAAAAGATATGCCAGCAGTATTAAAATTAATCAAACAATTGGCAGAATATGAGAAAGAACCTGATGCTGTTGAAGTAACTATTACAGATTTAGAAAAAGATGGTTTTGGAGAAAACCCTGCCTTTTTTTGTTATGTTGCTGAAGTAAACAACAAAGTAGAAGGTATTGCCCTTGGGTATCACCGTTACTCTACCTGGAAGGGAAGAACTATTCATTTGGAAGATCTCATTGTAAACCAAAATTTGAGGGGTTCTGGTATAGGTTCGGCTCTATTTGATGAATTTGTAAAGCATGGATACCAACTTGGAGTTAAACGTATAAATTGGGAAGTTTTAGACTGGAATACACCAGCTATTAACTTTTATGAAAGTAAAGGTGCTAATGTAATGCGTGATTGGGATGTGGTTCAAATGAGTGAAGACAGTATCAAAAAATACATAGCAAAACTAACTTAGTAATGCAAATATATAAGTTTGGTGGAGCTTCTGTTAAGGATGCTAGTGGCGTTAAAAATCTTGCATCGGTTCTAAAAAGCATAGGCTATAAAAACACTCTGGTTGTAGTATCTGCCATGGGTAAAACCACAAACGCCTTAGAACTAGTTGTTTCAAATTATTTCAATAATAAAACAGAACTTCAAAGTTCAATTCAGGAAGTCATTAAATACCACAATGATATTTTATTCGATCTTTTCGATCCTGATGGATATGGGGACGAAAATCACGCTGTTTTCAAAAAAATAAAATCTTTTTTTGACGGGCTTAACATATTTCTTAGAACTAATAAATCCCCTGACTTTAATTTTGTGTATGACCAAGTGGTTTGTTTTGGTGAACTGGTCTCTACCACCATTATTAGTGAATATTTAAACTCTATAAACATTAAAAACCAATGGATTGACTCCAGAGAATTAATTAAAACCGACGCCTATTACAGACGCGCTAATGTAAATTGGGCAACCACACAAAACCTAATAAGCACTAAATTAAATACGAGTATTTTAAATATAACACAGGGGTTTATAGGTAGTGATGTTAACAACTTTACAACTACACTAGGCAGAGAAGGAAGTGATTATACTGCCGCTATTTTTGCCTATTGCTTAAATGCTCAAAATGTTACAATCTGGAAAGATGTTCCTGGTGTATTAAATGCAGACCCTCGATATTTTGAAAACGCACAATTACTTCATCAAATATCATACAGAGAAGCCATTGAGTTGGCTTTTTATGGTGCTTCGGTTATACATCCTAAAACATTACAGCCACTTCAAAGAAAAGAAATTCCATTACATGTAAAATCGTTTTTAAATCAAAAAGAATCTGGTACAACAGTAGGAAAAGGTGTTGCTCTAAAACCTTTAATTCCTTGTTTTATTGTAAAGAAAAATCAGATATTAATTTCATTATCATCCTTAGATTTCTCATACATCGTAGAAGATAATATTAGTGAGATTTTTAGTTTACTACATACTTATAAAATGAAAGTAGATGTTATACAAAATTCAGCCATTAGTTTTTCAGTATGCGTAGAGAATATTTATAACAATCTTGAAAAATTGTTACAAAAGTTAAGAGCTAAGTTTAGTGTTACCTGTTACGAGCAGGTGTGCTTGTATACTATTACACATTATAATGATCAAGTTATAAAGCAATTAGAACAAGGCAAAACTATTTTATTAAAGCAATTAACTCAAGAAACCGTTCAAATAGTCACCAAATAGTTTAAGCGTATTTTTTCTTGTATTAGATACACTATTTATTATTTAATTAACAACCTTTAATTTAGTCGATACACATTTTTTCATTTCACTTTTTTGAAATAAAAAATGGAAAAATTCATGTACTTTTACGCTCATGAACAAACATCAGGATTTAGGTTTGGTAACCGCCAAAGAAGTAGCCAAAGCCATTCAACTAGAAAAATATGGCTTTATTGGCACTTTCATAGGTTGGATTTTGATGAAGGTTCTTAAAATTTCTACACTCAATAAAATTTATAAACGCAATAAGCATTTAAGTCATTTAGATTTCTTAAACGGTATTCTGGGAGATTTTCAAATAAAATTTGAAATCCCTGAAGAAGACTTAAAACGTTTACCAAAAGAAGGGGCTTACATTACTATTTCTAATCACCCCCTTGGGGGAATTGATGGTATTTTACTTTTAAAGCTGATGCTTGAACAACGTGAAGATTTTAAAATTATCGCTAATTTTTTGCTTCATCGTATTGAACCTATGAAGCCATACATCATGCCCGTAAACCCTTTCGAGGACAGAAAAGACGCTGCCTCTAGTGTTGTTGGTTTTAAAAATTCAATTTTACATCTGCGTGAGGGGCATCCTTTGGGCATTTTTCCCGCCGGAGAAGTATCAACATATAGGGATGGCAAGTTGGTTGTTGACAGACCTTGGGAGGAAGCAGCCATGAAATTGGTTAAAAAGGCAGAAGTTCCAATAGTTCCTATATATTTTCATGCTAAAAACAGTAAACTTTTTTACAAGCTCTCTAAAATTAGTGATACGTTTAGAACTGCAAAACTACCCTCTGAATTACTTACTCAAAAGCGCAGAACTATAAAAGTTAGAATAGGAAGACCTATTACTGTAAATGATCAAAAGGAGCACAAAACTCTAGAAGATTTTACAGAATTCCTGAGAAAGAAAACCTACATGCTTTCAAATTCTTTTGAAAAAAAATCCAAAATACTTGATAATATTTCTTCAACTTTAAAAACGCCTAAACCGCCAAAACGCATCGTAACACCTATTGAAACCAGTGTTATGGAAAATGAAGTTGAAGCACTAAGACAAAACAATTCTAGATTACTAGAGAGCAAAAACTATGAGGTGTTTTTAGCTGAAGCTGATAATATACCTAACATACTAAGAGAAATTGGTCGTTTGCGTGAAATTACCTTTAGAGAAGTAGGCGAAGGCACCAATGAAGCCATAGATTTAGATACATTTGACACCTATTACCACCATATGTTTTTATGGGATAATGAGAGTAAACTTATTGCCGGTGCTTATCGTATGGGCTTGGGCTCTAGAATATTTGAACGTTATGGCATTAATGGTTTCTATTTGCAAGATCTGTTTAGGTTTGAGCCAGAACTTTACAAAATGATGAGTGAATCTATTGAGATGGGTCGTGCATTTATTGTTAAAGCTTACCAACAAAAACCCATGCCGTTATTTTTGCTTTGGAAAGGTATTGTTCATACTACCTTACGTTATCCAGAACATAACTTTTTAATTGGTGGTGTAAGTATAAGCAATCAGTTTTCAAATTTCTCTAAATCATTGATGATTGAGTTTATGAAATCGCATTACTATGATCCTTACTTAGCACAATTTGTTCGCCCTAAAAAAGAATTTAAAGTAAAGTTAAAAGATGCCGATAAAGATTTTGTTTTTGATGAAACCGAAGCCGATTTAAACAAATTTGATAAAATAATTGATGAAATAGAACCAGGGGCCTTAAGGCTTCCCGTGCTATTAAAAAAATACATAAAGCAAAATGCGCGTTTGGTGGCCTTTAACGTAGATCCGTTATTCAATAACTCGGTAGATGGGCTTATGTATATTAAAATTGCCGATCTACCCGAAAGCACTGTACGCCCTGTAATGGAGGAGTTCCAAGCCGAGTTAGAAAGAAAATCTTTCGATTGTAGATAACAGAAGTCTTTCATATAATAAAAATGATTATACAACTACTTTAGTAACTATTGTCTATTGTTATAGCTTTAATAAACAAAAGTAAATCAAGCAGATTATTGACCTCGTTACGCCTGTTTTAAATAACAGGATGTATTATTTACGGTTTTTCCACATCAATTTTCCCTAAAAACAGTAAAATGTAAAAAATAACACACAAAAACTTGTATGTGTCTATTTTTTTTTTTTTTATGTTTGAAATGACTACAAGTTTATTAAGAAATTAAATTGTGCTTATGTAAGATTTATATTTAAATATGATAATAATTATATTATTTCTCAAGGCATAATTTCTCGTATGAAGAAATCAAAATATTACACAATTTATAAATCTTTTATAGCATTTAGTTTGGTTCCTTGTTTGGGCATACTATTGTTTACAACACCAGTAATACATTATGCTGCTCTTGCCAACCCTACTATTACCTCAAAAACTTTATTTTTCATTAAAGGTATTTTAGTGGCACTTGTATTATGGTCTATCAATTTCTTATTAATCAAGAGCAATACTTTAAATATTAAATTTTCAAAAATAGATATTACACTGTTCCAAGTAATAATTTATCAAATATGCAACAGATATTTATTTCATACTAACTATAGTTTTTCGATAAGGTTTCTGGATTTAATTGCCCTTGGTGGGTTTTATATTATTTTACGAAACATACCAAAAAAAAGTTATATTTTATTATTTTTTGGAGTAATTGGTGCTGGCATAACACAAGCGATTTACGGTAATCTTCAATTATTGGGTTATTATGCGTCTAACCATTCTGGATTTAAATTAACAGGTAGTTTTTTTAACCCAGGTCCTTATGCCGGTTTTTTAGCTGCAGTATTCCCAGTGGCTTTGGGTTTGTACTTATTTAAGGATACGTTGTTGAATCTAGTTTCTTCAAAAGCAAATCTCGTGTACATATCTGTTAAACTTGCTTTAAAATTTATTCCCATTATTGGTGTTATATCAATACTCCTTGTAATTCCTGCCACACAGTCCAGAGGAGCATGGTTGGCTTTAATTGTAAGTAGTGGTCTACTTTTTGAATGCAAATATAAAACAGTTTCAAAATTTATTAAACGAACTACAACTATAAAAAAAACCGTTGTGGCCTTTGCAACCATTCTAATTTTATGGGGAGGCCTTTTTAGTATCTACCAGTTCAAAAGAGGGTCTTCAGACGGCCGACTGTTTATTTGGAAAGTATCTACTGATATTGTAAAGGATTATCCAGTTTTTGGAGTGGGCTTTGATAAGTTTAAAGCACATTACATGAATTATCAAGCCAGCTATTTCAGGGTTAATGGAGAAACACAAGAGGCTTTTGTTGCAGATAATTCGTATTACGGCTTTAATGAGTTTATTCAGTTTTTGGTTGAAAATGGGATTGTTGGGCTGTTATTATTACTACTTGTTTTTTATCAAATTTTAAAGGTATTTATTAAAATTAAGCATTTAAAGTTAGTAGTACTTGCAACACTTTTAAGTATTGCTGTATTTGCTTTCTTTTCATATCCTATGGAAATTCTACCCATTAAATTGGTTATTTTGATTTTGTTAGCTGCCCTAGCTTCTTTTGATAGTAATAAATTTAATGTCCATATAAAATCTACTAAATTAAATGCAATATTAAAACCTGTAATGGCTATAGGTGTATTAATGGTGGTTATTACTGGTTTTAAATATACCAAGGCTCTTGAGCAAAGTATAAAAACATGGAAACTAGCCTTGGAAAGCTACCAATATGGTGATTACGAAACAGCTATTCAGGAATATCAACAAGCATATCCTTTTTTAAAAAACAACGGCGAGTTTTTAATGAATTATGGAAAAGCCTTATCTGTCAATAATCAAGACAGGGAAGCTGTAAAAGTTTTAGAACAAGCTAAAGCACATCTTAACACAACAATAATTGAAACCGCACTGGGCGATACTTACAAAAATCTAAAACGCTATGATAAAGCCGAAGACGCTTATAAAAATGCTGCTAACATGATACCCTCTAGATTTTACCCTTTGTATTTGTTAGCTAAATTATATGATGAAAGCGGACAAATAGAAAACGCATTAGCTATGGCAAACACTATTTTGGAAAAAGAAATAAAAGTGCCTTCTACGGCTATAAAGGAAATAAAGCAGGAAATGAAAGATATAATCACAAAAAATGAATTGTTTAACTAAAACCAAATGCTAATGATATAAAGTATTTCTTAATAACAAAGGAGTCTTTAAAAAGATTTTAATAGCCTAATAGATTGGTCTGTTAAATATTCCAAAAGTAGTATGCCTCTTTAGACTTTAATAATAACAAGTATAAATTTAAAATTTCATAAAATGAAAAGAATAATAAAAGTATTAGGGCTTCTAGCAGTGTTTGTGTTAGCCATGTTTCTAAATACTAATAAAATTAAAACCAGTAAATCTGTAAATTTTAATTTAACAGATGCCATATCGATCAACTCAGCAAATGCAGAGTGTCCACCGTGGATACCACCGTCTTTGTGTGATGATCCACAACCGTATGCTGAAAAACCGGTACCAGTAGATTACACATGCCCAGACTATAGCAAACCAATCAGAGTTTATAATAATGAGTATGATTTAATCGGACATATTGAATATGAGCCAATAATAATTACTGGATCCGATTGTGAATCTGCATGGGGTCCTTGGGACTCTTGTGAGCCTGAATATCCTTGTTAAAACAATTAACCATAATAACCCTAAAATTCAGGGTTATTATGGTATTATAAATAAAAAAGATGAACAATAAAAAAAACTTAATTAAGCTTTCATTTTTTGCTTTTACCTTATTATTCTTTAATTGTGCTAATGAATCAAAAAATAATATTTCATTAAAAAGTATTGATTCAAGTGGTAAAAATGAAAAGATAGAGACAAAAAATGAGGATGTAAAACTCTTAAATGTAAACAATGTAGATGCTACAAAAGTTATTATACCCTCAGATATCTTTAATTCCAGTATGGATTTGAATGACATAATTTATGATATTGAATTGACTCCTCTAGAAACTACTTCAGAAAGTCTTATAGGTAGAATTCATAACATATTGTATGACTCAAATTTTTATTTCATCCACGATAAGAGGAATAATAAATTACTACGGTTTAATGAAAATGGAAAGTTTTTAAATTCAATTGGAGCAATAGGGAAAGGGCCTCAAGAGTTACTTAGTATAAGAGATGTAGCCATTAACGCAGAAAAGAAGTTTATTTCAATTTTAGATTCTAAGTCAAGAAAAGTATCAAGGTATCGCTATTCAGGTGAATTCATAGATTCAAAACCGTTTTACTATATGGTTTCTGAACATGAGTACGGAAATAATTTTTTGGTTTTTGGTGCCTCCATAGTCCAAAAAAACGAAAACATCCCATTAGTTGAATCTTACAGGTTAATAGTAGCGGATACTAATTATGTGCCCTTGGGTTTAGCTTTTAAAACACCTGAGAATTCATTTGTTTATGCAACCACAAGACCGCTTCGTAAATTTAATAATAGTATTTATTATCATCAACCTTTTTCAAACGGCATATGGAAAGCAGAGTATAGTAATTTAATCCCCCTAATAAAGTTTGAGTTTGAAAAAAATGGCTTTCCTAATGAGGTATGGAAACAACAAATTAGCACTAAAGAATTAAGAAGCCTTAAGGATAAACATGTGCATTTCTCGGGAGATTTTTTAATATCTGATAATTTTGGCTTTTTTAAATTCTATTCAAGTGGTAAAGTATCAAGTATAATTTTAAATCTTGAATCACAAAATTTAATGTATGGAAGAGGGCTTAAATACACAAATGACAATCCTTCGATGATGTTATATAGAGAACCTATTGGCGCTGGAGAAAACAATTCATTTGTTGCTAAAATAGATGCAATAGAGTTATTTCACTATAGACAAGCTGTTGAAGACGGAACATTCAAAAACGGTCTCAAATCAGAATACTGGGAAATAATAAAAAACATTAAGGAAACGGATAATCCACTAATTGTTACTTATAAACTTAAAGATTTTTAATGAAGTACCATAAAAAACATATAGTTTTTAGGGGTTTCCTTTTGATGATGTTTGTTTTAGGTTTAATGCTTTTTTTCTTAATAAGAAATAAGAAAGAACAATCGGCTCAATGTTCTACTGAAATTGAGGGATTAAGATCGAGAGTTTTATTACAATCCCGTTATTCTGGTCTCATTAAAATACCTGAAAACAACAAGCTTAAAACTATTGAAGGCGACTTACATTATTTTACAACAGTATTTTCAAAATTAAATCTTGTATTATATATAAATTCAAATCAATGCGATTCTTGTATTAATGATGCTATTGATAAAGTTGAAAACTATTTAAAAAAACATCCAGAATTTAAGTATGTGATTATTTCAAAAGACTTTAATTTAAGAGAATTAAAATTAATGCAGACAAATAGAAATATAAGTACTGAAATCTATTCGCTAACCAATACTGAGCTATCTTTTTTTAACAAAATGGATGAAGTGCAATATCCATATTATTTTACTGTAAATAGTAATCTAGAAGTTTCAAATATATTTTTCCCAATAAAATCATCCTCAATTTTAGAGGTTAGATATTTTGAACAACTAAGTCGCCTAAAATACTAAAATTAGTAAATCACAAACAATAGTTATAATCTGAATAATGAATATAAGATCTCAAAATATCACAACATGTATTTTTCTAATACTTGGTTTTATCACGATATCAGGTTGTGATAATGGAGCTAAAAAGCATGAAGAAGAAACTACAAACAAAAAACAATACCTCCCAGATAAAAACGAGGTAAACATCCTTCTACTCAATCAAGGTGGTTTTAAGAAAGAAATTGTTAGTAATGGGCGTTTAGTAGCATTAGAAAAGAGTAATTTAAAGTTTAAGGTAAGTGAGGAATTACAACAGCTTTACGTTAAAAATGGTGATTATGTAAAAAGGGGACAAGTTTTAGCAAGTCTAAACAATTACACATTTCAGCAAAAAGTTAACAAGGCCCAGTTGGATTTAAAACAAGCTACACTGAACTTTAAAGATTTACAAATCCGTAGAGGTTTTAATCCAAATACGCCAGATAACATACCCCAAGAGGAATATGATAAAATGGCTATAAAGTCGGGCTATAAAAACAGCAAGCACCAATTAGAAACAGCGCAATTTGATTTACGTGCCACCAAACTTATAGCCCCATTTAATGGTAAAGTCGCCAATATTGACACCAAAATTCATGAACAAGTAAATTCAAATAAACCATTTTTAACTCTAATTAACGATACTGTTTTTGAGGTTGTGTTTCAGGTTATAGAATCAGAATTAAATGATATTAATGTAAATGATGTTATTACCATTCAGCCTTTTGCGACAACTAACGCTTATACAGGGAGAATAACAACCATTAACCCACAGGTGGAAAAAGATGGTACCATTTTGATTAGCGCCACAGTTAAAAATGATGGCAATTTATTAGAAGGGATGAATGTAAAAGTGTTTATTCAAAAAGATGTACCTAACCAGTTTGTAGTACCAAAAGCAGCCGTAGTCTTAAGAGACAACCATGAGGTATTGTTTAAAGTACAACAAGGCAAAGCCTTTTGGACCTATGTACAAACCATCTACGAAAATAGTAAACAATACGCTGTAATACCACACCCCGATAAAAGTAGTGCTACTTTAAAAGTTGGTGATACCATTGTTGTATCGAACAATTTGAATTTAGCTCACGACAGTGAGGTTGCCATAAAAATAAAAAACTAAGTATACAGCAGAATTTATGGTGAAATTTTTAATACATAAACCTATTGCTGTTTTAACGACTGCTATAGGAGTACTTATTCTAGGAGCCTACGCCTTGGGTTTTATTCCTGTGTCCTTAATGCCAGATATAGATATACCTGAAATAACGGTTCAGGTGCAGGCAGATAATATGTCTGCTAGACAAATGGAGGATGCCGTGGTAAAACCATTGCGCTCTAGGTTAATGCAGGTAAGTCATTTAAAAGATATCAATAGTGAGGCTAGTAATGAATATGGTGTTATTAGACTGAGTTTTACACATGGAAGTAACATAGACTATGCGTTTATAGAAGTTAATGAAAAGATAGACAGACTAGTAAATAGTTTACCCAAAACTATGGACCGCCCGAAAGTTATAAAAGCCAGCGCCACAGATATTCCTGTCTTTTATTTAAGCATGACTATCAAAGAACCTAAAAAGGTAGATGATAAAACCAATGATCTTTTTCCTGTTTCTCAAGAATTTGTAGACTTCAACAGGTTTGTAAACCAAGTCATTAAAAGGCGGATTGAACAAGTTGAAGAAGTTGCCATGGTAGATATCAACGGTTTGGTGTCTTCCGAAATATTAATTATTCCAGATCAAAATAAATTGAACGCTTTAGGCATTAGGTTATATGATTTAGAATCTGCAATAAAGAACAACGACCTTGATGTAGGAAGCCTACTAATAAAAGACAACCAGTATCAATATGACATTCGCCTGGGAACTTCACTCACCAATATTAAAGACATTGAATCTATTTATATAAACAAGGGCAGTCGTGTATTTCAACTAAAAGAATTGGCAGACGTAATTGAGCATCCTCAAAACAGGACAGGTTTAGTGTTATCGGAAGGCGATGAAGCGGTGACTATGGCCATTATTAAACAAAGTGATGCTAAAATGAATGACCTAAAAACATCTCTTAACCAATTAATGGATGCTTTTAAAAAAGATTATCCGCACATTAATTTTTCAATTACTCGTGACCAAACCAAATTACTGGATTACGCCATCAATAACTTATTTCAAAGTTTACTATGGGGTATGCTTTTGGCATTTGGCGTCATGTTTTTATTTCTAAAAAATGTAAAGTCGCCGTTACTTATTGGTGTTACTATACCTACATCGATAATAGTCTCGCTGTTATTTTTTCATCTTTTAAATATTTCAATAAATATCATCTCATTATCAGGATTGGTTTTAGGAATTGGTTTGATGATTGATAATTCTATTATTGTTATAGATAATATTGGACAATACAGAGAAAGAGGTTATTCATTATCTAGAGCTTGTGTTTTGGGAACCAATGAAGTTATAAAACCTTTATTAAGTTCTGCCTTAACCACCTGCGCCGTGTTTATTCCATTAGTGTTTTTAAGTGGCATTAGTGGTTCGTTATTTTACGACCAAGCCATGGCGGTAAGCATCGGCTTATTTATATCGCTTTTAGTATCAGTTACCTTGCTGCCGACCTTATATCGATTATTTCATTTAAAAGACAGAAAACGCTCTGGTAGGATAACGCGTTTTTTAGAGAAGGCAAATCGCTTTAACTATGAAGCGCTCTACGAAAAAGGATTCCGTTTGATCATGCGAAGACAAAAACTCTCTTGGGTTCTATGTCTACTGTTTTTGCTATTGTCTGTAGTGCTATTTAGTTTATTACCAAAGAAGCAAATGCCTGCAATAACAACTACCGAAACCTTGCTAAAAATTGATTGGAATGAACAAATTAATGTGGAAGAAAACAAAAAACGCACCTTAGCATTATTACAACCCATAAAAGCCCAATTAGCAAACCAAACGGCTTTGGTAGGCACCCAACAATTTATTTTGGATAAAGATGCAGATACAAAGATATCTGAAACCATAATTTACCTAAACGGAACCTCAGAGACTGATATTTACGATGTTAAACTGAGATTAGCCAAAGATTTGGTAGAGCAGTATCCAGAGGCTGTTTATAATTATAATGATGTAGATAATATTTTTAGTCTCATTTTTTCAAGTAAAGAAGCACCTATAGTCGCTAGGTTACGTCATATTGAAAATTTAGGAAGTGCTCAAAATAAGCAGCTAAAGAATTTGTGGTATCAGCTAGACGGTAGTAATGAAAATTTACATTTAAAACCAATTGCTTGGCAGGATTACATGACCTTGGTTGCAGACACCGAAAAACTATTGACCTATAACATTAATATAAACACCTTATTTAATACTTTAAAAACAGCCTTTAATGCTAAAGACATTTTGTCTATTGCAGACAACCAAGAGGTTGTACCTATTGTATTAGGTGGGACTAAAAAATATATTGATAACATTCTCACTGAAACTATGGTGGTTTCTCAAGATAGTACATTTTTTCAGATTAAAGACTTTATAAAAGTAGTTAAAGCTCAAGATTTAAAGCGTATTTCAGGTGGAGTAGAAGGAGAGTATTTTCCAGTGCCATTTAATGTCAGTGATACTGAGATAGAAAATACCATAAGTAACGTAAAGCAAATTGTAGGCAAAAACACCAACTACGATGTTAGTTTTTCGGGTAGTTTTTTCTCTAATCTACAACTTATGGACGAGTTAAAAATTGTACTACTCATATCTTTACTGCTACTATACTTTATTTTGGCTTCTCAATTTGAATCCTTTGTGCTGCCTTTAATTATTCTGTTAGAAGTGCCCATTGATTTAGCAGGAGCCTTTTTGTTTTTAAAACTATTTGATATGAGTATCAACCTGATGTCTATGATAGGTATTGTGGTAATGAGTGGTATTATTATAAACGATTCTATTTTAAAGATAGATACCATCATTCAATTAAAACGCCAAGGTTACTCCTTAATAAAAGCACTTTTAGTTGCCGGCCAAAGACGTTTAAAGCCTATCCTAATGACCAGTTTAACTACCATTTTAGCCTTAGTGCCTTTATTGTTTTCTGGTGGTTTAGGTGCAGAATTACAAGCGCCGTTGGCCGTAGCTTTAATTGGCGGTATGCTTTTAGGCACACTAGTTAGTTTGTATTTTATACCCTTATGTTATTACCATTTTACTAAAAAAAGATGAAACAACACCTCTACATAAAACGAACAATGCTTATAGCAAGCCTATTTTTTGTTAGCACCATAGGCTTTACACAAGAGCAACGTGAGCGGCTTAATGTAAATAAAGTTACTTTGCAAGACATTATTAATTTGGCGAGTAAAAACTCTTTAGATGTTTTTAAAGCCAAACGTAAATACGGTGTAAATTACTGGCGGTTTAGATCTTTTAAATCAAGTCTCTTGCCCAAAATAGATTTCGAAGCTAGACCATTTACCTATAATAGTGCTTTGGTAGAACGTTATGATTCAGAGTTAAATATAGATGTGTTTAGACAACAGCAAACCATAAACACGTTTGCCAATTTATCCTTATCTCAAAATATAGGTGCCACAGGAACGCGCTTATTTATAAACTCCAGTTTTAATAGGTTAGAGAATTTTGGGTTAACAAAACTAGAAACCTATAACGCAACTCCAGTAAGAATAGGTTTAACACAACCTATAATGGCATTTAATACCTTTAAATGGCAAAAGCAAACAGCCCCTTTAGAGTATCAAAAGGCCAAGCAAGATTTTTTATCAGAACTGCAAACCATTAATATAAAAGCGGTCGATTTATTTTTTAAATGGGCACTGGCAAGTCAGAAAGTTGCCATTGTTAGAGAAAATAAAACAACAGCAGAAAAACTATTTAATATAGGCAAAAAACGCTACGATGTGATTGCCATTGAGCGCGATGACCTTTTAAACTTAGAGTTAGACGTTTATAACGCCAATACCACCTTAACGCAAAATTTACAGGCCTTACAAAAGGCAGAGGCAGCTTTGCAATTGTTTTTAAGAGATCAATTGCCCCAAGGTGTATTACCAGAATTACCAGAACTCGTTTCTAATTTAACCATAGATATTAATAAGGCTATTGAGTTGGCCTACCAAAACAATCCAGATATTTTGAACTTAAAGCTAAAAAAAGTAGAAGCTTTAAGAGATTTAGATAGAGCTATAAAAGACAACCGTTTTGATCTCTCGCTAAGTGCTAGTTTTGGTTTAAATCAGCAAGCAAACACCTTTGTTGATGCCTATGGCCGGTTTTTGGACCAACAAATGGTATCTATACAATTCAATATGCCCATTTTAGATTGGGGAGAGCGCAGGGGCAATATTAAAACGGCCAAGATGAATAAGGAGGTAATAGATATAGAATTACAACAAAATGAAGAAAGTTATAAGCAGGAGGTTACCTTAACTGTATTAGACTTTAATTTACAGAAACAGTTGGTCAATGATGCCTTGCGCTCCCGAGACCTCGCGAAAGAATCTTATAACCTTACAGAAAAACGGTTTTTGTCTGGCAATGTAGACTTTTTAAATCTCACTACCTCCCGTAGAGCATGGCAACAGGCCAACGAAAATTATATAAGAACATTGCAAAACTATTGGAATTTGTATTATAAAGTACAGCAGTTAACCCTTTATAATTTTATAAAAGACACCCCTTTAACGCAAGATTTTGACAACATATTAGAAGATTAAAACCATATAGCTATGACATATTCTGAGAGAAAGGAAAAGGAAAAACATTTGTTGTATTTAATTGAGGAGAAACGATTAATCGACATTGAAAAAGTAGCTAATAATTATGGCTGTAGTGTTAGAACCATAAAACGAATGCTACAAAACCTAAGAAATGAAGGCAAAACCATAACCTATTGCAGAAAAAGTAATAAATATCTTCTAAAAAAATAGCAAAGGGACAGAATTTGTCCCTGTAAAGATTTTACTTTGTAGGATAATTATGTAATATAAATACAAAAACCTCTGAGCATCAAGTTAAAAATATAATCACAAATTGTTTAACTAAAAAAAAAGCCTATGATGTAGACTCGTAATACCCAGAGGAAGTCTTTAATTTTATTGGCTAAATGGTTTTCAAGACTAAAACTATTTAATATTCTGCAAAAGTAGTATTTCCTTTAAGACTTTTGAAAAATTAAATTAATAAAAAATAATATTTAAAATTTATAAAATGAAAAAAATAATTGGAGCAATGGTTATTGCAATAATGGCATCAATAAATGCGAATAATATTCCTAATAACTTAACAAGCAAGTTAACCTTAGATAATTTGATTAGTAATGCAAACGCTCAGAGCGAAGATGATCCTTGGACAGCTACAGATGGTTATTGGGATGCTCCAACACCAGAGGCATGCCAGTATGAAAGCTACCAACTTGTATGGAATGGAGATTATGATCAATATGGCAACAAACTTTACGTTTTAGAGGCATGTATGGAAGATGGAACTCTAGATGATTGTGATGCTTGGGGTATATGGTGCCAGCCTCACGGTTGCAGATAAAACAGATCTTTTTAAAGACACCCATCCTCATAATTAAACATAAATTATTGGATGGGTATAACATTTAAATGAGTTTAAAAAAATTATGATGTATAAATTATATACTGTAAGTATTTGTTGTTTCTTAGTATTTAATTGCGCTAAAAAAAGTAAAAATGGCAAAGAATACGATGGAAAAGTTGTAGCGTCTCTAAAAAGCCAGCAGAACAGCATCATCAAACACGAAAGTCACCCTACAAATATTCGAGTCGATCTTGACGAAATTATTGAAGGAAACTTTGATGACTACTTTGATTTTAAAAAAGCCATTTTCCTTGATAATAGCGTGCCAATTGGACAAATATCTCTTATAAGACAATTCAAGGAAAAAATATTTGTTTTAGATAAACATAACACTAAAATGTTTTATTGTTATAACATAAAAGGAGAGCTTTTATGGGTATTTAAATCAAAAGGTAAGGGACCATTAGAATATGCAAAACTTACAGATTTTATTATAAATGAAGAATCTGGTGAAATTGATTTAATTGATTCTCAATCTTATAAAGTCATTAGTCTAGATATTGAAACGGGCAGAGCAAAGTCAGAATTTTATCTGGGTTTTTACGGAAGAGAAATGGCGCTGTACGATAAAGAAAATTATTTGGTATATACTCTAAATTTTGGAGTTAACACTGATTTAAATTATAAACTAATACTTGTTAATAAAAAGCAAGAAGTGAAAAGTAGGATTTTTTTTATAAATCCTTACGAAAAAGATAGACATTCTTTAGGTTTTAGAACCATATCTAAATTTGATAATACTGTTTATTTTAATGAATATTTAAATGATACTATCTATACAATAAGAAACGATACTTTAAGGCCCTCTTTTTATATTGATTTTCAAGACAAAAAATACCCAGAGAATCTAAAAAAACAGTTCTTAAAGGATCAAGAGAAATCCTATGTTAAAAGTGATTTATATGTTAAAAATATCGACCTAATCAGGGAAGATAATGGTATTCTGAACTTTGCTTTTTCCTATAAGAAAAAATACTACACTATGTTTTATGACTCTAATAGCAAAAAGACTTATCTTTTTCATAAACTAAAAAAAGGAAAAGTCGTAGGACACCAAGAGCAAATTTTCCCAAATGGTTATATCAATGATGGCTTTGTAAAAGTTATAGACCCTTATCTTCTAGATGTTAATAGAAAAATGATGGCTTCTAATGAAGGACTAAAACACCATTTTCAAACAAATAAACCCGAATTTTATAACGCTATGATTAATACAAACGAGAATAGCAACCCTGTATTATTTGTGTATGAATTTAAGAAACAAAATTAGTATTATAATACTGATAGCATTACTAATCTCGTGCTTACTTTACATTAATTTGTCTAAAAAACATCCCCGGAATGATGATCCATATGGTAGTCTCAAAAAGGAGTATGCAACAATTCAGAATGAAATAAATAATCTTTCTATCAAAGATTGCAAAATGATTGGTGAGAATAATGATACTGTACTGATTTCAAGTCTAATTACTAAAAGAAAGAAGTTAATCTTTAGGTTTAGCGAGCTCAATTGTGACAGCTGTGTCATGGTCGAACTTGAGAATTTGAAAACTAAAATAAAGAACAATAAATTGGACATTAACGATTTAGTTTTGATTACATTTTACCGAAACCCAAGGCATTTATTATTATTCAAACGAATTAATGAATTAACAAATTTTAAAATATATAATACAATCAACGATTCTTTGGGAATTAACAAATTAGATAATTTGTCAGTACCTGTTTTCTTTGTATTAAATAGTGAATTGAACATAGAAAATACTTTTATTCCAATAAAACAAATAAACCAAAGGACTATAAATTATTTGAATAGTATTACAGATGATTTTTCCAAATAATTAATTTCAGGTAAACTAAGGAATATGTTGAATAGGAAGTATTTTATACTAATCTCTTCGGGCCTTTTTTTTATTACATACATGTTTTCCCAAGTTTTTTGGTTCGCTGCGAGCTTTATCTCTCTTATAATGCTGTTTACATTTTTATTGCAGAAATTCAAAAAACGACATGTAAGTTTAATCATATTCACAGTGCTATTCTTATATAGTAAAATATTCTTATTTGATATTTTTAAAATCCCTAGCTCTTCCATGGAAAATGAATTATTTACTAATGACGTTATTTTAGTAAACAAATTAAAATATGGACCAAGATTACCACGTTCACCTTTTGATATACCCATAATCAATATAGGCTGTCATTTTAACAAAAACGCGAAAAAACGTAAAAAAGAGAACTGGTGGCCATACAAGAGATTATCAGGTACCACCACCATACAACGAGGAGATATTATGGTATTTAACTCTACTTGGAAAAAAGATTTTATTTTGGTAAAGCGTTGTACAGGGTTACCAGGGGACACCTTAACAATAAAAGAGACTTCTGTTTTTATAAATGGTAAGGAATATAAAGAAACTAATGCTGTAAAAAAAGAATATAGTTTTATTGTAAATGATAAAAACGTCGATTTTAAAAAGATAACAGATAGTTTACAGCTAGATGTAAATTATAATAATGCGACTTTTGTAAAAGGGTTTTTAACCAAACAACAATTGGAGCACTTAACTAAAGATGATTTAATACAATTCGTGAAAGACACAATAATTAATAAACGTAAAACAAAAACGTTTGATAAAACAAAAACCTTAGCGTGGACTATTGATAACATGGGGCCATTTTAGTGCCTAAAAGAGGTATGACCATTGAATTGAGTTTGATTAATTTTTTTAAGTACAGACGAGCCATAAATAGCTGCGAAGGCCTAACTATTAAAAGGGTTGAGGGTACATGTTATATTAATGATAAGATAGTAACATGCTACACTTTAACAAAAATTACGTGAAAATCGTAATTGAAAAACCAAAAACTACAGATATCTTCTAAAAAAATAGCAAAGGGACAGAATTTGTCCCTGTAAAGATTTTACTTTGTAGGATAATTATGTAATATAAATACAAAAACCTCTGAGCATTAGGTTAAAACATATAATCACAAATTGTTTAACTAAAAATTCATGCCAATGACATAAACAAAAAATACCCAGAGGAGGTTTTCATATAAAACCAAATAAGTTATTTGGATAACAGGTTATTTAACATTCCACAAAAGTAGTGTTTCCTAAGAGACTTTTTAAAAATTATATATTTATTTAAAAATTAAAATTTACAAAATGAAAAAAGTAATCGGAGTTGCCGGAACAGCTTTTGTTGCAATGGCTATGTTCTTTAGTACTAGTTCTACTAATGGTTCAAACACAAATATCACTAATTTATTCCAACTCAATAGTGCGAATGCTGAGTGTGAAGGTCCTGGTGTTTATGAATCATCAGAAGAGGACTGCCTTAACTTGAGACAGGAAGTAGTCGGTGTTTATATAAATTGCATCAATGGTTGCGACATAACATGCGTCCCAACAGATTGTAATTAATTCAAATTCAGAAGGTAGAAAAGTTTTCTACCTTCTTTTAATATAAAATTTTCTAATGAAAACTACCTCGAGATATCTTAACAAAATAATAGCCATTAACTCATTACTTTTAATACTTTTTGTCAGTTCCTGTAAGAAAGAACAAACACTCATTAAACACGCAACAGACCCTACTAAAATTAATCTAACCGAATCATCAAAAAAAGATGAACTAGTTGATTACATTAAGAATTTCAAAATTCTAAAATTATTTACGAATATAAAACTGGCAAACATAGATAAAGTCAAGTTTTTTAACAACATGTATTATGTGTTAGACAAAAAAACCTCTAACCTTGTAGTATTTAATGAAGCTGGCGTCTTCATCAATAAAATAGGGGAAAGAGGAAGGGGACCTGGGGAATACATTAAAATTACTGATTTTGAAATAGATTCGAAAAGGAATCAAATTTTACTTCTATCTGAACCTAATCGAGCTTTTTTTAAATATTCTTTAAAAGGAGACTTTATAAAAAGAATAAGTTTAGATTTTTTTGTTCATGGCTTTGTCTTAACCAAAAACGATAACTTAGTATTTATGTCTGGACGTTCATCAAAAACTAAAATGACACTAACAAGAACCGATTTAAATGGAAAAGTGATTCAATACGATGTGCCCTTCCCTGAAGATATTAAAATAAAAAGCTTTGGTTATACCGGAGGTATTCACAAGCAAGGAATATCTAATTATTTTACTGAAGCTACCTCCTCTTTAGTATACGAAGTCGAGGACTATTTAACCCCTAAATATCAATTCAATTTTGGTGAGGACACTTGGAAAGAAGAGGATAGATATAATCTGGACAAGTTTGTGAAAGAGCGAAAGCAGCACAATATATCACATTTAATAAACTTCTACTGCGACAATAATGAGGTACTTGCATTTAGATTTAAAAAAGGAAAATATTATAGAAAAGGTTATTATTTTAAAAACAGTCATAAATTTATAGCATCTCCATATAACCTCAAAGATTCCTTTCTATACAGTCTATTATCCCATGAAATTGGTATTAAAACGGAAAGTTTTATTTCTGCCTTAAACTATCCTTTGTACGAATTTCTAATAAATTCAAAGGAAGCCCAATTATTCAAGGATTCCAATCCGGAATTTTATCAGTACATTAATGATAACCTTAAAGGTTTCTCTGAAAATGACAACCCTTATTTATTAATCTATGAGGTTAAAGATATTAAATAAAATTGGTTTTTTTCTATTGATTCTGATCGGTTGCAATAGCGATTATCCTGAAATTTCGTTTTCTCAAAAAATTATTGATATAGGTGAAATTAAAAGAGATACCATCATTGATGTTTCTTTTAAATTTAAAAATATTGGAAAAGAAATCTTAATTATTAAAAGAATCACCACAGATTGTCACTGTACGGTTCCAAAAGATTATGTGAAAAGAATTGAACCAAACAGAAAGGGTGAAATAAAAATAAGTTATCACAGTAGAGGATATGGTTATTTTGAACAATTAATAAGTGTTTTTTCCAATTCCCAGAAGAATGAAGAGTTGTTAATTTTAAAGGGAACCGTTATAAGAGAGAATTAATTTTTTTTCAGAGTAATAAGTATGGTATTTGTAAGAAATTATGTCTTCAGGCTATTTTTCAATCAGAACGTATATGTTTGACCTATATAAATTAAGTCTTACAGCCCCAAAAATTAGATAAATAATTTAACAAATTCAGTTTATGATTATAACATGGTTAGTTGTACTTAATTTAATTTATATAATTGGAGGATATAGGTTATTGAAATTGTTATCTAAAATCAAAAAACCTCTGATAAAAAAAACTATAAGATGTTTTTTCTTTTTTTATCTAGTATTTTATCTGTTAATTACCTTTAGATTATTGCTCGTTGATATCTATAAAATCCCTAGCTCTTCCATGGAGAATGAATTATTTACTAGTGATATAATTGTAGTTAACAAACTAAAATATGGTCCTAGGTTACCACGTTCACCTTTTGACATACCTTTAATTAATATAATTTGTAATATTAGTCAAATCGCAAAAGATAGAAAAAAAGAGTACTGGTGGCCATACAAGAGATTGTCAGGTACTTCTTTGATACAACAAGGAGACATGATGGTATTTAACTCTACTTGGAAAAAAGATTTCATTTTGGTGAAACGTTGTATGGGGTTACCAGGTGATACTTTAACGATAAAACAGTCCACTGTTTTTGTAAACGGTAAAATATCTAAAGAATCACCCACTGTGAAAAAAGAATATAGTTTTATTTTTAAAGATGAAAATGTTGATTTAAAAAAACTAACAGATAGTTTACAACTAGATTTGAATTTTAATAGTACTGCTTTTGTAAAAGGGTTTTTAACCAAACAACAATTGGATAATTTAACTAAAGGTGATTTAATTCAATTCGTACAAGACACAATAATTAATAAACGCAAAACAAAAACGTTTGACAGAACAAAAATACTGTCATGGACCATTGATAACATGGGGCCATTTGTAGTACCTAAAAAAGGAATGACTATTGAATTGAGTTTGATTAATTTTTTTAAGTACAGACGAGCCATAAATAGCTGTGAAGGCGTAACTATAAAAAGGGTTGAGGGTACATGTTATATTAATGATAAAATAGCAACACAATATACATTTACTAAAGATTACTACTTTCTAATGGGAGATAATAGGTCTAAAAGCGCAGATTCCAGAGCATGGGGGTTTGTACCCCAAGACAACATAATTGGTAAGGTAGACTATGTTTTGTTTTCTAATTATGGTGGTTCGTTTAATTGGGACCGTTTCTTAAAATCTGTAAATTAAAAACACATGTCTATGTTTAATTATAAAGTTTCTTGCCAGTGCAATCTAAAGCGTAGCGAAGAATCTTATATTATTACGTTTCATAATTTGAATAGATACAAGATTCTTCATTTCATTGACACGATTAGATAACCACTTCAGTTTAGTAGTCAAGAAAGTGATAGTTGTTAGAATACTAAATAGCAGTAAAAATTTTCAATTTATAACACCTCAAAACATAAAATAAAACAGATAATATTTACTACAACCATGATATTTAAAAAGCTATCTTTTGTCACTATATTAAGTTTAATCTTATTTTCTTGTAATAAAAATAAATTTCCTGAAGAAGTAGAAAAATCTCTTATGCTAGCTGAAGAGAATAAAAGAGAATTATTAAAAGTAATTAACACCTATAATAAAGACCCTAAGGACAGTTTAAAGTTAAAATCGGCTTATTATTTAATAGCCAATATGCCCTATCATTCCTTTTTAAAAGGTCACAAAATATTTGATGAAGCCTTTTTGCAAGCGGGTAAAGAACGCAAAAGACAAATCAAAAAATATCCTCGCGAAAAAAATCCGAAAGACTCGACACACACGAAACTAGGGGAGCTATTAGATTCCATATCAAAGGCAAATCAATTTTTAGATAAATCACCAGTTTTGAATTATGATGTAAGATATCTGGATGCACAATATCTTATTGACAATATTGAACTAGCTTTTACGGCTCATAAAAAAATGCCAATAAAACTATGTAAGAACTTTGATGAATTTTTACATTATGTTTTACCCTATAGAGTTGGACAAGAACCCATTGAGGCCAATAAAAGAAAAGAACTATTTAAAGAATACTCATGGGTTTATGATTCCTTAAAAACAAATTCTTTAGATGAAGTTGTTAAGAAAATATTTGATATTAATAGATTTAGAGTAGTACCACAGCGTCATTCACTTTATAATTACTCCTATTCCTTAACTCAAATGGACCAAATTAAAATAGGCGGATGCATTGATATAACCAATTACATTGTATCTATTTTAAGAGCCATAGGCATTCCAACGGGTGTTGATTATACTATAAAAAGAGGTTCAGACAACAACAGTGGTGGCGCACATACATGGGTGTTTTATTTAAATAATGGTAAGCAAAGGTCTCTAAATAGTGGCCCTGTGTATGCCGATTTAGAACCATTGTATAAAATAAGTAGTATTCCAAAAATATTTAGGCAGCAGTACCATCAAAAAACAGCACCAGCTTTAGATGTAACCCATTTATATAGAGATGTGTTTGATGTAACTATTCCGGCTATTTGGAATTTAGATAAACTTGGTAACGACAATGTTTTTTTGGGTATTTACGACAAAAGTAAATCGTTATTTAAGATTGCTACAGCAGAAATAGTTACCAATAACAGCGCATTTTTTAAAAATATGGGAAATAATATTATTTACTTCCCTTATGTAGAAAGTGCCAATACACCAATTAACTACCCTTTTCAACTTACAAAAGAAGGAAAAACTGTGTTTTTTAATGATACAACTACTATCCTCGATAAAGCCATAGTATTAAGAAAGTTTCCGCCCTTTATGGTAATAAATAAAATGAAAAAGCTTCAAAGAATTGAAGATTTAAATGGCATATTAATTCAAGGTTCGAATATTGATGCTGATGAACATTCCGTTGATATTGATGAAATTACCGCCTTTAAAAGTACACAAAGCATTAAAATTTATTTTGAAAACCCCTGTGCGTATAAATTTTATCGATTTAAAGCCAAGAGATATGGTAGAAAAGTTAGTATTGCTACTCTTAAGTTAATAGAGGATAAGACGGGAAAAGTCGCAACAGATTGGAGTAATATACTAATTAACGATGAAGAAAAACCAGAGGATTATACTAACATTGTTGATAATAATCAATTATCATACGTAGAACGAAAATTTTTATCGATTACTTATGCCTTTAACAAACCTAAGAAAGTTTATGGTTTCGAAATTCAAGCTAGAAATGACCAGAATCATGTTAATATTGGAGATAATTACGAGTTGCATTATTGGGATAAAAAATGGATGTCTTTAGGAGTGAAAAAAGCAGATGATACTGTTTTGGTATATAATAAAATTCCAAAAAATTTATTATATCTACTAAAGAATAACTCAAGAGGCAAGGAAGAATTTGTCTTTAAATTTGACGAAAATGGAAATCAGTTTTGGGTAGGGTGCTCAGAATATGAAAATGATGACTCATTTTTGTAAATTTAAATTATTTGTTGCTTTAAACTATTGCTAAAAAAATAGTATTGCTAATCAATTAGATTTAAAAATGTAATCAGGTTTAAGATATATGACTTTTAAGTTGTCTTCATTTTCTATACTTACTGTTTTTATATGCCTTTCAATAATAGGGTTAAGCCTAGTACCATTGTTAAGTGTACAGCTAAAACCTTCTGAGTCTTTACCTACCATTCATGTGAATTACAGATGGCAAGATGCCTCAGCGAAGGTTATTGAACAAGAAGTCACTTCGGAGTTAGAAGGTATTTTTAACACAGTTAAAGGTGTTAAAAATATTAGCTCTAGCTCTGATAAAGGAACGGGAAGTATAAGCTTAAAGTTTAAAGACGATACAAATATGGATGCTGTTCGGTTTGAGCTAGCAAACCTAATAAGACAGTCGTATTCTAAATTACCCGATGGCGTTAGCTATCCCAACTTGTCTTTAAGCGCTACTAATGAAAATAAGTCGCCTATTCTGTCTTATAGCATACACGCCAACGAAAGCCCCTACTACATAAAAAAATACGCCGAAAAGCACATATTACCCAAACTTTCAACTATAAAAGGGGTTAATAACGTTAACATTTATGGTGCAGCTCCTTTTGAGTGGGTTATAACTTACAATTCAAATAAATTACTAGAATTAAATTTATCTGTAAGTGATATAGAAAATGCCATAGATAGTTATTTGAGAGAACAGGAACTAGGAAATGGTTTAGTTCAAACTTTAAATAAAGCAGATAACGAAATAAATCTCAAATTAACTTTCAATCTTGAAAAAACAATAAATTGGAAGGAGATACCTATAAAAAAAGTAGGAACTAGAATAATTTATTTAGAAAATATTGCAAATGTTGATTATAAAGAGGCTAAACCAAGAGGGTATTATAGAATAAACGGTTTAAATATTGTTAATATGACTGTTTACGCTGAGCAAGGTGTTAATACCATAGACTTGGCGAAATCTATTAAAGCTCAAGTTGTTGGCTTGGGTAAACAATTGGATACGGGTTATAGTATAAAACTCACACAAGATAGTACTGAATATATTGTTGAGGAACTACAAAAAATACAAAAACGCACCTTGTATGCGTTACTAATTTTATTATTGCTGATTCTAATAATTAATAGAAGTTTTAAATACTTAATAATACTATTTCTAAGCATTATTACAAATTTGTTAATAGCAGTAATCTTTTATTATTTGTTTAATGTAGAACTACAACTATACTCTTTCGCAGGTATTACTATTTCCTTCGGTATTATTATCGATAATAGCATTATAATGATAGATCATATTAGAAATAAAGGTAATAAGAAAGCTTTTTTAGCCATTCTAGCGGCTACTTTAACCACTATTGGGGCTTTACTAATCATTATATTTTTAGATGAAAACCAACAAGCCGATTTATTGGACTTTGCATTAGTCATTGCAGTAAACATAGGAGTGTCACTATTTGTGTCTATGTATTACATTCCAGCGCTTTTAAATAAAATGAAACTTTCTAAAAAACAAACACGTTTTTCTAGAAAGCGAAAAAAACGCATTGTAAAGTTTACAAATATTTACAGCACCATTTTTTATTTCATGAATAGGCCAAGGGTAAAGTGGCTATTCATTGTGTTTTTCATTTTGGGATTCGGCTTACCAATTCATTTGTTGCCAAATAAAATTAAAGGTGAAGATACTTTAGCTAATTTATATAATAAAAGTATTGGTTCAGAATGGTTTACTAGTACTCTTAAACCCACTTTAGAAAAAGTAATTGGTGGTTCGTTACGCTTATTTACCGAAGATGTCTTTGAAAATGCTTATTATTCCGAACCCGAACGCACCACATTACGCGTCACCGGTACTATGCCTGAAGGCTGTACGATGGAACAATTGAATGAGGCTATTCTAAAAATGGAATCTTACTTGAGTCAGTTTAATGAAATTGAACTTTTTGAAACCAGAATATCCAGTTATAAAAATTCTAACATTTCCATTTTCTTTAAGGAAGGTTTTGAGTTTTCTGGATTTCCCCATACATTAAAAAATTTATTAGAATCTAAGGTTACTAGTTTAGGAGGTTTAGATTGGACAGTGAGTGGTGTAGGCAGGGGCTTTTCTAATGCTTTGGGCAATGGCTATAAACAAAACAGAATAGTTTTGGAAGGTTACAATTACAACAAGCTTTATGCTTACGCAGAAGAACTGAAAACGCAGCTTATTGACAGTTCAAACTCAAGAGTTAAGGATGTAGAAATAACCAGTGGCGGATGGAGAGACGAAGCTCTTTACGAATATTACTTAGACTTTAATGATTATAAGTTAGCAGTGGCCAATGTATCACAGCAACAACTTTATGGGTATTTAAAAAATCAGGTGCATTCAGGAAACCTTTCCTCTGTTATCCAAAATAATGAACTACAGCATGTGAAATTAGTTTCTGATAAATATCAATATTTTACTGCTTGGGATTTAAAAAACATACCTATCTTTATCCGTAACAAAACGTGTAAGTTAGACCAACTGGCTTCAATAGAAAAAAAGAAAACAGGCAATACAATCAAGAAGAACAATCAGCAATACACATTAACTGTAGCTTATGATTTTCTGGGTTCAACACAACTGGCGCAAAAAGTAAGGGAAAAAGCTATTGAAGATTTTGAACCAAAATTGCCTTTAGGCTACAAAATCTTTCAACAAAAATACAACCGGTGGAATAAAAAAGATAAAAGTCAATATTACTACTTATTTATTGTAGTGGGTATCATCCTTTTTATCTGTAGTATTTTATTAGAGTCCTTGAAACAACCATTAGCAATTATAGGTATGATACCCATATCTTTTGTAGGTGTATTCCTGACGTTTTATATATTCAATTTTAATTTCGACCAAGGAGGTTATGCCTCTTTTATTCTCCTTTGTGGTATTAGTGTTAATTCAGCACTATATATTGTTAATGACTTTAATAATTTGAAAACCACCTATCCAAAAAGAAATATAACACAACTTTATTTTAAAGCATTTAACTATAAAATTATTCCGGTTGTTTTGACTATAGTATCAACTATTGTAGGTTTAATTCCTTTTGTATGGTATGGGCAAAACGAAGCCTTTTGGTTCTCCTTTGCAGTAGGGTCTATAGGTGGTTTGATTTTTTCGCTGTTAGGGATTTTCCTGTATTTACCCTTGTTTATTTTAAAATTTCGTAATTCATAACTTCTTTAGAGTTATGAATTTATTATTTCTTCAAACACAAACTTCATTTCCGTAGCTATTTGCAAACTTCGGTTTAAATAAGTTTCTGTTTGGTGAGTAGTTCCATCAGATTTTTTAGGATCTTCATAGGTAATAGCCATACGTTTATCGCAGCCAAAAACCATGGGACAACCTTCGTCAGCCGACGAACAGGTCATGATTGCAGCAAATTCTGAAGTAGGATTAAAAGTGTCTCCATACGTTTTTGAAAAAGCAATCACAGCAGGTTCATTTTGTGAATATTTAACACTATAAATAGGGTTATTGCCTTCAGATAATTTAACGATTTTAAACCCTTGATTCATTAAAGTCTCTCCTACTTTTGGAAACATGGCCGTGGCTTCTGTCCCTCCAGAATAACATGATACGTTTGGAATATTAAAATAAGCTGCCATGGTTTGTGCCCAAATTTGAGACAAATGGCTTCTTCTTGAATTATGTGTACAAATAAAATTTAATCGGATAGGGTCTTTAGCTTCAATTTTGACTTTTAAATATGCTATTAAGGGTTTTAGAGTATCCTTTCTCTCTTCTGGGATTGTATTGACGTCTAAAGTTTCTATAGTTCTAGAAATAGTTTTAAATAAGGCGTTTTTCATATTATCTGTTAATACCCTTGGCTTAATTAATAGTTACAGTATACCAGTGTGTTTTGAGGCAGCTAATTTAAGAATTAGAATCTTATTCTGTATTTCAAAATCGTTAACAAACAACGGTTGAATTTAAACATAACTTCAAATTTAAAAAACAAAGACTCCATGTAATTTGTTTACTAGTAAAATTAAAGCGTCCCAATTAAGTAAAAACATTATTTCATCGTAATATAACAATGAATGAGTTGTTAAAAAATACCAAATGTAAGGATTTGGTATTTTATCATTCTAGAACCAAGGCCTTTTGCCCACTTGATAGGTGTTATAAAACTCTTCATCAGACTTAGTTAAATAAACAATACCTTCTATAAATGGTATTATTCCGGCTATACCACAAGTTATAAATGTGGCAATCAATTGAATGATGCCTTCTTTATTATAGCCTAAAATAAACTTATGGATTCCCAAAGATCCAATAAGTATAGCTAGTACTCCAGCTAAAACCTTTTTATTCTCTCCTCCTAGTGACTCCTTGGCACTCTCTGCAAACTCCGTAGCAGATTCTTTGGCTTCACTAGCAAATTCTTTAGCCTTTTCCTTAGCTTCTCCGGCCATTTCACTGGCTTTATCGGCTGCTTTTTTGGCACCTTCTTTGGCGTCACCTAGCATTTCATTGAGGTCATCGCTTAAACTTTTCTCGTCAGACATTCTTTATTGTTTTACAGTTAGATTATAAAATTATAAATTAAAACTCAGTTTATATTATAAGTATGTTAAATTTTGATTCTGTTACAGTTTTATCTAAACAGCATAAGGATACCTCCTATAGCCGTTATTATTATTATAAAACGCCTATAATTAGAATTAGAGATAAGCTTAACCACCTTGGCGCCTGCAAAAAAACCAATAGCCACAAGTGGAAACAATACTAAATTAATCATCAATGTATCTTTTGATACTGTTTTCCAAACAAAAAAATGAAAGGGTAGCTTAAACACATTAATAATAAAAAACAACCATGCTGCTGTACCTATAAATTCGTTCTTTGGCAATCGCATTGCTAAGAAATATACGTTAGAAATAGGCCCTGCTAAATTGCCAATCATTGTTGTAAACCCCGCTAAAAAACCTGTAGAATAGGAAAATAACTTATTGCCTGGAACGGTTGTAGACTTTCTGTTTTCAAAGAACCACATAACAAGAATAGAGCCAATAATAATGACTGCCATAACACGTTTAAATAAAACTTCTGAAATAGCATCACCAACCCAAACACCTACCAAAACACCAATAATCATCCAAGGCAAAAGCATTTTAATAAATTTCCATTGGGTGTGCCTATTGTAATAACTTACTGCCAAAATATCGGCACTTATTAGCATGGGCAGAAGAATACCTGTAGAGGCCTTTTCACCAAAAACAAAGGCTAAAATTAAAACTATAAGAATGCCGATGCCTTTGATACCCGATTTAGATATACCTAAAACAAAAGCAGCTAACCCAACGGCTAACCAATTAAATGATGAAAGATTGTATGATTGAAAAAGCTCGGTTATTCCCAAAATAATTGTTTAAATCTAGTTTTAAATGGTTCCCATAATGCTATTTTATTCCCATCGTTATGGATTTGCCTGAGAAATTTTCAACTACAATGTTATTATTTATTTAACGAATCTTTATAAATCTGAATCCACTCCTCTGCACTAACCTTAGCGGCAAGCTTACCTATAAGATCATAAGGAATATCGTCCATTCGTTTCAATCTTATGCAGCTTTTTCCCATATCCAGTTTATACTTGCAGCGTTTTGTATATTCTGAAGTAAACCAATCACATAATTCTTTTTTAGCATAAATACCCATACTATAAACCCCAATAAAGTTTTTCTGTGATGATAAATTCATAAATGGTAATGGTAATTTAGGATCGCAATGATACCCATCTGGATACACCGAATGAGGAATTACATAGCCTAACATACCATAACTCATACATTCTTCAAAGCCTTCAGGTAAGTTGGCTAAAATTTGTTGTCTTAATTTCAAAAAAGGTTCTTTTCTGTCTGCAGGTAATTCGTCTATGTACTCTTGTGGTGTTATTGCTTTTGATTGCATACTATTTATTTTTTGTGAAGTACATCAAAACTTAAAACGATTGTCTTAATTATATTTAGTGAAATCTAGCCTTAATTTTATCTACAACAGTTTGCGCCAATCTTGCCTTACTCTCAATCGTCCAACCAGCTACATGAGGTGACAAAATAACATTATCAGCTTGAATTAAATACTGAAAGGCTTCTGGCATATCTGAAGTGAATAGGCTTTCAAAAGATGCTTTTTCATACTCCAACACATCTAATCCTACACCAAGAATTTTACCTGTTTTTAATGCTGAAACCAAATCTTCAGTTACTACACTTTTACCTCTTGCGGTATTAATTAACCAAAAAGGTTTTTTAAACGCCTTTATAAAATCAGCATTAATCATTTTTAATGTTAAAGGTGTTTGTGGGGTATGTAAACTAACCACATCTACCCTTTCCTGAAATTCTTGTAAACTTGCTTGTTTGGCATTTTGATTACCCACATTATCCTTAATATCATAACACAATACATCAACATCAAATCCTCTTAGTTTTTTTGCAAAAGCTTTTCCCATATTACCGTAACCAATCAATCCAACTATTTTTCCATCTAGCTCAACACCACGGTTTTCCTCTCTTAACCATTTTCCGTTTCTAACTTCAGCATCCGCTTTATTGAGTTTGTTAAACAGCGATAACAACATACCCAAAGCATGTTCTCCAACAGCATTTCTATTGCCTTCAGGCGCCGATATTAAGTACACTCCTTTGGTTTCTGCATAACTACAATCTATATTTTCTAGACCAGCGCCAACTCTACCAATGAATTTTAGGTTAGTAGCGGCATCGAGAAACTGTTTATCTATGGTAAATCTGCTGCGAATAACAATCCCATCATATGCTGAAATTTTAGCTTCTATGGTTTCTTTTGAAGATGAGTAATCCTCATGATTTGTATAGCCTAAATCGTTTAGTTGATTTATTAGTAACTCATGATTGGTGTCGAGATGGAGAATTTTCATTTACAACAAAATAAGGGTTCAAAAGTAAAAATAATGCGTTGCCGAAACAAATGCAGGAAAATAAGTTATTTTGTCTTTAAAGGATCTTTATCAAAAAACAAACCCTCAAAACCTGTTTTCATGAAGTTTCTTATGTTTTGATGCCCAGTTCCATTGAAGTCTTTTAAAACATCTTCAAAATAATGCTCTCCAAAACATGCCAAGGTTTCTTCTTTAGTTAGGTTTTGCATTTTGGCAAAAGCAAATAACTTGCAAGAGCCTGAGTTTTGTCCTTTGCCATTTTCTAAAGACCCATTTTTAAAGGCTGTTGGTACAAAATCGTAGTTTAATTCTATGACATCCATTGTTTCAGAAAAGGCAATCTTTTCTGGATTACTTCTTAGTTTATTTTTAAATTCGTCTATGTCCATTTTAGTTAGTTCTACCACCTACAATTATAACTATTTCTCCTTTGGGTGGTTTATTAGTGTAATATTCTAAAACTTCTTTTGCGGTTCCGCGAATGGTTTCTTCATACAGTTTGGTTAGCTCTCTGGAAACCGAAACGGGTCTGTCCTCTCCAAAATACTCACAAAAATGCCCTAAGGTTTTAATCAATTTATGCGGACTTTCGTAAAAAATCATGGTTCGGGTTTCTTCTGCTAATAGTAAAAGTCTTGTTTGACGACCTTTCTTTACAGGCAAAAACCCTTCAAACACAAACTTATCATTTGGCAAACCAGAATTTACTAGTGCTGGCACAAAGGCCGTTGCTCCCGGTAAACATTCAATATCAATATTATTCTCTACACACGCTCTTGATAACAAAAATCCAGGATCTGAAATAGCAGGTGTCCCAGCATCACTTACTAGAGCTATTTTAGTTCCTGCCTTTAACTTTTGAATAATACTATCAACCGTTTTATGCTCATTGTGCATATGATGTGATTGCATTGGTGTATTTATTTCAAAATGTTTTAAGAGTTTACCTGAAGTACGCGTGTCTTCGGCAAGAATTAAATCGGCTTGTTTTAAAACCTCAATGGCTCTTAACGTGATATCGTTTAAATTCCCTATAGGGGTAGGAACTATGTATAGTTTACTCATGTGTTAGTGATTGCAGTGGTTAGCTTTTGGCGAGACGAGCATTGAGCCAAAACTATGAACGAAAAGCACGACTGCGCTAAGGCGCAAGAACACCCAAACATTATTGAAATTTAGCTTCTATGATTTGTAAAAAACGTTCCTCAAATTCTTCTTTCCCAACCCAGTCCTGATAGTCTGGCTTTACTATATCATTGATAAATTGATGGGCTTCGTGAAAAGTAGCTGTAGTATTTATTTGTGAAATTACGCGATCATAATCTTCTGGTTTCCCATCAAACAAATGCTTTATAAAAGCCAGCTTATCATTCAATCCAATGTTAAGTCCGCCACTTTTGAGCTTATCATTCAATGTTTTTTTTGCACTGTTTTCATGATCATTTATCTTAGACACAGGTTCAAAAACAGGCATTTCTTCAAAACCAGCGGTGATTTCGTCTAAATCATGTTTCTTGCTAATTCTTTCGGACATGGACTCTTCAAAAAAGGCATCAACCTGCTCGGTTTCTTGAGGCATCTGTGCTACCATATCTTTTATGGTCTCCATGAGTGGCTCTGAAATGGCCTCTTTTTCATTCTCATCTAAGTTGATATAAATCCTGTCCTCAACTTCAATATTATCACTTACTTTGTTATTAAAAGCTGTATCTAACATCCCAAAAAAAGAAGAATCACTTCCAATAGTTGGCATCTCATCATCAAAATTTTCATGAGCAAATTTTAAAACAGTAAGTGTCTCATATAAAGCCATAACCTCTGCATGCATTTTTATGATGTCTTCTTTCCCCTTTAGTTTTAGAATTCTATGGGCAATACTAACTAATTCTGATTCTAACTTCTTCTTCATCAATTCAAAATTTTTAAAATTTAATCTATTTTAGGCTTTTGATTTTAAAAAAATTTGCGCCACCTTTATACAAACGAAAAATTGCTTGATATTAGTGTTAAAATTACGAAATGTTTCTTGAAAATACGGTAAATCATAAAGAACAATTTGGATGGATTGAGGTTATTTGCGGTTCTATGTTTTCTGGTAAAACCGAAGAGCTAATCCGCAGACTTAAGCGTGCGCAATTTGCCCGACAAAAAGTTGAAATTTTTAAGCCTGCTATTGATGTGCGTTATGATGAAGATATGGTAGTGTCTCATGATGAAAACCAAATACGCTCTACGCCAGTTCCAGCAGCAGCAAATATTCCTATTTTAGCCGATGATTGTGATGTAGTTGGTATTGATGAAGCTCAATTTTTTGATGATGAAATTGTAAGAGTTTGCAATGATTTAGCTAATAAGGGTGTTAGAGTTATTGTTGCAGGACTAGACATGGATTTTAAAGGAAATCCGTTTGGCCCCATGCCTTATCTGATGGCAACCGCAGAATATGTTACAAAAGTACATGCTGTTTGTACCCGAACTGGAAATTTAGCACAATATAGCTATCGCAAAGCACAAAACAACAATTTAGTTATGCTTGGTGAAATTGATGAATACGAACCATTGAGTAGGGCTGCTTTTTATAAAGCTATGATGCGAGACAAAGTAAGAAATATGAAAGTGAACGACGCTGAAGAAGTGATTGCAAAATCAAAGAACTCCAATGCCTAAAGCGCAAGAAACTGTACTTGAAATAGATTTAAAAGCGCTTAAACACAACTTTAAGCATTTAAAATCTAAACTAAACAATAGCACCAAATTTTTAGCGGTTGTTAAGGCTTTTGGTTATGGCAGTGATGCTATTGAAATTGCCAAATACCTACAAGATTTAGATGCTGATTATTTTGCCGTAGCTTATGCCAATGAAGGTGTAGATTTGCGTAAAGCTGGTATCACCGCTCCTATTTTAGTACTTCACCCGTTAACATCAAACTTTAAAACTATTTTAGAACATTGCTTAGAACCTAGTATATATAACCATAAAGTTTTAAGTGAGTTTATTGAAGTTGCCATTGAGGAAAATCAAACTGCTTACCCTGTTCATATAAAATTTAATACAGGTTTAAACAGACTGGGGTTTTCTAAAAACGATGTAAACCAAGTGGTTTCTAAATTAATGGCTACTTCATCGGTAAGGGTAACTTCAATCTTTTCGCATTTAGCTGCAAGTGAAGATTTAAACGAAAAAGCGTTTACCTTAAATCAAATTGAGACGTTTAAAACTATTTCAGAAAATTTCATTGAAGCCATTGGTTATAAACCAATACTACATACCTGCAATACGTCTGGAATTTTAAACTATCCTGAAGCTCATTTTGATATGGTTAGAAGTGGTATTGGACTTTATGGTTTTGGGAATTCTGAAAAAGAGAATAAAAATTTAATACCCATTGCTAGTTTAAAAACAGTTATTTCTCAAATACACAAAATTGAAAAAGGAGAATCTGTTGGCTATAATAGAGCTTATAAAAGTGATGGGGGTCTAAAAACAGCTACCTTACCCATTGGTCATGCCGATGGCATAGGTAGACAATACGGTAATGAGAAAGGTTATGTAACCATTAACGGAAAACAAGCCCCTATACTAGGTAATGTATGTATGGATATGATTATGGTAAACGTAACCAATATTGATTGTAAAGAAGGAGATGAAGTTATTGTTTTTGATGCGAAAGCAACTGCCGAAAATTTAGCCCAAACCACTGGTACTATTTCTTATGAACTCATTACAGGTATTTCACAACGGGTTAAACGTATCTTTTTTCGTTAGAAAACATATTACAAAGTGACTTTTTCTTATTTTAGTGTTTCACTAATTATATAACTTATAAATTATGCTTAAAGAGTTTAAAGAATTTGCAATGAAGGGCAACCTAGTTGACATTGCAGTTGGTTTTGTTATGGGTGCTGCTTTTAAACAAGTAGTAACATCGTTTACTGGAGGTATTGTATCTCCTTTAATTGGACTAATTTTTAAATCTGATTTTAAAGACCAAAAATGGATTATAACACAAGGTACTGCCAATGATGCTGGCGAAGTAGTAGGTGAAGTTGCTGTGCTTTGGGGTGAATTTTTAACCAATGTTATTGATTTTATTATTGTGGCTTTTGTAATGTTCATGATTATAAAAGGCATTAATAAAATGAAAAAGAAAGAAGAACCAGCACCAGAACCAGCTCCTGCAGGACCTAGTCAAGAAGAATTACTTGCTGAGATTAGAGATTTGCTTAAAAAATAACTTATTGTTAAATAAATAACATTCTGTTATTTGTTGTTAAAAAGACCTTGTTTTAGAAAATTCAAGGTCTTTTTTTTCGTTTAAAACAACAATTAATACTTAGTTTTGCGCCATAATTTTTAAAACAGATAGAAATGAAAGTAGCTGTAGTTGGAGCCACTGGAATGGTAGGCGAAGTTATGCTAAAAGTTCTTGCAGAACGCAATTTCCCAATCACTGAATTAATTCCTGTTGCCTCAGAGCGTTCTGTGGGCAAAACCATTACTTATAAAGAAAATGATTATACCGTTGTTGGTTTAGAAACAGCTGTTTCTATGAAACCAGATATCGCTTTGTTTTCTGCAGGTGGTGATACATCTTTAGAGTGGGCACCTAAATTTGCTGAAGCAGGTACCACGGTTGTTGATAACTCATCGGCTTGGAGAATGGATCCCACTAAAAAATTGGTGGTTCCCGAAATAAACGCCAATGTTTTAACTAAAGAAGATAAAATTATTGCGAATCCAAACTGTTCAACCATTCAGTTGGTAATGGCTTTAAATCCGCTTCATAAAAAGTACAACATGAAACGTGTAGTTGTTTCTACTTACCAATCCGTTTCAGGTACTGGTGTAAAAGCTGTTCGTCAATTAGAAAACGAAATTGCTGGTATTGAAGGTGAGATGGCTTATCCTTACCCAATAGGTAGAAATGCATTACCTCATTGCGATGTTTTTTTGGAGAATGGATATACCAAAGAAGAAATGAAATTAGCCAGAGAGCCTCAAAAAATTATGGACGATAGATCATTTTCTGTGTCTGCAACTGCTGTAAGAATTCCAACAGCCGGTGGACATTCTGAATCTGTAAACGTTGAGTTTGAAAATGATTTTGATTTAGCCGAAGTACGTCAGCTATTAAGTGACACCCCTGGTGTTGTAGTACAAGACGATTTAGCAAACAATTCATATCCTATGCCAATTTATGCACATGATAAAGACGATGTTTTTGTTGGTCGCATCCGTAGAGACGAATCGCAACCAAATACATTAAATATGTGGATAGTTGCAGACAACTTGCGTAAAGGTGCTGCTACAAACACTATTCAAATTGCCGAATATTTAGTTGAAAATAATTTAGTATAATTACTTTTCATTAAAAGATTGTTAAAGGCTCCTGTTGACCGCAGGGGCCTTTTTATTTTTGTAAAATAAATACATCAATCAATGAAAAGAGTAATAATTATTGTATTATGTCTTATTATTTTAATGGCATGCAAAAATCAAACTTCAGAAAAAAATGTTATTGTTCTGAATTACCCTAAAACCAAAACTGTTAATACAGTAGACACCTATTTTGGAGTTGAAGTTAAAGATCCATATCGCTGGCTAGAAGATGATATGAGTGAGGAAACTACAAAATGGGTTGAATCTCAAAATTTAGTTACCCAGAACTATTTAAATAAAATTCCTTTTAAAAATAAACTTAAAAAAAGGCTTTCTGAACTTTGGAATTATGAAAAAATTAGTGCGCCATTCAAAGAAGGAAACAATATTTACTACTACAAAAACAATGGCTTGCAAAACCATTATGTACTCTACAAGAAGAAAGAAAATGGTGGGGAAGATATATTTTTAGACCCAAATTCTTTTTCCAAAGATGGTTCAACTTCTTTGGATGCAGTTAGTTTCTCTAAAAATGGAAGTTTCCTTGCATACTCAATATCTGAAGATGGAAGTGATTGGAGAAAGATTATCGTAATGGATACTGAAACTAAAGAAAATATTGGAGACACCATTTTTGATGTTAAATTCACACAGATTTCATGGTACAAAAATGAAGGATTTTACTATTCTAGTTACGATAAACCTGAAGGCAGTGAACTGTCTTCAAAAACAGACCAGCACAAAGTCTACTATCATAAATTAGGAACGTCTCAAAAAGATGATAAATTAGTTTTTGGTGGAACACCCGATGAGAAACACCGCTATATTTACGCTGGTGTAACGGAAGACGATAACTGTTTATTTATTTCACCCAGAATTTCTACTACTGGAAACAAACTTTATATAAAAGACCTATCTAAAAAGAACAGTTCTTGGATAACCATTTTAGATCATACTAAAAGTAATACTTCTGTTTTAAACAATGACGGAAGTACACTCTATTTAGTTACCAATTTAGATGCACCTAACAAACGCATTGTGAAGGTTGATGTTTCAAACCCAGCACCTGAAAATTGGGTAGACATAATCCCAGAAACTAACTTTGTGTTACAACCATCAACATCTGGAAAATATATTATTGCAGAATATATGGTTGATGCTATTTCTAAAGTAATGCAATACGATTACAACGGGAACTTTATTCGTACTATAAAACTTCCTGGAGTTGGAAAAGCAAATGGATTTGGTTGTAAAAAAGAAGAGTCTATTGATTACTTTAGTTTTACAAACTATAACACACCATCAAGTATTTATAAGTTCAATCTAGAAACCGGTGAAACCGAATTGTACTGGAAACCTTCTATAGAGTTTAACAGTGATGACTATGAAAGTAATCAAGTGTTTTACAACTCTAAAGATGGTACTAAAATACCTATGATTATTACTCATAAAAAAGGTATAGAGCTCAATGGTAAAAATCCAACAATCCTTTATGGTTATGGTGGTTTCAATATTAGTTTAAACCCAGGATTTAGTATTGCTATGGCTGTTTGGATGGAACAGGGTGGTATTTATGCGGTCCCAAATATTCGTGGTGGTGGTGAATATGGCAAAAAATGGCATGATGCTGGTATTAAAACTAAAAAGCAAAATGTGTTTGACGATTTCATTACGGCTGGAGAATATTTAATTGAAAACCAATATACCTCTTCAGAATATTTAGCTATTCGTGGTGGTTCTAACGGTGGCCTTTTGGTAGGTGCTGTTATGACACAAAGACCCGATTTAGCTAAAATAGCATTACCAGCTGTGGGTGTACTAGATATGTTACGCTACCACACGTTTACTGCTGGAGCAGGTTGGGCCTATGATTATGGAACTGCCGAAGACAGTAAGGAAATGTTTGAATACTTAAAAGCTTATTCGCCCCTGCACAATATAAATGAGGGGACCAAATATCCAGCAACCTTAATAACCACTGGCGACCATGATGACCGTGTTGTGCCAGCACATAGTTTTAAATTTGCTGCCGAATTACAAAGTAAACAAGCGGGAAATAACCCAACTTTGATAAGAATTGAAATCGACGCTGGTCATGGCGCAGGAACCCCAGTAAGTAAAACCATTGAACAATATGCTGATATTTTTGGATTCACACTGTATAACATGGGTTTTGAAGTATTACCATACAAACCAAAGAAAAAAATTAAAGGATAAATTATAAACCGCAAACCCTAAATCTGCTAAAATTTTGGGCAGATTTTTTTTATACTATTTTTGCAACTTTATGCTTCAGGTAAAAAACATATCGTTTGGTTACAACAAAAAGAAAGTTCTAAAAAATATAGACTTTACAATCAATACAGGAGAACATCTCTCTATTATTGGTGAAAGTGGTTCTGGTAAAAGTACTTTGTTAAAATTACTGTACGGAGAATATGATTTAAATGAGGGCGAAATATTTTGGAACAAAACTAAAATTCTTGGTCCAGCATTCAATTTGATTGTTGGTTATGACTTCATGAAATACGTCGCTCAGGAGTTTGATTTAATGCCATTTACCACCGTAGCCGAAAATATTGGTGAATTTCTTTCTAATTTCTACCCAGAAGAAAAACAAAAAAGAGTTGAAGAATTATTAGAAGTTGTTCAATTATCAACTTTTGCAAATACCAAAGTAAAACTATTAAGTGGTGGACAAAAGCAACGAGTAGCTTTAGCTAGAGCTATAGCAAAACAACCTGAAATTATTTTGCTTGATGAACCTTTTAGCCATATTGATAACTTTAAAAAGCAATCTTTAAGGCGAAGTTTATTCAAATACCTAAAGAATAAAAACATCACTTGTATTGTTGCTACTCACGATAAAGACGATGCCATATCTTTTTCAGATAAAATGATTGTACTTCACAATAGCGAAATTATTGCTAGCGATACACCCCAGCAATTATACAATAACCCTAAAACACCATTAATTGCATCCTTTTTTGGCGAATTTAATGTTATAGAACCCTATGGTATTGTATATTCCCATCAAATTAAAGTGGTAGAAAATTCTAGTCTAAAAGCAACAGTAAAGCAATCCTACTATAAAGGAAATTACTATTTAATTGAAGCTAATATGAATGAACAAAACCTGTTATTCAAATATTATAAAGAGCTTAAAAAAGGGCAAGAAGTAGCTTTGAGTATTCATAAATAATCACCCTATTTTCTCGATTATAAACTCCTGATTTCTAAACCTTATTAAATCTCCAACTGTTTTACCCATCAATAATTCTCCAATAGGTGTACTTGGTGAGATTGCATAAAAAGTCTCTTTTTCAATATTTAATTTACCAGCACTAATAGCAATAAAATAATTCAATTTTGATGTATTAACCAAACTGCCTAAACTAACAGCATTTGATGTTCTAGTAATGTCTATTTTAGTAAGCGCCTCTTGTGTTTTCTGAATTTCGGATAATTGATTACCAACTTTTTCACGCTCTAATTGCAACATTGCTCTACCTGTTTCATGCTTATCTCCTGCAGAACTTTTAGTTTCAGTAGTTAATGATTCTTGTATTTCATTAATAGTGCTTTTAACCGTTTGTAATCTATTTGCAATAAACACTTCGCACTTTTTGTATAGTTGTTGTTTGATATTCATTTAAACTAAATCTGCTAATTCTTTTCCAATTAAACTTCCAATGGCAATACCCATACCTCCAAGTCTGACACCACAAAACACATTATTGCTTAATTGTTTTACAATAGCTTCCTTTTTATTTCCAACACCCATAATACCGCTCCAACGATGATCAATTTCAAAATTGGTGTTTGGTAAAATGGTTGTTTTTAAAAGGTTTTCTAACGTCTCTTGAATATGATATGCCTGACCAAATTCAGTTGTAGATTCTCCTTTAAAATCCAAGTGTCTACCTCCTCCTAGTAAAATTCTATTTTTAAAATTTCTAAAATAGTAGTAACCTCTATCCAAATGAAAAGTTCCTGTAATATGCAAATCTTTTATGGGTTTGGTTATTAAAACTTGTGCTCTTGCAGGTGTAACTTTTTCATTGAGTATTTCTGATGTAAAACCATTGGTTGCTAATAATAACTTTGATGAGGAAAACTCAAACAGATTGGCTTGTATTTTGACAGAATTACTATCCTCTGAAAAAGACTTAACCAATATACTATTAAGTATTTTGATGCCTTTATTAAGTGCTAAATTCAGGAGGGATACCATCATTTTACCAGTATCTATCTGCCCCTCATAAGAGTTAAAAATATACTGCTCCTCAATATTCTTAAAACCTAGCCTATTGGTTTTTATTGTAAATACATCCTCTTTGAAAATAGGTTTTAAAAGTTCATTGACATATTCCTTTTTAGACAGGCACGTATCTAATAACCCGTCATTTTTAAAAAACAATTCATAGCCTCCGTTTTGTTGAAAGTCGATATTAGAGTCGCTCAATGTATCTCGTAATAGATGCAAACCATCTACACGCTTTTGTAAAAGTTTAACAACCTCTTCTTCAGAATGGATTTTTAAATCGTCTAGAATTTCGCTTAAACTTCCAAAACATGCAAAACCTGCATTTTTTGTACTAGCTCCTTGTGGTAATACCCCTTTTTCTAATATTAAAATATTTGATTTAGGAAATCTTTCCTTTAATTTTAAAGCACAACTAAGACCAACAATACCACTACCAACAATAGTATAGTCAATATTAGTTAACCAACTTTTTATTTCCCAATAGGATAAGTTCATGATACTAAGTTAGTGCTTTTGCGTTAAGGATAGAAATGGTATGCTTTTATGAGGTACTATTAAAAGATACAACCCTTCCACTTCGCTCAGGACAAACTACTAACTCTAATTTTATAATGCATAGAAAGACCATAAAAAAACTCCGAAATTGCTTTCGGAGTTTTAATTTATTCATCTTCAGAAATATGTTTTATTTTGAAGTCTTCCATAAATTTAGTGGTGTAATTACCTGCTAAATAATCTGGATGCTCCATGAGTTGCCTGTGGAATGGAATAGTTGTTTTTATACCTTCTATAACAAACTCATCCAAAGCACGTTTCATCTTGTTGATGGCTTCCTCTCTAGTTTGTGCTGTTGTGATTAACTTTGCAATCATTGAGTCATAATTTGGTGGAATAGAATATCCTGCATATACATGGGTATCTAATCTAACACCATGTCCTCCCGGTGCATGAAGTGTGGTAATCTTCCCTGGTGAAGGTCTAAAATCATTAAACGGATCTTCGGCATTAATTCTACATTCAATAGAGTGTAAATTTGGCATATAATTCTTTCCAGAAATTGGCACACCCGCTGCCACCAATATTTGCTCTCGTATTAAATCGAAATCAATGACCTGCTCTGTAATTGGGTGCTCTACTTGAATACGTGTATTCATTTCCATAAAGTAGAAGTTACGGTGTTTATCAACCAAAAACTCTACTGTTCCTGCTCCTTCGTACTTAATATATTCTGCAGCTCGTACTGCGGCTTCTCCCATTTTTTGACGAAGCTCATCGGTCATAAATGGAGATGGTACTTCTTCAGTTAATTTTTGATGACGGCGTTGTACTGAACAATCTCTTTCAGACAAATGACACGCTTTCCCTGTAGAATCGCCTACAATTTGAATCTCGATATGCCTTGGCTCCTCAATGAGTTTTTCCATGTACATATCATCATTTCCAAAAGCGGCTTTACTTTCTTGCCTTGCAGAATCCCAAGCGGCTTTAAGGTTTTCTTTTTTGAAAACACCACGCATCCCTTTACCACCACCTCCGGCTGAGGCTTTTAGCATTACAGGATAACCTACTTCTTCCGCCAGTTTCTCACATTCTTCATAAGATTCAATAACACCATCACTTCCAGGAACACAGGGTACACCCGCAGCTTTCATAGTTGCTTTAGCGTTAGCCTTGTCTCCCATTTTATCAATCATTTCTGGTGAAGCTCCAATAAATTTAATACCGTGCTCTGAACAAATTTTTGAAAACTTAGCGTTTTCGGATAAGAATCCGTATCCGGGATGAATAGCATCTGCATTGGTAATTTCGGCAGCAGCTATAATATTGGACATTTTAAGATAAGATTCACTACTTGGTGCTGGTCCTATACAAACAGCTTCATCGGCAAACTTAACGTGCAAACTTTCTTCATCTACCTTAGAATAAACTGCAACAGTTTTAATGCCCATTTCTTTACAGGTTCTAATAACACGTAGTGCTATTTCTCCCCTATTGGCTACTAATATTTTTTTAAACATAACTTATAGTTATTTAAAATTTCAAATTCCAAATTCCTTCAAATTGGGACTTGTTTTTTGGAATTTTAAATTTGGTTATGAAGGGTCTACTAAGAATAACGGTTGATCAAACTCTACTGGAGAAGAATCATCAACTAAAATTTTCACTATTTTTCCAGAAACTTCAGATTCAATTTCATTGAAAAGTTTCATAGCTTCAATAATACAAAGCACATCGCCTTCTGCAATGGTTTGACCTACTTCAACAAATAAAGGTTTATCTGGTGATGGTTTTCTGTAGAAAGTACCAATTATTGGTGATTTAATTGTAATATATTTTGAATCATCAGTGGCAGGTGCTGCAGATTCTTGAGCTACCGGTGCAGCTGGAGCAGCTTCAACAGGAGCTGCTGGCATAGCAACTGGTTGTTGTGCTATCTGTGGAGCAGGAACTTGTTGAACAATAGTTGTTTCAGTATCCGTTCCTGTTTTTATAGTGATTTTTACATCATCCATTTCCAATTTAACCTCGCTTGCACCAGACTTGGCAACAAACCTGATTAGGTTTTGAATCTCTTTAATATCCATAATTTTACTAATTAGTTAATGGTTAGTTATCTGAATTATATGCCCATTTTAAATAAATGGCTCCCCAATTAAATCCGCCACCAAAGGCAGCAAATATAATATTATCTCCTTTTTTAAGCTGTGATTCGTAGTCGTGTAATAATAACGGTAAGGTAGCAGATGTAGTATTTCCATACTTGTGAATATTCATCATTACCTTTTCATGCTCTAGTTCCATTCTATCTGCTGTAGCATCAATGATACGCTTGTTTGCTTGATGTGCCGTTAACCATGCTATGTCTTCTTTGGTTAAATTATTGCGCCCCATCACTTTCATGGTGGCATCAGCCATATTAAAGACTGCGTTTTTAAATACTGTTCTACCTTCTTGGAAAGCATATTGCCCACCTTGGTCTATAGCCTCATGTGTTATAGGGTGTATAGAACCTCCGTAGGTAGCTTGTAGAAATTCTCTGCCAGTACCATCACTTCTTAAATATTCATCTTGCAACCCTAAACCTTCTTCATTAGGTTCAAATAAAACCGCACCACCGCCATCTCCAAAAATAATACAAGTGGCTCTGTCTTTGTAATTAATTAAAGAAGACATTTTATCGGCTCCAATCAAAAGTACTTTTTTGTATTTACCAGACTCTACGTAACTAGCAGCTACTGACATTCCATATAAAAAGCTAGAGCAGGCGGCATCCATATCAAAAGAAAAAGCGTTGGTTGCTCCTATCTCAGAAGCTGTATAAGCTGCCGTTGATGCTGCTTTCATGTCTGGTGTTGCAGTGGCAACAATAACCAGTTCTATTTCTTTAGGGTTTAATCCTTTTTTATTTATTAAGTTTTGTGCTGCTTTAATGGCAAGAAAAGAAGTGCCTTTACCTTCTTCTTTAAGAATTCTTCGTTCTTTAATTCCTGTTCTGCTGGTAATCCATTCATCATTTGTATCAACCATAGTCTCAAGAATTTGATTGGTCAACACATATTCGGGCACATAGCCCCCCACAGCTGTAATTGCCGCTGAAATTTTACTCATAAACTAAGCGTTAAATTGACTAAAAAATCACTAAAATTTAACAAAACAATGTAAAATTTGGTGAAAACTACTAAATTTTAGCGTAATAACACACAAATATGTTTGTTTTTGCTTTTTTATGTAAAAGTGTGTCATAAAAAAAACGCTCACAAGTGAGCGTTTCATATTGTGCGCGCAAATCTTGTTATGCCACGTTCTCTTCTTCAGAATTGTCAACTAACACCTGACCTCTGTAATATAATTTTCCTTCGTGCCAATGCGCTCTGTGGTATAAATGCGCTTCTCCTGTTGTAGGGCAAGTAGCAATCTGTGGCACAGATGCTTTATAATGAGTTCTTCTCTTATCTCTTCTTGTTTTAGAGATTTTTCTCTTAGGATGTGCCATTTTCTATATTATTTATTATCCGTTAATAGTTTCTTTAATGTATTCCAACGAGGATCAATATCCTCTTTTTTGTCTTTATCTTTATTTAGCTTTGGACTAAGTTCTTCTAGTTTATCAAGTATATCTGAATTTAATGTTCCGTCTTTTACACCTGGATGCACTCTTTTAATTGGCACAGCCAAGACAATTAATTCATAAACATACTGCTGAATGTTGATTTCATAAGTTCCATGAGGTACTATTAGAATATCTTCATATTCGTCATTATATTCATCGCCAAATTTAACTACCAAATCAAACTCATTTTCTATAGTTTGATTGTACGGTTCATTAGTTAAATCACAATTAATGTTTACAAATCCAGAGGTTTTGAAATGTAATTCTAACAATGTTGACTTTTTCTCTAGCGCAACATTAACATTAACATTAACATTATTAAACTCTTTATACTCAAAAAAATCAAAGAACGCTTGTTCAATTTCATAGTCAAAATGATGCTTTCCTAATTTTAATCCTACAAATTGGATTACAAATTCTTTCAATAGCTTCATTATCACATCTATTTTGAGCCTGCAAATATATAAATTTTTACCTTAAGCAACATTACTTATAAACATTTTTTTGTTTATATCTATTTGCGCATCTTTTTTAGCGGATTAGAGGTAAGACTCTCATAATCAAATCTATTTCTGTAAATTTGAATAGCCGTATAAATGGCTTCTTTAAATGAACCAGCGTCTGCTAATCCCTTTCCAGCAATTTCATAAGCTGTTCCATGGTCTGGAGACGTTCTAATTCTGTTTAAACCCGCTGTATAATTAACACCTTGTCCAAACGATAATGTTTTAAAAGGAATCAGTCCTTGATCATGATAGGTAGCCACTACTGCATCGAAATTTTTGTAATTATTTGAGCCAAAAAAGCTGTCGGCTGCATAAGGTCCAAAAACCAATTTGCCTTCATCCTTGATCTTTTTAAGTGTAGGACGCAATACCTCATCATCTTCCTTTCCAATAACACCATTATCACCTGTATGAGGGTTGATTCCTAAAACCGCTATTTTAGGTTTTGATATTCTAAAGTCCTTCTTAAGGGAATCATAAATGGTATGAATCTTTTTTATAATAAGCTGCTCTGAAATATGCTCAACCACATCTTTAACAGGAACATGGTCTGTTAATAAACCAACTCTTAAATTTTCAGTAACCATAAACATAAGGCTTTCCCCTTCTAATTCTTGGGCTAAAAAGTCTGTATGTCCAGGAAATTTAAATTCATCCGATTGAATATTATACTTATTAATAGGTGCTGTAACCAAAACATTAATAGCTTCATTTTTTAAGGCCTCAGTAGCAGCTCTTAAAGACTTTATAGCATATTCTCCTATTTTGATGTCTTCTTTTCCAAATTCAATTTTTACGGGCTCATTCCAACAATTAAACACATTAACTTTACCATGTACCAGATGACTGAGACTATTAATGTTATGGAAATTAATGGTAGATTTAAAATGACTTTTGTAAAAATTCATGGTTTTTGCTGAAGCAAAAATTACTGGTGTACACAATTCTAAAAACATGGTGTCTTCAAATGTTTTCAATATTATTTCGCCACCAATACCGTTTAAGTCACCTATTGATATTCCTACTATTATATTTTCTTCGTACTTCATTAAAAAAAGACAACTTTTGTTATTAATTTTTTTCTGTTGAGGTGTATATTTTTATTCAAAAAACCCTAAAATTTTACAGCACTCTAGTATCCTCTATGTTAGTATATAGAATCTTTTCATTTTATCTTGATAAATCTTTAAATGAAAAAAATCATGTATTTTTGATTTTGCAAATTTAACCAAATAAACAGATAATAATATGTTTACCGGAATTATTGAAGATATTGGTATTATCACAAGTTTAAGAGAAGAAAACACAAACCTTCATATTACTGTAAAAAGTAATATTACATCCGAATTAAAAATAGATCAAAGTGTTGCTCATAATGGGGTTTGTTTAACAGTTGTAGACATAGATAATGATGAGTACACGGTTACTGCCATAAAGGAAACTTTAGACAAAACTAACCTAGGTACTTTACAACGTAATGACAAGGTAAACTTAGAACGTGCCATGAAATTAGGAGATAGGTTAGATGGCCATATTGTTCAAGGCCATGTTGATCAAACCGGTATTTGCACTAATATTAAAGAAGAAAACGGTAGTTGGTTTTTCACCTTTCAATACGATGCTACTTTAAATAACCTCACCATAGAAAAGGGCTCTATAACCATAAACGGAACCAGCTTAACAGTTGTAAACTCTGAAAAAGACACGTTTAGTGTAGCTATCATACCATACACTTACACGCATACTAACTTTAACACCTTTAAAGAAGGTACAGTTGTAAATTTAGAGTTTGATGTTCTAGGAAAATATGTTACAAAGTTGTTAGCAATGAATATAACAAATTATTAAAACTACTTGCTTATACTACTGCTTTGAGAGAGAAGTTTTCTAACACCGAGACACAAAGCTAACACTACTAGAAATAAAGTATCCACTCCAATTGTAAGACCAGGAGGAGAAGGACCTCCTGTAGGAGGGGGAGGAGGTGTTGGTCCTCCTTTTTGAGCAAAGCACAAAACACCTATAAACACAATTATTCCTAAGGTTAATATTCTTCTTTTTCTAGTAGTCATGGGCTTGGCAAAAGTAAAAAAAAACACTTTTTATCAAAATAATGAGAAGGTTATATTCATAAAAAACACCCATAAAAAACACAAAAACCCGATGAAATACAGTTTTTATAGCTAAATAGCTGGTTTTTATATAATAATATCATCGTAAAATATTCCCTCTTTTTACTTGAAAAACAAATATATATAATTTAAAAAGAAAAATTTAACGATACTTATTAACATTTTATTGATTAAAACCCGTTGTGCATTATGATTTAAAAAGAAAAAGTTGTTCATCTTACTGATAATCAGTAAATTGTTTTAACCACAAAACATTAATAATGAACAACTTAAATGCAAATTACAAAAGAATATTGGAAGTTTTACGAAAAATAT
>NZ_SMZJ02000011.1 GCF_004358095.2 Seonamhaeicola sediminis
ACGCAAAGTCATTTGAAGGGTTTAAGACTAGGATTCTGTCTAAGATAACGGCATTGACTGTTATTCAATATATCAATAAATTTATCTTTGACCGAAATATTAATAATATTAAAATTAGCATTATTTAAAATGCACAACGGGTTGATTAAAGTAATATGGTACATGTGTTATTAGTAAAGAAAAAAGTTTGTTAAGTAAACCATTTTCTACAGAAAAGAAGCGTGTACTTCCAACAAATTAGATAGTGACTATTTACTACAAATCATTATCTGTATTTAATGCAGCTTTTAGAATACTTATAGGGTGCATTGAGTTTCTGTTAACAGCATCTTTTATTTGATGACGACAACTGGTTCCAGGTGCCGCAATGATCACATCATCTTTATAATTCCTGATTTTTGGAAACAAACTGTCTTCTCCTACTTGCATACTAACCTTGTAATGTTCTTTTTCATAACCAAAAGACCCAGCCATCCCACAACAACCAGAATTAATAATACTTACAGAATAACGCTTTGGAAGATTTAGCATTGAAAACGTAGATTCAATACTACTTAATGCCTTTTGATGACAATGCCCATGAATTTTCACAACACGTTCCTGATCTGTAAATTGATTTTCAGAAATATTTCCTTTTAATCGCTCATTATTAATAAACTCCTCTATGGTGAATGTGTTTTTTGAAATCTTTATAGCAGCTTCTTTGTTTTCAGCCAATCTGAAGTATTCATCTCTAAACGATAAAATTGCCGAGGGCTCCAAACCTACCAAAGGAATCTTTTCAGAAACCAAACCCAAAAATATGGATACGTTTTTATCAACTATTTTTTTAGCTTCATCTAAAAACCCTTTTGAAATAAAACTTCTCCCACTTTCTTCGTGCTCAATTACACGTACTTTATAACCTAGTTTTGAGAGTAATTCTAAAGCATCTTTACCTACCTCAATATCGTAAAAATTAGTAAACTCATCAATAAACAAATAGAGTTCTCCCTTATCAAACATGACATTATCATATTTGAATTTATTCTTAATGTACCACTTTTTAAATGTCGTTGGTGCCAATTTAGGAATACTTCTTTTAGTAGCAATTCCAAGAGCCATTTTCAACAACGTTGTATTTAAAATAGCATTCGTCAGATGAGGAAAAACACTACCCATCTTGCTATACTTAACATTATGCGCAATTATTCGTGTTCTAAATGTGGGCGGGTTTTCCTTATGATATTGGTATAAAAACTCTGTCTTAAAACTAGCAACATCCACATTACTAGGACATTCACTAGCACAAGCTTTACAACTTAAACACAAGTCAAAAACCTGCTTTAATTCTTCATGGTTAAATCTATTCTTCTTATTTGAATTGGTCAAAAACTCTCTTAAAGCATTTGCCCTTGCCCTAGTGGTATCCTTTTCGTTTTTTGTTGCCCTATAACTAGGACACATGGTGCCTCCTGCTGAAACGGGTTTTCTACAGTCTCCAGAACCGTTACATTTTTCCGTAGCTTTTAGTAGTCCTTCAGAATCTGAAAAATCAAATAAAGTTTCAATTACTGGTTCTTTTCTATCAACTTCATAGCGCAACGACTCATCCATGGGAAAAGCATCTACAATTTTACCATTATTAAAAATATTATTAGGGTCAAAAATCTTTTTAATCTCCTTTAATAGTTGATAATTTTTATCACCAATCATGAGCGATAAAAACTCAGCGCGAACAATCCCATCTCCATGTTCCCCACTAAAAGAACCTTTATATTTTTTTACCAGTTTGGCTGTATTAGCGGTTATTTCTCTAAAGAGTTTCACATCCTCAGAGTCTTTTAAATTCAAAATTGGTCGTAAATGAATTTCACCAGCACCTGCATGAGCGTAATACACTGCTTTTTGATTATAGCCATCCATCATTTTAGTAAATTCAGCAATATAATTTGGCAAGTCCTTTAAATCTACAGCCGTGTCTTCTATACATGCTACTGCTTTAGCATCTCCAATAATATTACCAAGTAACCCTAAACCAGCCTTTCTTAAATCTAACGCCTTTTTTATATCCTCTCCATAAAGTTCAGCAACCGCATATCCAAAATTTGAGTCTTTTAAATCTTGAATTAATTTCTGGGCTTTTTCCTTTAAAACTTGCTTTGAATCAGCCCTTAATTCTAACATTAACACAGCTTTTGGATCTCCTTCAATAAAAAATCTATTCTTCAACTGTTCTCGGTTATTCTTTGTACAATCAAGAATAGTTTTATCTAATAACTCACAGGCATATAAACTATGTTTCATGGCAACCACAGTGGCTTCTAAACTTTCTTGAACACTTGCAAAATGTGGGACAATCAGCACTTCTTTTTTAGGAGGCAAACTGTCTAATTGTAAAGTAATTGAAGTAGTAAATGCCAAGGTTCCTTCACTTCCACAAAGCAATTTTGAAATATTTATATCTTCAAATAATCCGTCTTCTGAATTACTATCTAAAAAAGCATCAACTGCATAACCTGTATTTCTTCTGTGAATGGTTTTACTAGGAAATTCCTTATGAATTTCAGCCTGAATTTTAGAATTTGAAAGTTTTTCAAAAAGAGATTTGTAGATTTTACTTTCTAAACTTTTGCCTTCTGCTTTCTTAGCAATAGTTTCTTTTTTTATAGTTTTGAAAACAGCTTCAGAACCATCAGATAATATAGTTTCAAGTTCTAAAACTTTATCTCTTGTAACACCATATTTTATAGAAGTTGAACCAGAGGAATTGTTCCCAACCATACCTCCAATCATACAACGGTTACTTGTGGATGTATTTGGTGAAAAAAACAATCCGTAAGGTTTAAGAAACAAATTAAGATCATCCCTTATAATTCCGGGTTCAACGGTAATAGTTTTGTCCTTCTCGTTAAGTTCTAAAATTTTCGTAAAATGCTTAGAGACATCAACTACAATACCATCACCTACGCATTGACCAGCTAAAGAGGTCCCTGCTGTTCTTGGAATTAAAGTCGTGTGATTTTCATGAGCAAACGCAATAAGTTTTTTTATGTCGTCTTTGTCCTTTGGAAATGCTACGGCTAAAGGTAGTTTACGATACACTGAAGCATCAGTAGCGTAAATGCTTTTATACAAATCATCAAAAAAGAACTCTCCTTTCAACTCTTCTGAAAGTGTTTTTAACCTTTTATTGCTATTTGATTCCTGCACTTAATGTTTTAAGCGAATATAATTATTTAAACAAAAAAAGCCCAAACTACATTTGTAATTTAGGCTTTTACGTGGTCCCACCTGGGCTCGAACCAGGGCATATATTGTACTAATATTCAATAAGTTAATTATTTAAATACTTTTAAGCACCCTTAAATTAAGCCTAATAACCTAGATTTCGTTCGTGGTTTTGTCATGAAACACCAGCATATAATCACATACTTTAATATTAAACAAATCGGTCATTTGAATTAGTTTTTTAAAAAATTTCAGCTTCCCCTTAAAGGAATAATAATCATTAAAACTTATCCTTTCTATAAGGTATATTGACCGTCCACTGGCTTTTATAATCAAGGAAGTCATATATTTAAAATTAAAATAATTTTCATTAAAACTTCTTGGAGACAAATTGTTCAATTCAATAACATTATTATTTGTATCCAATATCAACATCAAAAACTTATTATCTGACTTGTCGTTTTTCAAACAGTATTTAAATGCTTCAATTGAGGACAAAACCTGTGTATTGCTTTTTATTTTATTCATTGTTTATCTATTTTATTTTAAAATTGATGGCGTAGAACATCCTGTTTTTACTTATATTTGGTAGGAAAACTTCCCAACTATTAATGAGTCCTTCTAAATTCAAAGAAATCAACTTCCCCCCGACCTATAAGTACAGTTCGGATTCTGAACATATACCTCTAGAGTTTTACGAAGAAGCATTTCCGATAGCCAATAGGATTGATTTATTATTAGGCTATTTTAGCTCTAATGCAATTAAAGTACTCTCAAGAGCTTTTGCGGAGTTTATTTATAATGGAGGTGAAATGAGGTTAGTGACAAATCATATTTTCACTTTCAATGATTATGAAAACCTTATTAATAACACTGCTCTGAACAATGAAGATAAAATCATTGATATTTTTTCTGATATTTCATCTATTCAAGAAAACCTGAGTATGGAAGGGGAGCATTTTTTTGACTGTTTAAAATACCTTCTTAAGCAAGGAAAACTTAACATTATCCCAGTAAAATTCAATAATGTAGATTTAGCCCATTGTAAAAAAATGATTCTATTCGATGGAGTCGATTATATTTTAACTGATGGCAGTATTAATTTTACTTTACCTGCCTTAATTAAAAACTCCGAAAGCTTTCAAGTAGACGCCCCCTGGAATGGAGAAGTTAGCGTTAAAAGAATTGAAGATGAAAGAAATAATTTTGAAAAAATTTACAATAAGGAACATCCTAGTTATAGATATATTGATGAGAAAGAAATTGAGGTAGTAATAGATGCAATAGGGAGAGACAAAAACATTGAAGATTTATTAGATGACTCTTTAAAGTTTAATAACAAAAGTTACGGCGAAAGGATAAAAAAACTCTTAGAAAAAAAGAAGTTAAAGTTCAAGGAGTTAATAGAAAAAATTCACAATACTCCTCATTTTCCAAAATTCAATGGAAAAATTTCCGAACCAAGAGAATACCAAAAAGAAGCTTATAACGAATGGGTAAGTAATAATTTCTCTGGCGTATTTGCTATGGCCACAGGAACAGGCAAAACAATTACATCATTGAACTGTTTGCTTAACAGATATAAAGAAGATGGATTTTACAGAGCTATAATTTTAGTCCCTTCAATAGCCTTACTCAACCAATGGGAAGAAGAAGTTGAATCCTTTAATTTTAAAATTATTTTAAAAGTAGGTGGTGGCAATAAATGGGAAAAAGATTTTGCTAACTATGTAAGCAATTACTCATGGGGTATTAAAAAAGATTTAATAATTATTACAACGTACGGTAGTTTTGTACTTGACAGATTCCAAAGCCTATTTAAAAGAGTCCAAGAAGACTTTCTACTTATAGCAGATGAGGCTCATAATATGGGGGCTAGTGGCATTAAATCTATTATGCCAAACATCAATTCAAAAATGAGAATTGGTTTATCTGCAACACCCAAAAGAATATATGACCCAGAGGGAACTTTAGCAATTGATAGTTTCTTTAATGATTCACCACCTTACACATATAACTTCAGTATGGAAAGAGCTTTAAATGAAGGCTTTTTGACTGAATATAAGTATTATCCAATTATTGTCGAGCTTACAGAATTTGAATTTGAAGAATATACAGAAATATCTAAAAGACTGTTAAGGTATTTTGATTTTGAAAATGGCAAATTCAAAGATGACCCAATTGTAGAAATGCTTTTATTAAAGAGAAAGAACATCATACATAAAGCCTCTAATAAGCTATTCACATTCAACTCAATTCTTGAAGATTTAAAAAAGCATGATAAACACAAATATATATTTGCTTATATCCCAGAAGGTTACTCTGAAAATAACGAAGGAGAAAGTGAAAAGATTTTAAATCAATTTTTAAAGAGTTCTCATAAAAAATATCCAGAATTAAAAATGAACTCTTACACATCAGAAGACCAAAATTTAAAAGAAATATTAAGGGGTTTTTCAGAAGGTAAGATAGATTTACTTTTTGCTATGAAAATGTTAGATGAAGGAGTTGATGTACCAAGAGCTGAAATTGGGGTTTTTGCCAGTAGTACAGGTAATCCAAGGCAATTTATACAAAGGAGAGGTAGGCTTTTGAGGAAACACAAAGACAAAACCTATTCTACAATATATGACATGATAGTCATCCCCAGGTTAGATGGTTTATCAGATGAATTTTTTAATATAGAAAGAAACCTAGTCAATAACGAACTAAATAGAGTTGCCTATTTTGCCAGTTTATCAATGAACTATTATGATTCAAAAGACATGTTAGATGCTGTTTGTAAAAAATATGAACTCGACTTGGACACTATAATCAATGAACTATAAAATCTAAATTTATGGAAAGAAACGAAATTTTAAGAGAGATACTTTCAGACCCTGCTATTATTGAAAAATATGGGTTGAAAGAATCTCATATTAAAGAGTTAAAGGCAAACCCACCATATCATCAAAAAATAACTGAAGTTCTTTCTGTCATTATAAATGAAAATGACAATCACTTAAACAGTTCTATGATATATAAAAAAATTAAAAAAGTACATAATATAGGATAATATGGCTTCAATTATAAACAGTATCTCGTTCAAAAATTTTTTCAATTATTATGGGGATTATGATGACACTAGATATGAATTTGAGGAAGGTGTAAACATTATTGTTGCCGATAATGGTGCTGGAAAATCAAAATTCTTCAATGCTTTTTTGTGGCTGTTTTATGACCAAGTATTAGACTCGGATGATAAGCAAAAGAAAAATGTAAAAGATTTTGCAGTTAAAATAATATCTGACAAAGCGAAACAAGAAACTTCTATTGGTGACCAAGTAGAAACAGGTATAAAGATAGAGTATTCTACAGGCAGATATAAATATCAAATTATTAAATCTTTTACAGCTACAAGAATAAGTGAAAAAATTACAGATTTTGACAGTTGGCAAGTAACAATCAATGACATAGAAATAGATAAGACAGACCATATTTTACCTAAATATAAGCCTGTTTATGATGCTGAAGAAAAAGACACAATAGTTAAACAACTTATACTTCCTACCTTGAGACAATACTCCTTTTTCCAAGGCGAAGAGGTTGATAAAATGATAGATTTTAGCAAAAAATCAAGTATTGAGGAAGCTGTTAGAACACTAACCAACATAAGCAAATATGAAGAGATTTCTAAGTTAGTAAAAGAGATAGCTGAAAAGGCTGAGAAAGACTTAAACAAACAAACTAAAGCTACCAGTGAACATAACGACAGGTTAGACAAGGCCATTGAAGAAAAAGAAGCCTTAGAACTAAAACTAGAACAGGAGTCTGAAAAGCTTGGTGAATTTAAGAAATTATATGAGGATGCTGAACAAGAAAAAAACAACTTAGAACAAAACTTTGCTAATGCTGAAAAAAGAAAAGACTTAGACGATAAAATTTCAGATAAGAGTAGAATATTAAGAGGGGTTAAAGATGACTATGACAACTTTCTAGATGGTATTAACAAAAGATTTTTTGATGGGAATTTCTCATGGATTTCTCTAGGTTTTGAAAACTCTATTGAAGAATTTAAGACAAAGATTAAAGAATTTAGACAAGTTAGGTATGAAAAACAAGCTTTACTAAATGCTTCTGAAAACCCAAATGACTTTTTTACATTTCTTCCTGTAAATTCACCTGATGCAGTATCACTTGATAGTATGATTGAAAAAGAACATTGTTTTGTTTGTAATAGAGAAGCAAAAGAAGGTTCAGAACCATATAATCATTTTATAAAGCTTAAGGAAAGACCAAAAAACAAAAACCCTAAGTCATTTGTAAAAAATGACCTAGAAGACTTCTTTGGCAACTTACAGATAAATGCCACACCTTTCTACAACAAGTTTGATACAATACAGACCAGTGTTCTTAGAACAAGAGAAAGGGAAATTGAATTAAAGGAAAGGCTAGATAAACTTAACTCTGAATTAAAGTCGTTAAAGTCTCAAAGAAAAGATATTTTAATTGCAGGTACCGATAGTGAGCATATAGATAATGCCACAACCATAATAAACAATTATAAAGGGGCAATTAGAAGAATGGAGCAAGCTTTTACCAGAATTGAAAGGTTAGAGGATTCTATTAAGTCTATTAAAGCAGATATAAAAAATACAGAAAAGGAAATTACAAACTTGCGCCCCAAAGATATACCAGAAGGTTATACTATTAACTACGAAATAAGTAAAGACCTAGTGGAAGCTTCATATAATGCAAAAGAGCGTGTTTTTGATAAAATGGTAAGCCTCTTAGAGAGTCACGCTAATAAACACTTCCAAAACCTAATTAAATACAATGATATTAAAGGAGGTGTATTAAAGTTTGAAAAAACTCCTTCTGGAGGCATATCTCTGGATTATATAGATGAGTTGGGGAATGAAGTATCTGGTGCTTCTGAAGGTTTTCAAAGAATGAAAAAGTTTGCTGTAGTAATGGCTATTATATCTGCAAATACTTCTCATTACAATTATCCACTTTTAGCTGATGCACCATTATCTGCATTTGGCAAAGCCTTTAATAAAGGTTTCTTTGAAGCAATTCCAGATGTATTCCCTCAAAGTATCATTTTAGTTAAAGACCTTTATGATAAAGATGTACCTGAGAAGCTAACAGATTTAGGCCTAAAACTTCTTAAAAGTGATTTCATCAAAACTTTCCATATAAATGAAGTAGATGAAGAACTAGCTCAAATAGAAAGAACTACTAATATTGAAAGAAGAAAGTAATGACTGCACAAGAATTTAAATCAAATATAACCACCAAAAGACCTAGATATGCTGATAGTAGAATACCTCTATTAGAAGCATTCTCTGAAAAAGGTAGTAGAAATGCAGATTATAGCAGATTTGGACCGATATATGAATTGTACATTTATGCTATGATGTTGGGTATTAAAAGAAAAACACGCTTACCACTACCACCAAGAAACCTTACTTCAGATTTTTTAGAATTAGGTAAATGGAAAAGAGATTCTTCACTAGTTGATTTTTTGTTGATGATTATATTTACTCAAACAGAAGATTTAAGCTTTGACTGGAATGAACTAGAAGATATGGAAGAGGAACAATTAAATAAAGTTGTAAGTGAAGTCATTACTCTTATTGAAGAGTATGCCAATGGTGGTTTAGAATACCTAGAAACACTATGGCAAAAAGGAGAATTAGATACTTCTCACTATATGTTTATTGATTTGTATAAAAATTTAAATTAATATTTAATGAATAAAATAAAGCCTGTCAGAATAACAAACACAGATTTATCTACAGAATACCAATGTATACATTCAATTCAAAAATTAAATTCTGAATTTGATACTAATGTTTTTGCTGCAACAATTCCTATTGGTGCTTTATTCAAAAACAGAGACATTCTATTAGTTAATGACTTAAGGGGAGATGCTAGATGGGGTATGAATAAAATTATTCAACGTAATATCTCAAACAAAAGAGTTCTAGAAATAAAAAACGAATATCTAGAATCAAGCAACAGATTAATTAAGTTTTTTCCAGCTATAACAGTTGTATTACTCCCCAAGTCAGAAGGGGAACCAAGACAAAATTACAACTCAAGTGAAGAGGGTTTTGACAATATTGATTTTATAAAAGTTGAAAAACATTATGAAGATGATAGCTACTTAATGAATCTTCCCGTATCTATATCTTGGGATAAAAATAAAATTTCTGCATTGGTAATTGACGGACAACATCGAGTAAGTGCAATAAGAGAGTTTTACAATCAAAAAAATGAAACAACTTATAACAATATAAGCATCCCTGTTTCTTTTGTAATATTCAAAAATATAACAGATATTGACTTAATTCAAGCAACAAGAGCATTATTTATAGATGTTAATAACACACCAAGGTTAGTTTCAGAAGAAAAATTAATTTTCATTGATGATAGAAATATTCAAAGAAGAATTACAGCTAAAATTCTTGGAGCAAATGACCCAGGCAACCAAGAAGAGGATATCTATCAAAAAATGCTTAATGATGAAAATTTCTGCTTAGATAAAAATGATTTTATAAACCGCTATCTTTTAGAAGAATCTGGAAAGGATGATGAAGAACATAGAGGTTTTTTATCAAATCATAGAACACTGTTTCCTTGGGAAATTTCAAACATAATGACAGTACACCGAAATATATTAGCTAATATATTGCTAAAATATATGGATGCTGACAAGACAAGGGATATAAGAAGTATTGCCAAACAACTAAACTCAACAATTCTTGAAGAGATAGAATTAACTGAATCTGTAGAAGAATTGTCTGAAAGCAAAATACAGAAAATAAAAGATAGATTAATATCAAATGGTCTTTCAGATAGTGAACTTGAAGTTTTTGACAACTTGCTAATTTTAAGAACTAGACACCTTGAAGAATTACAGCAAGCTCAAAGAGATTTTATGACAGGAAGTGTAGCAGACTCTGAAGAAGAAGCTGACCTTGAAGAATTTAAACGTATCCTTAATAATATATATAATCAAGACTGCTCAAAAGATTCTGCATTTGAAATTAACTCAACTAAAATCACAGAGCTATTACAAGAAACTTGTTCTATTTATGTTATTTTTATAGTTAACGCATACAACTCTTTATGGTTTACTAAAGAAATTAAAAAATCTATAATTAACCTTTCTGATGATGATAAACAGTTAATATTCAATTTTATTTTATCAACTCATGAAAGGCTAAAAATAAATAACAATATAAGATTAAGAACAGACAAAGTTGATAGAGCCATAGCTAACTTTTTGAATGAATATGACCAAATACCTAATGACAAGAAAGAAGTTTTAAAAAATTGGGCAAATAAACTATCCATCTCACAAGAACCTATTCTTTTAAAAAAAATAGTAGGTCAAGAAATGTTATTTATTTATTTAACTGAATTACATTCTAAATTATCTTCAGTTGATTTATCAGAAGAACTTAAATTCATTAACTCTTTAGGTTTAAATTCTTTCTTTAATTCTGAATATGGTTTAGAATTAAACTTTTTTGAAAAAGATGATTTTAAAATTGAAAATTTCAATATATGGTCTGAAATAATTCTAAAGAAAAAAAGCATGAAACCTGGCTTCATAAATGCTAAAAAAGGAGCTGATTTAATCTTATTTATTCGTAATTCTTGGTGCACTAGAAATAATGCAATTAGTCAACTTAGAAAATTAGATAAGCTACAAAAATCTTATGGAATTGAAGTAACTTCTGCAATTTCAAATAATGACCCAAATGTTATATATGAGATGTATAAGGCTACTAATAATTTTCAAAATTTTGAAGATTATCTTACCCCAAATGAAATAGAAACAATCAAAGAAAAGTTTGATTCTCCTGAAGCTTTATCTCAAAGAGTTATTGGTGTAACTAGTAAATTATATGGAGGTTTAGCTTTAGAACAGGTTATCAATCACATCAACAACAAATTAAATGAAACTGTATAAATATAGAGGATTCAGAAAAAATTCTTCTGAAAAAAAATGGACAAAGAAAATAATTACTGAACAAGAGTTGTTTTTTAGTGGAATAGAAGCATTTAATGACCCTTTTGATGGCAGAGTTAAATTAAGGTCTAATGGAAAACTTAATGAAATAAAAGCCGCTCAAGTTAGGGTTCAATACACCAATAAGTTGGTGAAAGAAGAAAAATATGAAGGCATAACACTTAATCAAGCCTTTGATTTAGTCAATGAAAGAATTAGCGAAGAACTTATATCTAACGATGAATATAAAAAAGAATTGCAGACTAAAGTACAAAAGATTCATAACGAAAAAGGTGTTTTATCATTAAGTTCAATACCTGATAATATTTTAATGTGGTCTCATTATTCTGATAATCATACAGGCATATGTTTTGGGTTTGATTGGAATAAGGATGATGAAGTCTTTGGCAATTACAAAAAAATAAGATATCAAACTCATTATGATGATATCTGGTCTTGGCTTCATACAGATAATGAAATTGTTGAAAGTATAATCTATAATAAATCTATTGATTGGCATTATGAAAAAGAATATAGAATTATATTAGATAGTATAAGTGCTAGAAAGTTTAATAAGGAAAATCTCAAAGAAATAATTTTTGGCTGCAAAACCAGTGAAGAAGATATAAATGAGATAATAGAATTGGTCAAAGATAACAACTTAAAAGTCAACTTTAAAAAAGCTGAAATAGATGTTAACAGATATGCATTAAACATTAGCAAATACAAAAGTAGCTAGAATAAAATTTCTAGCTACTTGATTCAATTAGCTGTTAAAAATTTTTGAGGTTATTTTCAATTTTACTAGATAAAAAATCAAAGCCATCTAAATTGGATTTTGAATTTACTTCTTCATTTAATAGCTCTAACCCATCATCAATATGCATCTTTACATATTTAGCCAAGTCTTTATCAGATATGTGCAGGTTGTAGTGTAAAGCCACCATTCCCGCATAGTAATCCATATATTCACCAAAAAGGACCTTGCTGGAATATTCCTTACCACTAGAATTTTGAATATTGGTTATATCCATTTTTCTGTCCAATGATAAGGAATATGTTAATGCTATTCTTGAAATAATATTTTCTGTTCCCAGATTTAGTTTCCTGGTTAATTGAGCAACTACATCTCTGTTCTCTTTACTTGTCCTAATATGCGTAAACATCTTTTTCTTTTTTAAATTCACTAAATAATTCGCCCACAGGTAAAGATTTTAAACTAGATGCACCCTCTTCATTATGAATTAAAAATGCCTTATTTAGATTAGGCCTCAATAGTTCATATTCATTCTCAGAAAGTTCTTTTTCCAAAAGTGGGAACAAAACTACCTGTTCAGAGATAGTTGGGTAAAACTCCTGAATAATATTCTTAGAATGGTACTTATCAAATTTCTGCAATGGACTATCAATAAAGACAGGGAAACGGATTCCTGATTCATCAACCAATGCTTTTAAAAGTGCTGTTGCATAAAGCTGTTGTTCACCCTTTGAAAGTGAATCTTTATCAATAACATTATTGTTCTTATCCAACAAGTCAATATCCATAACATCATCTACAATATTTACTCTTACATTCGCAATAAAATCTTTTTTATGCATCAACCTTTTTAATCCTAATGAAATTGACTTTTGTAAAGAATATTTTTTCTCCTGTTTTATCTTGAGTATAAGTTGGTTTATTTTTTCAAGTAATTTTAATGTAACATCATATTTCTTCTTATCCGTTTCAATAAGATTAAATTCCTTTTCATACTCAACTCTCACTTTTTTCTGATTTGCGTGTTTATGTCTTAAAATCCCAAGCTCTTCTATTAACTGGTTTTTGGACTCGTTGAGTTTCAAAATTTCAGAATCAGCTTGAAGTTTTTCTTCTCTGAATTGCTTAGCTAAGTGATTATCTTTTCTTGCCTCGGCTTGTTTTATTTTGTTAAGAGTTCTACTCAATACAGCTCTATTGACTCTTTCACTTTGAACTATATCATTAAATTGGCTTAAAAATGTAGTTTTGATATTGTTATAGATGGCTTGGAACTCTCTATATTTCTCTTCTGCAAATTCAAGATAAATTTTACCAGTAACTTTACTTTTACTCTCAGCATTAAGTTTACTAACTAGCTGAATTTTAATATTCTTCTCGACTTCAGACCATGTTTTATCGTCTAGGTTTAAAGCACTTAAACTGACTAAAATATTTTCTGAAAAGTCTTTTAATTCTTTTTCAATTAGCTTTTCATCAATTGCACCATAGAGTAAATTACTTTCAAGTTTTAATTGCTCTTTTAACCTTTTCAAATGCTTCCCAGCTAAAACGAGAGGGGCTAAGTCCAATAACTTTTTAAGTCCATTTTTAATAGCTTTAGCTTCTTCTTTCAACTCATCCCTTTTGGACTTTAACTCTTTCAATTCTTCTAAAGTAATTGAGTTGCCTTCTCGAATTAGCTTTTCCTGAAGATTATCACTCTTTTGTTTAAGAATTGATGCTTGAGCATCTATTTCAGCTTGTTTATCGGAATTATGATTAATCCTCTTTTCTAAAACCCTTTCTTCAGAGATTAATGCTTCAAGCTTAGTTTGTTGTAACTCATTAACTCCTCTTCGCCTCAAATTGGTTAATAACGATTCTAAATTTTTCTTTAGTTCTTCGTATTTTTTAATACCTAAAACTTCAGAATATGCCTTGCTCAAACTTTTTAACTCACTTTTAGATTTTGCTTCCGCTAGTGATACAATTTTTTCTGCATCAAAGAAGAAGAATTTTGCAATTTCTCTAGGTAATATGAAGTCATTAATAAACACTTCATAACCTACTGATTTAGTTAACTCATTCTCATCCCCATCAATCAAAATCTCTATAGACTCTTCTTGTAATCTAAAATTATAACTTCTTTTAATGCTTACCGTTCTACAAGGAATTGATGGTATTAACAAGTCTTCTAATTCTATTTCAACAGAAAGAATATTTGATAACTCCTTTTCCTTGACATCCCTATTCATTAAAGACTTAACATAAGGCTCATACCCTCCTGAGTTCTTAATATCAATTTTGTACTTGTCTTCAACCTGAGCCATTAATTTTCCATAAAAACACCATATTAAGGAGGTTAGAAATGTTGTTTTCCCAAATCCATTTTTACCTGCAATTACACTAATGTTCTTAGAGTTTTTAGAATTAAAGTCAACTGTATTATGACCTTTATAAATTCTAAAATTTTCTAATTTTATTTTGTCAATTTTCATTCTTCTAGTTCTTTAACAAATGATTCAATTCGGTTCTCCACATCATTGTGAAGCCCATACTTTGATATCATTAAAGTCTTTGTTTCTTGAAGTGTAAGTAGATTATCGATTAAATTATAATAGGACATATCACCTCCACATACGTCTTTCAATATCCTTCTCTCAGTGTCATCCAAAGACTTGATATTGTTAGTGCTAATCTCTTTGTTGAATACTTTTTTATAGATGTCTCCAACATTAAAATCAAATATCATTTCTCTACTCCAAATTACTTGAATAGCTATCAACTCTTGATTCGTTATGAGGTTAACATGTGGCTTTTCCTTTTGTACCTCCTTTTGAATCTCTAATAATTCTCTTAGTTTTTCAGCTCTATACCAATCCCAATAAGGACCATAATTTCTTCCGTCCTCAGAAACTGCGTCCTGTCCATTTTTTCTTTCTGGCATTCTATGCTCATGTACATTCCTTTCATCCTGAAGGCTATTTCTAAAACCCAATAATGGTTGCATCCAATTTTGGCCATTGTCAATCAATGCAGACATAGATTTGTCTTTTTTAACTACGGTACATGTCCAACAACCAAATCTACTTTGACCGCATGATGAATGCTCTTTGTTAGTCACAACTGTTGGGCATTCATAATCATCTGCACTTGCATCAGCATAAATTTGAAATAAAATTGAATTATCAAATCCCCAAGGTGATGGCACTGAATTTATGATATACCAGACCTCTTCAAGCATCAATTCTTTAATAGGCGCATAAACATAAGTATTGGCTGTAGTGTTATGTTTAGAAAGCCTTTTACCTTCAACTTCATGTTTGCGCATTGACCTCTCTCTTGTTGCACTCTCATCATATCTAGTACCCAATAGTACAATAGCTTCTCCCGCCTCATCTATTTGTTCTAATAGGAAACTTGAGGTTGGTCTTATTTTAAGTTTGTCTGTGCACCATCTAAAGGTATTATTTGGCACAGGGTATCCCTTCCCTAAAACATTAATCCAGAAAGACTCATCTAATCGAGGGGTTGTTTTCTTTACTATAATTGGAAGTCCTTCATTTCTTGCCGCTTCAGTAATTTTAGCTAATACATCTTCCATATAACTCGCAATAATTGGATTCTCAACCATTGTATCGTTACAAACCACATAAACAGGCCTTCTTAACTGATGAGGGTAAGGGCTTTGGTTTTTAAATCTTTGCAAGGCAATCCAAACCAATGTAAGTAAAACTGTAGAGTCTTTTCCACCACTAAACCCAATAATCCATGGTCTTTCAGAGGTGTCCGCATAAGCATATTGGTCTATAATTTCAGAAATTATTTTTTCAGCTTTTTTACTTCTAATTTTTATCATAACTGTTTGTAATCTTTCAAAAATAACTTAATTGGTTTTGCCAGTCAACAACCCTATTATATATTAATTATTTAATTATTAACATAGCCCATATCGCCCATTTATGTAATTTCAAGATTAATCCTCCGACTCTATTTAATGTAATAATTAGACGGATATGTCAAAAGAAAAAAAATGGCTTTCCAGCAAGGAAACACAAAGAGCTGCAAAAATAAAAGGATGTGATTTAATGCACTACAGAATTCAGGGTAAACTTGATTTTGAAAAAAGAGGGAATGCATATTTTTATACTGAAGAAAGTGTTAAGGGATTAAAAAAAACCCAATAGCTAAATTACTATTGGGTTTTAAAAATTAGGCCCTAATTATATTTCCATACAAACCCACCACTTTGTCTGCGTTCACCCCTGCATACTCTTGCAATACAAGTTTTAGATGACCCTGTTTTTCTAGAGGCATCTGCCACAGAAATAAATTCCGCTATTTTCTCCCCATCTAAAGAGTATTGAACCACACGTTTCCTTCTTTTATCTTTAAAAGGACAGAAAGGTTCCTTCAACTCATAGCTCCAAAAGTAGCCTCCGTAAATATTATTGACAGATAAACAAGCCCTAGATATATGCTGTTTGGTTGAATTGATGGAGCTTGCTGCATCATCTAAACAATCGAATGTATCTAATAGCCTACCATTATCCAAGTCAAATTTATACACCGTTTTTTTAAACTCACCACCTATTGAGCTATTATATCCTTCTTCTTTAGAGTTATATTCTAAGACGTATTGTTGTTCTTTATGAGCTAACTCATCCATTGAACTTGCTGAATCTATTTGCTCCCACCTAAAAGCATCAACACCATGCGTACTGATAGCGTCATAAAATTTGTTCTCTTCATTTCTATTCGCTCTTTCAACATGGTCCAATTTGCGTTGAAGCATGGAATGGGTTGTGGCACCAATATAGATTAAACCATTTTCTTTATTCTCAACTTTATAAATAATTCCTTTCATTTTTTTCTAATTTTTCTTTTTAGGGAAGACCACTTAAAACCCCTATAAACAAAGGATTTATAAGCTAAATGACTCCCTGAAAAGAAGTCATGCATTAAAGTTTAATTAACCAATTTTTTTAAGTGAAGTACTTTCAATTAAATATTTACCATCCAACCAATCAATTAAAAGCTTTCTCATTCTGTGATTAGGAATGAATAAATTCATTTTTTCTTGATTTCTTATACACCCTCTCCATATCCATTGAATAAGTTCAGACAAAGCCCACAAATCCTCATTTAAATCAATACCTCTTTCCCTAAAAAAATTCAGCGTCTGAGGGTCAAAATATCTGTTCCCCAAGTAAGCCATTGACTTTTTATGACTAAAATTATTTGAAGCTCTAGCATTTATTGCAATAAATCCCTTTGTATAACACTTACCAGCAAGTTTAGCCCTATGGGGTTTAAAAGTAGTATATGCGTTTTCATCTGACTTAGTATTAAAAACTCTCCTAAAAACATTTGATGTAGTGAATGTCAGTTTTTTAGCATTGCTTTTACTTAGATTATCAATCCAAGTTTTACTAAATGAATTATTTCCCAAAACATTATTTGCCTTACCTAAATAAATATGCAACAGACTTTTATAATTATCCAATTCTTTACAAGAATCATTTTTAATTATTCCATAATCAATCTCATACATCTTAAAATAGGGTGCTAAAAGGCTTCCCTCAAATAAATATGTTAAAATCTGAACTTCTTTAAATTGCTTAAAAATCTCAATTGGAAACACCCACACAAAAAAGTATTTGTCTAAATAAAAGACTGTACTATTATTACATATTTTCTTTACTTGCCTAAAACCTGGGTCATCATATTCATCATCAATAAACCGTACTTGGTTATTATCATCTATAACTATTAGCCCTTGCTCTTTTAATATATTTATATCACGCGCACCTATTTTATGGGTTTTTAGAGGAGTTACAACTTCATCTAAAATCAAAATATAGTCACGGAATATCTCATAGTCCTCACGTTTTAATCCTAAAAATAAAGCATGTGTTGAAATTACATTCTTGCCCTCAGATACCATCTTCAAAAACTGAGTTCTCTTGTTATTATATTTATAGATTGTACTTGAATTTAAATCCCATGTTCCATCCTCATTAACCAAATCCAACTCACCCTCATATGCTCCAGTTTCATCTGGGTCTAAAGGAGCGAACGCATTGTTACTATCCAGTGCAATAAGTACTCGCTTAATTTCATCCTTAAAAGGTGTTATGTAAATAAACTTCTTACCGTCTTTTAAATAGTGTTTCATTCTCTCAATTGCATCATAGGTTTTACCGCTACCCATGATAGCATCATAAACTGTAATTTTACTCATAATCAATAATCATTTATATCCAGTTAAGGATATGTCCAACTTAGTTAACAACTATCAAGCTAACCTTAATTTATTCAAAGAAAATAGGGAATAGTTACTTAGAAAGAAGAAGAAAACAAATGTCTAAATAACATAAAATGCGACTGTCTTTTTAGGTTTTTCATTATCACTTTCATCTTCCTTCTAACCCAATTTCACATATTACAAATATACGAAAAATTTATGACATTTCCAAATTTTTTTTGCATTATTTTCAATATATTTTCTATTTAGATGTATTATTCTCATTTTTTATGTTATTATTAAACATTTTTTTGAATATTATTTAATATTTTAACAATTTTAAGCGTCTCTAAGGATGTTTTGATGAGCCAGATAGGGATTTATACTGCTATCTTTTAAAAATTGCTTAGAATCGTTCTAAATAATCTTAAATTTGATTTTAAGTAGCCATCGAATCTTGGCAAGTATTGAAACACATTCTTTCTAAATAAAAAGTGCCTTTATTTACCAACAAAGAAAGTAGAGCAAAGAAAGAAATAGTTTCTTTTTGTATATATATTTATATATATATTTTTATATAGTAATATACTGCTAGTAAAAACTATATTTGGAAGAGTTTCAGAGAAACCTTTGTTACTGAAATTTAAAGGAGGCTAAACGCCCCCTTTTTTATTGCAATCACATTTTCAGTGGTTTTAGGATTATAGAGCCAAAACCTTCTCAAAACTTATCCTAATGAATGGATAATGAAAATACAGCATAATGCTCTGTTCTAATCTATGAGAATATTAAAATGGTGGTAATGGTAAAATTTCCCTTTAATCAAGTAAACAGTCTTTAATTCCATAGTAACCTTTACTTCTTCAACGAGTACAATTTCACCCGTCTTCAATTCACCGATATCATGAATTACAGCAACCCTAAACGGACAAAAAAGTTGTTTCAGAAGATTGTTCCAAGTCACTACAAAAAGCTCCCTAGGATTGCTGTATTTAAGTAATTCTTGCAACTGCTTTTTATTCATAAAAGAACGTTTTAGCTATATAATAATTAAGGCAAGAAGTAATCCTTAGTCTTAAATTCAATTGAATTACCCAGTTTATTGATGAACTCATACGCATTGACATTCCGCTCAAAGTTGGAATCGATGTACGAGCTTTTATTGGCTTCTGTCAAAATATTGTACAGATTATAAAGGTTGATGGAGCCATCTTCATTTCTACTGAAATTAGGACATCTATAATAATCCTTCACCACTTGATTTACTTGGCTATCATTTAAACCAAAAGGAAATATCCCATTCCTCTCTTCTTTAGGAAGGTTCTGGTACATCCTTAATTTTCCTATTAGATGGGCAAATTGGTTTTCAAGAAGTTGGTACTTCGACATTTTCTCCAGCATACCTAAATGCCTTTCTTTATTATAGTTAGAAAGCAACAGTTTTATGTGCTGCTCTAAATCCCCTATCGTTCCAATTCTAATGCTATCCATATAACCATCTGTACTAATACACAGATTTAGGCAAACCATATTTTTAAAGCCTATAAATACCTTGAACTTCTCTAAGCTCTTTTTACTGTAAAGATTCTGCTCTGAGTAAGAACGCACACCTCCAACTGTAAGTGATAAGGAATTTCTATTGACATTCTCCGTTAAGGAAGGTATCTCAATGATAAATGCCATCCGTTCATAGTAGATGGTCTTTTGGTGTTCCTTTAATTCTTTGGCTGGTATGCCAATGGCATCTGGTGTTCTGCCCTTGATAATATGTGACACCCTAATCTCGGGTCTGTTTATAATCTCATTGGGAAACTGTTGCTTTATAAGGTCATTTACTGCATCTATAAATTCAAAATGACTAATGGTGGACTCGTTATCCTTGGCAAATACAGGTATTGTGCAATCCTTCCTTAAATGGTTCAAGCTAATTGATTTAGTATTGGCTTCAATAAAGTTAGTACCGCTTTTAGACACTATTTCCGATGTATCTAAAATCATCTGTTGTGGATTCCTATTGGCTATCAGTTCCATGGCTCTTATTTGATTTATTTTCAATTATTTCATTCTTGTCTACCAGTTGACCGTTTAAAGCATCCAGTTCTACTTTACGTTGTAGTATCATTGGATGTATCTGCTTTTGATAGGTTTTATACTTACTGTAGATATGCCTTAATCCTTCTACATTTGAACATTGTTCTATTTCCTTTTTGACCATCTCCAGTGATGTACCCATATTGCACCATTGGATTAATTTCTTCCCTGTTGCTGCATTTATCACAAACTCTGGCTTATCCATAAACAAACCTGTCCTGTCTTTACTTGCCTTAGCCAAATGCTTATCATTGATAAGTTCAAAATTGGCGGTAAGTTCGTATTCAAAGCCCTCTCTGGTGATTTCCTTAGTTCCATGCTTAATAACTCTTGTTCTTCCATTGCTATTCATATCCAATGAATAATCAATCTTTCTTCTAACCGTAGTGATGATATGGCAACTGGATTGTAGAATAGCATCTAAAAAAGCTTGATGTCTGGGCGAAACCTTACTCCAGTCTTGAAAACGCCCTCCAAGACTTTCATGGATTTGAAGGCAACCTCCTTTTCCAGACCATTCATGGGTGATGCTGTCAATGATTATCACTTCCTGACTATAGCCTTCACAGGCTTTGATAGCTTCTATATATCTCTCTGGTGAAAATGGCTCCTCTAAAGTCAAGACATTATATTCTCCTAGATGGGAATACAAGCTAGCTGAGTTATTCTCTGTATCAATGATAGCTATCTTTGACCAATCTTCTGTAATACCATATGCCAACAATAAGGCACTGTAGGTTTTACCAAATCCTGAAGCTCCAGACAAACCTAATCTAAGTTTTACCTGACTTCTTTTTGCTTGTTGTAATTTCATAATGTGTTAAAATGTTAATTGTTATACATTCTAAATTTTAAGACATAAAAAAAGGGCTCCATTTCTGAAACCCTTGATTCATTGTCTTTTGATTTAATTTAAGCGACCAATTCCTTATTGACCACTTGGTTCTCCACTGAAGTTTCTGCCAATAAATGACTCCATGCATCAACATCGATACGTTTAGCTGCTACCAGTTGTGCTTTTGCTAATCCCTTGCCTTCACCTTCTGTTTGCACCATAATTTCAATTTGGCTGCCTGGTGTAAAATGCTCTGGATAAAGCTGGTAGGATTGCTCAAATAATTGGGCTGTTTGTTCTACCAAGCCCAATGTTGGGTGATTGACCGTTACTGATATCAATCGCCATTTCGTGCCATTGGAGTTCTGTCTGATTTGCTGAGGAACTGCTTTGACTTCTGCTGGAATCAAAATCACCTTTGTTTCAATCATTTCGCCATCCATTGTGGCATAAGTAACTTCCTCCACTCTAGGAGGTCTTTCTAAGTGTAAATTCATAACCTTAGTTTTTAAGAATTAATAATTATTTGAAATCGACCATACGGGGGTATAGTCAAAACCAAAAAAGAGTGGGGGCTGATTATTTAGATGGGCTTGCGCTCTTGTTGAAAATTGATTTCAAAAATTTTTCAAAAAATTTTTTTTCCTAACAGGTTTCTTAGGAATGATTAGAAGATTTTAGATCTAGATAGCTTTCAAAAGCTTCACGCGCCATATCAACAAATTTATCAGGTATAAAAGCAGTGTCCGAATTGTTGAATTTATTCCAAGCCATTTTAAAATATATAACGGCCTGTTCTGTGTCCTGTTCTTTTAGGGCTTGTTTGCCTTTGAGGTAATAGTGTTCTATATCCATTAAATCATGCATGGTATATTTATAGGTTTATATTGTTAATTAAAATGGAAATCCATCTTCCCTATCTGGAATAGGTTTATTTTTACACTGCTCTACCCTGTAGAATTTATCTCTTTCTTTGAAAATAACGTAACGGATTATCAATTCATCTGTCTGAGGGTGATGGAAACCAAATGCTGCTTTATCAGGATAACAATATTTGCACTTAGCGTCTTTAACTTTCAACTGCGATATACCTTTTGATTTAATGCCGTCAAATAATTGCTTTAACTCCTCAATCAATTCTTCTTTGTTGTTATATGAATAGGTGAGCTCAGCATCTATTTCTTTTAGAGAGGCTATGCTAAGTTTGCAAAATGCCTTTATTATTGAATCTACGGTTGTAATTTCTTTTGATTGCATTTAATTCTTCTCTATGACAGTCATATTCTTAAAAAATTAAAAATAGTGTACTGCCTTAAACCAAAGTCAAGGAAACAAAATGTTCATTAGCATAGAAAAATCATCTTTATTATAATTTTCATCAAAAAGACCCATGCATAATTCATTATTTGAATAGCCCATATCATTCATAACTTCATCATGTCCTTTTATTATCAATTTATAAACTAACACTCTATTTCTGATTAAAGCCTCTAACTTTTTTTCATCATTTCTAATTGATTGAATATATATACATAAAACCAACATCGGCAAATTTTCTTCAAAAAGAAATAACAACTCTTCCATTTGATTTTCATTCAGAAAGTTGTTGTTTGAAAAAATCCTTTGGGCTGCGTTGAAAAAGGATTCTACTACTTCTTGGTCACCTAAGTAAACTTCTTTATCATAAAAAGTTTTTGTTAATGATTTGACCATAAGATATGGTGAACCCTTTTCAGTAGAATAGATAAACTTCACGAATGAATCTGTCATTTAATCAAGATTTAAATTCTAAAAAAGATGATTTTTGCATACTAAATATACGATTTTTCCTTACAACGGTATAATGTCAATTAAAAGGAGTATTGATTAAAGTATAAAGTTAAATAATAGTTTTTGAACTCTTTAAACAGCATGTCTTCTGGGTAAAAATGAGCCTTGTATGAGTAAATATTGTTATAGTTTTCAATACTTCATTCCTCGCTGAACCATTGGTTAATAACAACAAAATTTAAGCTTTCTTTGCTTTCAAAAGTTAATTTATGCTCTCTGTTAAACAAAAACTTAAACATATTTTCTTACATTTGGATTAATGGAATTATATATTATTAATTTATGAAAGACACTCAAACAATTACTTTTCTTGAAGATAAGTTCTCAAATCATCAAAATTGTTTCAATGGATGGAGCGAAGATTATGCCCAAGTAATTATTAAAGCGGCTTTAAAGGAAATGAGTTACAATGGAGATACTGATAAAGTAGTTTTTGGCAAATATATTTGTAAAGCAATGGATGAGAATAATGAACTTACTCAAGTTTGTTATGTAGAAACAGAACAACCAGGTTTTTTCTATATTATGAGAGATATGGTTGACCACATCAATGTAGTTTATAACAGATGGGATTAATGTTAATATAGTTTAATATGCCTCAACACTACACCAGGACTATTACTATTACAGTACGGACCGTCTATGAAAATGGCATGGGGTTAGCTGACCAATATTGGTATGATGATAAATTGACTCTTTCCCCAAATGGAACCATGGATTATGCAGATGAAGATTGGTATCAGGGCATTGTTCATTGTGACGATGAAAAAACTATTATTACCTTGTCAGGAAAGGATATTCCTCCTGATTGGGATGGAAAAAAGGGGCATCACATGGAAATAAATTTATATGAAATTGGAATTGATGACATCGAAATAAATACCTTACATGAGAATGTAAAGTTAATTGATAGCTCCTTCACATTTACTTATGTGGCTTCAAAACTAAATTGATTAGTGATTTTTTGATTTAACTAACTATAAAATCTCGAAACCAAAGCCAAACCCAAGCCAAGGTTTCCCTCTAAAGTTCCAATCCTTCCCATTGCTTGATAGGGGAGCATCAATTCCAAATGCCCCAAAAATCGAGAATATCTTGTAATGCCACCCCAAACTAATTCCAAAAGAAGAGGTTAAGAGGTTTCCTTGAAATGAATTTACGTCTAATGTATTCTTATCATCAATAGTTAATTTATTTATCCCTGCAAAGGCATTTATAGACCATCCATATTCGTAAATTCTATATTCCTTTTCAGAAGGTAATTTCAGATATCTTCTTGTTCCAAATAATGAACCAAGATATAAACCTATCCCAGCATCAGTTTCAACATTATTGGAATTATCAGAATTTCTTGATGATAAATATACTTTAAAAGGCATTGTCATCACACCCGCATGAAATCTACTATAATCAAAGCCCAAATTCTGTCCTGGACTTAATTTAATTTGAAATTTATTTTTGCTTAAGAACTTATTGGCTTTCATAAGTCTTTTTTTCTTGTCATTATCAAAACCATCCTCGATAACGAAAGGGTAAAAGTAAACCTCTAAGTAACCATCTTTTGGACCTAATTCTCCAAAAAGAGTAAAATCACGAATGCCATTTTGCTTAGCTTTGATACTATCAAGAAGGATTGGGTTCTTCCAGTCTATAAATTCCTGGTTTTGATACGATAAAGTATCACCCTTTTTATCAAAAACAACATTATATTTTTTAGTTTTCTTTGCTGAGGGCACATAAACAACTGGGAAATTCTTATTAGCTTTATGGGCTATATTAATTACCGTTTTTTCTTTGAATTTTAACTTTTGAGCATTTGATTGATTAGGAACTATGTGTCCCATAAATATTAAAAACAATAGAAGCTTTCTCATGAAAAAAGTGATTAAATTAACTATGTAATAAGTAGTATTAATATTTCATTATAAGTAAGTAATATATAAAAATAATTAGTGTGGAAATACTTATTTCAGGTCTTTATTTAAATTTTCCATTTCCATACTAATTCGTTTCTCTACAACTTTACCATAACTATCTTGAGTAACTTTAATACTGGAATGACCCAATAACTCACTGACAATCTCCATCGGCACATTATTATAAAGTAATATTGTTGAAGCAAAAGTTCTCCTTGCCATATGTGTTGTAAACTTTTTATCAATTCCTGTAATAGCTCCAATCTCCTTTAAATATGAGTTATACTTCTGGTTAGTGATTCTAGGAAATACAAAACCCTCTTGATTATAGCGTTCCATAATTTCTAAAGCTTTTGGTAACAATGGTATTGATAATGGCTTAGAAGTTTTCATTCTGTATATCTTAATCCACAAATTACCGTCAAAACCTTTTATAATATGTTTAGATTCCAACCTCATTAACTCATTATATGGTAATCCTGTATAACAACAGAAAATAAATAAGTCCTTTACAAACTTTAACCTAGGTTGTGAGAACTCATGATTTTCAAGTTTATTCAGCTCTTCTGGAGATAGAAATACAATACTGTTTTTAGTTCTTTTAGCCTTATATAACATAAAAGGGTCTTTATCCAAATTACCTTCTGCTACAGCTATCCTTATAGGCTTTCTAAAGCGTTGTATCATCTTATTTATAGTAGCTTGACCTAATCCTTTCTCAGTCTTTAAATAATACTCAAAATCAGCTAAAAACTGTAGTTTTAGTTTATTTAATGGATAATCATTACGCTTAAATTTATGCTTGATAAAAGCTTTTACGTGTTTATATGCATAATCAAATTTTATCCACGTAGCTCTTTGTATATCAATGCCTATAAGCTTTTTTAAGGACTCTAGATAACGTTTGAAAGCTTCAAGAGTTCCTTGTTCTTTCTGAGCTTTTTCTCCCTTATATTGAAGATATATATCTTCTACTGTAAAACTTTCTTCTTTAACTTGGAGCATTAAAAAAGCCTGACTAAGTTTAGTTTTAATCAGGCTTAATTGTGTATTTATGAGTTCTGCATCAGGTTCTGGTGGCTTGACCAGTTGTTGTTTACTGTTCCAATGGTCTGGATTAATAAATTTACCCGTTGCAAATTGCTTTCTTTTTTTTAAATATGTCAATCTACACATTAGTGAAGCTCTTTTGTCTTTTCTTATTCTACTGCTAGATATAACAAATCGTATATTAAGTTTATTTGTGTTCATTATATTATATTTTAAACTAAAAACCCCACAGGTAGTGGGTTTTAAAAAGGTTAATTGACTAAAAATAATTAAGGTAAAAAAAAGATAGTTGCAATCATTTAAGCAACCGAAACCAATCTTTTAATGCTAAATTTAGTCTTAATATTTCATCTTGAGGAAGTAATACAGAGTGGGCTATTGAATTTCTAAGAACATTTAAATCTTTAGTGATTTTATTAAAATCCTCAATGTTCTTGAGTATATCGGAAAAAAGATTCCAATTAGACTTAACTATAATTCTTAATTCTCCAAAAGTTGTATAATCTATTTTATTTAAAGATTTTTTTGAGTAAATCCCTGAGTTTTCTTTATCTATTTTGGTTTTAACATTACTCTGGATATTGGTACTTATCCTTAAATTCCACCAATCATTCCCAAACGACTCCCGCATCTTTGTCTGAATCAAATTCCTTATGGATTTTTCTAAACAGTAAATTAGCTTGTAATAATCTGCCATTTGCTCTGCCTCAATTGTTAAGTCTTTAGGAAAATCAAATTCAGTGAGGTCAATATTGTTACTATCGTTGACCTTAATTTTCTTATGAACACTATGAATCTTTGGAGATTTTGAGAAATATCTTTGGTATGCCTTAATGGCATTTCTGTAAGTTCCATGACCAATATTTCCAAATTCAGAATATTTACCTTTTAGGTCGTACAGATTAGCAAACTGTTTTAAAAGATATCCGTTATCAAGCTCATATAAATCAATCTTTTGGGGTTTAACGGAAGATAGATGTTCAGATAATTTATGAATTGTTCTAGAATAAGTTTTGGCTGTAGTGGGGCTCTTGTTTTCAACTTCTATCAACCAATTCAAAAACTTTTCTTCTCTCATTACAATTAAATAATATGCAAATCAAAGATAATTAAAAACTGCAACCTTTTTAATTTAGATTGCAACCTCTTATGCAACCTTTTTCTATCAAAAAACTTGGCAAGTTGACTTTTAGAGGGAAAATGCACATAATGCACACAATGCAGTTATACCAAAGAATAAGGCACAAAAAAAGCCCAAACTACATTTGTAATTTAGGCTTTTTGGTGGTCCCACCTGGGCTCGAACCAGGGACTTTCTGATTATGAGTCAGATACTCTAACCAACTGAGTTATAGGACCTATTGCATATAAGCTGCAATCCTATTTAAATAAGAGTGTGCAATATTACTACATATTTTAAAATCCTACAAGATATTTATTGCTTTATCTCTTGGCATAACTCTATTAACACGCCATTGGTACTTTTAGGATGTAAAAAAGCTACCAACTTATTGTCTGCGCCCCTTTTTGGAGTTTCATTTAAAACTTTAAAACCTTCTTCTTTTAGCCGTTTAATTTCTGCTTCAATATCATCTACATCAAACGCAATATGATGAATGCCTTCGCCCTTTTTCTCAATAAATTTAGCTATTGGACTATCCGCTTTGGTGGCCTCTAATAGTTCAATTTTATTTACACCAACTTTAAAAAATGATGTTTTTACTCCTTCACTTTCAACTGTTTCGGTTTTATAACTCGCTTTGCCAAATAGCTTAGAAAACAACTCGTTAGAAGATGTTATATCTTTAACGGCTATTCCTATATGTTCAATTTTGTTCATGATGTTTCTTTCACAGAAAGGTACAAAGTAATTGTGAACAATCTTAATCTATAACTAATAACGTATAATAAAAGATGATATTCTTTAAAATATCCTTTATTTTTGCACTATGGAAGAAACTCAAAGACAGAAAAAAATAGCATCGGTTTTACAACGAGATTTGGTTGATGTACTTCAAAGAGCAGCAACTGATGGTGGATTGAAAGGTATCCTTATTTCTGTTACTAAAGTTAAGGTAACAGTAGACTTGTCTGTTGCTAAAGTTTATTTAAGTATTTTTCCTAATAATAAAGCCAAAGAACTTCTTGAAGGTATTAGGGCAAATACAACTTCCATACGCCATGAGTTGGCACAACGCACTAAAAATCAACTTAGACGCATGCCTTCTCTTGAGTTTTTTATTGATGATTCCCTTGAATATATTGATAATATTGAGCGTTCTTTAAAAGGATTAGATAATCCTATTAACAACCCCGATTTATTAGATAAAAGAAAAAAGTCTTAGTTGAATGTTGCATTATATATAGCCAAACGTTATCTGCGCTCCAAGAGCTCTAACAACGCTATAAATTTCATTACCTATTTTGCGCTTTTTGGCGTTATTATTGGGTCTGCTTCTTTGTTTATTGTGCTGTCTGGTTTTGCCGGTTTAAAAGATTTTACTTTAGAATTTTCAAATATTGTAGACCCAGATTTAACCGCAAAAGCCGCCTCTGGAAAATCATACTATCTTTCTGATGATGACCTCTTAAAACTTAATAATTTAGAAGAAGTAGCCCTCTTTTCTAAGATTATTGAAGAGCGCGTTTTAATTACTTCTGATGAAAAAACAAGTTTAGCCTTTATAAAAGGGGTTGATGCCAATTACCAAAAGGTGGTTAACATTGAATCTAAAATAGACTATGGCAGTTGGCTAGACCAAAAATCGAATCAAATGGTTGCTGGTTGGGGTATTGCAAATAATTTATCTATTGGGGTTTTAGACTTCACAAAATCTCTAAATATTTATGTGCCTAAACCAGGTAAGAAGCAGATTACCTCTACTAAAAATGCCTTTAATAATGTGAGAGCCATTAATGTTGGGGTGTTTTACATCAATGAAAAACTTAATGATAATTATGTTTACACCTCCATTGATTTGGCACAAAAACTTTTAAACTATGAATCCAACCAAGTGTCTGCTTTAGAGTTTAAGTTAAATGAAAATGCAGATGAAGCCATAGCCAAACAAAAACTGCAACAAATTTTAGGCAACAAAGTTATTATAAAAAACAGAGCCCAGTTAAATGATGCGCTTTACAAAATGTTAAACACCGAATATCTTGCAGTCTATCTCATTTTTACCTTGGTTTTAATCATAGCCTTTTTTAACATCATTGGTTCTTTAATTATGATGATGCTCGATAAAAAACAAAGCTTAAATACTTTGTTCAATCTTGGTGTTCATATAAAAGATATTCGTAAAATTTTCTTTTTACAAGGTAGTTTAATGAGTATTATTGGAGGCTTTATAGGTATCCTATTAGGTTTACTGCTTATTGTTAACCAACTTTACGGTCCTAATTTTTTAAAGGTTTATATCACACCAACCTTGGCGTACCCCACAAAAATTAAAATAGTAAACCTGTTTTTGGTTTTTATTACCATATCCGTTTTAGGTATTGTAGCTTCAAAAATAGCCTCGGCCAGAATTACAAGGGCTTTGGTGAAGAATAATTAGTTGGGCAAGTTGCCATTTTAATGGCAAACAGGCTTTTGGTAGTCGCTTCACAATAAATTGTGAGAGCTCCAACAATACCGCAATCCTTCTTGCAAAAGCGATAGCAGTGTTAGCTTTTGTAAAATTTTAATCTATGATTTTACAAAACTTAAACGAATAGCGCGGTGGCTTGCCATTTGCCAAAAAAATTAATGTGTAAACTGGTAATCGGCAAACTTATCCAATACCTCATCAAAAGTAGCAAACACATCTTCGGGTTTATCGCTAGTTACCATTTTGGTGCGGTACTCTTTAAAGTGCGGAATACCTTTAAAGTAGTTGGTATAATGACGACGCGTTTCAAAAACACCTAAAACAGGTCCTTTCCAATCTATTGCCATTTGTAAATGCCTTCTAGCTGCTTCTACACGCTCTTCTAAAGAAATTGGTGCTAAATGCTCTCCTGTTTCAAAATAATGCTTAACCTGTTTAAAGAACCAAGGATTTCCAATACTGGCTCGACCAATCATAGCCCCATCTAGCCCAAACTTATCACGCATTAAAGCTGCTTTTTCAGGCGTATCAACATCGCCGTTTCCAAACACGGGAATGTGCATTCTTGGGTTATTTTTTACCGCAGCAATCAGTTTCCAATCGGCACTTCCCTTGTACATCTGCGCGCGGGTTCTACCGTGAATAGAAATAGCTTTACAGCCTACATCTTGCAAGCGCTCAGCCACCTCAACAATTCTTATAGAATCATGATCCCAACCCAAACGGGTTTTAACAGTAATGGGCAAATTGGTACGCTTCACCATTTCTGCCGTGAGCTTTTCCATTAAACAAACATCCTTTAAAATGCCTGCACCAGCACCTTTACTCACTACCTTTTTTACGGGACACCCAAAGTTAATATCAATGATATCTGGATTCGATTTTTCAACAATATCAATGGTTTGTAACATGCTATCTAAATTGGCTCCAAAAATTTGAATGCCTACAGGGCGCTCTTTTTCATAAATATCTAACTTCATAACGCTCTTAGCAGCGTTACGTATTAAACCCTCACTAGACACAAATTCGGTATACACCACATCAGCACCTTGCTCTTTACATAAAGCACGAAACGGCGGATCACTCACGTCTTCCATAGGTGCTAAAAGCAACGGAAAATCGGGCAATTCTATGTTGTCTATTTTTACCACAGCATGATTTTGGTTTGCAAAATTACTGTTTTTTATTCTACTTGATAAAAGATAATAAAATTTACATTCCCATCCATTGCTTAATAGTTTCGTTATAACTACGCCCAGATGTAATACTTATTGCGCTCTTATTATTTAGCGTAATAATAAATCTACTATTAAAATACGTTTGAATATCTTTTACATGGTCCTTGTTGATAATAATACCTCTATGAATGCGTAAAAAATTATCAGGTAATTTCTGCTCTAACCCCGAAATTGTTTCTGTACTCAAATGATTTTGGAAGTCGCAATGTATGGTTACATAATTGTCATTGGCTTCAAAATAAAGTACATCTTCAAGTTTTATAAAAATGAGTTTATCTCTTTTCTTAACCGTTATAGAGGTCATTTTTTTAGGGGCTTTTTTATTTGAAATTTCCTTTAAAACATTAAGTATTTCATCTGTTGATTTACTTTTACTAAAGGTTTTTAGTTTTTCTACCGTTTTTTTAAGACGTTCCTGTTTTACCGGTTTTATCAAATAATCAATGCTATTGGTCTCAAAGGCTTGTAGGGCATATTCGTCGTAAGCTGTACAGAACACTACCATGGGTATGGTTTGTAAATTTGCTAACAAATCAAAACCTGTTTGTCCGGGCATTTCAATATCTAAAAAGATAATATCTGGTGTTTGCCGTTCTATTTTTTCTTTGGCTTGGGTAACATTTTCGGCGGTGCCTATAACTTGAAACGTTTCAGGGAATGCTTTAAGCATATTTTTCAAACCTAATCTGGCAGGCGCTTCATCGTCTATTATTATAGTGGTGTACGGTGTATTCATATTATACAATTTCGGGTAGGGTTATCGTAATTACTTTCTTTGGCGTATTTATCCAATTTAGTGAAGCCTTATTGCCATAACTTAGCTTTAGCAAATCATAAACGGTTTGCAAGCCATGGCCACTTACCAAACCTTCTGGGAAATTGGGCCCATTATCGCTAACGGAAATCAACAACTTACTATCCTTTTTTTCAATTTTTAAATTAATTTTTCCTTCCTCTTCATTTTTAGAAATGCCATGTTTTACAGCATTTTCTACCAGTGGTTGAATCAAAAACAAGGGTATCTCGTGATTTAAAAGGCTTTCATCAACTTGAATACGAAACTGTAAACGCTCTCCAAAACGTATTTTTTCAATATCTAAATACGACGTTACCATATCTATTTCGTCTTTAACCGTACTCATTTTTTTGCCTTGTCGATTTATGGAATACTTAAATAATTCGGATAGTGAATGTGCCATTTTTTGGGTTTTACTTGCATCTATTGGTGCTAAACTAGCTATGGAGTTTAAAGAGTTATATAAAAAATGAGGGTTGATTTGGGATTGCAACAATTTAGTTTCTGCTTGGGCATGTAAAGTTTTTAAGTTGTTAATTTCAACGTCCTTTTCATTCACTAGCGACTGTGAATAATGGTTTAGGTAAATTAGAATTCCGCGACCAATTGATAAAAACCCATATAATAAAAACCCTGACCAATGATATGATAATGTTGAAAGGGAACTGTCGTCTATAATAATTAATAAATAAGGCCAATAGAAAATTATAAACGTAAGTAATATTTTGAAGCCCAAACTTACACTAAACCCCCAGGATTTCTTAATTATACGTTTTTCAAAAAACCAAAGCAGTAATGCTCCTAATGATGAAAAAATAATTGATGACAATATATCATCACTTATGTAATCCATCCATTTTACGAACAAGCTGAAAGAAGTAAAATACTTATAAACCCTACTCAAACAAGCAAAGCAAATCATAATTAATAAAATTGGGAGAAAATAATTTAGATACTCATATTTGAACTTCTTATAATGAAAAACACTGAATAGTAGAATAAAAAACAGAAGTCCTATGCCGCATATAATCAACCAAACTTTTTTCAAATAGTTGTCTTTATCTAAGAAATGATTGGCATATCTCCAGCCATAAACAACTTTCATGTATGCTTTTAAATCTTGTTCAAAATTTGGACTGTAGAATTTCTGCATGACAAGTTCGTCAGATAGACTAACATTTTGATTTATATAATCATCCGAGATATGAAAACTATTAGCAGATAAGATTTTAAAAATGACGTTTTTAAATATCTGGGCTCTTTCTTCAACATTAATTAATTCCAAAAAACTAAAATTCGTTTTAGAATTTAAATACCCTGCTAATTTAAATGGATAAGTTTGTGATTGGAATGTATTAAAAGTTTCATTGTCATCTACTCCAAGCATTGTTTCTATAGTAAACGGTCCTTTCTTATCAATTTGAGTTATTTTAAATTTGATAATATAAGGTTTCAAAAAATTAATTGAATAACCATTTACTATACTGTCCTTATCTATTTCATTGCGCTTTATATAACTTGAAAAATAATCTATTTCTAAATGGGGCAACAAGCCTTTAAAATATTGTAAAGTCTTGTCAAAGGCTAAACTATCTTTATCTACTGCGCCACTAAGTTTAAACAGAATAGGACCTTTATACTTTAAAAGTGTTTTTGATTTTGATATACCTCTACCATAAACCTGTGTTATAATACGTTCCCAAGTAGGGTCTTTCTGTTCGTTTAATTCATTTTTAAAAATCTTTTCATTGATTGATTCAGAATTAGAAGAAACAATTGTAACATCAATTAATATCAATACAAGAACTAAAAAAAATAGGTTTTTCATCACAGTAAATTTAAAATTTATACCTCAAAAGAACCGAGATAAAAATCTTTTTAAAACCACTTTCTTGTAAACTGCAAATTTGGTTTGCAAACTGCATAATAAGGTTATTTGTAGTTTACAATTCACAAACATATTTAACTATCTTTGCAGTCGCTGTTTTAAACAGCAACATTTGGACTATGAAGAACATCAGGAATTTTTGCATTATTGCCCATATTGATCACGGTAAAAGCACCCTTGCAGACCGTTTATTGGATCACACAGGCTCGGTTACCGCCAGAGAAAAGCAAGACCAGCTATTAGATAATATGGATTTAGAGCGCGAACGTGGTATTACCATTAAAAGTCACGCCATACAAATGGATTATGAATACAACGGCGAAAAATATATATTAAATCTCATTGACACCCCTGGACATGTAGATTTCTCTTATGAAGTATCTCGTTCTATTGCTGCTTGTGAAGGCGCTCTATTAATTGTAGATGCCGCTCAAAGCATACAAGCTCAAACCATTTCTAATTTGTACTTAGCTTTAGAAAATGACTTAGAAATTATTCCTATTTTAAACAAAGTAGATTTACCTAGTGCCAACCCTGATGAGGTTACTGATGATATTGTAGATTTATTGGGTTGCGACCCAGAAGAAGTCATTCATGCTAGTGGTAAAACTGGCTTTGGGGTGGATAATGTTTTGGCTGCTATTATAGAGCGTATTCCAGCGCCAAAAGGCGATCCAAATGCGCCATTACAAGCCTTAATTTTCGATTCGGTTTATAACACCTTTCGTGGTATTGAAACCTATTTTAGAGTGTTTAATGGTGAAATTAAAAAAGGACAACACATTAAGTTTGTTGCTACTAATAAAGATTATTATGCTGATGAAGTAGGTACTTTAAAATTGACCCAAGTTGCCAAACAAAGTGTAAAAACGGGTGATGTTGGCTATTTAATCACAGGAATTAAAACAGCTAAAGAAGTAAAAGTTGGTGATACCATTACCGATTTTGCAAAACCTACACAAAATATAGTTGAAGGGTTTGAAGATGTAAAACCTATGGTATTTGCAGGTATTTACCCAGTTGATACTGAAGACTACGAAGATTTAAGAGCCTCTATGGAAAAGCTTCAGCTTAATGATGCTTCTCTAGTATTTCAACCAGAAAGTTCTGCTGCTTTAGGCTTTGGGTTTCGTTGTGGATTTTTGGGGATGCTTCACATGGAAATTATCCAAGAACGTTTGGAACGTGAGTTTGATATGACGGTGATCACTACAGTTCCTAACGTATCCTATCACGCATACACCAATAAAGAACCAGACGAAGCCATTATTGTAAATAATCCGTCTGATTTACCCGAACCTTCCACTTTAAATCGTGTTGAAGAACCTTATATAAAAGCCACTATCATCACAAAAGCAGATTTTGTGGGCAATGTCATGTCGTTGTGTATTGAAAAACGTGGTATCATCAACAATCAAACGTATTTAACTACAGAACGCGTTGAGTTAATTTTTGAAATGCCATTGGCAGAAATAGTGTTTGATTTTTATGATCGGTTAAAAACGGTATCAAAAGGGTATGCCTCTTTTGATTACCATCCTATTGGCATGAAACCCTCTAAATTAGTTCGGTTAGATATATTACTAAACGCACAACCTGTTGATGCGCTTTCGGCACTAATTCATACCGATAATGCACAGCACATAGGTAAAAAAATGTGTGAGAAGCTAAAAGAACTCATTCCACGCCAACAGTTTGATATTCCTATTCAAGCAGCCATTGGTGCTAAGATTATTTCTAGAGAAACTGTAAAAGCATTACGTAAAGATGTAACTGCCAAATGTTATGGTGGTGATATTTCTCGTAAACGCAAACTACTTGAAAAACAGAAAAAAGGTAAAAAACGTATGCGTCAGGTGGGTAATGTTGAGATTCCGCAACAAGCGTTTATGGCCGTTTTAAAACTAAACGATTAAGGATAAACTATCTATCAAAATTGGAAACAAAAGTTTGAAGGCTCTGAGTTTAAAAACAACTTTACAGTAGGACTTATTAACAAACAAAACATTTTACAATGTCTTTGGTTTGGACTGTAGTAATCGCCAGAAATCGATAAAACTTTATTTGAATTAAATCTAAAAACCTTCATTGAAAAACATGAGGGTTTTGTTTCGCCTACCAAGTATCTTGCAGGAACTATAAGGCCATTATTGAACAACTTTAAAAAAACCTACTAGTGCCTACCAGAACACGGTCTTAATTTTTATAGAATATTACCACCAAAATTCAGTATTTGTTGAATTTCTTTAACTAAAATTTCAATAATCCTCAATAATCTTTTTTTTTTCTCAAAAATGAGATTTCAACAAAGTTATTAACAATATTTTTGTATGTTTATAAACCAACCTCTCTCCCCTTTTTTGGTTTCGAGGTATTTTAAGAACTAGAATTATTAACTACCAAACCTTTTGAAAAATCGTTTATGAAAGCTCTTTTTTTTACTAGAGAATTTCCACCTTATGTTTATGGTGGTGCTGGAGTTCATGTTGAATATCTGGCTGCAGAATTAGCAAAATTAATGAAGATTGATGTTAGATGTTTTGGAGATCAAAATGAAGAAAACAATAATCTTACAGTAAAAGGCTTTCCTTATGATAATGCGCTTTTCAATGACTCAAATAGTAAGCTTAAATCTGTTTTTCAAACCTTAAGTACAGGCATTCACATGAATGCGGAAGAGATTGATGCTGATGTTGTTCACTGCCATACTTGGTATGCGCATTTTGCAGGTATCGTAGCCAAATTGTGTTACGGCATTCCGCTAGTAATAACCACGCACTCTCTAGAGCCCTTAAGACCTTGGAAAAGAGAACAATTAGGAAGAGGATATGATGCTTCTTCTTGGGTTGAAAAAACAGCTATAGAAATGGCCGATGCGCTAATTGCAGTTTCCGAGGAGACCAAAGAAGATGTTATCAAACATTTTAACGTTGATGAAAGCAAAATCCATGTAATTTATAACGGCATAGATTTGCAACAATATCAGGTCACCGCTGCAACTAACACTTTAGATACCTATGGTGTTGACAAATCTAAACCTTATGTGCTTTTTGTTGGTAGAATAACACGCCAAAAAGGAATCATACATTTAGTGAATGCCATAAAATATATAGATTCAGAAACACAAATAGTATTGTGTGCAGGCGCTCCAGACACGCCTGAAATTGGTAAAGAAATGGAGGATGCTGTTAACGAAGTTAAGAAAACCAGAGCTAATGTGATTTGGATTGATAAAATGGTGACCAAAGAGGAAATTATTCAACTGTATTCACATGCCAGTGTTTTTTGTTGCCCATCTATATATGAGCCTTTCGGAATTATAAATATCGAAGCCATGGCTTGCAATACAGCTGTTGTAGCCAGTGCTGTAGGCGGCATTAAAGAAGTTGTAGTTCATGGAGAAACAGGATTATTAATACCGTTAGAACAACAAAATGTGGCACCTTTTGAGCCTGTGAACCCCGATAAATTCTCTAGAGATTTAGCCAATGGCATCAATAAAGTCATTGCCGATAAAGAGCTAAGAAACGCTATGGCAAAAAAAGGAAGAAAGCGTGTAGAAGATTACTTTGATTGGATAGCTATTGCTAAGCAAACCGAAGAACTCTATAAGTCATTGCTATAACATTTACAACAACTATCACTAAATAAAAATAACTATTATGATAAATGACAAGGTTTTATCGATTATTTTAGGAGGAGGGCAAGGTTCAAGATTATATCCCTTAACAGAAAAACGTTCAAAACCAGCAGTTCCTATAGCTGGGAAATATCGATTGGTAGACATTCCTATTTCTAACTGTATTAATGCAGATATAAAACGTATTTATGTATTAACCCAATTTAACTCTGCGGGTTTAAATAAACATATTAAAAACACCTATCAATTTAGTTTTTTTAGTAGTGCTTTTGTTGATGTATTGGCTGCAGAACAAACACCTGAAAATAAGACTTGGTTTCAAGGAACGGCTGATGCGGTAAGACAATGTATGCCTCATTTTTTAGGGAATGATTTTGAATATGCCTTAATTTTATCAGGTGACCAATTATATCAGATGGATTATGATAAAATGATTGAAGCGCATGAAGCAGCAGGTGCAGAAATTTCTATAGCTACCATTCCTGTTAATGCTAAAGATGCTACTGGTTTTGGTATTCTTAAGGCAAACAACGAAAATATTATTACATCTTTTATTGAAAAACCAGATGCCAGCTTATTACCAGATTGGACATCAGAGGTAAGTGATGATATGAAAAACGAAGGGCGTCATTATTTAGCATCTATGGGTATTTATATCTTTAATAAAGATTTGTTGGTTACATTGATGGACAATCAAGACACTATGGATTTTGGTAAAGAAATCATTCCACAATCTATTGGTTCTCATAAAACCCTAAGCTATCAATATGAAGGGTATTGGACAGATATAGGAACCGTAGAATCCTTTTTTGAAGCTAATTTAGGGTTAACTGACAGCATACCACAGTTTGATCTCTACGACAATAATAGACGTATTTACACCCATGCTAGAATGTTGCCAACTACAAAGGTTGCAGGAACTCTTTTAGAAAAAGCAGTAATTTCTGAAGGTTGTATAATAGCCGCTACTAAAATTGAAAAATCAGTGATTGGAATTCGTTCCAGAATAGGAAAAGAAACTACTATAATCAACACCTATATGATGGGTAATGATTATTTTGAAACACTTAAGGAGATGGAATCCAATAAAATTGAAATCCTTATGGGAATTGGCGAACGTTGTTTTATTAAAAATTGTATTATTGATAAAAACTGTCGAATTGGTGACGATGTTAAAATTGTTGGTAGCAAGCTTCTTGAGGACACAGAAACAGACACCTACTGTGTAAGGGATGGTATTGTTATTATCAAAAAAGATGCTATAATTCAAAAAAATACAATCATAGAATAATATTAATTCTTAACAATCAATCGTTTTCGCGGGGTTTAGGTTGTTTTCATCATTTTGAAAATCACTTTATTTATTAATTTTGCGTACTTCAAAACCAACAAGATAACATGCAAAATCAGAAAAGAGTTGTAATAGATTATGTAGCACCAAAAGTTAATGGTGGTCAATTTTTTATAAAAAGAATAGTTAACGAAATAGTAAATGTTGAAGCTCATATTCTTGCAGACGGACATGACGTTTTAGGAGCATCGGTTCTTTATAAACACGAAACAGACAACCATTGGAAAGAGACTCGCATGCATTTAGATGTAAATAACGAGTGGAAAGGAGCTTTCACGGTTGGAAAACAGGGTTTCTATACCTACAAAGTAGAGGCTTGGGTTGATTATGCCCTTAACTGGCAACATGGTATTGAAAGAAAGATTGAAGACAATCAGTATGTAAAGTCAGAACTACTGGAAGGCATTGAGTATCTTAAAGCCATCAAAGATGGTTTAGAACAAAATGATTCATTTTACTTAGACCATCTCATCAATATTTTTGGTAATGAACAGCATTATGATGAAGCCATTGCTGAAGCACAAAGCGATAGGTTACATTATATATTTTTCAACAACCCTCAAAAAATATTAGCAAATACCTCTGCTGAATATCAAGTTTACGTAGATAGAAAAAAGGCTAGATTTAGCACATGGTATGAATTTTTTCCTCGTTCTGCCTCAGAACACAAGGGGGTTCATGGAACGCTTAAAGACTGTGAGCGTTTATTACCTCGCGTTCAAAAAATGGGTTTTGACACCCTATATTTACCCCCTATTCATCCTATAGGAGAGGTGAATAGAAAAGGAAAAAACAACACCACAGAAGCTTTTGAGGGCGATGTAGGCTCTACTTGGGGAATTGGGTCACAATATGGCGGACACAAAGATATTCATCCTCAACTAGGAACTTTAGACGATTTTAAATCTTTAATACATAAGGCAAAAGAACACGGTATTGAAATAGCCATGGACTATGCGTTGCAAGCAGCTCCAGACCACCCATGGGTAAAAGAACACCCGCAATGGTTTAAATGGCGACCAGACGGCACCGTACAATATGCTGAAAATCCGCCAAAAAAATATCAGGATATATTACCAATTTATTGGGAAAGCAAAGACTATAAAGCCCTGTGGCAAGAATGCTTAGATATTTTATTGTATTGGATTGATTGCGGTATTAACGTATTTAGAGTAGATAATCCACATACCAAGCCCTTCTATTTCTGGCATTGGATTATTGAAAATGTAAAAGCAAAACATCCTGATGTTATCTTTTTGGCTGAGGCCTTTACAGCGCCTAAAGTCATGCAGCAATTGGCAAAACAAGGCTACACACAATCTTATACCTACTTTACATGGAGAAACTCTAAACATGAACTCATAGAGTACGTTGAAGAGTTAACCCAAAGTAATTCGCGGGAATATATGCAGCCAAATTTTTGGCCTAATACCCCAGATATAAACCCTTACCATTTACAAGGAGCTAATGAGTCTAAGCACATTCAGCGCTATGTGCTAGCAGCAACGTTAAGTTCCAGTATTGGTATTTACGGTCCGGTTTACGAATATATGTTAAGCGATGCTTTATTGGGGCGTGAGGAGTACAATAACTCTGAAAAGTTTCAAATTACACACTACGATTGGTCTATTGAAAATAAATTAACTATAGTTATCTCTAAAATCAACCATTTAAGACATCAAAATGAGGCGCTTCAACAAACAAATAACATCAAGTTCTGTTATGTTGAAAACGATAAATTAATGGCTTTTTACAAATGGAACGATGCTAAAACTAACGAACTGTTAATTGTTATTAGTTTAGATGACCATGGTATGCAACAAGGCTCTGTACAAGTGCCTCTAAATGATTTGGGCATGGATAACAACCATTCATTTCAAGTTAAAGATTTAATTACCAATAGCAGCTACAACTGGAGAGGAGCATGGAACTTTGTAGAATTACACCCAACATTACCATTCCATATTTTTGAAATAAAGAAATAGCCTATGACCAAAATGGCAGGAGAGATAACTGTTGAGCAAACCTTCAATTTTGATACCAATTGGGAGGTATTATTGGAAAATGAAGCGTTTGTAAAAGCATTCCTGTCTGATGTTTTAGGTGATTACATGCTAAAACAGCGTTGGTATGGTGGTAAAGCCAGTAATATTAAGTACATTGAACTTGCAGAATATTTTAAAATTCAGCAAGATGGCGAAGTGTATTTTGGATTAATTCTAGAAGTTAATTTCGTTGAAGCTTTTTACCAGCATTACTTTTTACCTATAGCCTTTGTAACCGATGAGAATTTTGCAAAGAAAGACAGGATTCTTTCCATTAGCATTAAAAATCAAAAAGGACATATTATTGATGCTGTAAATCTGGAGTCTTTTAGGAAATTAGTGTTTGAACGTATTCTTACAGCACTTCCAAAAGATACTACCAAAGTTCAGTATCATAAAAGTCATTTATTAGATGGTGTAGTTTACGAATCATCTAGATTTATGGGACTTGAACAAAGTAACACCTCTATTGTTTACAATGAAAACTATGTTCTAAAATTCTTTAGACGTATTTATGCCGATAAAAATCCAGACTATGAGATGTCTCGTTTCTTATCGGAAAAGAAAGAATTTAAAAATACCCCACCTTATTTGGGTAGTATCAATGTTCTTGACTCTGAAGAAAACAATATTACCATTGCACTCATGCAACAAATGATTCCTAATGAAGGGGATGCTTGGGAATATATGTTGAAAGAGTTTCATACCGTATTTGAAAATATTGGGCAAAAAAAAATTGACATCAACACATTGCCCAATACCGAATTATATCAGCGACTTTCAGTTAACGATATACCGCCCCAAATAATTGATTGGGTTGGGTTAGATCTATTTTTAAAAATTCAAAAACTAGCAAAACGTACTGCAGAAATGCACATTGCTCTTGGTTCTGAGTTTGAAGAAACCGCCTTTACACCCGCCAACTTTAATGGAGATTACACCGTTTGGTTAAAGAACCGTATGTTATATCAATTTCAAAACAGATTGAATATTATTGAAAATAATCTTCATAATTTAGAAGGGCTTTCATTGCAGCTTGCCAAAGAATTTTTAGATAAAAAAAATCAAATAAGAAAACGCTTTTTGTCTTTTGATTGGACGAAGCTTAAAAGTGAACGCATTAGGATTCATGGTGATTATCATTTAGGACAAATTTTGGTACATGACAATGATTTCTATATTCTTGATTTTGAAGGCGAACCCGAAAGCACCATCAGAGACCGTAAAGTAAAGCAACCTGCTTTAAAAGATGTTGCGGGCTTATTTAGGTCGTTTCATTATGCTATTTATGGAACTATTTTTAATAATTTTAAGACCTATAATATCTCTCAAGACAATTTATTTAAAGCTGGAGAGTTATGCTACCGCTACTTAACTGGTTTGTTTTTAGGTACTTATGTTGCCGAAATACAAGAAGCCAACTTAAATCTAGGATATAACCAAGAACGCATATTTATTTTAAAATACTGTTTACTTGAAAAAGCAGTTTATGAGTTGGGTTATGAACTCAATTCGCGCCCACAATGGGCAGTCATCCCTTTAAAGGGTATTTCTAATATTATAAACCATTAACTGACAACTGACTATGGCACACGTAAAACCTTATAGTTTATTTACAGATTTCGATATTGACTTATTTAAAAGCGGAAAGCACTATCGCCTATACGAAAAGTTTGGGTCGCATATTGTTACCGTAGACGGTATAGATGGCACCTATTTTGCCGTTTGGGCTCCAAGTGCCAAAGCCGTTTCTGTAGTAGGCGATTTTAACTACTGGATTGAAGGTGAACACCAATTAAATGTACGTTGGGATTCCAGTGGTATCTGGGAAGGCTTTATACCCATGGTTGGTAAAGGAAATCTTTACAAGTACAAAATTCAGAGTCATAATAACGATGTAAAAACGGAGAAGGCAGATCCATATGCCAGACGATGTGAGCATCCACCTAGTACGGCTTCCATTGTTTGGGATGATAATTACAAGTGGAAAGATAAAGACTGGATGAAAAAGCGCAAAAAAAACAATGCTATTGATGCGCCTTATTCTGTTTATGAAGTGCACTTAGGATCTTGGAAAAAGCATGTTGAAGAAGATAGATTCATGTCATATTATGAGTTGGCCGATGATTTGGTAAACTACGTAAAAGAAATGAACTTTACCCATGTAGAGCTAATGCCTATCATGGAATACCCATTTGATCCGTCTTGGGGTTATCAATTAACTGGTTATTTTGCACCAACATCGCGCTTTGGTTACCCTGAAGAATTTAAATATTTAGTAGATAAATTACATCAAAACGATATAGGCATCATTCTAGATTGGGTACCATCGCATTTTCCTGAAGACGCCCATGGTTTAGGCTTTTTTGATGGCTCACATTTATATGAACACCCAGATAGACGTAAGGGCTATCACCCAGATTGGAAAAGTTTAATTTTCAACTATGAAAGAAATGAAGTAAGATCGTTCCTTATTAGTAATGCCTTGTTCTGGTTAGAGCAATACCATGCTGATGGGTTGCGTGTAGATGCCGTAGCTTCTATGTTATTCTTAGACTACTCGCGTGAAGATGGCGAATGGGAGCCAAACATCTATGGCGGTAGAGAGAATTTATCAGTTATCAGTTTCTTAAAAGAACTCAATGAAGAAGTTTATAAATCATTCCCTGATGTTCAAACCATTGCCGAAGAGTCTACAGCATTTCCTATGGTATCTAAACCAACCTTTCTTGGCGGTTTAGGCTTTGGTATGAAATGGATGATGGGCTGGATGCATGATACCTTGGAGTATTTTAGTAAAGATCCTGTGTATAGAAAATACCATCAAAACGATATCACGTTTAGTTTGGCTTATGCTTTTACCGAAAACTTTATGCTGCCTTTATCTCATGATGAAGTCGTTTATGGAAAAAACTCCATATTAGGAAGAATGCCTGGTGATGAATGGCAACGTTTTGCTAACCTAAGGTTATTGTACGGTTATATGTTTACTCACCCGGGGACTAAACTCTTGTTCATGGGTGGTGAATTTGGACAATATAACGAATGGAATTTCCAAGAAAGTTTAGACTGGAATTTGTTAGAATTTAAACCACATAAAGACACGCAAACGTATTTTAAAGAACTAAACACCCTTTATAAAAACACGCCGGCTTTATATGAAAAAGCCTTTAGTAGCGAAGGTTTTGAGTGGATTAGTTTTGATGACCATGACAATTGTGTGATATCATACATGAGAAAAGGGTATCAAGAAGAAAATAACGTTATTGTGGTTTGTAATTTAACCCCAACTATTAGAGAAAATTATAAGATTGGTATTCCAACAAAATCAAAAATTAAAGAAATCTTTAATAGTGATGCTAAAAAATTTGGAGGTAGTGGAGTAGGAAACCCAAGGCAAATAATAGCCAAAAAAGATCCTTGGAATGGTAAAGAGTATTCGGCGGAAATAACACTCCCTCCATTATCGGTTACAGTTTATGAGTTAAAATAATTTTTCTTTTTATAAATATAAAATATTTAGTGCCTGTACATTGCATTTTACTTAATGAACGGGCATTATTTTTAATAAATAGTAGCCTAAATTATTTTCCAATTTTAGTATTTTGGTCGTTTCAATAATTGACTCTCAGAATTATGATTTTAAACACGGAATTAGAGTATAAAGGTGATTTATTCCCTTCCAGCATAATTAACTACAAGAAAGATGTTGATGTATTACATTTTACAACATCAAATAATGTAAAACTACAACTTACTGTTTTAAGAGACAGCGTTTTAAGGTTTAGATATTCCACGGTTGGAAAGTTTAATAAAGACTTCTCTTATGCCATAGACCAAAACGCTAGCAGAGGCTATAATCATCTTGAAATTTCGGATGATGCCGAAAAATATATTGTTACTACAGCTAAGTTAATTTGTCATATCTATAAAGTTGACTTAAGAATATCCATTCTTGATGCAAAAGATCAAACGGTTATTTGTCAAGATGAATTAGGGTTTCACTGGGAAGAAAGCTATGAATTGGGTGGAGACATAGTGAAAATGAGTAAAGTGGCTCAAAACGGTGAAAGTTATTACGGTTTAGGTGATAAACCAGAGCACATCAATTTAAAAGGTCGTCGTTTTGAAAACTGGGCAACAGATTCTTATGCTTACGGTAAAAATACCGATCCTATATACAAAGCCATTCCTTTTTACACAGGGCTTCACAATGGAAAATCTTATGGTATTTTCTTTGATAATAGCTTTAGAACGTATTTTGATTTCTGTCAAGAACGTCGTAATGTAACCAGTTTTTGGGCTGCTGGTGGTGAAATGAATTACTATTTCTTCTATGGTCCTAAAATGGAAGATGTTGTAGTGAGTTATACCGATTTAACTGGAACGCCTGAGTTACCGCCTTTATGGGCCTTAGGATACCATCAGTGTAAATGGAGTTACTATCCAGAGTCAACCGTAAAAGAAATCACCAAAAAGTTTAGAGATCTAAAAATTCCATGTGATGCTATTTATTTAGATATTGACTATATGGAAGGGTTTCGATGCTTTACATGGAGTAAAGAATATTTCCCAGAGCCAAAACGCATGGTTAAGGAATTAGCCGATGACGGTTTTAAAACCGTAGTAATTATAGACCCGGGAATAAAGATTGATATGGAATACGACGTATTTCGTGAAGGTTTGGAAAAAGACTATTTCTGTAAACGCGCCGATGGACCTTACATGAAAGGCAAAGTATGGCCTGGGGAGTGTTATTTCCCAGATTTTACAAGACCTGAAGTGCGCGAATGGTGGGCAGGTTTATTTAAAGAATTAATTGAAGACATTGGTGTTAAAGGGGTTTGGAATGATATGAATGAGCCAGCAGTTATGGATGTTCCCGGTAAATCATTCCCTCCAGATGTGCGTCATGATTATGATGGCAACCCGTGTTCTCACCAAAAAGCACATAACATTTATGGTATGCAAATGGCTAGAGCCACCTACCATGGTCTAAAACGATTTAACTACCCTAAGCGTCCGTTTGTTATTACACGTTCGGCTTATTCTGGCACCCAGCGCTATACCTCAACGTGGATGGGAGATAACGTAGCTACCTGGGAGCACCTACAAATTGCTAATATCCAAGCGCAACGTCTAGCATTATCAGGATTCTCTTTTGCAGGATCTGACATTGGTGGATTTGCAGAACAACCCAATGGTGAACTTTATGCGCGTTGGATTCAATTAGGTGTATTTCACCCATTCTGCAGAACACACTCATCAGGTGACCATGGCGATCAAGAACCTTGGGCATTTGATGATGAGATTACTGACATTGTTAGAAAATTTATTGAAATAAGATATGAATTGTTGCCGTATTTATATACAACCTTTTATCAGTATCATAGCGATAATGTACCAATGCTAAAATCATTGGTATTATTTGATCAAGAAGATACCCAAACACACTACAGAACTGATGAGTTTATATGTGGTAACCAAATTTTAGTGTGCCCCATAAACGAGCCTAACTCTAAGGGAAGGCGTATGTACATTCCAAAAGGCGAGTGGTATAATTACTGGACTAAAGAAGTTGTTATTGGAGGCAAAGAAACATGGGTAGATGCAGACCTAGACAGTATGCCTTTGTTTGTTAAAGCAGGAGCTATTATTCCTAAATTCCCAGTACAACAATATGTTGGAGAAAAGGAGATTACCCAGTTAACGCTAGACGTTTATTACAAAGATGGTAAAGAAGATTCTGAATTATATGAAGATGCTAATGATGGTTACGATTACACAAAGGGGCGTTACAGTTTAAAGAAATTTAATTTTGCTGGTAACGATGATAAAATGATTATCAGAATTCATAAACGCGGTCAATTCAATACCGCTTATGATACCTTTAAAATTAATATTCATGGCTTACCATTTAAGGTGAAATCTATTAAAGTAGATAATGAATATGTAGATTTGAAAGATGTTAAGTTTAAAAATAACTCGTTAGTGGTTACAAAACTGTTTACAAATTTACAGTTAAAAGCAGACTAGCAATAAATCATATTTTTAATCATCAAAAGGCTTTCCTAGGTAAACTAGTTGAAAGCCTTTTTCTATTTTCATAGACTTGCTATAAGAAGATATAATTTCAAGAATACCTTTATTATCCTTTACCAGTAAAGGAATTATGTCCTCGTCATTATTGGTGATTTCAATCAATGCTTCGTAGTGTTTTCTATCTTTAAGTTCTATTTCGTGTATTACTGGGTATTTTAAAGCCACCTCAGTTAATGAATTAAAATCATCGGTATGCGAAAAGAGTCCTTCTTTAGGGGTGCTATCGGGCTTACTCATTTCATCAGCTGTTAATAATCTAAACGACCCATTTTCTCCAAACTGTTCGCTAAATTTATTAATGGCATAATTATTTATATCGGCACTTCCTGTAAGTGCCATTAAAAACCCAACATCATTCAACTCTATGTTATCTTCAAGTTTTACAGAATAAATATCGGTATTAATAGCTTCCAGCCCCATATCTTGAGCTTCTTTTACATTGTATTGGTTACTATCAATAAGTACCACATGCCTATTATTATCAACTAAATACTTTGCAATAATTCTAGCCACAGGAGAAGCTCCTACAATTAAAACACCATATGAATGCTTTAAAAACACCCCAATCCATTTGGCAAAATAGCGTGCCGTAGTGGCGTTTAAAAGCACAGTTCCAAGCACTACCATAAAGACAAGTGGTGTTATATATTCTGCTCCAGGAACGCCTTGGTTTGCAAGTTTACCGCCAAATAACGAGGCTATACCCGCAGCTACAATACCACGAGGCCCTACCCAACTAATAAATAGTTTATCGTTTATTTTTAGTGTAGATTGGGTAGTACAGATAAAAACGGCTAAGGGTCTAATTATAAATACAATAGCTGCAAAAAGTATGACGGTATTCCAGTTGTAAAGCAGTAATAAATCTTCCATATTCATATTGGCTGCCAACAAGATAAATAGGATAGAAATAAGCAACACACTAAGTGATTCTTTGAAATATAAAATTTCCTTAATATTTTCCAATTTACCATTACCCAAAACCATTCCCATAACTACAACAGCTAGTAAACCAGACTCATGGGCAAAAATTTCAGACTCTACAAAAACCAATAGTACCGTAGATAAAGACACCACATTGAGTAAATAATGCGGAATTAATTTCTTATTGATTACAAAAGCCAAGGCATGCGCAAATGTAAATCCAAAGGTCGTACCAAAAAGCAAAATTTTACCAAATTCAATAAGTGCGGTTTTTGTAAAACCACCCTCACCACCAACGCTAATAAATTCAAACACCAATACAGCTACCAAAGCCCCAATAGGGTCAATTAAAATACCTTCCCATTTTAGAACCGTAGAAATATCCTTTTTTAACGGAATATTTCTTAAAATGGGTGTAATAACGGTTGGGCCTGTAACAATAACTAAAGCTGAAAACAGAAATGATAACTCCCAATTTAGATGGAAAACAAAGTGGGCTAATACACCTGCCCCAAAAAAAGTGATGGCAGAACCCACTGTAATTAATTTTGTAATTACGGGCCCCAAACTTTTAATTTCTGCCCTTTTTAAGGTTAAGCCACCTTCAAAAAGAATAACACTTATAGCTAAAGAAACAAAGTAATATAAACCTTCACCTGGAAATAAACCTTTTTCACCATTCCATACGGGCTCAATCCATTTTTGACCATCATCACTTAGGTACTCTGCAGCTATAGGGCCTACAAACAGCCCAATTAATATTAACGGTAAAATAGCTGGAATCTTAAATTTCCATGCAAACCATTGCGCTAAAATTCCAAGAATTATTATTCCGGCAAGTTCTAACATATAAACGTTTGTTTTATGAAGTCACTAATTTAAGTAAATCCAATCAATTTTGTCCTTTTTAAAAAAATACTATCTTTCAACTTTATAAAAACTAACTACTAACAATTTTGTCCTTAAAACCATTCAAAACCATTGGTATGGGTGCTGCTTTTTCTCCCAATTTAAAAGCAAACCTTTATGAAGCTGCTCGTTTATCGCTTTTTTTTAATTGTAAATTGGTTTTAATTCATGTGGGCGAAGCTTCCGAAGACAAAACAAAAACACTTAAAGTTTTTTTGAATGCTTTTAAAAAAGACCATTTAAATTATGAAGTTGTTTTTAAACCTGGTGATCCGGTAGCGTCTATTTTATCTGCTACTAAAGAAAAACATATAGATCTTTTGATTCTTGGGGCAGTTCAAAGGGAGCGTTTTATCACATATTATGTAGGATCTATAGCCCGAAAAATTAGCAGAAAAGCTCAATGCTCAATATTACTACTAATAAAACCTTCGGTTGAAAGAGTGCCTTGTCAACATATTGTGGTTAACGGACTTAAAGACCCCAAAACAGAACAAACTATTACAACCGCTTTTTATGTTGGCAAACAACTAGAGACTGAAAAGATAACCATTGTTGAAGAGATTGAACAAGATCAAATACCTGTAAAGGTTGATGATGACAAATCATTAAGGAGAGCCAACATAATGAAAGAACGAATTAAACTACGTGAAAACTCTAGAATTAAAGAGATCATTGAGCATATTCCAGAAAAGTACACCAAAGATGTAACAATAAAATTGCAAGCTATTTTTGGAAAACAGGGCTACTCCATTGGTCATTATGCCCAAGTATCCAGAGCAGATTTATTGGTAATGAATGCCCCTAGTAAAATGACGTTTTGGGATAGACTTTTTCCGCATGATATAGAACATATTTTAACCGAACTCCCAACCGATGTCCTAATTCTTCAATGAGTCCGAAAAAAAATAACATAAAAGAATTTTTTAAGGCCTTACCCAAAAATATATTTTCGGGCTTTGTGGTTAGTCTTATTGCTTTACCTCTTGGGCTGGGTTTAGCTATGGCTAGTGATGCACCCCCAATAGCCGGTATTATTGCAGCTATTGTTGGAGGTATTGTGGTCTCTATTGTTGGAGGGAGTCATATTACCATTACGGGTCCGGGTAATGGTTTGGTAGGCGTACTTTTAGTGGCTATTACAACTTTGGGCTTAGATAGTGCTTATGTAGCTATTGCCTGTTCAGGCGGGTTAATAATGCTACTAGGGTTTTTTAGAATGGGTAAACTGGCCGATTTCTTTCCCTCTTCGGCCATTCAAGGTATGCTAGCTGCCATAGGACTCATCATTCTTGGAAAACAGTTTCATATTATGTTAGCTCATAAAATAAAACGAGAAGACACCTTAGATTATCTTATTGAGATTCCGTTCACAATAAATGATGCTGTTCATTATGAAAATAAAGCCCTCATATATGCTGCTTTAGCAGGTATTTTAAGTTTGGCTATTATGCTATTTTATGCCAAACTTAGAAACAAGTTTTTTCAACTAATTCCCGCACCCATGTGGATTGTTATTTTATCTGTAGGGTTTAGTTATTACTTTGAGTTAGTCTTGCACGAAGACAATCCTATTTCGCGCCAATATATGATTTCTGGCATTCCAGAAATTCAGGAAATTATTGCAGATATCCATATGCCAGTGTTTTCAAAAATTGGAACAACTACCTTTTGGACCAGTGTTTTTGCTATTACTTTAATTGCCAGTATTGAATCCCTTTTAAGCATTAAAGCAGTTGATAAACTAGACCCCGAAAAGCGTCGTTCCAATGTGAATAGAGATTTAAAAGCTCTAGGTTTAGCAACTATAGGGAGTGGTTTTTTAGGCGGGTTAAATGTGGTAACCGTAATAGCGCGCAGTTCTGTAAACGTAAATAATGGGGCAACAAATAGATCCTCTAATTTTGCACACGCCTCCTTTTTGGTGCTATTTATTGTACTATTTAGTACACAATTAACTCGTATTCCGTTACCAGCACTTATGGCTATTTTGGTTTACACGGGTTACAAACTAGCCTCGCCAAATGTTATCAAGAAAATTTTCTCAATAGGAAAAGAGCAACTCGTTATTTTTTTTGTAACCCTTTTTGTTACCCTTAAAGTGGGCCTTATTACGGGTATTTTTGCTGGGGTTTTAACCACCTTTATCATTCACATCATCCTTAATAAAGGCATATTGTTGTTTGTAAGAAATGTTTTAAAACCCAATGTATTAATGTATCAGGAGGCTGAAGGAGATCACAGCTTTTATGTAAGTGTTAAGCATTTTTGTAGCTTCTTAAATTATTACAAACTAAAAGACAAACTAGATAACATCCCCGAAGACCATGACGTTATTGTGGATTTCTCACTTTGTGGTTTTGTAGATCATACTGTTATGGAAAATATGCATGACTATCAGGAACTGTTTAAAAAAAGAGGCGGGCATTTTGATGTAATTGGTTTAGATATGCACGATACCGATTCTAAGCACCCTTTTGCTTTAAGACGATTGCTTCCCGTGCCAAACATTATTAAAAATAATTTAACCAGACGGCAAACCAGTATGGAAGAGCTGGCTAACAATTATGGCTTAAAATACCACTCTGAAAAACAAAAAGAAGTAGACCATTTAAACAGTTTCTTATTTTTTAACACCAAGCATATAGATCATATATATAACCAATTAACCTTTGAAAAAGGAGGTATCAATCTATTTGATATTGAATTTTCTGAAGGTGAATTTATAGCCAAAGAGGTTATCAGGTCTACCATGTTATATATAAAACTTGATGTTTTTATTCCAGAGTTTACATTAGACAGAGAAGGCTTTTTAGAACGTGTTTATGCTTTTGCTGGCTTTAAGGATATTCCTATCCAAGACCACTCTGATTTTTCTAGAAGATTCTTCCTCTTAGGTGATAATGAAGCAGCCATTAAAAAACTTTTTAATGACGATTTAATTCATTTTTTTGAAAGTAATCCGTATTATCATGTTGAGTCTAACAGATCTGCTTTATTAATATTTGGTAAAGAACGATTGGCCAGCATTAAAGAAATTAAAGGGCTTTTTGATTTTGGAAAACGCCTTAGAGACGTTATTTGCACTATGCTATAAAAAAATATAGGTTTTTGTCAAAAAAAAAACTGACTTTTTACCGAAATACAGACTGTTTTTGCTTTAAAATTTCTTAATAAATTCTTAACTTTTCTTAGGAATCGTTTAAGATTTCTTAATTTTACTCGCTAAGTGAAAGTTTATTGCTCCATGAGCTATTTTAACATTAAAAACACCTTCAAAAATAAGTGTTTATAACTACTTTTCGCTGAGAAAAAATACTATGACGCTGTATCCAATAAATGCTGGAAATTTTAAATTAGATGGTGGCGCTATGTTTGGCGTGGTTCCTAAATCATTGTGGCAAAAAACAAATCCTGCCGATGCCAATAATATGATTGATATTACAGCACGCTGTTTGCTTATTGAAGACGGTGACAGATTGATTTTGATAGACAATGGTATGGGCCATAAGCAATCAGATAAATTTTTTGGATATTACCACCTTTGGGGAGATGATTCTCTAGATGGGTCTTTAAAAAAATACGGTTTCCATAGAGATGATGTTACCGATGTGTTTATGACCCACTTGCATTTTGACCATTGCGGAGGAAGCATTCAATGGAACAAAGACCAAACGGGTTATGAGCCCGCTTTTAAAAATGCTCATTATTGGAGTAATAAAGACCATTGGCAATGGGCTACCCAACCAAACCGTAGAGAAAAAGCCTCGTTTTTAAAGGAAAATATTCTGCCTATGGAAGCCAGTGGCCAGCTTAAATTCACTGCAATTCCTAATAGTGATACGCTAAAAAATTCCGCATTGGGCTTTGATATCCTTTTTGTTGATGGCCATACTGACAAACAAATGTTGCCCATGATACAATATCAAGGTAAAACCATTGTATTTATGGCAGATTTAATACCCACAGTAGGACACTTACCGCTTCCATATGTTATGAGTTATGATACCAGACCTCTGTTAACATTAAACGAAAAAGAAAAATTTTTAAATAATGCAGCAAATAATGGGTATTACCTGTTTTTAGAACACGATGCCCACAACCAAATAATAACCTTAAAACACACAGAAAAAGGGGTAAAACTTAATAACGTTTTTAGCACCCAAGATATATTTCAAAATTAAACAAAGCACACTATGAGAACATTAAAAGTGTTAAGCATTTCGGCATTTTTAGCCATTATTATTTTAAGCTGTGGATCAGCCAATATCATTTCAACACCTATTGAAAATGTTGATAAAAATCCATTAAAAGTTTCAGAATTAACGAAGGCCGAAAAAGAAAATTGGGGGCATTTAGATTTAATTAAAGATACCATCCCCGGTATGAGTGTTGATAAGGCTTACGCCGAAATTATCAAAAATAGAAAAGGAAAAAAAGTTATTGTAGCCGTTATAGATTCTGGTATAGATATAGACCATGAAGATTTAGACGATGTTATTTGGGTAAACAAAGATGAAAAACCCGGTAATGGCATTGATGACGACAATAACGGATACATTGATGATATTCACGGTTGGAATTTTTTAGGAGATGGCTATGATGAGCAATTAGAGTTTGTTAGAATTCTAGCTAGTGGTGAAACCAGTCATCCAGACTACGATAGAGCTCAAGCCGAATACAACAAAGAGCACGCCAAATGGAGTGAGCGTAAAATGCGCTACGAGCAAATACTTACCCAAGTTAAGAGTGCCCATGAAACTTTAACTGACCATTTTGGAAAGAAAGACTACACCAAAGAAGAGGTAAATGCCATTGAAACTGAGGATAAGGGGTTACAGCAGTCTGTACAGTTAGCAAAATATATGTATAGCAATGAATTAGAATCATTAGAAGCAGCTGTTAAAGAGCTAGAAGATGGTTTAGTAAGTATTAACGATCGTTTAAACTACAACTTAAATAAAACATTTAATGGACGCGTTAATGGCGATGACCCCAATGATTTTACAACCAAATACTACGGCAATGGCAACGTAAAACCCGTAAAAAAAGACGAAAGTCATGGCACACATGTAGCAGGTATTATTGCGGCAGAACGCAACAATGGTTTAGGGGCAAATGGCGTTGCAAATAACGTAGAAATTATGTGTGTTAGAACCGTACCCAATGGTGACGAGTATGATAAAGATGTTGCTTTATCTATACGTTATGCGGTAGATAATGGTGCCAAAGTAATTAACGGTAGTTTTGGTAAAAGTTTTTCACCCCACAGTGCTTATGTGAGAGAGGCAATTGCCTATGCCAGTGATAATGATGTGGTATTTGTACATGCTGCCGGAAATGACAGTAAAAATGTTGATACAGAGCCTAATTTTCCTGATGACAATGTAGATTATGTTGAGGTTTCAAACACCTATATTAGAGTAGGTGCTTTAGCGCCCAAATATGGTTCTAACATGTTAGCTAGTTTCTCAAACTACGGTAAGAAAAATGTCGATATTTTTGCTCCGGGAGCTTCGGTTTATTCTACCACGCCAGAGAATGAATATATGACTAAAGGCGGTACCTCAATGGCAGCTCCTGCAGTTGCTGGTATTGCAGCCTTAATTCGTTCGTATTATCCTAATTTAAGTGCTGCTCAGGTAAAGCAAATTATTATGGATTCTGGTTTGCCCATTAATACTCGAGTTATTGTTGGTGGTAATAGTGATGATATTAAACCTTTTTCAGAGGTTGTAAAATCTGGTAAAATAGCCAATGCCTACAATGCCTTAATTATGGCATCAAAGGTTTCACAAGCTAATTAAAATTAATTCTGTAACCCAAAACTGTCAGACTAAGCGCAGTTTGAGTCTTGTTTCAGGGCCTCATAATTCATGTTTGAGATGCTGAATTAAGTTCAGCATGGCATAAAATAGTATTTATAAATGAATCGTTTTCTTTTCGCGTTTTTAGGTGTATTTTTAATCTGGTCTTGTAGTAGTTCTAAGGAAACTGTGGAAACTGCTCCAACGGTACCTACCCCGCCACAAACCCCTTCTACTTCTAAATTGGTTTCTACGTATTGGCAACAACATGTTGATTATAAGATGGTTATTGATATGGATGTAAACACGTATCAGTATAAAGGCACCCAAACTTTGGTTTATACCAATAATTCACCCGATGTTTTAAATAAGGTATTTTATCATTTATACTTTAATGCCTTTCAACCAGGAAGCGAAATGGATGTGCGTTCTCGCACCATAGCAGATCCAGATGGCAGAGTAAAAGACCGTATTAGCAAGCTACAACCCGATGAGATTGGCTATATAAATGTGCTTTCGTTAAATCAAAACGGTACAGCTTTAACCTATAAAACGGTAGGCACCATTTTAGAAGTTGATTTAGCAAGACCAATTCAACCGGGAGAAAAAGTTACTTTTAATATGGTTTTTGATGCTCAGGTGCCCGTTCAGATTCGTCGTTCGGGGCGTAACAATAATGAAGGTGTAGCCTTATCAATGGCACAATGGTATCCTAAATTGGCAGAGTATGATTTTGAAGGTTGGCATGCAGACCCCTATATAGGTAGAGAATTTCATGGTGTTTGGGGTAATTTTGATGTAAAACTTTCTTTAGATAAAACCTATGTAGTTGGTGGTACTGGATATTTACAAAACCCTAACCAAGTGGGCCATGGTTATGAAACAGCAGTGGTAACACCTACTAACGGAAACAAATTAACTTGGCACTTTGTAGCACCCAATGTTCACGATTTTACTTGGGCGGCAGATCCAGATTATATACATGATACAAAGCAGGTTCCTGGAGGGCCGTTGTTGCATTTTTTTTACAAAAAAACCATGCCCCAAGCAAAATTGAATAACTGGAAAAAATTACAACCCAAAGCGGTAGAACTCATGCAGTTTTACAGTAATCATATTGGCTCCTATCCTTACAAACAGTATTCCATTATTCAAGGGGGTGATGGTGGTATGGAATATGGTATGTGCACACTAATAGCTGGTGAAGGCGAATTTAATGGTTTGTTTGGTGTTACGGCTCATGAAATGGCGCATTCTTGGTTTCAGTTTTTATTGGCTACCAATGAGCTTACAAATTATTGGATGGATGAAGGTTTTACAGAGTATTTTGGTGAACTTGCTGAATGTTATATTTTTAATAAGCCGTTTGAAAAACCTACCCAAAGGGTTTATGATATTTATTATTATTATGTAGATTCTGGACATGAACAACCACAAACTACACATGCCGATAGGTTTAATTACAATCAATCTTCGGCTATTTCGGCCTATTATAAGGGGTATGTATTCTTAAATCAGTTAGATTATGTTATTGGCCATGAAAATTTTGAAAAAACTATAAAATCCTATTTTAATGAGTGGGCGTTTAAACACCCTACACCCAATGATTTTATTAGAATAGCAGAAAAGAATTCTGGTTTAGAACTAGATTGGTATTTAAATGATTGGACCCGAACCATAAACACCATTGATTATGGCGTAAAATATGTAGAAGGCAATACCATTACCTTAGAGCGCATTGGCCTTATACCTATGCCTATAGATTTAACTGTTACTTATACTGATGGCACTACTCAAGATTTTTATATTCCATTACAAATGATGCGTGGCGAAAAACCAACCACTGCAACCATTATTCCAGATTGGGCTTGGGCGTACCCAACATATACCTTTAAAACATCAAAAGCGGTTCAAAGCATCATCATTGACCCAAAAGATATGTTGGCCGATGTAAACAAAAGCAACAATAAAAAGTAGACTCTTATCATAATATTTAAAAAACTATAGTAGTTATTTTGTATTATTTTACATATATTTATTATATGTATAATAATAAGCCTGCTGTAGTTCTTGAAAACAAGTTGCATAGAAATGCTGAGCAAATATTAATTAAGTTTGCTTATAATGAATCGCTTATAGCTATTGTTAAAGCCATTCCTGGCGCTCTATGGAGTACCCGATTAAAGAGTTGGTATACCCCGCTTTCAGCAAAAAATCTTAACCATATAAAAGCAGCCTTACAACCAGTAGCATTGGTAAAAGATCAGGTTGTATTTACCCAATTGAATAGTAGCAGACATCAAAAACGAAAGCGTGTTCTTAACGAAAGTTCTAGAAAAATATTATTGGGGTATATGCAATATTTAAAAGGCAAACGCTACAGTGATAGTACTGTAAGAACCTATTTAACTTTAACAGCAGATCTTATTGAGTTTTATAATGATGTTGATATTATAAATTTAAACAACCGTAGTGTAGAGGTGTTTATAGAACAAGTTATGGTGCCAAAACAATATGCTATTAGCACACATAGGCAATTTATAAGTTCATTAAGGCATTTTAAAGCCTACTACCCCGAATGCCAGATAGATGAATTACAATTAGAGCTTCCTAAAAAAGACAAGTTGCTTCCAACGGTACTCTCAAAAGAAGAGGTTATAGATTTAATTAGAACTACTGCCAACTTAAAACACCGCTGCATTATTGCTTTACTTTACGCCTGCGGACTGCGCATTGGCGAATTAATTAACTTAGAACTAAACCATATTGATATAGACAGAAAACAGTTATTTATTAAAAAAGCAAAAGGCAGAAAAGACCGTTATGTAATTCTTGCCGATTCGTTTTTACCATTATTAAGTAATTATTTAAGTACCTATATGCCATCTTTTTATTTATTTGAAGGACAAGGTAAAAATAAATATAGTGCCGAAAGTATCCGCTCATTTTTAAAGCGTAGTTGTAAAACAGCGCGTATAAAAAAACGTGTTACACCGCATACATTACGGCATAGTTATGCCACCCATCTTTTAGAAAATGGTATAGACATTAGGTATATTCAAGAACTTTTAGGACATGCTAGACCCGAGACCACTATGGTATATACTCATGTTACCAAAAAAGATTTACTAGATATTAAAAGCCCATTAGATATTGCTGTAAAAAGCTTAAAACTTAGCAATGATAATGCCCCTTTATTGAAAAGTAGAAATTTGTAAATTTTTTATGACAAAGACGAAAATAAATTTATATTTTTAACTTATAAATCCAATATGAAAGTTTGTTTATACCGCACAATTTCACAGAATAAACAAACCTTTTGATTGGATATAACACGTTGGCTGTAATTGAAATGAAACAAACTTTATACTTTATAATACTAACCGGACTTTTAAGCTGTCAGAACTCTGAAAAGAAAGTTGAACTGAAAAGTAAAGACTGTAATAACACAAAACTTGTGAGCTACATTTATCCGATTAGCAATTTTACTAATGAAAAAACTTTTGTCTACTCTTTAAAATCGAATAGTGAATCTAAAACTGAATTGTTTAAAAAAAGATATTCATTAAAAGTTGATAAAGATTCTTTACTTTTTAGTGTTACAGAAAACTCTCAAGGAATAGTAACTGACTCAACTATATTTACTCTGACCAATGGAATTCCGAAAGTTCTAGAATCTTTCACAAGAGTAGATGTATATCCCGAATTGTTACCAACCAAGGATTCTATCGTTGGAAATAGATTTTGTGAATTCGGAACTTTTGGAAATTCATTTGAGTATGAAATACCTTTTAATGGTAAAATGGTTTCAAGAAAGTTTCAGGGACATACAACTCATAAAGAATACGTGAAAAAAGTGTTTAATGGAATAGAATATAACTGTGCAATAATGGAATCACGAAAAACATTGACAGCTGAATTTAATGGGCAAACGGAAAAATTAAATGGAACTTGGACAGGTTGTACTTGCGAAGGTTTGGGAGAACTATATTCGACAACTAAAACCGAAAATGGAATGGTGATTGAACACAAACTTGAAGAAATAATTGAATAAAAAACAACTACAGCCAACAATGTATAACCGCAATTACGGCGGATTCGACTACGTCCGAATCCACTCGGAATTGCTAACGTCTGTTCTAAACCGAAAAACATTAACTTTAAATCCGTAACTGACGGTTATACGAGACCGTTGTGTTTAATTTAAAAACCACGATAGATGAAAGAAAGTGAGGAAAATATTGAATTATATTATGCAGACCCAAGAATAATTAGGTTTGATGTCAACACTTCTTTTTTAGATAAAAAAATTCAGCCTCTAGGAAGTTTAAATATGGTCGTAGAACCAAAATGTTGGCAAAAAGAAAAACCAGAAGACAAAATATTAATAATGTTGCGCTTTAGAGCAAGCATAGTTAATTACAATGTAAACACTGAAGTATTTGGATGTGTTTATGAATTTATCGCAGGAGTTGTACCTCAATATAATGAAATTGATATAGAAGGCATCAAGGAATATGTCGGTGACGCGTTTTTAAACTTCCAAACTTATTTTGAACAAAACGTTCCAAAAGAAATAAAACACATAAGATTTGACACGGATGTGGATAAAGAAGAATTGTCAGTTAGGTTACTAGATTTAGTCTATAAAGGGTAGTTTTTATAGACAGCAATGGAATCTCCTTCGATTGGTTTAATGCTTTTAATACGCTCCAATTCGGAATTAGAAAGGAATTTAACTTTTGTTTTTGACTTGTTAGACCAAACGAATTTACCATTTGCGAAATACTGTTCTGACATAAAAAAACTAAACACAACACAGGCTATAATTCATTGCTTTTTAGGGCGTACTTTGAAAATTACAGACCACCATTGTTTTTCGTTGACCTAATTTTTTAACGGCTCGACCACGCAACGAAATCATAGCCAAACCGTTGCCATTCATTGGCGGAACGCACTCAAACTGAAAATAAAAAATGAAAAAAGTATTAAAAATAATTTCTACAATATCTATTATATTATTTGGAATCTTATGGATTTCAAGCAAATTTGATTTCTTGACCGAATA
>NZ_SMZJ02000012.1 GCF_004358095.2 Seonamhaeicola sediminis
CTTAGTCTGTAGATAGGTTATGTCTGCTACCCAAAGCTGTTCTGGTTTATTGAGATTAAAAGATTTTGTGAGATTTGGATACTTTTTCATCCAATGTTTAGAGTTTGTGGTTTTTGTATATTTTCTTCGCTTTCTTACCAGTAGCCCTTCCTGCCTTAAAATGTCAAAGAGCTTATCCCTTCCCACTTTTATGCCTTGACGCTCTATTTTTGGCTGGATTAAATGATAGAGTTTTCTTGTGCCTAATCGAGGTAGTTTACATCGTATATCTATAACCATAGACTTAACTTGAGCGACAACAAAGCTTTGGTGTAATTGTTTGTTCTCTCGCTTATAATAAGCTTGTTTGCTATAACCAAGTAATTTACACATGCCATTGATCGATAACCGATTCTGCTGCTGCGTATACTCTTGAACTACTTGGTGCCAGACTTTTTTACAATCTTAATCTTTAGTTCTCGCTCAGCGACTTTGATAAAGTGCTTGAAAAAATCCAACTCCTGATCTTTCTTTTTTAACTGTGCTTCTAGCTCTTTTATGCGTTGTTTATCCGGATTTTTCATCGGTCGACCAATACTTGTGTGATTTGGATAAGTAAAGGTACCATATTTTCGTAACCAATTGGTAATGCAACCATTGCCTCGAATATCATATTTACGTTGCAGCTGGTCTTTGTTTAAAAAACCTTGCTCGTATTCAGATACAACCAAACGTTTGAAGTTCTCACTGTAATTTCTTGGGGGCTCTTGCTTTTTTCTTAACTGCCTTTTGTTTCCCATTGTTCTAAATGTTATGGTCAACTTTTTTCAGGACGAGACAATACTGTCAAAAGCCACCTTTAAAGGGTGGCTTTTTTTGTTACATTTGTGTTATGCAATTACATTTTTCTTTTATAATTCCCGTATATAATAGACCAGATGAAATAGAAGAACTTTTACAAAGTTTTTTGGCTATGGAAACTACTACGGATTATGAAATTGTTATTGTAGAAGATGGTTCGTCAATATCCTCAAAGGAGGTTGTTAAACGTTTTTCAGAAAAACTTAATATTTCATATTACTTTAAGGAGAATTCTGGACCTGGAGATTCTAGAAATTTTGGAATGCAACATGCCACAGGTAATTATTTTATTATTTTAGATAGTGATGTTATTTTGCCTAAAAACTACTTAGCTGAGGTTGAGAAAAGTTTGTCAGATTTTTATGTAGACTGTTTTGGTGGCCCCGATGCAGCTCACGAATCGTTCACCAACGTTCAAAAGGCTATTAATTTTACCATGACTTCGTTTATAACTACAGGGGGAATAAGAGGTAATGAGAAAAGTATAGATAGGTTTCAGCCCAGAAGTTTCAACATGGGAATATCCAAAAAAGCCTTTGAAGCTTCTAAAGGTTTTGGACGTATACATCCAGGAGAAGACCCCGATTTATCTATTAGACTCTGGGATTTAGGCTTTAAAACCAAACTAATACCAGAAGCTGTAGTCTATCATAAACGCCGAATTTCTTGGTCTAAATTTTATACACAGGTAAATAAGTTTGGTCTAGTAAGGCCAATTTTAAACAAATGGCATCCTTCAACAAAAAAAATAACTTACTGGTTCCCAAGTTTGTTTATAATAGGATTTGACATATCAATTTTGTTAGCAATTTTTGGTTTTAACAAGTTCTTGTTTTTATATATTTTGTACTTTTTCGTAGTATTTTTAGTAGCTCTATTTACTACAAAAAATATAAAAGTAGCTGCTATGTCTTTGTTGGCAATTTGTATCCAGTTTATGGGATACGGGCTAGGGTTTTTAGAATCTACTTGGGCGTTAACTATTTTAAATAATGATCCTGAGACACATTTCCCAAAGTTGTTTTTTAAAGAAAAATGATAAGAAAATTAAAATCGAAAATATCGGCATCATTTAAGAGTAAACGAATCAATGTTTTTCTATTATTCTTACTCTGTTCTTTTTTAATTTTAATTTTTTCAAAGCTTTCAAAAGAGTATACCAAGACCGTAGCCTTTGAAATTGAAAAACTTAACCTTCCAGAAGAAAAAGTTATTTTAAGAGATTCTATACTGATTAATATAACGCTTAAAACGCATGGTTTTAGATGGCTTAAGTATTCCTTTGATAAACCAAAAATTAAAATAGATTTCTCCAAAGATGTTATTCAAAAAGAATCGGTCTATGTTTGGAATAAGTCTGTTGCTTATCTTAATAATACACAGTTTGATAAACAAGTGCAGTTGTTGAGTATAACTCCAGACACATTGGTGTTTAGATATGGTGTGAATATGGTGAAAAAGGTTCCTGTAAAGTTAAATGCAGATATTAAGTTTGGAGCTGGATATAATACTATAAATCCTATTGAGATAGAACCTGATTCTGTTTTGGTTATTGGTCCACATGTGTTGGTTTCAGAAATTGACTTGTTAGAAACAGAGGACGTTATCTTAAATGATATTAGAACAGATTTGAATGTTGAAACCAAATTGAAATTACCTAAAAGCAGTACAGATTTAAAGTTTTCAGATGCCAATATAACACTAAAGGCCAATGTTGAAAAATTTACAGAAGGAACTTTAAAAGTTCCTGTAAGAATCATTAATGTTCCTAATGGTATCAATTTAAAATACTTTCCTAAGGAAGTAAACGTATCTTATTATGTTAGTTTAAAGAACTTTAAATCTATTAAGTTAAACGATTTTAAAGTAGTTTGTGATTATTCAAAAATTATAGAAAATCAGTCGTTTTTAGTACCAGAACTATTACAGTTTCCAAAAACGGTAAAGAATGCCAAAATTAATCAACAGCAAATAGAATTTATAATAAGTAAATGACTATTGTAGGACTTACAGGTGGTATAGGCAGTGGGAAAACTACTGTTGCAAAAGAGTTTAAAAAAATTGGAGTTCCTGTTTATATAGCTGATGAAGAGGCTAAGCGGCTTATGAATAGGTCTAAGGTTATTAAAAGGAAACTGATTGATTTATTTGGAGAAAATGCCTATATAGATGATAAACTTAATAGACCATTTATAGCAGATATTATTTTTAATGATACCATGTATTTGCAAAAAATGAATGCTATTGTTCATCCAAAGGTAGCAAGACATTTTGAAAAGTGGACTTTAAAACAAAATGCGCCATATGTTATAAAAGAAGTAGCTATTTTATTTGAAAACGGAGGGCATACACAATGCGACTATATTATAACGGTAATTGCTCCAATTGAAGTTAGAATCCAACGGCTGTTAAAACGCGATGATACTACAAAAGATAAGATTAAAGCTATTATGAAAAACCAATGGTCTGATAAGGAAAAAGTGAAGTTGTCAGACTTTGTAATTGAAAATATTGAGCTTCAAAACACTATTATTCAGGTTAATGAAGTTCATGACAAAATACTTCAAAATATAGCATAATTCGTAATTTTAACATTTTTGTTAATGTAAGGTTAAAACATAAGTGCGCTAAATGTTAAAATGTTAATTTTGAGTAATGAGCAAAAGAGTATTTATCCTATTGGTGCTTTTAATGAGTCTATCTTTAATAGGGATAATTTTCGTTCAGGCTTATTTTATAAAGAGTTTTGTTGAGAATGAAAAAAAACGGTTTCATTCAAGTGTATTGACCACCTTGCATAAGGTTTCTAATGATATTGAGGAAGATGAGTACAACTCAAAATTTGAATCTTATCAAAAATTAATCACCGAAGAAACCGAAGTTGATTCCAGTGCTGTGTCTCAGTTATTTATTTATCAACAAAACAATAAAACAAAAGACAGACTAATTTATAGTAGTGGTGTTTTAGAAGAGAACTATAAATTATCACAATCGCTCTTTGACATTGGTTTAGATAGTCTTGAAATTCAAAGATTAACAGGCACTTCGAGATTGGAATTTTATCAAGGAGATGATTTAATTGATAATAAAGATTTAGGTAGCAGCCCTATTGTTAACATACTTAATAGTGGCAGGCTTAAAGAAGCTGAGAAAAACTATTTTGAAAAGAATTTTAAAGCCTACGTAAAAACTTTTCCCATTCATAAGCGAGTTTCCAATGAAACTATTAATGATTTCATGAAGTTGAAACTAGCAGAAGAAGGTATTGATTTAGACTTTGAATTTGCAATTTATAGTAATGAACTGGCAACCAAAGTACAAAGTGAAAACTTTGAATACGACTTGGAGTCTACTTATAAAGTGCCTATTTTTTATGATGAAAACAGACAAACACCTTATAAGTTATTGGTAAACTTCCCTAAGGATAGTAAGTTTATTTTAGCACCTATTATTGGTATGATTTTGCTGTCCATTGTATTTACATCAATTATTGTAATAGCTTATACAAGTGCCTTGTATCAGCTTATAAAGCAACGTAAAATTTCGCAAATAAAAACAGATTTCATTAATAATATGACACATGAGTTTAAAACACCTATTGCTACTATTAATCTAGCATTAGATGCCATTAAAAACCCAGCTATTATTGATGATAAAGATAAAGTGAAACGCTACCTTTCTATGATTAAGGAGGAAAATAAACGTATGCACGCTCAAGTAGAGAACGTTTTAAGGATATCTAAACTAGAAAAAAACGAACTAAATATAAGTAAAGACCGAGTAAAGTTACATGATATAATTGATACTGCCATTGCACATGTTGAGCTTATTGTGGAAAATAGACAGGGGTATATAAAAACTTTTTTTGAGGCTAATAAATCGTCTGTTCTAGCTAATGAAACTCACTTTATCAATGTAATAGTAAACATTTTGGATAATGCTATAAAATATTCACCAAACGCTCCAGAGATAGAGGTTTATACAGAAAATATTGGCACCAACATTATTCTAAAAATAAAAGATCATGGTAGTGGAATGAGTAAGGCAGCTGCCAAACGTGTGTTCGAGAAATTTTATAGAGAACACACGGGTAATATACACAATGTTAAAGGTCATGGTTTAGGCTTGGCGTATGTTAAGCGTATTGTTGATGATCATCAAGGTTATGTATCAGTAGAAAGTGAAAAAGGAAAAGGAAGCACTTTTATAATAAAGCTTCCCTTAATATCATAAATATGGAAGAGCAAAAAAAACGAATTTTATTAGTAGAAGACGATCCTAACTTCGGAACCGTTCTTAAAGACTATTTAATGATGAATGATTATGAGGTTACTCATGCAAAAAATGGAATGGAAGGCTTTGAGAAATTTAAAAAAGACGATTTCGATTTATGTATTTTAGATGTCATGATGCCCTATAAAGATGGTTTCACATTAGCCAAGGAAATACGAGAAAAAAATACCGATATACCAATTATTTTCTTAACCGCTAAAACTATGAAAGAAGATGTTTTAAAAGGCTATAAGGTAGGTGCAGATGATTATTTAAACAAGCCTTTTGATAGTGAAGTTTTATTAATGAAGATTAAAGCTATCATTCAACGAAAAGCAACTGAAACTATTTCGGATAGCAAGCAGTTTGAATTTAAAATAGGCAAGTTTCATTTAAACTCAAAGTTACGTTTCCTACGCTTTAATGGTGGAGATCCGGTTAAATTATCACCAAAAGAAAACGAGTTGTTACGTTTGTTAGCACTTCATGAAAATGACTTAATGCCTCGTGAATTGGCACTAACAAAGATTTGGAGAGACGATAATTACTTTACTTCTAGAAGTATGGATGTGTACATTGCCAAATTACGTAAATACCTTAAACCCGATGAAAAGGTTGAAATACTTAATATCCATGGAGAAGGGTTTAGATTGGTGATAAATGAATAACAACAGAATTCAATTTTATTTGTAAGCCAAAATCAACTTTTCGTTGTTTTAATATTTAATACAACAGTCGCATATAGGTCCGATCATAAAAACAGAAAAGCTTGAAATAATTTAAATACGTTCCTTTAACCAATTATTAAACTCAAAAAAGTTTTGAGGTGAAACACCATGGCCAACAGGAAATTCAGAGTAGTGGTGCTTGATGTTTAAGCTTTTTAAAAATGAGGGAGTTTGTCTAGCCCAATCTACAGGAATTACTTGATCTACATTTCCATGCGAACAATAAAAATCTAGATTAGAATAATCCTTTTTATTTAAATCTTCAGGTAAAATATCATGATATACATAACCGCTTAAAGCAATCACGTTTTTTACTTTTTCAGGGTAATTAAAAGCTATACCATAACTTAAAATACTACCTTGACTAAAACCTAAAAGCGTAACATTGTCTTTATTTACAGGGTAATTTTCAGTTGCTTCATCAATAAAATTCGCAATTAAATCTCTTGATGCCTCGGCTTGTTCTTTATCGTTCCATTTACCGCGTTCAGCATCAAAATTAATAGTATACCAAGCATTACCATAAGGAGCCATTGGATAGGGAGCTCTTACTGAAATAATAAAAAGCTCATCTGGTAATTCACTAGCAAAAGAGAATAAATCGTTTTCATCACTACCATAGCCATGCATCATAATTAATAATGGAGCATTTTTAGATAAACTAGAAGGTCTGGTTAAATGATATAGGGCAAGTGAATTGTTCATTATATTATCTGCCTAGGTTAGCGAATATTTTTTGATATAAATCACCTACCAAAGGGACCTTTTGAGTTTTTTCAGTAATGGCCGATGAAAAGCCATAGATAAAAAGAACTGAAAAAAATAAATAGAACCCAGAAGTTACCAACCAACTGTCAAAACTCCCGATAATATATCCTAAAGCCCAGAAGGTTAACCAAAGCCCTAACGATTGCCTTATGTGAAAACTGGCAAAAGCACTTTTTTTATGCTCTTCGTTATTTAGAAAATAAGCTATAATTACTCCAAAAATAGTGATATAACTAATTATGGCGTTTTTCTTTCCGCGTTCAATATCTTGTTGCGTCATTTTAGTTATTTAGGTGTAATTTGTTATTTGATAAAATACCGTAAACAATTCCTTTAAGGTTAGAACCCAAAAAAATGCTGTTTTTTGAACGGGATTTTATATGCCCTTTCTCAAAGGTGTATTTAGCATCTGGATTAAAAAGTGTTATATTAGCTTCACTACCTATATTTATTGAAGATTGTTTAACACCAAAATGCTGTTTTCCTTTGGTTAGAAGTTCTATGGTTTTTTTTGTAGTAAAGACAGTTTGTAAAGCTCCAAAAGCACTTTCTAAACCTATGGTGCCGTATTCAGCATGATCAAACTCTACTTTCTTCTCTTCAATATCGATGGGTGAGTGGTCTGAAGTAACCATATCAATGGTACCATCTTTAACACCTGTAATTAGCGCCTCTATATCTGCTTGAGTTCTTAAAGGTGGTAATACTTTTGAGTTAGTGTCAAAGTTTGTTAAAGATTCGTCTAGAATGCATAAGTTATGAATGGCAACACTACAAGTAACATCTAATTTACTTTTTTTAGCTTCTCTAATCAAAGCCACCGATTTGGCTGTTGAAATAGTAGGAATATGTAATTTACCTCCAGTATATTCTAGTAAGAACAAATCACGGGCCACTTGTAGTTCTTCAGCTAATGAAGGAATACCTTTTAAACCTAGTTTGGTACTTGTAATGTTTTCGTTCATCACACCATGTCCTGAAATTTTATTTTCCTGTGGAAATGAACATACTAACCCGTTGAAATTAGATGCATATTGAAGTGCAATTTTCATGAGATTTGGGTTAGAAACAGGTTTCTTATAATCATAAAATGCAACGGCTCCTGAAGTGCTCATATCGTAAAGCTCTGCTAAATCTTCACCTTTACTTCCAATGGTTAATGCACCTATAGGAACTACTGTTACGGCATTATTATTAGCTTTTGATGTAATAAATGTAATATCAGCATTGGTATCTATAACAGGATTGGTGTTTGGGTTTAAAGCAATGGTTGTAAAACCAGATGAAGCAGCTACTTTTAGTCCATTCTTTAAGGTTTCTCGCTCCTCATAACCAGGTTCTCCAAAACACACACTACTGTCAAACCAACCTTGTGAGACATGTAGGTTTTCTAATGTTATTTCTTCGTAATCGTTAGTGTTTTTAATGTTTTTAGAAATCTTTAAAATCGTGCCGTTTTCAATTAAAATGTCTTGAATAGTATTGTGAAACTCACTTTTGGGATCTATTATGGTGGCAGATTTTATAAGTATGGTCATTTAAAATATTTTAAGATGAGCATTTCAGTAATCAATAACATCAGTGCAAAAATAACAAACCATTTCCACAAGGCATTAACTTTTGTATCACTTTTTATGGTGTTAAAAACATCAGGTATTGAATTACTCAAAATTACATGTTTATAATTTGAAAAGTTTTGATACAATAAATTACTTTCACTTCTATTGTAATTAAAACTTACATTTTTTATAGTTTGAACTTTGTTGTTTATACTGTAAATATTTGCAACATCAGGCGTTTCAGATGTGTTGATAATCACTTTATTGTTAAAGTATTTCTGTCTTGGTATAATATTAATGCCATTATTAACAAGAGATAAAATATCATCTTGCTGTAGTTGTGTTTCTACTTCAAATTCATTTTCTTTTCCAATGGTATAGTACAATTCGGGTGTTTTAAAACTCTGTTTTGCAATGTTGTAAAGTGTTGGTACTATTAATGGTGAGTTTTTGAAATTGGAATTATTATTATTTAAAGCAGCAGTAAATACAAACACATTATTTTGTTGGTAAAGAAAGGGCTTACCATCTTCAAACCTTAAAACCCAAGCATAACTGTTAGATGCCACTTCATAAAAACTTTCCACTTTTGGATATTGGAAGTTTGAGACCTGTTTTTCAAAAACGCCTTTTTTATAAAGCGGATGTGCATAATTTATTGAGGTGATGCGTTTTTCGGAATCTATTTGCGTAGAAAAACTTGAATTGAAATGATTCAATAACAGGTTATAAGACTGTATATTAACTTTTTTAGAAGGAATCACAATAACAGAACCACCTTGAGAAACAAAATGCTTTAAGGCAGAAGCTAAGGCATTGGGAATGACGTCTATTTCATTTAAAACAATAAGGTGTTTTTTTTCTATAAGACTGTAATTCAATTTATTAACAGAGGTTGAAGTTAAATTAAATTCCTCATTTGAAAAAATACGGTTTAAAAAAGCACCATCAGCATCATTCACAGCTAAAGCATTAATTTTTGAACCATAATTAATATTGAAAAACAAGTTGTTATCAAACCTTAGGTTAGTGTCATCAATAGTTATTTTACCGTTTATGATCTCATTGGTAGGTAGCGTAAATGAAGTTTCTGAAATTTTATCAATTTCTAATGATGTTTTAGCAATTAAATCTTCACCATTATAAACTGAAATAGGCACATTATCTATCGGATTACCACTATTTTTTAAAATGACCTTTAGTTGGTAGTTAATAGGTGTAGTTTCAGAAATAAAAGCAGTGTCAATTGAAATATTATTTGTGTTTATAGGTTTTAATTGAATTAAATGTAAATTGGTAAGTGAATCTAAATCGGGATTAAATGCAGTATTATTTTGTTGAAAATCTGATATAAAAACAAGGTTTTTAAGCAAGCCTTTTTTCTTGCTGAAAAGCGTTTTGCTTTTTAATAATGCAGCATCTAGTGTTAATTGGTTTGGTGAATAATTTAACTGTAATAAATTATTCTTTATAGCTTTAATGGTTGTGTTTTTAAAAGAAGCATTATTAGTTATAACAGAAATGTTTTCGCTTTCGGGTATGTTAACAACTAAATCCTGTAAAGCCCGCTTTAGTAGTTCGCCCTGACTTCCTTTAGCCTGCATACTAAAAGAATTATCAATGTAAATAACAGTTTCCTTTTCAGTTTTAAAACGGTCATTTTTTGCTGTGAATGGTTGAGTAAATGCTAGTACAATAGCTGTTAAAAGCAGCAATCTTGTACAAAGAATAAGCCATTTTTTAATTTGTGAACTTTTACGAGAGTTTTCTTTTATTTCCTTTAGGAAAGCAACATTGGTAAAAGGTTCTTTTTTAAAACGTCTTAATTGGAAAAGGTGAACAACAATAGGAATGAGTAGCAGCAATAAGGCGTAAAGAAGTTCGGGGTGTTTAAATTGCATTCCTTTTTATTGATTAATCAAAATTACATAATTTTCAACAAAAGAAAATGAAATCTTTTATAGGTTCAAGATTAAGTTTAGTTAAATGGCTTCTTATTTGCTTTTGAGCCTTCTTATTTGCTACAGTGATAAGGCTTTGTGAGTTTTTTATGGTAGCCAAGGTTTCAAAACTCAATAGCCTTTTTCCATAAATATCACGACCAATTTTATTGGGGTTATCACAAATCCATTCAAAAGAAATATGGCGCTCTAAAAAGATTTTAGCCATTAATTTACCTTTGGTTCCAGCGCCCCATATAACAGGTGTTTTATTTGGATTATAATCTATATCCAAATAATGATACACTTTTAAGTTAGTAAAATGGTTTTGGGCATAGTGAATATGTGTTCTAGAGGTTCTAGTAGTATAGTCTCGCCATTTGTGAATGATTGTGTTACAGGGTATACACTTAAAGTGGTGCTTGTAAAACCGGAATGTTAAATCATAGTCTTCTGGATAAATATTGGGGTTAAAGGCGTCACAGGAAACTAAGTCATCTCTATGTATCATCCAACATGGAGAAGGTATCACACATTCCTTATATATCTCATCATAATTATTACCTGTTTTTGTTAAATGATTTAACCAAGTTTCATAACTTTTATATCCAGGGCCTACACCTTGATTACTAAAATATTCAACTAAGCCAACAGCAACATGTTTTTTTCCATGAGTCATTAAATTGTTTGCTAATATTTCCAATTTTTTAGGTAACATAACATCATCACTATCCATGCGGGTTATAAATTCTCCAGAACTATTTTTAAAAGCTAGTTTAAGTGCAGTAATAATACCTTTTCCTCTGTTTTTTAATAATTTTATTCTACTATCCTTTTTGGCATATTTTTCAACACGAGAGTAACTTTGGTCAGTAGAATGGTCATCAACAATAAGTAATTCCCAGTTTGTATAAGTTTGGTTTAATATAGAGTCTAAACATTCATTTAAAAAAGCTTCTGTATTTTTAAAAGGTGTTAGAATACTAATTAGGGGCTTTTCCATATAACGAATATACTATCTTTTAACAAAACCTTAAGAGCAGTAATTGTAACATAGTAGTATTTTGCACGTCATTTAAAAAACTTTAAAAATCACTGTTAATGAATAATAAAATTCTTGTTGCTGTATTCGCTAGTATTTTAATGATAGGTTGTGGTTCCTCAAAAAAATCTACCAATGATTTAGCAATAAACTTACCTATTGAAACCGCTATTAATTTATCTGCTGTAAAAAATGATAAAGCTCCTGTAACCATAAATCCTGGAAGATTTACAACTGAAACGGTTACTTACAGATTGCCCAAAGTAGTTCAAGGAACGTATTCTGTAAGTAATTTTGGGAAGTATATTGATGATTTTAAAGCTTTCAACTACAAAGGAGATGAAATGACAGTAACCAAAATTGACGACAATTCTTGGACTATTGCCGATGCCAAAAACCTAGACAAAATAACATATTGGGTTAACGATACTTATGATGTTGAATCTGAAGGAGGTATAGGGAAAGATGTACCGTTTTCGCCTTCTGGAACTAACATTGAGCCGGAGAATTACGTGTTGAACTTGCATGGCTTTATTGGATATTTTGATTCATTAAAAAACAACCATTACAAATTAGATGTTACGGCTCCCACCAATTTTGTTAGAACATCAGCACTTCAAACTGTGAATACAAAATCTAGTGAAGACAGTATAAATACCACGACAAGTTATTACGCTCCGCGCTATTTTGATATTACAGATAACCCAATGATGTATGGAAATTTAGATGTTGAAGAATTTCAGGTTGGTAGTATTAAAATTGTGTTGAGTGTTTATTCTCCAAACAAAATGCATTCTGCAAAGTCTTTAAAAGAAACCATTTTTAAAATGATGGAAGCTCAAAAAGCTTATATGGGAGATATTAATACCACACCACGTTATGATATTTATGTTTATCTGTCTGAAGGAAAAGAAGGCTCGCCTAAAGGGTTCGGTGCTTTAGAGCATCATACATCTACTGTAGTAGTAATGCCGGAGGATATTCCAGCAGATGCCCTAGAAGAAAGTATGATAGATGTGGTGTCTCATGAGTTTTTTCATATTGTAACACCACTAAGCGTGCATTCTGAAGACGTACATTATTTTGATTACAACAACCCAACATTTTCAAAACATTTATGGATGTATGAAGGTGTAACTGAGTATTTTGCAACCTTGTTTCAAGTGGATCAAGGGTTGGTTGATGAAGCCGAATTTTACAACAAAATTATGGGTAAAATACAGGAAGCTTCAAGAATGAATGATGCCATGAGTTTTACTATTATGAGTGAAAACGTATTAAAAGCACCATATAAGGATGAATATTTAAATGTTTATCAAAAAGGTGCTTTAATAGGTATGTGTATTGATATTTTAATGCGGGAAGAAAGTAACGGAAACAGAGGTATTCTGTCGTTAATGAAAGAATTATCAAATAAATACGGGAAAAATAAGCCTTTTGAAGATGACGCTTTAATTGATGAAATAGTTGCTATGACTTATCCTTCGTTGGGTGATTTTTTTAGAACGCATGTAGTTGGAGATTTACCAATTGACTATAATGAATTTTTTGAAAAAGTAGGTCTGGAAATAGGAGAGGGTAAGATAAAAACCAACTTTATTTTATTAAATGGCGTACCCATTGTTAGTGGCGATGGTCAAAAAGGCACCATATTTTTTACAGATGCGGCATTACAAAATAGTTTCTGGAAAGAACAGGGCGTTCAAGCCAATGATGTTATTAAATCTATTGATGGCAATACCTTAACACTCCAAAATGCTAACCAAGTATTACAAGAGGTATTCATGTGGAAACCTGGAAAGGATATTGAAGTTGTATTAGATAGAAATGGTGAAGAAATATTTGTAAAAACTACTACTACACAACCTTATACTACTGGGGAAATGATAGTTGAAAAATCAAATGCAACTGAGGCTCAAAAAGATTTAAGAAAAGCATGGTTGAAAGGGTAAGTGTTTTTCAAGTTTTGAAATAAGAAAATGGTAAACTTTAGTTTGCCATTTTTTTAAAATCCCTCAAAAGCTCCTAGGCCAAAAAGCGCAAAATCATATTTAACAGGATCATGTTTATCGAGTTTTCTCAGAGCAGTATCTAATTCTAATAGTGCTTTAGCATCATTCTGTTTTCTATTCAGCAAGCCTAGCTTTCTGGCAACATTACCAGAATGTACATCTAGTGGACATGATAAAATTGAAGTTGGAATATTTCTCCAAATACCAAAATCTACACCATTATTATCATTGCGCACTAACCATCTAAGCATCATATTAATTCTTTTACAAGACGAACCTTTATTTGGGTCTCCAACATGTTTTTGAGTTCTCGATTCATGGTCTAAAGAAAAAAACACTCTTTTAAACTCATGTATAGCTGGCTGAATACTGTTATCGGTAATATTATTTTGAAACACAGTTTCCATACCACCATGATTGGTGTATATGTTATTCAGTGCCTTGATGAAATATTTGAAATCTATTGAATTAAAAGTACGATGCACAAACCCATCAAGTACATCTAGGTCCCTTTCTTTAAGATTCATAACAAAGTCATACGGGGAATTACCAAGTAGTTCCATCATTCTATCCGCATTATTTATAATCATCTTACGGTTACCCCATGCTATTGAGGCAGTTAGAAATGATGCAATCTCAATATCTTCCTTAAGCTGATAACGGTGCGGAACTTGTATAGGGTCACTATCAATGAACTTAGGATTATTGTATTGAGCTACCTTAGATTCTAAAAATTCTTTTAATTCTGATTTATTCAATTAATTGCCTTTGAGCACAAAGGTAATATTGTAAATACAATTTTATGGTGTATATATTTGTACCGTTAAACATATTTATAAACTGGACTAATTGTGTTTTACCACATCAGAATATGACATTAGTGTTTCTTATGATATTTAAATAAACCGTTCCATAAATTAATCTCAAACTGACCAATATCATTGGCTGTTAGTTTTCAAATGGTTAAATTATTTTCGCAAAAATTAGATTCATTAAAACTAAATTCTTTAGGTATGAATTCAATTACAAAACACTTAAAACTAATTGCCATTATACTTATTACTCCGTTTTTAGTCCAAAGCTGCACCATTTACAAATCGGCAAACGTAAGTCTTGAAGAAGCAGCCAAGTCTGAATCTAAAACTAAGATTGTAAAAAAAGATGGTAAAAGGGAAAAGTATTCAAAAGTTTTGCTTTTAGATAGTGGAGAGCTCTATGGTGTAAATTGGGTAAATAGAAAACAAACAACTGATAGTATTTTTATAGATGCCAAAACAGTTAAAAAAGTTAAACTGGAAAACAAAAAACTTAACTCAAATATTGAAGGGGTTATTTGGGCAATTTCTTGGATAGGAGGTTTAACTTTAGCTATAGTTTATGTTTATCCTTGGATGTTTGGAGTATGAAGCAATATAGACACAATATTTATACCACCACATTATATTAAATCACATCTGTTGATGTATGATGTGGAATCAAACATCTTGCCGCCTAAATTATATGATTAAACATAGTGAAGCGTTTTGCGGCAGAGTCTTTCAAGGGGTTACTTATATGCTTTAAACTCTTTATAAACTGAAGACAATCATCGCCATTGAAAGTACGGTGAACAAATGTGCTTAACTTTTCCAGATCTGTAGCTTGATGATTTATAACAAAATCATATGGTGCATCATCTAAAAGGTTTATCAGGCGTTTAGCATTATTTATGATACTTTTTCGGTTTCCCCAGGCTATAGTGGCGGTTAAAAAACCAGCAATTTCAATGTCTTCTTTTTTTGAGAATAGGTGAGGTATTTGAATTGGATCAGTTTCTATAAATCTTGGCTGGTTGTATTGAGTTACTTTTAAATCTAAAAATTCTCGTAATTCATTTTTATTTAATTTCATCTATCAAAAACAATATTGATGTTCATTAGGATACTTTAAAAATATAAAGCCTAAGCAAATTTATAAACATTTGATTGAAATAGGTATTGGTATGCTTTATGTTTAATAAAATTATTTTGAATATATTCTCTAATATAAAATTCTGTAACTGGTTACATGAAAAATTTAAAAATCATCGACGAAATATGTATTTTTGTTCTTATAAGAGATTTAAGTAATAAAAACTATAATTAAAAGAAAATAAAAACGTTAATTAGTAATAAATTAGATAGTTATGAGAAAAATAATTGCCCTAGCACTCATTGTCTTATCCGTATCATGTCAAAAAGACAAAACACCATTAAACGATTCAGGTCCAAGTGATGAGGCTAGAACTTTCTACCTAGAAAGTTTTAATGAATACAACTTAGCTAATCAAGTTTTTCAAGATCTTGTTAATATTAAAGGAGATATAATTTTAAATGCTGAAAATTCATTAACTGGAAAAACCAGTAGCAGTAAAATTGATGTTTCAGTTTCCATAGAACCTTCAGATTTGGAAACTTTTCCTAAAACAATAACTGTAGATTTCGGTCCTTCTGGAACAGTTGGTCGAGATGGTGTCTTTCGCAGGGGAGTTATTCGTATAGTATCTACTGGATGGTTTTGGGAGCAAGGAAGTGTCCATACAACGACCTTTAGTAACTATTTCCATGATAATTTTAAAGTGGAGGGAACTCAAATCGTGCAGAATTTTGGTGAAAATGAAAATGGTTTTATAGAGTTTGATGTTGAAGTCAATAACGGAGTTGTTTCTCATTCAGATGGCTTAAATATTACTTTTGATGAAGCGTCTACCAGAACGTGGATTGTTGGTTCTCAAACTCCGTTTAATATTTGGGATGATGAGTATATAATTGACGCTGTTCAATCTGGGTTCTTTTCTGATGGTACTTCATATTTGTTAACTTTCGATGAACCATTACATTATGTATTACTACCCAGGGCTGTTAGATCTGGGATTGTAAATTTGGTAATAGGTGGCTTCACTGGTTTTGAAATCAACCATAATAATCGGACTACCACGATACTGGGTGTGACGAGTACATTCTAACGGATTTGAAGATTTTGGGATATTATCTGAATTAAGTTTTTTTGGATAGTCTGTATAAAACTTACTTGCAAAAAAAGAAACTTAATTAGATTAATACGTTTCCGTCCTTCATTACTAACTTACGGTCAGTCATATTGGCCAGCTCTTCATTGTGGGTAACAATTACAAAAGTTTGTCCAAATTCATCACGGAGTTTAAAGAAAAGATTATGCAAGTTTTCAGCAGATTCACTATCTAAGTTTCCAGAAGGTTCATCGGCAAAAATTAAATCAGGATTATTGATTAAGGCTCTGGCAACAGCAACTCGTTGTTGTTCTCCTCCTGAAAGCTCACTAGGTTTATGATCATACCTTTGGGATAATCCTAAAAAATCTAATAATTCTTTAGCTCTTGTTTCGGCTTCATATTTTGAAATCCCTTTTATAAATGCTGGTAAGCAAACATTTTCTAATGCTGTAAATTCTGACAATAATTGGTGAAATTGAAAGATAAAACCAATATGCTGGTTTCTAAACTTCGCCAATTCTTTATCTGAAAGTGATTTTAAATTAGTACTGTTTATATTGAGCTCAAAAGGTTCTTGTTTTGAAGCATTCTCCAATGTGCCTAAAATCTGTAAAAGTGTTGTTTTTCCAGCACCAGAAGCTCCAACAATAGAAACTACTTCACCTTTTTCTACCATAATGTCTACACCTTTTAATACGTGTAAATCGTTATAGTATTTATGAATGTTTTTAGCTTGAATCATGTGCTTAATTTCATGGAATGAAAATACTACTTTAACAGGTAATCAGCAAAATTAAAATAATTGCTTTTTGAAAGTAGTCTTCAGAAATTTAGTCTGGTTTTTTTTAACTATTTTTAGTTAATAATAAAATAACAATATGCCTTATAAAAAGTTTGAAGAATACAATATACAAGTGACCGATGATGTTAAAGACCGTTACAAAAAAATTATTGAAGATTTAGGAGAGGATACTAAACGTGACGGACTTGTAAAAACTCCAGAACGTGCTGCTAAGGCTATGCAATTCTTAACTCAGGGATATCACCAAGACCCTATTGAGATTCTTAAAAGTGCTATGTTCAAAGAATCTTATGATGAAATGGTAATTGTTAAAGATATAGAACTGTATTCGCTTTGTGAACATCATATTTTGCCGTTTTTTGGTAAGGTTCATATAGCTTATATACCAAACGGACAAATAGTAGGGTTGAGTAAATTACCCAGAATAGTGGACGTTTTTGCCAGAAGACTACAAGTTCAGGAACGCTTAACTGAACAGATTCTAGATTGTATCAATGATACCTTAAAACCGCAAGGTGTAGCCGTGGTTATTGAAGCTTCTCATATGTGTATGATGATGCGCGGTGTACAAAAACAAAACTCTATTACTACCACCTCAGGGTTTAGAGGACAGTTTGAAAAAATTGAAACTCGAAATGAGTTTTTAAAATTAATTGGTAAATAGATAGTACAATAAATTTGGTATATTTCTTGTTATCAGTTTATTATAAAATTATTCTATGAACAAGTATAAAAAATTAGCTTTAAGCGTGCTTTTAGATGCGCTTGGGTATGTATCCATTATTTTTCCTCCTTTCGATTTTGTTTGGGCGCCAGCATCAGCCTTAATTATGACCAAACTGTATAAAGGAAGGGAAGGTAAAGTGGCCGCAGTTGTTTCATTTATTGAAGAAGCACTTCCTTTTTTAGATGTTATTCCAACATTCACAATCATGTGGTTGTACTCTTATGTTGTAAACCCTAAAAAAGAAGAAACAATTATAGAAGTATAAAAAAATCCCTTTCACATTAGAAAGGGATTTTTTGTTACAAACTATAAGTTATAGCAAAACTAACATTTCTGCCCATATTAAAAATTCCATCAGGTTTTAACCTTGACAGATGATGTATATAGGTGCTGTTAGCTAAGTTAGTTCCTGAAAGTGAAAAGGACATTTCGTTATTAAAAAGATTAAATGAACCACCAAATCCAGCGCTTAACAAACTATAACTATTAGTAGGTGTTTCAAAGTTACTAACGTTATCTTGCCTAAAAGTAGATTTCAACTTAATAAATGCATAACCATTTTTAAGTGTATTGGTTTCAAATTCAGCTCTTAATATATTAGTTAAACTGTTAGCAGGAATAAGTGGTAAAAAGTCATTATTTTCTTGTTTTCCTGTAACTGTTTCAAAACTAGATTCAAAATGTAACCAGTCTAAAGGATGTGGGTGTAAATGAAACCCAAACTCTCCACCGAATAATTTAGCATTGCCTTGAAGGTAACTGAAAACAGGTGCGCCATCTATTTCATTGCCATTTGGAGATAAAAAAATGTAATCGTTTATGAGGTTATAAAAACCGTTAGCAAAAACTTCCACATGTTCTGTTTGGTATTCTAGGGCAATGTCTGTTTGGAAATTTTGCTCACTTGATAAGTTTTCATTACCAATTTCATACCTGTTTGTTCCGTGATGTACACCATCTGAAGTTAATTCTGCCAAATTGGGTGCTCTAAATCCTGTTGCTAGATTAATTCGAGCAATGAAATTATCCGAAAGGTTGGTTTTGAATCCTATAGCTCCATTAAAACTGTTAAAGTTTTTGTCTAATACTGAAACTACAGTAATGTTTCTATTGTCAAATCTTAAGCCTAGCTGGATATCTGCATTAGTAAAATGAATGTGTGATGTAGCGAACATTCCTATATCATTTACGTTGGCATTAGGAATTAGTACTTCTTCACCATAATTAATGTTGCTCTGTGTTAAACCTTGAGCCCCAACTATAGTTTCAAACTTCCCTATTTCAGGTAAATAATATTTTACATCATAGTTAAAAGTTTTTAGCTTCATATGAAGTGTAGCTTCTTCAATTTTTTCAATTTCTTCATCATGTTCGTCATGCTCTTCCTCATGCTCTTCCTCATGTTCATCTTCATGATGATGTTCCTCAAATTCTTTTCTGTTGTTATAGGTTAAACCAAAATTTACATCTAGTTTTGAATTATTAAAAAAGATTGTAGATTTAGAACTCATCACATGATTAGTAATTTGCTGAAAGGGTTCTAAAGGCGTAACTAAAGTTGATGGCTCATCAATTTCTTCAGGTATACCTATCTTAGAATTATTTACGTTGTAACGTAGTTCTGTTTTAAAATGAGTTGCTTGATATCCTACACCTGCCTTAAAGTCTTTTTCAGTAAAGCGTGTGTTAGTAACACGGTAAGCATCAGTTTTATAATCAGCATGTTCGGCAACGCTTCCTCTAAATAAAAATTTAAAATTATCAGAAGAATGTTTAACACCAGCGTTTGAATTAAAGCCCTGTGTATTACTAAAATAATTAGCTGAAATATCAGCATTCGTGGTGTTTGATTGTGCAAATTTCTCAGGATTAAAATAGAGCACACCACCTAAAGCATCACTACCGTAGAGTAAAGAAGCTGGTCCTTTTATAACTTCTACACTTTCTATACCAGAACTGCTTAAACCTAATCCATGTTCATCTCCAAATTGTTGATTTTCTAGCCTAATACCTTGCGTATAAACTAGCACACGGTTAGCGCTCAATCCTCTAATTACTGGTTTACCTATGCCCAACCCTGTTGTTATACTCTCAACACCAGCAAAATCTGATATACCGTTAGATAAATTTATAGCACCTTCAGCATTTAAATTGCTTATTTTTTTTTGCTCTACTTTCATAACATTTTCACTTTGTAATTTATGAAACGGTGTAGATACAATTATGTCTTCCATCTCAATAACTGAAGGAATCATTTCTATATTTAACATTGTATTATCAGGAAAACTTACATTGAGTGAAATGGTTTCATATCCCAAGTACGTCACTACAATCTTATGAGTTCCGTTTGGGATATTCGTTATATTAAAACTTCCATTTTCTTTTGTTGAAGTGCCTTTTTCTAGTTGTGGAAAATAAATATTTGCTGAAGGAATGGGTTCTTGATTGTTTTTATCAACAACAATACCCTCTAATTTGTTTTGAGAGTAAATAGGTAATATTGCTAAAAATAGCAATACATTAAAAATATGTTTCATCTTTATTTTTATTAATTTAATTCGTGACATATCGGAATTGATAATTCCGAATAAAAACTAGATTAAATTAATAGCCGGTGGGCCCCGAAGCGAAAAATGTAACTGTTGGTATTTACTAAGGAATACGTATAATGATTCAATTTCAGAAAGAGGTTCTTTTTCTGAAAACAAATCGATACTATAAGAAGTAAGAGATTTATTGTTACTTAAGGGAAATTTTAGAAACTCACAGTCTAAATCTACTTTATGAATGTGTTCAGATTTTCCACCAATACAAACTTCATGTTCATGATGTTCAAAAACATGAGCAAATTTAATAGCTGTTGGTGTAAAAATTACAGCAACTAAAAGAAGCATAATAGCTTTTATGGCAATATGATCTTTTAGTTTACTCACCTAATCACCAATTAATCTTTTTAAGCCTAACCGTTTAAGCATTTTCTTTTCAAACTCCCAGAAAAATTTATATTGACCAAACAACCAGCCAAATAGTACCAATAAAAACTGATAAACTATGAATAACAAAAGAATACGAATAAACCAATAACCAAAAGCACCTAAACTTTCTGAAGTAATATTTAAGAAGCGAAGAATGGGTTTTCCAATGTAAGAGGCCGTAGATCCAGTAACAGCAAATACAATAAAAATTATTGCAATTTGCCAATTAGATTCAATACCCCAACGTTGTTTTAATTTATTCACAGCAACTAAATTGTTGCTGCAAAAGTAATGAAATCCATTAGAATTCCTAAATTCTTACGTTAAAAGGTCCTAATCTTTGATTGTACTTCATTTGAAAATATATGAAGTAGTTATAGAGTTTATAATTTACTTCGTAACCATAATCTATATTTGGGTCATAATCAACCTGAAGCTCATATAAGTTTGGGTTAAACCTTGTAGGCTGTAATACTCTTTGGTTCCATTCTACTACATAAATGTAATTTCTTTTTTCCATAAACTGCTGGGAATAGAATCCCTCTGGTCTAGCCATAGAAGTTAACCAAATAGAAAAACCAGGATCAATGATAATGATTTCATATTCTAATTCTTCGTTGGTAATTTTAACCGTGTCATTTACTTTCACAGTTTCAGTTTTTTCATCCGTATTTGATGAAATCCTTTTTGTGGAATTACAGTTAAAAATAAAGAATGAACATGCAATAAGTATGTAAAGTATTTTTTTCATGACAAATAATTTCCAATTCATACTTCAAAATTACATCAGCATTTAATCACTATAAAGTACTTTTGAGGTAACTATCATTATTAATGAGTAAACGCACCAATTGTTATTCTTAAAGTTACAAAAACCATTCAGTAAAGCCCTGTTTTTAAAGTGTTTTTAACAAAAAAAGACTGTCGAAAAAAGTGTTTTTTACAATCTGAAATGTTTTATCAGCTTTAATCCTCTTTTTTTGACAGTCTCTTATCTTTTTTTAAACAATGTGTTACTTACCAAAGAGTCCTCCAAGTAAACCTCCAAGGCTACCTTTCTTTTTATTGCCACCTAAAACCATACTAGCAACATCATCAACTACACTGCCATCTCCATCAGCATCTAAAATAGACTCTAAAAAGCTTTGTTCTTGTTGTGGGGAGTTTCCGCTTATTAAACTACCCAATAAACTTTCTATGCCACCTTGATTTGTAACTTTTTGTTGTCTGGTTTGTTTACCTAAAAGCCCCATTAAAATTGGAGCGGCTATTTTTAGTATTTGGGCAACAGAACTCGCATCCATTCCAGATTTGGCTCCCAGTATATTAGTAACGTTTTGTTGTTTGTTTCCTAGTACATGCCCTAAAATTTTATCACCATCATTAAGTACGTTATTATCTACACCACCACTAAATAAACCGCCTAAATTATCTAAAATGCTGCCATCATGTTTGTTGTTAATTGCTCCCAATAAGCCTTCGGCACCTTTAGGTGTTGAAGCATTACGCTTCATGGCTTGCATTAATACAGGTAAAGCCATGGTTAATACATCCTGTGTTTTATTTTGAGGTTGATTAGTCTGACCCGCAACACCGTTAATAATTGTTTTCCCTAGGTCACTGTTTAATAAATCTAAAATTCCTGACATGATATTATATTATGAGTTAAAAAAATGAATGTTGAAGGTACAAAAAAAGTCCTAACATATATTGTTAGGACTCAATTATAACATTTAGGTCACATTAAAATGTATTACCCAAGAATACTTATAATTTGTGAAGCTAATTCAGTACCAATTCTGTCTTGTGCTTCGTTAGTGGCAGCACCCGTATGAGGTGTTAAAGATAAAGCTGGATTCATTAGTAACTGTACTTCTGGTTTTGGTTCTTTTTCAAATACATCAAGTGCAGCTCTGGCTACTTTGCCACTTTCAATGGCTTTTACTAGTGCTACTTCATTAACTACACCACCACGAGCAGCATTTGCTAAAATAACACCATCTTTCATCATGTTAAATTCTGCTTCGTCAATTACATAGTCTTTTTGAGCAGGTACATGCAATGTTAAGAAGTCTGCTTGCTTTAAAACCTCTTCTTTTGAAATAGTTTCAATATCAAAGTTCACTTTTTGACCATCAAAAAACTCTAATTCTAAGTTAGTTTTTTCAATAAATGGATCAAAAGCAACTACTTTCATTCCAGCACCCAAAGCTACTTTTGCTGTAGCTTGACCAATACGCCCAAACCCTAAAACACCTAGAGTTTTCCCTTTCAGCTCAGTTCCTTTAGCATAAGCTTTTTTCAAACCTTTAAAGTTGCTGTCTCCCTCTAATGGCATTTCACGATTGGCATTATGTAAAAAACGTGCTAATCCATATAGGTGACCAAATACTAATTCAGCCACAGAATGCGAAGAGGCAGCTGGCGTATTGATTACGTGTTTACCTTGCTCTCTGGCATATTCAACGTCAATGTTGTCCATACCAACACCACCACGACCGATGATTTTTAAGTTTGGACAAGCATCAATTAAATCTTTTCTTACAGTTGTTGCACTACGTACTAATAATACGCTAATATCGTTTTCATTAATGTAGTTTATTAACTGTTCTTGTGCTACGGTTGTGGTACTTACTTCGTATCCTGCTTTTTCTAGAGCTTCAATACCACTTTTTGAAATACCGTCGTTTGCTAATACTTTCATTGTTTTTAGTTAAAAGTTTTAAGTTAAAAATTAAAAGCTTTAAAAACTATTATCCTTAACTTATAATTATTTTAAATTTTTAGTAAGCAACTGCAGACTGCCATTGCTTACTATTCCCAATAGCTATTGGGACTTTTTTATGCTTTTCTTTCTAATTCGCTCATTACTTCAACAAGAGCTTGAACGCTTTCTATTGGTAGTGCATTATACATTGATGCTCTATAGCCACCAACACTTCTATGACCATTAACAGCGCTGATGCCAGCTTCCTTAAGCATGGTATCAAACGTTTCTTTTAGGTTTTCATTTTCTAAAGTAAATGTGGCGTTCATGGTAGAGCGGTCTGCTTTAGACGCAAAACCTTTGAATAACGGGTTTAAGTCTATTTCAGAATACATTAAGCGTGCTTTCTTTTCGTTTTCCTTTTCAATGGCAGCTATACCTCCTTTTTCCTTTAACCATTCTAGTGTTAGCATAGAAGTATAAACAGCAAATACAGGTGGTGTATTGAACATACTGCCTTTGTCTATATGTACTTTGTAATCCATCATTGATGGAATTTTTCTAGATACTTTTCCTAATACGTCTTCTTTAACAACAACTAAAGTTGTACCTGCAGGTCCCATGTTTTTTTGAGCTCCAGCATAGATAACGTCAAATTTTGTAAAATCTAAACTTCTAGAAAAAATATCACTACTCATGTCACACGCTACAGGTATTGGTGAGTTAGGAAACTCTTTCATTTGAGTTCCGTAAATGGTATTATTTGACGTGCAGTGAAAGTAATCATAATCCTCAGGGATTTCATAGCCCTTTGGAATGTAATTATAGTTAGCCTCTTTAGAAGATGCTACTTCATAAATATCATCATAAATTTTAGCTTCCTTAATTGCTTTGGCAGCCCAAGAACCAGAATTTAAATAACCAGCTCTTTTTTCCAAAAGATTAAGAGCAACCATTAAAAATTGTGTGCTAGCTCCTCCTTGTAAAAATAATGCTTTGTAACCTTTACCTTCTAATCCTAAAAGTTCTAATGCTAAGGCTCTGGCATTTTCCATAATATCTACAAAAGCTTTACTTCTATGAGATATTTCAAGGATAGATAAACCGCTATTGTCTAAATCTACAACTCCTTGAGAGGCTTTTAATAAAACTTCTGGTGGTAATATACTAGGTCCTGCACTAAAGTTATGTTTTTTCATTGTTATGTGTGGTAAAATTTAAAGATGCAAAGTTGGTAATTAATTCACGAAAACAAGCTAAAAAATCAATAATTTTTTTAAGAAATTGATATTAAAAATTCAACAGAATTAACACTATCCGCATAATCCCAAAGTTGAGGTTTTTGAGTAGTACCAAACGGCACTTCGTTTTCAAAAATCCCTTTAGAAACAATACATTGTATTTGTTGGGAATCTACATTTAATTTTTCCTTCAAAAGGGCAATGTCTTCGTAATACTCATAGAATAAAGTAGCTATTGGAGAAGCATAACTAGTATCTTCTTTTATCATTAAAAAACCGTTTTCCAGCATATCAAATTCACTCATTAAATACACAGCTTTGTTATAGTCATAATTATTGGCGTATTTAGTTTCTTCGATGATAGGATGCCAGTGGTAAACAGACTCAAAAAAAACATCAAAATTATAGCCCTTTGGCACAAATAGTTTTGATACGTTTCTACAACCTAAACCATAATATCTAAAAATGTCTTCAGAAAGTTTTTTTAAATCGTCTAGTGTTTCATTTCCTGTTAAAACAGCTACCGAATTTCTGTTATTTCTAATAATTGATGGTTTCCCTTTAAAATAGTATTCAAAGTAGCGTGCTGTATTATTACTTCCAGTTGCAATTACGGCTTCAAAATTCTCTAGTCTTTCTTCAGTAAAAGAAATACACCCTCTAAAATTAGGTTCAGCATATTCTAGATATTTTGCCAAATAGGGGAGCAAGTGTTTATCATTTGAAGATTGTTTTACCAAAACATGGTGACCAGTAACTAACACGGTTAAAAAATCATGAAAGCCTACCAGAGGGATATTTCCAGCCATGATAATGGCAATCAATTTGGAATCTGATTCTTGAAAATCATAGGGCTTTAACCACTTGTTAAGGTTGCTTAGTGTTAATGTCTCTGTCCAGCTTTTTAAAGAGAACCTGATATTCTCTTGAGTGAACCAGCCATTATGCTCTTCGGCTAGTTTTAACTGGTGTTTAAAACCATCAAAAAACAAATCATTAAATTCAACATTATCTTTTTTAGTAATAACTTCATTAGAGAATTGACTTAAAAATTCTCCTAGTTTTACAAAAGCATTAATTCTTTCTTGTAATTGCATGCTTAATTTGGTTTTGATAGGTTTAGGCGTTACTTTTGCGATTGCAAATTTAAGGAAACAAAAAGAAAAATACGGTATGGCAATTATAATAACAGACGAATGTATAAATTGTGGAGCATGCGAACCAGAATGCCCAAACACTGCAATTTATGAAGGCGCCGATGACTGGCGTTATAAGGACGGTACTAGCTTGGAGGGTACTGTAGTTTTAACAAATGGAACCGAGGTTGATGCTGATGAGGCTCAAGAGCCTATTAGCGATGAACTTTATTATATTGTTCCCGATAAATGTACCGAGTGTAAAGGTTTTCATGATGAACCTCAATGTGCTGCGGTTTGTCCGGTAGATTGTTGTGTGCCAGATGAAGACCATGTAGAAACTGAAGAGCAGTTGTTGGCAAAGCAACGCTTTATGCATCCAGAAGATTAATTGAAAATCGATATTAATTTATATTAAAATCCCAAGTGAAAGCTCGGGATTTTTTGTTGGTATTTATTTCTTATTTAGAAAGTTTTAACTTTTAAATTTATTGCTAAGTGTGATTAAAGGCTTTTTAACTTTGATGATAAGTTCCCCCATAAAATGCCAAGATATGAGATTGTTTATAGTTCTAAATTAATCTAACAATCTAATTATCTAATCCGTCTAATTAACTACATTTGCATTCGCAAAAATCATAAAAAATGAAAGCAGGAATTGTAGGATTACCAAATGTGGGAAAATCAACTTTATTTAATTGTTTGTCAAATGCAAAAGCTCAAAGTGCTAATTTCCCATTTTGCACAATAGAACCTAATATTGGAGTTGTGAATGTGCCAGATCCTAGGTTAGAAAAGTTAGAAAGTTTGGTAAACCCAGAAAAAGTAATTCCTGCAACTGTTGAAATTGTTGATATTGCTGGATTAGTAAAAGGAGCAAGCAAAGGCGAGGGATTGGGTAATCAGTTTTTAGCCAATATTAGAGAAACGGATGCTATTCTTCATGTATTGCGTTGTTTTGATAACGATAATATAGTTCATGTAGATGGAAGCATAGACCCTATTAGAGATAAGGAAACTATTGATATTGAGCTACAACTGAAAGATTTAGAGACTACCGAAAAGAAATTAGATAAAGTAAAAAGGGCAGCAAAAACAGGAAATAAAGAGGCTCAAGCTGAGGAAGCTGTGCTACTTAAAATTAAAGAAGGTTTGGAAGCAGGACAATCAGTTAGAGCATTAGAGTTTAGCAATGAAAATTATGAAGATTATGTGAAACCCTTACAATTTATTACCGATAAACCTGTGCTTTACGTTTGTAATGTAGACGAAAGTGCCGCTGTATCTGGTAATGATTACGTAGAGCAAGTAAAAGATGCTGTGAAAGGAGAAAATGCTGAAGTTTTAGTACTTGCCGTAGGGACTGAAGCTGATATCAATGAATTAGATGATTACGAAGAGCGCCAAATATTTCTAGAAGATATTGGTTTGGATGAACCTGGATCTTCTAAATTAATTCGTGCAGCTTATAATCTACTAAAGCAGCAAACCTATTTTACTGCGGGTAAAAAAGAAGTTAGAGCTTGGACTGTTGATTTAGGCGCTACTGCACCGCAAGCGGCTGGGGTTATTCATACAGATTTTGAAAAGGGATTTATTAGAGCTGAAGTTATTTCATATAATGATTTTGTGTCTTATGGTAGTGAAGCCAAAGTAAAAGAAGCAGGTAAAATGCGCGTTGAAGGTAAAAATTATATTGTTGCTGATGGTGATGTGATGCATTTTCTTTTTAATGTTTAGGGGCATTGAAAAAATAATTAGAATTTTTGATACAGAAAATTAATATTACCTGTAAGTAACAATCAACAAGAATTAAATTAAAAACAGATTTATATCAAAAGTAGTATAAGTCTACTAAGCACGGAATAAATTAATTACCTTCTTATTAGTTTTATTTTAGTTAAATGTAAAAAATTGGTTAGATTATTTATCCAAAACAGTCTGTGTTTTCATGGGAGTTACAGGTTTAATATCGGATATTTTTCTGGAATATTTTCTACCATTTAAGAACCTGCCAATAAAAGTAGCTCTAACAAAATAATGATACGTGACAAAACATATAATACCAGAAGTAATTAGAACAAACAACATCTTAAAAGTAGATGGAATAGCCCAATCAACAATAAAACTCGGAACCAATGCTGTTAGTGTAACGTGTACTAAATAGACCCAATACGATGAATCTGATATATAGCGCATTCTTGCAGAATGATTACTAGTATAGCGAATAAATACACCTGTAATTCCAAAAACAAATAACCAAACCATTATAGACTTTATGATGATTAAAATGTCATTGTTAAGTATGTCTCGCATGAAAAAGTATATTGAAAATAAACCTATACCCAATACGATGTTTATCCAATCATGTTTCTTAAAAACATGTAAAAGATGTTTAGACTGATATAATATCCAGCCAATGCTATAAAAAGCGAAATAGTAAATAAAGGTATTAAAGTCTGGAACAAATGAGACCGAAGTGTTTACAGAATAGGTGCCCATTATAACATATACTAAAGCAGTTATAGTAGCCAAAATCAAAATGCGAAATATTGGTTTTTTAATGGTCCAACTAAATCCGTTTGAAATTTGAAGCGACACTCTAGGGAGCTTTTTAAACATAAACCCTAGAATTACAGAAACAAACGTTATTAATACCAAATAATACAAAAACCATAAGTGGTATGTACTTTTAGGTACAAATACCTCTAAGTTGGAAAATATGGACAAAGTATCTTCCAATGCAGTATCAATACCTCTAAAAACGTTACTTGTATAGCTAAAAGCAAATAAAATGGTAGGCCATAGCAAAATAACAAAAACCAAAAAAGGGTACAATATCCTTTCAAGACGATTTTTGATCATTTTTACAGGTGTGCGTTCAAAAAATAACATGGCTCCAAAAAATCCTGCGACTACAAAAAATATTTGCATTCTGAATGCATGAATTAAACCAAGAATATAGTCGTTTGAAATGTGAGTAGCGTTTGGGTCTTGAATTTGCCAAACCTTATAATCAAAGGTGCCATAAGTAATAACGGAGTGAATAACCAAACCCAGAAGCATCATGATAGCACGTAGAGAGTCTAGCGAATGAATTCGTTCTGTTTTACTAAGCGTGGTTTTCATATTTGGCTGGTGTGTTACACCTCCAAGTTACTTATTTTTTTTATATAGCGGAATACGATACCCTAAAGTGTAGCTGTAACCAGCACCAATACTGGTACTGTCATAGGTTCTGCCATACCCAGGAACATAGAGGTTTTCAAAATTGTTTGGTTGGGTGTCACTTACTAATAATTTTAACTGCACATTAAGACCCATATAAAGGTTATTAAATAATTCTACCTTCATTCCTAAAATAAGTTCTGTCCAAAAGGCTGTTAAACCATTAAACTCCTCTAGTTCATTAACCGATAACTGAGGCGCCCAATATTGATTGGTACTATAAATATTAAAACTATTTCTGTTGTGGCTAAAGGAACTGGCTCCAACTCTAAACCCAGCATATACCATGTTGTCCATGTCCAGCCAATTGTCGTACATATTGTAATCAATACCTGCCTTTAAATAAGATCCAGACGTATTTACATCTAAATAGTCTGTAATGGTATTTTTTTCCTCAAATCCCAATTCTCCAGCTATATATAGGTTTTGTTTTATTCTAAAATCTGCAGCCACTTCAAAACCAGTGTAATCATCGTCTAAAAAAGATCGAGCAAGTTTACCAATATCGCCAGCGATCCTAAGACCATATTTTTGTTTTACCACCAATGAATCTGAAACAGGTTTAGGAATACTATCGTTTTGTGCTTTTGCAGACACATGTACCAATAGTATGGTTATAATACTAATGCAGTATGTTAAAATGTGTTGCGCTTTCATCTTCAATAGGTTCGTTATTTGTTAGGTTTTCGGTAGATAATATCCAGTTATCTCCATCTGCTTCGGGTACAATTTCTACACTTTCATAAACGGTTTTATATCCACAGGCACGAGATACATAAACTTCTTTCAAGGCATAATTTATTATCAAAATATCTTGGTTTCCTCCAATAATGTCATCACTGGGGTCATCGGGTGTGCCGTTATCATTAAAACTAAAATCTTTATGAAGCACATATCTTGTTGGAGAACCATCTGTTTTTAAAGGAAGTATCAACTGACTTGAACTTACCGAATTATAACCGGGTAATATATTCTCGTTGTCTTCTCCAAAAACCACTAAATTGAAGGCACTCTTCTTGTTTTCAGGATTTTCGGCATCGTATAAATCTATAATTAATCTGGGTGTTGTTGGTGTGCTTTCGGGGCAAATATCATCGCGTTCGCAACTTATGGAGATGACCATTACAAGGGTAACAATTGAGATGATACTATTTCTTATATATTTCATTAATGGGTTTATTCGTTTAATTAAAACGTTTATTCTTTTTCCAGAAGTAGTACGGTTTCAATATGCGCCGTATGCGGAAACTGATCTACTAAACTGAGTTTTTTTATGTTGTAGCCTGCAGCTGCAAAATGCTCTATATCTCTAGCTTGAGTTGCTGGATTGCAAGATACGTAAACCAAACGTTCTGCATTTAGGTTTATTATTTTTTTAAGTGTCTTTGGAGTAATACCAGCACGAGCAGGGTCTAGTATAATAGTCCTTATTTTTCCAATATATTCTGGATGTTCACTTAAAAACTTTCCAACATCTGCGGCATAAAATTGTAGTCCTTGAATATTATTTCGCTTTGCATTTTCTTTGGCATCTTCTATAGCTGAAGCTACAATATCTACACCTATTATTTTGGTATTAGTAGCTTTAGAAGCCAATATTTGTCCAATTGTTCCAGTACCGCAAAATAGGTCTAAAACCACTGTATTGTTTATAGCTTCTTTATTCTCTAGCGCATAGTCTATGACTTTACTATAAAGCTTTTCGGCTGATTTTGGATTGGTTTGAAAAAAGCTTTTCATGCTAATTTCAAAATTTAAATCTAGCAATTGTTCTACAATTTTATCATCACCGTGTATAAGATTGAGACTTCCAGTGGTAGCTATGGTGCGGTCTCCAATTTCATCATTAATAGTATGTAGAAATCCAGCAATTCTATCGCCAAATAGTTCTATAAGATAATCGGCAAATTTGTTGAGGTTGAATTTTGGTAAATCATAAGACGTAGTAACAAGATTAAAAAGTAGTTTATTGGTTTTGTATGATTTTCTAATTACCAAATACCTAAAAAACCCTTCTTTTTTTGGACCATGCCAAGGAGGTAAACCTGTTTGCTCACAATAGTTCCTTATGTTTTTGAGGTTATCTTCCAGTTGAGCATCAAATAGGCCACTATCTTTGTTTAAATTTTCACCACACCACCATAGCCCTCGTCTTTTAAAACCTAATGTAAAAGCATCAATATCGGTTTTTTTAATTCTGTCATAACCAATAGCAGAAAAGCCATATTCCATCTTATTTCTATAATGAAATGTACTAGGGGAGCTTACAAATTCATCAAAATACGTTTCAATATCATGAATTTTACCAATGCGTTTAAAAAGTTCTAAAGTACTGGTTGTTTTGTAGGCGTGTTGTTTTTTAATGGGCAGATTGATGTATGGTGCCCCAGGAATATCTTGGTAAGGAACTTCAACTTCATCAACAGATTGTTTGATAACCTCTAATAATTTACCTTCAGCATATTTTTTACTGGATTTGTTAATTTGAGTTTTTACCGTTTGACCAGGAATGGTGTTGGGAACAAAGACTACAAACTCACCATATTTGTTTCTAAGGCGTCCAATACCTTTACCTCCAAAGGCATAATCCTCTATGAGTAACTCAATGATTTCTCCTCGTTTAACAAACTTATTTCTTTCTCTTCGTGGCATCGTGCAAAAATAATAATAGCCACAAATAAATAACGCTTAATTTGGTTTAACTTTAATGGTTTTTAGTTTTCATTTAAAAAAATGAACCTTTTTAGAATTTTGTAGTCTTTTATATGTGTGTAGGTTTTTAATTAATGCGTAAAAGTAGTTATCACATAGATGCCAAATTGATTTTAGATTATCAATCTGGAGATAATTTGGCTTTAGAAAAGCTTGTAAAAAGATGGCATAAAACATTTTGTAATAAGGCCCATTGGATAGTTAAAGATCCTGATGTAGCCAAAGATATTGCTCAAGAAACCTGGAATACCATTATTAGCAAAATAGATGATTTAAATGATCCAAAAACGTTTGCAAGTTGGTCATTACGGATTGTTTGTAACAAATCTTTTGACTGGATAAAAAAGCAAAATAAAACTAAAGAACAATTGAAAACCTATCATCTTGAGAGTAATACGGAAGCAATAGAAGAAAATCACGAAACTGAGTTGTTACAAAGAAATTTATTGAATGCCATAAAAAAGTTGCCACTACATCAACAAATGGTTATTAGGCTGTTTTACGTAGAAGATTATTCATTAAAAGACATCAGTAAGAGCTTAAATATTTCAGAAGGAACTTCAAAATCTAGACTATACCATGCTAGAGAAAAATTGAAATTAATATTAAAAAACAGACATTATGAAAAATAACATGGAAGACATAGACAAATTAATCAAGGAAACATTAACTAAAGAAGAAGCTAAATTCTATGATCAATTAGATGAACAAAATATATTCCAGATGTTAGGAGGCCTCTTTAAGGGAAAGAACTTATGGTTGACATTGATTATGAATTTCATGACAGCCATTGTTTTTGGTTTACTAATCTATTGCATTATTCAAACTTTTGATACCCAAAAGACCAACGACTTAATTCTTTGGGTAGGAGGTGTATTAATTTGTTTTTTATATATAAGTATGATAAAAATATACCTATGGATGCAAATGCATAGAAATGCACTTACAAGAGAGATAAAACGGTTAGAACTTCAAATTTCATCATTATCAAGTAAAATATCTGAATAAGTTATAGGATAAAACAGCGTAATATTTGTTAACTTGCATACCTATCCAGGGATGATTTCTCTCCCACGCTGAATTTTCGTCCCCTATACCATTATTATTGGGATTCCGAAAGGATAAAGGTAGAGCAGGAATGGTTATTTTAATCGCATAGCGAGATTAAATTATTTAGTGTTTGAATCTTTTAAGAAACAAACGGTGCCAGAGTATGTTTTACTAAGGCATTTAACCTTAAATTTTTTTAAAATGGCTGTTTTACAAAAATTAACATCGCAGCAAGCAATTGATTTAGAAAAAAAGTATGGCTCTAACACCTATAAACCACTTCCTGTTGTTTTGAGCAAAGGTGAAGGCGTTTATGTTTGGGATGTTGATGGCAAGCGATACTACGATTTTTTATCAGCTTATTCTGCAGTAAACCAAGGACACTGTCATCCAAAAATTATTAATGCTTTAACAGAGCAATCAAAAACTATAACGCTTACCTCCAGAGCTTTTTATAACGACAAATTAGGGCTTTACGAAAAGTATACTTGTGAATATTTTGGTTTTGACAAATTACTTCCTATGAACTCTGGTGCAGAAGCTGTTGAGGCAGCTATAAAGGTTTGTAGAAAGTGGGCTTATGAGGTTAAGGGTGTTGCAAAGAATGAAGCCAAAATAGTAGTATGTAAAAATAATTTTCATGGGCGTACCACCACTATTGTATCGTTTTCAAGTGATAGTACTTCGTACACCAATTTTGGTCCGTATTCTAATAGTTTTATTAGTATTGATTATGATAATTTAGAGCAATTGGAATCTGTTTTAAAAAACAATCCTAACATTGGTGGCTTTTTAGTAGAGCCTATACAAGGTGAAGCAGGTGTTTATGTGCCTTCTGAAGGGTTTTTGGCAAAAGCTAAGGCTTTATGTGAAGCTTATAATGTTTTATTTATTGCCGATGAAATTCAAACCGGAATAGCTAGAACAGGGAAACTATTGGCGGTACATCATGAAAATGTAAGACCAGATATTTTAATTTTAGGAAAGGCTTTAAGCGGAGGCGTTTACCCTATAAGTGCAGTTTTAGCAGATAACCACATTATGGATGTTATGACCCCAGGTACTCACGGAAGTACTTTTGGCGGCAATCCTTTGGCTGCTGCTGTAGCAATTGCAGCTTTAGAGGTAATTAAAGAAGAAAATTTAGCCGAAAATGCAGCAGTTTTAGGAACCATTTTTAGAAGTGAATTAAATAAATATATTGCAACTAGTAATATTGTGACTTTAGTTAGAGGTAAAGGTTTATTAAATGCGGTAGTGATTAACGATTCTGAAGATAGTGAAACTGCTTGGAATATTTGTTTAGCTTTAAGAGATAATGGATTAATAGCGAAGCCAACCCATGGTAACATTATTCGTTTTGCGCCACCTTTGGTTATGAACAAAACACAGTTATTAGACTGTATTGACATCATTACAAGAACATTTAAACAATTTGAAAAATAATTTATGGAAGAAAAATCGGCTTTTGAAAGTTTTGAACTTGGAGTTAATCAAGAAATTAAAGGGTATTTAGAAGAAATATCAAAGTGGTCTTACTTTTTATCTATATTAGGTTTTGTAGGTATAGGTTTTATGGTATTTGGTGGAATTGCCGTAGCTATTACAGGAGCGGCTAGTTCTGGATTAGATGGTTTTTATGGAACGGGTTATACCACAGGAATGGCACTATTTTATATACTTTTGGCACTTCTCTACTTTTTTCCGGTGTTGTATTTGTTCAAGTTCTCTAAAAATATGAAAAGTGCTTTAAGATTAACAAATGGCCAAGATTTTAAAGTTGCTTTTTCTAATTTAAAGTCACATTATAAGTTTATAGGAATATTTACAATAGTAATTATATCATTATACATCTTGGTTTTAATTGGAGTAGCAACAGGAGCTGCACTTTTTTAAAAGAATAGCATTATTAGATAAAAAAAGCGACCAAATTTGGTCGCTTTTTTTATAGGTTTAGGTGAAAAATTATTGTCCCATCATTTCTTGCATTTTTTGTTGCATTAACTCTTGGTCTTGTAAAGTTTCCCAACCAAAAGTCATAACAGCCCAAACTATTAATAACAAATAAAGAGCACTTAATACAATACCAATAATCGACAAAATTTTACCAGTTCTTACATTTTGAATTCCAGTATAGTTTTCTGGGTTTTCATTATAAATTTTTGTGGCCTTTGAAGCTAGTACAATAGCTACAATACCTAAAATAATACCAATACCATAAAAGCAACATCCAAGAATTGATAAAATTCCAAAAACTAAGATAAGCGTTGCATTGGGTAATTTTTGTTGTTCCATGAGTTTAAGATTTTTGATTAAATAAATTTAAATATGTAGCTAGTAAGCATGATAGCTGCGTTTAGAATTGCCAAAATAAGAATAATTTTATTGGCATTTTTAAAATTTTTAAAGGCATTAAAAAAAATTACCCCAAAAAGTAAAAGAAGTGAGTATACAACTGGGTACATATAGAAGGCTTCCAGAAACTCACCTTTAAAAATTAAGACTACAGATCTTTGTAAACCACATCCGAAACACTCTATTCCAAAGAGTTTTTTGTTTAAGCATGGTAACATATATTCTTCCAAAACAAACTTATTTAATATCAGGGAGCTAAAATATTAAAAGGATATTGATTGATATTCCGTAATACCCAATACAAAAGAATAACCACTAATAAACTAATTGTTATAGCTGGTTTATGAAGCAAGTTACTAAATTTTCTTTTTAATAGAACATTTAAAAACTTGATGAATAAATCATAAATAATAATTAAAACTAACAATACTATTAAAAAATTATGCCTCAATCCAGTAATAATATTTCCGTTTAGTATTTGATGTATAGCTCTTTGGCTTCCACACCCCGGACAATAGGTTCCTGTAAAAGCATAAAGTGGACACTTAGGAAATAAGCTATTTTCTAAAGGATTGTATAAAAAAAATAGTGATAGGATTATTATGACTCCTATCACCATTAATATTATAAGACTTTTTTTAGTGTTTTTATGCATTTGATAGAGCAGTAGCAAACATAGCAGCTCCAAAAATAAGATAAATAATCCAACCTAATGCGGCTATTCCAACACCTATTAAACCCCAAAGTTTAGCATTTTTAGAGGCTTTGTTAGCTTCGTCATACCTTCCATCTTCATATGCGCTGTTTACTTTAGTAGCATAAATAATACTCACTATACCAGTTGGTAAACAACATAATATTGTACTAATAATGGCAAGGGCTAAATAGCTACTGGGTCTTGCGGGTTTGTTTTCTTCCATGAAAGTTGATTTTAATTTGGTTATTAAATTGATGAACTAAAGATAGCAAAAACACTGGCTAAAAATGAAAGAAATTTTTTCTTAGTTGTATATCACCACTTTTTTGGTAATTATTTCACCGTTTTTAAGGTCGATTTTTTATTATAAACACCAATATTAAATGGTATAGTAGAAAACATATATTCTTTTATCCTACATTTTTTTCTGAAGTCGAATAGCAGAGTACTACCCTAACTGCTGCAGCCTTTCATTGTAAAACTTTATAAAGGATTTAGAGGGTGTGATTGTATATGTATCCATCTAGAATACTCATTAATAGAAGTAAATTTCCAAATTCATTAAGGCTCAATAATTGAAGGACTTGTAGTATCATTCCAATTAGAGATAATCTAATACAAATTAATTTAACTTGTAAACCAAAATGATATGTTTAATTTTACGACTGTTTGAGATTTAATTTAAATTACACTTGATGAAGTATTTGAACTATATTTTAATTGTTGTAGGCGCTATAGTGGCTTTATATGCTAATGGCAGTAAGGAACAAAATCAATATATATTAATTACTGGCATTGTATTGCTGATGGTAGGTATTTACAGGTTATCAAGAACTATACCCAGTAAAAGAGATAAAGATAACAAGTTAAATTCTGATGAATAATGGGCTTAAAGGTAGGTGATTATGTTTTAGTTTTAGATGAAGATTTAGCTGGTGTTGTAAAGCATATCGATATAAATATAGTTTCAATTGAGACTAAAGATGGTTTTTTATTAGATTTTCCTAAAGAAGCTTTGGTTAAAAATAAGCCTAATTCATTTAAGAAAGATATTTTTTCTCACTCCAGCTTAAATGTTGTAGTATCAGAAAAAGAACAATTTAAAAAGCGAAAACCATCTAAAATTAAAGTAAAAGAGCGTTTTCAACCTACAATGGAAGTAGATTTGCATATAAACCAATTAGTAAAATCTACTAAAGGTATGACAAAGCATGATATGTTAACGCTTCAGTTAGATACGGCTAAAAGACAATTGGAATTTGCCATGAGCAAACGCATTCAGAAAGTGGTATTCATTCATGGGGTGGGTGAAGGTGTTTTAAAACTTGAATTAGAATATCTATTTGGTAGATACAATAATGTTAAGTTTTATGATGCCAATTACCAAAAGTATGGTTTAGGTGCTACCGAGGTGTATATCTATCAGAACGTTAAGCCTAATTAAATTCTGGGGTAATGGATTGGGAACCACTGGTGCCAGAACCTTCAAGAATTCCAAAATCTAATGACTCTTGTTTTAATTCAGTAATTTCAATATCCCTAATAGTAACAGTTACATTAAAGGTTTGTGTAAAAGTATGTGCCCTGTATTTTACTGCAGGAAGCACATCGTTTACTTCTGGATTTAAATAATCTGGACCAACATCAGGATTGGTGATATCATTACCTAAGTTTTGGTCTTGAGTTCCTTTTTCTTCGTCTCTGGTTAAGGTACCATCACCATCGTCATCATTATCTAAATAATCAGGTGTACCATCACCATCGGTATCTTGTGCATCACTCACATTTCCATCTTCATTAGGGTCTGGATTTTCGTCTTTAGTTAAAACATTATCACCATCATCATCGGCATCTTTATAATCTGGTAATCCATCACCATCCGTATCCTGTGCATCATCGTAAATACCATCACCATTGGGGTCTGGGTTTTCTAGTGCCGTTGGTACGCCGTCATTGTCATCTTCAATCAAAGTAGTTGAAATAACTACGGAGCAATCACTATCGTCGTTCATAGTAATATCAATTTCATCGTCTGGAACATCAGTGCAAAACAAATCTAACTTAGAAATACGTTCATTGCTGTACGTTCTGTAATATAAAGTTCCTGATTTAGTATCGTTTAAAACGCCATCACTATTAACTTCAAAAAGCTCCTCTCTTGTGAAACCATTGATAAAAATTGATAAAGATTCTGAAGGGTCATCTTTGGTTTTATAGAGCACCAAACCGTTAACTCCATCACAGGCTTCAAATGTATCGTCAAAATCTATGTTGAAGGTGATTATATCTCCATCATCACATGAAAAAAAATAGAATATCAAAGAAGGAATTAATACAAAAAGTAACTTACGCATTGGGTACTGATTTTAAGGCAAAAATAATAGAATTGTAATTATAACGTAGGTTATTGATAATAATTTTATTTCAAGTATTTTTACACCTTAAAAAGGTTTATAACCTTAAACACTGTAAAATGAAAACTGTTTATTTTGATAATGCTGCCACTACGCAAATACGTGAAGAGGTCATAGCTTCTATGCTTGAGGTTATGAATGGTAGTTACGGAAACCCATCATCTTCGCATAGTTTTGGGAGATCATCAAAATCTTTGGTTGAAAGTTGCAGAAAATCAATTGCTAGTTTCTTTAATGTGACTGCTAGTGAAATTATTTTTACTTCAGGTGGCACAGAAGCCGATAATCTGGTGTTACGAAGTGCTGTTAGAGATTTAGGGGTTAAACACATTGTGACTTCTAAAATAGAGCATCATGCCGTTTTGCATACACTGGATCAATTAGAAAAAGAACATCCACTAAAAATTAGTTTTGTTAAGGTTGATGATAGAGGGACTATTGATTATGAGCAGTTAGAAAGCCTTTTAAAAGGTGAGGAAAAAATATTGGTAAGCCTCATGCATGTTAATAATGAAATAGGTAACCTTTTAGATATAGAACATGTTGCTAATTTATGTAAGGCCAATAATGTTCTATTTCATACCGATGCAGTACAAGCTATTGGTCACTATCAATTAGATTTACAAAAGATTCCAGTTGATTTTTTAGCGGCCTCAGCTCATAAATTTCATGGTCCAAAAGGGGTGGGGTTTGCTTTTATTAGAAAAAATACCGGCTTAAAACCTCTTATTTTTGGAGGTGAACAAGAGCGTGGACTTAGAGCCGGAACAGAAAGTGTTCACAACATTGTTGGTATAGCGTCTGCACTAAAGATAGCCTATAATAACCTGGAAAAGGAAGCCACCTATATAAAGGGATTAAAGCAATATTTTATTGAAAATTTATTGAAAGCAATTCCGCAAGTAAAGTTTAATGGGCTTTCAGCCAATATGGAAAAAAGTACATATACTTTGGTTAATATTTGTTTACCTGTAGACCCCAAAAAAACAACCCTGTTATTATTTCAGTTAGATTTAAAAGGGATTGCTTGCTCAAAGGGAAGTGCTTGCCAAAGTGGGACTTCTCAAGGCTCACATGTGTTAGCTGAAATTTTAAATGATGAAGATTTAGAAAAACCGTCTATTCGATTTTCTTTTAGTGTTTATAATACAAAAGATGAAATAGATTATGTGGTGGAGGTTTTAAAAGACTTGTTAGAAACTTAATAAGACACATGTCACCTTTTAATTTATTAGGGGGTATAGATTGTATTTATTATACGTCTACTTCGTGATTTAAATAATTTCGTTTTTTTACCAAAAAAATTAAAACTTCATCGTAGTTCTAACATTAAACACTCTAGGTGTTAAATAATTAGGAATAGCAAACTGACGTTTACTATACACATCTCTAACCCATGTATTGGTAATGGAGTTTTGAACATCAAAAATGTTGAAAATCTCAAAACCTAGTGATAATTCTTTAAAAGGCTTTTTCCAACCACGGTTAAATTGCTTTTTGTCATCCACCAACACAAGTTGTAAACCAAGGTCAGCTCTTTTGTAATCTGGTAATCTAGTTTGATAGATGTAGGGGTCTGCGTAACTTGGTGAACCACCAGGAACACCCGTGTTATATACCAAATTTAAATACATTTTAAGGTTTGGCATATTGGGCACATAGTCTTGAAATAAGGCCGCAAACTTCAAGCGTTGGTCTGTTGGTCTTGAAATATAACCTCGGTTTTCAATGTTCTCCTCTGTTTTTAAGTAGCCAAAACTAAACCATGACTCTGTTCCGGGCACAAATTCCCCATTCAATCGCATATCCAATCCGTAAGCATATGCTTTTGCACTATTATTGGCTCTATAACGAATTCTAACATTTTCAATGGTATAAGGATTTACATTTGATAGATTTTTGTAATAAACCTCAGAGGTAAGTTTAAAAGGTCTGTCCCACATTTTAAAACTATAATCATTACCTAAAACCAAATGAAAAGATTTTTGGGCTTTTACATTGGGTTGAACCGTTCCAGTAGCATCACGTAACTCTCTATAAAAAGGTGGTTGATAATAAATACCTGCCGCAGCTCTAAAAAGCATGTCTCTTTTCCAACTAGGTTTTATAGCAAATTGTGCCCTCGGACTAAACACCGTTTGGTTTGTAGAGACAATACTTTCACCCTTTACAGACCAATTGTGTACTCTTACTCCAGCATTATACCACACATCACTATTCCCTAAAGTAGAGCGTTTACTCCATTGAGCATAAGCTTGTATACGGTTTATTTGTGTGAAATTAGTTGCTCGTACATTTTGAAAGGGTTCTAACGGACCGCTGTATGGTATATAAGGCTGTTCATTGGTTGGAATGGTTCTTGGAGGCCTTATTGAAAAGCCGGCAGAATCAATGACTTCCCATTCTACCAAGCGATCTCTGATATCTTCATTAGTGTATTTTACAGACCACTCAATTCGGTTATCATCTAGCTTTATATCCCCTTTGTGTTCAATATTAGTGATAAGGGCATCTAAATCATTTCTACCATGGTTTAATTGACTGCCTATACCTTCGCTAAATTCCACTTCACCAATATCTTCATCACCAATGTTAGTGTTTACTTCGCCTAATCTGTATTGTGCCAGTATATCGAAATACTCTTCCTCTGTGGTATGATAGGTTGAAGCAATCAGTTTTAAAGTTAAATCATCATTTGCAAAATAGGTTCCTTTAAAAGCACCAAAGTAGGTTTGGTATTGATCTTCTTCTTGACCTTCATAAAACACCAATAAAGCTATGGGATCACTTAAAGTACCAAAATTAGTCTGACGTGTTTGTGGTTCATAACTATAAAGGTTTATAGAGGCATTTCCTAAAAAACTTAAGTGAAATTTATTGGTGAATTTATAAGTAAAAAAAGCTTGTAAATCGGCAAATGTAGGGTTGAAGTTCGTTTCGGTTTCTTTTGCATTCACCAATAAACTGTTATCGCGGTAGCGCGCACCAACAATACTGGTGAATTTAGAATCTTTATTTATGTTCTCTAAGGAAATACTACCACCTAATAAGCTTAAATCTGTATTTACTTCAAATTGGTAAGGCGTTTTGTAAGTAATATCAAGTACGGAGGATAACTTATCACCATATTTTGCCTGAAAACCACCCGATGAAAAATCAACATTTTGAACCAAATTGGTATTAACAAAACTCAATCCTTCTTGCTGACCAGACCTAATTAAGAAAGGTCTATAAACTTCAATATCATTTATATAGACCAAATTTTCATCAAAATTTCCACCTCTTACTGAGTACTGTGTACTCAGTTCGTTGTTGTTACTAACCCCTGGAAGTGTCATTAAAAGGTTTTCAACACCGGCATTGGCACCGGGAATTTTTCTAATAACTTCTGGTTGAATATTTATGATGCCTTCAACTTCTTTTCGTCTTGTAGTATTTATGGTTACTGTAGAAATTTGTTCTACCGAAGTTTTTAAAACGGGATTAAACTCTAATTCTTCACCATTTTTTAAATTGAAAACGCTTGAAACCTTTTTAAATGAAAGATGTGTAAATTCAATAGTAATATCTGTGTTTGAAGGTATTTCTAAGAGATAAAACCCGTTTTCGTTAGTTTGGGTTCCTAAGTCATCGGCTTTAATATTCACACCTTCAATGGGTTGCTTATTTTCATTTAAAATGATACCTCTAATTATCGATGTTTGTGAAAAGCTTTTGAAAGCTATGAATGAAAGTAAAACAAAGAAAAAGAATTTTGGTTTCAAAAGTAGTTACAATTTATTTTCGATAGAACAACGATTCAAAAGTAGAATTATTTCCAACATTATCAGTAACAATTATTTTTAAAATGTTTTTGGTGTCGGTTACAATACCATCATTGAAATCAAAAGTTATAGTTTTGTCTTTATAATTATCACGTTCCATTAAAATCCATTTTCCATTAATGGTTGCCCTGTAATTTGATACACCAGAGCCTTCGTCATCAATTTTAATTTTTAGATAGCGATACTTACTAAGCCATTGTCCGTCTTTAAAGTTAACAGGTGTGATGGTTGGTTTTATAGTATCTGTTGCTAAGGCAAAAGTACCAAGTGTTTTTGTAGAAGCTGTAAGTATATTGCCTCTCCTTTGGGTATACGTATATGATGAAAATTTATTGTAGCCCAAAAGACGCGCAATATAAAGCTTACTTTTGTCTGCTTCTTTGTAATTACTAATATCATAAGTAATGTTGAAGTTCTTTTTAGCAGCTATGACATCTTCATGAAGTTTTAAAGTATCACTATTGACTTCAAAATCTAGGTAAAAATCTTCATAAAAAGTGTCTTGGTAAAAGTCTACTGAAATTTTCCCCTCTTTTAGGTTAACCGCTTGGTCAGCTTTAATAAAATAGGGTGTAGTTTTTGTTTGTATCGGTGTTGTGATATTGTTTTTAGATCCTTTTAAGTTAAGCGTTACCCAAGTCTCATTATTTTTAAAATCAGCCACGCGAATTTTGTAAACTAAATAAGTGCTATCCTCAATTTTTATCACACCGTCGTTTATAACAGATTTGAAAATACTAAGTGGGTTGTTCTTTTTGTACAATTTTTGAACGCGCTCTTTTTTTGTAACGTAATGTTCGTAATCAATTAATTGATTGATGTGTTTGGTTTCGGTAAACGAAAATCTTTTAAAATCTAATTCAAAATTTTTATTACCATTTACAAAAGTTTGTATGTTGTAAACACCGTTTGAATTTGCAGCCAAATTTTGTCTGTCATTTGTTTCAATACCAAATCCTATGTTTCCAATGGCGTTCACATTTTTAATTACATAGTCGCCACTTTCAATTGGAATTAAACGGAGCTTTTGTTTTTTGTTAGAATTATTTACGAAAGAGTTTTCATCTAATGGGTAGGCATAAATAGACTTTACAAAAGGCATAGTACTGTCAGCTATGTCAATGCCAAATAACATAGGGTTTATGGGGCGCTGTGCATTATCTCTAATTTCAAAGTGCAAATGCGGACCACCAGAGCCACCAGAATTTCCACTGTAAGCTACCAAATTACCTTTTTTGACAGGAAGTGTTTCCGCACCTGGAAACATTTCTATTTCGTATGACTCCTTTTTGTATTGATGCTTTTTTACATAAGCTTCAATTTCAGGGGCAAACTTCTGTAAATGGGCATACACCGAAGTGTAACCGTTTGGGTGTGTAATGTATAATGCCTTTCCGTAGCCATAAGCTGATATTTTAATTCTACTCACATAACCATCAGCAATGGCTTTTACATTTAAACCTACACGTTGCTGCGTTTTGATATCTAAACCAGAATGAAAATGGTTGGAACGTAATTCTGCAAAGGTTCCAGAAAGTATTAAAGGAATGTCTAACGGATTACCAAAATAGTCTTGTGGGTATTGATTTTGGGCATTGATTAAAAAAGGGAAAACTAAAACAAAAGCAAGTATAAATCTCATAGAAATGTATTACGGCTAAAATATTAATTTGAGGTGAATATGCCAAGACCAAAAAAAAAAATCAAGCCAATGTTTTTTTATTGTTTGATAATGAGGTAATTCAAAATTTTATAAAAAAACAATTGTAATTTATAAGCAGGTATGTTAACTTTGTGAGATAAGTATTGAATTTTTAAATGAGTAATATTGAAGATATTGTAGATTCTCTTGAAAACAAAATTAGCAAAGTATTACATAAAGTAGCACTTTTAAAACAGGCTAATTTGAAATTACAGGAAGAATTAAACGCTTCAAAAAAACAAGTTCGAGACCAAAAATTGTTGATAACAGATTGGGAAGAAAAACATAATGCTCTAAGAATAGCAAATACAATACTTGGTAGTGACGATAACAAAAGAGAAACTAAGCTTAAAATAAACGCATTAATAAGAGAAATAGATTATTGTATAGCACAACTTTCAGATTAATGCCGCATATATTCAATGTCAGAAAAGCTTAAAATAAAGCTATCTATAGCTAATAGAGTATACCCTTTAACTATTGAAGCAAGTCAGGAAGAAGGGTTGCGCAAGGCGGCTAAGAATATTGAATATATGATTAAACAGTTTGAGCAAAGTTATTCTGTGAGAGATAAACAAGATGTTTTGGCTATGTGTGCCTTACAATTTGCATCTCAAGTTGAACAGAAATCTATTGATAAAGAGCATGTGAATGAACATGTAGAAATTAAGCTTAAAGCGCTTAACGAGCTATTACATTCGCATTTAAACTCTTAACGTTCTTTAAAATAAACTAAAAGTTACTGCCTACATTGGTTATTTTTTTTGATAAACTCAACGTTAATTCTTTAAAAAGGGTGAGTTTAAGTTGTAAAAGCATGCTGCCTTAGTCGCAGATCCTTGATCAGCTTGTTAGCCCTAAACTTGTTTTTAAGGAGTTTATACAGAATGCACAACTGATGTAGGCTTTTTTTATATATAAATCAACTAAATTTAAGAATGGACAACTCAATTATATTGGCAGTAGGAGGTGCGGTTGTAGGCCTAATATTAGGCTTTATTATTGCAAAGGTTTTAGAAAAGAATAAAGCCTCTAAACTTATCAAAGAGGCTAAAAAAAGTGCTTCCCTCATATTAAAAGAAGCAAATAGCGAAGGCGAAACCATAAAAAAGGATAAAATACTTCAGGCAAAAGAAAAGTTTATCGAACTAAAGGCAGAGCATGAAAAAGTTATTTTTGCCAGAGACAAAAAAATGGCTGAGGCCGAAAAAAGAACCAGAGATAAAGAGTCTCAAGTATCAAGCGAACTTTCTAAAGGAAAGAAACTAAATCAAAGTTTGGAAGACAAAATTAAGGATTACAACCATAGGCTTGATGTACTTGATAAGAAACAGGAAGAACTTGTTAAGCTTCATAAAAGTCAGGTGCAACAGCTAGAGGTTATTTCTAGTTTATCAGCCGAGGAGGCCAAAGAACAGCTAGTAGAGTCTCTAAAAGGTGAAGCAAAGAATGATGCCATGGCATTTATTCAAAGTTCTTTAGAAGAGGCTAAATTAACCGCAGAACAAGAGGCCAAAAAAGTCATTATTAATACGATTCAACGTATTGGAACTGAGGAAGCTGTAGATAACTGTGTGTCAGTTTTCAATATAGAATCTGATGACGTTAAAGGACGTATTATAGGGCGTGAAGGTAGAAATATTCGTGCCATTGAAGCCGCAACAGGCGTTGAAATAATTGTTGATGATACTCCTGAAGCTATTATTCTTTCTTGTTTTGATTCTGTTAGAAGAGAGATTGCGAGGTTATCATTACATAAATTGGTTACAGATGGGCGTATTCATCCTGCTCGTATTGAAGAAGTGGTTAAGAAAACCAAGAAACAAATTGAGCAGGAAATTATTGAAGTTGGTAAGCGTACTGTTATAGACCTAGGTATTCATAATTTAAATCCAGAATTAATTAAAATGGTGGGACGTATGAAGTATCGTTCCTCTTATGGGCAAAACTTGTTACAGCATTCTCGAGAAGTTGCTAAACTTTGTGGCGTTATGGCGGCTGAACTTGGTTTAAACCCCAAACTAGCTAAACGCGCTGGACTATTACATGATATAGGAAAAGTGCCAGATGCTGAAGCTGATATGGAAACACCTCATGCTATTTTAGGTATGCAATGGGCAGAAAAGTACGGTGAAAAACATGATGTATGTAATGCTATAGGAGCCCACCACGACGAGATTGAAATGAAATCATTATTAGCACCTATTATTCAGGTTTGTGATGCTATTTCGGGAGCGCGTCCTGGAGCACGTCGTCAAGTTTTAGATAGCTATATTCAACGTTTAAAAGATCTTGAAGATATTGCATTTGGCTTTACAGGAGTTAAAAAAGCCTACGCTATTCAAGCAGGAAGAGAACTCCGTGTTATTGTTGAGAGCGAAAAGGTAAATGATGATATGGCAGCTGATTTATCATTCAATATTTCTCAAAAAATTCAAACCGATATGACGTATCCTGGTCAGGTTAAAGTAACAGTTATTAGAGAAACTAGGGCAGTTAATATCGCTAAATAAAACTTTTATTTTTTTGTCACACCGAGAGCAGTCGAAGTGTAAATAGAAGTAGATAAAATTAAAGTCCAGTGTACACTGGACTTTTCTATTTCCTAGGATGATATTTTTCAACGACCTTGGTTAGATGACTTTTATCAACATGTACGTAAATTTCGGTGGTAGTGATACTTTCATGCCCTAACATGAGTTGTATGGAGCGTAAATCGGCATCATTTTGTAGTAAATGTGTAGCAAAGGAATGTCTAAACGTGTGTGGTGATATTTTCTTTTTTAAGCCTACTTGTTCAGCTAATTGTTTCACAATATGGAACACCATAGCTCTAGTTAGCTGTTTGCCCCTTCGGTTTAGAAATAGAGTATCCTCAAACCCTGGTTGAATGCGTAAATGATTTCTAATATGTTTTTTGTATATATTGATATACTTTTGCGTAGAAGCAACAATGGGTACAAACCGCTGTTTGTCTCCTTTACCAGTTACTTTTATAAAGCCTTCATCAAAATATAGATCAGATATTTTTAAGTTAACAAGTTCACTTACACGTAAACCACAGCCATAAAGGGTTTCTAACATGGCTCTGTTGCGCTCTCCTTCGGGTTTACTTAAATCTACAGCAGCTATAATGGTATCAATTTCTTCTTCTGAAAGTGTATCGGGCAATTGTCTTCCTATTTTGGGCGACTCAATAAGTTCTAAAGGATTATCCTTTCTGTAATCTTCAAAAACTAAATAACCAAAAAAACTACGCAAGCCTGATATAATTCTAGACTGCGAACGGGCATTAATATCTTTTGCGATTTCGTAAATGAATTGCTTGATAACCTCTGAAGAAATTGAAATAGGAGAGAGACTTAAATTCTTATCTTCCAAATACCGAATCAATTTTTTTACATCTCTAGAATAGTTATCAATGGAGTTATCAGATAATCCACGTTCTATCTTGAGGTAAAGTTGATAATCTTTCAGAGCATGCTGCCATTTCATAATTTAAAAATAAGATAAAAAAAAAGACCACTAGGATGTGGTCTTTAAATACAGTACATTACTTTTTCTAAAAATTACCAGATAACATATTTATTAAGTCAATTATCCACCAAATACCCAATCCTCCTAGTGTTAAAATAAACACTATGTTCCAAATGACTGGTTTGCCGTAATACCATCTGTGTGCAGCTAAACCTCCTAAGAAAAACCATAATAATACACCAACAACTAAGTCTTTCTGTGCAGCTATAGGAGTAGCTAGAGTTTCTACAACCTCAAGAGTTGTATTGACTTCGGTATTGGTTGATGTAGAAATTGTTCTTTTAACAGGAAAAGAAGCATAACTAGCACTATACATTAATAAAGTGACTAATAAGGAAAATAATAATTTACTTTTCATAATTAATTGGTTTATGTTTGTATAAATGTAAAAAAAATATTTTTGAAATGAGTAAAAAGTTTCTATTTATTAGTCTCATTTTATTTACGCCATTATTTTGTTTTTCTCAACAGGGATATGAGTATTTTGGCGGATTGATACTAAATGATTCTACCAGTATGACTTATAAATTGAGTTTAACAGAAAGCAAAGGTGAAGTAAAAGGATATTCTATTACTGATTTAGGAGGCTTATATGAAACAAAATCGACCGTTTTTGGAGAGTATGATAACGTTAATAAAGAGTTGAATTTTAGAGAAGTTCAAACAATATATACCAAAACACCCTTAGAGAAAGATTATGATTTTTGTTACGTAAATACCACAATAAAAAACTTTTCTTTTGAAAAAACTGAAAAATTCAAGGCGAATTTTGTGGGTCTTTTTGAAGATAATAGCCAATGTATCAATGGTGAGTTGTTTTTAAGTATTGCACAGGACATAGAGGATAAGATGATGAAGGTAAAAAAGAAGATTGATAGGATGAAAAGAATTCCTGATAGTGTAAAACAAAAGTTTCAACCTTTAAAAATGATGGACTCACTAAACATGAATATTTTAAGAAAAAATCAAACGTTAAGTGTTTTTTCTAAAAGTAAGAACGTTAAGTTAATAATTTATGATGGAGGTAAGGAAGATGGCGATAAGATTACAGTATCTGTAAATGGGAAAGTAATACGGCAAGGTTTTAAAGTAAGTAATAAAAAAGAAATTATTGTATTAAGTTTAAAGGAAGATGTAACATCTGTAGCAATTAAAGCAATTAATGAAGGCGAGATTTCTCCAAATACAGCTGTTGTTAAGTTAGAAGATTTAAATAACAATATTAAAGCCTTATCTAATTTGAAAACAGGAGAAATAACTACTATAGATATTTTAAAGGTGAAAAAATAATATCTTTATCCTATGAAAAAAATAATCATCATTAACGGACCCAACTTAAACTTATTGGGTAAGCGTGAACCTAATATTTATGGAAGCTTGACTTTTACAGAGTTTTTGGATGAAATAAAAGTAAAATACCCAAATGTAAGCATTGAATATTATCAATCTAATATAGAGGGAGAACTTATTGATAAACTTCATGAAGTAGGTTTTAGCTATGATGGTATTATTTTAAATGCGGGAGCCTATACACATACCTCTATAGGAATAGGGGATGCAATAAAAGGTATTGAAACCCCAGTAGTTGAAGTACATATTTCAAACACTTTTGGAAGAGAAGAATTTAGACATCAATCTTATATATCACCCAATGCTAAAGGGGTTATTCTCGGTTTCGGATTGCAGAGTTATGAATTAGCGTTAGAAAGCTTTCAGAAAAGCCCTAAATAATGAAAATCTTTGCGCTTTGGATTCTAGTATTTTCTTCTGTAAGTATTTCGTTAAGTGCGCAATCTAAAGTTAATTTTGGAGTTAAAGGTGGTTTCAACTATACGTTTTTTAAAATAAAAGAATCTAGTTTTGGTTTTGACCAAGACAATGAATCTGGGTTTTATAGTGGCGTATTTTTAGATTTAGAAGTTGATGAAAGTTATGGGCTTCAACCAGAATTACTATTTATATCTCTAAAGGATTTTAAGTTTTTAAATGTACCACTTTATATACGATATGAAGTAGCAAACAGGATTAATCTATTGGTAGGTCCTAGTGTAAACTATTTCTTCGATTTCTTTTCTAATAAATTAAAGATCAGAGCAGATTTAAGTAGTTCTTATGATATAACTTCAAATATAGATATACACGTAAAATATGCCTTAGGCTTTAAGGAAATTACTCCCAATAGCCTATTTATTGGTGTTGGTTTCAAAATATAAGGTACTAAGGATTAAAGTATATTTTGAAAAACAAAAAAGTTCCGAGAAATCGGAACTTTTTTATCTATAAATCTAACTTGTATAAGAAGTCTAGATGTGGATACACTCATCGTAAGCATCAGCAACAGCTTCCATAACTGCTTCACTCATAGTAGGGTGAGGGTGCACTGCTTTTAATACATCATGTCCGGTTGTTTCCAGTTTTCTGGCTACTACGGCTTCGGCAATCATATCGGTTACGCCAGCTCCAATCATGTGGCAACCTAACCATTCACCGTATTTGGCATCGAATATTACTTTTACAAAACCGTCTTTATTTCCACCGGCACTTGCTTTACCTGATGCAGAGAATGGGAATTTTCCAATCTTGACGTCTAATCCTTTATCTTTGGCTTGTTGCTCTGTTAAACCAACTGATGCAATTTCAGGTGAGCAATAGGTGCAACCAGGAATATTTCCGTAATCCAAAGTTTCAACATGATGCCCTGCTATTTTTTCAACACATAAAATACCTTCAGCAGAAGCTACGTGAGCTAAAGCTTGACCAGGTGTTACATCACCAATGGCATAGTAACCAGGAATATTAGTTTGATAGAAATCATTAACTAATATTTTGTCTCTATCAACTACAATACCTACCTCTTCTAAACCAATATTTTCAATATTCGTTTTAATTCCCACAGCAGATAAAACCACATCTGCTTCAAGAACTTCTTCTCCTTTTTTAGTTTTAACAGTTGCCTTAACACCTTTACCAGAAGTATCTACATTGGTAACTTCGGCAGACGTCATGATATTAATGCCATTCTTTTTAAAAGAACGTTCTAATTGTTTAGATACATCGCCATCTTCTACAGGAACAATATTTGGTAAATATTCTACAATAGTTACTTCAGTACCAATGGAATTATAGAAATAAGCAAACTCAACCCCAATAGCACCAGAACCTACAACAATCATTTTTTTAGGTTGTTTTGGTAAGCTCATAGCTTCACGGTAACCAATTACTTTTTTACCATCTTGAGGTAAACTAGGTAACTCACGAGAACGTGCTCCGGTAGCAATAATGATGTGGTCTGCGCTATAAACAGTACCATCAACATCAATCTTTTTACCTGGTTTTAAAGTACCATAACCATTTATAACGTCTATTTTGTTCTTCTTCATTAAGAACTCAATACCTTTACTCATTCCTTCAGCAACACCACGACTGCGTTTTACAACCGCATCAAAATCGTGCTCAGCGTCTTTAACTTTTAAACCGTAATCTTCAGCATGCTTCAGATACTCAAATACTTGCGCAGATTTTAATAAGGCTTTTGTAGGAATACATCCCCAATTCAAACAAACACCACCTAAGCTTTCTTTCTCAACAATGGCGGTTTTAAAACCCAGTTGAGATGCTCTAATTGCTGTTACATATCCACCAGGACCACTTCCAAGAACTATAATATCGTATTTACTCATGTGTTAAAATTTAAGGTGCAAATTTACGAAATCGATTTTTAATAAAGAATTTAGAACCCTATAAAATTTGTATGATTTATTACCTTTGTAAAGCAAGTATCATTATATGAATATTCCCAGAACAAGTTATCCCAGAGTTGTTATTATTGGCGGCGGCTTTGCAGGTATAGCTTTAGCAAAAAAGCTTTCAAAACAAGAAGTTCAGGTTGTTTTATTAGATAAAAACAATTACCACACATTTCAGCCATTACTGTATCAGGTTTCTACCGGTGGATTAGAGCCAGATTCCATAGCTTACCCTATAAGAAAGGTTTTAAAAGATTTTCCCAATTTTTATTTTAGGTTAGCTAATGTTGAAGAAATTGATACAGCGAAGAATAAGGTAAAGACCAATATTGGCAATTTAAAATTTGATTATTTGGTCATTGCCTCAGGTTCAGTAACCAATTATTTTGGAAACTCAGACATTGAAAAGCACAGTATGGCGATGAAAACCATACCCCAGTCACTCAATTTAAGAAGTTTAATTCTGGAGAATTTTGAAGATGCTCTTTTAACGTCCGATTTAAATGAGCGTAATGCTTTGATGAACTTTGTAATTGTTGGTGGAGGACCCACTGGCGTAGAACTTGCTGGGGCTTTGGCAGAAATTAAAAAAGGAATTTTACCCAAGGACTACCCAGATTTAGACACTCGTTTGGCGCAAATTCATGTGGTGCAGTCTGGTGATTGTATCTTAAAAGGTATGAGTGCCAAAGCTTCTCAAAAGGCAGAAGATTTTCTTGAAAAACTTGGGGTTAATATTTGGAAACATGTAAGAGTAACCAATTACGATGGAAAAACAGTTACTACTGATACTGATTTAACTTTTGAAACTGCCACACTTATTTGGGCTGCTGGAGTGAAAGGAGCTACAATTAAAGGCTTAGATAGTAGTGATTTTATTACTAGAGGTCATCGTATTGATGTGAATGCCTTTAGCCAAGTAAAAGGCTTTCACCATATTTTTGCCATAGGAGATGTGGCATACATGCAAACTAAAGATTTCTCTGATGGTTTACCAATGATGGCGCAACCAGCCATTCAACAAGGAGAACAATTGGGTGATAATCTATTAAACTTAATTGAAGGTAAACCTTTAAAAGCGTTTACTTACAAGGATAAAGGTGCCATGGCTACCATTGGTAGAAATAAAGCCGTTGTAGATTTAAAAAAATGGAAGTTCCAGGGAGTTTTTGCGTGGTATGTTTGGATGTTTGTCCATCTGTTTTTTTTAATAGGTTTTAGAAATCGTATGGTGGTTTTTATAAACTGGGTGTATAATTATGTGCGTTTTGATAGGGAAGCACGATTAATTATTCGTCCTTTCAAGAAGAGACATCCTTAGCGCTTTTTATGGATTCCATATGTTTTTTTTTGATGTTCATACTATTAATCTGTTAATTTTCAGATATTTTGATTAAATTAATAAACTATTAACCAATCAAATTTATTCAAAATGAAAAAACATGTAATTATTATCATGCTACTTTCTGTGGCAGTAATGTATTCTCAAAAAAAGAAAAACGGAACCGTTTACATTGAACATCCAGCTATTGAAATAGTTGAAGCTATGCAACAAGCTGATATTGCAGGCGATGTTGACAAAGTAGCATCTTATTTGGCAGATGATTTTATGTCTGTTAGTGGCACTACCAGAAATAAAAATGCCAAAGGAACCAACAAAGAGCAATTTCTAAAATGGGTAGAAAATAAAACAAAGTGGACTGCTTATGCAAGTTTAACTAGACATGGTGAAGCTTACCCCGATGCCATAGAATACAAAGATGGTAAAACATGGGTGCAAACTTGGAATTATTTAAAAGGAGTTCATGATGCCACAGGCGTTAAAATAGAAATGCCATTACACAACTTGTATAGACTTAATGCTGATAACAAAATTGAGTTAGAGATTTATTATAGTTATCCCGTTGGTCAAGATATAAGAGCTGGCTTTACAGAAAGAACTAATGGAACTATTTATAATGAGCACCCACATATTAACAAAGTAAGACGTATGATGGCAGCTTTTGAAAACATGGATTTAGAAAAGGCGTACAGTTATTTTGATGAAAACTGTTCATTCTCAAGTCTTGAAATGCCTGTTGGAGAAAGTATGGATTTAGACGAGGTCAAAGAAAGCCATAAAGGGTTTTATGATAAATTTGAAATATCTAGCATTGATGTGGTTGGATATCCAGATTTGTTACATTATGAAATTGGTGGCAATGACATGACGGTTCAATCTTGGTGGAACTTCAGATTAATAAGAAAGTCAGATAAAAAGAAGATAATTATGCCCGCCATGTATACTCATGATTTTAATGATGACGGAAAGGTTGTAAGATCTATTGGTTATTTTAGTACTAAGGTATTAGATGCAAAGTAAAGTTTCTTTTTATATGAAAGCAAAAAAACTCCTGAAAAGGAGTTTTTTTGCTTATAAATCATCAGTAAAATGGCGTTTACCTTTTTCTTTATTAAATTTTTCCTTGTTGTAGGTTTTTGATTGTCCTTTTGGAATTGAAAGAGAACGCCATTCTTCTGATTTAATAAGTTTACCTAAAAAAACAATTTGTCCAACATGATAGGCATAATGAGCTAATTGACGGTTAATGGCTTCTGTAACTGTATGTCCTTGATTTCTGATGTATATAATATGTTCTAAATCTTTGTCCTTTAAAAGTCCGATGGCATCGAACAAGCAACTCCAACCTTTGTTCCAATCATTAATCCAATAGAATTCCCCGAGGCTTGCCTCGGGTGTAGAAAAGGAAAAGTATGAAAAACGGTTGGTTTTTCATAACGCTTTGAAAAAGTGTATATTTCGATTGTGGAAGATGAGCATATATACAAGAGCCATAACAAG
>NZ_SMZJ02000013.1 GCF_004358095.2 Seonamhaeicola sediminis
ATATTTTTCTGAAGCATGATTGACAGATATCTGTCCATTCTGGACTTGATCGATGATCAAAAGCTTTAAGTCGAAACCTACTTTTTTGTAGGAAGTTTTTCGGCAGGGTTGTTTTTTGTCTTTCATTAGGTATAGTGCTAAAAGGTTTAATTTTTAGTCAACCTATTTCAGGAAAGTACGATTTCTCAAATTACACACAACGGTCTCGGCTATGATTTCGTTGTGGAATCAGCCGCAGGATTATTCCGCTGTGAAATCAGCCATTGATTAATACTTATTTTTTGGTGTGGTACTAAACCACAATGAATTATAGCCATTGTTAGCCTTTCGTTTTTATTTATTCAATTCAGATTCAATAAGCTTTATCGTCTCTTCCATATCTCTTTTTATCGGTTCATAACAAAAGTAATTAGCACCTACTGATGTGTTTTGAAAAAAGAACAAGCCATTAAAAAACCTTAATGATGTAAAGAGTTCTTTATTGTTTCTTTTTTCAAAGATTGATTCCCAATTAAATTCCCATCCCATACTTGATAAGTACCGTTTCAGATTTCCCTGATTCCTAAAATGCTCCATTATTTCGAGCCTGGAAATATTTATTTCATTTTCTTGATGCCTAATTTCATCTAAAGAGCTTTCAAATGTGGAAAACTTTCTCTTTAATATCTCATTTTGTATTAATTTTAAATTGCCAGAACTAATAATTTCTGTATGTACTCCTTTGCTCGGTTTGTAGTTTACTTCATCTGAAAATGTATTAAAGAAATATTTCATTACAGTTTTTTCAGAAATTGTATCCAGAACATTTTGTTGAAATACTTCAATCAATTTATTTGAACTTGCGATTATTCGATAGTTTAGGTCAATAGTTTCGTTCAACTTAGTTAAATTGATTTCGTATTCTGCTTTGAGTGCTTTCAGATAAGTTCTTTCAATCGACCTTTCATGTTTATAGATATTTTGATTATTGATTTGCAGTGCAATTAATATTCCAATTACAACAAGAACGATTTCACCAACAGCATAAAGTAAATATTTACTGAATTTACTTTCAGATAGTAATTTTTGTCGAATTTTTCGAAAGAATTTTATCATTGGCTTTGCTTTGTTCTAATGAAGGCTAACTCGTTATATACTAACCAAATGTTGGTTTATCAGGGTGTATTTTCACGGATAAACAAATGTTTGCATTTGGTTTATTAAGGCTAATATAACATTTTTTGTAATTAAATTCGTATTTAAATATTTTATATGGTGATGGGTTTTGGTGGTGGGTTTTTGCATAAAAATGTATACATTTGCATCCAAATGCAGCATGGCCTAAAGTATTCTTAAATGGCTGTAAGGCGTTGTAAACACTGTGTATAAAGACAAAAGGGGATGTAGCTCAGTTGGCTAGAGCGCTTGACTGGCAGTCAAGAGGTCGTCGGTTCGAGCCCGATCTTCTCCACATAAAAAAGCTTTCCTTCAATAAATAATTGTAACGGAAAGCTTTTTTATTTGATTGTGTTACCTCAATTAAAAATAAAAGGCAGGAATTTATTACATCTTCATTAACCAGGAACGCACATCTACTTCTTTTTTGATAATCTCTCTTAAATCATCAATATTAACTCGCTCTTGCTCCATAGTATCTCTATAGCGAATAGTAACTGTATTATCTTGTAAAGTATCATGATCTACAGTTATACAGAATGGTGTACCATTAGCATCCTGTCTTCTGTAACGTCTACCCACCGCATCCTTTTCATCATAAATCACATTAAAATCCCATTTCAATTCATCAACTATCTTTCTGGCTATTTCAGGTAATCCATCCTTTTTTACCAATGGTAATATAGCTGCCTTGACCGGAGCCAATACACTTGGTAATTTTAACACCGTCCTTGTAGTACCATTTTCTAATGCTTCTTCTTGTAATGAATTAGAGAACACAGCCAAAAACATTCTATCTAAACCAATTGATGTCTCTAGTACATAAGGCACATAACTTTTGTTTTCTTCAGGATCAAAATATTGCAGCTTTTTACCTGAGTATTTTTCGTGCTGGCTTAAATCGAAATCGGTTCTGGAATGAATCCCTTCTAGTTCTTTAAAACCGAATGGAAATTTAAACTCGATATCGGCTGCCGCATCTGCATAATGTGCTAATTTTTCATGATCATGGAAACGGTATAAATCTTCACCCATGCCTAATGACAAATGCCATTTTAATCGGGTTTCTTTCCAGTGTTCATACCATTCTTTTTGAGTACCTGGTTTAATAAAAAACTGCATTTCCATTTGTTCAAACTCACGCATTCTAAATATAAATTGTCTTGCAACAATTTCATTTCTAAAAGCTTTACCTGTTTGGGCAATCCCGAAAGGTATTTTTAATCGGCTTGTTTTTTGAACGTTTAAGAAGTTAACAAAAATACCTTGAGCGGTTTCCGGCCGTAAGTACAAGTCCATAGCACTATCGGCCGAAGCACCTAGTTTGGTATCGAACATTAAGTTGAATTGCTTTACGTCTGTCCAGTTTTTAGAACCAGTTAATGGGTCTGCAATTTCTAATTCTTCAATAAGAGCTTTAACATCGGCTAAATCTTCGTTCTCTAATGATTTTCCCATACGCGATAAGGTCTCGTCAATTTTCTTTTGATACCCTAAAACGCGTCCGTTAGTTGATATAAATTCCTCTTTATTGAAAGCATCCCCAAAGCGTTTCTCTGCCTTAGCTACTTCTTTATCTATTTTAGCTTCTATTTTAGCACAATAGTCTTCAATTAAAACATCTGCTCTATAACGCTTCTTAGAATCTTTATTATCAATTAAAGGATCGTTAAAAGCATCTACATGTCCGGACGCCTTCCAAGTGGTTGGGTGCATAAAAATAGCAGCATCAATACCTACTATATTTTCATGCATTTGCACCATGGCTTTCCACCAATAGTCACGTATATTTTTCTTTAACTCTGCGCCATTTTGCGCATAGTCATAAACTGCACTTAAACCATCATAAATTTCGCTACTTTGAAACACATATCCGTATTCCTTTGCATGCGAAATAACCTTCTTGAATTTATCGTCTTGATTTGCCATAGGTGCAAAAATATAAAACCCCCTGAAACTAAAAGCTGTATGCTATAAAAATTAAATCAAAATTCATATATTTTCATCTAAGTTTACCTTATCTATAATATCAAATATGTTCAAACCCTTAATAAATCTATTTTTCCCAAAAGTATGCTATGCTTGTCTGAATTTATTAAATGACAATGAGGATACTATTTGCGTTAGTTGTAGACATGATTTACCAGTAACCAATTTTCATTTTGATAATGACCAGAGTATAATAAAAGTACTTTACGGACGTGCCAATATTGAACAAGGAACTGCTCTTTTTAGGTTTGAAAAGCAGGGGCTAGTACAAAAACTAATTCACGGTTTAAAATATAAGGGTTATGAGCATATAGGCTTTACTCTTGGAAACTGGCTTGGAGGTGAATTGAGAAACATTGCAACTTATCAAAATATTGATGTGGTTATTCCTGTGCCTCTACATAAAAATAAATTACGCAAGCGCGGGTACAATCAAGTGGCTAAATTTGGCAAACAAATTGCGTTAGCTTTAAATGCAGACTATCTAGATAACGTTTTGGTTAAAATTACTAACACCAAATCTCAAACAAAAAAAACAAGATTAGCACGTTGGAAAGAAAGCAATGAACTCTTTGCTCTAAAAAACCTAGATATAATAGAAAACAAACACATTTTATTGGTTGATGATATAATAACAACAGGCGCAACCATGGAGGCTTGTGCATTGGTGCTAAACCAAGCAAATAACATTAAAATAAGTGTTGCTACTATGGCAATAGTGCCTTAAATTGCTCGTTATATTTCTAAATTTATGTAGGTTTGTGCAAAACTAAAATTGGTAATGGCTAAAAAGCTTTCAAAATCTATTTCAATACTTTTTTTATGTCTTGCATTTATTAATTGTGCAAACAAAGGTACTCCTGAAGGTGGACCAAAAGATGAAGATCCACCAGAAATTGTTAAAGAATTTCCAGAGAATTATTCCACTAATTTTAATGCTAAAGAAATTGAGATAAATTTTAACGAGTTTATAAAAATAAAAGACCTTCAAAAGCAGCTCATTATTTCTCCTCCTATGGAATACCAACCCGAAGTAAAGCCTGTAAGCGGAGCCAGTAAAAAGATTACCATTAAAATCATAGATACACTCCAACCAAACACAACTTACGCCTTTAATTTTGGGAATAGTATTACAGATAATAACGAAGGAAACCCATACCCATATTACAGGTATGTGTTTTCTACTGGGAGTTACATAGATTCTTTAACCGTAAAAGGAAATATTATAGACGCATACAACAAAAAACCTGAAACCTTTGTTAACGTGGCTTTGTATGAAGTAGATTCTACTTTTACAGATTCTGTAGTTTATAAAAAAGTTCCAAAATATATCACCAATACACTGGACAGTTTAACAACGTTTTCTATTGAAAACATAAAAGCTGGCAAGTATATGCTTATGGCTTTAAAAGATAACAATGGAGACAATAAATTTCAGCAAAAAACCGATCAAATAGCTTTTCATAAAGCGTTTATTACTGTTCCAACAGATTCGCTCTATACCTTAAAATTATTCCGAGAAGAGTTAGATTTCAAAGCGGTTAAACCTAAAATGGAATCGGGCGAAAAAATAACTTTTGGTTATGAAGGTGATTATAAAAATATGAAAATAGATGTTCTATCTGAAGTACCCGAAGATTTCGCCTACCGAATTATAAAAAATGAAACTACTGATACATTATATTATTGGTACAAGCCGAAGTTGGAAGTTGATTCATTAATTTTCAAAATATCAAATATTGGTTACGAAAAAGAATATACGGCTCGCATTAGACCTCAAGAAAGAGATTCATTGACTTTTAAAGCTATTAATTCTGGAAATATTGGGCTTCTAGAGTCGTTTAAAATAACAGCATCCACCCCAATAGTTTCGTTAGATACATCAAAGGTTACCCTAATGGATAGAGATTCTGCCAATGTTGAATTTAAAACTAAATTTGATACCATAAACAACACTTATGTTTTCGACTTTAAAAAAAGCTATGAAAACAAGTATGATTTTAACATAAAACCTGAAGCTTTTACTGACTTTTATGAGACTGTAAATACAGACACCCTTCAGTATTCTGTGAGGACTAAAAAAGAAGCTGATTATGGTTTTGCGCGTTTAACCCTAGTTGGAGCCAAGTACCCAGTAATTATCCAGTTAACAGACAGTAAAGGAGCGGTTAAATATGAAAAATATTCTTCTCAGCCAGAACAAATAGATTTTCTAGATTTAACCCCTGGTAAGTATGATATTAGAGTAATTCATGACGCCAATGGTAATAAAAAGTATGATACTGGAAATTATCTAAAGAAAATACAGCCCGAAAACGTTAGCCATTTTATTTTTGATAATGACGAGCAAGTACGCGCTAATTGGGGACTTATTCAAACGCTTAACTTTCTTTCAGAGTAAACTCATCTTGGTCTTCTAAAAACTTTAAAGCACTGCGGTATTTTTTTATATGTTGCTTGTGTAATATCACTGTTTCTGTTTGCTGCTTGTTTGGTTTTATTGTAGATATTTCCTGCCCTAGAACATCATAGACTGCCGAATGTCCTGAATATTCTATGTCCATACCATCCATACCAACTCGGTTCACACCTATACAGTAACTCATGTTTTCAATGGCACGTGCTTTCAAGAGAGCATCCCAAGCAGATACCCTAGGTTTTGGCCAGTTGGCAACATAAAGTAAAATATCATAATTATCAGTGTTTCTAGCCCAAACAGGAAATCGCAAATCATAACAAACTAAAGGGCAAATCTTCCAGCCTTTATAATCAACAATAACCCTTTCTGTACCGCTAGCATACACTTTGTGTTCACCAGCTAATGTAAACGTATGCCTTTTATCATAGTAACTTATACTACCTGATGAATCTATAAAAAACAATCTATTATAAAAATTTTGGTTTTCAGAAATCACAATACTGCCAACAACTGCCGTTTTGTATTTGAAAGCTATTTGCTTCATCCATTCAACAGTATCACCTTGCATAGTTTCAGCAACATTTTTAGCATTCATAGTGAAACCAGTAGTGAACATTTCAGGAAGTACAATTAAATCGACATTTTCTGAAATTGATTCTATTTTTTCATCAAAATTGATTCTATTTTGTTTTGGGTTCTCCCAAACCAAATCAGATTGTATTAAGGTTACCTTTAATTGTTCTTTCATGTTTAAATAGCATTTAAAATATCTGCTGCCCGCTTTAAAGTGTCATCTTTTTTAGCAAAGCAAAAACGAAGCACTTTATCATTAAAACCATCAGCATTAAAAACTGATAAAGGTATGGAGGCTATTTGCTTTTCAATGGTCCATCGTTTTGCCAAATCCACATCGTATTCATCAGTGATTTCAGAATAATCCAACAACTGAAAATAGGTGCCTTTGGCTGGAGTAAATTTAAATCTAGACTCTTTGATTAAATCCAAAAAGTAATCTCGTCTTTCCTGATAGAATTTTGACAACCCCATATAATGCTCTGGATTTTGCATATAATCTGCTATCCCTTTTTGGGTAGGATGATGAATTCCAAACACACTATACTGATGCACCTTCACAAACTCATTCATAAGATATTTAGGTGCACAACAATAGCCAATTCGCCAACCTGTATTATGAAACGTTTTGCAAAATGAAGCTACAACAAATGTTCTTAATTTTAAGTCTGGAAACAAACAGGCGCTTTGATGCCCCAATTCATCAAAAATCATATGTTCATAAACCTCATCACTCAACACAATAATATTTGTTCCTTGTGTAAGTGCTTCTAAATTCTGCATATCTTCTTTTGAGAAAACTGAACCTGTAGGGTTGTGTGGTGAATTAATGATAATCATCTTAGTTTTATCATTAATTTTAATATCAACGTCATTCCAATTCACCTTAAAATTATTAGAAGCTTTTAGTTGAACAGGAATTACTTTACCTCCGTTGAGTTCAACCATGGGTTGGTAACTATCATAAGCCGGCTGAAAAATAATGACTTCATCTCCTCTATTTATAAATGTTGTAATAGTGGTAGATATGGCTTGAGTTGCTCCTGCGGTTATGGTAATTTCATTCTCAGGATGATAGGTGGTTCCATATAGAGTGTCAAATTTTTTGGCAATGGTATCTTTTAATTCTAAAAGACCTCGCATAGGCGCATAGTGATTGTAACCCGAATTCATTGCCTTAATTACAAGATTAATCAACTTTTTATCACTTTCAAAATCTGGAAACCCTTGGGATAAATTAACGGCATTATGCTCTTTGGCCAAAGCACTCATGACCGTGAAAATGGTAGTCCCTACATGAGGTAATTTAGAATTGTACTGCATTAAGTAAAGATAAGATTAATCTGAAACACCTAATACTTTTAATAAATTTTGCTTGTAATAAGTAAGCCTTTTTCCGTTATAAAAAAATCCCAAGCAGTCTTGCTTGGGATTTTATTCAAAATTCTAAAAATCTATCAACTCTAGATTTAATATCTATAATGTTCTGGTTTAAAAGGTCCTTCAACAGTAACGCCAATGTATTTTGCTTGATCATCTCGTAATTCTGTTAGTTCAACACCAATTTTTTCTAAATGTAATTTCGCTACTTTTTCATCAAGGTGTTTTGGCAACATATAAACATTGTTTTCGTAAGCTTCAGAATTATTCCAAAGCTCAATTTGCGCCAAGGTTTGGTTAGTAAATGAGTTGCTCATTACAAAACTTGGATGACCTGTAGCACAACCTAAGTTTACCAAACGTCCTTCGGCAAGTATGATAATATCTTTACCATCAATAGTATATTTATCAACTTGGGGTTTGATGGTATTTTTGGTATGACCATGATTTTTGTTTAACCAAGCCATATCAATCTCATTATCAAAATGCCCAATATTACAAACTATAGTTTTGTCTTTCATAGCTTGGAAATGCTCAGCACGTACAATGTCTTTATTTCCTGTTGTTGTAATTACAATATCTGAATTACCTACTACGGTTTCCAGTTTTTTAACCTCAAAACCATCCATAGCAGCTTGTAATGCGCAAATAGGATCTATTTCGGTAACAGTTACAATACTACCAGCACCTTTAAAAGAAGCAGCCGTTCCTTTGCCAACATCGCCATAACCACATACTACTACGCGTTTTCCAGCTAACATGATATCGGTTGCACGACGTACTGCATCAACAGCACTTTCCTTACAGCCGTATTTATTATCGAATTTAGATTTTGTTACAGAGTCGTTTACATTAATGGCAGGCATTGGCAATGTACCATTTTTTACGCGCTCATACAATCTGTGAACACCAGTTGTGGTTTCTTCACTCAACCCTTTGATACCAGAAACCAACTCAGGGTATTTGTCTAAAACCATGTTGGTTAAATCTCCGCCATCATCAAGAATCATATTCAATGGTTTTCTGTCTTCACCAAAAAACAGGGTTTGTTCAATACACCAATCAAATTCCTGCTCATTCATATCTTTCCATGCATAAACGGCAGTTCCAGCAGCAGCAATTGCAGCAGCAGCTTGGTCTTGCGTAGAGAAAATGTTACAAGAACTCCAAGTAACTTCTGCTCCTAAAGCCTGTAGGGTTTCAATTAAAACAGCAGTTTGTATGGTCATGTGTAAACATCCTGCAATACGTGCTCCTTTTAGTGGTTGAGAATCTTTGTATTCTTCGCGTAAGCTCATAAGCCCGGGCATTTCAGCTTCAGCTAATTCAATTTCTTTTCTTCCCCAAGCAGCTAAAGAAATATCTTTAACCTTATTAGGAATGTAAGCAACTGTTTTTGTACTCATATTGTTATATTTGTGGGTCTTAAATTTTAGACTGCAAAGATAACCAATAACTTTCAGAAAAGTAAATGCCTCTTTATAAAACCATTACACCAAATTCACAAACTTGTGTTAAAATCTGGAAGATTTCTGAATCTTATAAAGACTTAATGAAACCACTTGCCCTAACTAAAGCTAGTTTGGAACGTGTTGAGGACATGAAAAGTGAAATACACCAACGTGGGTTTTTAAGTGTACGCCATTTACTTAGAGAGTTTGGTTATCAAGACGCCGATTTATATTATGATGATTTTGGCAAACCACATTTAAAGGATGGGAAGCATATTTCTATTACACATTCTTTTAACTTTTCGGCTGTCATTGTAAGTGATTTAATTGTAGGAATTGATATTGAAAAACAACGAGACAAAATCAAAATAATAGCTTATAAGTTTATTGATTATGAGAATGATTACTTAGATGAAGGTGCAACAGACTACATAAGAAAACTAACCATTCTTTGGTGCATAAAAGAATCGTTATACAAACTTTTTGTAACACCAGGGTTAAGTTTTAAAAATCATTGTTTTGCCATTCCCTTCAATATTGAAGACCAAGAAACCATAGCTTGGATAGATTATAAAAGTAAAAAGTGCCGTTATATTATCAAATTCTTAGAGTTTGAAGGCTTTTCATGTGCTTACGCTATTGCTTAAATGGGTGTTTATCAAAATATACTAACATCAATTTTAAAAGGCGAAAACCTGTTGGCTGTTTTAATTGACCCAGATAAAGCCATGCTTAAAAATATTGCCGGTTTTATGCTAAAGATAAACCAATCTAAAACTACACATATTTTTGTGGGTGGTAGCACCGTTAATGGTAATGCTACGGATGTTTTGGTGAAAGAAGTAAAAAAGCACACCAATCTTCCTATTATTATATTTCCAGGGGATGTAAATCAAATAACTGATGAAGCCGATGCGCTTTTATTTTTATCACTCATTTCTGGTAGAAATCCAGAGTATTTAATAGGTAAGCATGTTGACTCTATTTCAAAATTAAGGGAAACACAACTTGAAGTAATTTCAACAGGATATATATTGATAAATGGTGGAAAACAAACCGCTGTAGAGCGTGAGACAAATACCAAGCCTTTGTCTGTAAACCATATTCAAGAGGTTATAGATACTGCAAAAGCTGGTGAGCTTTTAGGAATGAAGCTAATGTATTTAGAAGCGGGCAGTGGTGCTGTAAACTCAGCTTCAAACAATATAATAAAGGCAATAAAAAATGAGTTAAACATCCCGCTAATTGTAGGAGGAGGCATGCGAACTATGGAACAAATTAGCAACGCATATAAAAGTGGTGCTAATATGGTGGTTATAGGAACCGTACTAGAGGAAGATGAAGCGTTTTTGGATAGTTTGCATAAATAAATTGTTAGGCTGGATTTATCTCAAAATCAAAATACTTAAACAGTAGTAATATGAAAATATCAGTTGAATTGACGTTAACACCATTACAGAATGACTTCGAACCTGCAATCATTCATTTTATAAAAAAGTTGAGAGCATCTAACATAAAAGTTTTAGAAAATCCTTTAAGCACACAGGTATATGGTGATTATGATGAAGTGATGGATATTCTAAACTCAGAGATTAAAGAAGTTTTTCAACTTATAGACAAAGGCTTACTATATATGAAGATTGTAAAATCTGACAGACAGGATTATGAACCCCATTTTTGATTTTTTATTCGGACAATACACCAGTTATGAAACCGTAGATATTATTTTAGAAATCACCGCAATTATTTTTGGGTTTTTGTCGGTTTGGTATTCAAAACAAAACATGGTATTAGTGTTCCCTACGGGTATGATAAGTACCGTTATCTTTGTTTATCTTCTTTTTAAATGGGAGTTGTTAGGTGATATGATGATAAATGGATACTACTTTATTATGAGTGCTTACGGGTGGTATATTTGGACTAGAAAAGTTGACGACACTCATGTTACACCTATTTCTAGTACAACCCAAAAAGAAAAGTTTGTAAGTGTTTTTATCTTATTAGGAACACTAGTATTCGTTTTTTTAGTCTACAATACATTTGATAAATGGACAGGTTGGGTGGCTTATATCGATACTGTAACTACGGCAATATTCTTTGTTGGTATGTGGCTCATGGCAAGAAGAAAAATTGAAAATTGGATATACTGGATTATTGGTGATATTATTTCGGTTCCATTATATTTTTATAAAGGCTTTACATTTACGAGCCTTCAGTATTTGGGCTTTACAATTATAGCTATATTTGGATATTTAGCATGGAAAAAAACCTTAAACAACAACCTGCAAACTGTATAAAAGTAGTTTTGTTTGGTCCAGAATCTACTGGAAAAACAACATTATCTAGACAATTGGCTAGACATTACAATTCGGTTTGGGTGCCAGAATATGCTAGGGAGTATCTTCAAAACAAATGGAATAACCAACGTAAAACTTGTGAACCAGATGATTTACTACCAATTGCTGAAGGGCAAATGCATCTTGAAAATGAGTTAGCCCAAAAAACGGATACTGTTTTGATATGCGATACAGATTTGTTAGAAACCAAAGTATATTCGGAAACTTACTATGTGGGAAGTTGTGATCCAACTTTAGAAAAATATGCTATAGAAAATACTTACGATTTATATTTTTTAACCTATATTGACGTGCCTTGGAAAGCTGATGACTTAAGGGATAAACCAACCGAAAGAGAAATGATGTTTGAAGCCTTTAAAAATGAATTAATTAAACAAAAAAGGCCTTTTGTTTTGCTAAAAGGAAATAAAAAAGAACGCTTACAGAAAGCTGTAATACATATTGACGAGTTATTAAAAAGTAAAAAATAATGTTCTCGGAAAAAGACATTGATCAAATACACAACAAAGGTATTACTGTTGACCAAGTAAATTTGCAAGTTCAGCGTTTAAAAAACGGGGTTTCATATTCTAAATTATTGGCTGCAGCTACAATTGGTAAGGGTATAGAAAGATTTACCGAAAAAGAAATTGAAGATTATATTCAGTTTTATGAGGGTAAGCAAGATAGTTCGTCTATAGTAAAGTTTGTTCCAGCTTCAGGTGCTGCTACTAGAATGTTTAAATTCTTATTTCAGTTTTTAAAAAAGTTTAATCCAGAGAAAGAAACTATAAATCAGTTTACAGATAGACAAAGCAATGATTTGGTAAAAACTTTTTTTTCAAATTTAGAAGCATTTCCATTTTATTCAGAGGTTATTAGGGCATTACAAAAGCATGAGCCTAATTTTGATTATATGTCGCATGATGAGACCTGTAAGGTATTTGTAAAGGCCATGTTAGATGACAATGCTTTAAATTATAGTTTTTTCCCAAAGGGGCTGCTCCCATTTCATAAATATGATGATGAAGTGGTTTCTGCTTTTAGAGAGCATTTGTTAGAAGCTACCATATATGCTAGTTCTAAAAACACAGCAAACCTTCATTTTACAGTTTCGGGCAATCATCACAAATATTTTGAGTCTGAGTTTGAAAGTGTAAATAAAGGATTAACAGAAGAAACGGGAGTTCAATTTAAAGTATCTTATTCATATCAGAAAGAAGCAACTGAAACCGTTGCGCTTAACTCTGATAATACAATCTATAGAAAAGAAGATGGGTCCATTCTATTTAGGCCCGCAGGACATGGTGCGCTTTTAGAGAATTTAAACGATTTAGATCATGATTTAATCTTTATTAAAAATATAGATAATATAGCAGTTGCTCATAAAAATATTGCTATTTCTGAATATAAAAAACTCCTTGCGGGAGTGCTACTAAATATTCAAGAAAAGGTATTTGCATATTTGAATAAGCTAGATAAGAATGACTGTGATGATGAGGATTATAAGATAATGGCTCTGTTTTTAATTCATAGGCTTAATGTTGTTGTAACACCAGAATTTGATGATTTTAGTTCTGAAAAAAAAGCAGCCTATCTGAAGAAAATACTTAATAGACCTATTAGGGTTTGTGGGATGGTTAAAAACGAAGGACAACCTGGTGGTGGTCCATTTTGGGTGAAAGGAAAAGATGGTAATATTTCACTTCAAATAGTTGAGTTTGCTCAAATAAACTTCAGTAACAAAGAGCAACAAGGTATTGTTTATAAAGCTACCCACTTTAACCCAACAGATTTGGTTTGTGCTGTTAAGAATTATAAAGGTAAAAAGTTTAATCTTAAAAACTACGTGGATTATGATGCGGCCTTTATTACTACAAAAACTCAAAATGGGGTCAATATAAAGGCATTAGAACTGCCGGGTCTTTGGAATGGTAGTATGGCTGGTTGGATTTCGGTATTTGTAGAGGTGCCATTAGAAACTTTTAATCCAGTAAAAACAGTCAATGATTTACTGTTGCCTGCGCACCAAGTAGACTAATGTTTAACAAAGAAGCCTTATTAAACGAAGTATCTCTTAAAGCTATAAAAAGTTCTGGTAGCGGTGGTCAACACGTTAATAAAGTAGCCACAAAAGTTGAATTAAGTTTTAGTATAAATGAAACTTCAGTGCTTTCTGAAGAACAAAAGCAAAAACTTTTACAAAAGCTAAAAAAAAGACTAACAAAGGAAGGCGTGCTTATTCTTCAATGCGGTGAAACCAGAAGTCAACTTACAAACAAAACCTTAGTGATTAATCGTTTTTTAGAAATAATTAAAAACGCTTTAATAGTTAAGAAAAAACGTATACCTACCAAAACTCCTAAGGCTATCATAAGAAAGCGTTTAAAGGAAAAACAAAAACAAGCTAAAAAAAAGGCTAACAGGAGAAAACCAGATATAGATTAAAAAAATTGTAATTATTACGCTTAATTTATAATTCTAGTGTACATTTGCACTGTTCTCAAAAAGGGGTGCCTAAAAGTGGCTGAGATCATACCCATTGAACCTAGAACAGGTAATGCTGTTTAGGAAATCATAATACTGTAATGCTTAACGTATTTTAGCATCACATTATTTAAAATCAATTTATTAATTTAAAGAATAATTACCTCTTTTTATTCGATTATAACTTTTTAATCGACATGAAAAATTTATTTCTTTTTTTAACACTTTTAGTGTTATCAGTCAGTGCCAATGCGCAACAAAATCAAATCAAACAAGATTCAACTTCACGAGAAAAACTTGATGAAGTTTTGGTAAAAGCCGTTAGGGTTGATGCCGATTCACCAATTACACACTCTAATGTAGATAAGGAAGAGTTAGCAAAGCGTAATTTAGGTCAAGATATTCCTATTTTACTAAATTATTTACCATCTGTTGTAACAACTAGTGATGCTGGGGCAGGAATTGGTTACACAGGAATAAGAGTTAGAGGTATTAGTGGTGCATCAACCAACGTAACTATTAATGGAATTCCTTATAACGATGCCGAAAGTTTAGGTACGTTTTGGGTGAATTTACAAGACTTTTCATCGTCTGTAGAAAATTTACAAGTACAGCGAGGTGTTGGTTCAACTACTAATGGTGCTGGTGCTTTTGGTGCCAGCGTAAATATTTTAACCGATGCCGTTTCAAAAGAAAGTTCTGGAGAAACCTCTCATAGTTTTGGTAGTTTTAACACACGGCGTCATAACGTAAAGTTTAGTACGGGTTTATTAAATGACACGTTTGAATTAGCTGGTCGTCTATCTCAAATAAAATCAGATGGATATATTGACAGAGCTACCTCCAACTTAAAAAGTTACTTCGTTCAAGGAAGCTATGTAAACAATGGTACTCTCATTAAAGCTGTAGTTTTTGGGGGACATGAAATAACCTATCAATCTTGGTATGGTTTTAATCCTGTAGATGTAGCTGCTGTTGGAGCAAATCCTGATATAGATGAAAACAGAAGATTTAATATTAGTGGTATTCAACTTGATGATAATGGTAACTTTGAAGGGTTTTATGACAATCAAGTGGATGACTATAAACAAGATCATTACCAATTACATTGGAATCAAAGATGGGATAATAATTGGTCTACCAATCTTGGTTTAAATTATACTAATGGTCGCGGTTTTTTTGAAGAATATGTAGATAACTATTACTATTCTAATGTATTTTTTGCCTCTGATGCTAGTTTTGACTTTATAGGAAAAGAGCCTATTACAGTGAATGGAGCAACTGTAGATTCTCAGGATTACGTAAGAAGACGTTGGTTAGATAACGATTTTTATGTAGCAAACGCCAATGTTAATTATAAAAATGAGCGCGTAAATTTTATTTCTGGTATTTCTTATAGTTCTTACCATGGTGATCATTTTGGAGAATTAATTTGGGAACAATATGCTGCCAATAATAATTTTGGAGATCGCTATTATGAAGGAGATGGAGATAAGTACGATTTTAGCGCCTTCTCTAAAATCACGTATAGACTAAATGATAAATTAAGTCTTTATGGTGATGTACAATACCGAGGTATTAATTATGATACCAGCGGTATTAATTCAGATTTGGATCTTTTTGAAATAGATAAAAGTTACAGTTTCTTTAATCCTAAAGTTGGATTTAATTATAGTTTAAATACTAATAGTAACTTGTATTTCTCATATGCCAGAGCAAATAGAGAACCAAGTAGAGGAGATTTTGAAAATAACCCAGATGTAAGACCAGAAAAACTCAACGACTTTGAATTAGGTTGGCGTTATAAAAATAAAAACATTGGTTTTAATGCCAATGCATACTACATGGCTTATAATGAGCAGTTAGTAGCAACTGGAGAGTTAGATAATTCTGGAGCACAAATTAGAGATAACACTGGTGAAAGTTACAGGTTAGGTTTAGAATTAGAAGCAACACTAACCTTCAATAAGTTTACTGTTCAACCCAATTTTACGTTAAGCTCTAACAAAAATAAAGAAACATTCTTTAAGCGAGATGGTGTTTTACAAAACCTTGGAGAAACTAATATTGCATTTTCACCAGATTTTGTTGCAGGAAATGCTTTAACATTTAATGCGTCAACAAATTTTCAAATTACTTTATTAAGCAAATATGTTGGAGAACAATATATGGGTAATATCGATGCAGAAGGGTCTAAATTAGATAGCTATTTCGTAAACGATTTAAATTTTGTTTACGAAATTAAACCTAAAAACATTTTCAAATCTATAGTCTTTACAGCACTTATAAATAATATTCTTAGTGAAGACTATATTTCTAACGGCTTCTTTTTTACGTATGATGACGATTTTTCTAATCCAGGGACTATTAGCACAATTGAAGGTGCTGGGTTTTATCCACAGGCCACAAGAAACTTTTTAGTAGGAGCTACTTTTAAGTTTTAATTAAAAAAGTTAAATAGGTCTTTCAAAAGGTAGTGTATTACTTTTTGAAAGACCTCATTTAATTAAAGATGGTGAGATTATTACCATTTTTTTCAACACGATAAAACTTAAGGGAGCAGCGCAAAGACGAATTCTCAAGAGGCGCTCCAGTTATAAGGCTATATTTATTTTGATCTGGGCAACCACAAGTGGCTTCTACTCCTGAGGGTACTAAAGCAGAACACGTACTTGGTACATGGTTAGGATCACTAGCATCCCAAGCAAAAAAATCAAATCCAGTGCTAACAACAATAACCCCTGCGTTTCCCGCATTAGGTATATAAACCGAATTTGCAGGAAACTGTAACTGGCTATATTGTGGTAAACTTAAATTTATAGTTTCATTAACAGCCACATTTAATAAAAACTTACAGTTTTCATCTTCTTCAGAATTTCCACTGCAAGTACTCAATAAACACAAACAAATAATACAGTAAATAAATCTCATATAATTAAAAAACAACTGGCAATTTACAACAAAAAGTAAACCCACTTAAATATTTTGTATATTTGTGATACAATCTTATGAAACCAATATTTTATTTAGATGCTGAACATGTTCAGCATCTTTTTAATTAAATAAACCTCACTTAGTGAGTAAACGATGACGTTATGAGTAAAGTATCTTACTACACAGCAGAAGGATTAAAAAAATTAAGAGATGAGTTAAATCAACTAAAGGATGTTGAGCGTCCAAAAGCATCGCAAGCCATTGCAGAAGCCAGAGATAAAGGTGATTTAAGTGAAAATGCAGAGTATGATGCTGCCAAGGAGGCCCAAGGACTGTTAGAAATGAAAATTTCTAAATTAGAAGAAACCCTATCCAATGCAAGACTGATAGATGAATCCCAACTTGATACTTCAAAAGTATTGGTTTTGTCTACAGTTAAAATAAAGAACCAAACCAACGGTATGGAAATGAGTTATACATTAGTAGCCGAGAGTGAAGCCGATTTAAAAAGTGGGAAAATTTCAGTAAATTCACCTATAGGTAAGGGTTTGCTTGGAAAATCTGTTGGTGATGTAGCAGAAATACAAGTACCTAATGGTGTTATGAAGTTTGATATTATTGAAATAACTAGATAATAATATAGGTTGATGGCATCTATTTTTACAAAAATTATTAATGGCGATATTCCTTGTTATAAAATTGCTGAAACTGAGGATTTTTTTGCCTTTCTTGATATTAATCCTAATAGTAAAGGGCACACACTTTGTATTCCTAAAAAGGAAGTTGATAAAATTTTTGATTTAGATGAAACTACTTATATCGGTTTAATGAGTTTCTCTAGAACCATTGCGAAAGCTATTGAAAAAGCCATTCCTTGTAAACGCGTTGGTGTATCGGTTATTGGTTTAGAAGTACCACACGTACATGTTCATTTAATTCCTTTACATTCCATGGAAGATGCTAGATTTATTCAAAAAGCCAAAGTATCTTCAGATGAATTTGTAGAAATTGCAGATGCAATAAAATCATATTTATAAACTAGGGTAGATTGCCAAAAAAGTGATTATCACCATAAGAAGTATAAACAATAAAATGGCAACCCATGATGCTTTTTTTAAGTATTTTGAAGTCTTTTTAGGCTCTATTGTTTTTTGTTGATATTCAAAAACACGTTCTATATCATCAGTCCATTGTACAGGATATATAGTTGTATTACAAACAAGACATTTTAGAGAATGATTGACGTTTGAAGTAATAGACTTATAAAACTTAGTCTCTACTATTTTTTGATGAAAAGAAAGCTGTAACCCATTATTGTTGTAACATTCTGGGCAGTTATTCTTTAAAGAAACTTGCTTTAAAATGACAAACGACTCTTTCATAAATTAAGCAGTTTTCATACTGATTTGTATAGTTGTGCCTTTATCTTTTTCAGAATGAAGTATCTTTATTTTTCCATTATGAAAATCTTCTATAATACGCCTAGTCAGAGATAAACCTAGTCCCCAGCCTCTTTTTTTAGTGGTAAAACCTGGCTCAAAAATTTTATTAAAGTGTTTTTTAGAGATACCTTTACCTGTATCAGTTACTTTTACTTTTACATTGTCTTCTAATTGGGCTATTTCTATAGTTATTTTTCCACGCCCTTTCATAGCATCAATAGCATTTTTAACCAAATTTTCAATAGTCCAACTATAAAGCTGTTTGTTCATTTCTACTAGAATTGCATTATTTGGGGCAATAAGATTAAATTCTATTGAATTAGAGGCTCTAGCCTTTAAATAATCATATGAATTAATGGTTTCCTCAACAATATTAGCAATTTCTAAAGTAGGTATAGACCCTATTTTACTAAAGCGTTCAGTAATTATTTTCAACCTGTCAACGTCCTTTTCCATTTCGGCAATGTAATCGGGATTTACATTTTCACTTTTTAAAATTTCGGTCCATCCTATTAATGATGATAAAGGGGTACCAATTTGATGAGCTGTTTCCTTTGCCATACCAGACCACAATTTGTTTTGAGTAGCGTTTTTGTTGCTGCTATAAAAAAAGAATATAACAGCTCCAAAAAGTACTACAATAAGTATTAAGGCTAAGGGATAATATTTAAGTTTATTTAGTAAAGGAGAATTGCCATAGTAAATAGTACTATAAAGCTTTCCATCAAACCTAACCTCAATTGGTTTGTTTTCATTTTTAAACCTTACAATGAGATTATTTATATATGCTGTATCCTGAATCTTTTTAGGGTTTAAGTTATTGTGGTCTATAGAGCCATCTCTATTAACCATAATCATTGGGGTGGTTTTATTACTTGTAATAACCTGTAGAGGTAAATCCCCCATGTTTTCGTTTAGATTATTGGTTTTTACCAAGTCTGATTGAGCAAATGACCAATTTTCCATTTTAACCCTTTCTTCATGCTTAAAATGTTGAAAAAACTCATAGGTTTTCCATAAAATAACAGAAACAATAATAAAAGACACAACCACAATGGCCCAACGAAACGTGTTTTGATATTTAGTTAAAATCATTAAAACCTAATTTAACATGTAATATAATGCAAATCTGTTAATATTATTGTACCGGTTGTTAGTAAATTGGTTTTTAGTTGCCCTTGATATTGGTTACATTTGTTGAAACTAAAAGCGTTTCATGGCGTCATTTGAACCAAAAGAATTGACAACTGGTAAATTGCATAGTTATTTACTAAGTGCTATTGCACCCAGACCAATAGCTTTTGCAAGTACAGTTGATGAAAAAGGAGTCCCAAATTTATCGCCTTTTAGTTTTTTTAATGTTTTTAGCTCCAATCCTCCAGTGATGATTTTTTCACCGGCAAGACGGGTTAGAAACAACACTACAAAACACACTTTAGAGAATGTTAAGGCAACTAAAGAAGTGGTAATAAATGTGGTGAATTTTAACATAGTGCATCAAATGTCATTAAGTAGTTCAGAGTACCCAAAAGGTGTCAATGAATTTGATAAAGCAGGTTTAACCATGCTACCGTCTGATTTGGTAAAACCATTTAGAGTGGCAGAATCACCAGTTCAGTTTGAATGTAAAGTAAATAGTGTGGTGGCTTTGGCAGAAAAAGGAGGTGCAGGGAATTTGGTAATTTGTGAGGTGCTTAAGTTTCATATTGATGATGATGTTTTAAATGATGATGAAACTATTGATCAAATCAAATTAGATTTGGTGGCACGAGCAGGTGGAAATTTTTATAGCAGAGCAAAACAAGGTTTTTTTGAAATACCGAAACCCATATCTGCTTTAGGAATAGGTGTAGATAATATGCCAGAGCATATAAAAAACAGCATGGTTTTAACGGGAAATGATCTGGGTATGTTAGGCAATGTTGAGGTGTTACCTACCGATTTAGAGGTAGAAAAGTTTATGAACGAATTAACAAAAAATCATAATACTAAAAAAATAGCCTCACAAAGAGAAAAACACAAGTTAGCGCGTAATTATTTAAGCTTTGGTGATGTAGATAGCGCTTGGAAAATATTATTAAGTAAATAAGTGTAAATAGATATAAATAGAAATTAATGGAAGTTCAAGGAAGAATTAAAGTTATTGGAGAAACTCAAACCTTTGGGGGTAATGGGTTTAGAAAGCGTGAAATAGTTGTAACCACAGAGGAGCAATATCCGCAACATATTATGGTGGAATTTGTTCAAGACAAGACCGATTTATTGAACAACTATCAAGTAGGTCAACAAGTAAAAATTAACATCAATTTGCGAGGTAGAGAATGGGTGAATCCTCAAGGAGAAACTAAGTATTTTAATTCTATTCAAGGCTGGCGTATTGAAGCCTTACAACAGGAACCTGCCTCTGGCAATGTACCTCCTGTACCTCCTATGGATGCCTTTGAGCCTGCTGGAGAATTAAATGAAGATGAGCACGACGATTTACCGTTCTAAAAGCATCTTTTAAACGTCTCTTTTAAAAATAAAGATAACTTTTCGGTTTTAAAATTTAAAGCGTGAAGGATTAGTTAAACCTCAACAAAATTTTGTTGAGGTTTATTATTTTTGCACAATTATAAGTTTGATTTTTTTTTTGAAAAGTATCTAAAAGCAATCTTACAATGTATTTCCTAAAAGAGGATTTATGGTTTCCAAATGTAAATGAGGCAACTCCAGAGGGGCTACTGGCAGTAGGAGGAGATTTATCTGTAGAGCGTTTGTTACTAGCTTATAAGTCTGGTATTTTTCCTTGGTTTGAGTCTGAAGAACCTTTACTTTGGTGGAGCCCAGACCCTAGGTTTGTATTATTCCCAGAAAAATTGAAGGTATCAAAAAGTATGAAGCAAGTATTGAGAAACTCTGATTTTGAAGTTACTGTTAATAAAGCTTTTAAAGATGTGATAAAGGAATGCTCTAAAATAAAACGAGCTGGTCAATTGGGAACTTGGATTACCAATAATATGATTGAAGCGTATACTAAATTGCATGAATTAGGCTATGCAAAGTCTATTGAAGTTTGGAAAAATAGTGAATTAGTAGGAGGCCTTTACGGAGTAGATGTGAATAATGGTGTATTTTATGGAGAAAGTATGTTTTCTAAGTTGAGTAATGCTAGTAAGGTTGGTTTTATTAGCTTTATTCAAAATACCAATTACAGACTAATAGATTGTCAGATTTATACAAATCATTTGGGTAGTCTAGGAGCTCAAGAAATTTCAAGAGCCGAGTTTTTATCGTATTTAAAAGTTTGATTTTGTATTTAGAAACTTCTAGAGTTTACAAATAGCTCCAGATAAAACAAACAAATCATTTCTAGAAATAACATTATAGCCTTCTAACCTGTATTCTAAACCTGTTTGCAGTTTTAATTTTTCACTTATCTGCCAACCAATTTGTGTTGTAATCCTTTGGTCAAAAAGAGGTTTCGTTAATTTACTAATACTTAACAAAGATTCTGTACTACAAACCAAATAAGGTTCTCCTATGTTTAGTTTTTCACCATTTAAAGGAAAATCTACAGCAAAACGATAACGTTGCCTAAATGAAGTAAAGTTGTCAAAAATTCGCTGCTCTAGCCTAAATCTGTGTCCGTAACGTACGCCTAATTGTTGTTTGGTATAATTAAATTGTTGGGTAAAGCGCCATTCATCACTACCAGTTTCAAACCAATCTCTGTTTCTATAATATATACCAAAACTAAGATTGTGAATATAATTTAACTTGAACGTTGAAAAATGATAAAAGTCTAATTGTTGCTGTTTATATGTAAAGGTATCCTCATATAGAAAATATCTACTTCTTAAAGCAAAATTCACACTGTAATTTTTAGATACGTTATAGTTTAAAGCTACTGATGATTCTCCCAAAACATTGAAATTATCTTGAGAAAATACAGTAAAATTCACTAAAAAAATGACTAGATATAGCGTTGACTTAATATAATGCATGCTCATAAGAAGCAGAGGTTACTATTCTTGATTTTTCAAAGGTTCCATCTTTATCAAATGTTAATTCACGTAACTGATGATGTTCTTTTGTTTTAATCTCAGCTATAATTTCAAAATGAGTATGTTTATTATTTGGTTTTTTTAAAATGTAGTCTAAAAATTGCTTATCAGTTTTTGGAGTAGTATTTATAAATTGTTTTTGAATTTTTATAAACCTAGCCTTTTCAAATTTATCATCGAAATGCTTTGAAATATTCATTAAAACGGTTTTTGGAATATCCTTTTTTCTAATTACAATTTCTATATCTTCAAGATTACCAATAGTGTCAAATTCCACGCTATAATGTTGTTTATTATATTTAAATTTAGCTTCAAAACTTTTTTTAGTGCCATCTGTTTCTCTATAGAACTTTAAATACTTTACATTGCTCGAAATAGTATTAAAATAGTCAAGAGGTATTTCTGGAAATTCATAAGCTTTTATGCGTTCTTCTTTTTCGTTTTTAGTTTGCGAAAAAGAAAAAGAAACAAACACTAAAAAAAATATAATACTATACTTCATTATATCTAAAACAATTAATTGTATGATCATTTACCATACCTGTAGCTTGCATGTGCGCGTAAACAACTGTGGTACCCACAAATTTAAACCCACGTTTTTTTAAATCTTCACTAATTGTATCACTTAAAGGAGTATTGGCAGGTATATCACTTAAAAGCCTAAACTTGTTTTTAATGGGTTTTCCATTAACAAAACCCCATATATACTTCGCGAAACTACCAAATTCTTTCTGTATTTCAATAAAAGCCTTGGCATTGGTAATGGTTGCGTTTATTTTTAATTTGTTTCTAATGATTCCAGAGTCTTGTAATAAAGCATCTATTTTATATTGGTTATAAGAGGCTATTTTCTTGTAATTAAAATCATCAAATGCTTTTCTGAAATTCTCGCGTTTACGTAAAACAGTAATCCAACTTAAACCAGCTTGAAAAGTTTCAAGAATTAAAAATTCAAATAATCTATTATCGTCGTATACTGGAATACCCCATTCTTCATCATGATACTTTTCATAAAGTGAATCACCTTTACACCAAGTACATCTATGTTTTTCGCACATATGTAAGTTTTATTATTGCAGTATGACAAATATCATCTTATAGGGAAACCCAAGATACTAAATTTGTACCGTTATCAAAAGTTAAAACCATGAATACAATTATAAAAAAAGCCTTAGAAAACAGTATGTCATATGAGTCCTATCGTAACTTAATGATTCATTTAGTAGAACATGGAGAAACCACTGGTGATGAAAAAAGCAATACACGTATTGATTTTACTAAGTTAAATAATAGACGCATGAAGCGTTGGGATAGAACTTTAAAGGTTAGCGAACAGGCTAAAAAACGTTTAATGACTTTTGAAACAGATGTTACATGGTTAGTTATTACAGAAAGCTGGTGTGGTGACGCTGCTCACGTACTTCCTGCTTTGAATAAAATAGCAGAGTTGAATCCCAAAATAGCAATGCACATAGTTATTAGAGATGATAACAAGGAACTTATGAATATGTTTTTAACCGATGGAAACCAAGCAATTCCTAAACTAATAATGATTGATAACGAAAGTAACGCGGTACTAGACACCTATGGTCCTAGACCAAGTGAAGCAACAGGTTATGTGAACAGGTTTAAAGCAGCAAATGGAACTTTAACACCACAGTTTAAGGAAGATTTACAACACTGGTACAATAATGATAGAGGTTTAACTATAGTTGAAGATGTTATCGAAATGTTGTGCAGATTTCAACCTAGTTTTTGCCAATAAAATTAAATGTGATAGATCCAATTTGGGTAGCTTTTGAAGCATCGGCACTAAAAACAGATTCTTTAGCATACTCAATTGCGTGCTCAATTAAACATTCATTCTCAGAATTTGAAGAGGTATTAACATAGGCATCAATTACACTGCCATTGGCATTTACAGTAATATTAACTACAATTTTACCACTATTTTCACAGAGGTAAACTGGTATTGGTATGTGTATTTTGGTTCGTCCTTTTAAAGAAAAACCAATGGTACTTTTGGCATTATTACCTTCTTCCAGCTGCTTCTTTAAAACATCGTTGGCCTTATCAAATTTAGACAAAACCTCATTGTCTAATTCATCTTTATGCTCGTTTTTATATTTTTCTTTTAGGCTATTTAATGTTTCATCGCTATTAAAATCGCTAGTTTTTGGCACATAATCTTCAGGAGGTGCGATGGTTTTATAAGCTTCAGCAAATTTATTAGCACTTTTATTTTGATTAAAAGCCGTATTAGTTTCTGCTTTAGAATTATTAAGTTTTTCTAAAGCTTCTATAACTTTTAGTTCTTCTTCGGTCAGTTCCTCTTCTGGTTCAATTTCATAATAGCTTTCTGCAATGCCTTTTTGCTTTTGTTTTAGGCTTAAACTAAAAACAGACATTAATACAGTTCCCGCTATCAGAAACGTTATAAGTAGGGCTTTATGTTGATCTGAGAGATGCAATTTTTGGTAAATGTTTACCCAATATACGCAAATTTATGAATTTTGGTCTTTTAGGGAATCAATGAAACCTTGAATAGACACCGCATTTTCAACGTTAAAATCTCCAATTTTTGTTCGTCTTAATGCAGATAAATGAGCGCCTGAATTTAGTGCTTTCCCAAAATCACTAGCTAAAGAACGTATGTAAGTCCCTTTGCTGCAAACTATTCGAAAATCAATATCATGACCCAAAATTTTGGTGATTTCAAATTCTGAAATACGAACCGTCCTTGACTTTATCTCTACATGTTTCCCTTCTCTGGCAAATTCGTATAAACGTTTACCATCTTTTTTTAAAGCTGAAAAAATGGGAGGAAATTGCTCAATATCGCCAATAAACTGTTTAGTAGCATCATGAATTAAATCTTCAGTAATATGCTCGGTTGGGAAATACTGATTAATTTCGGTTTCTAAATCATATGAAGGGGTGGTGCTACCTAAAACAAAAGTGCCCGTATATTCTTTGGTTTGGTTTTGATAAATGTTAATCTCTTTAGTTTTTTTCCCTGTACAAATTATTAACAACCCAGTCGCCAAAGGGTCAAGAGTTCCTGCATGACCAACTTTGATTTTTTTAATATTGAAAGTTTGTCTAATCTCCCAACGTAACTTATTTACTGCTTGAAAAGAGGTCCATTCAAGAGGTTTATCAATTAACAATACGTGTCCTAATAAAAAGTCTTCAGCCTTCATATTCTAATTTGAAAATGAAACCACAACAGCAATAACACCCACAATAACACAGTAAATAGCAAAATAAGACAACTTACTTTTTTTAACCAGAGTAATCATCCAAGTACAGGCAAATAAGCCCGAAATAAAAGCCGCAATAAAACCAACAGATAACGCTGTGAAATTCTGGCTTTCCGTAGATATTTCTCCACTAAAAATATCTTTAGCTATTTTTCCAAAAATTAATGGTACAACCATTAAAAATGAAAATCGAGCTGCTTTGGTTTTATCGTTACCCAAAAGTACAGATGTCGAAATAGTAGCTCCAGAACGCGAAATACCTGGCAACATAGCAATAGCTTGAGAAAGTCCTATAAGAAAAGCGTTGTTAAAGCTTACTTTTTTATTAGTGTTTTTTGCTTTGTCTGCTAAATATAGCAACACCGCAGTTATAATGAGCATAAAACCAACAAGCATGATGTTCCCATCAAAAAGAGATTCTAGTTGTTCCTCAAAAAAAACACCGATGATAACTGCAGGTATCATGGATACTACAATTTTTGAAACAAACTGCAAATCTTCATTCCACTTAAATTTTAGGCAACCTTTTATAATGTCTAATACGTCCTTTCTAAATACTAAAATAGTACTTAGTGCGGTTGCAAAATGAAGTACCACTGTGAAGAGTAATCCACCTTCACCAACATTTTCATTTTGAAGAATGACTTTCCCTAATTCCAAATGACCGCTGGAAGAAACAGGTAAAAATTCCGTAAGTCCCTGAATAATACCTAAAATTATTGCGTCTATAATATCCATGGCGCAAAAATATTAAAATAGGAATATAATTGTGTATCATAATAGTATTAATGATTAATTAATAATTTTGAAACTATGAAAATAGTATTGGCTCCAGATAAGTTCAAAAATTCATTAACAGGATTAGAGTTTTGTTATGCTGTTGAAGAAGGATTAAAATCTGTGCTTCCTGAAGCCGAAATAATAAAACTACCATTAGCCGATGGAGGTGATGGCACTATTGAAGTAGTGAATTACTATTTGAATGGTAAAGAAATTCAATTATCTGTAAATAGTCCTTTTTTTCAACCTATTCAGGCTACTTATTTGTTCTCAGAAAAATCTAAAACGGCTTTTGTTGAAATGGCCGAAGCTTCTGGGGTAAAGTTGCTAAGGCAAGAACAATTTGATTGCAAAAATGCCACTACATTTGGCACGGGAGAGATGATTGTAGATGCCATTAAAAATGGCGCATCTAAAATAATCTTGGGTATTGGTGGTAGTGCCACTAATGATTGTGGCATTGGTATGGCCACCGGTTTAGGTTATAGATTTCTAGATGGAGACGGTAAAGAAGTAAAGCCTATTGGAGCCAATCTTTCTAAAATAGAATCTATAGATATTTCTAATGTACATCCCCAACTGTATGAGATAGACTTTCAAGTAGCTTGTGATGTCACCAATACGTTATATGGAGCGCATGGTGCTGCCTACGTGTACGGGGCTCAAAAGGGAGCTACCAAGGAGGATATAAAAATGTTAGATAAAGGATTAACCGATTTTTCTAAAATAATAGAAGAAGTCTTTCATATAAACCCACAATCTCTAAAAGGAGCTGGAGCAGCAGGAGGTATGGGTATAGCTTCAAAAGTATTTCTAAAGGGCCATTTAAAATCAGGAATAGAATTAATTAAAAACTTGGCCCAATTTGATGAAAAAATTAAGGGTGCTGGTTGGATTATCACTGGAGAAGGCAAATTAGATTCTCAAACATTATCTGGAAAAACCATTCAAGGGATTTTAGGTTCTGCGAAAGCGCAAGATGTTAAGGTAGCGGCATTTTGTGGGGCTTTAGATATCTCTAAAGAAGAATTAATTAGTATGGGTATAAATTATTCGGCTTCAGTTATAGAAAAAGCTAAGTCTTTAGAAGATGCTATGGGGAACGGTTATAATTATGTAATGCAAATTGCTGAAGAGTTTGCCGCAAAAATAAAATGATATTGGCAATTGGCTGATTTAGAAGTATGAGAAATTGTATCGAGAACTACTTCTTATCAGGATTCAACAGAATAGCATAAATCTGAATGCCAAAACCAATTAGTACCAATGCAGGGGCTAATCGGATGCGTCTCCAATGGAAAATTTCAGGATTAAAAACATTAGGATCATCGCTACCGCCACCAGCCATCAAAATAAAACCAAGAGCAATACAACCCAAACCAATAAACATCCACTTGTAGTTTTTCTTGCCAAAGATGAATGTTGGTTTAGCGTTTTCTTTTCGTTTTTTTTCTCCCATATTGTCTTGTAGAATTAATGCAAATTAAAGCATTTATTTAAAACTAGAGTGTTAATGCTCTTGTAAATTAAAACTAATAATAAAGTTCGTCGGTTTTTAAATTTAAAAAGCGCTGTGTAGCAAAATGAGTACTTATCCAAGTAATGACAATACCAAGCGTAAAAACCACAACAAATAAAAGGATAACTAAAATAATATTCGCCATTAATTCCAATTCAGGGAAGGTCTGGTTTAAATAGTAAAATACAACTGCCATTCCAATTAAAGCTAGGGTAGCCCCAATGATTCCTAAACGAATACTTTTCCAAATAAAGGGTCTGCGTATAAATTGTTTAGTGGCGCCAACCATTTGCATAGTTTTAATAGTGAAGCGCTTAGAGTAAACCGATAATCTTAACGAGCTATTTATTAATAAAACTGCAATTACGGTAAACAGAGCGCTAATGACTAAAACCCAAAAACTTATTTTTTTAACATTATCATTCATAAGATTAACTAGGTCGTTGTCATAACTTACTTCCTCAACAAATTTTTTGTTCATAGCTTCCGTAGTTACTTTTTCAAGGTGTTCCGTAGTAACATAGTCTGCCTTTAAGTGTACATCAATAGAGTTTTGTAATGGGTTATAGCCTACAAAATCCATAAAATCCTCTCCAGTTTCGGCCTTCATAAATTCGGCCGCTTGTTCTTTAGAAACAAATTCGGTAGATTTTACATAATCGCTCATAGCTAAACTCTTTTCAAGTTGTTTAACCTCTACTTCCTTTGCCCTTTCTTTAAGGTAAATGGTAACCACTACTTGTTCCTTAAAATGGTCAGAGACTTTTTTTGCATTTAAGAGTAACATACCCAACAAGCCCAATAAAAACAATACCAAAGCAATACTTAAAACAACAGAAAAATAAGAAGAAATAAGTCGGCGTTTTTGCTGTTTTTCGTAATAAGAACTCATAAATAACAATTAATGTTGTAAAAATAATAAAGTATATGACAAGTCTATTTATATAAACTAAAACATTTTAAAATTGTTGTTTTCACGCTTATAGTTTTAACCGCCCTTTGGTTTTTTACTGATAAGGTATACCCCAATAATGACCAAAAAGCAACTAATGATTTTTACCAAATCAATATCTTTATTATAAATGTTATTATGGAATACCAATGAAAGTATTAGAACAATAATGAAACTTACCGCAGGTTGAACATAGCTATAACTCCCAGCCACCGAAGGAGATACTTGCCGCAACCCATAAATATTAAATAAGAAAGTAAAAAAGGTTGTAAATACAATAATATAGGCAATAGCCAAATTTGTATTCATATCAAAAGCACTATAATCTGTATTATAAATAGCCTCTTTTAAGCCAAACGGAATTACAAATAATAATCCAAACAGAAAAACCCAACTTATGATAGTAATAAAATGATAGGTACGCATAAGTGGTTTCACAATGACTTGATACAACGAATAAAATAGTACGTTAATAAAAATAAAAAGGTTCCCTAAAAAGGAACTATTGTTCTCAGATATTTGTCCATACCAAATTAAGCTAATAGCACCCAAGGCACCAATACTGAGACCCAATAGTTTAGCTCCTGTAATCCGTTCTTTTAAAACTACAACACTCATAATAAAGACAACTGTGGGGGCAGAAGTCATGATTATTGAGGTGTCAATAGGCGATGTTAAATTAAGCCCATGAAAAAAAGATAACTGATTCATGGAGGCTCCAAATAAACCACACAAAGCCAGTTTTAAAAAGTCCTTTTTTGCTACTTTTTCTTTTATAAAAAACTTGATGACCCAAAAAAGGATGCCAGCACCAACCACCCTAAATATAACCAGTGCATTTGGGTTCACTTTTTCGGGCATGATGTCTTTTGCAATAAAATGATTTACTGCATAAATAACATGACCAGCAAATAGCGCCAAATGTGCTTTTATAATATTACTTCGCAATGCCTTAGTTTTTATCTAAAAGAATTTAAAACTCAAAAGTAAACCTATTATTTTACAAATATTTAGTTGCTCCATTTTTTAAGGATTAAACACACTTATTTCTATTTAAAGCTTAAATTTGCACCCTGTAAAAAAGACTGATGATGAAATATAATTTCAACGAGATAGAAGCCAAATGGCAAAAATATTGGGCTGAAAACCAAACCTTTAAAGCAGAGAACAATAGTAACAAACCAAAGTATTATGTGTTAGATATGTTTCCTTACCCAAGTGGAGCAGGATTACATGTGGGGCATCCGCTAGGGTATATTGCGTCTGATATTTATGCGCGTTATAAGCGTCATAAGGGCTTTAATGTTTTGCATCCACAAGGGTATGATTCCTTTGGTTTACCAGCAGAACAATACGCTATTCAAACAGGGCAACATCCGGCTGTCACCACCGCTGAAAACATAAAAACGTATCGTAGACAATTAGACCAAATTGGATTTTCTTTCGATTGGTCTCGTGAAGTTAGAACATCAGATCCTAAATATTATAAATGGACCCAATGGATTTTCATACAATTGTTTGAATCGTGGTTTAATTACAACACTAATAAGGCCGAAGATATTTCAGAGTTAATCAAAATATTTGAAACCGAAGGTAATGCAAACATAAATGCTGCTTGTGATGATGGTGTTGAGGTATTTACTGCCAAAGATTGGGATGGGTTTTCTTCTGAAAAACAACAAAAAATACTGCTTCAATACCGCTTAACTTATTTGGCTGAAACCGAAGTAAACTGGTGTCCGGCTTTAGGAACGGTGTTGGCAAACGATGAAATTGTAAATGGTGTTTCAGAACGCGGTGGCCATCCGGTGGTTAGAAAAAAAATGACGCAATGGAGTATGCGTATTTCGGCGTATGCCGAACGTTTGCTTCAAGGCTTGGATACGATTGATTGGACAGATTCATTAAAAGAAAGTCAACGCAACTGGATTGGAAAATCGGTTGGTGCATCAGCTATTTTTAATGTGAAAGGACATGATGAAACCATCGAGGTTTTTACAACACGCCCCGATACTATTTTCGGCGTGAGTTTTATGACCCTAGCTCCAGAACATGACTTGGTGTCTAAAATCACTACAACAGAACAAAAAGCAGACGTAGAGGCCTACATTGAAGCCACGTCTAAACGTAGCGAACGTGATAGAATGTCTGATGTAAAGACTATTTCTGGTGTGTTTACAGGGGCTTATGCAGAACATCCGTTTACCAAAGAACCCATCCCCATCTGGATTGGAGACTACGTTTTGGCAAGCTATGGAACAGGGGCGGTTATGGCAGTACCTTGTGGAGACCAACGTGACTATGATTTTGCAAAACATTTTGGTATAGATATCCCCAATATTTTTGAGGGTGTTGATATCTCTGAAGAAGCATTTGCAGATAAAGAAAAAACCGTTATTGCCAATAGTGATTTCATTAATGGCATGAACTATAAAAAAGCAACCAAACGTGTAATTTATGAGTTAGAGCAAATTGGGCAAGGTGAAGGAAAAACCAATTACCGTTTGCGTGATGCGGTGTTTAGTCGTCAGCGTTATTGGGGAGAGCCATTCCCTGTGTATTATGTAAATGGCTTGCCACAAATGATTGAAACGGAACATTTACCAATTGAATTGCCTGAAGTTGAAAAATATTTACCAACCGAAACTGGTGAACCACCATTAGGAAATGCTACAAAATGGGCGTGGGATACAACTAAGAATGAAGTTGTTTATAACGACTTGATTGATAATGAAACTGTGTTTCCTTTAGAATTAAATACCATGCCAGGGTGGGCAGGCAGTAGCCAATATTTTAACCGTTATATGGACCCGCATAATGATGAGGCTATCTTTTCAAAAGAGGCTATTGATTATTGGCAACAGGTAGATTTATATATTGGTGGGAGCGAGCATGCTACAGGCCACCTATTATACTCCCGTTTTTGGCAAAAATTTATGTTTGACAAAGGTTATGTGGGGCATGATGAGTACGCTAAAAAACTGATTAACCAAGGAATGATTTTGGGGACGAGTGCTTTTGTTAAACAAATAGCTCCAATTGTCGAAATTAAGAAGTTGAATTATAGCACTAGTGAGTTTTCCCATAAATTTCGATTTATTTTTGTTTCAGCAAAACATTATGAACAAAAAAACTGGTCAATTTTGAGTGAAAAAATAAACAAGCATCTTCTCAGACCAATTTTTGCAGATATTTTTGAAGATTTAAAAAAGGGAGTAAGAGAATATACTGATGAAGAGTTTGTATTAGAAGATATAAGTTTATTGGTATTTGATAATTCTCATGTAGATGTTTCTTGTGTTAATTCTTCGGATGAATTGGATATCAAGGCATTTGAAAAATGGAGAGACCATTATGCGAATTCAATCTTTATAGGTGAAAATGGAGAAATAATTAAAGATGGTAATGATGTTTTTAAAGTTCGTCGCGATGTAGAAAAAATGTCCAAATCAAAATACAACGTCGTTAATCCAGACGATATTGTCGCAGATTATGGTGCAGATAGCTTACGTCTTTACGAAATGTTTTTAGGGCCATTAGAGCAATATAAGCCTTGGAATACCGCTGGTATTACAGGAGTGCATTCCTTCTTGAAAAAACTTTGGAAATTGTATTTTGATGATAACGGACTTAAAGTAACCAATGCAGAACCAACAAAAGATAGCTTAAAAACACTTCATAAAACCATTAAAAAGGTTGAAGAAGATATTGAGAATTTCTCGTTTAATACATCGGTGTCTACGTTTATGATTGCAGTTAACGAGTTAACGGCTCAAAAATGTGCTTCAAAAGAAATTTTAGAACCATTACTAGTATTAGTGTCTCCTTACGCGCCACACATTGCAGAAGAATTGTGGAGTGCTTTAGGTAATACAGAGTCTATTTCAATAGCACCTTTCCCAGTATTTGATGCAAGTCATTTGGTAGAGAGCAGTAAGAATTACCCAATATCTTTTAACGGTAAAATGCGTTTTACTATGGAATTACCATTAGACATGAGTAAAGAGGATATTGAAAAGGCAGTTCTAGACTTTGAAAAAACCAAAGATCAATTACAAGGGCGCACCCCTAAAAAAGTAATTGTAGTGCCTGGGAAAATTGTGAATATAGTAGGATAACGTTACTTCGAGTAATTCCGATAGAATCAGAATTGCATCGAGAAGTTTGTCTTAAAAAGGTTCTCGATACATCACGCTTTGGCGTGACACTCGAACTTACAATTGGTTGTCATTCCTGCGAAGACAAGAATCCACATTAATTAAACTTATATGGAAGGCTTTAAAATAGACTACATTGAAATCATAGGTTTAATAGCTGCAGTTTTAACCACCACTGCCTTTTTGCCACAGGTATATAAAACCTGGAAAACTAAAGATGTAGAATCTTTTTCACTGCCTATGTTTCTTATCTTTTTTATCGGGATTCTTTTTTGGCTCATCTATGGTGTTTTGGTAAAAAGTATTGCCATGATTTTAGCAAATTCCATAACCGTCATTTCTTCGTTTTTACTGCTCTACTTCAAGATAAAATACGGCAAACGATAAGAATTTGCTTAAAATTTAATCGTCTACCCAATCTTATTTTCTATAAAATAAAGCGCAATAGACCTACCGTAAATGGGTCTGTTTAATCATATCTAAACGAAACGTTAAATTTGATATTAAATATTAAAATATTTGATTTTTATTAAATTGATTACAAAACTTTTATTATAAATTTGAAACTGTTTTTAAAAAATGACTTTAAAATTATAACAATATGAAAATTGGTGTTCCTATTGAAATCAAAAATAACGAGAATCGTGTTGGTATGACACCTTCAGGCGTGTTTGAATTAACTAAAAGAAACCATACTGTTTTTGTGCAAAAGGATGCCGGTTTTGGTAGCGGTTTTTTTAATCAGGATTATATAAAAGCAGGCGCAACCATACTTGATACTATTGAGGATGTATATGCTGCTGCCGAAATGATTATTAAAGTTAAGGAACCCATTGAAAAGGAATACACTTTAATAAAATCACACCATACAGTATTTACTTACTTTCATTTTGCTTCAAGCGAAGCTTTAACGAAGGCTATGATTAAAAGTAAAGCAGTTTGTATTGCATATGAAACTGTAGAGGCTGAAGATGGATCTTTACCCTTGTTAATTCCAATGTCTGAAGTAGCTGGAAGGATGTCTATTCAACAAGGGGCTAAATACTTAGAAAAACCCATAAAGGGTCGGGGTATTCTTTTAGGCGGCGTGCCTGGGGTGCCACCGGCAAAAGTCTTGGTTTTAGGAGCTGGCGTTGTTGGATATCAAGCAGCTAAAATGGCTGCTGGTTTAGGTGCTTATGTTATTATAATGGACATTAATATGAAGGCTTTGCGCTATGTAAGTGACTCCATGCCCAATAATGTTATCAGTGAATTTTCTAGTGAGTATAATATAAGAAAGCATATAAAAGATGCCGATTTAATTATAGGTGGTGTATTGATTAAGGGAGCCAAAGCCCCTAAATTAATAACTAAGGACATGCTAAAAGAGATGCGACCAGGAACAGTTATTGTTGATGTAGCTGTTGACCAAGGAGGGTGTTTTGAAACTACGCGACCAACAACCCATCAAGAGCCAACCTATATTATTGATGATGTGGTACATTACTCTGTTGCCAATATGCCAGGGGCTGTTCCTTACACCTCTACTATGGCTTTAACTAACGTAACATTACCATATGTTATAAAATTGGCTAATGAAGGATGGGAAAAAGCTTGCGAAAACAATGCGCCTCTAGGAAGAGGCTTAAATATTGTAAAAGGAAAAATTGTATATAAAGAAATTGCCGAAGCCTTCGATTTGGAATTTGAAATGGCTTAGGTAGTAGTTGAGTAGATTAATAGCTAAAAGACTCTGGTAATTTATTTATCAGAGTCTTTTTTTGTTATAAGAAATTGGGGCTGTCTGGACAAACGGGGGTCGAGACCTAAATTATGATATCTAATTTTGAAAACCTCTCGACTAAGTTCGAGGTGACAGCGCAGGATAAACTTCACAAGTTAAAATTTGTTAAATGATTATTTTTTTAATCTGACAAAGTTTCAAAAGTTATAACATGGTGCAATTATTGCTATATTTACTTTGTAATTAAAAATTGAAAGTATGATTGGATATTATATACTAATTGGAGGTATAGCCATAGTAAGTTGGGCGGTGAGTAATACATTAAAACGAAAGTTTGATAAGTATTCAAAAACACCATTACGAAATGGTATGAGTGGTGCAGAAATAGCACAAAAAATGCTAACGGACCATGGAATTTATGATGTAGAGGTTATTTCAACCCCCGGAAAATTAACAGACCACTATAACCCAAAGAATAAAACAGTTAACTTAAGTGAAGCTGTGTATCATCAACGTAATGCTGCAGCGGCAGCAGTAGCTGCACATGAGTGTGGTCATGCTGTGCAACATGCACAAGCTTATAGTTGGTTACAAATGCGTTCTACCTTAGTTCCTGTGGTGAGCGTAAGCTCAGGAATGTCACAGTGGTTAATTATTGGAGGTCTAGTTCTAGGTGGAGCTGCCGGATTAGGTTTAGGCTGGTGGGTTGCCGTAGCTGGATTGGTTATGATGGGGTTTGCAACATTGTTCAGCTTTATCACCCTCCCAGTTGAGTATGATGCTAGTAACAGAGCATTGGCTTGGTTAAAAAACAAAAACATGGTGTCTCAAGAAGAATATAAAGGTTCTGAAGAGGCACTTAAATGGGCTGCTAGAACGTATTTAGTAGCTGCCATTGGGGCACTAGCAAACTTGTTATATTGGGCGCTTCAAGTTTTTGGAAGAGATTAATTTTTACAAATGATATTACCTAAAAAGCTCTGAAGTTTCAGGGCTTTTTTGTTTATTTAGGCAACATTTTCATTTTATGAATAATCCATTAGAATATTATAAAAAACACCTTGAAGAGTATCAAGATAAGGCTAAAACTTGTCTTAGAAGAATGACAACTTTAAGCTTGTTACGCTTGTTGGTTTTTGGATTAACAGTTTTTGGTATTTATCTAAGCTTCAACATTTGGCAGCTCGCAGTAGCCATAGCAATTGTTGGTGCTGTAGTGTTTGTGAGGTTACTGTCTAGATATACCGATATTAAACAAAAAAAAGCCTTTAACGAGGCACTTGTTAAAATAAATGAAGACGAACTAAAAATAGTTACTGGTGATTTTCATGATAGAGATAAAGGCTTACAGTTTCAAGACCCTAATCATTTTTACAGTTTAGATATTGATTTGTTTGGAAGAGGTTCCTTTTTTCAATTTATAAACCGAACCAATATAAAGGAAGGCTCAGAAACATTAGCTAATCTTTTAAAAGCCAATAATATTGAAGATATCCCCAGAAGGCAAAAAGCTATAAAAGAACTTTCTGGTAAACCTAAATGGCGCCAACATTATTTAGCTACGGCTAGTTTGGTTCAGATAGAGACACCTGCCAAAGAGATTGTAAGTTGGTTGAAAAATTACCAAATATTTTTACCAAAAATGATGCAATGGTTGCCTATTGCTTTTACCATTGCCACTATTATTTTACTTGGGTTAATTTTAACCAATTTTATAGATATCTCCTTTATTGGATATTGGTTGTTAGTCGGATTAGTCATTACAGGGCGCTATGTTAAAAAGATAAATTTATTGTCTATTCATACTGATAAGGTTAAGGATACTTTTAGGCAATATGCCCAATTATTAAAGTTGATTGAAGAAGAGAATTTCTCGTCAGCACTTTTAATAGAAAAACAGTGTCAAATTAAATCTGAAACTAAAGAAGCTTCCACTATTTTTAAAGAACTTTCTAGAGCCTTAGATGCACTCGATAACAGAAATAATATCATAGGTGCTATTTTTGGCAATGGTTATTTTTTAACTGACATTAAAAACAGCTATTGGATAGAGAAATGGATTGAGAATTATGCCGATAAAGTAGAGGATTGGTTTGAAGTAGTGTCGTTTTTCGATGCTTATAATTCATTAGCAAACTATGCCTATAATCATCCAGAATTTATTTATCCTGAAATTTTGGATAACGATTCAGTTATCAATGCTAAAAATTTAGGACATCCACTATTAGATAAAACCAAACGTATAGACAGCGATTTAAAAATTGACAACGAACAATTCTTTATAGTTACCGGCGCTAATATGGCAGGTAAAAGTACTTTTTTAAGAACGGTGTCTCTACATATTGTAATGGCCAATGTAGGGCTGCCAATTTGTACCAAAGAAAGTCAATATTCTCCCGTTAAACTAATAACAAGTATGCGAACTACAGATTCTTTAACCGATGATAGTTCGTATTTTTTTTCAGAATTAACACGCCTGAAATTTATAGTAGATACCATTGCTAAAGAACCTTATTTTATTGTCTTAGATGAAATTTTAAAAGGCACTAATAGCACAGATAAAGCTATAGGTTCTAAGAAATTTGTTGAGAAGCTAGTAGCATCAAATGCTACAGGTATTATAGCTACGCATGATTTGAGTTTGTGTGAGATTGAAGATGAATTAGAAGATGTAAAGAACTATTATTTTGATGCTGAAATTATTAATGACGAACTCCATTTTGATTATAGATTGAAAAAAGGGATTTGCCAAAATATGAATGCATCCTTTCTACTTAAAAAGATGGATATTGTTTAGTTAATATTGTAAATTTCTTATTTTGAAAGAGCAAAAGGTATATAATGTTACAATCGTTGGCGGAGGCATTGTTGGTGTTGCTTCGGCATATAAACTGCAGTTAAAATATCCATCCTTAAAAATATTGCTTATTGAAAAAGAAAATGAGTTAGCGGCACACCAAACAGGCAATAATTCTGGAGTCATTCATTCAGGGTTGTACTATAAACCGGGTTCTGCCAAAGCTAAGAATTGTGTAGACGGTAGACATCAACTGGTGGCCTTTGCAAAAAAACATAAAGTAAAACATGATGTTTGTGGTAAAGTGGTGGCTGCAGTTGATAAAAGCGAATTGCTTTTTTTAGATAAAATTTTTAATAACGGCTTAGCTAATAATACAGAAGGCATTGAAAAAATAAATGGCAACCAATTAAAAGACATTGAGCCCTCTGTTGAAAGTATTGCTGGTATTTGGGTACCTTGTACAGGAATCATAGATTTTAAAGGCGCCACTAATACTATGGCAGATTTGTTAAAAGCCAAACAACCAGAGAGTGATATTATTTTAGGTGAAGAAGTTATAGCTTACAAACATGATGGTGAGACAACCAAAGTCATGACTTCTAAAAATACATATACTACAAAACACATGATTTTTTGCGGTGGCTTACAAGCAGACCGATTAGCAAAAAAAGATAATGTTAGTTTAAAAGAACGGGTTGTAAGCTTTAGGGGAGATTATTATAATTTAACTGATGACGCTAAATCTAAGGTAAGAAACTTGATTTACCCTGTACCTAATCCAGCGTTTCCTTTTTTAGGGGTGCATTTTACTAGAATGGTAAATGGCGATGTAGAATGTGGGCCAAATGCTGTCTTAACTTTTAAGCGGGAAGGTTACGGTAAAACCGATTTTAATTTTAAAGATACGCTAAATGCTTTATCTTACTCAGGAACCTGGAACTTACTCAAAAATCACACAAGTTTTGCTATTAATGAATACCGAAGAGCCTTTTCAAAAAGGAGGTTTTTAAAAACCTTACAAAGACTAATTCCGTCTTTAACCATGAATGATATAGAACCCGGAAGAGCAGGTGTTAGAGCCATGTTGTTAAAAGAAGATGGTTCTATGCAAGACGATTTTAGAATAGAATATAAAGATAAAAGTATTCACGTGCTTAATGCCCCCTCTCCTGCTGCAACTGCTTGTTTAGCTATTGGAGATAGGATTTGCGAAATGGCTACAAATTATTTTGGTTTAGAGTAAAAATTAACTCTATAGTGATATAAAAATCTATACCTTTTTAATCACATTGGTAACAATACCCCAAATAACAAAGCTGTTTTCTGATGTTACTTTAATTACAGGATAATCTGGGTTTTCTGGCTGTAGCCAAACTTCATTGTTTTGAACTTTTAGTCTTTTTACGGTAAACTCACCATCTAAAAAGCATACAGCAATTTTATTGTTTTCAGGTTCAAGGCTTCTATCTATTACCAACAAATCATGATCATCCAACCCTGCTCCAATCATAGATTGTCCACTTACACGAGCAAAAAATGTAGCTTCTTTATTTTTAATAAGTTCTCTGTCTAATGACAACCGCTGTTCTTTAAAATCTTCGGCAGGAGACGGGAATCCTGCTGAAATTCCGGCATCGAAAAATAAAGCTCCAAGTGAGTCGTTTGCGTCCTCGGGCGTAAAAAATGTTAAGTTTTCAGATTTGTGTAGTATCATTTTACTTTAATAATATCATTAATGTTTGTAGTATATCTGGGTGATAAGCGTTCTTGTCGCATTTTCCAGGTGCGTTCTAGGTCTTGATTGGCTATTTTAATTTTATAATCGCCATATTTAGTGTTTAGTTTATCGATAGATTTCATTAAAGGTTGGTGTTTGGGGTTTTCTTTTTCGAATATATTAAGCTGAAAATTGTCAGTTGGCACCAAACCAGACACTACAACACCTGCTCTTTTATATTTAATGCCCTTTTTGAAAATAGAACTTACTGCTTTAATAGCCTCATTACCAATAACCAACGATGAATTAGTAGGATATGGTAAATTAACTACGGTACTACCACGGTGTTGTTCTAAATCTTTTTTATGCCTATCACTGCTTAGCATCACATAAATAACATAACAGCTTGAGCCTTGTTTGCGTAATTTTTCAGCGCAATTTGAAGCAAAAGTTGAAATGCGTTCTTTTATATAATTTAAATCATCATAGGTATAATCAAAACTACGCGTGGTGGCAATAGCCCGTTTGGTTTTTATTTCGTCTAGCTTTAATGTTGGAATACCTTCCAAATCTTTTTTTAGTTTAAAACCTGTTGTACCAAAGCTTTTTCGTACCCAGGTGTCCGATAGGTTTACAAAATCAATGGCCTTCACGCACCCCCTAGCTTTTAAACGTTTTTGTAATCCTCTGCCAATACCCCAAACATCTTCCAATTTAATCCATTGTAAAGCTTTCAGGCGCTTTTCTTCAGAATCAATCACATAAACCCCTTTTGTTTCTTTCGGAAATTTACGTGCTATTTTATTGGCTACTTTACTAAGCGCTTTAGTAGGAGCAATACCAACACAGGTAGGTATCCCAGTCCATTTTAAAATACGTTGTCGCATTAGGATTCCGTAGTCATCAAAATTAAGATAATCAAGGCCTTTAAATGCAACAAAAGCTTCATCAATACTATACACTTCAACGTCAGGTGTGAATTGTTCTAGTATTTTCATCACCCGATTGCTCATATCTCCGTAGAGCGGGTAATTAGAAGAAAGCACATAAATATTGTTTGCCTTACAGAAACTGTCCCATTTAAAAATAGGTGCTCCCATAGGTAAATTTAGTGCTTTAGCTTCGTCACTTCGTGAGATAACACAGCCGTCGTTATTTGAAAGAATAGCGACAGGTTTTCCTTGTAAATTAGGGTTAAATACACGTTCGCAAGAAGCATAGAAATTATTACAATCTACTAGTGCAAACATACCTTGTAAAGATACAAGAAAATGATGTGAAAACGAATAGGTTTTCTATTTCATAAAACAACAAACAGATTCTATTAACTAAAACAAACGATGTTTAAAGAAGTTCTGTTAGATTCTAGATTACTGATTAAATTGATACATAAACTTTTAAAAAGTAACCCCTTCAATAGTTTTAAAATTTAAAATGGCTTTACTATCAGAAAGTAAAGACACGTAATGACAAACTGCCAATAATCGGTTGTATAAACTTTCATTATTAAAATCAATCGTTTTTGGCAATCGCTCTAAAATCAGCACATCATAATTAGAAGCTTTTCCTTCAAAACTATTATTTACGGCATTGGTGTAAACTCCTAACAGTTTATTAATAATTTGGTAGCCTGCAATTTCTTTATCAATGACTTCTTCTGATTGATAAATTTTATCAATGCTAATTTTTATAATGTCTTTAATTTGAGCCTCATATTTACTTTTATCTAACAGCGCACAATCAAAAGTACCGTTTAAAATAGCTTCTTCATTTGTCATAAAAATATCTACAGATTCATCAATAAGAGTTCCAATAGCTAGGGCTCTCAAATAGCCAATGCGTTCTTGTTTGCTGGATAAATTGTAATAATTTTTAGGAATAATGGTGTTACGTATAATTTTAGATAAATACTCTAGAGCAAACTCCTCTTCAATAAGTCCGAGGTTAATACCGTCTTCGAAATCTATGATGGTATAGCAGATATCATCAGCCGCCTCTACCAAAAAAGTTAAAGGGTGACGTGAATAACTAATATTTGATTTGCTTCGCTGTAAAAGCCCTAAATCTTTGGCTACATTGTTAAATAAGTCTTTTTCAGATTGAAAAAAACCGTATTTCTTATCGGCAATATGAGACGATGGTTTTTTAGGTAGTGATTCTTTAGGGTACTTCATGAAAGCACCTAAAGTAGCATAACTTAATCTAAGATTCTTTTGGGTTATAATTTTAAATCCGTTAGCGTTACCCTCAAAATCACATAAATCCTGATACTCTTTATCTGTTAATTGATTTTTGTATTTAGAACCTCCTCCTGTTTTAAAAAATTCGCCAATAGCCTTTTCTCCAGAATGACCAAATGGTGGGTTTCCTATATCATGAGCTAAAGCTGCTGCGGCCACAATAGCTCCAAAATCGTTTACTTGATATCCATGCACTTCTTTTAAGTGCGGATATTTTTCTAGTAATTTCTTCCCTACTTTTCGGCCTAAAGAGCGCCCTACAACACTCACCTCTAAACTATGCGTTAAACGCGTATGCACAAAATCTGTTTGAGAAAGTGGGATGACTTGGGTTTTATCCTGTAGGCTTCTAAACTCTGTTGAAAAAATAATTCTATCATAATCAACTTCAAAACCTACTCGAGTTTCATCTTGCTCTTTTCGTAACCGTTTATTGGTATCGCCAGAGCGTTTTAAGGAGAGTAATTGTTCCCAATTCATAGTTGTAATTTAAAGCCTTGGCAAGATAAATAAATTCAATAAAACGAAAACCAAAATTCTCTTAACATTAAAGTAACCTAAAAATGAAATAGCATTAACAATTTAGTAACATTAAAAACTGGATTATATCGGTTCTTTGCAGAAATAATTATCCGTTTTAAAATGAAACAACTAATAGTATTATTTTTCATCCTTTTTTCAGCAAGCTTGTTTGCCCAAAATACAGGTTTAGTTGTTGGAAAGATATTGGATAAAGAAATGGATAACACTCCTTTAGCATTTGCAAATGTTTCTGTTAAAGGAAGCTCATTAAAAGCTACTTCTGACTTCTCGGGCATGTTTCTTCTAGAAAACTTACAAGACGGAGAATATACCTTGGTTTGTAATTTTCCAGGGTATGAACCTAAGGAGATTAATATTGTAGTTGATTCTGCTGAACCCACCGAAATTAAGTTAGCTTTAGGTGCTTTTATGTTACCATCTCAAATGGAAACTGCCTCAATTGAGAGCCCTTCTGAAAAGAAAGCGCTTAAGCAAACCACTACTTCCCTAAATTAAGTTTAGTTTTTCCTAAATCAAATCATAGCACTTTTTGGCAGTAACTAGCCAAAAAGTTTCTATCCTCTAACTAGATGTTAAAAATTATTCGTTTTAAGAATATTTTTAATGTTAAGAAATTGTTTAGAACAGATTACATGAACTCTCATTTCGTAACGTTAACATAACCCTTTTATTACTGTACTTTAATCTCTAGATAACACGGTATTTACATAATGTGCATTTCTTTGCAGCATAAAATTGAAAAAAGAATTATCTAAAATTTAATACAATGAAAAAAATATTTTTAACACTTTTAGTTGCATCTACTTTAGTATTTACAGGATGTTTTAAAGATGATGACACACCTATTATAATAGAAGAAATTACTATTATAAATGAAGGAGGAGGAAACACTCCAACAGGCACACCTGTGGTTGTAAAAGCAGGAGGTATTGCCTTAGATGAAACTTGGACAAGTGATAATATTTACGAATTAGACAGAAGAGTTGTAGTACAAGATGGTGTTACTTTAACCATAGAGGCTGGTACTATAATTAAAGGTAGAGCTGGAACTGGATCTTTAGCATCTGCATTGATTGTTGCAAGAGGCGGAAAAATAAATGCTGTTGGTACAGCGGCAGCTCCAATTATTTTCACTTCTACAAGTGATAATATTGATGCTGGAGAAACTGCAGGTACTAACCTAAACCAAGATAACAGAGGTCTTTGGGGCGGTTTAATCATTCTTGGTAATGCGCCTTGTTCTTTAAAAGGAGATTTAGAAGAAGCTCAAATAGAAGGAATACCTGCTGATGACACTTTCGGTTTATATGGAGGTAACGATGCTGCTGATAATTCTGGTAGATTAGAATATGTTTCTATTCGTCATGGAGGTGCTTTAATTGGTGAAGGTAACGAAATCAATGGTTTAACACTGGGTGGAGTTGGTTCTGGCACCGTTATAAACAACGTTGAAGTTGTTGCCAACGTAGATGATGGTATCGAGTTTTTTGGTGGAACTGTTAATGCTTCTAACTTATTAGTTTGGGCACAAGGAGATGATGCTATCGATATCGATCAAGCTTACTCTGGTACCATTGATAACGCTGTGGTTGTTTTAGGCTCAGCTTCAGACCATGCTTTTGAAATTGATGGTCCAGAAGGAAGTACTCCAAACGGAAGTGAAGGTTCATTTACATTAACTAATGCTACTATTATTGGTAATGCCGACACAAGTAACGGTGAGTATGCTGACTACAGAAGTAAAGCAAGAGGTACTACTACCAATATTTTTGCCAAAGGTTTTCCAGCAGGTAAAGATGTAGAGTTAGATAATAATGGTGTATCTCAAAACTTCCTTGATGGATTAATAACTTTTGCTAACTGGCAAATTGTAGGTTTTGATAACAGCATTTTTGTTGAAAAAGTAGGTTGTGCTCAAAACTGTGATGATACAGATGAAGGTAATGATATTGATGAAGAGAAAATTATCTTAAACCCAGACTTTACTACAAGAGCAGCAGCATGGGCTACTCAAGTAAACGACGGTGCACAAACTGTGGGTGCAAATACCACAAACCTTAGCTGGACATATGCTAATGCCGCTGGAGGTTTAGGCTTCTAATTCAAACAAAAAGAATTTCAATTCAAAAAAGTACTTCTGCCTTTTTATTTGGCAGAAGTACATAAATAATTTATATGAAAAATATTTATGTACTTCTCTTACTATTATTTGGTTCTGTTTTAGCAGCGTCCTCTCAAACTGGAACCCTTGCTGGAAATATCCTTGATGGCGAGTACAACAACGAGCCCATGGCCTTTGCCAACGTAATAGTAAAAGGAACAACTATTGGTACAACATCAGATTTTGATGGAAAGTACCAATTAGATTTAGATGCTGGTACTTACACCATTATTTTCTCATTTGTAGGTTATCAAACCAAAGAAATTAGTGGGGTAGTTATAAAAAATGGTCAGGTTATAGATTTAGATGTTACCTTAACATCAAACTCATTAGATGAAGTTGTTATTACAACCAGCATTAAACGAAACACTGAAAGTGCTGTACTAGACATTCAAAAGAAGTCTGCTACACTTTTAGATGGGTTATCTGCTCAAAGCATAAAGTCCAGTGGAGCCAGTAATTTAGCTAGTGCTGTAAAAAGCGTTCCCGGAGTTTCTGTTGTTGGTGGCAAATATGTGTACGTTAGAGGTTTAGGAGACCGCTATACAAAATCTACCTTAAACGGTGTGGATATTCCAGGTTTAGACCCTGATAGAAATACCATACAGATGGATATTTTCCCTACTAATATTTTAGATAATATTATAGTGGTAAAATCGGCAGCAGCTGAGTATCCAGCAGATTTTACGGGAGGTGTTGTAGATATTGTTACTAAAGATTTTCCAACAAAATTTGAGGCTTCAATTTCCCTAGGAACGGGCTACAACCCCGATATGCATTTTAATGATAACTTTCTTATTGGAACTGGAAGCGATACTGATTTTTGGGGATATGATGATGGTACCAGAAACTTACAAATAAATAGATATCAGCCTGTACCTGGAAGATTTGAAAACCGTGGACTTTTAACCTCTTTAACCGGACGTTTTGATGGCGAGCTAAGAGCTAAACAGCAAACAAGTAATCCTAATTTTGATTTCGGATTTACGCTAGGTAATCAATTTGAAGTTGGCGATGATAAGTTTGGTTATCAAGCTTCATTCTCCTACAAAAACTCAACGACTTTTTACGAAAACCGCGTTGATGGCGCGTTCTCTATAGATGCTAATAATCCGTCTAATACAGAACTTGTAATAGACAGAATTTCTGAAGGTAGTGAAGGTATTAATAACATATTGCTTAACGGTCTTGTTGGTTTAACCTATAAAAGCCAAAAATCAAAATACAAGGTTAATGTTTTACACATTCAAAATGGTGAGTCTGCAGGTGGCTTCTTTGACCAACTTATAGCTCAAGGAGGTTCTGGTTCTGGTTCTGGTTTTGAGCCCTTAACAAAAGATGCTATTACCTATACCGAACGTTCTGTTTCTAATATTTTAGTAAGTGGAAATCATTCTTTTGGAGCTCAAAACGACTGGGATTTTGATTGGAAATTTTCGCCAACATTTGCTAAAGTTTATGATAAAGACCACAGAGTAACGCCTTTACAAGAGGCTGATAACGGTGAGTTTTTTATATCACCTTCGGCTGCAACCTTCCCTATTCGTATTTGGAGATGGTTACAAGAAGAAAACTGGGCATCTAAGTTTGATTTTAGTAAAAAGTATGAATTAGGAGGCAGGCCTGCAAAAGTTAAATTTGGTGGTGGTTATACCTATAAGTTTAGAGACTTTAGTATAGACGATTATACCTTTAACAATAATGGTGCAGAAGTAGTAGATGGTAACCCAAACAATTTACTTGCACCAGAAAATATTTGGAGTAGAGATAATAGTGTTAATGGTACATTCTTAATTTCTGGAGATATTTTTAACCCAGGTGATGCCTATGAAGGCGAACAAAATATTGCAGCCACTTATATCTCAAACGAGTTTAATGTTAGCGAAAAACTAAAAGCTATTTTAGGGTTGCGTGCAGAGGTATTCACATCCTACTATACAGGAAGAAACAATACAACAGGAGATGATTTTCTGAGATTTAAAGTTCTTGATCAGCATGATTTATTTCCATCAGCCAACCTTATTTATGCTATAGGAGAAGAATCAAACATAAGAACATCTTACTACAAAACAACCGCACGTCCTTCGTTTAAAGAAGCATCGTTTGTACAGATATTTGACCCTATTACAGATAGATTGTTTATTGGAAACATTAACTTGAATCCTACCTATGTTGATAATTTCGATTTAAGGTTTGAGCGCTTTGGTGAAGCAGGACAAATGTTTGCTATTAGTGGTTTTTATAAAAAGTTTGAAGACCCAATTGAAAAATCTTTCTTCGCATCAGCGCCTACACAACTTACAGTAGCTAACTTAGGAAGTGCTGATGTGTACGGTGCAGAAATTGAGTTTAGACAAAATCTTGGTTTCATTACTGATGGCTTAAGAAACCTAAAGTTCTCATTAAATGCCTCTGTAACAGAGTCTGAGTTAACCATGTCTGAAGGAGAGTTTTTCTCAAGATCTCAAAATGCCAGAACGGGAGAAACTATAGAAAGAAAACGTAACCTACAAGGACAATCGCCTTTCTTAATCAATACAAGCTTAAACTACACAAATTCTGACCTTGGATTACAAACAGGTTTATTCTTTAACATGCAAGGTAAAACTTTGGAAGTTGTTGGTTTAGGTGGTGTTCCAGATGTATTTACCTTACCTTTTGAAAGTTTAAACTTTACATTAAACAAGGCTTTTGGAGAAAACAAAAAATCTTCAATAGATATTAAAATATCAAATATTTTGGGTGCCGAGGTAGAAAGTGTTTATCAATCCTTTCAAGCAGAGGATAGAATTTTTTCTTTAAGACAACCTGGAACAGAATTCTCTATAGGTTACTCTTATAAGTTCTAATACTACTAAATTTTAGATAACAAAAAAGCTCCCATTTGGGAGCTTTTTTGTTATTAAATAAATTTTTAGCTATATGGTGTTCTCTTTATTAGCTTTAGTGACTTTGGTCATTTTAGAATCTACATAATCAACCTCATTGGCTTCACCGTCAACCCAAAACGTCCATTTTCCAACTTTCTTACCATTGTCATAGTTTCCTACTGCTAACTTATTTCCTTCCTTATCAAAACTAGTCCAAGTACCATGTAATTTACCTGCTTTATTAAAAGTGCCTTGTTGCTGAATAGCGCCATCGGCATAAAAATAAGTAGTTTCTATAAGGTCACCTTTTTGCTCATGTGTAACGTTTTTATTTTCTTGAGCAAAAGCCATTAATCCTATAAATAAAATTGCGAGTGTTAAGATATATTTTTTCATAACTGTGGGGTTTTAGTAATTATATATCAAATATACAAATTGCTTAACCTTAAAACAACACTACCTTAACATTAACTTAACACTAAAAATGTAATAACTTGATTTTTAATTACTTATAACTATAAAAAACCTAAAAACTTAACATTGGAAATATTAATAATTAATTAATATTCACGTTACGTTAAGATTAACTGCAACCTTGATATTTGCCATGTCTATTATAGACACCTATCGGTATTTCATATAATTTATTAGTTTTTGTCGACTACATTATCATGATTTCTGATGAGGCTGCCTTTTTAAAGGCAGTCTTTTTTCTTTATAACTTAATCATTTGGAAACATTAAGTTAACATTGGTTTATGTTCTTTGCAGCGACAAAAAACTAATAAATACAATGAAACTTAAAATTACGCTTGTAGCAGTTGCTTTATTTGCTATTACCTTTACATTTGGTCAAGAAATTAGTGATACTTCTTTCGGAAAAGGTCTCATAAACTTTACAGCTAAAGACAGTTCTTTTAGCATAAAATTCGCGCCTAGATTTCAAATGCGCTATATCTCCTCTTGGGACCATGATGGCGATCAATATGGTTCTCCAGAGCATAATTTTATCATAAGACGAGCTCGATTGAAATTTGATGGTTTTGCTTATAGTCCTAAATTAAAATACAAAATAGAGTTGGGGCTTTCTAATAGAGACCTTTCAGGTGGAAATCAATTTACTCGTAACACCCCTCGATATATCTTAGATGCTGTATTAATGTGGCATTTTGCAAAAAATTGGGAATTATGGGCGGGACAGACTAAATTACCTGGAAACGTAGAACGTGTTATATCTTCAGGTGACCTTCAATTGGTAGATCGATCTTTACTTAATAGTCGTTTTACTTTAGATCGGGATATAGGACTTCAACTACGTCATAAGTTTTATTTAGGTAGTGATTTTTTAGTTCGTGAAAAATTGGCTCTTTCGCAAGGTGAAGGTAGAAACGTAACCGAAGGTAATGAAGGAGGTTTGCAATATACGGCACGTTTGGAATTATTACCATTCGGGGCATTTCAATCTAAAGGTGATTATAAGGGATCTGACTTAAAAAGAGAAGAAAAGCCAAAATTATCATTAACATTTACGTATAACTTTAACGAAAATGCCGTTAGAGAAAGAGGGTTTGCTGGAAATTATATGTTTAATAATGATGGTAACTCCTTATACGAAACAGACCAAACTACCATTTTCGCAGATGCGATGTTCAAATATAATGGGTTCTCATTTATGGGAGAATATGCAAAAAGAACAGCAGACCAAGAAGTAGCTACAAACACAGATGGAACTTTAGCAACTGATGAAGATGGAAACCCAACTGGAGATATTGTCTTAACAGGTAATGCTTTGAACTTACAAGCAGGATATTTATTTAAAAACAATATTGAAATAGCAGCTAGATATACGGGTTTAGATTATGAAGCCGTTACAAATGCGCTTCCGGTAAAACAGTATACTTTAGGTTTAAATAAGTTCATACACGGACACAAGCTAAAAGTGCAGAGTGATATCAGTTACACATCTGTAGATGGAAACGACGATAATATTAGGTTTAGATTAGGATTTGATTTCCATTTCTAAAAAATAACGATAACATAACAATATAATCAAGAATAGTCATGATATTTGCAGATATACTACAATTAAACACAATGGATAATATTTATTTGTACATGTTAATTGCCCTAACAATTTTGGCAGTTGCAGATATTGTTGTTGGCGTTAGTAATGATGCCATTAACTTCTTAAACTCGGCTATTGGTTCTAAAGCACTTTCCTTAAGAACCATCATGATTGTTGCTAGTTTGGGTATTTTTATTGGAGCCGTTTATTCAAGTGGACTCATGGAGGTAGCTAGAAAGGGGATTTTTGTTCCAGCACAATTTAGCTTTCATGAAATCATGCTCATTTTTATGACGGTGATGATTACAGATATTCTTCTCTTAGATTTCTTTAACACACTAGGCCTACCAACCTCTACAACAGTTTCTATTGTATTTAACCTCTTAGGAGCTGCCGTAATAATGGCTATTATTAAAGTAGGCGCATCAGACACACAAACCTTTGCTGATTTAGGTACTTATATAAATACTAAAAAGGCTATAGAAATTATAAGTGGTATACTACTCTCTGTAGTTATAGCCTTTAGTATTGGTGCTATTGTGCAGTGGTTTTCTCGTTTAATTTTTACATTTCATTATAATGAAAAAATCAAAAATTTTGGAGGCGTTTTTGGTGGTTTAGCACTTACAGCAATCCTTTATTTCATTTTCATGAAAGGACTTAAAGGAACACCGTATTATAGTGATATGAAAGGAATAATTGAAGGAAATGAATTATATATCATACTCGGAGGTTTTGCTATTTTCACTTTACTATCTTTTGTTTTTCAAAAAATAACTCAAAAAAGTATTTTACTAATAGTTATTGCTGTTGGAACTTTTGGTTTAGCCTTGGCTTTTTCTGGGAATGATTTAGTAAATTTTATTGGAGTACCTATGGCTGCATACCATTCTTATGAAGCTTGGTCTGTTTCTGGTATTGCCGCTACAGAGTTCACTATGGGCGTTCTTGACAAAAAAATGCCAGCAGAACCATTTTTGTTGTTTATTGCAGGAGGAATTATGGTTATTACTTTATGGTTCTCGAAAAAAGCAAAAACTGTTGCCGAAACAGAAATTAGTTTATCCCGTCAGAGTGAAACCCACGAAAAGTTTAAACCAAACCTACTCTCAAGAAGTATTGTTAAAGGGACCACGGCATTGTCAAATGCATTAACTGCAATCATCCCTAAATCAACTCAAGAAAAAGTAAACGCTAGTTTCCAGAAGCCAGATTCTACTATAATTACCAAAGATCAAAGTATAGATGCACCTGCTTTTGATATGATTAGAGCATCTGTAAACTTAATGGTTGCTGGAGTTCTAATTTCTATTGCAACCACTATGAAGTTACCATTGTCAACGACTTATGTAACTTTTATGGTGGCTATGGGAACTTCATTAGCGGATAGGGCTTGGGGTGCTGAAAGTGCTGTGTACAGAGTTGCCGGTGTACTAAACGTTATAGGAGGATGGTTTTTAACAGCGCTTGGTGCCTTTACTGGAGCAGGTATAGTTGTATTCTTAATCAATTGGCATCCAGCTGTAATGACTCCCATATTGTTGTTGCTCACAGTTATTTTATTAGTAAGAAATTATCTTTCCCACAAAAGAAAGTCTTCTCTTTCTAAAGGCGAGGATAGTCTTAAAAGCGCTGAAAGCAGCTCCGTTCAGGGTGTTATCCATGAGAGTGCAACTAATATAGCTAATGTTGTTAAACGTGGAAATAAAATTTACTCTAATGCTATTAATGGTTTAGCAAAACAAGACTTATCGTCACTTAAAAAGAACCAAAAACAAATCACAAAATTATCTCTTGAAGTTGATGAATTAAGAGATAATATCTTCTACTTTATTAAAAATTTAGACGAATCTAGTATTGGCGCAAGTAATTTCTATATTAATATTTTAGGATACTTGCAGGACATGACACAATCATTGGAGTATATCTCCAAGACAAGTCATAAGCACGTAAATAATAACCATAAAAAACTAAAATTCAACCAAATTAAAGAATTAAAAGAGGTTGATGAGGCTATTGAACAATTATTTTTTGACATTAAAAATGCTTTTGATTCACGTTCGTTTGAACAAATAGGAAATATAATTAGCAGAGAGGAAAATGTAGCATCTATTGTATCGGATAAAATTCAAAAACAAGTAGAACGTACACGTAAAGAGGAATCAAGTCCTAAGAATACTACGCTTTATTTTGGACTGCTTTTAGAAACTAAAGATTTATTAAAGGCCACCATGAATCTGTTAGAAGAGTATCACAATGCTCATGATGCGTCTGTTGAACCAGCCAAAATACCGGATAACACCATTATTTCAACTGAATTATTGGAAGAGGAATGATAATTAATAACCTCATGAGTCGTCCTAAAATAGGTTGACCGATTATTGAATAAAATTAGTATTAATATTTGAACCATCAAAAGCTAGCTTTTGATGGTTTTTCTTTGTCCATTTTTTAAGTTTTATGTTCTGCTGTTTATGTGCTTGACTAGGA
>NZ_SMZJ02000014.1 GCF_004358095.2 Seonamhaeicola sediminis
GTAGGGCTCTATGCAAGCAAAGATGTGATTCAGAGATATGTTGAAAATCAAGGAAAAGAGAAGGAATATAAAGAAGTTCATTCAGGACAACTCAAATTATTTTAATACCTCGTGGGCTTGCCCCGAGGTAGTTTATTTAATTCTTTTTTTGATGTATAAGTATCTTCAAATTCAGAGTCTCTTTGTCTCCAAATCTTTTCACCGTCTTCAGTTAAAAAATGAGTCCATCTACTAAGCATGTTTCCAAGTAAATGCTTAACGATAATTGAAATAGAATTTGAATTTTTTGAAAACTTCTTTTGCAGTTCTTTAAAATCCAATTGTTCAAAGGTTTTATCACCTAAACTTTTATAATATTTAAACTGTTTAATAACACTTGATAGATAGCTTTCCATATAATGTTTAAGATTCTAGTTTAACTAATACAATTCTATAAAACAGTACAAGACTTTACTTAGATTTTAAACTTGTTGTTATTTCTGTGGTATGAATTTCAAAGCTACCCCGTTTATACAATGTCTTTTTCCAGTGGTTTCTCTTGGACCATCATTAAACACATGTCCTAAATGACCGCCGCAGGTAGCACAATGTTCTTCAGTTCTAGAATAACCAATTTTATAGTCTGTAGAAAAAGCTACATTGCCTTTAATTTCTCTGTCAAAACTGGGCCACCCAGAGCCTGAGTCATATTTGTGTTCGCTTTTAAATAAAGGGGTTTCACAGGCCTTACATACATAAATACCTTTTTCGTAATTTTTATTGAATGGACTAGAAAAACGTTCCTCTGTACCAGCTTTTCTGAGTACATAGTATTCCAAATCACTTAATTGGGTTTTCCACTCTTCCTCTGTCTTGGTAACTTTATAAGGTTTATTATTTTTATTTTCTTTTTGGGCAGAACCATTACAACTTAGAAAAATGGAGCATATTATAAAGATGAATATTTTTTTCATTTTTAAATAATTTAATGTTTTTTTTATGTCGAAAATAAATGGTTAACTTAACGTTATTTAGTGAAAGTCTACAAAATATAGGTGACCAACAAAAAAAGATGGTGTCTTAAAAGTCTCAAGGTACAATTTTTGTACTTTTATCCTTATTAAAATATTCAAAAAATGAAATTGAAAAATCTGATTATTATTTTAGGTGTAGTTATTATGGTTATAGCCTGTGCTACTAATCCATTCACAGGAAAAAAAACAATGGCTTTGGTGCCTAATTCACAATTATTTCCAACCGCTTTTGCTCAATATAATCAATTTCTATCCGAAAACAAGGTTGTTACTGGAACAAAAGATGCTGAAATGATAACACGAGTGGGACAACGTATTGCTGTTGCTGCAGAACGTTGGTTAAATGCTAATGGACATCATGGTTATTTAAAAGATTATAAATGGGAATATAATTTAGTTAATGATAAAACGGTAAATGCTTGGTGTATGCCTGGAGGGAAGATAGTTTTTTATACAGGAATTCTGCCAGTTGCGGAAAATGAAACAGGAGTTGCCGCTATCATGGGACATGAAGTGGCTCATGCTTTGGCAAATCATGGACAGCAGCGCATGAGTGCAGCTTATATTCAGGCTGGTGTTGCTATTGCAGGTAATATTGCTATTAAAGATGAAAAGGATAGAAATGCGTTTAATCAATATTATGGCGTAGGTAGTCAGGTGGGTGTTATGTTACCTTTTAGCAGAAGCCACGAAACCGAGGCTGATAAAATTGGAGTTTATTTAATGGCCATTGCGGGTTATAACCCTGATGAGGCCTCAAAATTATGGGAGCGTATGAAAGCTAAAAGTAGTGGGGAAGCACCACCAGAGATTTTAAGTACGCATCCTTCAAATGAGTCACGTATTGCTAATTTGAAAGTATTGGCTCCTAAGGCTAAAGAAGAAGCAGCTAAGTTTGGAGTAACTTCATTTAGACCATTAGGAAAATATTGATATTATAAATATTTGTTCTATTTTAGAAGCTGTTCATTAAAAGAGCAGCTTTTTTATTATGGCAGTATTAGAAAAAGGAAACAAAAAACTACTCAATGCTTGGGCTTTTTATGATTGGGCAAACTCTGTTTATCCTTTGGTTATTTCATCAGCAGTTTTTCCGATATTTTATGGTGCTTTAACAATTATTAAAGATGCTGAAGGGAATAAGATTAATGATACGGTTTCTTTTTTGGGTTATGATTTTAATAATGATTCCTTAATAAGTTATGTAACTGCGTTAAGTTTTTTAATTGTTTCAATAATTTCACCTATACTTTCAGGTATCTCAGACTATGTTGGGAATAAGGAAAATTTCATGAAATTTTTCTGCTATTTAGGATCCCTGTCTTGTATTGGGCTTTATTGGTTTTCTTTAGATAATTTATTTTTTGGATTGTTATGTTACCTGCTAGCATTAGTAGGTTTTTGGGGAAGTTTAGTGTTTTATAACTCATATTTACCAGACATAGCGTACCCAGAACAGCAAGATAAGGTTAGTGCCAAAGGGTTTTCTTTAGGGTATATAGGTAGTGTTCTTTTATTGGTGGTTAATTTAGTGATGATTCTCTACTATGATACATTTGGCTTTAAAGATGCAGGACAACCTACGAAAATATCATTTATTATGGTGGGTATATGGTGGATGGGTTTTGCGCAATATACGTTTAAGTATTTGCCTAAAGGAACTCATGAAGGTAAAAAAGTTACACGTTCTGTGATTGTTCATGGATACAAAGAATTAAATAAGATTTGGAATGCACTTAAAACAAATAAAGTTTTAAAAAGATATTTAAGCGCTTTTTTTGTCTATAGTATGGCAGTTCAAACCATCATGATTGCAGCTACTTATTTTGGTGTTGAAGAATTGGATTGGGGAGATCAAGATTCAACTACAGGATTAATAATAAGTATTTTATTAATACAATTAATAGCTGTTGTTGGAGCAAATTACACTGCAAAAATGTCTGAAAAGTACGGTAATATAAAAACCCTTATAGTAATTGTTTTTTCTTGGATTGCAATTTGTGCCTATGCATACTTTGTTGTAACACCTACGCAATTTTATATTACTGCAGCATGTGTAGGTCTGGTTATGGGAGGGGTACAGGCATTATCTCGCTCTACCTATAGTAAATTAATTCCTGAGGATTCTGAGGATACAGCTTCTTATTTCAGTTTTTATGATGTTTCAGAAAAAATAGGTATTGTAATAGGCATGTTCATGTATGGGTTTGTGGCAGAGTTAACTGGTAGTATGCGATATTCAATATTGTTTCTCATCACCTTTTTTGTAATTGGAGTAATTTTACTTTACAGAACCAAGAAAGTTTCTCATATATAAAAAAATCCCACATTATAAAGAACGTAGGATTTTGTTATTGTTTTGATAGATAAGACTCTAAGACTCTGTTGGTTTTTCAGCTTTTTCAACCGTAATTTTTAATTCATTAGATTTCTTATCTAAGTCTATTTTGATTTTATCACCCTCTTGAACATTGGATGCTACAATTTCTTCAGCTAGAGCATCTTCAATGTACTTTTGAATGGCTCTTTTTAAAGGCCTTGCACCATATTGCCTGTCAAAGCCTTTATCAGCTATAAAGTCTTTTGCACTATTACTAAGTTTCAAGATATAGCCTAAACCTTTAATGCGCGCCAAGAGTTTTTCTAATTCAATATCAATAATTTTATTGATATCTTCCTTCTCCAAAGCATTGAATATAACCACATCATCAATTCTGTTTAAGAATTCTGGAGCAAATGATTTTTTAAGTGCATTTTCTATAACACTTCTGGCATTATCATCTTCCTGAGCTTTTTGGGCTGCAGTTCCAAAACCAACTCCAGTACCAAAATCCTTAAGTTTTCTGGCTCCTATATTAGAGGTCATGATGATAATGGTGTTTCTGAAATCAATTTTTCTTCCAAGACTATCCGTTAAATAGCCATCATCAAGTACTTGAAGAAGCATATTAAATACGTCTGGGTGTGCTTTTTCAATCTCGTCTAAAAGAATAACAGCATAAGGTTTACGTCTTACTTTCTCAGTTAACTGACCACCCTCTTCATAACCAACATAACCCGGAGGTGCTCCAATTAATCTTGAAATGGCAAACTTCTCCATGTATTCACTCATATCAATTCTAACAAGTGCATCTTCACTATCAAATAACTCTTTAGATAATATTTTAGCCAATTGAGTTTTTCCAACACCTGTTTGCCCTAAAAAGATAAAAGAACCAATAGGTTTGTTAGGGTCTTTTAATCCAGCACGATTACGCTGAATAGCTTTTACAACCTTTGAAACTGCTTCATCTTGACCAATAACTTTGCCTTTAATTAGATTAGGCAATTCAGCTAATTTATTAATCTCGGTTTGCGCTATTTTGTTTACCGGAACCCCCGTCATCATGGAGATAACGTCAGCAACGTTGTCTTCTGTTACAACTTCACGATGTTGTTTGGTGTCTTCTTCCCATTTTTCCTGCGCTACAGACAATTCTTTTTCTAAACGTTTCTCATCGTCTCGTAATTTAGCAGCCTCTTCGTATTTCTGTTTTCTAACAACGGCGTTCTTAGTTTCTTTAATCTCCTCAAGTTGTTTTTCTAACTCAATAATTTGTTTAGGAACGTCAATATTTGTGATATGAACTCTAGAACCAGCTTCATCTAAAGCATCTATAGCTTTGTCTGGCAAGAACCGTTCTGTCATATATCTGTTTGTTAGTTTTACACAAGCTTCAATGGCCTCAGGTGTATAATCAACATTGTGATGCTCTTCATACTTAGCTTTAATATTGTTGAGAATTTCTATAGTTTCTTCAACACTTGTTGGTTCTACAATAACCTTTTGAAAACGTCGTTCTAGTGCACCATCTTTCTCTATATATTGTCTGTATTCGTCTAGGGTAGTAGCACCAATACATTGAATTTCACCTCTTGCCAATGCTGGTTTAAACATGTTAGAAGCGTCTAGACTACCCGTCGCACCACCAGCACCTACAATAGTATGTATTTCATCAATGAACAAAATAACATCGTCGTTTTTCTCAAGCTCGTTCATAACGGCTTTCATACGTTCTTCAAATTGACCACGGTATTTGGTGCCAGCAACTAAGCTTGCTAAATCTAAAGTAACAACCCTTTTGTTAAAAAGAATTCTTGATACTTTTCGTTTTACAATTCTCAGAGCTAATCCTTCAGCAATGGCCGATTTACCTACACCAGGCTCACCAATTAAAAGCGGATTGTTTTTCTTTCGCCTACTTAAAATTTGTGAAACGCGCTGTATTTCTTTTTCTCTACCAACAACGGGGTCTAACTTGCCTTCTTCAGCTAAAACCGTTAAATCACGTCCAAAATTATCCAGAACAGGGGTTTTAGACTTCTTATTTGATTTGCTTGTTGGTGAATTAAAAATATCTTTTGAAGATTCTTCTTCAGGGTTTGGGCTATCATCCTGAAAAGATTCCGATTTAGGTTCTATATAATCGCTATCGTTTGTAATCATAAGTTTAAACTGTTCTTTAACATTGTCGTAATCTACTTTCAGCTTATTTAAAAGCTTGGTAGTGGGGTCGTTTTCATTTCTTAATATACACAATAATAAATGAGCTGTATTTATGGATGAGCTCTGAAATAATTTGGCTTCTAAAAACGTAGTTTTAAGGGCACGTTCAGCTTGCCTTGTAAGGTGTAGATTTTTCTTTTGGTTAGACCCTACAGTTATGTTAGGGTTAGCAGGACTTAGTATTTCTACTTTTCGTCTTAAATGATTTAAATCTATATCTAAGGCATTTAATATATTAATAGCTTTACCGTTTCCATCACGCAATAGCCCGAGCATTAGGTGTTCAGTACCAATAAAATCATGACCTAAGCGCAATGCTTCTTCTTTACTATATGCAATAACATCTTTTACTCTTGGCGAAAAATTATCATCCATAACAAACTCTTTCTGCATTAAAAATAATAATAATAGTTGACTAAAGGCAAAAACTATACCTTAAATTAACTGTCAGTTGCTAATTGACGAAAAAATCTTTATAAAATCAAAATTTTAAGGTGTATACTTATTAACTAAAAACGCGTTAAAAATTGTTAATAAAAAGTACCAAAAAACTAACGTAAGTCAGTTATTAGCACTCATGAAATACTTATATTAGCATGTTTTGAAAAACTCTTAAAATTAATTGATTTACTTATGGCAGAAGGAGAAAAATTGATCCCTATTAACATTGAAGATGAAATGAAATCAGCCTACATTGATTACTCAATGTCGGTCATTGTGTCACGTGCTTTACCAGATGTAAGAGACGGGTTAAAACCTGTTCATAGGCGTGTGCTTTACGGTATGCATGAATTGGGTGTGAGAGCTAATTCCGCTCATAAAAAATCTGCAAGAATAGTAGGAGAGGTTTTAGGTAAATATCACCCACATGGAGATACGTCGGTTTATGATACTATGGTTCGTATGGCGCAAGAGTGGAGTCTTCGTTATTTGTTAGTTGACGGTCAGGGAAATTTTGGTTCTATTGACGGCGATAGTCCTGCGGCAATGCGATACACAGAAGCGCGCATGCAGAAGATTTCTGAAGATATGTTAGCTGATATTGAAAAGGAAACCGTAGATCATAAATTGAATTTTGATGATACACTTCAAGAGCCAACCGTTTTACCTACAAGAATACCAAACCTCTTAGTAAATGGTGCCTCTGGTATTGCAGTTGGTATGGCAACAAATATGCCACCGCATAACTTAACAGAGGTTGTTGATGGTACTATTGCTTATATAAACGACAACAATATTGAAGTTGATGAATTAATCAAATATGTTAAGGCGCCAGATTTTCCAACGGGAGGAACTATATATGGGTATGATGGGGTTAAGGAAGCGTTCCAAACAGGACGAGGAAGAATTGTTATTAGAGGAAAAGCCAATATAGAAGAAGTTCAAGGAAGAGAGTCTATTGTTGTTACAGAGATTCCTTATCAAGTTAATAAAGCTGATATGATTAAGAAAACAGCTGATTTGATAAATGAGAAAAAGCTTGATGGTATTTCTACTATTAGAGATGAGTCTGATAGAAAAGGAATGCGCGTAGTTTATGTTTTAAAACGTGATGCTATTCCTAATATTGTTCTAAATAAACTTTACAAGTACACAGCGTTACAATCATCTTTTAGCGTTAATAATATCGCACTTGTTAATGGTCGTCCTCAGCTGTTAAATTTAAAAGATTTAATACATTATTTTGTTGAGCATAGGCATGAAGTAGTAGTTAGAAGAACCAAGTATGAACTTCGTAAAGCAGAAGAGCGTGCACATATACTTGAAGGTTTAATTATTGCGTCTGATAATATAGATGAGGTAATTGCTTTGATTAGAGCTTCAGCCAATGCAGATGAAGCAAGAGAGAAGTTAATGGAACGTTTTAAATTAACAGAAATTCAAGCTAAAGCAATAGTTGAAATGAGACTGCGTCAGCTTACTGGTTTAGAGCAAGATAAGTTGCGAGATGAATATGACGAATTATTAAAAACTATTGAAGACCTAAAAGATATTCTAGACAAAAAAGATCGTAGAATGGATATCATAAAAGAGGAGTTGGAAGTTGTTAAAGATAAGTTTGGAGATGAGCGTAGATCGACTATAGAATATGCTGGTGGCGACTTAAGTATTGAGGACATGATTCCAAATGAAAAAGTAGTCATCACAATTTCACATGCTGGTTATATTAAGCGCACCTCATTAACAGAATATAAAACTCAAAATAGAGGAGGTGTAGGCCAAAAAGCATCAACTACTAGAAATGAAGATTTTCTTGAACACTTATTTGTAGGTACTAATCATCAATACATGTTATTCTTCACTCAAAAAGGTAAGTGTTTCTGGATGCGTGTTTATGAAATACCAGAGGGAAGTAAAACTTCAAAAGGGCGTGCTATTCAAAACCTTATCAATATAGAACAAGATGATAAAGTTAAAGCCTTTATATGTACCCAAGATTTAAAAGATGATGATTACATAAATAGTCATTATGTAATTATGGCCACTAAGAACGGTCAAGTTAAAAAGACGTCTTTAGAGCAGTATTCTCGTCCTAGAACCAATGGTATTAATGCTATTACCATTAAAGAAGGTGATGAGCTTCTAGAGGCTAAATTAACCACTGGAGATAGTCAAGTGATGTTAGCGCTTAAATCTGGTAAAGCCATCAGATTTGAAGAAGCTAAAACAAGACCTATGGGGCGTAGTGCATCAGGAGTTAGAGGTATTACTTTGGCTGGAGCAAATGATGAGGTCATTGGTATGGTAACAGTTGAAAATCCTATGGAACAGACCGTGCTAGTCGTTTCTGAAAACGGTTATGGCAAACGAACTTTTATTGATGACCCTGAAGATGGAGAAGCCGTTTACAGAATAACCAATAGAGGCGGGAAAGGAGTTAAAACCATTTCTATTACTGAAAAAACAGGAAATTTAGTGGCTATTAAAACGGTAACTGATAATGATGATTTAATGATTATAAATAAATCTGGAATTGCAATTAGGTTAGAAGTTGCTAATTTAAGAACCATGGGTAGAGCTACTCAAGGAGTTAAATTGATAAATCTTAAAAATTCAGATTCCATTGCTGCAGTTGCCAAAGTAATGCGTGATGAGGATGATGTTGAAGAAGTTGAAGATGTTGAAAATACTGATGCTTCCGAAGATGGCACAACTCTTGATAATGATATAAACAAAGATAACACTGATAATTAATTTAATAGAATTTAAAAATGAAGAAACAAATTATTATAGCTTTAACACTAGCGATATGCAGCTTTTCATTTGCCCAAAAGAAAGAACTGAAAGCTGTTGAAAAAGCTATTAAAGGGACTAACTATTCTGAAGCTAAGGCAGCTTTAGCGCAAGCGGAAGCTTTGCTTGATGCCATGGACGAAAAGACAAAGGACAAATATTATTATTTAAAAGCTCAAGCCTTTTATTCTGGAGGCGCTGGTAGTCTAAAAGATTATGATATAGCTCTTGAAAGTTTAAGTAATGTACAGTCTTTATATACTAATGAGATAACTGAATTAAAACAGGGTATGACTAATGCGCTTCTAACAAAGGGAAACAAAGCTTACGAAGGAAAAGACTTTTCTAAAGCGTCAAAATACTTTGAAAAAGCGTATGGAGTATCAAAAAAAGATACAGTGTATCTATACTACGCTGCAGCAACTGCTGTTAATGTACAAGAGTTTGATAGAGCGCTAAAATTTTATGAAGAACTAAAAAAAGTGGGATACACTGGTATAACTACCGAATACTGTGCTATTGATGTAACTACTCAAAAAGAAGAGATTTTCCCTAATAAACAAATGAGGGATATTTCAATTAAGACAAAAACTCATAAAGATCCTTTTGAGAAGAATACAGATTCTAAAAAGCCTGAAATTGTAAAGAATGTTGCCTTAATATATGTGAGTCAAGGTAATAATGAGAAGGCAATTGAGGCCATGAAAGATGCAAGAGCAGAGACTCCTGATGATGTAAATTTATTGCTTACGGAAGCCAATATTTACTTTAAAATGGGTAATACAGAGAAGTTCAAGAGTTTGTTAGAGGAGGCAACTAAAATGGATCCTAAAAATCCAGAATTACAATATAACTTGGGTGTAATTTCGGCTGACTCTGGAGAAGATGCTCAAGCTAGAGCGTATTATGAAAAAGCAATAGAATTAGATCCAAACTATATTAATGCTTATATCAATTTATCAGCTTTAATTTTAGGTAAAGAAGAGTCTATTATTAAAGAAATGAATGGCTTAGGAACATCTGCTGCAGATGATAGGCGTTATGAAGAATTAAGAGAGGAGAGACAAGCTATATATAGAAAAGCAGTACCTTACCTTTCAAAAGCACTTAGTATAGATCCAGAAAGCATCAGTGCGGCTAAAACCTTAATGAATATTTATAGTATTTTAGGAGAAACAGATAAATATAAAGAAATGAAAGAAGTTGTTGAAGCTCTTGAAGCATCAGCAAACTAGACTTATACTTCTTAAGAAAATAAAAAATCCACTTTTTAAAAAGTGGATTTTTTATTTATATTATTTTTTTTATGACCCTTAGTTTGTGGGTGTGGGTTCTCTTGTCAACGTTGTATATTCCAGAGTGGTCCAGTCTATCAATTCTCACTTTTCCATGTGCATGAATAATGTAGTTATCTTTCATGATGATTCCAACATGGGTAATCATCCCTTCGTTATTATCAAAAAAAGCTAAATCACCTGGTTCACTTTCTTCAATAAAACTTAAAGCTTCTCCTTGTGTAGCTTGTTGTGAAGCGTCTCTTAGTAATTTATAACCATTAAGCTTATAGACCATTTGAGTAAATCCAGAGCAATCTATTCCAAAGGGTGTTTTACCTCCCCATAAATATGGTGTTCCTAAATACAAAAAAGCTGTTTTTATAATATTTCCCTTATCAATTTTCCCTTCAATTATATTGCCATCATGAGAATGGTTTAAAAGAGATAATCCGTTTAAGGATGACCCAATTAAAATAGGGTGTAATTGACCATCAGAATTTTGAATAAACTCCACTAAATCATGAGAAAGTTTAGGTGTTTCCTTATTTAAAGCATTATAGTTGTCTTCAGGGATTTCTAGGTACTGCTTGTTGTCTATCCAACCTTCATACTTATCAAAAGCCATCCTAATTTTACTCCAATGCTTACGCTGTTCTAATACTTTAAAAAAATCGCCATATAACACTTGAGAGACAAGTTCGCTAGTATCAGCAGGTTCATTTCTTAATGGTACAACACTTAAATTACAAATTCCGTACTGCATTAAATCAACTTAATTTCTTTCTAAAATAATTGCTGATGCTCCACCGCCTCCGTTGCATATAGTTGCTGCACCAATTTTAGCATTTTTCTGTTCCAAAACGTTTACTAGGGTTACAATAATTCTAGCTCCAGAACAACCTAGAGGATGTCCTAAAGACACGGCACCACCATTAACATTTACTTTAGAACCATCAATTCCCAGTATTTTCATATTAGCTAACCCAACCACAGAAAAAGCTTCATTGAACTCAAAAAAGTCAACATCTTCTATTGTGATATCTGCTTTTGCCAAGGCTTTTGGTAGCGCTTTTGCGGGAGCGGTTGTAAACCATTTTGGTTCTTGTGCAGCATCGGCGTAACTTTTTATTGTTGCAAGTGGTTTTAATCCTAATTCTTGTGCCTTTTCCTTACTCATTAAAACCATAGCAGCTGCACCATCATTTATTGTTGATGCGTTGGCAGCCGTTACGGTTCCTTCTTTTGTGAAAGCGGGACGCAAGCTTGGAATTTTATCTATTTTAATATTAGTAAACTCCTCATCTTGTTTAACTAAAATAGGCTCACCACGTCTTTGAGGAACTTCAACTGGAATAACTTCATTATTGAATTTACCAGTTTCCCAAGCTTTGGCAGATTTATTATAAGATTCAATAGCAAAAGCATCTTGGTCTTCTCTAGAAAAATTATATTCTTTAGCACAAGCATCTGCGTAAACACCCATGGCATTCTGATCATAAGCATCTACTAAACCATCTTTTTGCATACCATCAATTAATGTAGCAGAACCAAATTTAGTTCCTGTTCTGGCATGTAAATAATGTGGTATTAAGCTCATGTTTTCCATTCCTCCAGCAACAATAATTTCAGTATCTCCTAAAGCAATACTTTGGGTAGCTTGAATAACAGTTTTCATACCAGAAGCACACACTTTATTTATGGTTGTGCAGGGTACTGAATTTGGTATCCCTGCGTAAATTGCAGCTTGTCTTGCGGGCGCTTGACCTGTTCCTGCTTGTACCACATTACCCATTAAAACTTCATCAACTAATTCTGGTTTCAAATTAATTTTGTCTAAAGCACCTTTAATAGCTATGGCTCCTAATTTTGGAGCAGAAATAGTAGATAATGAACCAAGAAAACTACCAATTGGTGTTCTCGCAGCAGAAACAATAACTACATCTTTAATCATTTTTTAAGCGTTTGAATGACCTGCAACGAAAATAATGATTTTAAAGGAATTTAGAATGATTCTTGTACAGATAAAAAACTTAAAACCCGAGAATTTACTACATTTGAAAACATTAACTTATTAGATGAAAGACTTTGTAAATAAACTATACAGAAACCATTCGCTAATTTATAAAGCACTATTATTTGTATCAACAACATTTTTGATTGTTTATCTTTTTCCTAAAAGCGGAAAGTTTAAGTATAATTTTGAGAAGGGGAAGCCTTGGCAATCTGAGAATTTGTTGGCACCATTTGACTTTGCTATTAAAAAAACAGATGATGAGATTAACGCCGAAAAGCAAGCTATAACAGAAGAGGCAGTTCTTTATTTTATTGTTGATAGTATTGTAAAACCTAGAGTGAAAAATAACTTTGAAAATTCTTTTTCAGAGGTATTTTCAGATTCAATCCCCGCAAAAAAAATAAGTCATTTACAACACGTTGGTAATGATATATTAAATGAATTATATCTATTTGGAATATTAAATGAAGATTATAATTTTTCTGAGAAAAGAACAGTAGCTATTTTAAAAGAGCGTACCAAAATACAGGATGCACTTTTCTCAAATTTAGTAAAGCAAATTCAAGTGTCCTCCGTTATCGATAAGGTTTTAAATAGGAATAATTTAATTAATTATAAAGCTGATTTTACTTCGTTATTTTTCGATTTGGTTGAACCAAATTTAAACTATGATAAATCGTTTACAGATAAAGTCATTCAAGAGGAATTAGACAAGATATCATACACCAGAGGTAGTGTAGCAAAGGGAACACTCATAATATCAAAAGGTGAAGTTGTTGAAGGCGATAAGTACCAAAAATTAGAATCGTTACGATCTGAATATGAATCACAAGTATGGAATGAATCAAATTATAATTGGGTTTTATTTGCTTATGCACTATTGGTGGCATTAGCAATGTTAATGTTGCTATTGTTTTTAAGAAAGTACAGAAGTGAAGTTTATGAAAACAATACTAAAGTAACGTTTATTTTCTTTAATATTTTACTACTCATTTTTTTAACCACATTTGTTGTTAACTACAATTCTAAATACATATATATAGTTCCCATTTGTGTATTGCCATTAGTTTTAAAAGCTTTTTTTGATGCTAGATTGGGGTTGTTTACTCATGTGCTAACAGTATTGCTTTTAGGGTTTATAGTTCCTAATAGTTATGAGTATATGTTTCTACAAATTATTGCAGGAATAGTAACTATTTTAACAGTTTCAGAACTTTATAAACGAGCCAATTTGTTTATCTCTGTTGGGCAGATTACACTTATATACATCATTGCTTATTTTGCTTTTTTTGTAATTCATGAAGGCAGTGTAGAGACTTTAAAATGGGAAACTTTTATTTGGTTTGTACTTTGTGGGTTGGCTACACTTTTTGTACAGCCACTTATTTATGCTTATGAAAAGTTATTTGGATTGGTTTCTGATGTTTCTCTTTTAGAGCTTTCAGATACAAATTCTAAATTACTTAAAGAACTTTCAGATAAGGCGCCCGGTACATTTCATCATTCATTAAATGTGGCAAATTTAGCTGAAGCATCTGCGAACGAAATTGGTGCTAATGCTATGTTGGTTAGGGTAGGCGCGTTGTACCATGATATTGGTAAAATGAAGAATCCAACCTATTTTACAGAGAATCAATCTACAGGGATAAATCCTCATGATGAATTATCTTCAAAAGAAAGTGCTCAAATTATTATTGACCATGTTATTAATGGTATTGAAATTGCCAAAAAAAATAATTTACCAGATAGGGTTATAGATTTTATTAGAACTCACCACGGAACCAGTGTGGTTTATTATTTCTATCAGCAAGAACAGCAAGATTATGACGATGTTGATAAGACTGATTTTAGTTATCCTGGACCTAAACCCTTTAGTAAAGAAACGGCTATTTTAATGATGTGTGATAGTATAGAAGCGGCATCAAAAAGTTTAAAAGAACCAACGTCTACAAAAATTGATGCTTTTGTTGAAAGTATTATAGATAGGCAAATAGAAGAGGGTCAATTCTTAAATGCTAATATTACCTTTAAAGAGATTCAATCTATTAAAAAAGTGCTTAAAAATAAGTTGGCTAATATTTACCATTTACGTATTGAGTATCCAGAATAAATTTTACAAAAAAATAAATAAAATAGTTGCGTTCTTTTAAAGGATGAATTACATTTGCACCCGCCTGAACAATTAAGGTTTAGGAGTGCAATTTTTATTGCAAAGGTTCTTAAAGAAAATAGGAGAGGTGCCAGAGTGGTAATGGAGCAGATTGCTAATCTGTCAGCGCGTAAGTGCTGCCCGGGTTCGAATCCCGGTCTCTCCGCATTTTTAACCTATCGGGGTGTAGCGTAGCCCGGTCATCGCGCCTGCTTTGGGAGCAGGAGGTCGCAGGTTCGAATCCTGCCACCCCGACACTATGAATTACTGGTCGCGTAGCTCAGCTGGATAGAGCATCTGCCTTCTAAGCAGACGGTCACAGGTTCGAATCCTGTCGCGATCACTTCAATCCTCACTAGAATTAGTGGGGATTTGTTGTTTTTAAATGTTTCATATTTTTGCATTATGAATGACAATTTTGTAAACGAATTTTTTGGAATAGGTATTCAAAATGGAAAAACACCTGAAAATCTTGGGGTTTTATGGCGATCTGCTCAGAATTTAGGTGCTAGTTTTATTTTTACTATTGGAAACCGTTATGCTAAACAGGCTTGTGATACTCACAATGCTGTAAAGTCAATGCCTTATTTTCATTATGAAACGTTTGATGAGTTTTTTATTAATTTACCTAAAGGCGCACGATTAGTAGGGGTAGAACTTACCAATGATGCTGAATCTTTGGAAACCTTTCATCACCCTAGACGTTGTGTGTATCTGTTAGGAGCCGAAGATCATGGCTTATCAAAACAAGCCATTGAAAAATCACATTTTTTGGTAAAATTTAAATCCAAATTAAGTTTAAATGTGTCTGTTGCAGGTAGTATAGTCATGTACGATAGGGGTATAGATAAGCCAAGGTCTTAATTTAAATCTTTATTTTCTTTAACTCTATAGCAACGTTCAGTTCCAATAAAATTTGGGTCTCCATGTTTCTCAGACCAAAATCCTTCAAGTAAATCTTTAGAAAGACATTTATATACAGCCACTCCTTTAAATACACTGTTATCATCTCCTTTATAGTTAAAGTTTATAACAAGAATATTATCTTTAAAAAAACCATAACCCAATTGTTCTTGCCAATCATTTATAAGCCATTTAGCTCTAATTCTGTAATAATCATCAAGGATTAATGTTAGTATGCCTTTATATGTGTTTGCGTCTGCAGTTTGATTACTCCCAACAACCGTATATTCACCTTCTAGTTCTTGCGCTGTCATTTTTATTTAAGCTTTTTGCAAATAATAACTATTTTTTTGTTCTTTAAATCTGTTGTGAAAAATATATATGTATCACCACCATCCTTTATGTTAAGTTTTTTTCTGATATGCTGCACGGTTTCAGGGAAATTACGTGTGGTTACATTAGCTTTAGCTATACCTAACTTTTTAAAATCTTTTTTGTTAAAGTTGATGATTTTCTCAATTTTAAATGACCTTCCTGGGAAATCTATTGGTGCGTGTGAGGTGTATAAATGTGAATGTTGGTGCAGTTTGAAAATATTCAACTGAGTTGAAACTTCGTTAAAACCACCAGATTTTAAAATAGCGGCATTAGGTTCAAATAGATAAGAAAGTGGTTTGCTAAATTGAACTTCATTTTGATTTTTATTTAATATAAATTTAAAATGTACTTCTAAGTTGTTTTTAATGTTAACGGTTTCTACTGCAATCTCATCACCAAACCCTTTTTCTAAAACCCATAACACTTCTTTTACTTCGTTATTAATAGCAATAACATGAATGGTTTTTACAGATTGCAATTCATTTATACCTACAGAAACATCTAACAGAGGTGATGTTTTTATTAATATATTTTTTGATTTTTCAAAGATTAAATTAAGATGTTTAGGCACATTTGGTAAACAGTCCTTTAGGAAAAAGACTTTTCCTTTAATATCATGCCTTCGAGAGGGGTCTATGTATATCCAATCGAACTTCTTTTTATTCGATTTTAAATACGAAATACCATCAATATGTAATGTTTCAATATTATTTACAGAAAGTTGCTGGTAATTGAGGGAAACAATTTTTGATAGGTTTTCATTGATTTCGCAATGTATTACGTGGTTAAAATTTTTTGCAAAATAATAACTGTCTACTCCAAAACCACCAGTTAAATCTATAATAGAATTACCAGAAATTAATTGAGATTTGTATCTAGCCGTAACTTCTGAAGAAGTCTGTTCGATATTTAGTTTATTAGGAAAATAGATGTTTTTAGCATTGAACCAGGAAGGAAGTTTGTCTTTACATCGCTTTTTGGCTTCAATTTGTTCAACAATTTTTTTGGTTTCAACGGCTTCAAAAGGGCTGCCTTTCAGCAATATTGAGGCAATATCTGTATTCAAATTAGCCGAAATAAAGTCTTGAATTTCAGTATTTAAAAGTGATAAATTCAAAAGCTATTATAAATCTTTAGTGAGTTTCTTAACTATTTTATTTTCTGACAAGAACTCCTTTAAAATAACTTTAATAGCCGTGTAAGATGGTATAGCAATAATAAGTCCTAGTACGCCAAATAAGATACCTGCAATGAGAATTACCAAAAATATTTCTAGCGGGTGTGACTTTACACTTTTTGAAAAAATAATAGGTTGGCTACCAAAATTATCAACCAATTGCCCAATAGCAATCACTAAAAGTACCCATAATGTTTTGGGCATAATAACCTCAGAGAAACTTTGTCCTAAATTACTTGTCATTGTCAAGGTAATCATTAAAAAGGCACCAATGAGTGGTCCAACGTAGGGAATTAGATTTAATAGCGCACATAAAAAGGCAATAACCACCGCGTTGTCAACCCCAATTATTAACAGCCCTGTCATATAAATTAAAAAGAGAATAAATATTTGGAAGATAAGGCCAACAAAGTAGCGCGATAACAAATCTTTAATTTTTTCTGAAGAGGCTTTCCATCTAGTTTCTTTGTTGTCTGGGATTATAGTAAGGATGCTATTTTCAAATAATTTGCTGTCTTTTAAAAAGAAAAAAGAAATAAATAATACTGAGAACAATCCGATGCTAAAACTACCCAAACCGCTAATTATGGAGTTTAAAAAGTTAGGAATAAATGAAAAATCGAGTTTTGAAAACAGGTTGGAGTCCTTCAAAGATTGCTCTACATCTATTTGGTGTAAGTCAAAATAATTGACAATTTCGGTATATAAATTTTCAATATTTTCCTGAAGTTCAGAAGTACTTAATAATGATAATTTTTGACCTTGATCTAGTAATAAAGGTATAAAAAGACTTACCAAACCAGCAATAATTGCTAATAGTAAAACCATAGTAATTACAACAGCAAACGTGTTTTTAAACTTCAACTTTCGTCTTAAAAATAATACTATAGGCCTCCCTATTAAAGAGATAACCGCGGCAATGGCTATATAACCAATTACAGATTGTATTTGGTATAAAAAATAAAGAACCACTATGATACCACAAATGATAGCTATAGCTCTTAAAATACCGTTGGAAATTATTTTGGAATTCATTTAGTAAATATAAAAACTATTTGTTGTCAATCCGAACAAAGTGTAGTAATCTCATTAATAGACATAACAACAATTACTTTACAACAATTGTTTTGTAATTTCATAGAGTGCAATATTGGTAGCTTGTACTACATTCATGCTACTGTTTTGACCATACATATCTATATGGATAATAGTATCAGATAGATATAAAATGCTTTTAGAAACACCAAAGTTTTCATCTCCAACCACCAATGCAATAGGACTTTTTTTAGAAAATTTGTACGTATGAAGAGGGCGACTATTTTCAGTAATTTCTAATGAGATGATTTGATACCCTTTAGATTTTAAAATTTCAATAGCTGATAATGCTGACTCTTGAACTTCAAAAATAACAGCTTTTTCGGTTGCTCTAGAGGTTTTTGTCATTTTTCTTCCTAACGAAATATGACTGCCACAAAGTATTAATTTTTCAACGCCGAAGGCATCACAAATTCTGAACAAACTACCAATGTTGGGCGCATTGTTAATATTGTTACTTATAACCGTAATAGGGAATGTTTGTTTTGTAAAGTTGCTATTGTAATGAGTAAGTTGCAATTGATCGACGATATTTTAATTAGAAATAGAAACAGTCTCTCTTGTGTTTAACAGTAAATATAAAACCACAATAAATATTAAAACAAATATTAGAAATTTTATTACCAATTTGATAAAGCCCTTAAAACTACTTATGTCTTTTTGACTTTCAAAAAACCATTCAACAATCATAATTAAAAATTCTTTCAAAATGATTGTGAATTAATCTCTAATCATAATCTTATTAAAAGCACTAGCTCTTTTTTCTTCATTCATCCAAATGGCTATGGGTATAGTTCCTGTTAATGTTGAAACAAAACCTAAATCCCAAATTAAGATTGTTATAATAGCTGCCAGAACAACGCCTCCTATAATTATAAAGTAATTTAGAGAAGCATGTAATCTATTAATATGTCTTTTGGTATGGTGACTACAATGTTTACATCGATCATTTATTTCCAATCCAATTTCTTGTTTTAGGTCATATCTGTTGGTAGATTTAACTTTTATAGCATTTAGTTTTTTGCAAGAAGGATTGCTGCAGTAATAATGTAATTTCATTTGTATTGGTTTACTTTGTGTCTTTAAAGTATTATTGATATAAACTATCAGTTTTCAAAGGCATATTTAATGATATTAGCTCCCATTTTTAAGGCTTTTTCTCTAACATTGGGAGGATCGTTATGCACAGATTCGTCTTCCCAACCATCGCCTAAATCGCTTTCGTAAGTAAACAATAAAACCAATCTATCTTCATGAAAAAGACCAAAGGCTTGTGGTGTTTTCCCATCGTGTTCATGTATTTTTGGTAGTCCGTTAGGAAAGTTAAATGCTACATTAAAAATTTTATGGTTTGTTGGTAGTTCAATCAATTCTTTCTCAGGGAATACTTTTTTTAGTTCTTCGGTAATAAAAGGCTCCATACCATAATTATCATCAATATGTAAAAAACCTCCAGATAAAAGGTAATTCCTTAAGTTTTCGGCATCTTCATCACTAAAAAACACATTGCCATGGCCAGTCATGTGCAAAAAAGGGTATTGAAAAATCTCTACACTATTAACTTCAACCGTTTGCGGGTTGGTTTCTATTTTAGTATTGATGGTTTCGTTACAAAATTTAATGAGGTTGGGTAATGCGGTGGGATTGCTGTACCAATCGCCTCCACCTTTGTATTTTAGAACAGCAAGCTCTTGAGCAGAAATAGTTAAAAGTGATAAGCTAAAAACTAAAATTAAAACGGCTTTTTTCATATTACTCATTGATAAATGCTACAGAATGGCACGCTACAATAGCTGCGGTTTCCGTTCTTAATCTAGTATTTCCCAAAGTTACAGGAATAAACTTCTTAGCAATAGCTATATTAATTTCTTCGGAACTAAAATCGCCTTCAGGTCCAATTAAAATGATAACCTCTGATTTAGGTTTTAATAATTGTTTTAAAGATTTTCTGTCTGTTTCCTCACAATGGGCAATAAACAAATGACCACTAAAATCTTGTTTTATAAAATCTTTAAAAGCTAAAGCTTTATTTAACTTAGGCTTATAACAGTTTAAAGATTGTTTCATAGCCGATTGTAAGATGCGTTCAAAACGTTCTGTTTTAATTGTTTTACGTTCGCTATGGTCACAAATAATAGGGGTTATGGTATCTATACCTATTTCGGTTGATTTTTCCAGAAACCATTCGTAACGGTCATTCATTTTAGTTGGAGCCACGGCTAAATGTAACTTATAATTTCGTTTTGGTTGCTTTTCTATTGATTTTATTTTTACCAAACACTTATTAATGTTGGGTAGTGTTATTTCGGCTTTAAACAACAAACCGTTGCCATTAGTAATGTAGAGTATATCTCCAGTATTTTTACGAAGTACTTTTATAATATGTCTGCTTTCATCTTTTGGGAAAGAGAATTCTTCTGTGCTATCTGTTATGTCTGGATTGTAAAAGAGTTGCATTTAGCTAAGATAAAAAGATTTAGGGTTTTAGATTTGTTAGTGAACTGCAAATGTTGCTATATCTTCAACCTAGCAGAGGCCATTACATTTTGTTTGCTGAAATCACTCTCTAGATATTTTAAATAGCCTACTATGGCAATCATGGCAGCATTATCTGTGGTATACTCAAATTTTGGAATATATGTAGTCCATCCAAATTTTTGTTCACCATCTTTTAGCGCTTGTCTAATCCCAGAATTTGCAGAAACCCCACCACCAATAGCAATATGTTTTATGCCTGTTTCTTTAGATGCTTTCTTTAATTTGTCAATTAATATACCAATAATGGTATGTTGAATAGAAGCGCAAATATCATTAAGGTTTTCTTCAACAAAATTAGGATTAGCCTTTGTTTCTCGTTGTACAAAATATAAAATAGCAGTTTTTAAGCCAGAGAAACTAAAATTTAATGCGTCAACCTTGGGTTTAGTAAATTTAAAAGCTTTTGGGTTTCCTAATTTAGACCGTTTATCAATTTCTGGTCCCGCAGGGTATCCTAAACCAAGAATCTTTCCACTCTTATCAAAAGCTTCACCAACAGCATCGTCAATGGTTTCACCAATAACTTTCATATCAAAATAGTGGTTCACTTTTACAATTTGAGTGTGCCCTCCAGAAATAGTCATAGCCAAAAAAGGAAATGGTGGTTTCTTAAAGCCAGCTTCATCAATATAATGTGCCAATATATGCGCTTGCATGTGGTTAACATCAATTAAAGGAATATTTAAACCGTAGGCCAAAGATTTTGCAAATGAAGTGCCAACAAGTAAGCTTCCCATCAAGCCAGGGCCTCTGGTAAAAGACACAGCGTTTAAATCTTCTTTGGTAATACCAGCTTCTTTAATGGCTTGGTGTACTACCGGAACTATATTTTGCTGATGTGCCCTAGACGCTAATTCTGGTACTACACCACCGTATGCTTCATGTATTTTTTGATTAGCAACAACATTACTTAAAATTCTCCCATTATGTATCACAGAAGCTGCAGTATCATCGCAAGAAGATTCAATACCAAGAATGAAAATATTTTGTGAATTCATTAATTATATTTAGGCACAATAATTGTTAATTTTGGTTGTGAATAAACGTCTGAAAAGATGCCATTATTCGTAATTACAAAATTACTCATTTATTTTTTTAATGAAATGTAGAAATAGGTATTGAGTAGTTTACCTAAGACCTAAATTTCTAAATATAGAATTGCTAAGGAAATGTAGTTTATTCTTAATAATATCAATAATTTTACAGCGTATCAAAAAAGGACTCAAAATAGCATCAAAAATAGCAGGTATTTTACTGCTACTCTTCATCATTTTGGTGTTGGTACTTTCTATCCCTTCGGTTCAAACTGGTTTAGGGAATTATGCTACAAACAAGCTTAACGAAGAATTTGGAACTAATATTAATATTGAAAAAGTTGGACTTCAGTTTAACGGTGATATTGAGTTTAAAAATATTTTTATTGAAGATTATAAAAAAGATACCTTAATCAATATAGTAGAGTTAAATACCTCTGTATTAAGTTTTAGGAATTTTTTTAATAATAAAATGACATTTGGTGATATTGATGTCTTCAATTTATTTCTAAATATAAAAACCTATAAAGATACCTCTGAAACCAACCTTGATATTTTTGTTAGAAAGATTGAAGGTGAAAACCCCAAAAAAGGCGATGGTAGTTTTTTGTTGTCATCAAGTGATGTGTCTATTTATGATGGCCTTTTTAAACTCATAGACGAAAACAGAGAAACCTCTAAGCGCTTAGATTTAAGAGATTTAAATATTAATGCTACCAACTTTTTAATAAAAGGAAGTGATGTAAGTGCCAGAATAAATAAACTTTCTTTTAAGGATAGTAGAGGTCTAACCATGAAAAACATGATGACCGATTTTAAGTACACACTTACCGGCATGACTTTTAATAATCTGGATATAAAAACACCAGAGTCGGTTTTAAAAGGAAACTTGAAATTCACCTACAAAAGAGAAGATTTACTGTATTTCACAGATAAGGTTTTGGTGGACGCTAAATTTGAAAATTCAGATGTACTGCTAGATGAACTCAACATTATTTATAATGAGTTTGGGGTTAATCAACGTGCTAAGTTTAGCGTGAATATGTCTGGAACTTTAAACAATTTAACTGCCACTAATTTAAATCTTAGAACCAATACAAAAACCAGAATAATTGGGGACGTTAATTTTAAAAATTTGTTTAATAAAGAAGAGCATAATTTTTATATGAATGGGCGGTTTTCAAATGTAACCTCTACTTATAACGATTTAAAAGCCTTGTTACCCAATGTTTTAGGAGAAGCTATACCTTCATCTTTTGAGCGTTTAGGAAATTTTACCATTCAAGGTAATACACAGATAACTTCAAGGACCATTAATGCAGATGTTGAAATAGATACAGAAATAGGGTTTATTGATTCTAATTTAGAAATAACTAAGGTTGATGATATTGATAATGCTACCTATAAGGGAAAAGTAGTTTTTGAAAAGTTTGATTTTGGCGTGTTTTTAAACGACCCTAAAACAGGTGTTGGTTCACTAAATTTTGATGTTGATGGTAATGGATTTTTAACAGATAATCTAGATACTAAGGTAAAAGGAGAGATTTACGAGATTCTTTATAATGATTATAATTATAGTGGTATAAAAGTAGCTGGGAATGTAAGAAATAAGATTTTTGATGGAAACTTAATTGTAAATGACAGGAACTTGCAATTTAATTTTAATGGTCTTGTTGATTTCTCTGAAAAAGTTAAAAAATACGATTTTGAAGCAAATGTTGATTATGCTAACTTAAGAACTCTGAATTTTGTTAAAAAAGACAGTATTTCCATTTTAAAGAGTAGAGTTAAAATGAATATGAATAGTAGCAATTTAGATGACGCCTATGGAAAAATATCATTTAATAATACTACTTATACAAATGAGCATGACGCATATTATTTTGACCAGTTTGATATTTCATCAAGATTTGATGAAGGTATAAGGCAAGTTGAGTTTAAATCGCCAGATATCATAGAAGGCAACCTTAAGGGGCGTTTTGTGTTTAGAGATTTAAAAAAACTTTTTGAAAATTCTATTGGGCACATATATACTAATTATATTCCACATGATATAAGTGCTACTCAGAGTATAGATTTTAATTTTAAAATCTATAATAAAATTGCCGAAGTTATCTTTCCAGATATTGAATTAGGAAAAAACACCTACATACGAGGAAGGGTAGAGAGTGATGAAACTAAGTTTAAGTTAACATTTAAATCACCGCAAATAAAAGTTCATAATTATTTTGCAAATAATATTGAGTTACAAGTAGACAATAGTAATCCACTTTTCAATACTTATGTAGAGGTAGATAGTCTAAACACCAAGTTCTACAACGTGTCTAACTTTAATTTAATTAACGTTACGGTTAATGATACTTTATTTATGCGTTCTGAGTTTAAAGGCGGAAAACGAAATAAAGACATTTATAATTTAAGTTTTTATCATACAATTAATGAAGCTAAGGAATCTGTTGTAGGCTTTAAAAAATCAGATTTTACAATAAAGGATAGAAAATGGTTTGTAAATGAAAAAAATGATACACTCAACAAAATGTCTTTTGATAAGGCACTTACCAAGTTTAATCTAGATAACTTTAAGATTACTCATAAAAATGAAGAAATTAAACTTTCTGGGTTTTTGAAAGATTCTACCCAAAAAGATATCAAATTAAATTTTAAAAATGTAAATCTAGCTAAAATAACACCTGTAATTGATAGCCTCTCTTTAGCGGGAAAGGTTAATGGTAAGTTAGATGTTTTGCAGAAAAACGGAAGTTATTTACCAAATTCAACGATTATAATCAATGATTTTATGGTTAATAAATTTCCTTTAGGAGACTTTGATGCTAATATTACAGGAAATGAAGATTTAACAAAATATGAGGTTGATGCAACTATTAAAAATGATAAAGCAAATTCATTTGCTGCAAAAGGAGATATTAGTGTTCTTGGTAAAAACTCAACAATAAATGTAGATCTTACTTTTGATCATTTCATTTTAGAGCCACTCAATCCGTTATTGCAAGATGTGCTTTCTAATATAAGAGGTGCTGTAACAGGAGAAGCCAATATTGTAGGTAATCTTAAAAGACCAGATATTGAGGGAAAACTGAGAGTAATAAATGGTGGCTTTGGTATTCCTTATTTAAATGTTGATTATAATTTTAATAATAATGCTTCCGTATCACTTAGTAATCAAAGTTTCATTTTTAATGATATACAACTAACCGATACCAAATTTAAATCAAGAGGAATGCTTAATGGTTCTTTAAGCCATGTGAATCTATCAAAATGGCGTTTAGATTTAGATGTCGATACTAAAAATTTATTGATTTTAGATACTGAAGAATCTGAAGAGGCACTTTATTATGGTAGGGGTTTTATGGGAGGTGAAGCTAAAATTCAAGGACCCACAGAGCAATTAACAATAAGTGTTGTAGCAGAAACTAAACCAGGCACTGTTTTTAAAATTCCACTTAATGATACCGAATCTTTTGGTGATAATTCATTCATAAGAATTCTATCTAAAACCGAAAAAGAAGCAAGAGATAAAGGTAAGGAAATTGCTTTTCAAGATATTCAAGGATTAGAATTGGATTTTGAGGTAGATGTGACAGAAGATGCCGAAGTTGAAATAATTATAGATAAAAGTACAGGGCATTCCTTAAAAGGACGCGGTAGAGGTGGTATGCTTGTTGAAATAAATACTAACGGTAAGTTTAATATGTGGGGTGATTTCTCGGTATTCGAAGGAGTTTACAATTTTGCGTATGGGGGCTTAGTACAAAAGGAGTTCATAGTACAACCTGGTGGAACCATCAATTGGGAAGGAGACCCGTTAAAAGCTCAAATAGACATGTTAGCTATTTATAAAACAACCGCCAACCCATCTCCTTTATTAGATGACCCTATAAACAGAAGTATTCCAGTAGAGTTAAACATTGCGTTAACAGGTGATTTAGAGCAACCAACGCCTGCATTTAATTTTGAATTTCCTAATATTCATTCGTCTATAAAATCTGAGTTACAATATAGATTGGAATCACCAGACGATAGACAAAATCAGGCTCTGTACTTAATCTCAACGGGTTCATTTTCTAGAGGGATAAATGAACTTAATTTTTCAGGAACCATAGCAGAGAGACTTAATGGTATTATTAATGGTATTTTTTCTGGTGGTGATGGTAAACTTAGTCTTGGCGTTAATTATGAGGCAGGGCAAAACAGACCAGATTATCAAACAAATGATAGGGTAGGTGTTACGCTTCAAACCCAAATTAGCGATAGAGTACTCATAAATGGTAAAGTTGGGGTGCCAATTGGTGGAGCAGATGCTGCCAATACAGTTGTGGCTGGAGATGTACAGATAGATTTTCTTTTAAATGAAGAAGGAACACTAATAGCTAAAGTATTTAACAGAGAAAATAGTATCCGAAATTTTGGAGAAGCCATTGGTTATACGCAGGGTTTAGGGGTGTCTTACAATGTAGATTTTGACACCTTTAAAGAACTTATTCAGAGCTTGTTCAAGAAAAAAGCAGACCAATCAATCTTAGATGAACAATCAAATATTGAAGATACTAATGCTACCCCCAGCTTCATAAATCAGCGTCCATCTTCACAAAAGTAAACAGCTTTTATTTTTGTTAAAATTTCAAGCTGTTTTTATCGAAATAATAAACCATAATTTACTAAAACGTTATAGTGTTAAGTATGCATTAAAAAGCCCTAAATGCTATGATTATATTGTTTTTGTTTAGTAATTTTACCAGCAAATTTAATATATGCCTAATAAAATTAAAAAAATAGCCGTTTTAACTTCAGGGGGCGATGCTCCAGGAATGAATGCCGCGGTTCGTGCGGTGGTTAGAACATGTGCCTATCATGGTGTTGAATGTATTGGTGTATATCGAGGTTACGAAGGGTTGATTGATGGGGATTTTAAATCTATGAATGCCCGTAGTGTAAGAGGTATCATCAACAAAGGTGGAACCATTTTAAAATCTGCTCGTTCAAAAGAATTCAGAACCAAAGAAGGTAGAGAGAAAGCGTTTCAAAATATAATAAAGGAGGGCGTTGAAGGTTTAGTTGTTATTGGTGGAGATGGTTCTTTTACTGGGGCATTAGTTTTCAATCAAGAGTTTGGGTTTCCAGTAATGGGTATACCAGGAACCATTGATAATGATATTTTTGGAACTACCCACACGTTAGGTTTTGATACCGCTTTGAATACAGTAGTAGATGCCATTGATAAGATTAGAGATACAGCGAGTTCCCATAACAGATTATTTTTTATTGAGGTGATGGGACGTGATGTGGGTCATATTGCTTTAAATACTGGTATTGCTGGTGGAGCAGAAGAAATCCTCATTCCAGAAGAAGATTTAGGATTAGATAGATTGAAAGAATCTTTAAATAAGAGTAGAAAAACTGGAAAAACTTCTAGTATTGTTGTTGTTGCCGAAGGTGATAAAATTGGTAAAAATATTTTTGAGCTAAAAGAATATGTAGATGAAAATATGGAAGGGTATGATGTTCGCGTATCGGTTTTAGGCCATATGCAACGCGGAGGAGCTCCATCTTGTTTTGATAGAGTTTTAGCCAGTAGAATGGGGGTGAAAGCTGTAGAAACCTTACTAGAAGGAGAAACTAATTATATGGTAGGGTTAAAAAACAACAAAATGGAATTAACCCCATTAGATAAAGCCATTAAAGGAAAAACAAAAATAAATTTAGAATTATTACGTGTCTCAGATATCATGAGCACATAACACTAATTAATCTTAGATATGTCAAAATTAAAAATTGGAATTAACGGATTTGGTAGAATAGGTAGAATTGCTTTTAGAGTAGCAGCTTCTAGACCTAATGATATTGAAGTAGTAGGAATTAATGACTTGTTAGATGTAGAGCATTTAGCCTATTTATTAAAATATGATTCTGTTCACGGTAGATTTGATGGTACTGTGGATATTAAAGACGGAAACTTAGTTGTAAACGGAAACGAAATTAGAATTACTGCAGAGCGCAACCCTGAAGATTTAAAATGGGATGCCGTTGGCGCAGAGGTTGTTTTAGATTGTACTGGAATTTTCACAACTCTAGATAAAGCGCAAGCTCATATTACGGCTGGTGCTAAAAAAGTAGCTATTTCGGCTCCTTCTGCAGATGCTCCAATGTTTGTAATGGGAGTAAACAATGATAAAATTACAGCCGCTGATACCATTGTATCAAATGCGTCTTGTACTACTAACTGTTTAGCACCTTTAGCTAAAGTTATTAATGATAACTTCGGTATTATAGAAGGCTTAATGACTACAGTTCATGCTACAACAGCTACTCAAATGACTGTTGATGGTCCTTCAAGAAAAGACTGGAGAGGTGGTAGAAGTGCTTTAGCTAACATTATTCCTTCTTCTACAGGAGCTGCTAAAGCAGTAGGAAAAGTAATTCCTGAATTAAACGGAAAATTAACAGGTATGGCATTTAGAGTACCAACTCCAGATGTATCGGTTGTAGACTTAACTGTTAGAACAGAAAAATCAGCCTCTTGGGATGAAGTTAAAGCTGCCTTAAAAGCGGCTTCTGAAAACGAATTAGCAGGTGTATTTGGTTATACTGAAGAAGCTGTGGTATCTCAGGATTTTGTTTCAGAACCTTTAACTAGTGTATTTGATGCTGGTGCAAGTATCGCATTAAACGATAACTTCTTTAAGTTAGTGTCTTGGTACGATAATGAATTTGGTTATTCAACTAAATTAGTTGATTTAGCTCAATACATTGCATCTGTAAAATAATATAACTTATAATTTACAACACTCCACAGTGTGTTAAGTGTACATGCATTTAATTACTGTGGAGTTTTTTTATCTTTGAACTTATGATATTAATTGTTGATAGTGGTTCTACCAAATCAGATTGGTTAGCCGTAGATAAAGATGGTAACAAAATAATGGAAAAGATTAGAACCAAAGGTCTTAATCCAGCCATTTTAACTGAAAAGAAGCTTTATAAAACCATCAAGGAAAGTGATTCCTTAATTGATAATAAAGATATTGTCTCTCATGTGTTCTTTTATGGTGCAGGTTGTGGTACAGAGAACCCAAGAAAAATGTTAAAAGGTGTATTAGAGGATATTTTTTCTAAGGCTCAAGTTTCTGTCAACGAAGATACCTTGGCAGCCGTATATTCAACAATTAATCATCCCAAAGAAGCTGCTGTAGTTTGTATCATGGGAACAGGTTCTAACTGTAGTTATTATGATGGTGAAAAACTTCATCAACGTGTACTTTCATTGGGGTATACGCTTATGGATGATGCTTCTGGTAATTACTACGGAAAACAATTAATTAGGGATTATTATTTTAATCACATGCCAGAAAATGTTAAAGTGGCATTTGGAGCTAAATATAATTTAGAATCAGATTTTATTAAGTATAATCTTTACAAACAACCCAACCCCAATGCTTATTTAGCAAGTTTTGCTGAGTTTATGTTTTTACATAAAGATTCTGAATATACAATCAATCTTATAAAAAACGGTATCAGATTATTTGCTAAAAATATGATAATGCAATTTAAGGAAGAGTTAAAAACGGTTCCTGTTCATTTTGCAGGGTCTATAGCCTTCTTTTCTCAAAATGAAATAAGAGAAGTTGCAGACGAAATGGGCTTCAAAGTAGGGAACTTTGTAAGAAGACCTATTGATGGGTTGGTTCCTTTTCACATAAGTAACTTGTAATATAATTAGGTTTTTATAAAATACAGAAGAGAGGGTTTATCCCTCTTTTTTTATATTTAGACAAAAAATCGACTATAAATTGAAAAAGCACATTGCCATTTATGTTTCCAATAAAGATGATAAAAAATCATTAATTAAAAATATTTTATCTGGAAACCTTATTGAAAGTTTAAATGGTTTAAATGGGGCACTTTTTTCTGAAATAACCATTAATAAGTTTATTGAAGAAGAAAAGCGTCATGGACGTTTTGATATTGCCACAAAGAACAAACATAGCTTAATGAAATCTTCTGAGGGAGAACGAAAAAAAGCATTGCTTAAGCATTTAATAGCCAGCAAACCTGAATATTTGGTAGCAGATAATGTATTCGGAAATTTAGATGTTCAATCTCAAGAGGAAATAGCGCTTACACTTGAAGAGCTGAGTAAATCAATTCCTGTTATTCAAATTTCTAATAGAAAGAAAGATGTGCTTCCTTTTATTAGTAAAGTATATAGATTTGAAGGCAAACAGATTATCCCATTTGAAAATTTTGACAATCCAACGCCAAAATTAAAACACTATTTCATTCAAGATTTACCAAAGCCCCTTGAGCAAGTTTCAGTTGAAAGTCCTTCTTTGGTAAAGTTTCAAAACGTATCAGTTTCTTATCTAGAAAAACCAATAATAAAAAATATTTGTTGGGAGATTAAAACTGGAGAATTTTGGCATTTAATTGGGCCAAATGGTTCCGGTAAGAGTACCATTCTATCATTAATTTCAGGTGATAACCCTAAAGCTTTTAATCAGGATATATATCTTTTCGGGATTAAAAAAGGTAGTGGAGAAAGTGTTTGGGATATTAAGAAAAAAATAGGGTATTTCACTTCAGAAATGTTGCAAGGTTTCAAACGATCAGATACTATTGAAAGAATGATAATTTCTGGATTTTATGATTCTGTTGGTCTTTACAAATACCCCAATGAAGGTCAAATTTTAAAAGCACATGAATGGCTGAAATTATTAAATATGTTCGATATTAAAAATCAAAATTTCCAAACACTTTCTCAAGGACACAAGCGCTTGGTTTTAATTGTTCGAGCTATGGTAAAACATCCACCATTGCTTATTTTAGATGAACCTACCAATGGATTAGATGATTTAGATACCATTATATTTTCTGAGTTGATTAATAAAATTTCCAAAGAGAGTCATACGGCTATTTTGTATGTTTCACATCGTCATGAAATTGGGCTAGCACCAGACTATATTTATGAGCTTATTCCTAATGATAAAGGTTCTATAGGAAGAGTTCTGAAATAAAAGTTTGGGATTCACTATATTTAGAGTATAAAACACTTGAAAACCAACCTATGCGCAGTGCTTTTTACTTAGCTGCTTTTTTAGCTTTCCTTCTTATTTTTAACTGTCAACAAAATTCTAGTTATAAGCCTAAAGATTATTCAACTTGGAGATCATACCAAGGTGGACCAGATAGAAATCAGTATTCTACATTATCAGAAATCACATTAGATAATGTTACTAAGTTAAAAGTAGCTTGGACCTACGAGTCACCAGATTATGGACAAATGCAAATGAATCCCATTGTCATTGATACTATTCTGTATGGTGTTACTTCAAGACTTAGAGCCATTGCTTTGCACTCTGCAACAGGAAAGGAAATTTGGAGATTTGGTGATTCGTTAAATTTAAGAGCCTCAACCAGCAGAGGAGTTTCTTATTGGGAGAAAGGATATGATAAACGCATATTATATACTTCTGGACCGTATTTATATGCACTTGATGCCTTAACAGGAAGGTCTATTGAAAGCTTTGGCGATAACGGAAAAGTAAACCTAAGTAGTGGTTTAGGTGAAATTACCACGGGTAGTTTTCTTGTCTCCAATACACCAGGTACCGTATACAAGGATATTATTGTCATGCCTATTCGTGTTCCTGAAGATATTGGGGCTCTGCCAGGAAATATTATGGCGTTTAATATTATTACAGGTAAGTTGGAATGGGTTTTTAATACAATTCCACTTCCATACCAAGAAGGTATTGAAACTTGGGAAGACAAAAATCCCCATTCAAACCCTTTGATTGGCGCAGGTAATAATTGGAGCGGTATGGCTTTAGATGAAAAACGCGGTATTATTTACATTCCAACAGGTTCGGCTTCCCCTGATTTTTATGGCGGTGTTCGCAAAGGAGACAATTTATTTACAGATTGCCTGCTAGCTTTGGATGTTAATACTGGAAAGAGACTTTGGCATTTTCAAATGGTACATCATGATTTATGGGATAGAGATCCTCCAACACCACCCAATTTAATTACGATTACTAGAGAAGGTAAAAAGATACCCGCAGTTTCTCAATCAACAAAACAGGGATATGTTTATGTCTTTAATCGAGTTACTGGAGAGCCTCTATTTGATATTGAAGAAATACCAGTGCCTGTTTCAACTTTAGATGGTGAAGAGGCCTCAAAAACACAACCCATTCCTGTAAAGCCAAAACCTTTTGCAAGACAGTCAACGGAACTAACAGATGAAGATATAAGTCCGTATGCCGATAACAGAGAAGAACTTTTAGAGCTTTTGAAACATTCGGATAGAAGATTATATGCGCCACCGAGTTTAGACCCCATGATTCTGTTCCCTGGATTGGATGGTGCTGCAGAGTGGGGCGGAACTGCTGCAGATCCCGAAGAAGGTGTTATTTACATAAACTCTCAAGAAGCACCATGGGTTATTCAAATGAAGGAGAATGATAACTCAGTGAAAAACTTTCCCTTAGGGAAACAAACCTATATGCAATACTGTGTTACTTGTCATCAAGAAGATAAAAGCGGGGTGGTTCAAAGTGGTTATCCCTCTTTAATAAATTTAAAAAGTAAAACATCAAAAAACGAAGTAGCTCAGTTAATAAAAACAGGTAAGGGTATGATGACCGGATTTCCTCATATTCCAGCCAAAGAAAAGGAAGCTTTAATGCATTTCTTGTTTAATGAACCAGATACTATTATGCCTAAGAATCCAAAAATTACGTATCCTTTGGCTTATAAATACGCTGGTTATAAGCGTTTTTTAGATAGCAAGGGAAGACCTGCTATTTCACCACCTTGGGGCACTATGCACTCCATAGACTTAAATACAGGTAATTTCAAATGGTCAATTGTATTAGGAGATACACCAGAACTAAAGGCAAAAGGATATCCACAAACGGGATGTGAGAATTATGGAGGCCCCATAGTTACTCAAAACGGGTTACTCTTTATTGGAGCGACAAAGGATGGCTATTTCAGGGCATTTAATAAGTTTACAGGTGAATTGTTGTGGGAGTACAAATTACCCGCAGCTGCTTTTGCTACCCCGGCTATGTATCAAGTTAATGGCAAGCAGTATATAGCAATAGCCTGTGGAGGCGAAAAACTAGGAACACCAATTGGTAATAAAATAGTAGCATTTTCATTAAATTAAATCAGTTAACAAACAATAAAACGGGTAGAAATATTACTAACGATGAGATATTAAATCACAGGTCTTATATCTACAGCTACTTTCATCTTATTTTTCCCCGTACTGTAAATAACACCTTTTAATGGCGGAACATCATAATAATCTCTACCATGAGAAATTATTATGTGTTGATTTGAAGGTATCTGGTTATTAGTTGGGTCAAAATCCACCCATCCAAAATAGGGTATAAACATAGAAAACCAAGCATGAGAAGCATCTGTACCAATAAGTTTTTCTTTACCAGGCGGTGGTAGTGTTTCAATATAACCACTTACATAACGGGCAGGTAAACCAACAGAGCGCACACAGGCAATGGCTATTTGCGCAAAGTCTTGGCAAACGCCTTTTTTAAGTTTCATAACATCATGAATGGGTGTGGCTACATTTGTAACTTCAGCATTAAATTCAAAATCGGTATAAATACGCTGCATTAATTCAAACGCCGCTTCAAAAATTGATCTATTTGGTTGAAAAGAAACTTCAGCATAAGCTTTGATATTTGATGTAATATTAGCAACCAAAACAGATTCTAAGCAAAACTGTTTTACATGAAGTATTTCAGTTGAATTACTTTTTAATTCCAACAAGGCTTGTTGCAAAGTAATTTGTTGAGCAGCTGGGTTATTATAAATACTGGATACTGTACTAACCTCTTTTAAAATTTTACTACTGGCGATTACCTTTAATTTTGAATGTTGTTTTTGAATAGAAAATCTTGTGACAGTGTTTCCAAAAAAATCAATTTTCTCTGAAATTTCTTCGGGAATAGGTGTAATGTCTAAATGATAATCTAATAATGTTTGACCTGCAACTTCCTTAGGCTTAAGAGTGGCTATATTATGACAAAATGATACACCATGCTCGTAATTATAGGTAGTAGTATGTGAAACTTGATAAATCATTTATGCCAATGGAAAGTTTTGATTAACCAATTGTTTTTGTTGGTAGGCATGATTAAAATAAGTATCAGAAAGAGTAATACTACTTTTGTGTAATAAATTGCTAAGTTCCGATAAGACATCATCAAGATTTTGACGTAGAGTTTTTGTATTGTTTAGCTCTAGTAAATTAGTAATATCTAGGTTTTCTATAATTTTTATAGACTCAGAAATATGTAAACTATAATAGTTATTCCCTGAATTAGTTTCAGATTGTGGAAGTTTACGTATGTCTTTTTGAATACGTTTAAATTGGTAATGGAGTGATTTTGCGTATTCTGTATCAAGCATAACTAAACGAATAACGTTTTCTACACTTAAATAAGAGCGATAACTGTACCTGTAAATATTTAGACTTTCATGACTTGTTAAAAACGATTCCAGAATTTCATATTGCAATTGCTCAGAGTAATTAAAAACCAACAGAGCTCTTAGTTTTGCAATATGCATCATAGCTTGTTCTGTTTGTAAACCAATAAAGTATAATAAAAGCCCTTGACTTACTAATATACTCTCTTCTATAAGCCCCATAAAAGCTATAAGCCTTGTTATGATACGATCTAATAATTTGGAAAGTTCAGAAATAGAATGTGTTTCGTTCTCTTTAAATTTATTCCATAATTTCTTTATGCTATCAAAAACACGCCACATGTCTCTAGACCATAAGTTACGTAATGAATAGTAAGCGTGGTTAAAACTAGAAAGTGTTTGTGCAAAACTACCTATACGGTTTTCATCTAAGAGCAAAGACAAAATTTCTTTTAGTGGGTCTTGTAACGTTTTTTCAGAATTTTTACCTACAAATCCTGGAAATGTTGAAGTAATATTAGTTACAGATTTATATAGATAAACTAAACTGCGTGATTCTGAATTTTGATTGTTATATTGTTCATTATTCATTCGGTTTAAAACCATCCGTAGGTAACGAGCAGTTGTAAGTGCTCTACCTAAATATCTTCCAGACCAATATAAGTTTTCGGCTGTGTTACTTGGTAAATCATTTACATTTGACAGCGATATTTTATTATTATTGTTCCAGGAATAACTCTGAATACTGTTTTGAAATTCATCTGAGATAATCCAAAAATCTTTACTTATGCCACCACGTTGATTAGATACAAACAGGTTTTCTCTTTCTGCAGCTACCCTTACCAAACCACCTGGCATAACGTTGTATGAGTGCTTATTTGCAATAGCAAATGTTCTACACATAACCTTTCTGGGTTCTAAAGTACCATTAAAAAAATCTGGAGCTGTAGAAAACGAAATTTTTTCTTGTGCTACAAACTTATAGGGGTTTAATAGTATTTCAGCTCTTAAATTATTGAGAGACAAATCATCTAAAAATTCACAAAAATGAAGGTATTCTCTATTGGAGCGGTCAATGTTTTTTATTACAAATTCTCGCATATTATTGAGCACATAGTTACGTTCTCTTTCTTGTCCGCACCACCAAGAAGCAATTTGTGGTAATATCAAATCTTCATTAAAGAAGTAATTGCAAATGCCATTCATAAAAGGTATTAAACCAGAGTTTTCTAGTACGCCAGCGCCAATAGGGTTAACAATAACAACTTGATTATTTCTTACTACTTCTAGTAAACCTGCAACTCCTAAATAGGAATCTTCTCTTAATTCTAGAGGATCCATAAAGGCATCGTCAACACGTTTTATAATAACATCAACTTGCTTAAGCGCTTTTAGGGTTTTCATCCATACTTTTCCGTTTCTAACTACAAGGTCATTTCCGGTAACTAATGGATATCCCAGAAAAGATGCCATATAGGCATGGTCAAAATATGTTTCGTTTAAGGGGCCCGGTGTTAAAATAACAATATTGGGGTTTGTTACGTTATTTGGCGCCGAATCAATTAACATTTGATTAAACTCATCAAAAAATTGTGTGGGTTGTTTAACATTGATGTCTTTGAACAGATCAGGCATCATTCTGCTAAGTGAATACCTGTTTTCTAAGGCATATCCCATTCCAGAAGGAGCTTGAGTTCTATCATTAACTACCCACATACGTCCGTCGGGTCCACGTGCTAAGTCAGCAGAATATATTAATAAATGTTTTGATGTATTATACTGAATTTGATCACATTGTCTTAAAAAACCTCTATGTCCATAAATAACTTCGGGAGGAACAATGCCACTAGAGACAAGTTCTCTTTTACCATAAACATCTTTTAAAACAAGATTTAGTAATTCAGATCTTTGAGTAATACCACGTTCTATAGTTGCCCATTCATTTTGGTGAATTAAAAAAGGTACGATGTTTAATCGCCAAGAGCGATGCATTCCTTTAGGGTCGTTATACACATTATATGTAACCCCATTTTCTTCTAAAAGCCAATTTATTTCGTTTTGCTTCTCTATTAATATCTGGTTTCCGTATTGGGTTAAATTTTTTAGTAATTTTTCCCAATTAGGATTAATAGATAAATCAGATTTCAAAACTTCATCGTAATTTTTGAAATCGGAAAAATAATTTTGAAATAGTATGTTGGAATGCATTGGCATTGTCTACTTCTTTCTTAAATCTAAAGTAATAGGAAATTCATTATTAATCTTCAATTCTTTGTATTTAAATTGCTTTGGATTAATTTGTTTTTTAATGTTTTTAAATTCCTCTTTACTTATCATGTCATTTTTATCTGGGGCAATATCACCTTGTGTATGATTAAAATTCCAAAAACGATTTATTCTTCTGGATTCGGCCTCTAAACTATTAATAGGAAAGGACTCATATGAACGTCCTCCCGGATGTGCTACAAAATAAGTACATCCTCCAATAGAGCACCTGTTCCAAGTATCAACAACATCAAAAACTAAAGGCGCATCTACGCCTATTGTAGGATGCAAAGCAGAATAAGGGTTCCAGGCTTTATAACGGATACCGGCAACAAATTCACCTTTAACATCGGTTGGTTTTAAAGGTATTTTTACACCATTACAAGTTACAATATATCTTTCGTTAGTAAAATTAGAAACTTTAATTTGAATGCGTTCCAGAGATGAATCTACATATCTGGCAGTACCACCACCGCTCATTTCTTCACCTAAAACATTCCAAGGTTCTATAGCTGCGCGCAGTTCTATATGAATATCATTTATAGTGACCATACCGTGTAGTGGAAACCTGAATTCGAAAAATGGATTAAACCAGTCTTCTTTGAAAGGGTACCCTGCTTTATTAAGTTTGTTTACAACATCATTTATGTCTTTTCTAACAAAGTGTTCTATTAAAAATTTATCATGTAACTCTGTTCCCCAACGCACTAAATCATGTTCGTAAGGCTTTTTCCAAAACCAAGCTACAAGTGTACGGACTAGTAAATTTTGCATTAAACTCATTTGAGCATGCGGTGGCATATCAAAAGCACGTAATTCTAGAATTCCCAGTCTGCCTGAAGCGGAATCTGGTGAGTATAACTTGTCTATACAGAATTCAGCTCTATGAGTGTTTCCTGTTAAATCGGTTAATAAATGTCTAAATAACCTATCAGTTAACCAAAAAGGTACCTCACCATTCTTTGGTATTTTGCTAAAGGCTATTTCTAGTTCGTAAAGGTTTTCCATACGAGCTTCGTCTATTCGAGGGGCTTGACTTGTGGCTCCTACAAAAGCTCCTGAAAAGAGGTATGATAACCCCGGATGATGTTGCCAAAACGTTAGTAAACTACGCAATAAACTTGGTTTTCTAAGAAGCGGGCTATCAGCAGGAGTAATACCTCCAATAGTAACATGATTCCCGCCACCAGTACCTGTATGTTTACCATCAATCATAAATTTTTCAGTACCTAAACGTGATAACTTAGCATGTTTATAGAGTGCTAAGGTGTTATAGGTTAATTCACTCCAGTTCTCTGTAGGTTGAACATTAACTTCAATTACACCAGGGTCTGGAGTAATTTTTAGTGATTGTAAGCGATTATCAAAAGGTGGATTGTAGCCTTCAAAAACAACAGGAATATCTAAAGCTTTTGAAGTAGCCTCAATAGCAGTTACCAAATCTAAGTAATATTCTATAGCATCTAATGGCGGTAAAAAGATATGAAGTTTATCATCCCTAATTTCAATGCACAAGGCGGTACGTATAAAATAATTAACTTTTGAAGGTTTTTTTTGCTGTGTAAAACGTTTTTCAACTGTTTCAAAATAGGTTGGTAATTTGTCTTGTTTCGAAAATTGATCTGGTTGATAAACGGGGAATTCTTTCTGTTTAGGCTTTTGAATTAGTGAATTTAGAGGTAATCGTAAACCAACAGGGGAGTTCCCTGGTAATAGAAACAAATGTTCTCTTCTAAATGTCCATTCACAACTATGCCATGTACCTTTAGAGTTGTTAAGTGGCAACACATAACCTACAGGTTTTGTGGTCCCTTCTTTTAAAATATTTTTAAGTTTGTCTTTTACCAATAAGTTACCATCTTCCTTTGTGGGGTCTATATCAATAGGCATTTGACCTTCTTGCCACAAGAAGTAAAAGCTATCCTCATAGGTGGGTTTTATATATTTTTCTGAAACACCTAAATATTTGGTTAATGTTTTAAGAAACTTTTTATCAGCATCTTTTGGTAATTTTTTAGCTTCCGAAAAAAGCGATAGCAGCTTTTTGTTTTGCCAAATAGGCTTACCATCTTTTCGCCAACAAATCTCAATAGACCAACGGGGTAGTGGTTCACCAGGATACCATTTACCTTGTGCTTGATGCAAAACACCACCTTTGCCAAATTCATCATATAATCTAGCTGAAAAATTTTTAGCAAGCTCTCGTTTGTGAGGGCCATCGGCATCTGTATTCCATTGTGCAGACTCCATATCATCAATAGATACAAACGTAGGTTCACCTCCCATGGTTAATCTTACATCGCCTTTTTCTAATTCTTCATCAACTTTAAAACCAAGATTGTAAATAGCGTTCCACTGTTCTTCGGTATAGGGTTTGGTAACTCTTGGCGATTCAAAAATGCGCTTTACTGTATTTTCATAGAAGAATTCTGTTTCGCAAATATCAGTCATTCCGGTTACAGGCGCAGCACTTTCAAAGGATGGTGTACAAGCTAATGGAATATGGCCTTCACCAGCCAAAAGTCCAGAGGTGGCATCAAAACCAATCCATCCAGCTCCTGGAACGTAAACTTCAGCCCAAGCATGTAAATCTGTAAAATCTTCTTCAGGACCTGATGGACCATCTAACGATTTTTCATCAGATTTTAATTGCACCAAATAGCCAGAAACAAATCTTGCTCCAAATCCTAAATGCCTCATTACTTGTACAAATAACCAAGCGTAATCTCTACAAGATCCAACTTTAGAACTGAGTGTTTCTTCACAGGTTTGAACGCCTGGGTCTAAACGAATACTGTAATTTAAGAATTCATTTATTTTTCGATTAATGTCTATTAGGAAAAAAATAGTTTTTCTAGGAGAAAGATCAACAGTTTTTAGAAATGCTTTTAAAAGAGGTCCGTGGTCTGTTATTTCTAAATATGGTAACAGTTCTTTTTTTACAGTATCTGTGTACTGAAACGGAAAATCTTCGGCGTATTTTTCAACAAAAAAATCAAACGGATTAATAGTTTTTAAATCGGCTATAATTTCAACATCAACACTAAGCTCTTTCGTTTTTTCAGGAAATGTTAATCGTGCCAAATAGTTTCCAAAAGGGTCTTGCTGCCAATTAAAAAAATGATTTTCTGGCTTTATTTTAATTGAGTAGGCTTCAATGGGAGTTCTGCTGTGGGGAGCAGGTCTTAATCTAAATATATGAGGAGATAGAGAAACAAGTCTATCATACTTGTATTTTGTTTTATGAGAAATAACAATTTTCAATGCCATATAACGGGTTGTTTTTTAACCTATTTTTTATTTGAAAAGTACTAATAATAAACTGTTAAGACTAAATTGAATAGTATTATTCTCATCAAAATTTTAATAATTATGATTTTGCAAATAAACAGAAACCTTGAATATGAAATTATTAAATATTAGATTTTATATTTAAAACTTACCAACATTTTTCAATAGAAAATATGAATATGCCTTATTGATTATAGACTTGATTTTCTTGCTCCGCAACCCTAATAAAAGTTGTACGTTTGGTAAGTTCTGGGTGTTTAGTTTTGAATAATTTCAATTTAAACTAAATACTCAAATAAAAAGAGTAAAGACTACCGAGCCCTGGCCTACATCCTAGGTAAAAATTTTCAGGAATACCATTATGAAAATCTACTTTGGTAATGGAGTAACTACAGTTTGTACATTCTACAGGCTTAAAAATAAGTTGATTATCTACTATTTGTGTTGGCAATTCACACTTAGTGTTCAAATAATAATTTCCAAGAAAATTGTGGTTTCTATCAAAGACTAAAATTTTATTTGTAATTTTCTTAGTTGGTCCCCAATACCGACTAGAAGTCATTATCTTGTATTTAGTAGCATCACTAGTTTCTATGTCTCCTAAATAATTTAAATGAATCTCTGATTGATTATCGCTAGGATTCCATTCACCAAAAATATAAGTTTGTTCTTTAATGTTATATTTCAATACAGTAATCATGAAATCTTCATTTTGAGACTGGCTAGAACAGGGTAAATAGAAGCATAGACAAAATAATGCTATTATTAGTTGTTTCATAGGGATTAATAAAAAGTCAGACTTCGAAAATAGTAAAAAATATATTAACAATTAATTTTTTATTAAACTACTGATTGTTATGTGTATACAGTGTTTTTTATTTAGTAAGAGTTTAATTTATAAAGCTAAAGTAATACTTTAAATCAGTTAATTTATCTATATTTATTTTAAAATTGATAGTTTATAAGTACATAAATAACCCAATATCTATACTTCATATTAATATATATAATTTCGTTCCTTTGCCACTCTTTTGAATTTAATATGAGTAATTTTAAAAACGTTTTATTTCACCCAATAAATCAGCCTAAAGAATTGTCTTTACCAAAGCAATTCACATTTCCTTTTTATTATGAACCGCATGAATTAAGTGTTTTGGCGGCAAAAGATTTGCAAAACTATCTTGAAAATCAGACTGATTTCACTCATAATTTTGGATTAAACCCAGAAGGTCAAGGATTGATTATAGGTAAAATGTTTGGTATTATGGTAGTTCAAAAAAATAATCGAACTATTGGGTATTTGGCGGCATTTTCAGGAAAATTAGCTGAACGAAACGATTTAAAGGGGTTTGTGCCTACTGTTTATGATACCTTAGATCCCAGAGGATTTTATAAAATTGGTGAACGAGAACTAAATGAGCTCAATAGAAAAATTGAAAAATTAGAAGCATCTCAGGAGTATCTCATTGCTAAAAAGAACTTGCAGTGTAGTATAGAAGATTATCATACTGAGTTAAGGACTTTAAAAGCTACTATTAAACAAAAAAAAGGGGAGCGTAAAGAACTCAGAGAGTCTAATAAAACAAATTTATCTAAAGAGGCTTATGAAAACTTGCTTGAGGATTTAAAAAAGCAAAGTATTCATTATCATTTTAGATTAAAAGATTTAAAAGAGGCTTGGAGAAAACGAATAGCATTAGCAGAATCAAATTTGAAAGAAATTCAAATTTCTATTGATGCGCTTAAAGAAAAGCGGCGTTTACAGTCTGCTTCATTACAAAGGCGTTTGCATGAGCAATATGCCTTTTTAAATGCCAACGGAGAGGCAAAAGATTTGTTGGAGATTTTTAAACAAACCACGATTCGTATTCCTCCGGCAGGTGCCGGCGAGTGCGCTGCTCCTAAACTATTCCAATATGCTTATGAAAATGGCTTAAAACCGATTACCATGGCTGAATTTTGGTGGGGAGCTTCGCCTAAATCTGAAGTAAGAAAGCATAAGCAATTTTATCCATCATGTAGAAGTAAGTGCGAACCAATTTTAGGACATATGATGCAGGGTTTAGATGTTGAGGATAATCCTATTTTAGAGTTTAATAGTAAAAGTGAACCACTAGAAATTGTTTATGAAGACGATTATTTGCTCATAGTAAATAAGCCAAATGAGTTTTTATCAGTACCGGGAAAAACCATCATAGATTCAGTACAAACTAAAATGCAGCAATATTTACAACATAGTTCGGGACCATTGTTGGTTCATAGATTAGACATGTCTACTTCTGGGTTAATACTGGTTGCAAAAAATGAAAAGACGCATAAGAACCTTCAAAAACAATTTATAAAGCGTAGTATAAAAAAACGTTATGTTGCTCTGTTAGATGGGGTAATTGAGCAACAACAGGGTGAGATTGATTTACCCTTAAGGGTTGACTTAGACAATAGACCCCGGCAACTAGTTTGCTATGAGCATGGTAAACCTGCTAAAACAAAATATACAGTTATTGGCGTTGAAAATGGAAAAACTAGAGTTTATTTTTATCCAATTACGGGTAGAACGCATCAACTAAGGGTTCATGCGGCTCATCAAGATGGATTGAATACACCTATTTTTGGAGATGATTTGTATGGAACAAAAGGAGCGCGCTTGCACTTACACGCTGAATATATAAAGTTTGAGCATCCTGTTACTCAAGAGATGTTGGAGGTAGTTAGTAAGGCTCCTTTTTAATTTATGTTTTTAATATTACAGACTCATACTGATAAGACTCCAGAATGAGATATGAGTTAAGAATTTGCCAGAAATTCACTTCAGTGTCATAGTTTAAAAAAACTCCCAAATTAATTTGGGAGTTTTTTATTTTAAATTCCTGCTATGGAAGCAGAATATGAATTAATAATTTGCTTTAATTGTATTTTTAAATCTTCACCTGTATCGTATATCATTTGTTCTGCTGTAGGGAAGGGAACAGCACGACGCTCTAAAAATGGAATTAGGTTTGTTTCTAAAGCCCTTCTGTCACCTCTGGACGTAGCGTAAATATGTTCAAAAATAAATTCGCTATTTATCGGAAAGGTATCAATTAATTGATTGTTTTGAAAATCAATATACTCCACATTTCCAGTGATTTGAGAGGCTTTAAATTGAGTAAATTCATAATACTCACAACGTACAGTTTTCATCTTATCAACTTGAATGGCATTACCTAAACTGTCTTTAACTACTTTTCCATTTTCTATCAAGTTTTCTTTGCCATCAGCAATTTGCTTTTCTTTAATGATGTGACGTTCCTTGATTTGTTCTGGTGAGATGTTAATACCTCTAAAGTTTACTTTCATATTGAAATCATAATTCAAATTTTCAACAGGGTTACTGTGAAATTGTAACCAAAAACTATTGATACCATAACTACTGAAATTCAACAGATCGTTTTCTAAGCGTGCTGGTATTATAATCCCAGAATCGTTGATCATATCAACAAGTACAAAATCAGTACCTTTTTGGTGAGCAACTTCCATTAAAGTTCTAATATCTTTGTAGTTAGGATTTATACTTTCAATTTCTCTTAACTGATTATAGGCCGCTCTTATATCAAATTTGTTATTTGAGTTAAGTAACGCTACCGCACTGTTATAAAGTTGCAATGACGCGCTATTTTTGTAGGTAATTAGCTCATCACTATAGTCATTGAAATTAAAATCAACCTCGCTTCCTTTAATATAAAGGGGGAGTAGTGGTTTAATGGCTTCTTGGCGATTATCTAAACTAATGTAGGCATCAAAAATGCGTAAATAGTTTTCTGGATTGTTATCTTTTTTTAGAAAGCTAATATTTTCTAAATCTCTAGAAACTGCTTTATAAAAAGCATCCTCCAAAAGTTCAATGATATCTGCTTTTCCTCTTCGGTCTTTATTGATTTTTAGTTTACCGATAGCATCGTTAATAGCACGATCGTAATTTCCATAACTGATAGTTTTTTCCATTTGTCTTCTAGTGCTACAAGACAAAATTAGAGTTATAACAAGAGAGATAAGTAGTGTTTTTTTCATGGGTCGTAATTTAAAGGTTTTGGATACCTATTCAATTGTAGTGCCAAAATACTAAATTAATCCATGAAATACGAATAAATCAGTTGAAATGTTTAAATATGTAATTTTTTGAAAGTTTTAGACTACTTTTTAATAAATATAGGAAGCAATTGTGTTTTAACTTCTCCAAAGCCAATACGGGTACCATCATTTTCACAATGACCTCTCATGATAACGGTATCATAATCGTTAATGAATTTGCGTTCGGTACCGTCTTTCATTTTTATAGGCTTTTCTCCTTTCCAAGTTAGTTCTAGCATAGAGCCATAGCTGTCTTCGGTAGGTCCGGAAATGGTTCCACTACCCATCATATCTCCAGAATTTACTGGACATCCATTAATTGTATGGTGTGCTAGCTGCTGTGCTATATTCCAATACATGTATTTGAAATTAGATTGAGATACAACGGTTTCCTTGGCGCCTTTAGGTTGAATGGATACTTCTAAATTGATGTCGAAACTCTTTTTGCCTTTGTAATGCAAATACTCTAGTTGAGGTTTGAGAGGTTTAGGTCCTTGAACTCGATAAGGTTCTAAAGCATCTAAAGTTACAATCCATGGTGAAATAGAAGACGCAAAATTTTTAGCTAAAAATGGTCCTAAAGGTTGGTATTCCCATTTTTGAATATCTCTTGCGCTCCAATCGTTTAGTAATACTAACCCAAAAATATATTCCTCAGCTTCTTCAATAGGAATAGGTTCACCTAAATCATTAGCGTCTGTTGTAATAAAAGCCATTTCTAATTCAAAATCAACCAATCTGCTAGGTCCAAAAACAGGTTCTGTTGCTCCGTTTGGAAGTGTTTGTCCTTGAGGCCTGTGAACTGGAATTCCTGATGGAATGATAGAGGAACTTCTTCCATGATATCCAACCGGAATGTGTAACCAGTTTGGTAACAGTGCATTATCAGGGTCTCTAAACATGCTTCCTACGTTGGTGGCATGTTCTAAACTTGAGTAAAAATCAGTATAATCACCAATTTCTACAGGTAATTGCATTTCAATTTCATCTAAGCGGAATAGAACAATTTCTTTGTGCTTTACATTATTCTTTAAAGTATTATTTTCAGCATCAAATATGTGAGCTATTCTATTCCTTACAGCGCGCCATGTTTTTCTCCCGTCTGCAATAAAATCGTTCAAAGTATCTTGTAGAAAAATATCATCTGTTAAAGCTATACCATCAAAATATCCTAGTTGGTGTAACGCTCCTAAATCAATAGCAGTATCACCTATACGTGTACCAATGGTAATAATATCATCACGCGTTAAGAATACCCCAAAAGGAATGTTCTGAATTGGGAAATCTGAATTTTTATCTACGTGTAACCACGACTTTCTATCTGGGTTGTTAGCTGATAATGGCATAACTATTTTATTGGTTAATGATTATTGAATTCTATTCAAACGTACACATTTTTTTTTAGTTTCATATAAAAAATGCTTTAAATCCATTAAAATTTAAAATTTGTCAAGTAGTTAATAAAACCGTTTAAAACTTATGTGTAATTCTGTGTTTTTTGGTGTTTAAAACTATTCAATTTCCTATTTTTGCCGGATAATTAACCATAATTTAATTTTATGCAACGCGACGAACAAATTTTTGAATTAATTGAAGCTGAAAAAGAGCGTCAATTACACGGTATAGAACTTATAGCATCAGAGAATTTTGTAAGCGAACAAGTAATGGAAGCTGCTGGTTCTGTTTTAACCAATAAATATGCAGAGGGGTACCCTGGTAAGCGTTATTACGGTGGTTGTGAAGTAGTTGATGAAATTGAGCAGTTGGCTATAGATAGAGCCAAAGCTTTATTTGGAGCAGAATATGTTAACGTACAGCCACACTCTGGAAGTCAAGCCAATACGGCTGTTTTTGCTGCTTGTTTAAAACCAGGGGATAAGATTTTAGGATTTGATTTGTCTCATGGCGGGCATTTAACACATGGTTCTCCAGTAAACTTTTCTGGTAAATTATACAATCCAGTATTTTATGGAGTAGAAGAGGCGACAGGAGTTTTAAATTATGATAAAATTCAAGAGATTGCAAGCAAGGAGCAACCAAAATTAATCATAGCAGGCGCTTCGGCTTATTCTCGTGATATTGATTTTAAGCGTTTTAGAGAAATAGCTGATAGCGTTGGCGCTATTTTATTGGCAGATATCTCACATCCTGCTGGATTGATAGCCAAAGGAATATTAAACGATCCGCTACCTCATTGTCATATTGTTACTACTACTACCCACAAGACATTAAGAGGTCCTAGAGGTGGTTTGATTATGATGGGTAAAGATTTTGAGAATCCTTTTGGAATTTCATTAAAGAGTGGGAAGTTACGTAAAATGTCATCATTATTAGACTCTGCGGTGTTTCCTGGAAATCAAGGTGGTCCATTAGAACATATTATTGCTGCTAAAGCCATTGCTTTTGGTGAGGCGCTTACAGACGATTTTTTACACTATCAATTACAAGTTAAAAAGAATGCTGCGGCTCTAGCACAAGCCTTGGTAGATAAAGAGTATAAAATTATTTCTGGTGGTACAGATAACCATTGTATGTTAATTGATTTACGCAATAAGAATGTGTCTGGCAAAGAGGCTGAGGAAGCTTTGGTGAAAGCGGATATTACGGTTAACAAGAATATGGTACCATTTGATGATAAATCACCGTTTGTAACCTCAGGTATTCGATTAGGCGTTGCTGCAGTAACCACACGTGGATTAAAAGAAGACGATATGGTAGCTATTGCTAATTTGGTTGATGAAGTGGTAACTAATCATGAAGATGAAGCACTGTTAGAAGCTACCAAAGAAAAAGTAAATGCTATGATGGCGGGTAGACCGTTATTTGTGGTATAGTGTGTACCCTAGACTTGTTTCTAGGTTTCATACAGTTTGATACATTCAACATGACGTGAAAAAACCAAGCCTGAAAATACATTTCAGGCTTTTTAATGTTCTTTATTTTTTTAATTATACTGACTGAGTTATCAATCTTCTTCAGGAAACACAATATGCTGATAAGCTCCTAAATCTGGAGAGGTTGTTCTATTTACTCCTAAAATATCGGTAGGTACTTGAGTTGCAAAGTTTGTTAAACCTTTATTTATGGCTGCAGACTCCTCCCCAATTATAAGCATATTCAAATCAGGGTCTTTAAAATCTGGATTCTGATTAAAAATATTTCCCTCGTAATGAGTAGCATCATTAAAGTCGTAATTAGGTCCACTAAAATTATTGTTATTATCTTCAAACCTAATAAGACAATTAGTGAATTTAAAATTAAAGTCAATGGAGGTGTCTTCAACCTCGTCAAGAAGAATTTCTGGATTATCGTTCCCGTAAATGATACAGTTATTAAAACTAGCCTCACTTAAATCAGTTACAACCGCATTATTATCGTCATCCAAAATAAAATTATTCAGTAATACGGATGGAAATTGTCTAAATCCGTTATTCCAATAATTAGCAATAGTACAGTGGGTTAAATTGTATTTTCCGCCAAAAGTACCTGCAAAAGATGATAACCCGGTGTTGTTTATGACTGTATTTTCAGCATTTATAGAGGTATTTCTGCCTAAAATCCCAAAGTTGCTACTATTGTAAATTTTAGAGTTGGTAATGGTGAGTTTATCTGTTGGGTCGTTGGCATTTCCATCACATAAAATACCAACCAAAGCATTTTTAATGGTTGTGTAGTTAATGATATTATTTACACTACCATCTAAAAACCAAATGGTTCCCCATTGTCCGGGTCTTTCAGAAAAATTAGGTTCTAGCCGGTCTCCTTCTAGAATTACTTCGTTTTCAAGTGTTTCTGGGTTACTACTTAAACCGCCATTTATTTGTAAAGACGCCCCATTATTTACTATTATACCCGAATTTTCATGAAAGTGTAAACGTGCCCCAGCTTCAATGATTAGTGTTTCACCGTTAGGTACTGTAGCAAACCCATAAATAACATAGGGTTTTTCATTAGTCATAGTTAATTCATTGGGTAATAATTCCCTTCCTTGTAATTCGGTCTCTATTTGTTCACCACCAATATCTATAGTTAGTGTTTCAATTACTTTTGTAGTATTATCTCTATCAGGGTAAATAAAAATGGCATCTTTTACCAGAGTTACTAACTCTACTTTTTGAAGGTTGGAACCAGCATCAAATTCTATTTGATCGGTATACAAGTATTCTCCATTAAGATTGGGTAAATTATTAATATCTATTGTGGTTTCAACAAATATGTAAAGACTATCCTTAGCTAAAAGTTCTATGTTATCAAACACTTTCCCAGCCATACCATCAATACTTAACCTGTAATTAGAAGCTTCCCCTAAAGCCAATCTTACCGAGGGAATAGATATATCATTATTACCTCTATTATAGACCTTTAAGTTGTATGTGCTGGAGCCAATGTTTGTAAAAACGGTGTCTAAGTAAACAGTATCTTTAGAAAAGCCAAGGTTGCCATTACTTGGTGAGAATTCAAAATCTTTACGGCAAGAGCTCCAAATGGTTAAAAATAGTAAGGTTAAGACAAAATATAGGTAACGGTTCATTATTAAAAATAATTTATGCTAAAATATAACTTTTGAAATAATGAATTAGTATGAACTTATAAGTATTTAGGTGTACTATTTACTAAATTATTTTAATAAAGAAAGAAAGGTTATTGGATTGTCTCGAATCAGATTTCAGAATAGACCTAATACCTAATATACTTCTGTAATTTAAGGACTATTTACAACCTCGTTATTTATAATGCAACAAAGATTAGTTTTTTCTAAAAAATTTCACTTACTTATAAAGTTTTAATAAGATACCAATTAAGAGGTAGTCTATATAAAAAGATGTCTAGATTATTAACATTAAGTAAATTGAAATGAAGTATTTAATTTTATCACTGGTATTTTTTATGAATTTTTCTTGCACTAACAAATATAAGGAGATCAAGAATACTGCAAATGATTATGATATTATTCCTAAACCAACAAGTTTGCAATTTATGGATGGAAAGTTTTTGGTTAATTCAAAAACTAAAATTGTTGTAGATTCTATATTAGAGAATGAGGGAGTATATCTTGCTGAAATACTTAATCGATTAAGTAGTTATGATATTAGTTCTCAAACAGAAGGTTCCGGAAACATAGAGCTTAGATTAGACGATTCCATTAAAAATGAAGAAGGTTACACCCTTTCTGTAACACATAAAAAAATTGTTATTTCAGGCAAATCTTCTAAAGGTGTTTTTTATGGTATTCAGTCCTTGCTACAGTTATTATCTCCTTCAAAAGACTCAAATAACTATGCACAAAATGAAATCACCATACCTGCAGTTGAAATTATTGACAGTCCAAGATATGTTTACAGAGGTATGCACTTAGATGTAGCCAGACATATGTTTCCTGTGAGTTTTATTAAAAAATACATTGATTTAATCGCCTTACACAAAATGAATACATTTCATTGGCATTTAACGGATGATCAAGGGTGGAGAATTGAAATTAAAAAATATCCTAAGCTAACTGAAATAGGATCTTGGAGAAACGGAACTATAATTGGACATTTTCCAGGAATGGCAAATGATAATAAAAAGTATGGAGGTTTTTATTCTCAAGAAGAAATAATAGATATTGTAGCTTATGCAGCAAAAAGACATATAACAGTAATTCCAGAAATAGAATTACCAGGCCATAGTAGTGCTGCCATTGCAGCTTACCCACATTTAAGTTGTTTTCCAGATGAGCCTACAACTGTTGTAAACAATATGATGTCAAATGCCAGCAAAGAAGCTCAGGCTAAAGAAACAGTAAAACTTGTACAAGAAACCTGGGGTGTTTTTCCTGATGTTTATTGTGCTGGAAAAGAAGATACATTTATTTTCTTGAAGAATGTACTTGATGAGGTGATTCAATTATTTCCCTCTAAATATATTCATATAGGAGGCGATGAATGCCCAAAAGATAATTGGGAAAAGTGTGTAAACTGTCAGTCTAGAATTAAAACAGAAAACTTAAGCGATGAGCACCAATTACAAAGCTATTTTATACAAAGAATTGAAAGGTATTTAAATTCAAAAGAAAAGCAAATTATTGGCTGGGATGAAATCTTAGAAGGTGGTTTAGCTCCTAATGCAACTATTATGTCTTGGAGGGGAACTAAAGGAGGTATTGAAGCTGCTAAACAAGGTCATGACGTTATAATGACACCTTACCAGTCTGTTTATTTTGATTATTATCAGCATGATAATAAAGACAATGAACCTCTTGCTATAGGAGGATTAACTACTGTTGAAGATGTGTACTCTTATAATCCCACGCCAGAAGAATTGTCGGAAGAAGAAGGGCATTATATTTTAGGAGCTCAAGCTAATCTTTGGACGGAATATATTAGTACGCCAAATTATGTAGAATATATGGTTTTACCAAGAATGACAGCGTTATCCGAAGTGGTTTGGTCTAAACAAGAAGATAGAAATTGGACTGATTTTAGCACTAGACTAATAACTTTCAGAGAACAACTTGATGCTTTAAAGTTACACTATGCTAAGCATGTTTATGAAAGTAAGGATTAAATTATTTATCAGTAACTATGAGTCGTCCTAAAATAGGTTGACCGATTATTGAATAAAATTAGTATTAATATTTGAACCATCAAAAGCTAGCTTTTGATGGTTTTTCTTTGTCCATTTTTTAAGTTTTATGTTCTGCTGTTTATGTGCTTGACTAGGAG
>NZ_SMZJ02000015.1 GCF_004358095.2 Seonamhaeicola sediminis
CCTAGTCAAGCACATAAACAGCAGAACATAAAACTTAAAAAATGGACAAAGAAAAACCATCAAAAGCTAGCTTTTGATGGTTCAAATATTAATACTAATTTTATTCAATAATCGGTCAACCTATTTTAGGACGACTCATATATTTCATATATTATTCTTCACCCACAAAAGTACTCATAACAGCATCACTAACACCCATATTACTAAAACCACCATCATTATACAAATTTTGCAAAGTAACACGTTTTGTAAGGTCACTAAATAAAGTAACCGTATAGTTTGCACAATCTAAAGCGGTAGCATTACCAAGTGGCGACATTTTTTCGGCATAAGCTATAAATCCGTCAAAACCCTTTACACCGCTACCTGCAGTTGTAGGTGTTGGCGACTGGGAAATGGTGTTGACACGCACCTTTTTATCTCGTCCAAAAAAGTATCCAAAACTTCGTGCTATACTTTCTAAATAGGCTTTATTATCTGCCATATCATTATAATCAGGAAACACACGCTGTGCCGCCATATAGGTTAAGGCTACAATACTTCCCCATTCATTCATAGCATCTGTTTTATAAAGTGTTTGCATTACTTTGTGGAATGACATTGCAGATACATCGGTTCCTTTTTGAGTCCAGTCATAATTTTGATCAGTATAGCTTCTGCCTTTTCTAACATTGATTGACATCCCTATGGAATGTAAAACAAAATCTATTTTTCCTCCTAAAATCTCCATAGATTTTTCAACCAGATTTTGTAAGTCTTCTAAAGATGTGGCATCGGCTGGAATAATTTGAGAACCCGTTTTTTCAGCTAATTCATTTATTTGCCCCATTCTCATAGCAACAGGTGCATTAGTTAATACAAATTCACCACCTTCTTCATGAACACGTTCTGCCGTTTTCCATGCAATTGAATTGGAATCTAATGCTCCAAAAATGATTCCCTTTTTTCCTTTTAATAAATTATGTGACATATCTTAGTTAGTTTTATTATAAATGTTATTTCGTTGATTTGTTTATTTGTTAAACAGGGTTCAAAAATAGTAAACTTTTAACTTTTAGCTTTAAACTACTTTCTTTTTCAATTTAGTAATTCTTTAGCATGTGCTATGGCCGAAGAAGACATTTCTATACCTCCTAGCATTTGAGCAATCTCAACAACACGCTCGTCATGATTTAACTTTACCAAGTTAGTTTGGGTTACCTCATTGACATCTTCTTTAAATACTTTATAATGCGAATGCCCTTTGGCAGCAATCTGTGGTAAATGCGTGATAGAAAACACCTGCATGGTCTTACTCATTTGTAACATAATATCCCCCATTTTATTGGATATTTCACCAGAAACACCAGTATCAATCTCATCAAACATAATAGTGGGCAACTGGATATATTTTGACAATATAGATTTAATAGCCAACATTATTCTAGATAATTCTCCACCAGAGGCTGCTTTTTTAAGTTCGTTAAAATTTCCACCTCTATTAGCAGAAAACAAAAACGACAACGTATTTTTTCCGTTAGAATAAAAACTATCTCCTAAATCAACTTCAATTTTAAACTGAGCATTCGGCATTCCCAAATCAGTTAAAATAATTTCTAATTGCGATTTTAAGTCAGGTACAGCAGCTCTTCTGTTTTTATGAATTGTTTCTGCTAAGGCGTTCAGCTTTTCAGTTTGATTATTGATTTCATGTTCCTTTTTTAAAATGGTTTCGTCTAAATTCTCTGTAACTGCTACTTTTTCTTGAAGTTGCTCACGAACTCTTATTAATTCTGATATATCATTAGCTACATGCTTTTGCATTAAATCATGCAACATTTTTAACTTGGTATCTACTTGTTCTAAACGTTTTGGATTTGCCTCTAAACTTTCTTGAAGTATATCCACATCTCGAAAAACATCATCTATTTCAATAAGGCAACTGTTAACACGACTGAATAAATTTTCATACTTTGAGGACATTACGGATAATTTTTGAAACGAATTCTTTAATGACGTTAAGGATGATATGGCACCTATTTGCTCATCACTTAACAACTGGTATGCCTCAGCAAGCTTTTCTTGAATACTTTCAATATTATTGAGTGTTTCGTATTCTTCTTCTAAAGACTCCAACTCACTTTCTACTAAATTAGCTTCTACCAGCTCGTTTAATAAAAACGAATTATAATCATGTTCCTTTATGGCTTCAGATTGAAATATCTGAAGTTCATTTAATTCCTTTTGAAGTTTCTTATATGCTTTTAATTCCGTTTGATACACCTTTAAAAATGCTTCATTCTTAGCCAAAGCATCAATTACCTGAAATTGAAATTCATTGTTGGTAAGCTCTAGTGTTTGGTGTTGTGAATGGATATCTATTAAACGTTCTCCTAAAAGCTGTAGACTACTAAGATTCACAGGAGAGTCATTCACAAATGCCCTTGATTTACCTGACGGAAGAATTTCACGTCTAATAATAGTGTGCGGTTCATAATCAAAATCTTCTGCCTCAAATAATGATTCTAAATTATATTCTGCAACATTAAAAACAGCTTCGATAATACATTTTTGAGAAGTGTTTTTTAAACTACTTAAGTCGGCACGTTTACCAAGAATTAATGATAAGCCTCCCAATAAAATAGATTTTCCAGCGCCTGTTTCACCAGTAATAATTGAAAACCCATTATTGAAATCTACTTTAAGGTTATCAATTAGAGCATAATTTTTAATAGAAAAAGATATAAGCATATTTTAGTTTTTAGCCACAGTAGTCTGTTACAGCTAACAGGTTACTGAAAACTACTTAAAATTTAATACTTTGCCATTGGTTGCTGTGCATGGGTGCTACTTTTTGAAGTAATTCTTTCAAACTTGCAATATTTACATTAGGGCCATCACTAAAAATTTGGGCAATTTCATCTGCTTTGGCATCAAAAAAAGTACGTTGTAAAAATGAATTAGGACGTCTGCTATTCATAGCCTGAAATTGTGTCAAAGTAGCTGCAATTCTTTCTTTACCTTCTTTAGTATTCTCACTCATAACATCTAGCCCTTGTCTGTGGTACTCATTTATTACTTGTCTATATTCTTTAAAAGTTGGCGACATAATATTATCAATAAGCATAAACCTGCTTTGTAAGCCATCTTCTAATTTCCAGCCTACAAAATTTCCCTGTTGCGAATAATTGGTAATGGTTTGGGCTTGTTTAAAATAAGGAGTACCTCCATTTGGAGCAAAAGAATCAGCATCCAAACCTAAAATCATGTATACGTGAAAAGCAATGACAGAGATCAAATTAGACTCAAACTGAGTTGGATTAAAAATTAAATTCTGAAATTCTAAATATCTAAAATTAAAATCTTTATCATTATAATTGTAAATAGGTGTGTCATAGGAAGACCCAAAAACTGGACGCGATGACTGTACTTGTAAACTGGCCTGAAATGTTTCACCACTATAATTGGTAATATTTACAACCATACTACAATCTACCCGTTCTTGAGGTAAGTATGTTTTATTAGTCCATTTAGTATTATTAACAAACTCATTTAACTGCTTTTCTAATGTCTTAAAAATTGGAAAATTTTCATTACCTGTTTGTCTAGCGTTAACGACCACATTACAATTTAACTCCTGAGACCACCCAGCACTAATAATAAAGAAATAGATTAAAACGGTTATGGTATTACGCATATAATTGCTCTGTTATTTTATTTAATAAATCTGCAGCAACGTCTGCCTTAGATTTTAACTGAAATGCTGTTATATTTTCATCGGCGTCAATAAAAGTAACTTTATTGGTATCACTTTTAAAACCAGCTCCTTTATCATTTAACGAATTTAAAACAATTAAATCTAAATTCTTTCGTTTTAGTTTGTCTTTTGCGTTTTCTAATTCGTTGTTGGTTTCTAATGCAAACCCAACTAAATATTGATGTGTTTTTATTTCCCCTAAAGACCCTAAAATATCCTTAGTCTTTACCAGTTCTAAAGATAACGTTTTATTCTTCTTTTTTATTTTTTGTGAAGCAGTTTCTTTAGGTTTATAGTCGGCCACTGCAGCGGAAAGTATAGCCACATTTACATTATCAAAATATTTATGAGCTTCATCATACATGTCTTGGGCACTTATAACAGCTATAACATTTATCAGGCTATGAGATACATTTTGGTGAGTAGGCCCTGTTATTAGAACTACCTCTGCTCCTAAATTTGCAGCCGCCTTAGCTATTTCAAACCCCATTTTTCCACTGGAATGATTTCCTATAAACCTTACCGGATCTATAGCTTCATACGTTGGTCCAGCGGTTATTAAGAACTTCGTTCCTTTTAAGGGTGATTTTTCTAAAATGTCATTTTCAATAAAAGCTACAATATCTTCAGGTTCTGCCATTCTACCCTCTCCTACCAATCCGCTAGCTAATTCACCACTTGTGGCTGGAATCATAATATTTCCAAAGGACTTTAACTTTTCAAAAGAACACTTTGTACTATGGTGCTTATACATATCTAAGTCCATTGCAGGAGCAAAATAAATAGGGCATTTAGCTGACAAATACGTTGCCAATAACAAGTTATCACAAATACCATTTGCCATTTTAGACATAGTATTTGCAGTAGCTGGTGCAATAACAAATAAATCTGCCCAAAGACCCAAATCTACATGGCTATTCCAAACGGCATTGTCATCTTCTTCGTTTGTAAATGAGTAGTGAACAGGGTTTTTAGATAGTGTTGATAAGGTTAAAGGTGTAATAAACTCTTTTGAAGCAGGTGTCATAATAACTTTTACCTGGGCACCTAATTTTATAAATAACCTTACTAATGACGCCGTTTTATAAGCGGCAATACCTGCACTTATTCCTAATAGTATGTTTTTACCGCTAAGTATACTCATAAAAATAGCTTTTCAAGATTATTTAATTAGCCAATTTCTTTTTTGAGATAAACTAAAATTTACAAGTATAACTATGATAATACTTGAAAAATTGTGTTTAAAAAAAGAAAAATAAATGTACTAAATTCTCCTGAAAAGCTAAATGCTTTTAAATATTAACTTTTAGAAATTATTCCTGAGAGTCTTGCTCGGTATTTCTAAAATAAATTTTATCTGTTAACCATTCTTGAATAGCTAAAGCATGAGGTTTTGGTAATTTTTCATAAAACTTAGAAACCTCTATTTGTTCTTTGTTTTCAAAAATTTCTTCAAGACTATCATTGTAAGTTGCAAACTCCTCTAACTTATCAATAAGTTCTTTTTTAATTTCTGTATTAATTTGTTCTGCTCTTCTAGCTATGATAGAAATAGACTCATAAATGTTATCTGTTGGCTCATCAACTTGATTTCTATCATAGGTTACTGTATTAACCGGAGCATTGATTTTCTTTAAATCCATCTTGATTATATTTAACTTTTTATGCTATACTGTTTTAACTCTTCTTCAACAACACTTGCCATTTGATTTACCTGCTCAATATATTTTGATTTAGCAAACATTTTTAAAAATAATGTACTATCTGCTTTTGCTGTTTCTAAGCGTTGTTTTCTTAAATGAACGATACCTTCTTCTTTTGAATTTTTATATTCAATACTATTAACTGCTTGTTGAAAAACAGCATCTAATCTATAGAACAAGGCATCTTCTCTCAATCTTGAGCCTGGGAAATCATATAAAAAATTATCAAATGATTTTATTGCTGAATTAAAATCTGCTGTATAACCAGGAGCAATTTCACCATATTGTTTGGCTATAGCAAAGGCTTTTTGTTCTAATTTAAAATCTAATTCCTGCACTAGCTTATTGGCTTCTTCAAAAAATTCAGATTCAGGAAACAAGTTTATAAATTCTTGAGTTTTTGCAATAGCTTCTTTTGTTTCTGTTTGGTCCTTAGTATAAGCCGGAGATAACATATAATAGCTTTTTACACTTAAAAAAGAAGCTTCTTCTAACTTTTCACTTTTTGGGTAACTTTTTGTAAACTGTTCAAACCTGTAAGAAGAAATATAATAGTCTTTCATCTTATAAAAAGTCATGGCATACAAAAACATTAGTTTCTCAGCTTGCGGTTTTCCTCTATATTCAGGAACTATTTGTGCAAAAAGCCTATTTGCCTTAGCATACTTTTCTTCATTAAAAAGAGCCTCTCCCATTTCAAACTTCTCCTTGGTGGCACCTTCTCCAGTTAGTTTAAGTACTTTTTGGTACTCACTACAGGAACTAAAAACTACTAAGGCTATTAATATGTAAAAAAATTTTTTCATTGATTTTTAAACAGAGTGCAAAATTAAGTTAATAATATGGATTTTAAAAATATAATTTCACAGCTAAAATAATTGCATAATACTAGGAAAAACAAGGTTTAAGTAATATTTAACTTTTAAGTCAAAAAGTAAAAAAATCTGCAACTTAAATATTGATTTCAAATTTGTTTGCTGATGTAATAAAAGTCTTTAAGATAAATAAGCTTTTATCTTTTGTTTTAATTCTTTAGATGCAGGAACTACGGGTAACCTAACAGTATCTGCACATAAACCTAATGCCTCAAAAACCGCTTTAATACCTGCTGGGTTATTTTCTTCAAAAATATATGCAATAATATCCATTAGTTTAAAATGAAGTTTGTAGGCTTCTTTAGCATTACCTTTTAAACCTAAACGAATCATTTCCGAAAAATCTTCAGGAAGTGCTTGTCCTATTACAGAAATCACACCTGCCCCTCCTGCTAAAACAACACCTAAAGCCAAATCATCATCACCTGAAATTATTAGAAAATCATTCGGTTTATTTTTAAGCAATTCAAAATATTGCGCCATGTTATTTCCTGCTTCTTTTACACCAATAACATTATTAAAATCATTAGCTAGTCTTAATGTGGTTTGCGGCTCTATATTTTTAGAGGTTCTACCAGGAACATTATACAAAATAATATCAACAGGCGATACTTCTGATACTGATTTAAAGTGCTGATATATACCTTCTTGTGTTGGTTTATTGTAATAAGGTGAGACAGACAAAATAGCATCAATACCACTAAAATTAGTTGATTTAATCTCTTCAACAACTTGAGCTGTGTTGTTTCCTCCAATACCCAAAACTAAAGGTAAACGTCCTTTGTTGGTTTCAGAAATGGTTTTGATAACATCTTGCTTTTCCTGTTTAGTTAAAGTAACACTTTCTCCTGTAGTTCCACAAATTACTAGATATTCTGTACCATTTTCAATATTGTAATTAACAATATTTGCCAATGCTTCATGATCTATACTTAAATCTGGATTAAACGGTGTAACTAAAGCAACTCCAGTTCCTAAAAACTTACTATTCATTTTTAATTTTATTTAATATAGTTAAGTATCTAAATATTTCATTTTTAAATACTTGAAATTCTGTTATATCAGTTTTAATTATTAAATCGTTTATACGCTCATCAGTCTTTAAAATTCCTATTTTAAATTTGGCTTTTGAAGCGGCTGTTATCATCTTCAATTCCAATATATCATCCTGATAATAACTTATCAAGGCATCAAATTCTATGTTTAAAAAGGATTCTAATTCAACATTTTTCACAATCCCATTCCAACCAAAATCTTTGGGATTAAAACACACCTCCCAAGAATTTAAATTATCCTGTTTACTTTCAGAAAAAGCTATGATTTTTATTTTATTAGCTTTAACTTTAATACTATTGGCTAATTTTCTAAATGATTCAAAATCATTAAATTCTTCAATATTTAAGATAACTCCTAAACTTTCTATCTCAGAATTGGTAGTATTTACTAACCGTTCTGATAACAACTTGTTTAAGTACTTTTTATTAGATTTTTCCTTAAAACCCTTTAAAAACATTTATCTTTATATTTTGCGCAAAGGTAGCAAAAGTACATTCAAAAAACTGATTAAACACATGAGGTTTACACTTTTATTCTTTTTGTTAAATTTTTTATTTTTTTCTAGTTGTAAAGAAGAAAAACTGCATTTAATAAAAATAGAAGGAAAGCAAATTAAAATTACCGACTCCCTTAGCTCAAACCAACATATTGAAGACTTTATTAAGCCCTTTAGAGAGCATATTAACAAGGATTTAGATAGTGTTTTAGCGTATTCCCCAAACACTTTTACAAAAGATGATGATGAGCTAAATACTGCACTTGGGAACTTAATGACCAACATTGTTTTTTCTCAAGGCAACCCCATTTTCAACAAAAGAACTGGTAAAAACATTGATGCAGTAGTTCTTAACCACGGTGGTATTAGAGCCCCTATTTCAGAAGGAGTTATTACTACTAGAACCGCTTATCAGGTTATGCCTTTTGAAAATAAAATTGTGGTTGCTGGTATAAAAGGAAATAAAGTGAATGAAATAGTTGATTATTTGGTAAAGAGCAAACGAGCTCACCCCTTTTTAGGACTTAAGATTTTACTTGACCAAGAATACAATCTCATTGAGGCAAGCATTAATGGTAAGAATATTGACGAGAATAAAACTTACCACATTGCAACAAGTGATTATTTATATAATAGCGGTGATAACATGTCATTTTTTAAACCGAATGAAAGCATGCTTAATTTAGATTATAAAATAAGAAATGCTATGATTGATTATTTTAAAAAGGTTGATACGATAAACCCTGTTAGAGATGATAGATTTATAAGACAATAATTTCTATGAAGAGAAGAGATTTTATACAACAACTATCCGTAGGAAGTGCTTTAATATTAAGCGGTTTAGGTTTACAATCTTTTATACCAAGCTCAAAAACTACTAAAATAACTATTCTACACACCAATGATGTACATAGCCATATAGACCCTTTTGGATCTAACGTTGGAAGAAATTCAAATACAGGTGGTGTGGCAAGACGCAGTAATTTAATTGAGTCTATTAGAAAAGAAAATCCCAATACCCTACTACTTGATGCTGGTGATATTTTCCAAGGCACGCCGTATTTTAATTATTATGGTGGTGCATTAGAATTTAAGTTAATGAGTATGTTAAAATATGATTTGGCCACCATTGGAAATCATGATTTTGATAATAGTATTGACGGATTATATGCTCAATTGCCTCATGCTAAGTTTGAGTTTGTTTCTGCTAACTATGACTTTACCAATACCGTTATGGATGCACATGTGAAACCCTTTAAAATATTTAAAATAGATGGTATCAAAATTGGCGTTTTTGGCTTGGGAATTGAACTAAATGGCTTGGTTGAAAAGTCATTATACAAAGAAACAAAATATCTTGACCCCATTGAAATCACTCAGGATATGAGTCGTGTTTTGAAGATTGAAAAAAATTGCGACTTGGTTATTTGCCTTTCCCATTTAGGCTACTATTATAAAAATTCACCAGACAGGATAAGTGATTTAAATCTAGCCACTACTACAAAAGGCATAGATCTTATAATTGGTGGCCACACGCATACATTTCTTGAAAAACCAACTGTTGTTAAAAACATTGAAGGTAAAAGTATGCTCATCAATCAAGTGGGAGCTTATGGAATCAATTTAGGAAAAATAGATTTTTACTTTGATGCTGATAAAAATAAATCAGCCAAAGGAACCTCTATTATAGTTTGATTATTTAGTAAGTTTTGTTTTTTGTTTCGTCTAAGTACTTGAAACGAAACAAAATGAAAAAACATATTCCATTTGGGTTAAGACTTATTGTAGCTATCATTTTATTACAAACCTTGCGTTTTAAATTTACTGCTCACCCTGATAGCGTTTATATTTTTTCTAAAGTTGGTTTAGAACCTCTTGGTAGAATTATTATTGGAATTTTAGAACTAATTGCAGGAGTGTTATTACTCATCCCAAAAACCGTTTGGGTTGGAGCTACTTTAAGTTTAGTAATTATTGGAGGTGCAATCATTATACATTTTACCAAACTTGGAATAGAAATAAATAATGATGGTGGTACTTTATTTGCAACAGCAATTATTACATTTTTACTTTCTGCAATGATTTTATTTATTCACAAAAAAGACATCAGCTTTCTATGCCTCAGTTGATTTGGAAGACCCGAAATAAATTTGTCTTTCTTCCTCTTTTATGTCAGACATAGTTAACTGTTTACAGAAAAAATAAAATGCTAATAAAACTAAAGATGTAGATAAAAAATTAAGCAATGCTCTTTGTGAAATATATAAATAAGCGACATCTATAACTTCTGAAAAAACAATACACAAAGCACCTAAGAACAGATACAAACTTTTTTGATTATCTCTGTAAAAGTAATTTAACAAAGCTCCTGAGAGTAACAAAAGCATGATTACATTGTAAATTAATTCTAAGTAATAACTTCCAAATAAATCGTTTTGATTTTCAACTATGTTTTGAAGCACATATATTAACCAAACGTTTAAAGCAATTAAAACAATGATGTGTATGATGAAATTCTTTAGGATATGCAATACATTTAAATTTTTGCATATTCCTATGAAAAGAAAAACATACGCAGCTACATATAAAGCATTTCCTATATAATAATCTAACGTAAAAATAAGTTTAGAAGCCTCTGTAAATGGAATGTAATTAACTATGAGCCCAATTAAATCAGATGCCGCATAACATGTAAGAAATAAGGCAAAATAGACTCTCTTTTCTTTAAAGAATGTATAATAACTAAATGCTATTAGAGGCAAAATCAATGAGTCTAAGGTAAATGCAATTGCCTCTTTACCCACAAACCCAAAGATTGCAAACAACATATAAATAGCAAGCACTAAACTTACCAAGACTTTAGACTTGAACATTTCAACAGATTTGGTTACGAGACAAATATAAATAAATTTATCAATTAAACGATAAAAAAATACATTTTATCGATTTTTTTTTAATTTATTTAATTTTTTGTAAGAATTCGTATTCAGAAATTATATCTAAATCTAATTTTTTTGCTTTTTGCTTTTTACTTGGCCCCATATTATCACCAGCTACTATAAAACTAGTTTTTGAAGAAATGGAACTACTCACCTTACCTCCATTATCTTCAATTAATTTTTTTAAATCGTTTCTTGAAATAGTTTCGAATACACCAGATACTACTATAGATTGACCTTCAAAAATATTTGTTTGCCTTTCCAATTGCTCCTCAGATATTTTTAACTGTACCCCAAATTGTTTGAGTCTTTCTATGATTATGTTGTTTTCCTCAGAGCTAAAAAAGTCCACAACGCTTTCAGCTATTTTAGTACCAATTTCATCTACATTAACCAAATCTTCTTCAGTAGCATTAGCAATAGCATCAATACTCTTATAATGCTTTGCTAGTTTTTTAGCAACTGTTTCACCAACATACCTAATCCCTAAAGCGAACAAAACACGTTCAAAAGGAATATTTACAGATAGTGCTATCCCTTCTATTAAATTATCTGCACTTTTTTCAGCCATTCGTTCTAAAGGAATTACCTGCTCTTTGGTTAATTCATATAAATCTGAATAGTTATTTATAAGTCCAGCATTAACCAATAAAGCAACTGTTTCCCCTCCTAAACCTTCAATATCCATAGCTTTACGCGAAATAAAATGTTGAATACGCCCTATAATTTGTGGTTTGCAGCCATTATAATTTGGACAATAATGCTGTGCTTCACCTTCTTTTCTAATTAACTCCGTTTGACATTCTGGACAATGCGTGATATATTTTGTAGGCACCGAAACTTCATGGCGTTTACTTAAATCAACCCCCAAAATCTTTGGTATAATTTCACCTCCTTTTTCAACATATACCTCATCACCTATTCTAATATCCAGTTTTTCAATTTGATCCGCATTGTGCAGTGAGGCTCTTTTAACCGTAGTTCCAGCCAACTCTACGGGTTCTAAATTTGCAACCGGCGTTATAGCTCCAGTACGCCCCACTTGATATGTGATACTATTTAATCTGGTTGACACTTGCTCTGCTTTAAACTTATAAGCCATAGCCCAACGTGGTGCTTTGGCTGTATAACCTAATTCCTCTTGTTGTTGCAAACTATTTACCTTAACAACAACACCATCAGTTTCATAAGGTAGGTTGTGACGTTCTTTGTCCCAGTATTGTATAAAATCTAAGACTTCATCAATAGAGTAAACAAGTTTGGCAGCGTCAGGGACTTTAAAACCCCATGCCCTGGCTTTTTCTAAATTTTCAAACTGGCTACCAATACGCAAGTTTTCAGCTTTAATACTGTACAACAGACATTCTAATGGTCTTTTAGCTACCTCTTTACTATCTTGTAGTTTCAAACTACCAGATGCCGTATTCCTTGGATTTCTATAAGGTTCTTCACCTTTTAAAATGCGCTCTTCATTCATTTTACTAAAACCTTCAAAAGGCAATACAATCTCACCCCTTATTTCAAATTTTGAAGGATAATCACCCTTTAATTGAAGTGGCACTGATCTTATAGTTTTCACATTAGCGGTAACATTATCCCCCTGAAAACCATCTCCTCTAGTAACAGCTCGAATTAATACTCCATTTTCATAGGTTAAACTTATTGATGCTCCATCATATTTTAACTCGCATGTATATTGAATATCACCATCAACCAACTTTTTAATACGCTTTTCCCAGTCTTGTAAATCTTCTTTAGAGTATGAATTATCTAAAGAATACATTCGAATTTCATGAACAACCGTTTCAAAATTTTTGGTTACCTCACCTCCTACACGTTGGGTTGGAGAGTTGGCATCAAAAAACTCGGGATACTGTTCCTCAAGAGCTTGCAACTCTTTTAATTTTATATCGAACTCATAATCTGAAATAGTGGGATTATCTAATACATAATAATTATAATTATGAACTCTGAGTTCTTCTCTTAGTTGGTTTATTTTTTCTTCTATATTCATTTTTAAACACTGATTCTCCATTATTTTTCAGGTCGATATCTTATAAATACTAAATAGAAAGCACCCCTTTTATCATCCTATCTTTGTTAAATATATCCTGTTTTAATTCTACTCTCTTAAAATTGTAATCTTTTAATAGTTGAAGCATATCTTTACCCAAATACTCATTGATTTCGCAATATAACACACCTCTATCTTTTAAATTCTTTTGGGCAACTTCACATATAGCTCTGTAAAATAGTAAGGGATTGTTATCCTCTACAAAAAGTGCCAAATGCGGTTCATTATCTAAAACATTGCCTTTCATTAATTGTTTTTCTTTCATTCTAACGTAGGGAGGGTTAGAAACAATGATATCAAACTTTTGAGATACTGAAACAAGTTCAGCATCACTGGGGTTTAGGATACTGTCTTCAATAAATTCAACTTCAACTTTATTCAGTTCTGCATTATGCTTAGCTACTATTAAAGCTTCTTTGCTAACATCTAAGGCATACACCTTGGTATTTGGTAAATTTTTGGACAAGGAAATAGCAATACAACCACTACCAGTACCAATATCTAAAACTTTTAATTCTGAACTTTGATTTTTAAACTCATCAATAATCCAATCTACCAATTCTTCGGTTTCAGGTCTGGGAATTAACACATGCCTATTAACTTTAAATGGTATACCGTAAAATTCTGTTTCCCCTAGAATATACTGAATGGGTTGTTCGTTTTTTAATAACTCCAAAGCACTCATAATCGCTTGAGGATTTTCAATTTTAGCTTCAAAATTCATTGCTAATTGCAACCTATTTTTATTATAATAAGATTCGGTTAACATAAAGAAAAAGGTGTCAATTTCTTCTTTAGAATATATTGAAGTTAATTCATTGTGAAATTTATTTTGAATATCTCTCAACTTACTCATAAATCCTTAATCATCCAAACACCACAGCTATAATGCCCAGTATTTCCTAATGCACTTTTTAAGTGATTGAAACCATAACGCTCATAAATATGAATAGCGGCTTTTAATTGCAAAGCTGATTCTAAATAACATTGCTCATATCCTAAATCTTTAGCAGCCTTTAAACAAGTTTCGAACATTTTCTTCCCAAGTCCCTTGCCTCTTACATTTGGAGAAAAATACATTTTTTGAAGTTCGCAAATTCGCCCATTGAAATCTCTTAAAGGCTTAATACCTGCTCCCCCTAAAACCTGCCCTTTATCATCAATAACAAAGTATACATCATTGTCATTTTGATAAGACTCATACATTTTTGGAGTTTCTTCATCCTCATAAGCTGTACCCGTTAAGGGGATTTTAAACTCATGAAAACAAGCTCTGATAACTTGCTCTATTTGGGCATTATCCTGAGGCTCTATTTCTCTAATAACAATAGTCTCTTTACTCACTTTAAAATGGTACTTTTGCGAAAGTGAAGATACTTAAATCTGTAAAAACGCAAATGAGAGCATTTATTATTTTATCAACAATTGCTTTATTATGCTGCTGTTGCACTGTAAGGGAAAAACCAGAGTTTTTAAGGGTTGAGAATATAAAAGTATTAGAATCTACGGCAAGTCAGGTCACACTCACAGCCAATGCCTTGTTTTTAAACCCCAATGATATTGGCGGTAGCCTAAAAACAGATGCTATAAAAATATTTATAAACAATAATGAAATGGCAACGGTATCAACAGAAAGTTTCAAGGTACCTGCGCAAAAGGAGTTTTCCATTCCGTTGAGAGCCCACATTCCAACTGATAGTATTTTCAACCATAAAAGTATTGGTAAACTTATTGGAAGTTTATTCAGTAAAAAAATTAAGATTCAATACAAAGGTAATATTGTATACAAAGCACTAGGTTTTTCATATACCTATACTATTGATAAAACAGAAAATATAAAAATTAAGATTTAGTACTTGGCAAACCATGAAATTTACATACAACGCTGCATTGAAATTGGCAAAAAAGGCTTAGGCACCACACGCCCCAACCCTATGGTTGGCGCAGTAATTGTGCTAAATAATAAAATTATTGGAGAGGGTTACACAAGTATTTACGGTGGTAATCATGCAGAAGTGAATGCTATACACTCTGTTAAAAATAAAGCTCTTTTAAAAAATGCTACCCTCTATGTAACACTAGAACCTTGCTCCCATTTTGGAAAAACCCCACCTTGTAGTGAATTAATTATTAAACACAGTATTCCTAATGTAGTAATTGGCTGTACTGACGATAATGAGTTAGTTGCAGGAAAAGGGATTAAAAGATTAAAGGAAGCGGGTACCAATGTGATAGTTGGAATTTTAGAGCGAGAATGTAAAGAGCATCATAAACGCTTTTTTACCTTTCATAATAAAAAGCGCCCTTACATTATATTAAAATGGGCTGAAACCAATGATGGCTTTATAGCTCCAGAGACCAAAGACGGACAAAAACCAGTTTGGATTTCCAACACGTATTCTAGACAATTAGTGCACAAATGGCGCACTGAAGAGCAAGCAATTTTAGTAGGCACCAATACCGTTATACAAGACAATCCAAGTTTAACAGTTCGGGAATGGACTGGAATTAACCCAATAAGAGTTGTTTTAGACGGTAACTTAAAATTATCACAAGATTTTAACGTCTTTGACAATGCATCCAAAACCATTGTTATAACAGACAAAGAAGTTACTTCAACTAAAAGCAATGTTTTTGAAGAAGTTGTTTTTTATGGATCTAGTTTAGCGCATGAGGTATGTAATAGTTTATTTGAACATCAAATAAACTCAGTAATCATTGAAGGTGGAAGTAAAACGCTTCAAACATTTATAGATGAAAATCTTTGGGATGAAGCTAGGGTTTTCAAAGGAAATACTAGTTTTAAAAAAGGTACTAAAGCCCCCATTGTTAATGGTAAATTAGTATCTGAACAAAATATTGCTACAGACATTCTTAAAATATACAAGAATGATTAATACCATCATTTTCGATTTTGGCAATATTTTTATCAATCTCAATGACACCTACACACTTGATTATATAAAGCACTTCGAGTCATCTGAACATTATAAAAGCATCATTAAAACCAATATTCAATTTGAAAAAGGTGAGATATCAATAGATTCATTCCTAAAAAGTTATCAAAGTTATTTTCCAGATCTATCAAAAGAGGAGATAAAAAGTAAATGGAATTCAATTTTGGGTGAGTTTCCTAAATACAGGTTAGATTTTCTAAAAGATTTAAAGGAAAACTCAAACTACAAACTCATTTTATTAAGTAATACCAATGAACTTCATATAAGTTGGATTAAAGATAATATAGCCTTTTACAAAGATTTTAAAAGTTGTTTTAATGAATTCTACTTATCACATGAAATCAAGTTAAGAAAACCAGATGTAGATGTTTTCAATTTCGTGCTTAATAAAAATAACCTCACAGCAGAAGCATGTCTTTTTATTGATGATAATAAAGATAATATCATAAGTGCTGATTATTTAAACATAAACACATGGCATTTAAACCCGAAAACGGATGATGTTATTGACCTATTTAAAAATTAAAAGTGCTTTATTTTAAAAATTGACTGAAAAAGACACATATAAAACGATTACTGTGGCCACTGAAAATATCCTATTCAAGGATAAGAATAGTAAATTTTTTGGATACGCCTTTCCTGTTTTAAACGAAAATGAAGCTAAAGAACATATAGAAAAACTAAAAAAAGAACATCATTCCGCAAGACATTGGTGTTATGCCTACAAAATAGGAATCGAGACTATTATATTTAGAGCTAATGACGATGGTGAACCCAGTAATTCTGCTGGTATGCCAATCTATAACCAATTACTTTCTTTTGATGTAACCAATGCACTAATAGTTGTAGTACGATATTTTGGAGGCATCAAACTGGGTGTTAGCGGTCTTATAAATGCTTATAAAACTACAGCACAATTAACTTTAGAGGCGTCAAATATTGTTAAAAAAACAATTAATATTGACTATAACATCTTTTTTGGTTACAAGAGCATGAATACGGTGATGAGAATTATCAAGGAAAAAAACTTGAACATTACTAATCAAAAAATGGAACTAGACTGCAAGATTACAATTTCAGTAAGAAAAAAAGAAGCTGAATCTGTTTATGATACTTTTAAAAAATTATACGAAATAGACATTAGAAAAATTTAACCCAAACTTTCAATGGCATCTAAAATATATTTTGGAACTCGAGTTGGCCTATTAGTTTCCATATCAATGAACACTAATGTAGTAGTAGCAGTTGTTAAAATTTCACCTTTTTCATTAGTAATTTCGTAATCAAATTCAATCTTTGCTGTAGGTGTGTTTTTTAGTTGAGTTTTTACATTAATTACATCATCATAACCTGCTGATTTTTTATAATTTATATTCAACGAAACAACAGGAAGCATAATACCATTTTCTTCCATTTTCTTGTATGAAATCCCTAGTTTTCTAAGCCATTCTATTCTCCCCATTTCAAGATATAGAGGATAATTACCGTGATAAACTACCCCCATTTGGTCTGTTTCTCCATAACGCACTCTTATTTGTATTTCGTCGATTTTCATTGTAATAATTAAATATTTTTTTGTAGTTTCGGAAAGCAAATAAACATGAGGAAAAATTTCTAAAAATTCAATAGAATTTCATTTTTTTTTTAAGAATTTTGTTCACATATTTGCCATTGAAAGAGGGGGACACTATTTCTGATTTCTTCTCATATCACTAACTAACAAAAACCACAAAAATTTAACAATGAGTTTAACTGCGGAATCAGTATGGAATAATTGTCTGGAATTCATAAAAGATAATATTCAACCGCAAGCATATAAAACATGGTTTGAACCTATAATTGCTGTTAAACTTACCGAAAATGCATTAAGCATTCAGGTTCCTAGTAAATTCTTTTATGAATGGCTTGAGGAACACTACGTTAAAATTTTAAAAGTTGCCTTAACCAAGGAACTAGGGAAAAATGCTAAATTGGTTTACATTATCAAAATGGAAAACACCTATGGCAACAAACAACCTTTTACAGAAAAGATTCCTAGTTCTAATAGAAGTGCTGTAAAATCGCAAGATGTAGATATCCCTCTAAATAATAAAAGTCCTGAGTTAAGAAATCCATTTGTTATTCCGGGTATTAGAAATGTGAAAATTGAATCACAACTCAATCCTAATTATAGTTTTGATAATTTTTTAGAAGGTGATTCAAATCGTTTAGCCAGAAGTGCAGGTTTAGCTGTTGCCAACAAACCAGGAGGCACATCATTTAACCCTCTACTTATTTTTGGGGGTGTCGGTTTAGGAAAAACTCACTTAGCACATGCCATTGGTGTTGACATAAAAGATAAATACCCAGAAAAAACCGTTTTGTATATTTCTGCTGAAAAATTTACCCAGCAGTACATTGATGCTATCAAAAAGAATAACAGAAATGATTTCATTCATTTTTATCAAATTATCGATGTATTAATTATTGATGATGTACAATTTCTATCTGGAAAGTCTGGAACACAAGATGTTTTCTTTCATATTTTCAACCACTTGCATCAAAACGGAAAGCAAGTTGTATTAACCAGTGACAAAGCACCTGTTGATATGCAAGATATTGAGCAACGCCTGTTATCTCGTTTTAAATGGGGTCTTTCTGCCGAATTACAAACACCAGATTTTGAAACTAGAGTTTCCATATTAAAAAATAAACTTTACAGAGACGGTGTTGAAATGCCTGAAGAAATTATAGAATATGTTGCTAAAAATATAAAAAGCAATGTTAGAGAATTGGAAGGCGCCATTATTTCGTTGATTGCACAATCTTCTTTCAATAAAAAAGAAATCACAATTGACTTAGCAAGAATTATTGTTGAGAAATTTGTTAAAAACACCAAACGCGAAGTTTCCATAGACTATATACAAAAAGTAGTGTCTGATTATTTTCAAATGGATATAGATACGCTTCAATCTAAAACAAGAAAACGTCATATTGTTCAGGCCCGTCAACTAGCTATGTTTTTTGCTAAAAAATTCACTAAAGCTTCATTAGCTAGTATTGGTTCACAAATTGGTAAACGTGATCATGCCACTGTATTACACGCCTGTAAAACTGTTGACAACCTATCTTCAACGGATAAGCAGTTTAGAAAGTATGTTGAGGATATTACCAAAAAACTTTCTGTATAAAATTCAATTCCAATGGTTAAAATTCTAATGGTTTGTTTGGGCAATATTTGCCGTTCACCATTAGCTGAGGGCATTTTAAAATCTAAATTAGCTTCCAATTCATATTTTATTGATTCTGCTGGCACTGCTAATTATCATCATGGAAAACAACCTGATAGTCGATCTATTGCTGTGGCCAGAAAATATGGATTAGACATTTCACATCTCAAAGCTCGACAATTTACTGTTGATGATTTTGATGCTTTCGATTTTATTTATGTCATGGACGAATCAAATTATCAGAATGTTTTAAGCTTAGCAAGAAATGAAAATGATACTCAAAAGGTCTGCATGATACTAAACTTAGTTTATCCTAATCAGAATTATGATGTCCCTGACCCTTATTATGGAGGCGACGAAGGTTTTGAAAAGGTATACAAAATGCTTGATGAAGCTTGTACTATTATTGCTGAAAACTTGAGTTAATTTATAAAATGAACAACAAAGGCAATTTATATTTAATTCCTTGTACTTTAGGTGATAATGAGCCCCTTGAGGTATTACCTATTTCAGTAAAAGAAACTATTGAACGTTTAAACATTTTTATTGTTGAAAACGAAAAATCTGCTAGACGTTTTATAAAAAAAATAACCCCTGAAAAATCGCAACCTTCTTTACAATTTTTCATTTTAAATAAGCATACTGATAAAGCAGATTTACCAAACTTTTTAAATCCCTGTTCAAAAGGTGACAACGTAGGCTTACTCTCTGAAGCAGGTTGTCCTGGAATTGCAGACCCTGGTGCAGATATTGTTAAAATTGCCCATGAAAATAACATTAAGGTAATACCCCTAGTTGGACCCTCATCAATACTATTAGCATTAATGAGTTCCGGAATGAACGGACAACGTTTTGCTTTTAATGGATACCTCCCTATTGATAAAAACGAAAGGAAAAATGAACTAAAACGTTTAGAGCGTCTATCATTTGAGCTAAACCAGTCCCAGATTTTTATTGAAACACCCTACAGGAACAATAAAATATTAGAAGATATCACTTCTATTTTAAGTGGTAATACACTTGTTTGTGTAGCTTGTGATATTACACTTTTAACAGAATTTATTAAAACACAGACAGTGAATGAATGGAAAAAAAATATGGTAGATCTCCACAAAAGACCTACCATATTCATAATTTATAAAAAATAAAGCTAATTAAATAGCTTTAGCTTTTCTATTGGGTTTGATAAAAGAAGTATCATAACCAGAAAAACGCTTCATATACGTATAAACCGTGGTTCCAAAACCATCAGCAAAATTATCCAGTCCATAACTTCTTAAGTACTTTTTTACACTACCAGGTCCTGCTAAATGCGCAGCGGCTAAAATCCCAGATTCAGTAACAACGATACCATTAATTCGTTTGCCAACAAAATTTCTGATGTCTCTTCTTAAAATCCATTTGTTACGTTCTGCGTTAGCAATAAAAGCCTTTTCCTGTAGTTTGGGGTCATTTAAAAACTGTTCTGGATTGTAAATTCCAATCAGCTTTAATGTTTCTTTTCCAAATTGATACTTGCCTAAATACCCAAATTTATTTATACAAGCATAATCACCTCTAGACTCTTTAAAAGCCACTGCTTCTTTAAAACCAACAAATGATTTGTCTAAAAATGGTGAGAAACCTTCATTCGACGCTATAAGATTCTTATCTCTAGCGTCTAGACTTACTGTGTAGTTTAAGTCTAATCCTTTAGTAGAATACTTACTCAAATCAACAGTTTCGTTTGAAGTAAACGAAACATACAATAAAAAGCATATTGTAAGTGTTGTAATTGAATAACTTGCAATATTCTTTACCATAATTTTAAATTTTTTCAGCACACTTTTAGATAAAAATTATGCCTTGAAATTTGAGCGTGCAAAATTATAAAAAAAAACAATATCATCAAAACTACTCGATTAAATACTTCTTTTAATAGTAGAATAGATGAAAAACACACCTTTTTTTACTAATTTCTATTGTAGGAAAAGGCATTTTTATCATATTAATAATGCTAAAAATAGATCTTAACAGGGGAGACTGCGTTCTAATCTTTCTCAAATTTACATCAAAACTTAAATAGAACTGACGTCTTCTTGAATTATTTGTTAACAACTGATTGTCAACATCTTCAGATTCTCCTAACATTCCTTCTGCTCCGTAGCCTAGTGCTATATTTAGCCATTTTGGTATTTTACTTTCTTTAAAAAATGAATGAAGATTTGCGCTTAACCAATAGGTTTGTCCGTTATAATCTTTTAAAACCTGTTCTAAAAGGTTATTTCCAAGCTTTTCAGGGTTTACTGGAGCATATTTTGTTTGCCTAAATGAGTACTTAACGTCAATTCGCTGTTCATTCCAAAGTAATTCTTGACCAATATAGAGTCCCGTCCCAACACCATTTGCAGCAATATCGCCCCATGAAAACCCCCATTCTTTTGAATAACCATCCATTACCTCAACTGCTGCTAAAAAACCAAAACCTAAGGTTGCTCCGTACAATAACTGATCTTTTTTACTTCCTCCACTCCAGCGCAACAAATCGGCTCCTACCCTACCCATTTGATAGGATGTAAAAACATGTCCCATTTTGTCCATTTGAAGCCATTGGTTGTTATCGTTTACAGTATGAAATTTAGATTGGTCATAATCTGAATACCACAATTGGTTTAACCCAACTAATGATACCGTAGCTATTGAAGTTTCTGAAATCAACACCAAATTGCGCCTAGGTGTATTTAGTGTATCACTTGGTGTAAAAAAAGTATTGAGTTTAGATTGTGAATACGACTGAACTGAAATTAAAACAATCAATACATATTTAACCCTAAACCAGCTCACTATTTATATATTCCTTGTGAAGACAAATACTTTTGATATTCCCTAGCATTAATATTATGCTGTGAAAGTGTTTTGGCAAACTTATGAAAGCCTATACGTTTAGTATCTGCAGCAAAATAGAAGTATTTGTGCTTTTCATAATGTAAAACCGCATCAATGGCAGATAAATCGGGCATTGCAACAAGCCCAGGCGGCAAACCTGCATATTTATATGTATTATATGGTGAATCTATTTCCTTATGGATATTCAAAACCCGCTTAATAACAGTATTTTTATACTTTGGTAATTTATAAGCTGCAAATTTAAGAGTAGGGTCTGCCTGTAAAGGCATACCTATTTTCAACCTATTAATGTATACCCCTGCAATTCTGGGCTGCTCTGTTGGTTCCTTGGACTCTTCATATACTATGGAAGCTAAAGCCATTACTTCATCTTTAGATAAACCAATTGCTTGGGCTTTATTTAAACGGGTTGCATTCCAAAACCTATTGTATTCCTTTAACATCCGATCTCTGAATACTTCTGCAGATGTATTCCAAAAAAACTCATAACTATTGGGTAGATACATTCCTAAAGCCGTTTCTTTTTTAAAATTGTTATCAGTATAAAAATCTTCATCTGTCATGGCATTTAGCAGAGATAGACTATCAGCTTCTATTTGAAGCGCAATCCTACCCGCTAATTTTTCTATGGAATTTTGATTGTTAAAAGATACTCTTACAGGTATGTTTTTACTTCTAATAGAGTTAATAATATCATTGTTACTCATACCTTTTTTAATGACAAATTTTCCTGCCTTAATATTACTAACGTATTTTTTTTGTTTAGCTAATGCATCAAACTTATTAATATTCCTTAGTAATGGTTCTAGCTGCTCTCTTACCTCGGTATAAGTATCTGTTGATTTAATATAAATATAGGCCTCCTCATTGTTAAATATTGTGTTAGGAACCATCATTGCAGAATAGATATAATAAGCAAAATATCCAACAATTGCCAACCCAATTAAGGCAATAGCCCAAAGAATCTTTTTTAAATACATGTTATTTATTTATAAGCTGAAATAAATATTCGTTTTTGTAAGTACCATGAACGTAATTCCAGTCTTTTTTAAGTCCAACTTTATTAAACCCCTGTTTTTCAAATAGTTTAATGCTTTTTTCGTTTTCTTCTGAAATACTACAGTATAATTGATGTAAGCCTAAATGTGTAAAACAATAAGACACCAATAATTTTAGAGCCTCAGTGCCATAACCTTTCCCTCTGTTGCCTATATCTTTAATTAAAATACCAATACCTGCTCTACTATTTTTAAAATCGAAATCATAAATATCAATCATTCCTAAAGCTTGGTCTTTATAATTTGAAATAACCAGTCTTAATTGTTTTACCTCATAAATATCTTTATGAGCATTTTCAATGTACTGTTTGATTAAAAACCTAGAAAAGGGTGTTTGTGTATTGCTTATTTCCCAGATATGTTCGTCATTTTCAACCGCATGTACAAACTCTAAATCTTCAGGTTCTAAGGGTCGTAAATAAATATGTTCTCCTTTTAGTGTTGTCATATAGTTCCTTGATACACTAATTTTGCAGGACCAATAAGCCAAACGTTTTTATAAATACCCTTTTCAACATCAAAAGAGACTTTTAAATCACCTCCTTGAACATTCAAGTTTATCAAGTTTTTATTTGTTTCTTTTGTGGCATGCATTGCTATGGCAACTGCTGTGACCCCAGTTCCACACGATAATGTTTCATCCTCAACACCGCGCTCGTAGGTTCTTACCGTAAAAGTATCATCTGAGATTTTTTTTACGAAATTAACATTACTACCTGCTGCATTGTAAGGGGCTCCATAACGTATTTCAGCTCCTTTGGTTTTAATATCAAAATCTTCAATATGCTCTTCAAATTGAACATGGTGAGGAGATCCAGTATCTAAAAACGTATGATTATCATGCTTTTCGATGTTGTTTACATCTACCATTTGAAGCTTCACAACATCACCATTTATAGAAGCATGATGAACCCCATCAATAGCTTCAAAAACAGTTTTATCAGTAATCACACCCAAATCTCTTGCAAAAGCCACAAGGCACCGCCCTCCATTACCACACATGGTGCTTTCATTACCATCAGAATTATAATAAACCATCTTAAAATCATATTCGCTATGGTTCTCCAATAAAATAAGTCCGTCAGCTCCTATGCCAAAACGTCTGTCACATAAAAAAGCAACATGTTTGGTATTATTTTTGTCGAATGTTTGCTGACGATTATCAATCATCACAAAATCGTTACCCGTTCCTTGATATTTGTAAAATTCTTGTCTCATAAAAGTTGAACAAATATATGAATATAAAACCGTTTTATTGACTGTTAAATAGTCGTTAAAGTTGGCGTTAAAAAACAGTTAAATGAAAAATATGAGTCCAATAAATAATTAATTTTATTCGTTAAATAAATCAAACTTAATACTGAAAATTATGAAGAAGATAATATCGTTAGTACTGATTTCGGCCTTAGGTGGTGTTTTAACACTTGGAGCCTACAAATTATTTCTTGAAAAGGAAAATACCGTAGTGGTTGAAAGCACTCAAACCACTCCCTCTTTTTTCCCAACTAGCAATGTAAATGCGTTATTTAATACCACAAAAGCACCAGATTTTGTTAAAGCTGCTGAAAATACAGTAAATGCTGTTGTACATGTTAAAAATGTTGCTGTTAGCAGTGGGCAAATGAGTCTTCAGGATTACTTTTTTGGCACAACTCCAAGCCCACAATATAGATTGGGAACCGGTTCTGGTGTAATTATTAACGCAGATGGTTATATTATTACTAATAACCATGTGATAAAAAATGCTCAAAAACTATCGGTAACTCTTAACAATAATAAAACTTATGAAGCTGAGTTAGTAGGAGCCGATGCTAAAACAGACATAGCTCTTTTAAAAATTGAAGCTGATGATGACCTCCCATTCGTAACATTTGGAGATTCTGATAATGCTAAAATTGGTGAATGGGTATTGGCTGTTGGCAACCCTTTCAACTTAACATCAACGGTTACTGCTGGTATCATTAGTGCCAAATCAAGAGATATTTCAGGAAAACCAGGGCAAACACAATCTTTTATCCAGACTGATGCTGCTGTAAACCCAGGTAATTCTGGTGGTGCTCTTGTAAATACTAATGGTGAACTCATTGGTATTAATACTGCTATTACCTCACAAACAGGCTCTTATATTGGATATTCTTTTGCTGTACCAAGTAACATTGCTAGAAAAGTAGTTGAAGATATTATGGAGTACGGTAATGTACAAAATGGTGTACTTGGTATTAGAGGTGGAACATTTACAAGTGAATTTGCTGAAAAAGAAAATATTGATTATTCAGAAGGAGTATTTGTTGACGAAGTAATCAAAAATTCTGGCGCTGAAAAAGCAGGAATTAAACCTAAAGATATTATTAAAAAACTTGACAATATTGAGGTTTCAAAGTTTGAAGATCTTAGTGGTTACATAAAAACCAAAAGACCTAATGACGTTGTTAATGTTGAAGTTGAAAGAAACGGGACCCTAAAAACAATAAAGGTTAAGCTTTCCAGCACAGATGCTTTTACTGTAAACTTCATTAAAATGGAATTACAAGACCTAACTGATAGCTTTAAAGAAGAGTACGATATTGAGTATGGTGTAATGGTAAAAGAAACTAATAATAAATGGCTTTATTCTAATTTAGGCATTACTGAAGGCTATATTATTACAGGAATTAATGATACTAAAATTGAAAGTATTGAAGATATAACTAAGTTAAAGGAAGAGTATGGTGATGACATACTAGACAATATCAAAAAACTGGAATACATTAACAGAAGACTTGAAAGAAAAGAAGTGATTTTTAGATAGAATCAAAAAACAAATATTAAATCTCATAACCTCTTTAAGTTTCCTTAAAGAGGTTATTTTATTAAGATATAATCTAATTATTCTTTTTAATAACATCGTTACAAGAAAACTTTTAAAAAAGAAATTCTTGAAAAAGAGCTTCCTAGTTATAAAATGCCCCTGATACAGTGTCAATAATATAATATAAAACATTGAAAGTCAATTTAATACACTAATAATAACACTTTTTAACAAGCAATGAGATTAGCTATATATATTGTCAAAATAAAACAATAATCTATGTTTTATAGAACTGCATCCAAAAACTATTTCTAATCGTATATATTAAAGCCGAATTAAGCAAGGCTTTTTATAATATAAATTTTATAACTTCGTATAAAACGAAACAACCTCCATAAACAACCCCAGTATGAAATCATTAAAAATATCGCTTTTAATTTTTCTGTTATTTTTTTCACCTAAAATCATTTTTTCACAAGAAACGTATACTGATACTGAATCTATTAATGAGGGCTCTATAAATGATCAATTTGAATTTCTTCTTAGAAAATCAGGCAACTTTAAAGGCACCAATGGGCAAGCTTATGAAGCTGTTAAGCAATCATGGTTATATGCCTTAAAATCTCACACATTAGATTCTTTAAAAACCATCAGAAAAGATTTAAATGATACTAAGGCTGTTGTTGACAAACAAGCTAAAGAGATTTCAAATTTAAAGTCAAAACTCACAAATACACAAAACGATTTAGACAAAACCAATACAGAAAAAGATAGTATGGCATTATTTGGTTTACAAATGAGCAAAACCAATTACAATATGTTAATGTGGACCATAATTGCAGCTTTGTTAGCATTATTGATTTTGTTTATTTATAAGTTTAAAAATAGTAATGCCATTACAAAACAAGCTAAACAAAACCTTGCCGAAATTGAAGAAGAGTTTGATGAACATAGAAGAGTTGCTTTAGAACGGGAGCAAAAAGTAAGACGTCAATTACAAGACGAAATTAATAAACAGAAAGGGGTTTAGTATAAAAGACGCTTTCTTTATTAAAAGCTGCAAATACTTTGCAGCTTTTTTTATGCATTCAATGCGGCTGCATGAAAAATACCAATCAATTAAATTATCTTTGTGCCTAAAGTCATATTATGCGTATAGATATAATTACCGTTCTTCCAGAATTACTCAGGAGCCCTTTTGAAGCTTCTATTTTAAAACGTGCTATTGAAGCCAGTTTGGTTGAAGTATATACACATAATTTAAGAGATTACACATCAGATAATTACAAATCTGTTGATGATTATCAATTTGGTGGAGGTGCTGGTATGGTAATGATGATTGAGCCTATTGACAAGTGTATTTCGAAGCTAAAAAATGAACGCCAGTATGATGAGATTATTTATATGACACCTGATGGAGAAACACTCAATCAAAGTATAGCCAATCAAATCTCACTTAAAGAAAACATCATTATTCTTTGTGGACATTATAAGGGGGTTGACCAAAGAGTCAGGGATCATCTTATAACTAAAGAAATTTCCATAGGTGATTATGTGCTTTCTGGTGGAGAATTGGGAGCCGCTGTTCTGTGTGATGCAGTTATTAGGTTAATTCCAGGAGTTTTAGGTAATGAAACCTCTGCCTTGACAGATTCTTTTCAGGATAATTTATTAGCACCACCTATCTATACCAAACCCCGGGAATACAAAGGCTGGAAAGTTCCAGAATTATTATTTAGTGGCAACTTACCTAAAATAGAAAAATGGCGTGAGGAACAGGCTTATAAACACACTAAAGAAAAACGCCCAGATTTACTAACCGATGAGTAAAAAACAACATATTGTAGTACTTACAGGCGCGGGTATGAGTGCTGAAAGTGGTTTAAAAACTTTTAGGGATGCAAATGGTTTATGGGAAGGATATGATGTTACTAAAGTGGCTACACCTCAAGGTTTTCAGGATAACCCTGAATTAGTCTTGGAATTTTACAACCAAAGAAGACGTCAATTACATGAGGTTGAACCAAACAGTGCACATTTTGATTTAGCTAAACTTGAGAAAAACTATAGAGTGAGTATCATTACACAAAACATCGATGATTTACATGAGCGCGCAGGTAGTACCAATGTATTGCATTTACATGGAGAACTTTTAAAAGTACGCAGCACCTATGATGAAAATGATACTCTAGAATGGAAAACTGATTTAGTTTTAGGTGATTTATGTAGCAAAGGGTATCAGTTACGCCCACACATTGTTTGGTTTGGCGAAGATGTTCCTATGATGACTAAAGCAATTAACATTTGTCAAAAAGCTGACATTTTGGTAATTATTGGCACTTCTATGCAGGTATATCCGGCTGCAGGATTAATGCATTATGTACCTGAGGGTATACCGATATATTTTATAGATCCAAATCCTGCATTATTGAGTAAAGAAAATTTAACAGTTATAGCTAAACAAGCTACCATTGGTGTTAGTGAAATGATAGAAACTTTTTTTTAGCTCTTTAATCTTCCAATCTCCCTATTGCCTGTGCCTTTTTTAATACCTACGTTTAAGTCACCCAATTCTTTTCTAGCCTGTTCTACAACCTCCATTAATTCATGTACTTTTTCAGGGTAATATTCATAAACATTATACTGCTCTCCTGGATCACGCATCATATTATAAAGTTCTGGTTCTTCAATAGTCGTTTTAACACGCTTTCCTCCGTGACCATCATTTCCTGGTTTTGTATCATAAGAGGCCCAAGTATGTGGCAATACCAACTTCCAATTACCTTTACGCACACCATTAAGATGATTCTTACCAAAATAATACAACATGGTTTCTCTAGGATTTGATCCGAAATCACCCTTAAAGAGTGAACTAATATCAATACCATCAATCTTATTATTAGAAAGTTTTCCGTCAGTTATTGATACAAATGCTGGCAATAAATCAATGGTTGACGCTAGTTTACTACAAACTGTTCCCTCTGGTATGTTATTAGGCCAATTGATAATGAAAGGAACCCTTTGACCTCCTTCCCAACTGGTAGTTTTTCCTTCTCTCAGTCCGCCTGAAGAACCCGCATGATTACCGAAATTTAGCCACGGCCCATTATCTGAAGTAAAAATTACTATGGTATTATCTGCAATATCATTTTTTTCTAAGGCTTTGTTTATTTCACCAACAGACCAATCTATTTCCATCATCACATCACCATAAAGTCCTTGTTCACTTTTTCCTCTAAATTTATGCGATACACCTAAAGGAATGTGTCCCATAGTATGTGGCACATATAAAAAGAAAGGCTTGTTTGCATTTCTATTAATAAAATTAACTGCCTTTTCGGTATAATGTGTGGTGAGTTTATCTTGATCCTTTAAACTAGAAATTGTATCTATTACTTCATTTCCATCTATCAGTGGCAGTGAAGGCATATTTCCTCTTCCTTGATCTTTAGGAAGCTCATGGCCAGTAACATTACTATGGGGCCACATGTCATTAGAATAAGGCAAACCAAAATATTCATCAAAACCATGTTGTAATGGTAAAAACTCTTTTTGCCATCCTAAATGCCACTTACCAAAACAAGCTGTAGCATAACCTTGCTCTTTAAACATTTCGGCCATTGTAAATTCTTCAGGATTTAGACCTATTTCATGATGTGGAAAAAGCGCTCCTGAAAAACCGATTCTATTTGGATAACACCCCGTGAGTAATCCTGCTCTAGAAGCACTACAAACTGGTTGGGCTGCGTAAAAATTAGTAAAGCGCATTCCTTTGTTTGCCATTGCATCAAGATTGGGAGTTTCAAAACCCGTTGCGCCGTAACAACCTATATCTCCAAAACCCATGTCATCAATAAATACGAGCACAAAATTGGGTTTTTTGCTAGTCTGCGAATCTTTGTTACTTTTTTTGGAATTACAACTAAATAAGAGATTTGTAATAATTAATAAGGCAAATATTCTCTTAAATAACATATTATAGCTAATTAGTTTTTAATAATCCTAAAAGTAAGGTTTATTCTTGGATTTATAGTTTTAGTAGTTTTTGGTATGTTGTGTTTCCAGAAATGTTGTGTTATCCCTTTCATAAGTAAAAAACTTCCATGAGTTAATGGTATGTCAACTTTCTTTAACCCTTTCTTAAATATATGTTTTAATTGAAATGGTCTTGTTTGACCGAAAGAGACCGAACCAATTATCGGGTTTTTCCCTAACTCTTTTTCGTTATCCTGATGCCAATTATTGCTATCATTTCCATCACGATAATAGTTTAATAAGCAGCTTGTAAAATCAACTTCAGCAATCATTTCTATTCGCTTTTTTATAAACAATAAATTGGATGTCCACGCATGCGGATTCATCGCTATTCCAGAATAAGAATATGATTTACCTTCATAACCATACAAAGCCGAAAGCCTAGGTACATTATACGTTTTTCCGTAAAATGTAATTTGATCCTGTTGCCATTGAATAGAATCTTGCAAACTTTTGAAAAGTTTGTTGGCTTCTTCTTCAGAAAAAAAACTATTGTAAAGTACGATATCAGCATCGGGCAAATCAAATACTACTTTTTGAAAATTATCATCAAATAAACGTTGCTGAATATCCATTCAAAAGTTTTAAATCTTATTCTTTGCCTCAATCCATTTACTCATAAACTTGGTACTTTGCAGTGTGTGATGTTGAAGCATTTGCCCTATGAAATTATTAAGTCTTCGGTCATAAAGTTGTTGTTGAAGCATCTCTAATTGCTCCATAAAAACTTTCTGAAAATGTGTTTTGTTGAACCTAGTGTTAACAACCCGAAAACCATTTCTTTGCTTTTCTTTCCATAGATTTTTATTGCTATATAATTCCACTGCTCTAGAGGCAAACGTTTCTGGATTATTCTCTATAAAACCATTTGGAGACAATACACCAAATATACCCTCGGCTCCAATACTTGTTGTAACACTAGGCGTTCCATTTTTCATAGCATCAAATAACTTTCCTTTTAAACCAGCACCAAATTGCAGGGGTGCTAGACATACTCTTGATTTTTTTAGAACGCCACTGGCACTTTCTGCAAACCCATTAACTATAAAGCCTTCTTTAGAATTGTGTAACTGATTTACCTTAAGCGAAGCATAAGCGCCATATATATGCATTTGTGAGTTTGGTAGGCGTTGTCTTATCACTGGCCATATATGTTTTTTTAAATGTAAAACAGCATTAAAATTAGGTTCATGCAAAAAGTTACCAATTGTTGTAAAATTATTACGTTCCTCGAAAGCGGGGAGTTCTAAATATGTGTCAGAGGGTATATCCTCAAACATAAAGGGTAAATAGAACAGTAAAGACTCATCAAACTTAAAATCCTTACTTAAAATATCCATCTCAGCTTCAGAGATTATTAAGGTTAAATCACATCTATATATACTGGCTATTTCTCTTTTAGCTGTATCGTTGAACAAGTATGATTTATTAAAATTGGCATTATCCTTTAGAGCCTTGTGCCTCCCTTTTCGTAAACAATGTAGGTCTTCGGTATCCAGAATCCTGAGTGCATCCGGACAATGTTCTGCTATACGCCAACCAAACTGTTCCTCGGTCATAAACCTATCGAACATCACCACATTTGGATTCAGTACTTTTATAAAGTCGTCAAAACTAGAGCTATTAAGTTCAATGGAGACCTGAGTAACACCTATATCTTTTAAATTAAATGCATTATTAGAACTTGAGGAGGCGCTGGCAAAAGTTATTTCATAATCGGCCAATTGAAACGTCTCTATTAACTGCATCATCCTACTACCTGCAGCAGAGCTTTTTGGTTCGGGCCACACAAAACCGATAATTAAAAGTTTCTTGTTCATAAAAAATGAAACTTATAAATTGAAAGTGCCTTATTCAAATTCTTACGGTATTTACAGTTTGCTTCCGAAATTTGATTATTATTCTGGTTTAGGTTTAAAATCGTACATCAACCGCACTTTTTTTGCCCAATCTACTACAGAATTTATCTGGGCATCGGTTAATTTTGCGTCAGAATGTGTCCATGTATATGAATTCAATGGCATACTTTTATCTTCAACCATTTCTATTAGTTCTTCAAACTTGTGGTCTTTTCTTTTAACTGAATTACCTTCCCATTTCGACACATTAAAATGTTTTTTGCCATGATCTATATGATTTTTTAACCAATAATTTACGGGTGTTATATTATTATACCATGGGTATCTACTAACATCACTATGACAATCAAAGCAAGCTTCTTTCAAAATTAATTTTACATCTTCAGGCGGCTTGGTTTCTGTTAAAAACGGTTCTATAGAAGCCATATCTCCACTATTCTTCTCAGGTCTAAAAAATTGCGCAATAATAAAAGCTATTACAAGTAGTAATAGCAGCTTTTTTATAATCTTCATTTTTAATAATTTTAGATTATAAAAATAAGAAAACGATTTGACTAGAAACGATCTTTATAAAGAATTAAACTACGTAAATCACTCTCGTGAAAAACGTACCCACTATGCTAATTTGTTAAATAAACTACCTCGGGGCAAGCCCACGAGGTATTAAAATAATTTGAGTTGTCCTGAATGAACTTCTTTATATTCCTTCTCTTTTCCTTGATTTTCAACATATCTCTGAATCACATCTTTGCTTGCATAGAGCCCTAC
>NZ_SMZJ02000016.1 GCF_004358095.2 Seonamhaeicola sediminis
CACAAAGAAGTAGCAAAACCTGTATCACAAAACACCGTAGGTGAACCAGATTGATAGGTATCACACATTTATAGCAAGTGGCCAGGTTTATTATAGCTTATAATCATACAGATGCTGGTGACCATCGTATTTAAGAATGGATCACATATAGGATGCGGAGCAAGTTATTTAAAGGCTGTTGAAATATTGATAATCCTATCGGAATTATCAACATTCCAACACCACAGAATCATCATTATGAGATAATTAAAAATAAAATATTAACTTTGGAGAACTAGGCTAGTGCTTTTCATAGGATATGGTGTTGTGGTGCGTTGTTTTAATTCAGTTTTTAGTGAGTCAATTTTTTCGTTCAATTTTTTTATTTCTTTTTGTTGATTATCAATTTTTCTGTCCTTTTGATAATTTATATATGTAAAAACACAACCGTAAATAACACCAATTCCACCAATAATAGAAAGTATTATTTTAATATTTTTTTCGACTTTTGACCTATTGTTTGCTTTATTTATTGATTTTTCAAACGATGAATAGGACTTATGCTTTTTCATCATTTCGATTCCGTCGTAATGGATGTAAACAGAATATTTATCATCTTTTTTCGGTGTGGCCCATCCTCGCTCGATTATTTCATCACCTATTGATTCAATTAGTCGTCTGTCACTAACTCCGAAGTATTTTTCGCAAGTTGGAATCAAAACCCAATAATTATTTGGATTTTCAATCAGATGATTTAATATTTTATCAAATAATTCAGTTCTGTTCATACTGTGGTGTGGTGTCGTCTTTATTTAATTTTAAGAAAAGTGGTTTTCTCTATTTTGCATTTTTCCAATTTATCTACTTTAATCATATATCCAACAGTTGATGATATAAACCTGCCATTGTCAAAATCTAATTCCTTTTTAAGTTTTGACTGTTGAAAGTTACCTTTAATTTTAATTGTATTATAAATATTTGATGAAAGTTTTGCTCTCTCGAATGCTTCTTCAACGTCAGATTTGTAAAATTTTAACTCATCAAAAAAGTCAACTATATCCGCTATATTTTTTAATTGACTTTTTATTCCATTCACAGAAAAATATATAAGACCTTTGTAGATAGCTGGAATACTTTTTATATTAAAACTATTGTAGTGTTTATAATTGTAGCAAATTAAGGGCTCAATAAGTCCAATGCTAATTTGACAATTTAATAGTAATTCGCTTATATTATTTTCCTTATCAGCTTTTTGGATTTTTTCCAAAATTTCAAAATAAAGGTCATTTAGATATTCTATTGTATTTCCTTTATATGCAGACCGTAATTTTTTTAAAATTTCAGGTGGGTTGTTATTGTCAGGTGGGTTGTAAATTGTTTGTTCCTCATATATTCTAATCCTTTCTTTGTAGTCGTGATTTTGTCTTGCTTTTTCTAAAGCTTCAGTTCTTATTTTGTAAAGTTTCTTACAATCCTCCATTATTCTCATAAACACCACATCTTTATAGATATAACATCGTTTTAATACTTCGGTAAGCTCAGTACAAGTTAATGATATACCACTAGAAGCGAAGTTAATTTTTAAAAACCATAATATCAATGAATCTTACTAATAAAGACAGAAAAGTTATAGACAATGGCGTGTGTTACATATAATAAAATAGTTTATGAAGATGTTTTTATGCTGCAGTGCACTAAGGTTTTTAGGTGCATTTATTTTTTAATTTTCTATTAGGAAATACATTATATTTACGCACTTTTTAAAAACTATTTGGAACATTGCCATACGCTAGAGGACTGGCTTTCCTGGATGGATGCCCTTTCCTTAAATGATTATGTTATCATTGATAATTTTTTAGATTCGAGTAGGCTAAATACCTTACAATCTTTTTTTCAATTACATCTAGAGGCCTTTACAAAAGCAGGAATAGGAGCTTTGACAGATCATACCATTCGTAAAGATATTCGAGGAGATTTTACCTATTGGTTAGACAGAAAAAGAGATTCAGAATTGAATGCTATCTGGAACTTGATTGATGAAACGCTTTATATCTACAATAGGTATTGCTTTCTGGGGTTATCTGGATATGAATTTCATTTAGCACATTACCCTAAAGGCGGACATTATGATAAACACCTCGATCAATTTAATAACAGAAACAACCGTACTATAAGTGTGGTTATTTACCTAAATAAACAATGGCAAAAAGGGGATGGTGGTGAGTTAGAGATTTTCTTAAAAGATAACTCTTCTTTTTTAGTTGAACCCATAGAGGCAAGGTGCGTTATGTTTAAGAGTGCAGAAGTGCCTCATGCAGTATTGGCATCACACAAACCACGCTATAGCTTAACAGGATGGTTGTTACAACAACCATCGGCACTGGGGCAGTTTTTTGGGTAGAAATTCTGTACTTGTTTGCTTTATTGATATAATATACCTTAGACGGAAATTTTATGTCATTTTTAGTCAGCAAACCATTCCATAACTCCAGATAAAAAAAGTAAAATGGTACAAACGTGACCCAAAGCACTTATGATTATTGGTTTCCAAATAATTTGCTTTCTTTTAAAAATGGTATAAACCACTGTCAATAATAACCAAAATATTAGTGAAAACACCCAGATATTACCAGTAAAATTAATGATTGGTTCATAATAAAAGTATATTTCAAGTTCTTTGGGGTCTGGTTGATTATATCTTGGAAGTTGTCCAAGAATTAGTCCTGCATGAAAATAAAAAGCCAGTAAAGAAATACTAAAAATAAGAGGGATTATCCCAAGTCCATAAAAATATGTTTTCCAAGTTTTCATATTGGCTGTTCTTTTTTTAAAATTCTGCTAACGTCAAATGAGTTATAAATTCGTTATAAATATTTAATTATTTTGAATCACTGCTACACCCTTAAACATGAACAAATTAGGGCTTAATTTAAGTGTGTTTTTACTTGCAATGTTAATTTCATTAAGAAATACTTGTTTTGTTTTGGTATAAGGATAGGTTTCTTTGTACACTTCGCTTTTGTATTGGTAATTAAAATTTTTAAAAATAAACGGCCCTCTGTAGGTTGGAGTAAGTTGAGAGTCGTCAATATAAAGGTTATTTATGACTATAGTTTCTGGCATAAAACAAGGGTAACCAAAATTATGTTGACCCGTATTAGTGCCTGCTATAAGTTCTAATTGTTTTAGGTCTTTTTTTAAGGGTTTAAAAACACAATCCTTTATTATTATTTGTCCGTTCCAAGTACTACCATAATCTTCTCTAAGGCTTATAAAATGATGCGAATAGACGGTAGTATTTTCTACTTTAAATGTTCCAGAACCTATGATGCGTAATCCCATGTGGCCTATGTTACAGTTTTTTAGGGTGGCATTGGTGACACCTTTGTGGGCATCAAACCTAGAAAGCGTACAGTTATCTAAAACAATATTTTTACAATAGCTTGAGGCCATAATTCCCCAATAGCTTCTATTGTTAATGTCATTGGTTTGAGAGCAATTTATAAAAGACACATTAAGCGCCCTATTTACTGTAATATCGTAAGTTCCTATGGGATTCTTACCATTTTTGTAAGTTTTATGCCCTGTTAAAAGGGTGTTTTTTACAGTAACAAATGCACAGGATCTAATATGTATAAAACCAGAATAAGGTGCTCCTTGATTGCCCTCGCTAACAACAAGATGCTGTAAACCATCAATTGTAACATTGCTCCTTTTTACAACTAGGTTTCTACCATAATAATTAAATCTTGGCAAATCACTATTAGCAATAGTGGTAAAACGACCGCCTTTAATGTAAAGTGTATCCTCGTCAATGGGTTGTGCAATGGCAGAGGTTATTTGGTTGAAATCCCAAATAATGGGGGTGCTGGTATCTACATGACCTTTGGCGTTTACAACAAAAACATCGGTTTGTGAGGCTCCTTTATCTACATAATTGATACCTTTTCTAATGTAATTTTTTACTTTAGAATTTACTACGGTTATCATGGAAGGTTGAGAAAGCGTGATATCTAGTTTGGATTGATTTTTTTTAAGACTTGAAACGGACTTTATTTGAATAGGTTCAAACTTAGAACTCACCAAAAATACTGGTGTTTTTCTATTTTCTACTTGGGTATCATCAATAATAAATGCTGCTTTACCAAAATTAGTATTGGTCTTAATAATAACGGTATGTGATTTTCCTGAAATATAATAGGTGGCACTATCCTTAGTTTTAACCTGTTTATTGTGTGCATTGGCAAAGGCATGTGTAGCTGCAATGGCAATAATATCATCTGATTTTCCGTTACCAACAGCTCCAAAATCTTCGTAATTCAGAGTGCTTTTGTTTAGTAAAGATGAGGTGTCACTTGGCGTTAAATTAATATGCAAAATACCTTGTTTGTCTAAGGAAATAGATGTTTTTGAAGCATCGTATGATATAACCGCCGTATGTGATGTGTCTTGCCCGTTTATTTTAAGGGTAAAGAATAATACAGCGATTATGAGCGATAGATATTTCATAAATCATTATTGTGCTTTAAGTTTTTTCTTTAGATATATAAAGGCATCATCAATGTGTTCAAAAACATCATCTGTAGGCACTAAATCTGGAATTATATCTACCGCTTCCAACATGGCTTTGGGTTGTTCTTTTAAACCTACTAAAAGCACTTCAATGCCTTCATTATTCAAATCAAAAACAATATCTTCTAAAGCGTATAAACCTGATTGGTCCATATAAGGTACGCGGTCCATTCTTAAAATAACGGCTTTTATTTCATTGGGTAATGCTTTAATTTGGTCTTTAAAATAAGAGGTAAATCCAAAAAACAAGGCACCATATAAATGTTTGATGATGACTTTGTCTTTGTAAGTTTCGTAAAAATCAGTTTCATCTTGCCAAGGTTTATTACCATCAATATCAGCAACGGCATCTACTTCTAAACGTTGCTCGTTAATGTCACCAGATTTTTTCATAAAGAGTAAACACGCCAATGCTACACCAATACCAACAGCTTGTATTAAGCTTCCAAAGGTGGTAATGAGTAAAACCAAAATTAAGACCACGGCATCTGCTCTGGGTACTTTTAAAAGGTGTTTTAAACCTTTAAAATCTACAATTTTAAACCCAATAGGTATTAACAACCCTGCTAATACACAAAGTGGAATATGAGCTGCCAGTTGTCCCAAACCTAATAAAACAGCTAACAAGAACATACCATGCAAAATACCCGATAAGCGCGTTTTTCCACCGGCGTTAATGTTTACCACGGTGCCTTTGGTAGCACCGGCACCAGGAATGCCTCCTATGGCCGCAGCCAACATATTACCTATACCTTGGCCAATTAACTCCCTGTTACTATTATGTTTGGTTTTGGTCATATTATCAGCAATCACTGATGTAAGCAACGAATCTATACTACCAAGTACTGCAAAAACGACAGCGTATTCTATAATGATGCTGTAGGCATTGGAATCAATTTCTAAAATGCCACCTAATTGAAAGGATGGTAAACCAGAAGGGATTTCGCCAATTAAAGGGACATCTAATTTAAAAAAGAATGCAATTAATGTTGCTACAATTAGCGCTACAAGTGCACTAGGTATGGCTTTAGTTATTTTAGGAAACACAAAGTAAATTACAATGGTAATAGCACCTAAAAGGAGTGCATATAAATTGGCTTCGGAAAATAGTCTAGGAAATTCCTGAATAACTTTAACTGTAGATTTTGCAGAATCTAACCCTGCAAACGGAAAGAGTTGAAGTATGACAATAATAAGTCCTACACCGCTCATAAACCCTGAAACTACAGGGTAGGGGAAATATTTTACATAACCAGCAATGTTTAAAAACCCAAAAACAACCTGAAATAAACCACCCAGTAAAAAAGCTGCTAAGATAATGCTTAGCCCATTTTCAATACTTCCAGTCATTTGTATAGCAGTGGCAACAAGAGTTGCTGAAACCACTGTCATAGGTCCTGTTGGACCACTGGCTTGGGTTTCTGTACCGCCAAACATAGCAGCAAAAATACCCACAGCTATGGCGCCGTAGAGTCCTGCGGTTGCACCCATTCCCGATTGTACACCAAAAGCTAAAGCTAGTGGTAGCGCTACAACGCCGGCAACTAAACCACCGGTGAAATCACCTTTAAAATTTTTGATATTATAGAATCTTGAAACCATATATTGAAGTTTTATAAAGTTTGAAGATACTAAAAACAGTAGTAAACTGTTTAAGCTTTGTTGTTATGTTTTAATAATCTTTAATACCTAACTTTTTGTTATTTCCAGTAATGCCAATTAAAAGTGCTATGGTATTGAAACAAATAATAAAAAAGATACGATTGAATTACAAAATTTCAAGCAAATCTGCAGGTGTATTTATAATATGATGAGCACCTTCTTTAACAAGTTCTTCTTGATCTCTAAAGCCCCAACTAACACCAACTGAAATCATGTTAGCATTTTTAGCAACTTGAATATCTGCTCTGGTGTCTCCAACATAAACACATTCTTTAGGTGTTACATTGAGGGTTTCACAGATTTGTAGTAAGACTTTTGGATTAGGCTTTTTTAACGCTTCCTCAATTAATCCCAAAGTAGGATAAATATAATCTGGAAGCACAGCGGCAGCCACTTTTTTTGTTAAAGAGTCTTCTTTATTAGAAAGTATGGCAAGCTTAACATCTTTAGATTTTAATTCTTCTAAGAGTGATAAGATACCAGGGTATGGGTGTGTTTTATCGGTACAACAATTACTATAAATATCAAGCATTTCTTTCAAACATACATCAACAAGATTAGCCTTTTCAGGCGATTCTGGAACTGCTTTAAGTATTAAGCTCCTAACACCATGCCCCACAAAGGATTTATAGGTTTCATAATCAAAGGTGTTAAAATTACGTTTGCGCAATACCGTATTCATGGCATCGGCTATATCATAAATAGAGTTCACCAAGGTGCCATCTAAATCAAAAATAACTGCTTTGTATTTCATACATCAAAGCTAATAATTAAACTCTACAATCCTATTGTTTACAGATTGTTCGTTTCTATAATTATTAACAGGCATGTTATTTTTAAGTTTAAGAACTTCTTCAACGGAGAGTATGATAGGATGTTTAAACACTACCCAATTAACATTTTCAGTACAGGGTGGGGTGGTTAAAGACCCTCCGTAAGTATAATAGTCTTCGCTATGTTTGAATAAGTCTGAAAGATCTAACTTTTGATGAATGGTTTTGGTTTCTCCATTTTTTAGTGGTAAAAAACTTTCTAAAAATTCAAAAAGTTGACTTTCATCACCTTCTTCGCCTAAAATACCAAGAACGGTTATTTTTCCATTTTTGTTTACATGAACTAAATGGATTTCAATGGGGTAAATGACTCCGTTTATTTTATGTTCGGATGGTTCGTGAAAATGGATTTGCTTTAAAAAATAGGTGTCATTTTTATAGTGAATAGAATCTCCAGGTTCAAAATCAAACTGAATGGAGTGTCCATTATTCTCAACTTTGTCAATAAATGTTGTAGGTGAGTAATGAATTTTTAAATCAGACTTATCATGAACAGAATCTACTAGTTTGTGAATAATATTTATGGGAGACTGCCTATTACCGTCACAGTCTGAATTCTTTTCAATTTCTATCCAATGTTCAGGAGATGTTTCGCCTTCATAACTCCAATGCACTTCATTGTGGCTATGTTCTGCAATTGTTTTACTTTTTGAGTTATTACATGCTAAAGTGAATATAAATGCAATGCTCAATAGCAATTTTAGTATCGTTTTCATTTGGGCGTAGTTTTGTTTACATCACAAAATTACGTTTACACGTTCTATTAAAAACTAACCTTTGTCAGTTTTGGTGAATTACAAACAAAAATTATTAACTATAACGTTTTCTTTTTACTATTTATCTACTTCCTTATAATAAAATGAATCACAGTTGATGGTTTTTTGGTTGTTAGGGATAAACCAAAAGGGTTATGCTTTTACTTTTCTCTGCTTAACCGCAACCAAAATGGTAATTAAAACCATGCTAAAGAAAATCACGTACACGAAATTTGGAACGGGAACAGGGTCACCCGATGCATAACTATGCAAACCAGATAGGTAGTAATTTACTCCAAAAGAGGTCATTATAATAGACCAAAAAGCAAACATACTGGCTGTATTTAGGGTAAAGAAATTGTTTAGTTTAGGAACAAATCTCAAGTGTAGCACAATAGCATACACAATAATACTAATAAGTGCCCAAGTTTCTTTTGGATCCCATGCCCAATAGCGCCCCCAACTTTCATTGGCCCAAACTCCACCTAAAAAAGTTCCTATAGCCAATGTGAACAACCCAATGGTCATTGATAACTCATTAATGTATGAGAGTTCCTTTATTTTTATTTCTATAATAGACTTTGTTTTTTTGGTTTTAATCAACATAAGTAGTAGTGCCATAATTCCCAAAACGGCTGATAAGCCCAGAGGCGCATAACTACTTACAATGGTGGCTACATGTATTTTTAACCAATATGATTTTAATACAGGCATTAAATTGGTAATTTCAGGGTTTAACCAATCTAAGTAACTTACAAATAATAAAGCTCCGCTAAATAATGTAGCTAGCGGTAAGGCAAAATCTGATTTTCTAAATGTAATCAATCCGCTTAATAACAAACACCAGGCTACAAATACTAACATTTCATAACCGTTACTCCAAGGCGCATGTTGCGCTACATACCACCGTAAAATGATGTTAAATGTGAATAGTAAGAATGATATTAAGGTGAGTAATATGGAGCCATTCCAAAGTATATTTGCCAATTTTTTTTGAGAAAACATTCTAATAATAGCCATGATTAACAATACAAAACCAAGGGTGAAAAAAACTTGAAACAGCCAGAAATTAATATTGGCTTTATTATACCATAATTCGGCCTCAATACGTTCGGATGATGGGATTATAGAAGCACCTATAACTTCCTGATATTTTTTAATATAATTTAATTTCTCATAGGCTTCGTTATAGTTTCTTTTGTTGAGGTCACTGAAATAAGCTGGTAAAATAGTTTTGGCAAATCTGCCATCTTCTTCAGTAAAATCTTTAAAATCATAATTGTAACTATGCCATGTATTGTTGGTGTCTTTTTTATTAGGGAAGATTTTTAAATAATTTCCAGAGAACAAATTATACAAAATATTGAAACGCTCATCAATTTTTAAAACTTCTTTATCAAACTCGTTACGTTCTGCAGGTTTCTTTTTATTGGCATTTTCGGCAGCTTCAGAGAGTAGGTAATTACCATTATCATCAAGAAAGTTTACAAAAGCGTATAATCTGTTTTTACCAACAGGCATATTGTTTAATAAATCACCAGTTTTCTCAGTATCAGCCTTTATAATTGGTATTTGCTGCCAAACTCTAGGAGCCATATGCATGCCAAGAAACACTTGATTAACATCTAATTTTAAGACGTCTTCTTGAATGGGATATTTAAAATAGGCTTTTCGAGATATTTTTCTAATACATTCTGAGGCTAGTGTATTGATTGGTTTAATGCGTCCGTCTAAATCTTGTACTAGTAGTCTTCCAAAAATATTGGCTTGTTGTTTATCAATTTGTTGCGATTGTACTAAGGCTTCTATAGTAACCCTTGGAATACTATCTTGCTTTGTTGATGCATACAAATTTTGGAAGCCGAAAAATAAAGCTATTATGGTGGTTGCCATGGCGGCCTTCGTTTTTAGCTTTTTCAACTTTTTATTGATAATTTGAAAACGGGAATTTTTCCCAAAAAAAGTAAAACACATGCCAAGACCCATTAAAAAATACCCCATGTAAGTTACCCAAGTACCAATGCTATCATGATTAACAGACAAAACGGTACCCTGCTCGTCTGTATCATAACTGGCTTGAAAGAAGCGAAACCCTTTGTGGTCTAATACGTTATTCATAAAGATTCTGTATGGAATTTGTTTATCTCCATCTAAAATCATGACCTCGCTAGCATAGGCCGATGGACTTGAAGAACCAGGGTAACGCTCTAATTGAAAATCGTTTAGTTTTAATGAAAATGGAATTTGAATAGCTCCAGAGCCATAGGATAAAATGATTTCTAAATCATCATTAAAATTTGAAATATGCTTAATAGGTAAAAATCCTTCACGATAGAGTAGGTTGGTTTCCTGAATGGGTTCGTTATCTACTTTTATATCTACAATAAGAGCATCATCTAAAGTAGCATCATTTTCGGTTTTTGTTGCTGCCGAACTTTTAAGTTTAAAAGTACCCTTGGGGTAAAATGCGGTTGGAACAAAAGAAAAATCACCAGAACGGAACAAAGTTCTCAAAGAAATGTTTTGAAGTGTATCCTGCCTGATTTTTCCAGCTTGCTGGCTAGTCATAATAAAAAAGTCTATGGGGTGATGCGGCGACTTTATTTTAAACTGCCCATTTTCCTCATATATATTTATAATATCAAATTTGTTAGATTCAAAACCAACTTCATGCTGGTGTACCCCAATACGTTCTATTTCGCCTTTTTGCAAGTATATGGTGTTTCTTCCATCACCGGCTGTTACCACCATTTCTAAAAGAGGTTTTCCATTTACACTATCGGTTATTACTTCGGGAGCAGCATCTGCTATATAATCCTTATAAGATATACTAATTTGCTTTCCGTTAAGTTCAGTGTCAATAACAAAATGGTTATTCTCTAATGGAGAAAAGCTTAATTTTTTATGAATGGTCTTTTCTCTTTTACCATCGGTTATAGTAGCCGTTAGTAGTTTGGTGTCTGAAATAATAATGTTAGATGAAGCCCCTTCTCTAATACGCATGATACCGCTATAAGAGGTGTACCGTGTTATTCCAGCACCTAGTATAATCACTATGAATGCAATATGGAATAGGAAAATAGCCCATTTCTGTTTTCTAAAAAGTTTGTATTTAAAAATATTAAAGAAAAAGCAAATGGCTAGTCCTACCATCACAACTTCAAACCACCAAGAGTCATAAATACTAGACCAAGCTACAGCAGTTCCATAGTCGTTTTCAATAAAAGTAGCAACTGCCATAGCTATTGCAAAAACTAATAATAAAATAAGTGCTAATCCTGACGAGGAAAAGAGTTTATATATTTTGCTCATACCATATATGTCTTAAAAAAGATAATCTTTGAAGCCAAGTTCAAAGATTATCCTTTTTCAACCTTAAAAGGTTTAAAATACTATTAACTTAACTATTATTTATTGTGCTGCAGAAACTTGCTTACTACCATAAGTAGCTTCACGCTTTTTGGCTGCTTCTAACCATTTTGGAAGAAGATTTTCTTTAAACTCTTCTTTTTCTTTTGTTAGTTTTTCCATGTCTAAACCTATATATTCTTGGGCTTTTTCTTTAGATGAAAGGTCTGGCATTTCAACAGGTTTATTGTGTCCTAAATCTGCTAATAAACGTGCTAATTTTACACGGCCTTCAGTAGCTTTATCTAAGCCGCTTGCTAAAACTCTGGCTGTTTCAACAGGTGAGTGAAAAGATGCTCCATGAGCAGCTGCAGCATAATCCCAACGCCATTGGGCGTGACGAATATCCATTAAAATATCTTTCATTTGTTCTTCTGTAGCACCTAAATCCCAACATTTTTTTGCTTCAACATGCATTTTTACTAAAGCATCTTCTAGCTTTAATCTGCTTTCTGCCGCTTTTTGTTGACGTTCATATACATTTGATCTTAATTTCTCAGCTTCCTCACGGTGACAAACTTGACAAGAGTTAGCTACATTATTAAGTGGTGATTGAATATGGTGATCAGTGAATTTTTGTCCACCTTCACTTTTGTAAGGCATATGGCAATCAGCGCATGAAACACCTCTATCAGCATGTACACCTGTTAAATAGGTTTCGTAACCAGGGTGTTGTGCTTTAAGCATGGGCGCTTTACTTAACTTGTGTGTCCAGTCTTTGAAGTTCATGTCATCATAATATTTTTCCATAGCTTCAACAGACATACCATCTTTCCATGGGAATGTTAAGTAAGGTACACCTTCTTTACCGGGTGTATTTTTATTGAAGTAGTATTCTACATGACACTGTGCACAAACAAGAGAGCGCATTTCTTGATGGGTAGCTTTATTGATGTCTTTACCCATAACTTCAAAAGCTTCAACCAATGCAGGACGTGTAATTGTTAATTTCATGGTTTTAGAATCATGACAATCTGCGCAACCAATAGGGTTTACAATCTCTTCGCCTTTATCTGCCCATTTACCACTGTAGAATTCAGCAATGCCAATTTCATTCATTAAGCGAGGTACATCTGGAGATTTACAAGTCCAACAAGTGGCAGGCATGGGTCCATCACCGTTTCCTTTTGGCCCACCTGTTCTTAAAGAGTTATGGATATCTTCAACCGCATATTGATGTCCACGACCTTGGTTGTAATCTTTAGAAAATCCATAACCGGCCCAAAGTACTGCTAAACGAGTGTCTTCTTCCAACATATCTCTCATAGCATTACCACCTTGGAATGACGCAAAGTCTCCTTGTTCCGTTTGTAAAAAAGATTGATATTCAGCTGGGAAATTTTTGCCCCATTCCTCATTTCGAGGTTCGTTTTCATTAATCTCTACTTGCGGTACATACTTGTATTTAGCTTCATTTTTTCTATTTACAATGCTGGATGCGAGTAATCCTAAAAGGAAGACTACAATTACAGTAACTATAAATAATACCTTGTTTTTCATTTGTTTAATATTTGCGGGTCGTGTTAATTAATTTTTTTTGTTTATTCTATTGTCTAACCATTTTGGGATGACTGTTGTTAAAGTATCTGTTGGTATAGGAGCAATATTATTTCTAATAGTAGAAATTCCGTGAACAGTACCATGCGGTATCTCTTGATGACATTCCCAACATTTTCTCTCTGTTCTATTGGCTTTATGATCATCTATCCAACCATCGTATTTAGTTTGTGTAACTTGTTGCACATGACAGCGAATGCAATTGTTTTGAACTACTTCTTGAGAAGCTTCTCTCATAAACATTACTTCAGGCTCCATCCTAGCTGTAAAAATGGAAGCATGAAACAATCCGTCTTTTGCCTTAAAATAATATTTATTGAAAGTGTTATCATGTGGTACATGACAATCGTTACAATTGGCATATTCTCTGTGAGAACTATGCATCCAACTATTGTACATAGGTGTCATAACATGGCAATTAACACAAGCTTCTGGTTTGTTGGACATATATGAAACTAATGACGCTTCCTTGGCCATAAAAAAGCCCAAACCTACAAGTGATGCAATCATTACAACAGCTACAGGGCGCCATCTAGACCCTTTATTGGGGAGAATTTCTTTTTTCTTCAGGTTCAAGTGTATATCTTTTAAAGAGTTTTATGTCTTAAATATTGCTGCTTCAAAAATACATTTAGGACAACTAATAAAAACTAACATTTATCATGTTTGAGTTTATACTTTTATTTTAGTAATAATTTAAAACAATTCTAAATAAAAGACATAAAACTCCTTTAATGTAAAATATTATTATGATTAAAAAAAGGAATCAGTAATTATTGATATTTTCTTAATAGTTACTTAAAAAAGAAATGGGGTTATTGTTTCTTTTTTCTTGGTTTACTAGCCTTAGCCAAAGGATTAAATGTGATACATAAATCTAGCCAATAGCTTAAATCGTCTTCAGAATCAAAGCCTTCTGGAGTCACAAATATATAGCCCTTCATAGGGCGTCCTGTAAAATCCATAGGTAAACAACATGGTTTTTCAAGTTCCTTTTTATAAACATCCTCACCAATACGAGCCATTAATAAGCTGTCTCCATATTTTTTATCAATGTGAATACCACAAAGCATTTTATTATCTAATTTAAACAATAAGCCACCCATCATTTTTTGATCAGTAAAATTCACCCTTTTTTCTTTTAGTTGATTTCTAATACGGTCTGCTAAATATTCGTCGTATGCCATGTTATAAACAATAGATTGATTTAAACTTGTGGTATTAAAAATACGTTTTTATATATTTAAAGTCTTAACCAACTAAAAATGACTAAAAAAAATAAGGCAAAAGCCTATTGGAAAGAAAACATTAGATATGTTCTAATGCTACTAGCTATCTGGTTTTTGGTTTCCTATGGGGCTGGAATATTATTTAAAGACGAATTAAATACCATTAAGGTTGCAGGATTTAAATTGGGGTTTTGGTTTGCACAACAAGGCTCTATGTATGTATTTGTAATCCTCATTTTTGTGTATGTACGACTTATGAATAAACTCGATAAAAAGTACGGCTATGACAATTAGTTATTTAATTACTGCCATAGGCGTTCAAGATTGGACCTACATTTTAGTGGGACTAACTTTTGCATTATACATTGGTATTGCCATTTGGTCAAGAGCAAATTCTACAAAAGATTTTTATGTTGCTGGTGGAGGTGTATCACCTTGGGCCAATGGAATGGCTACTGCCGCAGATTGGATGAGCGCCGCATCCTTTATCTCAATGGCTGGTATCATTTCTTTTGCCGGTTATGACGGTGCTGTATATTTAATGGGATGGACCGGTGGTTATGTATTATTAGCTTTATTGTTGGCACCCTATTTACGAAAGTTTGGAAAATTTACAGTACCCGATTTTATTGGAGATAGATATTATTCAAAAACAGCACGTATAGTGGCTGTTTTTTGTGCCTTGCTTGTTTCTTTTACATATGTTGCTGGACAAATGCGTGGGGTAGGTATTGTATTTTCTAGGTTTTTAGAGGTTGATATTAATACAGGTGTCATCATTGGGATGTTTATTGTACTGTTTTATGCCGTTTTAGGAGGTATGAAAGGTATTACTTATACACAGGTGGCACAATATTGTGTGCTAATTTTTGCGTTTATGGTGCCGGCCATTTTTATATCATTTCAAATGACAGGGAATCCAATTCCTCAATTTGGATTTGGTTCTGAATTAATAGATGGTTCAGGATATTTATTAGACAAACTAGATGGATTGAGTACAGCATTAGGTTTCAACGAATATACCGAAGGTTCTAAGTCAACTATCGATGTTTTTGCCATTACATTGGCACTTATGGTTGGTACTGCCGGATTACCACACGTTATTGTTAGATTTTTTACTGTAAAGCGGGTTAGAGATGCACGTAAATCTGCAGGAATAGCTTTGTTACTCATTGTTTTGCTGTATACAACTGCTCCGGCTGTAGCGGTTTTTGCTAGAACAAATATGATAGAAACGGTTTCTAATAAGCCGTATGAGAATATGCCAGAATGGTTTAAGAAATGGGAAACTACTGGACTCATAAGATTTGAAGATAAAAATGATGATGGTAATATTCAATATGTAGCTGATGAAATAAACAATGAACTAACAGTTGATAGAGACATCATGGTACTTGCCAATCCCGAAATTGCGAGACTACCAAATTGGGTTATTGCTTTAGTAGCGGCAGGAGGTTTAGCAGCTGCTTTATCAACAGCAGCGGGATTATTATTAGTGATTTCGGCATCGGTTTCACATGATTTAATTAAAAAAGTTATTAAACCCTCCATTTCTGAAAAAGGAGAGTTGATGGCAGCTCGCTTATCGGCAGTTGGAGCAGTTGTAGTAGCTGGTTATTATGGTATACACCCACCTGGTTTTGTGGCGGCAGTAGTAGCTTTAGCTTTTGGTTTGGCGGCAGCTTCGTTCTTTCCTGCCATTATTTTAGGAATCTTTTACAAACGTATGAATAAAGAAGGTGCTGTTGCAGGTATGGTGGTTGGTATTTTAGCAATGCTGCTTTATATGATAAAATATAAATTAGGTTGGTTTGATGATACCATACCCGATAAAAGTGAATGGTGGTTTGGAATCTCACCAGAAGGGTTTGGAACTGTTGCCATGGTATTAAATTTTATAGTATCTATTACTATAATGAAATTTACAAAAGCGCCTCCTGAAGAGGTTCAGGAAATTGTAGAGAACATTAGGATACCTAGTGGAGCTAGTAATGTTATTAAGCAACATTAAACAATTATATTTTGTCCGTAATTGATAATCACATTTAGCTTCGTACAAACTAAGTTCTTTAAGTGATGTTTTATCATTTAATATTAAATGAGCTAAAAGCCTAAAATGCGTTCGGTTTGTCTAATGTTATTGTCTATAATATCATTATTCAGAAAATCCAATATATCGTTGAAATGATTATGCATGGGAGCACTTGATCTTTGATGTGGTTCTGCAACAATCGATGTTAAGAAATAGCTCTTACCAAGTCCTTTTAAACGGTCTGCAATGGCTCGAGAACCGTACAAAAGTAAATAGCCAGTATCTTCTTCCTCACAAAAATGATGAGCTGCAATGTAATAAGGCACTAAGTTGTCATTGGTTCCATGAAATAGTTGCGTGGGTATTGCTGTAGAGGTATTAATATTTTCAAGAGATATTACAGCACCAGTTAAGCTTATAACTCCACCAAATTTGTAATGTTTAGGTAAGATATCATTATCATAAACATAAACCAGATTTAAGATAGCCTCGGCTCCAGAACTGTTACCTGCTAAAACTATGTTATTTGTATTTATTTTTAAGTTTTTACTATTTTTTATTAAGAATTTAGCAGCGTAACTAATGTCCTCTGAAGCTCTATTGAACGCTTTTAATTTCTCTTTAACCTTTACATTGCAACCCAGCCCTTTGTTTTTCATTGTTAATCTATACGAAATTGAGGCTACTGGAAAACCATGTTCTGCTAGTTTATTGCAAAATTCAACAGTATGAGATTCGTTTCTTGAACCACTAGCAAAACCTCCTCCATGCACGTAAATGAGTATCGGTTTTGAATCATTGAAATATTTAGGTTTGTATAAATCTAATTTTAAAGTATCTTTTTTAATTACTTTATAGACGTGAGTAGAACTGGTAACGGCATTAAGACTATCAGTAGAGTGTATTTGTGAAAAACTAATTTGAAATACAGAAACGATGATAAGTGTTTGTAAAATTTTCATAACTACATAGTCGAAACAAGTACTAATTACTTTTCACTTTATCAATTAAAAATTTTATTTTAGAATATAAAAAAGCATTAGTTTTTGCATAATAAAAGGCAATTACACAAACAAACATTATAAAAAGTATAGCACCAATAATAGCTTCTTGAGGGTTTAAAACTTTACTTAAATATCTTTTTAACCCATAACCTGTAAAGCTACCGAACAACAAAATAAAGTGAAATACATAAATGGAAAGTGTTTTTTGTCCAATTTTTGTAATGAACGAAGCTTTAAAAAACCGTTCTAAGCTATAAAACAAACCAAATAATACCAGAACATTACCAAATCGGGTAAATAAATAATTATAATTGGCACTCTCATAAAATAATTCTATGCCTGTAAAGTAGAAAAGTTTATTTAAAAACCACGAAGAATGATAAATAAGAAAATAACCCACCATAAAAAAAACAATTATGGTTAACAGTTTAAATTTATACCTGTGTACATGTCTAAAAAAAACAGTTGCTGTAAATGCACCAAATGCAGAATAACCAAACCATGGTAGTATAGTAAAAACTGAACCATTAGTTTTTGAAAAGTAGTTTGCTAATACAAAAGGGATATGATTTAAACTTAAACTTCTATAAAGTGGTTCAGTTAAAAAACACATAAATCCAATAGTAAATAAAACCATTGAAAATAAATAACTGTATTTTCTTAAAAGAACATGTAATGCTATCAAAAGAATTAAAGAAACACCAATACACTGCAACACATCAACTACAAGAAAATTGGTACTAAATTTCCCAGAGAACCAACTCAAAAAATTAATACGTAGCACGTAACCAGTAAAAATAAGAAATAGTGCTCTTAGTAGGCCTTTTTTAATTCGGGGTTTGTCATCATTTTTAGCAAACGCCTTTAGAAGCAAATAGGTAAATACTAATCCAGAAATAGTAAAAAACACAGGTGCAGTGATACCTCTAAAGTATTGCCAAATGTTGTAGGTAATGTTAGTATCATCTCTGTAAATAGGATTTAAAAGGGTATCAATGAAGTGCCCTTGAAGCATCATCAAAATTGCAAAAGCCCTAACAGCATCAATAAAGTACAACCTGTTTGTTTTATGCATAGTAACAAGAAGAAAAATAAATATAGGTTTAAAAATTTAAACTAACTCTCTTAGATCTATAAATTTTAGATGAATTTATTATTTTAGACAATCACAATTAATCATCTAACTAATGAGTAACTATCACATTAAACATTTAGAAGAATATTACCAAGTTTATAGAAAATCTGTTAGGGATCCAGAAAGTTTTTGGGAAGAAGTAGCAGAAGAACATTTTTTATGGTACAAAAAATGGGATAAAGTTTTACATTGGGATTTTACTAAGCCAGAAGTAAAATGGTTTGAGGGAGCTAAACTAAATATTACAGTTAACTGTATTGACAGACATTTAACAACAAATGTAAATAAAACGGCTATTTTATTTGAACCTAATAATCCAGAGGAAGAGGCGCAGCATATTACCTACAGACAACTACATAAAAGAGTTTGCCAATCCTGAATTGCGAGACTACCAAATTGGGTTATTGCTTTAGTAGCGGCAAGAGGTTTAGCAGCTGCTTTATCAACAGCAGCGGGATTATTACTAGTGATTTCGGCATCGGTTTCACATGATTTAATTTAAAAAGTAATTAAACCCTCCATTTCTGAAAAAGGAGAGTTGATGGCAGCTCGGTTATCGGCAGTTGGAGCAGTTTTAGTAGCTGGTTATTATGGTATATACCCACCTGGTTTTGTGGCGGCAGTAGTAGCTTTAGCTTTTGGTTTGGCGGCAGCTTCGTTCTTTCCTGCTATTATTTTAGGAATCTATATAAACGTATGAATAAAGAAGGTGCTGTTGCAGATATGGTGGTTGGTATTTTAGCAATGCTGCTTTATATGATAAAATATAAATTAGGTTGGTTTGATGATACAATACCCGATAAAAGTGAATGGTGGTTTGGAATCTCACCAGAAGGGTTTGGAACTGTTGCCATGGTATTAAATTTTATAGTATCTATTACTATAATGAAATTTACAAAAGCGCCTCCTGAAGAGGTTCAGGAAATTGTAGAGAACATCAGGATACCTAGTGGAGCTGGTGAAGCTATTAATCATAAATAAAAAGAGGTCGTAAATATTACGACCTCTATATGTATGCGTTGGGCTAAATTAGAGAATGAAAGATAAGCTCAAAATGAGTTGGTCTGGTCTTGTGTCTAACCTATCCTCAATGTTGTTGATGTTATTATTTAAAAATGTGGCTTCGTTATTGTTAAACCCTCTTTCATATCTAACATCAATACCTATTTTATTTAAGTTTAGTCCTATTCCAAAGTTTAAGCCAACTGAAAAGTCGTTTTCAATATTGTTAATAGAAATGTTGTCAAATTCAGAATCTAAAATGAACTGTAATGATGGTCCGCCAAAAACACTTAAAGGGCCTATAACCTTAGCGCCAACTAACAAGGGAACATCAATTTTTTGCATTTTAAAAGTGTCATCGTTATAATCACTTTTTGTACTAGTGAAAACAGCCTCAGGTTTAAAATATATTTTGTTCCCAACCTTTCCAAAAAGTCCAAAGTGGTACCCAATATTTCTGTCGGGATGTTTAGCATTTTCACCTACCGAATCAAAATAGTTCCCATTAGCATTATAGTTTAAACCAGCTTTAAAACCAAACCCGGTTGCTGTTTGTGCTTTGGTTGTAGCAGTTAGAAGTAACGCAAATAATGCGATTAAAAATACATTTCTCATAATTGTTCGTTTTTAAGATTTGTTTAACATTATCAAAAACGCTGCCAAAACTAAATTATTTTCTTTTTAATACAAACGTTATCATTTTTCAGTTAAGTATATTTGCCCATTGAATATATAATAGATGAAGTTTCAGCTTAAAGCACAAGACAGCCAAAGTAAAGCCAGGGCAGGAATAATAACTACCGATCATGGACATATTGAAACTCCTATTTTTATGCCTGTTGGTACAGTTGCAACCGTAAAGGGAGTGCATCAACGAGAGTTGAAAGAAGATATTAATCCTGATATTATTTTAGGTAACACATACCATTTATACTTGCGTCCGCAAACCGACATTATTGAAAAAGCAGGAGGGCTTCATAAGTTCATGAATTGGGATAGAAATATTCTAACCGATTCTGGTGGTTATCAAGTGTATTCCCTTTCTGCAAACAGAAAAATTAAGGAAGAGGGGGTTAAATTTAAGTCGCACATAGATGGAAGTTACCACATTTTCACTCCTGAAAACGTCATGGAAATTCAAAGAAGTATTGGGGCAGACATTATTATGGCTTTTGATGAATGTACTCCTTACCCTTGTGATTACAATTATGCTAAACGTTCTATGCATATGACGCATAGATGGTTAGATAGATGTATCAGTCATTTAGAAAAAACACCTCTAAAATACGATTATAGTCAAGCGTTTTTCCCAATTGTTCAAGGTAGTACTTACAAAGACTTACGTATCCAGTCAGCCGAATATATTGCCAATACCGGAGCGGTTGGAAATGCTATTGGAGGCTTATCGGTTGGAGAACCTGCCGAAGAAATGTATGCTATGACCGAGGTTGTTTGTGGTGTTTTACCAGAAGATAAACCTAGGTATTTAATGGGAGTTGGTACACCAATCAATATTTTAGAAAATATTGCGTTAGGTATAGATATGTTTGATTGTGTTATGCCAACGCGTAATGCCAGAAACGGTATGTTGTTTACGGCTCATGGTACTATAAATATTAAAAACAAGAAGTGGGAAGATGATTTTTCGCCCATTGATGACATGGGCATTACTTTTGTAGATACAGAGTATAGCAAAGCCTATTTGCGTCATTTGTTTTCTGTTAATGAATTATTAGGTAAACAAATAGCTACCATCCATAATTTAGGTTTTTATTTGTGGTTGGTTAGAGAAGCTAGAAAACATATATTAGCTGGAGATTTTAAAACTTGGAAGGACACCATGGTGAAGCAAATGGATAAACGTTTGTAATAGTAAATGAAGATATTAGATTGGTACATATTAAAACGATATTTGCTCACTTTTTCAACAATGCTGTTATTATTTATACCTATAATGATAACGGTACATTTAGCGGAAAAGATTGGTAAAATTCTTGAAAATGAAGTGCCTTTATCAGAAGTTTTGATATACTTTTTAGATTTTACAATCTATTTTACACATTTATTATTTCCGTTATTTTTATTTATATCAGTTATTTGGTTTACTTCAAAACTTGCAAATAATACTGAAGTAATTGCCTTTTTAAGTTCAGGGGTTTCTTTTACTCGTTTTTTAAGACCCTATTTAATAGGAGCTTGTCTCATAGCCATTTTCTCTATGGTATTGGGTATGTATTTGGCTCCCAAAGCAAGCGAAGGTTTTAATGATTTTACTTATAAATATTTAAAGAAGGGTAGGAAAGCAGTTGATAATATTAATGTATTCAGAAAAATAAATGACAATGATATTATTTATGTGAGCAGTTTTGATATGAAAACTAATAAAGGCTTTAATTTTACATTAGAGCACTTTAAAGACAATAAGCTTGTGTATAAAATAACTGCCGATAATATTAGATATATTGAAGAAGACACAACGTATAGGTTAACAAATTATATTAAAAGAAAAATCCTTGATGATGAAGATGAATTAGAGAGTATAAGAACCAAGGATACACTTTTTGATTTCACGGTTAAGGACCTAACACCTCCTAAATATGCTGCCGAAGTTTTAAGCTACGGAGATTTAACAAAATTCATCAAAGAAGAAGAAGCTCGGGGTTCCTCAGAAGTAGGGCGATTTAAATTGGTTTTGTATCGTAAGTGGAGCTTACCAGTTTCAGTTTTTATTTTAACTATTATAGCTGTTGCGGTGTCTTCAATAAAAAGAAGAGGAGGTATGGGTGTTAATTTAGCCTTAGGTATTTGTATTGCAATGGTTTTTGTTTTTTTCGATAAGGTTTTTGGTGTTATGGCAGAACAATCAGACTTTTCTCCCGCAGTAGCTGCCTGGTTTCCTAACACGCTTTTTGGTATCTTAGCTATTTACCTTTTAAATAATGCCAAACGCTAAACTCAAAAATTATCTTCATTTACATTTTTTAGTTTTTATAGCTGGTTTTACGGCTATTTTAGGTGAGTTAATTTCAATTGCTGCTATTCCTTTAGTTTGGTTTAGAATGTTTATGGCCTCAATTTTAATGTTCTTTTACATTAAAGTGGCAAAAGTTAAAATAAGAATCAAACCTAAGTCCATTTTAAAATTATCTGTTGCAGGCATTATAATTGCGGCTCATTGGATTTGTTTTTTTGGTGCTATTGATGAGGCTAATATTTCCATAGCTTTGGCTATGTTTTCAACGGGAGCATTTTTTGCATCTTTCATAGAACCCATTATTTACAAACGAAAAATAATTTGGTATGAAATTGTTTTCGGAATCATTGTGATTATTGGTGTTTTTATTATCACGCAAAGCGAAATAAAGTATCTCACAGGAATTATTTTGGGTATATTGTCAGCATTCTTTTCATCGCTATTTGCTGTATTAAATGGTAGTTTTTTAAGGCAACACACCGCTACGGTAATTTCGTTTTATGAATTTCTAAGTGGTGTTTTTTTTATAACATTATTTCTGATTTTTTCTACTGATGGTTTTAGTCAAGAATTTTTTAATTTAAGCAGAATGGATTTTATTTATTTATTCATTTTAGCATCAGTTTGTACTGCTTATGCATTTATAGCATCAGTATATGTAATGAAATTAATTAGCCCTTACACAGTTGTGTTAACATATAATTTAGAACCTATATACGGAATATTAATGGCTATACTCTTGTTTCCAGAGAAAGAAAAAATGAGTAACTCATTTTACTATGGGGCCATTATTATAATAGTAACAGTATTATTAAATGGGATACTTAAAAACTCCAAAAAACTAAAAAGTAAATATTCTTAAGGCTTAATCAAGATTAAAGTTTTTATATTTGTAGCCTAACCAAAATTAATAGCCAAAAGGAATTCTTATGGAATATTTAGAATTTGAACTCCCCATAAAAGAACTAGAAGAACAACTTCAAAAATGTAAGGTCATTGGAGAGGAAAGTGAAGTTGATGTCACTGAGACTTGTGAGCAAATTGAAAAGAAATTAAAAGCTACCCAAAAAGATATTTACAAAAAGCTAACCCCTTGGCAGCGTGTTCAGTTATCCCGTCACCCTAACAGACCATATACTTTAGATTATATTAAAGCTATTTGTGGTGATACTTTTTTAGAGTTACACGGAGACAGAAACTTTAAAGATGATAAAGCCATGATTGGTGGTTTGGGAAAAATAGGCGACCAGAGTTTTATGTTCATTGGCCAGCAGAAAGGATATAATACCAAAACTAGACAGTACAGAAATTTTGGAATGGCAAATCCAGAAGGTTACCGTAAAGCATTGCGCTTGATGAAAATGGCAGAGAAGTTTGGTATACCTGTGGTAACACTTTTAGATACTCCAGGAGCCTATCCCGGTTTAGAAGCAGAAGAGCGTGGGCAAGGAGAAGCTATAGCTAGAAATATTCTTGAAATGACAAGATTAGAAGTGCCTATTATAACCATTGTTATTGGAGAAGGAGCTTCTGGTGGCGCTTTAGGAATTGGAGTTGGAGACGTGGTTTTAATGCTTGAAAATACTTGGTATTCTGTAATTTCTCCAGAGTCTTGTTCTTCTATTTTGTGGCGCAGTTGGGAGTATAAGGAACAAGCAGCAGAAGCTTTAAAGTTGACTGCTACTGATATGAAAAAACTAAAATTAGTTGATCAAATTATTAAAGAACCGCTTGGAGGAGCGCATAGAGATAAAGAAAAAACATTTGCATCAGTGAGTAGTACAATTGTAAAGACTTATGAGTCTTTAAAAAACTTATCACCAAAAGAATTGGTTGCTAAACGTATGGATAAATATGCCAATATGGGTGTATTTAAAGGCTAATCCTTTTAAAACCAAAGAACACAAAATCTGGAGTTAAACACTTCAGGTTTTTTTATGCTTATTCACAATATAATTAAGTTATTAACAGTTAAATTGTTAACTGTTAGTTGAAATCGATTTTTACCTCATTGTAATTTCAATCTTCTTTTTAATTACTTTCGTAGCTATGAAACAACCTAACCAAATTCAAGGATATAAAGTAGATAAAAGTACCCTAATCAGTCTGGAGAAAGGAAAAATACCTCCACAAGCTATTGATTTAGAGGAAGTTGTGTTGGGTGCAATGATGATTGATAAGAAGGGAGTTGACGAAGTAATAGATATTTTAAGCCCTGATGCATTCTACAAAGAAGCACACCAACATATTTTTGAAGCTATTTTTGAGTTGTTTGAAAATAGTGAGCCCATTGACTTATTAACCGTTTCAACGCAATTAAAGAAGAATGCAAAATTGGAAATGGTTGGCGGTGATTTTTATCTCATTTCTTTAACACAAAAAGTATCCTCTTCTGCGCATATTGAGTTTCATGCACGCATTATTTTACAAAAGTTTATCCAGCGTAGTTTAATTAAGATTTCTAGTGAAATTATTGAAGATTCTTATGATGAAACCAAAGATGTTTTTGACTTATTGGATAAGGCCGAAGCTAAACTATATGAAGTTACACAGGGCAACATAAAAAAGTCTAGTGAATCTGCGCAAGATTTGGTAATTCAGGCAAAAAAGAAGATTGAAGAAATTTCTAATAAAGAAGGGTTAAGCGGAATTCCAACAGGATTTAATAAATTAGATAAATTAACCTCAGGGTGGCAACCTTCAGATTTAATTATTGTAGCGGCACGTCCTGGTATGGGTAAAACAGCATTAACGCTTTCTATGGCCAGAAATATTGCTGTTGATCAAAATATTCCGGTGGCCTTCTTTTCTTTAGAGATGTCATCGGTACAGTTAATTACACGTTTAATTTCTAGTGAAACTGGGTTATCTTCTGAAAAACTTCGAACAGGTAAATTGGAAAAACATGAATGGGAGCAATTAAATGTAAAAGTGAAAGGATTAGAAAAAGCTCCACTTTTTATTGATGATACCCCATCACTATCTATTTTCGATTTAAGAGCAAAAGCACGTCGTTTATCCTCTCAACATGATATAAAATTAATCATGATTGATTACTTACAACTTATGACGGGTGGTAGTTCAACTACTGGCAACAGGGAACAGGAAATATCTATGATATCCCGTAATTTAAAAGCGTTGGCAAAAGAGCTTAATGTTCCAGTAATAGCATTATCTCAGTTATCACGTGCCGTTGAAACTAGAGGAGGTAGTAAGCGCCCATTACTATCAGATTTACGTGAGTCTGGAGCCATTGAACAGGATGCAGATATTGTGAGTTTTATATACAGACCAGAATACTACAAAATTGATGAATGGGATGATGAAGAACGCTCACCAACTGAAGGACAAGCTGAATTTATAATAGCAAAACACAGAAATGGTGGTCTGGATAATATCAGATTAAAATTCATTGGGCATCTTGGTAAATTTGATAACTTAGATGATTTTGATTCACCTTTTGAGTTTCATTCAAAAATGAACGCTGCCGCTAATGATGATACTTTTAAACCAGATAATTTTACCGCAAGTCCAGATCAGGCATTTGGTAGTTCGTTTAATGAAGATGATGATAACGAGGTGCCATTCTAGGAATTAATCTTCTGTTAAATACATTCTTTTAAGCACATTTTTAAGTATCTTTCGGTCTATGAAAAATGTCTTAGCCTTCATCATGTTTTTATTGCTATCAGTAAAAGCGTTTGCGTCTTATGTGCTCATTCCAATGGATGCTGATAGCCAAAAAAATCATTTAAAAGCTTACGGAATCACTTATTGGACTCTGGAGAAACAGCTAAAAGTAAAATGGCTACTAAATTACAGAGGAGGTTCTTTTTTGTTACCAGATACCGAAAGTATCCAAAAAGAATGTCAAATACGAGGTGTTTCTTTTGAGATAATTTCCAATACTATGGCTGAAACTATTCTAGAAGAAATTAGCAGCCCAAGTAAAAATATGGAAGCAGTGGTTTTAGAAAAGGCTCCTAAAATTGCTGTTTATACACCTAGCGGAAAACAACCTTGGGACGATGCCGTTACTATGGTTTTACAATATGCAGAAATCCCTTATGAGACAGTTTATGATGAAGAGGTATTAAATGACAACTTACTGTTGTATGATTGGCTGCACTTACATCATGAGGATTTTACAGGACAGTATGGTAAATTCTATGGAATGTACAGAGCCTATTCTTGGTATATAAATGAAAAAAAATCAGCAGAAGCTCTTGCTGCAAAACTAGGATACGATAAAGTATCACAAGCTAAACTGGCAGTAGCTTTAAAAATTAGAGATTATGTTATTGGCGGGGGGTTTATGTTTGCTATGTGTAGCGCTACGGATAGTTTTGATATAGCTTTATCTGCTGAGGGCTTAGATATTTGTGAACCTATGTTTGATGGTGATGGTAGCGAAGCGGGGTATCAAAATAAAATAGACTACAGCAAAACGTTTGCCTTTAAAGATTTTACTTTAGAACGAAGTCCATTGATTTATGAGTTTTCTTCAATTGATATGACTAGAAAGCGAAATGTTTCTAAAACCACAGACTATTTCTCTCTTATGGAGTTTTCTGCAAAGTGGGATCCAATCCCAACTATGTTATGTCAAAATCATACAGCTTTGGTAAAAGGGTTTATGGGCCAAACAACATCTTTTACCAGAGAAGAAATTAAATCGAATGTATTGGTAATGGGAGAAACTAAAATGAATGGAGAAGCTAAATACATTCATGGTATAAAAGGTAAAGGCTTTTTTACTTTTTATGGGGGTCATGATCCTGAAGATTATCAGCACCGGGTAGGAGACGCAAAAACCGAACTGGATTTACACCCAACCTCACCAGGATATAGACTTATTTTAAACAATGTATTGTTTCCTGCTGCCAGAAAAAAGAAACAGAAAACTTAGTGATTTATATTTCTATTGTTGAAGTGGTTATTTTAAATGTATACAAAAAACCATCGGACGCAGCACCAGTAGACAGACTATTTTGATTTATGATTAAAACAGTATCATCAGTTTCAGATTCATAAATTTCGCCAAATTCGTCAAAGTCTAAAAGTGTATAAATATTCAAATTCAACTCAAAAACTGAAAACTCATAAACTCCAGAATCTAAACCATCTTCAATTGTTTCATCAGAATTACTGTTTTCAACATGAAGAAGATTCTCAAACGAGTCATAATTCCAAACAATATCACCAACTTCAAAATCATTATCTACTCCAGCTATACCTCCGCTTACATTAATAAGATTCCAGTGGTATAGGGTAACTTCAATAGGGTCATCATTATCGTTATTAGATACGCTGCAACTGCTTATTGTTAAAAGAACAGTTGTTAGTATTAAAATTGTCTTTTTCATAATGTGCAAGTTTATATTAAGACTCAAAAATCAGTCAAAGGTTGCGTTCATTTTAAAATAATAGTTCTTATTAATTAAGCTTTTTGCGTAATAAGTTATATTTGATGCATTATAAATTAGTATGAAATTTTTTCAGGAACAAATAAAACTAAAACCGTACACTAGAGGATTCCATTTAATTACAGATGAAGTTTTAAGCGTATTACCACAAATAAGGGAAATATCTGTAGGCCAATTACAAGTTTTTATCAAACATACATCAGCAAGTTTGACTATTAATGAAAATGCCGATTATACAGTTAGAACAGATTTTGAAAGTCACTTTAATGAGATGGTTCCCGAAAATGCGCCGTATTATAAGCATATTTATGAAGGTGCTGATGATATGCCGGCACATATAAAAACTTCTTTATTAGGGACTTCAGTTCAAATTCCTATAACAAATGGGAAACTTAATTTAGGAATTTGGCAGGGGATTTATTTGTGTGAACATAGAGATTATGGTGGGGCAAGAAATCTAGTAGTTACGGCTTTTGGAGAATAAAAAAATCCGATTCAAAACGAATCGGATTTTTTATTAAGCGAATAATATGTTTTACAATAGGCAAAAAGCCTTATTTTACTTTCTCTACTACAGCTTTAAAAGCTTCTGGGTTATTCATAGCTAAATCGGCCAAAACCTTACGGTTTAACTCAATACCATTAGCTTTTAATTTCCCCATAAATTGAGAATAAGATAAACCGTGTTCTCTGGCTCCAGCGTTAATACGCGTGATCCATAAAGCGCGGAATGTTCTTTTTTTGTTTCTGCGGTCTCTGTACGAGTATTGCATCGCTCTATCAACCGCATTTTTAGCTACTGTCCAAACGTTTTTACGTCTTCCAAAGTAACCTTTTGCTTGTTTAATAATCTTTTTTCTTCTAGCTCTCTTAGCTACAGAATTTACTGATCTTGGCATAATTTCTAATTTTTTTGTAGTGGGCGACCGATAATGGGTACTTTGGTATTTTCTATAAAAATTGTAAATCTAAAATCTACAATTGTCAATCAAATGAGCCACACTCCAGGGTTTATAATTTATTTAACCAATTAAAACTTTTGTTACTTTAAACGTAACATGGTTTTAATATTATCTTCGTCTGCCTTATGTACTAATGTATCATGAGTCAGAGCAAGCTTACGCTTCTTAGATTTTTTTGTCAAAATATGACTCTTAAAAGCGTGCTTTCTTTTAATCTTACCAGTACCCGTTAACTTAAAACGTTTTTTGGCACTAGATTTTGTTTTCATTTTAGGCATTTCTTTTCCTAGTTTTAATTATCTCGCTTAATTATCTTTATCATGCTAATCTCGTATCAGCATCTCATACTATTTCTTTTCTTTTTTAGGAGCTATGAACATCGTCATACGCTTACCTTCAAGTTTAGGCATCTGCTCAACCTTACCAAACTCTTCTAAGTCTTGAGCTAAACGTAATAATAAAATTTGTCCTTGCTCTTTAAATATGATGGAACGTCCTTTAAAAAACACAAAGGCTTTAAGCTTAGCTCCATCTTTTAAGAACTTTTCAGCATGTTTCTTTTTAAACTCGTAGTCATGGTCATCTGTTTGTGGTCCAAACCTTATTTCCTTAATGACTACTTTACTAGCTTTGGCCTTTAAGGCTTTATCTCGTTTCTTTTGTTCATAAAGAAACTTTTTATAATCCATAACCTTACACACTGGAGGATCTGCTTTTGGCGAAATCTCAACCAAATCTAATTCTTGATCTTCTGCAATTGCTAATGCTTCTATAATTGTGTAAACACCTACTTCAACATTTTCACCCACAACACGTACTTTTGGTGATGTTATTTTAGAGTTAATTCTGTGTTTGTCTTCTTGTATAACTCTTTGAGGCTGTCTTCTTCTTCTAATTGCTATGGCTTATCTGTTTTAAATTAAACTTTGTTTCTTTACTCTAGAACGATTTTAACGTTTTACTAATCTCTTCTTTTATAATTTTTGAGAAGGATTCAATGGTCATCATGCCTAAATCTTCTCCTCCGTGTCTACGCACAGTTACTTTGTTTTCTTTTTCTTCTTGCTCACCAATTATGAGCATAAAAGGGTGTTTTTGCATTTCGGCTTCCCGAATTTTCTTCCCTATAGTTTCATTTCTATGATCAACAAGGGCGCGAATTTCGTCATTTTCTAGCAAATTTAAAACTTTTTCAGAGTATTTTTCATATTTCTCACTAAGTGACAAGATAATACATTGAGTTGGTATTAACCAAAGCGGGAAATTACCTCCAGTATGTTCTAGTAGTAATGCCACAAAGCGTTCCATACTTCCAAAAGGCGCTCTGTGTATCATTACAGGGCGGTGTAACTCGTTGTCACTTCCTTTGTACGTAAGGTCAAAACGCTCTGGTAAATTGTAATCAACTTGAATGGTTCCTAATTGCCACTGTCTTCCTAAAGCATCCTTTACCATAAAATCCAACTTCGGACCGTAAAATGCGGCTTCACCTTCTTCAATGATATAATCTAAGCCTTTATCATTTGCTGCATTAATAATGGCTTGTTCTGCTTTTTCCCAATTTTTAGTATCACCTATATATTTGTCTGGATTTTCAGGGTCTCTTACAGAAACCTGTGCCGTAAAGTTTTCAAAACCCAAAGAACCAAATACATATAACACTAAATCAATAACGTTTTTAAACTCCTCATCTAGTTGATCAGGAGTACAAAAAAGGTGTGCATCATCTTGAGTAAAGCCTCTTACTCGGGTTAAACCATGTAATTCTCCACTTTGTTCATATCTATATACAGTGCCAAATTCAGCATATCGTTTTGGCAGGTCTTTATAACTCCATTGAAAACTGTTGTATATTTCACAGTGGTGCGGGCAGTTCATAGGTTTCAATAAAAACTCTTCATCCTCTTTTGGTGTCTTTATAGGCTGAAAACTATCTTCACCATATTTAGCATAATGTCCTGATGTAACATATAACTCTTTTTGTCCAATATGAGGAGAAACAACCATTTCATAACCAGCTTTCTTTTGTGCAGCCTTTAAAAAATTCTCCAAACGTTCACGAAGTGCAGTTCCTTTAGGTAACCATAAAGGTAACCCTTGTCCAACTTTTTGTGAGAAAGTAAAGAACTCCAATTCTTTTCCTAATTTTCTATGGTCGCGTTTCTTCGCTTCTTCAAGTAAATCCAAATACTCGGCAAGCTCTTTTTGCTTAGGAAATGAAATACCATAAACGCGTGTTAATTGCGGTTTGGTTTCGTCACCACGCCAGTAGGCTCCAGCAACACTCAAAACCTTAACGGCTTTTATAATGCCTGTGTTGGGTATATGACCACCACGGCACAAATCTGTAAACGTAGAATGGTCACAGAAAGTAATAGTACCATCTTCTAAGTTTTCAATAAGCTCAGTTTTAAACTCATTGTCCTTATATAATGTAAGAGCTTCAGCTTTAGTGGCAGAACGCATTTTAAAATCATGCTTGCCACGTGCAATCTCAAGCATTTTGTTTTCAATAGCTTTAAAATCTTTTTCAGATATTATATGCTCTCCAAAATCAACATCATAATAGAATCCTCTTTCAATAGCAGGTCCAATAGTAAGTTTTACACCCGGGTACAATTCTTCAATGGCCTGAGCCAGAACGTGGGCAGAAGAATGCCAAAAAGCCGTTTTACCTTTATCATCTCTCCATGTATATAATACTAAAGCGCCGTCTGTAGTTAAAGGAGTAACGGTTTCAATAGTTGTTCCATTAAAACTTGCAGAAATAACATTCCTAGCTAACCCTTCGCTAATACTCTTAGCAACATCCATTGGTGTAACGTTTTCCTCAAACGTTTTTATACTACCATCAGGTAAAGTAATATCTATCATAAGATTAATTGAAATTCGCCTGCAAAGATAATAGTATAAACAAACCCACACAATATATATATAGGTATAATTTTATACATGTATTAAAGAGATAAATTTTTGGCGTTACCTTCGTTCCTCGGTCCGGGCTTTCACTACTCAATCTTTTTGCCTTTGTCAAAAAGGATTTCATACAGTTAGCCTGCGGTGAGCGCAGTCCAATCGTTCAATCCCTAACGCATCAACAAACTCGATAAAAATATAAAATAGACAGTAAAAATTTGTATTTGTTGAGTATAGTATTAAGTGTTCATGTAATATGTAGGTAGCACAGTTTTTTAAATTACTCGCAGAGCCAAAATATCAAACGCCTGTTTTTTTACACTCAGATCTCTTGTTGTTTAAAGAGTTTTTGCGTATATTGAATCTTCCAATTTGTCCCACTAAATTATTTTTCGTCTTTTCATCGCCAAAACTATTTACTTTTAGGCGTTGTATTATGTATTATATAATTTTTTTATTGGTGTAAGTAATTGATAATAAGGTTTTAGGGATTTTGAGAGAAAAGCGTCAAAAAAAAGGTTAAAAAAGTTCTTGTATAATGGGAAATAGGTATTATGTTTGCACCCGCAAAACGGGGGAGTAATTTTCAGTTATGCGATGTTCACAATTAGGTATTGGTTTAAGGGAAATGCGGTTAAAAAGATTTTCTAAAAAAATATTTAAAAAGTATTGTGGGTAAAAAAAAAGGGTTTTATATTTGCACCCGCTAAACAAGGAAACGCGTTTAGGAGCGAAAAAAATAAGTTCATAGACATATTGAAATCGACAGCGTAAGTAACAATTGGAAAC
>NZ_SMZJ02000017.1 GCF_004358095.2 Seonamhaeicola sediminis
GTTTTGCTTTCATTGTTATTATAAGGACCAGCAGGAGAATCTGTAATAGCTAGAGTTCCAGAAAAGGCATCAGAGGTCGTTCCCCAAGAACCACCAGAGGCGGTCCAGTTGGAGATTCCGTTAGTCTCTTCGTCATCTTCAAAGAGTATGGTCGGTGTATAGTATTTTATAATATTAGCCTCGTATAAGATACCATCGTCATTGCTCAAAGCTACTTTAAATTCAATAGCATCGTTAGGTTGTATACTAGCGTTAAGTGTAAAAGGAGCAGACACGTTACGCTGTTCTAGTGTTACCATTCCAGACTGAACTGAAGGGCTGGTAAGCGATGTTATATTAGAGGAAATGGGGGTTACCGTAAGAGTAAAATCACTATCGGTTTGACCCAGATACTCAATACCAAAGTTAAAGTTACCACTTAAATCAGTTACGTTAGAAGATGATAAATCTATAATTTTAGCATATTTACCACTAAAGTAGGCAGCCAGGAAATTGGCTCGCATAGCACGACGAGCTATATCGTCAATAAGCAGAGGGTTTGGCCAGAATCCACTTGAGCTGGCTGCTTCAGATCCACCACCATTTTCAGGTGTCCAAGCCATGGTGTCTTTACCAGCCCCAGGGCCACCGGTAGAGCCTGCTACAGCAGGTCCCATCATCCAGTCGTTCATATTTCCGCTATTCAAAGCACTAATTTGAGTACTAGGTCCATAGGCATAACGGTTAAAGTGGGTCATATCATGGTTGTACTTGGCAAATTCATCTTCACGTCTATCCACACCAGCAGCATCCAAGGTAGCAGGGTCAACTCCCGCATAACCATGTAGCATAGCATTTTTAAAGGAGTGGTGGTTAAGTACTAATTTAAAGTCGTGATCCAGAAAGAAATCTCTAACAATTTGAGATTCAGGCTCAGAGAAATAAGTAGTGCCTCTGTAAGTTTCACTACATCCAGAAGTAGAAGAGCCACCGTTGCCCCAATAGTATCCAAAGTTTCTGTTTAAGTCTATACCATCAGTATAAGTAGAACACGCTCCCGTATCTCTTCTGTTTTTACGTTGTAGGCCACCACCATTAGGAGCTACAGCTTCGTTGTAAGCCAATCCGTCGGAGTTCACAATAGGGATGAAATAGAGTTCTTGGTTATTTACAAGAGAGGTGATTGCAGGGTCTGAGCCATAGTTTTCTAGAATATACCACATGTAATACATCAGGTTCATTAAGCTAGAAACCTCCCGAGAATGGGTCATTCCTGTATACAGTGTTTCAGGCTCATTAGCCTCATCGATATCAGGATTATCAGATATACGAACATAGTATGTGGTTCTTCCCTCTAGGGTAGTTTGGTTTGTAGGTGACGCATTGGTCTTAACCGATATGATATTGGGATATAGCGAACGCATAAGGTCTAATTCAGCGAGTGTTTCAGAGACAGTAAAACATCCTCCCATACTACCAAGTTTAAAGTTAGTAGGTGTGGGCCAATTAATTTCATCACAGCCGTTATATTGTCCTATATTATCAAAAAGGATGTTAGAAACACTAGTTTTTCCAAAACCGGCTTTGGCGTGTAGGCTTGTTTTTTGTGCTTCAAGTTCCTGTATGGCATTTGGAAGATTTTTAGTAGCTCTATCGGCATAATACTTGGTAAGGTCATCAATAAGGACATTATAGGCAATCCCCTTATTTTTTACCCTTTTAAGTTCATCTTTAGAGAGTTCTAACTGAAGCCCCTGACTATTAATAACAGCTCCACAAGTGAGATCCATACCTAAGTCACTTAATGTATGAATAACATCATGAGAAGGAGCGTTTATTATGATACGTTTGTAGTTTAAGTTTTGCGAGTAAGTAGCTTGTAAGCATAGGCATAGTAAGATACTTGAGAGTAAAATTTTTTTCATGTGAGAGACTATAAATATAAACTGGTTAAAAATTTAAATAGCAATTAAAGCACCATTATCTTTTTTGTTAGTAATCCTTTATTGGTAAGCATATTAATAATATAGTAAGTATTACTATTTAATGTTAAAGGAATTTTGAAATCACTGTATGCAGCAGTTTTTTTTGAGTATAGATTTTGACTTGCTATATTGTAAATATCAATAGCTTCAATCTTTACATTATTATTTGTGCTTATAATTAATTCATTTGATTTGTTAGAATAATGAACTTTAGTAGAAGCTAATATTTCATCATTGGTTGATAAAGAATTTTTAGCAACACTACTTTCAGTTGATTCCTTAAAAGCTAGATAAAAACGGTCTGTATATTCACCACTTGTCATATAAGAATCAAAATCTTTGTCGTTAATCTTTGAATAAGTTTCCATTTCACTATCATAGATGTACATATTTGTAGAAGATGAAAAGTTGTAAGTACCAGCTAGTTTAATTTTTATATTTCCTGAATTTTGAAGAAACATACCCAAAGGATATTTTTTTGTATCATCAAATTCTCCAACACCCTGTATAACATATCTATTGTTATCTATCAACCAATTTAAATCATCAGGAAATATATCTCTATTTATGGCATCATAGCCATAATCAACACCATCTGTGGCAGAGTTGTCAGGTGTAAAACCAATTAATAAATGCCTCACAAAACCATTGGGCATGGTAAAATCTATTTGAATTTTTTGCATATCATCTTGAGCTTCAGCTGTGTTAATAGAGGAAAAGGCTATTATCATGCATACTATTATATAGTGCTTAAAATAAGTAGTAATTTTCATCATTAGATTTGATTTTTATCGATGAATGGTATATTTAAGCGCTAATATACATATTAACTTATTAAAAATCCATAAAAAGCAAAAAAAATCGATGAAATGCACATAATGATTAAAAAAATGTAAAAAAAAGAGATGCTGTTTTAGCATCTCTTTTTAAAAAATTAATTGAAGTCTTTATTGCTGTATCACTATTTTCTTATTGGTTGACCCATCTAAAGTTTCTACTTTAACAATATAAGTGCCTTCGGCCACTTTACTGATAGGTATTCTAATTTCATTGGTGGAAAGATTAGGAGTGTTTGATACATTCCAAGATTTAATAGTCTGCCCCAATATATTTGTTAAATATATCTGTTTAACATTTATATTTACAGGGGTTTTAATATACAATTCTTTAGAGTTTTGTAAATAGTTGATGCCTATTAACGAATCCAGTGCATTATCATTATCAAATGATAAAGTATTATTTTTTTGGAACGTTAAGAAGAACCTATCCAAATAATCACCAGCTTCCAAATTCATTTCAAAACTCTTATTGTTTATTTTGGTATATGTTCCTAATAATGAATCGTAGACATAAACCTTGGTATTTGGGTCAAGTCCATCCATATCGTTTAAAATGATTTCAAAAGTTCCACCTGAACCTAGATAAAGGCCTAATGGGAGTAATTTGGCTTCATCAAACTCTCCAACCCCTTGAATTTCATAACCTTTGCCATTAATAATCCAAGTTAAGTCATTAGGGAAATTGTTAAATTTAGGTGCATCGTAACCATAGTCTACATTGTCTGTAGCTTTATCTCCAGGAATAAAACCTAACAATAGTTGTCGAATAGCACCTTCAGGAGTTTTAAAATCTATTCTTAAACGTTTGATGTCATCTGAGGCTGTACCATTTTGGGGAGTTGCAGTTCCAGATGCATTTCCTTTTTTTGTGTTATTAGATTTCAAAAATACCGAACCACTGTTTGCTAAGCCAGTTAAAGCTTCTCTAACAAAAACACGTTGGTCGTTATTAAATTCTATTTGCCCACCAACTCCATTACCATCAGGTCCAAGATCAGCTGCTGTTACAAAAAAGCCTTGCCCAACTGGGATGTATCTTTCTGGAACTTTTGTTCCTGTGCCTCCTAAAATTTCATAACCTTCAGCAGTTGGGGGTGGGGTGGCGGCAGCAATTCCTCCAACCAAATTTAAAACAGCGTAGCCACCTTCATACTGAGCTAAAATATGGGTATTGTTACCAACATAATGTTCCCAAAAGTATAAAGCACCTGATATGGTATTAGTTCCTGTAGGACCATTATCTATTAAGAAAGCATTAGCATCTATGGCAGAAGCATATGGATTACCAACTAAAGCATCATATCCATCGTTAATAGGTGTTGTTATGGTATTATTATTTGGTTTACCTGTAAATACATAGTTTTGAGTACCAATGTTATAAGCTACATAATTATTGCCACTACCCTTCATAATATGTCCTAAGCCAGCATTGAAATTGACAGTATTTCCGATTCTTCTCCAAGCAGCATAGGTATTGTTTGTGTAATTTTCATAGGCATACATCCAACGAGTACTAACAGATATTGGATCGGTGTCTGGTGCTGTATATGTTCCAGTAAAGGTAATGTTTTGAGGCATAGCACTTGTACTACCATCCATCATAGTTCCACCTACACTTCTGGGGTTGTTATTAGTTCCTGTTACTCTTGGCCCAACCGGAGATCCCCAATAATTATAGTTAAATGGGTTATTAGTTCCTTGTTGGTCACGTTCTATATAACCACTACTATTTACATCCAGAATACTTTCCGTAACTTGATTTGTAGTTCCAGAAGTTATCGATATACCTGCACTACCCGTATAGCGTTTCTGAACCAACTGAGATTCTCCAATCAAATCAATTAAACCATCAAGCAGCAGATAATGGGTAACCCATAAACCGTGGCCAGTATTGGTTTCATCTTGTGTACCAGTATTTGTAACTGTTAATTCTCTATTGACATCCACTAGTAAACCAAGCAAAATTACATCCTGGGTATTAGAAATAACATCATGTCTTATTTGAGCTATATTCCAATCAATTGGTTGTCCATTAATGCCTGTACTGTTAGGGTGGTCCCAAACAGAATCTCCATGTTGCCAAGGTGTTCCAGCACCAGTAGTATTCCAATTGCCAATGGCTTTGGTGAAATAAGGTAATGGAGCGGTTTCATCTTGCGTAGTCTCTATATTTCTTAGTTGCCCATTTGTGGCTCCAGTTCCACCAGTTGGAATTAAATAACCACCAACTATTTCAGAAGCTTGAACCATTTGATAATAAGCTCTTAAGCTAGCCCAGTTTAATCCAGCTACATCAATAGGAACAATATCGCCTTCTACCAAACCATTATCATGAATGCGTTGATTCATCATCTGGCGTATTTGTTCAACCGTAAGCGCAACATCCCAAATACGTAATTCTTGCATCCATCCGCTATAATAGTTTACAGGGTTAGGGTTACCACCAGCTGGATTTTGATCCATAGCCCCTAATATAAATTCGTAGTTATTTGATGTTGGAACACCACTACCGCCACTATCCATTTCAATACCATCCACATAAAGTGTATAAGTACCATCATATGTTACAGCTACATGGTACCATCTATCTGTTCCAATAGGAGAGGCAGTTACAGCAGTTGATCCATTATAATTAAATGATAAGGTGTTGCCTTCTAAACGTAAATCATAACCATGTGTTACATTTGTGGCATCACGTTTAGAAAAAATGGTTTGAATATTATTGTTTGCTAGACCTGTTTCTGTAGTAGCATCTGGTTTAACCCATACTTCAAAACTAAATGAACCACTTAAGTCATAGTTATTTCTAAAGGTTACATTATCATTTTCACCGTCAAAATCCAATGTACTACAATCAGTTAATGTTACCGTAACATCTGAAGAACAGTCACCATCGTCACCACTGTTAGGTGTGGTCCATGTTAGAGTATAATCACCGCCTGGACCCGAGAACTCAGCTTTAGGATCATTGACATCTGAGAAATAATTTTCAGGAGCATTGGTGTCAACTATATTAGGGCCCATATAATTAGAAATAGACCAGGTTCCAGGGATGTCTCCAGGTCCGAGTGTGGGATCAAAATCAGATCCGTTAAATGGGTTTGGATTTAATGGTGTCCATCCATCATCTGGGTCATCTCCAGGTAGTAAATACCAACCTTCCCATGTGTTTTCTGCAGCATATTCGTCATAATTATCACGAGGTGATAATCTATTATCATAAGCATGAAGGCTAACATTACTACCACAATTGTCTATTGTTACGGGAGCAGGTGCTGGCCCTGCATTAGCATAGTGAACCGTAAGGAATACATCTTCAGAGCCATCTGGTGCTAAACTTCTACAACCATTAATATAGGTGGTTACTGTATATTTTTGATAACCTGGTGCATAAGGCGTGTACATCACATTGTTAGTACCTGCAATTACTGGTAATACATTACCAAATTCATCAGTCCATTCTACTTCACTAACACCTCCAACACCAGGTAATGTTATACCATCTATTGCCCAGCTACTAGAACAGTTTCTAACAAATGTCCATCGAACTCTTAAATTAGTTTGACCAAAATAATCACTTAAATCCAAAGAAACGTCCGCAAAATCTTGATAATTTGCTGGTGTACTTGCTGGACCAGTAATTGTTGGTCTTAATTCTATATCGTAATTAGCACCTCCATCAGTAGATAGCTCAATTATAAGTTCAGCTGCAGGTGCAGGCTCAGTAGTAGTATGAGTTTCATCAGTAAAACAGTTTTGCGCACCTTCTAAATAATAAGCCTCTCTAAATTCTAAAACAGCATCCTGAATGGTCATAAGGCTAAAAATTGGCGTTTCCATGGTTGTAATTCTGTTGCCTGTATCAGGATCAAATATTACAGGATGCCCACCTACACCGGTAGTGTTATAATAGCCATATGCAATCGCAAATTTACCTTCGTTGGTTGGTGGAGAAACTATATCATTGTCATAGGTAACGCCTGTATGGTATGTTTTACCATCATTGGTAACAGACCAATTATTTTGATTAACACTATTACCTGAAGCAGATAATCTTCCCAACTCTCCATCAACTAACCATCCATCAGGGTCATTAGTGTTTAATTGCCCGTTATCAAAACCACCTTCTGTATTTAATGTTTCTCCTCCAAAATTAACAGAGGAAGAAAAGGTAGAGGTTCCTCCTAAACAATATTCTATAGGCGAAGCCTGAACAGGCTCAGGTTTTAAGTTAGATGGAATTACACTTACATAAGCTACATCAGAATAAACATCTCCACATGCACTACCCGTATTAACTACAACTCGGAAGGCGGTTGCACCATCTACTGCATTAGTTAAAACATCAGTGAAATTATAAATAAGTCTTCCTGCATTTCCAACAGTAGAACCAGGACCAATAGGGTCAATAGGGACTGTAGTAAAGTCGGTTACTGTGCTATTTAAATATTGCCATTCAACAATATCTGTAGCTGAAACTCCACTCACTTCAAGTTGTCCGTTACCTTCATGACAAGCAATTATTTCGCTACTAACAGGCCCTTGATTATTTTGATCATCTAAAGCATAACCTTCCAAAGTAAATCCACCAGCTACATAAGGTTGAACTGTTAATGTAAGTTCATCATATTGGGAAGCACAAGGAGCAACAGGATTGTTTGTAGTTAACCTTAAGGTTACATTACCTGAGTAACCCGTTGCGGGTGTATAAGTAACCGTTTCTGGGTTAGCTGTTTGAGCTATAGAACTTAATGTGCCGCCACCTGAAATAATAGACCATGCAGCTGAGGTAGCACTTCCTCCAAAATTAGCACCACTAAGGGTAACTATTTCATTAGAACAGATAGTTTGGTCTGTTCCTGCATCAACAGTAGGAATAGATATTATTGTTAATTCCATAGTATCTGATACCGCAAGGCAAGGACCAGCCGGATCATTAGATGTAAACGTTAGAGTTACATTACCAGAATTTACATCATTCGAGCCTGGTGTATAGACAGCATTTAATAAACTTGGGGTATTGAACCCTCCATCTCCGCTTGTGCTCCAAGTACCGGAGGTAGCACCACCACCTCCTAATGTAGCATTCATAGTTGCTGTACTGTTAGAACAGATGGTTTGATTACTTCCGGCATTAACAGTAGCATCTCTGTAAATAGTAAATGTGAAATCTTCTGAAACCACAGAGCAACCACCACTAGCGGGTATAGTATATGTAATAGTATAGGTGTCTATATCAGTGTTAGTTGGATTAAAAGCACCTGTTGATGCATTGAATCCTGTAATAGATCCTCCTGAATTTGCTACGTAAGAATAAGTGCCTCCATTTAAGTTTGATCCAGTCAAGGTTGGGGAATAGCTTGTATTGTCCGATACACAGTATTCTGAACTAGAATAACTTAAATTGGTTATTACTGGTAAAGGGGTGACCGTTAAAGTTGCCCCGTTAGATGTTACATTTGGGCAGTTTCCTCCTGCACTGGCAATAATTACATCATAAACACCAGCATCTGCAATGGTTAAAGGACTAATTGTTAACGAAGATGATGTTGTTGGCGAACCGTAATTAATACCATCTTTTCTCCATTGATACGTGTTTGTGGCTGCTAGAGCTCCCGTAGCTGTAACGTTAAAAGTCACGCTGTTTCCTTCACATTCAGTAACATCATCAGGATGGTCTGTAACGGTTAATACTTGATTGACATTTAAAGTTACTGTAGTTGAGGTTTTACTAATACAAGAAGTGTCTCCACTAACAATAACATAATAAGAACCCGCATCGCTCAACGTAGTTGAAGCAAAGTTTAAGGTTGCATTTGTTCCTACTGAAATATCAGAGGGAGATGAAACTTTAAACCATTCATAGCTAAGGTCATCACCAAAGGCAACTACTGATAAACTAGCGGAATCGGACTCACAGACTCCAACATTTTGTGGCTGTGTAGTAATAATAACATCTTCTTTAATGGTAACCGAAGTGGATGCTGTCTCGGTAGCACATCCACTAGAAGCAGGAATCGTATATGTAATAGTATAAGTACCTGTAGAACTTGTACTAGGTGTAATAGCTCCAGTAGAAGAATTGATTGTTAATCCACCTGGAGATGCTGTAAAAGTTCCTCCCGTATAGGCTCCTGCTGTATTGCTAAACACCACCGATTGAGCTGATGTTTCTGAATTACAGAAGGGTTCATTATAACTAATAGTAGCAGATGGTTCTTCCGTAATGGTTACAGAGGTTGTTGCTGTTTCGGTACCACATCCACCAGAAGCAGGAATGGTATATGTTACAGTATAAATACCCGGCGTACTTGCACTAGGCGTAATAGCTCCTGAAGAAGTATTAATACTTAAACCAGCCGGAGCAGAATAGGTACCACCGGTATAAGCACCAGTTCCGTTAAGCGTTACAGATTGTGGGTTGGTTTCCGAATCACAAAAAGGTCCATTATAACTAATAGTAGCCGTAGGTTCTTCCGTAATGGTTACAGAGGTTGTTGCTGTTTCGGTACCACATCCACCAGAAGCAGGAATGGTATATGTTACAGTATATGCTCCGGGAGTACTGTTACTAGGATCAATGTCTCCAGAAGCATTAATGGATAAACCAGCCGGAGCAGAATAGGTACCACCGGTATAAGCACCAGTTCCGTTAAGCGTTACAGATTGTGGGTTGGTTTCCGAATCACAGAAAGGGCCATTATAACTTATAGATGCTGTTGGAATTGGTGTAACATTAACAGTAGCCGAGGTTCCAATACTTTGCGTACAAGTAGGGTTATTAGTATAAGCTACACTTACCAAATTATAGGTTGTAGTACTAGAAAGAGCTCCGGTGTTTAAAACATAGGTTGCATTTCCTGAAGCCGTACCTAATGGATTCGAAGCATCCGTTGTTAAATTAATAGTTTGATTTGCTCCTCCATTAATGTTGTATGTAACAATGATATCACTATTTTCATGAGCATCAACATCAAAAGTAACCGTAGAACCGGTCCCTTCACAAATTGGAGTAGCACTTGTACTTATTGAGGCCGTTGGGTTATGCAAAATATACAAAAGCATATCATCTTCGGCATCACCACATACGCCTCCTGGATCATCTGTTGCGATCGTTATTGTAATTATCTGGCCAGGTGTGGTCACAGCTGGAAGCGTATAGGTACCATTTAACTGAGCATTGTTTCCACCACTATTTGGTACGGTTCCACCAGCACCATTATCACTCCAATCCCATTGGTTGGCATTTTTAATAGCACCACCTACAAAACCGGCAAGGGTTATTTGTGGTGTACCGTCACAAACATATTGATCTGGTCCTGCGTCTGCTATCGCACCAGAACCAATGGTTATTTCTAATGATGATAGTCCACTATTTCCACATGGGTTCGTAGCTCTAACAGAAACATCATCTTCATCGGCATTGGCAGCTATGTTAACAGTAATGCTGTTAGTGCCAGCTCCTGAAGTAATTGTAAATCCGTCAGGTAAAATCCATTGATACGTCGCTACATTAGAATCATTTGGAACGGTATAAGTAATGTTTGTAGCAGGGGGACATATGGCCGTTGAAGCATTACTTGTTATGATTCCTGGAGTACCAGGTGTAGCAGAAAAAACTTCAATACTTCCTGTTGTTGTAATGGGGTTACATCCAGTAGTTGTTACGGTGTAGTTATAGGTTCCAGCACCTGATGTTATATTTCCACTTATGGTGTAAATACCTGTGCCCGAATTGTATGAGCCAGAAATTGACCCTGTAATAGCAGGAGACCATGATAATGTTGCTCCGGTACCACCGCCTCCAATAGTATAGGCTATATTCGCTATAGCATCACCAGAACAGATTTGCTGATTATTGTTTCCTGTGTTTAGGCTAATACTTGGATCAGGTGTTACGGTAACGGTTGTAGTCGCCGTGTTCACACAGCCGTTATTGTCTGTAACCGATACTGTATAAATACCATCAGAAGCTAATACTGCAGTTAGCGATGGGTCTTCTAAAGAAGAACTAAATCCGTTTGGTCCAGTCCAACTATAACTTACAGCAGATGAGCTTGAACCATTGTTTGTAAATGTAGCATTAAGGTTGATGGTGTCTCCTATACAGACAGGGCCATTGTTAGAGGCACTTACTGTAGGTAAAGGGTTAACAGTAACGGTAATGGAATCTGTATTTTGACAACCATTGGCATCGGTTCCTGTTACGGTATAGGTTTGAGTTGAAGTAGGCGAGAAGGCCACATTGTTTGTTATGCCATTATCCCAAGTATAGCTTGAAGCTCCGCTACCAGTTAAAGTTACCGAATCACCCAAACAAATTTCAATATCTGAGGCATTAGCTACGACAGAAGGTAATGGGTTAACAGTAACAGTAATGGAATCTGTATTTTGACAACCATTGGCATCGGTTCCTGTTACGGTATAGGTTTGAGTTGAAGTAGGCGAGAAGGCCACATTGTTTATTACGCCATTATCCCAAGTATAGCTTGAAGCTCCGCTACCAGTTAAAGTTACTGAATCACCCAAGCAAATTTCAATATCTGAGGCATTAGCTACTACAGAAGGTAAAGGGTTAACAGTAACGGTAATGGAATCTGTATTTTGACAACCATTGGCATCGGTTCCTGTTACGGTATAGGTTTGAGTTGAAGTAGGCGAGAAGGCCACATTGTTTGTTACGCCATTATCCCAAGTATAGCTTGAAGCTCCGCTACCAGTTAAAGTTACTGAATCACCCAAGCAAATTTCAATATCCGAGGCATTAGCTACTACAGAAGGCAATGAATTTACGGTTACCTGTATACCATTACTGCCAGATTGTTGTACAGCACATTGTACATACGATGTTAGCTGTAAAGAAATAGTTTCAGAGCCGGTTAAAGTATTTGTGGTATAAGTTGGATTGGTAGCCCCTGATATAGGACTTCCGTTTAATAACCATTGATAATCTGGATTTGAGCCTCCATTTGTGATAGGGCCCGTTGAGAATGTGACTGAATTTCCGGGACATATAGATGTACTGGATGCATTAATACTAAAAGACACAGGTCTAGAGTCATTAACAGTCATATTAATAACGTTACTTGTTGCTGTAGTGCCACAAGCAGATAAGCTTGAAGTCATCACAACAGTGATAGCATCTCCATTAGCCAATGAATTGATTGGAGATAAATGAGCAGGATTATTAGTGTCAAAAGTTGCACTATTCACTCCTACGGGAGTCGCTCCAATGTACCATTGGTAGGAAGGAGGAGAACCTCCATCAGTTGGTGTTGCTGTAAATATGACTGAATCGTTCTCACAAATGGTAGTTGCTGTTGCCGAAATCAATACAGAAGCATTGGCCGCAGCATCTAACACGGTAACATCAAATGAACAACTGGCTGAATTTCCTGCAGCATCTTCAATATAATATGTAACCGTTGTAGTACCTACATTAAACGATTGTCCACTAGCATCATTGATTCCTGTGGCTGCACTTGATCCAGTAGTAGCGCCAGAAAGTGTCCAAGTTTGTAAAACAACCCCACAATTATCATTAGTTGTTGGGGCAATTCCAGAAATAATCTCAGCACAGGTTGATGGTGTGTTTGTTACAGTAACGTTACTTGGGCATGAGATTGTTGGGTTTGTTGTGTCATCTACTCTAATTATATGAGTGAAATTGGCACTTGTATTCGAACACTGGTCAGTTACATTATATGTTCTGGTAATAACAAAAGGATAAGATCCAGAGACATTGTCCGAGCTGCTAACAGTAATATCTGTATCGGCTGAACAATTATCTGAAATAGTGAGAGACCCAGTTAAAGCTTCAATTCCCGCTACGGTGGTTTGGGCAGCAGGAGCTACAGCAATAGAGCATCCTTCAATATTGGTATCTGTTATTGTGCCTGTAATTACAGGGGCTGTAGTATCATCTACAGTAATAATTTGAGTTCTGGTGGTCGCAGGGTTTCCACAAGCATCAGATATGTTCCAAGTTCTTGTATATGTTCCACCACAGGCACTGCCTACTAAAGGACCAGTCACACTAG
>NZ_SMZJ02000018.1 GCF_004358095.2 Seonamhaeicola sediminis
GGACTTGATCGATGATCAAAAGCTTTAAGTCGAAACCTACTTTTTTGTAGGAAGTTTTTCGGCAGGGTTGTTTTTTGTCTTTCATTAGGTATAGTGCTAAAAGGTTTAATTTTTAGTCAACCTATTTCAGGAAAGTACGTTGGTCATAATGTGCTACAACGGTCTCGTGTATGAGCAGTAGCGGATTTTAACCCACTTAACTGTCAGATAGCATAGACCTTTGATTTATAGTTTTATGTTTCAAAATAGCACTGAACCCGCTATTGCTTATACACATTGTTGTGCGGTCGTACTTTTTATTTTTCCGTCCGTGCGTTGGCTCAGACACACTCTTTGACAAGCTTTGGCTTGTGCGGCTGCTTTGAGCGGCTTGGCAATGTGTGTGGCTGTTGAGCGTTGGCATTTCTTAGTCAGTTGTTAATTCTTTTGCAATCATTTCCGCTTGTTTCAATACCGTTTCTGTCGCCAGTTTTTGCATGTCTGGTGGATAGCCGTATTGTCTCAAAGTTCGCTTGATAATTACTTTCAATTTTGCACTTACACTTTCCTTGATTGTCCAATCGATTGATGCGTTTTGCTTAACTCTTTCGGTCAATATCACAGCGAGTTCTCTCAGTTTGTCTTGCTGCATAAGCTGTTTGGCGGAATCGTTGTTCGCTACTGCCGTGTAGAACGCATATTCAAAGTCAGACAGTCCAAGCTTTTTGGCTTCACTGTCCATGTTCACGATTTCCTTACTCAGCTTGATGAGTTCGTCCATCACTTCGGCTGCCGTCAAAATCTTGTTGTGGTACTTTTTGATGGAATTTTCCAACATTTCTTTAAGCGACTTACTCTTGACCAAGTTCTTTTTGGAACGTGCTTTTATTTCATCATTGAGCAGCTTTTTCAGAACTTCCAGAGCCACATTCTTGTGTTCCATTCCTTTGAGTTCCATCAGGAAATCTTCAGATAGAATGGAAATGTCTGGTTTTTTTATACCTGCCGCATCAAAAACATCAATCACCTGTTCAGAAACCAAGGCTTGGTCTATGACCTGACGAATAGTCGTCTCAATTTCTTCATCGGTTCTGCCTGAACCTGTACCATCAAACTTGGCTAAACGTGCTTTTACGGCTTGGAAAAATGAAACTTCATCTTTCACGTCCATGGCTTGTTCGTGCGGAACAGCAATCGCAAAGGCTTTGGATAAAGCGGTTACTTCATTGATGTATCGTTTTTTTCCATCTTCCAGTCCGAGAATGTGTTCTTCTGCTGCCAAAATCATGGAAAGCTTTTGTCCCGTTTCTGCTTGGAAATAGTCTTCATACGGGAATCCGCTGTACATCTGCGAAACCACTTCCAGTTTTTCCAGCATCAGTTCAACGGCTTGGGCTTGGGCAATGGTTGGGTCGCCTTTTCCACCTGCATCTGAATAAAACGAAAGTGCTTTTTTCAAATCGGAAGCAATACCCAAATAATCGACAACCAATCCACCTGGCTTGTCTTTGTACACTCTGTTCACCCTTGCAATGGCTTGCATTAGGTTGTGGCCTTTCATCGGTTTGTCGATGTAAAGCGTGTGCATGCTTGGTGCATCAAAACCAGTCAACCACATATCCCGAACAATCACCAGTTTCAGTTCATCGTCTGGGTCTTTCATTCGGTCGGCAAGCGTTCTTCTCTGTTGTTTGGTGGTATGATGTTTGGCGATTTTTGGTCCATCCGAAGAGGAAGAAGTCATTACAACCTTGATAACACCTTTATCCAAATCGTCTGAATGCCACTCGGGTTTTAGTTTGATGATTTCCTCATACAAGTCAGCGGCAATTCTTCTGGACATGGCCACAATCATCCCTTTGCCTTCAAATACCTCCTGGCGTTGACCAAAATGCTGAATGATATCGTTGGCTACATTCTTTATGCGGTTTTCACTACCGATTAAAGCTTCTAACTGTGTCCATTTGGCTTTGGCTTTTTGAGTTTCGGTGAGTTCTTCTCCGTCCAACTCATCATCAAGTTCCTCAACCAGTTTTTTACCTTCTTCGCTTAGATTCACTTTTGCCAAACGGCTTTCGTAGTAAATGCGAACGGTTGCTCCATCTTCTACCGCTTGGGCAATGTCATACACATCAATGTAGTTTCCAAAAACGGCAGGTGTATTTACATCGGTGCTTTCAATGGGTGTTCCTGTAAAACCGATATAAGTGGCATTGGGCAAAGCATCACGCATGTACTTGGCAAAGCCGTACACGGTTTTCTTACCTATCACATTACCATGCTCGTCTTTGTCATCTACTGTCTTGGCTTTGAAACCGTATTGTGTTCGGTGAGCTTCATCGGCAATCACCACAATGTTTTCCCGTTCCGAAAGCGTCTCATACACATTGCCTTCCTCGGGCGAGAATTTTTGAATGGTGGTAAAAATCACACCGCCTGAAGCTACCTTTAATTTTTCCTTTAGGTCGTTTCGGTTTTCAATCTGCTTCGGTTCTTGACGCAATAGTTGTGTGGAAGAAGCAAAAGTGTCAAAGAGTTGGTCGTCCAAATCGTTACGGTCTGTGATGACTACTACGGTTGGATTATCCAGAGCCAACACGATTTTACCCGTGAAGAACACCATGGAAAGGGATTTGCCGCTTCCTTGGGTATGCCAAACCACACCACCTTTTCGGTCGCCTTTTGGTTGTGATTTTACACCCGCCACACCGTAGCTTTCAGGTGATTCCATCACCATACTGGTTGGCGTTTCTTTTTCTACCGTGTAACCTGTCGCTCTCAGGGCAGATTCCACCGCTCGGTTTACAGCATAGTATTGATGGTAAGCTGCTAATTTTTTAACGGTTGAAATGGTAGTTACACCTGTTTTAGCATCCTCCTTTTTCGATTTTTCAAAAACGATGAAATGCCGAACCAAATCCAGCAAGGTTTCTTTGTTGAGCATGCCATTAATGAGCGTTTCCATTTGGCTTACTAAGTGCGATGCTTCTTCTTTGCCATCTGCCGATTTCCACGCCATAAAACGGCTCATGCCCGATGAAAGAGTTCCTGCTCTGGCCTCCAATCCGTCTGAAATAATCGTAAACGCATTGTAAGTAAACAGACTAGGAATAACTGCTTTGTAGGTTTCTATCTGGCGGAAAGCAGATTTGATGGTGGCGTTTTCATCTGCTGCATTTTTGAGTTCAATGACTACTAAAGGCAACCCATTGATAAAGAGTATAACGTCAGGGCGTTTGTTTACGCCATCTTCTACCACCGTAAACTGATTGGCAACAATAAAGTCGTTGTTTTCGGGTGTGTTAAAGTCGATTAACCACACCAAATCACCTCTTTGCTGTCCGTCTTTTTGATAGCTGACTTTGATGCCTTCTGTCAACAAGCGATGAAAGCTTTCATTGTTGGACAATAACTCTGGCGAATGGATACGCTGAATCTCTTTGATAGCTTCTTCCTGTGCAGCTGGTGGCACGGTAGGATTGATTCTTCGCACTGCTTCTGCCATGCGGTGTGTGAGCAGGACTTCTTCGTATGAACTCCGTTCTGGACTTTCTCCATCGTGAGCAATACTTGGGGCATAGATGTATTCATAGCCCAAATGCTCCAACAGTTTGATGGCGAAATCTTCTATGCTGTGTTCGGTTATTCTTGTCATTCAGTTTATGCTAATTCACTTTGCCCATCATGAGCTCTTTAAGATTGTTGAATCTCGCTAGCAGTTCATCAAAAGTCAATATTTCAACGTCCTTGCTATTACTTCGGAATAATTCAAATGAACCCAATTCTTTATCGCTCAAATCTGAAATAGACCCCATCAAAACGACACATTTTGAGTTGAAGGTTTCAAATCCTTTGTCCTCACTATTCATCTTGTGAATGGCAAATTGTTTCTGAAAATTATCACGTTGATTTAGAACCTGTGAAATACCACCAGATAAATCGGAACTCATAGAGAACACATCGTTTCCTCTGTATGCTGAGCCCTTTTTTACTAAATCGGTTTTATGGGTTTTTATTTCGATAAAAGCGACATTGTTGGTAAGGTTATTTTTAACCAGAAAGTCTGCAACCTTTCCATTTTTATTTGAAATTCCCTTACCTCCCACATAAGCCTCATCTTCATGCAAAATGATTGGAAAGGAAAAAATGTACGAGAAAATCCAACTATGCTTTTTTAGGAAGCCTTGCCATTTTTTCTCGAGATTCTCGGTTTCTGTTTTTTGCTGCATTAGTTTTTCATACTCTGCAATTACGTCATCAATATATTGCTCATCTATCGTCTCTTTGGTTTTTAGCAAACTTTCAGGCGAAATGAAACCATCGGCAAGCATGAGTTTTTCAAAGAGTTCTTTGATGGCTTCTTTGTCAGTGTTTGAAAATTCATCTAGTGATTGCTTCCAAGTTGAAAGAGCAGTAGATATTGAATTCTTTACATATTCCCTTTCAGCGGAATCAACTGCATCTGGAAACAGATTATGAAGCTCTTCTGATGCGAGAACTTCTCTATCTTGTTTCTGAATATCTAAATTGTGTTGGAAAACTTCGTGAAGTTTTATTAGATCACTCTCTGATAAGGTCAGTGTCTTTCTATCAGCACTAAATACGCTTTCACCCTTTTTGATGATTCTAATTGTGGCCGTTGGGAAACTTGCTTCAATGAATTCAATAAGTGGTTTGAGAACTTTTGTAAACCCCAAGCCTCTTGATGATGACTTACTTACACCAACTGGCAATTGATTGCCAAATCCCTCATAAATGAACTGCTTAACTCTTGAATATTTTGGTCCTCCATTAAACCCAATAGGGTAGTGAACAACTTTGTCTGAACTTTTAAAAACTTCACGGCAAATTTGGTCAATGCCTTTCTCAGAGTCTACAAAATGATAGACCTCTTTTGTAGTCAAGTTTCTTCTTAATTGTTCTTCTCTTATTGGATCGTCTGCCATAGAATAAATTATTGTTCCATTCAGTATGTTATTCTCACTTCACCGCTCATTAATTCGGGAAGTAGTGAATCCCTTATTTTTGCTAGTCTTCGAATTTGAGAATAATTCGAATTGAGCTTTTCGATTATGTCATCAAGAATTTGAATTTTGTTTTGGTTCAATTTTTCTGGTATTGAAAAACTAAATTCTAATAAGTCAGCCTTTTTCAACATAAGAATTGAAGTACCGCTTGCCACGTCTTTTACATATTGTCTATATAAAGCGGATTTGAGTAAAAAGTAGATTAAAGAAGCTGGCACCAATGATTCATTAATCTCTAGTTTGTAAAGGTTACTTCCAAGTACAATCTTCTTATCGCTGAAAAATGTGGGTATTAAAACAGGACTACCTAAGTGTTCAGCCGCTTGTGTGACATCTCTTGTTGTTATTATAATATCATTAGGGTAGCAATATTGATTTTCTCTAACCCTTTCTGATACAATAGATCGAATAGAGTCAGTATTAAGTCCAAATGACTTCTGAATACTTCCCATGCTCAAAAGGATATTTCCTTGCCCTGGCTCATCTAGCTCCTCTTGTTTATGATTGAATCCACTTACTACGTTTAAAACATTCTCTAACTTTAACTCTCTCCAGCTTTCATTTTCTTCCTCCACAAACCACTGCCGAAACAGCGTCTCCGCCATTTGCTCCAGGGTTTGGTTTTGGCGGTGCAGCAGGTCTATTTTGTCGTCTAAGCTGGAAAGGATGGTTGCGATGGAGCGTTGTTCTTCTAAGGGTGGATAAGAAATTGGAATTGTCTTTAGAATGCCTGTGTTTATTGAAGGCATAGTTGCACCGACAGCAATGTTTATTATGTAATCTCTAAAGCTTTTTTGTTGAAAGAAATATGACAAGAAACGAGAGTTTATTTCTTTATTAGGCCTGACCCTTAGCATACGAGAAGAAAACATCCACCCATCTTGACCTTTACTTACATATGCACTTAAGTCAACTGAACCAACTCTTGTAAAGAGAATGTCGCCTTCTTTCATTAAGTATTTACTCAATCTATCCTTATCCTCATCAGTAATGCTTGGATAGTCAAAGTCAATAATTCTGAAATCTTGAATATGCTCGACTGTTACAACGGGCGTACCCCCAGTTATGTATTGTTCATTTTTTAGCTGACTTCCGAAAGGGCCAGTCTGAACTTCTGCAACTTCACCAAGTTCTATTTCAGTCCACTCACTCATCAATTTTCACTTTTTGAAGGTTAGCGGCAATGCGTTCGTTGAGTTCAGCTTCTTCTTTGAGCTGGGCTTCAAACTCGGCTTTTAGGCTGGTAAAGCGGTCGGAAAAATCAAAGTCATCTTCTTCTTTCGCCAAGCCTACATAACGGCCAGGGGTGAGTACATAGTCCAGTTCGGCCACCCGTTCTTTGCTGGCAGAAGCACAGAAGCCTTTTACATCTTCATAGTTGCCATCGGTGTTTCGCCAGTTGTGATAAGTGTCTGAAATGGTTTGGATGTCTTCCTCAGAAAGCACTTTGGTTCTTCGGTTTATCAAATGCCCTAAGTTGCGGGCATCAATAAAAAGAATTTCGCCAGTGCGGTTTCTGAATTTTCCATTGCTACGGTTACGGCTCATAAACCACAGCGAAGCAGGTATTTGGGTATTCAAAAACAACTTGGCAGGCAGGTTTACAATGCAGTCAATCAAATCGGCTTCTACCAGTTCTTTTCTAATGTCGCCTTCACCGCCACTTTTGGAAGTCAAAGCCCCTTTTGCCAACACAAAACCTGCTTGTCCGCTGGGTGCCAAGTGATACATGAAATGTTGAATCCAAGCGTAATTGGCATTACCTGCTGGTGGTGTGCCGTATTTCCAGCGGCCATCGGTACGCAGCAAATCACCGCTCCAATCACTCACGTTAAACGGTGGGTTAGCAATGATGTAATCAGCTTTCAGATCTTTGTGGGCATCATTCAAAAACGAGCCTTCGTTGTTCCATTTCACCTGTGAGCTGTCAATACCTCTAATGGCCAAGTTCATTTTAGCCAGTCGCCAAGTGGTTTGGTTGCTTTCCTGTCCGTAAATGGAAATATCATTGATTTTTCCACGGTGTTCGGTTACAAATTCTTCAGACTGCACAAACATTCCACCAGAGCCACAGCAAGGGTCAAATACACGGCCTTTGTAGGGTTCGAGCATTTCTACCAAAAGTTCAACTACGCTTCTTGGGGTGTAGAACTGTCCGCCCTTTTTACCTTCAGCCAAGGCAAATTCACCCAAGAAATATTCAAACACATGTCCAAGTATATCAGCACTTCGGGCTTTGGCATCACCCAAGGCAATGTTTCCAATCATGTCTATGAGTTCTCCCAAACTGGTCGGGTCAAGGTTTTGACGAGCATAAACTTTTGGCAAAACACCTTTCAGCGAAACGTTTTCTTTTTCAATGAAGTCCATTGCCTCATCTACCGATTTGCCAATGGTAGGTTGTTTGGCTTGTGAGAGAAGGTAAGACCAACGGGCTTTCTCTGGCACGAAGAATACATTCTCGGCTTTGTATTCGTCTTTGTCCTCTGGGTCGGCTCCTGCATATTCACCTTCTCCTGCTTTTAGTTTGTCGTAAAGTTCCTCAAACGCATCCGAGATGTATTTCAGGAATATCAGTCCAAGTACTACATGTTTGTATTCTGCAGCATCAATATTTTTTCTCAGCTTATCAGCCGATTTCCAGAGTTGTTTTTCTAGGGGTTCTTCCGTTGCGTTTCCGTTCTTTTTTGCCATTTATTTTAAGTTCTTTTTATCAGTTTTAAATTTCATCTTTTCCGTCCGAGCGTTGGCAACAAAACAGGCTCTTTTGGTTTTTCAGCGTTGGCTTTGCGTATCGGCAAAAACCAAATGTGCCTGTTTGCGCGTGGGCTTTCTTTGTATGCCGCACAACGGCTACGGCTAAACAACGTTTTTTTAAATAACTGAAATTATGACAACAGAAGAAAGAGAATCAAAATCTGCACAATGGCAAACAGACAACTTAGGTAAAAATGTTGGTTTAGCCAATGTTGGCATTAGTACGCCTTCCGAGCGTGAATTGGTTGCAGAAACAGCCGATGCCTACTGCCCCGAATGCGATGCGTACATTGTAAATGAGCGGGTGACATACGAAGAGTGCTGTGACACTTGCGGAACTGAAATTGAATGGCACGAATAAGTATTAATGCCAACGTTCTCGTATAACCGTCAGTTACGGGTTAAAGTACGCAAATTTTTCGGTTTGGCACAGACGTTAGCAATTCCGAGTGGATTCGGACGTAGTCGAATCCGCCGTAATTGCGGTTATACATTGTTGTGTGTAGTTTTTTATTTCCACGGTTCTTTTTTAAATCCTGTTTTTATTAGATTAAAATTTTCATTCAAAGTTTTAGTGTCAAAATGAAAATAGAAATTTCCGTAATTCGGTTTATTTCTGTCAGATTCCGAAACCATTCTTTTCTCTAACTCTGTATATTTTACTGGAAGCGCATAACTTCCAATCGGTTTTTCTTCTAATGGACCAGAGTTTATCCAAATTTGTTCTCCTTTGAGTAATGTTCCGTTTCCGCCACCTGTGAAAGGTGCAGACCAAGCCGTTAAAAACTCTATTTCTTGGTCAAATTTTGATTCATATAAATCTCCTTCTTTTGGATAGCGATAATTTTCGGGAATTAAATCTCGTTCATATTCACGAGCCCAGTCAATTTCGGGTTGTCCAACTTCGTGTCTTTTCCCTTCTTTCATTTCTTGCATTAAATCCGATATTGTTTTATTCCAATTTTTAGGTCGAGGAATAGGGTTTTCAGATTTCTTTTTCTGTTTATTTTGTCCGAATATTTTTCTAAAGAAGTTCATTTGTATTATACTGAAATAGGTTGACCTTTTTCGGGTTCATTTTTCGTTTGTTAAAAGGTCAATAGTTCTAAATTTTCTTTATTTCTTTTGTAGGAATGATATGCTACATTTTGGTTAAGATGAACAAAAGCTGGTGTGT
>NZ_SMZJ02000019.1 GCF_004358095.2 Seonamhaeicola sediminis
GAAGATGACGAAGAGACTAACGGAATCTCCAACTGGACCGCCTCTGGTGGTTCTTGGGGAACGACCTCTGATGCCTTTTCTGGAACTCTAGCTATTACAGATTCTCCTGCTGGTCCTTATAATAACAATGAAAGCAAAACGTTACAATTGAACAATTCCATTAGCACTAGTGGCCTAGTACAAACCGTAATACAGTATAACGCCAAGTGGGATCTAGAACGTAGTTTTGACTACGTACAAATTGAAGCCTCTAACAACGGATCTACATGGATACCGCTTTGTGGAACCTATACCAAACCGGGTGCTCCTAACGAAAATAACACCTATTCCGGAAAAAGCTCTACAAACAACAACTTCCAACCTGATGGTGAGCAACTTTATGATGGCGATACCCAAGATAAATGGGTCATGGAAGAAATTGTGATTTCCAGTTCAGAGAATAGTGCTTTCCACAATCAATCTACTGTTTTCTTAAGGTTTAATTTTAATACAGATTCTACTAATAACCAAGATAGCTATACCACAACATTCGATGGCTTCGTGTTTGATGATTTTAGAATCATTACTAACACCACTAATATACCACAAACCATTACCTTCGACCCTATTAGTGATAAGTTTACTACTGATACTCCTTTCGACGTTATTGCAACAGCGTCTTCTGGCCTACCTGTAAGTTTCTCGATTGTTTCTGGTCCTGCAAATGTTTCTGGTAATACAGTTACCCTTACAGGTGCCACTGGAACTGTTACCGTAAGAGCTAGTCAAGCTGGAAATAGTACCTATAACGCTGCAGCACATGTAGACCAATCTTTTGAGGTCACTGTTCAGCCACCATGCTCAGGAGTCCTTGTAGACACTTATCCTTACACTGAAAGCTTTGAAGGCACTGGATCTGGAAGCCTTGGAGATTGGACTCAGGAAACAACGGATAATTTAGACTGGACTTTAAATTCCGGCGCTACTCCAACTGGAAGTACAGGTCCCTCAAGTGCAAATAATGGCTCGTATTACTTATATGCCGAAACTAATGATGGTAATGGGAATCTAATACTTGTAAGTCCTTGTTTTAATCTAAATGCTACTACTAGTGCTTCTTTCACTTTTTCATACCACATGTACGGTAGCAATATGGGAACTTTAGCTGTAGAAATTTCAGATGACGACGGTGCCAGTTGGACTCAACTTTGGACAGAATCTGGTGATAAAGGAGATTTATGGAATAGCACTTCTATTAATTTGGACTCATATATAAATAGTTATATCAAACTGAGAATTATAGGTGCAATTCCATCTGGACAACCTAGAAGTGATATGGCAATTGATAATTTAGGATTAACAGCTGTAATAGCTTCCATTACGCCAATAGCTGACTGTAAAGACATCACAATTAATCTTGATGCCACTGGTAATGCTACTATAGCAGCGTCAGATTTGGATAACGGTGGTAGTGCAGGTAATCTATCCATAGATATTTCTAATTTTACGTGTACAAACATTGGAACAAACAATGTAACTCTAACTGCAACAGATCCTAGTAACTCAAGCAATACAGATTCATGTTTAGCAATCGTAACTGTAAATCAACAAACTGCTCCTACACCAGTTAACTGCTGGGATAACTATGTTTATAATAATACATTGTGTACGTGGGAAAATCAAGGTAGCCAACCTACCGAACCAACAGCAACCAACTGTTGGGACGATTTTCAGTTCAATACGACGACGTGTGCGTGGGAGAATCAAGGTTCTCAACCGAGTGAGCCTGTAGCTACAAACTGTTGGGATGATTACCAGTTCAACACCACTTCCTGTGCGTGGGAAAATCAAGGTTCTCAACCTACCGAACCAATAGCCACAAACTGTTGGGATAACTATCAGTTCAACACCACTTCATGTGCGTGGGAAAATCAAGGTAGCCAACCTACGGAACCAACTGCTACAAACTGTTGGGACGATTACCAGTTCAATACGACGACCTGTGTGTGGGAAAATCAAGGTAGTCAACCTACCGAACCAACAGCAACCAACTGTTGGGATAACTACCAGTTCAATACGACGACGTGTGCGTGGGAAAATCAAGGCAGTCAACCTACGGAACCAACTGCTACAAACTGTTGGGACGATTACCAGTTCAATACGACGACGTGTGCGTGGGAAAATCAAGGCAGTCAACCTACCGAACCAACAGCCACAAACTGTTGGGATAACTACCAGTTCAACACCACTTCATGTGCGTGGGAGAATCAAGGTAGCCAACCTACCGAACCAACAGCAACCAACTGTTGGGATAACTACCAGTTCAATACGACGACCTGTGCGTGGGAAAATCAAGGCAGTCAACCTACCGAACCAACTGCTACAAACTGTTGGGACGATTACCAGTTCAATACTACGACCTGTGCTTGGGAAAATCAAGGTAGTCAACCTACCGAACCAATAGCCACAAACTGTTGGGATAACTATCAGTTCAACACCACTTCATGTGCGTGGGAAAATCAAGGTAGCCAACCTACGGAACCAACTGCTACAAACTGTTGGGACGATTACCAGTTCAATACGACGACCTGTGTGTGGGAAAATCAAGGTAGTCAACCTACCGAACCAATAGCCACAAACTGTTGGGATAACTATCAGTTCAACACCACTTCATGTGCGTGGGAGAACTTAGGATCACAACCGACTGAACCAACTGCCACAAACTGTTGGGATGATTACCAGTTCAACACGACGACGTGTGAATGGGAGAACTTAGGATCACAACCGAGTGAGCCTGTAGCAACAAACTGTTGGGATAACTACCAGTTCAATACGACGACGTGTGCGTGGGAAAATCAAGGCAGTCAACCTACCGAACCAACAGCCACAAACTGTTGGGATAACTACCAGTTCAATACGACGACGTGTGCGTGGGAAAATCAAGGCAGTCAACCTACCGAACCAACAGCCACAAACTGTTGGGATAACTACCAGTTCAACACCACTTCATGTGCGTGGGAGAACTTAGGATCACAACCGACTGAACCAACTGCCACAAACTGTTGGGATAACTACCAGTTCAATACGACGACCTGTACGTGGGAGAACCAAGGCAGTCAGCCTACTGAACCAACAGCCACAAACTGTTGGGACGATTACCAGTTCAATACAACTTCGTGTGCGTGGGAGAACTTAGGATCACAACCGACTGAACCAACTGCCACAAACTGTTGGGATAACTACCAGTTCAATACGACGACCTGTACGTGGGAGAATCAAGGTAGCCAACCTACCGAACCAACAGCAACCAACTGTTGGGATAACTACCAGTTCAATACGACGACGTGTGCGTGGGAAAATCAAGGCAGTCAACCTACCGAACCAACTGCTACAAACTGTTGGGACGATTACCAGTTCAATACGACGACCTGTGTGTGGGAGAATCAAGGTTCTCAACCGAGTGAGCCTGTAGCCACAAACTGTTGGGATGATTACCAGTTCAACACCACATCGTGTGCGTGGGAGAATCAAGGTTCTCAACCGAGTGAGCCTGTAGCTACAAACTGTTGGGATAACTACCAGTTCAACACCACATCGTGTGCGTGGGAGAACTTAGGAGTAGGTACTTTATATTATTTAGATGACGACCAAGACGGCTTTGGCGATCCAAATAACTCAATTCTTGACTGTAATGCTCCTAACGGCTATGTAAATAACTCAGATGATTGCGATGACTCCAATTCAAACATAAATCCAAATGGCATAGAAATTCCAGGAAATTCCATTGACGAGGACTGTGATGGGGAAGCACAAACTTTAAGTAATACCAGCTTTGCATTTGATAAAATTAGCATTACTCCAAATCCGTTTTCTAATACTATAAAAATAAAGCTTCCTGCTGGTTACAATAACACCCTTTTTCATATTGCTTTATATGATGTAAAAGGACGAAAAGTAATCGATGGTTTACAAAAATCTACCAATGAAAAGATAAGTTTAACCAATCTTGATACACTTTCACAAGGCTCGTATTTCATAAAGATTACTGATATAAAGTCGAAACAAAGCATTATTAAACAAATAATTCGATTTTAATGATTAAAAAAGCACAAAAAACCAGGTTAGTATTAAAAATTAGCCTGGTTTTAAACCACTGTATATCAATTATTTAAAAATATAAATTACCGTTCATCGATTTTTTTTGCATTTCAAGGAGTTAAGTGTTATGTTTGTGGCGTAGGTTTTAATAAAACTTAATTAGTCCCAAAACTAAAACTTAGTCTCTCATGAAAAAAATTACTTATGTAATAACATGTTTAATGTTATTTGTATTTTGCTTAAAGGGGAATTCGCAAAATCAAGATATCAATATACAAGGAAACTCAATCGATATTACAAATGGAGATATTACACCAATTCCTGCAGATAATACTGATTTTGGAAGTGTTGGAACTGGTAGTAGTGTTGTACATACCTTCGAAATACAAAATACAGCTACTGGATCAGGAAATCCAGCAAACAATAGGCTAACTATAAATAGTATTAGTGTTTCCAATACCACAGATTTTACATTAACAAATACTATTACAACTATTAATCGGGAGAATTTCGATACTTTCACAATTACTTTTAATCCAACTGTTACAGGACTAATAACTGCTATCGTAACGATAACCAGTGATGATCCAGATGAAGGTACATGGACATATACCATTCAAGGAACTGGAACAGTTCCATCTCCCGAAATAGACCTTCAAGGCAATGGTACGTCAATAGCAAGCGGTGATACAACCCCAGATGTAGCAGACGATACCGATTTTGGGCAAATTGATATTTCGGGTGGTACGGTTGTAAACACATTTACTATTCAAAATTTAGGCGCCGCCGACCTTAACTTAACAGGAACAGGACCAACATACATTACAATTACAGGTACAGATGCTGCAGATTTTAGCGTTACAGCAAATCCTACAACACCCATTGCTGCCTCTGGCAATACATCATTCGATATTACGTTTGACCCTTCAACTTGTGGGGTTAAAACAGCGACAGTAACCATTGCTAATGATGATGCTGACGAGAATCCCTATACATTCGATATACAGGGTGAAGGCACTGCTGCAGTAACAGGATCTCAAGACATTAATGTTACCGGCAACGCCATAGACATACCCAATGGAGACACAACGCCTCAAGTAGCCGATGAAACCGATTTTGGAAGTCTGAATGTAGGCTTCTCAAATGTAAATACTTTCGAAATTCACAACACCCATTCTGGGGGAAGTCCTGGTAGTAATCAATTAACCATAAGTAGCATAACTGTTTCTGGAGCTCATGCCGGTGATTTTTCGGTTACAAGTGCTATTACTACAATTAATAGAGATGGTTCCGAAACCTTTACTATTACCTTTATGCCAAGTGCCCTAGGCTTAAGAACAGCCACGGTTACCATAGTAAATAATAGTTCGGTTTGTAGTGAACAGCCTTATGTTTTCGATATACAAGGTACGGGTACACCTCCATCGCCAGAAATCGATGTTTTTGATGATGCAAACAATCCTATAAGCGATGGCAGTACCGATAGTCCAGCATCTATAAATCAGACTTTGTTTGGTTCAACTGATGCCTTAACACCCATAAGTACAACATACACCATTGAAAACAATGGTAGTTTAACGCTTAATATATCCTCGGTTACTAGTGATAATGCAGACTTTGCTGTTACGGTACCACCTGCATCTACTGTAACTACTGGAGGAAGTACAACTTTTACAATTACCTTTACGCCGTCAGCTGTGGGTATAATTACTGGTACTATTACTATTGTGAATGATGACTCTGATGAAAACCCATATACATTTACAGTTCAAGGTGAGGGTACGGCTGCACCACCAGAATACACTGCTTATTATGAAAATTTTGATATTGATGATGGTGGATGGACTATTATAACATCAACAGGTGACACTTGGTTATGGACAAACACATTTCCCGCAACTGCCATTGAATTGGCCGAAGGTGGTTTTTGGAGATGTTCTACTTACGATAACTATTTAAGCAATACCAATATTGTAGTGGAAAGTCCTCAATTAGATTTTACAGGATTACAAAATTTACGTGTAAGCCTGGATGTAAAATATAAAACCGAGAGCGGCAACGATGGGTTACGAATTATGTACTCGGTTGCTGGTGGTCCTTATACACTTTTGGGAGCTAGTGGCTCTGGTACAAATTGGTACGAGGGTAATGTAAATGCCTTAGGTAGTGATGGATGGAGTAATAACAGCCACCCAACTAATACAGCGTTTACACACAACAAGTTTATAAATGCCAATGTAACATTATCTGATGCCACATTTGCCAATCAAAATAATGTAAAATTTAGAATAGAATTTAGCAGTAACGGTTCAGGGACTGATGACGGTGTCGCCTTTGATAACTTTAGAGTTGAAGCAGACCCAAGCACCGCCTTAAGCGACTCCAGTATTGCTCCTGCTAACATTACCTCTAATCTTCGTCTTTGGTTAAAAGCCAACGAAGGTATTTCTGCAACCGATGGTACAGCAGTTACGAGTTGGGAAGATCAGGCCTATGACGTAACTCTAGACAAGGAAGATGCTAACGCAGACTCAAATATTGCACCAACATACCGCGATAATGCAACACGAAACATGAACTATAATCCTGTATTGGACTTTGATAATAATAATGTACAATACATGAATGGTAAAGGTGGGTTTTATGCCACTGATTATTTCGCTGTTTTTAGAAGCGATGATATTGTTGATACTCAAACGGGTTCTTTTAGCCCTGGGAGACAATTTGCTGTTGGTGGCCGTTATAGTAGAGATAATTTTCATGAAGATCCCACAGGCTTAGGAATGGGTAGCACATCTGCTAGATTTACAGATGAAATTCTATCTCATAATTTAAACTCGTTCCCTAATGGTTCTTCTGCTCCTAATGATGACTCTTATGGTAGAGCCTATACAACAAATACAGAAACCTACCAAAACCATGTTTTAATTGTTAATGTAAAGTCTAATGCTACACGCACTTCTACAGAAATATATAAAAATGGTAAGCGTGTTGATAATACTACAGGAACAGCAGGTAATGGGGCCGATCTAAACTTTAAGGAGTTTAATAACATTCCTGTACTTGTAGGTACAGGGCGTAGTGGTTTGGCCGGTAGAACAACCTCCCAATTAAATGGTATGCTTACAGAAATAATATCGTATACCTCCCCTAATTCTGCTATTAATCAACAAAAAATACAAAGCTATTTAGGGGTAAAATATGGGGTTACTTTACAAAGTAGTTCTAGTACAGCAACATCTTACCGTGAAAACGATGTTGACTATATAGATTCTCAAGGTAATGTTATTTGGGATACCGCTACAAATAGTAGTTATAATTTTGATGTTGCTGGTATTGGTAGAGATGATGCATCTGTGCTTGACCAGAGACAATCTAGAAGCCAAAATGATGAGGCAGATATAGATGGCCCAACATCTGGTTTTCTAACTATGGCCTTAACTCAAACTTATACAACCAATAAAGAAAATATTGCCAATACCTCAGGATTAAGTGATAGACAGTTTTTAATGTGGGGTAACAATAACGCCGACATCAATGGCTCGGCAATAAATGTAACCGTAGACATGAGTGAAGATATTACAGGTGTAAAGCCTACCACTAATGTATCTTTCACGGCGATACCAAGAATTTGGAAAGTTGTTGAGAATGCTAATGGTGGTGATATACCAGAGGTAGAAGTTTCAATTCCTGTAAGTGCTGTAAGAACAGCTGCTCCACCAGACGGACGTTATTTAATGTTTATTTCAGCTACTGGAGTTTTTGATCCTACTGCAGACTACCGTGTTATGACAGAATCTGGGGGTAATTTATACGCAAAATATGATTTTGACAATACAGAATATATCACTTTTGGATGGGCTCCAGAAGAAACCTTCGAGCGTTCTATATTTTTCGATCCTGCTAATGGTCATTATGTAGATGTAGAAGATAATTTAGATCTGTCTCCAACCAATTTCACTATATCTGCTTGGATTAAAAGAGGTACTAACTCAACAAATAAGTCTATAGTATCAAAAAGAGATGTTTCTTTTACCGAGGGTTACGATTTTAAAATAACATCAACAGGTCATGTTGAAATGACTTGGCAAAATGGTGGTGCTCAAACTATAACTTCAGATGTTGTAATTCCAGAAGATGAATGGCATCAAGTGGCTGTAATCTATGATGGTACAACAGCAACTTTATATATTGATGGAGTACAGGAAAAAACAGCTACCCTATTACCTCCTACAGATACAGCGCAGTCATTTTTTATAGCAGCGGCAGGAAAACTTGCCCCAACGGCATTTTTCCATGGTAATATAGACGAAGTTCGTGTATGGGATACTGCCTTAACCGTAGATCAGTTACGTTACATAATGAATCAAGAAATAACGGATAATTCATTGAATGTTGGACCCGGTTATTTTATAAGCCGCTCAGTAAGCCCAACAAAAGATGAAACTTCAAGTATTCCTTGGTCCAGTTTAGCAGGTTACTATCCGATGTCAACATATACCTATACTAATACCAAAGATGAATCTGGAAATGGACATCAAGGTGCTCTTAAAAATTTAAAAACTGTAGATTGGCAAACGGCTCCGCTACCCTATATTTCTACACAAGATGGTGATTGGACCACAAATACCACTTGGACAAATGGTGATGTACAAACAATTCCTGGAGCTACAGCACTTGCAGACAACAGTGTAACAGTAGACTGGAATATCGTTAGAACAGCTCATAATATCACTATAGACAATTCAACATTACCTGCTGGCAATAACGGTAACCGATCTGTTTTAGGACTTTTTGTAGATGCTAATGAACTAACTCTAGATGGTGATAATTCAACAGGAACAGGAAATGGTTTAACAGTAACACATTATTTAAAGTTAGATGGAAACATTGATCTTGAAGGCGAATCACAATTAATTCAATCAGAAGATAGCGATTTAGATGTGACGAGTTCAGGAACGATTGAAAAAGACCAACAAGGAACTAAAGACCTGTTTACATATAATTACTGGTCTTCTCCAGTTGGTAGAAGTAATACAACCACAAACAATAATTCTTATACGGCATCTGAAATGTTAAGAGATGGTTTGGTTCCCTCTAACCCATTGTCTATTAATTTTACAGGATCTGGATATAATGGTGCACCAGGCGTTGCTAACACAACAGGAGCTACCATTGCAGATTATTGGATCTGGAAATATGCCAACAGAACGGGCAACACTTATTCGGAATGGCAACATATGCGAAGCTCTGGAACCATATATGCAGGTGAAGGCTTTACAATGAAAGGGGTAGAAAACACAGGAGGCGCTATTACGCAAACTCAAAATTATGTTTTTAATGGCAAGCCTAATAATGGCGATATTACTCTAACTGTAACTGCAGGTAACGACTACTTAGTAGGTAATCCATACCCATCTGCCTTAGATGCAGACGAGTTTATACTTGATAATATAGCAGATAGCGGTGGAAGAAACAGTGTGAATGTAATTAATGGCGCTGTTTATTTCTGGGATCACTTTGCCCGCAGCACACATGTTCTAAAAGATTATGCAGGAGGTTACGCTACATACTCCTTAATGGGAGGTTTACCAGCTGTCAATAATGATACCCGAATTAGTGCTACTGGTGAGGTAGGAACAAAAGTACCCAATCGTTATATACCTGTAAGTCAAGGATTTTTTGTAGTAGCACGTGATACAGGTGCTAGTAACACTGTTGTTCCTGTTGGCGGCGATATTCTATTTAAAAATAGCCAACGTGTATTTGAAAAAGAATCTGGGGGGAACTCAAACTTTCTGAAATCAGGAAATTCAAAAGCAAAATCTGTAACTTCTAAATCAAATACCGATACGAGACAAAAAATACGATTAATGTTCGATTCTCCTGAAGGATACCACCGCCAGATACTAGTAGGTGTTGATACTAATGCTTCAGATGGTTTTGATATTGGATATGATGCGCCTTTAAATGAAACGAATATTGAAGATATGTACTGGACCATGTCTAACGGTGACAAACTAGTGATTCAAGCGGTTAGTAATTTTAACGACAATAAAACACTTCCGCTAGCTCTAAAAACAAATATAGATGGTATTTCTACCATTAGAATTGAAGCACTAGAAAACATATTGGCTAATAAGTCTATTTTCATTCGTGATAAAGTATTAGATATCAATCATAATTTAAAAGAAGGTGCTTATGAAGTATTCTTAAGTGCTGGCCAATACGTAGATCGTTTTGAAATTACATTTATGAGTGAATCCTCTTTAGGATTAGACAATATAAAAGACGACAGATTAAACTTTTATTTTTCCAATGAAAAACAAAGTATTATTCTGCACAATCCTAAATTAAAAGACATAAAATCTATTGATATCTTTAATATTTTAGGTCAATCTGTTACAAGGTTTAGCAAAATTGGGAAAGCAAACCATATGGAATTAAAAACACATAACCTTAAACCAGGTACCTATATTATTAAAACCGAAACGATAGAGGGCACACTATCTAAAAAAGTGCTCATTCATTAAGTTTTAGTTGGATTTAGTTTGAGTTAGTTTAGTTATACCCCAAATCTACCATTAACTCTACTTGAGAGCCTTAATTAATTTTAGGGTTCTCTTTTTTTATACCTAAAATTATTAACAAACATTTGTTATTAAGTTAAAATTCAAGTACCTATTAGAAATAGTATAATTTTTATATTCACACATCCTAACATTTAATCAATCGTCATGCAGAAAAAACTATTTACTTTTATTGCTTTATTATTTTTTATTTTCTCTCAGGCACAACAAGTTAATTACAAAAGAATTACAATTCAGAATCCAACACAAAGGATTATCCAAAATTTAGCCGATATGGGTTTAGATTTAACTTGTGGAGCTGTTATTAATAGTCAGGGGCTTCAGTTAGAACTCTCTAAAGAAGAACTTAAAAGGGTGAAAAATAAGGGGATTGCCTATAATGTCCTTATTGATGACCTTACCAAGTATTATGCCGATAGAGCTACTAAAAATCTTCCAAATGCCATACAGGAACTTGAAGCACAAAAAACAAGCCTACACGCCAAAGCCGGTTTTGGAAAAACTAGTGTTTCTAACATCCTTTTTGATAATATAGGACAATATAACGGCTGTGATGAAATTAATTGGTCCACACCTACTAACTTTAAACTTGGTAGTATGGGAGGATGTTTTACTGTCTCTGAAACACTCGCTGAATTAGACCTTATGCGTTCGCTATATCCCAATATTATATCGGTTAAGACCGATGCCTCGCCTAATAATAACCAAACTACCTTGGAGGGAAGAACCACATACTATGTTCGTATATCTGATAATCCTGATATCGATGAGGCTAATGAGCCTGAAACACTGTATACAGGAATGACCCATTCTCGGGAGGTTTCTAGCTTAATGAACCTGATGTATTACATGTGGTATATTCTAGAAAACTATGGCTCAGACCCTGCAATCACCTCTCTTGTAAATAACCAAGAACTCTATTTCATCCCTATTGTGAACTCCG
>NZ_SMZJ02000002.1 GCF_004358095.2 Seonamhaeicola sediminis
ATATTTTTCGTAAAACTTCCAATATTCTTTTGTAATTTGCATTTAAGTTGTTCATTATTAATGTTTTGTGGTTAAAACAATTTACTGATTATCAGTAAGATGAACAACTTTTTCTTTTTAAATCATAATGCACAACGGGTATCTTAATATATTATGAGCAAATCTGGTAATCATGTCCGCCAAGTCTGGAAAGAAAACAATACTATTACAAACCCTGCAATTGAAGAACTTTATTTAGACACCATTAATCAAGTTGCATCACTTTTTTCAATTGGGCAGTTTTATTACTACATTTTTAACTTTACTGATCTTCAAATGGAGTACGTACATGAAGGTATAAATAATGTATTAGGTCTAGAACAAAAGGATTATACTCTTGAAAAGCTATTTGAAGTAATTCACCCTGATGACCTAGCTAATTTGGCCGAAAAAGAAAAAATTGCAACCTCTTTTCTATATGAAACTATTAATCGTGATGAAATTTTAGACTATAAAGTTTCCTATCTGATGAGATTAAAACATTTAGATGGAACTTACAAAACCATTCTTCATCAAGCTAAAACATTGACCTTGTCTCATGAAAAACAGGTGCAACAAGTAATTGGTATTCATACAGATGTTACGTTTTTAAACATTCCAATGAATGATAAAGTATCATTTATAAGTAATAACAGACCATGTTATTATGGTATCCAAGAAGAAGGTGGATTTGCTATAAAAGAATATAATTACGCTTCCATTTTTACAAGACGTGAAATAGATGTAATTAAGCAAGTCTCCAGAGGACTTGATTCCAAAACTATTGCAAAAATTCTATACATTTCTCCTCATACAGTAAATACACATAAGAAGAACATCCTGAAAAAAACCAATTGTAAAAACACCGCGGAGCTTATGGTAAAATGTTTTATGGAGGGAATTGTCTAACCATTATTATAAAGTATTTACACACTTCAAATTGATTGTAATTTAGATATTACACAATTTTAAGATATCTCTCATAAACAAAAAAGCTTCACAATTTTCTATTAAGAAAAAAGGAAAGCTTTCCATTGGAATACCAAATTACTTTGGTAAACTACATCACGCTTTTGGCGTGAACAACACAACTTCTTTAAAGTGCCAAAAAAAGCCTTAAGAGTGTTAAGGCTTTCAGCAATTCTTGCGGTCTGGACGGGACTCGAACCCGCGACCCCCTGCGTGACAGGCAGATATTCTAACCAACTGAACTACCAGACCGTTGCATGATTGCGGATGCAAATATACACGGCTTTTTTAATATGTCAAATCTTTTTTCGCCTTTTTTAAACTTTTAAGCAAACTTTTGCCGCTCCACCATATAAGTGGTTAAAATATGGTTGAAACTATCATTTATATCGGCTTCTACATACTTAATTTTGTACTGCGCACATTTTAATTTTAGTGCTGAAAAATAGCCAGCTACCTTTTTATTATAATTTTCTTTAATGGTATCGGCGTATAAATTAATATATTCTCCTGTTTCAACATCAATAAAGCGTTTAGGAGTATTATCAAAATCAAAAGTATATTCTCTTTGTTTATCAAAAACATGAAATAAAATCACTTCATGCTTGTTGTATTTTAAATGACGAAGTGCCTCAAAGAGTTTCACATCATCCGTTTTTGTCTGAAACATATCGGTAAACAAAAAAATCATGGAACGCCTATGAATCTTTTCTGCTATTTCATGTAAATAGGTGTAAGTTTCAGTTTGTTTATTTAAGGGTTTAGAAACAACTACATCACTTAGCTGATTCAACAACATTTGATGGTGGCGCTCACTCCCTTTTTCCTGTGCATAAAAATCATATTTGTCACTGTAAATACTTAACCCAACAGCATCTCGTTGTCGTTTTAGCATTTGCATTAAAGCTGCTGCTGCAAGAGCTGTAAAAGCTATTTTATTCAAGCTGCCAATAGAGAAATTGGTCATTTCCGGATAATGCATAGAGCTACTATTGTCAACAATAATGTGGCAGCGTAAATTGGTTTCATCATCGTATCGCTTCGTATACAACTTATCGGTTTTAGCATAGAGTTTCCAATCTATATGCCTTGTACTTTCCCCTCTGTTATAAATTTTGTGTTCTGCAAATTCTGAAGAAAACCCATGAAACGGACTCTTATGCATACCAGCAATAAACCCTTCAACCACCTGTTTTGCAAGTAGTCCAAGGTTTTTAAACCCCTCGGCTTTATTGAGTTCCTGACGTAAGTCCATAAGATGCCCCTCCTAACCTCCCCAAAGGGGAGGAATCTCACTCTTATTCTATTAAAAATAATAAAGAGTTTATCAAGTAATTTTTTTTTAAGTTTTATGATTATACTAATTACACCCAACCCAAAATATTAGGTATGAGTAAAAATTTCCCCTTTGGGGTTAAGGGGCTAATACCTTGTCTACAATACCATAAGTAACAGATTCATCAGCACCCATCCAATGATCTCTATTAAAATCTTTCATGACTTTCTCAAAGGTTTGTCCGCAATTATCGGCTAAAATCTGAGCGCTTAATTCTTTGGTAAGTATTATTTCTTTAGCTGTAATTTCAATATCACTCGCTTGTCCGCGTGTTCCTCCACTGGGTTGGTGAATCATTACTCTGGCATGTGGTTGAATAAAACGCTTTCCTTTGGTACCAGCAGATAAAATAATAGACCCCATTGAAGCTGCAAAACCTGTACAAATGGTAGATACATCACTTTTTAAAGACTTTATACAATCGTAAATTGCAAATCCAGATGTTACGTAGCCTCCAGGGCTATTAATATATAAATGAATATCGGCCGTCTCTAAAGCATCTAAATACATTAATCTATCTACAACATGTTTAGCAGAGTTATCATCAACCTGCCCCCAAAGAAACACTTTACGGTCTTCTATTAACTTGGTATCTATGGCATCTTGAACTTTTCCTTTTTTGCTCATATGAAAATTTTATTTTTTATAAATTTCATCTAAAATAAAAAAAGGTTTGCCATTACAGCAAACCTTCTTCATTTTCTTTATACTAATATCTTATAATAGCGACTCTATGGCTTCAGTGTAAGAGTTTTTAGGTGCAACACCTACTTTTCTATCTACTACCTCTCCATTTTTGAATACCAATACCGTAGGAATATTGCGCACACCATACTTAGCCGCAAACTCTTGGTTGTTATCTACATCTACCTTTCCAACAACAGCTTTACCTTCATATTCACCACTAATTTCTTCAATAATAGGTCCTACCATTCTACATGGCCCACACCAAGCAGCCCAAAAGTCTACCAATACTGGTTTATCGCTTTTTAATACAGTTTCTTCAAACGTTGCATCTGTTATTTCTAATGCCATAATATATCTTGTTTATTTTCTTAAAATATTTTCTAACACAAAATTAGTCAAAAAAAACACGAATACTTACAAACTAACAATTTGTTTTACTTATAACGTCATTATCTAGTCTTATTAGTAAAATCTAGTTTAGTAATTCACTAGAATAATTTTAAAGGGCGCACCCACTTTGTGGTCGGGCTATCGCAAGTCGCTTTTTATATGGTCTGTTATTATCCTAAAAAATGAATATAAAAGAGCTCCAACAAATGCTCTATCCCTTGCGCATCTACAATTACAAAGACCTTAATTTAATTTATAGTGAACATGTTGTGCCTCTAATTCATTTAATAATTCTTGGCATACTTTCACTTTTTGATTTCTACTAGGCATATTTAGTTTGAGTTTCTCTTTGGTATCATAAACAACAAAATTCAACGACTGGTTTCCAGGATGCATTTTTAACAAATCTTGAAGCTGTAGAATTTTATCTTCTTTAATATCATGAATATCTAATTGTACCGATAATTTTTTGGCATATTGCTCCATAACATCGTGTAACAACTGAAAGCTGTTAAATTGTAATCTTGGTTCTCCCTTTTTACCAGTATCTTTATTAATCCAACCTTCTCGAACAAATGTTTTTACAAACACAAAATTGTTAATCATTAAAAAGTGTCTAAACTTCAAATACTCTTCACCAAAAATTCTGAATTCAAAACTATCGGTATAATCTTCAACAGTAAACAAAGCCCATCCTTTTCCTTGCTTACTAACCCTGTGCTGAACATCGGTTACTACACCGCCAAACACAAGTTCTCGGTTTACATAAGGCTCTAAGTTAGAGAACATCCCTAAGTTAGCATTACAAAAGGTATTCATCTCGGTTTTAAAATCGTCTAAAGGATGCCCAGAAATATAAATGCCCACAACTTCTTTTTCTTTAGCAAGTTTTTCCATGGTACCCCACTCTTCACAAGGCGGAACAGTAGGTTCAGCTATTTGAACTTCGCTTGATTCTCCAAATAAACTCACCTGCGCAGAGTTTTCATTCTCTTTATGTTTTTGGGCATATTTTATCACCATTTCTAAAAAAGTTAACCCATTGTCTTGATGAAAATATTGAGCCCTATGAGACTCTTTAAAACAATCAAAACCCCCAGCCAAAGCCAAATTTTCAAAAGCTTTTTTGTTGGCTGCTCTCAAATCAATTCGTTTAGCCAAATCAAAAATAGACTTAAAATGGCCATCTTTCTTTCGGTTGTCTACAATGGTCATGACTGCACCATGACCAACACCTTTTATAGCCCCCATTCCAAAACGTACAGCACCATCTTTGTTTACAGAAAACTTGTAGTAACTCTCATTTACATCAGGCCCTAAAACGTCCAACTTCATGCGTTTACATTCTTCCATAAAGAACGTTACCTGCTTGATATCATTCATGTTATTAGAAAGCACTGCTGCCATATATTCTGCTGGATAATGTGCTTTTAAATAAGCTGTTTGGTAGGCTATCCAAGCATAACACGTAGAATGCGATTTGTTGAATGCATAACTTGCAAAGGCTTCCCAGTCTTTCCAGACTTTTTCTAAAACTTTGTCATCATGACCATTGGCACTGGCTTGCTCAATAAATTTAGGCTTCATTTTAGCCAAAACAGCTATTTGCTTTTTACCCATGGCCTTTCTTAGTACATCGGCTTCACCTTTAGTAAAGTCAGCTAACTTTTGAGATAACAACATTACCTGCTCTTGATACACAGTAATACCATAAGTTTCCTTAAGATACTCTTCCATGGCTGGTAAATCATACTCAATATCCTCTTCACCGTGTTTGCGCCTTACAAAACTAGGAATGTATTCCATGGGGCCCGGTCTATACAGGGCATTCATAGCAATTAAGTCTTCAAAAACCGTTGGTTTTAAATCTCTGAGGTGTTTTTGCATTCCGGGAGATTCGTATTGGAACACACCTACCGTTTCTCCTCTCTGGAATAAGGCATACGTTTCTTCATCATCCAACGGAAAGCTTTCGGGGTCTAATTGAATGCCGTGCTTCGCTTTTACAATTTTAACGGTATCCTTTATGAGGGTAAGCGTTTTTAACCCTAAGAAATCCATTTTTAAAAGTCCGGCAGATTCTACCACCGAGTTATCAAACTGCGTTACATATAATTCAGAATCTTTGGCTACAGAAACTGGAACAAATTTGGTAATATCATCAGGTGTGATAATAACGCCACAAGCATGAATACCTGTGTTTCTAACAGAACCTTCAAGTGTTCTGGCTGTATTAACTGTTTCTGCTTCTAGGTCATCACCTTCTGAAATATTCAATAGCTGATTCACCTTTTCCAGTTCTTCTGCCCTAAACTTACTAGCCAAGGCTTTTTCATCTAAACCAAAAATCTTATTTAGTTTAGACATGTTAGGAATGAGTTTCGCAATCCTATCAGCATCAAAAAGTGGCAAATCAAGTACACGTGCTGTATCTCTAATAGAAGACTTTGCCGCCATGGTTCCATAGGTGATAATTTGGGCTACTTGATTGGCACCATACTTTTCTATTACGTAGTCCATAACTCGACTTCTACCTTCATCATCAAAATCGATATCGATATCGGGCATACTCACACGATCAGGATTTAAGAAACGCTCAAAAAGAAGATCGTACTTCATGGGGTCTATGTTAGTAATCCACAGACAGTAAGCCACCACAGATCCTGCAGCCGAACCACGCCCTGGACCAACAGACACGTCCATATTTCTAGCTTCACGAATAAAGTCTTCTACTATCAAGAAATACCCTGGATACCCTGTGTTTTCAATAACATTAAGCTCAAAATCTAAGCGCTCAGTTATCTCTTGGGTTAATGGTTCTCCGTAACGTTTTTTGGCGCCTTCATAAGTTAAATGCCGTAAATAAGCGTTCTCACCCCGCTTACCACCATCAACCATATCATCCTCATGTTTGAACTCATCAGGAATATCAAAAGCTGGTAATAACACATCACGTGCTAACTGGAAGACTTCTATTTTTCCAACTATTTCCTGCGTATTTAAAATGGCCTCAGGCAAATCTTTAAAGAGTTCTTTCATCTCTTCTGAAGACTTAAAATAGTACTCCTGATTTGGTAACCCATAGCGGTAACCACGACCACGACCAATGGGAGTTGCTTGTTTTTCACCATCTTTTACACACAATAAAATATCGTGAGCATTGGCATCATCCTGATTTTGATAGTAGGTGTTATTGGTAGCCACCAACTTAACATCATGCTTCCTAGCCAGCTTTATTAAAGTGTCATTAACACGATTTTCATCCTCTTGGTTATGCCGCATAAGCTCTACATACAAATCATTACCAAATTCATTCTTCCACCACACAAGAGCTTCTTCAGCTTGATTTTCACCTATATTCAAAACCTTACTGGGAACTTCGCCATAGAGATTTCCCGTTAAAACAATAAGATCTTCTTTATACTGTTGAATTAGTTTTTTATCAACACGCGGCACATAATAAAATCCATCTACAAACGCATGAGACGATAATTTAGCTAAATTATGATAGCCATTTTTGTTTTTTGCTAACAACACTATTTGATAACCATTATCTTTTCTGGTCTTATCTTGATGGTTCTCACAAACAAAAAACTCACAACCTATAATTGGTTTAATAAGCTGCTTTTTGGAAGTTTCTCCCTGCGCTTCAGCTTCGGCTATAGCAGATTTTATGCTTTTATTCTGATTATTAACCGCATTGATAAAATGAAAAGCACCCATCATATTACCATGATCTGTAAGAGCTACAGCTGGCATATTATGAGAGGCTGCAGCAGCTACCACATCAGAAATACTCATGGTAGATTGTAATACTGAAAACTGCGAATGGTTGTGCAGATGTGCAAATTGAACATTACTTAAATCAATATCTTTAGCAACATCATCAAGTATGGTTTCCAACGGCTCTAACGCTTGAAGCCGTTTTCGAATCTTTTTACTCTCCTGTTTTAAGTTGATGTGCTTTAAGCCTATTAACTGAATGGGGGCAGGATTAGCTTTAGAAAAATCTTCGAAGTAATCTACATCAACATCCAGTTCCTCTTTGGTGTACTCACCTAGTCTAACCAATTCTAAAAAACAACGGGTTGTAGCCTCTACATCGGCAGTAGCGTTGTGTGCTTCGGCAAATGGTTCATTAAATAAATGCTCGTGAAGCTCGGTTAGGGTTGGCAATTTAAAACGACCACCGCGACCACCTGGGATTTGACATAAATTAGCAGTATGTTCTGTACAAGTATCCAAAACAGGTAATTCCTGCAATGGGTTTGCTATATCTTCACGAACAAACTCAGCACCCATAATATTTAAATCGAACTTAACGTTCTGACCTACAATAAATTTAGACTTTTCTAAAACAGCATTAAACTTTTCTAAAACCTCATTTAATGGTACGCCTTGTTCTTGAGCCAACTCGGTAGAGATACCATGTATTTTTTCGGCATCATACGGAATATTAAACCCCTCTGGTTGTATTAAAAAATCCTGGTGTTCTAAACAATTCCCCATACTATCGTGAAGTTGCCAAGCAATTTGAATACACCGGGGCCAATTATCAACATCGGTTATTGGGGCATCCCAGCGCTTTGGTAATCCGGTAGTTTCGGTATCGAAGATTAAGTACATACTTTAATGTTTATGCGTTGATTTGTTAAGTTGTTTAGCATAGAAACGAAAGACATAAAAATACATAGAAATAATACTTTTTTAAAGTGAAGTTATAAACAGTTGTGAACATAAGTTTTAAACGTTGAATTTTTGAAATCATTCAGCTAACATCAATACATATAAATTTCTATTGGATTGTCCGTCTTATGTCATAACATCTTATTTCCGTCATACCCAACTTGTTTCGGTATCTCATACTGTTTATAAATCAACTCTTTATGATGTGATCCTGAAATAAATTCAGGATGACGTGCAATTTTATGAATGATTACGGATATTCAATATTACTTAATACTATCATTTTTCAGCTTTTCAAAATAAATAATAACACCGAAACCTTTGTTAAAATTAAAAGTATAACCGTGGAGGGAAAATGTCCCAGAAACTTCGCTTTAGATATAACCAGAAAACTTCTTTTTATGTTTAATCAATAGAGTAATAATATTTCCATTTTAGTTTTAATACAGATATAAGTAAGCTCACTTTCATGTGTGATATTGATATTTCCAAGCCTGTTTATTTATTGCTCTAATACTACTTTCTAAATAAAAAACATGCTTTTTAGTATTAAATCCTGTTAAAAAAAGCTCTTAATTATTCATTTAGTATTTACCTGATTGTTTGGAAACACTAGTAAAGAAAGGATGTTCCAAATTAGGATAAAAACATCCTATTAAAGTATTGACTTTCAATCCCTATGTCTAGAAATCAATATTAAAGAATTGAGCATTTACATGACAATAATCATATTCTATGCAACTAATGTTACATAATTTTAACCATCATATAAATTTTGGAATTTTAATACTTAAGTAATCATGAAAAATTTAAAGCTACTGCAATACTTGATAATACTGGTTTCAAGCTTATTGCTCACCAACTGTACAAATGACTATATAGCAATCCCAGGCGCCGATGGAAAGGATGGAATTGACGGGGTTGACGGGATTGATGGAGCTGATACATCTGCAGAAGCTTGTATAAGCTGTCATTCAAACTCACATAGAGATCCTATTTATGCGGCATACAATACATCATTTCATTCAAAAGGTCTTACCGAAGGAGCTGTAAATTATGCGGGTGCTAGGGCCAGTTGTGCTAGATGTCACTCCAATGAAGGATTTACAGACTTTATGGATTATGGCTTTGTAAATCCAACTGGGTATTATGGTCTTTCTGAACCAGAATTAGTAATTAATGACAATGGCACACCTGATGATACATCTGACGATTATCCCGAAGTAGATGAATATGGTGTACCCATTTATTCTAACAACCCAGTACCTGTAGTAAACCCAATTACATGCGTTACTTGTCATGATACTCATAAATCTTTTGACTTTGAAAATGACGGTCAAGATTATGCTTTAAGAGGCTTAGACCCTGTTACTTTAATAACTGATGGTACCGTTATTGATTATGGAAACCGAAGCAATACCTGTATTAACTGTCATCAACCAAGAAGGACGGGGCCAACAGATGACGGATCAGGAACTTTTAGAGTAACTAGTACTCACTGGGGACCGCATCACGGACCACAAGCTACCTTATTAGAAGGTATTCAAGGTGCATTAATAGCCGGGTCTGAAGGATATCCTGGTGTTGGATCTGCTAAACACAGAACAGACACTTCTTGCGTAAACTGCCATATGGGAGAAACAGAAAGTCAAGATCCAGCCGGACATAGTTTTATACCTACAGAAACTAATTGTACATCATGTCATGACAGTGGTATTCTTACACAAGGTGTTTCAGGTTTAGCTGCAGACATGGCTACATTAAAAGGTTTGTTAGAAAACGTAGGCATTGTTCATGATGACCATCCTGTTAAAGGTACGTATTCTGTATTAGAGGCTCAAGCTGCTTGGAACTACTTGTTTATTTTAGAAGATGCCAGCAAGGGTGTTCATAACCCTGAATATGCCAAAGCCTTAATTAAAAACTCAATTGAAGCCTTACAACCATAATAACTGAAAACATAAAGTCCAGAAACAAGTTTCTGGACTTTATAATAAACTTTTTTAAAAGGAGTTAACTTAAGTTTCATCATGAAATTAAGATAAAGGTTAATTTAAAAAACTAAAAAATGAAAAAACCATTAAAAATAATTCTAGTTTATGGTTTAACTTTAATATGCTTTTCTTGTTATTACAATGAATTTCCAGAGTTAGAGGATATTATTATTGATCCGGAAGAAGAGATATCATTTAGCAACGACATTTTACCAATTTTTGAAGCCAATGATTGCGCCCAATGTCATAATCCAGCTCAACAAGAGCCCGATTTAACACCAGCTAACGCCTATAATTCTCTTGTTCCTGATTATGTTAATCCAGGAAATGCCAACTCCAGCTCTTTATTTACAACACTAAATAATGGACATAGAGATTTAGATGCAACTTCATTGGAGTATATTAAAGAGTGGATAAACCGAGGTGCCAACCCTAACTAATTTAAAGATACGTATTATGAAAAATTATAAAACATTACTTTTTGCTTTGTTAGCGTTTCCTCTTATGGTATTGGCTCAAAAAAAGGAAAAAGATTCTGTAATAGATAAACCATCGCGTCCAGCGTTTGAAAGCGCCACCTTAATAGACAATCCTACCAATGTACTATTTAACAAAAATACATTGGAAGTTATGATGCAGCACAGGTTTGGTGAAATTAATGGAGGCACCAATGACCTAGCCGGATTCTGGGGAGCCTCTAACATAAGAATGGCATTAGCATATTCATTACATGATAGACTAGCCATTGGTTTTGGCACCACCAAAGAAGGACGCCTTCAAGATTTTAATTGGAAAGTAGGATTATTAAAACAAACGCGTTCTGATAAAATACCATTAAATATATCTTATTACGGAAACTTTACCATTGATGCCAGACCTGGTAATAGATTTTATACTAAGCAAGACAGATATTCATATTTCCATCAAATCATATTGGCGCGTCGTTTTAGCCCAAATATTTCATTTCAAATTGCACCAAGTATTTCACATTATAATACGGTAGATTCTTTTATGGAAAATGATCGTTTTGCAATAGCCTTTGGTGGTCGTGCAAAAATTAGCACACAGACAGCCATTTTATTAGACTATACTATTCCTATAACCAAGTTTGATACAGATCCAGATACAGGATTAGAATACAATAATGATGGTGTTAGTCTTGGAATTGAATTTGGAACCTCTGCGCATACGTTCCAAATATTTTTAACCAATTACAGAGGTATTGTGCCACAGCAAAATATTATGAAAACTACCAATAACTTCTTTGATGGGGACTTTTTAATTGGATTTAACATAACCAGAAATTATAACTTTTAAAAAGGGAAACATTTATATATAAACAAGTCATCGCATTTAGAAAATTGCCTGTACTTAAATTATCAAATACTTAGGGTCAATTTTCAACTAAATTAAATATTGAAATTTATTTAACTGGGTGTATTATGGAAAACAAGGAAGACAATAAAACGGGTACAAACAGACGAAATTTTCTTAAGTTAGGATTATTATCTGGTGTATCTGCTGTAGCAGGCTTATCAATAGCTTCTAATTCGGAAGAAGAAGCTACAGTTTCTGGTGAAAAAGTTAGAGTTCTTACTCCTGATGGCAAGATGGTAGAAGTAGACGCAGAAAGCCTAAACAAATATCCTGAAGCGCATATTACGCCTGCTGAATCTAGAAAAGGCATTCCCAACAGAAAGTTTGTAATGGTTATTGATTTAGCAAAATGTAAAAATGCCAGAAAATGTGTTGAAAGTTGCCAAAAGGCTCATAAACTAGATTACAATGAGGAGTTTATGAAAGTTCAGCTTATTCAAGATAATGAAGAAGGTTCGCCTTATTGGTTCCCTAAACCTTGCTTTCATTGCGATGAACCGCCATGTGTTACCGTTTGCCCAACAGGAGCCACTTTTAAACGTGATGATGGTATTGTATTAGTTGATAATGATAGATGTATTGGTTGCAAATTCTGTATTACCAGTTGCCCTTACTCGGCTCGCCAGTTTAATTGGGGGCATAAAGATAAGTTTGAAGATAAATCACAACCATATTCTCCCGAGACCAGTGTCCCTGCAGCAGAGGGAACCGTTATGAAATGTGATTTCTGTCCAGATATGCTTAGACAAGGAAAACTACCTCACTGTGCTCAATCTTGCCCTATGGGAGTGATTTATTTTGGTGACAAAAATGAAGACATTGTTACTAATGGTGAAGAAACTGTGCGCTTTTCTGAACTAATTAAAAACAGAGGCGGGTACAGACATTTAGAACATTTAGGAACAAAACCCAATGTATACTATTTACCTGCAGTAAATAGACAGTTTCCGTTAGAACGCGGATTTGATGTTGATGAAGACATTATTGAGCGCTACAAAGATGTTCCTTATGTACAAGAACTAAAAAAGAACGGTGAAATTTAACTTTTAAGACTCTTAATTATGGATTTAGAAATTAGAAAAAGAGAATTAGTTAAAGAGTTTTCTCCAATGCTAAAAAAGTCAACCAAAACCTCAAAAATTTGGATGGTATTTTTAATAGCAGTCATCTTAGTTGGAATAATAGCCTTTATTCTTCAAGCCGTAAAAGGTCATGAAGTAACAGGGATGCGAGATAATGTGGTTTGGGGCATTTATATCATCAATTTTATTTTCTTTGTGTGTTTAAGTTACTCTGGAGCCTTTATTTCAGGTATTTTACATTTCTTTAAAACACCTTGGAAAAATTCAGTAATGAGAATTGTTGAAATCATTACAGTATTATCATTAATCATTGGTCCTATATTTATTTTACTGTGTATTGGCAGATTAGACAGGCTTCATTATTTATTCATTTATCCTAGAATTCAATCACCCATTACTTGGGATATTATAGCAATTATAACAGACTTAATCGGGTGTTTTATCTATTTATACTTAACATTTATACCAGATTTTGCAATTCTTAGAGATAATAGCAAAAAGGCACCCGCTTGGAAACAAAAGTTATACAAAAAATTAGCCATAGGGTATTATGATACACCAACACAACGTGAAAAACTTCATAAGATAACCAGAACCATGTCTGCCATGATTATTGCTTTGGCAATCATTGCATACTCAGTTTTAGCTTGGATTTTCAGCTTAACGCTTCAACCTGGCTGGAATAGTTCCATATTTGCTCCTTACTTTATTGTTGCGGGGTTATATTCTGGTGTTGGTGTTATTATTATTGCTATGTACCTCATACGTAAGTTCTATCATTTAGAACATTACATTAGAAAAGTACATTTTATAGGTGCTGGCGTTATTTTACTAGTTATCTCTTTACTGTTTGGATATTTTACTTTCAGCGAATATTTTTCAAGGTGGTTTAGTCACAAAACACACGATGTTAATCTTCTTAATACACTTTTTAACAGATATTTCTGGATGTTTATTTTTGCAAACTACATTGGTGTTTTGATTCCTATCGTTATCTTATTCTTTAAAAAACTAAGAACCATAAAATCCATAACCTTTGCAGCTTTAATTGCTGTTTTAGGTTTATGGTTTAATAGGTACCTTATTGTTGTACCTACTTTAGAAACACCTTATTTACCTATTCAAGATTCCAGATCAGAGTTCATTCACTATTCTGCAACATGGATAGAATGGGCCTTAAGTTTTGCAGGCGTAGCAGCTTTTATTTTGTTCTTCATTTTATTAATGCGATTAGTACCCATTATTCCAATGTCTGGAATAATTGATAATGAAAGAGAGCAGCAGAAAAAAACAAAACAAATAACTCAAAATCAGAAATAATGAAAACTACTTTTTATAAATATTCTGTATTAGTCTTAATAATTGGGTTATTGTTTAACATAAGGAGTTCTGCTCAAGAAACTTCTATTGATAATTACAGAATGTTATTTTATTTCAAAACTGTAAAACAAGCTGACAACTCTAGAATGCTTGAGGCACAACTTATTGCTAGAAACAAAAAAGACAGAAAAGACAAAGTACCAGTGCTTGATGCCGAAATACAATTCTTTAATATTTTAAATGATGAGGAAGTATTACTAGGCAAATCAAAAACAAATAAGGAAGGAATTGCGCAAATAACACTTGCTGAAAATCAAAGTTATTTGACTGATGAAGAAGGAAATATCAATTTAAAAGCTTATTTTAAGGGAACCGATGCTATAGACGAACAAGAAGAGACAATAAGTGTTAAAGATTTACACTTAGAGTTAGACCTAAAAGAAATTGATAGTGTTAAAACAGTTCTGGTCAATGCCTTTGTTATTGATAGTTTAGGAACTAAACAAAATATTGAAGAGTCTGATATCATAATATCAGTAAACGGTATGCTTTCCAAAATGCCAATTGAAGAAGGGTATATAGAAGATGGTAAACTTGAATTTGAAATGCCAACTGATATTCCAGGTGATGTTGATGGCAACCTTACGGTTTATGCCATTATTGAAGATCATGATGAATTTGGCAATGTAATGGCTAAAAAATATGCAAACTGGGGAGTGTTTAACCAACAAGATGAAGTAGAAAGCAACTCCTTATGGACTGAGGCTGCCCCTATTTGGATGTACATAGTTTTAACCATTTTATTAGTTGGTGTTTGGGCAAATTACGCTTACACCATCCTAAATTTATTCTCAATTAAAAAAGAGGGTAAAGCATTGGAAATGAATTCTAAAAATCAGTAATTTGTTAAAATAAGTGGCATTATTTTTGAAATATTTTAAATACATAAACCAAAAAAAGAATCATAACATGAAAACAATTAAAACTTTAGCAGTTATAGGAATTATTTCTTTTGCATTTTACTCGTTCACTTCCGCATTTCAAGATGAGTGGATAGTACCTGCAAAGTATGAGAAAATGAAAAACCCAACAGACCCATCTGAAGATCTTGATATTGGCAAAACCCTTTATAATAAACACTGTAAATCTTGCCATGGAAAATCTGGTTTAGGAGATGGGCCAAAAGCTGAAGAAGTTGATGGTGATTTAGGAGATTTCTCAACATCAGAATTCCAAAGTCAATCTGATGGTGCTATTTTTTACAAAAGCTATATTGGTAGAAATGATATGCCTAATTATGAAAAGAAAATCCCAGACGAAGAAGACGTTTGGCTAATAGTTAATTACATTAGAACACTAAAAGAATAAAGATTTTTTTTCATTAACAAAGTTAAGATTTGGTTAGTGAGCTACAACTATTTCTAACAAAAAACAAAAACCCTTTCCTATAATAAGGAAAGGGTTTAAATTTCATAACCGTTATTTATATTTATGACACTAATTCTTCATGTGTTTTCATAGAATTAATGGTAGCTTGTATAGCATTTTTTTGCTTAAACAATAAGGCATCAATACTTGCCAGCAAGTTTCTTTCTCTAAGAATATTAAAGTAAGCCTCTAAGCTCTTTTCTTCTCCGCGGAGAACTTCTTCAATTATTGCCTCCTCATCATTGGATGAAAATGTCGATTTTAAGGTCATCCAATTTCTGTGTACTAAACCTTTAAAGCTCCCAGAGTCCTTGGGCTCTTCACCATATCTTAGAATTTCTTTTTTTAGCTCTTTGGCAAACTCACCTCGTTCAGTTGACATTCTTTCAAAAAATTGCTTCAAAGTATGTATATCTACATTTTTTGCAGCATTCTTATACCCTTTTTCGGCATCGATATTCTTGATTAATAATTCATTTAATTGGTTTGAAATTTTTTCAGTGTACTTCATAAAATCATTTTCAGTTTAAAATTTCAATAAATTCTTTATAGATGCGTATTGTTTCACATCTCTACATTTAACATAAGGCTAAAAACCTCTTTTGTCAAGGGTTTTAACAGATTTTATAATAGTATTAAGATTCATTAACAATTTAAAAACGTCCTATCAATTCTGTTTTCAACAATAATTAATTACTAGAAAACACACTTTCATGTTTAATACAAATACACCCCTCTATTTTACCTATTATTTTTAGTTAATTGCTTGAAAATTAAAAATATTAAGGTATCTTTGCGCCCTTATTAATAACCCGAGGTCGGGAACCTCAAATAATTAATTATTATGCCAGTAAAGATTAGATTACAAAGACATGGTAAAAAAGGGAAACCTTTTTACTGGATTGTTGCCGCAGATGCGCGCTCAAAAAGAGATGGTAGATACTTAGAAAAATTAGGTGTTTACAATCCAAACACTAACCCTGCAACTATTGAACTAGATGTTGATGGTTCTGTAAAGTGGTTACAAAATGGTGCACAACCTACTGATACTGCAAAAGCATTATTATCTTACAAAGGTGCTTTATTGAAAAATCATTTAGCAGGTGGTGTGAAAAAAGGTGCTTTAACCGAAGAACAAGCTGAAGAAAAATTCAATGCTTGGTTAGAAGAAAAAGCGGCTAAAATTCAAGCTAAAGCTGACGGATTATCTGAAGCTGATGCTAAAGCTAAAGCCGATGCCTTAGCTGCTGAAAAAGCAGTTAATGAAGCAAGAATTGCTGCTGCAGCTCCTGTTGTTGAAGAAGCAGAAGAGGCTACTGAAGAAGTTGCTGCTGAAGCCGAAGCTACAAACGAAGAAGAATAAAAAAATTATTTTTTATACTTTTAAACTCCGATACTTAGTGTCGGAGTTTTTTTGTGAAATAATTTTTTGACTCACCAAAATACATGATTGAAAAAATCCCGATGCATATTGGGATCTCATAATTTGAATAATGAGACCCTGAAATAAATTCAGGGTGACAAATAAAAATTTCTCATGAAGAAAGACGATTGTTTTTATCTGGGCAAAATTGTAAAAAAATACAGTTTTAAAGGTGAAGTTTTAGCTAAACTTGATACCGATCAACCTGAACTTTATGAAAACTTAGATGCTATTTTTATAGACTTAAAAAACAACCTTGTTCCATTTTTTATTGAAACATCACAACTTCATAAATCTGATTTATTAAGAATTAAATTTGAAGACATTGATTCTGAAGCAGAAGCGGACACCCTGATTAAAAGTGAATTATATCTTCCTTTAGAATTATTACCAAAACTTGAGGGTAATAAATTTTACTTTCACGAAGTGATTGGGTTTACTATCAAAGACAAGAATTTTGGAGAAGTTGGCACTATAACTGGTATTAATGATTCTACAGCGCAAGCCTTGTTTGAAATTGATAGACATGGCACAGACATTTTAATTCCCATGAACGATGAATTCATCGTGAAGGTTGATAGAAATAATAAAACTATTATTGTAGAAACCCCAGAGGGTCTCATAGATTTGTATCTATAAATTTTTAGGAAGCATATATTTCTTCGCCTCTTTCAATGGCATGTAGTCTTGTTTGAATAATATCGCGTTGTTTAAGTACCAACTTACATAGTGATAACGGCAAATTCATTTGACTAAGAAATTCATCATAATTTCTAACACTCAATAATTCAATATCATAAATTCGAGCAAGAAATCCAGATTCATTTTCAATTTTTAAAGAACTCTTATAATTAGTTCTAATGAGTTGCCCCCTTCTTTTAATAGCAATTAAATTGTTACTTTTCCCCTCCAATTTTTGCAACTCCTTTTTCAATAATCTGGCAAATTCCCCTCGTTCTATACTTCTTTCTTTAGAAAAAGCTTTGTAATAAGAATCTTCAACCATATTACTTGCCTTATTGTATGCCTTCTCTACTTCTTCGTTTAAAATCAATAAATCGTTTAACTTTTCAAGGATAAATTCAATGTGCTTCATCAATCTTACTTATTTTTTAACACCAACAATATACATAATTATAACTCCTTTGTGACTCATTACGTATAAAGTTTTAACATAATTTTCAACATTTAAAATTAATTTTTACTATTGCAGCATTCCTAAAACAGCTATATGTCTAATAAAACTTTTCATTTTAAGCAATTTAAAATAGACCAAGACCAATGTGCTATGAAAGTTGGAACCGATGGTGTTTTACTTGGTGCTTGGGCATCAATTCATAGAAACCCATTTTCCATTTTAGACATTGGTGCTGGTACTGGTATTGTTGCTTTAATGTTGGCTCAAAGAAGTTATGCTGAAATTATTGATGCTATTGAAATTGATGATGATGCTTACGAGCAATGTGTTAATAACTTTGAGCAATCACCATGGGGAGACAGACTGTTTTGCTATCATGCCGCTTTAGAAGAATTTACAGAAGAACTGCTTGAAGAGGATTTAGGAAATGACAACAAATACGATTTAATTATATCAAACCCTCCATTTTATTCTGAAAATTATAAAACTGAAAATAACGCAAGAGATATTGCCCGATTTCAAGATGCTCTTCCTTTTAAACACTTACTTGAAAACACTTCAAAACTACTCTCTGAAAACGGTTGTTTTTGTGTAATCATTCCCTTTAAAGAGGAAGCTGTTTTTATTGAATTAGCAGAACAATTCAACCTTTTTACAAATAAAATTCTTCATGTAAAAGGCAATGAAACTTCAGAAATCAAGCGAAGCTTAATGGAGTTATCTTTCCATGAAAGCGAGACTATTATAGAAAAAATAACTATTGAGAGCGCAAGACATCAATACACTCAAGACTATATTAATCTCACCAAAGATTTTTATTTAAATATGTAACACCCCAGTTTTTAGTCTTATAATATCCGTAAAAAACCATATTAATAATCCGTTTTTTTTCAATAAATTTACCTAACGACTGAATAAAATTAAATTTATGAAGCCTGATTTATTTGAAGCTCCGGATTATTACAATTTAGATGAATTACTTTCTGCCGAACATAAACTTGTAAGAGACACAACGCGCGAATGGGTAAAACGGTCAGTATCACCAATTATAGAGGACTATGCTCAAAAAGCAGAATTCCCAAAACAAATTATTGGTGGTTTAGCCGAAATTGGTGCTTTTGGTCCTTACATTCCAGTTGAATATGGCGGTGCAGGCCTAGATCAAATTAGTTATGGGCTTATCATGCAAGAAATTGAAAGAGGTGATTCTGGAATCCGCTCTACAGCTTCAGTACAATCATCATTGGTAATGTACCCCATTTGGAAATATGGTAATGAAACTCAACGTAAAAAATATTTACCAAAATTAGCTAGTGGCAAATGGGTAGGTTGCTTTGGGCTTACCGAACCTGACCACGGCAGTAACCCCGGAGGTATGGCAACCAACTTCAAAGATATGGGCGACCACTATTTGCTAAACGGAGCCAAACTATGGATTAGCAATGCACCCTTTGCTCAAGTAGCAATAGTTTGGGCTAAAAACGAACAAGGACGAATTCATGGATTAATAGTGGAGCGTGGAATGGAAGGTTTTACAACGCCTGAAACTCATAATAAATGGTCCTTAAGAGCCTCTGCCACTGGGGAGTTAATTTTTGATGATGTAAAAGTCCCCAAGGAAAATCTCCTCCCCAATAAATCTGGTTTGGGTGCACCCTTAGGCTGTTTAGATTCCGCACGTTATGGCATTGCTTGGGGAGCCATTGGAGCCGCAATGGATTGTTATGATACCGCTTTACGATATAGTAAAGAGCGTATTCAATTTGGAAAACCAATAGGGCAATTTCAATTGCAACAGAAAAAGCTGGCTGAAATGATAACAGAAATCACCAAAGCCCAATTGTTAGCATGGAGATTAGGCGTATTGCGAAACGAAGGAAAAGCAACCTCTGCACAAATCTCTATGGCAAAACGCAATAATGTAGAGATGGCCATTAATATTGCAAGAGAAGCACGTCAAATTTTAGGTGGCATGGGTATTACTGGAGAATACTCCATTATGCGCCATATGATGAACCTAGAAAGTGTCATTACCTATGAAGGCACCCATGATATTCATTTATTAATTACGGGGTTGGATATTACAGGGTTGAATGGATTTAAGTAAGCTCTTTAAGTACTACACACTACATCGTTTTAGTAAAAATATACCCTTAACATGACTTTTGACAGGTTTTTTAATACCTTCACTAACTAAATTTGTTCCAACATTTCGTAACAGGTATACTACGAGCAACAATCAAAGTTAGAAAAACATGAAAGCATCAAGAAAAGATCTTGTTCAATTTATCAATTTACAATTGGCAGCCATTGGACAACCCACCTTCAAAGACAAAGAAGAAAGTGTAGAAAAGTTTTGTGACCCTGAATTTGAAAAAACCACAAAGCCTCTTATTATGAGCCTTAAAGAAAAATCAAGGCTTTTAGCAGAACACCTGTGTCCTGCAGACTCAAGAATTCAGGCTTTTATTGACGATTATTTAAAAGATGTAAAAGTTGATAAACCTTATAAGCTACCTAATGACACTTTAATACTATCTAAAAAAGGGCAAGCCAGAGAAGCTAGCTTACCCCCTGATGGCACTTCATTTGAAAGTGATTTAGTGAATTCTAAAAGATTAAAACAGGGCATTTTAAATAACCCTTTACATGATAAGAGAACTACAAAAGGTACGTTTCATATTGTTGAGGGTCCGCTTCCGGTTCCTCTAGACAAAAAAGAAGTACCAAGAGTAGTATTGGCTCACTTTTTAAATGAAGCCTTTAAACCTTCAGATGAGTTAAATACACTTCCATTTACATCCAATCAAGAAGAGCAAGCTAAAACCATGGTTTCGATGCTTTTAAGACCAGTGGTTTGCCCCGAAGTAAAAGGTGTGATTTCAGAAAAAAGACTTGAGGTTCGCTTCTTTGCTCCTGGCTCTCTGGTAAGTAACCTTGACTTTGTTGAAAATATTTTTGGGAATGGTGGTAATCCTAATTTAGCCCATAATGATGCTGCCTTAGACCCAGAACATTGGACTGGACATACAGGGTGTATTATTCTTGCACCTCAGCTATTAAAACTTAAAAAGAAAGATGTGGGACTCCCTCATTTTGATCACGCAACAGACCGTCAGAAAAAAGACGGCATGTGCTGGATAGAAGAACACGAACTTTATAATGATGGGGGCGCGTTTAAAATAACATGCAGAGATGAAACAGGTGTTGTAGTTACACTAATAGCAGATAACTATTATGGGTACTCTAAAAAAGAAATTAAAACCCAAATTAGTTATTCAGCTAACTTATATGGTATTCTGGAAGAAGAGCATGCGGGTGGTGCCATAGCATACGCAAGACGTGTTATGGGTGATACCGTAAACTGTGATGATTACAATAAATATTATGGGTTAGACCATACTTTTGAAGATGTTAAACAGCTTTTAGGAGACCGCATTGAGATAAAACCCGAGAATTATGCTATAGACAAAAAGTATCCTAATATTGTTTACATACCAGAATCATCATTTTTCAATACAAATACAAATAGTATAACATGGCATTATAAAGGTAAGGAACAAAAACTAAAAATATCTCCTTATAAGACGTATATGCACCCGTCTGGAAATAAGCTAAGGTTAGAAAAACATAAGTCTGTTGATTTGTGGCGCATAATAGAAACCTATCCAGAAGGTGTCTTCTGTCATAAACCCTGTACCGTTTCTGGTGGTGGAAAATCTGAGATTTCTAAATCTATGCAAAATGCTATCACTTATAGCGTATTCAACATTCATGACATTGAAGAAGATTTTAAGAAAGCCGATGAAATTATTGAATTTAATTATTCCACAAGATGGAAAGATAAAGATCCTAACAGACCAAAATCAAGATCGCTTTTAAGTGAAAAAAGAACTTTAGGATCTGTTGTAAAACTATTAACACCATCTGAAGAAAACTCAGATGAGTTTAATGAATGGTTAAATAACATCCCTGTGCATATTCGGTCTTTAGTGCTTTTTGTAAAACGTTTATTCAGACAAGCACATGGTGCCAATCTTAACTGGAAAGATATGATGACTGTAGATATCATCAATGGTGTTAAGGGTACAAATTTACTTTATAACCATACACCGGTAGTTGGTAGTTATGTTAGAATTGGCTTTAACCAAAAGGGCAACTGGATGTTGAATAAATTGCGCTCTGATTTTTCGGCCAGTGAAAAAATTCAAACTGAAGACGATATAACAGCCTCAATCACAATTCCTAAGGAAAGAATCAAAGATTTAAACCCTGAGTATACCAACAAGAGTGTAAAAGTCTTGATTAATTGTGAGGCGCATCTATTTCAAAGACCAGATGAAGCTATTGTTAGAGGCTATGATAAAGGCGCTGAATTAGATATTATTTCTGACGGTAGGTTTTTAACTAACTATGAAATGCTAACTAAAAAAGATGCTATTGAAATTTATGAGGATACCATCAATTTTGATAAGTACACAAAACCGGTTCAGGATTTTATATTAGAAATTATTAATAATGAAGACGATGATGTTCAGTTTGTATTACCATCACACCCAAGAATTATAGAAGATGGTTTACCTACTAAAAACCCACGTTATTTAGAGCCCAATAGATTTTATGAAGAAAACGAAGCCATATACATCTCTGATATGGGTGTGCGCTTAAAAAGAAAAATTAAATTTGAAGATCCTGTAATTCATGTGGTAAACGCAGTATTACCAGGCAGAAGAAACAATCCCGTAGATAAAGAAGCAGGTATTAGACCATTAGCTGTTTACAACCCAATTCATTATCAGGAAGCCCCTGAATTGTTTATGGATTTCATCTGTAGTTTAACAGGTAAATCTCCATCAACCACAGGGGCAGGATCTGAAGGAGCTCTAACTAAGGCACCGTTTAATATGTTAACGCCAACAACAGACTTAAACAATGCCCTATTATCGCATATTTTAACTGAATCTAACGGATTTAGCACAGCTGCAGGTTATGTAGGTGCCGAAAATAAAATAGATCATGACGTAAGTTTATTAATTCCCGAAATTTGGGCGAGAATGGCTCCTGAAGATAGAGACCCTAATAACCTTATTAAAAACGGCTCTCTAGAAAAACTTGAAGATTTTGAATTTGAAGGAAAAAAAGTATTAGCAAGCAGATTAGGTTACAGAATTACTAAAACATTTGCCTTATTATGTTTGAACAGATTGTTTGATGAACCTACTGCCGTATTTAGTGAAAGAATGCTAAAACCAGAACTTCAAGGAATGGAAGATTATGTTGACGGCATAAACAATATTGTTGAAGCACAGCAAAAAGTAGCTTTAAACTATTTTGAGGATGGTAGCATTGAAGCGGCTATACCGCCTTTAAAAATATTGTTACACATAATGGCGTACGGAAATTATGAAGGTAAAGATATTAATGATCCTGAATTGAGAAAGTTCTTTAATAGAGATTATATCTTAAATAGTGATTGGTATAAAGAAAGGTTAGAATTAAAACAACAAAAGGACATCCAATATTATGGTTCTCAAATTAAATATTTAGAAACTTTTAAAGCAGACCCAAATAACGATGTTTTATCAGAAGAATTAAATATTAAGGAACGTTTAGAAGCTATACAAAAATTATACAACAGAGTAACCTCTAACGATTATGTAAGCAGTTTAGTTGGCACCATTGGTGCAGACCCTCTATTTAAAAAATAACATTCTTAAACCATAAGGAAGTCCAGAGAATTCTTTGGACTTCCTTTTGTTGGTTTAAAACCAATAAATATATTTGCAAAAATTTTTTGCATTTGCATAAAACAGTAGCAACACTTTTAGCGTTTTTATACTTAATTGCTATGTTAAGACCCATTCAACCTTATGTTGAATATGTACTTAATCAAGATTATATAGCTGAATTTTTATGTATTAACAAAGACAAGCCAGAGCTTCAATGTAATGGTAAATGCCATCTAGCCAAAGAAATTAAAAAACAACAAGAGCAAGAACCTTCTAAGGCTTTATCAATTTCAATGGAAAATTACCCCATTGGGTTTGTTAACATACTAAATATCAAAACCGAAAATAATTACACGTTAAAAGAAACACAAGCATTCTTTTACAACAATCTTTACAACTTCACTTTCAAAGAAGTTCTTTTTCAACCTCCTATAGTTTAAGTTTTTAAAATTTTACAGCATAAATACTCGGAAACTATTTATGTATATCACTTTGAATATAATTAAAAAAAAATTATTTAAAAACATTTTCAAACTATAACAATGAGAAAATATATGGCTTTGTGCCTTAATATTTTGTTTGTTAGTTTAACATACTCCCAAACAAAACAGGACAGTACTGTTACAAAAACAACACAATTACCTGATGTAATTGTAACAGGAAATTCAAATACAGACCCCACACATAGTACTGTTAAAAATGACTACCATAAAAAAGGTACGCAACCCAAAAATGTAGCAGATTTATTTTCTGAAATAAATGGATTCTCTCTAATAAAACGTGGTAATTATGCAATTGATCCAACCTTTAGAGCATCGGCTTATGAGCAATTAAATGTGATGTATGATGGTGGCACCAAAGCGTTACATGCCTGCCCTAATAGAATGGATCCAATTACTACTCATGTAATACCAGAAGAAATTGAAAAAATTGAAGTAGTAAAAGGCCCTTACACTGTAAGATACGGTGCTACTTTTGGAGGTATTGTAAACATGGTAACCAAAGACCACAATACTCTAGAAAATGGATTTCATGGAAAAGCTTCTGCCGGCTATGAAACCAATGGCAATGCTCTTGTTAATATGCTTCAATTACAGCATGTTTCCTCTAAATTCAATATTTCCGGAAATATAGGTTACAGAGATTTTGAAGACTATGAAGATGGTGATAATAATGCCATTCCCTCTGCTTTTAAAAGTACAGATTATGGATTAAAATTAGGATATAACCTTTCTGAAAAACAATATTTACAAGGTCATTGGCGACAATCGTTTGGAAGAGACATCAAGCATGCTGCATTACCAATGGATACCGAGTATGACAATAGCACCATTGTTTCATTAGATTATAAAGCTGAGGGTATTTCGAATACTTTAAAAGGAATTACTGTAAAAGGATTTTACAGCTATGTTGATCACTTAATGACCAATGAAAACAGACCTAATTTCAATATGGTTTTTGCATCTTCTCCAGTGAATTCAACCACTATTGGCGGAAAAATAGAAACTCATTGGCTATTTAATAAAATGAACCTCTTCATTGGTACCGACGCTAATTTAATTGGAAGAGAAGGAACGCGCACACGTACCATTAAAATGATGAATGGCAATATGCTTCCAGAACCCATAGTAAGGCAAGATAAAATTTGGCAAGATGCCAGTTTAAATGATATTGGTTTGTTTTCTGAAGCTAAATATCAAATTAACAAAACAACTTTTACAGCTGGTTTACGTTTAGATTTAGTAAATACTAATGCAAAAGATTTGGAAGATGACTTTGCCTCAATTTATGGAAATGATGTACGGCAGAGCGAAACTAATTTTAGTGGAACCATGTCTATAAAACAAAAAATTTCCAACAACACAATCATGGAAGTGGCTTATGGGCGTGGCGTTAGAACAGCCAATATGATTGAACGTTATATCAATCATTTTACAGTTGGTCAAGACAGCTTTGAATATTTAGGAAACCCATTATTAAAACCAGAAATTAATAATCAATTTGAAATTGGTTTTAAAGGATATTCCCAGATAAATGCATTTAATAATTTCACTTATCAACTATCTGCTTTTTATAGTGTCTATGACAATTATATTTCTGCCATTATAGACCCCTCTATTCCTAGAAAGTTCATGCCAATGCAACAACCCCAGTTCACTAAAGTGTTTATAAACATTGATGATGCCTATAAAACGGGACTAGAGTTTATGGTTAAGTTTAATTTTCTAAAGAGTTTTTATATTCAAAATCAATCAGCTTATGTAAGGACTAAGAATAAGGATTTTGGTGAGTCTCTACCGTTAAATCCTCCATTTACTTCAACGTTTATTTGGGGTATAGATAAAGAATTTTATTGGGCTAAGATTTTATACAACGTTACTTCAAGACAATCTCATATAGCTCCATCATTTGGAGAAATAGAAACTCCAAGTTTTGAAACTTTAGATGTAAAATTAGGCGCTACCTTGTTTGAAAAATTCACACTAGGAGTTGCTTGTTTAAACCTTTTTGATGAGACCTACACCAATCATTTAAATTTTTCCTACAGAAATCAAGCAGACTTTAATATGAGCCCAATTACAGAACCAGGGCGAAATTTTACAGCGTTCCTTCAATATAAGTTCTAAACTTTTGGTCACACATTAGAACTCTACTTTTATTGGCAAATTAAAGAAAAAGCATTTCATATGAAGTGCTTTTTCTTTGATTTAAATTTATTGATAAAGTTGTATCTTTAAAATAAAAAATGTGCAAAAACCTTTGTTTATTAATTATTGCTCTTTTTTGGAACTTTAGCTGCAGTAAAGACATTAACGCCAATGATATGGGGTTTCTTGAAAACCTAGATACTCCCCAAGAAAACAATAATACCAATAACCAATCAAATTTTAAACTATTATCTTTAGGCGATAGTTATACTATTGGTGAGGGTGTTTGTGATACCTGTAGTTTTCCTGAACAATTAAAAGATAAATTAAAATCTGAAATGGGTACAGACAAGACTTTTGATTTAAAAATAGTTGCACAAACTGGATGGCCTACAAACAAATTAATCAATGCTATTAATGATGAAAATTTAATCAAAGATTATGATTTAGTTACTTTACTCATTGGTGTTAATAATCAATTTCAAGGACTTTCATTTTCTATTTTTGAACGAGAGTTTTCTCAATTGGTAGATAAATCTATTGCACTAGCAAAAGGTGACAAATCTAATATCATTGTTATTTCAATACCTGATTACACTTTTACTCCGTATGGATCTAATTTTGCAAGCTCTGTTAATGTAAGCGCTCAAATAGATACTTATAATACATTTATCCAATCGTATTGTAACACTAATAATATTGACTTTGTAAACATTACAGACATGAGCAGAACAGGATTAACAAACACCTCTTTGGTTGCAGATGATGGTTTACATCTCTCAGCACTGGCTTACAATAGAGTTGCTAATCTCCTTTTACCTTTAGCACTCGAAAAATTAAAAGATTAATAGATTCTACGCTACTAAAATTGCTTATATGATACAGCTTTTTTGTTTACATTTACTTTATGCTTTCTTCTAGAAAAAGATTAGACCACGCCTACAAAAGCTCTAAAATTATTGCTTTTGATGACAACAGCAAATTCATTCTCTTTAGTGATTGCCACCGCGGCGATAATAGTTTTGCAGACGACTTTGCGAACAACCGAAACATCTATTTTCATGCCTTAAAACATTACTATCAAGAGGGATTCCAGTACTGTGAACTGGGCGATGGTGATGAACTATGGGAGAATACTTCGTTCTCCTCTATTTTACATGCGCATAAAAATATATTCTTGCTCATGCGTAAATTTCATAAAGAAAAAAAACTACATATGATTTGGGGTAACCATGATATGGTATACAGAAATCCAGACTATGTTAAAAAAAATCTTGCCAACTACTTCGACCCAAAAGTTGGTAAACACGTTGAGCTTTTAGGAGATATCAACTATCATGAAGGAATTGTTTTAAAGCATAGTAACACAGGCCAAGAACTATTTTTAACCCATGGTCATCAAGCCGATTGGTGGAACTATCTTTTCTGGAAATGGAGCCGCTTTATGGTGCGTGTTCTTTGGAAACCTTTAAATGTTATGGGGATTGCAGATCCTACAAGTCCTGCAAAAAACTATAAAGAGTTGATAAAAGTAGAGCGGCGTACCAAAAAATGGATTACAGAAAACAACAATCTTTTAACTATTGTTGGACACACCCATCGTCCACGTTTTCCAGAACCAGGAGACATTGCTTTTTTTAATGATGGTAGTTGTGTACACCCTCGTAGTATTACTGGTTTAGAAATTGAAAACGGAGCTATATCATTAATTAAATGGCAAATTGCCACCAGGGATGACGGCACATTACATATTTTAAGGGTGCTTTTAGAAGGCCCAACAAAACTTCAAGATTATAAAACTCAATTAAACTTTAGTGACAACTATACTTAGAAAACGATATGAAGGCTTTTTACATACATCATATTTATGGAAAAGTGATAGTGTTTTTGGGTTAAAACAATTTGAAATTGAATCATATTCCTCAGAAATTCATATAACCATTGACCCCTCACTACGCCTAGGTAAATACATAGAGCGTTTTGTTTCTTTTGAACTGAAGCAACAAAACAAAATTGAAGTTTTAGCCGAAAACATTCAAATACAAAAGGACAAAATAACTATAGGTGAATTAGACTTTTTGTTTAGAAAAAATAAATCTTCTTTTCATCTTGAAGTTATCTATAAATTCTATTTGTACGATGATACTGTTGGAGGTTCTGAAATTGAACACTTTATTGGTCCTAACCGGAAAGATTCTCTAATTGAAAAACTTAATAAGCTAAAAGAAAAACAGCTACCACTACTCTATTCTAAAGAATGCCAGCCTTATTTAGAAAAGTTAGGTTTAGAAGCTGCATCAATATTACAATACGTTTATTTTAAGGCTCAATTATTCTTACCTTATTCACATCAAAATATAAAGTTAAAAACACTAAATAATGCATGCGTAGAAGGTTTCTATATTAACCATAACCAGTTATTGGAATTTAAAGCGTGTAAATTTTATATTCCAAGTAAAAAAGATTGGTTGCTGATTCCGAACACCAATGTAACATGGCTAAACTTTGAAGGTTTTAAAAACACTACAAAGGATTATTTAAAGAATGAATATTCAACCCTCTGTTGGATAAAATTCAAAAACGGTGCTGTAAAAAAAATGTTCTTAGTTTGGTGGTAAACTAAGAACATTAAATTTTAATCTAAGATACTTTTTTCCAATAACTATCAGAAAAATAGTCATTCTTTACTCCTTAGGTAATCTTTCATCAATCATTTTAAGTGGCATTCCCTCCATTAAATCAAACACATCAATAATACTTCTAAAGGTATCTTCTTCTTCTGATTGTTCCGAAATAAACCATTGTAAAAATACTTCAGTGATTAAATCACCTTCTTTTCTTGCGGATTTAAATATTTTGAAAATAGATTCGGTCACAGCTATCTCTTGCTCCAATCCCGTTTCATAAATTCCTCTTAAACTTTCAAAATCATTATTCACATTAGTAACATTTGGTGATATAGCAGCACCACCATTGTCATTTATAAATGTAAATATTTTCATAGCATGCTCACGTTCCTCTTCTGCTTGTTTATAGAAAAAAGCTTTACTGTTAAGTAATTCACGTTGATCACACCAAGATGCCATGGCTAGATATGAAGCCGAAGCTTTCATCTCCATACCAATCTGGTTATTTAATAAATCCATCACATCTGGATGAATTGACATTTGTTTTCTTATTGCTGTTGTATTCATAACTATTCTATTTTTATCAAAGTTACGACAAAAACAGTGCTTAAACCAATTTGTTTAAAATTTAAAAAAAGTCTAAATAAATTTAAAATTTAGACTAAAACAGGTTTGAAATCTAAAAAAAATAGTGCAATCTCCTCCTTTAGCTTTAATAATTGAGGGATTTCTAAGAAGATTAAATGTTGTTTATCAGCTACAAAAAGCAAAACAAAATTCTCATTATTAATAATTTTATTGAGTGTGTTAATAGTGGTTAATCCATTTATCTTACGCCTTAATTCTAACATTTGAGGAAACGTTAATTGAATCTCTTTATTGGGCGTCACTAAAACGTACTTACAAAACGTAGATTGCCTTATTTGATAGCTATTTTGTATGTTAGTTTCTAAATTCACTATACAAATATAACTTTAATTTAGAATAAATAAAAATAATGGTTACTAAAACAATCAATGACTTTCTATAAACACCCTCTTTATAAAATGGGAATATTCATTTATATAGGAACATTGTAAATTTAACTCTCTGGAGCTAACTCAACTTCGAGACCTTCCATTTCTGGGGTTAACTGAATTTGACATCCTAAACGAGAGTTAGTCCTAACATCAAAAGCTTCAGATAACATAGCTTCTTCATCATCGCTCATAGGAGGTAATTCATTATTACTATTTATATAACATTGGCATGAAGCACACATAGCCATCCCTCCACAAACACCAATAGTGCCTTCTGGTGCTAACTCATATGACCTAACCACTTCCATTAAATTCATAGCCATGTCTGTTGGGGCTAAAATTTCATGTTTTATTCCTTCTCTATCTGTTACTTTTATTTTTACATCAACCATAACAAAAAACAATAATTTTTATTTTTCAAATAGAATGAGCCGTCAAAAATAAAATTATTTTTACTTAAATTTTATTTTTTAAATCAATTATTTCTATCGATTTAATAGGATTAAGTTATACCAAAATATAACTCTTTAAATATCTGCTATTTACAACAAATACGTGGAGAAAAAATAATGAAGTAAGGGCTATATATAGTGTTTATTCAATCCTTATTTTCAAAACTACTACCATTATTCCAATATTGCGGTTTTGAGTCTTTCGTTTCTTGATTCCAATAATCTTGGGTAACTTTTTTACCATCAAAAGTTTCTAATTTGCGTTGAAAAACCCAGATGGTTGGATTAAACACCATATCGGTAACGCCAATGGTATAAAGTTGCGGGTCTTCTCCAGATTTTCTTTTATCCTCCTGTACAAGGACCTCAAAACCATTATACTCTAAAAGACTTTTAAGAAAATCTCGCCTATCAGCAGTTATTCCTTTTTCAACAAAAGTAACCCGAGTATCTTCAATACTGCCAAACATATGTTTGCCTGCTAATGCCATAATTTAGTTTAAAAAGCTTTTACTTAATTCATGAATATAATTGTATAATGGGCTATACAAGCCAATAACCAAAATGCCAACTGCTGTAATAAGCAAACCTAATTTCATATAAATTTTACTTTTGAAATATGGAATAGCATTCTCATTTTTTCTTAGAAACATAGCTCTAACTACCAATAAATAATAGTATAATGATATTGTAACATTAACCACCGCTAAGAAAACGAGCAAATAATAACCTTTACTTGCAGCTGCAGTGAATAGAAAGAATTTCCCAAAAAAACCTGCAACTGGAGGAATGCCAGCTAATGAGAATAAAGCTAGCATCATTACCAAACTTAAATTAGGATTGGTTCTGTATAAACCTTCATAGTCTTTCATATTTTCTTTTCCCGTTTGAAGTGAAATAGCTTGAACCACCCCAAAAGCTGCCAAATTTGAGAACACATAAATTAACACAAAGTAAACTACAGTTGCTATACCTAGTTGATTTCCCGTTATCATTCCCAACAGAATAAAACCAGCTTGTGCAATAGATGAAAAAGCTAAAAAGCGTTTCATGTTTTGCTGCCTTAGTGCAAATAGATTACCAATAAACATGGTTATTATAGCAATGACATAAATGATATTCTCCCAAATTGCCATTAAAGGTTTTAGAACGGTAAAGAGCAAAATCATTAATATAAAAACTGCAGCTCCTTTTGAAATGACGGATAAATAAGCAGCGATACTTATTGGAGCACCTTCATAAACATCAGCAGTCCAGAAATGAAATGGCACTAATGATATTTTAAATCCTAAACCTGCAAAGAATAAAACAAAACCTAAAATGGTAAGATTATTTGAAGTTATAATCTCAGAAATTTCAATAAAATAAATAGACCCTGTTGTTGCGTAGAGTATGGAAATACCAAACAGCGAAACTCCAGACGCCAATGCTGCAGAAAGTATTAACTTAATACCCGATTCACTCGATATCCGTTTAGTAATATCATAGGCCGCCAAAGCAGCTACGGGTAATGTGGACAACTCTAAACCCAAATAAAACATAAGGAAATCTCCAGCTGAAATCATAAAATACATTCCTAGCAAAGATGAAAAAAGAAGCATAAAAAACTCCGTTCCCCTTTGTTGGTGCAATATCTTTTCTTCAATCCAATCGCCTGATTGTAAAAGCAAAATCAACACACCAATATTTAATACACTCTTGAAGAATTTGATGAGTTCATTGGTATGGAACATACCTCCAAATAAATCTCCATAATCCATCTTTAAAAAGCCTACAATGGTATGAATTCCAAACAAGAAAATAGCCAAATGAACAATACTGTTCTTTTTATTATTTGCTATAGACACTTCGGCTACCAACAACAATAAGGTTATTGCTAAAAGTATTATTTCATGCCTCATTAATAAAAAACTACTAAAATCCATTATTTGTTTTTTAACTTTTATAACAAACCTTTAATAAAAGGATCTAGACTTTCTAATATCATATCACTTAGCCATAGCGGTGCTACACCAATCCCAACTATTGGAATTAACAACAATAAAATTCCAAATCGTTCATACCATGTTACCTTTTCCAACTTTAAATAAGCCTCTTTTTTTATAGGTCCCATTAACATAATACCTACCACCCTTAAAATGTAAACTGCTGTAATAACTATAACCGAAACAGACAAAATGGTAGCTACTCTCATAAACATATTATCTTCCTGAAAGGCACCAACAAATATGTTCATCTCCGCTACAAATCCACTAAAACCAGGTAATCCTAAGGAAGCCAAACCTGCAATAACATAAATTACCGATATAAACGGAATCACTTTTAGTAGGCCACCTAGTTTACCAATGTCTCTAGTATGGGTTCTTCCGTAAATCATTCCAATTAAAGCAAAAAAGAGTGCCGTCATAAATCCATGTGATAAAGATTGCAGTATAGCTCCGTTCCAAGCGGTTTTATTTAGCATTAATAAGGCAAATAATACCAACCCTAAATGACTTACCGATGAGTAGGCATTAATATATTTTAAATCTGTTTGTTTAATGGCACTAAAGGCGCCATAAACAACGCCTATTACAGACAGAATAATAAATACCCAAGACCAATCAATAGCTCCCAGTGGTAATAGATACATAGCTACTCTAAACACACCGTATCCTCCTAATTTCATAAGTACGCCAGCATGTAGCATAGATACCGCCGTAGGTGCTGATGCGTGACCATCTGGAGACCAGGTATGAAATGGAAATAAAGCCCCAATAACCGCAAAACCAATAAAGGTTAACGGAAAGAATAATTTTTGAGATTCAATTGGAATATTCACCTGAGCTATTTCTAAAATATTAAAAGTTAAGGCACCACCATCTGCATCAGAATTAAAGTAAATTCCTAATATACCAACCAATAAAATTGCCGAGGCTCCCATAAGCATTAATGTCAATTTCATTGCTGAATATTCCTTTGGTCCAGAACCCCAAATCCCAATTAATAAATACATAGGTATTACGGCTATTTCAAAGAATACAAACATGGTAAATAAATCTAGGGAAATGAAGAAACCATAAACACCAATAGACAACACTATGAGTGATATAAAAAATTCTTTAGGTAAATCACACATTTTCCATGAAATGAAAACGCCTGCTAGAACTACAATAGCTGTAAGCAGCAATAAAGCAACTGAAACACCATCAACACCAATAGTGTAATGAATATTAAAAGGTTCAAACCAAACGATGTCCTTTGTAAAAACCATGATACTACTGTTAACAGCTCGTTCTTTAAAATAGGCAAAAACAAGGTTAATGGCCATAAGAAGCTGAACCGAACTTCCCACCATAGAAACTACGCGCGCTTGTTTCAAGTTTTTAGTAAAAACTAAAACCAGAATGGTAATAATAGGAACGATTATAAAAAGAGATAAAATATCCATATTTAGTTTGTCCATAAATAAATAAACACTAGCGCTATAACAACCACACCTGCAACAAAGGCAAACCCGTAATCCTGCACTTTACCAGATTGCATGCCTTTTATTTTATTAGAAAATACTACGGTTTTATTTCCAATGCCTTCCATAGTTCCATCAACAACTTTTTTATCGAATTTGGCTATAGGTGCAGATACTCTTTTAAATAATACCTTTTTGGTTATAAACAAGTAAATCTCATCAAAATAAAACTTATCGATCGCCCACTTATAAAGAGGCCCAAAAGCTTTAGCGTATATATCTGATAAGCCGTTCTCTTTCTTATAAAACACCCAAGCTAATGCAACACCAATAATACCAACAGTAATTGCTATAGCGGCTAAAGGATAGTTTAAATGTGCCTGAAAACCAGATTTATCTGCCGTGACAAATTCACTAAAAGGAATAAACCCTCCTACTATACTTAACAAGGCTAGAATAATTAGAGGGAACGTCATTGATAAAGGTGACTCTTTTGGCTTATGCATGTAGGCTGTGTCTTTTCCCCAGAAAATTCCGAAGTACAGTCTAAACATATAAAACGCTGTTAACCCAGCTACAAATAGAGCTACGCAGTAAATGAGTTTGTTATGTTCAAACGCGGCTACTAATATTTCATCTTTACTCCAAAACCCTGCAAAAGGAGGCACTCCTGCAATAGCTAAAGCTGCAATTAGAAAGGTAATATTGGTAACAGGCATATACTTACGTAAACCACCCATATCCTTTAAATAATTACTATGCACCGCATGAATTACAGACCCAGCACCTAAAAACAGGAGTGCTTTAAACATGGCGTGTGTAAACAAGTGGAACATTGAAGCCATATAACCAACACCTTCATGTGCTTCATAACCCGAAACCCCTAATGCCAAAATCATATATCCTAATTGGGACATCGTAGAAAAAGCTAAAACACGTTTTATATCGGTTTGGGTTATAGCTATAATAGCAGCAAATAATGCCGAAAATGCCCCAACATATGCCACAATATTTAAAGCAAAACCATCTTCAACAAAATAGAACATAGGAAATAATCTTGCCACTAAAAACACCCCAGCCACTACCATAGTTGCTGCATGAATTAAAGCTGAAACAGGCGTGGGGCCTTCCATGGCGTCAGGTAACCAAATATGAAAAGGAAACATTGCCGATTTACCTGCACCACCAATAAAAATTAATATCAATGCCCAAGTAATTACTGATAGCCCCATAAACGAGGTAGCTGCCCAATTTAAAATAGCACTACCTTCTGGATTGTTTAATGTTTCAAAATCGAACGTTCCTGTGTAATAACCAATAATCATGATACCTATTAAGAAACCAAAATCGGCAAAACGTGTTACTATAAAAGCCTTTTTTGCTGCAGCAATAGCTGAAGTCTTGGTGTAATAGTATCCAATTAACAAATATGAGGACACACCAACCAATTCCCAAAAAATATAAATTTGAAACAAGTTAGTAGCCAAAACCAAACCATACATTGAAAAGGTAAAAAGCCCTAGAAATGCAAAGAATTTGGTATATCCTTCATCTCCCTTCATATAACCTCTGCTGTATATATGGACCATTAGTGATACTACCGAAACCACCACTAACATCATCACTGAAATAGGGTCTATGAGTATACCCATATCAATATGAAGTGTCTCCGTGAAATTCATCCAAACGGATTTCTCTGAGAATGTTTGATAGATTTCATTAACTTTTCCATAAACAAAAAAGTATTGATATACAGCATAAAAAGAAAGTATCGTCGATGCTAACAATCCAAAAACCCCGATATAACCAGAAACTGCAGGTTTTATTCTTTTATGAAATACTCCCAGTAATAAGAAAACCACAAAGGGAATTATTGGAATTAATATGATGTAATCAATATTCATAATACAAAAATTAATACTTCATTATTTCGGTATCCTTAACCTCAACAGAGCTAATTTGTCTGTAAAGATTTATTATTATTGAAATAGCGAGGGCTGTTTCTGCAGCTGCTACAGCTATGATAAAAATTGAAAAAAATACCCCTTGCAACACATCTGGGTAGAGATACTTATTTATTATTACAAAATTTACTACAGAGGCGTTTAGAATCAATTCAACCGAGATTAACATAGATATCAAATTGGTTCTAGTTAAAAATCCATAAACACCAATAAAAAATATGATTGTAGTTAGTGTTAATATTTCATATATGGTAATACCTTCAATCATAATCAATCTTCAGTTTTATTGACTAATTTTTTTCCTTTTGCAATAATTATGGCTCCAACCATGGCTGCTAATAAAAGTATACTTACAACTTCAAACGGAAGCACAAAACCACCTGCTTCATAGCTTAACATTTTTGAACCAATATCAGCTGTTGTAGTAGTGTTTGCATTTTCAACAACATTAAAATCATGAGTATAGATGGTACTTAATACCACACCAATTCCAATCAAACAAGTTATACCAGCAATGACTTGTTTTAATGGCTTTGCCAATTCTAATTCTAATTCTATATGATGCACTAAAAGCACAGAGAATATCATTAAAACAATAATACCTCCAGCATAAACGGTTAGCTGAACAGCTGCCAGAAAATTATAATCTATTAAAAAGAAAATACCAGCAACACCAACAAGAACAAATAATAAATAAATAACAGACCTAAGCATTTTTCGGTTGCTTACAGCGGCAACTGCAAATACAATCATAATAATTGCAATTATGTAAAATATGATTCTTTCCATAATTTAATCTTCTACACCAGCTCTAAGTTTAGAATCTGGTTTATTTAAAACTCTGGTTAACGCTGTTCTATCATACACTGAATTTTCAAAATTTTGTCCCCATTTTATAGCATCTGTGGGACAAACATCAATACACAAACCACACATAGTACACATGCTTAAGTGGTAAACAAATTTGTCTATTTTCTTTTTGTTTTTACCAGTATGCTCGTCTATGCCCCGGTCCCAAATTATTTCAATGGTTCCGTTTGGACAGGCTATTTCACATTTCTGACAACCAGTACACGCATGTTCATTATTTTCGTCATGGGGCATAATTACTTCTCCCCGAAATCGATCAAACATTTTTAGGGTATCTCTATTATCTGGATATTGCTGAGTAATGGCTCCTTTTCTAGAATTTAAAAAATACTTTCCCGTAATACTCATTCCGGTGAGAAGTGTTTTAATTCCGTTAAATATGTTAGAAAAATAGCTCATACTATTTATATCAGAATAATTAGATTTTGCCAAACAATAAATGCCATAACAACAATATTTACTAAGTTAATTGGTAATAAATATTTCCATTCAAGGGTTAGTAATTGGTCTACTCTTAGCCTAGGAAATGTCCATCTAAACCACATCATTAAAAACACCAATAACAGCGTTTTTACTAAAAACCATAAAACACCTAACCAAGGAATAGATTCAGTAATTCCGAAAGGTGATAACCAAGCACCAAAAAATACAGTGGTAGCAATAGCCGCAATTAAAAACATATTGATAAATTCTGCTAAAAAGAAATAAGCAAACTTCATCCCAGAATACTCAGTATGAAAACCTGCCCCAAGTTCTGATTCAGCTTCAACCATATCAAACGGTGCTCTATTGGTTTCGGCAGTTCCAGCAATCATATAAATCATAAATGCAATGATTGCAGGTATATGTCCCTGAACAATTAACCAACCGCTTTTTTGTAATTCTACAATTTCTGAAAGTTGTAATGAACCTGTTAACAAAATCATGGTTAAAAGTGATAAACCTACCGAAAGTTCATAGCTAATGGTTTGCACGCCACTCCGCATGGCTCCAATTAAGGCAAACTTGTTATTACTTGCCCAACCACCTAATAAAATACCTATAACTCCAATTGATGAAACTGCTATTAAAAAGAAAATACCAATATTAATATCGAAAGCTTGAAATTCTTTGGTAAATGGTATAAGACCTAAAGCCATTAAAGCCGAAATAATTACAAAATATGGCGCTAAATTATACAGAAATTTATCGGCTCTGTCTGTTCCAGTTAGTTCCTTTGAAACTAACTTTAAGGCATCAGCCATGGTTTGAAGTAGCCCCTGAAACCCAACTCTATTAGGTCCAATCCTAAGTTGAAACCAAGCTGCTACTCTTCTCTCAAGTAAAACTAAAAACAAACCTGCTACAGAAAATATTCCTAAATAAATTAATGCTATAATTACCATAGCTATATAGCCAGCGGCTGACTCTGACATCATGCTTACAAGGCATTCTTGAATAGTTTCGGTAATGTTTAGAGATATTTGCATTAACTATAATTTATCTATCAATATCTGGGATTACTAAATCCAACGTAGCCATAGTAGCTACTAAATCGCCAATTTTTCCACCAACGGCCATATGGTTTAAAGCCGATAAATTTGAAAAACCTGGTGATCTGAATTTCATTCTATAGGGATTCTTTGTTCCTGTACTAATGATGTAAACTCCCAACTCACCCCTTGCAGTTTCTACTTTTTGATAAAATTCCCCTTTGGGTAACTTTATCACAGCATTGGTTTTTACGCGATGTTCTCCTTCTGGGATATTATCTATTAACTGTTCTATAATTGACAACGACTCCCACAACTCTTTAATTCTAACATTATATCTTGCAAAAGTATCGCCGTCTGTTTCTAAGACTTCATTAAAGGTTACTTTATCTAAGGCACTATAAGGATGGTATTTTCTAACATCGCACGAATAACCCGAGCCACGTGCCACAGGCCCGGAAACACCAAAAGAAATAGCATCTTCTTTTGATAACACTCCCACCCCTTTAGTTCGTTTCTGAAATATAACGTTACCTGTTAACAGTTTATCATACTCTGGTATTTTTGTTTTAAAATGGACAATAAATTCCTTAACCCGTTTTATGAAATTAGGATGAATATCCCACATTAACCCTCCTGGAACATTATAATTCATAGTTAGACGAGCTCCACAGGTTTCCTCAAAAATATCATTAATCATTTCACGGTCTCTAAACCCATAAAAATAGGTGGTAAGCGCACCAACATCCATTCCCATAACACCCCACCATAAACAATGTGACGCAATTCTGGTAAGTTCTCCAATAATGGTCCTAATAACTTTTACTCTATCTGGAATTTCCAACTCTAGAGCATTTTCAACCGTTAAACAAACGGCCTCATTGTTAATATGCGATGACAAATAATCCATCCTATCTGTTAAATGCACAATTTGTTGGTAACTATCGCGCTCACACATTTTTTCAATAGAACGGTGTATGTAACCTAAATCTGGTTCTACCTTTTTTATAATCTCTCCATCAATAGTCAGCAACAGGCGTAGTACCCCGTGGGTAGCCGGATGCTGAGGCCCCATATTAATGAAATACTCCTCAGATTTGAAACTATTATTTAAGGTAGCTGTTTCTTGCATACTATTATTTAATGACCATATTTATCTCATCTACATAATCTTTTCTAAGCGGAAACCCATCCCATTCTGGTGTTAAGAAAAGTCTTTTTAAATTAGGATGATTATTAAAATTTATACCAAAAAAATCAAATACTTCACGCTCATGAAACTCTGCGGTTCTCCATAAATCACAAACGGAATCAAAGGTTGGATTATCTCTGTCTTTGGTTTTTACTTTTACAACAATATTATGACGATGTTTTGTAGATTCTAGGTGATACACAATTCCCAATTCTGCTCCCCAATCAACACCAGTTAAACAAAACAAATAATCTAAACTTGTTTCTGAATTAATCTTTAACTTGTTCATTAATTCATGTAAGTTTTCTGGTTTCACCAAGACATTCAAAAACTGTGATCCTTCTTCTGTAAACTCTAAAAGACTAGGGTTTACAGACTCTTCAATTTCAGATTCTTTCTCTTCTCTGTCAATATCAACAGACTCTGATTTTATTTCAAATTCTGGATTAGGAAACCATTCACTTATTAATATTTGTAAAGCTTCGTTAGTCATTTATTTAATTGTAAAATCCGTCATCAAACCCGTCAATAGGATTCTTTTTATGTTTCATGCTTTCGGTTCTAATTTTATCTTGTAGCATTAGCATCCCTTCTAACAAAGCTTCAGGTCTTGGAGGACAACCGGGCACATAAACATCAACTGGAATCACATGATCTGCCCCTTTTACTACAGAGTACGTATTATAAAAAAAAGGCCCCCCCGAAATAGCACAAGCTCCCATAGCTATTACATATCTAGGCTCAGCCATTTGATCATAAAGCCGCCTCAATACTGGTGCCATTTTATTTACAATGGTACCCGCAATGATAATTAAATCTGCTTGTCGTGGAGAAGGACGTGCTACTTCAAAACCAAACCTAGAATAATCATGTCTAGCTGCGCCTGTTTGCATCATTTCTATAGCACAACAGCTTGTTCCAAAGTAAAGCGACCACAAAGAGTTTGAACGCCCCCAATTGATAATTTTATCTAATGAGGTTACAACAATATTAGCACCGTTTCCAGCTGGAATAACTTTTCCAGGAAAATCATCCGGTATTTTATATGTGTTGTCTACTCCCATTTTAATGCGCCTTTTTTCCATGCATAAAGCAAACCTAAACCAAGTATGACTAAAAAGATAAGAATTTCAATAAATGCAATACCTCCTATATCTCCAAAAACTACCGCCCAAGACACAAGAAATGCTACCTCAACATCAAAAATTAAAAATAGTATAGCAAAAAGATAATAACCTACCTTAAACTGAACCCATGTTGGGCCAATAGTTTTCATACCGCTTTCATAAGGTTCTCTTTTTTGTGGGCTATCTGATTTATGTGAAATTAAATTTGATAAAAAATTTGCACCAGCAACCAATACAATTCCCGAAATAAAAAATACTATAATAGCTTCAGAGCCCATAATATTAACAATTTATTTAACCTCGTAAGTATCTCCAGAAAAGAACAAATCATCGGTATAATGAAAGTTTGATTTCCTTTTAACTTCTTTTATTTGATTATCCATTCTTTCATCAAAGGTTATATCATCATAACTTCTAATTATCCCAGTAACTTTTGGATAATGTAACCTAACAAGCATTTGGTGTAAAGTTGGATCTTGCTCCTTGGCATCATGTACCAAAATATCTTCTTGGGTTATTCCATTTTCTCCTATGGTAACCACTTCTAATTTCAATCCTTTTAAAACAAGTCCTTTATCTCGTTCTTTACCAAAAATCATAGGTTTACCATGTTCAACAAATAATTGTTTATCCTCGCGCACTGCCTTATCAGTAAATTCATCATAACACCCATCATTAAATATGGGACAGTTTTGCATCACCTCAATTAATGAAGTGCCTTCAAACTTTTCAGCTTCAATAAATATTTGAGTCATCTCTTTAGGAGTATTACCTCCAATTCTTGCAAAAAAACGTGCTTGAGCACCAATGGCTAATTCTCCAGCAGAAAAAGGAGGTTGCGTGTTTCCGTAAGGTGACGATTTTGTTTTCTGACCAACCAATGAGGTTGGTGAAAACTGCCCTTTGGTTAGGCCGTATATTTCATTATTGAATAAAACAATATTTAAATCTACATTTCTACGTAATACATGAATAAAATGATTTCCCCCAATAGCCATAGAATCACCGTCACCAGTAATTACCCATACACTAAGGTTGGGATTTGCTAACTTAGTTCCTGTTGCAATGGCAGGTGCTCTACCATGAATGCTATGCATGCCATAAGTATCCATATAATATGGGAAACGAGAAGAACAGCCAATACCAGATATAAAAACTACATCTTGTTTTTTAACGCCCATTTCTGGAAGTGCTTTTTGCATTGCTCTTAAGATAACATAGTCATCACAACCAGGGCACCATCTAACTTCCTGATCACTAGCAAAATCTTTAAAAGTGTATTTTTTTTCTACTGTTGTATCCATATTATTTCAGCAATTGTTTAAATTTTTGAATTAACTCCTCATTACCAAATGGTAGGCCTTGAATTTTATTAAACTGTAAAATTTCAAAATCATTAAAATTCAACTTTAGCACTTTTGCGAATTGCCCGTTGTTCAATTCACAAACTATAATCTTTTTAAATCGTTTTAAAACCTCTTCTGTATTTTTAGGTAAAGGATTAATGTAATTAAAATGCGCTAGACCAATACTAGTATAACCTTTTTCTCTGATACTTTTTATGGCAGAATATAATGATCCAAACGTACCGCCCCAACCTATTACAAGTAGCTCTCCTTCATCAATAAATTCAGATTTAAGCTCAGGTATTGAGTTTTGGACACGCTTAATTTTTTCGGCTCTTATCTTTACCATATACTCATGATTATCTGGCACATAAGACACATTGCCACTAACTCTATCTTTTTCCAAACCACCAACCCTATGTTCTAAACCAGGTGTTCCTGGTATAGCCCATGAACGTGCCAAGGTATCTTCATCTCTATCATATGGGTGCCAACCTTCTTGGTACTCATGAATTATATTGGTTTTAATCTCTGGCATATCTTTAACAGACTTAATCTTCCATGGCGCTGAACCATTAGCAATATAGCCATCGGTTAGTAAAACCACAGGAGTCATGTGTTCTAGGGTTAGTTTAGAGGCTTGATAGGCAAAATCAAAACAATTAGCAGGGGTACTGGCTGCTATTACAATTATAGGGCTCTCTCCATTCCTTCCATATAATGCTTGGAGTAAATCTGATTGTTCTGTTTTTGTTGGTAATCCTGTTGAAGGCCCTCCCCTTTGCACATTAACAACCACTATTGGCATTTCAATCATCATAGCTAAACCTAAGGCTTCCCCTTTTAATGCTAAACCTGGCCCTGAGGTTGTTGTAATAGCTAAATTACCAGCAAAGGAAGCTCCAATTGCAGACGTAATTCCAGCAATCTCATCCTCAGCCTGAAATGTTTTTACACCGAAATGCTGATGTTTTGCAAGTTCATGAAGAATATCTGATGCTGGAGTTATAGGGTAAGACCCTAAAAATAAATCTAAGCCACTTTTTTCAGAAGCCGCTAAAAACCCCCAAGCTGTAGCTGTATTACCCATTATAATTCTATAGGTGCCAGGTGCCATTTTTGCGGGTGCTACACCATAGGAATTAGGAATTAACTCCAACGTTTCGGCAAAATAATATCCAGTATTTAAAACTTTGGTATTGGCTTCAATCAGTTCGGGTTTAGTACTAAACTTCTTCTTAAAAAAATCTATGGTATGATCAGTAGATCTATTATACATCCAATATACCATACCCAAGGCAAACATATTTTTGCTGCGGGTAATACTCTTATTATCTAAACCTTCAATATCCTTTAAAGCTTCTTTTGTTAATGATGTCATAGCAACCTCTATAACCTGATAATTTTCTAAACTACCATCTTGAAGAGGGTTAGTATCATATTGCGCTTTATCTAGATTCTTTTTTGTAAATGCATCAGTGTCTACAATTATAGTATGTCCGGGTTTAACAGCATGTAAGTTTGTCTTTAAACCAGCTGGATTCATGGCCACTAATAAATCTACTTCATCTCCTGGTGTATTGATTTCAACACTTCCTATGTGTACCTGAAAACCGGACACACCATATAAACTTCCTTGAGGCGCTCTAATTTCTGCTGGATAATTTGGAAAAGTAGCAATATCATTACCAAACATTGCCGAAGTATCTGAAAACTGTGTTCCAGTTAATTGCATTCCATCTCCTGAGTCACCAACAAATCTAATAACAACTGCATGGAGTGTTTTTGGTTGGGGATTAATCTTAGTTGTTGTCATAAACCAAAAAAATTAAAAAATCTATTTGAACTTATAAAAAATCTGTAATTTTAGCATTAAGTAAGTATTGAAAGTAATTATATTTTCTTCCTAGAAATATGAAGTTTGTCATAGAAACATTTCAAAACAAAATGTATTTTTACAAATCATGTCTTAAAAATAAATAAATTATGGCTATTATAATAACAGATGAATGCATTAATTGTGATGCCTGTATTGTAGAGTGTCCTAACAATGCTATTTATGAACCAGACCAAGAATGGGCTTATTCTGATGAAACTGCTTTAAGCGGTATTGTTACACTTCCAAACGGAGAAGAAGTTAATGCTGACGACATGAATGAACCCGTTTCTGATGAATTCTATTTTATTGTACCAGACAAATGTACGGAGTGTAAAGGATTCCATGAAGAACCGCAATGCGCATCTGTATGCCCTGTTGATTGTTGTATTCCTGATGAAGACCATGTTGAGTCTGAAGAAGAATTACTAGCTAAAAAAGCCTGGTTACACGCAGAATAAACTTCTGGTATTTAAACGTTATAACACAATGTTATTATAAAAAGATTGCAAAAGGCTTCTCTTAGTGATAAGCCCTCTTTTCTTGTCTCCTTATTAATAATGCCTCAAAATGATAATTATCATAGTCTTTATAGGGTATTCTAATTAAATTTATACAATTACTTAATTACAAGAACTTAAACAGCAACCTATATTTACAGGTCTGTACTAGGCTAGAACCTCTATAATTTGTTTTTTATAAAACCGTTAAAAACAAAATATGTGAGGAATAATAAGGACAAGTACTATTCTTAAACTTTATGTATTATGGATTCTAACGCGGATAAACTTTTTTTGACAGCCAAGAAGAAACTCAACGAGGCTAACAAAGAATTATATAAACCAGAAGAAGATATTGTAGCATATTCTGTATGCAAAAATTCTCAATATGCTATAGATAATTATTTAAGAGGATTCTTAACAAAAAAAGGCATTGACTCTAGTGGTTTAGAGACTATCTCTCAACTTTATGAGGCGTGCAAAAAAACAAATAAGAACTTTGAAAAAATTGATTTAACAGACTTTCAATGTATCTATCATACAATAGACTCAAAATATTGTAGTGAATACGCTAAAGTTAACAGCTGCTTTGCTACTGCCGATAATTTGGATACTTTTTTAAGGAAAGAAAAAATTATTTGATGTTTACTAATTCTTATTAAAACAACATATGTTTAATTAAGATTTAGGCTTCTATATTTACAACTTCTACAATTTGTGGAGCATACTTTTTTATAGTCATTTCAACACCAGATTTTAAAGTCATTTGATTCACAGTACACCCAACACAAGCACCTTGTAATTGCACTTTAACTAATTTATCATCTTCAATAGACAACAAAGAAATATCTCCGCCATCACTTTGTAAAAACGGACGTATTTCGTCCAATGCCTTTAATACATTTTCTTTAATTTCTTCTGAAGTCATCTAATTTATTTATTTTTTTTTACTGCCGAACAACCTGCCATGGTTGTAATTTTTATAGCCTCTGTTGGCGGTAAATTATCATTACGTTTTACCACTTCTTCAACCACATTTTGAGTCAACTTTTCAAAGGCCTGCTCCAATGGTGTTAATGTTTGTAACGCCGCTGGACGACCAACATCACCAGCTTCTCTAATACTTTGCACCAAAGGAATTTCACCTAAAAAAGGCACTTTTAAATCCTCTGCTAAATTTTTAGCTCCTTCTTTACCAAAAATATAGTACTTATTATCTGGTAATTCTTCGGGAGTAAAGTACGCCATATTTTCAATAATTCCTAAAACAGGTACTTGAATACTATCTTGTTGAAACATAGCCACACCTTTTTTAGCATCGGCCAAAGCAATATTTTGTGGTGTACTAACCACAACAGCCCCTGTAATTGGTAATGACTGCATAATGCTTAAATGAATATCGCCTGTTCCTGGAGGCAAATCCAATAACAAGAAATCTAAGTCTCCCCAATGCGCATCAAAAATCATTTGATTTAATGCCTTTGCTGCCATAGGACCACGCCATACAACCGCCTGATTAGGTTGAGTAAAAAAACCTATTGATAAAACTTTTACACCATAGTTTTCAATAGGTTTCATTTTAGATTTCCCATCTACATTAACCGCCAAAGGTTTTTCAGCTTCCACATCAAACATAATAGGAATAGATGGCCCATAAATATCGGCGTCTAATACACCTACATTAAAACCCATTTTAGATAAAGATACTGCTAAATTTGCTGTAACCGTAGACTTACCCACACCACCTTTACCAGAAGCTACAGCAACTATATTCTTTATACCAGGGATTGGTTTCCCTTTGATAACATTAGTCTTTGGCTTTTCAGGAGCATCAACTTTTACATTCACTTTTATTTTAGCTTTTTCGTAAACTTGCTCATGAATGGTTTTTAAAATATCTACTTCAGTTCTTTTTTTAGCCTGTAAACTTGGATTATTTATTGTAATATCTACTACAACTTCATCACCAAATGTTACTACATTTTTTATAGCACCACTCTCTACCATGTTTTGTCCTTCTCCAGGAACTGTAATACTTTCTAGGGCCTTTAATATTTCCTGCTTGTTAAGCTTCATCATTATTCAGATTAATTCTAAAGAACAAATATAATCATTACAGCAAGAAGATTGAAGACAGAATCCAGAAGTTTTATTTATTATTCAATGTAAAATATTTATACTTTGAAAGCGGTATGATATTTGTGCGTAAAATATGTCTAAACACCACACCAATGCAACGAAAACTAGGATTCCTTTTTCTACTTATTTTTACTTTTAGCGCTAGTTTTTCACAGAGTAAAATTGAAAAATCTGAAACAAGTTTAAAAAAGCAAAAAAACAATGCATCTACTTCCACAAAAAGAAGTCATAATTTAAACAATGATAACGATAGTTTTGGTGAAATGCTTGTTATAGAAACTTTTGGAAGGTTAGCTATAAATATTATAGCTTATACTGCTTACGGTATTTTAGTAGAAATGCCTTTTGAGAGAGATAGCCCCAGTAGTTCTGCTATTTTAACCAAACACCCTTATTTAAATTCTAACAAGGGAAATTACAGCTATGAATGGAATGATTATTCTGCTGTGGGGAGAACCACCATTTCATCTAGGTATGTTTTTGAAAACACCCAACTAAATGGTAATCACGTAAATGTTGATATTCGGTTTTACAATAGATTAGCTTTAGAGCTAGATTATCTTCAACTTTGGGAGAACAACCCTAATTTTGGATACCAAACATTAGCTATTTACACGGCTTTAATTAAGTATCATAGAATTCGAACCAAACAATTTGATGGCTGGTGGGGGTTAGGAGCTTCTTATGTTGATGGTAATGTAGATGACTTTGGATTCTCTTTGGGATTAGGAGCAGAACTATTCCTTGGCAAACCTATTAGTATAGAAGCAAATTACAACCAAACTTTTATAAACAACAATGCTATAAATAAGTTTACCGCCTTAATGAATTATTATAATAGACCGTTTAAACTGAGTGGCGGCTACCAATCTTTGAAAATTGGAGATCAGATATTTTCAACCCCCACCATTGGTTTGAGTGTATCGTTTTAATCCAATTAAAGTTCTTTGGAAGGGTCCCAAAATACGTTTCTAAAATCTTGAATTTGGTTATCTTTTACTTTAATACCTTCACTTTCCAACAACTGTTGCATAAGATTGGTGCCATCAAAATGATGTTTTCCAGTAAGCAACCCTTTTCTATTAACTACTCGGTGTGCAGGCACATCTTTCCCATCAGAGCCATTTAGAGCATAACCTACCATTCTAGCGCTTCTGGTGGCTCCCAGATACTTAGCTATAGCTCCATAACTTGTTACACGCCCATGAGGAACTAAACGTGCTACTTCAAAAACTTTATCAAAAAAACTTAAAGTTTCAGATTTCATTATTTAAAGTTCTTTAATGATATTAACTAAAGTAACTACTGAAATAATTCCGGTAATACCACCAATAATATAGTTCATATTTTTTTGAGAGGTAAACGATTTACTTTTAATCTTATCAAAAAAGAAAATGTACATATACAACATAACAAAAGTACCTGAAGCAGCACCTGCTACATAAGAAATGATACTTATTTGCTCAAAATTCAACCATCCAACAGAGGCCATAGTAATGGTCATATAAGCCTGATAAGGTATAGGAAACATATTGATAGCAGACATTACCATTCCTTGAAAAAACCTACTGTGCTTGCTTCTAATCTTAGGAGTAATTTGCTGAGTTGGTGTAGACTTTGCGATGAATAAAAAGTAAACAGTAATGAGCACAAAAATAACAAAAGCAACCCGCTGAAGTACATCAACAACCTCTGGGTGGTTAGTTAAATATCTTGCAAAAATAGCGGCTATATAAGTTTGAACCACTACAATAGCACAAACACCAATTGAAAAAACAATCCCTCTACTATGCCCTTCTTTTAGGCTTATTTTAGCTGCCGTCATGTTTAACAATCCTGGAGGAATAACACCAATTAGTGCAATAAACAACCCTATAAAGAAGATAAAAGTAATATTCAATACTAGTTAATTTTAAATCTAATATACGTAATAGGTTTGTTTTGCTCAAGGTATTGCGATTCATAAAATGTTTGAATAGCAGTTACCTCAACAGGACTCCCCTCCTGTTTATAAATATCATGGTTTGCATACAAAACCTCATGGCCTGCCCCGTGTAAAAGCCCTAAAGTATACCCATGCATAAACTCACTATCGGTTTTTAAATTAACAATCCCCTCTGGTTTAAGTACCTTTTTATATTTTTCTAGAAAAGCAATATTGGTCATACGGTGTTTTGTACGCTTGTATTTAATTTGAGGATCTGGAAACGTAATCCAGATTTCATCTACTTCGTTTTCTGCAAAAGCATATTCAATAAGCTCAATTTGTGTACGCAAAAAAGCTACATTCTGAATATTTTCTTCAATAGCGGTTTTGGCTCCTCTCCAAAAACGTGCTCCTTTAATGTCTATTCCAATAAAATTCTTATTGGGATATTTTTGAGCCAAAGCTACAGAGTATTCGCCTTTTCCACACCCCAACTCTAAAACTAACGGGTTGCTGTTATTAAAAACATCAGTTCTCCAATTACCTTTTAACTTATAATTAGCACTTATAAGTTCGTCTCTTTTGGGTTGATATACGTTTGAAAAAGTATCGTTTTCCTTAAATCGTTTTAACTTGTTTTTACTTCCCACTTAATTTTTAACTATTTCTTAGTATTTGAAAATATTTGGTAAAATTAAGGAAATATACAACAGCGTTTATATGCTTATTTTTGTTTTTAAAGTTTTAGCAATATTTAAAATGAAAAAACGGATTTTGGTTGCGCCTTTAAATTGGGGACTAGGACATGCCACTAGATGCATCCCAATAATAAATGCTTTATTGGAACTTAATTTTGAGCCCATAATTGCCAGTGATGGTGTTGCATTAACACTTTTACAAAAGGAATTTCCAAAGCTATCATCTATAGAACTTCCTTCGTATAATATAACGTATGCAAAAAAAGGTAAAAACTTTAAATTTAAGTTAATAAAGGATGCCCCAAAACTTTTAAATGCTATTAAATCTGAAAAAAAAGCTACTAAGGATATTGTTATAAACCACAACATTTCAGGAATAATTTCAGATAATAGACTGGGGGTTTACAGCAAAAAAGTACCAACAGTATTCATTACACATCAGTTAAATGTTTTAAGCGGAAATACGACGTGGTTGAGCACCAAAATGCATGAGAAATTTATAAAGAAGTTTGATGAATGCTGGGTACCTGATACTGATGCAGACATTAACTTAAGTAGCAAATTAGGACACCCCGATGACTTTAAAATACCAACAAAGTATATTGGCCCTTTAAGCAGATTTGAAAAGCAAACAGTAAAACCAGTTAATAAAATTTTAGTTTTAATTTCAGGGCCAGAACCCCAACGCACCCTTCTTGAAGAAAAACTTTTTTGGGAACTAAAAAATTATCCTGAAAAAGTTGTATTTGTTAAAGGGGTCATGGAGAAAAAACAAGTTGTTGAAGTCATTGGAAATATAACTGTATATAATTTTATGACTTCTAAACTATTGGAAAAAACCATTAACGAAAGTGAATTAGTCATTTCAAGGTCTGGTTACACTACGGTCATGGATTTAGCGAAACTAAATAAAAAAGCATTTTTTGTACCAACCCCTGGGCAATTTGAACAAGAGTATTTAGCTAAACAACTAACACAACTTAATTTAGTCCCTAGTTGTAAACAAGATGATTTTACAATTACCAAAATTGAAGATATCGACAACTTTGAAGGCTTAAAGGCATTTGATTTTAAGGTAAATTTCAAAACGCTATTTAGCCTTTTCGAGCGTGAATGAAAACTCGCTGCCAACACCGTACTCACTTTCTACATAAATTTTTTCATTGTGTGCTTCAATGATATGCTTCACAATGGACAGTCCTAAACCAGAGCCACCTTCTTTTCTAGAACCACTTTTATCTACTCTATAGAAACGCTCGAATAAACGTGGTAGGTGCTCTTTTTCAATACCTTCTCCATTATCTGTAACCCTGACTATTACCTTATTTTTTATGAGGTTTTCTATACTAACCTCGGTAGTTCCCTTTATTCTTCCGTATTTAATTGAGTTTACAACTAAGTTTGTTAATACTTGCTGAATACGCTCTTTATCTGCATTAACCATAATTGGTTTTTCATAATCAGTATCAAAAGTTAAGGTTATTTTTTTCTTATTAGCCTTCATCTCAAACATATCAAAAACGTTTTCAACCAACTCAATGATATTGAATGTTTCAATATTTAAGCTTAAATCACCCACTTCTAATTTGGTAATCATATCTAGGTCTTTTACTATATATCCTAGTCTTTCAATGCCTTTACTTGCTCTCTGAAGATACTTTTCTCTTACCGCTTTGTTATCAATAGCACCATCTAACAAGGTTTCAATATAACCTTGAACGGTAAAAAGTGGAGTCTTTAACTCGTGCGATACATTACCAAAAAACTCTTTACGGTATTGCTCTCTAACTCTTAAGGTTTCTATTTCTATTTTCTTATCCCTTGCGTACTTATCAATTTCCTGTGTTAGGGTTCTCATATCAGTAGTAATCGCACCTTTGGTTAAACTCGCCGATTCTAAAAGTGTTAAATCGTCATATATTTTTTTCACCCGTTTGTAAATAAATTTTTCTACCCTAAATTGTATTATTAAGAAAGAAAAAAGATAAGTACACAACGTTATACCTAAAACATAATACCATATAAACTCAAAGAAATAGAATAAAAAAACACTCGTTAAGAGCGTTATAAATATGGTAATGTAAAGCGACGTGTTTACAGCAAACTTATAAGATTTTTTAAATTTTGTCTGCATTTGGCATTAATCAACAAACTTATAACCAACGCCTTTTATGGTTTTAAAACTGTCGTCTCCTAATTTTTCACGTAGTTTACGAATATGAACATCAATAGTTCTACCACCAACAACAACTTCGTTACCCCACACGGTATCAAGAATTTCATCGCGTTTAAAAACTTTCCCTGGCTTTGATGCCAATAAAGATAATAATTCAAATTCTTTTCTAGGTAAAACTATCTCTTTACCTTTTGAAATAACCTTATACTCATCTTTATCAATCACTAAATCACCTGCTTTAACTGTATCTGGAGTTTCCTCTTCTTTGTACCTTCTTAACAAAGCTTTCACCTTACTAACCAATACTTTTGGTTTTATTGGTTTTGTAATATAATCATCAGCTCCAGCGTCAAAACCAGCAACTTGAGAGTAATCTTCACCTCTAGCAGTTAAAAATGTAATTATAGAATTTTTTAAATCAGGATTTTTTCGAATAAGTTCACAAGCTTCAATACCATCCATCTCTGGCATCATAACATCCAAAATGATTAACTGAGGTAATTCTTTCTTTGCTTTTTTTACAGCTTCAAAACCGTTCTCTGCAGTAATAACCTGATAGCCTTCGGTTGATAAATTATAGCCAACTATCTCTAAAATATCGGGTTCATCATCAACTAATAGAATCTTAATATCCTTCTTTTTCATTTAAAATTAAATTTCTAAAAAGTAAATATAAAACTAATACCCTAATATAATGAATATCGTGTAATTAATAACGTTATAGTAACAAACCACTTACCAAAACTTAACCTTTCGCCCAAAAACGCAAATCTTTAACAAACTTTTTGGTATAACTTTTGTTGCTATTCATTAATTTTAAATTACAATTGATGTAGTGTATGAGAAAAAGCTACTTTTTAACCTTTTTTGTCTTTTTGGTACTAATATTAACTTCACACCTTAGTGGAGCTCAAGATTTTACCAATGCTAGTTCTATTAAGGAAAATATTGAAGGTTTATCAATATACCCCAACCCAGTGAGCAGTGGCAGAACTTTTATAAACATAACTTCCAAGCAAAATCTTTCTAAAAAAATTGAATTTTTTAACGTTTTGGGAAAGCGAATTTATTCTACAAATTTAGTTGACAAACAACTAAATATTACTAATTTAAACAAAGGAGTTTATATTTTAAAAATTACCGAAGGTGACGTTAGTGAAACCCGAAAATTAGTCATAAAGTAACTTGAATGTTATATCATAGTTAAAAGTCAGCCTTACAGGCTGACTTTTTTAGTTTTTACTAAGATTTTTACTTAACTTAAAGGACTTAATTTAATTCATCCATAATTATGAAAAAACTTTACTTTTTATTCTTTGCTCTATTAACAGCATCGTTAAGTTTCTCTCAAGGCACAGAGACTTTTGATAATTTTGCCGAAACTGGATCATCTTATGCCGACGGCACTTTTACAGGGCAAGATGGCTCTTCATGGACGTACGTACAATCTAGAGGTGACCAAAGTATCACTGGAAAATCTTTAATGTTGGGAAGAAACCGAACACCTCAGGCTGAGGTATATTCTGGAACCATTTCTGGTGGTGTTGGAACAATAAGTTTTAATTACGAACAAGCCTTTTCTACCGACGTAAACTTAAATATTTTAATAAATGATGTTGTTTATGGTAATGTTACGTCTTCTGGTGAACAAGGTGTCACTAAACCATCTGGTTCAATTACTGTAAACCAACCAGGAGATGTTGTAATTAAATTTATTAGCGTAAATAATAGTGATGGGCAAGTAACAATTGATGATATTACTTGGACTGGTTATACTGGTTCTGCAACTCCTACCATTAGTACAAGTACTGGAGTATCAGGATTGTTTTATTATGAATCCTTAGGACCTTCTGATTCTGACACATTTACGGTTTCTGGTATTAATTTAACTAATGACATTACAGTTACTGCACCTACGAATTTTGAAGTTTCTTTAGATAATACAAACTTTAATTCTTCTGAAACTATAGGTCATAGTGGTGGAACCGTGAATACCACAACCATTTATGTACGATTAGTTTCCGGGTTACTTAATGTCAATAGTCCATTTTCAGATAATGTTACTGTTTCCTCAACAGGTGCAATATCAAAAATAGTTTCTGTAGATGGTGCTGTTGGTCCAGATGATCCATTAATTAGTTATTCAGGTGGCTTAAGTAATTTTAGTTACACCGAAGGTTCAGGTCCTTCAACATCAGATAGTTTTGAAGTTTCAGGGATGTTCTTAACAGACGATATTACAATTACTGCACCTGCAAATTTTGAGGTTTCTGCTGATGGTGTTGATTTTTTTCCTTCCGGATCTTTATCCCCAGACGGCAGTGGCAACGTTGTTACAACTACAATTTATGTTCGTTTAGCTGAAAGTTTATCTGTTAACTCATATTCTGGAAATGTGGAGTTAACATCCCCTGGTGCTATACAGAGAAACATTGCTGTCACAGGAGATGTTAACCCAGCAGCTACTTGCCCCAATATTGGAGACATCATTATAACAGAAATTATGCAAAACCCAGCTAATGTAGCTGACGGAAGTGGGGAATATTTTGAAGTATATAATACCACAATGTCTGCAATTGATATGATTGGCTGGATTATAAGTGATGCTGACACCGATTCTCACACTATTATCTCAAATGTTCCCGTACCTGCTATGGGATATGCCGTTTTCGGCATCAATAGTGATTCAGGCACTAATGGTGGTGTTACTGTGAATTATCAATACTCTGGAATTTCTCTATCTAATGGTGCAGATGAAATAATTTTAACTTGTAGTTCAACAATTATAGATCAAGTTTATTATGATGGAGGCCCTAATTTCCCAGATCCCACCGGTGCTAGCATGGAATTATCTACAACTGCAATGAATGCTACTGATAATGACGCAGGAGCTAATTGGGGTACTTCTACTGGAGGCCCATTAACTGCAGGTGACTCTGGAACGCCTGGTTCCGCAAATAGCTTTACGCTTTCAAATGAAGACTTTGCTATTAAAGGTTTTAAACTTTACCCTAACCCAACAGATTTGGGCTATGTGACCATTTTAAGTAAAAACAACTCTAAGATGGACATTTCTGTGTTTGATATGATTGGAAAAGAAGTTCTAAGAAGTGCTGTAACTAATAATACTTTAAATGTTTCTGCTTTAAACACTGGTATTTATATATTAAGAGTATCTCAAGATGATGCTACTTCAACAAAGAGATTAGTTATTAAATAACTTAAAATTACACATTTTAAAAGCGTTGCATAAAGCAGCGCTTTTTTATTTTATATACTTTTGCTCTCGATACAATTTTCTTGACTTCGACTGCGCTCAGTCTGACAGAAAAACACTCGAACTGACGATATTTTAAATGATAGACCAAAACTCAATTTTCAATATTAAAACCGAACAAGCGTTTAATCAAAAAGCTCTTGAAGTTTTCAAATTTCAGTTTGAAAACAACAGGGTGTATCGTTCTTTTTGTGATTTAATGTATAAAACCCCAAGTGATGTTCAGTCTATAAAAGACATTCCGTTTTTACCCATTCAATTTTTTAGATCGCATGAAGTTTTAAGTTCAAATAAAACTATTGAAGCGGCATTTACAAGTTCTGGAACTACTGGAAACCTTACAAGTAAACACCATGTAACCAATTTAAAAATATATGAACAAAGTTTTAATCTTGGTTTCAAACAGTTTTACGGAAACATAAAAGATTATATTATTTTGGCCTTGTTACCTTCGTATTTAGAACGGAAAGGTTCTTCCTTAATTTATATGATTGACTCCTTAATAAAACAATCAAATCATACCGAAAGTGGTTTCTATTTAAACAACCTTTCAGAATTAAAGAAAAGACTTACTAAGTTAGATGCTGAAGGGAAAAAAGTGTTATTAATTGGTGTATCTTTTGCTCTTTTAGATTTGATTGAAACCTATCAATTTAGCTTAAAAAATACCATTGTTATGGAAACAGGTGGTATGAAAGGTAGGAGAAAGGAACTCATTAGAGAGGAACTGCATCAAATTTTGAAATCGGGCTTTGGGGTTGACACCATTCATAGTGAATATGGTATGACAGAGCTATTAAGTCAAGCCTATTCAAAAGGCGATGGTATTTTTAATTACCCTAATTGGATGCGTGTTTTAATAAGAGACACTGAAGATCCACTTTCCATACAAACTACCAATAAAACTGGTGGACTAAACATTATTGATTTAGCAAATATAAATTCCTGTGCTTTTATTGCTACTCAAGATTTGGGACGACTAAATGCTGATGATTCTTTTGAAATTATTGGGCGCTTTGACCACTCTGATATTCGTGGATGTAACTTAATGGTCCTTTAGATACTTTCTTTTAAAAAAATTAATGCTTATTGTAAGTTTTTGATGTTCTTAACGACAAAATATGAAAGCTAAGAAAAAGAAAGATTAGTTTTTAATTGGTTGGTTAGTTGTATAAGACCTGATGCTCTCAACATTGGGTCTTATGTTTTTTATACCATTCTCAACAAAAAGTAGTTCTTCTTACCTCGTTGTAAAAGCACAAAGGTATTGTTTATTAAGTCTTTAGAAGTTATACTATAACCTTCTTTTACTTTTTCTTTATTTACAGAAATAGAATTCTCTTTTAAGGCACGTCTTGCTTCACCGTTAGATTTTAAAAAGCCTCCTTTTTCGGCCAAAGCACCAATAATATCTAACCCTTCTTCAATATCAGAAGCTTCAATTTCAGTTTGTGGTACACCGTCAAAAACATCTAAAAAGGTTTGCTCATCAAGTTGTTTTAAATCATCTCCAGTAGAATTTCCAAACAAAATATTACTTGCTTTAATAGCATTTTCTAAATCAGCTTCTGAATGTACCATTTTCGTAATTTCTTCAGCTAATCGCTTTTGCAAAACCCTTAAATGAGGTGCTTGATTATGTTCTTTGATTAAGGTATTTATTTCGGTTTCATCTAAAAAGGTAAAAATCTTAATATATTTTTCGGCATCTTCATCCGATGAGTTCAGCCAATATTGATAGAATTTGTAAGGCGATGTTCTTTTAGGGTCTAACCATACATTCCCGCCTTCAGACTTTCCAAATTTAGAACCATCAGACTTTGTAATTAACGGACACGTTATGGCAAACCCCTTTCCGCCAGAAATTCGCCTAATCAACTCTGTTCCAGTAGTAATATTTCCCCATTGATCACTACCTCCCATTTGAAGTGTACAACTGTTAGATTTGTATAAATGAAGGAAATCATACCCTTGAACCAACTGGTAAGTGAACTCTGTAAAACTCATACCCTCTGATGAATCTGATGAAATTCTATTTTTTACAGAATCTTTAGCCATCATATAATTTACGGTAATATGTTTACCCACGTCACGAATGAATTCAAGAAATGAAAAATCTTTCATCCAATCGTAATTATTAACTAAAACAGCGGCATTATTGGCATCACTTTCAAAATCTAAAAAATGGGCCAACTGCTCTTTTATAGCTTCTTGATTATGACGAAGAGTGGTTTCATCTAATAAATTACGCTCATTAGACTTACCAGAAGGATCACCAATCATACCTGTTGCACCTCCAACCAAAGCTACTGGTTTGTGCCCACAACGCTGATAATGAGCCAAAATCATAATAGGCACTAAATTACCAATATGTAAAGAATCTGCTGTAGGATCAAACCCTATGTAGGCACTCTTCATCCCTTCCATTAAATGTTCTTCAGCACCAGGCATAACTGTGTGAATCATACCTCTCCATGTTAATTCTTCAACAAAATTCTTTATCATTTCATTTGGTTTAAATTACACCTTATTAAAAGCCATTATTAGGTTTTGTAAAACAGTGCAAATATAAAAATCAATGCATAATTACTATGGTATTCTGAATAATTCTTTACTTTAGTTGCATGATTTTAGTAACAGGTGGAACAGGGTTGGTAGGCGCCCATTTGCTATATAAATTAGTTAATAACCATGCAAAAGTTAAGGCTATTTATAGAAACGAACGCAAACTGGACAACGTGAAAAAGGTATTTTCCTGTTATACCGAAGATTTTCAAAAACTATACAATAATATTGAATGGATTAAAGCCGATATTTTAGATGTACCTGCCTTAACAGAAGCACTATCAAACATTGAACTAGTTTATCATTGTGCTGCTTTTGTCTCTTTTGAACCCGATAAATACCATCTTTTACGAAAAACAAATATAGAAGGCACTGCCAATATTGTTAATCTTTGCTGTTCTTATAATATAAAAAAATTATGTTATGTAAGTTCTGTTGCTGCTTTGGGGCAGAGCATTAACAATGAACCCATTGATGAAGACACGGTTTGGAATCCAGAAGCAGACAATCACGTATATGGCATAACTAAATATGGAGCCGAAATGGAAGTATGGCGAGCTAGCCAAGAAGGACTTGATGTGGTTATTGTGAATCCTGGAGTTATTATAGGACCAGGTATTTGGAGGTATGGTTCTGGAAGCCTATTTAAAAAAGCTGCCAAAGGATTTAAATATTACACTTCTGGTTCGGTTGGATTAGTTTCTGTTTATGATGTAGTTGATATAATGTGTAAGCTAATGGAAAGTAATATTGTTAATGAACGCTATGTTTTAGTTGCTGAAAGTTGGAGTTATCGTAAATTTCTAGGTGCTTTATCAAAATCTGTTAAACGCAAACCACCTAAACAAAAAGCAAGTTTTTTCTTTTTAAAAATTATATGGAGAATAGATTGGTTAAAGACTAAATTAACAGGCAAAAGGCGCCAATTAACAAAGCATATTGTAAGGTCTTTAAATACCAAACAAAACTACAATAGTGACAAGGTTAAAACCATTTTAAACTACTCCTTTAGTCCAATAGACCAAACTATAAAAGACGTTGGTTCTATTTATCAAAAACAGGTGTAATTAATTTACCTTCTTTCTCTATTTCAGGAAGCGGGTGGTTTTTACGCAACGAATCTTTTATTCTAAAAACCGCTGATGAATCAATACCTTTTGAAAGTTTTATAGAGTCTCGTTTTTTTAAAATAGCATCAAGTGAGTCCTTACTTTTCTGTTCTGCTTTTTTCCGCTCTTCTTCTCGTAATGCCGTGTAATGTTCTTTAAGCTTATCTAAACTATCTTTTACTATCTGATAAATTTCCTCATAATCTTTAATATTATAAGTGTAGTATGTATTGCTTTCTGCAAACTGTGCACTATCTATACTGTACTTATTATAAATATAAGTATTGGGATAAACGCCACTATCTTGCATTGTTTTTTTATTAACACCATTAGCTGTTGCTATTAATTTGGCATCAATTAAAATGTTAACCATTTTCTTTTTAGAAATTAAAAGCTTAGGCTTTTTAGGGCCAGAGCATGCAACTATAGTTAAAATGGAAGCAAGCAGTAGAAGTAAGCGTTTTAAAATCATCTATTAAAAGTTAAGCGCTTAGCAAATTTCACTTCACTAAACTTTGAGTTTTGATAAGCAATCTGCCCATTTACAAAGGTATGCGTAATTCTTGATTTAAAGGTAGATCCATCAAAAGGTGACCATCCACATTTGTATAGTGTATTTTCTTTGGTAACCGTCCATGGGTTATTTAAATCTACCAAAACTAAATCTGCAAAATACCCTTCCTTTATATAGCCTCTTCTACTTATATCAAACAAAATAGCAGGATTATGGCACATTTTTTCTACTATTTTCTCTAGAGAAATTTTACCTCTATGATACATTTCTAACATAGCCGGTAATGCATGTTGTACTAATGGCCCTCCGGATGGTGCTTTAGTGTAAACGTTTTTTTTCTCCTCTATAGTATGTGGAGCATGATCTGTAGCAATAACGTCAATTCTATCATCTAATAAAGCTTCCCAAAGTAGTTCTCTATCACTCGCCTTTTTCACGGCAGGATTCCACTTTATTAATGTTCCTTTTTTCTCATAATCTTCATCTGAAAACCACAAATGATGAATACAAACCTCTGAGGTTATTTTTTTGTCTTTCAAAGGAACACTGTTGTCAAATAAATTGGTTTCCTTTCCTGTAGATAAATGAAAAACATGTAATCTTGCACCCGTTTCCTTAGCCAATTCTATTGCCTTAGAAGATGACAAATAACAGGCTTCTTCACTTCTAATAATGGGATGTTGTTTGATTGGAATATCATTACCATACTCATCAATATGTTTCTGTAGGTTTTTCTTAATAGTATTTTCATCTTCACAGTGCACCGAAATACGCAAGTTTGTATTTGAGAAAATCTTTCTTAATACCTCTGGATCATCCACCAACATATTCCCTGTTGAAGATCCCAAAAACAATTTTAATCCAGCACACTGATTTACATCAAGTTTTAAAATTTCGTCTAAGTTATCATTCGTTCCACCAAACATAAATGAATAATTAGCTGAAGAGCTTTTAGCCGCCATAGCAAACTTTTCTTCTAATTTTTCAATAGTAGTAGTTTGCGGGTTGGTATTAGGCATTTCAATAAAAGATGTAATTCCACCAGCAATAGCCGCTTTAGATTCTGTTTCAATATTGGCCTTATGGGTTAATCCAGGCTCCCTAAAATGTACTTGATCATCAATAGCTCCGGGCAATAAATATTTACCTTCAGCATCCATAACCAAAACATCTGCAGACCTGGGAGTTAATGAGGTTCCAACCTTTTTAATATATTCACCTTCAATTAATACATCGCCATTAAAAACATCGCCTTCATTTACAATGTTAGCATTCTTGATAAGTATTTTTTTCACCCCTTTAAATTTTAATCGTTATTTTATGTTAATTATAAAATTGATTGTAACGTATGTTTACTTTTTTAAAAGACTCTTCAGTTTCATTGATATCACTCCAAAAATAGCTTCTGAAATAATACCACCACTTAATTTAGATTCTCCTTTGGTTCTGTCTGTAAAAATTACAGGAACCTCAATTATTTTAAACTTATTTAAATAAGTCTTGAACTTCATTTCAATTTGAAATGCATACCCTATAAACTTGATAGCATTCAAATCTATTGTTTCTAAAACCTTTCTTTTGTAGCATACAAAACCCGCCGTAGTATCATTAATTTTCATACCAGTTATAAACCGAACGTATTTTGACGCACAATAAGACATTAACACCCTGCCCATAGGCCAATTAACCACATTCACACCTGTTATATATCGTGAACCAATAGATAAGTCGGCCCCATGAACTGCACATGCATCGTATAACTTCTGTAAATCTTTTGGATTATGAGAAAAATCGGCATCCATTTCAAATATGTATTGATAATTTTTATCTAAACACCATTTGAACCCATGAATATAAGCAGTTCCTAAACCAGACTTTTCTTGTCTTACTTCTAAAAACAATCTGTTAGAAAAAGTCTGTTGTAATTCCTTAACTTTTAAAGCCGTTAAATCTGGAGAATTATCATCAACAACAAGAATATGAATAGCATTAGACTGTGAGAAAACAGCTTTAATGATAGCCTCAATATTCTCAATTTCATTGTAAGTTGGAATGATAACAATGGCTCCTGTCATTCGTAATCAGTTACGCTTTTTACTTTTAACAAATGTACATTAATAAGCTATTATTTATTTTAAATATTCCTTAATTATTTAGACATCTTATTTAAGAATTTATGATAATTTTACAACATGCTTAGAGAAATTGCATCAAATGAGTTATTTACAGTTTTATTGATTGCAGGACTTATTGTTATTGCCATTGCTAAGTTAACAGATCCCAGACGATTTAATGAGTTTATATTGGTTATAGGCAATTCTAAATACTTAAAAATATATGCCCGTGAGCAAAAATTTTTTGATGTATTTGATGCACTTCTTTTTGGTAATTTAGTTATTTCTTCTTCTGTATTTATATATGTTATTTTTCAATTTATATCTGAGAGTAATCAAGTTTCCATAAACGCACTTTTTAAACTAGCCATTGGTGTAGCCTCTTTTTTCTTAATAAAAGTTTTAATAGAACGCCTTATTGGGAGTCTTTTTGAAATAGATAAGTTAGTAGACGGGTACCTTTTTCAAAAAATTAGTTATAAGAATTATTTAGGCATTTTACTATTACCAATGAATGCTATTTTACTCTACAGTTTTAAGTTATCGTTACCCCTAATTTACACCATCATTATTATTTTGTTAATAGTGAATATTATTGGGCTAATAACCTCTTTTAAAACATATCAAAGTTTAATAAAACAACATTTTTTCTATTTTATTTTGTATCTTTGCGCTCTTGAAATAGCACCCTATATTATATTGTATAAGGTGTTTATGACCTAGAACAAAGAACAAACTACTTGCGCTTATGAAAGTGAAAACAATTTTGGTATCGCAACCAGAACCTAAAATAGAAAACTCCCCCTACTTTGATTTACAAGAAAAGCAAAAAGTTAAAATAGACTTTAGACCTTTTATACATGTGGAAGGGGTTTCTGCTAAGGAAGTAAGACAACAAAAAGTTGACCTTAGTAAATACACTGCCATTATCTTAACCAGTAGAAATGCAGTTGATCACTTTTTTAGAGTAGCCGAGGAGATGCGCTTTAAAGTACCAGACACCATGAAATATTTCTGTCAGTCTGAAGCGGTAGCCTACTATCTTCAAAAATATGTAGTTTACAGAAAGCGTAAAATTTATGTTGGGAAGCGTACTTTTCCTGAGTTATCTCCTTTAATTAAAAAATATAAAGACGAGAAATTTTTATTACCTAATACAGACAAGGTAAAACCATTAGTTCCTGAAACTTTAGATGCTTTAGGCGTAGATTGGAAACAAGCTACTTTCTTTAAAACAGTTGTGAGTGATCTATCAGATTTAGCCAATGTTTATTATGATGTTTTAGTATTCTTTAGCCCTTCTGGAATAGAGTCGTTATTTCAAAACTTTCCAGATTTTAAACAGAATAATACCAGAATAGCTGTTTTTGGCAATACTACTATCAAGGCTGTAGAGGAAAAGGGCTTACGTGTTGATATAGCAGCACCAACTCCAGAAACACCATCAATGACCATGGCTTTAGAAAAATATATTGAAAAGGTAAATAAAAAGAAATAATTAATATTTCACTAAAAAAATTACTTAATATAAATAAAAAAACCAGTGAACTTTACTTCACTGGTTTTTTTAATTTAAAATTTGCCTCGTCCCAATATAGTGTCACACTAAAATATTATAAGATGGATTCAAATAAAACAAACGCATCTTAATTATATATCTCCATAAACTTCCTTAACAAACTTTTCGTATGTTAATTCTTTTACTTTAAGGTTTGCCTTTTCTTTGTAAAGCTTTAATAGTTTTTGACTTACCAATTGCTCTGAAATTCTGCGAGCTTCATCCTGATTAGATAACACTCTTGCTGCAATACCATCTAATTCCTCGTCAGAAGGGTTCATTTGACCAAATTGAGCCATTTGTCCTTTAATCATTTCTCTTGCATGATTTTTAATATCATCCATCGTTACCTTGATATCGTTGTCTTGAATTAATTTACCTTCAATTAACTGATAACGCAAACTCTTTTCAGACTTTTCATATTCTTCTTTAGCTTGTACTTCATCTAACTCTTTTTCTCCAGCAGTAGCCATCCATTTTGTTAAGAATTCTGCAGGTAAATCAAACTTAGTATTCTCAATTAAATACTCTGTAACATCGTTTAAAAGTTTTTGGTCTGCTTGCTGTATAAATTGCTTTTCGGCATCCTCTTTAATTTTAGCTTTTAATTCAGTTACGGTTTTTACAGTGCCTTCTCCAAAAAGTTTATCAAATAACTCTTGGTCTAAATCTGCTAATTCTCTCTTATTAATTTCGTTGACTGTAAAGGTAACTTCAATATCTAATCCGTGAACTTCATCATGTCCTAACTTTAAGGCATGCATTAGCTCATGCTCATCATCATACAATCCTTTAGTTTTCAGAGTAATTATATCGCCGGCCTTGGCTCCAATAAATTTCTTTTCAGTAGCTTTTCCTTTAAACTTATCTAGGGTAAATGTAATAGTGTTTTCTATTTCTTTTTCTTCGTTTTTGAATGTACCCGTAATTTCACTATCTATTTCTACAACATCTTGTGATACTAATTTCCCGTACTGGCTTTGAATACGTTCAATTTGTTCATCAATCATTTTATCATCGGCTACAATATTGTATTGCGTTATAGCTTTTTTACTTTTAAGTTCAACATCAAACTCTGGCACTAAACCAAGTTCAAATTCAAAAGTAAATCCATCTGCATCCCAATCAATATCATCTTGTGGTTTTGGTAATGGTTGCCCTAAAACATCTAGCTTCTCTTCTGTTAAGTATTTGTTTAAAGCATCCTGTAACAACTTATTAACCTCATCAACCAACACAGCTTTACCATATTGTCTTTTCACCATTCCCATTGGTACCATCCCTTTTCTAAACCCCGGGATGTTAGCTGTTTTACGGTAATCTGATAAGATTTTTTCAACTTTATCGCTATAATCTTCTTTAGCAATATCAACTTTTACTACCGCATTTAATGCATCAACGTTTTCTCTTGTAATGTTCATTTTTTAAAATGTAATTAGTATAACTAAAATTGGGATGCAAAAGTATAACATTTTTTACACCCCAACAAAGTTTTAATTGCTTGATTTTGAAGCTATTTTTTCTCCTCTTTAAGTAGAGAATGTAATATAGATTGTAATAGAGATAGTAGAATACTAAAAAGAATTGCAATCCAGATACTGCTCACCGAAAAGCCGTCAATTAATTTGTCTGCTAACAGTATTATTAGGGCATTAATTACTAACAAGAATAAACCCAAGGTTACAATGGTTATTGGCAAAGTAAAAATTACCAAAACTGGTTTTACAAAAAGGTTTAAAACCGATAACACGACGGCCACTATGAGTGCCGTCATGTAACTATCTACATGCACTCCATTTAGAACATATGCAATTACAAAAACAGCTAGGGCATTTAGTAAAAGTTTTATTATAAGTTTCATTTAATTGTATTTATAGTTACAATTTACAAATTATCAACCAACAAACTTAATAACCGTATCAAAAAAGTCTTTTGGATTTTCTGCATGCAACCAATGTCCAGAATTAGCTATGGTTACTATTTTAGCAATAGGAAATTGATTTAAAATAAGCCTTTGGTCTTCGGCTCCAATATACTCTGACCTATCACCTTTTAAAAACAAAGTGTCTTTTTCAAATCTCAAATGAGCTGGTAATGACTCTCCAACTTCAGCAACTTCACTTTTTAAAACCTCTAAGTTTATACGCAACCCTAATTTCCCTTTTTTAACCCAATACAGGTTTTTGAGCAAGAATTGACGAATTCCAAATTCTGAAATATACTCACTTAAAACTTTATCTGCTTCCCCTCTACTTTTAATCTCACTGAAATCTAATGCACTTAATCCTTCTAAAATAGTTTGGTGATGTACAGGATAAAAACGAGGTGAAATATCAGCTACCAAAAGTTTAGAAACTAATTCTGGATACAAGCAAGCAAACAACATAGCTGTTTTACCGCCCATAGAATGCCCTAGCAAAACAATATCTGTTAAATTGTGTGCTTCACAATAATTTTTTAAGTCTTGGGCTAGTATTTCATAATTAAAATTATCATCCCAAAAACTATGTCCATGATTGCGCTGATCTACTAAATGTATCTGAAATCCTTCATCACTAAATTGTTTTCCTAATGTTTTCCAGTTATCACTCATACCTAGAAACCCATGTAAAATCACAAATGGTTTACCTTCTCCAATTATATTTGAGTGTAGTATCATCTATTTTAATTTTCTTAAATACATTTGAATTACATTCTCTACCCCTAAGTACAAGCTTTCTGCAATTAACGCATGTCCTATAGATACCTCTAACAGACCCGGTATACTTTGTTTGAAAAATTCAATATTATCTAAAGATAAATCATGTCCTGCATTAACTCCCAGACCTAAGTTATTTGCTAACACAGCACAATCACTATAAGGCTTTACAACTTCTTTGTTACCCAAACCATATTGATGAGCAAAAGACTCAGTATACAGCTCTATTCTATTGGTTCCAGTTTCCTTAGCACCTTCAATTTGCTTCAAAACTGGATCTACAAAAATTGAAGTTCTAATACCATTATTCTGAAATTCCTTGATAACATCAACTAAAAAATCTTTATGCTTTATAGTATCCCAACCGGCATTACTAGTTATGGCATCCTCAGCATCTGGAACTAAAGTTACTTGTGTTGGCTTAACCTCTAAAGCCAAATCAATAAAAGATTTTATAGGGTTGCCTTCAATATTATATTCTGTGTAAACTTCAGGCTTTAAATCGCGGGCATCTTGATACCTAATATGACGTTCATCTGGTCTTGGATGAATAGTTACCCCCTCTGCTCCAAACCTTTGTATATCTTTGGCAAATTCTACTACATTGGGTACATCTCCACCACGCGAATTTCTTAAAGTGGCTATTTTATTGATGTTTACACTTAATTTTGTCATGAATTATTTTTTTAAGTGACAAAAGTATATGATTTTTTTAATTAATTTGCATAAGTATTAAAACGAGCATGAAACTATCAGAATACATAATAAATGATATAAAACCTGTTGACAGCAACAGTAAAGTTTCTGATTTACAATCACTTTTTAACCAATTAACGTATTCTCACATTCCTGTTAAAGATACTCATGACGTTTTTGTGGGATTACTTTTTGAAACAGATGTACATTGTTTTGATAGCAACAAACTTGTTAGTGACTACCTTTACGCCTTAGAGAATTTTTTTGTTAGAGACACTACATTATGGCTAGATGTTTTAGAGGCTTTTGCTCAAAACTCAGCTAACATTATGCCTGTTCTAGATGAAAAAAATAATTATCTTGGCTATTATGAGTTAAAAGATATTATCAGCCTTTTTAATGAGTCTCCTTTCTTTCATTCTGCAGGAGCTGTTATAGTAGTTGAAAAGGGTATTAATGATTATTCTTTTAGTGAAATAAGCCAGATAGTAGAGTCTAATGGAGGGCGTGTTTTAGGTGCTTTTGTATCAAAAATTAAAAATGATGTAGTACAGGTTACACTTAAAATAGGCAATTCTAATATTAATGAAATCATTCAAACCTTCCGCAGGTATAGCTACAATATTGCTTCGGGTCATGAAGAAGACACTTATTTTGAAAACCTAAAAGACCGATCGGATTATCTGAGGAAATACTTAAATATGTAATGCTATGAAAATTGCCATTTTTGGTCGTTATAATAATGAACATACCATAGCTTCTCTTGATAGGCTTTTAAATTTTTTAAAAGAAAAAGATATTGAAGTTTTGATTGAGTCTGAGTTTTTAGACCTAGTAAATACTGCAACCTCAAATGATAATTTATATAATAGCTTCAAAACGTACAGTGTTTTAAATGCTTCGTTTGATTTATTGATAAGCATTGGCGGAGACGGTACTATTTTAAGAGCTATTCCTTCTGTAAAAAACCTTGAAATTCCCATTATTGGAATAAATACAGGCAGACTAGGTTTTTTAGCAACCATTCAAGTAGAAGATATTGAAAATGCGGTTCAAAATATTTTGGAAGGCAAATACAACATTTCAGAACGTAGCTTATTGTCCATTGAAACCAATCCAGAGAATAGTGAGATAAAATCCATTAATTTTGCACTAAACGAAATTGCGGTAAGCAGAAAGAATACCACCTCTATGATTACTGTTAAAACTCATTTAGACGGTGAGTTTTTAACCTCATACTGGAGCGATGGCCTTATCGTTTCAACACCTACAGGCTCTACAGGATACTCGTTAAGTTGTGGTGGCCCCGTAATTACCCCAGGTACTAATAGCTTTGTGCTTACACCAATTGCACCCCATAACCTCAGTGCCAGACCTTTAATAATACCTGATTCTACAGAAATCAAGTTGAGTGTAAGCGGCAGGGAAAAACAACATCTGGTATCTTTAGATTCCAGAATTGCCACATTGGAAAACGAAACCATTATTACAATAAAAAAAGCTGACTTTAAAATTAAAATGATTGACCTTCTTGATGAAAGCTTCTTAAAAACACTTCGAAAAAAAATGCTTTGGGGCGAAGACAAGCGTAATTAAGTCCTAATTCACAATATTTTACAAGAAAACTTGTTTTACACTAATACAATTACATTAGGCTAATCATATTTATTATATTTGCAAACTTTTAAATCTCTATGAGGCATTTAAGCGTATTAGTATTAAGTATTTTTTTTGTTCAATTAAGCTTTTCTCAAATTAATGAATTAGGCTTATATCTTGGTGGTAGTAATTTTATTGGAGATGTTGGTGCTACTGATTATATTTCACCAAATCAATTGGCCATTGGTGGTATTTATAAATGGAACAGAAGCCGAAGACACTCTTACAGAGCCTCATTGATTTTCACTACTTTAGAAGGTATAGATATTAATTCTGATGATCCTAGGCGAATTCAAAGAGGGTATGAGTTTTCTAGCAATATTATGGAAGCCTCTATTGGTATGGAATTTACTTTTACTGAATTTAACTTACATTCTGAAAGAAAAATAAGCACCCCTTATTTACATACTGGAATTACAGTAGCCAAACATGATAATCATTACTTTTTAAACGGTGTACAAACCCAAGAAAACACCTCGAGTTGGGCTTACGGCATTCCGATGACACTCGGTTTTAAAACAACATTTATTGACAACATAGTTTTAGGTATAGAAATAGGAGCTCGTTACACATTCTCTGATGAATTAGACGGTAGTATTCCTGATGCTAAATGGAGACCAGAATATAGATTTGGCAATATAAATAATAACGATTGGTACATGTTTTCTGGCATAACCTTAACTTATACCTTTGGAGAGAACCCGTGTTATTGTGTAAATGAATAAATGGACTTAAAAGAAGGCATATTAAACAAGAAGCTCCCTAAACACATAGCCATAATCATGGATGGTAATGGGCGTTGGGCTAAACAACGAGGCATGTTGCGAGCTATTGGTCATGAAAACGGTGCTAAATCTGTTAAGAGAACTGTTGAGGCCTGTGCAGAATTAGGTGTTAAAAACTTAACACTTTATGCTTTTTCTACCGAAAACTGGAACCGCCCTAGATTAGAAGTTCAAACCTTAATGAAGTTGTTAATTTCTTCTCTTAGAAAAGAAATAAAAACACTTCAAGACAACAACATTAAACTTACTGCCATAGGTAACTTAAAATTGCTCCCAGCAAAGGTTTTCAATGAACTCACAGAGGTTATAAACAAAACAAAAACTAACAATAGGATAACTTTAACATTAGCATTAAGCTATGGCTCTAGAGAAGAATTAATAAATACTGTTAAAGAGATTAGTATTAAAGTTAAAAATAACATAATTTCGCCCGAAAATATTGATGAATCAATTATAAATGAGCATCTTTACACGCAAAATTTACCAGATGTAGACTTGCTAATTAGAACTAGCGGAGAACAACGTATAAGTAATTTTTTGCTTTGGCAAATAGCCTATGCAGAATTATATTTTACAAATGTGCTTTGGCCAGATTTTACAAAGGAGCATTTGTATGAAGCTATTATTGAATATCAAAAAAGAGAGAGACGATTTGGGAAAACAAGTGAGCAACTTAACTAAAATTTCGCCATATAAAACCTTCATTAAGCTTTGTTTTGCAACATTACTTCTTACAGTAAGTTGCCTTAATCTTCAAGCTCAAAGTTTAAACACCAATAAAAAATACACTATAGGTGGTATTTCTGTTTTAGGAAACACCAGTTTTGGAGAACAAACTATTATTAATTTTTCAGGTTTAAGGAAAGGGCAAGAGATTAATATTCCTGGAGAGGAAATAGGTAACGCTATAAAAAAACTTTGGGGTACAAAACTGTTTAATAATATAGAAGTTTATGTTATTAATATTGAAGATAGTAATGCTTATCTGCAAATACGATTAGAAGATTTACCACAATTAAACGAATTAAAGATAAATGGTGTAAAAAAAGGCAAAATTGAAGGCATTGTTGAGGACAATAAGTTAAAAAAAGGGACAAAAGTCACTGAAAATCTTTTAACAAATACTAAAAATTTCTTAACCAGAAAATATAAAAAAGAGGGATTTCTAAACACCAAAGTACACATCAATACTATAGAGGTTAAAGACTCTTTAAAGACTGCCAGAGTAAATATGGTATTGAATATAGATAAAGGTGAAAAAGTAAAAATAAAAGACATTGTGTTTAATGGTAATGAAATGATAAGCGATAAAAAGCTTAGAAAAGCCATGAAAAGCACCAAAAAAATTAATCGCTTACGTATTTTAAAACGTTCAAAGTTTATAGATTCTGCTTATCAGGCAGATTTATCCAGTGTTGTAGATAAATTTAAAGAACATGGTTACAGAGATGCCCGTATTGTTTCTGATTCTATTATTTACAATGACGATAAAACCATATCTATCAATATTGATGTAACAGAAGGTGATCTTTACACATTTGGAGATATTAAATTTATTGGTAATACCGTTTACACAGACAAGCAGTTAAACAACATTCTTAGAATTAAAAAGGGAGAAACTTACAATGGCGTTTTGCTTCAAGAACGCATTGCAGATAACTCCAAACCAGATGCTAATGACATCACAAACGCTTATCAAAATAATGGTTATTTATTTTCAACTATAAGACAGGTAGAAGTTAGCGCAGACAACAATGTTATTGATTTGGAGATTAGAATAACAGAAGGAAAACCAGCTTATTTTAATAGTGTTTCTGTAATAGGTAATGAAAGAACCAACGATCATGTTATTTACAGAGAATTAAAAACGCGTCCAGGTCAATTATACAGCAAAGCAGATGTTGTAAGAACTGTAAGAGAGCTTGGTCAATTAGGGTTCTTTGATGCCCAAGAAATATCGCCAAACTTTAACAACCCTAATCCTGTTGAGGGCACCATAGATATGGAATACTCAGTTAAGGAAACTGGTTCTAGCCAAATAGAGTTACAAGGTGGTTATGGTGGTGGTGGTTTTATTGGTACACTTGGTTTATCTTTCAACAACTTCTCCATGAAAAACATTTTCAATAAAGAAGCCTATAAACCAGTTCCAATGGGAGACGGACAACGTTTAGCATTACGTTTGCAGGCCAGTAGGTTCTTTCAAACTTATAGCTTTCAGTTTTCAGAACCATGGTTAGGGGGTAAAAAACCCGTTCAATTTTCAACCTCTTTATCGCATACCAAGCAATTTTTATTCGACTTTATAAATAGAAGAGCAGATAAAAGTAGAAGTTTCAACATAACAGGGATTACCTTTGGATTAGCAAAACGCTTATCTGTCCCAGACAACTATTTTACATTATCAAATGCCATCAGTTATCAACGTTATGATTTAAATAATTATAATACTGGTTTATTTACTTTTGGAGATGGCTACTCTAATAACCTATCATTAACAATAGGTTTAACCCGAAATAACACAAGGTTTGATCCTATTTTCCCAACGGGTGGTTCCAATTTTTCGGCTACCGCTAAATTTTCATTCCCTTATTCAACAGTAAACGGTGTAGATTATACTGCTTTAAAAGAAGAACGAGAACTTAACCAAAGTATAACGCAAAATGTAAATAGTACGCCAACTCAAATAGAGAATGCTAGAGACAGAATCTCTGAGATTGACCAAGAACGCTTTAAATGGCTGGAGTTCTATAAAATAAACTTTAAAGGCGAGTGGTATAATGAAATAGCTAAAGACTTAGTTTTAAGACCTCTGGTGGAGTTTGGTTTCTTAGGTGCTTATAATAATGATAGAGGTGCTATTCCTTTTGAAAGATTTTTTGTTGGTGGAGACGGTTTGGGTCAATTTAGTTTAGATGGTAGAGAAGCCATTCAATTACGTGGCTACCCTAATCAATCTCTTGCTCCTTTCGATAAAAGCACTGGTCAAGTTTTCAATGATGGCGCCACCATTTACAATAAATTTTCATTAGAGCTTAGGTACCCTGTTACATTAAAAGCATCAGCTAAAATTTATGGATTGGCTTTTTTAGAGGCTGGTAATTCTTGGAATAGCTTTAAGGATTATAACCCATTTAATGTTAATAGATCTGCAGGTATGGGCGTTAGAATTTTCATGCCGGCATTTGGTTTATTAGGTATTGACTTTGGTCACGGTTTTGACCCATTACCAGGAACCACAGAAAAACATGGGTGGGAAACACACTTTATAATTGGGCAACAATTTTAAGATGAAAATCATTTTGGCACGATATTTTCTAATAACAGTTTGATGTTTTGTATAAGAATTAAAATTTTTAAGATTTAAATTCGTTAATTTTGAAGATTAAGTGGAAAAATTAAAACATTACAGCATGCAAAACAAAGTTCTTTTTTTACTGACATTAGTTTTACTAAGCTTATCATTACATGCACAACGTGGCGTAAGGGTTGCTTATATTGATACAGAATATATTTTAGAAAATGTTCCTGAATATCAAGAAGCTGTAGATCAATTAAACCAAAAAGCTGATAAATGGAAAAATGAAATAGAAGTTAAGCTAAGTGCTATTGAGCAAAAGCGAAAAGACCTAAGCAATGAAAAAGCACTCTTAACTACGGAACTTGTAAAAGAACGCGAAGAAGATATCTATTTTGAGGAAAAGGAAGTATTAGACTATCAGCAAAAAAGATTTGGACCTAACGGCGACTTGTACATTCAACAAACTCAGTTAACAAAACCTGTTCTAGACCAAATTTTTGCCGCTGTTCAAGATATTGCTACAAGCAGGAAATATGACTTTATTTTCGATAAATCTTCTGATTCCAATAACATGCTTTTTTCTGCAAGACAATATGATTTAAGCGAAACAATAATTAGAAGCATAACAAGAACAGCTAAAAGAACTCAAGCACAATCTAAAGCAGAGCGTAAAGCAGCCGAAGAAGAAGAATTGGTTCCAGAAATAAACCTAGAACAAGAAGCTAGGGAAAAGGCTTTAGAAGAGAAGAAAAAAGCAAGAGAAAGTGCTATTGAGGAAGCAAGACAAAAAAAGTTAGCGGCTCGTGAAGCTAAAGTAAAAGAAGCAGAAGCTAGACGTCAGAAAATTTTAGAAGATCGTGAAAAAGCTAAACAAACTAAAATAGACGCCAGAAATCAGGCTACTGAAAACACAGAAGAAAGTTCTGTAAAAGAAAAAACAGAAACAGAAGAAAAAACAGAAACCAAAACTAGAGAACAACTAATTGAAGAAAACAGACAGAAAAAGCTGGCAGAACGTGAAGCCAGAAAAAAAGCTCTAGAAGAAAGAAAGAAAAAAATCTTAGAGGAAAGACAAAAATTAAGAGACAGTATAAACAATAACAAGTAATAATTTATAACACATTTAACTATTTTAAAATGAAACATTTAAAAACTATTTTATTAGCAGCGGTAGTATGCATAGGGAGTATTAGTTTTTCTCAAGCACAAAGTAAAGTTGCCCATATAAATACTCAAGAACTCATTGCTGCAATGCCAGAAATGAAGGCTGCACAGAAAGAAATACAGGCTTTACAGAAAACATATGAGACAGATTATCAAGCATCCGTTACCGAGTTTCAAAACAAAGCTAAACAGTATGAAGCAGAAGGACCAAATAAAACAGATGAAGAAAACGCAAAAAGAATGCAAGAAATTCAAGGTATGCAACAAAACATCCAACAATTTCAGGCTGATGCTGCTCAAAACATTAGAAAAAAGGAAATTGATTTATTACAACCTATCACAGAAAGAGCTAAAACTGCTATTTTAAAAGTAGGTAGAGCTCAAGGATTTGATTATGTTCTAGATTCTTCACAAGGTGTAACTATTTTAGCAGATGGTAAAAACTTACTTGATGACGTTAAAAAAGAACTAGGTATTTAATCTACATTCATAAACATAACTTACACAAAGCTGCTTTTTAAAAAAGCAGCTTTTTTTTGTGAAATTTTAAAATGAAATCATAATGGGTAAATCCACAAAAATTATCTCTAATTTCCTTAAATTGCCTTAGCATATTATAGTTTAAATATGAACAAACAACCTATAGGTATTTTTGATTCTGGTGTTGGCGGCACCTCTATTTGGAAAGAAATTCACAACCTTTTACCCAACGAAAACACCATTTACTTAGCAGATAGCATCAATGCGCCTTATGGCCCAAAAGGAAAAGAAGTTATAATAGATTTATGTATTAAGAATACTGAATTACTCTTAGAAAAAGGATGTAAACTTATTGTAGTAGCTTGCAATACAGCTACTACAAACGCCATAGATTACTTAAGAGCTAACTATAATGTACCTTTTATTGGTATTGAACCTGCTATTAAACCAGCAGCTTTACAAACCAAAAATGGTGCGGTTGGTATTCTTGCAACTAAAGGTACTTTAAGTAGTAAACTATTCTCTGAAACCTCTGAAAAGTTTGCGAGTAGCGTTATCGTTATTGAGCAAGATGGCGATGGCATAGTAGATTTAATTGAAAGTGGCAAACTTTACTCTGAGGAAATGAAATCGCTTTTAAGAGGTTATTTAAAACCAATGATTAAAGCTAATATTGATTATTTGGTTTTAGGATGCTCTCATTATCCTTATTTAATTCCCATTTTAATAGAACTACTACCAAAACATGTAAAAATAATTGATTCTGGTGAAGCCGTGGCGAGACAAACCAAAGCTATATTAGAACAAAACGATTTATTGAATACTGAAAGTTCAATCCCTGTAGCTCTGGGGACTAAACTTGAATTTTATACTAACAGAAATCCAGCAGTAATGAAAGAACTTTTAGGAACAGATTTTAAAGTTGAGTTTTTAGATTTTTAATCAATTTGTCTTTACGACGAATAACGCCAAAACTTATTTTTTAAACCAACTTGAATACTTTATGTAATTATTAGCTATTCTATCTATTTGACCAGCAACGAGTTCTTCACTTACATCTTTTATCTTTTTTGCTGGAACTCCTGCGTAAATACTACCTGCTTCTACCTTTGTATTTTGAGTAAGCACTGCTCCAGCTGCAATTATACTATTACTTTCTACCACACAACCATCCATAATGATGCTGCCCATCCCCACCAATACATTATCATGAATAGTACAACCATGTACTAAAGCATTATGCCCAATAGAAACATTATTACCAATATTTGTTGGAGCCGTTTTATATGTAGCATGAATTACGGCGCCATCTTGCACGTTTACCTTATTTCCCATTTTAATGTAATGCACATCTCCACGCACCACGGCACTGAACCAAATACTGCATTGGTTACCCATAATAACATCGCCAACAATAGTAGCATTTTCGGCCACAAAACAATCGTCTGGTATTTGTGGTCTTTTTTCTTTTACTGGTAATATAACTGGCATCTATTTTTATTATTTAATAATGATTAGTGTTTCTGTATATAATTTTAATTTTTTATCTAAACCAATCAAAGGTCCAAAACTATTTAAAAAACGACAACAAATTTGCTTTTTTTGAAGCCGATACCATGATTTCCTTTCCATTACTTAAAACCACACTACCGCCTTTACCTTTTACATATTTAACCACTTCATTTACGTTAACCAAATATGATTTATGCACACGTGCAAAACTAGAGCCATTTAAAGCTTCTTCAAAATACTTTAGTGTTTTACTAACTAGCTTCTTTCTGTTATTATTTAAATAAATTTCAGTGTAATTATCGTCTGCTTTACAATAAAGAATATCTGATGTGTTTAAAACTTCAAATCCGTCTAATTGTGGAATGGTTATTTTCCCATCTACACCATTGGTTTTAGGTACTAAAACTTGATCTTGTAAAGCGTTCTCTTTCGTTTTTATTTCGGTTACGTAATCTACCGCTTTAATAAGCTCATCTATTGAAATGGGTTTCATTAAATAATAAGAGGCATGGGCATTTAAAGCATCTATTGCATAATGGTTGTAAGCAGTAACAAATATGGTTTCAAAATCTACGTCACCAACTTTATCCAATAAGTCAAAAGCATTTCCATAGGGCATCTCTACATCTAAAAATACGAGATCTAAGTTATTATGTCTTATTAAAATCAAAGCTTCATCTATATTAGCTGCCTCTCCCAAAATGGTTACATTGGGGCAATACTTATTTAAGTAGTTTTTTAGAATGTCTCTACTGGTTTGTTCATCTTCTACTATGATTGCATTTAGTTTCATAATTATTTGAATGAAGTTAGAAGTTGGAAGTAATTTTTATGCTTCCAGCTTTGGTCTTCTTACTATTTTTAGTTCTTTTTTAGCGTTACAACAACTTTGGTTCCTGTATCTTCTGCATCCTTTAAATCGGTTACAAAAACATCCACTTTATCTTTATACATATCGTTTAAAATAGATACGCGCTTTTTAATATTACCCATACCTTTAGAATTTTGATTTTTCTGATGCTGGGTTTTTATTTCTTTGGAACGTTTTCTTCCTATACCATCATCAGTAATAGTGATGCTTATTTCATTGGGTTTTGTTTGAGCAATAACAATCTCTAAATAACCCTTGCTTTTCTTGTAACGTAAACCATGCCATACAGCATTTTCAATGTAAGGCTGCAGCAACATGGGCGGTATAACAAAGTCTGTTTTATTAACATTTTCATCAACTTTGATATCATAATCAAATCTGTCTTTAAACCTAAAATGCTCTAATTTTGTATAAAGTTGTAGTAACTCTATTTCTTTTTCTAACGGAATAAAATCTTCCTCACTGTTTTCTAAAACAGCACGCATTAATAATGAGAAATCAGATAGATATTTATTGGCTGTACGCTCATCATTTGAAGCAATAAAACTATTAACTGAGTTTAATGCATTAAAAATAAAGTGCGGATTCATTTGACTTCGCAAGGATTTTAATGCCAATAAATTATTTGCCAAACGTTGCTGCCTTATGTATTTAAACATTAAAAATGCTCCTACTAAAAGCAACAAAACACCTCCAAAAAGTGAGTATATAAGTAGTTGTTGCCTTTTAGTTTGCTCGGTGTTTAGTTGATATTTAGTATCTGCCAAATCTTTTTGACTCTCTAAACTGTTTATCCTATTTTGCTTTGCAACAAGATCTTTACCAAATTTAGTTGCTTGAGATATCTCTTGCTCTTTCAACAAATAAATTTTATCAACTATATCAACATAACTTTGATATGCCATTAAAGCTTTATCATATTGTCCCGCATCACGATAAACTTCAGACAAACCACGTGTAGCATCTTTTTTTACAATCAAATCCTCTCTATCATCGGCTTCTTCAATACTTTTCTCCAGATATTTAATGGCATTTGGTATATCCTTTTGAAAAGCGTAAGCTTTACCTATTTTATAATTTTGCTTTTGTGTAGTTAAAGGACTTTCGTTACCCAGAACAGAATCTAACTGAATATCTATGATATCCTCTAAAGCTTGTTTTCTAAGAGTTATCTCGTTTGAGTAGTTAAGGTTTTTACTTTCAAAATCGGCTACTTTGACCTTTTCCTCCACAGCTCTTTTTTTGTTCTCCCCCTCAGCTAAGCGTAACGAGCTTGAAAAGAAATTTTGTGCTTCTCTAACCGATCCTTTGTCGTTGTATACTTCGGCTATTTTAGAATTTAAATCAGTTATTTTAGGTGTAATTAAATGTTTTTGTGCTAGTTTTAATCCATCCTGATACGATTGAATAGCAGCGTCATATTGTTGAATAGCTTTATAAACATCTCCCAGACCTTCATACAAAGTAACTAATTGATAGTTGGATAAACTTTTCTTATTAATGTCATTATACTGTTGTATACTCTCTTGGTAATTTTTGTTCTCTTTATAAGCCAAAGCTAGTTTTAGCTTTATCTCATTTACACTATTATCTCTTAAACTTGTTCTATAATTCGATACCGCTAAATCATACTGTTTCCAGTACATGTTAATATCACCTAAAACCTCATATGCCTCGGCATTTTCTTTTTTGGAGTCACTGACTTCTATAGCATCAATCACAAATTGAATACTCCTTTTAGCATCTCTTTTCAAGTAGACTTCGGCAGAATCTATATAATGATTAAACTTAGGTGACTCTGATTCCTTTGAACGCTTGCTAAAAAACTTATCTTGCTCTTCAGGTTCCACCTTAACCAAAATACGTTCGTTACTTTGTATAGTATAAAAAATGGTTTCAAAATCTTTATGCCTAATGGTAAGTTCATCTCCTTTTTTAGCTTCAACCCTAAATTCACCAAATATATTTGTTGTTGTATAAGAACCTCCATTAATCTCAATATTTACATTAGCAATTGGATCTTGAGTTTCACTCTCAACAACCTTTCCCCTAACAGTGAATTTTGATACATTTGAATCTATACCAACCTGTCCCAACATCAAAAATGTGTTGAATAATAAAGATAGAATACCAATAAGCTTTATTGCTCTGAGCATGAATATTTTTATAATAGATAAACTTACGCACTATTATTGGTTTAATAAAATGAGGTTAACCATTTTTACCCAATGCTACTAACAAAAAAAGCATTGTTTACCTATTCATTATAAATCTTTACTCATTCATTTAGAGTCTTTACTCATTGTCTCTTTTTTGAGAAAAACTTTGGACATAGATTTACTGAATCAATAACAGCCCAAAGTGGACCATTATAATTTCATTCAATCAAAAAATAAATCTTATGAAAACACATTTTAAAACACTTATTTTAAGTTTAGCTATTACAGGATTTATAACCTGTAACGCCAACAATAAAAAACCATATACGTATTTGGTTAATGCCAATGAAACTAAATTACAACCGCACTCAAACAAACAACATATTAAAGTAGCGCTTTTATTAGATACCAGTAATAGTATGGATGGATTAATAGATCAGGCCAAAGCACAACTTTGGGATATTGTTAATGAATTATCCTATGCTAAATGCCGAAACGAAAAACCCAATTTAAAAATTGCCTTATATGAATATGGTAACGACAGGCTTAATGGTGATGAAGGCTACATAAGGCAAGTACTTCCTTTCAGTGATGATCTAGATGACATCTCGAAAGAGCTTTTCTCTTTAACTACTAATGGCGGTAACGAATATTGTGGACAAGTAATTCAAACCTCCTTAAATCAACTAAATTGGGGGAATAATCCAGATGACTTAAAACTCATATTTATTGCAGGAAACGAACCATTTACCCAAGGCAGCATAAACTACAAAGATGCTGCCGTTAACGCTAATGAAAAAGATGTTACCATTAATACTATTTTCTGTGGAAACTATAATCAAGGTATTTCAACTTTCTGGAAAGATGGTGCTAAATTAACTAATGGTGATTATATGGCTATAAACCATAATCACAAAACAGTTCATATGGCGTCTCCTTATGATGATAAGATTTTAATTCTAAACCAACAATTAAACAAAACCTATATTGGCTATGGCACTAGAGGTAAAGCTAAAGTAGCTGAACAAGCTATGCAAGACACCAACGCTATTACTTATGGTAATGCAAATGCTGTAAAACGTTCTGTGAGCAAAAGTTCTCATTTTTACAAAAACGCATCATGGGATTTGGTGGATGCTGTTGAAAATGATGAAGTAGTAATTAATGAATTGGAAGAAGAAGCACTACCCAATGAACTTAAAGGGAAATCGGAAGCAGAAATAAAAGCCTACGTTACCAAAAAGAAAATAGAAAGAGAAAACATTCAAAGGCAAATTAAAGAATTAAATATGAAGCGCACTAAGTATATTTCTGAGAACACCAAAACAAAAAGCACAAACAGCTTAGAAAATGCTATGACCAAAGCTATAAAAGAACAGGCTAAAAAGAAAAAATATACATGGGATTAAAAGGAAAAAAGAAAGGCTCGTTTTTTAAACGAGCCTTTTATTCTAATAATTTACTGCAGGACAATTGCAGTCATATCGAGAACGTCTGCAATTAAAGTTATAGCCTAATGTAAACTGATGAAACCCTCCATTTGTAAACACCACAGAATTGGATTGATACGTGTATGTATAAGCAAACATAAAGTTCTTATAATTAACACCAACTAGGGGGGTAATCTGTTGTAGTTTTTGACTATCAATGGCGCCTGAATCTGTTATAAATTCAGCGCCATCTAAACTCCTCCTATATGACAACCCTCCCCACAATTGACCAAAGTCCATCTCTCTATATACTTTTGCATTAAAATCCATTGAAGACTCACCTGTTCCATCTTTATATTGAAACATCACAGATGGTTCATAACTCCAACTACTACCATATTTACCAAACACACCACCTACCGAGAGTAAATAGCGCCGCAAGTTACTGGTAATTTCAATATCATTATTGATTCCAGAATTCTTCAACACATTCTTAACTGTTCCGTGAGCGTAATAATCTAAAAAATGATAAGAAAACCCAAAATCAATATTAAAATTGGTTTCAGCTTGTACTACCCCACTTATGATTGGGTCTGGTCCATCAAACAAAAAAGTCGTTTCATCTAATTTATATTGAATAAATCCTGCGCTTAAACCAAAGGACAACATGTTTAAATCAGCTTCACTTCTTGAAAACATCAAATGATGCGCATAGGTAGCATAGGCACCTGTTTGGGAATGATACCCATTTTTATCAGAATATAAAATACCTCCAATAGCCGAGGGTGTGTCTCCTATTCTACTATTTAAACTCATAGTTAAAAGTTTGGGGGCATCTTCATGACCAAACCATTGCTGGCGGGCCGTAAGCCTTACCTTGGCACAATTGGCTGCTCCGGCCATTGAGGGATGAATTAGATAATAATTATCGGTTAGATAATCGGTATAAATTGGTAAGCCTTCTTGTGAAATAGCAGTGTTAGTAAATAATACTACCACTAACACTTTTATTATATTTTTTAATCTCATAAACTTTATTACCAAGTAGGTTCAGTGCTATACAAACGTCTTGATTATTAAAAAATTACACAAAAAAAATAAAGATATACTTTATCTTATAATTTGACACAACTTCAAATATATACATATCTAAAGTTTTCTTTTAGTATTTTTGTAAAAAATTAGCTAAAATGAATACTTTCAAGGTTTCTGTGCAAGAAACGTCAAATAACAACATTATAAAATTTGAGGTAAATCAGTTTATTACCAAAAATCAAAGTTTTGAATTCAACAATATTGATGATGCTACACCATCACCTTTAGGTCAACAATTGTTCTATTTGCCGTTTGTGAAAAAGGTTTACATCTCAGGGAATTTTATTGCTGTAGAACGCTATAACATTGTTGAATGGAAAGATGTACAAGATGAAGTAGCAGAACAAATTGAAGCTTACTTAAACGATGGTGGTATTGTTATTAATGAAGCTGAAGCTCCAAAAAAAATACCTGTTACCGTTTACGCCGAGGCTACTCCAAATCCATCGGTAATGAAGTTTGTTTCCAACAAAAAAATTGTAACCTCCTTATATGAGTTTACATCTATTGATGAAGCTAAACTATCGCCTTTAGCAACAGAATTATTTCATTTTCCGTTTGTTAAAAGTATTTTTATTGAAGAAAACTATGTATCAATTACCAAATATGAGATTACTGAATGGCAAGATATTACCATTGAATTGAGGGAATTCATAAAACAGTTTATTGAAAGTGGCAAAGAAGTTGTGCTTCCTGAAGCCGCTGAAAAACTTGAACAAACAACAGAACAAAAAGATTCAAACTTTGAAGCTTTAGATGATACTTCTAAACAAATAGTAAACATTCTGGAAGAGTATATTAAACCAGCCGTTGCCAGTGACGGGGGGAATATTCAGTTTTTATCATATGATGAGGAAACCAAAAATGTAAGCGTGCTTCTTCAAGGTGCTTGCAGCGGATGTCCGTCATCAACATTCACACTTAAAAATGGCATCGAAAATATCCTTAAGCAAATGCTTCCAGATAAAGTAGATGCCGTTGAAGCTATTAACGGATAATTGTAAACCGTTTTAACAATTATAAAAAGGTGTTCATTTTATGAACGCCTTTTTAAGTCTTATATTTATTCTTTTTGAGGTATTCTTGAAAAAACTGTCTCTTTTTAATTAGTCTACTGCTAAGCAGAAAACGGTTATAAAATAAATGCTATGAAATACAAGTACACAAATGATCTTATTAACGAAACAAGTCCGTATTTGCTTCAACATGCGCACAATCCTGTAGATTGGAAAGCATGGAACGACGATGTACTGGCAAAAGCAAAAGCTGAGAAAAAACTTATACTTATTAGCATAGGCTACTCAGCATGTCATTGGTGCCACGTTATGGAACATGAAAGTTTTGAAGATGATTTGGTAGCCTCTGTAATGAACAAAAATTACATAAATATAAAGGTTGACAGAGAGGAAAGACCTGATGTTGACCAAGTATACATGAATGCTATTCAAATAATGACTGGCAGCGGTGGTTGGCCTTTAAATGCTGTGGCTTTACCAGATGGAAGGCCTGTTTGGGCTGGTACTTACTTCCCAAAAAACCAATGGTTAAGCTTTCTAGAACAAATATCAAAACTTTATTACAAAGAGCCTGAAAAACTATACACCCAAGCAGATAAAGTTGAAAAGGGACTCAAGTCTATTGATATAGTTAAAATCAATAAAGACCAACCAAAATTTGATACTGAATTTATTGAAATAGCCGTAAAAAAGTGGTCTTTTATGTTTGATCATAGACTTGGGGGCCTTAATAGAGCACCCAAGTTTATGATGCCTAATAACTATCATTTCTTACTACGGTTTGGGTATCAAACCAACAATCAAGAATTATTAGATTACGTAAACCTTACACTTACTAAAATGGCCTATGGTGGTTTGTATGACCAAATTGGAGGTGGTTTTTCTAGATACTCTGTTGATGAAAAATGGCACGTACCTCATTTTGAGAAAATGCTCTATGACAATGCTCAATTGGTAAGTCTATATACTGATGCCTATCTCATTGATGCAAATGAATTATACAAAAATGTTGTTGAAGAAACGCTTCAATTTATAAAAAGGGAAATGACTACTCATGAAGGTGCCTTTTATTCTGCGTTAGATGCCGACAGTTTGAATGAACAAGACCAACTAGAAGAAGGCGCTTTTTATGTTTGGAATAAAGAAGCGCTTAAAGCTATTTTAGCAGAGGATTTTGACTTATTTTCTGATTATTATAACATTAACAATTATGGCTTTTGGGAACACGGTAATTATGTTCTTATTAGAAAAGATGATGACGATGCCTTTATAAAAAAACATGGCATAACCCAAAAAGATTTTAATAATAAAAAAAACTCTTGGAAAAGCAAACTCCTTGATGTTAGAAATATTCGCCCAAAACCTAGACTAGATGATAAAATACTTACCTCTTGGAATGGTTTAATGTTGAAAGGTTACATTGACGCCTACCGAGTATTTCAAAATGATGAATATCTGGAAATAGCTCTAAAAAATGCCAGTTTTATTTCCAATAAATTAATGCGTGAAGATGGTGGACTCAATCACACCTACAAAGATGGAATAAGTAAAATTAATGGTTACATGGAAGATTATGCTTCTATAATTAATGCCTTTATTGCTTTATATGAAAACACTAAAGATACTAAATGGCTTTATAAAGCCAGAGATTTAACTAGTTATGCGTTTGATCATTTTTATGATCACAGTAGTAGCATGTTTTTCTTCACTTCAAACGAAGATACTTCTTTAATCTTAAGGAGTATAGAGTATAGAGACAATGTTATTCCAGGCAGTAATTCTATTATGGCTAAAAACTTATTTAAACTAGGGTATTATTTTGATAATAACCATTACAACAAAACCGCCATGATAATGCTAAACAATGTAAAGTATGAAATTCAAGAATACGCATCTGGATATTCTAACTGGTTAGATTTAATGTTAAACTTCACTAATCCGTATTATGAAATTGCTATTGTAGGTCCTGATGCTGATAAAAAAATAAAGGAGCTTAACAAAACCTATATACCAAACAAACTTATTGCCGTTAGCACTGCAGAAAGCAAAATGCCTTTACTTGTAAACAGATATAATCCTGATAAAACATTAATCTATGTTTGTATAAACAAAGCCTGTAAACTTCCAGTATTAGAAGTTAATCAAGCAATTGCGTTAATGAAAAAATAATACTTGTTTTTTTGTGACCTTAAAAGGTTTTATTGGTCTAATCAAAAAAGAAATTAAATAAATAGTTTACTGTTTTTTAATCTTTAAAAAGTTGAAATAGTTTACAGTAGTTCTTAATTTTACAAATCAAAAATATATAAAACAAATTATGGAAGTAAGTAAGTATCTTGAAATTGCAGAAAGTTTTATTGTAGAATACGGCATTAAAGTCATTGGTGCTATTGCTATATGGATTATTGGTTCATGGATTATCAAAAGGGTTAACAGAGGCATTGCTAAAGTAATGACGAAACAGAATTATGATGAGAGTTTACAAAAATTCCTATTAAACCTTATTGGCTGGGGCTTAAAAATCTTACTATTCTTAGCAATTCTCTCGCAGCTTGGAGTAGAAACCACATCATTTGCTGCTATTTTAGCGGCTGCTGGTTTAGCTGTTGGAATGGCACTTCAAGGATCTTTAGGGAATTTTGCTGGTGGTGTTCTAATCATGATTTTTAAACCATTTAAAATTGGTGATTTAATAGAAGCTCAAGGTGAAATTGGTGTTGTGAAAGAGATTGAAATTTTTACTACCAAACTTACAGGGTTATCTAATAAAGAAATTATCATTCCTAATGGAGCCCTTTCAAATGGCAACATTATCAATTACACTACCGAAGGAACAAGACGTGTTGATTTAGTTTTTGGTGTTAGTTATGATGCTGACATTAAACAGTCTAAAGAGGTTATGATTAATGTGCTAACATCACACCCCAAGGTATTAAAAGACCCGACTCCTGCTGTTACTGTTTTAGAATTAGCTGATAGTTCTGTGAATTTTGCCGTAAGACCTTGGTGTAAAACGGAAGATTACTGGGATGTTTATTTTGATATTACCGAGAATACCAAATTAGCGCTTGACAAAGCTGGTATTGAAATACCATACCCACATCAAGTTGAAATACAGAAAAAGGGATAATTAAGGTTTTGGTTTTAAAGCCACAAAATCTTTTAAATAATAAGGCTCGAAATAGGCGACATCTTCAATGTCGCCTATTTTATATTTATGGTAAGCTAAGGTACTCATTTCATTAGCTGAAGGTAATTTTTCTTCAATAAAAACAGCATTGGAATGGTTAACAATTTCCTTCGTTTTTGCAACGCCATTACCAATGAAATATACCGTATTTTCTTTTAAATAGTTTTGAAACGAATCGGGGTCTAATATTTCGGCTTGGGTATTTCTAATTTGATTATACCCGGAATCATATACAGCAGAATAAACCTCAAGTCTTCTGGCATCCAACATAGATACAATCACACCATCATCACAATTTACTTGTTTCGCTAAAACATTCAACGTTGGAACTGAAATTAATGGTTTATCTAATGCAAAGGCTAACCCTTTGGCTGCTGAAACGCCAATGCGTAACCCTGTGTAAGACCCAGGACCTTTACTAATAGCAATGGCATCTAAGTTTTTTCTGGTAACCTTACTTTCATTTAAAACCTCATCTATAAATACATGCAACTTTTCGGCATGCGAATAGCCATTTCTAAAATCTTCCTTCAAGGTAATGGTCTTTCCATTTCTTGAAAGTGCTACAGAACAATTAGTGGTTGCCGTTTCTATACTTAAAATTAATGCCAATTTAATATGCTATGGTTTTTCCCATGTAAAAGTCTAAAACTTTTGTCTTAAAAACAAAATCGTACTTAGCATTTATTAAAGAAGACTGGGCATTTATTAACTGAACTCTCATTTGGTCTAAATCAAAGGCAGTCATAGCACCAATATTATAACGCTCTTTGGCATTATTAAAAGCCAATTGTTGAGAAGCTAAGGCTGTTTTAGCGGCTGTGTAAGCCTTTAAAGCTGCTTGCGCATCAGTAAAAGCTCTTTGAATATTTGACTCTAATGTTAATTTAGTTTGATTTAAACTAAGTTTGGCACTTTCTTCTGCTATTATAGATTTAGCTACAGAAGTCTTGTTTTGAAATCTTGAAAACACAGGAATATTCAAATTTAATCCAAAGCTATGCCCCTTATTATCATCTATTTGACCAAAAAAAGAATCTTCTAAATCTGTTAAGTTTGTAAATGATGCCCTAGAGCTATAACCATAAGTAAAACTTAAACTGGGCAAATAGCCACTTTTAGAAATTTCTGTTCCTAATACAGCATTTTCAATGTTTTTTTCTGCAGCTTTTATCTCATTTCTGTTTTCAAAGGCATATTCTAATATGGGCTCAACACTATTGTATAACAGCGCCTCAGATGGTTTATCAATATCAATAATTTCAACGTCAAACCCCTTAAATGGTACTTGTAACAACTGCGACAAAGATAATAATGCTAAGCTGAAATTGTTTTCGGCAATAGTAACCTGTTGTGCATCTCTGCTTAAGGTAGCTTCGGCGTCAAAAATATTTGCTTGTGGCTGTACTCCTGCATCAACTAAATCTTTAACTTGTTTTAATTGCTTTTTACTAAACTCGTATTGAATTTGGGCAGTCTCTAAATTTTCTTTGTTGAATAATACATTTAAATAGGCATTGGCTACATTTAACGAAATATCATCCTTTATTCTATTTAATTCAAACTCATTAAATTCTCTGGTAAGTTTAGATTGTTTATAAAGATTTAAAGTTCTAAAGCCATTAAAGATGTTTTGTGATACACTGAACCCTAACCTACTTTGATTAAACGTTTGACTAACAAAAATACCAGGGTCTATTTCTAAACCACCAACCGTTATATTATGTGAGACCCCTGCATTAATAGAAGGTAAAAATTGTCCTTTAGCAGCTATAACGTCCTGATCATTGTTTAATAATGTATTCTCATTTTGTTTAACAGATATGTTATTTTCTAATGCATGAGCAACACACTGCTCAAGTGTCCATTTTTTTTGTTGTGCAAAACTTAAAACAGTTATTGAAAGTAATCCTATTATAAATACTCTTTTCATGACTATATTATTTTTCTTCCTCATCTTCGGCATCGACTTCTTCGTCTGACGCTTTATTCCATACTTTTATTTTATCTCCTTCCTTAATACCTTCTACAACTTCTAAATTAATACCATCTGACAACCCTAATTCAATATTTTGTTTTTTGAATTTACCATCTATTCCTTTAACTTCAACAAATGGTTTTTCAGTGATTCTGTTATATTGAACGAGTGCTTCTTTAATACTAAGCACACTATCTTTATTTTCAATATCAATTTCGGCATTGGCACTATAACCTGCTCTTATTTTATTATTGGCTTCAATTTCAACATCTGCTTTAATAGTAAATTGAACTGCTCCTGCATTATCGGTTACTCCTTTTGGTGCTACAAAAACTAATTTAGCTGGAAACCTTTGCTCATTTAAAGCTCCAATAACAATATCAATTGCTTTTCCCTCTTCTAATAATGCCACTTCAGATTCGTCAACCTGACCTTCAAAAATCATTTTATTCATATTTGCAACCGTGGCTATAGTAGTTCCTGAATTAAAATTATTACTTTGAATAACTTGATCTCCCTCCCTTACTGGAATTTCTAATACGGTTCCAGAAATTTGCGCCACAATACTTGTATTGGCAGAAAGCTGACCAGATATAGAGCCTTGCTTAACAATTTGATAATCGTTTTTTGCTTGCCTTAAAGCTTCTTTAGCTTGATTTAATGATAACTCACTGTTTTCAAAATCTTGAGTTGAAATAACCCCTTTCTCAAAAAGAACTTTGTTCCTTTTAAAAAGTGTATTAGCATTATCATATGTTAAACGGGCAGTATTCACCCTACTATTAGCGTTTGCCAACGATTGTTCGTTTGGAACAATTCTAATTTTGGCTATTAAATCACCCTTTTGAACAAGGTCTCCTTCCTCTACCAAAATAGCATCTATGATACCTGTTATTTGGGGTTTCAATTCAATTTCTTCTTCTGGATTAAGGCTTCCTGTAGCTACTATCTTAGAATTTATTGTGGTGAAAAAAGGCTGTTCAACATCAAAATCATCGCGTTGGTTTGAATTAGCATCTTTAAAATATTTTAAAACGGCTACAAACGCAAGTAGCAAAACAATACCGATAATAACTTTTACTGATTTATTCATATTATATTATTATTTATTCTTCTCTTAGGGCATCAATAGGTTTAACACTAGTTGCTTTATTTGCTGGAATTAATCCTATTAAAGTACCCAGAATAACTACAATTAATAATGACAAAAACACCATTGAGATAGAAACGGATGGGTTCCGCATCCAAGGTTCATTGCTGTTCAACATGGCATTATTAATTAACATCAAAATGACTCCTCCAGAAATAATTCCTATAAATCCAGCCATAAGTGCTAATGTTACAGACTCAACAATTATTTGTCTTTTAATCATTATTGGAGTAGCTCCTAAAGCTCTACGAATACCTATTTCTTTAGTACGTTCTTTAACTGTGATTAATAAAATACTACCTATAGCAAAAACCCCAGCTATTAAAGTGGCAATACCTACAAACCAAGTTAAAAACTGCATACCTTTTAAAAACCCCGTAAATTGACTAAATCTATCTCCTAAATTAAAGCCGAAGAAAGCTCTATTATCATTTGGATTTACTTTTTTCAGATTTTTAAGCAATAATTTCACGTCTGCTTCTACCTGATTGATATCATTTTCTGGCTTCCCTGTAATCATCATCCAATCAATTCTATCACCACGATTGTATAGTTGTTGAAATGTTGTAAATGGTATGTGCACATCTAACTGCGGACCACCAAAATTAACCACCTTAAAAACCCCAATTACTTTGAAATTTGTGTTACTAATTGAAATTATTTTACCGATTGGGTCTTCATCTTTTTCAAACAACTGTTTATAGACATCTTCGGAGATGACTCCAACTTTCTTACGTTCATCTATATCACTTTGATTTATAAAACGTCCTGAAGTTAAGTCGGGTTTAGCTACCTCATTTAGTATAGGGAAATCTCCAGTAGTGTTAAATGAACCCGAAAATGTCTTTCTACTTAAAACAGCGTTACCCATTATTCTTGGAACTACCAATTCTACGCCCTCTATATTTTCTTCAACTTTTTTTACATCGTCTAACCTCAAAATAACCGGTCTACCCTCTTCGTATCCTTTGAAAGGCATACTTGTTTTACCCCCACCAATAAATACGCTATTAGTAGCAAAATCTTCAAAAAGAACATTAAAGTTATTTTCTATGCCTCTTGCCGAACCCAAAAGACCAATAAGTAACAAAATACCCCACCAAACACCTACCATGGTTAAAATAGACCTAAGTGTATTCTTTTTTAGGCTTCCTTGTACTTCTTGCCAGGTATCTTTATCAAATAAAAAACCAAATATTTTAATCATTTCGAAGCGCTATAATTGGTTTAATTCTAGATGCTTTTTGAGCGGGGACAAATCCTGCCAAGGTTCCAGCTGCAATTAATACAATTGTTGCTGTTATAATGATATTGAAATGCACCTCTGGGTTGGTGATATAATATTCTTTTAAACTAGGGCCTACCCATTTTAAAACACCAACTCCAATAAGCAAACCTATATATCCTGCTAATGCTGTAATTAAAACAGATTCAATTAAAATAATTGAAACGATTGATTTTGGTGTTGCCCCCAATGCCTTACGAATACCAATTTCTTTGGTACGCTCTTTAACAATAAAAATCATAATGTTGCTGATACCAACTATACCTGCAATTAAAGTTCCTAAACCAATAATAAAAATTAAAATACCCAAGCCCCCTGTCATAGTTTCAATGCCTTTAGTTTGTAATGCCATATTATTAACTCTAATAGCGCGCTGGTCTGTTGGCGCTACATTCTTTCGTTGCCTTAGGGTTTGGGTTAAATCTGTTCCAAAGGTTAATGCCTCATCTGAGGACATTTTTCTGTTATAGGTAATATTAATTTCACCTACTGCATCCTTGCCAATGTATATATGTTGTACTGTGGTTATAGGTAAGTAAGCCAAACGTTCTTGAGAATCGCCGCCATTGTCTTTAAAAACTCCTACTACTTTATAATTTATACCTTCTAAATTTACATATTGGCCAATAGCTGAAGTTTTCCCAAATAAATCTTCTTCAATCAATCTACCAATGACAATGACTTTTAAATGGCTTTTTATATCATTAAGATTGATAAACCTACCTTTTTTAATTTTTAATTTTTCAATATGTTGAGCATCGGGGTGAACACCTAAGACATTATAACTTCCTTTTTTATTAATAAATGACACTTGAAAATTACGACTTAGCTTTGGTGTTATATATTCAATCTTGTTACTGTATTCATTTTTAATATATTCAAAATCTTCATTATAAAGTGATACCGCTCTGCCTACTTGAAGCCCTTTATAGGGCTTTGATGTTCTGCCACTGTAAACATAAATAGCATTATCTGCTGTTTTTATAAAAAGTTCATCAAAGGTGTTTTCTAAACCATTGGCAATTCCAAAAAGTATGGTAAACAGCATAATGGCAAATGCTACTGTAAAACCAGACAATAAACCTCTGGTTCTGTTTTTATTAATACTTTGAAATATTTCTCGCCATAGGTCTAAATCAAACATGTTGTTTAGCTCTTACTTGTTTTATTGCGGTATCTTCCATAATAACCCCATCTCGAAGTCTTATAATACGTTTACACATATTAGCAATATCCTCTTCATGAGTTACCATTAAAATAGTTTTACCTTCATCGTTTAATTGCTGAATGAATTCCATAATCTCATAGGAAGTAGTCATATCTAAAGCACCGGTAGGTTCATCAGCCAATAACAATTTAGGGTTTGCAGCCAACGCCCTAGCTATTGCGACACGTTGGTTTTGCCCTCCAGATAATTCTTTTGGTAAATGATGAGCCCAATCTGCCAAACCAACCTTTTCTAAATGGAACATTGCCAATTCTTGACGTTCTTTGCGTTTCATTCCTTGATAGTATAATGGTAATGCTACATTTTCTAGGGCATTCTTATAGTTGATAAGATTGAATGATTGGAAAATAAACCCTAAAAACTTATTTCTATATTCAGCCGCCTTTTTCTCGTTTAGATTCTTAATTGGTAGCCCATCTAGAATATAATCTCCAGAATCTGCATGATCTAACATACCAATAATATTAAGTAATGTGGATTTTCCTGATCCTGATGACCCCATAATGGCTACCATTTCACCTTCTTTAACAGATAGATTTATTCCTTTTAAAACGTGTAAGCGGGAGTCTCCTATAGGATAGGATTTGTGTAATTGTTTTATTTCTAACATTTCGAGTGGATTACTGTAGCTGCTATGGTCTAAAAATAAGACTCATTATGCAAAGAAATGTTACAAATAATACACTGTAAAGTTTTTATTATTTTTTTAACGTACCATACTTCCTGTAAATAAAAAATATGATACCCCCAATAAGTAAATAGGGTACTGCCATTAAATACTTAATACCGTTATTTATGCCTTCGGCTGCACTTTGGGTTTCTTCACTTTCTAAAACTGCTCTGCACATAGCGCATTGAGCATTCGTCTTCAAAAAAAAGAAAAGAAAAAAAAGATATAAAATAATTTTCCGCTTCATTAATAATATGGTGATATCATAATATAAACAACTACGCCTGTAATAGCCACATAAAACCAAAGCGGAAATGTGATTTTTGCAATTTTCTTGTGCTTTTCAATATTGTTTGTGATAGCTCTCACATAAGTAATTAAAACAAATGGTATAACCGCAATAGACATTAAAATATGCGTTATTAATACAAAATAATAAAAATATTTAGTAATACCTTCTCCTCCAAATTTTGTAGAATCACTGGTCATATGATAGGCAATATACATAAGCAAAAACAAAACCGACAACACAATGGCGAAGGTCATCAACCGTTCATGCAACTTTACTTTTTTATTTCTAATAGCTATAAAGGCTAACACCAATACCAGTGCAGTTATAGCATTAATACACGCATAAATGGGTGGCAAAAAAATAGGTAGCTCATAATCTATTTTAATACCAAAAAGAGCCGCAACAGCCAATGGAATTGTAACAGACAGGACTACTATTAGTTTGTTATACCTCTTATCTTCTGAAATTTTTTTTTGATCACTCATTATTCAATTTTATTAAGCGGTTCTGTAACAAGACTTCAACAAACTCAGTCTAACGGTTTTGAATGAAAAACTCTTATTCATTAAGTAATTTTTTAATATCCTCTTTTAAGATGCTAATTTGCTCTTGTTGCCCTTCATCATTTACCTGCTCTTCTTCAGAAGTAATTCCCTCGTAGTATATAATAGGATTTCCAGATACATCTTTCCTACATCTTATAAATCCGTTTTTATCTACTAAAGCAAAATTACCTGAATGTTCAAAACCACCCTCTACATCTTTATTTTCTGCAGCATAAATGTAAAATCCTTTGTTTGCCAATTCATAAATAGCTTCTTTCTCTCCTGTCATTAAATGCCAATTGAGATTGGTAATACCATAATTATCAGCATATGCCTTTAATACCTCTGGGCTGTCATAATCTGGGTTTATAGTAAAAGATGCCACACCAAAATTCTTAATGTCTTTAAATTCATTTTGAATTTTTATCAAATTTTGATTCATTCTTGGACAAATTGTTGGGCATGTTGTAAAGAAAAACTCAATAACATAAACCTTTCCTTCAAAATCTTTATTAGTGATAGTTTTTCCATATTGATTAGTAAAGCTAAATTCTGGAACTCTTTTGTTTTTACCATCTGCTGCAGGTACAAAAAGTAAATCTGATACTTTAGGTTTTTTATCATCAGCAGCATAGTCACTTCTACTCTCTTGCCTTGTAATATCACCTTTGCTTATTCTATCAACAATTCTAGGTACAAAAATGATTCCAAAAACCAGAATAATAAAAGCAATTCCTATGTATGAGTAATTTGTTTTTTTGCTCATGTTTTTTAGTTCTTAATACAATTATACAGTATAATCATTACGAAATGTATTCGGCAATATTATTGTTTCTCTACAGCCTTTAAATCGTTAGCGCGTCTTATATCAGAATTAAACTCTCCTTTACGCTTTTGTCTATATTCCGTAAACAAGATGCGCATATCTTCACTCATTTTATTTTTTATAATAGCTACCTCAACACAGTTATAACCTTTTAGTCCATAAATAGGGGTGCCCTTTTCAATCTCACGGTCTTCTCTATCATCTATTCGTCCACGTTGATTTAGTTCTTTATCTATAATGTATACATAATCTGTTGCCAGTGTATTTTCTAATGGTGTTGCACTCTCTATACTTCTATACATTTTTAAGATATCTTCGGGGTTACCAAAAACGAAATGCCAAAATTTGAGGTCTTCATAATGGCTAATTTCTCGTTTTAATTCTTTAGCAATTTCTTCTGCTCCATTAGGTAATACAATAACTATTTGAAATTTCTTAAAGCCTTTGAACTTATCATAAACCAACTCTTTTAAGTTAGAAGCAGCTGTAGATTTATCCATTGGGTTATTACCAAAAAAACCAAGAACCGTAATATGTTCTTTAAGTTGGATGGGGTCTTCAGAATGAGCGTTGAAAGCCCTAAGTTCTAACACTTTTTCATTTACAATATCTAATGGGGTATAATTATGTGTAGCCGGATAAAGCAACAACAAAAAGGTTACTGGAAGGAAGAATAAAATTCCTAAAACCGTATAACGTCCAACTTTTTTTAAATCCATTAAATAATTGCTTTTTAAGTCTTTAAATAAATTATGCAAAAATAAAAAAGGTGGTTCTTATAAACCACCTTTTAAACTATATTTTAACACAGATTATGCTATTTAAAAGTCTCTTTTGATATATCCATCTTTATACACGTCAAAAACGTAACCACCTTCTTGTAGTAAGATGAATATTAAATAAAGTATTAAGAAAATAGCCGTCCAAACTACAGCGCGTCTTAGGCCTTTAGTTTCATCACGCATATGCATAAAATCCCATGTAATATAATACGCTTTTACAATGGTTAGGATGATGAAAATCCAGTTTAAAAGCTTCATCCCTAAAACATGAGCCATTAAACTATCTGGTTTGTATATACCCAAGACAACCTCAACTGCAGTTACAATAGATAATAAGATTAAAACCCCCCAAATTTTTTGAGTGTTGCTTTTAAATTTTATTAAACCCCTTAATATTGCTAAGTTATGTGCGTGTGCCATAATTTTTAATATACTTTTTAATTAAACTAGGTAGAAGAATGTAAATACAAATACCCAAACTAAATCTACAAAGTGCCAGTAAAGACCAACTTTTTCAACCATTTCATAACTCTTACGTCTTTCGTAAGTTCCTAATATCACGTTAAAGAAAATAATGATATTAATAACAACACCAGAAAATACATGGAAACCGTGAAAACCTGTTATGAAGAAAAAGAAATCTGCAAATAATGGTGAACCATACTCATTTACATGAAGATTAGCACCTTCAACCACTAATGTTCCGTTTTCTTTAATTTGCTTTAACGACTCTTCTCTAGATAAAACAGTCTTTTCGCCTTCTTCGTTAATAATTTGAGTTCTTACTAATATATTCTCATTAGCTTCTAAACCAGCATATACTTCATCTACCGTGTACGATGGTAATGACCCTTCAGAAACAAACCATAATCCGTTATCACGATTATGGGCAGTTCTTTCGGCATGTGCATCAGCAACAGCAAAATCTCTTAAGGCTACTCTATGTCCGTCAGTATCTACAAACTGTAAAATATTACCTCCTTTAGTTTGAATAGCTCCATAATCACCTTTAATAAAGGTTGCCCATTCCCAAGCTTGAGATCCAACAAATATTAAACCACCTATAATGGTTAAAAACATGTATAGAGTAACTTTAGCTTTATTTAAATTATGTCCAGCATCAACGGCTAATACCATGGTAACAGACGACATAATAAGGATGAACGTCATGAATGCCACATAAATCATTGGCAATTCCTGACCATGCAAAAACGGTACGTGTGTAAATACCTCATCGGCAATTGGCCATGAATCAATAAATTTAAATCTAGAAAAACCATAGGCCGCTAAAAATCCTGAAAATGTTAATGCATCTGAAACGATGAAAAACCACATCATCATTTTACCGTAACTTGCTTTTAAAGGTTGATTACCACCTCCCCAAGTTTTCCCTTCTGCTTCAGCATTTACAACTGTAGTACTCATATATAAAGGTTGTTATTTAAAAGTTGCACAAAAATAATCATTTTATTCATCTAACGAAATATAACCTGTAAATTTTAAACTATGACAAATATCAGTTTCATAAAACAAAAAAAAAGATTTTCTTTTTCAATAAAAATGTTCTTTTCTTATTTGACGAAGTACAGAAATAAAAACAAGTAAACCCACAGTATATCTACAAAATGCCAAAAGGTAGCAGCTAGTTCAAAACCAAGTAAATTTTCAGCATTATACTTTTGTTTAAAATGATTATAAATTACTACAATTAAGCAAATTAAACCAGCTACCACATGCAATATATGTACAACTGCAATTAAGTAAATATAGGATACCTTAACATTGCTTGTTGGCCCTGTCCAATGATAGCCCATATTTATAATTTCATTAAATCCTTTTAACTGAAAGATTATAAAAGCCATTCCCAGAATCAAGGTAATTAATAACCATAGTGTAGTGCCTTGTCTGTTACCTTGTTTTAAAGTCTTTTTTGCTGCTATAAATGAAAAACTACTAACCACTATAATGATTGTGCTTATAATAAAGGCATCTGGTAATTGAAAATCTTTTAACCAGTCTGGTCTTGATTTACTTACCAAAAAAGCACTGGTCCATCCCATAAAAGACATAATTAATGAAATGATACCAAACCAGAGCATCATTTTTTTAGCCCTTGCTTTCTTTTCTTGCGGAGTTCCTTGAGTTAAATCCATGGATTATCTGATAAATTTATCAATTACATATACTATTTGTATCAATGTGATATAAGATACACTTGCTAACATTAATTGTTTTGCAGCTTTTTCGGTCATTTCTTTAAACAACCTAAAAGCGTAATACACCATTCCCAGCCCCAAAACACCCACTAAAATGGCTGCTACCACAGAAAGCTTTAAAGTTCCTGTAAAACCAAAAACGGGAATGATAGACACTACAAAAGTCCATATACAATACATTATGGTTTGTACCGCTGTTCCTTTATCTTGCTTTCCTGTGGGTAACATAAAAAAACCTGCTTTTTCATAATCATTATATAAAAACCAGCCAATAGCCCAAAAGTGAGGGAACTGCCAAAAAAACTGAATTGCGAACAAAGTACCTGGTTCAATACCAAAATCATCGGTAGCTGCAACCCAACCTAACATAAAAGGAATGGCTCCTGGGATAGCTCCCACAAAAACTGCTAAAGGGGTTTTGGTTTTTAGTGGGGTATATACACAGGTATATAAAAAAATAGAAATAGCACCAAACATAGCAGTTTGCTTGTTGATAGTATATAGAATAACAATTCCTAAAAGCGTAAAAATTGAGGCTATTATAAATGCCGTTGTGACTGTCATTCTACCTGATGGTATAGGCCTGTTTTTAGTACGATGCATTAAAGCATCTAAATCTTTCTCAATAATTTGATTATAAGCATTAGAAGCTCCTACCATAAAATAGCCTCCCAAAGCTAAAAGCACCAATGTTTTAAAATTGATAATATCAACACCTAATAAATATCCAGCAAGTGATGAGAATACCACGCTTAATGAGAGTCCCATTTTTGTAATTTCCTTAAAATCTGAAATTACCGAAGGTGTTGTTACTGAAGTTTTTGACCTACCCAATACTCTGTTTTGTTTTGCGAGTGCAAAGATACTTTATTAATGTATTTTGGCAATAGGATTAATTACAAAAATGACACAACTTAAAAGCTAAAGCAAGTTTAACACAGGTAAGTTCAGTATGATATTGTCAAAAATCGAAATACCAATTAAAAAGATCAGTTCTTAATCCAAAATTGAACCAAACCGCACTGTTGTTGAAAGTACTTGTTGTGGTGGCGTTAGGATCAAAATTTCTAAACGTAATATCTGTAAACAATTTTAGGTTTGAAGCGGGATTAACCACATAACCAGCCTGCAAATTACCGTAAAAGAACTTGGTTTTTATACCCTGACCAATTTCAACACCTGTATCAAATGGCCTATCTCCTTCTACTCTATAAATATCGCCTCCGTAATTAAAATTATCTGTGCTGTTATTAAAATCGAAGCCTCGATTCCCAAAAATAAATCTAGCATCGGCAAACCAGCGATTTAAACGATATCGGCCTATTAAAATCAATTCACTAAAATTCGCCCCCCATAAATGTGCCAAAGGTTGGTTGTTATGTGCATAATTTAATACAATGGTATTGTGTGAATAGGTATAAGGTCTAATTCTGTTATACTCCAACTGTAAAAACAGATTATCAACTTTAAAAGCATTGTAATATTTAACTCCTATCTGGTAACCATATTTGTTTTTCCAACTTTTTTCTCCGCCTTTAATATCACTTAAAGAAAACTCATCTAAAATAAATTGCCCATAAACATTTACATTATCACTAAACTTATATTTAGCAGTGGCTCCTAACAAAGCATTACCTGCACCTTGACCCGTTTCGAACTCAATAGCTCTGTAAAAAATAATGGGATTTAGATAGTTTACATCAAAGCCTCTGTTGTTGCTGTTCGTCCAAAGCACCGATTCAAACAAACCTAAATTAAAACGTTTAGATACATTCCAACTTAAGTAATGGTTAGCCACATATTTGGTTAAAAAGGCTTTATCTTGAACTACCTCATCTCTAACGTCCTTCATCCACATAAACGTATTGGTGTACTTTAATTTCCAGAATTTGGTATTGAGTTTTAAAAATGGGTGTGGACTGGTTACATCGCTTAACAATAACGAACGATAACCATCACCAATAAAATTCTTTCCGTGCCCAAATTGTATATTCAAAAAATCTCCAGGTGAATATGATAAGTATGCCTCTGCTACAGGGTAATCATAAGAATTTGATTTAAACCGTTTAGCGATACCACGTCCGGGAATAATGGCCGGATCTGGTCCAAATGCCTTTAAACTTTCAGCATATCTATTCACATAATCTGCAAAACGCCCCTGACTTTCAAAAACAGCCGAGTAAAAATTAAACTTTTTGCCCAAGCCACCTTGTATTACAAAACCTCTTGTATTATTATAGGTTGAGTTAAAATCAGCATCTGTGTCTTTACCAACTTGTAAATCGAAAACAGGATCTATTGTAAACCAATAATCTTTTCCTTGAATTTGCACTAAATGTTCATTCCAGAGTTTTTTCCCTGCCCATGTATTAGCCTTTTTTTGAAGGTTTTCATATTGAGCTTCAAAATCATAATATTTAGAGACATCGCTATACAAAAATGGTTTGGACGCTGTGTGACTATTTGTTCCCAATATATTCATAGCTCTATCAAACTGCGCATAGTCACTATGTGTAAATTGTATGCTTAATTCACTAGAAAAACGTTTGTTATTATAGGGCTGCAAGCCTTTATTGACTTTATCAAACTCTTGCCTTGAAGCTTCTTCTAATTTAGAAACCTGTTTTTCTGTTTCTAAATCTTGTGTTATTGGTTCTTGTTTTACCAATGGGATTTGTATTGTAATGGAATACTGTTTAAAAGTACCTCTCCCATTGTAAGTAGCAGGTGTAATTTTTGGGAATGTTTCAAAAACACGTCTGGCTTCCTCTTTTAATTCGTTGTAAATAGCATCAACATATATTACTTTAAAAGTTCCCGTAACGTCTACTTCAAATAGCACTACTATTTTACCTTTATAGTTCTCATCAAAAACTTTTTCGGGCACTTTAAAATTGTCATAAATATGATTATAAACATTTTTATCGAAGCAATGTTGTAAGGAATCAATCTTTTCCCTTTCGCAATTTGGAAAAACTGGTGGCTTTTCATTTAAAATTTCCTCTTGAGAATGTGCAAAGAACTGAAGAAAAAGCAGACATAGGACAACAAATCTTTTCATGTAAAAACTAAGAATTGATTTAAAGTTGAAAGATAATATATTTTTTTGACGAGACGATTTTATCAACAATCAAAAACCGCCACCAATAGGTTTGATAGCGGTTATGAATTCTAATAAGTTGTTGGATAACCTATAACCTAATTCTGTACTTTAAAGTTTATGGGTAAATTATACCTTACTGCTACAGGTTTATCTCTTTGTTTACCAGGTATCATGTCTGGAATTAAATCTACAACCCTTTCGGCTTCTTTACTAAGCAACGGATGCGGAGCTCGTGTTTTTATTTCGGTCACTTTGCCCATTTTATCAATTTTGAATTGCACTTGTATTTTTTGAACACCTATAAGTCCTAATTCATTAGCTAACTCAACATCAAACTTACGTTGGATAAGTTTGGTTATTTTTTCAGACATACATTTACTTTTAGCCTCTCTTCCTTTCTTCTTTTCGCAACCCGGAAAAACAGGCACTTCTTCAACTTTAATAAAATCTACTGGTGGGGTATCAACTGGGGGGTTCACTAAAACAATATCATCTGGATTTAGAGGTAGGGCGTTGGTTTGAATGGGCGTTTCAATAACTGTAGGAGGATTATCTTTAATAGGAATAAATTTTGTAGGATTTACAACCCTTTTTTTAACTACGGGTTCAGCAAAGGATTTTTGTTCTGGTTTTATTACTGGAATTTCAATAGTAAAATTATCATCAGGTTCCCATCTCTCAGCTATTGTTGGAATGGTAGTTTCAAACTTCATTTCAAATAACCCATAGGTTACCAAAAGGCAAACTATTAACCCAACTTGGAAGTAGAGGGTAGAGTTTTTTTGTAAATTTGCATCATGCTTTTTTGATTTTTTTGCAGCTTCATTTTGCCGAATGACACTGCTAGAGTCTTTTAGATTTCTCATAATTAATTATAGATTAAATGTTAATATTATGATAAAATCACAAGAAGCATACCAAAAAGAAATCCCGTTACATATTTTGTAACGGGATTTTATATGAATATTTTGACTAAGTTAAATGTCTTAAAACTTGAGATTCAATTAATCTTGTACTTGGAATATAATTGGTAAAGAATACGGAACATTCACAGGTTTACCACGTTGCTTACCTGGTTGCATTTTAGGTAATAAACCAATAACTCTTTTGGCTTCTTTTTCTAAGCCTGGATGCGGAGCTCTAGCACGAATACCAGTTACGTTACCTGTTTTATCAATTTTAAAGATAACGTTGATACGTTGTCTTCCAGACAAACCTAAGTCACTTGCCAAATCAGTGTTAAATTTTTTATTTACAAAATCTGATATTTTTTTTGACATACATGCTCTTTTAGCATTGTTATCTCCCTTGTCACAACCTGGAAAAATTGGCACATTTTCAATAACTGCAAAAGGTACGTCTATATCTTCTTCAACTTCTTCTACAACAACTTCTTCTACTTCAACAATTTCAGTTTCTTGATCTGCCTCAGTTGATTCTATAACGGTTTCTTCTACTTCTTCTTCATCCTCAACAATTTCTATCACCTCTGGTGCCGCTGGCGGTGGTGGCGGTGGTGGTGGCGTTTGTATTTGCTCTGTGATTGGAATTTCTTCATCATCTTCATCTCCTAAATCCAATTGACCAATATCAATAGCTTCCTTATCATAAGTTTTATAATTGATGGCGAAATTTGTTAAAAATAACATTAATGCCAAACCAATTGCGAAGTAAAGAGAGCTATTACGTCCTACATTTGCTTTTGTACTTTTTTTCGGTTCCATAATTAATCGTTTATCAAGGTTGCTAAAATAACTATTTATTTGTCAAAAAAGCAAGAGTTTATTAGTTTTTAACGTGTAAACTTTTTGCATTCCATAATACTACTGATGCCATCAATACCCCTAATGTATTTACTAAAGCATCATAAATATCTAAAGATCTAAATTCTGTAAAACTTTCTTGAAGTACTTCAAGAATTATACCAAAAATAATTGACAACAACCCAGCTGATAAAAGTGCCTTTTTTATTTTTACATTGAACGTAAATGAAAACGAAAAAAACCATGATACTGTTAGAACAGCATAGGCTAAAAAATGAAATATTTTATCTCCAAAAGATATCTTAACATCTGGAAGGTTGTTAAGTTTAATTAAACTAACTGTAATTATAAAGAATGTGTAGACCAGAGTGCCTACAAAAACCGTTTTTTTAAGCACCTATTAAGGCTTTATAATCATCTGCAGACATTAGGTTATCTACTTCTGACAAATCTGAACACTTCACCTTAATCATCCAACCATCTCCATATGGGTCTGAATTTACGCTTTCAGGCTCATCTTCTAAAGCTTCATTAAACTCAATTATTTCACCAGAAAGCGGCAAGAATAAATCCGACACAGTTTTTACAGCTTCAACAGTCCCAAAAACCTCATCGGCTTCTAAAGTTTCATCAACTGTTTCTACTTCAACATAAACAATATCACCTAATTCGCTCTGTGCAAAATCTGTAATACCAATGGTTGCTATATCTCCTTCTACACTAACCCACTCGTGGTCTTTTGTATATTTTAATTCTGATGGAATATTCATTTTATCTAAGTTATTATTTTAAGCAAAAGTATTTATTCAAATTATAATTTCAAACTGATAACACTTAATTACCAAAATTATACCTGAGCGTTAAGCCAGACCTGATTGTAGTTTGCGGGAATGCTGTTGAAATTGCGTATTCTGAAAACGCATAATCAAAATAAAAAATACCAGTTAAATTTCTACTAAATGCATAGTCTGCAGTGTATTTTAAGCCCCAAATGGTTTGCCCAGATGTGACTTGATTGTTCTCTAAATCTAAATATCTGATAATGGTTTTGTTATCTCTAACAGAAATATCCATTTTCATATCCAAGTCACTTACAATTCGCTTTTGTGGACCTGCTAGTTTTGAGCGGATACTTAAATCTTTAATTCTATATCCCAATCCAAGTGTATATTCGTTGCCTAAAACCTCTGTGAGCAAATTATTATCAAAACTCAATGATAACATACGATCTCTTCTTATTTCGGTCAGGATTTTTATAGAGTTTTTCATCTCGAAATCCAATCTAACCAAGGGACTAAAGGATTCTACTAAATTAACACTACTAAAAAGACGTTCACTTTTAAAATTACCCGATTGGTCCAATGCTTCTTGTGGCTGATTAGCATAATCAACTTCTGGTATAGGAGCCTCATTGTCATTTGGGTTTGTATTCAAATTCAAATTAGTTCTAAACTGACCAATGGTATATCCCGAACGGTATCCATGGGTTAATGAAAAACGTTTAAACCGTTTCTTAAACCAATTAAATTTCATAAAACCAGTATATTTCAAATCCCAGTTAGGAATAGGCACGTCTCTAAAAGCAGTTAACTTGGCACTGTTAGCATCTTGCCCTTGGTAGGCTGCCAAAAATGCTGGTAACAATACCTTTTGACTATTTTTACCAAAACCTAGGGGAAAACCGTCATCTGGGTTTCTAGCATAGGTGGTATTACCATAAAACTTTTCAGCTAACCTCTCAGCTATTTTAAGCCTGTTAGCTCTGAAATCATTAAAGACATCTGAGTTTGTTTCATCACTTTTGCTAAATGCCGTTTTTATGAGCATTGTAGATATATTAAAGTTACCGAAAGTATTTGGGGTTAACGATTGATACTGAAAAACGCCTCCAATTTCATCAACCCTATAGTTTTCAGTGTAATTCTCGTAATACGCTCTACTACCTACCACATCAATCTTTAAATCTCTTACAGGTTCTAAAGTAGCGGCATAATCAAAATTTTTGGTGTTAGTTGTTGAAAATTGTTGATTAAACTCTGGGAATAATGTTAACCAGCCTCGTCTAGCAGCTTCAAATCTTACATCGCTTTGACTTCCAAAAGTAAATCCTGCCGAAGGTTTTAAAGTTCCAATAAAACCAGGTGTTTGCGTATAACCTGGCAAAAAGGTTCCGTTATTTTCGGAATAATTAAATTGAATACGCTTAATACTAGTTAAAATATCAACACCTGCATTTAAAATTTTAGTAGCTGATTTATTTTTTGGTCTTTTTTGATTAGCGTTGTTAGTATTTGCACCTGGAGGTCCTGGATTAGCTCGCCTAACATTTCTAACTGGTTTTTTAACCAAACCAATGTATTTGTACAAACTATTCATATCTAAAGATGAATTGATTGTATGCATATTAGAGTTCTGAATGGTATTTCCTAAATCATAGGTTTGCCCATTCAATTCAATATTTCCATACAAATCAGAGCCTTTTTGCCATTGAAATGTTCCGTTATACTGATATGTTGCATCTATAAAACTAAAAGCAGGAATCTTTTTGATTGGTAATTGATAGGTTAACCCTAAGTTTTGCACTTGTCTATTGGGGTCACCCACATCAAAGAACCCATCCCAAACATCTAAATTTTTATCTTGCTCTCCGGCTATTAAATCATCATTAAGAAAATAATTTCTAACTATATTATTATTTGAGGCTGTAAAGTTAAATTGTAATGCATCTGTTACATTATAGTTTATGGTATATTGAAAGTCAAAACTATAGTTTCTTCTAAATAATTCTTCAATGCCTATGTTAGAACCTCCTAAATCTATTTCCCTATATTTCTGTCTATTAAACTGTCTATTAATATCCGTATTAATTGTAAAACTTGTAGGCAATAAGTTAACGTTAAAATCTTTTAATAATTTCCAATATTTTCCAGTAAATAAAGAGTCATTCTTTTTAAACGGTTCAATTTTAATAGGATTGAAATTGAAAGCATAATTAGCTCCTACCCTAACCATTTTATTAACCGAATTTTCAATTTCAAAATCCCTGTGTTCAACTTTATTATAGGAGTAGTTAAGTGTTAAATTCTCAACATCATAAAAACGTGGTGTTTTTTCTTCTGAAGTCCGTACTTTTCTAACACCTATAAAATTGATGCTCTGTCTTTTTGTGTAATCTTCAGATTGCTGTTTTATAGTCTCGCGTTCTTCATTACTATTAGCGGCGTTTATTCTAGATTCTAAAGTTAAATCCTCATAAAACTGATCGTACTTTGGCGTTATTAACTCTTCGCTTTGCGCATAATTAAATGGCACTTGAATACCCCATTTTTTGGGTAACAGTTGTCCTACTTGTACATTAGTAACAACATCATATTGTTTAACATCTTCTAGACTACGCTGACTGGGTCCTTGCTCAATGGATCCAAACCCAGAGGTGCTTTGTCTACCCGTAGCACTAATAGTAGCAAAGTCAGCTACATTGGCATCCATACTCACAACAGCAGCCCAACCGCCTTCGTTATCCATATCTGATAAACGAAGCTCATTAAACCACACTTGGGCGCACACATCATTTCGATTAGTTGCATTTTTTACCCCAACCATTAAGGTTCTTACATCTCCAAAGTTAGGGTTACCCTTAACTCCAATTCTATGCTGACCAGCAATATACCCAGAAAAAGGGTCACTAACAGGAACTAAATCGTTTCCAACTACATCATAAAATGTTGGATCTTCATTTGTTAGAGTACCATCTGAAATACCATTAGATTTAATCTGTCCTAATAACTCAATTGGTAAATTAATTTCATTTTCCTCTGGCCAAAGTCCCTCTCTGGTAGTAGATGTAGACACTTGTAATGGTAATTCAATTTGGTAGAAGTTATCATTAAGGTCATTTCCAATACGAATAAACCCAACCAATTCATCACTAGCTAAACCTCCATTTTCATCATCTTCAGCATGCATAAACATTCTCAAACGCTTAAACTGGCGCATATCAATGTTTATATTTTTAAATACGGCCCTTGAATCCTCTACTTCCAGATTACATACATTAACAACCAATGACTGCTCATTTTGTTCAATAACAGTATTATTATTAAACAGTTCCTCTGGTTCTATTCCTGGTGGCCGCTTATATATTCCTTCATTTTCAATGGTTCCAATAACACCTACAGAAAAATCTGTTTGTGAATCTTCTGGTGTAGGGTCATTTTTATCTAATGCCTGATTAAAACGCCTCCAATCACTCCTAACTAAATCAAGCGTACCAAATCTAAAAACGGTTTTTTCTGAAAACTCTTTAAGATACATTCTCACAAACCTAACCGATCTTAAATCACTGATACCTCCAACAGATTTCACATGACTTCCTTGAACAGGAATTCTTAACTGATACCACCTGATATTTTTAGTTTCACCATTAGGAAGTGTTCTTGGTCTATTTTTAAAATCTCTTAAAAAACTTTTTAATGGATTTGAATTTGGCAAGTTTTCAAATTCAGCCTGATCTTGAGGTAAATTTTGTCTGGTAATATCAAGTTCATACTCATAATAACTATCAATAGTATTCATAGTATTATCTCGATTGATATCTTCTACATCAGGTTGCGTATTAGCGCCTCTGTCGGTATTGGTAAAGGTGTCGGGGGTATTACCTTGAACTCCATTGTATTGTTTATAACGCTCAAAAATATTACCCGAAGCGTTTAAAAAATATGTATAGTTGTCATTTGCTGGATCCGATCCAAAATTAGAACCAAAAACAGCAGCTTCTTCTACATCATCATAGCCATCATACCCCACATCTTGGTTATCTCTTTTATCTCCTGTAGTATCAAAAGCATAAATTAATGATTGGTTCTGGGGCACCACCGTACCCCAAGCAGTAGCGGGCAACAAACTCACATCGCCATCATCTGGCAATCCATTTTCATAAAGTTTACGGCCATCTTTAATAATATCTTCTGAAACATTACCAAGATTAAAAACCAACTTACCTCCTGGATTTGAGGGGTTTTCCTGAAATGGATCCTGTAACCAAAACTCTATATACTCTACGTTAGCCTGCTCTAAATCTGTAGAAGTGAGTTGTCTTGTAATTCCAGCCCAACTTTCACTTGGATTATTAATAATTCCGTTGGCTGTTGTAGGATCAAAGTTATAAGGTCCTCTTTCATTAGGATAATACGTTAAATCTAATGTAAAAATAGTAGCGTTTTGACCTTGAACCAAATCTCTTTGAGGAAAAAGCTCATCAATAAATACCCTACTAGTAAATATATCTGACACATCATTATCCGATACATCTCCAGGACGTTGACTACTGTAAAAAATAGGGTCTACAGTATACCAATTTAACATGGCTCTACCATAACCATTTTGAATACCATTGTTATCATCACCAGGTGAGTTTGTTAAATCTAATGGCCTACTAGATAAAAACCAGGATTGTTGCGCTCTTAAGTCTATGGCATTTTGAGTACCCTCAAAATCATCAATATATGAGGTAGCTTCTCCATTAAGATTGGTTCTTTTTGGCGCCCCTGGTGCTAAATATGCAAATTCTCCTCTTAGAGAAAGATTAGATTCTGCATCAGTATCAATATTAGGTAGCTTATTAACCAATCTGGTTAGAAAAGGTACTTTGGTAGCATAGTTACCATTCATACCAAAAATAGTGTTATTAATTGGTTCTGTACCGTAATTTGCCTTTTGAGTTATTGGGCGCTCATTAAGGTTTAAGAGTGTTGCGCCTAAAACAAAATCTTTATTAAACTTATGTTCTACATTGAGTCCGGTAAAACGTCTAGTTTGCTGACCAAAGACAGCATTGTTTTCAGTAGATACTTCAATAGGTGTATTAGAAGCTTTTAAAGCTTCATCTAAAATTTGAACACGTCCCAACTGATAGTTAACTGTATAATCTATACCTTCAACAAGCACTCTACCCCCAGCAGTTACTCTTACCGAACCTCTTGGCACATTAAACGCACCCAATGGAATTCCATCACCACCAGAGGACTTGTAGCGTCCTCTTAGTTTAAACTTATTTTTTTCAACCTCTTCTAAAGCAGCCGTTTTGGTACTTTTATATAATATGTCATATACATATTTTTTCTGATTGTCATTATAACTCAGGTCATCTTTATAATCGCCGCCACCTAACACATTAAAAAGATACTCACCAAATGGCTCTGCACTAGTAAAAACAATTTTCCCGTTTTGGGGTATTACAGTTATCCCAGGAAAAAAATCAAAGAACCCATCTCCTTTCGCTTGTGGGTCATTATTAAAATTAAGTTTATCTAAATTAAAAACCCTTAATAACGGCACATTTTCTAGTAAATTCTCTTCAGGTGTACTTGCACTAACTGGATTTCCATTAATATCCAAATCAAAACTAGCTCCCACTGGTGTTATAAAGTTTAAAGGCGAGGCTTCGTTATAAAAAATATTCAATTTAAAATCATCTGGACTTAAATTATAAGCACCCGTATCATAAATGTTTTTCATCATTAGATTCCAGACAGGCTGATCTACGTTGGTAACGGCACTTTTTAACATTTTCAACACCAAATTGGTATTTACCACAGCTGTTACTTGACCTGTGTTATTAGTTGTAACATTAGTTGCATCCACACCATCATTAGCAAACTCACCAACCTGATATACTTCTCCTCCAAGTGTATATTGGAATGCCACAGCCAAAACTTCATCATTATTTAAACGTTGGTTTAAAGAAATATAACCTAGTTCCCTATTTAAATTATATTCTTGACCATCAATAAGTTTTCTAGCATTTTCCAACTTACCATAATCAAATCCTTCTCTCATATTGGGTACTAAAAACCCAGATTGTACAGTAGCTACATCTCTAATAGCATCGGTGATTTGAGAATTGGCTCCTCCAATATTTGTGGGATCAAATGCATTATTTGTATTATCTGGTAAGGCATCTGGCGAAAAGATGTTAACTACCGAACCTATTTTATCTGGGTCACTACTAGATTCTCCCAAATCCTGAAGCGCCACAATGTTTCTAACATTATCTGTTCTATTACTTCTATTGGTCACCCAAACTTCTATCCTAGTAATTTGCAAACCTTTATTGTTTATAAATGGATAGTTTGCTAAAGAGGTATCGTATGTATCCTTAAAATACTGTGCTAAAAAGAAATGACGATTCTCATCATAATCTCTAATAAATAATTCAAACTCTTCAACAGTTCCTCCCCCTTGAGCAACTACTGTATTAGCTTGCGATTTTTGTTCTGAAAAAACGCCTGTTACCGTTGTTCTTCCAAACTGTAGTTGGGTTTTAACCCCGAACAAACTCTGTGCCCCTGTAATTAAAGAACTATTTAAGGGCATGTTCACATTACCAACTTCTATTTTTTGAATAATATCATCTTCTGTTGGAGTATATTCTAACTTGATTAGGTTTTGAAAATCAAAAGTAGATTGGGTATCATAATTGGCATTCACCTGAAGCCTTGTTCCTACCTTACCAATTAAGCTTAAATTAATTCTCTGATCAAAGTCAAATGTAAAATTACTTCTATTTCTTGGCGAAAAAGAAGGATTATCTTGTTTTGAAAACAATATTCCTAGATCCATTTCAACAGATCCTTGAGGCGCTACTTCAATAGTATTTCCACCAAAAATAGTTTCAAAAAGATCTGATTTAACGTAAAATTCAGGTAACAAGTTCCTTTGTCCGTCTTCATCAGCTTTCCCACTTAAAGCATCAACCTTTTCTTTGTAATAAGACTTAATATTTTCTTTAGCAACAAGCTCATAATACTCTTTTGGAGTTAAAATAACGGGATATTTTATATTAAAACTTCCAATCTTTTCTGTGTAGATGTAGCGATCGGTTACAGGATCGTATGTGTATTTAGATTCAATACTATTGGGGTTTGGAGCCTTAATAGTTCCTCTACTATAACCTGTTTTAACCGAGTCTTGGGGGATTTCTTGAGACCAGGAAACCAATGAACAAAGCAGCAAAAAAACTGTAAGTATTAATTGTTCAAGCGATTTATAAAATTTGAGGGTGGTTCTGTTCAAAATCTTTTATAAATTTTTTAAAGCCTGCTTAATTATGGTTTCAACATCAGCTTCTGGTTGTGCGGCCATAATTTTATCCACAACACGTTCAGCTTGCTTCTTTACAAAACCAAGCACTTCTAAAGCAGATAACGCTTCATCTTTACTGGTATTGCCTTGAGAAACCGAAACTTCATCAATATCGTAGATTTTTAAAATTTTATCCTTTAAATCTAAAATAACTCGTTGCGCTGTTTTGGCTCCAATACCCTTTATAGACTGAATTAATTCCACATCGTTATTGGCAATTCCTTCTCTAACTTGTTTAGGTGTTAATGACGAAAGCATGGTACGTGCTGTATTTGCTCCCACACCACTTACTGAGATTAACAACCTGAAAATCTCTCTTTCGGCCACAGATGAAAACCCATACAAAGTGTGTGCATCTTCCCTAACTTGCAGGTGCGTGAACAATTTTAAGCTTTCGCTATCTGGAATTTGAGAGTAGGTATGTAAAGAGATATTAATTATGTACCCTACCCCGTTGCAATCAATAACTACATGTGTTGGATTTTTTTCAGTAAGTTTCCCTTGAATATGCGTTATCATTTATTGTAATCCCTTAACGAACCAAATGTAATAAAATTATTTACACTAAATTACTTCTTTTTACTATTTTCCAGGGCTTGCTTTTCTTTCTGTTGTGCATCAATTACAGCAATAGCAGTCATATTTACAATTTCGTCTACACTAGCACCTAGTTGCAAAATATGTACTGGTTTTCGCATCCCCATCATAATAGGTCCTATAGAGTCTGCCTCATGCAACTCCTTTAATAATTTATAGGTGATATTAGCTGAATCTAAATTTGGAAATACCAGAGAGTTAACCTTTTTGCCGACTAATTTGGAAAACGGAAATTTCTCTCTAAGCATCTCATCGTTTAAAGCAAAATCTGTTTGAAGTTCTCCATCAACATCCATATCTGGGAAATGACGATGTAAATAAGTTACCGCTTCGCGAACTTTAGAAGCTCTCTCATTAATTGAAGATCCAAAATTTGAATAACTTACCATGGCCATAACAGGTTCCATGCCAAAAAGTTTTATAACTGATGCCGTCATTTGCGCTATTTTTGCTAAATCTTTTGCACTAGGATCAATATTTATGGAGGTATCACTTAAAAATAAAGGACCACGTTTGGTCATCATTAAATTGGTTGTTGCTATTCTGGTGACACCATGAGCCATTCCAATAAGCTCTAACATAGGTTTTACAACCGTTGGGTAACTTCTTGAATACCCTGAAATCAGAGCATCTGCATCCCCTTCATTCACCATCATAGCAGCAAAATAGTTACGCTCGCGCATCAATCGCTGTGCCGAGTAATAGGTCACTCCTCTTCGTCTACGTTGATCCCAATACACTTTAGCATATCTATTCTTTCTAGGATTTTCTTCTTCTGTTTTGGGATCTATAATTGGTATATCTGCATCAAAATCAATCTCATCCATAAGTTCTTTTATGGTTTCGGTTCTTCCTAACAAAATAGGTTTAGCAATACCTTCTTCATAAGCTATTTGGGCTGCTTTTAATACATCCAACTGATCTGCCTCAGCAAAAACAACACGCTTAGGGTTTAATCTAGCTCTATTAAGTAATAGCCTAACCAGCTTATTATCTGACCCTAAACGCTGTAGTAAATTGTCTTGATACTTTTCCCAATCTTTTATTGACTTTTTGGCAACGCCTGTTTCAATAGCAGCTTTTGCTACTGCCGGTGGGACTTCTGCAATTAAACGCGGATCAAATGGCTTAGGTATTATGTAATCTTTTCCAAATGTTAATCTTGTTTCCCCGTAAGCTACATTAACTTGTTCTGGAACTGGCTCTTTGGCAAGTTTAGCTAGTGCTTTCACTGCGGCCATTTTCATTTCTTCATTAATTGCCGTAGCTCGCACATCTAAAGCTCCTCTGAAGATAAACGGAAATCCCAAAACGTTATTTACTTGGTTAGGATGATCGCTGCGTCCGGTAGCCATAATAATATCCTTTCTGGTTGCCACAGCTAAATCATACTTTATCTCAGGGTCTGGATTTGCCATAGCAAACACTATAGGATCTTTTGCCATAGTCAGTAACATATCTGGACTTACGATGTTTGCCATGGATAGTCCAATAAAAACATCAGCATCGTTCATGGCTTCTTCTAGAGTATCTATTTTTCTATGAGTGGCAAATTCAGCTTTTTCTGAAGTAAGATTCTCTCTATCTTTTCTTATGACACCTTTGCTATCAAGCATCACCATATTCTCCTTTTTAGCACCACATGCTTGATACAAACGGGAACACGATATGGCTGCAGCACCAGCACCACTAATTACAATTTTAGCATCCTCCATTTTTCTATTAGTAAGTTCAATGGCATTTAATAATGCTGCTGCTGAAATGATAGCAGTTCCATGTTGGTCATCATGCATTACAGGAATATCCAATTCCTCTTTAAGGCGTCTCTCAATCTCAAAAGCTTCCGGTGCTTTGATATCCTCAAGATTAATCCCTCCAAAAGTTGGTGCTATATTTTTTACTGTATTTATAAACTCATCAACATTTTCGGTGTTTACTTCAATATCAAATACATCAATATCAGCAAAAATTTTAAAAAGAAGCCCCTTTCCTTCCATAACTGGTTTTGAAGCTTCAGGGCCTATGTTCCCTAAGCCTAAAACTGCTGTGCCGTTAGAAATTACAGCAACCAGATTACCTTTTGAAGTATAACGATAAACTTGATTTTTATCCTTTTCAATTTCTAAACAAGGCTCTGCTACACCCGGAGAATATGCTAATGACAAATCTCTTTGACTTGCATATTTTTTTGTTGGAACAACTTTTATTTTTCCTGGAGTGGGTTTTGCATGGTATATTAGTGCCTCTCTACGTTTACTTTCTTCGCTCATAAGGATAATTAATTTGAATCTCCAAATATAACAATCCTATTGAAGCAATGCTTATTCTTTTAGGAATTTGATGTTTCGTTCTAAACCTAGAAAAGATATAATTTAAAAAGAGTAAAATTTAGTTTCTCCTGCTTCTGAGTAATTTATAATGAAACTGTATGTATCAAGGTTAGCTTTAAGATGCGCGAATTCATTTTTATTAACCCATTTTATATCAACTATTTTGTTTGAAGTTTCATTAAATCTTACAGACCCAGAAAACGCTTTTGATGTATTTCGTAATTTTAGAAGTTTTAGTTGATTAAGAACAATATTCTTTGATAAGCCCTCTTCAATATCTTGCATTGAAAGCGTAGTTCGGTTAATCTCCTTATGTCCACCACTTCCTGCTTTATCAACAGCTTCATAATCATTTTTTCCAGCAAAAATATCGAGATACCAAATTTGTGGTATCCCTGGCATAAACAATTGAATAGCTCTTGCTAAGAGCAATTTTTGCTCATCCTCACCTAAAGCACTAAAAAAGGTAGCGTTTACTTGATAATAGGATATCTTTTTTCCTGAAGCATCGTAGAGGTTTTTCACGCGACCTCCACGCTCTAAAACGGTATTCATGATATCTTCTATATCTTCATCTTCAAGCAAACCTTTGTTAAACACATCATTCACTTGTTTCCCTTTTAAATCTAGAACAGGAATTCCATCATGGCATCCTAACATGTTAACTGTTTTGTATCCTTTTTGAATGATTTCCTTAGCCCAAGTTATTAATGCTTTGCTATCCTTTTTTTCAATGGCATGAATCATCAAACCTGGTAGAAAAAAATCATAGATTTGATATCCTTCGTTAGCCACTTCATCATGTAAATACGAACCATATTCTGCGTGGATTTCAGGTAACAGTTTTAAATTATATCTATCGGCAATGTGTTTAATACGCTCTAAATATTCCCAAGTTCCTGGTTTATTAAAAAAGTTTGACTGACCAATCTCTTTGTGCAAATAGGCAAAGGCATCTAATCGTAATATTTTACAACCAAATTCTTTTAATTGAGCCAATGTTTCTTCATAAAATTCCCAAACCAATTCAGACTTTGCATTAACATCCATTTGCCCTAAAATGCTCAAATCTTCATTTACTTTTTGGTAAAACGTATTCCAATAAGGTTGTTCCGTACCATCAGGGAAAGGTACTTTTAGGATAGGTAAACCCGATTTTCGCATGAATAACTTCTCAAGATATTCTTTTTCAGGAATAATAACCCCATCATCGTTTAAATCGCCATGACCTTCCCAAAAGGTGTTCCAATTGATAAAAAAATCTTTGTATTTAGAGGTTTCTCCTTTTTCTAATAAATCTTTGAATTGTGGAGAAGCTACGGATAAATGATTTAGCACTATATCAAATTTTAATTGAATGTTTAGTGCTTCTAAATCCTCTAAATCAGACTTTGAAACCAAATCCTCGTTGATGTTATAATCAATAATAGAAAACCCTCTATCTAAATCGCTATTAAAAAATGTTGGAAGTACATAGAAAAGTGAAAAAACGTCTTTAAATTCTGGTTTTTTCAATACAGCAACTAAATCGCTTAAATTGTTGCCAATACTATCTGGATATGCATTAAGCATAACACCATTTGTAATATTAGAATCGTTTGACATTTTTTGGTTTATAAAAGTTCAGATAATATGTTTATGTTATCAGGTAATCTGCCTACATTTTGAAGTTTTAGCGCCGCTAATTGAAGTGCCATTTCTAAACATCTTTCAATTGGTTTTTCTTTAATATAAGCAAACAAAAAACCAGACCAAAAGGCATCACCAGCACCTGTTGCGTCTTGCACAACATCAATTTGTATTGCAGGTAATTGAATAATACTTTTCCCTTTTTGAGACAACTTTACGCCTTTGCTTCCCAATGTTAAGCACACTGTGTCAACCCCTTCTGAATGGAAAAAATTAAAAATATCTTCGTGTGGCAGTTTTTGCTCAAAAAGTCTAAGCATATCGTCTTCACTAATCTTTACCAAAGGATTGAATTTACAATATGACTTTATAATTTCAAGCGCTTCTTCTTGACTTCCCCATAACTTTTTAGCATAATTTACATCGATGCTTAGTTTGCATCCCAAATTAAATGCTTCTTCGGCCTTTTTTAAAATGGTAGTTTGTGCAGGGGCTTTACTCAAAGCAAAACACGTTGTATGAAATATGTTTGTTTTTGAAAGTAAGTCTGTTGAAATTTGATTTTCTAGAATATAAGAATCCGCTTTTCTAAAAGGAATAAAATCTGGAGTGCTATCTGTTTTTGAAACAAAAATAACACTTGTGGGTTTGTTACTTATTGTTTTAATGTGATTTGTATTTACACCAACTGCAGCGAGTCTTTCAAAAATATACTCGCCAAAACCATCATCTCCAACAGTGGCTACCATAACAGATTTTAAACCTAATCGTGCTGAATTCATGGCAACATTTGCGGGTGAACCTCCTAAATATCGGTGATAATCTCTTGTATTATTGATTTGAACTCCTGATTGATGTCCAATGAAATCAACTAAGACCTCTCCAATACATAAAATATCTATATTCTTTATATTATTTTTCAAAACAATTTTTCTTATTAAAATTAATGTCCGCCACCTGCCGAAATAATATCGTCATCATCTCCTTCAACAGATTTTGGTTGTTTGAGCCTCAATGCTAGAACACCAGCTATGACAAAAAATACACCTCCAAATAATATAGCATTAACTGCACTATTGCTTAATAGATTTTTTACAATAGGTCCAAATGTTAATGTTTGAATTCCCATTGGAATCACAATCATCATGTTCAAAATCCCCATATACACGCCGCGTCGCTCTTGAGGCACAATTTTAGACACCATAGAATAGGGTATACCCATCATAGCCGCCCATCCTATACCAAATAAAATCATAGGTAAAATAACCAAAAGTGAATCTTGTATGTATGGTATACTAAGCATTGCAATTCCTGTTAAAAACAGGCTCAGCACATATACTTTCTTACCGCCATAATTTAACGCTAATGGTACAAGTGCCAGAGCGAAAACTATGGTTGAAATATTGTAGGTTGTGTTCATTTTAGCAGCTTGACTCAAGGCCTGTGAGCTATCAAACCCCATACTTTCCTTAAACATTGGTGCAATAAATTGCCAATACACAAACAAGGCATACCACTGAAACAAATACACCGCAGATAGTTTCCACATAAATTTTGGCATATCCTTTATGGCATCTAATATTTCTAAAATGGGTGCTTTAATTCTTGCTGAAAGTGATAAAGCATTATGCTTTTTTATATCCTCTAACTCTTCTTCTGTTGGTGGTATTTCTGGTGTTTTTAAAACAGACCAAAGAATGGTTGAAATGGACAAAACAGCCCCAATAAAAAAGGAATAGTACAACCATTTTGGAATGGAGGTTATACTTTCGGCAACCTCCTCTGAACCACCAAACCAATCTTGAAAAATAAAAATGGAAGCATTTGCCAAAACTATACCAGCACCAACAAACAAACTTTGCATTTGATACCCAAAACTTAACTGACTGTTGGGCAGTTTATCCCCTACAAAAGCTCTATATGGCTCCATTGCCATATTGTTTCCTACGTCCAAAATCCAAAGTAAACCGACGGCAAACCACAAAGCTGGACTGAAGGGAAATGCAAACAAACACAAACTACCTAATAATGCCCCAATCAAAAAGAAAGGTTTACGTCTTCCCCAACGTGGCGACCAAGTTTTATCTGAAATGGCTCCAATAATAGGTTGTATAATTAAACCCGTTACTGGACCTGCTAGATTTAATAAAGGCAGTTGGTCGTGCTCTGCACCTAAAAAAGAAAAGATAGGATTTACGGCAGTTTGTTGCAGCCCAAAACTATACTGAATGCCAAGGAAACCAACATTCATATTGAATATTTGCCAAAAGGATAATTTTGGTTTTGCTATTTTCATCTTATTCAGTTTTTTCTATTAGTTTTATTAGAAAGCCATCAAAATCCGAAACATTATTCATTATCAACTTTCCGTTTAAATCTACAATTGGAAGTGATATGGCATCAAGCAATATTCCTGCCTTTTGCAACTTTACAATCATTTCGTTTTGCTTCTCAAGGTTTACATCAACATCGTAATATGTAAACGCTATATTTTTTTCTTTTAAAAATGATTTGGCATCAATACAATAATGGCATGTATCACTACCGTAAACAATTAATTTATTAGTTTTTAAACTCTTAATTGCAACCGAATCTACTGGTTTAGTTTGACTGTATGCACCTTGACCAATTAAAGCAAATACAAATGATAATACAAAAAATTTCATATTTATATACTTTTTGTTAAAGATGAAAAGAGTTGGAACTTAAAATTAAACCCCAACTCTTTTATTAACAAACTCAACTCAAACTAAACTTAATCTTAAAATTTGTACTGTAACGATAATGTTGAAGAACGACCACTGATTGATCTTGCTCTTACTAAACGATTTGAACCAAAAGTTCCATCTCCATTTCCTTCTACTTCTGTTATACCAACAGTATCAAAAAGGTTGTTTACACTTAATACTAATGAAAGTCCTTTTGTTAAACCAACTCTTCCAATTAAATTAAAGTAAGCATAAGCTGGCATTACTAAATCATTATCATCTTGAGCATAAGATTTTGATGTTCCTAAAACACTTAAAGCAATTCCATGCTGACTGTTTTCACCAAAGTTGTATGATGGTGATAGATTATATACTAAATCGGCCTGTCTTCTTGGGGTATTCCCTTTATTGTCGCCTCCATCAATTTCTGCTTTTGTCCAAGTAAAAGAACCATTAAAGTTAATATTCTCTCCAAAGGCAAGTGCTGTTTCAGCCTCCAAACCTAAAGCCTTAAACGGGTTTCCTACTGATCTGTTTAATTCATTACTTAACCCTTCATCTGTATTACTCATAAACCCAGTAAGGTTAAGCACACCATTATTTAATCTTTTCTTGAAACCAACTTCTAATTGAGACACCTCATCATACTGTACATCTGCTTTACCATCAGTACCATAGTTATTTCTATCTGCAGCTCTTCCAGAAGCACCAGAACTATATCTTGCAAATACTGCTGAACCTTCGTTTAATTTATAATTCAAACCAGCAGAATACGATACAAAGTTATAATCGTCATTTACTATTTGTCCTGCATTTCCAGCAATAACTGGCACCACTTGCTCTATACCTTCAATTGTTCCATTACCATCATAATCATAAGCATCTTGACTTGATGGACCGTTTACAATTGTACCATTTACATTAACATTTTCAAAACGAATACTTCCATCAAAATTTAACTTTTCAGTAATTGCTGCATCTACACCAACATAAGGTGAATTTACATTGTGTACCGTGTTATATCTACGTTGACAGCAGTTACCCCATACTGGTGTACCATAAGAATACTGCCCGTTTCTAGAAAAACCATCAAAATCTGCTAATCTTGCTTCTCCTCCGCCTTTAACTTCAGAAATAAATGAACTCCATTGCCATCCTATTTTTGTATTTTGTGTTGCGGTAAATAAACCAGCAGTTAGACCAACATTATCACTTAGCTTTTTAGAAATTTTTACATCACTAAAAAAGTTACTTAAATCATCAACAGTAACATCAAACATGTGTATAATTTGCGCTAACCCGTTAGAAGGATTAAAAGCTTCTCTATCACCATCAGCATACACCAAAGCACCTGTAGCGTTTGAAGCATCTCTTGCTGTTGTTTCTATTTCAGAAATTGTTCCTACGGCAGCTGTAAATGGAGACACCCATTCGCCACTATTATTAGAATAACGTGCTTTACCAGCTATTTTCCAGTCGTCTCCTAAATCAAAAGAAAACTCTGCGCCTAACGATTGAGATACTGGGTTATTACCGTTTCTCACATCGTTTACATGTCTTCCACCGCCATCAAAAGGGTTTGTACCAGCACTCTGCTGTAAATATGCTGAGTGTTGTGAGTCGCTAGTAATATCAAAACCTGGCAAGTTAGAAAACGTTGGGTCATCATTACTGCCTTCCAATAACATTGGCATTGGTAGATACATTACAGATCTATCGTTTAATAGTTTTGTGTATACACGCACATAACCCGCATCAAATCTTTTGGTAAGGTTTGCTTTAAACTGCCCACCTTTATTACCTTGATATCCAATTTCTCTTGGGCCTTCACCTGTTCTAATAAAACCACCAAAGTGATAAGACAATCCATTTTCTAATGGCGCTCCATATTCAAAATCTAACCTGCTTGTTTGGTAATCTAAACCAAACGTAGTTCCTAAAGAACCGCCCTCTTTAGCACCAGTCTTACTAATCATGTTAATGATACCCGCTGGACCATTAGATGTTTGCGTAGATGCTGAACCTCCTCTAATGGCTTCAACTCGTCCTATATTAGAATCTATTCTTAAAAAGTTGTCGGCATTACCAAAAGATGTATCTCCAAATAAGTTCAGCGGCAACCCGTCTTCCTGAATTTGAAAGTACCTTGAACCACCAGAAGAAATTGGTACACCACGAACATTAAAATTGGCATTACCTTCACCTCCAGATGATTCTGCACGTATACCTGGTATGTTTCTAAACAGCTCTCCCGCACTTCTTGGAGCTGCTTGTTCTATAAGCTCTACATCCATTGTAGAAACAGAGACACTGGATTCAATTTTAGATTTTGGATTCACAACACCCGTTACAACTATTTGATCTAGAGATTGCGCATCTTCTTTCATAATGATGTCCACTGTCACATCATTCCCTTGAACTACAATGCTTTGCGAAAACTTTGCGTAGCCTAAAAACGTGGCAGATAATCTATAATCTCCATTTTCTACATTATCAATACTATAGTTTCCATCAAAATCTGTAACAGCACCTTTAGTTGTGCCCTCTAAAATAACATTAACACCTGGTAAGGGTATACCTGCTTCGTCTTTAACGTTTCCTGATATTGATTGTGCCATTAATGCACTTGTTGATAACAACATCAATACTAATAAAAACGTACTTTTTTTAATTGCATTCATTTTTGTCTTTTTTAGTTATTCAATAAATTATTGAGTTAATTTTTGCCAAATCTATATTTATATGAAACACAATTTATGTAATTCTTAATCGAAAACGTTTTCGAAAGTAACGAAAACGTTTTCGATTTGAGTTTTTTTATATATTTTAGTTTTTTCAAAACTACCTTTTTAATGAAAATTGCTACACTAAAAGATATTGCAGAACAACTAAATATTTCTGTAACAACTGTTTCAAAAGCATTAAAGGATTACCCAGATGTTAGCAAAAAAACAAAACTGCAAGTAAAAGAACTTGCTAAAACCCTTAATTATAAACCTAATGCTTTTGCAGTTAACCTAAGAAAAAGAGAATCTAAAACCATTGGTTTAATTATACCTGTAATTGTTCACCATTTCTTTTCAAACGTTATTAAAGGTATTATTTCGCAAGCTGAAAAAAAAGGGTATTTAGTTATTACTCTTCAATCTGATGAGTCATATGAATTAGAAAAAAAACAAGTTGAATTATTGTTAAGCCAACGGGTTGACGGTATTATCATCTCATTAGCCAATGGAACAGCAAAATACGATCACTTAAATGAAATCATTGCTCAAGGAAAACCTTTAGTGATGTTTGATAAAATTGCCAAAATAGTTAAATGCTCAAAAATTATTATTGATGATAGAAAAGCTGCTTATACCGCCACCCAGCATTTAATAGATATTGGTTGTAAGCGCATTGCTCATTTTAGAGGCGCACTGTTGCCACAAAACTCTATTGATAGATTTTTAGGTTACAAAAAAGCATTGCTAGACAATAACATACCTTACGACCCATCCTTGGTATATATTTGTGAATGTGGCGACATGAGTTTTGAAGAGGGTAAAAAAAATGCAGAACAATTATTGACAGACCACGATGACGTAGATGGTATTTTTATAAATACCGATTTGGTAGCCATAGGCGCTATGACTGCTTTTCAAGAAATGGGTGTGAAAATTCCTGACGACATCAGTATAGTTGGGTTTAGTAATTGGTTTATGTCTTCAGTAATATCTCCTAGCCTGACAACTATTAACCAACCTGGGGTTGAAATGGGAAAAATGGCATTTAAACAACTTTTAAAGGAAATAAAAGCACTTAAAAAAGGAAAAACATTTGAACCTAAAACCGTTGTATTAAAAACCGATTTAATTGTTAGAGCATCTACTAAAAATACTATTTCTTAATCTTTCAAAAAATTGATATTTCTTTTTAAACCATTGAATTTAGTTCGCTTTACTGCCGAATTTTTAAAAACTTTACGAAATGTTTCTTCTGTAATTTCTTCCCAATCTTGTTTTGACATTGATAATAATTCTGGATGTGGATTGAACAAAGGCTCATTGTGTGGTTTTGAAAACCGATTCCATGGGCAAACATCTTGACATACATCACACCCAAAAATCCAATCATCAAACTTGCCTTTAAATTCTGATGGAATATTTTCTTTTAATTCTATTGTGAAGTAGGAAATACATTTGCTCCCATCTACTACATAAGGTTCTGTAATAGCTTCTGTGGGGCAAGCATCAATACAAGCGGTACAGGTACCACAATGGCCGGTTACAGGTGTATCGTATTCTAATTCTAAATCTATAATTAATTCGGCTATAAAATAAAAGGAGCCTACTTGTTGAGTTAATAAATTGCTGTGTTTTCCAATCCAACCCAAACCTGATTTTGCCGCCCATGCTTTATCTAAAACTGGGGCAGAATCTACAAAAGCGCGTCCGTGAACTTCTCCAATTTCATCTTGAATAAAGTGCAGCAGTGCTGTTAATTTGTCTTTTATTACAAAATGATAATCTGTACCATAGGCATACTTAGAAAGCTTATAGCTGTTGGCTGTTTGCTCTTGGCTTGGAAAATAATTCAAAAGCAACGACACTACACTTTTTGAATCCTCTACCAGTTTAGTGGGGTCTAAACGCTTATCAAAGTGGTTTTCCATATACTGCATTTCCCCATGCATGTTTTGGTTTAACCATTTTTCTAAACGCGGCGCTTCTTCTTCTAAAAATTCTGCTTTACTAATGCCACAAGACAAAAAACCGAGGCGTTTTGCTTCGGTCTTGATGAGTTTTGTATATTTAGATTTTGCTCCCATCATTAAGATGCTGAAATAAATTCAGTATGACACTATGTATCAAAACAACCCTCCTTGAATATTTCCTTTTATTCTTCCTAAATGCTTATAAGCTAACTCCGTTACTTCACGTCCGCGAGGGGTACGCATAATGAATCCTTGTTGAATTAAAAAAGGTTCATAAACCTCTTCAATTGTTTCAGAGCTTTCACTGACTGCTGTTGCAATAGTGGTTATTCCTACAGGGCCACCTTTGAATTTATCAATAATGGTAGACAGAATTTTGTTATCCATTTCATCTAAACCATGGGCATCAACATTTAGTGCTTCCAATGCAAATTTTGCTATTTTAATATCGATACTACCGTTTCCTTTTATCTGTGCAAAATCTCGAACACGACGTAACAAGGCATTAGCAATACGCGGTGTTCCTCTACTTCTACCCGCAATTTCAATGGCTGATTCCATGGAAATAGGAACATCTAAAATAGCAGCACTACGTTGTATTATTGTAGTGAGCAAATCCGTTTTATAATATTCTAACCTACTTTGAATTCCAAAACGAGCACGCATTGGAGACGTTAATAGTCCTGAACGGGTAGTAGCTCCAACTAAGGTAAACGGATTTAAATTAATCTGAACAGTACGAGCATTAGGCCCAGATTCAATCATGATATCAATTTTATAATCCTCCATGGCTGAATACAAATACTCCTCTACAATGGGGCTTAATCGATGAATTTCATCAATAAACAGCACATCTCTGTCTTCAAGGTTAGTAAGCAATCCAGCCAAATCTCCAGGTTTATCCAATACTGGTCCAGAAGTTACTTTTATACCTACATCTAACTCATTGGCCAAAATATGCGCCAAAGTCGTTTTACCTAACCCCGGTGGACCATGAAATAATGTGTGATCTAGGGCTTCGCTACGTAGGTTAGCTGCCTGCACAAAAACCTGAAGATTTTCTAAAACCTGATCCTGACCCGTAAAATCATCAAAAGCTAATGGTCTTAGCTTTTTTTCTACATCTAGTTCTTCTGAAGAATAATTTTCGTTGGATGGGTTTAAGTTTTCGTTCATTTTTATAGTGTGACTTCACCCGATTGAAAATTCGGACTTTTAAAACATTTATAAGGGTAAAACATTCGAGATTTTTAGAATATAAACAAGTATAAGAATGACTACAGCACTCAACCCAAGAACACTCTCCCAGTGATAAATACTATAAAGTTCTCTTCTTTTTGGTTTTCTTCCATTTAATTTTTCAAACCTTTTATAAGCTAATTTGTGAATAATGTAACCAACTAACACAAACATAGCTATTGCAGCTATATAATACATCATTTCCTTATAAATTTAATATGATAAAAATAAGTAAAACAAATGACTTACTTGGAAATTAACGAATGATAAAAACATATGTAAAAAGCCTTTCTGTTTAAGAAAGGCATAATCAAATAAATTTGGTTGAACTAAATTTATGGTTTGGTTAATTTAAAATGGTAAACTCACACCGTCTGTTGATATCATACTCCTCATCTTCACATATACCTTCTTCAATACATTTGTTTAGTGGTTGCATTTCTCCATAGCCAATACTCTTTAATCGGTTTCTTTCTATACCTTGACTCACTAAATATTCTAGTGTTGAAGCTGCCCTCCGTTTAGACAAATCTAAATTGTATTGACTTGAACCTCTGGCATCTGTATGTGCTGATACTTCTACTTCCATCGATGAATATTTCTTCATTAAGTCTACCAACACATTCAGAGTAATGGCTGCATCCTTTCGAATATTAGATTTATCATAATCGAAATATATTTTGTCTAACTGAATCTTAACATCACCATCTCCGTCCTCTTTAACGCGTTCTTCGGCATCAGCAAATGATTCTAATGACAAATAAATATTATGGCTAATCTTACCTTGACTATCTGTAGAGAACTCAACATCTTGTGGAATGTATGCTTTTCTTGTACCTCTTATCTTATACTTTTTATTTGGCTCTATTTTAAAAAGATAATCTGCTTTGCTTCCTACAATAGAATCTTGAAGTACATTTCCGTTATCATCAAATAAAGTCACTAATGACCCAGACAATAACTCCTTGGTATTTTTATCTTGAACTAGACCTTCAACCAAATACTTGGTTAAGATATTCTCTTCTCTTGAAAAACTATATAACTGATCATGACCTGTTCTGTTAGACGACATATAACCTTGATCACTCTTTTCATTAATAACATAGGCAAAGTCATCAAAACTACTATTTATAGAACTTCCTAAATTTACTGGTTTATCAAAACTTCCGTTAATAGAATTACTTCTAAATACATCCAATCCGCCATAACCCAAATGACCATCTGATGCAAAATACAACGCATTCAAATCACTGATATAAGGAAATTGTTCCCGGTGTTTTGTATTTATTTTATCTCCTAAGTTTTCTGGCTCACCATAGGTTCCATCATCATTGATAGCCACTTTATAAATATCAAAACTACCTAAGGTTCCGGGCATATCACTTGCAAAATAAAGTGTTTTACCATCTTTACTTAAACTAGGGTGTTCAGTGCTATACGAATTAGAGTTAAATGGTAATGCTTTAACATTAGTCCATTTTCCATCAATTAATTCTGCCTTAAATATTTTAATATGAGCAATTCTCTCTCCATCCACTTTTACCCTTGAACCATTAGTTCTATTAAAATACATAGTTTTACCATCTATACTAAAGGTAGCATTACTTTCATGAGATTTTGTATTTACTTCTCCTGAAAAAGAAGTGATATTTTCTAGTTTACCATCTTCAGATAGTGTAGCACTATACAAGTCTAAATAAGGCAGATTATTCCAACTGTAGGTTGGATTTTCATTGTTCCTGGTTGAAGCAAATACTACTTTATCATCATCATAAAAAGACAAGCCGAAATCACTGGTTGAATTGGTATCATCTAGTATTTTAAGATTGAAAATATGAGGTGTTGTTTTCTTATTCAATTCAACAAAAGTATCGGTATCTACTACTTCACCATAATATTTACTTAGTTGAATATCTGCTTCTTTATATTTTTTTGCACCTTTTAAGGCTTGAGCATACCTAAACCTTAAATCTTTGCTAATAGAATCTCCATATTTAGCTAATAACTCTTTGTACGTATTTATGGCTTTTTCCATATTGAAGTTAAAGTAATAACTATCTGCCAAATTTTGAAGCACCTCTTTTGAACGGTCATTGGTTTCATAAATTTCAACAGCATCGGCGTAAGCTTTCATCTCAAAAAGTTTATGAGCCTTTTTTAAATTGCTATTTTGAGCGAAAGTGATTCCGCTAACCAATAAAAGACCTGCAAGTATATATATGTGTTTTTTCATCTTTTCTGTTATTATTTTAAAAGAATCTAGGAGAACGATCATAACCACCTTTAAGTCCGAATAAATCCACATCAAACAAAATGAAAATTTCATGAGATCCAGAATTAAAATCGCCAAGGTTAGTCGTTGTAAAATCGTAAGCATAACCTATTCTTAAATCTGGTTTCACTCTAAAACTAACTAAACCACTAACGGCATCATCCAACCGGTATCCTAATCCAGCTTCCAGTTTTTCATTGATTAAAACATTAGCTGTTATATCTAAAGCAACTGGTGCTCCCTTAACAGATTTAGCCATAAAGGCAGGTTTAAACTTTAAGTTTGGATTCAAATCAAATACATAACCTCCTGTTAAAAAGAAGTGGATAGCTTCAACACCGGATGCGGTTATACCGTTTTCAGTTTCAATATGCTTTGTAGTAAGCATATTGGGAGCTGATAACCCTAAATAATAATTATCAGTAAAGTAAAAAGCTCCTATTCCTAAATTAGGGAAAGTCTTACTAATATTCTCATTAAAGGCAATATCTGTAGAAGAAGCACCTGACTGTAAGACGAAGTCATTAAAGTTCACATCAAAAAATGTCAATCCTGCTTTTAATCCTAAGGACAGTTTTCCTTCTAAACCAACTGGTAACACGTAGGCAAAATCTGCATACATGTTATTTTCCTGAACAACATCGCCAATATTATCATTGGTAAGTGATATACCTATTTCAATTTTATCATTAATAGGTGTATGAGCAAAAAAGGTTCCTGTTTTTGGCGCACCTTCAATACCAACCCATTGTGTTCTATATAACCCTCCTAAATTTAAAATAGCTTCATCTGCTGTAGCATAAGCAGGGTTTATTACACTCATGTTATACATATATTGTGTAAATTGAGGGTCTTGTTGTCCAAAGCTTTGAAGAGACATAAATGTCAAACCTAACAAAGCAACTATCTTATAATATTTATTTAAATGTTTCATTTTATAAATTTTGCTTTGTTAATCATTATCTATTTAAGTATAATCTGCCTTGTTTAGGCTTATTTACACCATCATTAAAATTGAAAATATAATAATAAACTCCTACGGGCAAATTGCCACTTCCCATTGTACTGGATTGATTAGATTTTCCATTAAATCTGGGTGTACTTGCATTTCCCTTATAAACAATATTTCCATACCTATTATAGATTTCCATTTCAAAATTTGGATACAGAATGTCTAGGTTATCATAATCATAGGTATCATTAATACCATCGCCATTTGGTGAGAATCCGTCAGGCAGTCGTGCAACATCACAACCTGTTAAATCTGGAGTAACTGGTAAACGTGTACTACTTTCACATCCTGTAATAGGGTCTATTAATACGGCATAATAGGTTGTAGCGTTTGAAAGTTCTATAGCACTGCTGAGCGCAGAACCTCCTGTTTCAGAATCATACCAATTAACATTATTAGCATTAGAACTGTACTCTGCTATATTATTTGTAAGATTCATTATTGTGGGTTCATCATTGATACAATACTCCATATTAGTATCTTCCAAAGTTGGTGTTGGTGTATCGCTAACAGTTACATCAACTTGTACAGATGTTGATGACGGACATCCACTAGTGCCTGTTTGCGTTGCGAAATAATCTTCACCATCAATTAAGGGATCTGTTGGCTGTAAAACTATTGTTAAAGTAGCATCTGCATACCACATAATGGTTCCTGTTGCAGATAAGTTTGAATCTAAATCACCGATTGTTGGATTATCAACTTTACAATACGATGGATTTGGATTTATAACTGTTGGCGCAACACTATCACCTACTGCTACTGTTATTATTGCGCTGGCACCTACGTCACAAGGAGTCGTTGGTAGAATTGTATAGGTGTAATCTCCATCTACATCAACTAATGGATCAAATTCCCCTGTCCCACTTGCTAATGTGGGGGACCAAGTTCCTCCTGTGTCTGCACCTCCTAAATAACTAAATAAATCGGTTGGTCCATCTGCAATACATATTGTTACAGAATTATCTGTTCCTGCATTTGCTATTTGTGTAATTGTTACTGTTACCGTACTACTTACAGTACCGCAAGTATTATCTAAAGAATATGTGTAAACCCCTGCAGCATCTAATGCTGGGTCAAAGACTCCGGTTCCACTTGTTAAGATTGGAGACCATGAGCCTCCTATATCTGCTCCCCCTAAAAGAGGAAATAAATCGGTTGTACCACTATCACTACATAAATTAATTGACGCTGAAGTTCCTGGGTTAAAAGATTCTTCTATAGTTAAAACAACGTTAACACTGGCATCTAAACAAGGTGAATTAGCCGCTATAAAATATGTGAAATTATAAGTGCCTGCTGCAAGCATTGTACCATCTAGCGTACTACCTGAAACTGCTCCTGTTCCATCAATATCTTGCCATACTCCTCCAGTATCTTGAGTTCCATCTAAAGTTGTAAATAAATCAATATTAGCATTGTTATTACATTCAGTTATTGGTGTTACTGGATTTCCAGCTACAGGTGTTTGGTTTACAGAAGCTGTTACCAAAGTTCTAATCGAAGATTCACAACCTGTAATCGGGTCGGTTTGAGATGCATAATAAGTTCCTCCATCGGTTAAATCAACTGTATTACTAAGAGGTGTGCCCCCAGTGGCTTGATCATACCATTGTATATTGGTTCCAGTAACTGTAATATCCCCTATAGTTCCAGTATCACAAAATGATTGACTAGGTGATGCTGTTGGCGGTGGCGGGTCGTTTATAACAACCGTTACAGTTACTAAAACATCATCACAAGTACCTATAGATGTAACATCATAGGTAAAATTGTAAGTTCCATCTGCAAGACCATCTACAGTAAGGGTGTTTCCAGACAAAGCTCCTGTTGTATCATCATCATTCCACGTCCCTGTTTGGTCTTCATCTTCTAATAAATCAAATAAGTTAACCGTTTGACCAGCTGTTAATTCTGCTGCGCAAAGTTCTAATGATCCATTAGGCGTTCCCGATTCTGGGGCATCATCAACCGTTACTACAACGGTTGAACTGTTTGAACATCCATTAAGGTCTGTTATAGAATAAGTGAAATTATAAGAACCGACTGATAATAAAGTAAGATCTACATCAGTTCCATTTAAAGCACCCGTAGTATCATCATCTGACCAATTTCCTCCAGCGTCTTGACCTGATAATTGCCCTAATAAACTCAATGGCGAATTAGGTGCTAAATCATTTTCACAAAATGTAGCGGGTGTTGGATTTCCAGTATTTGGTAACGGATTAATAGTAACAGAAACGCTAACTAATACATCGTCACAACTTCCTATAGCGTCTACATCAAAAGTAAAATCATATATTCCTGGAGTATACCCTGATAAATCTACTGAATTTGAAATAGTAGTTCCTGTATTATCTGTTCCTACATACCATGTTCCTGTTTGATCCTCTCCCTCCAATAAATCGAATAAATTATAACTTGAAGGCGCTTCTCCTTCACAATAATCAGGAAAAGAAGATACTAGAATCCCAGATTCTGGAGCAGGTTCAATGGTTATTGTAATTGGTTCTGTATCAAAACAAGAACCATTATCAATGGTGTAATTAAAAGTATATGGGCTCCCTGCAACGGTAAATCCTGTTATATCAATTGAATTTGAAATTGTTACATTGGATGCGTCAGTCCATGTACCACTATTATGATCTTGTGACCCATCTAAGGCATCAAATAAATTAAAAGGAGAATTAGATGCTAAATCGTTTTCACAGAATGTTTGATTTACTGCATTTCCAGCATTTGGATCTTGAAGTACCGTTACTTGAACCGTTGTAGATTCTTCTAAACAAGGGCTAGGCGCTAAATTTTGACTATAAGTAAAATTATAAGTTCCCGGAGTAAAACCACTTAAATCTATAGAGCTTGTAACCACTGGATCTGTGCTTAAAGTTCCTTGTGCCCACTGTCCATTAGGGTCAAAACCTGATAGTAGTGTAAATAGATCAAAACCTATTGGTAATTGAGATTCACAAAAAGTTGCTGGGTTTAACCCTGATGGTATGCCTGATGTTAGAGTTTCATATACGGTTATAGAAACTGATGATATACCATCAGGACACATTCCATTACTTGGTACTGTATATGTAAACGTATAATTTCCACCTGTTAAAGTAGAGAGATTAACAGTTCCTAAATGTCCGTTTGAAGTTGCTATTGGTCCTGACCATGTTCCTGTTGTATCTGGTGTTCCTCCTAACTCATCAAATAAGTTAAAATCACTTGCTGGTAAATTATCATTACAATACTCCAAAGTTCCTGGTGTGCCAGGATCAACAGGGGTATCTATTGCTACTGTAACAGCTACAGGATTACTAACACAAAATATATCATCTACTTGTACATAATACGTATTCCCGTTGACCAATGCTGTTAAAGATGATAACGCTGGAGGTATTGGGTCTCCTAAAGCATCTAAATTTTCGTACCAGTTAATATTTGTTGACGTTGTTCCTGGATCTAAATTACCCACCATAGGATTTCCTGTAGAACAAAATTGCTGATTACTTAGGGGAGTAGGGTCCTGAGGTGAGGTAAACACACCTACTTGCCCTATTTTAATTTGGCTTTCACAACCTCCATTATCTATAAAAACAATATAGTAATTAGCTGCTCCACCAATAAGAGCATCAGTAGTATTTGCCAAGTTTGTCAAATTAAAATCATAGTAAATACTAACAGAGCCTGCCGGCGGGATACTGGCCTGCAACACATCATCAATATACGTTTGAATAGTTGCATTTTCATTACTGCAATAAATTTGATCTAAATTTTGATTAGAAGGACTTAACTGAAAGCTTACACTTATTGGGGCTCTAGAACCACAGGTCCCAGAATTATCATCTGCGTAATAAATTCCTTCTTCAACTAATTCGTTTGGATTAAAAGTACTTCCTCCTGTAGAAGCACTGTACCATACAATACCACTACCATTATCAGTTGCATAGTCTGAGGTTAAATTAGCAAAAGTATAACCAGAGGCATTACAAATAGTAGGGCTGGGATCGGTAATTGTAGGACATTGGGCAAAGCTGGAGTATGATGTCCACAAGAATGTTAAAATAAAGAAAGTTTTTCTAAGAACTTTCTTAAATGAGGGTTTGGTTGTCATTGCTGAAATATTAAAATCAAAGATTACATGTTTCTATTATTGATTGAAAATTATTCTTTCTTTTAAATAGAATTAATCTTACAATTTAATTACACAACGCAATTTAACTGATTTTTTTGTATTTCAACGATATTTTTTTGATTATTTTTTGTTTTATCGAAAAAAATTACATTTAAACGATAAAACCCGCCTATAATAGATGGGTTTTATCGTTTATTTATCAAGAATTTATTTTCTAATGCTGAAGTTCTTCTTCACCTTCTTTTAAGGGAACATTCTGAGGAACAAAGTCTTCATCATGTCCTGGTTTACTATAATCATAAGACCAACGGTACACGTGAGGTATCTCTCCTTCCCAGTTTCCATGGATATGCTTAATTGGTGCTGTCCATTCTAAAGTAGTTGAGCGCCATGGGTTTTGAACTGTTTTCTTACCATAGTAGATACTCACAAAGAAGTTGTATAAATACACTATTTGTACTGCTCCTCCAATTAAAGCAAATATGGTAATAATAACATTCACGTTTGAAACATCATCAAATAATGGGAAGTTACTATTTGTATAATATCGACGTGGCAATCCTGCCATACCAATAAAATGCATTGGAAAGAACACTCCATAAGCACAAACTGCTGTTACCCAAAAATGAATATATCCTAAATTTTTATTGAGCATTCTTCCATACATTCTAGGATACCAGTGATAAATACCTGCAAACATACCGTATAATGCAGAGATACCCATTACCAAGTGGAAGTGTGCAACCACAAAATAAGTATCATGAACATTAATATCTAGAGCACTATCTCCAAGAATAATACCTGTTAAACCACCAGTTATAAACGTAGATACAAAACCAATTGAGAATAACATAGCTGGATTCATCTGTAGATTACCCTTCCATATAGTTGTAATCCAGTTAAATGCTTTTACTGCAGATGGAATTGCAATTAACAACGTTGTAAAAGTAAATACAGACCCTAGGAATGGATTCATTCCTGATACGAACATGTGATGTCCCCAAACAATTGTTGAAAGGAAAGCAATTGCTAGAATAGAAGCAATCATAGCTCTGTAACCAAAAATTGGTTTACGTGAGTTTGTTGCCATAATCTCAGAAACTAATCCCATTGCAGGCAATATAACAATATATACCTCAGGGTGTCCTAGGAACCAGAATAAGTGCTCAAATAAAACCGGAGAACCACCTTGATAGTGTAGCACTTCGCCTTGAATAAATATATCTGACAAGAAGAAGGATGTACCAAAACTTCTATCCATTATTAACAGTAAAGCTGCAGATAGAAGTACTGGAAACGAAATAACACCTATAACAGCAGTAATGAAAAATGCCCAAATAGTTAAAGGTAATCTAGTCATAGACATCCCTTTAGTTCTAAGGTTTAATACCGTTACTATGTAATTTAATGACCCAAGTAATGATGATGCAATAAAGATTGCCATAGATACTAACCATAAAGTCATACCAGTTCCAGAACCACCTTGCGCCATAGGTAATGCTGATAATGGCGGGTAAATAGTCCAACCAGCTGCTGCTGGTCCTGCAGATACGAATAATGAAATCACCATCACCACACTAGATAAAAAGAATAACCAGTATGACACCATATTTAAGAAGCCTGAAGCCATATCACGAGCCCCAATCTGAAGAGGAATAAGTAAGTTACTAAACGTACCACTTAATCCGGCAGTAAGAACAAAAAATACCATGATGGTACCATGAATGGTTACTAATGCTAAATATATATCGGCATCCATAACACCTTCTGGAGCCCATTTCCCTAAAAGTGCTTCAAATATTACGTTTGGTTGCTCTGGCCATGCAATTTGCATACGGAACAACAATGACATAATTACACCAATAACCCCCATAATTGTACCTGTTACCAAGTACTGTTTAGCAATCATTTTATGATCCTGACTAAATATATATTTAGTAACAAACGTTTCTTTATGATGATGTCCGTGGTCGTCGTGTGCGTGAGTATCTGCGTGTGCTGACATAATCTTATATCGTTTTTTCTTTTTTTAAATTAGTTAATTAGAGAGTTTTTAAATTCTTTCTGTTCTTTTAACCATGCATTGAATTCTTCTTCCTCTTCTACTACAATTTTCATTTGCATATTATAATGTGATTTTCCACATATCTTGTTACATATAAGAACATAATCAAATTCATAGCGCTCTAAAGCTTCCTCGCCTTTTGCTATTAACTCTTTACTATTTTCAACTCTAATTTCATTAATATTAGCAACCTTGTCTTTCATTTGTTGTGTTGCACGCATTTCTGCTGTTGTTTTAGTAGGTGTAAAACCAAACTGAGTAATCATTCCAGGCACACAGTTCATTTGTGCTCTAAAATGCGGCATGTATGCTGAGTGTAACACATCTTGTGAACGCATTTTAAACAACACAGGTCTACCTTTTGGTAAATGTAATTCTGTAGTAATAATATCATCTTGCGCATTAGGATCAGCTTCATCTAATCCTAAAATATTAGCACGGTCAATATCAATTAAACGAACATTGGCTTTACCTAATGTGTTATCGGCTCCAGCATATCTTGCTTTCCAGTTAAACTGTTGTGCATATAATTCTATAACAATAGGATCATCACTTTCATCAACACCCATGATATTAATCCAAGTGTTTAATCCGTAAATAATTAACCCAGCTAACACAATTACAGGAATAATAGTCCAGATAGCTTCTAATTTATTATTATCTGCAAAGAATAACGCTTGCTTTCCTTTTTCACCTTTATATTTAAATGCGAAATAATGTAACAAGAATTGAGTAACGGTTTGCACAAAAAAGATGATTACTAATGATATAATCATCAGGTTGTCAATAGTTGGCCCGTGCTCTGAAGCCGAATTTGACAATAAAGGTAAATCGCCCCATTTTACGCAACTTACAATGGTAATTACATAAATGAACGCTAAAAAGCCCATCATCAAATATCCGTTTAAGGAATTATCCTTGTCTGTGGCTACTCCGGGAATCTCATCACCTCCACTCTTAGCTTGTGCCAAATCGAATATTTTAACCATTTGCCAAATGGCGATTAAAATAAATACTAAAACTATAATTGTTAATAAAGCAGTCATTGGTATTGTTCGTCTTTATTTAATTCTTTAATTAATAATGAAAATCTTCGCTTTCTTTTCTAAAAGGGTATCTTTTTACAAGTAATGGTGCTTTTGTTAAAGCAGTAAATACAACAAAAATAAATAACCCAGCGAATAATAATATTGAGCTAATTTCTGGAATCCCGATAAACCATCTATCTCCAACCGTAGCTGGCATAATCATGTTAAATATATCAATATAATGACCGAATAAAATAACCAGACCTGTCATTACAACAAACCAAGGAATACGTTTGTAATCGGCGTTCATTAACATTAATATTGGAAATACAAAGTTTAAAGCTACCATACCCAAGAATGGTAATTTGTAATCATTAAATCTTGCTATAAAATATGTTACCTCTTCTGGTATGTTTGAATACCAAATAAGCATGAATTGTGAGAACCATAAGTATGTCCAAAAAATACTAAATGCAAACATGTATTTTGCAACATCATGTAAATGGTTTTCATTCACAAAATCTAAGTAGCCTCTAGATTTTAGATATAGTGATATTAATGCAATTACCGTAATTCCACTTACAAACATACTTGCAAATACGTACCAACCAAATAATGTTGAAAACCAGTGAGGGTCTACACTCATGATCCAATCCCAAGACATCATAGATTCTGTGTAAATAAAGAATACTAAGAACCCAGCAGCAATACGAAATGATTTTTTAAAGTTTTTATTATCATCTGCAGTGTCTTGAGCAATTGAAAACTTGCGAGAAAAATGGCGGTATAAACTCCAACCAGCTATAAATATGGTGGCTCTAATAATAAAGCCCGTTAGATTTAACCAAGCCGATTTACCTTGGATTAGTTTATCATGTTCTACAACCTCAGGATCCATCCAAATAAACAAGTTGTAATGCCCAATAGTTCCAGAAGCTATGGCAATTAAAACCACTACTATAGCACCTGGTAACAAATAAGAAGTAATGCCTTCCATTACTCTAAAGAGCACTGGAGACCACCCTGCTTGTGATGCTACCTGAATAGCATAAAAAGCTAAAACACCAAGTGCAATCATCATAAAGAAGAATGCAGCAACATACAATGCCGCCCAAGGTCTGTTAGCTATTTGGTGCTGTACATGCTCAATATGTTTTGTATGTTCATCTCCTGCATGAGCAGTTTCTCCATGAGTATCTGAAGCATGTGCATCATGAGATGCTTCGGCATGTGTAACGTGCGTAGCTTCTCCATGTCCACCTCCATGATGTGCTTCGGACTCTAATAAGTGTTCAACTTCTTCAAAAGATTTATGAGATGTCATAAAACCATAACCTACACCTAATAGTCCTAACACCATTAGAATGATAGAAAATGTCTTTAATTTTTTTGAAAATGTATACATATCTATATAATCTTATCTTCTTACTTTTCTAAATCTGCTTTTAACTTTAACACGTATGAAACCACTTGCCAACGCTCATTCTCATTCAATTGGTTAGCATAAGATCCCATACTGTTCTTACCATAGTAAATAGTGTGATAAATACTTCCTGCTGTTATAGCTCTACCAGCATCGTCATAACTTGGAATACCTAATATTTTTTCGCGTTTCACTAAATTACCCTTTCCGTCTCCTTTAGTTCCGTGACAAATACCACAGTAAATTTCATATAACTCTTTTCCTGTAACTAAATCTACTTGGGTAGAATCTAAAGGACTCGTTAGAGTAGCTTTTGCTAAATCATAACCTTCTGTTGTGTTTTCAATATCAAAAGGTATATGACCTCTAGGCACACTACCCTCAGCAGGTAATTGAGCTTCAAGCCCGTTACGGAAAGCAGCTTCACCATAAGTTTCATACCCTTCAGATTCATACATATTAGGCATGAATTGGTAATTAGGAGCTGTATCTTTTTTACATGATACTGCTACAAAAACGATTGCTATTACTAATATTTTAATTAAGCCTTTCATATTACTATATTAATGCGCTTCTTTATCTACTAAATTAATTTCTACAGCCCCAGTTTCTTTAAGTAATTCTTCTAATTCACTTTCATTTCCATGAACTGCTACCTCCATTAAAAAATGGTCATCAGTAGTTCTCGGATCTGGGTTTTCAGCCTTTTTAAATGGCCACATTCTACTACGTAAATAAAACGTAATTACCATTAAGTGCGCAGCAAAAAACACTGTTAACTCAAACATAATTGGTACAAATGCTGGCATGTTTTCTAAATAACTAAAACTTGGTTTACCACCAATGTTTTGCGGCCAGTCTTTTATCATGATAAAATTCATCATGACTATAGCTACCGTTAAACCAACCAAACCGTACATAAAAGCCGTAATAGCAATACGCGTTGGAGCTAAGCCCATAGCCTTATCTAGCCCATGAACAGGAAACGGTGTGTATATTTCTTCTATATGATGTTTCTCTGCCTTAACCTTTTTAACAGCAGACATTAGTACATCATCATCGGTATAAATAGCGTGAATTACTTTTGAAGCTTCCATATGCTACTTTTAGTTTTTTGTTTCTTTATTGTTACCTCCTGAAGTTCTAGCATCAACACCAGTACCCACTAAACTTTTTCCTGCTTCACGCAAGTTCTTATATTTTTCTCCAGAAGATTTTAAAATTGTTTTTACCTCAGCCTGAGCAATTACAGGGAATGTTCTTGAATATAGTAAGAACAATACGAAGAAGAATCCGATGGTTCCTATAAATATCCCTATATCTACAAACGTTGGAGAGAACATTGTCCATGATGATGGTAAATAATCTCTGTGTAACGATGTTACGATAATAACAAAGCGCTCAAACCACATTCCTATATTTACAACAATTGAGATTACAAATGAGAACATAATACTAGTTCTTAATTTCTTGAACCACATGAATTGAGGTGAGAATACATTACAGGTCATCATAGCCCAATAAGCCCACCAGTAAGGCCCTGTTGCTCTGTTTAAGAATGCATATTGCTCATATTCTACTCCAGAATACCATGCAATAAATAACTCTGTTATATAAGCTACACCAACAATAGAACCTGTAATCATAATGATAATGTTCATCAACTCAATATGCTGTACAGTGATATAATCTTCAAGGTTACATACCTTACGCATAATAATAAGCAGTGTATTAACCATAGCAAATCCTGAGAATACTGCACCAGCAACGAAATAAGGTGGGAAGATGGTAGTATGCCAACCAGGAATTACAGAAGTAGCAAAGTCAAACGATACAATAGTATGTACAGAAAGCACTAAAGGTGTTGCTAAACCAGCAAGAACTAAAGATACTTCTTCAAAACGCTGCCAATCTTTTGCACGACCAGACCATCCAAAACTTAGTAATGAATATATTTTCTTTTGAAATGGTTTAATAGCTCTATCACGTAACATGGCAAAATCGGGTAATAAACCAGTCCACCAGAATACTAATGACACCGATAAATAAGTTGAAATTGCAAATACGTCCCAAAGTAACGGTGAGTTAAAATTTACCCAAAGCGATCCAAATTGGTTTGGAATTGGTAATACCCAATACCCAAGCCATGGACGCCCCATGTGAATAATTGGGAACAAACCTGCTTGAACTACCGAGAAAATGGTCATTGCTTCCGCAGATCGGTTAATAGCCATTCTCCATTTTTGACGAAATAATAAAAGTACTGCAGAAATAAGAGTTCCTGCGTGACCAATACCTACCCACCAAACAAAGTTAGTAATATCCCAAGCCCAACCTACGGTTTTATTTAAACCCCAAGTTCCAATACCTGTAGATATTGTATAAATAATACATCCAATTCCCCATAGAAAAGCTGTCAGTGCAATTCCAAAAACAATCCACCACTGTTTATTTGCTTTTCCTTCTACAGGTTTTGCTACATCCACAGTTACATCGTGGTATGATTTATCGCCTGTAACTAAAGGTCTTCTAATAGGTGCTTCGTAATGAGACGCCATAATTATATAATTGATTCTTTAATTAGATTTATGCTTCTGTTGTATTTCTCACTTTAGTTTGATACATCACATTTGGTTTTGTTCCAACATGCTCTAACAAGTGATACATACGGTTATCTTTCTTAAGTTTTGCAACTTTACTTTCCTTATCATTGATATCTCCAAAGGTCATAGCTCCACTACTACAAGCTGCAGAACAAGCTGTTTGTAATTCTCCATCTTTAATAGGACGTCCATCACGTTTAGCATCTAAGATAGTTTTTTGTGTCATTTGAATACACATAGAACATTTTTCCATTACTCCACGAGAACGAACCACTACATCTGGATTCAGTACCATACGCCCTAAATCATCATTCATATGATAATCAAACTCATCATTTCCAGTGTATAGGAACCAGTTAAAGCGACGTACTTTATAAGGACAGTTGTTAGCACAGTATCTGGTACCAACACAACGGTTATAAGCCATATGATTCTGTCCTTGACGACCATGCGATGTTGCTGCTACAGGGCATACTGTTTCACAAGGTGCATGGTTACAGTGCTGACACATTACTGGTTGAAATGCTACCTGAGGGTTATCTGCCGCAGATTCCATTTCATTAAACTCACTTAATGAACTTCCTAAACCAGAAATTTCATCTTTCTTGTTGTTATCACCTTCAAAAGATTCTTCTGATGAGTAATATCTATCGATACGCAACCAGTGCATATCTCGAGATCTACGTACTTCTTCTTTACCAACTACTGGCACATTGTTTTCTGCATGACATGCTATCACACAAGCACCACATCCTGTACAAGCATTTAAATCAATAGATAAATTGAAGTGATGCCCAATAGATCGATCAAACTCATCCCATAAATCAACCTCAGGTGAATCTACTGGAACTGGTTCATGATTTAAAGATACTGTTGGAATAGCATTCCAGTACTTTTTATCTTTAGTATTAAATACTTCTAAGATAGTTTCTTTAAGAATATCTCCACGTCCCATTAAGGTATTGTGCAACTGAACACATGCAAATTCATGCATTCCTGAAGCAGCCTCAACTGTTACATTTTGTACATTGTTAAAGTTATTATATAAAGCATAGGCATTTACACCTGTTTGCATTTCTTCTTTTAATCCTGCAGTTCTACCATAACCAAATGATAAACCTACAGACCCTTTAGCTTGACCTGGCTGAATGATTACTGGCACTGTAACAGTGGTTCCGTTAACAGTTACATTGGCATAACTTCCGTTTAACGCTCCAGTAGCCTCGTGTTCATTTACTAAACCTAATACTTCAGCATCAGCTTTAGAAACCGTTAAGTAGTTATCCCAAGAGGTTCTTGTTATTGGATCTGGAAACTCTTGTAACCATGGGTTATTGGCTTGTTGGCCGTCACCCATTCCAGTTTTTGTATAAAGTGTAAGTTCTAAACCATCATTTGCATTAGTCGATTTTACTAAGGCACTAGCAGGATTGCTAGATGGTGTCTCTGCTTCATCTCCAGCTTCCGCTGTATCTTCTGTTTCAGTAGCAATTTCACCAACAAATACACCATCGTGTAATGCTTGGTTGAACGAACTACCTCCTAAAATACTGGTTCCCCAAGTTTCCTTTATGTAATCTGAATATGTAGAATCGTTTTCGGTCCATTTTAATAAAGACTCTTGAAATTGTCTTGTATTGAATAATGGTCGAATAGTTGGTTGCGTTAAAGCATAATGCCCTTTCTTGATTTCAGTATCTCCCCAAGACTCTAAATAGTGAGGCGCAGCAGCTATGTAATTAGCTAAAGTTGAAGTCTCGTCTGCTTTCATTGAAAAAGCTACAGAGAATGTATTTTTTAATCCTTCAACAAAATCTGAAGCATTTGCTAATGTATATACTGGATTAACACCAGCCATAAGTAACACACCTATTTTACCCGCTTTTAAATCAGATACTAAGGCAGCTACATTCTGGTTACTACCTTGTCTAGTTTTAACAGGTGTTTTAGGATCAAATGCTTTACTAGCCAAAGCTTCATTTATTTCTAAAACAACGGTTTGTGCATTGATATCTTGTATTCCTGTAACAACTACACCATTACTTCCTGCCTTTTTAAGTTGAGATGCTGCTTTTTGTACCGCATCTTCTATATGCTCTGGTAAACTTTCTGAAAAACCACCACCAACAAGTAAGCTATGCAATTTAGCCAAAGCTAATTTTTGCTGACTAGGTATCATTGGTACTCGTTTATCGGCGTTTGCCCCTGTCAATGACATATTAGATTCAAACTGAATATGACGAGACATTTTCCCATGATCAGGGATTCTATTTTTAGCGTAGCCAGAATCAAATCCACCTCCTTGCCAATCTCCCAAGAAATCGGCTCCAACAGACACAATGGTCATGGCTTTAGAGAAATCGTAATCTGCAAGACCACGCTCTCCATATTTTGCTTGGTAAGCATCTAGTGCAGCAGATTCTGAAACAGCATCATAAACAACATGACGAACATTACCATATTTTTCTTTGAACTCAGAAATCAACTTACTTGTTGATGGGCTAGCAAAGGTTTGTGTTAATAACACAATATCTTTGCCTGCACTAGCAGCTTTGGCTAATTCTGAAGTTACTTCAGCATCTAATTCATCCCAAGAAGAATTTTCTCCACCTTTCTTAGGGCCTTGAACTCTTAAACTATCATACAATCCTAAAACCGAAGCATTCACTCTAGCGTTGGCACTTCCATGAGTAGTGGCTAAGGCATTATTTTCAATTTTAATTGGACGACCTTCACGAGTTTTTACTAAAACACTTGCAAAATCAAATCCATCAGCTACAGTAGTAGCATAGTAGTTAGCAACACCTGGAATTATTTCCTCTGGTTGCACTACGTAAGGAATTGATTTTTTTACAGGACCTTCACAGGCAGCCAATGACGCTGCTGCCGTACTAAAACCTACATATTTTAAGAAATCGCGACGAGTAGTAGAACTTCCTTCTAAAGCTTCTTTATCTCCTAAAAATTCATCTACTGGAATTTCTTGAACAAACTCGTTTTGTTTTAGCGTCTCAACAATAGAACCATCTTTTAGTTCTTCAACACTTTTCCAGTATTTCTTGTTTGATGACATATGATATAATTGAATTACTTCTTACTAAATTAATAATGACACTTACCACATTCCAGTCCACCCATTTCGGCTACTGTTAACTTGTCAACGTTATACTTTTTAGATAATTCTTCATGAATTTTCTCATAGTATTCGTTATCCTCAACCTTCACATTAGTCTCTCTATGACAGTTAATACACCATCCCATAGTTAATGTTGAATGTTGATATAAGATCTCCATTTCCTCTACAGGTCCGTGACAGGTTTGACATTCTTGACCGCCAACTGTAACATGTTGAGAATGGTTAAAGTAAACGAAGTCTGGTAAGTTGTGAATCCTAACCCATTTTACTGGTTTAGTTTCACCTGTATATTGTTGTGCTGCATCATCCCATCCAACAGCTTCATACAATTTCTTTATTTCCCCATCATAGAACTCTTTTGAATACTCTGGTGAAGTCTCTCCGTTATATTCATAAATAGATTTATGGCAGTTCATACAAATATTTAACGATGGAATCCCTGAATGTTTACTTACTCTAGCAGAAGAGTGACAGTATTTACAATCAATTCCGTTATCTCCCGCATGAATCTTATGTGAGAAGTGAATTGGCTGCACAGGTTGATACCCTTGGTTTACATCTATCTGCATTAAATACCCATACATAAAATAAGCACTTGCCAGTAAGAAGAAGATAGCCGTAACCAGCATTAAAAATTGATTCTCAACAAAAGCTTTCCATAGAGGTTTTCTCTTTGATACCTCAGGTAAGTCTATATTTTGAACCTCGGCAAATCTGCGCAATGTTTTATTTACCAAATATAGGCCCGCAGCTAATAGAATAAATAAAATAGCTAATGCACCAAGAATAAGTTCATTCGAAATACCTCCAGAACCAGTAGTACTTTCAGCCCCAGGAGCTGGAACTGGCGTATCAGGCGCTTTTGGAGGCTCTGCAGCTGTATACGCTAAAATATTATTTAAATCCTCATCACTTAACTGAGGAAAAGCCGTCATAGCAGCGTTATTATATTCAGCATAAATCTTGTTAGCATAAGCATCTCCAGACTTGATAAGCGCGGAGCTATTTCTAATCCAAGCATAAATCCATTCTCTATCTAAACCTTCTTCATCAGCCAAACGCTGCTCAACATTGCGTAAAGCAGGACCTGTCATTTTCTTATCTAGTTTATGACAAGCGGCACAATTGGCATTAAATAATGATTTTCCTTTTGCTGGATCTCCTTCTTGAGCGGAAAGCGAGGTTGTAAACGCTAATAAAATAACTAAGCCAAAACGAAGAATGTTTTCACTTAATTTACGGTGAATCACCTGTTTCATATTATTGGTTAAATTAACTTCTAATCTTTGGTATGATTTTTTCATGAAAACATGACAAAAGTCATACTTTTAAAATCTCAGGCAAAAGTAATATTAAAAGTCGATTTTGGAAGTGTTAGAGAGTTGTTAATTATTAATTTAGAGAGATTCTAAATAATAAAAACAACCATAATTTAGTTTATATCGTATAAATTTGTAGAAATACTAAAAAATGCTGCATTTAAGTTCAAAATCCAAAGCCTTTATCATTTTATTTTTTATGATTTCTGTTTCTTGTTTTGCCCAACAAGGTCAGGTAAACATAAATCAGGATTATAAAATTGATAATTTACTAAACGTAAAAAAACAGTTAAATAAAACCGAGAACAGCTCTGATAGGTACAAGATTCAAATATACAATGGTAATCGATCTGGGGCTTATGCTGCACAAAAAGAATTTCACGAATTTTTTAGCGATTGGAAATCCAGAATAGAATATGAGTCACCTAATTTTAAAATTTGGGCTGGCAATTTTAGAACTCGTTTAGAAGCTGATAGAGCTTTAAAGCGTATTAAAAAAGAATTTCCTAGCGCATTTATTTTTAAGCCTAAGAGTACGATAACTAATTAAAATTTGTGAAATGAAAAGGCAAATAATTTGTTTAAAAAGCATACCGTTGAGGACCTCCTCGCCTTATTTCCTCATTACAATGAGCTTCAAATTTTTTAAAATTTTTGCGGAAAGCGTTTGTTAATTTAAACGCCATGGTATAATATGCTCCATCATCGTTCCAGGTTTGTCTAGGACTTAAAACACTGGTTGGTACTCCTGGACAGATTCTAGGTTGCGCAACTCCAAACACCGAGTGTATGTGATAGTCATCATAGTTATAAAGTCCTAAATCTCCATTTAAAACAGCATTAATCATTGCTCTGGTATACTTTAATTCAATACGCTTTCCAATACCGTATGGACCACCTGTCCATCCAGTATTAACCAACCATACGTTAACTTTGGCTTCTATCATTTTCTTACTTAACATTTCAGCATATTTTGCGGGGTGTAAAGGCATAAAAGGAGCACCAAAACATGCTGAAAATGATGGTTGTGGCTCAACAACTCCAGCTTCTGTTCCAGCAACTTTGGCTGTGTAACCCGAAATAAAATGATAAGCTGCCTGACTAGGTGTTAATTTAGAAATAGGTGGGATAACACCAAAAGCATCTGCTGTTAAAAAGAATATGTTCTTAGGATTAAATCCTACTGACGGCACTTGAATGTTTTCTATAAAATGAATGGGGTAACTTACTCTGGTATTTTGTGTGATTGAAGTATCTGCAAAATCTACCTCAGCATGATCCTTTAAAACTACATTTTCAAGAATAGCTCCTTTCTTTATGGCATCATAAATTTCGGGTTCCTTATTTCTTGTAAGATTAACAACTTTAGCATAACAACCTCCCTCAAAATTAAATATGTTGTTATCATTCGTCCAACCGTGTTCATCATCGCCAATTAAACTTCTGTTGGCATCAGTTGATAATGTTGTTTTTCCAGTTCCTGAAAGTCCAAAAAAGATAGCAGTATCTCCCTCTTTCCCTACATTAGCACTACAGTGCATTGGCAACGTATCTTTAAATACCGGAAGTATAAAATTAAGGGCTGAGAAAATTCCTTTTTTTATTTCCCCTGTATAACCCGTACCCCCAACTAAAGCAATCTTCTTTGTAAAGTTTAATATGGCAAAATTATGTTGACGCGTTCCATCTTCATCAGGGTTTGCTATAAAACCAGGAGCATTAATCACGGTCCATTCGGGTTTAAATCGTTTTATTTCCTCTTTTGTAGGTCTTAAAAACATATTGTAAGCAAACTGGTTGCTCCAGGGATATTCATTTATAACCCTAAGATTTAATCTGTAATTAGGATCGGCACAAGCATAACAATCTCTAACAAACACTTCCTTGTTAGATAGATAATATACAACCTTATTGTAAAGTTTATCAAATTTATCAGTTTCAAAAGGTATATTAACATCGCCCCACCATACAAGGTCTTTGGTAATATTATCCTTAACAATAAATCTATCTTTGGGAGAGCGCCCTGTAAATTCACCAGTATTAACTGCTAAAGCACCTGAAGAAACCTCTACACCAAGTCCTTTTTCAATAGAAATATCATGTAATTGTTTTGGAGATAATTGATATTTTATTTTGGCATTTTTTATACCATAACTCTCTAAAGAAACAGTATTAGAACCTGTATTTTTAATTGGCATATGATTTTGAAATTTATTTATTTATCAAAAATATGACAATATTTTTATTGTAAATTAATTTTTAATTGTGTTTTCTGTTAATTATTAAAAAATTAACAATCAAAAGACCCCAGGCTAATATAAAGAGTAATCCTCCAATTGGGGTAAAAAAACCAATGGCTTCAAAATTAAAAGACCACAACACATTAGTTGCTAGACCATAAATAGATCCAGAAAATAAAACAACACCAAAAGCCACCAAATAGAATATAACTTTTTTAACTTTTGGTCTGATTAGAGAACTCTCTCCAACAAACAATAACAAAAGGGCATGATATAATTGATAACGAACACCAGTATCAAAAGTTTTAAGAGACTCAATAGAGATTAATTCCTTTAATGTATGTGCTCCAAAAGCCCCCAAAATAATGGCCAAAAGACCTAGAATAGCGGCAGTTACTAAAATTGGTTTATTCATTACAACAAATTTAAAGACAAAGCTAGTTAACTAATCTGATATATTTTTATTTACCTGAACAATCATTCATGGATTTTTAGTTTTAATTTGAAACCAAATGACTACATTTGCATTCTAAACAGAAACTACACTAAATGAAAAATAAAGACAAAGCCCTAACAATTGACGGCATAGACAAAAAAATTCTACGTGCATTAATGGTAGATGCTAGAACACCTATTCTTGAAATAGCCCGTAATGTAGGAATTTCTGGTGCAGCCATTCACCAACGTTTACGCAAACTTGAGAAATCCGGTTTGATTACTGGATCTAAATTTGTTATCAACCCTCGCGTTTTAGGTTATACAACGGTTGCTTTTATTGGAGTTTACTTAGATAAAGCTATTCACAACCCTGAAGCAATTAAGCAACTAAAAAAAGTACCTGAAGTTTTAGAATGCCACTATACTACCGGAAACTGGAATGTTTTAATCAAGATTATTTGCAAAAACAATGCGCACTTAATGCACTTACTTAATGATGAAATTCAGACCATCTCTGGAGTCTCAAGAACCGAAACTTTTATTTCTTTAGACCAGCAGATTGATAGACAAATGAAGATATAATTTTCACTCTACACATAAATTTCTAAATAAAAACTCCAAGTAATTTATTTACTTGGAGTTTTTTTATTTATCTAAAAATTCAATCACTACACCTATCACCTCTTTTAGTTCTTTAGTGAGTTGGTTTTCATTCCAAGGGTGGCGTGCATTAAAGACATGATCAGCTCCTTCAATAATCTCAAACTTACTTTTAGGGTTCCAATGATGAAGGTTTTCGGCTTCAGCAATTAAAACACTAGTGTCTTTATCGCCATGAATGATGAGATGGGGAATCTTTAAATTTGAAACAGCTTTTTCAATTTGTAAGCGGTCTTTGTTTTTTATGGTGTCTTCATAAAACTGATAAAAATGAGGCATTTGCTGTTTGGTCCGGCCGTTTAAAACATACTTAACTCCAGAATTTTTCCAATCTTCAATATCAACTTTTGTAACAGTTCTGTTTAAAAAATTAGATACACCAGCTAAACTAATTAATTGCTTAACTCTAAAATCTTCATAGGCTGTAATAGAAACAATTCCTCCTCCACGGCTGTGTCCCAACAATGTAAGGTTATTTAAGTTGCCTAATGTTTTTATAGTCTCGTTTTCAAAACACCAATCTATAACAGATTGCAAATCGTCTAATTCTTTCGTATAATTATTATTTCCAAACGCATCTAAATCTGGAAAGTCAATGGGTTGTTTAATGGTGCCTCCATTATGAGAAAAATTAAACTTTATAAAACAAAACCCTGCTTTAGCAAAAGCCTCTGCCATAAGATTCCAAGCCCCCCAATCTTTGAATCCTTTATAACCATGGCAAAATATTAGTATTGGATTGTTTGTTGATTTTTCTAAGTAAGTTATATCAATTAAAATGGGCTTGTTGTGTTTCCCATCAATAACAAAAACATCTTTTTTTGGCATTATACTTCTTTTTCTGTGAACGGAATTTCTTTATTACAAATCTCAATGATGAGTTGTTTTAATTCGGTGCTAAAATTATCTAATGTTTCTTGAGTAATTAAGGTGTCTTTTTTAGCGTGAGAGCCTGTTTTGTCTTTTTTTGCAAATTTCAAGAATCCACCATTTAAGTTTTTAAACGAGATAATACCAGCTTCAACAGGAAGTTTAATACTTCCTAAAAGCTGCATCATATAAGCATAAGAAAGCACCTGAAAACTTTTACTATACTTTTTATAATCTGAAGTAATTTCTTTCCAATTAACTACTTCCACATCGGTCTGTTCCACCTTTCCTGTTTTATAATCAATAATTCTTGTTACACCATTTCGTTCATCAACCCTGTCTACCGTTCCCGTGAGTTTTACAGGAAAATCAAGTTCTGCAATATCTATTTGTGCCATATTGTTAGATTCAATGGCAATTATTTTAATCTGGTTACCTGCTTTTAAATCTTGAATTTCTAAATCTAAAAAATTGGACACATAACGTTTTGCAATTTCAAAAATAATGAGGTTTTTACCAGTTTTAACATCTCCTTCTTTGTAAACATTTGTAAAATGATGCATAACTGTTTCAGGAATTTTACCTTTTAAATTTTGAATACTGTCTATACTTAAAATAGACCCCTTAAATGGTTTGTAAAAATCTTCAAGAGTATTGTGTACTACGGTTCCTAGAGTATTAGCTGCTACGGTTTCTTCAACCTCATCAAACTCTCTTATTTTTAAAACTTTTTGATAATAGAAATCAATAGGGTTTCTTATATAATTGGTTAATGATGATGGAGAAAAGCCTTTCTCTGCAACAGTTTTTAGTATTTGAATGAGGTCATTGTTTTTTTCTACAATATTTAAATGAGAATTTACAACTGGCACATATGGTGTAATAATGGTGTGCTTTATTTGATGCGTTTGGTCTAACTCTAACTGTGTGATAAAACGGCTTTTTTCGCCACCGGTTAAAACATCTGCTTCGGTATTATAGAGTATATAAATATTTTTGGCTCGTTGTAAAAGACGATAAAAATGGTAAGTATAAACGGCATCTTTTTCTTTGTACGTGGGAAGCTTATTCTCTACCTTAACATCAAAAGGAATAAAGGAGTTATTACTTTTTCCTGCCGGAAGAATACCTTCATTAACACCCGAAATAATAACCGTTTCAAAATCTAAAACACGAGACTCTAACATTCCCATAACCTGTAAGCCTTGTAAGGGTTCTCCTTGAAAATCTAATGTCTCTGAAGTCAATAATTCTTTGTAAATACCATACAAAGAAGCGTTATCTTTAATATGATTATACTCAGAATTTAATCGTACTAGTTCATTAAATAATTCATTAAAACGAAATAAGTATTCTAGAGACAGGAGATTGGAAGCCTTGTTGCTATCTAAATAAGCTTTTATATAAAGAATTAATTGTAAGCAGTTCTCTAGAACTTTATCAACACAGTCCCAATTAGAAAACAGTAAATCTATAATTTCTGAAGCGTTTGGAGCAATGCCCTTTAAGCGTTCAACTGTTAAATAAACAAGGTTATTATCATCAATAGTTTCTATGATTTTTGAAGCATTATCATTAAAAAGAACACTTATAAACTGATGCGATACTATATTGACAACATCTCTGTGGTAGAAAGATTTTGAATATGTTTTGTGAACATGAAACAACAACTCAAAAAGAGAGGCTAACGGGATGGATTTTAATGGAAATCCCATAGTAATATTCAATGCTTCAATATCGTTAGGCAATGAGTTAAGTGTAGGAATTAATAAATTTTCATCACCTAAAACAACGGCAGTATTTTTTAATGCAGGGTTTTTGTCTTTTAATATATTTAAAAGTGAACCAATGTATTTAGCTTGTCCAATGTTTTTTGGAATACCAAATACAGAAATGTTTTTCTCTTTAGAATAGTTATTGGTAATCCAATTAAAGGGGTGTTTTTTAAAGTATAGCCAATTTGCTCTGTGCTGTCTAGTAAATAAGGCTGCATCATGCTTAGGGTTATTAAAAAAGACATGGTCTATATCCCAGTATATTTTGGCCAAATCGTTTTGAAGTAATTCTTGAAAAATAGTTTCTTCGGCAGTATTTAGTGCGTTAAAGCCTAAGAAAATATGTTTTTTTCCAGTATTGTTTTGAATATATGACTCTAAATTCTCTACAGCTTCTCTATAAATTAACCCTTGGTAACCTCTTTTTTTTCTTAAAAGAGATTCAGTAAAATGAGAATAATAACTACCTAGCTTATTCCAAAATGCCAGGTATTTTTTTATTAAATCTGATTGGTCTTCCTCTAATGACCAATGATTATATTCAATCTCTTTAATGGCACTTAAATAGTTAAAAATATTGTTCTGCGGAATAAGGTAGCGGTCTATTTCATTAAAATCTTGAAGTAGAATTTGTGCCCATTTTGAAAAAACGTCAAAGGTGTCTTTTTCGCTTTCTTTTGTTATTTGATTATAGGTATTATAAAATTCAAAAAGAAGTTCTGTATTTCCAATTTTTCTAAGTTCTGAAAGTTCCTCTACAAAAGTTTCTATACTAATTATAGATGGCGCAAAAATTGTTTGTTTGGTGAGCTGAGATAATTGATGCTTTAAAAACAAGCCAGCACGTTTACTGGGCAGTATAAAAGTAATGTTAGAAAAGTTGGTATTACTGTTTTGTAAATCTTTTAAAACATCAAAAATGAAAGTTGTCATAGCATAAAAATAAAAAACGCTTCGGATTTACCGAAGCGTTTTTTCAAAGTTATTTTAAAGAATTAACTTTATACTTATTATTTAGCTAAGTTAATTTCAACACGTCTGTTATTTGCTCTACCAGCTCTAGTCTTATTAGTATCAATTGGCTTAGACTCTCCATATCCAAGTGCAGATAATCTGAACTCATCTACTCCGTTATTTACTAAATATTCTTTAACTGAAAGCGCTCTTTTTTCAGAAAGTCCTTGGTTTAATTTTTCACTACCAGTACTATCAGTGTGTCCTTCAACTGTAAATTTAGCAGTTGGGTACTCATTAAGGATACCAATAATATCTTTTAACACCTCTTCAGATTGAGATTTGATAGTAGATTTACCAAGATCAAATAAAATTGTTTTAGCGTACTCATTTAAAGTTTTTTGTACTTCTTCAGTAACTTCAGGACATCCGTTGTTAGCAACAGTTCCTTTAACGTCTGGACATTTATCATCTTTGTCTAACACACCGTCACCATCAGTATCTGGCCAAGGACATCCATTATTAGCAGCTGGACCAGCAGTGTTAGGACATTTATCATCACCATCAGTAACGCCATCACCATCAGCATCTGGACAACCAGCTAAAGCTTTTAATCCAGCTACTGTAGGACATTTGTCGTCTTTATCAGCAATACCATCTCCGTCAGTATCAGGACAACCATTTAACTCAGCTAAACCAGCTTCATTAGGACAATCATCCTTACTATCTTCAATACCATCACCATCTGTATCAGGACAACCGTTGAAAGCTTCTAAACCAGCAACATCTGGACAAGCGTCGTCTTTGTCATAAATACCATCACCATCTGTATCTGTTCCTCCAAATCTAATTGAAAGACCTGCAGAATGCTGGAAGTGTGTTTGTAAGTAATCTTCAAAGGCATGTTTGTAAGAAGTTTGTAGAGTGAAACCAATATTTTCACTGAACCAAATGTTTAAACCAGCAGTACCATTTAAAGTACCAGCACCAATTTCATCAATCCAAGTGTAACCACCACCAACACCTAAGTAAGGGTCTATAGTTGTTCCTTGTAGGAAGTTATATTTAATAGTACCATCAATTCCGTAGTATGATAAATCGTCTACTTCGTTAGTAGTATCTGGGTTCTGACTAATGTCACCCCATTTATCAATTTTATTTAATGACCCTGCAGCACCAAACGAGAATCCGTCTCCAAGGTATTTAAATACCGAGATAGTAGATAATGAAGGTAAAATGTTGTAGTGATCTGTAACGTTTGCAAATTCATCAAAGATAGTTTCGCTAAAAAGACCTCCGTCTCCTGAGGGATAAGCATCAACGGCATTAGCTCCTATAGTAATTTGCCAAGGGTTGTTTTTGTCTTGTGCATCAGCGTAATTGTAACCAAGTACAAATACAAATGCTAACAATAATCTGCTAAGATTTTTCATATTCAAAAAAGTTTAATTTTTAAAGTGTTAATTGTAAACAAAAGTAAGATGTTAAATGTTATTAACAAAAACAAATATATAAAAAAATCGTACAAATGTGCGGTTTACCGATAGTTCATAACCATTTTAGATAATATACCTGTTAATATTGTATATTTATAGACACGTTTAACCTAATTAAGTCACAGTAAAAATAATTTTAAAAAAGTTTCACCGTCAGGGTATCATTCGTGTAAACAAGCAATTTCTTTTTCACGGTGTATTTCATATTTTCTAATACGTTCTGGTATACTTCTAATTGTTGAATATGTTTTTTGTTTTCTTTACCGGTTTTGTAATCAATGATAACAACTTCATTATTAGAATTAACGTTCACCCTATCAGGTCTATATATACCACCATCTTTAGTTATAATATCACGCTCATTATATATGGTTTGATTTGAGTTATAATATTCTTTTAAAAGAGGATGGTTTACAATTTGTAAAACTGTGTCTTTTAAATTATTTACCTGCCTCTGGTTTATTAAAGATTCATCCAAAAACTTATTCATAACAAAATCTATATCGTCTTTATTTTTTATGAGCGCCATAATATTGTGAACAAGATTGCCTTTTTCAATAGCTTTTTGTTGGTTGGTATCCCACAGAAAAGCAGATTTTGATACAACTTTTATATTGTGATTTTCTTTTGGAGTTGATATAAACTGATTGTTGATGAGTGTTTGGTCTTCTGAGGTGCTTTCTTTTGTTGTTTTTTCTGAATTACCAAAACGGTATAAGTTTTTAGATGCCTGCCATTTGCCAATATGCTTTAGGTAATTAATAAATAATCCTGAATACTTTTTGCTATTTACTTCTCCTTTAGAGGATATATCAATTTTTGAAATAATAAACATTTGCTCAATAGCTCTGGTAAGTACAACATAAAGTAAATTAATATTGTCTAGTTCCAATTCAGATTGATGTTCCTGAAAAATATATTGACCAACTTCACCAAAATACTCAAAGTCCTTATTATAATTTAGCAAAGTATGTGAGAAACCATGATATTGTTCTTCATTTAATTTGTACCATACTCTTGGATCCTGTTCTTTGTAAATATCTAAATCTGCATAAGGGAAAATAACTACAGGAAATTCTAATCCCTTTGATTTATGAATAGTCATGATTTGAACAGCATTTTGACCTTTAGGGCTTACAATACTTAGCGTGTCTTTTTTCTTTTCAAAATATTTTATGAAAGCCGAAATATCAGATCCTTTTTTTTGTGAAAACTCCAGAACAAAATCTAAGAAGAACTGAATATACGCATTTGATGTTTTAACCAAATTAAAACTTCTTACAATGGTTTCAACTAAATCATATAGCGGAAGTTGTATAATATTTTCACTTATAGATATATTGAATGCCTGAAAGCTTTTAAAAAGTTGGGATACAGACAAATTTAAATGCTCCACAAAAAAATCATGTTTGTCCTTAACCTTAAACAAGGTGGTTAAAAAGTTTAAAGCGGAAACCTTGACTTTATTGTTTTTAGGTTGAATTAGAAGTTTTAAAACATCAGCTATAAAATTAACTTCTTGAGAACTGCTAATAAGTAGCGTTTCAGAGGAAATAATAGGTATTTTATGTTCACTTAAATAATTGGCTACAGCTACCCCTTCTTTTTTCTTTCTTACCAAAACACAAAGGTCTTTTAAATGAAAACCCGTTTTTATGCAGGTGTTTATTTTATTTAATACGGCATTACAATACTGTTCGTCTATATCATCATTTTTTTCAAAATCTAAAAACGATACTTCCACATAACCTGAATCTTCTAAAAATGAATTTTGCCCCCCCTTTTCATAAAGTTCTTCATACGTCTTATTACTAAACACTTGGGCTGCTAAATACTTAAAAAAGTTATTATTAAAGTTTACAATTTCTTTAAAACTCCTATAGTTAGTAGGAAGGTTTTCAATGTTTTTTTCTGCATTAAACGGATTATCAGTATTGAACAAACCTATAAACTGTTCGGCTTTTCCACCACGCCAACGATAAATAGCCTGTTTAGCGTCTCCTACTATCATGGCACTGCCATTTTCAGAAGACAAAGAATTGTTTATGAGCGGAATTAAATTTCCCCATTGCTTTTCAGAAGTGTCTTGAAATTCATCAATAAAATAATGCCTAAACTTTTCACCAATGCGTTCATAAATAAATGGTGTTGGTTGGTCTTTTATTTCATTGCTTATAATGGTGTTAAATTCTGAAATAAGCATTTTATTCTGTTCTTGTTTAATAATAGACAACTCATTGTTAATAGCACTTAATACAGAAAGTGGTGTAATGTTTTTGTAGAAATTTTTTAAAAAACTATGATGATAAACCAGAGATTTTACGGTGTTGTAAGCAACTTCTATCTGGGGTAATATAGCGTCAATGGTATCGGCTAAGACAGGATTTAATTTTGTAGTATAAATACCGTTTCTTTCTCTAATATTTTCTTCAAGTTTGTTGTTGTAAAGCCCGTTTAAGTTAAGTTGAGATACTTTTTTAAAGTGATTTGGCAGTGTGCTTCTACTAAAATCTTTGTGTTCCAATCCAGATTCATCAATTAGATTTAATACACTTTTAGCGTGTTTTATAATAGTATTTTCAGTAGTAAGAATGTCTTTTTTTAATTGCGCTTTTAGCACTTTAAAGTCGTTGAGTGTTTTGTGCGCTAAAGTTTGAATGTAAGGGATGTTGTTTTCATTTACCAGCAGTTTTGCAATCTTATTAAAATCTAAAGCTATGTCCCAACTTTTATCGTCATCGGCTTTTTCAATAGCAAAATCAACCAAGACATTCGTGATAGTATCATGGGTTCCAGCTTTAGCTATAAGACTATCTACGGCTTCATTCAATAGAGCTTCTTCATCCAAATCCACTTCAAAATTCATAGATAACTTTAAATCATGCGCAAAGGTTCGTATTATTTTATGGGTAAAGCCGTCAATAGTAGAAATATCAAAGGCAGCATAGTTATATATTATGGTTTCCAGAATGTTTTTAGACTTGTTATGAACTATGTTTGGAGCCATTTCTAACTCATTGCATAAAACCTTAAACATACTATTTGGATGTGTTAAGATGTTTTTATCAGAAAATTGTTTTAGCGTTTCAATGATGCGTGCTTTCATTTCGGCAACCGCCTTATTAGTGAAAGTAATAGCAAGAATATGCTTAAATTTTAAAGGGTTTTCAGATTTTAATAAAATCTTTAAATACTCTTTTACTATTGTAAATGTTTTTCCACTTCCAGCAGAGGCATTATAAATGGTGAAAGCATTGTTTTTAAGCATAAATGATAATTTGTTACAAGATAAAAACTATCAATGGTTTCATAACAATTTATTATTTTTAATTGAGGCCTATTATACGTAAATTTGTGATGAAATTATTTAATAATATTAAAACAAGAAATTATGGCTTTTGAATTACCAGAATTGGGGTATGCTTATGATGCTCTAGAACCACATATTGACGCACGTACCATGGAGATACACCATACTAAGCATCATGCAGGCTACACAAACAACTTAAATAACGCCATTGCGGGAACAGATCTAGAAGGACAATCCATTGAAGATATCCTTTCTAATTTAGATATGAATAATGGTGCTGTTAGAAATAATGGCGGAGGATTTTATAACCACTCTTTATTTTGGACCGTTATGAACCCAGAAGACAGAGGATATTTATCTGGAGAGCTAAAAGATGCTATTGAAGCTGCTTATGGCTCTAAAGATGCGTTTATAGAAGCGTTTAGTAAAGCTGCAGCAACGCGTTTTGGGTCTGGTTGGGCTTGGTTGTGTGTACATAAAGGTGGTAAAGTAGAAATTTGCTCTACACCAAATCAAGACAACCCTTTAATGCCTGGAGTTAGTTGTGGCGGCACACCAATTTTAGGACTAGATGTATGGGAACACGCTTATTACCTAAACTATCAAAACAGACGTCCAGATTATATTAGTGCTTTCTTTAAAGTGATTAACTGGAATGAGGTTGAAAGACGTTACGCAGAAGCAAAGTAATTTTGCAACTAAGTATTCCAAAAAATAAAAAATCGCCTAGAAAATTTCTAGGCGATTTTTTATTATATCCCTTATATTAGGGATTTCTGTGTTACATAGTAAATTGATTCAACACTTAATACAAACACGCCTTTGTAAAATGAAAAAGGTGAACGAGAATGTTCACCTTTTTGCCCCAAATCTACCATAAACTTAACCTACTTATGTTATGGTCTTCCAAAAATATCGAAGACTTGAAATCAAAAAAAATATTTTAGTCCAATTACTCATATATTAGCTTAAACGAAATTTCAACACTACCAGTTTGACAACCAGTTATAAGAGCAGAAGCTTTAAAATTGACAAAAAAAAGGTGAACGAGAATGTTCACCTTTTTGCCCCAAATCTACCATGAACTTAACCTACTTATGTTATGGTAGCATAAATGTATTGAAGAATAAATGTTTGAAAAGAAAAATTTAGTTCAACTACTCATTTTTTAGCTTAAATGAATTCTTAAGCATAAAATAAACTAGAAGCTTTTTTTAGAAAAATATATGTTGTCAATTTAAACGCATAAAAAAAGGCGAACAAGCGTTCACCTTTTTTTGCCCCAAATCTACCATGAACTTAACCTACTTATGTTATGGTGAGACCAATTTATATGTATTTTAGGTAACAGGACTATTTATTAGATGAATGGCGTAAATATCGGATGAAATGCAATATTTACAGATTAACCGTAAGTCATTGCGAAATCATCAATTAATAGGCCCGTTCTTTGTTACCTTCGTAAAAATTAATGAATGCTTTATTAACCACTCTATTGCCACCAACCGTTGGATAATTTCCTGTAAAATACCAATCTCCTAAATTCTTAGGACATGCTTTATGTAAGTTTTCAACAGGTTGAAAAATTATTATCACTTCGGCCTTTATAACATCATCACTTAACAATTCAGCAATTTTATTAGAAATTTGCTCATCAGTAAAGGGATCGTAAATCTCTTTTACAAAATTCTTTACCTCTTTATCGTCTAGGTCTTCTTGATCTTTACACTTGTTATACACCTCCTCAATAGTGCTGTAAGTGTCATTATCCTTATGAAGTGCTAAAGCAGCCTGAAAGGCTACCAAACTTTCAAGATTTGCCATGTCAATTCCATAACAATCTGGATAACGAATTTGAGGAGCAGATGACACCACAATAATTTTCTTAGGCCCTAATCTATCCAACATTTTTAAAATACTCTTTTTAAGTGTGGTTCCTCTTACAATACTATCATCTATAATCACCAAATTGTCGTTTGGCTTTACCACACCATAAGTAATATCATAAACATGTGCCACCAAGTCATCCCTACTACTGTCTTCTGTAATAAAAGTTCTAAGCTTTACATCTTTTATGGCTATTTTCTCAACTCTAATCCTTTCTGATAATATCTCGGTTACTTTTTCTGCAGAAATATTACGCTTGCCAGTTAAAATAGTTTTAGTTTTAGACTTATTGAGTTCGTTTTCAGCTGTTTCAACCATGCCGTAAAAAGAGGTTTCAGCGGTGTTAGGAATGTATGAAAAAACCGTATTTCTGGTATCATTTTCAATAGCTTCCATAACTTTAGGCATTAATAATCTGCCTAACATTTTTCGTTCTTGATAAATTTCGGCATCACTTCCTCTAGAAAAATAAATACGTTCAAAAGAACATGCTTTACGTTCTAAAGGTTCTAAGATTTTCTTTATACGTACATCACCAGATTTTTTTGTAATGATAGCATGGCCCGGATCAAGTTCCTTCACCTTCTCAAAAGGAACGTTAAATACTGTTTGAATTACGGGGCGTTCTGAGGCAATAACCACCACCTCATCATCTTTATAGTAGTATGCAGGACGAATACCAGCGGGATCTCTTAAAACAAAAGAATCTCCATGACCAATAAGACCAGCCATAGCATAACCACCATCCCAATTTTTGGCAGCTCGTTTTAAAATTTTGGAAACTTTAAGCCTTTCTGCAATTAAGGGAGAGGCCTCACGCTTATTAAAACCTTCTCGTTTTAGGTCTTTATATATTTTGCTAACGGCATCATCAAGAAAATGACCAATTTTTTCCATGACCGTAATGGTATCTGTGTATTCTTTAGGGTGCTGCCCCAACTCAATTAAATTATGGAAAAGCTCTTTAACATTAGTCATGTTAAAGTTTCCAGCCATAATAAGGTTACGGTGCATCCAATTGTTTTGTCTTAAAAAAGGATGAACACTTTCTACACTGTTCTTACCAAAAGTTCCATAACGCACATGACCTAGCAATAATTCCCCTATGTAAGGAATGTTCTTTTTTTGTAAAGCTACATCCTCAAGATATTCTGGGTGTGCTTTAAATTCGTTGTTAATGCGGTCATTTATCTGAGCAAAAATATCTTGTATGGGTTGTTGAGCAATAGAGCGAATTCGGCTAATGTATCTTTGACCTGGTTTTGTATCTAACTTTATACTTGCAAAACCAGCACCATCTTGACCACGGTTGTGCTGTTTCTCCATCATGAGATACATTTTATTTACGCCATAAAATGCACTGCCGTATTTTTCTTTGTAATACTCTAGCGGTTTTAATAATCTAATGACCGCTATACCACATTCGTGTTTTAAGATATCACTCATAGTTAACTTTTTTTCGCCTCTAACATTCTTTAGTTAGACCTACGGAAATAATAAAAATAATTATTCTAGAATTGCTTCCAGAGTTTTGTTTAGACTTCTGACTCTCTACACCAATTGTAGACTAGCTCAGAAATGATATATTGTTGATTCCAAAAAGATATTGTTTTTGGAATAATATTTTCAATTAAAAACGCGCTCTATTTTGAGCGCGCTGGTTTATCCTAATTCTATTTCAAACTGAGTTAATTGCTTAAACTCTAGTAATCGTTTATGTACTTCATCACCTGATAAATTCACCATGCGCTCTGTTCCAAATTTTTCAACACAGAACGAAGCGAGGGTTGAACCATAAATAATAGCGTTTTTCATGTTTTCAAATGAGGTGTCATTGGTTCTAGCTATATAACCAGCAAATCCACCTGCAAACGTATCGCCAGCGCCTGTGGGATCAAACACTTCCTCTAGTGGTAATGCTGGCGCATAAAAAACATTGTCGTCATTGAACAACAAAGCACCGTGCTCTCCTTTTTTTATTACCACATATTGAGGTCCCATTTCTTGAATTTTCCTAGCGGCAATCACCAAAGAATATTCTCCAGTAAGTTGTCTTGCTTCTTCATCATTTATGGTAATAACATCTACACGCTTAATAACATTATGTAAATCATTTAAAGCGGTATCCATCCAAAAATTCATGGTGTCTAAAATAACCAAATCTGGTTTCTTAGTCATTTGATCTAACACACTTGATTGGACGATTGGGTGAAGATTTCCTAACATAACCACACTAGCGTCACGATAATCTTTTGGAACAATCGGATTAAAGTCTGCCAAGGTATTGAGTTCGGTTACCAAAGTATCTCTAGAATTCATGTCGTTGTGGTAACGCCCACTCCAGAAAAATGTTTTACCTTCTTTTACTATTTCTACACCATCAAGGTTAATATTTCTTTTAGATAAAAGGTTTAAATATTCCTGCGGAAAATCTCCTCCAACAACAGATACTGCAGCGGTATCAATTTTAAAATGAGAGGCGGCTAAACCTATAAAAGTTGCAGCACCACCAAGTATTTTATCGGTTTTCCCGAAAGGCGTTTCAATAGCATCAAACGCCATGGTGCCAACTATAACTAATTTACCCATAAAAGGACTGACAATTTTGTGCAAATATAAGCCTTTTAAATACTATATCAATATTATTTTTGTTGTATGTACAATGAAAAAAAGTAATTTATTTTCTCCCAAAATCTGCAGGAATTTCACCCCAAGCTTTGGTTTCCCATTTAACAATAACCGTATTGTAAGTGTTATTCTTTAACCAATTTTCTGCTCTATCCACAAGTTCAAAAAGAGTTTTGTTTTTATCTGTGCGTTTTAGTTTTGTATTACATGTTTTCTTTTTAACCCAGCTAATGGCCGTTTTAGAATCAGTATAAATGTTACGGTTGCTTTCATGTTTTTTTAAAAAAGCCAACCCATGTACAATAGCTAAAAACTCACCTATATTATTAGTACCTTCTTCAAAAGGGCCTTGAATAAATAATTGCTTTTTGGTTTTGGTATCAACGCCACGATATTCCATTTTACCAGGGTTGCCACTAACGGCTGCGTCAACAGAAATGGAGTTGTAATTAGGCTGTCCTATCTTTTTTAGTTGGTCTTCAGAGAGCTCACTTTTAAATTGAGCAGACTTCCCAACATGGTCTTTGTAATTGCTTTTTAAAGCTTTTTTTGCTGCTTCAAAAGAAGTAAAACTTTTGTAGATGGCGCCTTTGAAATCTTTTATTTGAGCTTTGCAGTCATCCCAAGATTCAAAAACTCCTGTTTTATGACCTTTCCAAACGGTATAATATTTCTTTTTTTTAGATGCCATTTTTGTCATCCTCGTGAAGGGTAAATCTAATTTTAGATGCTTGGACTACGCTTAGCATGACAGTTAATCTTTTAACAATTGCTCAACCACCTTTGGGAAATGCTCCATTTCCAATTCATGAATTTTGGATGCAACATTCTCGGCAGTATCTGAAGGTAACACATCGCATTTGGCTTGAAAAATAGTAGCACCTTCATCATAATTTTCATTTACATAATGAATAGTAATACCTGTTTCTATTTCTTTATTTTCAACAACAGCATTATGCACATGCATACCGTACATGCCTTTTCCTCCAAATTTAGGTAGTAACGCAGGGTGCACATTAATCACTTTATTGGGAAATTCATCTAAAATTTTCTCAGGAAATTTCCATAAAAAACCAGCCAGTATAATAAGGTCTGGTTTTAAGATCTTTAAATTATTTAGCACATGATCTGTTTGGGTAAATGCAATTCTATTAAAAGATAAAGCACTTACTTTAAGCCTTTTGGCACGGTCTAAAACTTTGGCATGAGGATTGTTAGTAAGCACTTGAATAACAGATACATTATCACTGTTTTGAAAAAACCTTATTAAATTTTCAGCATTAGATCCGCTTCCGGTTGCAAAAATTACTACGCGTTTCATCTGTTGATGTGTATTTTAAATTATTGTCAGATGTAATTCGCTATCAAAAACAAAGCATGCTTTTAAAATTCATCAAGCTCATTTCATATAACAGGCTATAATGTTGAGATTGTTAGAACAAAAAAAAGAATAATTATTAACAATTAGTAGGTAAAATTAAAATACTTAAAAGTTATTTTAGTAAATTACAAACACATTTTTATTGTAAATAGGTGTTTTAAAATAAAGTTTTTTATTTTTGCCAACTGAATTAAAACTTAAAATTAAAAGATTATGTCAGACATTGCATCAAGAGTAAAAGCGATTATCGTAGACAAATTAGGAGTTGATGAAAACGAAGTTGTAGCTGAAGCTAGCTTCACTAACGATTTAGGAGCAGACTCATTAGATACTGTAGAACTAATTATGGAATTTGAAAAAGAATTTGATATTCAAATACCAGATGATCAAGCTGAAAACATTGCAACAGTAGGTCAAGCTATTTCTTACATAGAAGCTGCTAAATAAGCACATTACTTTATGGAAATAAAGCGAGTTGTAGTCACAGGTTTAGGGGCTTTAACACCTATAGGCAATACCAAAGATGAATATTGGGATGGTCTAGTTAGTGGTAAAAGCGGTGCTGCGCCTATAACATATTTTGACACCGAAAAGTTTAAAACCACATTTGCATGTGAGGTTAAAAACTTTGACGCTACACAATATATAGATAGAAGGGAAGCCCGCAGAATGGATAAGTTTGCACAATATGCTATGGTAGCTGCAGATGAAGCTATTGCAGATGCCAAACTTAATCTAGACCAGGTTGACAAGTTGCGTGTTGGTGTTATTTGGGGTGCAGGTATTGGTGGTTTAGAAACTTTCCAGCAAGAAGTTTTAAACTTTGCTGGTGGTGACGGTACACCAAGATTCAACCCTTTCTTTATTCCAAAAATGATTGCTGACATTGCGCCAGCAAACATTTCCATAAAACATGGCTTTATGGGTCCAAATTACACAACGGTTTCAGCGTGTGCATCTTCTGCCAACGCTATATTTGATGCCTTAAACTCTATTCGTTTGGGATATACAGATGTGGTTGTTACAGGAGGAAGTGAAGCAGCAGTAACCATAGCTGGTATGGGTGGTTTTAACGCCATGCATGCGTTATCTACCAGAAATGAAAGCCCAGAATCAGCTTCAAGACCATTTGACGGAGCCAGAGATGGTTTTGTTTTGGGCGAAGGAGCCGGTGCTTTAATTTTAGAAGAATATGAGCATGCTAAAGCTAGAGGTGCTAAAATTTATGCTGAAGTAGCTGGAGGTGGTTTATCTTCAGATGCTTACCATATGACGGCTCCTCACCCCGAAGGACTAGGTGTAGTTGAGGTAATGAAAAATTGTTTAGAAAATGCAGGACTTAATCCAGAAGATGTGGACCATATTAATACTCATGGGACATCTACACCATTAGGAGATGTGGCAGAACTTAAAGCCATTTCTAAGGTATTTGGCAGTCATGCAAAAAACATAAATATTAATTCTACAAAATCAATGACAGGGCATCTGTTAGGTGCAGCGGGAGCTATTGAAGCCATTGCTAGTATTTTATCTATTGAGCATGGTATAGTGCCTCCTACAATTAATCATACTACGGTTGATGAAAATATTGATCCAGAATTAAATTTAACTTTAAACAAGGCTCAAAAGCGCGACGTAAAAGTAGCAATGAGTAATACATTTGGATTTGGCGGTCACAACGCTTGTGTATTATTCAAGAAAATATAGATAGACAGAATCCCGAATGAAATAAACCATAACGATAAATTAATTTTTACATATTATATGAACCATGGTTTATTACATCTGACATTAAAATAGAATATTTATTATCAGATGAAAAACATTCGTAACATACTAAATTCCCGTTTTAAAGGCAACGGGAATTTTTTTATGGAAGTAACTAAAATTGTAGGATTCAAGCCTAAGCACATTGAATTCTTTAAAACAGCATTCACACATCGTTCTATGAACTTAAAAGACGATGAAGGCAATGCCATAAACTATGAGCGCTTAGAGTTTTTGGGTGATGCTATGTTAAGTGCCGTAATTGCCTCTCATCTATACCAAGAAGTTCCTAGTGGTGATGAAGGATACCTCACAAAAATGCGTTCTAAAGTAGTAAGTAGAGAGCATTTAAATGAATTGGGAAAAGAACTAAAACTTATTAGTTTAGTTAAAAGTAAAATTCCAGCAGGTCAGTTTGGAGACAATATTCACGGAAATTTGTTTGAAGCCCTAGTAGGTGCCATCTTTTTAGACAAGGGTTATAAATACTGCGAAAAATTCATCTTCAAGCGTGTTATCATTCCTTATGTAGATATCGAAAAGTTAGAAGGTAAAGTTATAAGTTATAAAAGTTTACTCATAGAGTGGTGCCAAAAAGAAAAGAAAACTTTTGGCTACAACGTTTATGAAGATACTGGAAATGATGATGTTAGGCATTTTTCGGTTAAACTATCAATCAATGATAAAGTGGTAGCCAAGGCCAGAGCAACTTCAAAGAAAAAGGCCGAAGAAAAAGCATCAAAGCGTGCCTTTTTTGCTTTTCAGAGTAAGATGTCTAAAATGATATAAAAATTACTATCTAAAATGTAGTTTACTATAACGTTTTAGTTTACTTAACATTTAAGAATAGTTAAACCTGTTACAATTCAATATTTTAAATGCTATATTTACGCCTTAATTTAGGGTATGGCAGTTCATAAGCTTGTTTTAGATGCTATTGATGAAGACCTATTTACTTTAATTGCAATTCATTGCACCCTTGAAGACTATAGGTTAGCGTATCTATTAAATAAATTTTTAGGTATTACCCTTAGAAGAAAAGCATCAGATTTAGACTTTCAAAATGGCACATTAACCTATGCTGTATATGAATGGGAAGATTGTAAACAACAAACCATTTGGAGTTTAGTATCTAATGTCTGTAAAACGGAACATTATAGAGAAGGTATAACAGATTCGTTGTTTAACATACAGGAAAAAACAACCAAAATCAATTATTTAATACCAGAATATAAAACCGTTAATTATTTTTTAAAGATAGATAACGAGTTCAATTTCAGTAAAGAAAAGTATATTTTAAACAGGATATTAAAAATACCGCAAGTGGCCACAGCCTATAATATTGAATCTACTCAATTGAAATCTAAAGACCATTTAATTTTTATCTAATGTCATTAACAAAAAAAACCAAAATAGTAGCTACGTTAGGACCTGCAACCAGCAGCAAGGAAGTATTAAAGAAAATGCTTGAAGCAGGCGCTAATGTTTTTAGAATAAATTTCTCTCATGCCGATTATGAGGATGTTTCCGAGCGTATCAATATGATTCGTGAGCTTAATGAAGAATATGGATTTACGGCAGCCATTTTAGCCGATTTACAAGGTCCTAAACTTCGTGTGGGCGTTATGAAGGAAGAAGTGGTGGTAAACCCAGATGATGAAATCATCTTTGCTACCGGTGAGCGTTTTGAAGGCACCAAAGAACGTGTTTACATGACCTATGATAGGTTTCCGCAAGATGCTAAACCAGGAGAACGTATCCTTTTAGACGACGGTAAATTAATTTTTGAAGTGGTTTCAACAGACCAGAAGTCTGAGGTAAAAGCCAAAGTTATTCAAGGCGGGCCACTTAAATCTAAAAAAGGGGTTAACCTGCCAAATACCAATATATCGCAACCAGCATTAACTGAGAAAGATATTAGTGATGCTATTTTTGCCATTAAACAAGATGTAGACTGGATTGCCTTGTCTTTTGTGCGTCATTCTGAAGATTTAATGCAACTACGTGATTTAATAAAAGAACATAGTGACCACAAAATTCCAATAGTTGCCAAAATTGAAAAGCCAGAGGCCATTGAAAATATCGATAAAATTGTAACCCATTGTGATGGTATCATGGTAGCACGTGGTGACCTTGGTGTAGAAATTCCAGCGGCCGATGTACCATTAATACAAAAGCAATTGGTATTACGAGCTAAAAAGGCTAGAATTCCGGTAATAATTGCCACCCAAATGATGGAAACCATGATTTCTAGCTTAACACCAACCAGGGCTGAGGTGAATGACGTTGCTAACTCAGTTATGGATGGTGCCGATGCGGTAATGCTTTCTGGTGAGACCTCTGTAGGAAGTTATCCGGTGCAGGTTATTCAACAAATGGCAAGTATTTTACAAAGTGTTGAGAATTCACCATTAATTAAAGTGCCTCAGTTACCACCACATATTCGTACCAATCGTTATATCACAAAATCTATATGTTATCACGCGGCTAATATGGCTAACGAAATTGATGCCAAAGCCATTTCAACCTTAACCAATAGTGGCTATACAGCGTTCCAAATTTCGGCTTGGAGACCGTCTTGTCATATTTTAGTATTTACGTCAAACAAACGCATTTTAACACGTCTAAGCTTGCTTTGGGGTGTACGCGCTTTTTATTATGATAGGTTTGTAAGTACTGATGAAACCATTGAAGACGTAAACAAAATTGCTTGCCAAATGGGTTATTTAGAAGCGGGTGATATGCTGGTAAGTTTAGCAGCAATGCCCATACAAGAAAAGGGAATGGTAAACACACTACGTGTTACCGAAATTAAAAGCTGTAGTTTCTAAAACTGTTAGCGGTTCGCATACGTCTTGACAATGTAGTTATTTACCATAGTAACAATTTCAATAATTAAAAAGAAGGTTATTTTGTAGTCTAGACTACGAGTAATGCTAGTGACTTTACATGGTTTTTATAACGGTTCAGTATTGTCTGTCACTTGCCTATTATTACCGACAACCATGGGTTAAAAATTACTCTTTTCAGGTTTAGAACTATTTTAAGTTATTCCTTCCTGATAGTTATTGGAAGGATTGGAACGTTGTCGAATACGCCTAATTGATGTTATCTAATGTTAGTGGTTTTTTAATTTTTTGCGTAATAAACCCATCAATTCCAAAAATCGTCGTTAGCATCAAAATTTTCGAATAAGGATAGGCTTAAAATTTAATGAGTAACTCAAATTTGTCAAAAAGAGCCTTTCGGATGCGTTAACTGAAAGCTTGATGCTTTGAAACCAGAGAACAGCCCAACAACAGCTTCGTATTCCTCATCCTGATACCCCACGCTCGCCATACGAAATGCAGGAGCGAGAATCTCCGGCAAAAAGGGAACAATCTGCTTGTAGTGCCAAACCCGAGGAGGCCATCCTTCTGGCACTTTTTCAATATAAGGTCGAAGGAATTCTAACGCTTTTCGAATGCTACGGCCATCTGCTGTTTCATAAGTCCACAAATCCACCCCAACCCACTCACCAAGAGTTGCAAGTTCAGTGAGTCCTGTCAAATTCATTTCAGAGTAGTCAAACGACTTGGTGCGGCGCAGCTCCATCGGTTGAGCGCCGTTTGGTTCTATTTGAAGGGCGATTCGGTTTTCTTTTACCGACTCCAGTTTTTTACGAGCTAGGTCTTTCTTATCCAAAGCGAGCGCTAATCGCACCACTCTTACGTCGAACATCGTGCCATGATTTTGTCGCATTTGGACTTCTTCACGACCATAGTCGCTATTCATAAACCAATCCAGAAAGTCCGCTATCCATATTTCCAGTGCCGCTCGATCACCTTCGTTCCAATGCGTTGATCCATCTAATAATCCCGCCGCGTCAACCGCTTGAACCACGCCACCTGTTTCAATCATTCCAATATACCGGCCTTGGTTTCTACCTGGCACAGCCTGAGCATATTGTAGGTGTGGGTTCATCCGTGTCGCAGGGTCTATATACCAAACCCGCAGACACCGAGCTGCATGGGCAGCGTAAGACTCTTCACCAGTAAGGTAATATGCGAGGGCGAGTGTTTCTACCAAGTAGCCGATTTCTTTACCGCGAGAATAGTCCACAAAATCGGGGTTTCTGGATTCCGGATTGATAACGCCGTCCTTTGGTAGGTAGGGCAGACCGTCTGACTTCGAAGGATCTGGCCAAAGGTAAGGGGCTTGTGTGTAGTAGTCATTGAGGTTCCCAGTAACAGGATGTCGTTTTTTATCAGTTACCGTCGGAGGTTCTGTCGCTAGAGCTTCATCTGCAGCTTTCAAGAGGGCCTTGTAGGCTGGCATAAGCGAGGCATCACCTTGGCTAATGCTTTTCTTTACTCTTGTCAAGGCGCCGCGTCTTGCGCCGAAGAAACGAGGACTCTCTTTTCTAGCTGAAGCATCAGTTGACTTGTTTTGTTCAAAACCCGCTTGCGGAAGAACAAATGGACTCACTACTAAAAATAGGATTCCTAACAGGGAGAGACGGGATGGTATTATTGTATTTATCATTTTTTTACTGCTGGTTTTGATTCCATTATTTCACAACGCGTACCATCTAGGTCGTGCACATTACATACCCAGCGATTGTTACGGGCAATCAAGGGCTCGTAGCGTTCGAGGTCGGGCAAGGCGTTAAATAACATATCGCGATGCGCTTTTCTAATATCATCAGTCAAAAGGCACATATGGTGCATTGTGCCCATTTGCCTTCTACTTAGTTTCATATCGTTTATAAGAATATATTCGACATAGTCGCCTCTATCTCCAGGTACCTGCATATTTACCCAAGCATCCGGACCACCATCCTCACGCGATCCACGCCAAATTTCTTGAAAGCCTAAAGCATCTCGATATAATTGGTTGGCCGCTTCTTCGTCCGTAATTGTGATGCCCACATGGAGCAAACGATCGGAAACCCGTCTCGCTCCAAGATGCTTGCCTCGTGCCAACACTTGCTTGGAATTGGAAGTATATTCAACAAAAATCAGGTTATGTCCGTTCGGCCCTACGAGACCGCTAGCTAAGGTACCATCCGGCCTTTTTTCCACGGGTGTCGGGTCGAGCCCTCTTTCTTGGAGTATCGCGACAGTAGTTTCAATATCTGAAACCTGAAACGCGACTTCTACTAACCGATTGTCATCCGTTCCCTCCGGCTTTGAGACCAACTTCACGAACTGGTCGTCGTTGATTTTTAAATACCAAGCCTCCTGATCCTCATACGCCGCAAAAGCGAATTCAAATCCATAGAAAGCCGTATAGAAGGCACTCGATTGCTCTAGACTTGATACCTGAAACGCCACATGGGCTATTCCCTGAATAGGAAGTTCTTTTTCAATTTTCTCTCCCATGGATAGGCAAGATAGTATTAGGGTTAAAAGGACTATTTTCTTCATATTTTTTCAGATTACATTGAAATTAAAATTTACAAAAACTTGAAGTAATTTACTAAGTAATAATTAAATCTGTGATTATGATTTAATTATTATTGATTTGTTTCTGTTTTTTTATGGATTCGATATTCAAAAAACACTATTTTTCGTGCAAAATAAAGATATTAAAACTCAAACTTTAACTGTACACTTACTGTTTTATTAGGCTTAGGTGCCGCGGGAGTTTTTTTAGTTTCATTATTTAAATTGGATAACGAAATCCCTAATAAGCGTACCGAGTTACTCAAGGTTTCTTGATATAATAAATCTTTAGCAGTGTCTAAAATAACATCTTTGTCATTAATAAAATAAGGCAAGGTTTTACTGCGGGTTTGCAGCGTAAAGTCACTGTATTTAATTTTTAAAGTTACTGTTTTGCCAGCCACTTGGCTTTTATTTAATCTTTTGGAAACTTCTTGTGCAATGTGCTCCAGTTTTTCAAGCATAAATACTTCGCTACTTAGGTTTTCACTAAAGGTACGTTCGGCGGCTAAACTTTTTCTAGTGCGGTATGGTTTTACCTCGCTGTTATGAATACCTCTAACAACATGGTAATAATACCCTCCAGATTTACCAAAATGCGTTTCTAAATACTCCAACGATTTTTGTTTTAAATCGGCTCCCGTAAAAATACCTTTCTGGTACATTTTTTCGGCGGTAACTTTCCCAACACCATAAAACTTTCTTATATCTAGTTGCTCTAAAAACGTAAGTACTTCTTCGGGGTTAACCGTTTTTTGTCCGTTAGGTTTGTTATAATCACTAGCCACTTTGGCAATAAACTTATTGATAGATATACCTGCCGAAGCGGTGAGTCCTACCTCATTAAAAATACGTTCTCTAATGTCTTTAGCAATTAATGTGGCACTGGGATTGCCTTTTTTATTTTGGGTAACGTCTAAATATGCTTCATCTAAAGAAAGTGGTTCTACCAAGTGCGTATAATCATAAAAAATAGCTCGGATTTTTTTAGAGATTTCAGAATAACGTTCAAAATTGGGGCGCACAAAAATAATTTCCGGACATAACTTAGCAGCTAAGGTTCCTGCCATGGCACTTTTTACACCAAATTTTCTGGCCTCATAACTGGCAGCACTTACCACACCACGCTTACCGCCACCACCAACAGCAATGGGTTTACCTTTTAATTGGGGGTTGTCCATTTGCTCTACCGATGCATAAAAGGCATCCATATCTACATGAATAATTTTTCGTATTGGTAAATCAACAGACATGATGTAAATTTATGAATTCCTGCGTAGGCAGGAATCTCAAAAAAAGTTAAAACAAAAACATTTCTCTAATATTGAGAATTCTAAAAGAGACACCCGCTTTCGCGGTCATTGTTATGATTGAAATAGAACGCAAATTTTTGGTAATATCAAATGGTTATAAAAAAGAGGCTAGTAATAAAACCCGAATAACCCAAGGGTTTTTAAATACGCATAAACAACGCACTGTTAGAGTAAGACTTAAAGGAGATGAGGGGTTTTTAACGGTAAAAGGGCCATCAACCGACGATGGTTTAAAACGTTTTGAATGGGAAACCCCAATATCTGATAAAGATGCTAAAAGCTTATTAAATCTCTGTGAATTGGGGGTTATTGCTAAAATTCGTTATGAAGTGCCTGTAAAAAACCATATTTTTGAGGTAGACGAGTTTTTAGGAGATAATATAGGATTAATAGTTGCTGAGGTTGAATTACAATCTGAAAACGAAACCTTTGAAAAACCAGATTGGTTGGGAGAAGAAGTTACGGGAGATATTAAATATTACAACTCGCAAATTAGCAAAAACCCATATTGCAATTGGGATAAATAAGCATAGGATGAAAACAATAGTACTTACATTTATAGTGTTAGCCACTATGATATCTTGCAAAAAAGAAACAACAACCTTACCCAACGTTGAAGATGTGGTTTCTGAAGTGGTTACAGATTCAACAAACCTAGAATTTGATGAGGTACCTGCTGAAAAAACGATTACGCAATTAAAAGAAGAACTCACAGCAAAAGGTTTTAAAACATTTGATTATGTAGATGAAAAGACTCAAGACACCATTTTAATGCAGCAATACTTTATGGCTTTTTTAAAACGAGGCCCCATTAGAACTCAAAATGAAGAGGAGGCTGCCCTTATTCAAAAGGAACATTTAGCCCATTTAACTAAAATGTATGAGTTGGGATACGCCGATATTTCGGGACCTTTTGGTGATGATGGTGATATTAGAGGTATTACCATTTACAATGTACCTACACTTAAAATGGCCGATAGTTTAGCAAAAGCTGACCCCGCTGTAAAAGCTGGATGGTTAGAAATTGAAGTACGTCCTTGGTGGGCAGCAAAAGGTTTTCCCCTTAGATAGAAATTTTACTTAGTGATCTCAAAATACCGTTTTGCTTCATTACCAAATTCATCCACAACGGTAAGGGTATGTTTTCCTTGTTTGGGTAAAATGGCTATTTCATGAATGTCTTTGGTATTACCAATATAAGTTTCATTTATATACCAGAATAAGGTACTTTCGGGTTTTGAATGGGCTATTTTCAATATCATGTCATTACTAATCCCATCAAAATCCTTAGGTAAAAAAATGCTATTATTTTCTTTGGGGTAGATAAATTCCATAGAGATAACCTGTTCTCCTAAACAGTCATTTCTAAATTTTGGTAACGGTTTGTAAAACGGATTCTTGGTTTTATAGTAATAGGCCATAAGTGGCGGCAATACAAACCACGATTTGTGTTTGATGTTACTCAATTTCTCACAGGAAGCATTGACTTGATAGCTTTCATTTTTATCTACATGAATTAAAACATGGTACGGACAAGGTTTTGTTTTTAATCCACTCTGTTGTACAAAAACAGGCTCTGTGTCATGGCAGTTTGGTGATGCTCTGTGCCCACTTTGTTTACAAATATTAATTTTTTGCATTTCATCAAAAGGCTTGTTAAACCAACAGCTTTGGGGTAGCAAATCAAATACTTCAAAAAGTATGGGAGCAGCGGTTTGAACGCCTACTAATCCAGGCCTACCCTCGCCATCGGCATTACCAACCCAAACCCCAACTACGTAGTCTTTGGTAGTACCTATGGCCCAAGCATCTCTAAACCCAAAACTAGTACCTGTTTTCCAAGCTATTTGTTTAGAGCTATCAAAAAACTCCCAGTTTTCATTGCCTTCAGGTCGGTTTACTTTTTTCAAACTTTCAAAAGTGAGATAAATAGATGCTGCATCAAATAAGGTTTTCTCAGATTGAATGTTGCCAAAATCCACAATTTCTGAAGCCATTAAAGTAGGTTCGCAAAATTCATTGGAATAATATTCGCTAGATGTTTCTGAAAAATGATTTATAGTTGAAGCAAGTGCTGCATAACTTTTACATAAGTCCCATAAATTGCTTTCGGCACCACCCAGAATTAAGGATAGCCCATAATGATTAGCATTGTATTTTAGGTCTTTTAGCTGTAATGCTTTTAAATAATGATAAAACCTGTCTAAGCCAAATTCTTGTAACATTCTAACAGAAGGCACATTTAAGGAGCGGGATAACGCTTTACTGGCAGGAATAGCACCATCATAGGTTTTATTGAAATTCTCGGGATTGTAACTCCCAAATTGAGAGGGAACATCGGCTACCAAAGTATGGGGTAACATATCGCCAGTATCCAACATAGCTGCGTATAAAAAAGGTTTTAAAATACTACCAGTACTTCGTGGTTTATCAATAATATCTACATGTTTTTGATGTTTTTTGCTGGTTGGGGTGTTACCAACATAAGCTAAAACTTGTCTGGTTTTTACATCTAATACTAAAACTGCGGCATTGTGAATTTGGTTTTGACTTAAAACGGCATGATGATGCTTAACAATCTTATTTACATGTGTTTGCAGAGAAGCGTCAATCGTTGTTTTTATAAATTCTCCTTCATATGATTTTGATAGTTTTTGTAATAAATGTGATGCTATTTGAGGTAGCGGATAGGGTTTTTGCGGTATTCCTTCAGCAATAGATAGATTGTAGGTAAGCGAATCTATAATATTTTTTTCTAGCAGCTTTTTAAGTAATCTGTTGCGTTTGTTCAGTAATTTATTTTCATTTTTTCCAGGATAAATTAAGCTTGGAGCATTGGGTAAAACCGCTAGGGTAGCGCTTTCTGCCCATGATAAATTGTAAGCACTTCTATTAAAATAACGCCATGAAGCGGCATCTAACCCCACTACATTACCCCCAAAAGGCGCGTTACTAGAGTAGTAAGCAAGTATATTCTCTTTAGAATCTCTTAACTCCAATCTTGTAGCAAGAATAAGTTCTTTAAGCTTTTCTAAGTAGGTTCTGGGTTTCCCTTGTCTTGATAACCGAATGACTTGTTGTGTAAGTGTACTTCCGCCACGTTTTACAGTTCCAGAAGTAAGGTTGTCTTTTAAAGCTTTAAAAATGGAGATAGGATTAAATCCAGGATGTTTATAAAAATATTCGTCTTCAAACTGAAGTATACACGTTTTGAATTTTTTGGGAATACTGTCATTATGCGGAAATCGCCATTGGCCATCTGCGGCAATTTTTGCTCCAATAAGCTCGTTGGTAGAACTTGTTATAACTGTTGAAGTGGGACTTTTAAATAGTTGTTTTGGTAAACAAAAGTAATAAGCTACTAAGAGTATAGCTAAGATGGAGAACCTAAGTTTTCTTTTTTTTATGTAGCCAATTATTTTGTTCATCTAAGATATGTACCCACTAAAATAGGCGTTTGGATGCATTTTAAGATAAGTTTATTATTTTTTACTGTAAAAAGATTAGAAGATTATTTACATTCGATTTATCATCTTAAAATTCACATGATAAAATCATTCATTCATTACATTATACTTTTAGGCTTCATGGGTGTTTCTCAGTTACAGGCTCAATTAGGTTTTTGTAAAGGCAACTCGGGTTCTCCAATATTTAAAGAAGATTTTGGAACTGGTAAAGGTGACAGCTCACTTAACAAAGGAAGTACAACTTATCGTTTTACTCAAGGGTCTCCAATTGACGGTTCTTATAAAGTATCCAGTAATACGAATTGGTATGGCTGGTTTATTACTAAAGACCATACTCCAAATGATAACAATGGTAGATGTTTAATAGTAAATGCAAGCTATAACTCTGGGGAATTTTTCACGATACCAATTTCTGGTTTATGTGAAAACACAACTTACGAATTTTCTTCATGGTTAATTAATTTGTTTCCAGCGCAAAATAGAGTTTGTGGCCCTTCTGGAAACGAAAGTGCCAACCCCATAAATATTACTTTTGAAATTTGGGACAGTACAGAAACATTACTTTTAAAGAAAGGAAATACGGGTGACATACATGGTTCTTATGATCCAAATTGGCAACAATATGGTTTAGTTTTTAAGACAAATCCGGGTCAAGAATCAGTCATTTTAAAGATGCGAAACAATGGCGTTGGAGGATGTGGAAATGATTTGGCAATAGATGATATTGTTTTTAAAACATGTGGTGATAGTATTGTGATAGAAGATGAGTTGAAAAACAGACAACAAACCACAGTATCAGAAAATAATTATCCTTATTCCACAACACTTACAGCATTGCCCGACTTTACTGTATTCTCATCACACCATTATCAATGGCAAAAAAGTTTAAATGGTAAAGATTGGTATAATATAGAAGGAAAAGACAGAAATAATATCTCAATTAAAAACTTAAAAAAAACAACTTATTATAGAGTATTGGTAGCTGAGGATGCCATTAATGTTTTGAATACATCTTGCCATTTAATTACAGATTACTTTAAAATAAGTGTAGGAGACATAATTAAAGCACAAAAAAAAGAACCCAAAAAACCTATAACAAAAATCACAAAAATCACCACTAATCCTAAACCCTATGCAGTTGTTGAAGAAAAAGAGATAGTAGAATCCACTAAATTTGATAGACAACCGCAAATTATTGAAAAAGACAGCTTACCAAATAGTGATATTGACACCAACTTATTACCTAAAACTTATAAAGAAATTATTATTGTATTAGATGGTAATAAGGTTATTAAGCATAAAGTTTGGATTGATGGCGCTATAGGTCAATACGTTCAAACTAATGAAAAAATAATAAAAAAAGGAGATGATAGAGGTGACATAGTTATAAATGAAACCGTATATTATAGAGCAGTTTATGGTTTTAACTCGGTAAAAAGAACTTATGTTATTAAGTTAAAATCTAAATAACTATCTCTCAACATCATTTTTTAAATATTAAAAACACTTGTTTATAAATGGATTTACACTAACAGTGGTTTTTTTAAATAGTTGTTTTGGTAAACAAAAGTAATAGGCTACTAATAATATAGCTAAGATTGAAAACCTAACTTTTCGTTTTTTTATATAACCTATTACTTTGTTCATTTAAAGAAATATGCAAACTAGCAGCCCATTGGAATATCAAATGCGATGACTTTTTCTATTTTTTCATCATTCATAGTAGTAAAAATAACTTTAAAGTAAATTTTATTTATTGATACTCCCGATGATGCATTATTTATGCTTTTGCTGTCTTTTATAAGCTTATACCATTCTTCTCCACAATGCACTTTTACAGCCTGCTTGTATTCATCTATATCTACTTCAATAAATGTATTCCAAGCTTTTGGATTGTAGGTAATGGTTTTAAACACATTGCTATTAGTTTTGGTTTTTAACGGTTCCCAAGCCGAATAATAATGTTTCCATTCTGTAAGATCACAATGGGGGCCTTCATTCATGATGGTAATACTGTTTTCATGACGCTGAAACACTTCAATCTTTTTAAATTTTGAATGATGCCTAATTCGTAATGTTTTATTTTCAACAGTTTCTCCCAATTCAACAATGGCATCTACTTTATTTGATGCATACGTTGTTGTTTGAGGATTGTCAATCATTTCAGCATTGAGGTTTTCAAACTCTAAAGTAAATTCTTCAAAACCAACCCTAAATCGTTTCTTAATTTTTTCCTCAGTTAGAAAACCACTAAAAACATAACCTTTACGGTTATTATGAATATCATCTGTACACGATACCTTTACCCACTGACCAGAAATAATTTTGTTATTATCTTGTACATCCAGTTTTAAATGGGTGCGTTCTGTAATTTCTAGTTCTGTACCGTAAACCAACTTATCAAGGCGTTTAGAATCTTGACTTGGTTTATCTCTTAAAAACAGGCCGTTGTTGGCGTTTACATATCTAATTTCTTGTGTGTTGGCAATATTGAATCCTATCAACATTACCAGTAAATACATATATTTTGTCATTTTTTTATGTTTTTTAAATGCCCTTGGAAGTATAACATTTCAGGTGTCATTCAGAGCGCAGCGAAGAATCTATTAAACCTTTTTAGAAGATTCTTCAGTCGTTTCTCCTTCTGAATAACAAATGTTTTTTTATAATCAAAAGTGCATTGTCATTATTTAATTACATTAATCCATTGCCCTTTAGTTCTTACTAAAAAGTTATTATCATACATAGCCTCCGCTTGAATTCCTGGTAAGTAATAGCGTCCTAAATAGGAAGCATTTAGCATTACCGAAAATGATTTGGAGCTATTGGTGTTTCCTGTTTTGCTTAAGTCAAAATAGAAATTCACACGGTCATCTCTTATGTCTGTATAGCGCGCTTGACTAGAGGTTGTGTTTCCAAAATCGGTAAATCGGGTATTGACTATTTCCCAACCCGAAGGGAATATTTGTGTTAGAGCAACATCTTTTACTTCAGTGCTTTTTAAGTTGCTTACTTTAACCGTAGCAATAAAATCTTGCCCTTGTTGCAGTTCGGCAACATTTACGCGGTTGCCTTGTAAATCTTTATAAGAATAGCTAATACTCAACCCGCGTTGTTCTACTATTTCTTGTCCTAATGGCAATTTTCCAGAGTTTAAAACCCGAACGTAAACGGTATTGCTGTTGGTATTTTTGAACGATAAACTATTACTGCCATCAACTACGTTTAATTTGCGTTGCGCAATGGCATTTTTGGTGTCAATGGTACTGGTTTTCCCATTAATGGTGTAGCTTAGTTTCATAGCTTTTCCGCCATTAGCATTTACCATTTTTGCCATCGCCAATAAGCTGTAAGCAGTGGTTTGTGTACTCATCCAACGGTCACTAGATAAATCTTTGGCAATAGATTCTGCTAGTTCTCTAGTTTTTTTATTTTTGGTGAGCACCATTGTTTCTAAAGCCATCGCTCTATTTCTATCAATCGAACCATAGGTGTAATAATTATATTTATTAGGTTCAAAATGGATATTGGCCAACTTTGAAATACTTTCTGAGGCCTCCTTTTGACCTGCTAAAGCATAAGCTGCTGCCAATCGCCATTTAGCTTCATTGGATAATTCTGAATATTCACGTAACCTGTTCATACTAGCTAAATCTGGATGACCCGCCAAAGCTAAAGTGTATAATCTGTAAGCCTGAGCTAAATCTGAATTATAGCGTGTGTAACTTGGTCTCCAATCTCTAGCAGTCTGTCTCTGGTATTTAATCCAGCTGCTTTTAAATGTTAACGGTAATACATAGCCTTTCTTTTCGGCTTCTATCATAAAATGACCTGCATAACTAGTACCCCAATCGTTGGCACTGGTTTCTCCAATCCAATAACTTAAACCACCATCTGGTCTTTGGAAATGGCCAAGTCTCTTAATTCCATTTTTAATATTATCCTGAATGTCTTGTTTTTTATCAGCAGTTAAATCGAAAATATCGGTTAAGAATAACTGTGGAAATACACCAGATGTGGTTTGCTCAACACATCCATGAGGGTATTGAATTAAATACTGAAGTCTGCGAGTAAAATCCATAGGTGGTAAGGTTGAAAACTCTACGGAGGCCGCATTGGTTCCAGTAACTCCAAAAGTTTCAAAAGTTATGCTTTCAGTACTGTTAGCAATTAAGGTTTTGTCAATTGCTTTTGATGTTATAGGATTCGGATTCACGACATCCAATTCCACTTTATAAGTCGATTTTTCGCCATTACCAGAGGCTATAACTTCAATGGTACTTATACCTTTGGAATTACTAATATCAAGGTTAAAATAAACCATTTGCTCATCGGGTTTTGCAAAGGTTAATTGTTTTGATGTTTCACCAATAATACGTATACCATTGCTTAATTTTAAGCTTATGTTGACGTTTTTCACTTTAGGTTCCATAGCAAAAACAGATACGGGTAAAGTAACTTGCTCACCGGGGCTTAACTTCCGCGGAAGCGTAGCTAACACCATCAAGGGTTTTTTAACTTGCACCAACTTATCATTACTCCCGTAGGCTTCCTTGTTTGGGTTACCAGCCACCACCATTGTTCTAACAGCACCAATATAATTGGGCATTTTAATGGTGTGGGTTTTTTGTTCATTGCTATTTAAGGTAAATGGACCTAAATATTTTATAACTGGTTTAAACCTGTTTGCTTTTTTCTTTTTACCAGCAGTAGCACTTCCATCACCACCAATGGCAAATACTTGGTCTATACTGCCTGAATAAGCCCCGATAACGTCATCAAAGATATCCCATGTTTTCACCCCTAAAGCTTCACGAGCATAGAAACTATTCCACGCATTTGGGGTTTTAAATCGGGTTAAGTCTAATAACCCTTCGTCAACCACAGCAATGGTATAGGTCATTGCTTTTTTGTTTTTTTCTGAAACCGTAATATTGAATTCCTGTTCTGGTCTTAAAACGTTAGGCATTATTATTTCTGGTTGCAATTTGGTTTCTGGGTTTTCAACCATTATGGGGATAATACCATATAGCCTGATGGGTAAATCGTTTGCCGTCATAGCATGTGGCTGCAATAGAGAAATGTTTACAAATACATTGGGAGCCATTTCTTCTGTTACCGGAATTTCAACTATCGTTTCTCCTTTTTGTGTTTTAACCCACTGGTGTTCTAAAACCTCGGTACCATTTTCAATACTTACCAATGCGCGCCCTTCGTTACCAGATTGAAATGTTATTTTAGCAGTCTCTCCTACGTTATATGTTTCCTTATCACTTGAAAAGATGAGCATTTTAGCAGCATCTTTATCACCAGAACTTGCGTTTTGCCACCAGTTTTTATAAAAATAAGCTGTACGTCCTGTGGCGTGTTGGCTAATAGGGTCTTCAACTCTTATTAAATAACGCCCTCTGTCATGGTCTGGAACTTTTATATTGAAACTTGCCTTACCGTTGGCATCTGTATTTATTTTAGAGGTTGTATAAGGTCTGTGGTAGCTACTGGATACATAACTAGACAAATTATCATAGCTAGAATTCCACCACCAACGCCATTCTATTTTATAAATTTTCACTTCAAGATTGTTTCGCTGTATGGGATTCCCGTTGGGGTCTAACACCACAATATCAAAAGATTGATTTTCATCTGTAAAATAGGAACCATAGGTATTTTCCTTGGGTGAACGCATCCCTACAAATGATTCATAAGGTGCATAGGTTTTGGTAAAGGCATCAATAGAGAAATCTCCACCATTCTCGAATGCTCTAACTAAAAACTGTGCGTTTAATAATCCTGGAGCATTCTTTTTAATGTTTAGTTTCGAATTAATTTTTGCAAAACCATCACCATTTACAACACCTTCGAAAACATTAAATTCTTCAGAATGAAATGTTCTTGTTGGGTCTATAAACTCATAATCTCTATAATTCTCAAATCCTTTATTAGAGGTGCTAAATTTTGCTTTTACTTCGGCCTTTAAATGTTTTCCTGGAGCACCGTGCAACCATTTAACATTTAAATTTCCAGTTAGTGGTTTGGCAGCAGTTAGTATGTCATCATCAAAATCAATCTTAATTTTTAAACGATTGGGTTTAACCGTTTCAATTTTTAAAGTTTTATTAAACGAAGCACCCCCAACTGAAACGGTGGCATTATAATTTCCCGTTTTGTCTTCTGTAGATGTAGGAACCGTGAATTTGTAAAATCTATTGACATGATCTCTAGTAACATGTTTATAAACCAACTTTCCGTTAGGGTTTGTTATTTCCATTTTTACAGGGTGCTCTTTTGGTAGTTTGTTTGCTTTATCATTTAGCATAAACGTTAAATGCAAGGTGTCTCCAGGACGCCATACACCCCGCTCACCATAAAGGTAACCTTTAAGTCCACGTTGCAATCTGTTTCCTGAAATATCAAATTTGCTTAATGATAAGGAATTGCCGTCACCAAGTTTAATATAGGTACTATGTTTACCCTTAGACACTAAGGCAAAATTTGCATACTTTTCTGCATCTATTATAGTAAGTCCATTCTCATCAGTAGTAGCACTTTCCATTTCTTGTTGCTGGAAATTGTAAAGCTTAATACTGGCATTTGGTTCTGGTTCAGTTGTTAAAATGTTTGTAACAGCAAAGTGGTATGAATTATTAGCACCACGTTTTGCAATGACTCCTAAATTTGAGGCGATGAGGTTTTGAGCAACTATTTTGCGGGCATTATAATACGCATCATGGCATGGGTTTTTTTCTTCACGCCAGTTATAAGCATAGTCTTTGTAGCGGTATAATAAATTGTCCCAATATTGTTCCTCTCGCAATTCTTGCTCTTTTTCAGATAAGTTATCAGGAGTTTCTTCATAAACATCAGCCTCGTAATAATCATCATTCTCATTCTCTTCAAAATTAGATGTATTGGAATCTGTTTCACAGTTGTAAAGAGAATAATTCCTGTTATAACTTACTTCAACACGATAAATTGAGCCTACATCTGCAGTGAAATACTTCGATAAATCAATGCTATAGGCTTTCCATTTTCCAGAATTTTCAGCAGCTGTTTGTAACTGAATGGTTTGTTTTGCTATTCTACGTCCTACCTTTTTAATACTGTACTGGTCATTACTGTTTAAATTATTGTCTTGTAAAAACTGAAGCACATTGTCCTCAAAAATTTTAATGATTCTCACATCAACAGCGCTCAAATTAACAGCTTCAAAATTAAATTTCAATTCTTGAGAATTTGGCAAAATAGAACCACTGTTTATTAGACGTACTTGGGGTTTTAAAGCTTCAAAAGCAATGGTTTGAGATAATGGCTGTTTAAGCTTAAATCCATCGGTATTTTTGATACCTTGAAAAATATCTACCTGAATATTACCAACCAATTTGCTATCGGGGTAAACCTTTAAAATGTTACCATCTACTATATATTTGAGAGATTTGACTTTTTGCAGACTCACTAAACCATCAAAGTTTTGTTGCTTATTTAAGGGGTCTGAAAAATTAATGGATAGATGTTGTTCAGGATATTGAACGACTTCAGTTTTTATAATGGTGAAATTATTTTTGCCCGGAATTATTATGGTATTCTTGCCTTTATTATCGGCACTTATGGGTTTCCCATGCCATGATACTTCCATGTTACTATTCTCAATAAATCGATGAATACTATCAATTTTAAATTCAAAAGCATTACTGTGCTCACTCCCTTCATTAAAAACAATATTGAGTTTTTTATCATTTTGTTGGGCAGTTATCAATTTTTTAGCCTGTTCTAAAGAAATAAGGTCTGCAGATTTTATAATCCCCTCAACATACTGCCAATTTTTACTGTAAGATTGAAGATTGTTAGTTACAACATTGAAATTTGGTGTGATTGTTTTAAACTGAAAGGTATACGCTTTGTAATTTGAAGGAACATCTTTATAAATTTCAGACAGTTTTACGGTTACCGTGTATTCTGTTGCTGGCTCTAAGTGTTCATTGGGTGTAAAAATCAAAGTATGGTTATTACCAACCTGTAATTTTCCTTCAACGTGTGGCTTGATAGTTATGATTTTGACATCAATGTCTTGATTCATTTTCCAACCTTCAATAGCCTTGGCTAAACTAATTTGAATTGGTTTTGCCACCGAAGTTATTCCTGAAGTAGTATAGCTCACATAGTCTCTGTATTTAAAAATATTATCTGGTTCTATAGATTTTTTTTTGCAAGATATAATTAATAAAAGGGTGCAAACGAAGAAGAAAATATTTTTTAAAGACATAATGTGACGTATTTGAATGAGCATGATGTACAAGGAACGTACGATGTTTCTTGTTAATAAAGTTACGCATTTCAATGACGCTACAGACTTTAAGCTTCTGTTAAATTGTTCTTAAAAATTGATTTGATAACCTAGAAGAAAACAAACATTATAAGTATCTTGTAAAGATTAAAAATTTTAAGATTATGAGTACAGTTTCTACGGGTTATAATATTGAGACCGTTTTGAATGTATTGGGTATTGGAAACATAAATAATGGGACCTCAACTGGAATAAATTGCTTTTCAAATGGTGAGCCAATAGAAAGTTTTTCGCCTGTGGATGGTCAATTAATAGCAAGAGTAAAAGCAACCTCAAAAACTGATTATGAAACTGTTATGAATACAGCCACTACCGCTTTTAAAAAATGGCGAATGATTCCGGCACCTCAGCGAGGTGAGGTTGTAAGACAGTTTGGAGATAAACTTAGAGAGAAAAAAGAAGCATTGGGTAAATTGGTGTCTTATGAAATGGGGAAAAGCTATCAAGAAGGACTTGGTGAAGTTCAAGAAATGATTGATATCTGTGACTTTGCAGTAGGACTATCACGCCAGCTACATGGATTAACGATGCACTCTGAACGTCCAGGACATCGTATGTATGAACAGTATCATCCTTTAGGTGTGGTTGGTATTATCTCTGCGTTTAATTTTCCTGTAGCTGTGTGGTCTTGGAATACTGCTTTAGCTTGGGTTTGTGGTGATGTTTGTGTTTGGAAACCCAGTGAAAAAACACCCTTGTGCGGTATTGCCTGCCAAAATATAATAGCAGAAGTAATTAAAGAAAATGGGTTGCCTGAAGGTATTTCATGTTTAATAAATGGCAATTATAAAGTTGGTGAGTTTATGACAAAGGACTCAAGAATTCCGCTGGTATCTGCTACTGGATCCACCAGAATGGGAAAAATAGTGGCGCAAGAAGTAGCAGCTAGATTGGGGCGTTCGCTTTTAGAATTAGGAGGTAATAACGCGATCATCATAACCCCTGATGCCGATTTAAAAATGACCGTATTAGGTGCTGTTTTTGGGGCCGTTGGTACTGCGGGTCAACGTTGCACTAGTACTAGAAGACTAATCATTCATGAAAGTGTTTATAATAAAGTAAAACAGGCTATAGTAGATGCTTACAAACAATTAAAAGTTGGAAACCCATTAGATGAAACCAATCACGTTGGTCCATTGATTGATGCGAAAGCCGTTGATGTTTACAAAAAAGCTTTAGAGGAAGTAGTTAAAGAAGGTGGCAATCTTATTGTTGAGGGAGAAATCCTTTCAGGTGAAGGTTACAAAAGTGGTTGCTACGTAAAACCAGCCATTGCTGAAGCAGAGCCATATTTTAATATTGTGCAACACGAAACCTTTGCTCCAATTTTGTACTTGCTAAAATATTCAGGCGATGTAGAAAATGCCATTGATATTCAAAATAATGTAGCGCAAGGGTTAAGTTCAGCCATTATGACTAATAACTTACGAGAAGCAGAACGATTTTTATCTCATGCAGGAAGCGATTGTGGTATTGCTAATGTCAACATCGGGACTTCAGGAGCGGAAATAGGTGGTGCTTTTGGTGGTGAAAAAGATACAGGAGGCGGACGAGAATCTGGATCTGATGCTTGGAAAATTTATATGCGTAGACAAACTAATACTATTAATTATACCACAGAGTTACCTTTAGCACAAGGCATTAAATTTGATTTGTAAAAACAATCAATATCTATAAGTGTCTTTTTCTGTTAAACCTTTTCGAGGTATTGAAGTCTAAGGATTTATAAAGTGTTATTGTCTTTCAAAAAAACCTATGCGTTATGAAACATAAGCATATTCAACATTTATACAGACGTATGGGATTTGGAATACTACCTGATAACCTCGAAAAACTATCAAAGCTAAAGAGAAAAGAGGTTGTAAATACGCTTTTTAAAGCTTCAAAAAACACAACACTTCTTGAACTTGACACTTCTGAGTTGAAACGTTTAATGGGTGATTCCTATATATCTGCAAAACCCAATATTCAAAAAATCCAAAAATTGAGTAGACTTTCTACCCAAAAGTTGAATCATGCATGGATAGAGAGACTAACCAATCCTAAAGAATTGGTTAGAGAAAAAATGACTTTGTTTTGGGCGAATCACTTTGTTTGTGAAGACAATAATTTTTTGTATACCCAAAACTTTCACAATACTCTGCGAAAACATGCTTTAGGGAATTTTAGAGACTTTGTTGTGGCTGTTTCTAAACAAGCCGCTATGACTAAATACTTAAATACCAAGCAGAACAAAAAGGAAAAACCTAACGAAAATTTTGCCAGAGAATTAATGGAACTTTTTACTCTTGGTGTAGGCCATTACACTGAACAGGATATTAAAGAAAGTGCCAAGGCATTTACTGGTTATAGTCACAACATGCAAGGAGACTTTGTGTTTAGAAGACGGGTTCACCATCAAGGACAAAAAACGTTTTTTGGAAAAACAGGGAATTTTAATGGAGATGATATCATTGATATCATTTTAGAACAAAAACGATGTGCAGAATTTATTTGTGAAAAGATATACCGATATTTTGTAAATGATACACTAAATAATAGTCATGTGCAGGCAATGATTGAGGTGTTTTACAAAAATTACAATATTGAACAGCTAATGCATTTTGTGTGTTCATCCAATTGGTTTTATAATGAAGAGAATATCGGTACAAAAATCAAGTCGCCCATTGAATTTTTAGTTGGTATAAAAACCATAGTACCTGTAGCGTTTAAAAACAAAAGGCAGCTTTTGAATTTACAACGTTTACTGGGACAAATTTTGTTAGATCCTCCAAACGTTGCAGGTTGGAAAGGGGGCCAAAACTGGATAGATAGTAATACCATTACCCTTCGATTAAAATTACCATCTCTATTACTAAATAGCTCCTATATATCTAACTCAAGAACAGAAGAAACAGATGACCAAATTGAAGAAAAGAAACAATTCTTTAAAAGAAATTATGGCAGACGTTTTAATGTAGAAAGTAATTGGAATTATTTTAACCAACAATTTAGAAATGTAAATATGAATGAATTAGATAGTCATATTTTAGCCTGCAATATGTCTCAGGTTGCTAGAGGGTATCTAAATACTTTAGAAAAAGTTTCTAAACAAGAGTACTGCATACAACTCATGTCTTTACCAGAATATCAAATGTGTTAATCATGGATAGGAGAAAATTTTTAAAACAGTCAAGTTTGGCAAGTAGCCTATTTTTTGTTCCAAGCTTTGTAAAAGCTTTCGAGAATGTTGCTAGCAGTAGTTTAGGCTATAAACGTTTGGTAATAATACAATTATCTGGAGGAAACGATGGATTGAACACGGTTGTGCCATTCCAAAACGATATATATTACAAGGAGCGAGCCTCATTAAGTATAGCGAAAAGTGATGTTTTAAAATTAACCGATGACCTTGGTTTGCATCCAAGCTTAGCGCCCTTAAACAGACTTTACGACCAAGGATACTTAACCATAATTAATAACGTAGGGTATCCAAACCCAAACAGATCACATTTCAGGTCTATGGACATTTGGCAAACAGCGGCAGATTCCAATGAATATTCTCAAAGTGGGTGGATTGGAAGGTATATAGATTACTATGGAGAAACACCTTACTCTGCTATTCAAATTGACGAAAGTTTGTCTTTGGCCATGAAAGGTGAAACTAAAAACGGCATTGCTACCCAAGATGCACAAACGTTGTTTAATTTATCTAGAGACCCTTATTTTAAAAACTTACAACAGCATCAAAATGACACACATTTAAGCGAACACAATTTAGGCTATTTATATAAGTCTATGATTGAAGCACATACCTCTGCTAAATATATTTATGAAACCAGTAAAACGGTCTCCTCTCAAAAAGAATATCCAAATAATAAGTTTGGTAAACAATTAAAAACCACGGCGCAATTTATTAACTCTCACTTAAACACCAAAGTTTACTATGCCTCTTTAAATGGTTTTGATACCCATGTAAATCAAGGACCAACTCAAAAACGTTTGTTGAATCAGTATGCTAAAGGTATTGAAACCTTTGTTCAGGATTTAAAAGCTGGCGGTACATTTGATGACACTTTAATATTAACGTTTTCTGAGTTTGGGCGTCGTGTAAAACAGAACGCTAGTTCTGGTACAGATCACGGAACAGCAAATAATTTATTCATTATTGGAAACCAGTTAAAAAAACCTGGTATTTACAACAAGTTAGCTAGTTTAGATAGCTTAGATAGTAATGGCGATTTAAAGTTCGAAATTGATTTTAGAACCATCTATGCAACAGTTCTAAAAAAATGGCTAGAAGTAAACGATAAAAAGATTTTAAACAAGTCTTTTAAACAATTAAACTTTATATAACAAAAATAAACCTTGTCTCAGAACCGAACATATCGGAAGAAACAAGGTTATATCATAAAAGATTAATAGCAATACAAATGTAAGAAAAATAAATTAACATTTGTTAACTTAAGGTTAATTATTTTATTAACTATACTTAACTTTTCTTAATATGCGCATAGATTCCTTATGGAGCTGGTAGATTTCATTGCTATGTGCCTTCAAATAAGGTTTTGCTTCCTTAAGTTTATCAATGGCCTCATGAAATAAATTAAGATAACAGATTAAGTAAGTTGCAGAAAGGTTTCTCAAATCTAATTCTTCATGCTTTGTGAGTGTGATACCTTTTTTTAGCTTATATAATATGGTGTTATTTGTATTGTAAATATGGTAGAGTACTTTTTTGTCAAATTGCGGCGGTTCAAATAATAATTTGGTATCAATATTATAGTGGGCGTTATCTTCAAACTTAATAATGGTTTCCTCTAATTTATAATACTTACTGGTGTTCTGAAGTCCAAGGTTTACATATTCTACAATTTTAAATCGGTCGTTGTCATAAACTATAGAAACTTCATCTAGCGCTGAAAAGAACAGTCTTACTTGTTCATTTATCAATTCAATATCAACCCTAGAATAAAATACTTCATCTTTTACCTGCTTTTTTTGTCCGGACCAACAAAGCACAAAATACTCTTTAAACACTTTGTATTGAGCGTTGAAGTCTTTGCGCTTGTTCATAAAATCAAAAACCCCATTAAGTGTATGCTCAATGTTGTTTTGAGCATTGTTTTCTATGGCAGCAACAATTTTAGAGTTTACATCTTTAATTTCAATATCAAATACTTTAGGCATGCTCATGCTACCATCCCTAAAAAACACTGAGCCCCCATAATATTTCCAAATATTTTTTCTAAGTGATGTTAATTTCCCTGTTGGACGAATAGTAACCAACCCCACCACTCTATCATCAGGTAAATGAGGGAAAGGTATATTCTCATACTGTACAATAGGCGGATTGGTTAAGTATGCGTTAATTAGGTTTTGAATTTTACTATCATCAAAAAAGTCAACACCAATAATGTTGTTATCTTCATCTTCAACACCAATAACAATATAGGAGTTGTTCTTAGGGTTGCTATTTGAAAGCGCACAAATGTGCTTTAAAAATTTAGCCTTTCCTTCTTTATAGCTTATATCAATTTTACGCTTTTTATCATAAAAACTATTCTCATCATTATGAGACAAGAGGTGTTTTATAAGTAGGCGTTTGTTTATCATGATTACCTTGTTGGAGAATCTTAATTATTTTCCTTTTTCACAATAGTACTATTAGCTTGCGCGGTACAAAACATTAAAACATCGGCAATATTAACATGCGGTGGTCTTGATACTGCAAAGTAAATTACCTCAGCTACATCTTCAGCTTGCAATGCTTTGAAGCCTCTATAAACAGAGTCCGCAATTTTATCTCCTTTAAATCGCACTTTAGAAAATTCAGTTTCTACTAAACCTGGATTTATAGCGCCTACTTTAATTCCGTAAGGGTTTAAATCAATACGCATACCTTCTGTTATGGCTAAAACGGCATGTTTGCTTCCACAATACACATTTCCTTTGGGATACACCTCTTTTCCAGCCGAAGAACCAATGTTAATGATGTGTCCTGATTTACGTTTTGTCATTCCCGGAATAACGGCCTTACTAACATAAAGTAGACCTTTTACATTAATATCCATCATGGCATCCCAATCATCAATACTACCCTCGTTTATAGGGTCTAATCCATGGGCGTTACCCGCATTATTAATTAAAATATCAATCTTATTAAATTTTTCGGGCAGGGATTCTATACCTTTAAAGGTTGCTTCTTTGTCTCTAACATCAAAGTTTATAATGTGAACATCGGTAAGTTGGCTTAAATCCTTTTGAATGGTTTCCAAGCGCTCCAATCGTCGTCCACAAAGTATTAAGTGAATACCGTGTTTAGCAAATTCAAAAGCCGTGGCGTACCCTATACCACTTGTTGCACCTGTTATCAAAGCTACTTTATTTGTCATTTTTTATCCTGATTTATCGCCGTTCACCGAATACGGTATAATCTTGTTCGAGTTTTTGTGTCATTCACGTATAAAAATACTTAAAATTCACATTATTTTGTATTATTGTCTTCTTATTAAAGTGAATGATTTTAGAGCAATAAAGTTAGGATTTAGAAGTTAATATTAGAACTTTTTTAAGTCTGCAGAAATCCGTAAAGAGTATTTAATCGTAAAATAAAGAGAGATTAGTCTTAAAAATAATTAAAAACTAAAAAAAAGATGATTATGAATATTTTAAAAAAGCTAAAATTAATTATCCCTGTATTATTTGTTTCATTTTTATTTTCATGTAACGATTCAGAATCTTCAGAAATTAATAAAAGTGCTCCAACTATTTCCGTAAGGTTAGTGGATGCTCCTGGTGATTATGAAGCAGTTAATGTAGAAATAGTTGATGTCATGATTAGGATGGATGCCGAAGGAGAAGAAGATACTGATGATGAAAGTGAATGGATGTCGTTAAATTCTGAAAGTGGTATTGTTAATTTATTAGATTTTACTGGTGGTTTCAGTAAAGTTTTAGTTGAGAAGCACACTATTCCTACTGGGACATTAAGTCAGATTAGATTGGTCTTAGGTGATGGTAATACCATCGTTCTCACTGGAGAAGAAGGAGAGGATAATAAAGAGTATGATTTAAAAACCCCTAGCGCACAACAGTCAGGTTTAAAGGTAAAAATAGACACACCTATAGAACGAGGGTTTACCTATGATTTTATTTTAGATTTTGATGTTGAAAAATCTATTGTACATGCGGGAAACTCAGATAATATTATTTTAAAACCAGTAATTTATGCTAGTGCGGAGGCTACTTCTGGTATTATTGAAGGAACCGTTTCTCCTAACAATGTTCCTGCTATGACTAAAGTAATAGTAAATGACCCTGATGGTGATTATGAAGTTTCTGCCTACACTAATGAAAGTGGAGCCTTTGCTCTTTGGGGTGTTCCTGCTGGAACGTATGAAGTTATGGTAATGCCTTTAGATGTAGAAGGTGATTATAATGGTGCCAGCGCTACTGACATTGTAGTAGTAAACGGAGAAATAACTACAATAGCAGAACCTATTGTTCTACCATTAAAACCAGGAACTATTAGTGGTACGGTATCTGGATTAGCAGAAGGTGTTAAAGCTACCGTTACCATTAATGATGCTGAATCTACAAATGTAGAAACAGGTGAAGGCGGTGCTTATCTTATCGATAATATTCAACCTGGTAACTATAAAGTAACCATTTCTGCTACAGGTTATGTGACTCAAGAGTTTAATATCACCCTTGACCCAGACGAAAATGAAGTTGTAGATGCTACTTTAGAGTTAGAATAATTAGATAACAAATGCATATTTTTAAAGCAACGTTTTTAACGTTGCTTTTTTTATTCTGTAAAAGGTTTATTTTCTATTGAATATTCATAATCATTCATAAAATTGCACGTCATCCTGAATTTATTTCAGGATTACATCATAAAGAGTTGATTTATAAACAGTATGAAATGCCGAAACAAGATCGGCATGACGAAAATAATATGTTATAACACTAAACGGACAATCAAAATTTTACTTAATATTTTAACCAATTGTTAACAACAATTCACTAAAAAATTTAACAATTTGCAACACTCAATCAAGCTTACTATATTCGGGCTTTTAAAAAATAAAAAATGATGGAAGAAACAGGTACAATTGATATTAAGACCATTAACGAGAAGATTGAAAAAGAAAGTGCTTTTGTTGATTTACTGATGCTGGAAATGAATAAAGTAATTGTTGGCCAAAAAGGTATGGTTGAACGTTTGCTTATTGGCTTACTAGGGCAAGGACATATATTATTAGAGGGTGTTCCCGGGCTTGCAAAAACATTAGCAATTAACACGCTTTCTCAAGCCGTAGACGGGAGTTTTAGTAGAATACAGTTCACACCAGATTTATTACCAGCCGATGTTGTTGGTACCCTCATTTACAATATAAAAGAGAACGATTTCTCAATAAAAAAAGGACCAATTTTTGCAAACTTTGTGTTGGCAGATGAGATTAACAGAGCGCCTGCAAAAGTGCAATCAGCCTTATTAGAGGCAATGCAGGAAAAACAAGTGACTATTGGTGATGAAACTTTTATTTTGGATAAACCTTTCTTGGTAATGGCTACTCAAAACCCGGTAGAACAAGAAGGCACCTATCCGTTGCCAGAAGCTCAGGTAGACCGTTTCATGTTAAAAACAGTTATTGACTATCCTAAAATTGACGAAGAGCAACTTATTATTAGAGCTAACTTGAAAGGAGGATTTGAAAAAGTAAATCCAGTGGTTTCCATCCAACAAATTCTCACTGCTCAAAAAGTTGTGAGAGAAGTTTATATGGATGAGAAAATTGAAAAATACATTTTGGATATCATTTTTGCCACAAGATATCCTGAAAAATACAAACTAGCCGATTTAAAACCATTGATTTCTTTTGGAGCATCACCTCGTGGAAGTATCAATTTGGCTGTTGCTGCTAAATGTTACGCCTTTATCAAGCGTCGTGGATACGTAATCCCAGAAGATGTTAGAGCTGTGGTTTATGATGTATTACGACATAGAATTGGTATTACCTATGAAGCTGAAGCCGAAAATGTTACTTCAGTAGATATCATCAATAAAATAGTAAACGAAATAGAAGTACCTTAAAAATTGCCCAATTGATAATTGCCAATTGATTATTAGAACTCAATAATCAATAATAAATATTCAATAGACAATTGAAAAATGGATACTAAAGAATTACTAAAAAAAGTACGGAAAATTGAGATTAAGACACATAGGTTGTCTGATCATATTTTTGGGGGCGAATATCATTCTACCTTCAAAGGGAGAGGTATGACTTTTAGTGAAGTACGTCAGTATCAGTTTGGTGATGATGTCAGAAACATTGATTGGAATGTGACTGCGCGTTACAATGAACCTTTTGTAAAAGTTTTTGAAGAAGAGCGTGAATTGACCATGATGCTTATGGTTGATGTCTCTGGTTCTGAATTCTTTGGAACATCGCAACAATTTAAAAAAGACGTGATTACTGAAATTGCGGCAACCTTAGCATTTTCAGCAACTCTAAATAATGATAAAATTGGATTGATTTTATTTTCTGACAAAGTAGAACTTTACATTCCACCTAAAAAAGGACGATCTCATGTGTTGAGAATCATTCGTGAACTCATAGAATTTGAACCAGAAAGCAAACAAACTAACATTGCAGAAGCATTGAAGTTCTTAAGCAATGTTATGAAGAAAAAAGCCATTGTCTTTGTAATGTCTGATTTTATTGCGGATGCTTATAATCACACCATGAAAATTGTTTCTGGAAAACATGATGTTACTGGAATTAGAATTTATGACAAACGGGAGGAGGAAATCCCAAACTTAGGCATGGTTCAAATGTTAGATGAAGAAACTGGTGAGTTGATGTTAGTGAATACTGCATCAAAAAAAGTAAGGCTTAATTACAGTAAATTCTACAGTGATAAAGTAAATTACTATAAAGAGAGTTTCACCAAATCAGGTGCTGGAACTATAGATTGTAGAGTTGATGAAAGCTATGTTAAAAAGCTATTAGGATATTTTAAAAGAAGAGGATAATTAAAGTTAAAAGTGATAAGCAAAAAGTTTAATAACATTAAAAAAAAGAATAAAGCATTGTTGGGTACTCTAACTTTTGCCTTGTTCCTTTTTTCTAACATCTTGTTAGCTCAAGTCTCTTCTTCAATCGATTCTACTTCCATTAAAATTGGCGAGCAAATTACTTACAAAATTCTAGTTGAAACAGATACAACCAATTTAGTGGTTTTTCCAGAAGGACAAACTTTTGCACCGCTAGAAATGATAGAATCTTATGATATTGACACTTTAAAAAATAAGGATAAGTATAACCTCATCAAAAAATATGGTTTAACACAATTTGATTCTGGAACTTATACCATCCCGCCTCAAAAAATAGTAATTGCAGACAAAACGTTTTTAACAGATTCACTAAAAGTTGAAGTTAACAACATTTTAGTAGATACTACAAAACAAGGTTTATATGATATAAAACCAATTATTGAGGTTAAAAAAAAGGGGGGGAATTGGTGGAAATATGTTTTGATTTCACTTTTGATTTTAGCTGTTATAGGAACTGTTTTATGGTGGTTTATTTGGCGTAAAAAACCATTAACAGAAGCAGAGCAAATAGCACTCTTGCCACCTTATGATAGGGCTAAATTGGCTTTACAGAAATTGGATGAAAGCCATTATTTAGAACATGAAGAACTAAAGACCTATTATTCTGAGTTAACTCTAATCATTAGAAAATATCTAGACGAAAAAGTTTATGATCATTCCTTAGAAAGTACAACCGATGAATTGATTTCTAGACTTAAATTACTAAAAGAAGGTAATCAAATAAATTTAAGTAACGAAACCATTAAGAATATTGAAAGTATTTTAAAGCGAGCAGATTTAGTGAAGTTTGCAAAATCAGCTCCCGATATTGCTTTGGCAGAACTAGACAGAAAGACAATTGATTCAGAAATTGATCATGTTAAAGAAGTATTACCTGAACCAACTGAAGAAGAAAAACTACTAGATGAAACATACAGAAAAGAATTAGAACGAAAAAAACAACGCAAAAAAGTAATAATTACAGTTGCAATAAGTGTTTTCCTTTTAATGGCAACAATAGCAGGTTTCTCTGTCAAATATGGTTTCGATTATGTAAAAGACACCCTAATTGGTCATGATAGTAAAGAATTATTGGAAAACGAATGGGTAACAAGTGAATATGGCTTTCCACCAATAAACATTTCAACCCCTAAAGTTTTAAAGCGTTTTGAACTTCCTGTTTCAGATGAAGTTAAAGATAAAACCGAAATGACCACCTTTATGTATGGAACCCTACTGGATGCCTTTAGTGTTATGGTAAACACAACCAAGTTTCCAAATAGCGGTGAAAATAAAATTAACTTAGAAGCCATTTCAGAAGGAAGTATAAAAGGGATGGAAGCTCAAGGGGCTCAAAATATTACGGTACTTCGTGATGAATTTATGACCCCTAATGGAGCAGAAGGTTTGAAAACTCATGGAAAACTTACTGTAGTAGACCCTATTACTAAAAAGCAACAAAAAGCAGAATATGTTTTGCTTCATTTTACGGCCGAAAATGTATTACAGCAAATAGTTATAACCTACCCAGATAATGATGATTATGCAGACCAAATAATAGAACGTATTTTAAATTCTATTGAACTTAAAAAAGAACAAAGCTAATGTTAGAAGGCATAGAATTTTTAAATAAACAATGGTTTTGGTTGCTTTTGGTTTTACCGCTAGCTATACTTTGGTATATTATTAAGCATAAAAAACAAACGGCAGAGTTAAGAATATCAAGTTTAAAGGGTTTTAAAATAACCAACTCTTGGTTGCCAAAACTAAGGCACTTTTTATTTGTTTTAAGGCTTCTGGCATTAACCCTATTGATTACGGCTTTAGCAAGACCTCAAGCGGTTGATGTATCTACAAAAACCAAAACCACTAGAGGCATTGATATTGTCATGGCTATAGATGTTTCAGCTAGTATGTTAGCAAAAGATTTATTACCTAACAGGCTAGAAGCCTTAAAAGATGTTGCTGAAGAATTTATAAAAGGAAGGCCAAATGACCGTATTGGTTTAGTGGAATATGCTGGAGAAAGTTATACCAAAACACCCATAACAAGTGACAAGGCCATTGTTTTAAGGTCGCTAAAAGAAATTCAGTACAACAATATAATTGAAGGAGGAACCGCTATTGGAATGGGGTTGGCAACGGCAGTTAATAGATTAAAAGATAGTAAAGCAAAAAGCAAAGTCATTATTTTACTAACTGATGGTGAAAATAATGCCGGTTTTATAGACCCAATAACAGCAAGTGGATTAGCAGAGGAATATGGGATTAAAACTTATACCATTGGTTTAGGAACTAACGGTATGGCACTTTCTCCCATAAGACAATTGCCTAATGGAAGTTTTCAATATAGCCGTATCCAAGTTAATATTGATGAAGAATTACTAAAGGAAATAGCTCAAGCCACTGGTGGCAAATATTTTAGAGCTACAGATAATAAGAAGTTAGAAGAAATTTATCAAGAGATTAATAAACTAGAAAAAACAGAAGTAGAAGAGTTTAAATTTTACAATTACGAAGAAAAATACAGGCCATTGGTATTGCTGGCAGGAATGTTATTATTGTTAGAATTACTGATGAGATTCTCCGTTTTCAGAAGCTTTGTTTAATACAAGAAACAAATAAACAACAAGAATGTATCAATTAGAAGAAAAAATATGGTTTTGGGCATTACTGATTATTCCGGTGATCATACTGTTCTTTTTGGTGCTTCAAATATGGAAACACAAAGCACAACGCAACTTTGCAGACAAAGCATTGCTAAAAAAATTGAGTCCTAACAAATCGCTTTTCAAATCAATATTAAAAACGGTTGTTTTAAGCTTAGCTTTTGTTTGTTTAGTACTTGCCATGGTAAATCCTAAAATAGGTACTAAGTTGGAAACCGTAAAGCGTGAAGGGGTTGATATTGTTTTTGCAGTTGATGTTTCAAAAAGTATGTTGGCAGAGGATGTTGCACCAAACCGATTGGAAAAAGCAAAACAATTGGTCACACAAATAATTAATAATCTGGCCAGTGATCGTGTTGGTATAATAGCTTACGCAGGAAGGGCATTTCCACAATTGCCAATTACAACAGATTATGCTTCGGCTAAAATGTTTTTGCAAGGCATGAATACCGATATGTTGTCATCTCAAGGAACTGCTATTAGCGAGGCTATAAAACTGGCAACTACCTATTTTGATAATGAAGAACAAACCAATAGAGTGCTCATTATTATATCAGATGGTGAGGACCACAGCGAGGAAGCTGCAGCAGTTGCAGAACAAGCCAGTGAAGAAGGTATTAGAATTTTTACAATAGGGGTTGGTGATGTGAAAGGAGGCCCCATTCCTATAAAACGAAACGGGGTAGTTCTCAACTACAAAAAGGATAATGAGGGTGAAACAGTTATTACGCGTTTGAATGAGGAAATGCTTCAAGAAATTGCTAAAGAAGCAAATGGAGCCTACATTAATGGAAAAATAACCAAGAATGTGGTTGAAGACATTAAGGAAATTTTAAGCAACATGGATAAAACCGAGTTTGAAGCCAAACAATTTGCCGATTTTAAAGACCAATTTCAATGGTTTTTAGGATTTGGGATTTTCTTTTTGTTACTAGATGTGTTCCTGTTAGAACGCAAAACAGCATGGTTAAAAAAGCTCAACCTGTTTAATGAGAATTTATAAATTATTTAACGAATTAAACATACAAGGTTTTATATATTAGAAAGTAGAATACACAAATGAAACGTTTAGTAATTATAATATCGACCTTATTTGTATCTATATCTTTTGCTCAAGAAAAAGAAGATAAAGAGCAGCTATTAGCTTTAAAAAAAGCTAATAATTATGTTTACCAAGGTAATAATTTGGTGGAAGAAGATGATTTCATTGAAGGTGAAGCCTCCTACAGAAAGGCCCTTTCTGAAAATCCAAACTCTGTTGAAGGTCACTATAATTTAGGGAATGCCTATTATAATAAAGGTAATTACGAAGAAGCATTGTACCGTCATCAGCAAGCTGCCAACAAAAGTGCATCAAAAAAAGAAAAGCATAAAGCATTTCATAACATTGGCAATATTTTAATGCAAAACAAAAAATGTAGAGAGGCTGTTGAAGCTTTTAAAAGTGCGCTTAGAAACGATCCTACTGATGATGAAACCCGTTATAACTTAGCATTAGCAAAAGAATGTGCCAAAGACGAAAAGGAGAATAAAGATCAAAACGAAGACGATAAGAACAACGAGCAAAACAAAGAAGACCAAGAAAACCAAGAGGATAATAAAGACCAAAAGGATAAAGATAAGAACGAAGACGGCGATAATAAAGAACAAGAAAAAGATAACGGCGAGCAAAAGGAAAAAGAAGGAGATGATAAAAAAGATGACCAAGGCAATCCTAAGGATGAAAAAGACGACAAGGGAAAACAAAGCGATGAAAAAGATGATCAAAAGAAGCAACCTCCTAAACCACAACAAGGAAAAATGTCTCCGCAACAAATAAAGAACTTACTAGAGGCTATGAATAATCAGGAGCAAAAAGTTCAAGAAAAAATGAATGCTGAAAAGCAAAAAGGAATAAAAATAAAAACAGATAAAGACTGGTAATAAGGTTATAAGACTGAAGTAGGAAGCATGAAGTTAGTTAAAAACATATCAATATTAGTACTGTTATTTATTTCAAGTATTGCTGTGGCTCAAGTAAAATTTGAGGCAAAGGTTAGTAAACAAAAACTTGGAGTTAATGAGCGTTTGCGTGTTGATTTTGAAATGAATAAAGACGGGGATAATTTCAATCCTCCAAGCTTTTCAAACTTCACTGTTGTTGGTGGGCCAAACCAATCTGTTAGTAACTCTTGGGTTAACGGTGTTAGAACTTATAAAAAAACCTATAGCTATTTTTTAGCGCCTAAACAGCGGGGAACATTTACTATCTCGCAAGCCTCTATTACTATTGATGGCGAAATCTATAAAACCACACCAGTTAAAGTAGAAGTAACTGCAGCTGTTGAAGTACCAAAAGATCCAAACGACCCTAATTATGTTGCCGCAGAGAATATACACTTGGTAGCTGAAGTTTCAAAAACTAATCCTTATTTAAACGAAGCTATCACAGTTGTCTACAAACTATATGTGTCACCTAAAATAGCCGTTGACAATTGGAACGAATTAGATAGCCCAAGATACAATGATTTTTGGAGCCAGAATTTAGATGTTCATAATGAGAAAGCTGTAAATACAACTTACAAAGGTGAGGATTACAGATATGTCATTTATAAAAAGGCAGTACTATATCCTCAAAAAACAGGCAAATTAAATCTTGAGCCTTTAACTTTAGACGTTTCTTTAAGAGTACCCACCAACAGACGTGATATTTTTGGTAGCCGACTTATGACCCGGGTGAGCAGAACTATTTCTGCTGGTAATCAAGTTATCAATGTAAAACCCTTACCAGAAATAGGAAAACCACAAGATTTTACTGGAGCTGTTGGAGATTTTAGTTTAAATGTTAGTAGCTCAAAAACAGAACTGGATGCCACAGAGTCTTTACAGGTAAAAGTCTCAGTTACAGGAAAAGGAAACTTAAAATTATTTAAACTTCCAAAAGTATCTTTACCAAGCTCATTAGAAGTATATGAGCCTGAACATAGTGAACGTGTTAGTACCAATTTATCTGGAATGAAAGGCAGTATATCAGATAGTTATACTGTTGTACCTCAGTACAAGGGCAAATATCCAATACCAAGTGTTTCATTCTCTTATTTCGATTTAAAAACAGAATCTTACAAAAGACTTTCATCAAACGAAATTGTGATTAATGTGCTCAACGGTCCATTATCAAGTAATTCAGACTCTAATACTACTTCAGTTAATAACAATAAACAAGTGGTAGTGCTTAATAGAGATCAGTTTTCGTTCATTAAAACACAAACTAGTTTTAGTAGCATAACCACGTCATATTTCTTTAAAACGAATGCCTTCTGGACAATGCTTTTACTGCCATTTTTGGCAATCCCGTTGGCTATTGTGATTAGAAAAAGAAAGGCTAGTAGAGATGCTGATATTTATGGTAACAAAATAAGAAAGGCAGATAGATTAGCTAGAAAATATTTGAAGGGTGCAAAAAAATCACTTGGACAGAAGGAGTTATTTTATATAGCACTTGAAAAAGCATTACACAACTACTTAAAAGCAAAGTTACATATTGAAACTAGTGAGTTTAGTAAAGACCGTATTACACAACTTTTAAAAGATAAGCAAGTTGAGAAAGCTGTGATAGGTGATTTCATAAATATTATTGAAAGTTGTGAGTTGGCAAGATATACCCCAATAGACAATGTAACAATGCAAGATGATTATGAAAAAGCCGCAAGAACCATTTCTTTAATTGATAAACAAGCGCGTTAAAATGAAAGCTATTTTTTATATAATATCGTTTTTGTTTAGTTCCATGGTGATAGCTCAAAGCCAATCGTTATTTGAAGAGGGAAACACACTATATAACGAAGGTAAATATGCTGAAGCTATTGATAAATATATGGCTATTTTAGAAAGTGAAAACCATTCGGCAGACCTATATTTTAATTTAGGGAATGCTCATTATAAATTAAATAACATAGCACCAAGTATTTACTTTTATGAAAAGGCATTACAATTAAATCCTAATGATAAGGATATAAATAACAACATTGCCTTTGCAAGAAACATGACTATTGATGCCATTGATGTTGTTCCTGACACTGGATTTTCAAAATTAGTAAAAAGTATTACAAATAGCTTTAGTTTTGATAGTTGGGCAAAGGTATCGGTAGTATTAGTATTTTGTTTTGTGCTGCTCTTTTTGGTTTACTATTTTGCATTTTCAACACTAATAAAACGTCTTACATTTATAAGTAGTTTGGCATCACTATTTTTGGTGTGCGTAACTTTAGCATTTGCATTCCATAAGTATAATTTAGACAAAAAAGATAATCCAGCTATCATCTTTTCTCAGGAGGCAAAAGTTAAAAGTGACCCAAATGTGAGAAGTGAAGAGGTGTTTAGACTACACGAAGGCACCAAAGTCCAGGTGGTTAACAGCTATAACAATTGGAAGAAAATTGAACTATCTGATGGTAAAACAGGATGGGTAGCTTCTGAAGACATTAAGTTGATAAATGAGTTTTAGAGCAAAATATACAATAAAAAGTATATATTTGTTATTTACCAAAGCTCTAAACAGGTGTCTAGACAAAACATTTCAATTTTACTATCAATAATATTTTTGGCCTTTTTAACAATGCCAACAATCATTACGTTGGTAGATGATTCTGTAGACATCTCAATTTTTTATACTTACTCTGAAGAAGAAGAAAAGGGTAGTGAAAAGAGTAAAGATGCTGAAAAACTTTTATTTGAAAGCCCTTGTCCCGAAACTGTTTTTTCTAGCTTCAAACCCGAAAGTGAATTAGAATATATTTTTAATTCATATTCTAAACCTCATCTAAACATTATATCTCCTCCTCCCGAAGTAATCATATTATAAATCTGGCTTTTAAGAGACTTGTTGTTTAGTCTTAATTCAAAAAATTTTAATCACCTGTAACCGTGTTGTTGTAGGTAAAAGTTATTTATAATATGTTTAAAACAATTAAAAATGATTTACCGGCAAGTATTGTCGTTTTTTTCGTTGCATTACCTTTATGTTTGGGTATTGCATTAGCAAGTGGTGCTCCGCTTTTTTCTGGATTAATAGCAGGAATTATTGGAGGCATTGTAGTAGGATCTTTGAGTGGCTCTAAAATTGGTGTTAGTGGACCTGCTGCAGGATTAGCAGCTATTGTATTAACAGCAATAGGAACGCTTGGAGGTTACCAAAACTTTTTGGTAGCTGTCGTTCTTGGAGGGATTATTCAATTACTTTTTGGCGTTTTAAGAGCAGGAGTTATTGGTTATTACTTTCCTTCTTCCGTTATTAAAGGTATGTTAACAGGTATTGGTATTATTATTATACTGAAACAAATCCCCCATTTTTTTGGTTATGATGCCAATCCCGAAGGTGATTTTGCCTTTTTTCAAGTAGATGGAGAAAATACATTCTCAGATATTTTTAAAACGCTTAAATACATAACGCCTGGTTCTGCATTAATAGGAATAATTGGTTTAGGTATTTTAATATTATGGGAAAAAGTGCTCACCAAAAAGGCAAAAATATTTCAATTAATTCAAGGACCATTGGTAGCAGTGGTTGTGGGTATTATTTTTTACACATTAACAAAATCAAATGATGCCTTAGCTATAGCTCAATCTCATTTGGTAACGGTTCCAATACCTGAAGACACAAGTTCGTTTTTTGCACAGTTTAGTTTTCCAAACTTTAGTGTGATTACACAACCAGAGGTTTGGATAGTAGCTTTTACAATTGCCTTGGTTGCAAGTTTAGAAACTTTACTTTGTGTAGAAGCAACAGATAAATTAGACCCTCATAAAAACGTGACACCTACAAATAGAGAGTTATTAGCTCAAGGTACCGGTAACATCCTATCTGGATTAATTGGAGGTTTACCAATTACTCAGGTAATTGTTAGAAGTTCTGCCAATATACAATCGGGAGGTGTTTCTAAGATGTCTGCCATAATTCATGGATTTTTCCTTTTAATATCGGTCATTGTTATACCAAAGTTGTTAAATATGATTCCTTTATCTGTGTTAGCCGCTATTCTACTAGTGGTAGGTTACAAATTGGCTAAACCAAAGCTGTTTAAACAAATGTATAACCTAGGTTGGAAGCAGTCTGTTCCTTTTACAGTCACAGTTTTTGGAATTGTATTTATAGACCTTCTTTATGGTATTGGTCTAGGGCTTGGAGTTGGTATAATAGTTATATTGTTAAAAAGCTATCAAAATTCACACTTCCTTCACATTGAAGACAAGAGTAACGGAAAACACAAAATAAAGATGTCTCTTGCTGAAGAAGTAACCTTTTTCAACAAAGGAGCTATTTTAAAAGAACTTGATAGCTTACCAAGAGACACCTATTTAGAACTTGACCTGATGAAAACAAGATACCTAGATAATGATGTTATTGAGATTTTAGATGACTTTGCAGTAAAAGCAAAAGAACGACATATAGATATAAAATTAGTATCTAAAAGAGGCGTGGTAGAAAACCCAGAAAGTTTTATGGAGTTCTTTAGAACCAGACCAAAATCCAATTTAAGTTTAAGTTAAAAAGGCATGAAAAATAAAGCAGATAAAATACTGGCGCTTTTAGATTTAAATAAAAGTTCTGACGCCATTATAAAAACTACTGCTAATTTAGCTAAAATGGTTGGAGGTCATATTGATTTGTTATATGTAAAAAAACCTGTTGACGTTGTTAAAAACGAGAATCAGCTTTCTTCAATGCGAAACATCAACAGAGATTATATAAAAAGTAGAAGTCACATTGAAAATGTTATAAAATCTGTTGATAAAGATTTGAACATAAATTATTCCTTAACGTATGGTAATGTGAAACAAGTAGTAGAAGAACATATAAATAATACCAATCCCGATATAATAGTTTTAGGTAAAAAGGAACTTAATTCATTAAAGTTAGTTGGTGATAAACTTACTAGTTTTATCCTTAAAAAACATAACGGAATAGTGCTTATAGCCTCTAACAAACATGTGTTAAGATATGATGAAGACATGTCGTTAGGTGTGTTAAATAACCTAGAACAACCTCTTGAAGATTTGGTAAAAAAGTTAATGACAATATCCCAAAAACCCATAAAGGCCTTTAAAATTTCAAAAGCTAGTGAATCTGACTCTAATAATAGTTCTGAATATAATAAGTTTGTAGAGTATGTTTTTGAACCAAATGACAATGCTTTAAGTAATCTGTCCAAATACATGGCTAAAAGTAACATTGATCTTTTGTGTGTTAATAGGCATGCAATAACTTCAAAAAAATCAGGATATTTAGATTTAAATAGCTTGTTAAACAAAATGAATACTTCCATAATATTTGCAGGAAAATAGCTCAACAATTAAATTGATTTTGTCATTTGCTAATTGTATTCAATGACGTCCGAGTATCTATTCATTTTTAAAAATTATAAAAGAAGTTAATGAAGAAAAAGTTAGTTAGAGTAAATATGGTAGCATTAGGAATATACCTTTTACTACCACTATTTACTAATGCTCAGGATAGTGATTTTGGCAATTGGTTAATTTATATCGGCAATAAAAAACTAGACCAAAAGTGGAATATACACAACGAAGCTCAATACCGAAACTACAATGCTATTGGAGATTTAGAACAACTTCTTCTAAGAACAGGTTTAGGTTATACTTTTAATCAAGGTAAGAGTGATGCGTTGTTGGGATATGGATATATACTTTCTGAGAATTATTTAGGAGATTCAGATGAAAAAGTATCAATTAATGAACATAGAATTTTTGAGCAGTTTATATCAAAACAAAAAATAGGTAACGTTGGATTGACCCATAGATATAGATTTGAACAACGATTTATTGAAAGTGATTTTAAAATGAGATTCCGTTACTTTTTAGCTTTTAAAATACCTTTTAAAAACAAAGAAAAAGACAACAGTAAACTTTATCTTTCCGCCTATAATGAAATATTTTTAAATACCAAAAGTTCAGTTTTTGATAGGAATAGAGTATATGCTGGTTTAGGGTATGATGTGTCTCAAAACATAAGGGTAGAAGCGGGTTATATGAACCAGTTTTTTGAACAAGGAGCAAGAGACCAATTTAATTTAATAACCTTTGTGAATTTTTAGGTTTGTAAGAAAATTTTAAAAGCATTACCTTTTTAGTGCACTTTTAAACTCAACTAAATAATCAATCATAATGAAAGATTTGTTCTCTAACATTAAAGGAGATGCTTTTGGTGGTATTACGGCAGGTATAGTGGCTTTACCTTTGGCATTGGCCTTTGGGGTATCTTCTGGTTTAGGGCCAAGTGCAGGACTTTACGGAGCTATTTTTATTAGCTTTTTTGCAGCCCTTTTTGGAGGAACAAATACGCAAATTTCTGGACCAACGGCTCCCATGACCGCTGTTAGTATGGTAATAATTGGCAGTATTATTGCTGCCAATGATGGTGATGTAAATAAGGCATTACCGGTAATACTCACTGTTTTTTTGTTAGCAGGACTTATGCAAATAGGCCTTGGTATTTTAGGCCTTGGTAAATACATAAGATACATTCCTTATCCTGTGGTCTCTGGTTTTATGACCGCCATAGGTGTTATTATACTCATTACTCAAATTTTACCATCATTGGGTTATTATCCCAAAGAAGATTTAGACTTTGTGAATCAATTTAAACCGCAATCTGAGGAGATTATATTGGAAAACATTCTAAAAGAGGAAGCTGGTGAAGGTATTTTGGTATTAGAAAATTTCAAAGAAACTATTAAACGGGCAGAAAAAATCACAGAAGAAGATATCTTAAGAGAAAGTAAAACGCTTGCAGTTAAAGAAGCTTCAGGGGTTTTAGGCACCATTAAAGTGTTACCAAGAGCTTTACTAAATATCAAATGGTTGGAGTTGGCATTAGCAATAGGCACTATAATTATCATATATGGTTTTAAAAGAATAACTAAGGTGATTCCTAGCACTTTGGTAGCGTTAATCGTTATGTCTGGAATAGCTATTGGTTTTGGTTTAAATTATAGACCAATTGAAGAAATTCCTAGTGGTTTACCTATTCCAAATATTGAAATATTTAGCCAATTTAAGTTAAGTAGTCTCACGCCCTATATTTTTACCGCACTAACTTTGTCATTATTAGGCGCTATAGATTCTTTGTTAACTAGTGTAGTTGCAGATAACATGACAAAGACCAAGCATAAGCCTAATAAGGAATTGGTTGGGCAAGGCATAGGTAATAGTATAGCAGCAGTTTTTGGAGGTATTCCAGGAGCTGGGGCAACCATTCGTACAGTTGTAAATATTACTTCGGGCGGAAAAACTAAACTATCTGGTATGATAGCTGGTTTATTGTTATTCATCATTTTATTGGGTTTAGGCCCAATAGCTTCAAAGATTCCAGCCGCAGTTCTTGCGGGTATTTTGGTTACTGTTGGTGTTGGTGTTATGGATTATAAAGGTCTAAAAGCCATCCCTAATTTACCAAAAGATGTTAGCATTGGTCCCATTAAATTTAGTATGGAAGTAGTAATTATGCTAACCGTTTTAGTTCTGTCTACTTTTTGGAATTTAGTTTATGCTGTAGGTATAGGTTTGGTCATTGCTTCTCTTATGTTTATGAAAAAAATAGGAGACCTAACGGCAGAACGTTCTGATGTAAAACCGCTAAAAGAAGAAGCTTGGGCAGATGAGGTGGGCTTCCCTGAAAACTTAAAAGAGGAAGTATTCATTAAACATATTAAAGGGCCTTTGTTCTTTGGTTCAACAAGTGAATTCCAACAGTTAGCTGCTCAAATACCCAATACAGCTAAAACCGTTGTCATTCGTTTTGATCGTATGCAGTATATGGACCAGTCTGGTTTATATACTTTAGAAGATATATTGTTGGATTTAAGAAAGCGAGGTGTAGATTTTTTATTTGTTGATTTACTACCCCAGCCACGTTATATGATGGAAAGAATAGATATAATTCCAGATTTTGTGCCAGAAGAACATATTTTTGACACTTTTAATGAGTGCATGAAATGGATAAAAGAGAATATAAAAGATAGATATTAACTGAATTAAATAATATAAAAATATTATGAAAGCACACACGCAAGAAACTCAATCAACTATGACTCCAGAAAAGTCATTACAGTTCTTAAAAGAAGGAAATGATAGATTTGTAAAAAACTTAAAAGCAAATAGAAATTTATTAGAACAAGTTAATGACACCAAAGAAGGGCAATTCCCATTTGCAACAATTTTAAGTTGTATAGATTCTAGAGTTTCAGCAGAATTAGTTTTTGATCAGGGATTGGGAGATATATTTAGTGTAAGAATTGCAGGGAACTTTGTTAATGAAGATATTTTAGGAAGCATGGAATTTGCTTGTAAGTTGGCAGGTACAAAGTTAATTGTGGTTTTAGGGCATACCAGTTGCGGGGCGGTAAAAGGCGCTTGTGATCATGCTGAAATGGGTAATTTAACTAAACTTATTCAGAAAATAACCCCAGCAGTAAATGCTGTAACAGAACCAAAAGATGAAAGTTTAAGAAACTCTAAAAATTTAGATTTTGTAGACACCGTTTCTAAAAAGAACGTAGAGTTAACTATTGAGAGAATTCATAAAGAAAGCCCTATTCTTGATGAAATGGAAAAAAATGGTGAAATAAGAATCATTGGAGCCATGTATAATATTAATACAGGAGCTGTCGAATTTTATGATTAAACCAAACTTATTTTGTATTTATTAGCCGCTAGTTAGCGGCTTTTTTTTATATCTCATTATTCATTTTATCATTATCGGTCTCAGTAGCCTCATTATTTTCAAATTCTAAAATATAGGGAAGGAAAATAGGTACAATAGCCTTTACATGCGCGTATAAAACAGAATTCTCTAAATCATCTTCATCAGCAAAAGGAATGGATTTATTAAACTTATCAAAAACAATTAAAACCACACTCAGTATTACAGCAATTTTTAAAGCTCCGAAAATACCCCCCAAGATTTTATTAAAGAACCCTAAAAAAATAAAATCTGCTATTTTAGTTAGGGCTTTTCCAGCTAAGGCTATAACAAATACAATAACTACAAATGTTATGGCGAAGGCCATAATATTAATATATTTTTGTTCCCAATCAATTTTTTCAACCAAAAAATCGGCTGCAAAATTACTAAAGTGAATGGCGCCATAAACACCTGCTACCAGAGCTACTAAAGAGGCAATTTCAACAAAGAGGCCTTTTTTCAAACCTCTAATAAATCCATACAAAATCAAAGCCCCTAAAACAATGTCTATTACACCCATAATTTTTCTGTTTAAACAAATATAAATAAGAGTACCTAGTTTATTAACTTTGCAACTTAAAAATTAGTATGTCTAGAGACGAGCAGTTAAAAGAACGATGGGAAATGGTGGTTAAAAAACTTTCCAATCAGTTTGCCGATGGCGATACTTTAGACCTCGATGCCATAATTTACCTAATAGGTGTTCAAGAATTAGGGCAGCTTAACAGAACCTTTAAAAAAGATCAAAAGCTAGACCTTATGCATATTGCCATATGCAAACTTCTAAGTCCATATGGGTATTACGAACTCGATTTTGTAGACCCTGATGGCTGGCCACATTATAGGATGTTGGAAAGATTACCTCATTTAAAAGCGGGAGAACAAAGTGTACTCATGAAGGAGGCTATAGTAAACTATTTCTTAGAAACAGAGTTTATAGATTAACTTTTATTAAATTTGCCGTCTATTTTGAATTCATATCATGATTGATAAGTTAAAGGAACTCATTACAGAAGCAGAAGCATTTTCAGCCCAAACAAAAGAAGAGGTAGAAGCATTCCGCATAAAATACTTAGGTAAAAAAGGATTGTTAAACGACTACTTCGCCGAGTTTAAGAATGTGGCAAATGAGCAAAAGCGCGAGTTTGGTCAAACTATAAACCAGCTGAAGAAAACAGCCGAAGAAAAAGTAAAAGCTCTAAGGGAAGAACTTGAAAGTAAGGAAGAGATTAAAGGTGTTTTCGGTGATTTATCACGTCCTGGTGAACCTATTCAAATTGGAGCGCGTCATCCTATTTCTATAGTTAAAAATCAAATTATAGATATCTTTTCACGAATTGGTTTCAATGTAAGTGAAGGTCCTGAAATTGAAGATGATTGGCATAACTTTACGGCTTTAAACTTACCAGAATATCACCCAGCTCGTGACATGCAGGATACGTTTTTTATTCAAACCAATCCTGATATACTTTTAAGAACACATACCAGTTCAGTTCAGGTGCGTTATATGGAAAATAATAAACCACCTATTAGAACGATTTCTCCAGGTAGAGTATATAGAAATGAAGCTATATCGGCACGTTCACACTGTTTTTTCCATCAGGTGGAAGGATTATACATTGACAAAGACGTAAGTTTTGCAGATTTAAAGCAAACGTTGCAATATTTCACCACTGAAATGTTTGGGAAGTCTGAGATTCGTTTACGTCCGTCTTATTTCCCATTTACAGAACCAAGTGCTGAGGTTGATGTGTATTGGGGCTTAAAAACTAAAACCGATTACCGGATTACCAAAGGAACCGGTTGGTTAGAAATTATGGGATGTGGTATGGTAGATCCTAACGTTTTAGAAAATTGTGGGATTGATTCTAGAGAATACTCTGGTTTTGCATTTGGTATGGGTATAGACCGTATAGCCATGTTATTACATCAAATTGGGGATATTCGTTTGTTAAGTGAAAATGATGTGCGTTTCCTAGAGCAGTTTAAGTCGGCTTTATAAGCTGTGATTTTTTTGAAATTTCAATTTTTATACCTCTCAGAATCAATGGTTTATATGAAATTTGTCATTGCCCTTTAACTGACTAATCAATATATTTATAGAGCTTAAATAAGCATTTTAATTCTTTACTTCTTTCACTTGTACTAGACTTTGGTAATGAAAAGGTCATTCAAACTAAAACTTAAAAAAGCCTCAATTTTTTGGCAACATTATGCCCTGAACGCTTGTAGCTAACTTTGGTCCCATTAACACAAAAATCATAGATACCACTTGCTTTAGTTTCTTTAACAGACAACAGAACAACATCCTCTACAACACATTTAAAATCTTTAGCTACTTTCTTTTTTACATGACCCATAGTAGCACGCCCTTTTTTGAGCTGTTTCTGAATCTTTTGGTTCAGTTTAGGTTCTTCAAAATCTACAGGTAGGTTGCAGGCTGTTTCTTTTGATGATTCCGTTTTTTGAATTTCAGCTTGATTAGTTGCTTGAGGTTTTACCAAATCAATATATTCCCAAGTAAAATCTGCTTTGAGTAGTACACGACGACCGTCTTCGGTTTTAACGATGTGATTGTCTTGAGAGAAACTGACAAAAGAAAATAGGAATACTAAAGCATAAACAATGGACTTCATAACTTGGAAAAATAATTCATATTGATACGATTCAAAAGTACAATTTTATTCTTCAATGAACTCTAAAATATCTGCTGGTTGACAATCGAGCGCTTTACAGATAGCTTCTAAAGTAGAAAACCGTACTGCTTTGGCTTTGCCCGATTTTAAGATGGAAAGATTTGCTGTGGTAATTCCTATAATTTCTGCCAATTCCTTGCTCTTCATTTTTCGCTTTGCGAGCATTACGTCTAAGTTTACAATTATTGGCATAACTAAATGGTTAAATCGTTTTCTTGTTTAAGTAAAGTTCCATCATGAATTATGTCCGAGGCATAGTAAAGGCTTACTCCAATTATTAAAATAAGAAAATCGTTTCCGATAAACATATTTAGAGGGTTTCTTTTAAATAGTATAAATAAAGGAATGATGAAATTTATTACAAAGCCAAAAAAACCCGAAATGATAAAGAATAACCCACCTCTTTTTAGCAGTAAATGTAATTTGTTATTAAAAGCTCCTTTTTTTATGATATTGTTTAATGCTCTTTGAACAAAGAAAATACCCACTAAAACTAAAAATTTAAAAAATAAGTCGATAAAAAACTTGTAATGTTTGAATAAGCTTGTTTTAAAAGTCTGCTTTAATTCTTCATCATTTAGTAGATTAAATGAAAAGATAGAATATCTTATAAACCAAAATACGTTAATTAGTAATAAACCAATTACTAAATAATTTAGGATTTTAATTTTTCTCATAATTATATGGTTAAATCGTTTTCTTGTTTTGTTTCCTTTGCTTTTGCGAAGGCCTCACTTAAAAAAAGAAAGAATAATCCTAAAATTGAGGATAAAAAAAGTGTGTTATCTATCCCTAGCTTAAGATCATTAACAAATATTAATTGTACAGCTATTTTAAATATCCACTGGCCAAACCCAAATATTAAAAAACATACCCCAATTTTCTTGAAATTAGTCACAACTAAATCTGAAAAATAATTTCCGTTGGATAAATCGTGCAACGATTTTTTAAATAAATAAATCCCTTTTAAAAACGGAAATAATATGATTGCGCCAATAACAATTATTGCTATAAATGCTCCTAGACCCATATTTGAAACATCAATATTCATATCCATAAAATTCAATTCTATAGGTTCTTCCAAACTAACTTTGTTCTTTTTTATGCTAAATATAATAGGGAATCCAATCGTTAAAAATAGAAATCCAAATATGGCGAGGTAATAGTAAGCTGTAATTATTTTTTTAAGGATAGTTATTGTTTTCACGACTATTAATTATTGTTTATCAATAACAAACATATTAAAAATTATTGAAAAACAATAATTTTTGTTTAAAATGAATAATTAATTATTTTAAAGCACTCTAGTTTTTAAAACCGAAAGGTCTTTGTACTTTTGATTTATGTTTCCTAAAAAGCTTCAAAAAAAAATAGATAATCGAAAAGCACATAATGCTTTACGAACACTTAAAAACGAAAGTAATCTAGTTGATTTTTCGTCTAACGATTATTTAGGGTTTGCAAAAAATGAGTCCATTTTTGATAGTGCACATAATTACTTAACCGGACATAACATCAAGCAAAATGGAGCAACGGGGTCGCGGTTATTATCTGGAAACCATAACTTATATCCTGTTGTTGAAAATATTTTAGCCAATTTTCATGATAGTGAATCGGCCCTAATTTTTAATTCAGGCTACAATGCTAATGTAGGTTTCTTTTCTGCTGTGCCTCAAAAAGATGATATTATTCTATATGATGAGCTAAGTCATGCCTCAATTAGAGATGGGATTGCCTTAAGCCATGCAAAAGCCTACAAGTTTAAGCATAACAATTTAGAAGAATTAGAGCAATTAATACGGCGTCATTCTGAACTTGTTTCAAAATCTCACTCGCATATTTATATAGTAACAGAATCTGTGTTTTCAATGGATGGCGATTCCCCTAATTTGGTGAAATTATCGGAGTTATGTAAAAAACAAAACGCTTATTTGGTGGTTGATGAAGCACATGCCATTGGTGTTTTTGGAAACAAAGGTGAAGGGCTCGTTCAGCATTTAAAACTAGAAACTGAAGTTTTTGCGCGTTTGGTAACGTTTGGAAAAGCCCTTGGATGCCACGGAGCTGCTATTTTAGGAAGTGAACAGTTAAAACAGTATTTAATTAATTTTAGCAGAAGTTTTATTTATACCACAGGTTTAGCACCACACACTTTGTCTACCATTCAATCTGCTTATTCAGAGATTACAGTTACAGACCAAAGACGTAAATTGTTTCAAAATATTGTCTATTTTAAAAATGGCATCTTGAATAACAAGCTACAAGATGTATTTATTGAAAGTCATTCAGCTATTCATTGTTGCATTATTTCTGGAAACGAAAATGTAAAATATATTTCAAAAAAACTTCAAGGCAAAGGTTATGATGTAAAACCTATTTTATCTCCAACAGTTCCTGAGGGACAGGAAAGATTACGGTTTTGTTTGCATAGCTACAATTCTGAAAAAGAAATTGTGGAAGTTCTAGCCTTACTTGCTACTTTTGTAAGCTCATGATAGACACATTTAAAACCGTAGCAAAATATCAATACTCTGCAGAGGCCCAAATTATAAAAGGAAGGTTAGAGGCAGAAGGCATTCAAGTATTTTTAGCAGATAATATTACCATTGATACAGATCCTTTGGTTAGTAATGCCATTGGTGGTGTAAAACTTAAAGTGCTATCCTCACAAGCTAAAGAAGCAGAACAAATTTTAGAATCCATAAAAAAATATTCTGTTGATGACTACGGAAATAGTATAAGTTGCCCAAATTGTAATAGTAACAAAACACAACTTTATTCTACAGTAAAAGATAGTAAATCTTTTTTTGCTTTTATTTTTGCGCTTATTCTCAATCTATTTGTTACCATGCTTCCTTTTTACACAAAGCATAAATATAAATGTGATGATTGTAAAACAGAATTTGATTTAAAATGAATACATACTTCATCACAGGAATATCAACCGAAGTTGGTAAAACAGTAGCTTCAGCAATAATTACAGAGTCATTGAAAGCTGATTACTGGAAACCTATTCAAGCAGGAGAACTTGATAATAGCGATACCATGAAAGTGAAGCGGCTGGTGTCAAATCCAAAATCTAAATTTCACTCAAATGCTTTTGCTCTAAATACACCGATGAGTCCTCACGCTGCAGCAGAAATTGATGGGGTTTCGGTTAGTGTTTCTAAAATTAAAAGACCTAAAACCACCAATTATTTGGTAATTGAAGGCGCAGGTGGTTTATTAGTACCTATAAATGATACCGAAACTATTTTAGATTTAATACATCCTAATGATAAAGTTATTGTGGTGTCTCGTCACTATCTAGGAAGTATTAACCATAGCCTACTAACCATAAACACATTAAAAAACAAAGGATTTAAAGTAGCTGTTCTGTTTAGTGGAAATGAGCACCCATCAACAGAAAGCATTATTAGAAATATGACTGATGTAACTGTTATTGGTAGAATTAATGAAGAACCCTATTTTGACCAAAATGTGGTAAAGGAATATGCAGACATTTTTAGGGATAACCTGAAAGCATTATGAGCCTAAAACAACGCGATAAAAAACATATTTGGCATCCTTTAACCCAACATAAACTGCATCCAGATGCTATTGCCATAACCAAAGCGAAAGATTGCGTACTTTATGATGAAGATGGCAATGAATATATAGATGGCATTGCCTCATGGTATACCTGTATGTACGGTCATTGTAATGATTATATTACAAATAAAGTAGCGACCCAAATGAAGCAACTAGATCAAGTTGTTTTTAGTGGTTTTACTCATGAGCCTGCTATAAAATTATCGGAAGAACTTATTAAAATGCTTCCTAAAAATCAGGAGAAGGTGTTCTTTAGTGATAATGGCTCAACCTCTGTTGAGATAGGCATTAAAATGGCATTACAATACCATTCTAATAAGAATGATAAACGTAATGTTTTAATTGCTTTTGAAGATGGTTTTCACGGAGACACCTTTGGTGCCATGAGCGTCTCTGGTTTATCTGTTTATAACGGTCCTTTTGAAGAATTTTTTATAACCGTAGAGCGTATTCCAACCCCTAATGGAGAAAACAATATAGAGGTTTTAAACACGCTTAAAAACATCATTAAAAACAATAAAGTAGCAGGCTTTGTTTACGAACCGTTAGTGCAAGGTGCAGCCGCTATGAAAATGTATGACCCCAAAGGTTTGACTGAAATTCTATCCTATTGTAAAGAAAATAATATTATAACCATTGCCGATGAAGTAATGACAGGCTTTGGAAAAACAGGACGTTATTTTGCTTCAGATTATATTGAGCCACAACCAGATATTATTTGTTTGAGTAAGGCATTAACTGGAGGTTTGTTACCAATGGCAATAACGTCATGTTCTCAGAAAATCTACAATGCCTTTTACAGTAATGATATTGGTAAAGGCTTATTTCATGCCCACACCTATTCCGCCAACCCCATAGCATGTACTGCGGCTTTGGCAAGTATTGAACTGCTGCAATCAGATGAGATTCAGAATTGTATTAAAGTCATTATAAAATCACATAAAAACTTTGGAGAACGGATTGAAGGTCATCCAAAAGTTAAGTCTATTAGACAGAAGGGTATTATTTTCGCATTGGATTTGAATATTAAAATGGAACGTTATGGTAACCTTCGTGATAAGCTATTGAACTTTTTTATGGATAATGGTGTGTTTCTCCGCCCGTTAGGAAATACTATTTATATACAAGCACCCTATACCATTACCCAAAAGCAATTAGATAAAATATACAAAACCATTGAACAAGCTCTGGAAATAGTATAAATTTACGCAAAATAAAAACCCTTGCACAAAACAATTTCAATTACAGCGGTAGCTTCTATTTCATCTTTGGGAAATAATCAAGATGAAGTTTGGGATAACTACCTTAAAGACAAATCTTTTACTTCTGAAAAACTGTTTCAAGAAAAAAGTGTTTGGGTTGCTGCCATTTCGGAAGAAATAAAAGCTGATATCGAAAAGTTAAGAAAATCGGACAACAAATATAAATCTTTAGACGATACTGTGTTATATGCTATTTATGCTTCTAGAGAAGTGGTAAAACAAGCGGATTGGAAAGCTTCAGATAATTTTGGAATTAATATTGGATCTTCTAGAGGAGCCACATCACTTTTTGAAGAATATTACAAAGGCTTTTTAGAAAACAAAAAGGCTGAAACTTTAAGTTCCCCTACAACAACCTTAGGAAATATTGCCTCTTGGGTAGCTCACGATTTGCAAACCAAAGGACCAGAAATAAGTCACTCCATCACTTGTTCTACAGCGCTACATGCCATGTTAAATGGTATTGCTTGGATTAATTCCGGTATGTGCAATAAGTTTTTGGTTGGAGGGAGTGAGGCACCTTTAACACCGTTTACCATTGCCCAAATGAAAGCTTTAAAGATTTATTCAAAACAAAACGATGATTATCCTTGTAAAGCATTAGACTTTTCGAAAAAACAAAATACTATGGTTTTGGGTGAAGGTGCTGCTATGGTTTGTATAGAAGAAGGTGAAAAAGATAACGCTTTGGCTACGGTTAAAGGTATAGGTTATGCCACCGAAATTCTAGAACATAACATTTCCATTTCTAGTGACGCCCAATGTTTTCAACGCTCCATGAAAATGGCCTTAGGAGATTTGCACCCAAAAGATGTCGATGTTATTGTGATGCATGCTCCTGGAACCATAAAAGGCGACCTTTCAGAATACAAAGCTATCAAAGCGATTTTTAAAAATGATTTGCCAGCACTAACATCAAATAAATGGAAAATTGGCCATACGTTTGGTGCTTCGGGTACTTTAAGTCTTGAGTTGGCTATTTTAATGCTACAATATCAAAAGTTTATAGATGTTCCATATCTAGAAACTCAAAAACAACCAAAAGCTATTAATAACGTTTTAGTAAATGCGGTAGGTTTTGGTGGTAATGCCGTTAGTATATTATTGAGTAAAAAGTAACCCAGATACTTTAAAATTAGTATTTTTGATTTTGATTAACCCACCTGTTTATGAGCGAAACAAGACACAATTGGACTAAGCAAGAAATTCTAGACATATACAATAAGCCTTTCATGGAGTTACTTTATGAAGCGGCTACTGTTCATAGAAAGCATCATGACCCTAATGTGGTTCAGGTAAGTACGCTATTATCTGTTAAAACAGGAGGGTGTAGTGAAGATTGTGGCTATTGTCCGCAAGCCGCCCGCTATCATACTAATATAGAAGGCAATGACTTAATGAGTGTACAGCAAGTAAAAGCTCAGGCTTTACGGGCTAAAGAAGGTGGAAGTTCTCGTGTTTGTATGGGAGCTGCATGGCGTAATGTAAAAGATGGTGAAGAGTTTGATCAGGTTTTAGAAATGGTACGCACTATCAACAAACTAGATATGGAAGTATGTTGTACACTTGGCATGCTTACCGAAAATCAAGCAAAGCGTTTAGCAGAAGCTGGTTTATATGCTTACAATCATAATTTAGATTCATCTGAGGAGTATTATAAAGAAGTTATATCTACAAGGGGTTATCAAGATAGATTGGATACCATAGACAATGTTAGAAAAACTAATGTAACGGTTTGTAGTGGCGGTATTATTGGCATGGGTGAAACTCTAGAAGACAGAGCCGGCATGCTTGTGGCGCTTTCAACGTTAAATCCACAACCAGAATCTACTCCAATTAATGCCTTAGTGGCAGTTGAGGGCACACCTTTAGAAGACCAAAAACCAATTTCTATTTGGGAAATGGTAAGAATGGTAGCCACAACCAGAATTATCATGCCTGAAACTCAGGTACGTTTAAGTGCGGGTAGAACGCAAATGACTCGCGAGGGTCAAGCCATGTGTTTCTTTGCAGGTGCTAACTCCATTTTTGCAGGAGATAAACTATTAACAACGCCAAATCCTGATGTAAATGAGGATATGGAAATGTTTGCTGTTTTAGGTTTAGAACCCCAAAAACCATTCACTAAAAAAGTACAACCACAAACAGTGGAAGCCAAAGATTCTCAGTTTGAAAGCTTGGGAGAAAAGCCTAAATGGACACGACCAGATCACAAAATTGAACGTAACGAAGCTGCTAAAGCAAAAGCCTTAAAGTAAAATTGCTTTTATAAAAGAGGTTAGAGCAAATCACAAAGTGTTGCAAAAAGACCTATTACGTTACAGACGTGATAGCCCAAATTATACTATTTTAAATGTCTTAACGTTTTCTTAACTTTGGCAATCTAATTTCATCGACTTGAAACTAAACCTACAAGACATTCCTAGGGTTAATACTATAACCAAACAGGATTTTATCAAGCATTATTTTAAACCACAAAAACCTGTGGTTATTGAACGTTTTATTGAAGATTGGCCTGCTTGTAAAAAGTGGAATTTAGACTATATTAAACAGATTGCTGGCGATATAATAGTACCGCTTTACGACGATCGGCCTGTGGATTATAAAGACGGTTTTAATGAACCACACGCAAAAATGAAAATGGCAGATTACATTGATTTGCTAAAGCGTGAACCTACCAAATACCGTATTTTTTTATGGAATATTTTAAAGGAGATGCCACAATTGCAACAAGATTTTAAGTTTCCGGATTTTGGGTTACGACTCTTGAAAGGCATTCCCATGCTATTTTTTGGCGGTGAAAATTCGCATACTTTTATGCATTACGATATTGATTTAGCAAACATTTTTCATTTTCATTTTGAAGGCAAAAAACAATGCATTTTGTTTGACCAAACACAAAATGATTATCTGTATAAAATTCCACATTCCTTAATCACTAGAGAAGATATTGATTTTAAAAATCCGGATTTTAAAAAATGGCCTGCGTTAAAAAAAGCTAAAGGCTATATTACGGAATTGAACCATGGAGAAATATTATATATGCCTGAAGGCTATTGGCACTATATGCGATATATAACACCTGGGTTTTCTATGAGTTTACGTGCCATAGCTAGAAACCCTAAAAATTTTAGTAAGGCTGTTTACAATGTATTAATTATGCGTCATTTTGATAATGCCATGCGACGCATAAAAGGTCAAAAATGGATTGATTGGAAAAATGAACAAGCTATAAGTAGAACACATAAAAAAAATGGAATTACGGTATAAGTTCATTAACTTTTTCATACACCAATTGAGATTCCCACCCTCTATACAATAAATAATCTGCCAACTTCTTCCTTTTTTTAAGTTTATTTTTGTCTGTTAGGCTTAAAACTTGCTTTTTAGCTAAATCATTAAAAGTTTTGTAATAATTTTCATCATCAATTTCATTAATTGCCTGATTTATATTAGTTTTGGATATATCTTTTTTCTTTAATTCTAAAGTTAATCGATATTTTCCCCATTTTTTTATATTGAACTTACCCCTTACGAATGCTTTGGCAAAACGTTCTTCATTTAGAAAGTTATGCTTTATTAGATGTACCATTATAACATCTATGGCTTCGGGAATCATATTCATTTCCTGCAGTTTTTGTCTAACTTCTTTATGACAACGTTCTTGATATGCACAGTAGTTTTCAAGCTTTCGTTTAGCTTCATCTAAAGTGTATGTCTGTTTTTTAACCATAAGATTAAGGTAATAAAGAATTGATTAATAGCAAATCTGAATTTTTATTTTACCAAATCTAAAAATAAACTTAACTAAATGAGAAAATTATTTCTTAGTGTCTTAACTTGTGCCCTAACTTGTTTCATTTATTCGCAAGAGATTGCTTCTTTTAGTTCTCTTAATAACACGGGATGCAGTGGTGTTGTTGCTAATGATATTAATTTAACAGCCAGTGGGATTTGTAGAGGATCTGGAATTGATATAAAAACTGGAGCGAGTACATTTAACTCAATAAATTGGTCTACAGTCTTTGATAATACTGATTATTTAGAATGGACTATTTCTCCAAACTTAGGTTATGAAATCAATTTATCCTCTATGGATATAGCTTATGATAGAAGTAACAATGGTCCGACATCAATTGACATTCAGATAGATTATGGCTCAGGATTTAATAGTATATATATAGATAATGCTGTAAATACAACTGTTAAAAACATCACAATAGACTTATCTTCGTTCACAAACATCAATTCAACAATAACTTTTAGATTATATGGTTATAATGCCGTTAATGGAACTGGGACTTTGGATATTGAAGAACATTCTCCAACAAATAAAGGCGTTGTAATTCATGGGACAATTACTCCCCTTTGTTCTACTACAACAACTTGGGATGGGTCTACATGGGATAATGGCTTTCCAAATATAAACAAGGCAACTATTTTAGATGGTGATTATGACACATCTACTAACGGCAGCTTTACCGCTTGTTCTTTAACAATTAATTCTGGATCTACGTTAATTGTGAGTGACGCAACTTTTGTTGAAGTTGAAAATGATGTTGATGTTAATGGGACTATTTCTGTACAAACTCAGGGCAACTTTATACAAAATGACCCTTCTGGAGCTTTTAACTTAAATGGTAGTGGAACTGCTTCATTGTTTAAACTTACTGCAACAAAACAGGCATGGTATTACTATACTTTTTGGAGTTCTCCTGTTACCGATGAAACAATAGGTGATGCCTTCCCTAATACTAGCTCAAATAGGCGCTTTATTTATAATGCTGCAAATTATTTAGATTCTAATGGTGATAATGTTGATGATAATGGCGATGATTGGGAAGTGGTACCAAGTGGCCATACTATGATTCCAGGTGTTGGCTATGCTGCCACTTCAAGCACATTAGGATTATATCCAAGTAGTGATAGTGCCCTTTTTGAAGGTGCTTTTAATACTGGCAATATATCTACTTCCATACATTATAATGTGGCTAACACCTTGGGAAGTTGGAATTTTCTTGGAAACCCCTATCCAGGTGCTATAGATTTTGCAGCTTTTCAAGCAGCAAACTCCTCTGTTATTGATGGGGTAGCATATTTTTGGTCACAAGCTTCACCTCCTAGCAGTAGTAACCCAGGAAACCAGGTTGAAAATTTTAGTCAAAATGATTATGCTACGTATACGGTTGGCACTGGGGGTGCTGCAGGAGCAAGCGGTATCATTCCCACACAATATATTCCCTCTGCTCAAGGTTTTTTCGTTTCTAGTTTATCCAATGGAAATGTTACATACACCAATGCAATGCGAATTGCAAATGGCACAAGTAATTCTCAATTTTTTAAAAATTCGAATTTTAAAACTCAAAACAATATTGGAGCCAACAAACTGTGGATAGATTTAACCTCAAATAATGGTGTTTATAATCAAATTTTAGTGGGCTATGTTGATGGGGCTACTAGTGGCAATGACGGTTTAAGTTTTGATGCTCCTCGCTTATTATCAAGTAAAAAAGGCGCTTCTTTATATTCATTAATCGACGGAACTGACAAAAAATTTGCTATTCAAGGAAAAAGCCCTAATAGTTTAGATAAAAAAGAGAAGCTTAGAATAGGCTTTAAAACCAATATTGAAGTTGCCACTGTATACACTTTGTCACTAGCTAAACTTCAAGGGACATTTTTAACAGAAAATGCCATTTATTTAAAAGATAAGTTATTAAATAAATATCATGAGTTATCTTCTTCAGATTACTCGTTTACTTCAGAAACAGGAGAATTTAACAATCGTTTTGAAATTGTTTTTAAAACGAAAAATAGTTTAAACAGTGCTCAAGCTTCAGTTAAAATTTTCGAATTAGAGAATGGCAATATAACTTTTGCTTCTAGAAGTAATTTAGGCATTAAATCTATTGAGATATTTGATTTTTTAAACACTCCATTATACAAATTGAATGGACCCTTTGATTCTAAAGCTTTTGAATTATCAAAACTTAAAAAAGCTATTTATATAGCCAAAGTTGAATTTACTGACGGAACTATTGTTACAAAAAAATTTATTAAAAAATAGCTTCTATAAACTATACAATAACGATACAATAAAATTTCTTCCTGGTGCCGTTATTCCAGAGGAATAGGTTCTATACCGCTGGTTGCTAATATTTTCTAGCGTAGCTGTAATGGTGGTACTAGCATTTAATACATATTGTGTTCTTAAATTACAAGTGTACCATGATGGGCTATACGGGTTTCCATTGGCATCTAAAGCATATAAATACGCTTTTTGAATTTCAGAAGGGGCTAACTCATTAAAAGCTAAGTCATCATTATAGTTTAGAAAAAAGTCAAGCTTTAAGTCTTTATGATTCCAAACTAAATGTGTGTTGCCAAAACTAGGTGCTACATGTCTTATGGGTACTTCAATAGCTCCCACCTCTTCAGTACCACCAATAATACTGTATTGTGAGGTTAACTCTAAGCTATTGGTAATAGGCATTTTTAACCCAACTTCAAAACCATAAATCCATGCTTTTGAAGCGTTTTGAATGGCCTGTACCATACTTAGTTCTCCATCATACATAATGTTACTTTGGCCATTTAAGGTATAATACCTTCTTACCAGAGCATTGTTCAGATAAGTGTAGTATGAGCTTATATCTAAAACCAACTTGCTATCAAAGTCTAGTTTTAACCCTAGTTCACCACCATAGGCATATTCTGGTTTTAGGGTTTCATTGGGTACCACAACAGCGCCAGGTTCAGAATCAAAAACTTTACCAATATCATCAATATTGGGAGCTCTAAAGGCCGATGACGCATTTAACCGCCATTGTATAACTTCGTTAGGAGACCAACTAATACCCGCAGTTCCAGTGAGTGCACCCGCTTTATTTTTAGAGCTACTAAACGGTAAATTTAAAAAGACATTATTTTCTTCAAAATTGGCTTTTGAAACAATATGATTAAATCTGAGCCCAGATTGAAGTACAAACTTAGGATTGGGTTTGTACTTGATACTGCTGTATATAGCTGCCGATTGCCAATTGGCGCCATTTGGATATCGAGAGACCGTGCGAGAAATGGTGTTATTAAAGATATTCTCTTCTTTGCCTTCAGACATTACTTTGTTAAATACATACTCCAGACCATAATAAAACTGCGTTTTAGGGCTGAGTCGCTTTTCTAAATCTAAATTGAATGAATAGGCATCTACAGACTCTGCTCTTATATTTCGAGTATCAGACTGGAAGTTTCGGTCTTTTCTGCTTTCCTTAAAGTTTTGGTACGCTAGGGTGGTATTAATTTTGTCGTACAAATTAGAACGACTACTTAATTTGGTAATCTGAAAATTAGATAAAAACCACTGTTGAGGGCCATAGTTCCATTCTGCAGATCGTAGCGTATCATCATTATATCTAATGAGCCTATCATATCTTGGAATATCTGATGTAGAGGTATAGTACAATCCTAAATCAAAAGTTAAATTTTCAAAAGGTTTGTAACGCGCTTTTTGCATTAAATTTAGTTGATTATAGCCAGTATATCTCTGAATTAAAGGGTTATTATTTTGAATAATCTCATCACCAGTTGGGGTTGTTATTACAAATTCTGGTCTTAAATATTCGTTTGGCCCATGTTTTCCCATTTTCAAATCGGCAAAATCTGAATAACTGGCACTGGTAAAAAACCCCCATTTCTTATAACCTAAATTTAAATTAAAGTGACCGGTTTTTTCATTATTGGCAGAGGCATACCTTAGAATGACATTCGATTTTATGAGTAAAGAATCTGTATGGGATAGCCTAGGCTTTTGGGTGTAGAAACTCATTACGCCTCCAATGGCATCACTTCCGTAAATAACAGAACCAGCCCCCAAAGTTACTTCGGTATTTTGAATGGCAAAAGGATCAATAGAAATGACATTGTGTAAATTTCCACCTCTAAAAATGGCATTGTTCATTCTAACACCATCAACACTTATTAATAAGCGGTTAGTAGAAAAACCTCTAATCATGGGGCTTCCGCCTCCTAACTGACTTTTTTGCACATAAACTTGTCCTGTGTTGGCTAATAAATCGGCACTGGTTTGTGGGTTCGTAAATTGAACATTTTGTGACCGTATGCTAATTATTTTTTGAGGAACATCTTTTTTATGCTGTTGGAATTTGGAGGCAGAAATCACAATTTCATTAAGTCCTTGTGTGTTAGATTCTAAGTAAACTGTTCTGGTGGCCGCCAATTCTTGTTTTGTAAGTTTCTTGAGTATGTGCGATAAATGTTTGAAGTAAATCACTTCTGTATTGTTGAATTCGCTAATATCTGCTTCACCCCTAAAATTGGTAACAATACTTTTAGATTTGTCTATGTTATAAATAGCCACATTAATAATGGGCTCTTGAGTTGCACTATTTAAAACCTTAATGTTTTGAGCCTGAATATTTAAAAAAGCGAGTAGAAAAAACGAAAATGTGAATAAAAGCTTCATGTTTTTAGCTAAAAACCTGATTAAATATAGTGAGTGATTTTGGTTGTTTAAAGTTGCCCAAATGTAATTCAAAATATAGCAAAATCATATTTAAAAAAGATTGTCTTTGTTTTGAACTTATTTGCACTGAAGATAAGTCATCAAATGTTATGCCTAACAATTGTTTTAGAAGTGTTAAATTTTCACCAGAAATGCTGTGATTATTAGTTTTTTTTATTTCAAATTGTCCTTCACTAAGATTAAAAAAGTAAGCTTCTGTATTGGTTGTATCAGGGTAAAAGCCTAAATATTTAGTTAGGTTAAGTAAAAACAACAAATGAAAATTTGCAAAATTGGTTTGAGCATCTAACCAAAGTAAGGTGTTTTCTATATAACTAAACAACGTTTTGTTTTGTTCTTCTTCTTGTAAAGCACCAAACAGAACTTCGGCTAAAAACATTACAATTGAGCTTTTTAAAACATTAGAGTGTAAACTGATATAAACGTGGTTGAGTTTGGTTTCTTTTATAATTTGTAAAGACCTGTTGTTTTTATACTGAATTACCAATTGTAATTGTGATAGCAATTGAAAATAAGCCGCTTTGGTATTACCTTTTTTACTTTTTAAAACCCCTTTTAATAAAAAGCTAACAACCCCAAGTTGTTCTGTATAACATTTTACAATAAGGTCATAGTCTTTATACTTTAGTTTAGAAAGCACAATGGCATTTGTGGTTATAAGCATTATCTAACAACCATTAGTTTTATAACCTTAGTTTCAAAAGTGTCTAAATCTGAAAGCATAACTAAGTATACCCCAGAGGCCACTATATTATTAGCTAGATTTTTACCATTCCAGTAAGCGGTTCCGCCATCAATTTCTAAGTTATAACCACTGTATCTTTGATTTACTCTAGATTGGGCTTCGGCTACTAAATTACCTTCAATATCGGTTATTTTAATATTGATATTTTCTGAAATGTCTTTAATCTTTACTTTTTCATCAACAATATTAAAGCCGGGTCTCACAGGGTTGGGGTATGCATATGCAGAAGTTAAATCTTCAAATGGGCTAGAACCACCAGAACGAAAAGATACTAAACCTCTACTGGTAGCTATATAAACAATACCATTACTATTATCTAAAGAAACATCGTTTATAGTATTTGATGGTAAAGGTGAGTTGCTTTTTGTAAAATGAAAGATGGTGTTTTGACCATCAGAAGAAAAATAGAACAAGCCAGAATCTGCCGTTCCAATCCATTTGTTGTTAGAGCCATCCACCTCTATATCTGTTACAAATTGCTCAAATAAAAGCTCTTTGGCAATCCCATCTTCTTCAATAATAATTTCTTCAACTTGAACATTGTCATCAGTAAAAAAACTTGAAGTGTTGTATAATACTCTCAGCCCTTTTAATGTTCCAATCCATAATTGATTACGTTTATCTAAGGCAATTGACCTTACATCTCTAGATGGGAAATTTTTTTCTTCTCCTACAATATTCTTAATTTTTGGATTACCATTTTCATTAAATCCAATAACTCCATGAAACTGGCTTGTTACCCATTTAACATTGTCACTACCTATTGCTATATCAACAAATCCAGAATCATCACCAAAGCCATCTATAATAACATCAGAAAAACTGTATGAATTCCATTGATTTGCAATAGGATTATAAGAATTTAAAGGATCATCAACTCTTGAATTCATCATCCATAAAACACCATTTTGATCAAATGCAGAAGCAGCTACTCTTATATCCCCAATGTAGTTTGGGTTATTTGGAATCACTAAATCTTCTAAAGTACTATTTGACTCATTAAATAAATTTTCAGGAATATCATCATTAACTTCTAACACCCCATCAAAAAATGAACTTATAAAAACTTGATTATTATTAAACGGGTTAATAGAAATTGTATTTAAGCACCTAGCCTCAAACCCTAAGTCTTTATATTTTGTATTAACCCAAACTTCTTCTTTTAAGTGGCTTATTCCCCTACTATTTAATGGATATGGATTTAGCTGTGAATTGTACTCTCCAAAAGTTACCCATAATCCCGTTGATTCTGCTTGAATAGAAAATGGGATATTCATCAGTGGACCATCTGGATGAATTTCTTCAAATAAAATAGGATTTAAAATAGTTGTTTTTAATATTCCAAAATCTTGGGTTCCTATATAAACACTATCAGAATATATAGTGGCTGAAGTGTACTCAGTATCAAAATCAACGCTAATGGGTATTTGAGATATTAAGCTAAAACTCATATTGTAAACAAAAACATGATTTTCTGTTGTGACAACTAAGTTTTCATTATCAGATTTAACATCAAGAGGTCTGTCTGTATAAACAAACTGCTCATTTAATATATCATTAGTTATATCATAAATCCTGTTTCCATCATTTACAGTGTAAAGTCTAGTTTCATGGGTCTCAATAAATAAATAATTTCCCGAAAATAGCGTTTGCCAGTTTTGAAAATCAATTAAATTAGGATTTGATACTTGAGCTTTTTTAATTCCATTTCCATCAGAGCAAGCCGCATAAATAAAGTCACCAAAAACAGTCGTTTGGTTTACTTGAATTTGAATGCCGTTATTACCAATAAAGTATGTATCTCCAAACTCCAATCTTTCTAAATCAAAAACCGAAATCCCATAATTTGTTGATATATAAATTAAATTTTGATATGGATTAAAATGATTAATTCTTTTATCTGTTACAGGAATTGTGGCCTTTTCAATGATATCTACAACAGACAAAACCTCATTTCCATTATCAAACACTATTTCAATCAAGCCGATTTCATACCCTATAACCAATAACTTATAATCTTCACTATAATATATGGTTGAAATTGTTTCACCAGACAACCCATTTACAGTATTGATCTCTTCAATTTCATTTGTTAGGAGATCCAAACTAAAAATTGCATTATCTGAAGCGGCATAAATTTTATCACCTCCTTTAATAACTTCCCTAATACTATTATATGAGAAATAACCCTTCCATAAAGCAGAGTAATCTTGACTAAAAGACAGAAATGAAAAGCAACTAATTAATAAAACTATATAGTTTTTACTCATAGCGGTTTAAGAAAAATCAAATATATTTATAACTAACGAGTTTTACTTTAAAATAATATACAAATGAAAAAGCTTCTCTAAAAAAAGAGAAGCTTTCAAAATATTAAGTTCTTTTGTATTAAACAACACCTTGAGCTAACATAGCATCAGCTACTTTTACAAAACCTGCAATATTTGCACCTTTCACATAATTAATATAACCGTCTTCTTCTTGGCCATATTCAATACAAGAATCATGAATATTACCCATAATTTCTTTTAATTTTTTATCAACCTCTTCTCTGGTCCAGTTAAATCTTAATGAATTCTGAGTCATTTCTAAGCCTGAAGTTGCAACACCTCCAGCGTTAGATGCTTTTCCAGGAGCAAATAATATTTTTGCATTAAGAAATGCCTTTATAGCATCATTAGTAGATGGCATATTAGCTCCTTCGCTCACGCAAATACAGCCATTATTTAGCAATGATTTAGCGTCGTCAACTTTTAATTCGTTTTGAGTGGCACAAGGAAGAGCTACATCACACGGTACTTTCCATGGTGTTTCTCCTTTAGTATATTTAGCATTGGGATATTCATTTAAGTACTCTTTTATTCTGCCTCTTTTTTCATTTTTTAAGTGCATAACAAACTTCAATTTTTCAGTATTGATACCATCAGAATCATATATATATCCTGAAGAATCTGAGAGTGTTAAAACTTTACCTCCCATTTGAATAACTTTTTCGGCAGCGTATTGAGCTACATTACCAGAACCAGAAATGACTACGTTTTTACCTTTTATAGAGTCATTTTTAGTATTTAGCATGTTTTCGGCAAAGTAAACGGTGCCATATCCTGTGGCTTCAGGTCTAATTTTAGAACCTCCCCAAGACAAACCTTTACCAGTTAAAACCCCTGTGAACCCGTTACTTATCTTTTTATACATACCAAATAGATAACCAATTTCTCTGGCGCCAACACCAATGTCACCCGCAGGGACATCTGTATTATGACCTATATGCCTAAATAATTCACTCATAAAAGCATGGCAGAAACGCATAATTTCATTATCACTTTTCCCTTTGGGGTCAAAATCACTTCCACCCTTTCCTCCTCCCATTGGCAAAGTTGTAAGGCTATTTTTAAAAACTTGTTCAAACGCCAAAAACTTGAGAATACTCATATTTACCGAGGGATGAAACCTGAGACCTCCTTTATAGGGTCCGATAGCAGAATTCATTTGAATCCTATACCCTCTATTTACCTGAATTTCTCCTGTGTCATCAACCCAACAAACTCTAAAAGTTACTACACGTTCTGGTTCAACCATTCTTAGCAGAATGTTTTTACCATAGTAAATATCATTTTTAACAATATAAGGTAAAACAGTTTCAGCAACTTCTTCTACTGCTTGTAAAAATTCTGGTTCGTTAACATTACGTTGTTTTACCAGATCTAAAAATTCATTTATAATACTTTTCATACATAAAATTTTCGCTAATATTAAAAAATATTCAATTTACCAGAGCAAATATACATTATCTTTAAAAAAGATGTTTATTTTTTTTATATTCTTCAATATTAAATTATTTCACATTTTTTAATCTATTAAACCATTATTTGTTTGTTGATTCAGTTTTTATATATTTGTTAATTAATGCTCCCAAAAGCAAAGCCGTATGATGCTTAACTTGAAACAGTTAGTTTTTTTGTTTTGCTTGTTGATTACATATCAAGCAATGTACTCTCAATTAGGTTTTTCTCATGAAATTGGTGTGATTGCAGGTCCTGTAGAATTTAGATCAGACTTTGGCAGTCGTTTTGATGAAGAAACTAACCTTGGTAACTCAGGTATAGGAATTGGTATTGTGCATTATATAAACTTTGCCTATCGCGCCGATTGCAACTGTTATTCAACCGATACATATTTTAATGATCACTTTAAGTTAAGAAATGAAATTTCATGGAACTACACCAGATTAGATCATCATGGAGAATGGGTAAAACCTAAATATACTTCAGCAAATGCTGATAAGCTAAGAACCCACCACGGTGTGGCTGAGAATTTTGACATAGGGACTCAATTGGAGTACTTTCCAAGGAGTATTAGATCATTTCAGGCTTTTAGTTACTTACTGGCGCCATATGTTAGTTTAGGCATTCATTATACCTCTTCCTCTCCTCAAGGGTGGACAGATTATGGTGACCAAGATATTTTTAATGCAGCAAACATATACTCCTACTGGTATGAAGATCCAAGGTTTTTACCCACTTTACCTGCTGGTGAACAAAGAGAATATCCAGTTGATGTAAACCCATTTTCTGATTGGTCTATGGTAGCCAGTGTTGGTGCCAGATATAAAATTGGAGTACTTTCTGATTTATTAATTGATTTACGGTGGCAGCTTTATTTTAACGATTGGGTAGACGGATTTAACCATAAACTAAGCTACAATAAATTTAATGATTGGTTGATATGGTTAAATGTTGGTTATATCTATTATCTAGACTAAACCTTCCTTTACACCGCTTTCAGGAGAGACATTACAATTCCTAAGTGCATACCTTCATGGAATAAAATGAACTGTAATGATTCATCTATATTGGTTAATGTATTCCCAGTGGTTGAAACGGTATACTCATTAAAGTTTTTAAAACGCCCTTTTTTATAATCTTCAGCAGTTTTCTCAATAGTAACTTCCAATAAACCTTTTATTTCATCAACTTCATTCTGAGTTACATATCCTTCTGGTATTGAACCTTTTCTATATTTTTCAATTAAACTGTCACTAACCATGGTTGGTAGTCCAGACAATTTATAAGCCAAGAGTTGTTCTGTAACAAGGATGTGTCCAATATTCCAAATAATATTATTTTTATGGCCTTCAGGGATTTTATTTAGGTTATCTAAGGAAGTGTCTTCTAAAAAATTTTTGAATGATTTTCTGGTTTTTTGTAAAATTTCTAAAGGAAAAGGCATAATATTTATTTTTGAGGTAAATATAGTTTTTAATGCTATAATAGCGTTTATTTTTGTGGTAAATAGATATAAAAAATGAAAAAAGTTTATTACTTAAAAACATGTAACACATGTTTAAGAATATTAAAAGAGCTTAACCTTTCTACAGAATTTATTCTTCAAGATATAAAGACAGAACCTATAACTGTAAAACAGTTGGAGGAGATGCGTGCCCTATCTGATAGTTATGAATCTCTTTTCAGTAAACGCTCTAAGCTTTACAAAGAAATGGGTTTGAAGGATCAAGCTTTAGAGGAGCGCGATTTTAAACATTATATATTGGAGCATTACACCTTTTTGAGCCGACCAGTTGTTGTTATTGACAATGCAATTTTTATAGGTAATTCTAAAAAAACTATAGAAGCGGTAAAGGCAAAAATTAACAAATAGATTTTGCTTAAATCATTATAAAACTTTGTCTGTATATACTTGATACCTCAAGACGTGAATCTATAAAAGTGTTTATTATATCTTAAGTTATATATTAAAGCCTATAAATATCAATATTTTTATTAACTGAGACAATAACTATTTAATAACATTAAGCATTATGACCAAATTAAACATCTTTGTAATTTAGCGGTGCTATTAATTAGTTCTTAGGGAGAATTAAAGATAAAGGCTATTGATTTATGTTAATAGTCTTTTCTTTTTAAAAAACATTCCATTTCAAATTAAGCTCTTTTACTTTTGTTTGAACATACTATTTGTCTGATTAAATGACTCTTAGAGCAATGCTAATTATCTATTCTGTATAAAAAAAGCCCAACATTTCTATTGGACTTTAGTGTTTCTTTTAAGAATAACTAAGAACTCTTCTTGTCAATTGACAATTGAATTAAAATTGCCATAAGAACCCAAATTATCCACGTTTCCCCATGAGTCATTTCATAGTTTGACCCTGCCAATCTAGCTAATGTGAGCACAATGTAAATAACAATTGGAGAAAGAATAAGTGATACTAAAAGATTAATAACTGTTTTTTTAATATTCATGATTTATGGTATTAGTTAGTATTGTAAATATACTGAAATTCTAATAAGCCAAACTTCAGGTATATGTATCTAATAAAGAAATTCTAAAGGCTACTTCAATGATTGGGTTTCCTATACTGATGCGGAAATTAAATTTTATTTCCATTGAAATACATTGTTATCTAGAATATCTTTTGTTTAAAAAGATTTTCTCGTAGGAATTAGGAACCTTGTTGGAGTAATTCCATAAAAAAAGGTGAACTTAGTAATTCACCTTTCTTTGCCCCAAATCTACCATGAACTTAACCTACTTATGTTATGGTACCCGAAAAGTAAACATCACATTTGATTTACCAATAAATTAACGACTAATAACCAGAATATTAGTTTATTTTAACATTTATATCTATTCTGTGTATTTTTTCTTATAAGAAAAAAGCCACTTTTTACAGTGGCTCTTATAACATATAAATAGGTGTTAAAAGGGGCATTTGTTCATGGAGAAAATATTTATAAAGTAAATTTGAGGTACTTTATTATAAAACAGCTAAAAAGGAATATACACTACCTGTTTAGTTAACTTTTAGTCAAAATACATGATATCAGCGATAAAATGCATATGATGCTGTTCTAGTATTTAAAAAAGTTTAGGCACAAAAAAAGCCATCAATAATGATGGCTTGTCTAATTTGGCTCCTCAGGTTGGGCTCGAACCAACGACCCTCTGATTAACAGTCAGATGCTCTAACCAACTGAGCTACTGAGGAAGGTTATCTTTCGCTTTTGCGAGCGCAAATATATACATATTTTTAATTATTGCAATGTAATTTTTAAAAAAAAATTAATTGAAAATAGCTTTATAAATATCGTTTCCATTAGCAAATAAAACCAAGGCAATTAGAATAAAGAAACCTACCATTTGTGCGTACTCCATGAACTTGTCTCCGGGTTTTCTTCCAGATACCATCTCATAAAGTAAAAACATAACATGTCCTCCGTCTAAAGCAGGTATTGGTAATAAATTCAATATAGCCAACATAATTGATAAAAAGGCTGTTAAATTCCAGAAATCTTGCCAAATCCATTGGTCTGGAAAAATATCAAAAATAGCCTTAAAACCACCTACACCTTTATAAGCACCAGTTTCAGGAGAAAATATTTTCCCTAACTGCTCCCAATAACTCGCTATTTGTTCGGTAAACTTATTTAAACCACCACCAAAACTTTCTAAAAATGTGTATTCTTTGCGTGTTATTTCAAAATACCCAAGTTCGTCAAAGCGCTCTGGGTGGCTAGCAGGTGCTATTCCAAATTTACCTTCAGAATCTACCTTTAAATCTCTGGTAATCTCTTCTGTGCCTCTAAGAAATACAGTTGAAACGGTTTGATTCTTATACCCCTCTAATGTAGAAGATAATTGATCAAAATACCTAACCTCATCACCGTTAACGGTCAGCAAAACATCTCCTTTTTCAAGATCAACACTAGCGTTATGTAACGTGTCAACAACATTATTTACCATAAATGGTATTCTTAGTTTAAACAAACTACCCTTAATTTTTTTTGAAGATAGTTGGCCTAAAAAGTCTACAGGCATTTCAATGGTTTCTGTAACACCATTTTTTTCAACGGTGTATTTTTCTCCACTAATAATCTTTTTTACAACATCAGAATGGCTATTAATGGTTACATCATCAATAGCTATGATTTTGTCTCCCGTTTCAAAGCCTAATTCATTTAACAAGGGGTTATCAATCCAGTAACCATCTTTTAAACTTTCACTAGAAAAATCGGTATCACCATACACAAAGGAAGTCATAACATAAATGATATATGCCAACACAAAATTAACGGTAACCCCACCAAGCATAATTATTAAACGTTGCCACGCGGGTTTAGATCGAAACTCCCAAGGTTGTGGTTCTTTAGCCATTTGCTCGGTATCCATACTCTCATCAATCATTCCCGAAATTTTCACATAACCCCCTAATGGCAGCCAACCAATACCGTAAACAGTTTCGCCTATCTTCTTTTTAAATAGTGAAAACTTAACATCAAAAAACAAATAAAACTTTTCTACCCTTGTTTTAAAGGCTTTAGCGGGAACAAAGTGTCCTAGTTCATGTAGCACAATGAGTAGTGAAAGACTCAATAAAAACTGAGATATTTTTATAACAAACTCCATAAATCTTCAATCAAAATTTTTGATAATCGCACAAAAGTAAACTTTTAAAACAAGTATAAAAAGACATTTATACTTTGTGCGGCTATTTAACACTAATTTAAGGGTATAACTAGCTGCAGATATTCAAATTTCATTGTATTTTTGTTAAAATTTTCGCTCAATTCTTTATGCTCTCATTTTTTAAAGATTACAAGTTATTTGCTATTGTTTTTGGTGTTATTTCCATAATCATTGTTGGTATTATATACAACACTTTAAATGTGTATCAGCCACTTCCGGTGTATCAACCTTCTATGGTTAGTACAGAGTTGGTAGATAGCACGCTTCAGTACAAGAAAAAATATCATAAAATAGCCAATTTCTCTCTAACCAATCAAAACGGCAAAACAATTACCCAAAAAGACTATGAAAACAAAATTTATGTAGCCGATTTCTTTTTTACAACATGCCCTACTATTTGCCCTATCATGACCAAGAATATGGTGGTTATTCAAAAGGAAATTTTAAATGACGATGAGGTAATGCTCTTATCACATTCTGTTACTCCAGAAATTGATACGGTAGCACAACTAAAAAAGTACGCTTTAAAAAAAGGCGTTAATGACACTAAATGGAACTTAGTAACTGGAGATAAAAAGCAGATTTATCAATTGGCAAGAAAAAGTTATTTGGCTGTTAAAGATAATGGAGATGGCGGTCCTTTTGATATGATACACACCGAAAACTTTATGCTTATTGATAAAAAACTCCAAATACGCGGATATTATGATGGAACCAACCTAGAAGACATAGAACGCTTACTCAACGATATAGCCATTTTAAAAGAAGAGTACAATCAATAAACATCAATAAGTTTAATACAATTAGAGACCTATTTATTATTAAACCCAAAACTTTAAACTTGAAACTTTTTACTTATAAACTTTTACACTATTTTTGCTTCTTTAAAATCAATCTAAATAAGCTTGCAAGATACTTTAGCACATTTAAAAAAAGGGGAACACGCTATTATTAAAGACGTTTCGTCTAACCTCATACCGTTAAAACTTCTTGAAATGGGATGCCTTCCAGGTAATTCTGTAGAGCTTGTTCAAGTGGCTCCTTTTGCAGATCCCATGTATTTAAACATAAATGGATCGCATTTAGCCATAAGAAAGGAAACTGCTATTCATATTTTAATTGAAAAAGTAGCCCATGAGTAAACAAATTAATGTAGCTCTAATAGGCAACCCTAACACAGGTAAAACTTCGGTTTTCAATGCACTTACAGGTTTAAACCAAAAAGTAGGAAACTACCCTGGAATCACTGTTGAAAAAAAAGAAGGTATTTGTAAATTACCTCGTGGTCTAAAAGCTCACATCATTGATTTACCTGGCACCTACAGCTTAAACGCTTCTTCTCTTGATGAGAATGTTGTTATTGAACTACTTCTAAATAAGAACGACAAAGATTTTCCAGATATAGCCGTTGTAGTTACAGACGTTGAAAACTTAAAAAGGAACCTACTCCTTTTTACTCAAATAAAAGATTTGGAAATACCAACCATTCTGGTAATTAATATGGCCGATAGGATGTCTAGAAAAGGTATTTCATTAAATATTGCATATTTAGAAACATATTTAAAAACTAAAATAGCCTTAACAAGTACGCGTAAAAAAGAAGGTATCGACAATTTGAAGGAACTTATTTCAAATTATAAAGAGATTTCTACACAACCTTGTTTAGATACCACAACCATAGACCAAAATTACTTTGACAGTTTAAAAAAGGCATTCCCAAACCAATTACTGTATAAATTATGGTTGGTAATTACCCAAGACGTTAACTTTGGAAAAACAGATAGAAAAGAAATTGATGCTGTTAATCATTTTAAAACTAAAAGCAAAACAGATTTAAAAAGATTACAGCAAAAGGAAACTATTAAACGATATCAGTTTATAAATAATGTTCTAAAGAAAGGTCAGACTATAGATCTGTCTCAAGCTAAAGATTTACGTATTAAATTGGATCGGATAATTACTCACAAGGTTTGGGGATATCTTATTTTTGGATCAATATTACTATTGATATTTCAAGCTATTTATGATTGGTCTGAAGTTCCAATGGACTTTATTGATGGTATTTTTGCTTCCTTAAGTGAGTGGACTAAAAACAACTTACCTAAAGGAGCATTCACCAATTTAATTGCTGAAGGCATTATTCCAGGACTAGGGGGTATTGTAATTTTTATTCCCCAAATTGCGTTTCTCTTCTTATTCATTGCCGTATTGGAAGAAAGTGGATATATGAGTCGTGTAGTGTTTTTAATGGATAGGGTGATGCGCCGTTTTGGTTTAAGCGGAAAAAGTATCGTACCATTAATTTCTGGTACTGCTTGTGCTATTCCTGCTGTTATGGCTACGCGTAATATTGAAAACTGGAAAGAACGCTTAATAACCATTTTGGTCACCCCCTTTACAACATGTTCTGCAAGATTACCCGTTTACTTAATTATTATTTCGTTAGTAATCCCTAAAGGGCGCTTTTTAGGGTTAAGTTACCAGGCATTAACACTAATGTTGCTCTACATTATTGGTTTTGTAACAGCAGTGTTTTCGGCTTATGTTTTAAACAAAGTCTTGAAAATTAAAAGTAGAACGTTTTTTGTAATTGAAATGCCCAACTACAAATTGCCCTTATTAAAAAACGTTGCTTTAACCGTAGTTGAAAAAACTAAATCTTTCGTTTTTGGAGCCGGTAAAATCATTTTGGCTATTTCAATCATATTATGGTTTTTAGCTTCCTATGGTCCTGGTGAAAACTTTAATAATGCCGATGATATTATTAGAACAGAATTTGCAACTAATAATTTAAGTGAAACTGATTTACAAAACAAAATAGCATCTTATAAACTGGAACATTCCTTTATTGGTATTACAGGAAGAGCCATTGAACCGGTCATAAGACCATTGGGTTATGACTGGAAAATTGGTATTGCCATTATAAGTAGCTTTGCGGCTCGAGAAGTATTTGTGGGTACATTAGCTACCATTTATAGTGTAGGAAATGATGACGAGGCAACTATTAAAAACCGAATGGCGGCTGAAGTAAACCCTATTTTAGGAGGGCCTCTTTTTACCTTTGCATCAGGTATCTCCCTCTTATTATTTTATGCTTTTGCCATGCAATGTATGAGTACACTTGCCATAGTTAAAAAAGAAACCAACAGTTGGAAATGGCCAACGCTTCAACTAATATTAATGACAGTATTTGCATATATTGTTGCTTTAATAGCATTTCAATTTTTGAAATGATAGTGTTTTTAGTGAACCCCTAAAATATGAACCTCATTATTCAAAACATACTGGTTTTATCAGCTATCCTACTTGCTGTTGTGTTTTTATTTAAAAAATTCTTTTCTAAAACTACTAAATCAAAAAAGGATTGCAATCATGATGATTGTGGTTGCCATTAATATTTTTGTAAATTAAATCTTCTCACATTCATTTTTATTATTTTAGTACCCTTACCACAATACTAAATACACCTTAATGAAACACTCAATTATTTCTGGTTTAATTTTTTTGTTTTTAACCATTAGCATAAACGCTCAAAACAATCAAACAATTAACTTATTAGACGCCAACTTAACTCATTTTAATAGATTTTTGGGAGTGCCACATACTACTGTTTTAGGACTTCCAGAGGGAACTCCGAAGTCTGATGACGTTACCAAAGGAACACCTTTAGGACTAAATAATGATATAAAAAATGTGTTCACTACAACCAATATAAACGGTGAAACCATTCTTAACATTACCGGAGAGATTTATGGTGCTATAGTAACAAAAGATAATTTTAGCAACTATCACTTTAGCACCATGTTTAGATGGGGCCATAAAAAATGGGAACCTAGACTTCAAAGAAGAAAAGATACAGGTATTTTATACCATAGTTATGGTGATTATGGTAGATTTTGGAACACCTGGAAAACCTGCTTAGAATTTCAAGTTCAGGAAACAGATTTAGGTGATTTCATTTCTTTACCTGCTAATGCTATACAACCAAAATTAGGCGGACCAATAGTACAAATTAGAGGGAACAGTAAAATTGAAAAAAAACAGTATAACCCAAATTTCGACACTTACTTTGAAGGCAACGGTTACATACACGCCTATTTAGAACCTCAAAGTCCCCATGGCAATTGGAATCGTTTAGAATTATATGTTGTTGGTAACGATGCTGTACATGTAGTAAATGGCGAAATTGTTATGGTGGTAGAAAACGCCATTAATCCAGAAACCAACAAACCTTTAACAGAAGGACAAATTCAAATTCAATCTGAAGCTGCAGAGTGTTATTACAAAGACATGACTATTACACCAATTACAGAATTTCCTAAATTTATTTTAAATCAAGTTAAGTTTAAGCCTTAGTTTGTTTTGATTCTTAAGACACATTAAAATTCCTCTTGATAAATGTTCACTTTTTAATCTCTAAAAAGTGAACATTTATTTTTTTTAACTACATTTGAAAACTTTTTTAAGTTAACTTAAAATATTTTTAAAGCAAATCGAATGTCTGTAGCTATAGAAAATTTTGTAAAGGCCATTTACAAAAATGGAAAACGTGATAACAACGATACCAAACCAGGAAACATTGCCAAAGAATTAGGCATATCTAACGCCGCAGCCACCGATATGGCCAAAAATTTGGCAGCTAAAGATTTATTAAAATATCAAAAATACAAACCATTAAAGTTAACAGATAACGGTACTAAAATGGCGCTTTCTGTAATCAGAAAACATCGCCTATGGGAAGCTTTGTTATTTAAACTCTTTGATATGTCTCTGCACGACATTCATAGGGAGGCCGAACTTTTAGAGCACCAAACTTCCGATTTACTCGCAGAAAAAATAAGTGAATACTTAGGCAACCCAAAATTCGACCCTCATGGTGACCCCATCCCGAATGCCGATGGTGAAATCACCACTTCAGACACATCCATTTCGCTGTCTAATGCAAATGAAGGTAAATCATATACCATATCCAGATTAATGAGCGACGATAAAGAGTTCTTCGATTTTTGCGCCCTAAACGGATTGAAATATGGTAACACCCTTGTAGTATCTAAACAATTTACAAATAATAAAATGACTCAAATTTTAATAAACAACAATACTATTTTACTAAACCAAGATTTTACCTCAATTATATATGTCAATGAAAACAAATAAAACACTTTTAGCCGTAGGGTTTTTACTTTTATCATATAACCTTTTTTCTCAAGAAACCGAAAATGGCATTGGAACTTTAATAACAGATAGACCAGATGCAACAGAGTCTCCAAATACTGTTCCGGTTGGATATATCCAAGTAGAAACTGGTGCTTTTTATGAAAGCTTTAAAGAAGATAATTCAAAATTTGAAAACTTCACTTTAAATACTACTTTAATTAGAATTGGATTAATAGACAATCTAGAATTAAGATTAGGTTGGGATTTTAACGAAAGTACTACAACAATTAGTAATATGAAATTAGATAACATAATGAGTGGTTTTAGCCCATTACTTTTTGGAGCCAAAGTTAATATTGCAAATGAAAAAGGATGTTTTCCAGAAATCGGTCTTATTGGTCACTTATTTTTACCCTTTACAGCTGGTACTGACTATAAAACAGAAACTACTGGGGTAGATTTTAGGTTTTCATTTGCTCATACATTAAGCGAAACAACCAGTTTATCATATAATATTGGAGCTCAATGGGGTGATGACTCTTCGGAAGCTGCTTACATATATACCATTGCATATGGCATAGGAATTACAGAGAAACTAGGTGCGTATGCAGAACTTTATGGAGATTTACCTGAAAATAATAGTGCTAATCACTTTTGGGATGCTGGACTCACCTATTTAATTTCGGATAGCGTTCAGCTAGATGCCACTGTTGGTACCAGTATTACAAAAGGGCAAGATATTTTATTAAGTGGAGGTGTTAGTTTTAGAATACCAACTAAAAAGAATTAAAATGAAGAGAACAATATTTTCTATAATAATATTTACAGTTTTATTTAGCTGTAAAAACGAAAAAAAAGACACCTCAAAACTTAATGTAGTAACCACCACAACGATGATAACTGATTTGGTTAAAAACATAGGAGGTGAAAACATCAACTTACAAGGCTTAATGGGTAGTGGAGTAGATCCACATCTTTATAAAGCCAGTGAAGGTGATGTTACTAAACTGGCTAATGCCGATATTATTTTTTATAACGGATTGCATTTAGAAGGCAAATTGGTTGAAGTGTTCGAGAAGATGAAAAACAAGAAAACCATTGCCGTTTCCGATGCCATTGATAAAAACACATTAATAGGTTCAGAATATTTTGCATCCAATTACGATCCTCACATTTGGTTTGATATTGACTATTGGAAACAAGCTACCCAATTTGTGATAAAAATATTATCAGAAGAAATCCCTGAAAATAAAACTGATTTTGAAGCAAACGGCAACGCATATATTGATAAATTAGATGTATTAAAAACTAAAGTAGAAAGTACCATAGCAACGCTATCTGAAGAGCAACGTATCTTAGTTACAGCGCATGATGCCTTTAACTATTTTGGAAAATCATTTAATTTTGAAGTAGTTGGTTTACAAGGCCTTTCAACGGCTACAGAAGCAGGCGTAAAAGATGTTCAAAAGTTGTCTACTTTTATTATTGAGAATAAAGTAAAGGCAATTTTTGTGGAAAGCTCGGTTCCAAAACGTACTATTGAAGCACTGCAAGCTTCTGTTAAATCAAAAGATCACGACGTTACTATTGGTGGCACTTTATATTCTGATGCATTGGGAGACGCAGGCACCGTTGAAGGTACTTATATTGGTATGTTTGAGTATAATGTGAATACGATTGTGGAGGCGCTAAAATAAACAGAAACCCCTCCTAAACTCCCCAAAAGGGGGAGAAATTTTACTCAAACTTTAGAGTTTAGAAAGGTGGAAAAATATTTAGTAAAAAAAATAAAATTAGCAGAAAGTCGACGCCCAAATCAATTCTCAGAATTGAACGTCAAGGCGCAGAATAGATAAAGAAAAGCTCCGAGAACAGGAGAACTATAGTTCGACGCGGAGTTTTTAAAATCGGTTTTCGGTCCGCCAAAGCGGACTGAAAAAATTCCTCGGCTTGAACTTGATTTTTTGGTTCGTTTTTATCAAGAAAAAATGAACATATAAACAAATTAAAAATGGAAAATAAGATTGCCGTAAAAGTAGATGACCTCACAGTAGCCTACAACTACAAGCCTGTATTATGGGATATCGATTTAGAAATCCCAGAAGGGGTGCTTATGGCCATTGTTGGACCAAACGGAGCTGGTAAGTCCACACTTATTAAATCAATTTTAGGCATTCTAAAACCCATTGCAGGTAGTGTTAGCATCTATGACGAACCTTACGAAAAACAACGCCAACTTGTGGCATACGTGCCACAAAAAGGAAGTGTGGATTGGGATTTTCCAACAACCGCTTTAGATGTTGTGATGATGGGCACTTATGGCAGTTTAGGCTGGATAAAACGTCCAGGTCAAAAAGAGAAAAAAGAAGCCTTAGAAGCTTTGGAAAAAGTAGGGATGTTACCTTTTAAAAATCGGCAAATAAGTCAGTTGTCTGGAGGTCAACAACAGCGTATATTTTTAGCTCGTGCTTTAGTACAAAATGCGTCTATTTATTTTATGGACGAGCCCTTTCAAGGTGTTGATGCTTCAACCGAAATTGCCATAATTAATATTTTAAAAGCATTACGAAAGGCAGGAAAAACAGTCATTGTGGTGCACCATGATTTACAAACTGTTCCCGAATATTTTGATTGGGTAACGTTTTTAAACGTGAAGAAGATTGCTACAGGCCCAGTTAAAGACATCTTTAATGATGATAACCTTACTAAAACTTATGGAATTAATTATAAAGTAAGTATCCAAGAATAACAATGGATATCATAGAATACATAAAACTCGTCTTTACAGACTACACCCTAAGAACCATAACACTTGGTACTGCGATTTTAGGTGCCGTAACTGGTATGTTAGGAAGTTTCGCCGTACTACGGAAACAAAGTTTATTAGGTGATGCTATTTCACACGCCGCTTTACCAGGTATTGCTATAGCCTTTTTACTCACGGGTGCAAAAGACAGCAATACATTATTATTAGGCGCATTAGTAAGTGGTCTTTTAGGAACGTTCTGGATTCGAGGTATTATTAGTAAAACCCATTTAAAGTCAGATACTGCTTTGGGTTTAATTCTATCACTTTTCTTTGGTTTTGGTATGTTGCTACTCACTTTTATTCAAAAACAACCCAATGCAAATCAAGCTGGATTAGATAAATATTTATTCGGACAAGCAGCAACATTATTAGAAAGCGATGTTTGGATGATGGCTATCGTAACAGGAATTTGTTTACTGGTATTGCTACTGTTTTGGAAAGAATTCAAAATTTTATTATTTGATGCAGACTATACTAAGACACTAGGATTTAACACTAAAATTATCGATATTTTAATTACCTCTTTTATTGTTCTGGCTATTGTACTAGGGCTACAAACGGTTGGTGTTGTTTTAATGAGTTCCATGTTATTAGCACCCGCTGCCGCAGCAAGACAATGGACCAATAGTTTAAGTGTTATGGTGTTTTTGGCTGCAATTTTCGGAGCGTTTTCAGGTGTTTTTGGAACTGCGGTAAGTGCAAGCCAGAATAATTTATCTACTGGACCTGTTATTGTAATAGTTGCCAGTATTTTTGTTTTAGTATCTTTTATATTTTCACCAACACGTGGGCTTCTCTTTAAACAAATCCGCTTTATAAAAAATCGTCGCGATTTACAATTGCATAAAACCTTAGCATTTATGTATAATATTGTTAAAAGCCATGAAAATATTTCACATCCGCATGCTATAAAAATTCTAAATAATTTTCAAGGTTATACAAAAAGTACACTTCAAAAATTAGTAAGCAAAAACTATGTAACTCTAAATGGGAGTATGTGGAGTTTTACAGAAGAAGGTTTTAAAATAGCCTCCAACCTTTACAACCAACAAACAGATAACAATGAGTAGCGCACAACTAGAAATACAATTAATTGCGAGTTTAGTTGCCATTGCTTGTGCTATTCCAGGGACATTTTTAGTGCTTAGAAAAATGGCGATGATTAGTGATGCCATTAGCCATTCTATTCTCCCAGGAATTGTCATTGGCTTTTTTATTACGCAGGACCTCAACTCACCATTACTTATTTTATTAGCAGCAGTTACAGGAATTATCACCGTGATTTTAGTAGAATATATCCAAAAAACCGGTTTAGTTAAAGAAGACACCGCTATTGGTTTAGTATTTCCAGCACTATTTAGTATTGGTGTGATTATGATAGCCAAAAATGCCAATGATGTACATTTAGATGTTGATGCCGTTTTGTTGGGAGAACTTGCTTTTGCTCCTTTTGATAGATTAATAATTTCTGGAGTTGATGTAGGCCCAAAATCACTATGGATTATAGGTACAATTTTACTTATAACTATCGGACTTTTATTTGCCTTTTTTAAAGAATTAAAGGTAAGCACGTTTGATACTGGTTTAGCCGCTTCATTGGGCTTTTCGCCAGTTGCTATTCATTACGGCTTAATGACAGTGTCTTCGGTAACAACCGTTGGTGCTTTTGATGCTGTTGGTGCTATTTTGGTTGTGGCTTTAATGATTGCTCCAGCAGCCACATCTTACCTATTAACCAACGAATTAAAGCGTATGCTTATTTATGCCATTTGTTTTGGCGTTTTTAGTGCTATTTCTGGATATTGGGTGGCGCATTGGTTAGATGCCTCTATTGCAGGGTCTATTACAACCATGCTAGGTTTTTTGTTTTTGGCGGTATATCTCTTTGCTCCAAACAAAGGGGTCATTGCTGTATTATATCTTGAAAGACAACAACGCACCGAAGTGTCTTTACTTACGTTTCTCCTTCACTTAAAAAATCATACCGAAGAACGTGAGCGACATGTAAACCATCTTAATGAACATATCAATTGGCAGAAAGTTCGTTCTAAAACAGTTTTAGATTTGGCTCATAAAAACAATATGATTCAATTGGATAAAAATATTGTCTCACTAACAGAAAAAGGTGAAGATTTCACCTCTCAAGCCATTGATTATATCATTACAAATCAAGATAGCAAGATAGAACACATGAAAGACGATTTCTTTTTGTTTAGAGGGTAATTATTATGGCACAACACAACGATCTCGGTAAAAAAGGCGAACAACTTGCGGTAGATTTTCTTCTGAAAAACAACTACGATATTATAGAACGCAACTATCGTTTTGAAAAAGCCGAAGTTGATATCATTGCACAAAAAGACGATACATTAGCCATCATTGAAGTAAAAACAAGATCTACTGTTGATTTTGGAGACCCGCAGGATTTTGTGAAGCCAAAACAAATAAAAAATCTAGTAAAAGCTGTTGACGAATATGTTACTGTAAATGATTTAGACGTTGAAATACGCTTTGATATCATTGCTATTGTTAAAGAAGGTAATCAATATAACATTGAGCATTTAGAGGATGCCTTTTATCATTTTTGATTCAATTTGTCATGCTAAATTTCAGCATATCATAGTTTTTATAATTTAAGACACGACAAGTTGATTGTAAAAAAACCCTATTATTTTTCATCAAAAATTACTTTTAATGCTTCAAAATCTACTGGTTTTATAATGATTTTTTTATCCTTATTTAGTATAAAGTAGGTAGGTGTTGCAGTAACACCATAATCATTACCAATGGGATTGTTCCATTTCCCCAAACCATACACATGAATAAAACCTGGATAGTTTTTTATGAGTTCTTTCCAATCATTGGGTTCTTCTTCTAAAGCAATAGCAATAACCTTTAAATTATTTTGAGTTTTGGTTAATGCATGTAACTCTGGTATTTCTTCTAAACAATGAGAACAGGTTGTATTCCAAAATACAATTATATATTTATCAAAACCCTTTAAATCACTTAATTTCTTACTTATTGTCTTACCTCCTTCTTCTAGCTTAAAAGAAAAATCAGGAGCTATTTTCCCTATTGAAACATTTTGGTATTTTATTAATACATTTAGTAATTCTTGATCATTTAAAGCTACTGCCAAATCCATTAAGTATTTCTCTGAAATATAATTGGCTACACTTTCAAAATTTAAGTCGGCCATTTGTTGCCATAAGCTCACTAATAAAATACGTTTTACTTGCTTTGAAGCAGGCTCCATTGCTTTACATACAACATCAATATTGCTTTTGTAATTAACTATTTCATCATCAGAATCTATGGTCATTCCAAATACATAATTCAACATTTTCTCTTCTAAAAAATTTGAACTCTGCAATGTTTTGTTCGTGAAATCTATCGTATCAAAATAATGCGCCTTTAAACTATTTACATAGGTTTTTACATCTACAAAACTTTTAGGAATAAAAGGTTTATTGGCCTTAATAAACTCTAAAACCATAAGGTCTTTTGCCGCTTCCTCATAATTTTGTTGTGTATTTTTCTGGGTTTCAAAAATTTTTTTCAAAGCCAGTGTATCAGTACTATTCTCACTAAAAAACTTGCCAATACTATGTGTTACCATAGACATACTATTGGTGTAAGATGCCAATAATGAATTCTCAATAGAGGAATGAAATTTTACACCCGTTTCACTATTAAAGGATAGATTAATATCCTCTGCACCATTGTAAATGATATCAAAATTATAATCTTCTTGCGGAATGGCATAAACCAGTCTGTACATACCTTTTGTAGCCGTAGAATCTAATATAATTTCAAAAGAACCTTCTTCATCAATTTTAGCATTTGAAATATATTCTGAAACGGTAGGTGATACTTTGTAAAGAAGTACTACATTATAATCTTCGGCAGGGGTAAATGTGCCTTTAATAGTATGTTGTGCCCAAAGCAATGTTGGGATAAATATAAAAAATAAGATGTGTTTTAAAACTAGTTTCATTTATTCCATTAAGACAATAATCAAGCCACAATAGGTTTTAATAATGCTAAAGCTTTTTCAACCGATTTTACATTTCCAAAAGTAAGCAATAATCGTAAGCCTTGACGGGTTTGTTTTTCTTTCATTTTACACAAATCAGGATTAGTCTGTACATAACCCAATACTTTTGTAAAAAAGGGACTGTGATAAAAACTACTTTGTTGGTCACTTATAAAATACCCAATGAGTTTTCCTTGTTTCATAACTATTTTCTCAAAACCAATTTTGGAGGCAATCCATTTTATTTGGACACTATTTAACAAATCCGTCACTTGTTCTGGCAACTCCCCAAACCTGTCAACTAATTCTTTTTCAAATTGACCTAATTCTTCTTCGTCTTTTAACTCGTTTAACTTGGTGTAAAGGTGTAATCTTTCGCTAATGTTATTCACGTAATTGTCTGGGAATAGTAACTCAAAATCGGTGTCTATGGTAACATCTTTAACGTAAACTTTATTCTCATCAGGTTCATTATATAGATCCTTAAACTCGTTATCTTTAAGCTCTTCAATAGCTTCATTCAATATTTTTTGATAGGTATCAAATCCAATTTCGTTTATAAATCCGCTTTGTTCTCCTCCCAATAAATCACCAGCACCTCGAATTTCTAAATCCTTCATAGCTATATTAAATCCGCTTCCTAATTCTGTAAATTGTTCCAACGCCGAAATACGTTTTCTGGCATCTTCTGTCATAGCAGAATACTCAGGTGTTATAAAGTAGCAGAAAGCCTTTTTATTACTTCTACCAACGCGCCCACGCATTTGATGCAAATCACTCAACCCAAAATTATTAGCATTATTAATAAAAATGGTATTGGCATTGGGTACATCCAATCCGCTTTCAACAATGGTAGTACTAACCAAAACATCAAATTCACCATTGATAAAAGACAGCATGAGTTGTTCTAATTTTTTGCCTTCCATTTGCCCATGACCAATAGCAACTTTAGCATCTGGCACCAATCGTTGTACCATGCCGGCTACTTCTTTGATGTTTTCAATGCGGTTATGTATAAAGAATATTTGCCCGCCACGTTCAATTTCATAGCTAACCGCATCGCGAATCGTCTCTTCATTAAACCGAATTACATGACTTTCTATTGGGTAACGATTGGGAGGAGGTGTTGTAATTACTGATAAATCTCTAGCTGCCATTAAGCTAAATTGTAATGTTCTGGGAATGGGGGTTGCTGTTAACGTAAGTACATCTACATTCTCTTTAATGGTTTTTAGCTTTTCTTTTACAGCCACACCAAATTTTTGTTCCTCATCAACAATTAGTAGCCCTAAGTCTTTAAACTTTACATTTTTATTTACCAATTGGTGGGTTCCAATGATTATATCTACTTTTCCTTGTTGTAAAGCTTCTAAAGTTTCACGTTTTTCCTTGGCAGTTCTAAATCGGTTTAAATAATCTACAACTACAGGGAAATCTTCTAGGCGTTTTTTAAACGTTCTTGAGTGTTGGTAAGCCAAAATGGTTGTTGGTACTAAAATGGCCACTTGCTTACCATTATCAACTGCTTTAAAGGCAGCACGAATAGCTACTTCGGTTTTCCCAAAACCAACATCACCACAAACTAATCTGTCCATAGGGCGCTCACTTTCCATATCGGCTTTTATATCAGCTGTAGCAGTACTTTGGTCTGGGGTGTCTTCATAAATAAAAGAGGCTTCCAACTCATGTTGCATATAACTATCTGGGGTATACTGATACCCCTTTTTTGTCTTTCGCTTTGCGTAAAGTTTAATTAAATTAAATGCAATATCCTTAACACGTGCTTTTGTTTTTTGCTTAAGGTTCTTCCATGCAGAGCTACCCAATTTATAGATTTTAGGTGGCTTACCATCCTTACCGTTAAACTTAGTGATTTTATGAAGTGAGTGGATGCTTAGGTATAAAATATCACGCTCCCCATAAATAAGTTTTATAGCTTCTTGTTGTTTACCTTCAACGTTAATTTTTTGAAGTCCTCCAAATCGACCGATACCATGATCTATATGTGTAACATAATCACCAACATCTAAATTGGTAAGCTCTTTTAAGGTAATGGCTTGCTTTTTAGCATAGCCGTTTTTGATGTGGAATTTGTGGTAACGTTCAAATATTTGATGATCTGTATAGCAAACTATTTTATTATCATGGTCTATAAAACCTTGATGCAACGATAAAATTACAGTCTCATAATCTTTAACATCTAATTTTGCATCATCAAAAATATCATGAAAACGTTGCGCTTGTTGTTGGCTAATACAAGTAATGAAATTAGTATAACCTTTATCGTAATTGGCGTTTAAATCTTCAATTAATAAGTTGAATTGCTTATTGAAGGATGGTTGAGGCGTGGTATTATATTCAATAATTTCGGTGCCGTCATTTTTAAATACACTCTGTGTCCCAAATTCAATAAGAGCAAAGTCTAATAATTGCTTTTTAAGTAATGTAGAATTAACAAATAATTCTTCAGGCTTACTATGCTTTAATTCTGAAGATAGCTCTTTAAAAGCCTCTTCGGCCTTAGTGAAAAAGTCATCAATTCTAGAAAAACATAAATCGGCATTTTTTAAGCAGACAACTGTTTTTTGAGCAATGTATTTTAAGAAACTCTGTCTACTTTCCTCTAAAAACTTATTGGCAACATTGGGTATGATATTTATTTTCTTAATCTGGTCAACTGAAAGTTGTAACTCTACATCAAAAGTTCTTATGCTATCTACCTCATCACCAAAAAACTCAATACGGTAAGGCTCATCATGTGAAAATGAAAACACATCAACAATACCACCTCTAACCGAAAACTCTCCAGGTTCTGTAACAAAATCTACACGTTTAAATTGGTACTCAAACAGAACTTCATTTACAAAATCTATGGATAGATTATCACCAACAGCCACTTTTAAAGTGTTACGTTCCAACTCCTTTCTAGTAACCACTTTTTCAAAAAGGGCATCAGGATAAGTAACAATTATGGCAGGTTTTTTACGGGAATTTATTCTATTTAAAACTTCTGCTCTTAGCAGCACATTGGCATTATCAGTTTCTTCAATTTGATAAGGCCTTCGGTAGCTCCCAGGATAGAACAAAACATCTTTATCATTGATAAGTTGTTCTAAATCGTTTAGATAGTGTGCCGCTTCTTCTTTGTCATTAAATATTAACAAAAATGGCTTTTCTGATGCTTTAAAAACGCTTGAAATCACATAGGAAAAAGCAGAACCTACTAATCCTTTTAAATGTATTTTTCCTTGTGTTTGGGTAATAGCAGACATCAGATTTTGCGTTTGCAAAGCCTGTATATAAGACTGCGAGAGATTTGAAGTACTCACTAAATCAACTTCATTTTAACGAATGCAAAAATACATGAATTTTTTTATTTGAAAATGAAAAAAAGCATATGGTTTTATTAAGAGAACTATCATTTTTGTGTTAGAGGTATAAGTAGTCTTTTTTATAAAATCTTTGAAATTATAGGGGTCATTACAAGAAGGCTCGACAAAGTAATCTTCAATGAATAAGAGATTGCCACATAAGGTCTAAACGTGATTCACAATAACAGGCATATAAAAAATATATAGGAAAGCCCAACCCTAATTGACAGTGTCCAAAAAATTCAAATTTGGGTTTAAATTCTTAAAAATAATATGTACGTTTGCAGCTATAAACAAGATTATTTATGTCAATTTCAGATTTATTTGATAGTGGGTTTAAAAAGCGTAACGAAGATCATTTTGCTGCTATTGTAAGAGTGGCTATGGCCGATGGCGTGATTACAGAGGAGGAAAAAGCTTTTTTAGATAGATTAGCACAAAGGTTGAATATTAATGAAGGGGATTACAAAGCTATTTTAAAAGATTATAATTCACATCCAATAAATCCGCCTGTGGCTTATGATGATAGATTAGAGCGTTTATATGACTTAGTACGTATGATTCATGTAGATACTATTACTGGGGAACCAGAAATGCTCCTTTTAAAGAAAATTGGTGTTGGACTTGGCTTTCATGCAGTAAACGTAAAATATATTATTGATAAAGCAATCTCTCTTGTAAACCAAGGGGTTGATTTAGACACTTTTGTTGATGCTATAAAGAATATGAACAGATAGATATAGTTCAAACTATCATATTTAAAGCGTCCAACAAATGTTGGACGCTTTTTTTTTGAAAAAATTTAGAATTAAATGAATAAAAATTTAAAAATCTAAAATATAAGACTTTGGAGTGTAAGCAACTGAGAGACAAACTTTTGCAAAAACCCCAATTATCTGCTGAAAAGCGGACAGGAATTCCTTTATCTAGATTTTATTTTAACTATTTGATTATCAACAAATTAAATTGAATAAAATTTTGTTTGTAAAGAAAAAGATTTAATCTTTGCATCGCAGTTATTGTAAAGAGCCTGCAACAAGAAATAATAATTATTTTGTTGTGTGTTTTAGAGAACACTTCAACATCAATCTGTGTAACAAATAATATATTCCTGAGCCAAGTTCAGGATAAAAAAGAAGCCATGTTAAAACATAGTACATTCATTTTGGATAGGTATAGTGACCTAAAGTCATTCATGAAGCTTCGGTGTTTTCTGCCTACCTACTTTAAGTAGGTATATTTTTCAGAAAAGAATCCGAAGCAAGACAACTGTTTCGGATTTTTTATTCCTAGAGAAATTATTTCCGATTCAATTAAAATCACACAATTATGTGGTCTAGAATCACATGTAAAAGATTAATGATTAGGATGATTATGCAATACTGATTGTACATATCATCTAAGAAAATATTTATAACAATGAAAACTAATTTACATAACTTATATTTATTTAGAGCTATTGAAGCCTACCCATACGAATTAGAAAAAACTGCCGAAGCATTAAATTATGCTCTGGCGTATGATTCTGAAAATGTAATAGCTTTATGCTTAATGGCTAAACTACAAAGTGAGCAATTGGGTGATTACAGAACTGCTAAAGCATTTTACGAAAAGGCTATTGCAAGCAATATGGATATGACTGATATATATCCAGATTACTCAAGACTTTTAGTGAATAATGGCGATTATACTGAAGCCCAAAAATTAATAGATTTTGCTTTAACTATTAAAGGAATAGATAAAGCTGCTATTCTATTAAACCAAGGTTATTTATTTGAAGCACTAAATGAATTTGAAAAAGCCGAGGAAGCACTTGAAAATTCCAAAATGGTTGCATTAAACAATGACTTTATTTATTATGTTGATGAAGTCATTAAACGTGTAAACAAAAAAAGGAAAATTCAGAACAATAAAAATCGAGTTAAAGAAACCCAAGAATCTGCGAAAGCTGAAACTTCAAAAACAAATTGGTTTCAAACTAGATTAAATAACTTGTTGTAAAAAATCGGCAATGTAATCCTATACCTAGTTTAGGAGCTATATTTGCCGATTTCCTTTTGATATATTCACATTATAAAAGTTCAATTCTAATAAAAGATTCGCACCCAAAATCATATTTTTTAAAATAAGCAATACTTAGTATCTTGTTGGAAAACCAAAGTAAATGCAAATTAATCGCCGAAAGTTTTTAAAAAACACTGTATTATCTGGTGCAGCAGCCACCCTATTCCCTGTAACATCTTGTAAATCTGATACTAGAGAAAAACAAATAACCATTACAACTGATTATTCAGCAATTGACCAAGCTTTAAGTAAACCTGTTTTAAAAAGAAACTTATTTTCAACCCCTGTAATAATTGAAACTATTGAATTGCTTCGAGATAGAGATAATTTTATATGCAGAACTCGTTCTAAAGACGGTGCTATAGGTATTTCCGTTGGTCATCCTTTTTATTCTAAAATTGGATACCCCTTGTTTAATGCTATCAAGAGACACTTTATAGGCAAAGATGCTAGAGATTTGGACACGTTGATTTATAATGCCGCCGTAACTAATTACAGATTACATGGTATTGCTCTAAATGTGCAAATGGCTACTCTAGAATTTGCTATTCTAGATATGTTGGGAAATATAGCTAATAAATCTGTGGGGCAACTTATTGGAGATATTCACAATAAAGAAGTATCAATCTATTTGGGTACCAGAATTAATGAACTCCGAAACAAAGAACCTGAAGAGTCTCTTGAATTGATGTATAAAGATTGGGAAGAAACCAAAGCTAAAGCTATAAAAATACGTGCGGGTTATGGGCATAATGTTGGCAACGATAAAGACAATGCCCCTGGAAGAACAGAAAAACTGGTAAAACTGGCTCGTGAAAAGTTTGGAGAGGACATGAATTTAATGATTGATGGCAATGGCACATATTCAGTTAATGGAGCCCTTAAATTAGGAAAATTATTAGAAGATTATAATTACTATTTTTATGAAGAACCTTTACCTTACGAATGGTATGAGGAGCAAAAACAAGTTCAGGAAGCTTTAACTATTCCTATGGCTGGAGGTGAGCAGGAATCTCGTTTACATACCTTTCGTTGGTTAATAGCCAATGACGTCTTTCAAGTTGTTCAACCAGATATTTTCTATTTTGGAGGTATGATTAGAACCAAACAAGTTTCCCGAATGGCACATGTTATGGGGCAAACCATAGCACCTCATATGTCTAATGGAGGTCTTGGTTATTTATACATGTTACATATGGTTTCTGCTTGCCAAAATGCTGCAGAATTCCATGAATTTAAAATGTTTGCAACCAAAGATGCTAATGGTAGCATAATACCTGTTGAGAGTAAATCAGAGCCGTTTAAAAGTGTAAACGGGGTAATTAGTGTCCCTATTGGTTCTGGCTTAGGCATAAATATAGACCCAGATTATATTAAAACGCATAAGGTAATGTAATAGTGATTAGGAATTTAAGACTTACCTATATGTATCTTTATTTTCTAGCTTAAAATGAAATAGAAAAGCAATCACTTTAAGGGTGTTAAAACTAAGCTACTTTTTTAAGAAGATCATAGCATGGGCATTTTTTACAACGCTTATTTTCGCCCTTTTTGAATTTTTTACAACAACTACTTTTTACTTTATCAGGAAGTTCAATTCCCAATTTCTTAAGTTTTTTAATTGCCTTTTTTTGTTTCTTTTTGCCCAAAACTTGAAAACTTAGTTACAAATTCTTGACAAATATAATTTATTTTTAATTAATCTAAATAAGAATAATTGTTAAAATTTAAGCATCATTATTTAATCCATTGGCAGCAGCAGAACTTACAGTTAAATTTTCAATATCTCTATCAAACAAATACAAACCACCTTTATCATCACCAATGAGATTAATTTTATCTAAAATAGTTCTTGCCATAGCTTCTTCTTCTATTTGCTCAGACACATACCATTGTAAAAAGTTGTGGGTTGCATAGTCTTTTTCCTGAAGCGTAATATGTACCAGTTCGTTAATACTATTAGACACAAAAACCTCATGCTTAAAAAGTAATTCGAACATTTCTTTAAAAGACTCAAATGTAACACCAGGAGCTTTTAAAGCCGAAATTTGTGCATGTCCACCACGTTCATTTACAAACTTTACAAGCTTTAGCATGTGATCTCGTTCTTCATCAGATTGAGCATACATAAAATTGGCTATTCCTTCTAATCCCTTAACTTCTGCCCAGCATGCCATAGCTAAATAAATTTGAGAAGATTCTGCTTCTATTCTAATTTGATTATTTAAGGCCTTTTCTATAGTTTTTGATAACATAACTCTCGGTTTTTTGTAAAGTTAAAAAATTCTACTGGCTCTTGTAAGTCCACAATGTAAAAAAGGTTATTCTTTATTAGAATAACCTTTTTCAAACTAATTGACTTTATTACTCCTTACTCTACAGTAAGTGTGTACTGTGGTGTTTTGTTTAAAGGACAAAAATACACGTATTCTCCTTTGGTTAAAGTGGTAGTTTTTGATGACTCTACCTTACCTTCTTTAACTACAGCTGTAACATAAGCGGTTTGAATATGGTTTTCTGGTTTGCTGGCATCTTTGCCTTTTGGCACAAGTACAAAACCCACATCTGTACCAGAATTGGCATTGCTAATTTCAAAGATGTAAGATCCTTCGCTTACTGTTAACCCCTTTTGGGTAAATTCACCTGGGGTTTGTTCTAAAGCAATCGTTTTAACGGCCTTATCTTTCATCATGTTGTCTTGAGCATTACCGTTTAAAGAGAAACTTAATACCATAACTAAAATTACTACTACTTTTTTCATTTTTTAAATTATTATATGAGCTTTTGCTCTGGTTATTGATTATTTGTTTTTATTAAAATTATACTGTTGCGGCTTCCAATGGTTGGGCTTCAGGAAAATCTACGGGTATTTGTGTCGTACTATGAATATAGTTTGAAATGGTTTTATCCCCTACTAAAGAAATCACATCAATTAAATTTCCTTTAGAATATCCAGCACTGAAAAAGTTTTCTAATACATCTACATCTGTTCTTCCTCTATTTTCAGTAACGTTTTTGGCTAATCTTGCCAATGCATCCAGCTTGTTGTTAAAAGAAGCTTCTCCGGCTCGTAATTCTAAAATTTGTTCATCTGTAAATCCGTTCATTTTTCCAATAGCTGTGTGCGCCGATAAACAATAAAGACAATTATTTACTTCACTAACTGCTAAGTTTACCACTTCTCTCTCTTTAGCTGATAAAGATGTTTTAGCATTTGAAAAATTTAGATAGTTTTCTAAAGCTGTATCACTATGTGCGTAAGTAGCATATAGGTTAGGTACAAAACCTAAAGCTTTATTCAAATTATCAAAAATAGCTTGGTTATTTTCAGTTACTTCTTCTCTTGTTGGTACATTAAATGTGCTCATAATTTTAATTTTATTAATTATTGTTAATTGATGGTACAAAGATGTGGTTGTTATTAACCCTAAACCATGTAACCATTTCCTTTTTGATTGTCAATTTTTCCCTTATTATTTTATAACAATATTATTTAGTTAACATGTGGCATTTCTGCATCACAATAGAAATCGTGAATATGCTTCTGCTCACAATGCGTTTTTGGAGAAATAGTATTTAATCCTTCTTTTCTTTTTCCTCTGAATATTTCAATTAAATTGAAAATAGATATGTGTTTTAAATTCATCTCTTTATTGTTTTAATTATACAGTGCAAAGATGAAGTAAAGGCAAGAGCAATAAAATGAAGAGAATGCCCTATATGTTGTCAATATTTCCCTAAACAGATTGTTTCAGCTGTTTTTTAAAATCTGAAGGTGAAAGTTCGGTATATTTTTTAAATAAACGACTTAAATGAGAAGCATCTTCAAAACCTATTTCATAGGCAATTTCCTTGGCGGTTTTATCTGTGTATATTAGTAATCGCTTTGCTTCTAATATTACCCGTTCGTGTATAATTTGAAGCGGACTCGTATTTAGTTTAGCAAACGTATTAGATAAGGTTTTAGGAGATTTAAAGAGTTTTTCAGCGTAAAATGAGACACTGTGCTCAGTTTTAAAGTGTGCTTCTACCAAGAGGTTGAAATCACGTAACAAGTCTATCTTTGTGTTTTTTGAAGATTCTACAAAACCTTCTTTAGCTTTTAACAAACGGGTGCTTATGATGATAAAACGTGCCATAAGCATACGTAACATTTCTGCTTGAATAGTATCTTTTGTTTCTAATTCATCCAAAAACACTTCATTCAAAATATCTAATTTTCGTTGCTCCTTGTTATCTAATTCAATAATAGGTATATGAACATTTCCAAAGAATAATAACCCTGCGCAACTCACCTCATGGTCATGATCTTTTATGCAATAAAACTCTCTATTGAATTGATAGACTACTAAATCTGTACCCGTAATAAATTGAAAGTATTGTACCACCGTTAAAGCCAAAATGCTATGGGGCTCTATAGTGTAAGGGATACTATCTACAATGATTTCGGCTTTAGAACTTTTTGTACGAATGAAAGTGTATAACTCTGGTTGTTTTGAAGTTCTAAAGGAATCTAGTAATTCCTCATTACCAATTTTAAGAACAGCGTTGGTTGAAAACTCTGTGAATGTTTTTTGCATTTTTCATAAGTCGAAATAAATGCTAGACATTACACAACATACTTTGAAATGAAATAGTTTTAACTTTTTAAATATATTTAAATATTGGTATAGATGTAGCTGTTAAGGTCTTTATTATAGTACCCAAAAATATAATCATTACCAGTTTTAAAAATAGTTTGTAATGGGGCCGTTTCTAAATTCATCTTATCAACATATTCTTTAATCCGATCAAAGCCATTTAAAGGAATATTTCCTGAAACATGATTAAAACTTTCATCAAACAAACATTCTATTCTAGTAGACTTAGTAGTAATATAAGAATGATATGAAGAGGTAAGTAATTGATGTGCTGCTATTGCCATTAAACCTCCAACTAAGCCTCCTGGATAATAATAACCCATTTGAGCTTGTTGCTTTGGCTCACTACTTCCTATGCTAATCACATAATTTCCTCCCATTTTATATACATAGGTGCTGATTTTTGAATTAGTTACTTTTCTTATAAATTGAGTTGTTTTGTCGAGCTCTCGATAATTTTTAAAATCGCCCCCTTCTAATATTATTGGTGTATTCTTAAACCTTATAGAATCCTTTCTACTAAAATTCAGTCTTTTAATTAATTCTTTAGTGCTTCTGTCGTAAATATCATAAGTCAACCCTTCCTTTGAAATATACATGTTAAAGAAGTAATCTCCATAAATAAAAGAATTAGCTTTATTCCAAAGGTCTTCCTTCTTATAATTTACATTATCAAATTTTGAATATTCATAACTTCCATCATCTACATTAATATCAATTATATAAGTGCAATGGTCAAAATAGTTAGATGTAAACGTAATTACATTATTGTTATAATAAAGCTTGTTTTTTGCAGATGCCAGTTCCAATGAACTAGGCTCACCTACTTTAATTGAGGTAGTCATTGATTCTTGGTTTAACCCACGTATCAAGAAGTTTAAATTAGTCCTAAAACCATTTGGTTTCTCAAATACTTCATCTGATAAATCAATTAACTTTAACTCAAATCGATTATCATAAAACAACTCATATAAATTTAATTTAGAGGTTTTATCTATTGAAGTTAATATATATACTCTATTATTATCTTCGAAGGACTCAACATAAGTTTCTTTTTTAAAAAATAAACCAATATCTTTAGTAGAATTAAAAGTTGAGTTTTTAAAATCGATAGTTAATGAACTAAATTTTGTGCTCCCAATATTTTTGAAAAACAATGTGTAAACGCTATTAAAATTGCTACACCCCAAATAATTAACAGAAAATCTGGGCAATTTGTCTACTAATAATTTATTAATCAGTTTTTTATCCTTGTCATACAGGTAAGCTCTTATTGTATTTGAATATTTAAAGAAAATAGCAACATTGCCATTTTCTTCATCGACCAAGTTAATTACTTCAATGGGTTTTTTAAAATTTTGGAAATCAGTAAAATTAACAGTTAACCATTCTGCTTGAGAAAAAGAAGTTTGAATTACTAAGAATAGAAGTATTACTGATAAATATAAGTTTTTCATTCCTAAATATTAACTTATCTTCAATCCATTATTAACAGAAGCATCATCTGGGTTCACAAACACCAGTTTTCCATCAGGCGTTTCAGTCATTAAAATCATCCCTTGGCTTTCTACGCCACGTAACGCCCTTGGAGCTAAATTTACCAAAACAGTAACACGTTTACCGATAATTTCTTCAGCAGAAAAACTTTCGGCAATACCAGAAACAATAGTTCTGGTATCTATACCAGTATCGACCTTTAATTTTAAAAGTTTTTTAGTTTTTGGCATTTTTTCGGCTTCCAAAATAGTTCCAACGCGAATATCCAGCTTAGTAAAATCCTCAAATGTGATAGTTTCTTTTTGTGGCTCAACGCTTTTATTTGCTGCTTCATTGGCTTTTCTACTAGCTTCTAATTTATCTAATTGGGCTTGTATAGTGGCATCTTCAATTTTAGAAAACAATAGTTCGGCTTTACCTATTTGGTGACCTGCTGGAAGTAATACTTCCTTTGTTGAGATATCATTCCATATATTCTCGATACGATGCTCCTGTGTGGCATCACTCGAACTGACATTCAGGATACTTTTTAATTTTTCTGAAGTGAATGGTAAAAACGGTTCACATAAAGTAGCTAAAGCAGAGGCTATTTGCAATGCCACATACATGATGGTTTTGGTGCGTGCAGCGTCTTCTTTAATTACTTTCCAAGGCTCTTCATCTGCTAGATATTTGTTACCTAAACGAGCTAAATTCATTAACTCCTGTCCTGCTTCTCTAAATCGGTAGCGCTCAATAGAACTTGCAATAACATTTGGATAAGCTTTAACAGCAGCCAACGTTTCCTCATCTATTTTTGTAAACTCACTTGGTGTTGGCACTACACCTTGGTAATATTTATTAGTTAATACTACCACACGATTAATAAAATTACCAAAAATAGCTACCAACTCATTGTTATTTCTAGCTTGAAAATCTTTCCAAGTAAAATCGTTATCCTTAGTTTCAGGAGCATTGGCATTTAAGGCATAACGTAATACATCTTGTTGCCCTGGAAAATCTTTTAAGTACTCTGGTAACCAAACTGCCCAATTTTTAGACGTTGACAGTTTATTGCCTTCTAAATTTAAAAATTCGTTTGCTGGCACATTTTCTGGTAGTATATAACTGCCCTCTGCCTTTAACATAGATGGAAAAATAATACAATGGAATACAATATTATCTTTTCCTATAAAATGCACCAGTTTGGTGTCTTCACTTTTCCAATAAGGTTCCCAATCTTTTCCTTCACGTTCTGCCCATTCAATAGTTGAAGAAATGTATCCTATAGGGGCGTCAAACCATACATAAAGTACCTTGCCTTCACCTCCTTCAACAGGCACAGGAATTCCCCAATCTAAATCTCGGGTTACTGCACGTGGACGTAGTCCGTCGTCTATCCATGATTTTACTTGTCCGTATACATTAGGTTTCCAATCTTTTTTATGACCTTCTAAAATCCACTCTTTTAAAAAATCTTCATGTTTATCTAATGGTAAAAACCAGTGTTTTGTTTGTTTTAGAGTAGGCGTATTTCCAGTAATTGCCGATTTAGGATTAATTAAATCGGTTGCATTATGGCTGGTCCCACAGTTTTCACACTGGTCACCGTAACTTTCCTCGTTGCCACACTTTGGGCATGTACCTATTACAAACCTATCTGCTAAAAACTGTTTAGCTTCTTCATCGTATAACTGCTCTGTAGTTTCTTCTATAAACTCTCCTTTATCATACAAAGTTTTGAAAAATTCTGAAGCTGTTTTATGATGAATGGGTGCCGAAGTGCGGGAATAGTTATCATAGGTAATTCCAAATTCCTCAAATGATTTTTTTATGATGGCGTGGTACTTATCAACAATATCTTGAGGTGAAACACCTTCATTTTTCGCTTTAATAGTAATAGGCACACCATGTTCATCGCTACCTCCAATAAAGGCAACATCATTACCCGTTAAACGCAAATAACGCACATAAATATCTGCAGGCACATAAACCCCCGCCAAATGCCCAATATGAATAGGTCCGTTAGTGTAAGGCAATGCCGTGGTAACTGTATATCGTTTTGGTTTGTTCATAATTTAAGAAGATGTCTTCATCTAAGGCGCAAAAGTACACAATTTGAAGGCTATTTAGAAAAAAAATGTACATTTACAATATGTCGAGAAACCTACTCATTTTATGTTTGTTTTGTACTTCAATTCTACTTGGTAAAAACTTAGTAATAGCACAAAATACAGCATTAATAAAACTTGAAAAAAGTATGAAGCAACCTCCATTTTTAAAACCCGGTGATACGGTGGCTATTGTAGCACCCGCTGGAATTTTGAAGAATAAAACACATATAATTAATCAGTCTCAAAAACTGTTAGAAGGGTGGGGACTAAATGTGGTTGTAGGTAAACATGTTTTTAATCAAAATAATCATTTTTCGGGAACAGATGATGAACGATATGAGGATTTTCAAAAAGCTTTGAATAATCCAAAAATAAAGGCCATTTGGTGCGCCCGTGGTGGATACGGTAGTGTTAGAATTTTAGATAAACTAGATTGGTCTAGTTTTGTACAAAACCCCAAATGGATTATAGGCTATTCTGATATTACTGCCTTTCATAATCACACACATAATTTAGGGTTTGAAAGCATTCATGCTATGATGTGTACAAGCTTACAGGACGCTCCTAATACTATAAAAAAAACCATAGAATCTTTTAAGGCTGCTCTTTTTGGAACACCACTAAATTTTACTCTTGATGGTTCGGTTTACAATAAAGAAGGAAGTGTATTAGCTCCCATAGTTGGAGGCAACTTAACTATCTTGCAAACTATGTTAGGTTCTAAAACCAGTATTGATACTTCTGGAAAAATCTTATTCATTGAAGAAATTGGCGAATATAAATACCATATTGATCGCATGTTGCAAAGTTTAAAACGTGCTGGTTATTTTGATAACTGTAAAGGGGTTATTGTGGGCAATATGAGCAAACTAAAATCTAACACAACCAAATGGGGAAGTTCTATAGAACAGCTTGTTTTAGATGCCCTTTCAGACTACAATTTTCCTATAGCATTTAACATGCCTGCTGGCCATGAGAAAGACAATAGAGCCTTGATATTTGGCAAAACTGTTGAGTTAATCGTTAAAAAAGAACGATCAACTATTATTTTCAAGGATTTGTAGGCTATATCATAGATTTGTTAATAATTTAAAACCATTTCTATGATGAAAAAATTACATGTATTATTAGTAGTTGTTATGCTATCTTTTTCTATCGGTGCAAATGCCGATACTATTAAGAATTCTGATTTAAACTTAAATAATCCTGATGTACGCAAGTGCTTGTTAGATGCTACTAAAGTTTCTGGATGGGAATTAGCATCTGTTTATTTAAATGATGACAACAAAATAGTGATGATTTTTGATAAAGGAGATGACACTAGAATCTACACAAGTAAAGAAGTGTTTTCAAACTAGGAAATTCATCATTTTAAAAATTAACGGCCAACTATTTTCTTCTAAGTAGTTGGCTTTTTTATTTCTGCCGTTATTCTATAACATAGAGAAACGCTAGAGTATTGCAAAATATCTAATTAAACTTCAACTCCTTTTGCAAATGCTCATAAGCCTCTTGTACCTGCCTAAACTTTTCTTCAGCACCTTTTTGATGTTCTTCCCCTAAGTGAATCACCCTATCTGGATGGTATTTTTTTGCCATTTTACGATAAGCACTCTTAATTTCATCAACAGAAGCCGTTTTTTCAATCTCTAAAACGGTATAAGCATTGTCTATGTTATTGTAGAACATAGCTTTAATGCTCTCATAGTCACGTGCATTAATACCTAAATATCCAGCCATAATCTGTATTTCTCGCTCTTCGTCTTGCGTAACAACCCCATCTGCTTTAGCAATTCCAAATAAAAAGTGAATGAGTTGTAATCGTGATGGGTGATCCATCATTTGTTTAATCTGTAAACACACTTGACGTTTTGAAACTTTTTGCTTACTAATACCTTTAAATAACTGAAACGCATGATTAGCACGCTCTTTCCCATACATATTGGCAAACTGTTGCCTCACATAATCTAGCTCACGTTGATCTTGTTTTCCATCGGCTTTTATAACTATGGATGCCAATACCAATAAGCTTACCTCAAAATCACCAGATTGTGTCTGTGGTTGTTGTGTTCTACTATAAGTGGTTCTTCTTGTTCGTTTGCCTTCACCCAAGAACTTATCACCATTACCGTTAGACATGGCATCAATTATACTCCCTAAGGCAACCCCAATGATAGCGCCAATAGGACCTCCAAAAGACCACCCTAATGCACCACCAATCCATTTTGAAAAATTCATGTAAGTAATAGATTTTAATTATGACCAAATATAATATTAGTTAGTTGATTACATTACCATTTTGTTACACAATTAATATCTTTGTATCTCTAAAAATTGTTAATTATTAAAATTTAAAAATATGTATCCAGCAGAATTAGTAAAGCCAATGCGTGAAGATTTAACAAGCGTTGGTTTTGAAGAATTACAAACTCCCGAAGCGGTAGATACTGCTTTAGCAAAAGAAGGCACTACTCTTGTAGTAGTGAACTCTGTATGTGGTTGTGCTGCTGCCAATGCACGCCCCGGAGCCAAAATGAGTTTACAAAACGAAAAAAGACCAGATAACGTAGTAACGGTTTTTGCTGGGGTTGATAAAGAAGCTGTAGCAAAAGCACGGGAATATATGATTCCGTTTCCTCCTAGTTCACCAAGTATGGCTTTATTTAAAAATGGAGAGTTAGTGCATATGCTAGAACGTCATCATATTGAAGGTCGTCCAGCAGAGCTTATTGCTGAAAATTTAGTTGATGCTTATAATGAGTACTGTTAAAACCTGTAACTAAAAAATTCAATACCAATATAACCACGATTTATTCGTGGTTTTTTTATGTCTTTACGCAACCTTATTTTACACTTCTCATCTTGAAAAAAACAATTGACATGAAACCTACTCAAAAATTACTGGCATTAACTCTTATTTTGTGCCTTTTATTTATAGCTTGTTTACCAGATGATGGTGATGTATCAAACTACGATAAGGATATTGAAAGGCTTATTTCTTTAAAAACAGAAATTGAAGCACTTGCTGCCACATCAGTTTGTAATGATGACTCTGATTGTAAGTATATTGCATTTGGAAGCAAACCTTGTGGTGGGCCATGGACCTATTTGGTATATTCAACCTCGATTGATACGGTTGAACTAGAAACACAGGTACAGCAATACAATCAATTAGAGAGCATTTTTAACGCGCAATATGGTATTGCTTCAGATTGCGCTATTACTCAAGAACCTTTGGAAGTAATTTGTGAAAGTAATAAGTGTGTAGCTGTGTACTAATTATTTAGCATATATGCTTCTCTGGTACAAAAAAATAAATTTTTTCATTTCAGTTTTATCCATTTTTAAATGGGAAAATTTCATGTACTTTTGGGCATGGTGAAAATTTTATCGTATCCCTTAACCGTAATTTATTATTTGCTTTTTTTAATAACCCTTGTAATTTTCCATCTGTTACAGTGGCTATGCTTCAATGTTTTTGGGTACCAAGCGCATAAAAAATGTGTAGATATCCTTCAGTTTTTCTTATTAAAATGTACTCATGTTTTAGGAACACGTTTTACTTTTGATAACCCGCACACTATTAGCACTAACCAGCCCTTAATAATAGTAGCCAATCACCAAAGTATGTATGATATATCGCCCATTATGTGGTACATGCGTAAACATCACACAAAATTTATCAGTAAAATTGAACTTGGCAAGGGCATCCCGAGTGTATCATACAACTTACGCCATGGTGGTTCGGTTTTAATTGATAGGAAAAACCCAAGACAGTCCTTACCTGCTATTATGAAATTTGGTGAATATATTGAAGCTAATAATCGTGCTGCTGTTATTTTCCCTGAAGGTACCAGAAGTAAAAATGGAGAGCCAAAACCGTTTCAAACAAAAGGTTTAGAGATATTATTGAAAAAAGTCCCCTCTGCTTTGGTAGTACCCATTACGGTTAATGATTCCTGGAAAATGTTAAGGTATGGTAAATTTCCAATGGGTTTGGGCACACACATTAAATTTAAAGTACATAAACCACTAAAAATTGCTGATTACAAAGACAAAACAGAACTAATAAATATTGTTGAGAATACTATTAAATTGTTCATTCAACCTTAAATCCGGTGAAAGATATTATTGAGAAAACTAAAGCGTTTGTAAAAACAACTCTTTCTGAAGCAGAAGGTGGTCATGACTGGTTCCATACGCTAAGAGTCTACAACAACGCTTTATTAATTGCAAAAAACGAACCTGTTGATTTATTTGTTGTCTCGCTAGGGGCGTTATTGCACGATATTGCAGATAGTAAATTTCATGATGGCGATGAAACCGTTGGTCCAAGAATAGCTAGAGAATTTCTTTTTAAATTGAATGTAGATTCGGTTGTGATTGAGCATGTTTTAAAAATTATTGAAAACGTCTCGTTTAAAGGCGGTAATGAAAAACAAGACTTTAAGTCGCATGAATTGGATGTTATTCAAGACGCAGATAGGTTAGATGCCATTGGAGCTATTGGTATTGCAAGATGTTTTAATTACGGCGGTTTTAAAAATAGGGCGCTTTACAATCCTGAAATTAAGCCTAAGCTTAATATGAGCAAAGAAGCATATAAAGCTTCAACAGCACCCACTATTAATCATTTTTACGAAAAACTTCTATTGCTAAAAGATAGAATGAATACAAAAACTGGAAAAAGAATTGCTGAAAATAGACACAACTTTATGCAGCTATACCTAAAAAAATTCTATAGTGAGTGGGAGGGTGAAAGTTAATAACTAATTATAAACAAATTCATCTAGTGTGGCTTTGCTTTGCAGTTCAAATAATTTGATGACCCTAACAGATTTAGTTTCATTGGGTTTTGCAAAGTTTTTATAAACCGTATACTTTAAATAGGTTGGATTTTGAGTTTCTTCTCCTTTTAAATTTTTAATATTAATAAGCCATTTTCCAGGTTCAGCATCATCAATAAAAAACTCTTCTGTTTGATACCCTTTTTGTATGCCATCTAATATTCGTTCTTTTTTTGAAAATTCCGAAAGTTCCCAAGTAAAATATTTATTATCAGGATTTACAAATTGTAATTCAAACTCTGCCAACGGATTATTCCATTCAAAAACAAAACGCATATCTTTTTTAAAGTTTAAACTTAACAAATCAGGAGACAAATCATTATAATCAACTTCTGCTTTATGTAACATCACTAAATGTCTAAGTTCATTTTCTATAACACTTCTCAATCCTGAAAAATCAACTTCAGGAATTGTGCCTAAAAGCATTTGTTTATACAATAACATAGCTTTATTATAATTTCCTGTATTTTGATAAGCCAAAGCCATATCTCTGTATGATTGCGCTTGTTTAGGGTTTAACTCCAATATTCTTTTATATATAAACCTAGCTTCTTCATATTTGTTTAATGCTTCTAACTTATATGCTAACGTTTTCAATGCTTTAACATTATTATAGGCAATATCTGCAATACTAGTAAGAATATTGTAGGCTTTTGTAGAATCCCATCTTTCAAAATATTCTGAAGCATCAAAATAAAAGAAAATTGGCAACTGTTCAAATCTGGTTTTTTGTGCTTCATAAATTTGCAATGCTTCATTAAATGATGATGCCGCATATAATTCATTTACAAAATTAGAAACTTTTGAATTGGTTTCAGGATAGAATTTTGTTTGGTCATAATCGTTACCTGTTAATAACGCCCAATTTTTTAATTGCTCTTCAGAACTAAATTCTGAAGTTTTGGTAGTAACTAAAATAGCACCTCCAGCAGCATCAGACCCAAACCTATTAATTCCAGCTAGCGATCTTAAAACAGTAATTGACTTTATGTTTTGTGGAGATAAATTCAAGTAATTCAAACTATATAATCCATCAACAAAAACAGCTGGTGGAGTCCTTTTATCTCTTATCCAAATATTAGCATTAATGGGAGTTCCAGATACATTTACTCCAGGTGTTCTGCGTAAAACATCAACAAAATAAATATCTGAGGGACGGATATCATTTTCACTTATGTAATTAGATGCATAACCTAATTTTCTGTTACCAAGCCTAGCAATATTATCATTATCGTTAGATTTTTCATTTATACCACTTACACTAATCTCTTCAAGAAACTCTATATTTAACTCTAAATCAATATCGATATTCTTTTTATTTGATACTGTTATTGCCTTTTGTTTTACTCCAAAATAATTAACCAATAAAATATCACCATAATCTGCTTTTATTTCATATTTACCTTCTTCATCGGTAAAAACCTCATCATATGTATTTTTAATACTTACTGAAACACCTTCAAGAGGCCCTGATTTGCTTTGTACTACTCCGTAAATAGTATTTCTGTTATCCAAAACACTTGCTTCATCATATACTGTTTTATCTAAAATATCAAACTCCATGTATCTCAAAGCAGAAGAAATTGAGGTTTTATTCAGATTAACATAACTTGCATCTGAGCTTTGAGAAATCTCTTGTAAAACTTTATGGTTTGTTTTATAATTTGAGCTAATACAAAATATGGGATTTCTGAAGTTATACTCGAAATCTGATAAAGTTGAATACCCATCACCAAAAAGCATTACAATGTCAGAATTAAACGAATTTTTTGAAAATACATCGGTAAAACTAGTTCCTGCTTCGTAAGTTGTGTTTTTTAAGTGATTAAGCAGTAACTCACTCTCTCCTTTTTTGACTTCAAATGTTTTATCGCTTGTTATTTCCATATTAAACTTTACTACCCTTACTTTAACATTCTTAATTGTATTTAAATAGGTTTTTAAAAATTCAAATTCTTTATTAATATTTCTATTTAAAAACATAGATTCAGAATTGTCCCAAAGAATGGTTATGGTATTAGGCTTCGTTCTTTTTTCTATTTTGTTGTACTTTTTTGGAAAAGATGTTAATACCTGAAAAGACATTGTGGCATCTTTTATTTCCTCCCACTTATCTTGACTTATGTAACGAGTGAAGGTAGTTCCTGAGCCAATACCAGCCACAACAAACCCTACTTTATCACCAAATACCTCAACTAGTTCAATACTAACTATAATATCATTATCTACTTTGATATTATATGGTTTTAAGTTAATGGTATCAATACCTATTTTCTTGGTTACAACATGAAAAATATTAGTACTTAGCAAGTTTTTATTGGGAAGCTTTTTGTTGGAATCATAAATATTTACTCTTAATTTAATGCTGTCGGAAATATTTTCTAAAATCCTTAACTTTAAATCTAATAATTTAGAGTCCTTTTTATTTATTTTAAGTCTTGTTGCAATTTCACCTCCAAGTGCAACCTCTTCTTTCCAATAACCTATTGTATAACCATCAAAATCTAAACCACCTACTTGCTTTTTCTCGGTTTCAGGTGCAGTAATTATTAATTCATCTAAACTTTGAATGTCGGGTTGTAAGTATATTTTGTTGGTGTTTGATAATTTTGAAAATAAATCTGGAGCCTTTATTTTTAAGGTTTTATATCCTAATGAAGAAAATTGTAATACATCAAAATTTCTAATGTAATCTTCTTCATATTGCAATTTAAAACTGCCTTTTTCATTACTTGCTGTACCAATACTTTTATCAACAAAACCAATATTTACATATGGTATCGGCTGATTTGTAGATTTATCTAATACAAAAGCATCAATAGTGATAATATCCTGTGAAAAAACTTGATTATATCCAAACAGAAGGAGTAGTATAAATACTAATATCTTATTCATCTACCTTTATAATTGAAAAATTTATTTTAAAAATAAACTAATAAAACCCCTTTACCGTAATATAATTAGTTTTTTAAGAAAAATATAAGATATTACGATGTAAGACGAAAAGCCCTAAAAGATATTGATTATTTTAGAGCTTGAAATTTATAAACTTAAGGTTAAGTTAACCAATTATTTGCTTAATTTCCTTGCGGTAATTAGAGGCACTTTTACCTATAACTTCATTAAACTGTTTATTAAAATGTGAAAAATTGTTGAATCCACATTCAAAACAGATATCAGCAATACTCAACTGACTTTCATTAAGTAGCTTAGTAGCATGTACAATTCTAATCTCATTAACCACTTGGGTAAACGTTTTTCCAGTAGTTTTCTTAAAATATCTACAAAAAGCAGGTACTGTCATACTCACCTTGTTAGCAATATCTTCTAAGGCTATATGCTCTTTAAAATTGACATTTACATATTTATAAATGGTCTTAATCTTATCAGTATCTTGAGGTTCTGCTTCAAATACAAAGCCATCGGCATTTAAAATGGTATAATCTTCTGTAGTAGCTAAGTATTGCAATATTTCCAAAAGTTTCAAAACCCTTTCAAAGCCTGTATGGTTTTCTAAATCTTCAATTTTTTTTCCTACCGCATCCTTAGCCTCTCTTCCAAACTTAATACCATTTTTGGCTTTTTCAAATAAAGACGCTATCGCAATTGCTTCTGGCACATTATTAAGAAAATCTTCACCTAAAAATTCTGGTTTAAATTGAATAGTGGTTTCAATACCAGCAGCTGTTAATCTATCTGTAAAACCATTATGTGGTAAATTTGACCCTATTAGGATAAGTTGGCTATTATTAAAGTAGGACAAGTGATTGCCAATGTGTGTTTTTCCCTGTCCTCTGTTTACGTATATAAGTTCTATTTCTGGGTGAAAATGCCAGAACATTTCACTCCTATCTTGCTTATCGTTGTGTTGTTTCACCAAAATAGAATTACCAAAAGTTGGTGACAACTTTTTAAATGTAGGTTTCTTAGTTATCATATTGGGTAATCTTTTGTGTGCAAAATTACAATATATTATGCGTACATTATACATATAATTACCATAAACGTGTGTTAAATTAACTTTAAAGCTATTTAACAAATCCTTAACTGTTAATATAGCATATAAATTAGCTAAAATTGATGTTTTTTGACCCTAATATGTAACATATATTTGTACCATAAAGTTTTAGTTAAGTTATGAAACAATAATTGAAGCAAAGAAAATCAAAGGTCTTACTTCAATTTAAGAATAAAAAGATTTCATAAATACATTAATAATTAGTTTAATGTCTTATTTAGTTTAGTTGGTAGAGTGGGCTGTGGTGGCCCACTTTTTTTTGCATGAACTTTATTCAACAATTAAAAACTTACTTCGTTTAATAACAAAAAACTTTGCTAAGATCTTCTGCTTAAATATTTTTTGATTTATCGTTGATAACAATGGTTTTTACCCAAAGGAATAAGACACGTATCCTCATAGTGTTTTTCTTTGAAATATATATTATTAACCCTACAATATACTATTTTAACTTAACACAAACTTATTATACATTTAACAGATAATATAGGACATAAATTAATCAATTTCAATGTTTTACACGCTATTTATCTACTATACATTTGCAGTGTAAAACGTTAAAAACCAAATCATGAAAAACGTATTTTCAAACACTAAAAAAGGAATCTTAATGGTAGCAATGATGGCTACGGTTATGGGTTTTGCTAATGACGGTGAATTAATTGTAAAAGATGCTAAAAGAACTTCCTTAACGTTTAAAAACGTAAAAGAAGGTAACTCACTTACAATAAAAGATGCTAACGGTCTTACTTTATATAAGGAGTTAATTAAAAAATCAGGAGTTTACTCAAAAGGGTTTGACTTAAGAGCACTACCAGATGGTATTTACTTTTTTGAACTAGAAAAAGATGTTGAAATTAAAACCATTCCTTTTTCGGTATCTCATAATAAGGTAACGTTCAATAAAGAATCAGAAACTCTATACAACAAACCCATAGTAGTTGTTAAAAAAGATATGTTATACATTACTAAAATTGATTCTAACTACGAACCTTTTACAATAAGCCTATTTGGCAAAAATAGTGGTGAATTGTTATATACTGAAACCGTTACAAATACTTGTGTTATTGAGAAAGTTTATAAGCTAAAAGCGGGAAATTATAAATTAGTATTAAATTCTAATAATAAATATTTTACAAAATTCATTAATAATTAGTTTTAATGTCTTATTTAGTTTAGTTGGTAGAAGTGGGCTGTGGTAGCCCACTTTTTTTTTATCAAAAATTTACACATAACTTCTTTGTTTTCTTTTTTGGCAACCTCTCCTCTCTTATAAACTCCTTTTACTTTAGCTGTATTGTAATAAAAGTAATTTAACTTTCTCAAGTCAAGCAATACAATTTCATAATAGAATTTTTAATTCTATAACTGCTATCAAAATAAAACTAACAACATCATGAAAGAATCCTTTTCTTAAAAGTATGTATTATTAACCCTACAATATACTATTTTAACTTAACACAAACTTATTATACATTTAACAGATAATATAGGACATAAATTCATCAATTTCAATGTTTTACACACTATTTATCTACTATACATTTGCAGTGTAAAACGTTAAAAACCAAATCATGAAAAACGTATTTTCAAACACTAAAAAAGGAATCTTAATGGTAGCAATGATGGCTACGGTTATAGGTTACGCAAACGAGATGTCTTTAGTTAATTATGGAAGAGATCTGAGAGCAACAGCATTAACAATTACTAATGCAAAAGAAGGAGACTTACTTTCTATTAAAGATGGTTACGGTACTACTCTATATAAAGAAATTATTGAACAGACTGGTACATATAATAAAGGTTTTGATTTAACCGACCTACCTGATGGAGAGTATTTCTTTGAAATAGATAAGGATATGGAAATTAATTCTATTCCCTTTTCTGTAAAATCTAGTGCAGTAACCTTTAAAAAAGAAAAGGAGACTACAGTATTTAAACCGTATGTTAGAGAGGAGTATGATTTAGTGTATATCACTAAATTAGCACCAAACAAAGAACCGTTATCTGTTAAAATATACGGTCTTTATAATGGTGTTTCAGAATTGTTATACACAGAAACTATTGAAGGTATTCAAAACATAGAAAGAGCTTTTAAGCTTTATGAAGGGGAATACAAATTAGTTTTTGCTTCTAACGATAGAGAATTTATAAAATACATTAATAAATAGTTTACTCAAGTAGTTCTTATTTTGTTAAGTTTCTAAAAGCGGGCCTATTTAAGCCCGCTTTCTTTTTAAAAAAACTTTAGCTGCCTGGTTTTGTGTTGCTCATGTAAATCACAATTAAGTTTGGGCATGCGCTTTTCTTTAAAGTATTTCCGTTTTGCTAAGAGCATTAGGTTTGTAATCTGTTCTGCTATTTTGCCTTCACCTCGCATTCTAGTTCCAAATCTACTATCATTTAAAGTACCTCCGTGGCAATTTTCAATTTGATGCAACACTTTATCAGCACTATCAGGCAACGTCTTCTTAATCCAATCTGTAAAAATACCACCAATAGCTCCATTGAGTCTAACTAAAGTGTGTGCTATGGCGTTAGCACCATGCTCTGAAGCCGCTTTTGCTAATGGTAAAATTTCATGACTATTTATTGATGGAATAATTGGTGCTATCATAACATTTACTGGAACACCATTATTTGTAAGGGTTTTAACAGTTTCCAAACGCTTTTTTATGGTGGTTGTTCTTGGTTCTAAAACACGTCTTGTTTTTTCTGAAAGTGATGTTACAGATAGATTAACAGCTATCAAATTATTCTTAGCCAGTTCCTTTATTAGGTCAAGATCACGTAAGATCTGTGAATTTTTGGTGATGATACCTACAGGATGTTTGTGTTTTAAAAACACTTCCAAACACTGTCTGGTTATTTTATAAATTTGTTCGGCAGGTTGATAGCAATCGGTATTGCCAGACATTACTATAGGATGCGCTTTCCAGTGCTTCTTTTGTATGAAAGCCTCTAGTAATTTTGGCGCCTCTTTTTTTACTAAAATTCGTCTTTCAAAATCTAAACCAGCACTGTAACCCCAATATTCATGTGTGTTTCTGGCATAGCAATACACACAACCATGCTCACAACCTTGATATGCATTCATGGAGTATGACATCCCTATATCTGGACTAGTTACTTTATTTACTATGGTTTTAGGAAATACCTCCAGATAGCGTGTTTTATTTTTATCAGCTTGTTCGCCTTCTTTTTGGCAATATTCAAGAAAATCATCACGCATTTCATGACTTAATTCAAAGAAACGATTAGGGACGTTAAGCTGTGCGCCACGTCCTTTTATAACAGACTTGGGGTTCATAATACTAAATTTTAAAAGTTATTGGGAGTACCAGACTTGTTAAAATTAACCATTATTTGAACCTAATAATGTTAAATAAAAATTGGGTTATTAACAATTTGAATTTCAGTAATAAAATACAGAACTTCGTTAACTGCTTAAAACAACTATTAAAATTATTTAGTATTAAATGAAAGGAGTCATTAAGGCAAGTACTGCAGATAAATACTTAACCCCGTTGCGTAGTCAGATAGTAGATTTGGTTAAGCCAAATACAACAGTAGTTGATTTTGGATGTGGAAGTGGAGATCTACTTTTTAAGCTTTCCAATAAGATTACTTGTGGAATAGGTATAGATAAATCAGAGAACTTAATCTCATATGCCTCAAAACGAGCTCATATAGCCAAATTTCAAAATCTTGAATTTAGAATTTCAGACATAGTTAAAGAACCTTTAATTGGGCTTGAAAAAAACTATTCCATTGCCAGTTTATTATTTCATGTGTTAGATTGGGAAGCGTCAACAGAACTATTAAAAAAGATAATTAGTATTTCAGAAACGACTATAATCTGTGGATTCTGTAAACCCAATAGTTTTAAGCAAAATTTGTTGCTATGGCTTGATCAAAGATTCACTGCTCATTATAGCAATTATAAGAACTATTCCCGTAAAGGATTTACCGAAGGCCTATTAAACTCTATAGAGAATATTAAATACGATACTATAAATACTTTTGATTCATGTATAAAGATTTATGTGATAAGTAAATTTAACCTCTAAAAAAGAACTGTTTTTAAATTACTTTTGATAAATAAACAAGATTTTTTACTTCATAAGCCTTAAGAGCCCTGAAAATATTAATCACCGCCCCGGAAAATTAGCCTTACGTTTTTCCAAAAAGGCTGTGGTACCCTCAGCAAAATCTTCGGTTCCAAAACTTTTACCAAACCCTTTAATCTCCACTTCAAAACCATCTTTCCCCTCCTGAAAACAAGCATTAACGGCTTTTATGGCAGTTGCAATTGCAACTGATGAATTTTGGGTAATCTTATTAGCTATTTTTCCACAAAGAGATAGCAATTCCTCCTGAGATGTAACGTGATTTACCAACCCATAATTCAAAGCTTTATTAGCATCAATCATGCCTGCAGTCATAATCATTTCCATAGCACGCCCTTTACCTATCAATTGGGTTAAACGTTGCGTACCACCATAACCAGGAATGACTCCCAAAGACACTTCAGGTAAGCCCATTTTGGCATTTTCACTAGCTACTCTAAAATGGCAAGCCATAGCCAGTTCCAATCCGCCACCTAAAGCAAAACCATTAACTGCGGCAATTACAGGCGTTGATAAATTCTCCACAAAATTGAAAAGTATTTTTTGTCCGTTAGCTGCTAAATACTCACCTTCTTCAACCGTATAATCTGCAAATTCACTTATATCAGCACCAGCAACAAAGGCCTTTTCACCACTACCAGTTACTATAATAACCTTTGTATCTTGATCTAAATCAGCTTCCTTAAAAGCATGATGTAACTCATTAATGGTTTCTTGATTTAAAGCATTGAGTTTTTTAGGACGATTGATAGTAATGGTTGTAATGCTATTATCGTATTCGGTTAGTATGTTTTTGAAATTCATAATTAATGGTTATGGATTATGAAATTCCTGCTTCAGCAGGCATTTTACTCTTTTGGAAATATCACCTTGAACGTAGTGCCTTTATCTTTTATAGACTCAAACGTTATGGTACCTTTATAGGTTTCTACAATGTTTTTTACCATAGCTAACCCAAGGCCCATACCACTGGTTTTTGTGGTGAATTTGGGCTCAAACACTTTGTTTTTGTTTTCTTCTGAAACACCAGAGCCATTATCTGCTACCGTTAACAAAACATTATCATCTTTAGTAGTAACATGAATGGCTATTCTTGGTGTTTGATTTTTGGGTATTGCTTGAATACCATTTTTTACCAAGTTAGTCACTACTCTAATAAGTTGAGTCCTATCAAATTTAGCGATAATTTCTTTGTAATCTGAAGTAAAAATAATGTAATCCTCATTAAAAATATCCAGGGCCAATTTTATGATTTCAACTACATTCAGGGTCTCATTTTGTTGCGCCGGCATTTTAGCAAAATTTGAAAAGGCCGATGCTATGGAACTCATAGTATCTATTTGCTGAATTAAGGTTTTACTATATTCATCTAATTTTGCATTGATATTAGGATCTGTGGGGTCAAACTTTCTTTGAAAATTCTGTACCGTCAATCGCATAGGGGTTAGCGGATTTTTAATTTCGTGGGCCACCTGTTTAGCCATTTCTCTCCAAGCTTGTTCACGCTCACTTCTTGCCAATTGCACTGCACTTTCTTCAAGCTCATCAATCATACTATTATAAGAGTTTACTAGAATGGATATTTCATCACTAGTATCGCCAATTTCAATTTTTTTATTGCGCTTTTCTAATCTTGTAGAAATAATTTTATCGCTGATATTTTGCAATGATTTTGTTATAAATTTAGATAGTAAAAAGGCAATAGCTATTGCTGCTAAGAGTATTAATATAAAAGCAAACCCAATACGCTTTAAAAACTCCATAAGTTCCATCTCAAGAAAATCACTTTTCTCTAAATACGGAAGGTTTAATATTGCTAATGGCTTGGAATTTTTATCTAATAGAAATGTATATGAAGATTGAAAAGACTCCCCATTTTCATTAAGATCATGAACATATCTGTGTCTTGAAATTTCTAAGGTGCTATTAAATTCAACGGTATTGAAAATGGCATTTAAAATTTCGGCATCTATACATTTTTCTTCTATATCTCCTTGTAAGTTCGCCTTTGATGAAATTAAAAGCCCTCCATCCATATCATAGAGATTAATTTGAAGTTTATGGATATTGGCAATATTATAAATTTCATCTTTAAAAATATAAGGAAGATTTTCTGTTTTAACTTCCCAAGTATTATAACGACCATTAAGAAACTGCTTTAGGTCTGTTTGAATATTTTGTTCTTTACGCTCTAAACGTGCTTTATGGTAATCATGACTTTGCTCTTTATACTGGTAAATAGCTACCGCAGAAATTAGTACCGATGCCATTAAAACCAACAGTATCATGGCCAAAAAAATACGGGTACGTAAGGAGAGCTTTTTTAAGTTCATTTGGTTATTTAATGTTTAAATATAGCAATTATCACACCAAAAGACATTGCGTTAAATTACAATTTAAAAAAAATTAAAAACCAAAAAGATTTTTATCAATTTAAAATAAAGAGATTAGAATTTAGCGTTTTATTATGCGTCAGGATTTTTCTCCCTAAATTGTTTGTACAGTTTAAATCCTAGTATAATTAGAACTGCTAAAATGAGCATTCCAATAATGCCCCAAATCCAATTAATACTACTCTTTAAAACTACTAAAAAGATAACTGCAAACAAGATAAAAGTGGCTCCCTCATTCCATATACGCATAAAGCTAGACGATTTTTTACAAGTATCTGTCTGTAACTGTTTATAGTATTTATGAGTTAAAATGTGATACACAAATAATAACACTATAAAAAACAACTTTACGTGCATCCATGATTGTTGTAATAAAGCTGGATTTATTATTAATAATATAATAGCAAAAACAGTACATAAAATGGCTGATGGCCATGTAATAATATACCATAAGCGTTTTGCCATAATTTTAAGTTGCTTACCTAAAATATCTCTGTCTGGTGATGGTTTTTCAAGAGCCTCAATTTGATATACAAAAAGCCTTGGAATATAAAACAAACCTGCAAACCAGGTAATTACAAAAATGAGATGAAACGCTTTAAGGTAGAAATAATAATCCATATACTTTAGTTTTTATTCCAGTCTGATATCCATTTAGACAATAAATTTACAAAATCATCATCATCATTTAAACAAGGAATGGTTGTAAACTCATTTCCGCCCATTTCATGAAAAATCTCTTGACCTTCCATAGCTATTTCCTCCAAAGTCTCAAGACAATCACTCACAAAAGCAGGTGTTACAATGGCCATATTTCTTATACCCTCTTTACCCAAACGTTCAATAGTTCTATCTGTGTAAGGTTGTAACCACGGATCGAATCCTAAACGAGATTGAAAAGATGTTGAGTAACTACCTTCCTTTAACTGAAGCTTCTCAGCCACCAATCTAGTAACTTCTAGACACTGATGTCTATAGCAAAATTCATGAGCTTTACTTGGGGTTACACAACAGCTTCCATTTATTTTACAATGCGATTTTGAAATATCACTTTTTCTTATGTGTCGTTCAGGAACACCATGGTAAGAGAATAGTAAATGTTCATATGGCTTCCCTTTTAAATATCTTTGAATTGATTTTGAAAGCACTTCAATATAATCTGATTTATTATAAAATGCAGGTACAGACTCTATTTTCAAATTGGGGAAATGCATTTTCCTTATATCCTCGGCTTTAACCAAAATAGTTTCGGTTGTAGCCATGGCAAACTGTGGGTACAGAGGAAATAAAAGCACCTCTTTTACGCCTTGCTCAACCAGCTCTTTCAAACCCTTTTCAATGGTCATACTACCGTATCGCATTGCTAAAGCTACAGGGATATCAACCTGATTTTTAATTTTATCCTGAAGTCTTTTTGAGATAACAATGAGTGGAGATCCTTCTTGCCACCAAATTTTCTTATAGGCTGCCGCTGAAGCTTTTGGACGCGTTTTTAAAATAATACCTCTTACCAAGAGTGCTCTGGCAGTGTATGGAATATCAATAACTCTTTCGTCCATTAAAAACTCCCCTAGATATTTTTTAACATCTTTAGGGTTAGGGCTGTCTGGAGAACCCAAATTTACAAGTAAAACACCTTTTTTCATGTTGTAAAAATACAACACAAATTCTTAACTAAAAGCTAGAATTATAGATTTAAACTATGATTTCTTTTGTGTTTTCTGATAAAAAGGAAAAGGTTTTTTCTCAGAATAATTACAGTCTTGAAAAATACCACAAGAAGAACTTTGTCTAATTAAAGATTTTTCATTTGTGTTTCCATAATAAAGCTTATATAAAGCTTCAATTTCAGGTGATAAAAATTTCATTTTTAAGTAGTTTTGGGTTATAGATTTATGCTATAAAGAAATAAATATACCAAAAAATACCTAAATTAAAGAAAACACACTTACAAAACAGAATATAAATTAATTTAAAGACATAATATACTTTTTGGGCGTAGTACCATATTTCTTCTTAAAAGCAGCTATAAAATGACTTGAGGTACTATAACCAACCTTATGCCCAACTTCATTAACGTTATCCTCTCCAGCTTCCAATAACTTTCTTGCAACTTCCATTTTATAATCAAACAAGAAACTAAATACAGAATCGCCATAAATTTGCTTGAAGCCTTCTTTAAGTTTCTTTAAATTTAGTCCAATTTCATCAGCTAATTCCTGTAAACTAGGAGGTTCTGCCATCCTAGACACAATAATATCCTTAGCATTTCTAATCTTAATAACATTAGCTTCGTCAACCAAAAAGGGGCATTGTTCAACATCGGCATCTTCACTTCTATTAAAATACAAACTCAATAATTCATAAGCTTTCCCTTTGAAGTAGATATGCTTTATAGAACTACTTAAATTATAATTTATTAATTGATTAAGCACAATAGCCATTGAGGGTGAAATCACTCCATCCTTATAGTATTTCTTATCTTTGTTTTCTTCATTTAAGAACAAAATGTGATCTGCTTCTGTAGAGAATAAGCCATGAAATTTTTTAATTGAAATCAAAATAGATACCATCCATGAATTAGGCTCTACCTGCAAATTAATAGGTAATTCCCGTTGCGGATTATATAGTAACAAAGAATTTTCTTCGTGGATATCTAAAACATAGTGTCCTTGATTGAAAACAAACTTAGCAATACCCTTAACACAAAAATGAAATTGAATAAAAGAGCTATCTATCTCTTTTGTAACACTTTGAACTACATTTTTCTCATTTTTAAACGTTAAAACAAAAACACCTTCATCTACATTTGTTTCATTAAAGGAACTTTCTGCGACACTTTTTACACCCATTTTGTTGTCCATTTTTTTATATTATTTAGAATCATTCTATATTAAAGCTTTGAAAACTACTGATTTCACTGTAAAAATATGACATTTGTCATGTTTTTTTACAAAAAAACTCTAAAAAACTTAAAGCGATACTAAAAGTTCTTTGAGCGTTACTTTTTTTAAAACTATGATTCTATTTTTGCTTCGTATAGTCTAGTTAAATATGCACAGGTATAACATTTCTAGGAACAAGAACTTTTATGCAATTGGTTTAAGTTACAAAAAGGCCGATGCTAAAATACGTGGTCATTTTAGTTTAAGTGATGATGCTAGAATTGATTTATTGCAACAAGCCAAGGACAATCATATTGAAAGTCTTGTAGTAACTTCTACATGTAACCGCACAGAGATTTACGGTTTTTCAGAACATCCGTTTCAACTAATAAAATTACTTTGTGATAATACCGAAGGAACTGTTGATGAGTTTCAAAAAGTGGCTTACGTGTATAAAAACAAAGAAGCCATAAATCACATGTTTAGAGTTGGTTCTGGACTAGATAGCCAGATTTTAGGTGATTTTGAAATTATTAGTCAATTAAAATCGAGCACTAACCTATCTAAAAATCATAATTTACTTAATCCGTTTCTAGAACGTTTGATAAATGCTGTCATACAAGCAAGTAAACGTATTAAAACTGAAACTGAATTGTCCTCGGGAGCTACATCAGTGTCTTTTGCATCAGTTCAATACATATTGAAAAACATCCAGAATGTTTCTAATAAAAATATTTTACTCTTCGGAACTGGTAAAATTGGTAGAAACACCTGTGAAAATTTGGTGAAGCATACCAAAAATGAGCTCATAACTCTTATTAACAGAACAAAAAACAAGGCTGAAAAGATTGCTGGCAAATTCAATTTAATAGTTAAAGACTATGCCAATCTTCAGGAAGAAATTTCCAATACAGATATTTTAATCGTAGCTACAGGAGCACACCGTCCTACTGTTGATAAGCACCTTATTCAGTCTAAAAAGCCTTTGTTAATTCTTGATTTATCTATACCTAAAAATGTAGATGAAAACGTTGTGGAATTATCAAACGTAACCCTAGTGCATTTAGACTACTTGTCTCAAATGACCGATGAGACTTTAGAGAAACGCAAAGCGTATATACCTCAAGCCGAAGAAATCATTAAAGAAGTAAATGATGACTTCAACGCTTGGTTAGAAACCAGAAAGTTTGCCCCTACTATTAAAGCTTTAAAGCACAAACTTGCTAATTTTGCAACTGCAGAGTTAGATACGCAACGTAAAAAATTATCAGACTTTAATGAAGAGCAAGCTGAACTTATTAGTAACAATATCATCCAAAAAATCACAAACCACTTCGCTCATCATTTGAAGGATGACAATATTTCAACAGACGATAGTTTGGAGCTCATAAAAAAAGTGTTTCAACTAGAAGAACCTTCAAAAATCAATGTCTAAAATTATAAAAATTGGCACGCGCGATAGTGAATTAGCTCTATGGCAGGCTAAAACCGTACAAAAACTTCTTGAAAATTTAGGGTATAAAACAGAACTAGTTCCTGTGAAATCTACTGGCGATATTGTTCTAGACAAACCGCTTTATGAGTTAGGAATTACTGGTATTTTCACAAAAACCCTTGATATTGCTTTATTAAATCACAATATAGACATTGCCGTACACTCCCTTAAAGATGTCCCTACTATCTTGCCAAAAAGCATAAAACAAGTAGCTGTTCTAAAACGTGGTAATGTTAACGACACTCTTGTTTTTAAAAATAATGAAGAGTTTTTAAGTGCCAAGGAAGCCATTGTGGCTACTGGAAGTTTACGCAGACGTGCTCAATGGCTCAACCGCTACCCAACCCACACCATTGTAGATTTACGTGGTAATGTTAATTCCCGTCTTCAAAAATTAAAAGATAATAATTGGAACGGTGCTATTTTTGCTGCTGCGGGTATTGGTAGAATTGGCATTAGACCCGATGAATCCATTAATTTAGATTGGATGATACCTGCACCTGCTCAGGGTGCAATTATGATTGCTGCACATCAAGATAATGATTTTGCCATAGAGGCTTGTACCCAATTAAACCACGAAGAAACCAAAATCTGTACCACTATAGAGCGTGAGTTTTTAAATAAACTAGAAGGTGGTTGCACAGCACCTATTGGTGCTTTAGCTAGAATTAAAGATGATGAAGTTACTTTTAAAGGGGTACTTTTAAGTAAAGATGGTTCTAAAAAAATTGAGGTAAAAAGTGTTCAAAAATTAGGAAGACATCAAGGTATTGCTGAATATGCTTCTAACTATATCATTGAACGAGGTGGTAAACGCCTAATGGACTATATTAAAAGTGAAGGCAAAAAAACCAATGTATATTCCACCAAATCCTTAACAGAAGACCAACGTTTGTTGTTTAATGAAAATGTAAAAGCAGAGAGTTCAGATTTCATAAAAACAAACCCCAATAGAATTCACAATCATATTGTAAAAGAAGAAATTCAAAACGTAATCATTACCAGTAAAAATGCTGTTGATGCATTATTAACTAATTTTTCATCTGAAGAATTACGCTTTAAAAATATTTATTGCGTAGGAAGACGCACCAAGCGCCTAGTTGAAAACAAAATTGGGAAGGTTAAACATTCTGAAAAAAATGCTAAAGCATTAGCTAAATATCTTGTTGAATTTATTGATGGGACTGAAGTTACCTACTTCTGTAGTAATTTAAGATTAGATGATTTACCTACTGTTTTGGAAGAAAATCATATAAGAGTGCATGAAGTAGAAGCCTATCAAACTAAATTTGATGCGGTAGAACTCGATGATACTGTAGATAGTGTGATGTTTTATAGTCCATCAACCGTTCAAAGTTACAAGCAAAAGAATGATAAAGATGTTATTGCTTTTTGTATAGGCGAAACAACTGCAAAAGAAGCAAGAAAACACTTTAAAAAAGTAAAAATTGCTAAAGTACCAACGGTTGAAAGTGTTATTGAATTAGTGAATGAACATTATATTTAAATACCTTTGGCTCCTAGCTTTTAGCTATTGGCTCAACAGTTATAACAAAAGAATCGCTAACAGCTAACGGCAAATCGTAATGAGAGATTTCAGAAAACTAGACATATGGAAGAACGGGATTCAACTGGTAAAGCAGATATAGTGAAGTAGCGTTTAAACGCTTTCTTGAGATAGCAATTGGCTCTTTATTCGAAGTAGAAACCCAACTAGTAATTGAGCTAGAATTAAAATTTATAGAAGAAAAAGAACTAGTATCCATTTTTACTTTAGTCCAAAAAAAAGCAAAAATGATAAATAGTTTAATAAATAAAATTAAAAACAGTTAACGCTTTTTAGCTAATAGCTAAAAGCCAAAAGCTAAACGCTAACTATGATAAAGAACGATTTATTTTTAAGAGCATTAAAAGGTGAAACCGTAGACCGTCCACCAGTATGGATGATGCGTCAAGCAGGCCGTTATTTACCAGAATTTATGGCTATTCGTGAGAAATACGACTTTTTTACACGTTGCCAAACTCCCGAATTAGCAAGTGAAATAACTGTGCAACCCATCCGTAGATATGGAATGGATGCCGCTATTTTGTTTAGCGATATTTTAGTAATTCCTCAAGCTATGAATATTGAGGTACAGATGAAACCAAATTTCGGACCTTATTTACCAAACCCTGTGCGTTCTCAAAAAGATGTTGATAATGTTATTGTTCCAGATGTAACTATTGAATTAGATTATGTATATCAAGCCATAAAAGCAACTAAAGAATTGTTAAATGATGATATTCCTTTAATCGGTTTTGCAGGTTCACCATGGACGATTCTTTGTTATTGTGTACAAGGTCAAGGCAGCAAAACGTTTGACAAAGCAAAGGAATTCTGTTTTACAAATCCGTTAGCAGCTCATCAAATGCTTCAAAAAATAACCGATACCACTATTGCTTATCTTAAAGAAAAAGTAAAAGCTGGTGTTAACGCCGTACAGGTATTCGATTCTTGGGGAGGCATGTTATCTCCTTCAGATTACCAAGAATTTTCATGGCAATATATCAATCAGATTATTGAAGCTCTTAAAGATGATGTCCCAGTAATTGCCTTTGGAAAAGGTTGTTGGTTTGCGCTTGGCGAGATGGCCAAAAGTAACGCCTCGGCTTTAGGTGTAGATTGGACGTGTTCTCCACGAAACGCCCGTTATTTAACTGGTGGAAACATTACCTTACAAGGAAATTTTGACCCATCAAGATTATTATCCCCTCCTGCAGACATCAAAAAAATGGTAACTCAAATGATTAACGATTTTGGCAAAGATAAATACATTGTAAACCTAGGTCATGGCATTTTGCCAAACATACCTTTAGACCATGCTAAAGCATTTATTGATGCTGTAAAAGAATATAAGGCTTCATAATTGTAAAGCACAAAAGTATATCTTTATCAATTAAGATATCAAAACTTTAAGTCATGCCCAATAAATTTAAACAATTGGCAAAAAAATACACCCTTATCAAAAAAGGATGGAGCCCGCAACAAAATTTATTCTATGGCTTTTCTACATATATTTTGTTGGGTTTCATATTATTGTGTTTACCCATATTTCAAAAGGAAAGCGCCTCTCTATTAGACCATTTATTTATAGCCACTTCGGCTGTTTCTACAACAGGTTTAGTTACTATTTCAATATTTGATACCTACAATGTCTTTGGGCAGTTTATAATCATGATACTTATCCAACTAGGAGGTATTGGATATTTAACCTTTACAACCTTCATGTTGCTGTCTACTACACGTAAAATGACCTTTTGGCACAAAAAAATACTATCTACAGAATTTACATTACCAAAAACCATAAGAATTAATGATTTTATTAAATCTGTAATTCTATTCACATTAATTATGGAACTTATAGGTGCTGTACTTTTCTTTATTGCCTTTAAGGGTAAAGGTATGCCTATTGTTGAAGCTATTTGGTCTTCAATTTTTCATAGTATAAGCACCTTTTGTACTGCAGGATTTAGTTTGTTTAACAATAGCTTCATGGATTATGCAGATGACCATTTTATAAACTTTATCATATCCATGTTAGCTATTTGTGGGTCTATGGGGTTTATTGTAATAACAGATTTTGGTTTATGGATAAAACAGAAGTCGCACAAACTTAGTTTTACAACTAAAATTGTACTCTGGGGGTTTTTAATCTTACTAACATCAGGAACTTTATTTTTCTATTTTTTTGAACCTAGTATATCTCAATTGTCGGGCAGTTCACGTTTTTTAGCCTCTTTTTTTCAAACCATGACAGCCATGACAACCGTTGGTTTTAATACCGTAGACTTTGGCATTTTTACCCAAGCCATGATGCTTATTTGTATCTTTTTAATGTATATTGGAGCGTCACCTTCAGGTACTGCTGGGGGTATAAAAATCACAACATTAACTGCTGTTTTTGCCATTTTAAAAAGTCAACTTAAAGGCAGTAAAAACATTACGTTTTTGGGTAGAATTATTCCCTATGAACGATTATATATTGCCACTTCAGCCTTTATTTTTTATACTATAATTATCTTGATAGGCACATTTTTAATTACTATTACTAACCATTTAAAATTTGAAAATATTCTTTTTGAAGTAGCTTCGGCACTTGGTACTGTTGGTATAAGTACAGGTATTACAGGTGATATTAATAGTTTTGGCAAACTAGTAATTATCATACTTATGTTTATTGGCCGACTAGGTGTTTTAACGTTTGGGTTGGCTATTTGGTCAAGAACCAAAAACGAAAAAGCGGCTGAAGCTATAAAGGAAGATATTGCAGTTTAAAATATGATGAAGAGTATCATTTCAGGAATTAAAGCATATTTTGGAGCCTTTGGTTTAATATCAAAACTAAAACTATGGAAATATTTTGCAATTCCTATGTTTATAAGCTTTGTTACTGCTCTTGTCATTTTCTTTTCAGCATATAATCTTTCAGATAATATTAGCAATTGGATTGCTAGTATTTTACCAAGTTGGGGAGGTGCTAACTGGTTGAAAATAACTTACAGAATTATTTCTGGACTAATAATTATTGTTATTGGTCTTATTCTTTATAAACACGTCATAATGGCATTGTCGGCACCATTTATGAGTCCCGTATCCGAAAAAATTGAAGCGCACTTAACTGGAAACCCTTTACATTCTCATAGAGACACAACATTTGCGCAACAATTGTGGAGAGGTATTAGGATTAATGTTAGAAACCTGATTATGGAACTAGTTTTAACAATTCCTATTTTGATTTTAAAATTCATCCCAATAGTTAACATATTCTCTACTATTTTGCTCTTTTTAATGCAGGCCTATTATGCTGGTTTTGGTAACATGGATTACACGCTTGAACGCCATTTTACTTATAAAGAAAGTATACAATTTGTTAGAAGGCATAAAGGCATTAGCATTGGCAATGGTATTATTTTTTTACTACTATTATTCATTCCGGTTGTAGGTGTTGTATTGGTTTTACCCCTATCGGTTACAGCGGCATCAGTAAAAACAGTTGAATTACTCAACCCAAAAGAATCCTAATGAAAGACAAATTCTATCAATACATACAAGATTTACAAGACACCATTACTTCTAAATTGGAAGAAATAGATGGTAAAGCCAAATTTCAAGAAGATATTTGGAAACGCCCCGAGGGTGGTGGTGGAAGAACCCGAGTTATACAAAATGGTGATGTTTTTGAAAAAGGTGGCGTAAATATTTCGGGGGTACATGGTAAATTACCAAAAAGCATGCAAGCGTATTTTAAAGTAGGTGATGTCAATTTTTTTGCTTGTGGGCTTAGTTTAGTAATCCATCCTAAAAGCCCCATGGTACCAACCGTACATGCCAATTGGCGCTATTTTGAAATGTACCCTTCAACTCCGCTAAGCACAGGTGAAAAAAGAGAGATTATTGATAGCTGGTTTGGTGGTGGACAAGACTTAACACCATATTACTTATTTGAAGAAGACGCAAAACACTTCCATAAAACTTGTAAAACAGCTTGCGATAAACACAATCTTGAGTTTTATCCAACATATAAAAAACGTTGCGACGAGTACTTTTACAACACTCATAGAAATGAAGGACGAGGTATTGGCGGTTTGTTTTTTGATTATTGCAAAACCTCAGATAACATGACCATGGAAAATTGGTATAACTTTGTCACCCAAGTTGGGGATAGTTTTCTTGATGCTTATGTACCTATTGTTGAAAAACGAAAAAATTTACCATATACAGATGCACAACGCAACTGGCAAGAAATCCGTCGTGGCCGCTATGTAGAGTTTAATTTAGTGCACGATAAAGGTACCTTGTTTGGATTGAAAACCAACGGACGTATTGAAAGTATTTTAATGAGTTTACCACCACATGTACAATGGGTTTATGACCATCAGCCAGAACCTGGTAGTGAAGAAGAAAAATTGATTGAAGTTCTAAAAAATCCTGTGGATTGGATATAAAGGCTTACATATTAAATGTAATATTATTCTGTGCTTCACTATCTTTTTCACAAAATGATAGTATTGTTAAAAATCAATATATAACGCAGTTTCAAGATAAAATAAGTACGCGATTATCTATCATTAACACTTCAAATAGCTTTTACATTAATGATTCTGACTTAGGCCTAAAATACCAGTTAAAACCAAATGTCAGGGATTATTTTGGTGCATCTATACTTTTTAGGAGCGTAGAGATTGATTATGGTTTTTCACCAAAATTTCTAAAGTCAAATAGAGACAACGCAAACTCAAAACTCTTTAACCTAAACCTCAGAATGTTTCAAAGTCAATGGATGCAAACTATAGATTTGTATAACCAAAAAGGGTTTGATCTTATTCTTAATAACGAAAGAGTACGCATATCAGGAATTAAAACGTTTAAAATTGGAGGTTCAACTTCATATATACTTAACAAAAAATTTTCTTTCAGAGCCATTGGTTTTCAAAATGAGTGGCAAACCAAAAGCGCAGGAAGTTTTATTCCCAGACTTTATTACTACTACACTAAATATACCCTAAATGACAATGGTTTTAATGAAGACACCCGTTCTTATGATGTTGCTATCGGTCCATCTTACTACTATAATTTAAGCATCCATAAGAACTTTCTATTCTCGGTTGGAGCCTCTGCTGGAATAGGCATAAATCATAGTTCGATTATTGGCGATGGTAGTCTAACCTCAGCGCTTTATGAGTTTTCTGGCAGAGCTGTTATAGGTTATAATTCTGAAACTTTTTTTGGCGGCATTAATTATAGCTTGTTAATATTAGAACACAATGTTGACCGATATACAAGGCAGGATGATACTATCCCTTATTTGGAGTTTTATATTGGATATCGTTTTAAGGCTTCGAAAAAAATAATGAAATTAGCAGACGATTTTAATCGTAAATTTGGATTTTAAAAAAAGTAATATGTTCCCTCTTAGAAGAAACCGAAGACTAAGAACCAACGAAGCCATTCGCTCATTAGTTCGTGAAACCATTATAACACCAAACGATTTTTTAGTACCTCTTTTTGTAGTGGAAGGTAAAGGCATTAAAGATGAAATTCCATCGATGCCAAATTACTTTCGTTATAGTTTAGATTTGTTGGAGGGTGAAGTAAAAGAACTTTGGAAACTAGGTTTAAAATCGGTGTTACTTTTTGTAAAAGTACCAGACAACTTAAAAGACAATGCAGGAAAAGAAGCCCTAAACCCCAACGGACTCATGCAACGTGCCATCAAAACTGTTAAAAATGTGTGTCCGGATATGTTAGTAATGACAGATGTGGCATTAGATCCATATTCAGTTTACGGACATGATGGTATTATTGAAAACGGACAAATTATAAACGATGAAACTGCCGAAGTTTTGGCAGAAATAAGTATATCTCATGCGCAAGCTGGAGCTGATTTTGTAGCCCCAAGTGATATGATGGATGGCCGTATTTTAACCATTCGCGAGGCTTTGGAAGACGAAGGATTTACCAATACAGGGATTATGAGTTATTCGGCAAAATATGCTTCGGCATTTTATGGGCCTTTTAGAGATGCCTTAGATTCTGCCCCTGTGGATATCCAAGATATTCCAAAAGATAAAAAAACCTATCAAATGGATTACGCCAACAGGTTTGAAGCTATTAGAGAAACCGAAATGGATATTGATGAAGGCGCCGACATTGTGATGGTAAAACCAGGGATTTCTTATTTAGATATTGTTAGAGAAATTAAAAATGAAGTGTATGTTCCTGTAGCCGTGTACCAAGTATCTGGGGAATATGCCATGATAAAAGCTGCAGCCGAAAAAGGTTGGCTAGACCATGACCAGATTATGCTAGAAACTACTACGGCGTTTAAGCGTGCTGGTGCCGATATTATAGCATCTTACTTTGCTAAGGACGTTGTGAAATTGATCTCTTAATTATTTTCCAATCGTTTTTCTACAGTATAGGAAGTTTCAAAATAGCCCAATTTCCCATTTTGGGTAATGGCTTCAATGAGAATAAGTTTATCGCCTGTGCTGTCGTCATTATAAAACTCCAGTTGCGCCTCGCCTTTCTTATTGGACGTCATTGAAGGCTCCCAATGAATCACCGGCCGCAAATCTGGTATATCCCAATCTTCTGGTTTTAAAACATCATATTTAGGCACATAAAACTCCCGTTTGGTTGAGAAACCCAAAATTTTTCCTTTGTATATCCCTTTTGGTGATGACAGAGCAGACATGCCAACACCTCCATAAGTATAAATACTTATAATCCCAACTAAAGGTATAGCGGGTCTATCAAAAAGATCATTTCTTGGGAAAGCCTCTTGAAAATAGTGTAAAACAGCTCCACTTGGTTTTCTTAATATTTCAACACTTTTAATGTTTTCTACGGAGAGGAACGGCAACAATGGGTAGTCTATTCCTTCTACTATTTCCCCATCAATAAATACAAAAGCAACATTAGTTTCTGCAATTTTAGGAACTTCAAGAGATGGAACAATAGTATCTACTGGAGTAAAAGAAGGATCTTGTTTAACTCCAAAAGCTTCGGAAGGATAACGTACATTTTCGAAATAAATATCATCAGGAAATTTTACCCGGAGTAGGTCATAAAGCCCAGACATCCATTGTTCTTCCTCTTGAATCAGTTCTTCATTCTCAATAACCGTATCGGGTGCTCCGTGCAGTTTAAAAAGCTTCTCGCGTTCTGGGGTAACGTTGTACCCCGTGAGTTGCACGGCATCGAGCTCTACAGTATCATCAGAGAGGTTAAAACCTCCCGCCGCTCTTTTTTCCTCTGTTTTTAACTTTAAAATTTCAGAAATAACCGTATCTGGTAATGCCACTGCTTCTGCCCTTTCGAAAAAAATCTTTGGAGCTGGTAAAGGTTTATCTATGTTAATATCAAAATCTTTGGCCTTTCCTTTTTTATTTGCCGATTGTATTAATATTTCGAGCTCGTCTGTATAATGGTCTCTTAAGTTAAATACAAAATTCCCAATACTGTCTACGGTTTGCGTATATATCCCTGGCGGTTTACCTGAAGTGAGCATGGTTAAATCTACGCGTTTTTTAGGCGCTTTATTCTTGTTGAAAACAGAGCGTATATTTCCTGAGATTTGCATAGCCACCTCTGGCTTTATATCGAAACTAAAATTGGTATCGTTGTTATTAAACACATAATTTCGCCAACCCTGTGTGAGCATAAGCGCATCTAAATCACGTTTTCTGTAAATATTCTTTTTATCAAAATATATGCTTGGGGTTTCTATAAAACCCTTTAATTCTGAATGTAACAAAAAATAAGATAATATGTCGGGTTGATAATTTCGGTTTGCAGCTAATTTGTCCTTATCCATTACCAGAGTAGAGAAGTTTGCTGGGACGGATTTACCATCCTTATTTGTAATATTAAGGTTTAAAACCGTTTTATCACGCTTGGTGTAAGCCTCTTTATCTGTGCTTGCTGTTATATTGAGTAAACTACTTTCATCAAAATTAAAAAACAAACGTTCGCAAACAGGGAGGTTATCACTATTAAAAAGTGTTATGCCAACAATACCATTGGGGAGTTCGGTTTTCTTTACTAGGGCTTCATGTTTTCCATGCTCTAAAATAAAAGGATGCTTTTGGATTAATACCCCGCGGCTTTTAACTTCAACATAAAGACTGTCTTTGGTTTCTATATTGCTCTTTATGCTCAAGCCCATAAATTCACTCGTTTCTCCTACTCTCAAGAGATATCCGGTTTCCATCACTTTTGGCAAAGGGTATTTATAAGCTAGTTTATCAGCCCCCATTATCTTTCCATAATAGGTCTTATTTTTATCGGGCATAAAGAACACAAAACCCATACCTATTTTGTTGGTTGAAAAGGATGTAACTATACTATCGATTTCATCAACAATGTAACCGCTAACTTCGGCTCCTAAACCTTCACCATTAATAGATTTATAGGCCACTTTATTTGTAAAACCATCTACCATCTTTCCGCCCTCTGGGAAAAATTGCAGGTCTATAAAGTCGTTATTAAGTACAATAGTTTTAGAATAGGTGCTTTCTACCTTACGTTTTCGGTTTTTTAATTTGGTATCCTCTAGCTTTACCTTAAGTTCTATCTTAAATAGGTCTTTAGGAACAACGTACTCAATTGCATATTGTCCATTAACAGGTTTAACCTCTATGGAATCCTGTAATGCTTCTGAAGCAAGATATATTCTTAAGTCCTTTTTGTAATCTCGTTTTAGGGTTTCAGGGTGTATTTTTGCAGTTATTTTTAGCTCATTTGCTCCTATCTCAGTTAACACTAAATCTGATACAACGTCTTGCTTTCTTTTAAAATTTAACTTGAATACATCGATATACTGTTTAAAAACAAAATCCGACCCAAAATTACTATTCCACGTCGTATAGGCCCTTACCAAATAACGTCCTGGAGAAAGCTTATCACTTAACTCGAAAAAACTATAGGCCAGACCATTTTCTAACTTGAGCTTTTTTGTGGTTACAATGTTCTCATCGTAATCGATAAGCTCTACATGCAAAATACCACTTAATTTCGATGGAACATTTAAGGTATTGGTCACAATGGCTTTGAACCAAATGGTTTCTCCGGTAGCGAAAATAGTATTGCTAAGCTGAAGGTATATCTTTTCGGAAAAAGCATTTCTGTTAATGCTCTTCTGAGAATTCGTGTTTTGAGAATACCCATTAAAAAAAGTTAAAATAAAGATTACTTTAACCCAGTAACGCATAGCAAATTTCTTCATTTTCATGCATTTTCTTTCTTTAAAAATAACTAAAATCTACTGCTTTTAGAAATATTTAGTATTAATTAACTTTTGTAAATTAGCCTCTATAAAACCCATTTAAATGGCCTTACTGATATTCTACGGTGTTATTTCAATTTTCTTCTCCTTTTTATGCTCCATTCTAGAAGCTGTTTTATTGAGTGTAACCCCAACTTTTATTAATCTTAAAAAGAAGGAAGGTAAAGCCTATGCCTTAGAACTCGAAGCACTTAAAAAGGATGTAGACCGCCCTTTAATTGCAATTCTCACTTTAAATACAATCGCCCATACAGTTGGTGCTATATTAGTTGGTGTACAAGCAAAAGTAGCCTATGCAGAAATGTATGGTTCTGAAACGAAAACCATCCTTGGAATAAGATATACTGAGGATGTCATGGTGGGCGTAGTGTCTACCATCATGACCATTTTAATATTAATTGCCTCTGAAATAATTCCAAAAACGATAGGTGCTACCTATTGGAAAGGACTCTCAAACTTTACAGCAAAAGCCTTAAATGTGCTTATTTTCCCGTTAAAATGGACAGGTATGCTTTGGTTACTGCAATTAACCACAAAACTCATTGGAGGTAAAGGTCACGGTAGTATTCTGAGTAGAGAAGGTTTTATGGCTATGACCGATATGGCTCATGAAGAAGGGGTTTTTCAAGAAAACGAAAGTATTATTATAAAAAATCTACTAACGTTTAAGGAGGTATCTGCTAAAGATGTTATGACCCCAAGAACTATCATGCAAATTGAAAATGCTACTACTACCGTTGAAGATTTTTTTAAAAGAAACTTAAATTTACGTTTTTCCAGAATCCCCATATATACCGGCAATACAGATAATATTACAGGGCTAGTTTTAAAGGATGAAATTTTTAAAGAAATGGCTTTGGACAACGGTTCTAAAACCCTTTCAGATTTAAAACGAAATATTATTGTAGTTCATAGAAATTTACCCATCCCAACATTATTTGAAAAGCTGGTTGAAAGCAAAAACCACATGGCTTTAGTGGTTGATGAATACGGTTCGGTTAGTGGCTTAGTTACTATGGAAGATGTGATTGAAACACTACTTGGTCTGGAAATTATGGATGAAAGTGATAATGTATCTGACCTACAAGTACAAGCCAGAAAAAACTGGGAAGCCCGAGCCAAAAAATTAGGACTTCTTAAAGATGAAGACTAATGGAAGAATGTATCATCAATACGCCTTTAGGTTTTACCAAAATTACGGGTGATGATGATGGTGTTAATTCCGTCACTATTTTAAACACAGAAGAAAAAACTACAGATATCATTCCTGAAATTTTGGAAGATTGTGTGATACAGCTTAAAGAATATTTTGAAGGGTCACGTAAGCAATTCAGTTTAAAACTCAACCCACAAGGAACGGATTTTCAAAATAAAGTTTGGAAACAATTGGAACAAATTCCTTACGGAAAAACGATATCGTATTTAGAATTATCAAAACAATTGGGAAATGCAAAGGCCATAAGAGCTGTTGCTAATGCCAATGGTAAAAATCCATTATGGATAATTGTACCATGTCACCGCGTTATTGGGTCTGATAGTCGTTTAACAGGATATGCTGGAGGCTTACACCGTAAGCAATGGTTACTAAATCATGAAAGCCCATTTAAACAGCAATCTTTATTTTAATTCATTATTCAATGAATTTATTCCTATATTTAATAATAAAATTCATAAATGAAGTTTTTAAAAAAATTCTTTAAATGGTTATTAATTACCATTGGGCTAATAGTTGTTTTACTCTATATTTTTGATTATGGCTACATCTTAAGAGGTGCTCGCATTGTTTATTTTACAGGACATAATACTGCCTTTATTGATGATTATTCCTATTTTGAAAATGATGTTATAGAAAAAGGAGATACGCCCGAACCTTGGCCAAATCATACAAGTTATAATAAAGTACAAGAAACCGAGAAGCTTTCTAAAGTTAACCAAGATTGGGGTACTATTGCCTATTTAATTATTAAAAATGATAGTGTTTGGTTTGAGAAATATTACGATGGCTTTGATGAAAACTCGAAAACAAATTCATTTTCTATGGCTAAAAGTATTACAACCACTTTATTGGGTAAAGCTATAATGGATGGCTACATTGAAAATTTAAACCAACCCATAAGCGATTTTTATCCGCAATATGATTATGCCAAAACAACAGTAGGTGATTTAGCATCTATGGCTTCAGGTTTAGATTGGATAGAACATTATACAAGTCCGTTTTCCGTAACAGCTAGAGCTAATTATGATGATGATTTAGCTGAGACCATTTTAAATCAAAAGGTGATAAAAACTCCAGGTGTTGAGTTTGAATACCTTAGTGGCAGCACACAACTTTTAGGTATGATAATTCAAAAAGCAACCCAAAAACCCCTGGCAAATTATTTATCCGAAAGCTTTTGGAAACCTATGGGAGCAACCAATGATGCTTTATGGCAACTAGATGATGATAAAAATAGATTAGCAAAGGCGTTTTGCTGTATTTCTAGCAGTGCTAGAGATTTTGCTCGTTTCGGAAAATTATACAAAGATTATGGAAAATGGAATGGTAAGCAACTTTTAGATTCTGCATTTGTTGTAAAGTCTATTACACCTCGTTTTCCTGAAAGTCCAGAGTATGGTTACGGATGGTGGCTATACAAAAAAAATGATAAGAACTTTTTTATGATGCGGGGGCATTTGGGACAATACGTCATTGTTGAACCTAACGACAACTTAATTATTATACGTTTAGGGCATGAAAAATCTAGCGATGCTTCAAGGAAAAAACCGAACCCTTTTACCGAAGATATAATTACATATATTGATGAAGCTTATAAAATGCTTAGAGAATGATTTCAAAAGTAAACCTAGAAAACATACTATTCCTAGATATTGAAACGGTCCCAGAACAGCAATATTTCTCAGATTTAGACAAGGAAAAACAAATCCTTTGGGAAAACAAATCACAATATCAACGTAAGGACGACTTTACTGCAGAAGAATTTTATGATCGTGCTGGTATTTGGGCAGAATTTGGAAAAATCATCTGTATTTCTGTAGGGTATTTTAACTTTCATGGTGATACAAGAAAATTTAGAGTGACTTCTTTTTATGGTGATGAGATTACTATTTTAAAAGAATTTAAAAATCTTTTAATTACACATTTTAGTCAAACCAAACACTTACTTTGTGCCCACAATGGAAAAGAATTCGACTTTCCTTACATTGCACGCCGAATGATTATTAATAATATTGAATTACCATACAAGCTTAACCTTTTTGGGAAAAAACCATGGGAAGTCCCTCATTTGGATACTCTAGAATTATGGAAGTTTGGCGATTATAAAACCTATACATCTTTAAAATTATTAACCAATGTTTTAGGTATTCCATCTCCAAAAGATGATATAGATGGTAGTGAGGTGTATAGTGTGTATTATGGAGAAAATAATATTGATAGAATCATACAGTACTGTGAAAAGGATACGATTGCTGTGGCTCAAATCTTTTTAAGATTTCAAGGTGAAGACATTTTAGATGACGATGAAATTATCCATATTTAATGAATCCAAAACCTATTTTATCAGTTAAAAACCTTTCCATTTCATTTGGTAACAATGAAGTAATTCATAACATTTCCTATAACCTCTTTAAAAATGAAATTTTAGGGATTGTTGGTGAGTCTGGTTCTGGTAAATCGGTATCATCATTATCCATTTTAGGCCTGCTCCCAAAAGGTGTTTCTAAAATCACCTCTGGAAGTATTATGTTTAATAATACAGATTTAACAAGGCTTTCTTCAAAAGCATTTCAAACAATCAGAGGTAATAAAACAGCCATGATATTTCAAGAACCCATGAGTTCCTTGAACCCCTCAATTTCCTGTGGTAAACAGGTTCAAGAAATTTTATTTCAACATACCAACTTATCTAAATCTGAAACTAAATCGGAAGTCATTTCCCTGTTTGAAAAAGTAAAATTACCTGATCCAAACAGGGTGTTTAAATCTTATCCTCATGAAATTTCTGGCGGACAAAAGCAACGTGTTATTATAGCTATGGCAATTGCTTGTAAGCCAGATATTTTAATAGCAGATGAGCCCACAACCGCTTTAGATGTAACTGTGCAAAAAGAGATTATCAAATTGCTAAAAACACTCCAAAAGGAAACTAAAATGAGTGTTATATTCATTACGCATGATTTAGCGTTGATATCTGAAATTGCTGATAGGGTTCTAGTTATGTACCAAGGTAATATTGTTGAAGAAGGTGATGTTTACAGCACTTTTAATAACCCTAAGCACAATTATACCAAAGCACTCATTAATTCCCGTCCTTCGTTAGATACTAGATTAAAAGTCTTGCCTACCATTCAAGATTATTTAGATGATTCCATTTCGGGAGAAATAGTAACAGAAGAACAACGCAAACTTCAACATAAAAAGCTTTATAATAAACCACCCTTATTGGAAGTTATAAATGTTGAAAAGACATACTTTTCAAAATCTGGTTGGTTAAAAAAACCAACCGTCTTTAAGGCAGTCAATAACATCAGTTTTAAATTGTATGAAGGCGAAACACTAGGTTTAGTTGGCGAATCGGGTTGTGGTAAATCTACTCTTGGGAATGCTATTCTTCAATTAGATAAAGCAACAGCAGGACAAATTATGTACAAAGGTGTTGACATAACCAAACTTTCTAAATACGAGTTGAAAAAACTTCGGAAAGACATTCAAATCATTTTTCAAGATCCGTATTCATCATTAAATCCAAGAATTCCTGTTGGAGAAGCTATTATGGAACCTATGAGAATTCATAAGCTTTTTAATTCTGATAAAGAACGAAAAGTAAAAGCGCTTGAAATATTAAGAAGTGTTGGATTATCTGAAGATTATTTTAACCGATATCCGCATGAATTTTCAGGAGGACAAAGGCAACGTATTGGCATTGCTAGAACTATAGCATTACAGCCTAAACTCATTGTTTGCGATGAATCAGTTTCAGCATTGGATATATCAGTTCAAGCACAGGTTTTAAACTTGCTTAATAAACTTAAAGAAACGTTTGGATTTACCTATATTTTCATTTCACATGATTTAGCAGTGGTAAAATATATGTCTGACCAACTTTTGGTTATGAATCAAGGTAAGGTTGAAGAACTTGATGATGCTGATGTAATCTATAACTCCCCAAAGAAAGATTACACTAAAAAGTTAATTCATGCTATCCCTAAAGGGTTATAGCATGAATACACGTTTTGTTAGATATATTAAACTTTTAAAAAAACGTAAATTATCCTGAAGGGTTTCTTTAAACTTCCATTCATTTAATGGAAGTTCCTCAGGTAGGTTTGGTTCGAACGTAGGTAGTTCAGGTAGATTTGGTTCCATATTTCTGTAGGTTAAGTTCATGGTAGATTTGGAATAATCTATAAATGTAATTTGGTAAATTTGGGGACTGCTAATATCAAATTATTTTTCAATTAATCAGATTAAAAACATATAATTTCGATGAAATGCATTTTATTTTAACATTTTTGTCGATATTACTATAAATTTTACTTGAAGTACCCTTTTCCTAAAAAGTTAAAACTGCAGTTAAATTTTTATCTTTGAAAGAACTTAGACGGTTTAATTCATGAAAAAGCTTTGGGAAGGTTCTAATAATTTTAAACAAAACAGCCTACTAAACAAATATTGCAACTGGCTGAAAGAGCAATACAATTTGTCATTTGAAAATTATCATGATGTATGGCAATGGTCTGTTGAAAATATTGAAGATTTTTGGGAAAGTGTCTGGAAGTACTTTCAGATAAAATCTCATTCGCCTTACACCCAAGTGTTGTCATCATACAATATGCCTCATTGTAAATGGTTTGAAGGTGCTTCTCTAAATTATTCCGAACACATTTTTAGGCAATCTAAACCAAATAAAATAGCTATATTTTTCAGTAATGAATCTGGAATAAACATAGAAATTACTTGGGATGAATTGGAAAGAAAAGTAGCTTCCATGGTAAGCTATTTAAAATCTCTAGGAGTCACTAAAGGAGATAGAGTTGTAGCCTATTTACCCAATGTTCCTGAAGCAACTATTGCTTTTTTGGCAACTAATGCTCTTGGTGCTATTTGGTCTAGTACCTCCCCAGATTTTGGTACTGAAAGTGTTGTAAATCGCTTTGCTCAAATAGAACCTAAAGTTTTATTTGCTGTTGATGGTTACACCTATAACGGAAAACCTTTTGATAAAACTGAAACAGTTATAGACATTGTTTCGTCTTTGCCTACTTTAAAAAAAGTAATTGTTCTACCCTATTTAAACAAAAAAGCCCTAGACAATTTACCTAATGAATATTTAGATATTAATACTATTTATAGTATTAATGGATATGAATTGCAGTTTCAACCTGTAGACTTTAATCATCCAATTTGGGTACTATACTCATCTGGAACCACAGGGTTACCAAAAGCTATTGTACACTCACATGGTGGTATTTTACTTGAACATTACAAGTATATGGCATTTCATAACAATGTCCGTGAAGGTGAACGTTATTTTTGGTTCACTACCACTGGTTGGATGATGTGGAATTTTTTACAATCTGCTTTACTTATGGGAGCTTCCATAGTGCTTTATGATGGAAGCCCAACCTATCCAAAATTTGATTCACTTTGGAGGTTTTCAGACAATTTAACCATTGATCATTTTGGAACTAGTGCCCCTTATTTGGTTGCCAATATGAAAAAGCAACTTGATATTAAAAAAGCACATAGCCTGCAATCTATAAAATCTATAAGCTCTACAGGAGCTCCTTTACCTACTGAAGCTTTTGATTATGTATATAAAAACATAAAAACCGATGTTTGGTTATGTTCCATGGCAGGAGGAACAGATGTTTGTACAGCATTTGTAGGTGGTATGCCATTGTATGCTCTACACTCTGGTGAAATTCAGTGTAGAGCTTTGGGAGTTTCTCTGTATGCCTTAGATGATTTAGGCAACCCTATTGAAGATGATTTAGGTGAAATGGTTATTGATAAACCTATGCCCTCTATGCCTATTTACTTTTGGAATGACAAGAACAATACCCGATATCTGGCAAGTTATTTTGAAGACTATCCTGGTAAGTGGCGCCACGGCGATTTTATTAAGATTAACTCCAAAACCAAAGGTTTGATAATTTTTGGACGCTCTGATGCTACATTGAACAGACACGGCATTAGAATTGGCACGAGTGAAATTTACAGTGCTGTAAACAAAATCAATGATGTTGAAGATTCTTTAATTATAAATCTAGAATTAGAAGGAGGTAAACACTACATGCCTCTATTTGTAAAGTTAAAAGCAGGAATCCCATTAACAGATAATATTAAACAAGCTATAAATTATCAACTGAGAAGTGATTATTCTCCACGTCATGTACCAGATGAAATCATTGAAGTTACAGACATTCCTTATACCATTAGTGGAAAAAAAATGGAGGCTCCGGTAAAAAAGATATTACTTAAAATGCCCATTGAAAAATCTATTAATATTGATGCCATGCGCAATCCTGAATCTATAGCGTTTTATGTTGAGTTTGCCAGAAATCTTTAGAATCTAAAATTCTAATTCTTCAGGAATGGTGTTGTCTAAGTTATCATTAACAATATCATCTTTAACTATTTTAGAGCAATCAACTATAATTGATAATTCTTCAGGCTCTTCAAATTCTTCCTTTGATATGTTAAGGGTTTCATCATTATAACAACTCTTCATATATAACCCCCAAATAGGCAAAGCCATAGAAGCCCCTTGTCCATAGGTTATGCTTGCAAAATGTGCAGCTCTATCTTCGGCACCAACCCAAACACCCGTCACTAGATTAGGTACCATACCCATAAACCAACCATCACTTTGGTTTTGAGTAGTTCCAGTTTTTCCTGCAATAGGATTATCAAACTTGTAAGGATAACCAGTAATTATTTCTTTATACTCTGGACTAGTAGCACCAGAATGTCTTAATCTAGTACCAGACCCACCTTCAGTTACTCCTTCTAAAAGTTTTACAGTTACATAAGCAGTTTCTTCACTTAAAACATCACGAGTTTCTGGTTTGAATTGATACAGTACGGTTCCGTTTTTATCTTCAATAGTGGTTACCATTACAGGCTTTGTATATACTCCTTTATTAGCGAAGGTAGCATAAGCACCTACCATTTCATAAACACTTAAATCTGGTGTTCCTAAAGCAATAGAAGGTACTGGAAGTATATTAGACTCCACACCTAACTTATTAGCTAAATCTACCACCGGTTGCGGTCCTACTTTATCAATTAGGCGTGCTGTAATGGTATTAACTGAGTTAGCTAGAGCGTTTTGTAGTGTTCTAGTTCCTCCATAGTCATTTTCTCCTCCTGAGTTTCTTGGACACCATTCTTCAGGATTCCCATATTTATTGGCCTCAATACAAAATGGGGTATCTGGAAATACCTGACATGGCGAGTAATGTAATTGATCTATGGCTGCTGTATAAACAAACGGCTTAAATGTAGACCCTATTTGTCTTTTTCCTTGCTTAACCATGTCATACTGGAAATGTCTGTAATTAATCCCTCCAACCCATGCCTTTACATGACCTGTGTGCGGATCCATGGACATCATTCCTGTTCTTAAAAAAGATTTGTAATATCTCATAGAATCCCATGGTTTCATAATGGTATCTATCTCACTTGCAACGCCATCTTTCCACTCAAAAACTTTCATTTCAACAGGTTTTTGAAACGAGGCTTTTATCTCTTCGTCTGATTTTTTTAAATCATATTTCATGTGTCTCCAGCGTTCAGATTGCTTCATTGATTTTCGCATCAAAGTATCAATAGCCCCACGTGTTAATTCTAAAAATGGCGCTGTAGGATTACGTTTTGGTGTGTTTTGATGGAAAAACTCTGCTTGTAACCTTGGCATATGCTGCTGAACAGCGTCTTCAGCATATTGTTGCATGCGAGAATCTATAGTTGTATAAATTTTTAAACCATCATTATACAAGTTCCATTTTGAGCCGTCTGGTTTTGGATTCTCTTTAATCCAATCTTTCATAAAGCCATCTAAATAGCCTCTAAAATACGTCGCTAATCCATCACGATGTGACTGAGGTGTGTATTTTAAATCGAGTTCTGTTTTTTGAAGTGAATCTTTTAATTTTTCGTCTATATAACCATATTTTGCCATTTGAGCCAAAACCACATTCCGTCTATCTCGTACCATTTCTGGGCGCCTTCTCGGATTAAAAAGAGAAGAGTTCTTAAACATTCCCACCAACATAGCCGATTCCTTCAAGTCTAACTCTTCTGGCTCTTTATCAAAATATATACTTGATGCACTTCTGATACCATCGGCATTGTTTAAAAAATCATAAATATTAAAATATTGGGCAATGATTTCCTCTTTAGTATATTGGCGTTCCAAGCGCGTAGCGATAATCCATTCTTTTACTTTTTGAAAGCCTCGCTCAAACTTACTGTCTGATACTTGTTTTGTGAATAATTGTTTTGCCAATTGTTGTGAAATAGTACTGGCTCCACCTCCTCGTCCTAATTTAACAATAGCTCTTAAAGTCCCTCTAGCGTCAATTCCAGAATGCTCATGATAACGAGCGTCTTCTGTAGCAATCAAAGCTTCCACCAAATGTTTTGGAAGTTGATTATAACTTACTGGGGTTCTATTATCATTTAAATAAAATTTACCAATGGTTTTTCTATCCGAAGAAATAATTTCGGCTGCCAAGTGCGTTTTTAAGTTTTCCAATTGGGTATGGTCTGGAAGCTTGCCGAAAACACCCCAAGATGCCATTAGAAAAATAAATACTACAGATAAAACACCCACAGAAAATAAAATCCAAAACCAACGAATGTATTTTGAAAAATTTGGGGTAGCGGTTTTTTTATTTTTTGCTTTTGTTTTTGCCATTCCTTTTTTACTATTAAAGATACTTTGACTACGCTAAGTGTGACTATTGACATTTTTATTTGGAGATTTCTGGTTTTTCTATTCTAAAACCAACATCAGTTATACCCTCAAGTTCCACCACACCATTAACCTTTCCGTTTTCTCTCATAGCTTGTTGAATATTTACCGTATATTCACCTTTTTCTTGAAAAATAACAAGCTCTTTATACCAAAGTTTATTTTCTTTTACATCAGTATATCCTGTTCCTAATAGCTTTCCGTTAGGGTCTGCCATTCTATATTCTAATGTGTCTTTAATAGTTTTTCCATGCGGAAAAACCATTTCAACTATTACATGTAAATTATTGTATTTGTAAGCACTTGTGTTTCTTAAATTAATAAATAGATTATAGGCGTTTATTGAATCTGGTGGCGTAACTTTAAAACTTACAATAGAATCTTTATGCCATGTATTAGGAATAGATTTATAGGTATCAAACACCCGGTTTGAATCACAAGAAACCACAACAAAAAAAAGTATTAAAAAAAATAGCCAACTATTATTTTGTTGCATTTTTACTGTTTTGAGGTTTTCTTTGGTTTCTATTTCTATTATTCTTTCGGTTTCTATTATTTTTACGACGCTTTTTAGGTTTTGGATTATCAAAGCGAGTTAAACTATCTTGACCTACAACGTTTTCAAAATCTGCTTTAGTATCCTCAATAAGGTCTGAGGCATATTCTTCAAGACTTGTAACTTTTTCGTTTTTCTTATTTAGATCAATAATTTCTTTAACCTGATCTGTTGTTAATTTATGCCAATTAGTCCATTCTCCCTCATAAGCAAACCACAAATGCCTTTTGAAAATATCAGTTTTTTGGCATACCGCCACTCCTTTTTCAGTTTGAAGTTTTACATCGGCTTTTGGAAAATCTTTAAGCGCATCAAGATAGGTATCTAACTCATAATTCAAACAACACTTAAGTTTACCACACTGACCTGCCAATTTCTGAGGGTTTAATGATAATTGCTGATAACGAGCCGCAGAAGTACTAACCGATCTAAAATCTGTTAACCATGTAGAACAACATAATTCTCTACCACATGAACCTATACCACCCAATCTGGAGGCTTCTTGACGGAAACCAACTTGCTTCATTTCAATACGCGTTCTAAACTCTCGGGCAAATACCTTAATAAGCTCTCTAAAATCTACACGCTCTTCAGCAGTATAATAAAACGTTGCTTTACTGGCATCACCTTGAAACTCAATATCAGAAATTTTCATTTGCAACTTTAAATCTATAGCAAATTGGCGTGCTTTAACCTTCATTGGATCTTCTCTATCTCGTGCTTCTTGCCAAATATCAATATCTTTTTGAGTGGCTTTTCTGTAAATTTTAAGCCCTTCTTCAATATTGTCTGCAATACTCTTACGCTTCATTTGAATACGCACTAATTCGCCAGTGAGGGTAATCATACCTATATCATGACCTGTTTTAGCTTGCGTAGCTACAATATCTCCAATACTGAGTGTTAAATTATCTGAATTGTAATAGTAGTCTTTTCTGCCGTTTTTAAAACGAACTTCAACCCAGTTAAAAGGCTTTTCGCCATTAGGAAGTGACATATTTGATAACCAATCAAAAACGGTAAGTTTGTTACAACTATCCGTTCCGCACGTACCATTATTTTTACAGCCTTTTGGTTGGCCGTCTTTTGTTGAACAGCTTGCACAAGCCATAGATCTATATATTGAGTTCGCTAATAATTAAATTATTACGAATGACGGTTTATATTAAATTCGATTTGTAAAGATAAGATTATTATACTTACTTAAAAGTTAGGGAAGTTAAAATAGTAAACTAAACATTTTTTACACTAATAATTTTTACAGGACATGCCTTAGCAGCTTTATCACATTCATCATAAATAAAGTCATTTGGAGATTTTATTGTGTGAAAACCTTTTTTTTCTTTGGACTGCAGCAATACACTTTTCCCATCTTTTTTAGACATTTGAAACTGATTTGGTGCTAGTTCTACACAATAGTTACAGCCAATGCACTTTTCACGTTGCAAGGTTACTACTACCATTAAGCTTCTACTTTGTTTTCAACAATTTTATAAAGCTTGTCTGATGGTCTGATTCTAAAACCTAACGGAATAGTAACAGAGTCTCCTTTTGAAGCGGAAGACTGCTTTTTATCATTAACAAGCATTTCCGCAACATTCAATTCTTTAACGCCGGTTGTTGGACCCGTAATTAAAATAGTATCGCCTATTTTAAGGTCGAAGGCTTCTATTTTAAACTCTCCAATTTCTGGTTTAGGAAAATAATGCATCCCCTTACCAATATATACTTTCTTCTGTGTAGCATGAGACCCTGAACCTTTACTCCATTCCCCCAGTTTTTGCCCCAAATAATAACCACTCCAAAAACCTCGATTGTAAACAGTCTCTAAAGTTTGCATCCAAGCAATGACTTCTTCTTTGCTATACGTACCAGCCTCAACAGCATCAATGGCTTCTCTATAGCATCCAATTACTTTAGCTACATATTCTGGAGCTCTACCGCGACCTTCAATTTTCAAAACTTTAATGCCTGCATCTGCAACCTGATCAAGAAAATCAATAGTACATAAGTCTTTTGGTGACATGATATACTCATTATCCAATTCCATCTCAAAACCAGACTCTTGGTCAATAACCGTATATTTCTTTCTGCAATTTTGCTTACAGGCACCTCTATTTGCCGATGAATTATAAGAATGCAAACTCATATAACACTTGCCTGAAACCGCCATACAAAGAGCCCCATGACCAAAAATTTCAATTTCTACCAATCGTCCTGATGGTCCTTTTATTTCTTCCTTTTCTATTTGCTCGGTTATCTTTTTTACTTGGCGTAAACTTAACTCTCTACTCAATACCATTGTATCTGCAAACATAGCATAAAACCTTACCGTTTCAATGTTGGTAATATTAATTTGAGTAGAAATATGCACTTCCATTTGCTGCTCACGAGCCATACCAATTACAGCTTGATCCATGGCTATTACTGCCGTAATATCAGCTTCCTTTGCTCTTTTAATCAATGTTTTTACAATAGATAAATCATGGTCATATATAATAGTATTGAGCGTAAGATATGTGCGAACATTTTTAGCCTTGCATCTTTTTGAAATCTCTTCCAAATCATCAATTGTAAAGTTAATAGAGGCCCTCGCTCGCATGTTTAATTGCTCAACTCCAAAGTAAACGGAATCTGCACCGTTATCTAAAGCCGCTTGAAGTGATTCAAAATTTCCAGCAGGCGCCATTAATTCAATCTTTTGCATAACGCTATTTTTTATCAACCTTAAGGGTTTCGTAAATGTTTCTTAGGTCTTTTTTAAATGGCAAATGGTCTGCACGCCCTTTCTTAAAAATATCATTGCTATTACCTTGCCCTTTTCGCAACGCTTTCTGCGCTTCGTATGGCAAAGCATTTATTTCCTGACAAGTGGTTGAACAACAATTATCCATTTCATTTTTACAATCGTCACATTGAATGAATAACAAGTGACAAGCATCATTGGCACAGTTTGTATGCACATCGGCCGGTTTTCCGCATTGGTGACATTGTGCAATAACCTCATCACTTATTTTTTCAGCGCGTCGCTCATCAAATACAAAGTTTTTACCAATGAATTTATTTTCCAACCCTTGTTCCTTTATCTGGCGTGTGTACTCAATAATACCTCCTTCTAACTGGAATACATTTTTAAAGCCTTTATGCTTAAAATAGGCGCTGGCTTTTTCGCATCGAATTCCACCAGTGCAATACATTACCAAGTTTTTATCTTCTTTGTGCGCCTTTAAATCCTCTTCAATGATATCTAAAGATTCTCTAAATGTATCAACATCGGGAGTTATAGCATTTTTAAAATGTCCAATCTCACTTTCGTAGTGATTACGCATATCAACAAGAACGGTTTTTTTATTCTCGATTAACTCATTAAATTTCTCTGCACCTACATGAATACCTTTGTTAGTAACATCAAAGGTGTTGTCATTTAAACCATCGGCTACAATTTTATTACGAACCTTCACCTTCAATTTTAAAAAAGACATGTTGTCCTGCTCAATTGCGATATTCAGTCTAATATCTTTTAAGAAGTTAATAGTATCTAGATGTTCTTTAAATTCATTGAATCTATCTGCTGGTAGCGATAATTGTCCATTAATACCTTCGGAGGCAACATAAATTCTACCCAAAACATCTAATCTATCCCAAACTACAAAAAGTTGGTCACGAAATTCTTGTGGATTACTAATCTTGGCGTATTGATAGAAAGAAAGCGTTAAGCGGTCTTTTCCCGCTTGCTCAATTAATGCTGCTCTTTCTTTAGCACTTAATTTATTGTACAGTTGCATGCTATACTAATTTATAAGGTTAAGAAATATTTCAGGTTGCAAAAGTACATTTTTTACACAGAACCAACTATTTACACAATAAAAAAGCACTTTAGGGACATAAAGTGCTTTTCAGTCAGAATTGAGTTAGTTTTAGTTTTACCAAGTAGGCATATTTCATAGCAAAGTTTTTCCCACTTTAATATTAGATGCAAATTGTGGAAAAAGGTTGCGTGATAAAATTGTATTGTGAAAAAAGATGTATTATTTTAGCATGTATAACTTCAGAAAAAAAGATAAATGAGTAAAGAACAAGAGGCAAAATTAAAAGCGCTAAAACTTACATTAGACAAACTAGATAAAGCCTACGGAAAGGGTACGGTAATGAAAATGAGTGATGCCGCTGTTGAAGATATTGATGCTATTTCATCGGGGTCCTTAGGCTTAGATATTGCCTTAGGTGTTGGTGGATATCCTAGAGGAAGGGTTATAGAAATTTACGGTCCAGAATCGTCGGGTAAGACTACGTTGACCTTACACGCAATAGCCGAAGCCCAAAAATCTGGTGGTATTGCTGCTTTTATAGATGCTGAACACGCATTTGATAGATTTTATGCCGAAAAATTAGGTGTTGATATAGATAATCTCATTATCTCACAGCCCGATAATGGAGAACAAGCTTTAGAAATTGCCGATAATTTAATTCGCTCTGGCGCTATCGATATTGTTGTTATAGATTCCGTAGCTGCTTTAACTCCTAAGAGTGAGATTGAAGGAGAAATGGGTGATTCTAAAATGGGACTTCATGCGCGTTTAATGTCACAGGCTTTAAGAAAATTAACAGCTTCTATTAGTAAAACCCATTGCACTGTTATATTTATTAATCAATTACGTGAAAAAATTGGTGTTATGTTTGGTAACCCAGAGACCACAACTGGTGGAAATGCTTTAAAGTTCTATGCTTCCGTTAGATTAGACATTAGACGTTCTACTCAAATTAAAGACACCAATGGCGAAGTGTCTGGTAATAAAACAAGGGTTAAAGTGGTTAAAAATAAAGTGGCACCACCTTTTAAAACAGCAGAGTTTGATATTATGTATGGTGAAGGCGTTTCAAAAGTAGGTGAAATTTTGGATATTGCCGTTGATAATGAAATCATCAAAAAAAGTGGTTCGTGGTTTAGCTACCAAGATACCAAGCTGGGGCAGGGAAGGGATGCTGTAAAAGCTCTTATAAAAGATAACCCAGAACTCATGGATGAACTCGAAGCCAAGGTTAGAGAAATTGTAACCTCATAATAATTAAATAAAGTCCCGAAATTATCGGGATTTTTTGTTTTTACACGCAACCTTTCAATAGTTATAACATCTAAAGGTTATAAACATGTATTTAACCCTAAAAAGTTTGCTATGAAAAGAGTTATTATGCTATGTTTAACACTAACGCTTTTTGCTTCTTGTAGTGTTGACGATGATGGTATAAACTATAGTTTTGAAATTTTACCAGTTGAGAGTGTAGATATACCCTCAGAATTTGTCTTAGGAGAAGTTTATCCTATTACTATTTCTTATTTTAGACCCTCAACTTGTTACGCTTTTAACGAATTTTATTATTTAAAAGAACTTAATGAGCGTACTGTGGCTCCTATCAACTATGTGTTTGATAGAAATGACTGTGAAAACCTAACAGACGAACTGGTTGAAGCCACCTTTAATTTTATAGTAACCAGTAATGGTTCTTATATTTTTAAATTTTGGCAGGGTGAAGACAGCAATGGTGAAAGCCTATTCTTAACTATAGAGGTACCTGTAGTTGAGTAAAAAGTAAGAAATTAATTAATACATGTTTAAGTTTGAGTTTAAACCAACTCATAGAAAATTGTAAGGTTAATGATACCAAAGCACAAGGAGAATTATATAGGCTTTTTTCAAATAAGCTATTCTCTATTTGCTTGAAGTATTCGCGCAACTATGCTGAAGCAGAAGATAATTTACAAGATTCATTTCTTACAATTTTCAACAAAATTGAACAATTTAAACATAAAGGTTCTTTTGAGGGTTGGTTAAAACGCATTACCATTAACACGGTTTTGCAACGTTATAGAAACGAAAAAGTATTTGATATTGTAAATGAAAATACTATTGAAGATGAAGAAATTGAGATTCATGAAGATGGTTTCTCTCTAGATTTTCTTTTACAAATCATTCAAGAGTTGCCAGATAGGTACCGATTGGTTTTTAACCTTTATGTACTAGATGGTTTTTCACATAAAGATATAGCAGATATGCTAAATATCAATGTAGGAACCTCAAAATCTAACTTAGCAAGGGCAAGACAGATTTTGAAGCAGAACATTGAAGATTATAAATTGTCCCAAAGTTTACAATCATTATAAATGAGTGATAAAAAACATATAGATAGGTTATTCCAAGAAGGCTTTAAAGATTTTGAAGCAACTCCTAGCGATACAGTGTGGGAACGTATTGAAGCTAATCTAATTAAGAAAAAGAAAAGGCGTGTTATTCCTATCTGGTGGCGATATGCAGGCGTGGCAGCATTACTCATACTATTGCTTACCCTTGGCATTGTCTTTAAAAAAGATTCTAACAACAATAATCCTACTGAAATAGTTAACGAAGATATTGATACTAACAGTTCAAATAATAAAAACTTAGATATCTATAAGAGTAACGTTAATAAGGTTATTTCAAATTCAAACGAAGATGACTTAATAATCCCCGAAGAGAAAACTAAAGTATCTGAATCACCATTAAATAATATTATTCCACAAAGCGAAACAACCATTGCTAAAACTTCAACTTCAAAAAATTTAAATGAAAGTCAAATAGATAAAAATCTGAATGTCAATAAAAAGCAAAATAATAATATAGCCGCCAATAATAAAACAGAAACTGACAGTTCTAACAAGCTTGACGGCAACTTTAATAATTCGGTTGTTTCAACTAAATTAGAAGAGAACAAAACTAATAATGACGTAAATAGCGAGGAAAAAATTATCCAAAATAAAACAACTCACATCAATTCAGTTGATGGTAAAAATTTGGTTGCCCATAATAAAAGAGAGTTAAGTAAGAAAGACAACCATCAAGCTATAGCCGAAAACAATAACAAAGAAAACTTAACTATTGAAGAAGCTTTAGAAGAAAAAAATGACATTTTAGAAGACACCGAGAAAAGAAACCGATGGGCAGTAGTTCCTAATGCAGCGCCTGTTTATTTTAACACATTAGGAGAAGGGTCCTCTATAGACCAGCAGTTTAATGGTAATCCTAAAAGCGGTGAATTTAATATGAGCTATGGCATTTCAGCTAGTTATGCGTTTAACGATAAAATTAAGATTCGTTCTGGTATTAATAAAGTTAATTTAGGATACAATACCAATAATGTGGTAATTTTTCAAACCACTGGTTTAAGTAGTTCTATTAATAATTCTTTACAAAATATTACCCCGAAAAATAAATCTAACGACTTTGCGTCATCAGAAAATATATCTATTGTTAGTGGTGAAAATTTAAATAAAAGTTCTATTCCAGAATCTTTTGATTTAACTAATAGTTCCATTAACCAATCATTTGGTTTCATTGAAGTTCCTTTAGAAATTCAATACGCCTTATTAAACAACAAACTGGGAGTTAATGTTATTGGTGGTTTTAGTTCTTTCTTTTTAAATAATAATAAAATATTTTCTGAAGCCGAAAATGGCTCCAGAACTTTTTTAGGAGAAGCCAATAACCTAAATAAAATTAGTTACAGTGCTAATTTTGGTTTTGGATTCAGTTATAAATTTTCAGAAAAAATAGATTTGAATTTAGAACCTATGTTCAAATATCAAATCAATACATTTAACAATACTTCCGGAAATTTTACCCCAATTATAATTGGAGTTTATACCGGATTTGCTATTAAATTCTAGGTTTTTGGTTAGATCTGGATAATGGTTTTCATTAAGCTCGGAAACCATTATCAAAAAAACTGCTCTTCCCCAGAGCAGTTTTTTATTTATTAAATGTTTTTAACTGTTTAAAAATAATGTTCCTAGCCCTCTCATTCAAAGTTTTAGTATCTTCAATTGTTAAGCCTTCAGTTAAAAGAAACTTATGAATTTTAACACGTATTTTTCCAGGTCCTCCGCTAAAAAAAGTATAAGAAAATCGTTTTTTATTATCGGCAAACGTAATTGGTACAATAGGTATTTGATGCTTAATAGCTAACCTGAAAGCGCCATCTTTAAACTCGTCTAAATCTATTTGCGGTTCAGGAACGCCACCTTCAGGAAAAATACAAATACTCAATCCTGATTGTAATCTTTTTTGAGCTCTTATAAAAACGGCTTGCCTACTTTTAGCAGAACTTCTATCAACTAAAATACAAGTGCGCTTATAAAAAAAGCCAAATAACGGAATCTTAGCCAATTCTTTCTTTCCTACAAAAACAAATGGATTTTTTACAGATACCAACATGAGCATAATATCAATCATTGATGTATGATTAGCAATAAACATGTAACTTTTACTCTGTTCTGGTTCTTGTTCTTTTTGAAAAACACATCTAAATCCCATGCCACTTAAAATGAATTTAGCCCATAACCTAGCTAATTTAAAAAAGAAAGGATACCATGATTCTTTAGAGATAGATAATAAAAGTACTGGGAATAGTAAAACAATAGGGATAGTTACAAGAACATAAAACCAAATGCGATATAAAACCCAAAAAGGATATTTAAATAACTTCATTAATACCAAAAATACACAATTGTATTGAGCAATTCTATTAAAAAAATTACCTTTGTCGCTTCATAAAATTATATTATGGCAAGAATACTAACGGGTATACAAAGTACAGGCACCCCCCACTTAGGAAACATTTTAGGCGCTATCATTCCAGCAATAAAAATGGCTAAAAAACCTGAGAACGATTCTTATTTGTTTATTGCTAACTTACACTCCTTAACTCAGATTAAAGATGCTGATACATTAAGAGAAAACACCTATTCTACAGCTGCTACTTGGTTGGCATTTGGTTTAGATATTGAAAAAAGTGTATTTTACAGGCAAAGTGATGTGCCACAAGTTACCGAATTGACTTGGTATTTAAATTGCTTCTTTCCTTATCAAAGATTAACTCTTGCACATAGTTTCAAAGATAAAGCGGATAGATTAGAGGATGTTAATTCTGGTTTATTTACGTATCCAATGCTTATGGCTGCAGACATTTTAATGTATGATGCTGAAATTATTCCCGTTGGAAAAGATCAAGAGCAGCATATTGAAATGACTCGTGATGTGGCTTCTCGTTTTCACTCAAAGGTTGGCGAAACCTTTGTGTTGCCTACAGCCGAGATTCAAAAAGAAACCATGCTTATTCCCGGTACCGATGGTGAGAAGATGAGCAAAAGCAAAGGAAACATAATCAACATATTTTTGCCAGATAAAAAGCTGCGTAAACAAATCATGTCTATTAAAACAGACAGTACTCCACTTGATGATCCAAAAGACTGGAAAACTTGCAACTGTTTTGCTATTTACAGTTTACTAGCTACAGATGAACAAAAAGAAACCATGAAAGCCAATTACGAAAAAGGTGGTTATGGTTATGGGCATGCAAAACAAGCTTTGTTTGAGTTAATTACAGAAAGGTTTGCGGTAGAACGCGAAAAATATAATTACTACATGGACAATCTGGCTGAACTTGATAAAGCACTTTTAGTAGGTGCAGAAAAAGCAAAATTAGTTGCTAATAATGTTTTAGACAGGGTTAGAAGAAAAATTGGGTATTAAACAAGCTCAAACAATTTACCAGGAAGTGGTCTGATAACTCCTTTTAGCTCCATATTTAAAAGAATACTAGAAACTTTAAAAATGGGTATATTACAGGTAATGGCAATAGTATCTAATTGCTGTTTGTTGTTTTCTAGTAAATAATTATATATCTGTTTTTCTTGGGTATTTAGCTCAACAAACAATTGCTTTTGAACTGCTGGTTTATTTGCATTTTCTAATTCCCAATTTAAAATATAGGGTATATCTAATGGGTTAGAAAGCATCATGGCTTTTTGGTGTTTAATTAAATTATTACAACCTATACTTAACAAATCTGTTACCCTACCGGGAACTGCAAAAACATCTCTATTGTAAGAATTGGCAATGTCAGCAGTTACCAAACTACCTCCTTTTTCAGCAGACTCAATCACAATGGTGGCTTCACTTAAACCAGCAATAATTCTATTTCTTTTTAAAAAATTGTTTCTATCAAAAGCATCAGAACTCCAAAAATCAGAGAAAAACCCACCGTTCTTTTCAACATTAACCATATATTTTTTGTGAACCTTAGGATATATTTGATTCAATCCATGAGCCAAACAACCTATAGTTTGCAAATTGTTTTTCAATGCTTCTTTATGAGCTGTGATATCTGTTCCATAGGCAAAACCCGAAACTATTACTGGATTATAAGGTGTGAGTTCCTCTATCAAATTTTTACAAAACGCAATGCCGTTTGTAGTAATTTTTCTTGTTCCTACAATACTTATAATTCTTTGATTTTTTAAATTGATATTACCTGTTTGAAACAAAAGAATTGGACCATCTATACAATGTTTTAATCTTTCTGGATAGGTATCACCTGTAAAATAGGAAACCTTAATTTTATTTTCTCTTATAAAAACAATTTCTTGTTCTGCTGCCTTTAAATGTTCAGCATTGTGAATATCTGATAAAATGGCTTGTCCAATACCATCAATCTTAGCAAGATTTTGCTTTTTCTCTTTTAAAACAGCTTCAGCAGAACCACAGAAAGAAATGAGTCTTTTAGCTGTAATATCACCAATGTTTGATACATGCTGTAAAGCCAATGTGTATAGCAAGTCCTTTTCGGTCATTATTTACTTTTCAAAAAAAAATTAGACCCTACAAGAAACACATTTTTAACCAATAATTACCAATAAATTTAACGCAATGCTTTTTTATTACTTGACACATTATTCTTGTTTGTTAATAAATAGTTATCCCCAGATTTTCATTAGAAACTTATTTTTTTAACTTTGTTTTCATGCAACTTGAAACCTATATTAGCGATTTACTATATCGATACGAATGTGTTACTATTCCTGAGTTTGGAGCCTTTTTAACCCAACGTGTATCGGTTTCAATTAATGATTCAACTAATACATTTTATCCTCCTAGTAAGAGTATATCATTTAATGAACAAATTCAAACAAATGATGGTTTACTCGCTCACTACATTGCTGATGTTGAAAAAATCCCCTTTGAAGTTGCAAATAAAAAAATAGCAAAGCGTGTAAAAATTTTAAAATCTTATTTAACACAGGGTGAAACGCTTACTTTTAAGAATATAGGAGACATAAGCTTAAATAATGAAAGTAAAATTTTATTTGAACCTACTTATAATCTTAATTATTTAACTGATTCTTTTGGGCTATCACGGTTTGTATCACCCCTTGTTAACAGAGAGGTTTATAAACAAGATGTTGAAAATATTGAAAAAGTTGTCCCTATTGCCATTACTACAAAACAACGTAAAGCCAGACCTTATTTAAGGTATGCCGCTGTTGCTTTAATAGCATTAACATTAGGAGGGTTTGCAGCTTCTAATTACTATATTAATAACATTGAAGCGCACAATCAATTAGCTCAAGAAGAAGCTGAACAGAAACTAGATTATCAAATTCAACAAGCCACCTTTAGTTTAAGTACTTTACCTACAGTTACTTTAAATGTTAGTAAACAAACAGGTAACTATCATATTGTAGCTGGAGCATTTAGAGTTGAAGAAAATAGTGTTAAAAAAATAAAGCAACTTAAAGCTGAAGGATTTAAAGCCAGAAAATTAGGTGTTAACAAATACGGTTTACACGAAGTTGTTTATGGTAGCTACGAAGATAGACTAGAAGCTTTGCAAGCTCTAAGAACTATTAAAAAGACTCACAATAAAGACGCTTGGTTAAAAGTTAAAAATGTTGCAAATAAAACTATTGGTAAAAACGTTCCTAAAAAAGTTCCTCAAGAAAGTACATTCCAATTTGAGCAATCTAGCCTACTAACTAACCCTGGTAAAGGGCAATTAATTTCAAAAGACACTTTTTTTAATCAAAGTCCCAACATTACACCTATAATCAAAGAAGTAGATAATTTAAAGAGTGGTTTTTACACTGTAATTGGTGTTTTTTCTAATATTTCAGATAGTGAAGAGTTTATCAATAATCTTTCTGAAACTGGTCATGAAAATCTTGGTTTCTTCTTTGATAAAAAAAGTCAAAACTACCTTATATACAACGAAATTTTTAGTGATCTTGGCACTGCCAAAGCGGCTCTATCATCAGAAAAGAATACTGTATTTAACGGTAAAATTGCAGTTGTAAAAGTAGAAAACTAAGGCACTTACATTATAGGTCATTTTCTTTCTTATATCCTTAAAAGCATATACCTTTGCTTTTGTTAAATCAACAGTAATGGACGCATATACTCCTGAACAATCCAAAACCATACTCACTGATATGGTTTTACCCGGTGAAACCAATCCGCTTAACAATTTATTTGGCGGCGAACTTTTAGCAAGAATGGATAGAGCCGCAAGTATTGCTGCAAGACGCCATAGCAGGCGTATTGTGGTTACCGCTTCTGTTAATCATGTAGCGTTTACAAGAGCTGTTCCCTTGGGTAGTGTTGTAACGGTAGAAGCTAAAGTATCTAGAGCTTTTAAAACTTCTATGGAAGTATTTATAGATGTTTGGATTGAAGACCGCGAATCTGGCGAAAAAACCAAGGCAAATGAAGCTATTTATACATTTGTAGCAGTTGATGAAACTGGGCGTCCCATAAGTATCCCCGAAGTTATTCCAGAGACTAGTCTTGAAAAAGAACGGTTTGATGCTGCCTTAAGACGCAAGCAATTAAGTTTATTACTTGCAGGAAAAATAAAACCAAATGAAGCTACTGAATTAAAAGCTTTGTTTGAGTAAACTATTCCCCCTAACTAAGCCGCTTATTGTTAAAGCAGTTGCAGAATCTTACACAACCTAATTGTACTTATTTAGACCTTTGTAAAGTGGTTTGGTCATAATTTTTGCGTAGAATCTTATCAGCTTTTTAAATTTACGTATTCTTCGAGATTGGACATAGATCATACAGAATTACTACCACTGCCTAAACAGTTATTATTTTGAAAACCATTCATTAAAACAGTTAATTCTGTTTAGGTTATTTACAATTTCAATTTTATTGGTATTTGTATTTGCGGTCCATACTTTTCTAATATTCCGAATTTTTAAGCTATCGGTTTTTTCAACAATCGCGATAAGATTTTCGTTGTTATTATCATTTCGTTGGCAATATCCTATTGTGATAACTTCATGTTTATTCAATTTTGGTATCACTAATGTATCCAGAATTCTAAAAATCCTATTTTCATTTTCTGAGTCAAAATTTATGCTTTTAAAAATTATCAGATTAATTTTTTTGTTTCGTAAATGAAGAATTCCATGTTTTGGTTCAGAATAATTTCCGTAAACAACTGTATCACTTATTTTAGAATAATTTGAAAATCTTTCTATTTCCTTAAACTTTTGAAACTCCATCCCTATTATAGAATGATTTTTTTTGTTCGTTTTATTTCCGCAACTAAATAGAATTAAAGAAATCAAAACAAACAGTAAATTTTTCATAATGTTTAAATTTATAACCAATGTTTTTATCAAAAACTATTCCTTATAATTGTTTAAAGTACTGTAAAAACTTGAAATTGGTTTAGGTTGACACTAATTGTCACATTTTGTCAATCCAGTTTGCTGGGTTTTCTTTATTCAACCCCTTAGAAATTACAAAGGTTAAAACAGTTTCTCCATTTGAAGGATTGGTATAAACCTCGCCAATAACTTGCCTTGTTGTTACTTTATCTCCTTTTTTAACGTAAATCTTAGAAAGGTTTTGGTAAATGGTAAGATAATTTCCGTGACGAATCATTACCATAGGATTGGCGTTTTTAATTTTAATAATACTGCTCACTTCTCCATTAAACACAGCAAATACTTTAGCACCTTTATTAGTAGATATACCAACACCGCTACTGTTAATAGTTAGAGATCTATCAATTTGAGATGGCTGACTTCCATACCTTCTACTTACTCTTCCACGTTCTACAGGCCAAGGTAATCTGCCTTTATTTGCTACAAAATTAGATGCTAAAACTTTTTCAGCAGGTGTTAACGCAAAACTTGTTGAAGTTCCAGATTTACCTGCTGCCTTATTAGAACTTGCAATAGCTTCCTTAATAATCTTATCAATTTCTCTATCTATTCGCGCTGCTTCACTTTGTTTTTGCCTTATTTGTAATGTATATTTTGTTAGATTCTTTCTTATAGATTTCATTAAATCTTCATGTAATCTTCGTTCTGATTCTAATGCTTTTTGTGTTACTCTATTTTCGGCAATAAGTTTCTTTTTTTCTTCCTGCTGTTTAAATAAATCATTATTCAATTCTTGTAACTCAACCGTCTTAGCTTTTATGATTTCTCCCTGTTGTCTTTGATGATTTGAATATTGCTTAATGTATTGTAAGCGTTTGTAGGCTTGTTTAAAGTCTTTTGAAGACAATAAAAACATGATTCTACTATGCTGGTTTTTACTTTTATAAGACTTAACCACCATGGCTGCATAATCTTCTTTTAACTGTTTTAATTCATCTCGTAAATTGGAAATTTTATTTTGATTCAAATTAATTTCCCTATTGATATAATTAGCTTGCTGATTAGTTACCTTAATCAAATTACCTAATACACTAATCTTATAATTGTATTCTTCTATTTGTGAAAGTTCAGAACGCTCTTTAGATCTATCCTCGGCTCTTAACTGACTTATTTTTTGTATCTCCCTTCGTAACTCTTGTCTCCTAGTTTCTAACTCTTTCCTTTTATTACTAGTTTGTGAAAAAGCCAGTGAGTTACATAACAACACTGTTAAGATTATAATTTTATATGAGATGATTCTTTTAATCATTAAAGTTTAATCTCTTTAAAACCTGATGGAATTTTAAACGGAAATCTTAAATCTTCATTCAAGGAAACATTTTTAAATTCAAGACCAATAATAAGTTCTTCATTAGCTTCAACTGCTATTACTTTTACTTTTTCTGGTAAAATTTGTTTGTCCACTTCCTGATGACTTAAATAATCTATTTGCAAATGCCTTAGTTCTTTTGGTTGCGAAATCTGCTGAGATTTTACCTTAAAAAGGAAAGGATCTAACAAAAAGAAAATTTCGAATAATTCCTGTTGCCTTTTAGGTTGAAGTATATAGGAACCCTCATCCACATAAACCTTATAATTATCTTCCTTTAAATCAAAAATAGCATCTCCTATTAATAAATTTTGAACTTTATTAAAATCAAGCTCTGTACCCAGTAATTTGCTTAAATATGTGTAATCTCCTTCAAAATAAGTGTTATCTAGTTTATTATAAAAACTAACTTTTTCTGGTGTTACTAATGCTTTTACAACCGAAAATGTGGCGCTCATCCACAAAGCCTCATCCTTTTTTGCTCTAAAACTTACAGAATGGCTTTGGGTATTCTTACCATCATCATAGGTTATTTTAAGCGTTGATTTTAAGGTTTTGTAATTAGGACTTTTTCTTGCATTTTCCTTTATTAATTGGCGCGAAGACAAGTTATAGTTAGCCTCACCTACTGCAACTGTTTTAGTAGATTTACAATTAAAAAGTAAGACCGAAAATAAAATGATATAGATTGGGGTTCTAAATGTCATTAATTAGTGTTTTGTAATTGTTTTGCCTTATCAATAAACGTTTTAGCCTTTGTGGTATTGCCTAAGAGCGTATATGCTTTACTTAATTGAGTATAAAAATCAGACTCCATTTTAGTGTCATCAATTATATAATCTAAACCAATTTCTAAAACCTCTATAGCTTCAGCAGGTTTATTTAATTGGTTATAAGACACCCCATTAATTAAATATAATAAGGGTTGTGATGGGTAATTTTCAAGCGCTTCACTACTCTTTTTATTAGCCAAATTAAACTTCTTTAAATCTAAATATAGAAGCATGATATTTTTAGATATCCCAAAATTATTAGGTTCTAATTTTAAAGCCGCTTCAAAATTTTCTAATGCTTTAGCTTTATTGCCTTTGGCCAAATAATATTGTCCCAACTCTGATAAAGTATTACTGTTATTTGTTCCTTCTACTAAAGCAGTAGCTTCTATTAAATCTGACTCATATTCTGGGTTTTCTCCAACAAAATTCACAAAATCTGTCAACACTTTTAATTTAGCTTCTGGTTTTATTTGGGTACTTTTAACCACTATTTTCATAGACTCTATAGCCTTTTCAGGTTCATCTTCTAAATAAAACTTATAAAGTGCTAAATGAACTTTTTGAGAGTTTGGATTAATTTTTAGAAGTTCTTTAGCTGTTTCAAATGCTTTTTCTTCTTGATTGTTTTGGCTGTAACGATAAATAAGAGCTAAATAATTAGATTCCTTTTCTGGGTTGTCATCAATTCGTTGCTCTAGGTTTTTAATTTGATCTTTTTTCCTTCCTGTAAGTTCGTAAATCCTATTTCGCTTTATATCTCTAGAGAAAGAAATACCATGAACGGCATCTAAATCGTCTAAAATCTTTAAAGCATCATTATACTTTTCCATTCTCATGTAAAGCGATGCTAAATCCTCTTTATAGTCTGGATGATACTCTACTAATTGTTTAACAACCTTTAAGGCTTTATCATATTCATTTTGCAAAATGTAAAACCCATATAATTCGTCTAAAAACCATTCATTATCAGGATCCTTACTTATTGCTTTTTTAAGAGCATCCTCTGCTGCTCCAAAGTTTTTTAATTTGTTATAGCTTTTTCCTAGTTCAAAATATAAAACAGGTACTGATGCGTCTAATTCAATACATTTTAAAAGTGATTCTACTGCTCTATCATAGTTTTCAATACCCTTTTGTTTCATCGCTTCATAAAAGTGCTCTTGAAATTGGTCTTCAACATTGCCTAAATCATCATCAGGAGTTTTATTAAAATCTACTTGGGCATAGGCTATCTGGGAAAGACTAAGGATTCCTATTAAAAAAAAGTATATGTAAACTTTCTTTTTCATAATTCTATTTGACATCTATACCTTTCAAAACTTTACATGATTCTGAAACAACGCTTCGAATACGCTCTGTGTAATAGTTTAGAATGACAAAATTTTTTATTCTAAAACAGAGTAATCTCCAATACTAATACTTGTAAAATTGCCATTATAAATAACGTTATTACCAATCATTGCATTATCTAAATTAGCATTTTTAATTGATGTATTGGTTTGAATTAAGCTGTTTTTAACCGTTGAATTCTCAATAACAGTGCCATTCCCGACAGACACATGAGGGCCAATGGTTGTGTTTTTGAGGACCACATTTTCTCCAACAAAACAAGGTTCTATGATTTTAGAATTTTCTAAGATTATTGAGGAAGCCACCAGTTGCTCTTCACCATCAGCCTGAAGGAAATCAAGCATTTTGCCATTAGTTTCCAAAGTAATGGCTTTATTTCCACAATCCATCCATTCGTCTACCGTGCCAGTTTTAAACACTTTCCCATCGGCCATCATACGCTTAATGCCATCATTTATTTGGTATTCTCCTCCATTTGTGATGTTCTCATCTAGAATCTCTTGAAGTTTATCTTTTAAAACCGAAACCTCTTTAAAATAATATATACCTATAACAGCTTGATCACTCACAAAAGTCTCAGGCTTTTCAACCAACTCTATTATTTCATTATTTGTATTTAACTTAACTACGCCATAAGCTTCTGGATTTTTTACTTGTTTGGTCCAAATGACACTATCTGCAACTGGATCTAAATCAAATTTCGCTCGTATTAAGGTGTCTGCATAAGCAATTACGGCAGACCCTGATAATGATGGCTTTGCACACATGATGGCGTGACCTGTGCCTAGAGGTTGGTCTTGACGATAAATAGATGCTTTAGCTCCTAAGCTTTTGGCTAATGCTTTTAAACTCTCAACAACGTCATCTCCAAACCAGGCAGGGTCACCTAATACAAAAGCGACTTCATCAATGGGTTGTTTTAATACTTTGGCAATATCTTTTACTAAACGGTGCACAATAGGTTGTCCAGCTACTGGAATTAATGGTTTTGGTACTGTTAAGCTGTGTGGACGTAGTCGAGAACCTCGACCTGCCATTGGGACTATTATTTTCATTTTATAAAGTTGATATATTTAATTGTTTATTCGTTTTATAACAAATTCACAAATTTTTCTTTTCTAATTATTTTGTTCCAGTGCTTCCAAATCCACCTTCTCCTCTCTTAGTTGAAGATAATTCTTCCACCTCTTCCCATTCCGCACGTTCATGATTAGCAATTACCAACTGTGCAATACGCTCTCCGCTTCTAATTGTAAACTCTTCATGAGATAGATTTACTAAAATAACACCTATTTCTCCTCTGTAATCTGCATCTATAGTTCCTGGGGCGTTGAGTACCGTAATTCCCTTTTTAGCTGCCAAACCACTTCTTGGACGTACTTGCGCTTCTAATCCTACTGGAAGCTCTATAAATAGACCTGTACCCACAATACTTCGCTCTAATGGTTTTAAAACTATATCTTCTGATATGTTGGCTCGTAAATCCATACCTGCCGAAGCTATAGTTTCATAATGTGGTAAATTATGACTTGACTTATTAATTATTTTAATCTGCATGTTATCTTTTTAATATTTGTTTAAGCTGATGTCTTTCTGAAAACGAAATAACACCCAAAAATACAATTAACAAGGAAATTCCAATAATATAATCTCCTCTAAATTGGTAGAACGAGAGTCCTGAGAAAAGAATTGATAAAATAAGATACAAGCCTATTTTTTTGAGATTATAAGGAATAGGGTAATACTTCCTTCCGTAGTAATATGATAAAAGCATCATAGTGCCATAAGCCATCAAAGTTGCAATAGCTGATGCTTTGTATTTATGAGCCTCAATAAACATGAAATTGATAAAAAGCGTGACAATAGCCCCTACAATGGAAATATAAGCTCCAAATTTAGTTCTATCGGTTATTTTGTACCAAACAGATAGATTGTGATAAATACCCAAGCAGAAATTAGCCAACAGAATGATTGGAACTACCCACATAGCTTCCCAATACTCTTCTTTTCTTACGATAATGGGTTTCAAAATATCTGCAAATACAACCACACTTAAAAAAATAACCGCACCTAAAGCAACGAAAAACTCAAGAATTCTAGCATAGTTCTTTTGTGGGTTCTCTGAATTTGCATGACTAAAAAAGAATGGTTCAATTCCTAATCTATAAGCGGTTGCAAACAAGGTCATGAACAATGCCAATTTGTAACAGGCAGAATACATGCCTATTTGTGTTTTTGCTATATCTTCTGGTAACAAATAGTCTAATAGAATTCTATCAAAAGTTTCATTGATGGAAAAAGCAATGCCTGCAATTAAAACAGGTAATGCATATTTCATCATACGTTTCCATAAAGCAGCATTGAAACTATATTTAACTTTCAAATATAAAGGTAACATTAATAATAGTGTGACTGCACTAGCTACTAAATTGGCTATAAAAATGTAACTAATTTCAAAGTTAGGTTGGTAAATACTTTCAAAAAACGAACTATTAAAAGCTAAATCTTTCAAGGCTAAAAGAAAGAATAAATTCAACCCAAGATTTATAGCCACATTCAAAATTTTGATGATAGCATATTTGACAGGTTTCTGGGTGGCTCTTAACCATGCAAACGGTATAATTACCAAAGCATCTAGCAATAAAATCCATATGACCAGATTGATGTATTTTACATCAATATTAATGAAAGAAGCTATTTGCTCCTGACATAGTAAAGCGATAATAAAAAACCCAATAGATGAAATTACTAAGGAAATAGCCGACGTACCAACTACACTGTTTTTATCATTTTCCTTATTAAAAAATCTGAAAAAGGCCGTTTCCATGCCATAGGCTAGAACAACATTGAATAAAACGAAATAGGAAAAAATAACTGAGACCTCTCCATACTCTGCAACTGAGGGTAAAACAGCGGTATATAAAGGCACTAGTAAAAAACTCAACATTCTTGGTAGCACTGTGGCTAAACCATAAATAAATGTTTGTTTGAATAATGTTTTTAACCCGCTCAACTAACGATTGTTTATCAGCTAAAAATACGTTTTTAGCTAACGTAAAACAAACAGTTTAAAGTATAAGATGTTTTAAAAAAAAGCCTTACTTTTCAAGTAAGGCTAAAGTTAATTTTAAGATGCTGAAACAATCCCAATAGCTATCGGGACAGCAGACACTTAGTTATTTAATGCTTCGGCACCACCAACAATTTCTAAAATTTCATTGGTAATAGCAGCTTGACGTGCTTTGTTATAGGTTAATTTCAACTGGTCTCTTAACTCTGTTGCATTATCAGTTGCTTTGTGCATTGCAGTCATACGGGCACCATGTTCACTAGCAAACGAGTCTCTTACCGCTTTGTATAGTTGTGTTTTTAAAGACTTAGGTATCAATTGCTCAACAATCTCTACTTTTGAAGGTTCAAAAATATAGTCGGCATTAGTATTTGATGCTCCTTCAACTGGTACAATAGGTAAAAACTGTTCTGTAGTTACTATTTGGGTAGCTGCATTTTTAAATCTGTTGTAAACCAATTCAACTTTATCAAACTCACCTTCAACAAACTTATCCATAATAGATTGCGCAATTTCAGCAACATTATCAAAGGTTAAATCATCAAAAACAGTACTGTGATTTGCAGTAATTTTACCTGTTTTCTTAAAAGCATCATTGGTCTTTTTACCAATAGCTAGATAAGAAACCTCCTGATTAGTATAAGTCTCTTTTGTTAATCTGATAACTTCTTTAATTATATTAGAGTTGAAAGCACCACACAAACCTCTATTTGAAGTAATAGCAACAATAAGTACTTTTTTAACCTCTCTTTGAGTTGAAAATTTGCTTCCAGAATCTGCATCTAAAGTAGCACTTAAACTTTGTAAAAGTTCGGTTAACTTATCTGCATAAGGACGCATTGCAGTAATGGCATCTTGTGCTTTCTTTAACTTTGCAGCCGATACCATTTTCATGGCACTGGTAATCTGCATAGTTGAAGACACCGATGATATTCTGTTACGTATTTCTTTTAAGTTTGCCATTCTTTATTTTTATAAAGACTCTTCGACTGCGCTCAGAGTGACATTAATTTTAAATTTTGAACTTTTTAAGCTCTATACTTTCCTGCTAAGTCTTTACATACACTTGTTAAAGTATCTGTAACCTCATCAGTTAATTTACCTGCTTTTAAAGTATCTAAAATATCTCTATGTTTAGCATTTAGGAATTCAATAAAATCTCTTTCAAATTCTTTTACTTTCTCTACAGGAACATCTCTTAATAAGTTTTTAGATCCAGCATAAATGATTGCAATTTGATCTTCAACCGTAAATGGATCGTTTTGAGCTTGCTTTAAGATTTCAACATTACGTTTACCTTTTTCAATTACATTTAATGTAGCTGCATCAAGGTCTGAACCAAACTTCGCAAAAGCTTCTAACTCACGAAACTGTGCTTGATCTAATTTTAATGTACCAGCTACTTTTTTCATAGATTTAATCTGGGCATTACCACCTACACGAGATACAGAAATACCTACGTTAATTGCAGGACGCACACCAGAGTTAAATAAATCTGATTCTAAGAAAATTTGTCCGTCTGTAATAGAAATTACGTTTGTTGGGATGTATGCTGATACGTCTCCTGCTTGTGTTTCAATAATTGGTAAAGCTGTTAAAGAACCGCCTCCTTTTACCATTGGTTTCAATGATTCTGGAAGGTCATTCATGTCTTTAGCTATAGAATCATCATTAATCACTTTTGCAGAACGCTCTAATAGTCTTGAGTGTAAGTAGAAAACGTCTCCAGGATACGCCTCACGTCCTGGTGGACGACGTAATAATAATGACACCTCACGATACGCTACTGCTTGTTTAGATAAATCATCATAAATAATTAAAGCTGGACGACCCGTATCTCTAAAATACTCACCAATTGCAGCACCCGCCATTGGCGCGTATACTTGCATTGGTGCAGGGTCTGATGCATTTGCTGCTACAATAGTTGTATAAGCAAGAGCTCCTCTTTCTTCTAATACTTTTGCAATATTTGCAACTGTAGATGCTTTTTGACCTACAGCAACATAGATACAATATACAGGCTCACCTGCATCATAAAATTCTTTTTGATTTAAGATGGTATCAATACAAACTGTGGTTTTACCAGTTTGACGGTCACCAATAACCAACTCACGCTGACCTCTACCAACAGGAATCATAGCATCAATAGATTTGATACCAGTTTGTAGTGGTTCTGTTACAGGCTCACGGAAAATTACCCCTGGTGCTTTACGCTCTAAAGGCATTTCGTAAGTATCTCCAGAAATTGGACCTTTACCATCAATAGGGTTACCTAATGTATCAACAACTCGACCAACAATCCCTTCTCCTACATTAATAGAAGCAATTCTACCGGTACGTTTTACCGTAGATCCTTCTCTCACTCCTACTGAAGGGCCTAACAACACGATACCTACGTTATCTTCTTCCAAGTTCAGTACAATACCTTCTAAACTGCCATCAAATTCTACTAACTCACCATATTGTGCATTAGCTAATCCGTAAGCACGTACAATACCATCACCTACTGTTAATACTGTTCCTACTTCATCTAATGAAGCACTAGCTTCAAAACCTGAAAGTTGTTGTTTTAAGATTGCTGATATTTCAGCTGGTTTTACTTCTGCCATCTTATTATTTATTTAGATATAAATATCTTAGTTTAATGTAAATTCTCTTTTCAATTTATTAAGCTGATTAGCAATACTTGCATTGTATTGTATATCACCTATGCGTAAAATGAAACCACCTATAATGCTTTCATCTAAAATATTTTCTACTTCTATATCTTTTCCTGTAAGTTCTTTAGCTTTTGCTAAAACTTTTTTCTTTAAGGCATCTGTTATTGCTACTGCAGTTGTAACAGTTGCCAACTCAATTCCTTTAGATTGATCGAATAATTGATTGTATTTAACAGCAACATCACCTAAAAGATCTACTCTATTGTTATTGATTAAAGTTTCAATTAAGCTTAAAGTTGCTTTATTAGACTTTTTGAAAACCTCTAACAAAACAGATTTCTTAATTGATGAACTTATTATAGGACTTTGAAGCATCTCGTTTAAATCTTGACTTTCTGCAATAGTAGCAGCAATTAACTTCATATCACTATTAACAGTGTCGGCTGCTTTTTGATCTAAAGCTAAACTTAAAATTGCTTTGGCGTAACGTATGGCTGCTCTTGTTCCTGACATAGTCCTATTAGTTTAATTTAGCTTCACCTAACATAGACTCAACTAATTTTAATTGTTTGTCTTTGTTAGATAATTCTTGACGCACCACTTTTTCTGCTATATCTAAAGAAATTCCAGCTACTTGACTTTTAAGTTCTGCCATAGCCGCTTTCTTTTCACTTTCAATAGCATCTTGCGCTTGCTTAATCATTTTATTAGCTTGATCTTGAGCTTCTCCCTTAGCATCTTCAATCATTTTGTTTTTGATATCACGCGCTTCTTTAAGCATTTCCTCACGTTCTGCTCTAGCTTCTTTTAATAGCTTTTGATTATCTGCTTGAAGGTTCTCCATCTCTTTCTTTGCGTTTTCTGCAGCCTCCAAAGCATTTTTAATACCTTCCTCTCTATTGTTTACAGAATCTAAAATTGGCTTCCATGCAAATTTTCTTAGTAAGAATACTAAAGCTAAAAATAGTACTGCTTGCCAAAAAAATAACCCTAAAGAAAACCCTCCAAATAATTCTTCCATAATTACTTAATATATATTTCTAAAAAAATTTCTGTTTAATTCTAAAAAGAACAGCTATAACCAACCGTTATAGCTGTTTCTTTGTTTGTTATACTGCAAATAAAGCAGCAAATCCAATACCTTCAATAAGCGCCGCTGCAATAAGCATTGCTGTTTGAATTTTACCTGTAGCTTCTGGTTGACGAGCAATTGCTTCCATTGCAGAACCACCAATCTTACCGATTCCGATACCTGCTCCAATTACTACTAAACCTGCTCCTACGATAGCTGGAATTTCCATAATAAATATATTTAAAAATTAAACGTTCAACTTTTAAAACACTTAGTGATGATCATGGTCTTCTACTGCCATTCCAAAATAAAGTGCCGATAATACTGTAAAAATATAGGCTTGTAAAGCTGCTACTAACAACTCTAAAATACCTAAAACAAATGCTAATAAAAATGATAACGAACTACCTAACCAATTATTAAAAATAAACATCATTCCAATAATGCTCATGAGTACTACGTGACCAGCAGTAATGTTTGCGTATAAACGAATCATTAATGCAAACGGTTTAATAATAGTTCCTAATAATTCAATAGGTGCTAAAATAATTTTCATTGGAACTGGCACACCTGGCATCCAGAAAATGTGTTTCCAATAATTCTTGTTACCAGAAAATGTGGTAATTAAATAGGTTATAAGCGCTAAGCATAACGTTACAGCAATGTTATTTGTTACATTCATCCCTATGGGTGTTAACCCAAAAAGGTTTACAATCCAAACAAAGAAAAACACCGTTAACAAGTAACTCATATATTTCTTATATTTCTTTTCTCCAATGTTTGGAATAGCAATCTCATCACGAACATAAAGAACAATGGGCTCTAAGAATCGCCCTGTACCTTTTGGCATACCGTTGTTCTTTTTATAGGATTTAGCCATTCTACTAAACATAAAGAACATGATAGCAAAAACCATAGCAATTAAAACCACGTTTTTAGTTATTGAAAAATCCAAAGGCTTTTGGTTTGTAGCATGATGATGGTCGTCTTCAATAATCTCTCCATTAGGACCATCAACTTTATAAATTTTTCCGTGGTGTAGCTTGTAATAACTTCCGCCTGCTTCTGCAACAGTCTCTCCATGATGAAACTTGGATGATGAAAACACTTTCAATCCATTATCCCAGAGGATTACTGGTAATGGAAATCCAAAATGTTTTTCGCCGTTATCGTAAGAAAACAGGTTAAAATCATAAGAATCCAATAAATGATGTTGAATATATTCTTTAATTTCAGTCTTTAAATCAGACCCCGATTCTTCATGTTTTACATCTTCTTTAGCAAAAGAGATGAAGGTAATTAGAAGTAGTAATAATGTAACGGGCTTAAAAGCTATTTTTTTTCGCATATCACTTTAGATAATAGTGGCTTAAAAATCGCTGCAAAGGTATGCTTTTATCTCAAAAACAAAAATAATTTTGCTTTTAATTTCAACAGATGTGTTTCAAGGGGTTACGAAGTGGTTTCGTCTAATTTATTTAACCATTTACCAAGACTAATAGTTTCAATAACGAGACCTAATAAATAGGGTATAAAGAACGAGGCAAATTCTAGGGTAGATATATCTCCGTCTTGTTTGAAAAGTGGCTGAAATACAATAAAGAATATAGCAAATTTTATAAGACTTCCAGCCAAAAATAAAAACCCTAACTGACTTTTGTATTTTCTTCTGAGTAGATATAATACCCCAAAAACCACAATTACTAGTATCAAGTTTATGGAATAAGAGAGAGTAACATAATTTTCAAACAAGGGTAGTTTTAACAAATAAAGTATCCCTAGGTGAAACAAAAAGGCTATTGCAAAAAGTATAACCGATTTGATTACAAAACGAATAAATGTATTAGTCATTGTTTAATCTGTTAAGCTGTTTAACTACAGCATAAAGAGAAATGGCAACACCTGATAGTGTTGTGATTATTATGAATAGTTTATCGCCGTGGTTGTATTTAGTATCTAACCACCTACCCAAAAGCACAAATAAGTATATGGTAACACCCATTTGAATAGCAACACCTGTTAAAATGGCGGCGTTTTTAAGCTGTTTTTTCGGTTTCCGGTTTTCTTTGTCCTCCATTATTCATTTCTTTAACCGTTCCTTTCATAACACAGGTTACGTTAAAGTTTGCTCCCGGTTCAACAGCTAGTTTTCCAACTACAACTTCTCCTTCAATATGAGCTGAAGATTTTAAAGTCAATGTACCAGATAATGCTAGTTTACCTGAAAACTTACCTTCAAAATAAGCATCGGTACCTTGCAATGTACCTTTTATAAGTCCTGACTTACCAACTACTACTTTACCTGTAGTTTTAACATTACCTTCAATCATACCATCAACTCTGAAATCGCCTTCACTATTTAGATCACCTGTTAGTTTGGTACCTTTTGCAACAATATTTTGGCTAGATGTATTTTCTACCATTTTATCTTTTTTATTATCAGAAAACATAGTCCAAATTAAAATTTAATTATTATCAACACTCAAATAAGCATCCAAGTTTTTATGAATTTGGATAATTTGATAATTTTCAGAAGCTATAGCAAAATAGGGTTTTTTAATTTTTCTTTTATCTTCTTTGTTTAAAAGTTGATTAAATGTTTTAGCTACTTGAGCATTTTTTAAACCATGAACCACTACAAAAATAGTATTTTCATTATATACATCAACTGAGGACGTCAACTCATAATATTTAACATTTTTAAGAACCTCATCTAGTACTTCTTTAAATTCTGTAATATCTTCTTTTTTGGGTTTATCAAATCTAAAAATCACTTTATAATGCCTTGAAACCTCCCCATTCTCTTCAACAAACTCATTATTAACCAATTTTGGTAACACATTCAATTCAATGTTTTGAGCTTGTTGACCTTCTTCTGTATTAGCATAAGTAATTGCTAAATAATTTATAGCTTTTTGATATGCATCATAACCGTATAGTCTACCAGCAGCCGTGGCTTTTAAAAGTTCGAATTTTGGTACAATAGGTTCTCCGTCAAAAAAATTGATATATTCTTCACTTTTAGATATAACTGTAGTAAACTCTTGATTTTCAAACTTTTCATAAAGCGCTTCATACAAACTCTCGGGGCTATCCTTATCATATTGCGAAACCAATTCTGGATTACTCAAAATGATAGCATATCGTGAGTTTGAGTAATTTTTTATAATATCGTTTTTAGCTATAGAAGCCTCATCATTTTCCCCTAAAGCTTCGTATATTTTATATAGATTATATTTCGAAGGTAGTATTAATCGTTCTTCTGGATTACTCTTTAATAAATCCTGAAACTTATCCTTTGCTAAATTAAGTTCTTTAAATTTTTCTTTATAAATAAGCCCCAACTGGTAGTAAGCATAGTTTCTTTCTTTTGAAATGCTATCAATTACCTTTTCATCAGTAGGTATTTTAGAAATATAAAATTGCGGATCGTACAGCTCTTCTTCAGTAGCTATAGCCAAAACATCAGCAGTTGAAATAGAAGAAGTACCTCCAGTACTACTTTTATTAGACCAACGCCAATTATCTTCTAAAGGTCTATCTCCCCAAATTTTAACAAATTCATTTTTACCATAAGCAACCGTTGTTGGGTTATAAAAATAAAATAAAGCTTCTTGGCCTGGTAAACCAATTTGCGAGGATGGTGGGCCTCCAAATTTATTATTAACTGTTACTATACCTTTGTTTCGGTCTATAGCTTCTTGTCTTTCTTGTGCCTTTTGTTCTTCTTCTGCCTTTTGTTTTAGTTTTTCAATAAAGGCTTCAAAAAAAGCAACTCTCTTTGTTTCTGGTAAGTTTACTAGATTTAAAATACTATCGTTAACCTGAGCAAGGTCTTCATAATAAATAACATCTTCTAAGTTATCCCTTTTACGTTTTATAATTCTGTAAGGTTTAGAATTTAACTCTAAACTTGTCATGGTGCTATCATAATACAAACCAGCATCTCTATATAATGATTCATCAAAATTTATATCACCTAAAATTTCATAGTTTTTGGCATTTAGAATCTTGTCTTTTGATCTAGTTCTTAAAGATTTATTGAAATAAGAAACCGCTAAAGAATCCGATTGATTTTTAAGATGATAAGCTCCTACCTGATGATAAATCTTGTCTAAGAATGGTCTATTCTCTCTGTTTTCCTCTAGCTCTGCAAGTAATTCAGAAACTTCTAACTTATTACCCTTATCATAATCGAAGTTTTTAATTTTTTCGAGATGAGCACTAATCATATAGATTCTTGGCGTTTTTCTATTAAGTTCAATCACTTTATCAAATGCTATATTAGCACTGTCTTTGTAACCTAATTCATTATATAACTGCCCTTGAATAAACCTGTAACGACCGCGTTCTTCATCACTTTTTGTAGCCTTTGAAGCAATTTCTAACTGAGTAATAGCACTATCTGTTGCTTTGGTATTTAAATACGCCTGAGCTAATATAGAGGCAGCATCGGCTAAATCCTGACCTTTCAATGTTTCTTGGTAAAGCAGTCGTTTTAAATTTTTAATAGCCTGTTCATTGTTTTCTAAACGAATATTAGCTTTTTCTCTCCAAATTTTAGCTTGATTAATTTTATCACTAGCAGGGTACTTGTACAATATATGATTAAATGCTTCTAATGCTGGTATAAAACGTTGGTCAAAGTACCTAGCTTTTCCTAAAAGGAGATAAGCTTCATCTATTTGAGGGTTTCTTTCCTTACCACCAATTGTCATACTGTGCTTTTGAATGGCTTTTACCGCTTTTTCTTCAGCAATAGTAAAATCTTCATTTTTAGATTGTCCGGGAAGCATGATTTCATCTGTTACTTCCATGCGCTCTATGGGAAGAATATCCCAATAATTATCAAAATAATTTTCATTGAGATTATTTCTTCCTTGTTCTAACGCGTTATATCCGTTGTAAAGCGCATTGAACTCAGCAGTAATAGCATGATAATTTCTACTAATGAATTTATCCTTTTTCCTAGAACAACTTAATATAGTAAAAGCAGCAAAAACAAAGACAGATATACTTCTAAAAGATGTGTTCAAAGTTGGTGGTTTTAGTCATTTAAATAACTGAAAAGTCCAGTTATTATTATACACAAACGTAAAAATAAACATCTTTTCTTATAAACCTAATAAATTAAAATAGCTTTTAACTGGCAAAGTGAGCTTCTAATTCTTTTAAAGTAGCTTCGCTGGTTACTAAATCTTTAACTATCCTCCCTTTTTCAAGTACTACAATGCGGTCACAAACATCAGTAACATGCATTAAATCATGACTTGAAATTAAGATGGTGACCCCTTTTTTTTCGGCTAAATCTTTAATAATTCCTTTCAGCCTAATCTGAGTTGTTGGATCAAGATTAGCAAAAGGCTCATCAAGAATAATTACCTCAGGATTTCCAATTAAAGCGGCCACTATACCCACTTTTTTTTGATTCCCTTTACTAAGGTCTCTTAAGTATTTTTTTTGCCCTAAAATTTCGCCATGAAAAAAGTCTTCAAACTGAGCTACTAAAGTATCTATGTCAGCTTTATTCTGTCCGCGTAACTCACCAATAAAGTAAAAATATTCTTCTGGAGTGAGGTAACCTATTAAAAAACTTTCATCTATAAATGCAGACGTAAATGGTTTCCACGCTTCGCTCTCATTAACCTGAATATCATTGTTCACTATATGGCCCGTTGTTGGTTGAATTAAATCGAGTAACAAACTAAAATATGTTGTCTTTCCAGCACCGTTGTTTCCTACCAGTCCAAAGCTTTGTCCTTTCGGGATGTTTAACGATTCAATATTTAAAACCTCGTTATTTTTATATTTTTTTGAAAGATTTGATGTAGTTATCATGATTTCTTGATATTAATTTTCTTGATTGAAAGCATCAATCATTTTATATTTTGATTTTGTGTATTTTAATGTAATGGATCTCATTAACTTTTGATGAAATACAATACCTATTACACCAAATAATGCTAAAATAGCACAGGCAATTTCAAAATTTGTTATAAAATAAAGAAGAGCAAATAGCCCCATTGGAAGTAACAATAAAGGAATACCTATAAGCCACTGAACAGCACCAGTGCCTTGATAGTTAAAAGCTGCTTTTTGATCTAAATTTATCTTTTTTCGGTTAAATGAGCCACCATACAAAATCACATGTGTATTCACTCCAATATTATAAATAGCCGCTACAAAATGTGCTATTAAAACCTTCCAACCAAAATACACGTAAGGAATTCCCAGAACAAAAAGAACTACTACACTAAATGCCATTAGTGTAAATTTAGATTTTAAATATTGTTCATACTTAATATTTTGACTCATTAAAAGTTTATAGTAGCCACTATCCCAAGCCGGTATAAATTGGCCAAAACTAATAAGGAAAATCCCTGTTGAAAAAACCCCTATAAGCATAAAAAACCACGGTAAATCTTGATAGGTAGGTTGTGGGTAAAAAAATAAGCCATAAAACAAGCCCATTAATAAAATCCAAACCGACGACTTGGTACGTTTATTTCTCCAAATCATTTTTAAATCTAACTGAAGAAAAGGTGCAATATCCCCAAAACTTTTAGTCCATTCTAGATTTGCCGCATTAACCTCTTTTACTTTTTCTTTTAAACCGCTATCTAAATAGAGTTTCTTAATGAGTATGTTAAAGTTGAATCCGTATAAAACACCCAAAATAGCAACAGGAGTTATTAAATAATAAGGGTTTTCAGAAATTCCTGTTACAGCTTTAGACATTAAACTGGCTAAATCAATAACATCAAAATGATTAAGTCCATAAAGAATACTTGTTAAAAGAATTATTGGTAAAAATGATAATTCTCTTTCTGCTGAAAGACTTTCAATAATAAAGTTTAAGAAGTTATTAATGAGAATAAGCAATATTAACATAACCCACCACGCAATAACAACTGATGTGTTGGTGTAACCTTTAACTATTAAGAGAATACCAAAAGGTATTATAGTAAGTAGTGGTAAGAAATTAACAAATGAAACCATTGACTTTCTAAGTACATAGTTAACAATCTGACTCCTATTTACTGGCAGTGTTAAAAAGGGTTTCACAGTCATTACAGGGAGCTTTTGAAAGAAAAATCTAATTAATAAATCTCCTAAAAACCAAAAGAAGATTAAACCATTAAAAAATAAAAACGGGTCGGTTTCAGGTTGTTCCTTTTCTAAATAGAGCATTAGCAAAAAACCAGAGCCCGCAAAAATCATTGCCAAATACAATGCAAAAAAGCCCATAAATATTTTTATGGCTAAACTTTTTCCAAAAGAAGCAGACCTAAAAAATGATTTCCATTCTAAGCTTATAAAGTGCTTTACCATAGCAATCTCTATTTATATTTTTGTGCTATGGCCTGTACTTCCATTCCCCATGTTTGTCCTGCCATCATAGATTTTTGAGCCAACCCTAATTGTTTTTTAGCTAATTTCTTTCCTAAATCAGTATTGTAAAAGGCTGTTAGTTCTTTTATTTCATCTTGGGTAAACTCCTCCATATAAAGTTCTGCTATTTTATTATAAATACCCCCTAATGTTGCTTCTGCTTCTTTTAAATAAGCTTCTTTGTTGGCTTCAGAAACCATCATACCCAGTTGGTCTATAGCATTTTCAAACGCAGCTCCAGATCCCGTAAGCTTTATGAATTCAATAGTTTCATTTTTAAACTCTTCACTGTCTTGAGCTTGAAGAACTAGTGTAAATATTAGAGCAAATACTAAAAATGTATTTTTCATGATTAAATAGGATTTTGGTTAATAATTTATATGGCACAAACGTTTGTAAAGCTTTTTGTGTAAATGTTACAATAAAAATTAAAATAACAAACATACTTCATTATTTTTGTCAAAAACATTTGTATGTCTTCATTCCATAAACTTAGCGTTAAAAATATAAAAAGAGAAACTAATAAAGCTGTTAGTATTAGTTTTAATGTTCCTGAAAATTTAAAAGAACAATTTACCTTTAAAGCAGGTCAATATATTACGCTAAAAACAACTATAAATGGAAATGAGGTACGGCGTGATTACTCTCTGTGTGTTTCTCCTAAAAGTAATGAGCTAAAAGTAGCAGTAAAAGAAGTAGAGGATGGCACGTTTTCAGCTTATGCCAACAAAGCGTTACAAGTAGGCGACACCTTAGAAGTTGCTCCCCCTAAAGGACGATTTATTTTTGAACCTAATGATAAAAAAACCAAAAACATTGCCCTTTTTGCTGCTGGAAGTGGGATTACGCCCATTTTAAGCATTATTAAATGCGCTCTAGAAGAAGAAATTCTCAGCAAAGTCATTCTGGTTTATGGAAATAAAACTACTAATGATACTATGTTCTTAAATGAACTTTTAGAACTTCAACATGAGTTTAAAGACCGCTTTTCTATTCAATTTATATTTAGTCAAAAAGATGAAGACAATGCACTTTTTGGACGTATAGAGAAAAGCACCGTTAACTACGTAATGAAAAATAAACACAAAGATGTTGAGGTTGATGCTTATTACCTTTGTGGGCCCGAAGCTATGATTCATGCTGTAAAAGACGTACTTACAGACAATGAAATAGCAGAAGATCGCATTTATTTTGAACTTTTTAAAGCTGCAAAACCCGACGAGATAAGTGATGAAGTTGCTACAGCAGATGGTAAAACCAAAATTACCGTAATTGTAGATGATGAAGAAACCACCTTTGAAATGTCTCAAAAACAAACCGTTCTGGAAGCTGCTCTTGATGAAGACCTAGATGCTCCTTATTCATGTCAAGGAGGTATTTGTAGTAGCTGCTTAGCTAGAATTAAAGAAGGTAATGCTTCTATGCGACAAAACAATATTTTAACCGACAATGAAGTTGCCGAAGGTTTAATACTTACCTGTCAAGCCATTCCAACATCATCTGTTTTGGTAGTTGATTATGATGATGTATAATTCTGCAAAGATTGAAAATTAAAGTATAGATTTTATTTTTTCTACAACAGCATTAGGAGGAATGCTTCCTGAAGCTCTCTCATAACCTTCAGGATATTTGTTCCCATAAATAGAGGTGGGGATTTCTGGATATTGGCTCTTGTCTGCTAAAAGCATATAATCTTCAGGTTGATTAAACGGTGTAAAACCAGCATAAGGATGCGTTACCCCCCAAATAGTAATAGTTTTTACACCTAACATAGCTGCTATATGGCCATTTCCAGAATCCATAGATAGCATCACATTCAAATTAGAAATTATATCTAATTCTTGGTCCAACGAAAGTTTACCCGCAACGTTTATAACGTTTTCAAATTTACTTTCAAAACCGTTTAGAATTTCAATCTCTTGTTTTCCTCCTCCAAAAAGAACAACACGATGTGTTTTTGATAATATTTCAATAACCTGTTCCATTAAATCTAACGGATACATTTTACTTTCATGGGCCGCAAAAGGTGCTATACCAATACATTTTTTTGTGTTCCCTCCTAAAAGCTTTAGAGTTTTATCATTCAGGCTAACTTTTTCAGGAAAACTTGGGTTTGATAAAACTATTGTATAACCAAGTCTTTCGAAAACATCAACATAACGTTGATGTGTGGTTTTTAATGGCTCAAAAATTTTACCAGAAACGAGAGCTTTCTTTTCCTTCCGCCCTTTATCAATTTGAACAAATGGCGTTCCTGATAGAAAAATTTTTAACGTTTTACTCCTCAAAACATTATGTAAATCTACTACAGCATCAACTTTTAACCTTTTTAATTCCTTAGATAGCTTGTATAAACCAACAATGCCTTTGTGTTTTCCTTTAACCTCAGCAGGAAAAACCGAAACATTAGGTAATGCTCTAAAAAAAGGACTAAAAATAGATTTTGTTAGAACAGTAATCTTTACGTTAGGATATTGCTCTGTAAATGCCCTTAAAACAGGAACAGTCATAGCCACATCTCCCATAGCAGAAAGACGAATTACTAGAATATGTTTTTTTGTTTTAGACATAAAGTGTATTATGCCATATTGAGTGTAGTAGTGATATTTTTAAGTTAAGAATTTCACCTCGTTTAGAATGACAAATTATCATTTCTGTGAACGTAATACAGGATTTAGCTCATCATCATTGTACATTTTCATTTGCTTATACACTTTCATATACTTGTCGCCTTTTTCAATATCACTTAAAAGTGTGTCAATAGCTGTTGATAAATCTACACGTTGCTCCAATAAAACACCAAGTTTTTTTTGGCAAGCTTCTCTGTGGGCATCAGAAGCATCTGTACGGGTAGCTTCTTCATTCATGTGATAAACTTTTAATGCTAAGATTGATAATCTATCAATACCCCAAGCCGGACTTTCGGTATTAATGGTAGCATCATCTTTTACGGTAACATCTTTAAATTTTTCCAAAAAATAACTGTCTATATACTCAACCATATCTGTTCTATCCTGATTAGACGCATCAATTTGTCGCTTCAAAGTTAAAGCTGCTACCGGGTCTATTTGAGGGTCTCTAATAATATCTTCGTAATGCCATTGTACGGTATCAATCCAGCACTTTCTGTACAACAAATGTTCAATTAAGTTGTCTTTTCCATAAGGGTTTTTAAACGGTTGATCCACAGTGTCTATTTTGTGATATTCTTCAATAACTTGTTGAAAAATTTTATTGGCTTTACTAGTAAACATAATATGGTATTTTAAAGAGCAAATATACTTTAATTTAATAACTTTACTTGTGAAACAATACTCACTTTTTATGCAAGTTCACAACATTTCTAAACAAAATTCAGTGCTCAATACATTCCTTTCAGAAATTAGGGATATTGGTATTCAAAAAGATGCTATGCGTTTTAGAAGAAACATAGAGCGCATAGGTGAAATTCTAGGTTATGAGCTGAGTAAATCTTTACAATACAAAACCTCTACTATTGAAACTCCTTTAGGGAGTTGTAACATTAATTCATTAGAAAATGATATTGTTTTATGTTCTGTTTTACGAGCGGGGGTACCTTTACATAATGGTTTACTAAACTATTTTGATAAAAGTGAAAATGCCTTTATTTCGGCTTACAGACACCATAAGGACAACCCTGAAAGTTTTGAAATTATTGTTGAATATTTATCTTGTCCAAATCTGGAAGGTAAAACGCTCATTTTAGCAGATCCTATGTTAGCTACAGGACAATCTATGGTTGCTACGTATAAAGCTCTTAAACCTTTTGGAGAACCCAATGACATTCATTTAGTTAGTGTTATTGGCTCAAGTGATGGCGTTGCATTTGTTAAAAATCAATTTAATAACAATGCCCATTTATGGATTGCGGCTATTGATAAAACACTAAATAGTAAAGGATATATTGTTCCAGGGTTAGGTGATGCTGGAGATTTAGCTTTTGGTAAAAAATTGCAACACTAACAATACTAAAGGCAATACCGCTAGAAGAGATAAAAATACTTCTTTAAACCATTTTTCTTTAATTGTTTCAATGTAATTAGTGATTATTATTGATAAAGGTGCAAATAAAAATAAGAACTCACTCCCGCTTTTATCTGGTGCCTGTAATACAATAATAAAAGAAATCACCCCAGCCAAAATTATAATTTTAAATGATGCCCTATAGGCCCTTTTCTGCTTTTTGATATTCTGTAAATAAAACACTGAAGACCATGCTCCAAACGATAACAAAGTGGTTATGGAAACCAAATACATAATGGAATTATATCTACTAAAATCATAGCTTGAAGTTGGTGAAATATTCAATACTTCAAAAAAACTATCATAACAAACTACCGAAACTCCTATTGAAATAACAATAACTGTAACAACTCCTATAAACGGAATTATCCAATGTCTTATATTATTATCTGTGTAAAGCATTAATGCCAAAAGAATCAACACAAAAAACAAAATGGCCCAAAAGAAAAACAATGATGCTACGGCTATCCAAAAAGCAGCATCAAAAAGTTTTCTTTTTTCATTTCTTTGAGAGCGTAGGCTCATAATTCTTCTTAATCCTAAAATCATAAAAAAATTAGCAAAAAGAATATTTGCATTAATTGTTGTGCTTGGAATTAGCAACAAGAATAAACTAAATAGTAAAATTTCGTAATTGTTCAACTTGGTTAAACTATTCTTACTTACTATAAAATTTAAAAGAAGTATTGTGAAATAACAGGTAAGAAGTAAACCTAGTTGTTTAGCTACATAAAGTACCGATAGAGATTCTTTTATCAATTCAACTCTAGCAATTATAAATGCTAAAAACATGATAAAAAAAACAATAATAAAATTTACTGGCTTAGATTTACTAAAAATACTTGTAATCATTAACTGTTTTTGTATTTTTGCCTCGTAAATATACTAATCATGAAAGACTTCTTTTACGCAATACAAGATTTATTTGTTAATGTTCTATTTGCACCTTTTGATGCATTAAGAGCACTAGAATTAGACAACTGGTGGTTAGCCAACACTATTTCTTGGATTTTTACTATTGTATGTTTAGTTGCTATTATTTTTTGGATGAAGCAACTAAAAATATTTAATGACAATAACGAAGAAGATAAAACGGTTTCTTCGCATTCTTTTTTATAGGTCGAAACCGATATCTTTACGATAATACATCTTATCAAAATGTAGTTTTTCTATACTTTGGTAAGATTTTTTTATGGCCTCTTGGTAAGTATTACCATAAGAGGTAATAGAGATAACACGCCCACCAGAGGTTACTACCTTCCCGTCTTTTAATTGGGCTCCCGCATGAAATGGAATGGATTCTTTAATAGTGTCTATTCCTGTTATTTCTTTACCCTTTTCGTAAGCTTCAGGGTAACCACCAGAAACTACCATGATAGTTGTAGCAGCTCGATTATCAATTTCAATATCAATGGTATTTAAAGTGCCTTTTGCCATTGCTTGAAGCACTTCAACTAAATCATTTTTAAGTCTTGGAAATACCACTTCAGTTTCTGGATCTCCCATTCTCACATTGTATTCTATCACTTTAGGGTCATCTCCAACTTTAATTAGTCCAATAAATACAAATCCTACATAAGGCAATTTGTCTTTTTTAAAACCTTCTATTGTTGGTTTTACAATGCGTTCCTCAATTTTACTTAAAAACTCGTTGGTAGCAAATGGTACTGGCGAAACCGCTCCCATACCTCCGGTATTTAATCCGGTGTCGCCTTCTCCAATACGTTTATAATCTTTTGCTGTTGGAAGTATTTTGTAGTTACTCCCATCTGTTAATACAAAACAGCTTAGTTCAATACCATCTAAAAACTCTTCAATAACTACTTTGGTACTTGCTGCTCCAAATTTAGCATCAACCAGCATGCTTTTTAATTCGGCTTTAGCCTTATCCAAATTATTTAAAATAACAACCCCTTTTCCTGCTGCTAACCCATCTGCCTTTAAAACATAAGGCGGCTTTAAGGTTTCTAAAAAAGCATAACCTTGTTCAACCGTTTCTTTTGTAAAACTTTCATAGGCAGCCGTGGGTATATTATGACGAATCATAAACTCTTTAGCAAACTCTTTACTCCCTTCTAATTCAGCTGCTTTTTTCTGTGGTCCAATTACAGGAACATGTTTGATAGTTTCATCATTCAAGAAAAAATCATGAATACCTTTAACTAGTGGGTCTTCTGGCCCAACAACAACTAACTCAATTTGCTTCTCTAAGACTAGGTTTTTAATGCCCTCAAAATCGGTTACTCCTATATTCACATTAGTTGCAATTTCAGCAGTTCCTGAATTACCCGGAGCTACATATAACGCTTTACATAATGGACTTTGAGCTATTTTCCAAGCAAATGTATGTTCTCTTCCTCCAGAGCCTAAAACTAAGATGTTCATTGTGTTGATTTTTTGTTGTGCAAAAATAGAATTAATGCCTCTAATACACGAATATTTTTTAGTTACTTTACAAATATTTGTCTTATGGTGAACTTATTTGATTTTTCATTTAAACTTAAAGGCTTTCCTTTAAAAAGAGCAAAACAGCTATTAATTGATATTCAAAATATTGATGAAAACCACTATTTAGCTTATGTAGAAAAGAAGAAAAAGGAAATTGTTTCTTATCATTTAAAACATAATAATTTTTATAATAGTTTTGCTAACGATGCTAATCCTAAGGATTGGAGTAGTATTCCAGTAATGACCAAAACAGATTTACAACACCCTTTAGAGTCTCTCTTTTCAAATGGTTTCACTAAAAAAAATGTTTACATCGATAAAACCTCAGGAGCTTCAGGTCACCCTTTTATCTTTTCAAAAGATAAATTCTGTCACGCCTTAACATGGGCTATCATTCAAGATAGGTTTGGTTGGCATAACGTTAATTTCAACAATTCTAAACAAGCACGTTTCTATGGTATTCCATTGGACAAAAAAGGATACTTCAAAGAAAAAGCAAAAGACTTTGTAGGGAACCGAATTCGATTTAATGTGTTTGACCTAAGTGATAAAGCTCTAAAGAATTGGTTAAAAACTTTTAAGTCTAACGAATTTGATTATATAAATGGCTATACCAGTTCTATTGTACAGTTTGCTAAATTTCTGAAAAGACAAAATATTATTCTTAAAAATATCTGCCCATCATTAAAAGTTTGCATGGTTACCTCTGAAATGCTTTTTTTTGAGGATAGGTTGCTTATGGAAAAACAATTTGGAGTACCAGTAGTCAATGAGTACGGTGCCTCTGAATTAGATTTAATTGCTTTTGAAAACCTCAAAAAAGAGTGGATTGTTAACAGTGAGACTCTTTTTGTAGAAATACTTGATAAAAACAACAATATATTACCTTTAGGTAAAGAAGGTAGATTGGTTATTACATCACTATATAATAAATCACAACCTTTTATTCGTTATGACATTGGAGATACTGGTGTACTTTCAAAAAAGAGTACTGTTAAAAAACCTCTTCTTGAAAAGTTAGTTGGTAGAACAAATGATATAGCTTTGCTTCCTAGCGGGAAAAAAGCACCAGGGTTAACTTTTTATTACGTCACTAAAAGTATTATTGAAGAAGACACTCAAGTGAAAGAATTTATAATTGAACAGCATAAAAAAGATTCCTTTAAAGTTTTATATGTTAGCTCAGAAAATTTATCTAAAAGTCAAATGAATAATATTAGCTCTGAAATGGAAAAGTATCTTGAAAAAGGGTTGAATATAAGCTTTGAAAGACAGGAACGATTAGTTCGATCTAAAAGTGGTAAATTAAAACAGTTTTCATCCTACTTAAATTAAAATTAATGACTATTACCCTTGTTGCTGGTGCCAGACCTAATTTCATGAAAATAGCTCCAATTATTGATGCTATTGAAAATAAAAAATCTTTAGGTTTTGATATTAATTATAGGTTAGTGCATACAGGACAACACTATGATAAAAACTTAAGTGACACTTTTTTTAAAGAGTTAAATATTCCCTTTCCAGATATTAACCTAGAGGTTAAAAGTGGATCTCAAGCACAACAAACCGCTGCTATAATGGTGGGGTTTGAAAAAGAACTTCAAAAACACCCTTGTGACTTGGTAATGGTGGTTGGCGATGTTAACTCTACTATGGCTTGTACTATTGTTGCTAAAAAGGCCGGTATAAAAGTAGCCCATGTTGAAGCAGGTATACGGTCTGGAGACATGAATATGCCTGAAGAAATTAATAGAATCCTCACTGATAGTTTAACCGATTATTTTTTTACAACTTCAGAATATGCCAATAAAAACTTGACGAACCAAGGTGTACAAACAAACAATATTTTTTTTGTGGGCAATGTCATGATAGACACCTTGCTCAAAAATGAGCATCGATTTAAAAAACCTGAAATTTGGAACACATTAAATCTTGAAGAAAAAAAATATTTAGTTCTCACACTTCATAGGCCCAGTAATGTAGATGAGGAAAATCAATTAAAAGCTTTGATTAGCCAAATTAAAATGGAAGCCAAAGATTACCCTATAATTTTTCCGGTTCATCCAAGAACCAAAAAACTACTAAATGGCTTAAACCTAAATTTTAAAAATCTTCACTACACAAATCCTTTAGGATATTTAGAGTTTAATTTTTTGGTGAAACATTCTTTAGCTGTTTTAACTGATTCTGGTGGTATTACCGAAGAAACTACTGTTTTGAATATTCCTTGTTTTACGCTGAGAGATACAACAGAACGACCCGAAACTTGTAATATTGGCACCAATGTTTTAATTGGAAAAGACTTTAACAAGCTTTCTAATGCTTTCTCCAAACTGTTTTCTAGACAATGGAACAAAGGCACAATTCCAGAACTTTGGGATGGTAAATCAGCTGAGCGTATAATTAATCATCTTATTGAGATTTATAAATTATAATGAAAGATATTTTAATTGTAACAAATTATTTTCCCCCTGAGACTGGTGCAGCATCTAATAGAATATCACATTTAGCTGAAGGCTTACAAAAAAGATATTTTAATGTTTCGGTCATAACGCCATTACCCAATTATCCTAAAGGAAAAATATTTGATGACTACAAAGATGTATTTAGGTTTTCATCAACTGAAAATAATATACAAATACACCGTTTGTGGGTTTACGCTAGCAACTCAAAAAATAAGTTCCTCAGATTATTTTCAATGTTATCGTACAGCTTAAGTTTAATTTGGTTTTTTATAACCAATAAAATTCCTAAAACCGTTATTATTCAATCTCCTCCTCTTGTAGTAGCATTCACCTCAACCTTGTTTTTAAAATTTAAAAACAGAAAACTCATTTTAAACGTAAGCGATCTTTGGCCTTTGGCAGGTTTAGAGTTAGGTGCCTTCAAAAAGAACTTTGCTTATAGGTTACTCGAGAAAATTGAAAAGTTTAATTATGAAAAAGCTGATTTGGTTTTAGGACAAAGTGAAGAAATTTTGAATCATATAAAATCCATCCTACCAAATAAAAATACTTTTCTATACAGAAATTATCCTAAGATTATAACACCTGAAATTAACTCAAAATCCTCTTCAAATAATAAAATAAAATTAGTCTATGCAGGTTTATTGGGTGTTGCTCAAGGTATTCATAAATTATGTCAAGAATTGGATGTCTCTAACATTGAATTTCATATTTATGGTGATGGGGCTGAACGTGCTCAAATTGAAAATTTTATTAAAATTAATAAAGAGATTCCAATATATTATCACGGTGAACTATCTAGAAATGAATTACATAAAGAGATTCCAACATATGATATTACCATCATTCCTTTATTAAATAGAATTTATGGTTCTGTTCCTTCTAAAATCTTTGAATATGCTAAATTAGGAATCCCTATTATTTATTTTGGAGGGGGAGAGGGAGAAAATATTGTAACAGAAAATAAATTGGGGTGGGTTGTTAAAGTAGGAGATTATGCAAACTTGAATCATGTTATATCAAGCATTGATAAAACCGAATTGAGCTCTTTAAAACATTTGATTAAAAAAACTGCAGACACTAAATTTGATTTTGATTTACAGTTTGATGGTTTAATTAATAAGCATTTTTATCTCCTTTAAAAATATTTATTATAGTTTGAAAAATGATTTTAAAGTCCAATAACAACGACCAATTCTCAATATAGAATATATCATATTTAATTCTGTTAATGATATCAACATCGTTTTCAATTTCACCCCTATATCCTTTGATTTGAGCTAATCCAGTTATACCCGGTTTAACATGATGTCTGAAAATAAAATCATACTTATCTATTTTCTTCGAGTACTCCTCTGTAAATGATAACATATGGGGACGAGGGCCAACTAAACTCATATCTCCTATAAGAACATTAATAAACTGTGGGAGTTCATCAATACTTGTTTTACGTAAAAATCTACCAATTTTTGTGACCCGAGAATCATTTTGTTTAACATAAGTTCCGCTCACTTCTTCAGTGATATATAGTGACCTGTATTTATAGCAATTAAATTCTTTATAATTAATTCCATTTCTTCTATGCTTGTAGAATAGAGGCCCTTTAGATTCTATTTTTATTAAAATAAATAAAATTATAGAAAGCCATGATAAAACTAAAACAACAACAATTAAAGAAAATAAAATATCAAAGTTCCTTTTAATCAACTTGTTAAATTCATTATTTAAGGAGACTTCCTGAATAGATAAAACGGGAAGATAATTATAATAATCTACATGTAATCTTTTTGTGAAAAACTTAAAATTACTTGGTACAAACTTAATATTGAAATTATTCATATTTGAACATTTCACAAATTCATTCACTTGTTTTTCACTAAGTTGATCTATAGCGCAATATATCTCATCAATTTGAGTATTGTTTCTTAAAAAAGAAAAACTTTCCTCTATTGTTCCATCGCTTTTAATACTTTTATCAGCATTAAATAAACCTTTTATATTGTAGCCTAATTCCTTTTTTTGATTAAAAATTTTTAGAATTTCCTTTACACTTTCTCCTCCACCTACAATAACAATATTTCTTTGATTCCCTTTTAAATATGCACGAACAGCTTTTAAAGCATAATAACTTGACAATTTTAAGAACGCAATGGCTAAAAAAGAATACAATAAATAATTTAGGGTAGTAAAAGCTGACAAGTTTATACTTCTAAAAACACCTAGAAAGGCATAAACTATTACCCCATAAATTAAAAATTGTTTTACTAATAAAGAGAAAATTTTTAAAACTGAAGTATACCTATAAACTTTATAAAAGTTTATAAAAAATGTCGAAATCAACCAAAGTAAAACGGAATATATACAATATAGAAGATTTTTGTTATTTAAAAAATCTGAAGAAAAAAAGTATAAACTCCCATCATTAAAATCAAGCATATAAAATGCTAAAACATTAATAATGAAAATGTCATAAATAATTAGTGCAGGTCTTAACAACCAAGAATACCTACCTCGAACATGGCCCATAATACAACTACTTGTTTATATAATCAGAAAAGTCTTTATGTTCACTTCTATACAACTCTTCTTTAGTCAAACCTTTAAAGTATTCAAAAGTTCTCTTCATTCCTTCAGCTCTATTTACCTTTGGCTCCCATTTTAATAACTTACTTGCTAATTCTATATTAGGTTGTCTTTGCATAGGATCATCAACCGGTAAATCTTTGAAAACTACTTTTTGAGATGTCCCTGTAAGTCCAATAATCTCATTGGCAAAATCCTTAATAGTCGTTTCATGAGGATTACCAATGTTTACTGGATAAGAGTAGTCACTTAATAGTAATCTATAAATTCCCTCAACTTGATCATCTACATAGCAAAATGAGCGTGTTTGCAAACCGTCTCCAAACACGGTTAAATCTTCACCTCTAAGTGCTTGACCCATAAATGCCGGAACTACCCTACCATCATTTAGACGCATCCTTGGGCCATAAGTATTGAAAATTCTTACTATTCTGGTTTCTAAACCATGAAATCTATGATAAGCCATAGTAATAGATTCCATAAATCGTTTTGCTTCATCGTAAACTCCTCTAGGACCAATTGCGTTTACATTTCCATAATAATCTTCAGATTGCGGATGTACCAAGGGATCTCCATAAACCTCAGAAGTAGATGCTATTAGAATTCTCGCCTTTTTAGCCATAGCTAATCCTAGTAAGTTGTGAGTACCCAAAGAACCGACTTTTAAAGTTTGGATAGGGATTTTTAAATAATCTATGGGGCTAGCGGGTGACGCAAAATGAAGAATGTAATCTAAATCATTAGCTACCTCTATAAAATCAGTTACATCATGTTCTATAAACTGAAAATTCGCATTTTCAAGTAGATGATTGATATTTTTTTTATCGCCTGTTATGAAGTTATCCATCCCAATAACATAAAAACCTTCTGCAACAAACCTATCACATAAATGTGATCCTAAAAATCCAGCAGCACCAGTAATTAAAACACGCTTCAATCTTAACTTTTTAATTATTAATTTTTTCAGTTAACAAATTTAAGGGAATAACTTCAAAATCATTGCTTCTCTTTTGATAATCTTCACCACCATAAATGACCTTAAAACCTGAGTTCCATTTTAAAAATACTGATTTTGAAATAGTTAAAATGCAATGTCAAGAAAAAGCTGTCATTCCGAACGAGGTACGAGGAGGAATCTCATAATTATGAGATTTCTCGTCATTCGTTCTTCACTCCCCGCCTACCGGCCGGCAGGTGTCGAAATGACAAACATTTAGAGAACAGGGATTTGCGGTTGTTTTAAGTATTTAAATAATAATAGAAACTCAGGTTTAAAAATAAGTACAATTTCGGAATTAAATTCAGAAATTGTACTTATTTATGTGTGTTACCAATGTCTAATTCATTTTAGCACACAGTTTTTTAGTCATTTTTTGAGATTCTTCAGAATCACACTTTCTATCATTGTAAAGATCCCCAGTTATCTGGAAACACAGCAATCCCATGAAAAGAAATTTCTAACAAAAAAAATGCTTCTACCTAAGCCTCAGGATCTCAATAACATTTATCCTTTACCAATTGTATAACATTCAAAACCTATGGTCTTCAAATACTCCATATCCAGAATACCACGACCATCAAAGATAAAGGCCGGTTTTTGCATATCATCGTAAATCTGTTGCCAATTATATGTTTTAAACTCATCCCATTCGGTCAGTACAGCAATAGCATGGGCATTTTCACAAACTTCATAAGGATTATTATCAACTTTCAATAAAGCTCTATTTTCTTCTTCTGAACGTGAATTCAAATAATCTAAATCGGCATAAATACGCTCTTCTGTTACTTTAGGATCATATACCGATATAAGTGCTTGTTCATTTAACAAATTGTTGGCTACCTTGATTGCCGCCGATTCTCTGGTATCATTGGTGTCTTTCTTAAATGCCCATCCTAAAAACGTTATTTTTTTACCAGAAACCGTATTGTATAGTGTACTTACTATTTTATTAGAAAATCTGTTTTTTTGATGTTCATTAATTAAAATGACCTGCTCCCAATAATCAGCTACTTCATTTAAACCATAACTCTTGGCTATATACACAAGGTTTAAAATATCTTTTTGAAAACAAGAACCGCCAAAACCAACTGAGGCATTCAAAAATTTAGGGCCTATTCTACTATCCATACCAATGGCTTTTGCGACTTCATTTACATCTGCTCCTGTTTTTTCACAAAGCTCTGAAATTGAATTTATTGATGATACTCGTTGCGCTAAAAAAGCATTAGCCGTTAATTTAGACAATTCTGAAGACCAAACTTTGGTAGTTAAAATTCTTTCCTTTGGAACCCAATTGGCATATATATCTACTAAAGCATCTATTGCTTCATTACCATCATTAGACCCTACATCACCCCCAATCAACACACGGTCTGGATTTAATAAATCTTGAACAGCGGTTCCTTCTGCCAAAAACTCAGGATTTGATAGTATTTGGAAGTTTACCCCATTACCTGTATTATCTAAAATACTCTTTAATGCCTCAGCGGTTCTCACTGGAAGTGTAGATTTTTCAACAATAATTTTATCTTGTTTGGCCACTTTAGCTATTTGGCGTGCACATAATTCAATATATTTTAAATCTGCCGCCATACCTTTTCCTTTACCATAAGTTTTAGTGGGCGTATTTACAGATATAAAAATCATCTCAGCTTCATCTATAGCCCTTTCAATGTCCGTTGAGAAGAAAAGATTTTCTCCTCTTGTTTTATTAACTATTTCTGCTAGACTTGGCTCAAAAACAGGCAGGTTTTCTAAATTTTTATCGTTCCATGCATTAATTCTCTCTGGATTAATATCGACAACTGTTATGATGATTTGTGGGCATTGCTTCGCTATAACAGCCATGGTAGGGCCACCTACGTAGCCTGCACCTATACAGCAAATATTTTTTATTTTCATTTATTATGTATATCAGTATATGATTTTAAACTTGTTCTTTGGAATCCAAAATTTCATATTCGGAATTTAGACTTATATATTCTGGAACAAGTTCTTTTAACTTTTTTATGATTTCAGTAATCTCATTCTTGTTAGATGAACTAACAATTTTTTTAATACTTTCATTAACAAATTTATAATCATCACTATTCTCTTTAACAATCATAATTTTTTCGTGATATGTAGGTAAGGTTATTGACTTATCATTGAGCAGTTCTTCATATAACTTTTCCCCAGGTCGCAGGCCAATCGACTTTATTTCCATTGTCTTATTAGGAATAAACCCTGCTAACCTTATCATTTTGTGAGCCAAATCCAATATTTTAACTGCTTTTCCCATATCAAAAATAAATATCTCTCCACCAGAGCCCATACTACTTGCTTCCATTACTAATTGACAAGCCTCAGGAATAGTCATAAAATATCTTATAATATCAGGATGCGTTATTGTTACAGGGCCTCCAGAAGCTATCTGTTCTTTAAATAATGGAACTACGGACCCGTTAGAACCTAAAACATTGCCAAATCTTGTAGTTATGAATTTAGTACAATTCTCTTTACTCTTTAACGAATTATATAATGATTGAACATACATTTCTGCTGCTCTTTTAGTAGCACCCATAACATTGCTAGGATTAACTGCTTTATCAGTAGAGATCATAATAAACCTATCAACATTATACTTAACTGATAAATCAGCCAAATTTTTAGACCCTTGTATGTTTGTGCTTACGGCCTCGGTAGGATTATTTTCCATTAAAGGGACATGTTTATATGCAGCACAATGATAAATAATCTCAGGATGGTATTCTTTAAAAATAAACTCTAAAGCTTTCTTATTCCTAATATCGGAAACCAAAGGAACGAATTCAATATTATCAAATTTCTTTGTAAACTGTAATGTTAAATTATGTAATGCTGATTCGGCTTGTTCTACAACCAACAAGCATTTTGGCTTGAAACGCCCTAATTGGTTAACAATTTCAGCTCCAATCGAACCAGCTCCTCCAGTAACAAGAATAGTTCTTCCTTTTATAATATTTAAAATATTTATATTATTTATTTCAATAGGTTTACGCCCTAAGAGATCTTCAATCTGAATGTTTCTAATTGTATCATTAACTCCACTATTCAAATCAATTTCAGATATCGAAGGAGCTCTATAAATCTTAATATTATAATCAAGACATTCTTCTATACTTTTAGTATATATATTATTCTTTAAATCATCTTCGAGTACAATAATCCCAGTAGCATTATTAGCTCTAACTAAAACATGTACCTTTTTAGTAATATGTAAAATAGGAATTCCTAAAACCTGTTTTTTACTATTCAATTCATCATAATCAAGGAAGCCAACAACTTTAAAACGTTTAGGTAATTCATTTTCAATTGCTACAGCAAGAGAAATCGCACCTTGAGAAACTCCTAAAATAAAAACCTTTTCAAAATTAGGGTGTTCTTCAATTATAAAAAGAGCATAAATCTGTTTTATCAATAACCTATAAAGCAAAAGACCACAAAAAAGACCTAAAGAAAAAATAATTAAAAAGACAGGGGAAAAGAACACCTTACCAGTAAGCTTACTGCTAACAGCATTAATAATTAGAAGCGTGATTGCAGAAAATAAAGAAGAAAAAAACAATTTGGCTGCATCTACATAGCTGGAATGCCTAATAATTCCAACATATGTCTTGAATATTACAAAGAATAAGGCAGTTACAACTTCAACTAAAATTAGTAGATATAAAAACTCCTTATTAGCAAAAGAAGAAGTAAAATTAGATTCAATAAAAGAGGTCAGAAATAAAACGACAAGAACAACTTGAGCATCCCACCATAAAACAATCCACCTAGATAAGTACCCTACATCCTCAATTCCAAGCTTAAAAAGTGTGTTTTTTAATACAAGTTTTATTAGTTCCTTCAATCTATTCATCTAAACCCAATCAATTAATTAATAACTTTTACAAATTTAATGATTTATAAAATCTAAAATCGTTTTTCTTATAAATGCTTTATCTTTTGAAGAGAGATTGGAACCAGAAGGTAAACATAGGCCCTTTTTAAAAAGATTTTCACTTACCTTATCTCCATAATAAGGATAACTTTCAAAAACGGGCTGTAAATGCATTGGTTTCCATAAAGGTCTAGATTCAATATTATTTTTTAACAACTCTAATCTCAAATCCTCTCTATCAAAACCTGCTTTTTCTTTGTTTACTAATATACAAGTTAACCAATGGTTTGAAAAATAATCTTCGGTTGGTTCTTTAAATACTGTAATACCTTTGATGTCTTTAAAAAGTTCCTTATAAAACTGATTGTTTTGCCTTCTTAATGCTACATACTTATCCAATACCTCCATTTGACCCCTTCCAATACCAGCCAGCACATTGCTCATTCTATAATTATAGCCTATTTCACTATGCTGATAATGGGGCCCTTCATCCCTTGCCTGAGTAGCCAAAAAAACTGTTTTGGCCTTATCTTTTTCAGTCTTACAGACTAAAGCACCACCTCCTGAAGTCGTAATGATTTTATTGCCATTAAAAGATAAAATTCCAAAATCTCCGAACGTACCACACTTTTGGTCATTATAAACTGACCCTAAAGCTTCGGCTGCATCTTCTATTAAAGTGATTCCATATTTTTGAGCAACAGCGATGATTTCATCCATTTTAGTAGGCATACCATACAAATGCACAACAATAATAGCCTTTGGTTTTTTGCCTTTGGACATTCTATCTTTTATAGCTTCCTCTAAAAACTCTGGAGACATGTTCCAAGTATCTGGCTCACTATCTACAAAAATAGGTGTTGCTCCTTGGTACACTATCGGATTGGCAGAAGCCGAAAAGGTCATGCTTTGGCAAATCACCTGATCTCCAGCAGAAACCCCAGACATAATTAGTGCTAAATGTAAGGCTGCTGTTCCAGATGATAAACAAGCGACTTTTGTGTTTAGTTCTAAATACGATTCTAAATCTTGTTCAAAGCCATTAACATTGGGGCCTAATGGTGCTACCCAATTAGTATTAAATGCCTCATGTATATATTTTTGTTCTTCTCCTCCCATATGAGGAGAGGATAACCATATTTTATTGTTCATTATATTTAATTATTTTACCTGGGTTTCCTACTACCGTTGCAAAATCAGGAACATCTTCAATTATTACCGCTCCTGCTCCAATTATACTCCACTTACCTATTTTAGTTCCTTGTTTAACAACAGTATTAGCACCTATCATACTTCCTTCTCCAATTGTAACGTTACCTGTAATCGTCGCGTTTGGCGAAATATGCACAAAATCTTCTATGTAGCAGTCATGCTCAACAACTGCTGCGGTATTTATGATACAGTGATTACCAATGCTCGCTTCTGCATTAATAACAGCATTAGCCATTACAACAGTCCCTAAACCAATTTCACTATATTTAGAAACAATACTTAAATTGTGACAAGATTTAAAAAAATCTTGCTTAATTCTTTGTACTACCAGCTTCCTTAAGCTATTATCCCCAATTGACACCAAAAACTTTGAATCATTAGAAAACTCATTATGCTTCTCGTATTGTCCCAAGTACGGAATATCCAAAAAAGAATTCTTGTTGGTATCATCATCAAAAATACCTCCTAACGTGTCATTATTGGAATTGATTACATCTAAAACAACTTTAGCATGACCACTTGCACCAAATAAATATTTCATTAGTTACTTCCGTTAAATTTTATTGTAGTTGCTTGATTATTTGTATTAATACCTTCTGATTTAAAAACCTTAATAATGGTTTGTAAAATGATTTTAACATCCAATAAAAATGAAATATTCTCAACATACCACGTATCATATTCAAATTTTTTTGTCCAGCTTATCGCATTTCTTCCATTAACTTGCGCCCAACCTGTGATACCAGGTTTTACGATGTGTCTTTTTTTCTGTTGGTTATTATAAAGGGATAGATACTCAGGAAGTAAAGGCCTTGGCCCAACCAAACTCATATCTCCTTTAAGTACATTTATGAGTTGAGGCAATTCATCTAATGATGTTTTTCTAATTAATCTTCCCAAATTTGTTAATCGCTTTGCATCTGGCAATAAATTTCCATTTATATCTTTTTTATCGTTCATGGTTTTAAACTTTATTACCTTAAAAATTCGTTCTTTTTTTCCTGGCCTACTTTGAAAGAAAAAAACCGAGCCAGAATTATTGAAATACAAGATAACTATTAATAGGAAAATAATAGGACTAAACAAACACAACATAATGAATGCAGACACACTATCAATTATATTCTTTAAAAAAAACTTATACACTCTGTACTTCTTTATACTCTTTTAACAAACTATTAAGATAATAAGGGCGATTATATTTATCTACAATGGCTTGCCTTGAATTAGCTTTAATTCTATCATACTTCTGTTTATCTAGAAAATATGATTCCATTTCAGCAAGCAATTCTTCTATATTTTTAACTTTTACTACACTTCCATTAACATTATGAGTTATAATTTCATTACACCCATTAATGTCTGAAACAATACTAGGTAAACTCATTGCCCCAGCTTGCATAACAACATTAGGAAAACCTTCTCTATAGCTTGGAAACACTAATACATTAGAGATAGCAAAATATGGGCGCACATCTCTTTTATAACCAGTAGTGATAATGTTTTTATTATCCTTAATTATTTGTCTTGATTCTATTTCAATTGGATCAAGTTCGTCTTCAAAAGGACCAACTAGCAATAACTTTATATTACTGTATTTCTCATATAAAACCTTAAAAGACTCAAGAATTTCATTTATGCCCTTATCCCTCACTATTCTTCCTACAAAAATATATACGAAGTCTTTAGGTGTAATGTTTAATCTTTTTCTTAAATCATCTAAAACCCTGTTTTGTATTGAATCTATATTAAAATAATCTGTATTGATACCATTAGAACTGCCATTTCCAATGACCTTTAATTTGAGCCCTGAAGATAGAATTTGGTCTTCTATGATTTTCTTCAAACCAAACGAATTTGGATAAACCCTTTTGGCACAAGAATAAGTAAGCTTTTCAATATAAACCAATAACCTTCTCTTAAAACCCATGGTCTCTAACAACGGTAACCCTGCTACAGTATGCAACCTTATGGGAACATTAGCAATTCTAGCTGCCAACATACCTATTAAACCTGCCTTTGGCGTATGAGTATGAACTATAAAAGGTTTTGTTTTTATTAAATACCTTATGAGCTTAAATAAAGCTCGTAAGTCCTTTATAGGTGTGATTTTTCTAGTTAATTCTACATTGAAAACATTTACTCCTTCTTTTTCTCCAACCTTTTTTAAGTAATCAATATCTGAGGATATTGCCGTAACCTCATAATGGTTATTCATAAATCTTAATTGATCTTCCAGTAGCTTATCTAAAGATAATGGAACCGTAGTTATCCTAACTAGTTTTCTTTTATTCAAGCTGTTTTTCTGTTTTTTGAATATAAAACAAAAATATAAATATAAACATATAAGGTATAAACATTACACGCATTCTTGATGCTAATCCTAGATTGTACATATAAATACTATAAAAAAGAACACAAAAAACTACTGTAGCCAATATATAAATATGTTTCTTTATAAAGTTAATTGTCCTACTCTTTGTAAATGCATGATATATAAATCGGATGAAGACAATCATTACAATTAAATTTTCAAAAGAAATATAATGTTGATAAATACTTTTAGCATCAACAAACATGGGCCTAAACAACACCAAAAAGAATCTCTCAAAATAATTAGACCCTTGTAAATCTATTGATGAATTACCAGCATTTTGACTGTATTGTACCAATTTATTGAAGTTTGTTTTAAATTGTTGAAGATTCAAATTATTAAGCTTTAAAAAATCCAACAAAATTGGTGTGGCTACTAGAACAATTATTAAACCCCATATTAGGGTTTTAACTTTTTGTTTACTGGATGTATTATAGTTTAAAAAATAATGAATAAAATAAGCCCCTATCAAGATAACAAACAAGTAGGGTCTGACAAAGAATATTATACACACCAAAAATAAACTTATTAACGACGCCTTTTGATTTTTGAACACATCAAGAAATATAACACTCATTGCATAAAATATAATAGCCTCTTTAGTAAAACCCGCCGTCCAGAAATGAAGCGAGGGCAATAGTAAAACAAATAGCATTATATAATTGGCATAGGTGCTCTGGATATTGTTACGCTTAAAAAAATATAAGTAATTGCAGTAGCCTAAAAAACTAATGGTGCTGAAAAGTATAGATACGTTTAAATAGCTAATACCAATCTTTGCGAAAGGGTATGCTATAATAGACATGAGTTGGCTACCGTAAGGTTTAAATTCAAAGATACTTTGGGCTTCCAATGCATTTTGATAGAATAAAAAAGAATCTTTTTGATTCTCTATACTGGTTTGGTAATAAAATATTATAGCCGCAATATGAACTAATAATATTAGGATATAGGACAACTTTTGAGCTAGAGTCTTAAAACTTCTAATTTTTTGGAACAAATAACAGTATAACGCAATAAATATCACATAGAGCAACTCATTCATAATACTATTTTATTCCCTTAAAAACCCTGTAGTATAAATACTGACTTATTGTTGGATGATACCATAATTTACTTATTTCATTATTCTTATACGTATTAAAAGTCTTGTTTTCAAGACTTTTAATAGCATTTTTCATTAATACTATCCCTTTAACTAATTGTAATAATGGATAAGTAGTAAAATTATCATTAATTGTGACATCAATTGAATCTTGACCATAAATATCCCCCGTGTCAATTCCTTCATCTATTTTGTGTACAGTAACACCGCAATTGAATTTATCGTTACTTACAAGAGCCCAGTATCCCCCATGCACTCCTCTATATTTTGGTGTAATCCCTACATGAGTATTTAAAAAAACAGCATTCGTACATGAGAGAACTTTTTTACTAATGATTCTGGTACCATTTACTATAATAACATCTGGATTAAGATCTTTAATTAATTGAATTGTAGAAATGTTATTGACAGATTCAACTTCGGTAAAAATATTAGAATTAGAAATGCTATCTTTTAAATTGTTCTGGACTTTAATAGCCTTTCGTCTTCTTTTAGAAAGTATTCTTAAAACCTTGACTACTATAACTTGAAATAGAAGTTGATCTACAACTTTTAAAACGCCCAATCTTCTGATTCTTCGTTTTATTAGGGATATTTTAGGAACAGGTTTTTCGATAATTACCCTTAATATTTTAAATTCTTCTTTTAATGCATTATACATTATTCTTGAAGATTCACCATCTTGAATTAGCATTATTATTTTCATTGATTTTTTTTTACTGCTCCAATCATTGTAGTACTATTAAAATCATAATTACCCTTTAAAAACTTATAATGTTCTAAAACTTGAGTTAAAAAATTAAAATTTTCCCTTTCATTAGATCCAAAATTATGTGGGTGCCACCACAAATGATAATTCAATTTATTCTTCGCAGCATAAGTCATACTACTTTTTATTCTATTTAAGCGCAAGGGTTCAAACATTTTTAGTTTTTTATTGTAGGGTCTTAGAAATCGACTGGACGGCATATCAATCAAACCTTGCTCATCATTACTTTTAACCCTGAAACAATTATGTCCAGAAATATTTACATAAGAATCCATGAGCCTTAAAATTCTTCTAGAAAGGGCGTCGTTTTTTCCTTCCTTAGGAGAATAATACCATGACCTTTCATTACCTCTGTAGACTTTTATACCTAACGACTGTAATTCTTTATCATAAAATGAGTTATATTGATTTCGCGGAAATATTATACTCTCAATACGTAAATCTAACTTTTTTGCTATTAAAATAGCTTGATTTAAGTCATGATAAAAAGCTATGTTATCTTGCCCTTCTTCTTTGCAGTAATAATGCGAAAAGGTATGAGTGCATATTTCATGTTTATCTTCATCTAGTATCTTTTGTATCAAACTTAATCCAAAATTATATTTATCCGTATCTTCATTTTCACCTATGGATTCTAAATAACCGTTATATGGACTTAAATTTTTATCTAAATAATTGGGTTTTATTTTAGGTATATAATTAATCAGTTCCTCTCGGTCTTTTGCAAAAAGAAACCCAACTACCGCAAATGTGGCTTTAATGTCATATTCACGAAATAAATCCAATAACACTGGTAGAGTGTTATGAACATTTAAGATATTAGACCCATAATTTGCAATGGTCTTTTTATCTCTAACACCCCACATGAGTTCAAAATCTAAGGAAATAATTAACTTACCGGACATTCTTCACAGATTCTATGATATTTACATACTTTTCAGCATTGGACTGGATACAATAATAGTTTTCAATTATTTTTCTATTTCTTAAACCTATTTGTTTATAAAAACCTCTATTGTCTATTATTTCTTTAAAAGCATTAACCCAATTCTCAGTTGTATCAGCAAATAAATTTTCTTTATTAATATCTACCTTTAAATTAGCCTCAAAGGAACTAGAAATAGTTGGTTTTGCCATTGCCATATATTGTATTAATTTGAATGCGCATTTTCCTCGAGCAAAAGGAAAATCAATTAAGGGCATAATGCCAACATCTATAGTGGCAAGCTCGCTAATTTCAGTTGATGCTTCCCATTTAACCATTTTAAGAGGTATAGTTCCAAAATTAATCCCTTCTTTAGAATCATATCCTATTAATTTTAATTCAAAATTAATATTTTCATCATGAAGTACTTTTAATGCATCAACAATTAATCTTAAATGTAATGAGGTAGATGAAGAACCAATCCAACCAATAACAAATTTATCATTATTTTTTTCTTGTAATGACCTTTTATATTTTTTAAGATCGATTGATGTTGGAATTTCGATAATATTTGGGTTAAATCTTGAAGCGTAATCAGTCAAGTATGGACTTCCAGTAATAACAATTTTAGCATGTTTAATAACGTGAGCTATTTTGTTTTTAAATAGTGTTCTAATTATTCTGTTTTTATTACAATCATAGTCATGAAAAACAGCATCGTCAAAATCTACTATATACTTTATCCTAAATATTTTAAAGAATAAAGTGTTAAAAGGTAATAGTTTTGTGAACTCATATTGCAATATAACTACGTCATCTTTTTGTAAACAGGCCATTCTATACAACCTTCCCAAATATATTTTGAATAAATAAAGTATCCCCTTAATAGATTTTAAATTCTGTCCGGGAATATAGTTTTCATCAAAAAAAGGATAAACTTTAGTATTATATTGTTTAAAACAAGGAATATATTGGTAGATCCGATACCTGCTACTTGCGCCAGTTTCAGTATAAGTTGGAAATAATACTAATCTCATCCATTATTAAATTTATATTTATAAAGCATTTTAAATGCCTTTACAGTATTTCTATTTTCGGTTGGGTTTTTTATTAGGTTAAACAGAACTCTTGTAATAGGTTCTACTATAAATGTTAAAATTTGAATTATTATTCCCCAAAAATAACCATAATGCTTATGAATGAATTGAACTCTACTTCTTAAATTATAAAACAATGCAATGTGCGAAATTCCTTTAGTTGTACCTCTTCCATGGTGCAAAATTTCAATATCAGAATTGTAGTAACTTTTTAAACCAATTTTCCTTGATCTTAAACCAAAATCGGCATCTTCATAATAAACAAAAAATCTGGTATCAAATCCATTCAATTTTTCAAAAACAGATCTTTCCATTAACATATACGCCCCCATAACTTGATCTACAAATCTTGAAGATTTATGATCAAAATTTGTCATTAACGTTGCAGGTGTAAATATTTTCGGAAACACCTTAGACAAGCCCAGAATATCCCAAAATATCCTAATAGGAGTTGGGGTATTTGAGCATGAAATTTGAATTTTGCCATTCTCATTTCTATGCATTGTACCTAATATAGAAACTTCTGAATTTTTATTTAAAAATTTAATACTTTCTTGAAACGTATTTTCCTGTACTTCTGTATCAGGATTTAAAAATAATAGATGTGTTGATTTTTTTAATAATTCTGCACCTTGATTGCAAGCAAACCCAAATCCTTTATTTTCTCTATTCCGCAATATAATTAGTCTATCATCACCTACTTTATCCAAGTTAAGTGAATCATCTTTGGAATCGTTATCTACAATTACTACAGTTAGATTAATTTCATTCAAATCACTTCTAAATATTGAATTTACACAGTTATTTAGAATGCTTCCCGAATTAAAATTTACGATAATAATTCCTAAATTAATATTCATACTTGATAAAATATTTTGCCATATATACAAATAACCCCAGCTGTATCCATGTAGATAAAATTGAAACGTAGTTTTCTTCAAAAAATGTCATTGTTAAAGGAAAAAGCATTGTAGAATATCCTATCAACTTTCCAAATGATTTATTAGCTCCGATAAAAAAATGCGTGTGTAAAAATCCAATTAAAAACATAAAGAGTAAAGAGTAAATCACTCCAAAATCTTTAATCAATTTATAAAAAGCAGTATGAACATTAACCAAGTCTGGTACTTTAACATATCTTTCTACCAAATTTCCAGGAGACGTATCGCTTACACCAACTTTGTACAAAATGGCCTTTGGAAATCTTAATAAAATATCTCCGTACGTTATTGTATAAGATTCATTTAAAAACTTATCAAAAGCACTAAGGGGTAAAGAACCGTAAGAGTATAACAAATATTCTACTTTATCAATTGCAGAATAACTTTTAGATGAATTGTGTTCATTTGGCATAGACTTTTTCATGATGGTTGCCATCGTGATAAAAATTGCCAAAGTTATACCTACCGTTTTCAAAACCAATTTGATATTAATTTTGTTATAAATTGAATAAACACCTAGACAACTTATTAATAAGAATAAAAAGGTTCCTCTTGATGCTGATAGTACAGCAAAACTAAAAGCTATTAAAAACATTACTCCTAATCTTATTTTCAGTTTTAAGCTTTTTATGTCTCTATTATAAAAATCAGTTAAGAATAGTAACATTGAAAACACGGCAAATGTTATGGAATATTTAATCAAACCAATATCCACCCCCTCTACGGAAGTATAATACCGAAATAAAAGTAAATCAAAATAAGAGCCTGTAATTGACTTAATAGTTAGAATAAATTTTAAAAAGAAAACTATGTTCAAATAAAATAAAATTTTCAATACCCTTTTATTTAAAACCATTTTAACTCTATAATTGCTTCTATTTTTATTTAAGCCTCGAGCAATAATTCCGCCAAAAGAGAACAATAATATGACGCACAAAAAATAAGAAAGCACCTTTGCTGAAAGCACATTAGGCTTATAACTTAGTAAAAGATTATATATCAAATGCAGAAAAACAAAAAAGATCCACAAAAAACATAGGTATAAAGGAGGATAAAATATTTTCTTTGAAATTTTGTTATTTACAAAAGCCAAAACAAACACCAAAATCAAAAAAAATAAATAAAATATCATTGTTTGAAATGCTTTTTGGTTCCAAACACTATTAAAATCAAATAAACAACAGAGCACAATAATGAAATGTAGGCAGATGCAAACATTCCATATCTTGGAACTAAAATTATTCCTAACAATAATGTTAAAACAACTATAATCAGCATGTAAACTGATGTTTCAATTGTTCTATTAGACACTTCCATGTTTTTTTGCATTAAAATAGCTAATTGCCAAATATAACTACTTACGGCAAAAGGTATTATTAGTTTTTCTAGTTTTTCGAAATCGACACAAAAATTCAAATAAGTACATATAATGAAATTTTTAAAAAGATAAAGCCCTCCTAAAAAAAGAATAAACATTATTGAGAGATAAGTAATGGATTTTCTCATTGTTTTTTTATATCCTGCAAAGTTTTTCTCATTATAGTTTAAAATCAAAAGGGGCTGAACTATACTATTAAAAGGAACTGCTAAACTAGAAAACACTTTAAATACAATATCAAAAATAGCAGAGTATTTAGCTAGTACTATGGTCCCTAAGCTAAATTCAATAATATACCTATCAACACCGTTTGTAGTTGGTGAAAAAAACATCCAAATACTTAACGGAAAACCATATTTAAAAAAAATTTTGCTCCATCGCGTCTTTTCTTTAAAATTTAAATTTGGTTTTGGTAAATGACATCTTGTAAGCACACATAAGCCCACAATATAACTTAATAACACACCAAATAATAAACTATAAATTCCCTCCAGCGTAGGCAGAAAATAATACATCAAAAGAGGAACAACCAAAAAGGTTAATGCTCTCGAGATATCTGCAAAAATGTAAACCTTAGATTTTAAAACCGCTTGCTTTATCGATAAATTAACGGAATAAAAAAAGCTAAAAAAAAGACAGCCGACTGTTAAAAAAATTACGTTAAAATGTATTTCAGATATTAAAAAAAAGACAGAAAGCAAAAGAGCGGAAACTAAAAATGACTTGTATGTCATTTGAAATGCTTCTGAAGATATTTTACCTCTATTATTTTCTAAAGTAAAAAATCTTAAAACCCCTTGAACAATCCATCCGGTAGAGCCAGCCAATAACATTAAAAATGTAGTGTAAACATATATAAATTCTCCATATTCTTCTACACCAAAACATTTAATAAATAAAGGTATAGATCCTACTACAACGCCTGCACTAGTCACCTTGCCTATTAAATAAATAATGAAATTATACTCTAGTTTATATTTTAGTTTTAAACTCAATTTACTTTTTATATTTAAGAATATCCGCAAGAAATAATGCATTAAACAATGCATAAAATAATGCACCATGAATGCGTGAATACATGTTCTCGGAAATTAAATTTAAACTAATTATTAAAAGAAATGTAACGTACAACCAATGCTTTAGAATGAATGACTTATAAAGACAGAATATTATATTTATACAATAAAGACCGAAAAGTACAAATCCGCCTGACAAAATTAAAAAAGAGTAGTTATTATGCGAATTAAGGTTTTTAATTAAGGCTAGCTTAAATGAATTTGATTCTGTTTGATGATCTTTATAATAGTTATTTAATTTATTTTGTACATCGCCAATTCCGTGTCCAAATACTGGACGTTGTTTTATTAAATTAAAACTCGCTTGATTTATCTCATAACGCTCATCAACATTTGCATCACCTTCTCCAGTAAATGTCTTTTTTACTAAGTTTAAAACAGGGATGACATACTTCTTAGTTACTTGGTTTTCTTTTAAACCCAAACCCAACATAATTAGACTGAAAACCATTAGAACTCCAATAATTAAAAATCCTAATTTTCTATTAGGCATACTCAGCATTAAATAACAAGGAATTAAAGTAATAGCTAAAATTATGTTAACGATTGATAACTGTCTGTAAAGTAAAAAGAAAAACACAAAAAATGCTAAAATTGAAAATACATAAAATAATAGACTTTTAAAATGTCTTTTAATAATAAGCTCTATTAATAGAATTATAGAGAATAAGAAATTCATTGAATTATATACCCTGTGAACAAATAAAGAGTGTTGTACTTCATTTTCATAACAGGAAAAAATAATATAATTCGGTTTACTTAAGAGAAATTTAAGCTTATCAAATATATTCTCATAGTAAATCTCTGGATAACAAGTGTTTTCAGCAACAGTAATAGCCTTATAATAAATAAAAAATATAAAAATTACGTTGGAAACTATGAATGACAAATAAAAATAATGCTGCTTTTTAAATAATAATTTAGGCACAAAGAGCACAAAAATTATTGGTATAACTAAAATATTAATATACCGTTGCGCTAAAATGAATCCATAATCAAAATCATCAGAATAAATTAGTGTAATGCATAAATAAATAACCCAAATTGTTACTATAATTAATCCGAATAAATGTTGCTTGGTAAATTTTAACCTCTTACAAAAAAGAATGAGAGAAAACCCAATAAATAACAGTATTGAAATTGATTGAACCGCATTTCTAAAAACGGGAAAAGCAAATACCGCTATCCCAATAATTAGAAGAGATTTCTCTTTTACATCGTTTTTTAGTAAATTATTCAAAGCCGTGTTTACCTAACAAAAAAATCTAGAGTTTGTTTTATACCTTCTTCAAAGGTAATAGTTGGGTTATAACCTAGGGTGGTACTTGCCTTTTGTATTGATGCTAAAGAATGTTTTACATCTCCCTTACGCTCTGGCCCGTGTATAACATCTACATTTGCAGTTACACCCTTTTCCTTTAACCTCTTTTTTATGGCCATTACCAGCTCATTTAAATTAGTGTTTTCACCACATGCCACATTATACACGGTATTTACTGCTTCCGTATTTTCTGTAAGGGCTGCTAACTGATTTATTTGAACCACATTATCAATATAAGTAAAATCTCTAGAGTGTGTGCCATCACCATTAATTGTTGGCGATTCTCCTTTTAAAATTAAATTGATAAATTTAGGAATTACTGCCGCATAAGCACCATTAGGGTCTTGTTTTGGTCCAAATACATTAAAATACCTAAGACCTATGGTTTCTATACCATATGTTCTTGCAAACACATCGGCATACATTTCGTTTACATATTTTGTAACTGCATAGGGAGACAAAGGATTCCCAATATTGGCTTCTTTTTTAGGTAAATCAGGGTGATCTCCATAAGTTGAGGAACTTGCTGCATATACAAATCGTTTTACCTGATTTTCCTTTGTAGCCCAAAGCATATTTAAAAACCCAGAAATGTTAACTTCGTTAGTTAACATGGGGTTATTTATAGATCTGGGTACTGATCCTAAAGCTGCTTGGTGCAAAATTATATCTGCACCTTTGCTTGCATTTAAACAAGTTTCTAAATCTCGAATGTCGCCTTCTATAAACGTAAAATTAGGATGATTTAAATGGGGTTCAATATTTTTTAGGTGACCAGTTGCCAAATTATCTAAACAAACTACTGTATTGTTTTGGTTAATTAAAACATCTATTAGGTTAGAACCTATAAATCCTGCCCCACCCGTTACTAATACTTTTTTACCAATAATTCTTTTATTACTCATTTTAAAATCATTATAAATCGAACAACATTCTGACCAATTGGGGTGAACACGTTAAGTAAGGATCATAAATTTTGTCTGAATGTATTGAACCGTTAGTTAAATGCAATTCTTTTTTGTTCTTATTAAAACTTACTTGATTATTAAACACAAAAAGTGTTGAAATTAGATGTTTAGGAATAACAATAGCTCTATGTTTATAACTAAATGTAATGGTATTAATTTTAATAAATGATTGCTCTTTATTACTACCTAAATCTATCCTGAATCTATCAGGAAAAACGTTTTCTGGTAGACCAAATATAATCTCCTGAAATTCTTTTTTTCCTTTGAAATCTTTTCTAATCGACTGTTTTTCAGAAAAACTTAAGAGGTAATCTTCCGTATAAAACAACTGAAAATTATCATCTTTTTCAGCTAAAAAATTGATCTTTACTTCATAATAGTTTTTAATGTCTTCATTTGATAAGCTTTTTTTTAAGCTTTTTAAAAGAGATTTCTCTAGTTTTAATTGCGCTGCCTTATTGTTGCAACTATAAACACTTAAAACCACCAAAACAAAAACAAAACGCAAATTTTTGATTTGAAACATAATGCTATAATCTTTTGGTTATAACCTCTTTATCCAAAGTACCTTTTACATCGTAAACAATTGCATTCTCCGCTTTTAGCGAATCTAAATCTAATTTCTTAAACTCATTATGTGCTACCACATGAACTATAGCATCATACTCTTTAGAAATTTCTTTTATGGTGTTAATTTTATATTCATGATAAACCTCTTCTTCGTTTGCCCAAGGGTCATAAATATCTACCTCCATATTAAATCCTTTTAAGGCGTAATACACATCAACAGCTTTGGTATTTCTAATATCTGGACAATTTTCCTTAAATGTAATACCGAGCATTAATACTTTTGCCTGTTTAATTTGAATATTATTGGTAACCATTAATTTTAAAACTTCGGTTGCAACATATTCGCCCATGCCATCATTTAAGCGTCTTCCTGCCAAAATAATTTCTGGATGATACCCCACTTCTTGGGCTTTTTGAGCTAGGTAAAAAGGATCTACACCTATACAGTGCCCACCAACCAAACCGGGTTTAAATGGTAAAAAATTCCATTTGGTCGCCGCAGCTTCTAATACCTGATGTGTGTCAATGTCTAACTTGTTAAAAATTTTAGCCAATTCATTAACAAAAGCAATATTAATATCGCGTTGCGCATTTTCAATAACTTTAGCAGCCTCAGCAACTTTTATACTTGGCGCTAGGTGTGTACCGGCAGTAATTATTGAACAATATAACTCATCTATCACTTTACCAATATCGGGGGTAGAACCAGAAGTTACTTTCTTAATTTTAGTAACCGTGTGTACCTTGTCACCCGGATTTATGCGTTCTGGAGAGTACCCGCAATAAAAATCTATATTAAATTTTAGTCCGCTTACTTTTTCTAATACAGGAACACATTCTTCTTCTGTTGCACCTGGATAAACCGTAGATTCGTAAATAACAATGTCATTTGGTTTTAACACTTTACCTACAGTTTCTGAAGCCTTAATTAAAGGGGTTAAAATGGGCCTATTATTATTATCTACAGGTGTTGGAACTGTAACTATATACACATTGCAATCGCTAATATCCTGCGATTTATTAGTCGTTAATAATCCTAAACTCTCGTTTATACCTAAAACCTCTTTTAGTGCTTCGTTAGAAACCTCTAAAGTTGAGTCATTGCCAGAATTTAGTTCTTTAACACGACTTTCGTTTATATCAAACCCGACAACTGGGTGTTTTTTTGCAAATTCAACCGCTAATGGTAATCCTACATAACCTAACCCGATTACACCTATTTTATAACTCATTATATTAGTTTTTGAAGACACCTTTGTAAACTGGTTTCCCAAGGTTTTATACTTATTTGTAGTTCTTTTTTAATCTTTGTCTTATCTAGTACACTAAATTTTGGTCTATTAGCATCTTGAGGGAAATGGTCGCTTGGTATTGGGGTTAATTTAACATCTACCTTACTTAATTTAAAAATAGATGCAGCAAAATCAAACCAGCTTACAACACCATCATTACTGTAATGATAGGTACCATAGTTTACATTTTTAGTTACAATAAAACTCATTATTACCTCTGCTAAATCAGGAGCATAAGTTGGTGTTCCTATTTGATCATTTACCACCTTTAACTCATCTCTTTCCTTACCCAGTCTTAGCATTGTTTTTACAAAATTGTTACCATGTTCTGAGTAGAGCCAAGAAGTTCTAATAATAAAATAATTTTGCAATGTCTTGATTATTTCCTGCTCGCCCTTAAGTTTTGATGCGCCATACACACTAATTGGTTTTGTAACATCATTTTCTGTATAACTTTGATTAGTATTACCTTGAAACACAAAATCTGTAGACACATGTACCATGGTCACGTTATAATCTTTACATATTTCGGCAAGATTTTTAGCCCCCGTTGCATTTATTAAATATGCCTTTTCTGTTTCAGATTCAGCTTTATCAACTGCTGTGTATGCGGCACAGTTAATACAAAAAGCTAATGTGTGTGCTTTAAAAAAACTGTCAAGCTGAGTTTTATTACAAATATCTAAATCTTCATAATCCGTGTAAATAAAATTATACGAATTGTAGTTATTTTCAATATCTTTAATACACGACGCTAATTGTCCATTACCTCCTGTTACTAATATGTGTTTCATATTTTAACAGTATTTAGATTGGGTAATTTTTTGTCTTTTTCAGAAATAATTAATTCAGAATCATTCATTAACCAATCTATATTCAAACTAACGTCATTATATATGATACCTCCCTCTGATTCTTTATTGTAAAAGTTATCGCATTTGTAGGAAAACTTTGCTTCTTTACTTAAAACTAAAAATCCATGAGCAAACCCTCTTGGAATAAATAATTGCTTTTTATTTTCTTCTGTAAGTTCAACAGAAAAATACTCCCCAAAAGTTTTTGAATTTCTTCTTAAATCTACCGCTACATCAAGAACAGCTCCCTCTATAACTCTGACTAGTTTGGCTTGTGCATACTCTCCTTTTTGATAATGTAACCCTCTTAATACACCTCTAGACGATCTAGACTCATTATCTTGAACAAAATTGATGTCAACTCCAGTTAAACTTTTAAATATGTTAAGGTTGAAACTTTCAAAAAAATATCCTCTATTATCATAAAATATTTGTGGTTCTAAAACAAAACACCCTTTTAATTTAGTTTCTATAGCTATCATTCCTTATTTTTAATTAACCCTAAGAGATTATTGCCATAACCACTTTTTAATAGTGGCTGTGCCAAGTCTCGAAATTCCTCTTCATTAATATATCCCATTTCAAAGGCTGCCCCTTCTATAGCACCTATTTTCAAACCTTGCCTCTCTTCTATAACCTCAACAAAATGTGAGGCTTGCATTAGAGATTGAAACGTACCTGTATCTAACCATGCCGTGCCTCTGTCTAAAATACTTACATGCAATTTGTTTTTCATCAAATACTCCTTATTAACATCAGTAATTTCAAGTTCTCCTCTATCACTTGGCTTCATGTTTTCTGCTATTTCAACTACGGAATTGTCATAGAAATAAATCCCTGGTACTGCATAATTAGACTTTGGGTTTTTAGGCTTCTCTTCAATTGATATTACTTTTCCTGAATCATTAAACTCTACTACCCCGTATCTTTCCGGATCATGAACCCTGTAGGCATAAATAACGCCTCCATCCGGATTATTGTTTGATTGTAATAGTTTTGCTAAACCTGTACCATAAAAAATATTATCTCCTAAAATCAAAGCCACTTTATCATTTCCAATAAAATTTTTACCTATTATAAATGCTTCGGCTAAACCATTTGGGGCTTCTTGAACAGCGTATTCAAATTGACAGCCATACTTACGCCCATCACCTAGCAGGTCCTTAAATAGTGGTAAATCTCTTGGAGTTGAAATAATCAAAATCTCTTGAATACCTGCATACATTAACGTAGATAATGGATAATATATCATAGGTTTATCATAAATGGGCATTAACTGCTTACTTACTGATAAAGTTAAAGGATGCAATCGTGTTCCTGAACCACCAGCTAGAATAATTCCTTTCATTTAAATATATTGTTTTTTGTAATAGTTTTGATATTCTCCACTTGTTACATTATCCAACCAATCTTTATTATTTAAATACCAATCTATTGTAACTTTAAGACCTTCTTCAAAAGTAACAGATGGTTTCCACCCTAATTCTTTATTTATCTTAGAAGCATCTATAGCATATCTTAAATCATGCCCTGGCCGATCTTTTACATAGGTTATTAGTTTTTCCGAAGTACCAACGGGCCTTCCTAACCTTTTATCCATTTGATTACATAAGGTCTTGACCAAATCAATATTTTTCCATTCGTTAAACCCACCAATATTATAAGTTTCAGTATTTTCTCCTTTGTGAAAAACTAAATCTATAGCCAACGCATGGTCTTTAACATACAACCAATCTCTAGTATAATTTCCATTACCATAAACAGGTAATGGTTTATTGTTTATTATGTTATTTATAAACAAAGGAATTAATTTTTCAGGGAATTGATTTTGACCATAATTATTCGAACAATTTGTTATTACATATGGTATTCCATAAGTCTCCCCATAAGCTCTAACAAAATGATCTGAACTTGCTTTTGATGCCGAATATGGTGAATTAGGGTCGTACGCTGTAACTTCTGTAAACAATCCTTTCTCACCTAATGTGCCATAAACTTCATCAGTGCTAATATGATAAAATAACTTATCTTGTAATAAGTCCTTCCAACACTCCTTAAAAGCATTTAATAAGTTTATAGTACCTATGACATTTGTTTGGACAAATGTCATAGGGTCCTTAATGGATCTATCCACATGTGATTCAGCAGCTAAATGAATAACCGCATCAAATTTATGCTTATGAAATAATTCTTTGATAAATTTATCATCGCAAATATCTCCCTTTATAAAATGATAGTTAGTTTCCTCCTCAATATCTTTTAAATTCTCCAAATTTCCTGCATATGTCAATGCATCTAAATTAAATATCTTATAATCACGATATTTTTTAACAAAGAGTCTTACTACGTGAGACCCTATAAAACCCGCTCCTCCTGTTACTAAAATTGTCATTTATTAAATTTTGTCTTTATATCTTTCTAAGAATTTAATAAAGGTAAACCCAATAAGAACCATAAAAGTTAATAGCTCAAAAATAATGGTATAGTATATTTTAGGACTTACAGATTTACCTAATAGCTTTTTGGTATTATCAACACTACCACTGTCTTGCTTGCTAGAAATAACCTCAACAATATACTTTTTGTCTTCTATTTCCCGTTCCAAATCAACAATTTCTCGCTGTAATTCCAAATCACTTTTGTATAATTCAAATTCCCTTGTTTTATTTACATCATCAGCATTCTTGATTGTTACACTTGTTTGAGAAGACCCATCTTCTTGATCTCTCATTTCAAGAACCCGCTTATATGTACTCTGCAAAGAATCTGATTTTACCAGAGCCTCTTTAAGTGATGACATTCTATTTAGTAGCTCTAACGTATCCTTTTGCTGCTCTCTTACAAAGTATTTATTTGTATTTACATTATCAACTATTCTATCAAACACATTATTAAAATTATTTCTTTCTTTAGATTTAATTCTAATTTGTTGCAAAGAATGATTGTAATCATTTTCATTTTCTAAGTATGTTTTATATTCAATAGTAGAAGCCAAAATAGAATCTAAGCCTTTTAAATACTCATCGTATCTTTCTAATTTTTCATTTTCACTAATAGCAGACTCCATCTCAAAGGACAAAATAGATGCAGCATCTAAAGAATCAATACTTAAAACTTTTGAAAGTGTAGTTATATCTCCTTCATTTACTAATTCATTATAATAATTAATAGAGTTAAATAGGTCTTCACCTGTTTTGTAATTTTGTTTGATAGTTATGTTTGATTTATAAACTGGTTCCGATTTTGATTCTACTATAAACCCCAGTACAATTCCTAAAACACCGGCAATAACAAACTTTAAAAAATGTTTCTTTACAAAAAATACCAACCAAACAAAAGCTAAAAACAACTTGTTGAAAATGTTTCCTGTAAACTTAAAAAGTTTATCAAACATATTACCAATCATTTTAAACAACTGCCCTAAATCTACTTCTTCAGATTGTTGAGAATCTTTACTCATAATTATATTGTGTTAGTTTAATATTTGTTCTAAAATTGTTCTTGTTATTAAATAGGTTGGTTTCACCCCTGTGGTTCCTAAACCACCTGAAGCCAATGTTGCTCCTGTTTCTAATGGATTATCACTGGCATAATAAGCGTATCTTACTTTTACATCTGAGCTTATACTTCCTCTTACCTTTGAGGCTGCTTGAATGGCTTTTTGGTAATGCGCTCCCTCCATTTCTAAACCAATAACCTGCCATGTGGAATTATAAAAGAATTTTAAAATATCCTTATTTTGAAGTGAAGTGCCTAAAACCGTAACCATGGTACCTTCATAAACATCAATGCCTTGTCCTTCTAAATCTTCTTTTTTAAGTTCATTTTTAAAAGGATAATTATCTGCGGTTCCTTCAAAAATATGAGCCGATGGAATCATAATATCGCCTTTACCACCTTCTAAAATACCTGCTTTACCCATTATTGAAACCGATTCTACATTCAAATGAATATTTTCTTTTTTCTTTTTGTATGGTTTTAAAAGCTCATCAATGGTTTCATAAGCCTGTTCACCAAAAGCATAATCCATTACTAATATAACAGGTTTCTTTTCTTTTAAAAGCTCATTATTAGTTTTTATATCAACTTTTGATACCTCTATTTTACTCGTATCAAAAATTTGTACATCTATATTAGTACCAGACAAATCCTTTATATAGGTCATTCCATTTCGCAACGCTTCAGTATTCACTTTATTGCGTAAAACTTCATTTTCCTTTTTACTTAAGGATTCGTATGTCTTAAAAACATCTATTATAGAAGCTGATGTTTTTAATATTAAAGGCGCAAAAATGGTATTCATAACACTGTGCATATTAGCACTTATTATATGAATGGGGCGTTCCATTAAATTATTTTTAAACAAAATATCCTTAATGTTATTAGCCCAAATTTCACCGTGTATATGATGCCCTATGCGTTCTCTTAACACAGGGCTAAACGTTATAGTTCTCTTGTTATCATTAACCTGTTCCTCAATAGCTAATTTTCCTAACCAATACACAATATGAAGTAATCTTTCTGGTTGTTTGGCTGTTGAAAACTCATTATATACCTCTTTTATTTCATTAAAGGTACGTCCTAAAATATAGGCAACGTGTGTAATGGCTACTTCCCTTTCTTCGTTTGTTAACTTTTTTTTAGAGAGAACTGCTTTTTCTAATTTTACCCAATCTCTGGTAGTAAGGCCTTCATCGTTTATTAAAACTCGGTTACTTATTTTATGGGATTCTATAAAAAGGAAGGTTAAATGCGTTAGAATATCGTAAATCTCAGAACGTCCTCTGGTTATTTCAATATTCATTTGTTCACTATCAATTCTGTAGCAATTTCTACGTCTTTTTTCGGGGATGATGGGTTTAAAATGTGAATTGGCATAACCTTCATCGCTAGTGAGATTAATATAAGTACACTCTTCTATACCTTCAGGAAGTCTATCTATAACATAGAGTAATCCTTCTAATTCGGCTTTTTCTTCACCAATAGACCCATAAATCTCAGGCCTTAAAAGTAGTAGTGAATTCCGAAGCATTTCACCTGAAATACCCATGGGCTTATAGAAGCCACGAATAAACAAATGCCGCATGGTAATATACATCCTTTCGATAGCATTCGAACTCTCTTGAGCTCGTGTTCTTTCGTGATGTTTTTTATTACTCATTAGCGTTTTTTTCAGTGCCAAAAGTACATTATTTTTTTCATTTAAAAATTCAAGAATACTAAATGAAAAAATTTATATACTAACAAAGTGGTTCCTGAAGTAAAACTATATTTATATGTTTTTTTAAAACAAAAATTTGGTTTTTAAAGAAGAAAGATAATACTATATGTTTAATACGTGTACGGAAAATCCTCAACAATTTTCCTGTCGTTTGAAAGCCTAGGAAGCTTATTTTGCCCACCTAATTTACCAATTGATTTCATGTAGTTTTTAAAACCATCTTTCTTTACTCTAGTAATTTTTAGTGCTTGAAGCACCTTGCCTTCTATTAGATCAAAATAATATACATTTTGTTTTTGAAGCGATATATCAACTTTTTTGGCAAAAGCCAAAATATCTTCAGGTTCCTTTTCAAACTCAATGAACCATTCGTGATAAGGTAATCCTTCTTCTGGATTAATTTGAGGTGCCACCGTAAATTCTGTTACACTTACATCTGTATTTGCCGTTGCTTCTTGTATAGCCTGTTCAACTTCCTTACCAATTACATGTTCTCCAAAGGCAGAAATAAAATGCTTTATGCGCCCCGAAACAATAACACGATATGGTTTTGTTGATGTAAACTCTACCGTATCACCAATATTATAAGCCCAAAGTCCGGCATTTGTTGAAATTATCATCACGTAATTAACGCCAACCTTAACATCTTTAATAGTGATTCGTTTTGGGTTTTCATTAAAAAACTCATCGGCTTTAATAAACTCATAAAAAATACCAGAGTTTAATTGAAGTAACATGCCTTTTTTGTTTTGTTTATCTTGAAATGCAAAAAAACCTTCACTGGCAGGGTATAATTCAATACTATCAACTTTGCGCCCTATCAAACTTTCAAACTTAGACCGATACGGCTCATAATTTACACCCCCAAATATGAATAAATTGAAATTCTTGAAAGTATCTCCAACAGGTTTTCCTGTTTTTTGAACTAACTTTTCAAAATACATTTGAACCCAAGAGGGTATCCCAGAAATTATGGTCATATTTTCTGGTAAGGTTTCATTAACTATGGCATCTACTTTGGCTTCCCAATCTTCAATACAATTGGTTTCCCATGAGGGCAATCTATTTTTTTGAAGATATTTAGGTACATAATGTGCCACAATGCCTGAAAGTCGGCCAAGTTTTATCCCATTTTTTTCATTTAAAATAGGGCTCCCTTGAAGAAAAATCATTTTACCATCTACAAATTTGGTATTTCCTGTTTCATGAATGTACATTAAAATGGCATTCCTAGCAGCCTTTACATGACTGGGCATACTTGCTTTTGTAATGGGAATGTATTTAGCACCTGAAGTAGTACCAGATGTTTTAGCAAAATAAAGTGGTTTTCCTGTCCAAAGAATATTCTCTTCACCTGCAACTACCTTTTCTATATAAGGCTTCAATGCTTCATAATCACGTATAGGAACTCGCTTTACAAAATCTTCATGCGAATTAATACTTACAAAATCATGGTCTTTACCAAATTGGGTGCTAGTTGCTCTAGAAATTAATTCCTGGAAAACTTTCTCCTGAGTTTCAATCGGGCTTTTGGCCCACTTTGCAATGCTTTTATAAACACGTTTAGCAAATGGTTTTGCTAGAGCAGATTTTATTGATAACATTATTTAAAATCTATAAAATTTGTTGGATTGATAGGATACCCATCATTCCAAAGTTCAAAATGTAAATGAGGACCTGTTGAGAGTTCTCCGGTATTTCCTGCTGTAGCGATAACCTCTCCAGCTTTTACCAAGTCGCCTTGCGATTTTGTTAACGAGGCATTATGCTTATAAACCGAAATAAGTCCGTAACTGTGTTCTAAAATAATCACATAACCTGTAGCTACAGTCCACTCAGAGAAAATTACAACACCATCGGCAGTTGCTTTTACAGGCGTGTCCTTTGGAACAACAATATCAACTGCATAATGTTTCTCTTCAAGGTTATAGTCTTCACTAATAGTACCATTCACAGGTGGAAATAACACAAAATTAGTTGCTGTTGTAGCTAGCTCAAATAGGTTATATTTATCTTCTTTATCTACCTTTTCTCTTAAAATAGAATCTTCTGCTGTAGGAGCTAAATCTACTTCACTAGCTTCTATTTTAACCGCTTCAATAATAGAATCTTTATTAAAATCAGAAGCACTTACATCTCCTTTTAACACTTTTTTTATGGAACCATAATATAATTCATTCATTGCAATAACACGCTGTAACGAATCTGTTTTAAAACTAAGTTCTGTTGCCTTATTCTTTAAGGCTGTTGAAGAATATCCGGGAATGTATTCTCTTAATGGCGTAAATGCAATTATAAGATAGGTGATAGTTATAAGAAATAAAGCTGATAAAGACCCAAAAACAAAAACGTTTAGTCTTGTTAATTTAAAGGATAAACGTTCTTCAAAGGTAAGTTCATTAAGTATAACAAGTCTATACTTATCAAGTAGTTTCCTTTTTATTTTTTTTGGTTCCTTTTTTCTTTTCATTGAAAGCAAAAATAAAGAAATTTATGGCAAGACTTATTTTGTAAATGCTAAAGTTATACTTTAAACGATATTATTAAACTATAATTATTAACTTTGTCTTTTAAATTGAATATTATGAGCTTATATATGTTACCACTAGCTATTGGACCTTGGCAAATAGCACTAATTGTAGTAGTTGTTTTGTTGTTGTTTGGAGGTAAAAAAATACCCGAACTAATGCGTGGTTTGGGCAGTGGAATAAAAGAGTTTAAGGATGCCAGCAAAGAGGAAAATGGTGACACTAAAGAAAAAGAATAACACTTTACTCTATTGATAGTGAAAAGCCAGCGCATTGCGCTGGCTTTTTTTATACTTTATTGCTAAAGATTATTCAATCTTAACAGATTTTATTATTGATTCTAACTCCAGCATGTAATTACGCTTTTCTACTGAAGGAGCAAAAACGAAGCCTTCAACACCAACCCAACGTTTATTAACTTTATCCTCTATGGTATAATTTATAAAAGGTCCTCCCATAAAATCATTTGTTAATTCCCAGATACCCTTTGTTTCATAGGCAGGTTTGTTATCTACAATGGTCTCTATGTGGAAAGGCGTATAGGCATCTTCAGTTACCATAAAAGAACTTATTTTATTACCATTAACATCCACAGTTTCGTCTAAACGGCCTTTAAAATACGCTTGTCCAATAGAATCTCTAATTTTTATTATTTGGTTTACAGTACTATCATTTCGCTTCAAAGCCTCATAAGGCAAATCATAAATCATAATATGAGCATGCCCTGTTGTGATATCTTTTCTAAACCAAAATAGATTATCCTCGTTTTTAGCTAAATCATAAATTGATGGAAACTGAATGGTTAGCCTTAATTTTTCCTTTATTTTGTTAGCGTAATTATGTGGTGATTTAGCCATTTGGCGCTGTCTTTCAGAAATTTCCATGGCTCTAAATGTATCTACTATTTTCTCAGCATTTTGTGAAATTACATCTACTACATCTAATTTACTTTTACCAAAAATTGTAATGACTTTTTGTGGTTTAGCATATACGTTTTCCTTTATATCCATTCCTGGATTCTCATTCATCTGTATCTTTAAAATTGTCCTGTTTTTTGTAACAAAACCTGAAAAAACCGAAGGAGGAATTTGGCTCAATGTAAACATTGGTTCGTCCTGAGGAAGTCCATAAATAGTTTGTGTAAGAACTTCCCTGATAGCTTCGCCAACACTACCGTTCCACAAGTCATTATCTACAACAACTGATACATGATTGATGTTTCCGCTGGAGTCAAAAAGAAATTTCTCAGGCTCATTATTTTTGTCTTTACAAGACATTACAACCAATAATACTAAGGCTGATAGAAAGATTTTTTTCATCTGTTTTTTATTTTAAAAGGAACTAACCTTTTGATATTTTAAGTTTCATTCCTGGTTTCAGATTACTACCACTAATACCATTCCAATCTTGAATATTTTGAATAGAAACTCCAGAAAATTTTTGTGAAATGCTCCATAATGAATCCCCACTTTTTACTGTGTAAATAATAACATCTCCAGAAAGTGGTTTGGTTATGGTTTTATTTTTGGTTGTTGAAGAAGATGAAACCACCGAAGGTGTGTAAGGTTTTCGCGGGTAAATTGTGAGTCTTTGACCTATTTGCAAATCATTGCTTCGTAGTCCATTCCATTGTTTTATTTGGCTTACTCTAACACCATAGTTTCTTGCTATTTTTCCTAAATAATCACCAGACCTAACTCTATAACGTACCCGGTCTGCAGCATTAAAAAATTGTGGTAATGGTTTTTCTCTTTTGGCAAATTCTTCTTTTACAAAAGCATATATCTTTTCCTCATTGTTTACAAAAGCACCTATAACCTCTCTTGGAAGTCTTAAATAATAATTCTCACCTTTTATTACAGGAATAATATCTAATTTATAGGAAGGGTTTAAAAATTGAAGTTGCTCAACTGGCGTCCCTGTAACTTCAGAAACTTGATCTAGAGTAATCATATGTTTAACCAATATTGTGTCTGTTTCTGTTAATGTAAATTCCGGTTTTGTCTTTTTAAAACCATGCGCTTCGGCGTATTCAAAAATGTACATATTAGCTAAAAAAGCGGGCAAATACCCTGCTGTTTCTCTAGGCAAATTATGTCTGATATTCCAATAATTTTTATAGCCTCCAGAACGACGAATGGCCTTAGTTACATTGCCTGGACCTGAATTGTAGGCAGCCAAAGCCAAATCCCAATCGCCAAATATTTCATAAAGTTTTGCCAGATATTTAGTTGCAGCTTTGGTTGATTTAATAGGGTCACTACGTTCATCAACATAACTACTCACATCTAAACCATACATTTTACCAGTACTAAACATAAACTGCCACAATCCGGTAGCTCCAACTCTAGATTTTGCTTTAGGTTTTAAAGCCGATTCTACAATGGCTAAGTATTTAATCTCTAGAGGAATGTTGGCATTATCCAGCTCGCGTTCAAACATTGGGAAGTAAAAATGACTTAAGGTTAACAGCCTCTGTATTAAATCTCTTCGGTGCTTTAAATAAGACTTAATAACACTTTCTAATGACGGATTATACTCGACATTAAAAGGGGTTCTTGCATTGAGCGCCTCTAGTCTTGCTTTTAAAGTATCTGTAGAGAGTTCTGGATAATCAACTTCTTTAAAATCTAATTCTGTAACCGTTTTGTAAATAGTATCAAAGAGGTTATTGCTGTATAGTTCTTGAAGCCATTTTTCATCAATACTGGCAGCCAATTCATGATCTTCAAGTTTTTTTATGTCAATGCTATCAGTTACAGCGTCAAGAGGTGTTATGACTTGATTTTTCTCATCAGCTAGGGTGTCTGAAACGGTTTTATTTAATGCTGAAACTGCCTCTTGTGCTTGAGAAAAGCAAAGTGAAGAACTAGAAAGTAATACCAGTATAAAAAAACGAAAAGCCATAGTATCTAATTCAAATGAACGATAGTATGGCTAAAATCGTGTTTTTTGTGTGAAATAAAAAATTTCATTCCTTAAGTTGTGAAATCTTTTATTATTTATTTATGCGTTAGCGATTGAAGCAAGTTACCTTGCCTAACTGCAGTATTGCAGACTGGCACGTAACGCGGAAAGCGCGACCCTGAACCTGTTTCAGGGAACGCCCAAATAAAAATATTACTCTAAAATAGCAGCAATTCCTGGAAGCGTTTTGCCTTCTAAGCTTTCTAACATAGCGCCTCCTCCTGTACTTACATAACTTACTTTGTCTTGGAAACCAAATTGCTTAACTGCCGCCACAGAGTCTCCACCACCTACAAGAGAGAACGCTCCATTTTTGGTAGCTTCGGCTATAGAATTTCCTAAATCTATAGTTCCGCCAGCAAAACTTTCCATTTCAAAAACACCAAGAGGGCCGTTCCAGAGAATGGTTTTAGATTCCTTTACAACTTTATCAAAAATTACGCGTGATTTAGGCCCTGCGTCAACACCTTCCCAGCCGTCAGGAATGGCATTGATATCACAAACTTGTGTATTGGCATTGTTACTAAAATCATCTGCCGCAATAGTGTCAACAGGAATATGCACTTGAACATTCTTTTCTTTTGCTTGTTTTAAAATATTTAAAGCCAATTCCTGCTTATCGTCTTCACAAATAGAATTACCAATGCTTCCGCCTTGAGCTTTTACAAAGGTAAATGCCATACCACCGCCAATAATTAAGTGGTCTACTTTATCCAAAATATTTTCTATAATGGTAATTTTAGAAGATACTTTTGCTCCACCAAGAATTGCTAGTACAGGTTTTTCTCCAGTTTCCATTACTTTTTTAATACTTTCTATTTCTTGTGCTAGTAAGTTTCCGAAGCATTTTTTCCCTTCAAAGAATTGTGCAACAATAGTGGTTGAAGCATGTGCTCTATGTGCAGTACCAAAAGCATCGTTCACATATATATCTCCTAATTTGGAAAGTTTTTGTGCAAAGTCAACATCACCTGCAGTTTCTTCTTTATAGTAACGTAAGTTTTCTAATAATAAAACTTGACCTGGCTCTAAACTTTCAGCTGCAGCCTCTGCTTCTTCGCCAATACAATCAGATACAAATTTAACTTCAACCCCTAAAATATCTTGTACTTTTTCAACAATATGCTTTAATGAAAACTCCTCTTGAAATCCTTTTGGGCGCCCTAAATGCGACATTAAAATACAGCTTCCACCATCTTCTAAAATTTTAATAATGGTTGGTTTTGCTGAAATGATTCTTGTAGCATCAGTTACTTCAAAATTTTCATTTAAAGGCACATTAAAATCTACACGTATTATGGCTTTTTTATTTTCGAAATTAAAATCGTTTAGAGTCTTCATTTTTTGTAATATTAACTTATTAGTTCAACAAAAGTAACTAATTAAACAGCACCAAAAAATGCCTTTTTTAACGAAAACGTTTGAAGTCTTAAAGATTTTTTAAAAAGTTGGTTTTTGTGGCCTTCATACTTTGCATTATTAAGGAAAATCTTAAATCAGGTCTAAACAAAAAACCGTCAAACTTAAGTTTGACGGTTTTTTGTTTAGAATTGCTACATTCCCAAATATGTTTACCTTTTGATAATTTTTGATGTTTGAATAATACCCTCAGACTCTACCTTCATTATATAAATTCCAACAGGATAATTTGTTAAGTCTACAGAATATTGTTTTGATTTAAGTTTTCTCCTCAATAATTGCTTTCCTAATATGTTGTAGATAGACACTTCATCTAAAACTACATTAGCCTTAAAATTAACATGGTTTCTAGTTGGGTTTGGTCCAAAAGAGAACCCATTAATTAAACCGTCTTTATTTGACAACGTTGCTGTTTCTAACTCAAATTTATCAAACCCTAAATACTCATTTCCATTTTGATACACCACTAATCTCATTCTTACATAATCATGCCCCGAGGGGATAATGTACTTAATATTGTTCCACCCAACAGAATTAAAATTCCTGTTAGAGGTTGTTTTAAATACATCTTCTTTAAAGTCTGCCGAATTCCAATCAGTAGCATTGTCATATCTTAATTCATAATAGATATAATCTCCTTTATCTAAACCAATGTATTGCACTTGAAAAGACAATTCTGCTTCTAATCCACCTATATATACACTATCAAAAACAAGAATATGTTCTGGAGAAGATTGACCTGTTTGTTGCTCAGAGTATTCATTATCTAAATCACGTCCTGCTAAATAACTTGATCCAGAATGCGGCCCTGCAATCCTGCCATTAGCGCTAGACTGATTTCTCCAAACATCAGTCCCTCCATTATTAAAATAAAAAGGAATATTAGATGAATAGTTCCAATTATCTTCCTCTTTATTATCAAAGCCTTGTTTGGCAGACTGTGCATTTAAGTGAAATACACTAACAAGAAAAAATACGAATGAAATAGTAGTTCTTTTCATGGCGTCTTAATGTTAAACAATTAAAAACTAATAGATTAATGAGGGACTCAAACTTATTATAAAATACACTCATCCCCTATTATATTCGATAATTAGCCTTTTATTTAGGTCTATTACATAAACCACTAGCTTTTCTGCTATATTTGTTCTATGCTTTTTAAAGATGTTTTAGGACAGGAACACATTAAAAATCACCTTACTCAGAGCGTGGATAATGGAAGGATATCCCATGCTCAACTGTTTGTTGGTAATGAAGGTTCAGGTACTTTACCAATGGCCTTAGCTTATACTCAATACATATTGTGCAATAACAAGGAAGGTGAAAATAATACAGGAAATGAGGCTTGCAACTTGAAGTTTCAAAATTTATCGCATCCAGATTTACATTTTGCTTTTCCTGTAACAACCTCAGAAAAGGCTAAAAAACACCCTGTTTCCAGTCATTATCTTGAAGAATGGCGGCAACTATTAAAAGAACAACCTTACGGAAACCTTTTTGATTGGTACAAACTACTGGGAGTAGATAACAAACAAGGACAAATTGGCGTTGATGAAGCTCAAGATATTATAAAAGCACTATCACTGAAGTCCTACGAAGGAGGCTATAAGATCATGCTTATATGGATGGCAGAAAAAATGAATAGCGCCTGTGCCAATAAACTTTTAAAGCTTATTGAGGAACCACCAAACAAAACTATTTTTTTACTTATCGCTGAAGACGAAGAGCAAATAATAAATACCATTCGGTCACGCTGTCAAGTTTTGCATTTTCCACCCTTAGCTGAAAACGTTATTAAAGAAGCTTTGTTAGAAAATTATCAAATAGACGAAGCAGTAGCTACTAAAATAGCACATCAAGCTAACGGTAATTACAACAAAGCTTGCGATTTAGTTTACCATGATTCTGAAGACATTCAGTTTGAAGAATGGTTTGTTTTTTGGGTACGCAGCGCTTTTAAAGCAAAAGGTAATAAAGCCGCTATTCATGATTTAATTTCTTGGAGTGAGAACATTGCCAAAACAGGCCGTGAAACCCAAAAGCAATTTTTACAATTTTGTATTGGCTTTTTTAGGCAAGCGCTTTTATTGAATTATAGCGCTTCAGATTTGGTGTATTTAGAACCTAAAACAGAAACATTTAAACTTGAAAAATTTGCCCCTTTTATTCATGGCAATAATATTCTAGAAATTAGTAATGAATTACAAGATGCCATATATCACATTGAACGAAATGGTAATTCTAAAATAATCTTGACCGATTTATCTATAAAACTTACGCGATTGCTTCATAAAAAATCTGCTTAGATGGAGCAAGCCTTAAATAAATGGTTTGTAATTTTAAATCCTACATCTGGGAACAATGCATCTAAAAGGTTATGGCCAGAAATTAAACGTTTACTAGCATATTATGAATTTGATTTTGACTATGCCTTTACAGAATATGAAAGGCACAGTACTGAACTTACATATAAAGCTTTAGAACTTAGCTATAAAAAAATAATTTGCGTAGGCGGTGATGGCACCCTTCATAACATTGTTAATGGGATTATGACTCAAAATTATTTTCCCACACCTGATATACATGTTGGAGTCATTCCAATAGGAACAGGGAATGATTGGGTAAGAACATTTAAAATTTCTAGACACATAGAATCTGCTATCAAAACTATAAAAAGAGGGCGTGTATTAACCCAAGATATTGGGGTGATTGATTTTATAACTGGTACAAGCCCCTCTGTATATTTTACCAATCTTGCTGGTGCAGGTTTTGATGGTTTTGTGGTTTCTAAAGTAACCAAAATGAAATACTTGGGAAAGATAGCTTACCTCCTTGGAGCTCTTATTAGTATATTTTCGTTTAAAAATTTCAACTCTAAGGTAACCATAGATAATGAACAAGTTTCTGGAAAAACATTGATGATACTTATAGGGTTGTGTAGATATTCTGGTGGAGGCATGCAGTTAACTAATAAGCCCAATCCTTTTGATGGTAAGTTTGATGTAAGTATAGCTCAAAACTTAAATAAATAGAAATCATTAAAAATATTCCCATACTATTTAATGGAAAAATTACACTCTACAAAAAGGTAAAAACATATAAGACCTGTACATTAAAAGTGGTATTTAAAAATGAAACTCTTCCTTATATTCAGGCAGATGGCGAGTTGATAGGTAAAGGAAATTTTGAAGTCAAAATCATAGAAAAAGCATTTTCTTTTTATGCTTAAAAATCCATTCTAAACAATAAATTTGGGGTTAACCCAATTGATGATTTATTAACTTCTCTTAGTGCATCTTCATTATTACTGCCTTGCCTTATTTCATAAGTCCTGCTCAATAAATTACTTCTATTATAAATATTTAAAATGGAAAAACCTATCTTACCCTTCCTGTTATTCTTATTTGAGACATTAAAGGTGTAAGTAGTTGATATATCAAGCCTATGATAATCAGGTAAACGTGTTCCATTTACTTTATCATATTCAATTTGAGAACCATCTGGAGTATCTACAACACCAATTGCTTTAGTATATGGAATTCCTGTTCTTATATTCCATCCTAATGAAATATTAAAATGGTTCCACTCATAGGTATGAGACCAATTAAGTTGATGTGTTATGTCTGAGTTTCCTGAAAACTCCTTTCCACTATTTATGTAGTCAAAAGAGAAGTCGTTGTTTACATAAGAATAACTCAACCAAGTCCTATAATTTTGTATTTTTTTCTTAATTAGGAGATCGATACCAAAGACTTCACTTTCTCCTTTTGAAAAGAAATTATCTGCAATTTCAAAACCCAAAGTATAAGATGTTAACCCATTAATTTTTTTGTAATAGGCTTCAATATCAATATTCCATCCTTTTTTTCCAAATATAAATCCAGATGTAAATTGGGCACTTTTTAAAATAGGAATTTCACCATCTTCTGATAAAACCCATATTTGATCCTCCAATCCAAACTCCTGAGTATTAAACTCAACCACTTGACTCACTGCCTGATGTAGCGTCTCACCAGAAAGCTTATATTTTAATGAAGGAGAAAGACGTGTTTCAAACTGTACTCTAGGCTCAACAAAAATTTGATCTAAAACTGAAAAATAATTGGTTCTCAACCCAGCATTTAAAAGCCATTTATTAGATTTTTTATATTGATAATCAAAATAAAGCGCATGGGTGTTATTTGTATTCTCATTAGATTCATTAAAATCTTCTTCGGGGCTTTCACTGTCTGAAAAACTTAGACCATAGTTAACTTTATTTGAAGAAAACTCATACCCAACACCTACGGTAGTTGGTTCATTTAATTTTAAGTTGGCATTGAACAAAAACCCTAAATCGTCAATGGTATTTAACTTTCTTAATTCATCACTAAATTCATCTGTGATACTGTTTCCTCCTACATACTCTAAATCGAATTTTGAATAGTATGCGTTAAAATCATGAGAAAATGAATTGTTATAATCATGTTTCCAATTAAGGCTACTTCCTTGGTTGGTTATTTCTAATTTATCATTTGATGCCTCGTTAAACTCCTCAATTAAAAAACCATAATCCAGTTTGTTCTTAGTAAACAAACTACTTATTGATAGTTCATTATTTTCATTTGGCTCAACTAGGGCCTTTATTGTAAAATCTCTAAAGTTAAAAACATCTCTGGTAGTTAACACTTCATCATCTTCAAAGACCTTATTACCTTCTGAAATTTTAGTTTCCTGAAAAACGCGTTTTGAAAGATTTCTAAAAGTTTCTGTATCAAAAACATCTGTTATGGATCTTCTTGCTGACATTATAATAGCTGCTTGATTACTAATTGGAGCTTTTAAATAAATATCAGCATGAGTCATATTTAAACCAGCGCCTCCTTCTAATTTGTTTGGAATGTTATTATCTGATGTTATATCAATAACACCAGATATTCTATTACCATACTTTGCTCTAGTTCCACTTTTGTACAGTTTAATTTCCTCTGTTATATAGGGGTTAAATGCTGATATGGTACCGAAAAAATGCCCCGAATGATACATTTTTATACCATCCCACAATATCAGGTTTTGATCTGGCGTTCCCCCTCTTATATATAAACCGGAAGCAGTCTCAGTAGGGCTTTGAACCCCTGGCAGCAATTGAATACTTTGTAAAACATCTGGTTCTGTTAAACCGGGAAGAATCCCCAGTTTATTAGGTAATAATGCAATAGAGGCATCATCATTTTTTTTACTTATTCCTGTGGTTAGGTACTCTTTTATCAGCACCTCTTGTAGTTGTTGTGTATCTGTTATTCTAGCTTTTCTTGGTTTAACTGTATAATATCTTCTAGACTGCTTTTTAAAAACTACTACTGCTTTTTCTTCAAGAATAAATAAAACCTCCTCAAGAGTTGCATTTTCAATATTTAAACTAACAATCTTACTATTTATAAGATCTGAATTATAAGAAAACTTAATACTAAACTTTTCTTCTATATCTTTGAAAATAGTTGTTACCTCAACATTAGAATAATCTAAGGAAACTTTCTCTTGGGCAATTAGATTTATTGAGAAAAAGACAAAGACAAACGTTAATAACTTGATGTTCATTTATACTTAATTCAAAAAGGGGCTCCTAAAAATATAAATATAGGATAATATTGCTAAATTAAGTATAATTTAACTATTGCCTTGAATTGAGTACAATAATTCCTTTTTCTTTATTAAAGGTGTAAGACAAATTCATTGGGACTGATACAGTATTTAATGCTAAACTTAAATCTGTATGCGTAAAGGCTCCTGTAAATCTGGTATCTAAATTAATGTTTGAGGTGTCAAATGAGATATGAAATTGATTTTCTAAAGCTATCAACACCTGAGAGATTGGTGTGTTATAAAATGTACTTTCTCCTAACAACCAATTAGGCTCATTTAAAGTAAAATTCCATTCTTCAAGACTTTTGTTTATGACCCTAACAGCTTCTCCTGGTAATAACAAAACACTCTTTTTCAATGAATTACTAGTAACTCTAACTTTCCCTTCCATACATTGTACTTCAAAATAAGTATCTCTAGAAATTACATTAAATTCAGTTCCTAATACTTCTACAATACCTTCATCTGTTAAAACCTTAAAAGATTCCCCCTTTTCAACATCAAAAAAAGCTTCACCTTCTAACTCTAAAGCCCTGTTTGATTTCCAATTTAAAGTCTTATAATTTAAATGGGAGTTTGCGTTAAGTTTCACTTCTGATTTATCAGGAAGTACAACTGCTAACTGTTCACTAAATCCTGTATTGAAATGAGATTGCATGTTCATGACATAGAACATACCTAAGGCAATAACCACTACAGCGGCGGCATAAGCCCAATTAGGAATTAGTTTTATTATTGGAGTCTCAGTTGTTTGGGGCTTCGCGCTAGTTTGTTCTTGTAATTTATTTAATAATACTTGATTGTTAAAAGTAGGAGCTTTTAGCGTTTGGGACGCATCATTAATCTTTTTAAGAACAGGATAATCTTCTGAATTTTCAAATCTTTCAAGCTCTTCTTTAGAAAGCTCTCCAGCAATCCAACGAGCTAAAAATTCGTCTTCTTTGATAAATTTTTCCATTATATTTTAAAGTTCTTATAATTATAAAACAGTCGATTATGGTTTTACCCTACTTTTATATTTTACCAAATTGATTTCTTAGCGTAACTAGTGCTAAACTCATCCTTTTTTCAACTGCTTTAACACTTACTCCTGTAATCTCGGCAATCTCAGAATATTTCTTTTTATCTATTCTACTCAACAAAAAAACTTCTCGTTGCTTTTCTGGCAAATTCGCAATAGCCTTTTTAAGCTTTTGCATGAACTCCTGTTCTTCTAAAATAAACTGTGGTGTTTCATTACTTACTTTATCTGTTTGAGTATTTTGATGCTCTAGTACAATTTTTTTGTGAGCAACTTCATTTAGAAAAATATTTCTAGCTACTGTATATAAAAACGACTTAGCCTTTTCAAAAAGAACCTTAGAACAATTGTTCCATAGTTTTACAAAGGCATCCTGAACAATATCTTCTGCTTGTTGTTCATCTCCACATTTATAATATATATAATTATACAGTGTTTTAGAGTGCATATTAAATAGGTACTCATAGGTTACTTTTTCACAAACAGATTTGGTTTTGCTACTCATAAAAAGTTTAAGCTTTTTTTCAAATTTAAAAAAATTAAAGAAAGTAGGTAGGGTGTTTTAGTTTTAAACTGTTTTATATATAAACTAGGGCACTAAAGCCCCAAATAGTGTTGCTAGTTTGCCCCAAAACCCCAAATTTATAATTTACTTACCTACTCAGTAATGGTTTAGTATCATGTCTTAATGATGGTTTTAAGATTTGGTTGATTAAACTAAACGTTAAGTTTACATGATATTTTCAAGTTAAAACTTGGAAAAGGTTGAGTTAGCTAATTTGTGTCAAAGCATGTTCCCCAAATCTATAAGTCTTTGTCACAAATTTGCAGCTTTAATATGAAATTATCAATTTACAGGTATAATTGCAATGACTTTATTAACGTCGTATTTCGTGAGCAAGAAGGAAGAATTGAAAAATACAAGTGATGCCATACTAAGTTTATCTAAAGGCAAGGATTTAAATGGTTCTCCTGTTTTTGATTTATGGATTTATAGAAATGGTCAAATTACTTATAACGGAATTGAAAATGTAGATAAAATAGGAATACATAATACTTATATTCCTCTAGATATTGTAAAAAAAGTTATTGAGTATACTTCAGTTATAAGTGCCCAAGAAACAGGAGATAATAAAGGAAGAGATAATCCTCTTAATATTATTAAGTATAATAATAGAATGCTTGTTTTTCAACCTTCTAAAGCTAAAGGAAACTTACAAGAGTTAAATATACTCTTAGAAAAGATAGCTAATAGTATATAATATTAAAAATGACAATTAAAAGAAGAATGAGGGTTCGTACTTTTATTGTTAGCCTCTGTTAATTAATATTAACAGAGGTTTTTTTGATTTAAGGAACAATCTCCTCTAATTAAAAAACCTCTTTTCAACAATTAAAAAGAGGCTAATTATTTGTTTACCAATTACTTAATCTATTATTTCATATACTCCGAATCTAAAGCTTCTAAAATAGTTTGTGTTAAATTGTTTTCCTCAGTACCATATAATACTGAAGAAGCTCCATCGCTGGTACCTAAAATGTAAGTATACCCATTAGCTTTCCCGTAGTCTTTTACAAAGTCTTTTACTTTACTAATTAATGAATCTATTTCAGACTGAAATGATTGTGATATCTGTTGCTGCTCCAACTGAATTTTTTGTCCTAACAACTGTTCTTTTTGTTGTATTTCTTGAGATAATGCTTGAAGTTTAGACTGAGACATTTTTTGTGCTTTTAGCTGTGCTTCTTTGAGATCTATCTGATAAGCAGCTATCATACTATCGCGCTTCTTATTAAAGGCATCTTCTTTACCTTTAAACTTTGTCTCTAAATCTTTCTTTTCTTGAATCTCATTTATTAGCGTTGAATTATCAACGTAACCAATTTTTTGTTGTTGGCAAGAAGTAAATGCAACTATAACAAAAAGAGCGAAAAAAATATATTTCATTTTTAAAATTTTTTAGTCGAACAAATGTAATAAAGAAAACTATTCAAAATACCTTAATTAACTTTGAATTAATACAATAACTAAAATTTATTAACAAATGAGGTGTTGATTGAAAACAACTATTGTTTTCGAATTAAAATAAAGCGTTTTAAGAGCTTTTAGAATTTCAGACAAGACTTGGTTAGAATAATTACGAAACCTTAAATAAGGTTGTTAGAAATGTTTTTTAGATATTTTTAATGACATATATTAAAGAAGAAGCCTCTTTGGTAACTAATGCTTTAAAATTAGAAAGTGCTCCAATATAAATACCTTTAACAATATTCATTTTACCAGTTTTATATTTTTCTGAAAGCAGGCTCACATAAAAAGCATCAAACCACATTAGTTTTATTTTTACAACTTGCATTTTAATTTTTGAGAATAAACTAGAAACTGAAGTTCTATTAAAATGCCATAGATGTCTGGGCACATCATATGCTGCCCAAAATTCTTTATAATGTCTTGCATCATAACTTTTATAATTGGGAACGGCAATAACTAAAAAACCATTAGGCTTTAATAATTTTTTAAAGTTTGTAATTTGATCTTCAAGTTGAGGAAGATGCTCTAAAACATGCCAAAGGGTAATAACATCAAAACTGGCCTCTTTAAAAGTTGAAAGTTTTTCAGTTTCAAAAACTGAGTTTGTTGTTTTACTGTTTGCAATAAGTCTGGCTTGTTCATTTGGTTCAACTCCAAAAACAGCCCAACCATTTCTTTTAGCAGCTAATAAAAAATCACCTGTGCCACATCCAATATCCAATAAATTTTTAGATTCTAAATTGAATGAGTTTATTAGACTTATTTTATTTTTCAGGGCCAATTCCCTAACCCAGTGATATGCTTTTTCAAACAAGTTACGCTGGGAGTCTGTATGAGAAATATAATCTTCACTCTTATAATATCTTGGCAAACTTTCTTTTGAAGGTTGCGGTGATGTTTCTAAATAACCGTGTTTAGAATTTTGAATTAACTTAAAAGTTTCCCCTGAAACAGAATGGTCTTTTACAGTTGAAAAAAAAGGTTTTTTATTCATTTAAGATAAATTCAGAAATAAGATTATTGCAAAAAAAAATAAACACAAGCCATTGTTCCACGTGGAACAATGGCTTGTGTTTATAGTTTACCGCCCCATATAAACCAATAAAACAGAAATGTCATTTGGTGAAACACCGCTAATTCTAGATGCCTGAGATACGGTTACTGGTTGTATTTTTTTAAGCTTTTCCCTTGCTTCAAAACTCATAGATTTGATTTTAGAATAATCGAAATTTTCTGGTATTTTAACGTACTCCAATCTATTAAGTTTATCGGCATTATTTTTTTCCTTAGCAATATAGCCTGAGTATTTTACTTGGATTTCAGCTTGTTCAATTACTTCTCTGTCTAAATTATTTTCCTGAATATACTTTTCAACACTTGATACTTTTCTAACATCTTCCATCTCAATATTAGGTCGTGCAAATATTTTGAACAACTTTCCAGATTGTTTCACTAGAGCAGATTTTTTACTTTCCAAAATAGGATTTATCTCTTTGGGCGTTACACTAGTGGTTTCAAAAAAAGACACAAACTCCTTAGCACTGTTATGCTTCTGTTCCATTCTCCTTAATCGGTTTTCTGTAGCCAAACCTAACTCAAAACCCTTAGGGGTTAATCGTAAATCTGCATTATCTTGTCGTAACAAAGTCCTATACTCAGCCCTTGATGTAAACATTCTGTAGGGTTCCTCAGTACCCTTAGTAATTAAATCATCAATCAAAACACCTATATAAGCTTCATCTCTTTTTAAAGTAAACGAATCACGCTCTTGAACTTTTAAGCTTGCATTAATTCCAGCCATTAAACCCTGTGATGCGGCTTCTTCGTATCCTGTAGTCCCATTAATTTGTCCTGCAAAATACAACCCACTTACAATTTTAGTTTCTAAGGTATGTTTTAATTGAGTGGGTGGAAAATAATCATACTCTATAGCATATCCAGGTCTAAAAAATTTCACATTTTCAAAACCAGCCACTGAGCGCAATGCTTTAAACTGCACATCTTCTGGAAGGGAAGTTGAAAAGCCATTTACATATACCTCAACAGTATTCCAACCTTCAGGTTCAATGAATAATTGATGTCTATCTTTGTCAGCAAACCGGTTAATCTTATCCTCTATTGATGGGCAATAGCGAGGACCCAAGCTCTTAATTCTTCCATTAAACATAGGCGACCTATCGAAACCTTCTCTAAGCAACTCATGCACCTCAGGACTAGTATAAGTCATGTGACAAGAGCGTTGTTTATTCAATGGTTTAGTAATATCTAAATATGAGAATTTTTCAGGATTATCATCACCAGGTTGTTCAATCATTTTAGAATAATCTAACGATCTACCATCTACTCTTGGAGGTGTTCCTGTTTTCATTCTACCTGAATCAAAACCTAAATCAACCAACTGCTCTGTAATTCCAGTAGCCGCTTTTTCACCTGCCCTTCCTCCTCCAAAATTCTTGTCACCTATATGAATAAGTCCGTTTAAAAAAGTACCATTGGTTAAAACAACAGTTTTAGATTTAATCTCAACCCCTAATGATGTTTTAACTCCAACAACCTTATCTCCTTCTATTAACAAACCAGAAACCATTTCCTGATAGAAATCCAAATTCTTTGTTTGTTCTAACAACAACCTCCAATCTTCGGCAAAACGCATGCGATCACTTTGAACCCTGGGACTCCACATAGCAGGTCCTTTTGACTTATTGAGCATTTTAAACTGAATAGCAGATGTGTCAGAAACTATACCGCTATAGCCTCCTAGGGCATCTATCTCCCGAACAATTTGCCCTTTTGCAATACCTCCCATAGCAGGGTTACAAGACATTTGAGCAATATTTTGCAAGTTCATAGTAACAAGCAACGTTTTACTGCCCATGTTGGCTGCTGCTGCTGCTGCTTCACTTCCTGCATGACCTGCGCCAACAACTATAACATCATAAATATCGTTAAACATTGCTTAATTCTTTAATGTGTTCCACGTGGAACATGAATAATTTAAGTTTGCAAATATACATTGAACTTTTGATATTATAAAAGCCTAGATAGGTAGTGATTTTCTTTGTTTCGCATTAATTTAGCGTCTTTTTCAGACTTATCTTTGTAGCCACAATAATGAAGAATTCCATGGATGATAACTCTGTTTAATTCTTCACTAAAAGAAACATTAAAATCATTAGCATTATCCTCTACTCTTTGTACTGAAATAAAAATATCTCCTTGTATAATTTTTCCCACTGAATAATCAAAGCTAATAATGTCTGTTAATGTATCGTGATTAAGAAACTCTTTGTTTAGTTTGTGTAAGTAATCATCGTCGCAAAACACATAATTTACTTCTTCAATTTTAAACCCCTCCTGTTTAATAGTCTGTAGAATCCAATCTGAAATTCTAAGTTCATCTTCTATTATAAATTCGGTTTCATAGTTAAAATTAATCATCACTCGTCTTGAAATATTCTTGCACTTTCTTTTTGTAAATTTGTTGCAAAGGTAGCGCTTGTTTGTCTAAAATTTCTATGGTGTTAAAATATTGTTTTGCTTTAGGAATTAAATTATTGGAATTATTATTAAATTGATTATCATTGGTTTTAGACTGCCTTTTTTCATCCTCGCCTTGTTCAAAGGTGGCATTTTCTAATTTTAATAACTGATGTTTAAGTTCCATCATTTTTTTAAGTGCGCTATTCGTAAACCCCTTATTTAAGAGTTCTAATTCAATATCCTCCATTTTTCTAACCAGACTATTGGCTTTACTACCCAATCCTTGCTTAGCTATTTTTTCATTTAAAGCTTGACGTAGTTGCTGCTGTTGTTGATATATTTCGAATAGCAACCCGTTTAATTCTTCACTTCCCCCTTTGCCATTATCACTATCTCTCTGTCCAGACTTTTCATTACTCTTTTCACCTTTATTTTCTTCACCTTCTTTTTGTTGTTGCCCTTCTTGAGATTTCTTAATGCCCTCTTCCATCATTTTTTGTAATTGCTCCTGGCTCATAATGATGTCTGGCAATTGCATATCCCCCTTTCCTTTGCCTGGAGACATACTTAAACTTTCTTGCATGTTATCTAAAATATCACTTAAAAAATCAGCTAAATTATTGGCTGATGTAACAGCAAACTGTTGCGATCCTATCCCCTGATAAAGTTGGTTTTCTGCCAATAACTCCATAGCCTTATCAATATTAAAATAAACCTCTGAAATTTCTTTATTTACAGTTTCAGAGAGTTTAGGTTGACGTAATGATAGTGCAAACAAACTATCATCTATATGCTCAAAGTGCTCCTTTAAAACTTGCTGTTTTTTAAGATAATTAGCAAACTTACTATGGTTAATGTCTACTCGTTTAAAGTTATCCATTAGCCCTTCTTGATCAAATGAGTACAGTACTAAGTTATCAAGAATTTGTCGCAACATTTCCATATCTTCTTGCATTTGCTCTCCACCAGAAGCGTTCATAGAACTTTGCATACTTTTAGCCATTTGCTTCATTTTCTTAGCAGCATTTTTCTGATTCTTTTGAGCATTTTGTTTACTTTGACTTTGTTGTTCTTGGTTTTGCTCACCTTCATTCTTCTGCCCCTCCTGACTAGGATCCCGTTTTTCCAGTTCGCTCTTTTTTAAATCATCAGTTGCTTGCTGTTGCTCTTTCTTAATTTCATTTTCTTCTAACCTATCTTGAGGTATCTCCATAGGTTTATTTAAAGCATCATTGTCCTTATTTAAATCCTCAAGCTCTTTAGTGAAATCATCAAATTTTTTATTTAACTTTTCTTGATTTTCAGGAGTATTATTTTTATTGTTTTCTTTTGAGAGCTGCTCTTGTTCTTCTGATAATTTATCTAAATCCTCAGCCAGTTTCTCAAGCTTTTTCTCAATATAAAAGCGTTTGGTTAACTCTAAAAGTTGTTCTAGACTTCGTTTCTTGTTTTTATTTTGTTTGGCCAGTTCCTCTAATTTGTTTACCAATTCTTCTTTACTGATCTTTTCTTTAAGTTTTTCTAATTCTTCAAGTAGCTTTTCGTCTTTTTTGAGCTGTTCTTCATTATCTTCTAAACGGCTTTTTAAATCTTCTTTAAATTCATCTTTAATATTTTCCTCTTGAAATTGTTCTAAATTTTCTTTGAACTTTTTATTGAAATTTTTCATCATCTGGTCTTGTTGTTTCTGACGCTTTAAAAATGATTCTAATTTCTTTTTATCGTTGAAATTTAAACTTGGTTTTTCCTTTTGAATTTTAGATAACTCCTCAAGGGTTTTTTCCTGTTCTTCAAACTTTTTAAAAGATTTATTCAAATCCTTTATAGTTTTACTCTGGTCATTTAATTGCTTTTGAACCTCCTCTTCTTTGGTTCTTTTTCTGTAAGTACAAATACTGCTTTTTATACTTTTGTAGTTGTTAACAATATCATTATCAAACACTTGGAAAAATAAATTATAAGAAACCCCTTCTTGGATTTCTAAATTATTCGGGAAAACACTTATAAATTCTGAAACATTGGAGTTACTAATAGGAATGTTTTCTACCTGTTTAGCTTCTTCTGAATTAGAAGGATAATAAACCAATTGTAGTTTATGAAAGCCATAGTCATCAGTAACTTGACCATAGAAATACATTGTTTCCAAATCAAGGGTATCCAACTGCATTTTTATATTTAACTCTGGATATTGGTCTTTAACCACATCTATTCTAAAAGCTAAATTTTCATAATCTTTTAGATTATTATTACTGGTGCTCACACTGTAATCTAAATTCTTTAATACACGCCTAGAAGCTTCAAAAACACCTTTGTTTGACATACTTAGCTTAAGAGTGTCCTCTGTGTAAAGGTTAACAAAATCAGTAGACTTAGTTTTAAATTTCCAGGTAATACTGGTACCTTCAGGAACTATAGCATTTCCCGTGCTCTTTAAACTTTCATCATTCTTTTTAGTGTAGTTTGGATAATCTAGAAACATTTCAAAACCTAATAAAGATGGTGCTTCGATAATCTCTAATACATACGGTTTTGACGTTACATTATTAGCAGACAAAACAAAGTCTATGACTGTTTTTGGTTGTGTAAACACATATTCAAATTCCCCAATTCCAGTCTGGTGTAAAAAGTAAACTTCATTATCATACTCAATTTGAACAGTCTCAGGAATTAAATCACCTACTGTTTTAACAACCAGTGTAAAATCTTTATTCTCTATAGTTTGCAGCTTATCATTTACCACAAAAAACTGAAAAGGTGCTGGGGGTTGATATTCCGTTTTATAATGAACTACCCTATTGTAACTGTTACTAAACCAATCTAAATTATCGGTTAAGAAAGTAATTACTAATATTAAAACTGGAATTGCAGCATACTTTAAATACTTTACATTTTGTTTGAAATTAATGGCTAATTTAAACGGAATAGGCTTTAACTCTAACGATTTCTGTTCAATACTAGCCAGTAACAATTCAGAATGTGTTGTGTTTTCATTAAGCTGAAGAACATTTAATAACTTATCGTTCACCTCAGGAAAATGATTGCCTATTATTCTTGAAGCATCTTTGTAATCAATACCTGTTTTCAGCTTAAACAGTTTTGCTATGGGTATTACAATAAACTTTACCAAAAGTGCTAATTCAACAGCAATAAATAACCAAAACAAAACTGCTCTGGCACCCGTACCCAACCATAAAGCGTACTCAATAAACAACGTAAACAAAAAGTACAATAAGCCTATGGCGAAAAACAAAATAGCGCCTTTAAGCAACTCATTGGTGTAGTATCGCTTTATGAAACCTTCTAGTTTGTTTTGTATTTTCTTAAAATTATTCATATGATTTTATAAAAATAGTATAAATCACTAAACCAAAACCTTTAATGTTTGTTAAACCTTTTGTAAGCTAACAATTAAACCTTCAACTAACATTTCAAACATCTTAAAATGAAATATTATTTAACACTCATTATTGCATTGATCTGTAATACTACTTTTGCGCAAAGTGCATGGACTAAAAAAAAGGGCGAAATCTATTCCCAAGTAGCATTTACAACTATAAATGACTACAATCAAATATTTGGAAATCCAGATTACCTAACTGAGCGCAAAATAACAGATAATACGTTTCAAATTTACGGTGAATATGGACTTACTGATAACACCACTATTATTGTGAATTTACCTATAAAACTCATAAAAACAGGAAGCCTCGTTAACAATTCTACATCTATAACAAATTCCAACTCTATCAATAGCCTTGGTAATATAGACATTGGCCTAAAACATCTTCTCTTAAACAAAAAATGGATAATATCTGCACAAATTAATATAGAAGCTAATACCAGTACTTTTAATAATTCCTCAGGTATTAGAACAGGATTTAACGCTTGGTCCTTTACACCTACAATTAACATTGGCAGAAGCTTTAAAAACTTTTACGCACAAGCATTCTCTGGGGTTGATTTTAGAACAAACAATTACAGTACTAATTTTAGATTAGGTGGTGAAGTTGGAACTCAACCTATTAAAAGAATAACATTAATAGCTTTCACAGACATTGTAAAATCATTTAAAGATGGTTCCTATATTGTACCGGCAACCAATCAGCAAACCGCACTTTACATAAACAACCAAGAGTATGTTGCTTACGGACTTAAAATCATTGGGGAACTTGGCAAAAATTATGGCATAAACGCGGGCTTTGGTGGTGCCTTTTTTGGTAGAAATGTTGCAAAGTCAGCTGCCATCACCTTTGGGGTATACCATAGTTTTTAAACTGCTCTTTTAGCTAACTATACTAAATATCCTTTTATCTTTGCAGTCAAATTAATTTAAGAATGACCAAAAACGTTCGAGTGCGATTTGCACCAAGCCCTACCGGACCATTACATATTGGAGGCGTCCGTACTGCGCTTTTCAACTATCTATTTGCCAAAAAGCATGGTGGCGACTTTATTTTAAGAATTGAAGATACCGATCAAAACCGTTATGTTGAAGGGGCAGAAAAGTACATCATTGATGCTTTAAATTGGTGTAGAATGCCTTTTGATGAAGGTCCGGGAAAGAATCAAAAATATGGCCCTTATAGACAAAGTGAACGCAAAAGTATATATAAACAATATGCGCAACAACTTATTGAAAGTGGTCATGCCTACTACGCTTTTGACACTTCAGAACAGCTAGATTTTCATAGAAAAGACCACGAGGCTAAAGGAAAAACATTTATCTACAATTGGCATAATCGAGAAAAAGGGCGTTTGATAAACTCACTGGTTTTATCTACTAAAGAGACGCAATCTAAAATTGAAGCTGGGGAGGATTATGTTATTAGATTTAAATCGCCTCAAGACGAAACCCTTCATTTAAAAGATATTATTCGTGGTGACATTAAAATTGATACTAATATTTTAGATGATAAAGTATTGTTTAAAAGTGACGGTATGCCAACCTATCATTTAGCTAATATTGTAGATGATCATCTCATGGGAATCACCCATGTTATACGTGGTGAAGAATGGTTGCCTTCTTTAGCTTTACATTATCAATTATATCAAGCCTTGGGTTGGGAAACTCCAGAATTTGCGCACTTACCCTTAATTTTAAAGCCTACAGGAAAAGGTAAATTAAGTAAGCGTGATGGCGATAAATTAGGCTTCCCAGTATTCCCTTTAGAATGGGAAGACCCCAAGACACATGACATATCACGAGGCTATAAAGAAGATGGATATTTCCCAGAAGCCGTGGTAAACTTTTTGGCCTTTTTAGGGTGGAACCCAGGAACGGAACAAGAAATTTTTAGTTTAGCAGACCTTATTGACGCATTTGATTTAAATCGTGTAAACAAAGCTGGAGCCCGTTTTGATCCTGATAAAATTAAATGGTTTAATCACCATTACATGCAAGAGCAACCCCAAAGTGAATTAGCAGAAGCCTTTAAAGAGCAGTATGCCCAATTAAGTGATATTGATGTTAATTATATTGAATTAGTCATTGGCTTAGTTAAAGAGCGTGCCACCTTTGTTTCAGATTTTTGGGATTTGAGTTATTTCTTCTTTCAAGCACCAAAAAGCTATGATGAAAAAGCTTCAAAAAAAGCCCTTAAAGAGGACACAAAAGTTATTCTTAACGCAGTTATTGAGCTAATAAAAAATACCGAGGATTTTACTGTTGAAACCCTTCAAACAAATATTAAAAGCTGGATAACTTCAAATGAAATAGGTTTCGGAAAAGTTATGATGCCTTTGCGTTTAGCTTTAGTGGGAGCTCTACAAGGACCGGATGTTTTTGATATTATGTTTATGATTGGAAAACCAGAAACTGTGAAACGTATTCAAACTATAATTAAATCCCTATAATTGTAGTTAGCTAATTGAACCCTCACATTCCCTAATTCTTATTCGGTGAATAATTAAATAGAGCATTAAGTTTGTTTTTGATTAAATAATTTTCAGATGAAAAATATACTAGCTTTAACTCTATTCTTGGTAATGTCATGCATTTTAAATGGTCAAACGATTTTAAAGGGAAACGTTTGGGATGGTGAACTTGGTTATCCTGGAGTTAGTATTTCTTTAGAAAATACAGAAATATTGACTTTTTCAGATTTTGATGGAAACTTTCAATTGGATATTCCTAAGAGTGTTGAAAAAGGTAATGTAATCTTTAAATACGTTGATTTAGCAATCAAAATTGAGAACTTCAAATTTAAAACTGCAATTATAGATTTAGGCAAAGTAATTATTCCTCTTTTAAAACATATTGATCCCTCTGAATACATAAAACTACCTAAAGAAAAACAAAAAAACATTCAACCGGTAACGTGTTGGGGACAAATTCTAGGCTACATTAAAAAAGATGAGCTAGAAAAAGATAATCTAATTCTAAATTGTGGTAGAAAAATTAAAAACTATTCTTTTAACTCAAAAACAGGAACTATTGCTATAGACTATTCAGAAATTAGAAATTGCATTAAAACGATGCAATAATACCCAGAACCAACATACTGGTGTTCCCTTTTAATCGTGCATCACCTCCTGAGGTGTCTAAATTTTCAGACTCCAGCTTCTTAAAAATATTGGTAAACCCGTAAATATATTGGGCTCTTATTTTAATGAATTTATATCCAACAGTTGCCCCAACCAATCCATTAAGGTTAAAATGAGTAATGGCGGAAATATCTGCTGCGTTTAAATTGGTATAATTGTTTACGTAATACCCTTTTTGATCATCATTTTTAATCTCTAATTTCCCATTATACTGAAGCATTGGGCCTATATCAAGCGTTAAATAACTGCCTACTAGCTTAATATGCCCTAGTAAAGCCAATTGAGCCGCAAACATTTTATATTCAACAAACTCCTCTTGCCCCATAGTCATTTCTGGTCTGCCTGAAATTTTAATGCTATTCTCAGAAAGTTGCATGCCATAACTCATATTATACCACTTGTGAGGTAAATCTACAGTTGCCGACATGCCAAATAAAAAGCCATCGCCTTGTTCAGTAATAAAATTGTCTGTGTCTATGTTAAATTTGGTAATACCACCAAACACACCTATACCATTTGTGATGTTATAATTTCTTGGTTGCGCAAAGCCAATTGTAACAAAAGATAGCACAAAAGCTACTAATAGAATAAATTCATTTTTTTTCATTGAATCTGAAGTTGTATGCGCAAATATAACTTAAATTAGTAACACATTATTTTTAACCATTTAATACATAACTATGGGCTCTTACTTAATTTATCCAATTATTTTTTTCGGATTAATAGTTTTAATCTCTTCTTTTTTTATTGTAAAACAACAAACTGCTGCCATCATTGAACGTTTTGGTCGTTTTCAGAGTATTCGTCATTCTGGACTTCAATTAAAAATTCCTTTAGTAGATAGAATTTCAGGTAAACTCAGCTTAAAAATTCAACAATTAGATGTTATTGTTGAAACCAAAACTTTAGACGATGTGTTTGTAAAGCTAAAAGTATCCGTTCAGTATCTTGTTATAAGAGATAAGGTTTATGAAGCATTTTATAAGCTTGAGTATCCTCATGATCAAATAACAAGCTATGTTTTTGATGTAGTGCGTGCCGAAGTGCCAAAAATGAAATTGGATGATGTTTTTGTTAAAAAAGACGATATTGCTATTGCTGTTAAATCTGAATTACAAGATGCCATGCTAGATTATGGTTATGATATTATAAAAACTCTTGTGACAGATATTGACCCCGATTCTCAGGTTAAGGAAGCCATGAACCGAATTAATGCTGCAGAGCGCGAAAAAATAGCTGCTCAATTTGAAGGAGACGCACAACGTATTTTAATAGTTGAAAAAGCAAAAGCAGAAGCAGAAAGTAAACGCTTGCAAGGACAAGGCATTGCTGACCAGCGCAGAGAAATTGCTCGCGGGTTAGAAGAGTCTGTAGAAGTGCTTAATAAGGTTGGCATTAACTCGCAAGAAGCCTCTGCTTTAATTGTAGTAACGCAGCATTATGACACACTTCAAGCCATTGGCGAAGAAACAAATAGTAACCTAATTTTATTGCCAAATTCACCTCAAGCTGGAAGCGATATGCTAAACAACATGGTAGCTAGTTTTACCGCTAGCAATCAAATTGGTGAAGCCATGAAAAAGCAAGCAAAGAAAAAAGAAGATAATGAATAAACTTGCCGAAACTGTTGTAATCCTGCTAATGTTTAGCGGGATTACTTTTGCACAAACAACTGAAGAATTAAAAGCATCAGCATTACGGGATGCCAAAATAACTACCAAAGCCACACTTAAATTTGATTTTGAAACCGTTTTTAAACACACCTACCCTACTGTAATTGACATGATGGGCGGTCACGAAGCTGGGATAGCGTTATTAAAATCTACATTCGACAATATGAAAGCCGAAGGTTTTGAATATGAAAAGGCCGATATTATAAATGTTTCTAATATTATTTTTGAGCAGGATGAATACCGCTGTTGTATTGAAAGCTATAATCAAATGAAAATTGGCGCCATGCGCATAAAAGCTAAAAGTTATTTGTTAGGTATTTACAATTCTGAAAAAGAAATATGGTATTTCTTAGAGGCCAAACAACTTAAAAATCCCTCAATGGCTGATATGATATTGCCTGATTTTAAAACTGAATTAAACATCCCTGATGATGAAATGACTACAGAACAGTTATAAATAAAAAAGTCTGCCTTAGATACATGTTTAAGGCAGACTTTTTTATTTATTGTTATTTACTAATTGTTTTTAGAGGTTACAGCAACTTCTGTTTTACTTTCAGTAGATTCTTTTTTCCAAGGTTTGTAGTTTTTAAATGCTGGCCCTTTAAGATCATTTCTTCTAGAATTAAAGGCTATTTGTACATATTCTTTTTTAGAATTGTCTTTCCAAACCTTTTTGTTTTTATACGCTGGCCCTGTTAATTTTTCTTTCTTTGTAGTTGTATAAACCAAAGTGGGTACACTTTTGTCTTTCCAAGGTTTGTAATTCTTATATGCTGGTCCTTTAAGGTCATTTCGTTTTTGCGCATAAACCCCAAAAGAAATAAAAACTAATGCTAGTGTAAAAATTAATGTTCTCATAGTCTGCTCTTTTTAATTATTAATCAAATTTAAGCACAGAATACACTAATTAGGGGTATATGAAATCACCTATTTTATATCCGTATAAATACGGATTTTTGACTAAATAAGTTTCATGTTCACCGCTTTTATAATAAGTTCTGCGGTGTTTTTAACATTAAGTTTCTTTAATATGTTGGCACGATGGGTTTCTATAGTTCTAGAGCTAACATAGAGTTGTGCCGCAATTTCCTTAGTAGTATTTCCTTTTGAGATTAACGTCAAAACCTCGGTTTCCTTTTTAGAAAGTATGTCTTTACTAACAGTGTTATCAGACATATAGTCAATCATTTTTTCAGATATGTTGGGGGAAAAATACTTTTTACCTCCGCTAACTATACGTACTACTTTTACAAGCTCCTCCTGATCGGTATTTTTTAACAAATAACTGTAAGCTCCCATTTTAGCGCATTTAGCAATGTAATTGCCCTCATCATGCATAGAAATAATAATAGGCTTAACATTAGTATTTATACTCTTAAGTTTGTTTAAAGCTCCAAACCCATCCATGTTAGGCATAGAAATATCCAAAAGAACAATGTCTGTTTCTGGATTAGATTTAATAAATTTTATTAACTCCTCTCCGTCACTTACACATTGTATAACCTCAATATCATCGTGCCTTTTTAGTAGCTCATTTAAACCATTTCTAAAAAGTTCATGATCATCTGCTATTACCAGTTTAATTGTTTTCATTGTCTATAGGCAATTCTATATCAAAAGTGGTATTTCTGGGTTTAGATTGTATTTGAATCTTTCCGTTACAAATTTCAACCCTTTCTTTTATGTTAATAATGCCAGAACCCAAAATTACATGATCTTCTTTAAAACCTTCTCCATCATCAAAATAAAACAGTGATATAAAGTCATCAAACTCAGATAGTGTAATTCTAATGTTTTTAGCCTTGGCATGTTTTAAGGTATTATTTACTAATTCTTGAGTTATTCTAAAAATATGAGTTTCTTGATTTTTAGTTATTTTACTGTTTACTGGCTTTAATAGATCCTCGAAAATAATTGAGACTCCAAATGCTTTTTTGATATCTTTTGTAAAGTTTGTAAGTGCTGCTCCTACACCAAAATCATCCATTATTGAAGGTGCCAAAGCATTAGACATAATTCTGATTTCAGAAATGGTGTTATCTATTATTTTTCCCATTTCTAAACGTAATTCTTTATCATCTACATGATTATCAATATAAAATTTTAAGGACGTTAATAGTGGCCCTAAACCATCATGGAGCTCTCTAGAAAGACGCTGTCTTTCATTTTCTAAACCTTCAACCAATTGACGTTTGTTTTTGATGCGGCTTATATGCTCATTATTTCTAAACTCTAAAAGCTTATCTCTCATTTTCAGCAAACTCTTTCCTAAAACATCCTTTTTACTTTTTGGGGTGTATTGGGAATTTAGGTTCATGCTGCCTATCTCCTTTGAAAAATTTACAGCACCTTGAAGAGACTTTTTTAAATCATCTAGTGCTTCAAACATTTCTTTAATTTCATTAGAGTTTTTAGTAAACTCGTTAATTTCATTATAATTACCTCCTGCCATTTCCTTTAAACTATTTTTCATGTTTAAAATAGGACTGGTAATGATTCTAGTTAAAAATAGAGAAATTAAAATAGCAATTACAATTACTAAAAACATCAAAATAAAGAGTCTCTCTTTTAAGTTTTCTAATGGTGCCTCTACTTCGTCTTTATCAATTTCAGAAAGAATTACAAGTTTAAGATTCTCTACTTGAATTGGCCCATAAACGCCATAAACGTCAATATTTCGGTAATCTTTATATAATCCTTTACCCAATTTATCATTTAAAGCATTGGTTACACCTACTGTTTTAACAACAATACTATGCGGTGTGGAATCTTTAAAAAAACGCGATTGGGTGCGCATTCTATAATCTTCTCCAACTATGTAGGATTCTCCTGTTTCACCCATTCCTGTTCGCTCCAGCAAAATGTTCATTATTTTTTTGTACGGAATGGTTTTTACACGATAATTCCCATTACTAGCATCAACTAAACCAATGGTGAATTCATTATTAAAATCATATTTGGTAAAATCATAAATACCTGTTTCCAGTGCTTTATGAGGTAACCTTATTTTTAAAGTGTCACCAGAAAAGGTGTCATCTGATGTACTCATAAAACTCTCCCACTCAGCTTTGATTAACTTTTCTACCTGAAATCTTTTTAAGGTTTTTATAGAATTTAATTGTTGAAGTATTCTGTTTGTTAAAACCTCTGAAAACTGACTATAAAACGTAATGGATAGCATAATTGCTACCAAGAAAACGAGCCCGTTTATTATTAATAATATATGAGATTTTAAACTAATATCTATTAGAGTTTAGGGATTTAGTCCTTACTACAAATATAATATTTAAAACCCGTTGTGCATTTTGAAACATTCAAACGAAATTAATGTCAGTTCGAGTGATTTTGAGGAACGAAAAATTGTATCGAGAACTTTTTTCTTACAAAACCCTTAATTCTCGATACAAATTTCACTCATTTCAATCATGAAATCCACTCGAATTGACAGAGTTTAATTAAAATGCACAACGGGTTATTTAAAGCCTTTTTCTAATTAAACGGATGTCTTTCTTCCCATTTACGCATAGGATTCATATATTTAACCACACATTTCAAAACCGTATTGGCAATAAGATTATGGGTGTGCTTCAAGTACACATGCATAATATTGGGCGTGGCACCAATAGAACTTTTAATTTCCATAGCAGTTCTGGCATAAACAATGGTTTTAAAATTGTTTTCAATACCAAAAGAAGCCATATCAAATAGCATGTTTAAATACATTTGATGCTTTTGTTGAAGGGCCTTATTATATCCTAAAAAATAGGTTTCTAAAATTTCGCTATTAAGTATTAAAGAGTAGAAACCAACCAATTCATTTTCTAAAAAATATCCAAAAACCTTGAAGTTTGCTTTAAGCTGCTGTTTTAAACTTAAAAAATGATTCTTAGCAAGCTTAAACGAATTGACTCTGGCATTGTTAGAGACATGTTCATAAAGTTCATAAAGTTTGTTAGAATGTGCCTCTATATAGTATTCGTCTAACTCTTCACAATGTAAATTTGCAATTTTCTTTCTAGCAGTTTTATAACGCCTTCTATATTTTTTATTAAAGTCTGAAATATAATTGTCTGGGGTTTCCCATGAATCAAGGACATTAAATAACATATTGGGTTGTACCTGAACTTTATACAAATTCTGTTTTTTAAAAAAAGAGGTGCATTGGTGAATGGTATCTGTTTCAAAGTAGTCCTTGAATACTATGATTCTAATGTTTTTATTGAAGTTTAGTTTAATCTCAATGGTTAAATCATCAATGGCTTTTTGAATGGTCAATAAAAAATCATCTTGAGAAATTTTTTCAGAATTAAAATAAATACCATGTTGTCCTGTGTGCATCAAATTCCCAACCACTAGAGCATTGCCTCGTACAAATTTTGATACTAGCTGCTTACCTATTTGTTTTAGTTTATTATTGGAGGTGCGCCTAAAAACATCATCTAAATACATTTGAACTCTTTGAATAATGGCTATCCCTAGCAATGTTTCAGATTTAAAAACCCCAATAAAGTATGTATTAATATTAGTTGGAGATGAGGCTTCTAATGCTTTTAAAAAAGGGGTTTTTAAAAATATATCTTTAACAGGTAGGCCATCCCAATTCGATGGAATTTCAGAAACAGTTCGATATATTTTGTATGTTATCAATGGTAATGAAAAAGACCGAAGTTAATCACTTCAGTCTTTGTATATATTAAAAAATTACAAAAAAATTATTGCCACCCACAAATAATAGCGCCCATAAGCCCCATAGTTACTACCCAATAACCCGAATTAATTAGAATATATTTTGCGCTTTTACGCTCAAATAAGGCATTAGTGCCTAAAATTGGAAGGGCAATAAAAACACCTGCTAACACACTATGAAAAGCTCCATGTTTAAAGGTTCTAAATTCATTAGCGTATTCTGCCATAAAAGCCTCATATGAAGGTTGAACACCTAATTCTCCTTGTGCTAAACTAAAAGCTCCCATTTGGTGAATAACCATAGGCATTATTGACATAGCAAGTAAGACAGCAAAGATAAAAGCCATAATGAAAATTTTAGCCATATTGGCGCCTTTCATCTTTTCTTCACTCATGTCTGCTACTTTCATCCAAGCAGTTCCAAATACTTTTGGGTTATACCAAATAAAACCCATAACAAGTGCAGAAACAGCAGCCACAAGAATTGCTGCAAAATTCATTGATTCCATAATAATATAGTTTTTAGTTAGAACATAAATATAGCTAAAAATCTTAAATGGAATGCTTATTAACCTAAGTATGAAACATTAAAGTAATTGAGCTTCAGCTACTAAAAGATTATTTTCATCTTCTAAAGCCTTAGCAATAAAACTATCAATACTCTCGTTTTTTTCTAAACCTCTATTAAGCAAAACGCCTAATGTAAGGGCCGTTGCAATACGTGTTCCCACCTTTTTTGCAGCAGTACCAAAAAGTGGTTCTAGATCTTCATAAGAAACATCTTTTGCCAACTCCAATATTTCAGCTCTAACCTTCTGTTGTTTAGCCTCTGGTAAATTAGTGTATTTTTTACCTAATTGTTTAATTACATCAATTGGTTTACGTTGTGTTTGCTGTTGCTGTGGTTTAGGCTGATTTTGATTATTGGTTTGTACCTTATTTGAACTACCCTCAGCACTAACTTTTTTAGCCCAAGTATCTCTTAAGCCAACCGTTTTATTGAATACTAATTTTTCTGAAGTTGCATCATCGTCAACATTAAAATACCCTAAGCGTTGAAATTGAAACCTGTCTCCTACTTTAGCTTCAGCTAAACTTGGTTCTGCATATGCTTGAATCGTTTTTAAGGAATTTGGATTTATAAACTCCATGAAGTCTTTATCTTGATGTCCATCTGGAGATTCATCCATAAACAATCTATCATATTCCCTTACTTCTGCTTTAACAGCATGAGCAATGGACACCCAATGTAAGGTTCCTTTAACGCGTCTTGTAGTATCTTTAGAATAGGTGCAATGTATCTCGGTTATATTGCCATTATTGTCTTTTACAACACTTTCGGCCTTAATAATGTAGGCATTTTTTAAACGCACTTCGCCGCCTAACTTCAACCTAAAAAACTTACTGCCTGCTTCTTCTTTAAAGTCTTCTTTTTCAATATACACTTCTCTTGAAAAAGGTACTTTTCTAAAACCAGCACTTTCATCTTCTGGATTGTTCTCAGCATCTAACCACTCTAATTTATCTTCTGGGTAATTAGTAATCACCAATTTTATAGGGTCTAAAACAGCCATCACCCTAGGCGCTGTTTTATTTAAATCCTCTCGTATACAAAACTCTAACAGTGAGACATCAATAACATTATCGCGTTTAGCAACTCCTGCAGTTTCAACAAATTTTCTTAAGGCATTTGGGGTATACCCTCTTCTTCGTAACCCAGAAATAGTTGGCATTCTTGGGTCATCCCATCCATTAACCACACCATCATTCACAAGTTGAAGCAACTTACGCTTACTCATAATGGTGTAGCTTAAGTTTAATCTTGCAAACTCGCGTTGTTTTGGAGGCAATGGCAAGGTGTTTTTACTATATTCATGTACAATGTCTCTAAACCAGTTGTAAAGTTTTCTGTGAGGTTTAAATTCCAATGAACATAATGAGTGCGAAATCTGCTCAATATAGTCACTCTCACCATGTGTCCAGTCATACATAGGATAAATACACCAGTCATTTCCGGTTCTATGGTGATGCGCATACATAATACGATACATGATAGGATCTCGCATAAGCATGTTAGGGTCTTCCATATCAATTTTTGCACGTAATACATGTGTTCCTGCTTCAAATTCTCCATGCTTCATGCGCGTGAATAAATCAAGATTTTCTGCAATGCTTCTATCTCTGTATGGACTATTGGTGCCTACCTGAGTGGGAGTTCCCTTTTGTTCTGCCATAGCTTCACTAGTTTGTGAATCTACATATGCTTTTCCATCCTTAATCATTTGAATAGCCCAGTCATAGAGTTGCTGGAAATAATCTGAAGAATACAATTCTTTATCCCATTTATAGCCCAACCATGCCACATCGCGCTTTATAGCATCTACATATTCCTGCTCTTCTTTAGAAGGGTTTGTGTCATCAAACCTGAGGTTTACTGGAGCATTATATTTTTCACCCAACCCAAAACTAATGCCTATAGCTTTGGTATGACCAATATGCAAATAACCATTTGGTTCTGGTGGAAACCTAAAACGTAAACTGCTTTTGGGCATTCCGTTATTTAAATCTTCTTCTATAATTTGCTCAATAAAATTAAGCGGTTTTCTTTCTTCAGACATTTTCTGAGGTTTTTCAACTAAATAAGCCCCAAAATTACGGAAAATCGACCTATTTTAGCCCAATAACTTTGGAAACAATAATGGGAACAATAAAAGTTGAAAATATTAAGGTTTATGCATACCACGGGTGCTTAAAAGAAGAAACAAAAATAGGTAGTGATTATAGGGTAGATTTAGAAGTAAAAGCAGATTTACAAACCTCTGCAATATCTGACGAACTAAATGATACTGTAGATTATGTTTTCTTGAATAGCATTATAAAAGAAGAAATGGCTATTCCATCAAAACTACTGGAAACTGTTGCAAAACGTATTTTAGATAGAATATTTTCTGAGGATAGCATGGTTAAAAAAGCAACGGTTTGGGTTAGTAAAATAAACCCACCTATTGGCGGTGATGTTGAGAGCGTGACGATAAAAATGACTGACAGACGTAAAAAGCAGTTTTAAATAAGAAAAAGTTATAAATTTTTTTACATTTGCACCATAAGATAATGGCGTCATGGCCGAGTGGCTTAGGCACAGGTCTGCAAAACCTGGTACAGCGGTTCGAATCCGCTTGACGCCTCTCTAAAGAGATACTACAAAAAGTATCTCTTTTTTTATCCCAATTTTTTAAAATTAGAAAACAATCTCCCAAAAAAGTTTAAAATTAATCTGGAAGTTTTTCTTTAATGGGGTTTATCTGCTCTAGCTTCTCTTTATTCTTCTCATAAGTTTCAGGAAATAATCCTTGAACTAACAATAGCACACCAAAACCTAGAACAACTAAAGCCACTACTTTTTTTGTTTTATAAATTAAACGAGGGGTTAATTTTTTCTTAATTCTTTTAGCAACCATTATTTTTATTAGATCAACCAATAAATAGGTTAACAATATGGTTGTTAAGAAAATTAAAACACCATGCTCTGAAGTTGTCAAAGTATTTGCTAAAGCTATAAAAATAACCCAACCAATAAGCACTCCTATGTTAATGAAGTTGAGCAAAAACCCTTTTACAAATAATCTACCATAGCCTTTTTTAAATTCAACAGCATGATATTCTCTAACAATATCTCTGAACGATTTTGAGGTTTTTATAAATGAAATAATACCATAAGCAATGAGTAAAACGCCTCCAAAAATTAAAAAATTAGGGTCGCCTTTTACTCTATCTAAAAGTCTATTAGTACTAAAAAAAGCAACTATAATAAAGATAATATCTGCCAAAATAACCCCTAAATCAAAAATCAGGGCGCTTCTAAACCCCTTAGTGGCACCGGTTTCTAACAGCACAAAAAACACTGGGCCAATAGTAAATGCCAGAACAATTCCAAAAGGAATGGCTGTTAAAATGTCATCAAACATAATTTCGTGAAGCTTTATTCAATACAAAATAAAGAAATAAAACTAATTATTCTCTTTAATAGATGCATTAAATAGTGTGGTTTGTTTGAGCAAGGAATTACTTTGTTCAATTCATGTAATAAAAGTCAAGTTTCACCTATACAATATATTTAATAATAAAAAATAAATATCTATTTTTAAGTGTTTTGTAGTATATTGTAACTACAACAAATTTGTATAGTTATAATTAAGATGGGTGTTTATTTAAAATTTCTATTTACCATAACTTTATTTGTGTGTGTTTCTATACAAGCACAAGTGCTTCCCCCTATACAGGGTTATTCTCCCGAAATGTACGGTGCCGACAATCAAAACTGGTCTGTATCACAAACTGAAAACAAATACGTTTATGTTGCTAACAATAGCGGATTACTAGAGTTTGATGGCGAAACTTGGCAACTCTATGAATCTCCCAGTGGCAAAATGCGCTCTGTAAAAGTTATTGATAATCTAATTTATACAGGATGTTATAGAGAGTTTGGATATTGGAAAAGAGATGTATTAGGTGAACTTAACTATACGTCTTTATCTCAAAACCTCAAAGTAGAATTTCTTGAAGATGAAGAATTCTGGAATATAATTGCCTTAGATAATTGGATATTGTTTCAATCTTTAAGTCGCATTTACATTTATAATAAAACAACCCAATCTTTAAATATTATTGATTCCGATTCTATAATTTATAAAATATTTGAAGTTGGAAAAGTTATTTATTTCCAAAAGGTCAGAGATGGACTTTACAAAATAGAAGGAGGCAAACCTCAACTTGTAAGTAATCACCAAATTTTTAAAGAAAACTATTTAGTAAACCTTTTTAACTTAAATAATGAACTTTTAGTTCAAACAGAAAAGAATGGTTTTTATATATTTTCTAAAGACAATAGTTTAAATAAGTGGGATATTCCAGCTAGCAATATATTATCTAAAGTTAGTGTTTACAGGAGCAAAAGACTTCAAGACTCAAGCTTTATAATTGGAACAAGATCTAACGGAATATTACATATAACACCCAATGGAGAAGTTGATTATACTATTAATTTCTCTAATGGGCTACTTAATAATGCTATTCATGATGTATTTGAAGATTCTGAAAATAATATATGGCTTGCCTTAGAAAATGGCATTAATTGTATTAATGTAAAGTCTCCTTTTGAGTTATATCATGACAAAGATGGTAAATTAGGTACTATTTATACCTCCATTTATTACAATAACATTTTATACCTTGGAACCAATCAAGGGCTATTTTACAAACCTAACAATGACTCTAGTTCTTCATTCAAATTTATTGAAGGTACAGAAGGCCCTGTATGGTCTTTGGTAAGTTATCAAAACACCCTGTTCTGTGGGCATAATCTTGGTACTATAATAATTGAAAACGGAGAGATTAAAAATAAAATAGATATTAATGGTACTTGGAACATAATTCCTATACCCAATAAGTCAAACCAATTATTGGTAGGAAATTATGATGGTTTAAGTGTTATTGAAAAACGTAATGATATCTGGCGTTTTAAACATAAAATTGAGGGTTTCAATACCTCTAGTAAATTTTTTGAAGTAGTGGATAACAATATATTTGTTAGTCATGAATATAAAGGAGTATTTAAATTAAAAACGAATACTGATTTTACTAAAATAATTGAAACCAAAGAGGAAAAATCTCTAGAGCAAGGTTTAAACTCTAGTTTGGTAAAATTCAATGACAAACTGTACTATGCATACATTGGCGGTGTGTATAACTATAATAAAAGTCAAGAAGCATTTGTTAAAGATTCCCTCATGAGTGGTTTGTTTGACAATGATACGTATACTTCTGGTAAGTTAATTGTAGATGCTGAAAATAAAATGCTTTGGAATTTTGCAAGAAAAAAGCTAAGTTATATTTCTTCTGGGAAACTAAGCTCAAACCCAACCGTAACAACCATTCCTTTTTCAGAATTATTACCTCATGGTTTAACAGGGTCTGAGAATATTTCTCATCTCAATGACCAAAAATATGTGATAGGTACATCTGAAGGCTACATCATTCTCAACCTAAATAAAATTAAACATAAAACCTTTAAGATAGCTCTCAATTCAATAGCTGTAAGCGATATAGAAAATGAATTTGTTCAACGTATTGATAGGTCTAAATTTACAGAGTTTAAGAACAAACATAATAATATTGTCTTCAGCTTTAGTGTTCCTGAGTATAACAAATATTTAGATACTGAATACCAATATAAACTCACAGGACTTTATCCTAACTGGAGTCCATGGTCATCCAATCCTAGTATATTTTTTAAGAACTTACCTTATGGTGATTATCAGTTTCAAGTAAGAGCCAAGGTAGGGGATACATTGTCTGAGAACACCGAAACCTTTAGTTTTACTATAGAAAAACCTTGGTATTTAACCAATGTTATGGTTGTAGTTTACTTAATAGGTGCACTCATAATAATTGTTACCACCCACAATATTTATAAACGTTATTATAGAAAGCAAAGAGAAAGTTTAATGCGAAAAACAGCCCGTGAGCTGGAACTAAAAGAACTTGAAAATAAACAGCAGCTCATGCGTTTTAATAACGAAAAACTAAGGCAAGATATAGATAACAAAAGTAGAGAACTAGGAATTTCTACCATGAACATCATTAAAAAGAATGAAGTTTTAGGGCATATAAAGAAAGAATTAAGTAATGTAAATGAAGTAAGCCAATTAAAGAAAGTGATTGGTGTTATTGATAAAAACTTAAATAATTCGGATGATTGGAACTTATTTGAAGAAGCTTTTAATAATGCTGATAAAGATTTCCTAAAAAAAATCAAAGGGATGCACCCAGAATTAACTACAAACGATCTTAGGTTGTGTACCTATTTAAGGCTGAACTTATCATCTAAAGAAATTGCCCCTTTGCTAAATATTTCCCCTAGAAGCGTTGAAGTTAAGCGTTATAGATTACGAAAAAAATTGAATTTAGAACACGAATCTAGTCTTTCAGATTACATTTTAGAGATTTAAGCACCACTACAATAATTAAAAATACCTATACAAGACCTATACAAGAATAGTTTTTCTTCAATTCAGAAGCTTCCTTTATTCTCTGAAAACACCTTTATTATTAAGATATTGACAAAATTTCATGTGTTTTATTGTGATGTATATTTTTTGTTCAGGTAAAAAATATAGATTCAATAATATATCGTGTTAAGTTTACACCAAACTAAAACTAAATTAACATGAGACACACGTTCTTAAAAATTCTAACATTACTCTTCATGGTACACGCCTCTGCGCAATCCATAGAGATTAATGGTAATGTACAGGACAATTCTGGATTCCCTATCCCTGGAGTCAATGTAATTGTTAAAAATTCAACTAAAGGAACCGTAACAGATTTTGATGGAAACTTTACACTTTCTGGTGTCGAAATAGGTTCAACACTTACATTCAGCTACATTGGCTATGTTACTCAAGAAATAACTATTTCGAGTAATACCCAATTAATAGTGAAATTAGAAGATGATATAGCTAAACTAGATGAAGTAGTAGTGATTGGGTACGGTACTCAAACCAAAAAGGAAATTACTGGAGCCGTTTCGGTAGTTGGGCCAGAGACTATTGAAAAGCTTAAACCAACAAGAATTGAGCAAGCTTTACAGGGACAAGTTGCTGGAGTAAACATAACCACCAATTCTGGATCTCCAGGTGCAGGTTCTACTATTAGTATTAGAGGGGTTTCTACAAATGGTGATAGTAGACCATTAATACTTGTAGACGGTAACGTTGTTGAAGACCTAAGTGTTATTAACCCAAGTGATATTCAGAGTATCAACATTCTGAAAGATGCTACTGCAGGTATCTATGGGGTTAGAGCTGCTAATGGTGTGATATTAATTACAACCAAAACAGGTAGAAAATCTATGCCTCTTACCATTGAGTATAACGCTTGGGGTGGTTTCCAACAAACTACTCGTAAAATACCTGTTCTAAACGCTACGGAATATGCTGTTATTGTCAATGAAGCTTATGCAGCAGCTGGCAGTACACCTCCCTTTTCAGATTTATCTAGTCTTGGTATTGGAACCGATTGGCAAGATGAAGTTTTTGAATCAGCTCCCGTGTTTAACCATAATATTACATTCAGAGGTGGAGGTGAAAAATCTTCTTACTCATACAGTTCCTCCCTGTTATCACAGGATGGTATTGTAGGTGGTAAAAAATCCAACTTTACACGTTTTACTAATGCAGCTACCTATAATCTAGATTTTTTAGACAACTTCAAATTTAAATCAGGGCTTACTCTAACAAGAACCAAAAAGAATAATCTCCCTGAAAGTACTTTAGGTTCTGTTTTATTTAATGCATTAAACATGGATCCTACCAAATCTGTAAGAGACTCGAACGGCGAATTTACGTTGGCAAATGGCTTGGGGGCCGAAGTAGTTAACCCATTAGCCCAAATAGCAAACACCTTTAACAGAAATAAAGTTATGAAGCTCAATGGTTTTGCAGGCTTATCATATAACTTTTTAGATCATTTTACAGCAGAAGCAAATATACAATTTAACTATTCTGAGGTTGATACTTACCGTTATGATCCAGAAGATTTTTATGGTACAGGAAAAGTATTCAATACATTTACAAGTGAAGTTTTTGAAGGGTTTGATATTTTTAGAGATTACACTTTTGACGGATTTATTAAATATGAAAACACCTTTAATGATGACCACAAGTTAAATGTACTTTTAGGGACTTCTGTTTTTAAGACTACAGGTGTATTCTCTGGACGTATAGGTAGAGATTTTCGTGATAACAGCCCTACATCAGCTAGAGTTGATTTAGCCTTAGATCAAGAAGATATTTTTGAAGAACGCGGTAGTAATCCAAAATTTGATGGTAGATTATTGTCATACTTTGCAAGGTTGCAATATGATTATAAAGGAAGATACTTACTATCTGCTGTAATTCGTAGAGATGGTTCCACAAGGTTTGGTCCCGGTAATAAGTTTGGATACTTTCCATCAGGTTCTTTAGGTTGGGTTATTTCAGATGAAGAGTTTATGGGAAATAATAACTTCTTTGACTTATTAAAACTAAGAGCCTCTTATGGTATTTTGGGTAACGATAGAATTGGTGATTACCGCTTTGTATCGCTTCTAACTGGAGAAGGCACCTATTTCTTTGGAGGAAATGATGCCGAAGATGAAGTCTTTGGAAAAGCTACAGGAGGTATCGCTAATCCTCAAATTAAATGGGAAAAGCAAAAGACAATCGATATTGGGGTTGACATGCGTATATTAAACAACAAGGTAAATATTACGGCAGACTACTTTAATAGAAGAACTGAAGATTTGTTGGTTTCTCCTCAAGTTTCTGGGTTGTTAGGTACAGGAGCTGCCCCAGTTGTAAATGCTGGAATTGTAGAAAACAAAGGTTTTGAATTTGCTATTGGTTATTCAGACACCATAGGAGAGGAATTCAAATTTAATATAAACTATAACATTACAGGAATTAAAAATGAAGTTGTTTCTGTTAGTGGAGAGGGAGAGTTCCTTGAAGGCGGTGGCTTTGGTATATCGCAACCAGAAATATCCAGAATGGAAGCAGGTTTTCCTCTAGGGTATTTTGTTGGTTACCAAACCGATGGCGTTTTCCAAACTCAAGATGAAGTAAACAACGCTGCAGTAACAAACGTGGCAACACAACCTGGTGACCTTAAATTTGTTGACCAAAACGGTGACGGAGTCATTGATTTAGATGACCGTGTTAATCTTGGAAACCCTCTTCCAGATGCTACTATGGGGCTTAATATTTCTTTTGACTACAAAAAGTTTGATTTTTCTGCTTATGCTTTTGCCTCTGTAGGAAATGACATTGTACGTAATTATGAGCGTAACCAACAATTGGTAAATAAACCTATTTGGTATTTAGATAGATGGACAGGACCCAGTTCCACCAACGCTGCGCCAAGACAAACTATTGGTACCAGTCCAAATACATTATTTTCTGACTTTTACGTAGAAGATGGTTCATTCATTCGATTACAGAACGTACAGTTAGGATATACCTTTTCTAATGATAATGAAGGCTCTTTTTTCGATCAATTCAGACTATATGTATCAGCAAACAACCTGTTTACATTAACTGAATACCGTGGTTATGACCCAACTGCTGGAACAGGAGCTCCTATTGGAGGAGGTATAGATCAGGGTATATATCCTAGTGCTAGTACATTCTTATTAGGCATTAATGTAAAATTCTAAAAAAAGAGACATGAAAAATTTAAAATATATATACTTTACATTACTATTTCTAATAGTATTTTCCTGTAGTGACGATTTTGTAGATGTTGCTTCAGAAGACGAAAACTCTGAAGAATTCTTTAATTCAGAAAACGACTATCAATTAGCACTAGTTGCTGCTTATGACTATTTGCAAACTACAGCAAAGTTTTATCAATATGCTGAAATAGCTTCAGATAATACTTTGTGTGGTGGAGAGAGCGCCACAGATTCTCCTTATATTCAAGAAATTGATGATATGATTCATTCTCCTGTTGGGCAAAGCGATGGAGGTTTAAGAACCATGTGGCAATGGATGTACGAAGCCGTAAATCGTTGCAACTACATCATGGAGTTTCAGGACAAAACTGATTTTCCAAATAAAACCAGTGTGATTGCTCAAACAAGATTTCTAAGAGCATATTATAATTTTATTTTAGTAAAATGGTGGGGTGATGTGCCTATGCTAGTAGATAAACGCATTCAATTTGGAGATCAATTTACCATAGATAGAACACCCAAAGGAGAAGTGTATGCACTCATAGAAGAAGATTTAATCTTCGCAGCTGCTAACCTTCCTTATATTCAAAACGAAACTGGTAGAGTAACTAAAGGAGCTGCTCAAGGGCTTTTAGGTAGAGTTTATCTTTATCAAGATAAATTTGCTGAGGCTGCTGATGTTTTAGAAGATTTAATAAACAACGGACCTCACAGATTATTAACCTCTGATGAATATCCAAATATGTTTGAACGTGATTGGGAAAACAATATTGAATCTGTTTTCGAAATTCAATATTCCGATGTTGATGGTGGTAGCTACGATTGTTTCCAATGTTTAGAAGGAAACTATACCACATTCTTTAATGGCCCAAGAGATTTTATAGACTCTACCGGTAAATTTGACGCCGGTTATAGCTTTAACATACCAACACAAGAGGCTGTAGATGCTTTTGAACCTGGAGATTTACGCTTTGAAACCACCATTTTGGATATTGAACAATATATAGCTGACAATCCTGGATCATCCTACGATGCAAATGCTGGTTATGAGCAAACAGGTTATTTCAACAGAAAGTACATCGCTAGAAAAGGCGATTTAGATATTGCCGATGCTGCTTTGACAAACCCCGACAATTACAGGGCTATACGTTATGCTGATGTGCTTTTAATGGCCGCAGAGGCACTAAACAGAGGCGGCATAAGTGATACTAGGGCGCAAAATTACTTGAATCAAGTTAGAAATAGAGCCATGCTCCCAAGTGTTTCTACAACAGGAACAAACTTAACGAATGATATTTACAAAGAACGTAGAGTAGAGCTTTTTGGAGAAGGTCATCGATTCTTCGATTTGGTAAGAACCGGCAGAGCTGCTCAAGCTATCGACGGATTTGTTTCTGGAAAACATGAACTATTCCCTATTCCAATTGAAGAAATCAATTTATCTGGAGGAAGATGGGCACAAAACCCAGGGTATTAAAAAATAAAAATATTAAAGATGAAAAATTTAAAATTTATATTCAGCTTATTAATTGCTTTAGCGCTTTTCTCTAACTGTGCTGAAGATGACAATGATTTGAGTTTCATTGATGAAGTTGTAGCGCCTTCGGAAGTGTCTGCCCTTTTTAAAGTAACTCAGGATAATACGGGTGTAGTGACCATTACGCCCAATGCCGTTGGGGCATCAAATTTCAACATCACCTTTGGTGATGAAACTCCAGAACCTGTTAATGTTATACAAGGTGAAGGTGTTTCTCATACCTATAAAGAAGGGGCATATATTGTAAATATAGAAGCTGTTGGGATAACGGGACTAACAACAGAGGCTGCACAAAATCTGGAGGTATCATTTAAAGCACCAGAAAATGAAATTATTACAATTGCAAACGACGAGGCTATCTCTAAGCAAGTGAATGTTACAGCTACTGCTGACTTTGCTATATCTTATGAAGTCTACTTTGGTGAAGAAGGAAATGATACCCCGGTAGCTGGTAACATAGGAGATACAGTGTCCTATGTATACCAAGAGCCTGGAACTTATACCATTCGTATAGTGATTATGGGTGCGGCAATTGAAACAACAGAATATATAGAAGAATTTGAAGTGACTGAAATTCTTCAGCCAGTAGAACCCGCACCAGCACCTCCAAATAGAGAGGAAACCGATGTTATTTCGTTATATAGCTCAAAATATGATGATGTGCCTGGGACTAACTTCTTTCCTGATTGGGGACAAGGTGGACAGGGTAGTGCTTGGGCTGAATTCGACCTTAACGGCGATATGATGTTGCAATATATCAACTTAAGCTATCAAGGTATCGCATTAGCCGATGGGACTTCTATAGATGTCTCTGGAATGAAATATCTCCACTTAGATGTTTGGACAGCTAGTGAAGGTCTAAAGATAGAAACGTCTTTAATCAATAATGCATCAGGAGATGTTACCGAAAAACCCGTATGGAGTGATTTAACCTCTGGAGAATGGACGAGCTTAGACATTCCTATTTCAGATTATACAGATCAAGGTCTTACTGTGACAGAAATCTTCCAATTAAAATTTGTTGGTGACCCTTGGGCAGCAGGAACAGTATTTATAGATAATATTTATTTCTATAAGCCATCTACTGTGGCAGAAGTTCCTGAATATAATGCCCCTTCGCCAACTCAAAAAGCTGCAAATGTAGTATCCATTTTTAGCGATAGTTATACGAGTGTTGGCATAAGTGAATTAAATCCTAATTGGGGACAAACCACAACATTAACCACAGTAGATATAAATGGTAATAATATTTGGTTATACGAAGCATTAAATTACACAGGTATTGTAACAGACTACGGCAACCCAACCAATTTATCAGGAATGGATTATGTTCACTTTGATTATTTTACACCAGACGCAGAAAAGCTTGGTTTAAAAATTGTTAATACAGTAGTTGGTCAAGAAGATGTAATTTTTGTCGACAGAATTGTAAGAGGTACCTGGGTTAGTGTAACTGTACCAATGAGTAAATTCAATGTTGATGCTTCACAAATCACTCAAATGTTATTTGATACCGAAGGAGGTAGCGCTAAGGTGTACATAGATAATCTTTATTTCTATTCCGATAGTTCTACACAACCAGAGGTAATCGCACCAGTGCCAACAATTGCACAAAATGATGTTATTTCAATTTATAGTGATGCTTATTCTGGTGTTACACTTAATGAGGTAAATCCAAATTGGGGGCAAACCACAACATTATCAGACTTTAGTGTAGATGGAAATAATATTTGGTTGTATGAATCTTTAAATTATTCAGGAATCGTTACAGATTATGGTAACCCAACTGATTTAACAGGTGTAAAATACTTGCATTTTGATTATTACACTCCAGATGCTACAACCTTAGGATTTAAAATAGTTAATACCGCTTTAGACCCCGTAATGGAGGACATTGTATTCCTACCAGAAGTGCTAACTGGTACTTGGATAAGTGTAACAATTCCGTTAACAGATTATAACTTAGATTTTTCAAATATCACGCAGTTAATTTGGGATACCTCAGGAGGTAGCGCAACAGTATTTATCGATAATATCTATTTTCATAATTAAAAAATAAGAAATCATGAAAAACATAAAATATATATTAATGCCAATAATAAGCTTGCTGCTAATAACAAGCTGTCAAGATGATGAGGGTGTTGTAGGAGATATAATTGCTCCAAGTAACGTTAGCATGTCCTATGAAATTGTTGGCGTAGACGCCAATAACCCTAATGGCGACGGAACAGGATTAGTGAATTTTACAGCTTCTGCTGATGGTGCTATAACGTATAGATATGATTTTGGAGATGATACCGATGTGGTAGTAGCACCTTCAGGTACGGTAACACATCAATTTAGCCTTACAGGCCTAAACACTTATTCTGTTACCGTTATGGCTTCAGGTATTGGAGGTATTACAACTTCAGAATCTATGAATATAGATGTATTTAGTTCTTTTGAAGATCAAGAAGCTAAAGACTTCTTAACTGGTGGAGCTGGCTCTAGCAAAACATGGTATTGGGCTGCCGATAAACCAGGCAATATTGGTTTAGGACCAAATGACGTACAAGCTAATGGCGAACACACCTATGATTTTTGGTTTAGATCAAACGCATGGCATTCTGATAAACTATGTATGTATGATGCTGAGTTTGTATTTACACAGTCTGCTGATGGTAAAGTGACTTTTGAACAATTAAAAGACATAGCGTACACACCTGGTGATTATGCTGGAAGTATTGGAATAGATGGTGACACATGCCACGGCACCGATGTGGCTCCAAGTTTAGATGGTATAAAAAATGTGAGTTTCTCTCCTTCAAATTCTAAAGCAACAAAAGATGGTACTAATCCAGAATACAGAGGTACAACCATGAACTTTTCGGATAATGGTTTTATGTGCTGGTATGTTGGACCAAGTCTTTCCAGTAAACTCGAAATTATTACGATAACAGCAAATGAATTATACGTTAGAATAGAAGAGGGGCCTAGAGCTTGGTATTGTTTATACCAAACAGACAACCCTAACGATTAATAGCTAAAAAAGTATCGAAGCATAAGATGATTTCTGCTTCGATACTTTTTACACAATAACTTAAATTAAATTAGCCCAGACATAGGTTCTAATGAAATGTTGAAACTAAAATATATTTTCAATATAGTTCTTGTATTACTTTTATTGACCTCGTGTTCTTGTGAAGAGGATGGAGATATTATTCCCAATGAACCAGAAATAATCGTGCCATCTAATTTAGTGTTAACTATAGATATTATTGGATTAGATAACACTAACCCAAATGGAGATGGCTCTGGTACAATTCAATGCACTGCTACAGCTACCAATGCTGTAAAATATGGATTTAAGTTTGGAAATAATGCTGAAATTGAAGATACAGATGGTAGTTTAGAACATATATTTACTAATAAAGGAACTAACAATTACCTCATAACAGTATTTGCGTATTCAAGTACCGGTCAAAGCATAAGTACATTTAAAAGCATTGATGTATACGTAACTGACTCTTCTGGACCCCAATTAATTTGGAGCGATGAGTTTAACACTGATGGTGCTCCCAATTCTTCTAAATGGACCTATAACACTGGAAATGGATGTCCAAATCTATGTGGTTGGGGAAATAACGAATCTCAATATTATACAGACAGAGCAGAGAACGTTAAAGTAGAAGGAGGTGTTTTAAAAATCACTGCAAAAAAAGAAAGCTATCAAGGAGCTCAATATACTTCGGCGCGCTTACTAACTAAGGGTAAATTCAACTTTACCTATGGCACCGTTGAAGTAAGAGCAAAGCTACCTGAATCTAAAGGCACTTGGCCTGCAATATGGTTATTAGGCTCAAATATTGATACTGTTGGTTGGCCTGTTTGTGGCGAAATAGATATTATGGAACAAACAGGAGATGATAAAAACAAAGTTCTAGGCACTTGCCATTGGTCAGATAATGGTAACAATGCGAGTTATGGTCTTGAAAGTAGCATTTCTAATGCTTCAACAGAGTTTCACATTTACTCGATGGAATGGACTGAAACGTATATAAAAATATTCTTAGACAATGTTGAATACTATGAAATAGCATTGAACGAAAGTCTACCATTTAATAAAGATTTTTTCTTGATTTTAAATATTGCTATGGGTGGGACCTTAGGAGGAACCATAGATTCAGGATTCACACAAGATACTATGGAAATAGATTATATAAGAGTTTATCAATAATAATTTGATTATTGACATTTAAAGGTCAATTAATAATGTGTACTATGAGTTTCTATCACAACAAAAAGAAACAACCACCTCAACATCGTTATAATATACCTATACAAAACCACAACATAGATTAAAAAGTAAAAAAATAAGGCTTCCTGAAAGCTCAATAAAACCAAGTGATAATTGATGTATTCTCATTTTTTAACTATTTTTTTTGATTTGTATGTTTTTTGTCGAGGTAAAAAATATCATAATCGCATTTTAATCTTTTAAATTTACACATAGAGTTCTCATTATTCTTGAGTAAATCTATCTGAACTACCTAAACAAGGTAGTAACTAAACTAATTGAAATAATTATTAATATTATGAGAAACAACTTCTTTAAACTCATTCTAATCTTGTTTTCATCTTCATTATTTGCACAAGCAAGTAAAGTTAGTGTAGAAACCAGTAACCAGGGTGTGTATTTAACCGTTAATGATGAAAAATTTATGATTAACGGTATGAACTGGGATTACATCCCTATTGGCACCAATACGGTGAATGCAGATTTTTGGAACAAACCAGACGATATTATCAAAGCGGGCTTAGATACAGAAATGAGCTTGCTAAAGAATATGGGCGTCAATACAATCAGACAATATACGGGGGTTCCTGCAAAATGGATAAAGTATATTTATGAAAAGTATGGTATATACACCATGCTAAACCATTCTTTTGGCCGCTACGGACTTACCTTAGATGGTGTTTGGACACCAGTAACAATATATGATGAACCAACCACAGAAAAATATCTATTAGATGAAGTTAAAAATTTGGTGCAAGAATATAAAAACACGCCAGGACTTCTTCTTTATTTATTAGGTAATGAAAATAACTACGGATTGTTTTGGGCAGGTGCTGAAACCGAAGATTTCCCAGACGATCAAGCAAGAATTGATTTTATTGGTGAGAGTCGAGGAAGACCTATGTATAGATTAATGAATACTGCAGCTAAAATTATGAAGGAAATAGATGCTTCGCATCCCGTGGCTATCTGTAATGGGGACGTTCTGTTTATTGATATCGTTGCCGATGAGTGTAAAGATGTAGATATATATGGTGTAAATGCATATAGGGGCCCATCATTTACGGATATGTTTACGGTAGTTGATGAAAAGCTAGATATACCAATAATGCTAACAGAATTCGGAGCCGACGCTTTCAATGCTATTGAAAATAAAGAAGATCAAAAGGCTCAAGCTTACTACATGGTTGAAAATTGGCGAGAAATTTATGCCAATGCAGCAGGTTTAAATGGTACCGATAACTCAATTGGTGGTTTCACTTTTCAATTTAGTGATGGTTGGTGGAAATACGGTTTTGATAAAAGAGAAAACGCAGATGTGCACGATACCAATGCCTCATGGGCCAATGGCGGATACGCTATAGATTTAGCTCCAGGTGAAAATAATATGAACGAAGAATGGTTTGGTATCTGTGCTAAGGGGCCAACAAGCCCAAGAGGTTTATACGATTTATACCCACGGGCTGCATACTATGCTTTAAAAGAGGCGCATCAATTAAATCCTTACGGCGATGGTGTTAATGAAGGCTTTCTTCAAAATTACTTCAATAATATTAACTTAATGGATGCCGTTTTGAGAGCCCGAGGTGATAAGGCTGCTCTAGATGCACAAGACGGAGGTAAAATTCAATTTAGTAATCTTAGAGCAGAATTTACAACTTTTAATACTGGAGGGTCTTTAATTACAACTCCTGACAATCCAGATCCTACATCGCAGTCTTTTCCAAATCAATCAGGGTTTGACCATATGCAATCTTATTACGTGGGTATTGAGGGTAAACCAACCTCTAACATGACAGCCGAAGTAAATTTTAATATCCTTGGAAATGTTGCTCAAAATCCAATAAATGAAATTTTCTATGAAAATGTAGGGCGCCCAGTAACCGTCATTAATGATCAAGGGGAAGAAATTGTCATTACAGATAACAACCGTGTTAGAGTATATAATGCAGAATTTGAATGGAATGCAAAGCATGCTGATGTTAGAGGGTTCTATAGAACAGGGCATTACCATTGGGGGTATGAAGGTGACTTTTTTGGCCTTTATCCCGAAGCAAACTATGGTCCAAATTTAGATATATATAATGGTGAAATTTTGGGGGTAGAAATAGATTGGAAACGAGCCTTTAAAGGTTTTAAAGCTGCGTTTGGTCCCCAATTATGGTGGGGTGCTAACCCAACCATGTTATTTAAATATAGAACAAACTTTAAACATTGGGATATTACCGGTATTTATCACAGAGATTTAAATACAGAATTACAATTTGATGAAAACGGTAGACGTATTCTGGATGCCAATCAAATACGAAGTGGTGTTATTCCGCCATGGCCAACTGAACGCGCTACGGTTGTTCTTGAAAAAGAATTTGGAAAGCTTGGATTGTCTCTTGGAGGTATTTGGGGCGGTAGACCTTTAAACGGTAGTGTTTTTCAAGATGTAACCGGAAGTTCTGGAAACTATGTAGTTTATGAAGATAAAATAAACTCTGATGATAACTGGGGTGGAAAAGCTAAAATAACCTATCAAGGCGGAAAGTTTAATTGGTATGCGCAAGCCGCTTATATGGGGCTAGTAGCCAATGGTGGTGCAGACGCAACAAGAACTTTTACTGGGTGGAAGCTTAAAGATTCTGGTAGCGGCAACCAAACCAATATCCTATCTGGTTTTACAGTATTAATGGGAAATTGGCAAATAGCCCCCAACTTTCTTTGGCAAAAACCATTAGTAGACCCAATGCCTAATGATGTCAATGCACCAGGTAGATTAAGAAACTTCATTGATGATCCATTTGCAGTGAGATGGAATAGAGAAACCACTGCAGGTGAATTATTATTAACCTTTGACCCTACTCCTGGAACATGGTTTTACGAATGGGATAACGACCGTGCTGAAGATGCGAAATTAGCCTTTAATCTAGGGTTTGTGTACAAGCATCACCCAACAGCACAAGATGCACACATTGGTTTCTTAGCAAACCGTACCTTCTTCGCCTTCCCACAATCTGCACCTGCTCAAGACCTCTGGGAACTTAATTCTAGAATTGTTTCTAAAGTAAGTCCAGATTTAGGCATCATAGCTAATTTATATGGTGGTACAGCACAAGCTATGGGTGATAGTGATAGAACCATTGAACGATTTGGAGGTGATATCAAAATGATATACAAGAAGTGGAAACTGGAATATGGTTTCAAGGTAAATGATTGGGGTCCTTTTGATTACCACAGAGACTTCAACCTTACATTCCCAGTTCAGAACATGATTGATATTTCTACTTCTATAGGAAAGCCAGATTGGTTTATTCTACCAGATACGAAGATTGGAATTAAAGGTATTTGGCGTTCCTTAGATGAATTCTCTCCTAGATATGCACCTACAGCTGTTCAACCAAATACATTCCCTCCTGTCCCTGTTTTAAGTCCAGTTGGATTTGATAATGGAAACGAATGGGAGATTAGAACGTATGTTCACATCAATATTGGTAAATAAAACTAGATGAAAATGAAAAATATAAAGTTTACATATACAAAAACATACATCCTTATAGGATGTATGCTAATGACCCTATTAGGTTGTGAAAGAGAGCTTTCTGAAGAAGCAGTTTTTGCTAAATTTCCAACAACTGCAGAAATCTACATAGATGATCCTGTTGGGCTTACAGATCAATTTTTTAGATCTTTTGATCCAGCAGCTGGTGCAAACGTGAATGGTTTTGGTGTAGATAGTAATACATTCTATGAGGGTAGTTCCTCTATTAGAATTGATGTGCCTGCTTCGAATGATCCTGATGGTAACTTTATAGGGGGGATTTTCGAAGACCGTGGCGCTGGAAGAAATCTAACAGGCTATGATGCACTCACATTCTGGGGATTAGGGACTACATCTGGAACCGTAGAGGTTGGTTTTGGGACCGATTTTGATAGGCCAGAAACCGATCCGTCATTTGCGGTTTCCACCGTAGTACAAATGACCTCTGGGTGGAAGAAGTATGTGGTGCCAATACCAGATCCTTCAAAGTTAATTCAAGAAACAGGAATGTTCTTCTTTGCTGCAGGTGGTTTTGATCCTTTGGGAGATGGACCCAATGGAAATGAAATAGCCTGGACATTCTGGATTGATGAGTTAAAGTTTGAAAAACTAGGTACTGTTTCTCAACCAAGACCAATTGCCTTCAGTGGTCAGGATATAGCGATACAAACATTCACAGGAAGCGAAATAAATATTGTAGCGCAAGGCCTAACAATAAAATACGATGTTGATGGTGAAAACTTAGAAGTTAGCGGGGCTCCTGCTTATTTCAATTTTGTTTCTTCAAACACCGATGTTGCTATTGTAAATCAATTTGGTATTGCAAGTGTTATTGGTGAAGGAACCACTGAAATCACAACTGAGTTAGCAGGTGTTAAGGCATTAGGCTCTTTAGCTGTAAGTTCTAGCGGCGCATTACCACTTGCTCCCGTGCCAATGAGACCTGCCACCAATGTTAAATCTATATATAGTGATGCCTATACGGCAGATACTGGAAGTGACTTCAATCCAGGGTTTGGTGGCTCTACTACAGAAACCACAGAGGTTGGTGCTCCAGGAGAGTTGGTTCAAATATACACCAACAATAACTTCACAGGAATTATCTTTGATAATACCGTGGATGCGTCAACTTTAACGCACTTACATGTAGACCTTTATACTAATGAACCAGGAACCAATGTTAACATACAAATTAGAGATATTGGAGTGAATGGTGAGATAGAAACAAATATCTTCACTGGTTTCCCAGATGGAGATGATAAGGATAAAAGATTTACTGCTGCTGGTTTAACGGTTGGAGCTTGGACGTCTGTAGATATACCTTTAGATGGAGACCTTGCAACTCAAAAGAACAATCTAGGAGCTATTATTTTAGCTGGAGGACCAGATTTTATTTTAGATAATATTTACTTCTATAAAGAATAAGTTAGATAATTAAAATTCAAAATATGAATGAAACAATGAAATATACAAGAAACACAAAATCCTTACTGTTCATGTCTTTTCTATTGATAGTGGTTTTAGTTATCTCTAGTTGTGATACAAATGAAACACAAACTGTAGCTACCTTTTCAGAATTGGTAATGGCAGACGAGTTTGATACAGATGGGGCACCTAACTCTGCAATTTGGAATTATGATATCGGAGACGGAACGGCTAATGGTTTACCAGCTGGTTGGGGAAATGGAGAATTGCAATACTATACAGACCGTTCAGACAATGTAACGGTTCAAAACGGGGTATTAATTATTACAGCTAAAGAAGAATCTTTCGGGAATTCTGATTACACGTCTGCTAGACTTTTAACTAAAGGAAAGTTTGAACAAACTTATGGTCGTTTTGAAGCTCGAATTAGATTACCTAACGGGAAAGGTTTATGGCCTGCTTTTTGGCTTTTAGGTGATGATTCCAATGGCACTGAGATTTGGCCACAAATTGGAGAGATAGACATTATGGAGTATGTCGGAGATGAGCCTAGCACTGTATTTGGTACCGTGCATGGCCCTGGATATGCTGGGGGTGAATCTGTAAGTAAATCATACAAATTAGATAATGATCGTTTTGATAACCGTTTTCACATTTTTGGAATAGAATGGGGACCAGATTATATTAATTGGTATGTAGATGATGTGTTATATAACCAACTTACCCCAGAAGACGTCCCAGGAGAATGGGTGTTTAATAGAGGGCCTTTTTATATAATTTTAAACGTAGCGGTTGGAGGGGCGCTTCCAGGAAACCCTAACGAAGAAACCGTTTTTCCACAAACCATGCTTGTAGATTATATACGAGTATATAAAAACAGTAACAACTAAAAAATATGACAATGAAAAAACTAATGAAAACTTTTAAATACATATCAATTTTGATATTAGCATTATCCTTTGTGGGTTGCGAAGACGGTGATGCGGTTTTACCAACAGTTACTGCGGGCTTTACTTACACGTTAAGTGATGCAGGTGTGGCAACATTTATTAACACATCAGAGAATGCTAATAAATATACTTGGAGTTTTGGTGATCAAAAAAATACAACTTCAAGATTAATTGATCCTATATTTGCCTATGGTATTGGGTCTTACTCAGTAAAGTTAACCGCAATTAATGTTGCTGGAGCGTCAGATACGTTTGAGTCGACAATCATGGTCTTAGACAAAGATGCGCCACTTATTGCTTTAATAGGAGATGCAACAATAAATGTAACATTAGGAGATACGTTTATAGACCCCGGAGCTACAGCATTAGATGAGGTAGATGGTGATATAACTGCCAATATTGTTGTTGGTGGTGATACTGTAGATACGAATACTGAAGGTACTTATGTAATTACCTATAATGTATCAGACTCGCAAGGTAATGCAGCAGATGAAGTAGAAAGGACTGTTATTGTTACGGCTGTTACATGCGAGGCTGAAACGGAAGAAAATATAGATCCAGCTAATGGAGATCTTAAATGGACATTTTTAACAAATGATATAACTCATACTTTTGAAGCATTCGGCAATACATCTGCAAGCATAGTAGATAATCCATTAATAGAAGGCATAAACACGAGTTGTAATGTACAGCAATTTATTAAAACAGAAGGCTGTGAAACATGGTCTGGAATGGGAACAGAATTGGCAACTGCATTAGATTTTACAGCACGCATTAATAACGTGTTTAAAATGAAAGTTTTAGCCGAAACGCAAGTAACAGATGTTACTTTGCGCTTGGAGCGTTTACCGTTCCCAGACACAGATCCTGCAGTTGAGAAAGTGGCGTCCATTACTGCTACTGGAGAGTGGCAAGAGCTAACTTTTGATTTTTCAGATGTTACTACTGGTACTTATAAAAGTGTAATTATTTACTTTGAAAGAAATACAGGTTGTGACGGAGACATATACTATTTTGATGACATTATTCAAACATCTGAAGCTTCTGGAGGTGGAGGCGGTTCTGATGAAACGGTTCTTTTAAATTTTGAAAACAATTTAGCAGGAGTAACCGCTTCAGAATTTAACACAGGAGGCGCATTAATTGCTAACCCAGTTTCTGGAGGAATAAATACGAGTCCTAATGTATATGAAGCGGCTTACACCACTGCCAATGATTGGTGGGGCGGTATAGGATTTGTTTTTGATGCCGGTTTAGATCAAGCAACTACCGTTTACAAAGCGAAATTCTATTCTACTGTAGCCCCAACCAATGTGTTATTTCAAGTAGAGGTAGATGGAACAAACCAGCCTGTTGGTGCTGTACAAGAAATTACTACTGCCAACGAGTGGGTAGAACTTACTTTTACGTTGGCAAACATTCCAAGTGGAGTGAATAGAATATTGATTCGTCCAGATGTAGGAGATCAAACTGGATTTAAGCCAAATACAGGTTCTCTTTATATAGATGATATAACTAAAGTTGACGGCGGCTCAGGTGGTGGAGGCGGCGGTACTTGCCCAGCACCACCATCTGGAGATTTTATATCAGATGGAGATTTTGAAGCTAATGCTGATTGTTGGGGTCTTTTTGACAATGGAGGGACCACAATCATTTCTACTAGCATAAGTAATGGGGGTGGTACTAATTCAGGTCAAATAACTACAACTACATTCGCAAACCCAGGGTTAAAGCAGGAAAGATTTGGAATAGGCACAATACAGCCAAATACCACTTACATAGTAACTTTTGATATTCAAGCAAGTTCGCCATTAATAGATGGCGCGGTATTCCAAGCATTTACATTTTCAGAACCAGCTGATGGGTCTAATGATCCTGCAGTACAGCACGTATTAATAGCTGGAGACGCAAGTGTTACTTCAGGTTGGACGACACGAACATATGAGTTTACAACTGCTGGTAATGTAGACGGAGGGGTTTCTCTATTATTCGAGTTAATTTGTGGAGGAGCTGCAACTTGTGGTGGAACCGTAAATATTGATAATGTTTCTGTTACTAGCAAATAGTGGCTGAATTAATGAAAATGTAAGGATAGAATTTTTATTGAAAGGGCTAGTTTGGTTATTAACCCGCTAGCCTTTTTGACCCAAGTTATTATGATCATAGCTTTAGTAGATAACAAACCAAAAGTAACCAACAGGATGAAAACAGTTAAAGGGGAATTAGTAAATATTAACGGCGAACGGTTCTATAAGATATCCAATAGCGATAAAATGCGCCCATTTTTTATGAGTATTGTAAGTGATTCTAATCACTGGATGTTCATTTCAAGTAACGGAGGTTTAACTGCTGGACGTAAAAATGCCGATTATTCGTTGTTTCCATATTATACGGATGACAAGATTACAGAAATGGCTGAATTTACAGGGAGTAAAACTATTTTTAGAATTCATGAAAATGATAAAACGCATTTATGGGAACCATTCTCTATTCGTCAAACTGGTATTTATGAGACTCAAACAAATCTCTATAAAAACCAATATGGAAACAAAGTAATCTTTGAGGAAACTAATCTTGATTTAGGTTTAACCTTTAGGTACCAATGGAATTCTAGTAATCAATTTGGTTTTGTAAAAAATTCTACCTTAATAAACAATACAGAAGAAGAAGTTGATATATCTGTATTAGATGGTCTTCAAAATATTTTACCCGCCAGTGTAACGGCAGATTTACAGAATATTAGAAGCAACCTTGTTGATGCCTATAAGAAAAGTGAATTGCAAACAGACGTAGGTTTGGGTATTTATGCTTTGAGTTCTGTTATTGTAGATAAAGCAGAACCTAGCGAAGCGCTTAAAGCCAATATTGTTTGGTCTTCCGGTTTGAAAAACCCAACCTATCTAATATCCTCTTTACAGTTAGATAACTTTAGAAAAGGAAATAGTGTTTCTCAGGAAACAGATATAAAAGCCGAAAAGGGAGCTTACTTTATCAATGCCAAAATAACTTTAAAACCGAATGCCGATAGACGCTGGATGTTTGTTGCTAACGTAAACCAATCCATATCGGATGTGGTTGAAATTTCAGAATTGATCAAAAATGAAGATGATTTGGTTGGCTTGTTACAAAAAGATATTGATTTAGGCACTACAAACCTCATTGATTTAGTAGGAGCATCTGATGGTATACAACTTTCGGCAGACCCACTTATTAATATGCGTCATTTTTCAAATACCCTCTTTAATATTATGCGCGGTGGTATTTTTGATGACGGTTACACCATAGAGAAAGATGACTTTATTAAGTATTTAAAAAAGGCTAATAACAACGTTTTTAGAGAAAAACAAGCACATATAAATAAATTAAAAGAATTATTTGCTCTTAAAGATATTCAAGACTTAGCAAATCAAGATGACCATAAAGATTTCCAACGCCTTTGTTATGAATATTTACCACTAAAATTTAGTAGAAGACACGGAGACCCTAGTAGGCCTTGGAATAAGTTTTCTATAAATACGAGGAGTGAAGTTGATGGCTCAAAAGTTTTAGATTACGAAGGTAATTGGCGTGACATTTTTCAAAATTGGGAAGCTTTAGCTTATTCATATCCAGAATTTATAGAGGGAATGATTCATAAGTTTTTAAATGCTAGTACTTTTGAAGGTTACAATCCTTATAGAGTAACGAAAGACGGGTTTGATTGGGAAGTTATTGAAGAAAACGACCCTTGGTCTTACATTGGGTATTGGGGTGATCATCAAATAATCTATCTTCTAAAATTCTTAGAATTTATTGAAGATCACTACCCTAGAACTTTAGAAAAACGATTTAATCAAGATGTATTTGTTTATGCCAATGTTCCTTACAAAATAAAAAGTTATCAAGATACCTTAAAGAATCCTAAGGACACCATTGACTTTGATCATGACTTGGATAATCTTATAAACCAAAGAAGAGAACGCTTAGGGGCAGACGGAGCCTTATTACTAGACCAAAAAGATGACATCTACAGAGTGAATCTTATTGAAAAGTTACTGGCAACCGTATTGTCTAAAATTTCAAACTTTATTCCAGAAGGTGGTATTTGGCTAAACACTCAAAGACCTGAATGGAATGATGCCAATAACGCCTTAGTAGGTAATGGCGTATCTATGGTAACACTTTACTACTTATACCGGTTTTTAAACCTATTTGAAAAGCTTTTAACTAAAGCGGAAATAAAACATGTTGAAATTTCGACCGAGCTACATGATTTCTATTCTGGTATTGTAAATACACTTAAGGCTAATGCGGCTATTCTCTCTGGAACAATTTCAGATAGAGACCGTAAAACGATATTAGATGGATTAGGAATGGCTGGTAGCAACTACAGGGAAGTTATATATGCAGAAGGCTTTTCCGGAAATAAAAAAGCACTAACTCTAGATGATGTTTCTGATTTTATTGCGGTTACAAAATCATATTTAGAACACAGTATTAAAGCAAATAAGCGTCATGACAACATGTATCATGCTTATAACTTGATGACGGTTGAAAATGATAATGAAGTATCTATTTCATACTTATCAGAGATGCTAGAAGGTCAAGTAGCGGCGCTTAGTGCTGGTTATCTTTCTCCAAATCAAGCCTTGAGCTTATTGGACGGATTGAAAAACAGCAGATTGTTTAGAGAAGACCAGTATAGCTACATTTTATATCCAGACAAAGAATTACCAAGATTTGACAAAAAAAACAATATACGCGCTGAAAAAGTGCAGGAATCTGCATTATTAAAACAATTAATTGCTGACGGCAATAGGCAGGTTGTTGAACAGGATATATTAGGAAATTGTCACTTCAACTCAAACTTTAATAATGCAAACAGTTTAAAAGTAGCGCTTGAAGAATTAGACTCAAAGTATCAAGGCTTAGTGAAAAAAGAAGAAGGCTTATTGCTTCAAGTATTTGAGGATATTTTTGACCATAAATCATTCACAGGGCGTTCAGGTACTTTTTTTGGTTATGAAGGTTTAGGGTCCATATACTGGCATATGGTTTCCAAATTACTATTAGCCGTTCAAGAAAACTGTTTAATGGCTATTAATAATAATGCAGATGCCGTTACTATTGGTAAACTTTTAGACCATTATTACGAAATCAATGCTGGTATTGGAGTGCATAAATCACCTGAATTATACGGTGCCTTTCCAACAGACCCTTATTCTCATACACCAGCCACCAAAGGAGCACAACAACCTGGAATGACAGGTCAGGTTAAAGAAGATATTCTGAGTAGATTTGGAGAAATAGGCGTTTTTGTAAAAGATGGCAAAATTGTTTTTAAACCCAATTTATTACAAAAAAAGGAGTTTTTAAACACGTCAAAAGTATTCCATTATACCAATGTAAATAAACAGGAACAAACTATTAATGTAAATAGTGGCGCTCTATGCTTTTTGTATTGTCAGGTTCCGATAATCTATAAACTGTCTAGTGAAGAGGGCTTAATGGTTGAATTGAATGACGGCAAATTTATAAGTGCTAAGGAAATGCATTTAGACTTAGAAACTTCTAAATCCCTTTTTGAAAGAAAAGGTGAGGTAAATAGAATTACAGTTTCGATAAAAAAATAGAAAACTAAAATGTTGAGAATAACCCAGTATCTAACACTTTCAATATTATTATTTATGCTAGGATGTATTAAAGCGCCAAAAACTACAAAGCAAATTACGGCAGCCCAAATTTTAGGAAACCCTAACTATTTAGCAATTTCTTATGGAGGATACCGTGAAAAATCCCGTGACCTACAACCCTCCATCAACGAGCTAAAAGATGATATGAAATTACTGTCTGCTATGGGTATCAAGGTTTTAAGAACTTATAACGTGCAGTTGCCACAAGCTCCAAATATCTTAAAAGCCATTACACAATTAAAAACCGAAGACCCTTCGTTTGAAATGTATGTTATGCTTGGTGCTTGGATTGATTGTAAAAACGCTTGGACAGGTTTAGAGCCCAATCATGAAGTGGAAAGCGAGCACAATGAAAGTGAAATTGCAAGAGCCGTAGCCCTAGCACAACAATACCCAGACATTGTGAAAATTATTGCTGTTGGGAATGAAGCTATGGTGCATTGGGCCACCAGTTATTTTGTGCGCCCTAATGTAATTCTAAAATGGGTAAATCATTTACAGAATTTAAAAATAAAAGGCAATCTACCTAAAGACCTTTGGATAACCAGTTCAGACGATTTTTCGTCTTGGGGAGGTGGTGATCCAGCATACCATACCGAAGATTTAAATAACCTTATAAAGTCAGTAGACTATATATCTATGCATACATATCCAATGCATAATACACATTATAACCCAGCTTTTTGGTTAATGCCTGAGGATGAGATAAACTTATCTGATAATGAAAAAATTGAATCTGCAATGCTACGCTCCTTAGAATTTGCCAAAAAACAATATGACAGTGTTGCAAATTATATGAAAAGTTTAGGAGTAAACAAACCCATTCACATAGGAGAAACAGGATGGGCTACGGTATCAAATGGGCATTATAGTGCCAATGGTTCCAGAGCCTGTGATGAGTATAAGTCTGGCAGATACTATGAGTTAATAAGAGAGTGGACAAACAAAAATAATATTTCCTGTTTCTATTTCGAGGCTTTTGATGAACAATGGAAAGATGCGGCTAATCCTATGGGTTCTGAAAATCATTTTGGATTAATAAACCTTAAAGGAGAAGCTAAATACGCCATTTGGGATTTGGTTGATAAGGGTGTTTTTGAAGGGTTAACAAGAGACGGAAACCCTATTAAAAAAACCTATAAAGGTGATAAAAAAGCCCTAATAAAAGAGGTCTTAACACCTCCTGTTGCAATGAGCGTTTTACATTAAAATCTAACAAAAGTGAAAGTAAAAAAGTTAACCGTTATAGGTGTTTTTTTAGTTATAATGAATTGCCAAGAATCAAATAAAAACAGCTTGCAAGCTGAAATTTTTGAAACCTCAGCCAAAGGTAATAAACTTACCATGATAACTGATTTTAAAAAAGTTGATGGTTTAGTTACTATTAAACTAATTCCAGAAAATACTTATCAAACCATTACCGGCTTTGGAGGTGCTTTCACAGAATCTTCGGCTTATTTATTGAAAAAATTGAGTAAAAATAATAGGGATACTATTTTAAAAGCTTACTTCGGAAAAGATGGTGCAAGGTATTCTCTTACCAGAACTCACATGAATTCTTGCGATTTTTCCTTAACAAACTACTCTTATACTCCAATTGAGGGTGATAAAAATTTAGAGCACTTCTCTATTAAAGAAGATATGGATGATTTAATCCCAATGATAAAAGATGCTCTTGCTATCTCAGAAGATGGCTTTAAAATATTTGCATCGCCTTGGACAGCGGCACCATGGATGAAAGATAACAACCATTGGGTTGGTGGTAAATTATTACCTGAATATTATGATACATGGGCTTTATTTTTTTCAAAATATTTGGATGCTTACAAATCCGAAGGAATAGACATCTGGGGGTTTACCGTTGAAAACGAACCCCATGGAAATGGTAATAACTGGGAAAGCATGCATTTTTCACCAAAGGAAATGACTGACTTCGTTCAATTTCACTTAGGTCCTAAATTAGAAACTGATGGTTTTGGTGATAAAATCATTTTAGGTTATGACCAAAATAGAGCTGGTTTAAAAGAATGGGTTGATGAAATGTACAGAGATGAAGCTTCCTCTAAATACTTCGATGGCACTGCTATTCATTGGTATGAAAGCACCTATGACTACTTTCCTGAGGCTTTACAATACGCGCATCAAAAAGCTCCAGATAAGTACTTAATTGAAACTGAAGGTTGTATTGATGCTGAGGTTCCTGTTTGGAAAGATGACGCTTGGTATTGGAAAAAAGAAGCTACTGATTGGGGTTGGGACTGGGCTTCTGAAGAAGAAAAATATTTGCATCCTAAATATGCACCTGTAAACCGCTATGCCCGTGATATTATTGGTTGTCTTAATAACTGGGTTGATGGTTGGGTAGATTGGAACATGGTACTAGATAAACAAGGCGGTCCTAATTGGTTTAAAAACTGGTGTATAGCGCCTGTAATTGTAGATCCTGAGTCTGATGAAGTTTATTTCACACCTCTCTATTATACCATGGCGCATTTTAGTAAATATATTAGGCCAGAAGCCAAAATTATTGGTTTAGAAAATTCTGATGAAAAATTAATGGCAACGGCAGCCCAAAACCCTGATGGAACACATGTGGTAATTCTATTTAATGAATTTGAAACACCAAAATCGGTCAATATAGTATTGAACGATAAAAATTTAGAAATAACTATAGACGCTCAAGCAATTCAAACTATTGTAATACCACAACCGGTAAAAGAGTAATTAACTAAACAAATATGAATGATGTCTAACACAAAAATAACTGCTAAAGATAGAGTACCCATAGGCCAAAAAGCTGCTTTTGGAGCAGGACACTTAGTCTTGAACTTATACCCAGGAGCTTTGGGATTCTTTATGTTCTTCTTATTGACAGCTTTTGGTATGGATCCCTTTTTAGCGGGGCTTCTAGGTGGGCTACCTCGTTTTTTTGATGCTGTAACCGATCCTATTATGGGGTTTATCTCAGACAACACAAGTTCTAAATGGGGCAGAAGGAGACCATATATTTTGGTTGGAGGCATTCTAAGCGCCATAACATTTGTTCTTTTATGGCAACTTGATGAAAATAATTCCTCAAACTATAATTTTTGGTACTTTTTAATTATGTCTATGGTTTTTCTCATCGGGAACACCATGTTTGCTACACCTCTTGTAGGTTTAGGATATGAAATGACTTCAGACTACAACGAACGTACTCGTTTAATGGCCTTTTCACAAACCGTTGGTTTATTGGCTTGGGTAATTGTGCCTTGGTTTTGGGTAATTATTGCAGACCCTGATATATTCAGTAACCAAGCTGAAGGAGTAAGAACTATGGCAATTTATGTGGGAGTAGTATGTTTGTTTTTAGGCCTATTACCGGCAATATTTTGTAGAGGTATAGATGCTTCTCACATGGGAAATAGAAAAAAATTAACCTTAACCAGTGTATTTAGTAATCTAAAAGATTTGTTCATCAGTATTAAAGAGGCTGTAAAAAACAGACCTTTTATGAAGCTATGTGGAGCCACTTTTTTAGTGTTTAATGGTTATCAAATTGTAGCATCTTTTAGTTTCTTCATTTTCGTTTTTTACATTTTTAATGGAAGCTATGAAGCCACTGCAACATGGCCTGCTTGGTTTAGTTCTATGGGGGCATTGGTTTCTGCATTTTTGGTAATTCCCATTGTTTCCGCAATGTCTGGAAAATGGGGCAAAAAAAATGCTTTCATTATTTCTACAGCGCTTTCTATAGTGGGTTATATCATGAAATGGTGGGCTTTTACTCCTGATAATATATGGCTTTCTTTTATTCCAATACCTTTAATGTCATTTGGCTTAGGAAGTTTATTCACATTAATGATGAGTATGACCGCTGATGTTTGTGATTTAGATGAACTACGTAATGGAATGCCTAGAAAAGAAGGAACCTTTGGAGCCTTATATTGGTGGGTTGTAAAACTCGGACAAGGATTAGCATTAGTGTTAGGGGGTCTAGTCTTAAAACTTATAGGTTTTGACGGTAACGCAGCAACACAAACTGCAGATACTTTAACAAAATTAAGAATCGCAGATATAGTAATTCCTGTGGTAACTGCAGGATTGGCTATATGGGTTATGTGGAAATATAGCTTATCTGAAGAAAGAGCTAAAGAAATTAAAGCGCAATTGGAAGAAAGAAGAGGTGTATTATAATTATATAACGGTTAAACAATAAACCAAAACAACATGTCAACTAAAATAATCATCATCATTGGGGTTGTTCTTATTTTAATTGCAATCCTAAGTAGTATAAAAAGAAACTCAGACTCCAGGTTAATAAGTACAAAACTCGGGGTCCCATCGGGAATTATAGGTGTTTTAATGTTAATATATGCTAGCTATTCATCCGATTTAGTACAATATAATAGACAAATTGAACAAGTATCAATTGGCAACAAATTGAAAATAGAGGGAGAGGTAATTAACACAAAAGTGGTTTCTCCTATTGATCAAGATTCTGTGGATTGCAGAATTTTAACCATGGGCGTATACCCAAAAGCTAACAAAAATGATATTTGGGTATTAATTCATCCAACTGATGATCGTTACTATCCACAATCAGACCATACCAATACATCATACAAAAGAGATGGTGAATGGCAAGTAGTTACCCGTTTTGGTGGTGATTTAGGGGAAGCTTATGACCTAATTGTTTATGAAACAGACAGTATTGCTTCTAATTTCTTTAGTTCAACCATTTTAAAATGGAAAGAAGTCAATGACTATCCTGGTTTAAAACTAGAAGAAATACCAATCAGTACTAAAGAAGTAGACAGAATTAAAATATATACCAGAAAAAATTGCAGGGGGATATTTTAAAGTCACTTTGTTGAGAAATAGAATCGAAAACGTTGAATTAATTAATTACAATTTAAGATGTCGTACAGAGAAGAATCATATTATAAATCTAATTATAGCCAGATAGCAACGGCGGGTATTAACCTTTCAGATTATTCTTTAGATGAATTAAAAGCTTTATGGCGTAAAACCATTCAAAATGGTTTTCATGGTATTTGCTTTAGTATGTATAAAGATGGACAATCACCAGGAGATAATATAAATATGCAACAAGTTGAAGATCGAATAAAGATACTAAAGACTTATGTAGGTGCCATCCGCTCATTTTCATGCATTGAAGGCAATGAATTTGTGCCAATAGCAGCAAAAAAACATGGTTTAAAAACCTTGGTAGGCGCATGGTTAAGCAACGACAAAGAAGATAATGAAAAGGAGATTGCAGGCTTAATTGAATTGGCAAAATCTGGAAATGTTGATGTAGCTGCTGTAGGTAACGAAGTTCTTTATAGAAATGATTTAACCCTTGATGAATTGGTTGAATATATAAACCGTGTTAAAGAAGCTTTGTCTGGACTTGATATCCCTGTGGGTTACGTAGATGCCTATTACGAGTTTTCAAGACACCCCGTTTTAGTAGAAAGTACTGATGTTATATTAGCAAATCTATATCCCTATTGGGAAGGTTGTCCTATTGAATACGCGCTTGGTCATATGCAGTCCATGTATGGCTCTGTGGTAGATGCTGCTCAAGGTAAACCCATTATTATTACAGAAACGGGGTGGCCTAGTCAAGGTGGTGGTTTAAATGGTGCTATTGCAACCGAAGAATCTGCTATGAGGTACTTTATAGATACTATTCGATGGACAAAAGAAAATGACATTCCCATTTTCTACTTTTCATCTTTTGATGAATCTTGGAAAACAGGTGATGAAGGTGATGTTGGTGCCTATTGGGGGCTTTGGGATAAACATGAAAATCTCAAATTTTAAAGTCTTATTCATAACTAAAAACCATGTCAATAATTAAAACAACATCAAAAAGTAAAGTTCCACTAGGGCAAAAAGTGGCGTTTGGTGTTGGCATGCTAGCCAACCAAATGTTTCCTGCTATTCTTGGAATTTTTATGGTGGTTTTAATTCAAGATTTAGAGTTTACAGGGTGGATGTGGTCTCTTATATATTTCTTCCCAAGAATTTTTGATGCCATAACAGATCCTATTATGGGTTATATCTCTGATAATACAAAATCCAAATGGGGTAGAAGAAGACCCTATGTTTTAATAGGAGCTTTAATAATGGGAGTCTCATATATTTTTATGTGGCAACTATTTAAGGAAAATTCATTACAATATAATTTTTGGTATTTCTTCTTATGGTCAATTGTATTTTACTTTGGCCTTACCTTATTTAGCGTGCCTTATGTAGCTATGGGCTATGAAATGAGTGACGATTTTCATGAACGCACCAGTATTATGGCTGTAGCCCAATGGATAGGACAATGGGCTTGGGTAATAGCTCCTTTATTTTGGATTATCATGTATGATCCTAATTGGTTTCCTTCTGCAGAAATAGCTGCACGCCAACTAGCCATTTGGGTAGCCATACCCTGTGCTATTTGTGCTATGGTTCCAGCCATTTTTTTAAAGAGCAAGTCTACTTTAAATGAAAATTATGAACCAATAAATTTGAAAAAAATAGGTGACAGTTTAAAGAAGATATTTGTTAATAGTTTTGCCGAAGCTTTCAATATTAAGGAGTTTAGACAACTCTGTGCAGCTACTTTCTTAATTTTCAATGCATTTAATACTGTTGCAGCCCTTACCTTTTTTGTTATTGTTTATAAGCTGTTTAATGGGGATGCTGCAGCTAGTGGTATTTGGGTGTCTTTGTTCGGGTGTTTGGGTGCTTTGGGTACAACATTTATAGTTATTCCAATAGTTACTTGGATGTCTAAAATTATGGGTAAGAAAAAAGCATTTATGTGGTCTCAAGGTATTTCAATCATTGGATATATTTTGCTTTGGTTTTTATTTGTTCCTGGTAAGCCTTGGATGTATATTATTGCACTTCCATTTTTTTCCTTCGGAATAGGCAGTCTTTTTACAATAATGATGTCTATGACAGCCGATGTCATTGATATAGATGAATTAAATTCAGGATTAAGAAGGGAAGGTATCTTTGGAGCCATTTATTGGTGGATGGTTAAAATTGGTTTTGCCATTGCCGGAGCTCTAAGTGGTGTTATTATTTCTATTGTGGGATTTAACCCCGATCTAACTACCACAGAACAACAAACAGCCGTTGATGGTCTTCATGCTTTTTTCTGTTTTTTCCCAATGGTAGGTACATTGCTTGCCATGTATATCATGCGTAATTATAATGTAACTGAAGAGCGATCTAATGAGATTAGAGCTGAATTAGATAAAAGAAAAGTGAATTCTAATTTTAATGCAAATGTCGTACAGAGTAGATAAAGTAATGTCCTTATCAGGAGGTCATCTTGAGAATAAAACCTTAAAGGGATTACAAAACCTTTTTAAGCGTGTCTTTAATAATGGTATGCATGGACTTTGTTTTAGTCCCTATCTAGAAGGACAGGAACCTGGAGATCATATTACTGAAAAGCAAATTAGAAAGAGAATGAAAATCATTAAACCATACACAAAATGGATACGTTCTTTTTCTTGTACTGAAGGTAATGAACTTATCCCAATAATAGCAAAAGAGTATGGTATTAAAACTTTGGTGGGCGCATGGTTAGGTAATGATAATGAAATTAATAAAAAGGAAATAGCAGGTCTTAAAAGACTCGCTAATCAAGGTTATGTAGATATTGGCGCTGTGGGTAATGAGGTTATGTACAGAGGTGATTTGACTGAGGATGAATTAATAGGCTTTATTTATGATGTAAAACGAGATTTAACTAATACTCCTGTTGGTTATGTGGATGCCTATTATGAATTTAGTCACAGACCAAAAATAACCCAGGCTTGTGATGTTATTCTAGCTAACTGTTACCCATTTTGGGAAGGTTGCAGTAATGAGTACTCTTTAATCTATATCAAAGATATGTATAACCAAGCTATTAAGGCGGCTAATGGTAAAAAAGTAATTATCACAGAAACTGGATGGCCCAGTGATGGTAAACCTTTACAAGGAGCTATACCATCGTATGAAAATGCTATGAAGTATTTTATAAATACCCAGCAATGGTCTAAAGAAGATAATGTTGATATATTCTATTTTTCATCATTCGATGAATCTTGGAAAGTAGGTGCTGAGGGCGATGTTGGTGCCTTTTGGGGATTATGGGATAAGAATGAACAAACAAAGTTTTACAGTAACAGTCCATTATCAATTAAAAACATAAAGGTATTTCTATAAAACACTTTATCAATACACAGAAGAGAATGATATTGATATCTTTTATTTCTATTTCATTTGCTGAGTCTTGTAAAGTTGGTTCAGAGCGAGATGTAGTCGCGTAATGGAGACTTTGGGATAAAAATGAAAAGCATAAATTTTTTAAGCAACCTTCTTTGTTGAAGAAGGGAAAAAGACCAATTATTTAAATAGGATTCTTGAATTAAAATTATTGGGCCTTTTTATACGATTATAAGACTAATAGCATCAAATTAACTGCTTTTTAAAGTTTTTAAAGGTCTTAGGTAGCACAACATTAATAATCAGAGCAATACAATAATAAAATACACCACAACATTACCACAACATTGGCTGTAAATGTTTGACTACACCTATTAAATCGAATATTTCATGCTCGTAATAAACTAATAGAAATAGGGCTTTTATGATATATTAATAAATAAAAGCAATAAATATTAAAGTGTATGTATTTTGTATGGGTGTAAAATAAGGATTCTTTAAATAGACCATTTAACTTTGAGAAACAACAACTTATAATACATTATTAATTATTTAAAACTATTTATGATGAAAAAAATTACGTTTTTATTAACCCTTATCACTATTTCTTTGGGGTTCGCTCAACAACAAACCTACCTTATAGACTTCGAAGACGGAAATGTAGGTAGCGATGCATCTCTTTGGACTTCTTTTAATTCAAATCCCCCATCAGAGGTGGTTACTAATCCTCAAGCCAATGGTGTTAACACAGATGCTACGACTAAGGTGTTAAAAATAGTTACACCACCACTCGCAGCTCCAGGCGGAGGTTGTGCTGCAGGTCTTGAAACTGATAACGGCACTATAGGTACTTGGGATTTAGATTCTGGGGTTCCTAGTAATACATCACTTAGTATGATGGTACATAAATCAACAGTTGGTAGGATTGGAATGCAATTAATTAATTCTACAGGTGGTCTTGTTGTTGGATTTACTGATGGCGCTACAATACCAGTAACTGTTGCTAACGAGTGGCAACTGATTACCTTTAACTTTTCAATTGATGCATCTAATGTTAGTAAGCTTGTTATATTTACAGATTGGACTTGTGACCAAGGAGCTACTAGAGCAACTGAGAGCATTTTACATATAGATAATATTACATGGGGTGGTGATAAAGTTTTGGATCCTGTTATACCAGGTCCACCTGTTGCTTCATTCGTTGATGATTTTGAATCAGGTTTAGGTGATTATGGTGTTGGTGGAGATGGAGGAACATTAACTTCAATCGCTAATCCAGATCAGACAGCTCCAAATACCTCGGCCAATGTGGCACAATTGTCAGGTATAAATACTAATTTATATACTCATATTGAGAAAACTGTTGCAGATGGATTCGATTTATCATCTGGAGACAGAGGTTTTTCAATTATGGTAAGAGGTTCAAGTACTGTACCTGTTAAATTTAAACTTGAAGGAGGCGCCGTGGTTGATCTTGATTTAACTTACACAGATGTGGGGAATTGGCAGAAATTAGTTTATGATGTTTCAGGTAATACGTCGACAAATAATACTAAACTGGTTGTGTTTTTTGATATAGAGAATAATACTACTGTTCCAGGTGGAGATTTTCAATTCGATAATATAGAAATGGGAGCTTTAGCTAGCTTAGGAACGGATGATTTAAAATTAGAGTCCTTCAAGGCTTTCCCTAACCCAACCCAAGATAGTTGGACCATTAAAACCAAAAATGAGATTATTAATACCATTAAAGTATATGATGTTTTAGGTAAAAATGTATTAACAACATCACCAAATGATAGCGAAGCAAATATAAGCGGGAAACAATTAAAAACAGGACTTTACTTTGCAACCATTTTAACTCAACAAGGACAACAAACATTAAGGCTAGTAAAGCAATAGAGTTTGTAATAATAATTATTCGAAAAGGTGCTTTTTCAGGCACCTTTTTTATTAAACTATACTAAATGCCATGAAAGCGCCAATATCAAGCTTAGTGTTTGTATTATTGTTTATTATTGCCATCACAGCCCATTCACAAGTTGCAGTTGGCAATGGTAGTTATACAACAACATTCCCTGGAACGGACTCTGCCGGAAGAAATGGATTTCCTTCAGGTACTCCTTTCATATCTGGAACGGCTTCAGGAAAACCTGTTCCTACAAATGATTGGTGGTCTGCTTTGATAAAAAATGGTTCAGCAGATAATCTGTTTAACTATCCCATGACTATGAAAACAGTTAATCAAGGTGTGGTGGTAACCTATATTCCATGGGGCGTTATTGATGATCAACAACCAATTATTGTTGGAGTTCAAGGTCTAAATGCCAGCCAAACTACCGTTTCAGATTATTCTGATTGGACTGTGACTATGGATTGGTCAAGCAAATTCAAAGCTACCTCGGGTATAGGAATGCCATTTATTTATTTTGAAAAGGAAAATACAGAAGTTGCTTCTATTACCATAAACCTTGGAACAGTAAACGTTTCGGGTGAAATGATTACGGTTACTGATGCTAGGAATGGTGGAGATTTTGCTATTTATGCTCCTGTAGGCAGTACCTGGACGCAAAATGGAAACACCTATACTTCTACGCTAAATGGAAACAATTATTGGTCTATGGCCATGATTCCATTAACCGCATCCAACGTTAACACTGTGGCTAATGAATATAAAAAATACGCCTATGTATTTCCTACAAATACAGAAGTAGCCTGGAGTTTTAACGAAAGTACATCCAAGGTTACAACAGTCTTTAATACAGCGGTTGATGTGAAAGACGGTTCGGTAGTTAACACCAATATACTTCAAGGTTTATTACCGCATCAATGGGATAATTTGGCTTCTGGTTCTCCAGTACCTAATGGATATACTTATGATAGTGTAAGAGGTGATTTAAAAACTTTAGTAGGAAACTCGTTTACAGTTGAAAATACTTTTAAAGGGATACTTCCCACCCTTCCCTACTTAGCAAACTACAGCGACAGTTTTAGTCCAGCAGACCTACAGACGAAAATATCTCAAATTGAAAATGATGCTTTAGCAACTTGGACGGACTCTTATAACGAAGGCCAGGTAATGAATCGTTTAATACAAACCGCAAGAATTGCTGATCAAATGGGCAATACGGTTGCTAGAGATAAAATGGTGGCAACTATTAAAGAGCGATTGGAAGACTGGTTAACCTATCAATCTGGTGAGGTGGCATTTTTGTTTTACTATAATAGCAATTGGTCTGCCATGTTGGGTTATCCGGCAGGACATGGGCAAGATAACAATATTAATGATCACCATTTTCATTGGGGATACTTTATCCATGCAGCAGCCTTCATGGAACAGTTTGAACCTGGTTGGGCGGATCAATGGGGCGATATGGTAAATTTATTAGTTAGGGATGCTGCTTCTTCTAACAGAAGTGACACTCAATTTCCATTCTTAAGAAATTTTAGTCCTTATGCCGGACATTGCTGGGCTAATGGTTTTGCATCATTTCCGCAAGGAAACGACCAGGAGTCAACATCAGAAAGTATGCAGTTTAACTCCTCTTTAATTCACTGGGGTTCAATTACTGGAAATGACACTATTAGAGACCTTGGAATTTACCTATATACAACAGAGCAAACGGCAGTAGAAGAGTATTGGCTTGATATGAACGAAAGAATCTTTCCAACATCTCAATATAGCTTGGTGTCTCGTGTTTGGGGAAATTCTTATGATAATGGGACTTTTTGGACATCAGATATTGCAGCTTCTTACGGTATAGAGCTATACCCCATGCATGGTGGATCTTTATATCTAGGACAAAATACAGCTTATGTTCAAAAGATATGGAACGAACTAAAGGCGTTTACAGGAATTTTAAATCCAAATGATACCAATCCAAATTTATGGCACGATACCATTTGGAAGTATTTATCATTTTTAGACCCTGCTGAAGCCATATCGCTTTATAACGCTGACCCTGATAGGGTTTTAAAATTTGGTGTTTCTGATGCACAAACCTACCATTGGTTACACGCTATGAATGCCATGGGACAATTAGATGCTACTATAACTGCTAATCATCCTATAGCAGCAGTATTTAATGACGCAGGAGACAAAACCTATGTGGGGCACAATTATTCAGATACTCCTATCATAATAACGTTTTCAGATGGTTTTATGTTAGATGTACCAGCCAATTCAATGGCTACTAATAAAGACGTTAATGTTTCTGGAACCATAACATCAAACATCTCAGAAGGTGATGAAAATGATAGTGCTATCCTAACCGTAACCACTACAGGAGGCAATATCACCAAAGTCGAGTTTTATAATGGCAATACCCTTTTAGGAGAAGATACTACAACACCATACAATATGAATACAGGAACTCTACCATTTGGTATTCATAATGTGTATGCAAAAGTTTATGCTGGAACGAACTTTAATGTTACAAACATTGTAAGCATTCAAATAGGAAGCCAAGTACCATATTCTGGTACAGCCTCTACAATTCCTGGAACCATTGAAGCTGGTCATTATGATGTTTATGAAGGCGGAAATGGCCAAAACATAGCTTATTTTGATGGATCTATAGACAACCAAGGTGGTTTTAGACCAACAGAATATGTAGATGCTAAAAGCGTAGCTGGAGAAGGTGACACTGTAGGCTGGCTTTCTGGTGGCGAATGGATGGAATACACTGTAAATGTAGCAACCACCGGATGTTATAATTTAAGTATAAGGTATACTTCAGGAAACACGAGTGGAGGCGGTCCTATTTATTTTGAAGTAGATGGTATAAAAATTAGTTCAGATATTGCTTTTGCATATACAGGAGATTGGAATAACTGGAGTTCAAAAGCAACAACTATAGACTTAACAGCAGGAATCCACGTTTTAAGATTAGGAGTCTCTAATGGTGAGGTTAATATAGGCCGGATGACATTCTCATACAACTCAAATGTTTGTGAACCCCCCGTAGAAAATACAGGATTACCATTCGATTTTGAAACAACACCTGTTACTGCTGATTTTGAAGACTTTGATGGTGGCACAGGAACTGTAGAAGCTGTTTCGGGCCCACGAACTATTGGAAACTCTAGTGCTAACCTAGCTAAAATAGTTAGAAATGGCGGCGCTGTTTGGGCAGGTTCTAAATTAACTTTAAACGAACCTTTAAACTTCTCCACTAAGGGATATATTACACTTAAAATTTGGACAGACGCTCCTATTGGAACCACTGTAAAAATGAAATTAGAACAAGGCTCTCCTGCAGTAAGTGCATATGACCTAGATAGAGTTACCACTAAAACAGGAGAATGGGAAACATTAAGCTGGAATTTCTCTGGGTTAGGTATAACTGCTTTTGATAGATTGGCATTTATGTTTGATTTTGGTAACCTTGGCGATGGAACAGCAACCTCTACATTTTATTTTGATGATGTACAACATGTTGCAACGCTATCGTCACAAAAGTTTGAAAAACAGCAGTTTAAAGTGTTTCCTAATCCAACTCAATACAGTTGGACCGTAAAAACACAAAACGCTAATATCAAATCTATAAAAGTATTTGATGTACTAGGTAAAAATGTCATGTCTTTAAAGCCAAATAAAAATGAAGCGTCTATTAATGCTTCGCAGTTAATTTCGGGATTGTACTTTGCACAAATTAGTACAGATTCAGGAACAAGTAGTATCAAACTTATTAAGCAGTAAAACTGTTTAGTTTAGTTGTTTGTTGATAAAGGCACTTATAAATAAGTGCCTTTTTGTTTAACTAAATTTGTTACTTTTTTTAAATGCTTGTTTTATATTGGTTTGTGTATGTGTTTACAATTGATTAAAATGAATATGTATAGGTTAAGTGTGAATAAAATATCTTTTACATTCTTTTTACTCTACCTCCAAAAACACGATCTTCATTAACTGTTTTTGGATTGCCATAAACAAACACATCGCCACCCGCTCGTATTTTTATATCCACCAAATCTTTAGCATTTACATGAGCTTCTCCTGCAGCTCTAACAGCTACTTCCGTTTTATCGGTTTTTAATTCAGCTCCTTTATATTTTCCGCCTGTTAATAAAGAAATATCCTGACTTTTAGCCTTACCTGTTAATGTAATTACACCTCCTGTAACCGATTTGATATTAGCGTAAGTAACATCAATTTTAACATCAATTTTTCCGCCTTCTTGTGCTTTTAAATCTATTTCAAATTGTTTTATCTTATCTTCAGATGTTACTGTAGCACCTTCATTAACATCTATCACATCAACTTTTGAGTAATATAACTTTACTTGAGTTTCATTACCATCAAAAATTTCCTTTAGATTCATTTTAATTTTTAAGGTTCCATTTTTGTTATTAATAAGTACGTTTTCAGTATTAATACCTGTAATTATTACCTTATTTTGTTTTGATTCTATTAATTCAACATTAATTAAATCATACACTTTTAACTCACTAAATTCTCCTATCTCCTTTTCAATTTTATTCTGAGAGAATACTATTGAAGTAAAAAGAAATACTGTTATTATAGATAAATGTTTCATGGATTAATTATTATAGATTATTGATAGAACGCAAAACTATCAAGAATTATTCCTTTATGAATAAACTTTATAAAAAAATAGTTATATAGCTATTCTTACAGCTGTTCCTGTAACTGAAACAAAAAAGTAAACACCTGATGATGTTTCTACATCTAAACTAATACCTACAATTGCATTTGCTTTTAAGTTTAAAGCATTAGTTTTTAAATCTTGAAAAGCTTCTTCTTTAGCTTTATTAATAATATCTGAAGTAATTTCTAAATTTTTATCTGTGCGAAAGGAATACTTCTTTTTTATATCTGTAGAAACTCCTGTTACTATACCTAAATAAGCTTCTATTTTATATCCTTCTATAGAATCTGTTGTTGTTAGTATCATACTTTCAATTTTTTAATTTTTTAATTAGTTAGCATCTTAAATAAAATGTTACACCAAATCTCCAGATTTTCCAACCAAATGAAAATCTAAATGTTTTTTTATTAAATCAGTGTTTTTAACTTTTACAACCACTTCATCACCTAATTGATACATGTTTTTAGAATGCCTTCCTATTAAAGCAAACTGACTTTCATCAAACGCATAATGATCATCCGTAATATCACGTATACTTACCATCCCTTCGCATTTATTTGAAATGATTTCAACGTAAATACCCCAATCTGTAACCCCTGAAATTACACCTAAAAACTCTTGGTCTTTATGATCTTCCATAAAACGAATTTGCATATATTTTATAGAATCACGCTCTGCCTTGGTTGCTAAATATTCCATATTACTAGAATGTTTGCATTTTTCTTCATAAACTTCTTCATTAGCAGATTTACCGCCGTCTAAATAATGCTGTAATAATCTATGTGCCATCACATCAGGATAACGGCGAATAGGTGACGTAAAATGTGAATAATAATCAAAAGCCAACCCATAATGACCAATATTATGTGTTGTATATTCAGCTTTACTCATGCTTCTAATAGTTAAGGTATCTACTAGATTTTGCTCTTTTTTTCCAACAACATCAGATAATAAACTGTTTAATGATGCTGAGGTTGATTTTCTATCTTTAAAATTTAGTTTATAACCAAACCTAGTTACAATGTTTTGAAGTGCCGCTAACTTACTAACATCGGGTTCGTCATGAACCCTATATACAAATGTTTTCTTTGGATTTTGTTTACCAATAAACTCAGCCACTTTTTTATTAGCTAACAACATAAACTCTTCTATAAGTTTGTTGGCTTCTTTACTGGTTTTGAAATAAACACCTTCCGGATTATTGTCTTGGTCTAAATTAAATTTAACCTCTACTTTATCAAAAGAAATAGCACCATTTTTCATGCGTTTTCTTCTCATAATTTTCGCCAAGGTATTTAATTTTAAAATAGCTTGAGCTATTGCTGGATTAGTACTATAAGTTTTTCCAGTTAACGATACTTCTTTAGGAATTTGAGTAATAATTTTATCAATATTAAACACTTCCTCTGCCTTAATTGTAACATTATTTTCTATAATAGCTTGAGCTTCTTCATAAGCAAAACGAGCATCGCTATAAGTAACAGTTCTACCAAACCATTGATCCTTAACTTCAGCATTATCATTAATCTTAAAAACAGCAGAAAAGGTATATTTTTCTTCATGTGGCCTTAGAGAGCAGGCATTATTAGATAATACCTCCGGTAACATAGGTACAACTCTATCTACTAGATACACTGAAGTTGCACGCTCAAAAGCTTCTTCATCTAAAACAGTACCTTCCTTTACGTAATGTGATACATCTGCAATATGAATTCCTATTTCGTATAAACCATTTTCTAAAATAGTAAATGATAAGGCATCATCAAAATCTTTAGCGTCTTTAGGATCTATGGTAAAGGTTAAATCCTTACGCATATCCCTACGTTTAGTAATTTCCTGTTTTGTTATAGAGGTATCTAACTTATTGGCATATTCTTCAACTTCATAAGGAAATTCGTAAGGCAAACCATACTCAGAAAGTATAGCATGTATTTCAGTGTTATGTTCTCCTGGTTTCCCTAATACTTTAATAACCTTACCATAAGGAGAATCTGCATTTTCTGGCCAATCTTCAATCCTTACAAGTACTTTATCACCTTCTTCTGCTTTAAAAGTTTTATTTATAGGAACAAAAATATCTTTATACATTTTTGAACTATCAGGAATTACAAATGCATACTTTTCATGTATTTGAATCACACCAACATACTCATTTTTTTCTCTTTTAATAATATTAACAATCTCTCCTTCTAGTTTACCACGTTTTCTTCTTTTGTATAGATAAAATTCAACTTCATCACCATGTAAAGCTCTGTTTATATTATTAGAAGCAATAAAAACATCTTCATCAAAAGCATCACAAATAACATATCCAGATCCTCTTGAAGATAAATCTAAAACACCTGTATGGTATTCTGTATTGATAACAGCTTTAAACTTACCTCTCTCTACTTGCTGTATTTCCTCTTTAATAGCAAGTTTAGCTAATGTTTTTATAATTTGATTTCTACTACTAGCATCATTAACACCTAACTTAGCAGCTATTTGTTTATAATTAAAGCTTTGGTTTCTATCTTTTTTTAATATACTTAATATTGAATTTGTTAAGTTTTGAATACCCTTTTTTCCGGGTTTCCCTTTTCTTTTTCTACTCATTTATTTTTTTAATCATTTCTATTTCCGAAGTTACTGGAAATTCTGTTACAAAATAGCTTTGTTTCTGGAGAAGGTGCGCTATTTATTTAATACAAAGCTACACTTTTAATATTAAAACATATTTATATAAAGTTAAATTCAAATAAATAAGGTTATGAACATAATATATTATAATACTTTTTCTTTTAAAAAATTTAAAAATAAATTAATGGTTATTATAGTGTGTTAATAAGGCTGATAACTTTTTTTATTTTTATTTTGAAATATATTTTATGGTTGTTTATTGATAGTTAATTAACAGCTATTAATAAGGTTAATTTATTAATTTTTAAGTACTTTATATTTTACTATTAACAATTGTTTATAATCTAATTTAACAGTTATTTTTTAATAACTATTTAAGTTAACATAGCTTATAATTATACTTTTTAGTGCTGATAACTTAACTAAAAATTTACATAAACTTATTTGGATGTTAAGAGAACATTTTGGTTTGTAAAAATTAATAAATTTTGCAATTTTATTTTTTAGAAAATAATGAACAGTTATTAACAAGTAATTAATAATAACATCCACAATATTTAATATTATTACCTTTGTTAAAAGTTTAAAACATAAATTTAATTATGACTATTTCTATAGGAAATGACCATGCCGGAACAGATTATAAATTTGCTATTGTAGAATTTTTAAAATCAAAAGGTATTACGGTAATAAACCATGGTACCAATGATGATAATAGTGTGGATTATGCAGATTTTGTGCACCCTGTTGCTCATGATGTTGAAAATGGAACTTCTACATATGGAATTTTAATTTGTGGTAGTGCAAATGGTGTGGCTATGACTGCTAATAAACACCAAAAAATAAGAGCTGGTTTATGTTGGAATAAAGAAATAGTAGAATTGATTAGAGGGCATAACAATGCTAATGTTTTATGTATACCAGCTAGATTTACTGCTATACCTCAAGCTATTCAAATGGTTGAAACCTTTTTAAATACGGAATTTGAAGGAGGGCGTCATAAAAAGAGAATAGATAAAATACCGTTATCTTGTTAAATGGGTCATTCACATACCCATAATCATCATCATTCACATACCAGTTTAAAAGGTAGAAACCTTCTTATATCTATTTTTTTAAACATTATAATAACCACTGCTCAAGTAATAGGTGGTTTATTATCTGGTAGTTTATCTCTTTTAAGTGATGCACTTCATAATTTTAGTGATGTAATTTCTCTTATTATAAGTTATTGGGCTAATAAATTAGCTAGGAAAAAAGCCTCATTACAAAAAACATTTGGATATAAACGTGCTGAAATTTTAGCAGCATTTATAAATGCTGCTTCTTTAATTGTTATTGCTATTTTATTGATAGTAGAAGCAGTAGAACGTTTTGCAAATCCTCAGAAAATAGAATCTAATCTAGTTATTTGGTTATCTGCTATAGCTATTCTTGGTAATGGTTTAAGTGTACTGTTATTAAAAAAGGACTCTCAAGTAAATATGAATATTAAAAGTGCTTATCTTCATTTATTTACTGATATGATGGCAAGTGTGGCAGTTTTAATAGGTGGTTTATTAATGAAATATTATGAGATGTTTTGGGTAGACAGTGTACTTACCTTATTAATAGCGCTTTACTTAATATGGATGGGTTTTGATCTTTTAAAGCAATCTACAAAAGTACTTATGCTTTTTACACCAGATAATATTCCGGTAAAACAAATAGTGAATGAATTAAATAATTTTGATTCTATAAAAAACGTACACCATGTTCATATTTGGCAGTTAAATGAAGATGAAATACATTTTGAAGCACATATAGATTTTAATAAAGATATTACCTTATCTAAATTTGATGAGATTTTAAATGAGATAGAGGTATTGGTTTTTAAAAAATATCAAATTAACCATGTTAATATACAACCAGAATTTGGCAAGGTAGATGCTAAAGATGTAATTGTTCAAGATTAACAAAGTAGTTTGTCACCCTGAACTTATTTAAGGATCTCACTTAAATGTTTATGTTAGAAATTAAAACTAAGTTATTTTCAGAATTAACTACCCAAGAGCTTTATGAATTACTTCAATTAAGAAGTGAAGTATTTGTAGTAGAACAAGATTGTATCTATCAAGATATTGATGGTAAAGATAAAATAGCAATTCATGTTTTAGGTTTTAAAGAAGGTGATTTGGTTGCTTATACTCGTATTTTTAAGCCCGGAGATTATTTTGATTTAGCTAGTATTGGTAGGGTATTGGTAGCTAAAAAACATCGACAAAATAGTTATGGTTATCAGATTATGGAAGCTTCAATAAATGCTATTAAGGTTTATTGTAATGTCAATACAATTAAAATATCTGCTCAGGTTTATCTTAAAACGTTTTACAATTATTTAGGTTTTAAGGAAGTAGGTGAGGAGTACCTTGAAGATGATATTCCGCACATAGCTATGATAAAAAACTAGTTTTCATCAGCAACATAAGTTATTAATATTTCAACACGTCTATCGTATTTAGGGTCGCCACCTAAAGGGAATTTTCTCCGCATACCCATATAACGCATACGTTTTTTATTAACACCTTTTTTTGCAAAATACTCGTAAATATATTTTGCCCTAGCTTCAGAAAGATTACGTTTTTTAGTTTTCCTATCAACCGCATCTCTACTAAATTGTGTACAACACACATGCCCTTGAATAGTAAAATAAATATCATCTCGCTCTACCAACGCTTTAGCTATAGATTCTAAGTTTTTTTTAGATTCTGGAGAAACGGTTGCATACCCCGTTTTAAAAAGAATATTTTCGAAAATTATCTTATCACCAGCTTTTAACTTTCCTTTTATTTGTTTTGGAACATCTTTCTTTTGCTCAACAACTTTTGGAATTTCTTCTACTTTTTCAGGTAAAATAGGAGGATTAGGATTTACTATAATTTCAACTTTACGATTTAAACCACGAATTTTGTTTATATTTTTTTCTTCAATAATTTTTAATAAAATCTCTCCTTTACCATCAACATGAGTTATTAAATCTTCACTAATTTCATTTTCCGAGAAAGTAGTTTTTATAGCATTAGCTCGTTGTTGAGATAATTTTAAGTTGTAAGAAGGTGCTCCAACATCGTCGCAAAAACCAAAAATGGCAATAGATTTTATTTCAACTTCATTTAGGCTTGAAATAAAGAGTAAAAGTCTACTTTCTTCTGTTGGTGGGATATCATATTTATCGGTATCAAAATAAACTTCATGAGTTAGGTTTTTTTGAGAAAAAACCAACATATTTGTTAATGAAACAATTAATAAAACAAAAACAAATCGTTTAGTCATAGTAGGATAAAAAAACAAGTATATAAAGATACTATTTTTAAATAATTAACACTATTTATAAGTGTTCTACCTTTATATTATTTTAAATGGCTATTGTATGTAGATTGGTTATTAAGTATCTCTGTGGCTTTTTTTATTTTTTGATCATGAATTTTATAATACTCATACAACCCTTCTCTATACACGTATCTTTTTATAATTTCTTCTGTTAAAAGTTCTAATAAAAACGTTTTGTTTTCTGTTATTACATCTTCTTTAGAACGATTTAAGTTTTTAATTAAGGTATTAAAATCGTTTTCAATATTATCGTTTAACTCTTCTTTTGTAGCAGTTTCAAAAGCTTTATAAAGAGCAGTTTCAGTTTCAGTTTCAAATGAAAAATTATTGGTTTTTAAAAAATTTTTAAAAGTAGAAAAATCGTTATCATTTAACTTTAAACCATTAATATCTTCAATGTTATTATTGTAATAATACTCTGTAGCAAAATTAAAAATAAGATTGTTGTTTAAAATAGCATTGGTAATGGTTGAATTTTTAGAAGAGTTAAAAACCACATCTGGAAATACGCCACCACCATCAAACACCTTGCGTCCGTTTTTAGTTTTAAACTCATTATAATTTTCTTGTTTCACACGTACTGCTTCACCTTTGTTATTTCTGTTCCAATAATCTAGAGACTGAATACAACGTCCTGATGGGGTATAATATCTTGAAATGGTAATTTTAACCTGCGTACCATAAGTAAGTGGTTTTGGGCGCTGTACTAAACCTTTTCCAAAGCTACGAGAACCTACAATAACAGCTCTATCTAAGTCTTGCAAAGATCCTGAAACAATTTCACTAGCCGAGGCACTATTACCATCAATTAAAACAACCAAAGGAATTTCAGTATCTATTGGTTCGCCTTGCGTATAATATGTTTTATTATACTTTTTAACTTTAGATTTTGTGGTTACCACCAATTGTCCTTTAGGTACAAATAAGTTTACTATTTTAATTGCCTCATTTAGTAATCCACCTGGGTTTCCACGTAAATCTAAAATAATATGTTCAGCTCCTTGAGCTTTTAAGTCGCGTAAGGCATAATTAGTTTCTTTGTATGCTTTATTATTAAATTTGCTTAAAACAATATACCCTGTTTTATTATTAACCATAGAAAAATGGGGAACGGCTTTAATTTCAACTTCAGCTCTTTCAATGGTGGCAGTTGCTATCTTACCTTGACGTTTATAGGTTACTTCTACCTTAGAGCCTGGTGTTCCTTTAAGTAAATCTCCACTATTTTCTTTATAATCTTCAATGTTTGTATTCCCCACTTTTATTATCTCATCTCCAGCTTTTAGCCCAGCTTTATCTGCAGGATAATCTTTATAGGGCTCAACTATTACCAATTTATCTTTAAAAGTTTTCACTTTTGCACCAATGCCAGTATAATCTCCGGTATTATTTATTCTGGCAGCTTCTACGTCTTGCTCATTCATAAAGTTGGTATAGGGGTCTAAATCTGCCAACATGCTTTTAATAGCTGTATCCATTAAATCTCCGGGGTTGGTTTCGTCAACATAATTCATGTTGAGCTCTTTGAAAAGTGTCGTAAATATTTCAATTTGTTTGGCTATTTCAAAGAAGTCATTTTTAAAAGCGGTAGTGCTAAAAAAAATGGTTGCTGCCATTGTTATTAACACAAGTTTATTTTTGAGAATTTTTTTCATTGGGAATGTAAATTTTTATTATAAGATTTTGTTTGAAAACTTATCAAACAACACTTTCATTTTAGTTTCTACTTGTTTAAAAGAGGGTTTTTCTTTACCAATGTACAAAATCATTAACGCATATTGTGTTGTAATCTTGTTAAAAAAGTGAGGTTTATTTAATCGATAAGCTTCTCTTATTAAACGTTTTATACGGTTTCTGTCTACAGCATTTTTAAAATAACGTTTGCTGACCGAAACACCGGTTTTAGCAATTAGATCATCTTCAAAAGAAGTTTCTAAAAACACCATTCGTAGAGGATAAGCAGACACCGATTGCCCCTCTTTAAACAATTGGTCTATGAGCTTTTTGCTTTTTAGTTTTTCTTTTTTACCGAAAGAGAAATTCAAGTTGGGTTCGTTTTAGTATTCAAAGGTAGAAAAATAAAAAAATCACTAAGACATAAAGTTATTTTTTAGAGTTTTTATAAGTTTTAATGTTACATTATAAGATTGCTTATAACTCATTTAATTATGATATAAATCATAGTTTAAGCGGTGTTTCAGAGCTAACTTAGCTTGGTTAAAGCGTCTTAAAACATAGTATCATGGGAGAATTTAATATAATACAACTAAAGAACAAAAAAGACAGAGCCAACTATATTTATCATTTACTAAATGATATTAAGGCACTGGATTTAATGATTGAAAGAGGTTTAATAGAAGAAGGTTCTCTTAGGGTTGGAGCCGAACAGGAATTTTGTTTGGTAAATGAGCAATTTTTACCAGAGAATAAATCTTTAGAACTTCTGGAAGCTATTAATGATGAGCATTTTACTACCGAAATAGGCAACTATAACCTAGAAATTAACTTAGATGCTCAAGATTTAAAAGGCGCGTGTTTTTCAAAGATGTATAGTCAGTTGAAGTCATTACTAGAAAAAGCTGGAGAGGTAGCATCTAAAAAAGGAATTAGAATAATTTTAACAGGTATTTTACCTTCATTAACTGTGAAAAACGCCGATGAGCAAAACATGACCGAAGTAGAGCGTTATGCCGTTTTAAACAATGCCTTAAAGAGTCACCGACGCCAAAACTTTGATATTCATATTAAAGGGGTAGATGAGCTCAATTTGTTAAGTGATTCTGTTATGCTAGAAGGTTGTAACACCAGTTTCCAAATGCACTTACAAATGGGGCCAAATAATTTTATAGACAATTATAATTGGGCTCAAGCCATTTCAGGCCCTATATTAAGTGCTTGTACCAATTCACCATTGTTATTTGGCCAGGAACTTTGGAGCGAAACAAGAATAGCCTTATTTACGCAAAGTGTTGATACCAGAGCTAATTCTTTTTTATTAAATGAAAAACAATCTAGAGTTAGTTTTGGTAACCGTTGGCAAACAGGATCTATAACAGATATTTTTAAGGACAACATTTCAAGATTTAGAAGCTTTATGACTACAGGTTTTATTAAAGACAGTATTGAAATGCTTAACAGAGGTGAAATACCTAAATTAAGAGCTTTAGGAATTCATAATAGCACGGTATACCCATGGAATAGAGTTTGTTATGGTGTTATGGATGGCAAGCCAAACTTGAGAATAGAGAATAGGTATATTCCGTCTGGACCAACTATAAAAGACGAAATAGCAAATCTTATGTTTTGGGTTGGTGTTATGCTTGGAAAACCTAAAAAATATGAAAACATCCATGAACAATGGGATTTTAAAGATGTTAAAACCAATTTCTTTAATGCCGCCCGATATGGTATGGCTACACAGTTTTATTGGGACGGAAAATATGTTTCTAGTTTCGATTTAATTGTAAATGAACTATTGCCAATGGCTTATAAAGGTTTGTATAAAGTTGGTATTTCTCCTCAAGATGCAGAGTACTATCTAAAAATTATTAAAAATAGAGTACATAATAATAATGGCTCTGAATGGTTAACTAGAAATTATAGGAATTTACTTAAAAACCACAAGCGTTATGAAGCTATGCAAGTATTAACGGCTTGTATGTATGAAAAACAACAAAAAGGATATCCAGTGTCTACATGGGGTATGTTACACCATAGTACAGAATCTCGATTTAAAGACCAGCGCGTTGTTAAACATATTATGAGTGCCGATATTTTTTCAGTTGGCAAAAAGGATAGCGTAGAATTGGTTTTAAATATTATGAAATGGAAGAATATTCATCATATGCCAGTTATTGACGGTGATAGAAAACTAATAGGCTTAATTAGTTGGAATGATGTTAAAAATTATTTAGATATACCAAAAAAATTAAACAGTAGTGTTGGTAGTGTTATGAAAACAGATATTATTACTACTGAAGAATATACGCCAGCAAAGGAGGCAAAAGATCTAATGGAACAACATGGGATAAGTAGTTTGCCAGTTGTTAATCAAGGAGAACTAATAGGTTTAATTACTTTAAATGATTTTTAATGGAATGTTAGAGGTTTATAGCAAAGCGCTGAATGAAACTATACAAGTTGAAAGATTTATAGGTAAGGTCCTAGGTGAAAACCCAGGACCTACATTTGTGATTTTCGCAGGAATTCATGGAAACGAAACTGCGGGTGTTTTTGCTGCTGAATCTATTTTAAAAACAATCAGTTCAAAAATTGTAAAAGGGACAATTTACGCCATCTCAGGAAACTTAAAAGCACTTAAAAACAATCAACGTTTTATTTACAACGATTTAAATCGCCTTTGGACACCTGAAAATATAGTATCTATAAAACAAAAGACTCATTTAAACCCTGATGAAGAAGAACTTGTTGTTTTGTTAGATATTTTAAACAACATTTTAGAAACAGGAAATCCTCCTTTTTATTTTATTGATCTGCATACAACTTCTAGTAAAACACTACCATTTATTACCATTAATGATGCCTTGATAAATAGAAAGTTTTCAAAGCATTTTCCAGTACCTATTGTGTTAGGTATAGAAGAATATTTAACGGGTCCTTTATTGAGTTATGTGAATCAATTAGGTTATGTGTCTTTAGGTTTTGAATCTGGTCAACATGACGAGTCACAAGCTGTTACTAATAGTGTTGCTTTTTTAAAAATGGCCTTGGTTATTGCTGGTGTATTGAGTAAGGATGACGTAAATGATTTTAACAATTGTTTTAACCAACTAAAAACCCAATCCATGAATCATCAAAGTTTTTTAGAGGTTATTCATTTACACAAAATAGAAAAGGATGAACAATTTAAAATGTTAAATGGTTTTAAAAGTTTTCAGACTATAAAAAAAGGAGTTCCTTTAGCGGTTAGCAATGGCACTAATGTGTTTTCAAAACGGAATGGAATTATTTTTATGCCATTATATCAAAAACAAGGTAGCGAAGGGTTTTTTATCATAAGAACTATTAAACCATTTTTTTTAAGGTTATCGGCATTTTTAAGACGAATAAGAGTAGATAACTTGCTTGTATTGTTACCCGGAATTTCATGGTTAAATAGAAAAGAAGGTACTTTAAAAGTAAACTTAAAAGTTACAAAGTTTTATGCCAAAGCCATTTTCCATTTGTTAGGTTACCGAAGCAGACATACAGACGAAACACATTTAAGGCTTAATAATAGAGAGCGAGTGGCTAAAACGGTAATGTATAAAAAAGAAAAATGGTATAGAAAGTTCTAAAGTTTTTTTAATTAGTTGTTATCGATAGTTTTTTCTTTTTTAAATAAGAGTGATATCCAGTAAACAGATATTGTTGAAATAGTTCCTAAGGCAATACCATAACTTAACCGCCAAAACCAACATATAGCGTCTTGTCCTCCCTGGAATGTTTCTTTTTCTGAGAACGAGAAAGAAAGGTTACCAGCAAACATATATGATATAGGAACCCAAAGTAATCCTAAAATGATAATAATTTTCAGAAATAAGTAGAGAATCCTTTATAGACCATGTGATGGTTTTCTTAATTCTTTCACACCCCAGTAAACCGTTAATGGTAAAGATATCATTCCACTTCAAGTAATGAAAGTCCCCAAAGGAATTGATTTTTCTTTATCAATGACTATGGTGAGTAAAGGTGACCCAGTAACTAAAAGAACAATAACAATCAGTGTTAAAACAAGAGCACAGTAAAAATATGTTTTTTGTTTATTCATTTTTCAGTTACTATCTCGTATTTGTTTTAACCTTTTGTGAATTAGCACTTTATTTATTGAGACTTACTCAACTGATTTCTAGATTAACTTTTGAAATATGATACTTAGGTTGTGTATTTATACCTAATACCCAAAGCATTAATAAAATTAAAATTTTTCATATTTATTTATAATCTAAATTTAGATAGTTTGTTATAAATATAAGTATGAAATCATGGTTAATAGCGTTAATTTTTTAGTCCAATAAACCTTATAACTGAGCCTTTTCCATTATGGTAAATCCCTTCATTTAATTCAATTTCTATCTCCTCAAGTTTAAGTATTTTGTAGTTTTCAAAGTCTGATTTTAATTCTTCGATTGAAAACAATAAATCTATGTCTGGAGGGCCACCAACTTTTGGATTATCTTTTCTATATTTCATATGATTTTTCCCAAATGCTTCAAAAATTAATATTCCACCTTTCTTCAAACTTGTATTAAGTAATTTATGGTATTCAGATTTAATATTAGCAGGAAAATGGGCATAAATGAGAGCAATAGCATCAAAAGGCTTATTTTCAAAACTCAATTTAGGTAATTCGCCAACCTTATAATCAATTAAAACATTGTTTGTTTTTGCAAGTTTGATAGCTTTGTTTTTACCTTCTTCACTTATATCAAAAGCACTAACAGTCCATCCGTTTTTTGCAGCATAAACAGCATTTCTGCCTTCTCCTTCTGCTCCAAACAGAATGGTGCCAGATTTTAATTTTTGAATCTGTTCTTTCAGAAACATATTTGGCTCTGTGCCATAAGCATATTTCTTTTTTTTATATCTATCATTCCATCTTTCTATCCAGGCATCTGTCATTTCTTTTGCTTTTGTAGTTTTAATTAGTTATTGTTCTTTTAATATAGAAAGTACTTTTTGCCAAATTTCTGCATTGACATTCATTCCATCTTTTATATTGTGTTTCATAGCATTTAATGATCGCTCTCCTGGGTAATAAGTCATTTTACCATCTTTATTTGGTGCAGTATCATGTGTGTAATTAATTATTTCATTTAAGAGTGTCTGTTGTAATGCTTTGTCAGGAAATATCTCAGGATAAATACAAAGGTATATTTGTGAAATGGCTGTTTCATACTCACTTAACCCAATTTTGTAAGTAGAATTACCGGCTGATAACAACGTGGCTATCATATCTAGAACTATTGAAAACGCCGATCCTTTCCAGTATCCAACAGGAAGCCCTTTTTCTGTTTTAAGAATTTTTTCGGGGTTACGTGATAGGTTGTGATCTTCGTCCCAACCTCCAAGATAAGGCAGTTGTTCTCCCTTTAATTTATAGTCATTTATTTTACCAAAAGAAAATTGAGAAAGGGCCATATCTAATACAATATGCCCTTCTTTTCTTGGAATAGATACTACAAAAGGATTATTTCCTATGCGGTTTTCCTTTCCTCCCCATGCTGGCATATTAGGTTTTGTATTTGTAAAAAGAATAGCAATACAGTTTTCGTTTGCAGCTTGCCAGCCATAATAACCACCCCTCATCCAATGATTGGTATTTCTAAGCGCAACAAGTCCCATTCCTCCTTTTTTTGCTAAGGCTATAGCTCTATTAGTACATGTTACAGCATTAATAATTCCAGACCCTTGATTTCCATCCCATCTTTCTATATTCCCAAATGCTTCTACTTTTTTTGCTTCTTTATCAATTTTTACGATGCCTTTTTTTACAGTTTCAATGAAATAGGGTACGCGGTTAATTCCATGAGAGTTTATCCCGTACAACGTATTTTGTGTAAAAACATCTGCTAGGAGATTAGCTTTACTTTCTGTAAATTCATACTTTTTAAAGAGTGCATAAAGCACATCTTTCATTTCCTGGGAAGTGATTGTAAGCATCATATAGTATTTAGAATGGACAAATAAGTGTAAAAAGATAAGTAATATCTTTTATTAATAAACACCTCTAATATGACTATGAATATTGATATGATAAAAGTCTTCTAGTTGTTTCATGAGTTGGGTAGAAAGCGAGGGTAAATTACTGATTTTAGAATTTTCTATAACTTGTTTTATTGAACTTGCTCCTGGAATAACGGTTGTTACTTCTTTATGATCTAATATCCAACGTAGAGACATTTCAACAATAGATAAATTTTCTGGACAAAGTGATTTTAATTCATTTGATAGTTTTACCCCAGTTTTGAAAGGAAGACCAGCAAAGGTTTCACCTACATTAAAAGCTTCTCCATTTTTATTGAAATTTCTATGGTCATTTTCAGGAAACTGAGTTTGTGTTGTAAATTTACCAGACAGTAACCCGCTTGCTAGAGGTAAACGAACAATAATTCCTATTCCCTTTTTGTAGGCAAATGGGAGTAATTCATGAGTTAATTTTTGTCTAAAAATATTGTAAATGACCTGTAACGATTGTAGTCCTTCTTGTTCCAGGCATAATAAACCTTCTTCAACACTCTCAACACTGGCGCCAAAATGAGCTATTTGGCCTTCGCTTTTTAGGGCTCTTAGCCAATCAAAAATAGCGCCTTTTTTTAACTCTTCTATAGGTATGCAATGTAATTGCAATAGGTCTATACAGTCTTTGTTAAGGCGTTTTCTAGAATTATCAACCGATTTTCTTAGTGCTTGTTCACTGTAATTAGTTGGAAACACATCAGCACTACGGCCAAACTTTGTAGCAACTTTAACATCTGCCTTTGATTGTTTAATAAATTCACCAATTAATTTTTCACTTCTACCACTCCCGTAAACATCAGCAGTATCAAAAAAATTAACACCATTATTAAGGGCTTCTTCAAGAATTTTCTTCGCTAGGCTTTTATTTATTTTATCTCCCCAGTCCCCACCTAATTGCCAGCAACCAAGGCCTATTTCACTAGTTCGAAATCCATTATTTCCTAAAATTCTTTGTTTCATATCTATATTTATTAGATGAGTACTAACGATAAGCACTTTAAGATTGGCATTAAACAGCAAGCAACTTACAAAAAAACAAAAGCAACCTTATGAAAATCATCGATGATTTTCAGGAAGAATTGCGAAGAAAGTATAATCACTAACTTTAGTTAGAGCATTTTTATAATTTGTAATCAGGGAAGTTTTTTATCTTCTCGCAACTTACTTGTTCCATAACCTGACCAAGTTGTCTTTTTAAAATGTTAATGGTATGGTCTCCTCCTTGTTTTCCTAAAGCGGCCACGCCATACATAAAAGATCGACCTAAAAAGGTGAAATCAGCACCAGAAGCCATAGTTGCTGCAATATCTGGACCAGTGCGAATACCACTATCCATCATTACAGTAATTTTATCTTTATATTTTTGGGCAATATGGGTGAGTGGTTTTATGGTAGATTCTCCTCTATCTAATTGTCTTCCGCCATGATTAGAGACTATAATTCCGTCTAAACCTAAGGCTATAGCTTTTTCTACATCCTCATCGTTGGTTACACCTTTAATGACTAATTTACCTTTCCATTTATCTCTTATTGGTTTAATACGTTCTGGATTTAACCGCCCATTAAAGGTTTTATTCATAAACAAACCTAAATGTTTTAAACTTAAGCCTTTTGGCAGGTAGGGTTTTAATGTCTTAAACTCAGGTTGACCAGCCATTAATGTATTGAGCGCCCATGTAGGTCTAGAAAGAATTTGAAGCATATTTTGAACCGTCATTTTTGGAGGAATAGAAAGACCATTTATAATTTCTTTAGAGCGGTAGCCAAAGGTAGGTGTGTCAGATAATAATACTAAAGTGGGATAATTAGCATCTGCTGCTCTCTGTATAATATTATTTCTTAGTTCAGCTTCTACAGGATAATAAAGTTGAAACCAAGCATTACCTTCAGTAATATCAGCAATAGTTTCAATACTAGCAGTACCTACAGTACTTAGAATAAAAGGAATGTTATGCTCAAAAGCAGCTTTAGCTAAAATCTCTGAAGCTTTTGGCCACATTAAACCTTGTAAACCAATGGGAGCAATTCCAAACGGAGCACTGTATGTTTTATCAAATAATGTAGTTTCTAATGATGCTCCTTTGTAGTCTCTTAAATAGTATGGTTTTAGCTGAACATCTCTAATTTCTTTAGTGTTTCTGTGTAAATTGATTTCAGAATTACAACCGCCATCTAAATATTCAAAAGCAAATTTGGGGATTCTTTTTTTGGCACGTTCTCGTAAATATGGAATATCTGGATATTTTGAATTGAAATTTTCATTCATCTTTTTCTTTTTTTGGTAAAAGTTTTCCTAAGGGATTTTTCTTGTCAAAAATAAGGAAATTAAAAACAATTTATTGTTTGCGAATATTATGAGATAATAATTTTGAAAGAATTATTTAATCTATTGTAGGGAACTGTGTTTTAATCAAACAAATTTAAAAATTATACTTTTCACAAATAGCGGAGTATTTTTTATCCATTCAGATTTTTATTCCGTTTGAAATCAATTCCTTTTCTTATTAATTAGGCGTTATAAGCACTCCGTATGTCGTGAGTCCCTTTTGGTAAATCAGGGTTATTAAAATTCTATCAGTGTGCGATATCAAGCCTATAACTATAGCTAAACTGAATGGAACTCCTGTAAGGTTAAACTCTATTAACGATGTAAAAGCTATTAATAAAGTAATTCCCCAAAGTTTTGAAAGAAAAGCGTATGTACAAGTTTCCCTTTTTATTTTCACTAATGGTTGAATTAGTAATTTACAAAATAAAATTGGTGATAGATTTTGCGATGATTTTTTTGTAATGATTTTAGAACCTGAAGCCAAATTTTTAAGACAATTATATGTTGATTATTTTGACACCCTTTTTATTTAAAAACTACAGAACTATACTTAAAACTTATTATCATCTCGTCAAACTGTTTTATAAAGTCTTGACCTAAGTTTCCGTAAAAGTTACTAACATCTGCTTTAATGTCATTTTTATAAAGTTGTAAACTTTTTAAAGTAGCGCTAGAGTTACCAACAGTTAGCGCTACACTATCTACCAAAAACCCTTCAAATTCAATAACACCACCAGCGCTTCCAGATTTTAATGTTTGTGACCTATAGTTCTTTTCAATAGTATCTTGATACTTTCTGTAAAAAGGGGCGTATAAAGTAGTTGTTCTTGCGCCCGTATCAAATCCAAAACTTAGAGTTTCTTTTTTGTATTCAATCGCAATTATAGGTGTAAGACCATCTAAAGCAAAGTTTTGCTGTTTGTAATCTGTTGGGTTTTTTGGGGAGAAAATGGTATTATTTTTTGAAATACGCACTTCATCCATAGCTTCAATTACAGGAAAACCAATAATACCATTTATGTAGTAATCTATTTGAGGAAAGGAAATGTCTTCATCATTTAAAACTAAAAACACAACATTTTTAAAGGTTAGCCCCCCAATTACCAACTCATCAGCAACAGCTAAATCGCTATCTACTTTTTCTCCTGTGAATGCAGTAACATAAAAATCAGATTCTATATATGTTAACCCTAAGGCTTCAACAAGAGATCTCTTTATCACAGAAATATTTGCCCCGGTATCAAAAATGTAATTCTTTGTTTGTTGATTGATTGATACATCAATATTAAAAAGCCCCACTTTATCTTTTGTCATTGGAAAGGAAACATCAGAATTTTTTACAATTTCTTGAGTAGGGATGTTTTCTAAAGACTTCCATATATTGAGTTCGTTTTCTAACAGTTGAACTTTTGAAGAATCATTTAATTGACTGTAGTTTTTTAAAATAAGTTCACTAACTTCTTTAGCCTTTTTATATTCATAAAGATTTATATGATTTAAAAGTTTAGTATTGTAAAGTTTGTTTAGCATGGTGTTTGTTAAACTTAGAGGTTCTAAACTTAGTAGTTCTTCTATTTTCGAGTTTGATTTAGGTAAATCGTTAAATAGATTTAAAACAATGGCTTCGTAATAGAGGATGTGTTCCTTTGAGAGAAGACTCTTTTTGGAATTAAGGTTTTGTCTTAATTTAAAATAGTCTTGAACTTCAGTTAAAGAATCTAGTTGTTTAGTTATAGCTAGGTCACTTACATTTTTAGTTTGAGTATTTTTACAGGCAACAGTTAAGATTATTAGTGAAAAAAAAATGTTCCTCATGGTTATATTTTTATCAGGTTTAAGTAAAGGTAATTAATTATACTCTTAGTTTTAAGAGAACTTAGAATACAACCATATCTCCAACTTTTCAAGTCGGCACCTTTAGGAGCAATTTTATGAACCTTTTCTACATATTTTTTGATAAACATGCGGTGGTATCTTAACCTACTAATATGATTCCCATTATTGTGATCACCGTTCCAACAGTGTTCTGCTCTGTCGCCGTAATCTACTTCACCATTGTAATAGGGAGCGGTGGTCTCTGATAGAATTTCCTCAGCAAGGTAAACGGCATTGTTGAGATAATAATTATCCATATCGCCACAATACAAATGAATTTTATTAGCCCAATCTTTACCGTGTTTTGCCCAGTCTCGTTTTAATATATAAGCAAGATCGTAATTTTCTTTCCAGTAAGCTGCTACTTCTTTATTTATTTCACCAGTGATACGATTCCAAATTCTTTTTGGGTAACCTTCATTATCTATTGGAGAATATGTTGCCTCCCAAATATCCCATTGCTGTCCTGACAGCCCCTTTGTACCCAACACTAATTCTCGGTAATTCATATCTTTTAAGGTAGCATCCACATTTCCCAAATAGTCTCGGTGACCGGCAACCAACGTTTTTCTGAATACGCCTTCCTTATAATACGCATTCTCGTCTTCATAGATATTGACTAAAAAGTATGCTCTAAAATCAATTGGATCAGGACAAGCAGCAAAACACATCCCATACTCTTTAGGATATTTTACTTGCACTGCTAGAAACTCCCACCCTCCAGTACTTCCTCCGTAAACAAATCGTGACCAACCTTCTCCTATTCCTCTAAATTGTTTTTCAATATACGGAATGAGCTCGAAGGTGATCGCATCGCCATATGGGCCTTGAGCAGCACTATTGACGGTATAAGAATCATCATAATACGGCGTGGGGTGTTGGATTTCAATGGCAATGACTCTAGGAAAATCAGGACCAGTCCAAATTTTATAAAAATCGTATACTTCCTGCTGGACCATACGATTATACCCTTTCACATCAAATCGCTCATTATAATCAGGCTCAAGATAGTTGTTCGAAAACCTCTAAAATCATCAGGGAAATGTCCATGCATAATAGCTAGCGGATATTTTGTGTTGGGGTGCAATTCCCATCCTTCAGGTAATAATATATGAGCACCCAAATACATATCTCTTCCCTAAAAGTCACTCAACAACTTATTTTTTATTTTTATGTATTTTAATATTATTTTTCATTTCTAGATGTTATTTAATTACCGCCAATATTATTGATTTTAAAAGTTGGCAACTGTCTCTATTCTAGCATTATATGAGGTTCCTTTTTTAAATATCCTAATGACTGTAAAAAAACATCAGCTTCATAGAGCGTTTTTTTGTAGTACTCAAAATTTTTATAATTGAAGAATCCGTGATTTTGTCCTTCATATAAATGAAGCTCACATTTGCTTTTAACTTTCTCCATTACTTTTTGATAATACTTAGCAGTTTCAACAGGTATTAATTTATCATTAGTTCCTAAAAAAACTATTGTTGGAGGTGCTCCTTTTTTAATGTTATGAAGGGGAGAAAAATTCTTATAATCATCTTTTATTCTATCATAACCGTATCCACCTGGACCATTGTCAAAAACCGGATTAAAAAGTACCAAAGCATTGGGGACACAATTTACTGAAATGTTATCTGTGTGTTCATTATAATTATTTATTAATGCTGTTGCTGCGGCTAGATGTCCACCAGCAGAACCACCAGCAGCAACAATCTTTAAAGTATCAACATGAAACTTTTCTGCATTTTCTTTAATAAATCTAATAGCTGATTTAGCATCTTTTACAGACTCAAATGGTGTAGTTTGATGCATTTTATGTACTCTGTAATCAACAAGAAAGCAAATCATACCTCTTTTAGAAAAATATTTGGCATGAGGTTCAAATTGTTTAATTGAGCCACTAATCCAACCTCCACCAAAAAAGAAAATCATTGCAGGGTTTTTATTTACCTTATCAGTTATTTCAGGGTAATGAATTTTCATCAATAATTTTGTGGTATCAATTTGTTTGTACAATACTTGTTCTTGTGAGTACCCAAATGAATAAGCAATTAAAGAAATCAACAATAATGTAAAAACGTGTTTTATATTCATTTTATTTGTTTTTAATAGTTTGAAACGGTTCTTATAACCGTCAGTTATCCACTGTAATTACAGTTATATATTGTTAATTTCTCATTTCATTTTTTCGCATTGGCATCGAGTCAATAATTTTGAAAACCTCTTCTTTTAAAAGAATTTTGTTCTGCTGGATTTTTATTTGCCCATCTAGTCCAATGAGAATTATTTCAAAATTTTCATTTTCATCAAGAATATTTTTAGATAAATTATCCGAAACATTTCCAGAATAATTCAATGCACTTTCGGTATAATTAACAAATGAAAATTTATTTTTATTTATTTTATAGAGAACAAGTTTTCTTTCCTTTAGTTCTTTAATTGAATTTTTAAATTCAGTTAGTTGATTATTATATTTTTTAGAATCTGTATTTAATGTCTTCACAATAAGTATTCTATCTTTCCATTTATGATCACTCAAGTCCTGACCATAGAATTTAGAACTTAATAAAACCATGGTTAGATATAGTATTTGGCAAATAATTGAGGTTTTCATGAAGGTTACCCATATTTTTTGAGATTGGACATAAACCACGCTGAATTATAAACGTTATTGTAAAGTGTTTTTTTAATTCTTGTTTTCTGGTATAATCTTTTGCAGTTTCTTTCTTGCCTTAGAGAAGTGATTAAGTAAGTCTGGTATTTTATTATCTCCATAACCTTGTCTAATCTCCTTCTCTGAAAATTCTAATATTTTAAGTAGTTTTTTTGCTGAATCAATTTTAGCATGAGGCATTGTGCTACCAATTGTATCAATCCAGATAGGTGAACTCTCTGCGAATGCATAACTGTCCATCATAGGCCATTCAGAATTGCTGCCTGACACTCTTGCGGTTATCCATCCACCTTCAGGAATTTCAATAGAACCGCTATAAGTTTCACTATTTCCATTCTTACCTTTTTTCATGTCAACTACAACGCCATTAACAAATAGTTCTACTTTTTCATAAGGAACTGGAGAATAAACTTTTAAATTCCACTTGGCTTTCTTTTTATTAGATTTGATAATTTCACCCACTTCATAACCTTCTACAGAGAATACAAGCTGAGGTCCATTGCTAACAAAACTCCTTCCTGCTTTTAGTGCTTTTAAATAATTTTCTAAATTAGGTTCTCCTTGTGGTTTTACATAAACACGTGTTGCACCTATAGCCATAGTTCTGTAAAGGTCGTTCATAACATCACTACCAGCAGATAAAGCTATTGGGATTCCTAAGTTAAGAATTTCGTGCCATAAGGCGGCCGTACCAATTTCATCAGTCCAGAGGCATCCTAATTCTAAAATATCCACCTCTCCCATAACGGCATCTGCTATAAAACCTGTAGGTATAGACCATTCTGCCCCTTCTTTAAAGGGCTCTTTTATTGGTACAGGATGAACATACCCGCCTAACCCGCCTTGTTCTCGAGCAAACCGAAGTGGCTCTGCATTAAGCCTATCGTCTGCACCATATATATCATACAATGGTCCCCAAACCCAAGGCCAGTATAATTCTTGAGTGCCTATAAGGCTTAAATGACCTAAAAAGTGTGAACGTACTTCTTGCCCAAAAGATATAATTGGTAGTTTTTCGTTTTGCCAATAAAACAAGTCCTGTTCAAGAAACCTATTTCCAAGATTAGCAACTAATGGGAAAGCCACGTTTATGCCTTCTGCTTTAAGGTCTAAAAGTATATCCTCTGGGTCTAACCGGTTAGTTCCTCCATAATTAAGATGAAAATGAGTATCAGCAGAATACCAACCTTCTTTATTCGCATTCCAAATTCGGTTTAGATTAATCTCTGTTTCCAAAGTTCCTTCTTCTAATTTAAATTCTTGAACGTGTGCAATTGTAGAAAAACCATGTACTACTTTAATAGTTATATTACCAACAGGAGCTTCAATTTCAATTTCTCCCGGGGAGTAGAAAAAAACAATTCCATTTTGTCCTTCAGAATGAATTATGCCAGAATTAGGAACTATAGGGTGTCCATCTTGGTCAATAATGCTCATCCTAGCAGGAGTTATTTTTCCATCCAATCGACAGGTAATTTTTAGTTTTCCAATGGTAGTACCCCAATTCCATTTGCTTATGGATAGTAATTCAGGTGAACCTCCATTTATGGGGATTCTTTTAATTTCAGAAGACTCCATTTTGTTGTTTTCTGAGAAATAAACCCATTGACCGTCAGCACTAAATTTTGGTGATAATGGTAATCCTTTACTTTTAGTAAGAAGCATTTTACTTTTAGGAATTGTTATATTTAATAAACGAAGTTCATAATCATCTCCATTTGGCCATGTATAAACTAATGTGGTGTTGTCATTTGACAATGAAAAAGCAGCTTGAGAAGCAAAATTCTCTTCTATCAACGGAGTACTAATATTATTTTCTATATCTAACAATTCAATGGAGTCATAAGAAAACCCCTTTTTATGGAGATAAATGATTTGCTTACCATCAAGTGTTGGAACCGGAAGACGCTCAAGGCTATTTTCTTGAGTTAATATGCTACTTTCTAACGTTGTGAGATTTGTTTTCCAAAGATCAAACGACCCATTTTTTGCAGATGAGTAATAGACAAAGTTTCCGTCTGCTGAAAAAATGGGGTCTAAGTCTAAGGCGTTAGAGTTGACAAGTACGGTTTCTTTTTTTGAATTTAAATCTAAAATAACCAAGTGTGTGTCTATGGAGTTATCTCTGACAAAAACTATTTTAGTTCCGTCTGGTGACCAATTTGGTCTGGAATCCATATCAGAAGAAAAAGTTAGCCTTTTGGCCTCAGAAGTTTCAGGGTTAAACATCCACAGCCACCCTTTAGCTGAAAAAACAACAAAATCATTTGTTGGTGATGGAGCGGGGTCTGTAGGCCCTGAATTTAAAACAGGCAATTCATATCCTTCTAAATAGACATGATGACCATATCCTTTCACTTTTGGATACCTGTTAGTCCATTGAGCATTTACAGAATATGATATTAAAAACAGAAAACAGAAAACAACAATAGAATTTTTCATATTTTTTACTTTAAATGTAAATACTTTAAAACTCAGGGTTAAACATAGATATGATTAGAGAATGAAAAGATAATAAATTCTGTATTAATAATTAGAGGAAAGGACTTCCATATACTCTCTAATTATTGATTGTTAATTAGCTAACCTTAGCGAAGCGTTAATTGCGGTTATATATTGTTAGCCTTTCGTTATTTCTTTATTCAACTACTTTTTGTTCAAATCTTTCATTATTTTAAACTAATTTAGTTGAAAATTCATTGACTATAAGTATCCTAACTTTGTAAAAATAATGGAGGTTAAAGGTATAGTGCAAATACCATCAAAACCTACAATTCTGTTGTAAAAATTACAGAGGGGTATTTCAACAAACCTTTAGTTAGTTTTCCCATCGTCTAGTAACAAGACACCTAACAAATATCTACTCAGATGGCTCGGCTAGGTATCGGTCGAAGTATTCGATTAGTTTGCCAAAGAGGTAGCAATCGTAATGCCGTTCACGGCTCCATCCATGCGTCGCACCCGGTGCAAAAGCAAAGTCGAAGTTCTTACCCTGTTTAATTAGTTCTTCAGCTAATACGGCCGTAGTTTTAAATGGGACCACATGATCCTGCATGCCGTGGATGAACAGGAGTTTATCTTGCAGATTCGCTGCGTACTTGAGTGCTTTTCTTTCAAAGACCTCAGGGTGTGTCTGTGGGGTACGAACAATGGCAACATCGTCTGTGCCAAAGAACACTGGGTCCACAGCCGCAGCTGCAGCAACACCTACCTGGAATAAGCCGGGCTTCTTCAACAACGAATAAACGGAGAGAGTCCCACCGTAACTGCTACCCCAGACACCGATGCGATTGGGGTCAACATAATCCAGTGACTCCATGTAGGCAACAGCACTTGCATAATCCTCTATGTCCTGGTCGGCAAAGCCTAACAGGAACTCTTCTCGAAATGCTCGTCCATAACCGTTACTACCTCGTGAATCCACCTGCACAACAACATACCCTTTCTTGACCATCAGTTGCTGAACGAGGCTGTAGTTACCTGCCCAGCGATTCCTCGCTGTATTCGAATACACGGGCCCAAAAAGCACCGGATACTTCTTGCTGGGCTTCATGTTGGTAGGTTTCAGAATTCGTGCATGCAACCTATAGTCATCTACAAGACTGGGGAAACTGACGTATTCGGCACTCACCCAGGTTCTCTTAGTAAAGGCAGGTAATGGCGAATGGGTTACTCGCTTAGCGTCACCACCCTTGCTGCTTACTACGTAAAGCTCAGGCGGTGATGTGTCGTTACTGTGCATGAATACCAAGTTCTGGCCATCTGGTGAAGGATAGCCAACATTTCGGCCAGCAAGATGCGTTACCTGCTCAGGTTTGCCTCCAGACATATTCAAGCGATACACGTGTTGTTCGTTTGGATTAACACCATTGCCTGTATAAAATAGTATATCACCAGTAATCCTTGGGGCGGACAGCACATCATAGGAAGGATCTGTTACGAGTTGTGGACTACTCATAGACCTTGAGGGATTGATTGTATAAAGCCCGTAGCGATTACCCATATCGCTTAAGAAAACCACCTTCTTTCCATCTGGATGCCAGTTAGATCCAAACGATGTGTACATACGACTCTCTCTAACACCTCTCCAAATCTCACGAGGTTGGCTTTCTCCAGGTGCAACAACGAACAATTTACGTTCAACCGCATTGTCGGATGCGATATCAACCAGCAGAGCACCTTTTGGTGACCAGTTAAAGTCGATGATCTGGTTGGCGCTTGGGTCTGGTAAATCAAGGTACACTATGTTACTATTTTCTACATCGAGCAGGCCAACTCTGCGAATCTCGTTTGGATCGCCCGGGTAACTTCTGCGTACTTCGTTGGGATTGGTTTCGGTAGCGAGGTAATTCGGGAATGGCACCTTTCGCATCTCACGTCTGTCAACCAAGTGAAATGCAATTGTATTGCCATCTGGGGACCACTTATAGGTTGGTCCACTCCAGATGCCTGGACCGATTTCACGTTCTGGTCGACTGTAACGCCCCTTTCCTAAGTTCGAGAGACTAGCAATACCAATTTTGGTAAGCTTACGATTTTGTTTGGTAGTGAAGTCAACTAGCCACAGGTCACCGTTGCTTATATAAGCCAAATGACTGTCACTTGGTGATATAGACAGGTTGTGTGCATCTGTCTCTACAGTCATCAATTCGAGGTCTTCTACTTGGTTTAGTGTTGTCTGCCAAAGGCTGTTGCCTCTTAGGCTGATGAGCGTATTTGCATCAGCCCAGACAATATTGCGCACTGGCGGGGATGTCGTATTGGAAATGAGGCGTACTTCCTTACCATCGCTTGTTGATATCCAGAGGCCACGCCCAGGATTTCCCGGTTCATTCCAGGAAAAGACGAAATGCTTGCTATTCGGTGCCCATATAGGCTGGGAAGGGGTTGTTCCTGTCAGTTTTGGCGTTGCGAATAAGTCATCAAGGGTGAGGTCACTTTCCTGTGCTGTAGCTGTTATGCTCATCGTCATCAGTAGGCCTGTTATTAACCATGTTTGCCAAAAAGAGATATTTTTCATGTGTTTGTATTAATAATTGTCTAAAATCTACTCACTTCATCATGATCATGTGATCTGAATTACCGGTCATTTCCCATTGGGTCAATACCACAGGGATACAGCCAATGCGATTTATGCTATCAAAGAAATCACGGAGTTCGAATACCTCTCCATTTAGCTCTTCGCTACGAGCATATTCTGCCATAGCGGCTTCTATCAAATACTTACCCGTGATATAGCTTGTACCATAACCGGGCTGTCTTAAATACAAGTGCTGCTCAAATATCAACAGCTCTTTTTCAGTTTTCATCCAACCTCGAGGCGTATATTCAGAATGTATGCCACCGGCCTCTTCCATGGTCATTTCATTGGCGTGCGCATAGAGAGAGCCTAATCCTCTAGCAGCCCTTTGTGCGATCATAATATAGACGATCTCACGGACTCTAGGGTCATTATCATATAAGCCTGCATCCATAAACATTTCTTCCACTGCAGTGGCAGTACCCTCATTGCGAGAATCGAAGATGTTGTACAACAATGGCCCTTTTCTAATTTCACTTGGGTTAGGCTCATTGTCCATTCTGGCCAGTTCAAACCAATGATAAAAGTGAGAGAAGAGTGGGCGCGGGTCATAATGAGAAGTGATATAGAAGAAGTTTCTCTTTTCTTCAGGAATAAAAGTACCTAGGTGCTCTCTTAAAGCAGGGTCGAAATAATCCTTCACCGTAAGGATATTTTCATTTTCTAAGAAACTCATCAAACTCTTGGCCGCACGATTGGCAAGGGCATCATAACTCTCTGGTGAATCTACGGCTATCAGTTCGGGAAGGTCACGATTGCGATGTTCTTCCAATTTCAAAGCCGACCATGCACGGGCAAGTTCTCTTTTTAGAATCATCACTTCATCTTCCCAAGTAAGCGGAACCAAATGCACATTTTGCATATACCAAGTATAGTTATCCTTGCCTATACCTGATGGACCTGTTTTCTTATCTGATTCTGCTTCTAGCCATTCAACCAATTGATTTGTAGAAGTTTGGGCTTTTTCAATTGCAGACATCATGTCTTCATCTGCACGCACGCCTGCTGCACTTTTCATGTCCTCGAGAACTTCAGATTGCTCCATGATATCTCTGATACCCGTGATCCAGAGGTCTCTAGAATTTCCTGTCAGATTGGTTTTGGCTTGTGTATTCAATGTTGGGATTACAGCCAGATCATTGAGCATTCTTTCACGTTCTGTATTGCTAAGCGGAAATTCATAGGTCCACAATTCCAAGGTGCCATGGTTAGTAGGGCCTTCATGCGCTGGTACATCACTTTTGTAGGTCCATATGGTCTTGTAGAATGCAGGGTCGCGTTCCCAAGGCTTCAGTACACGATAGTTAAAATCAAAACCGTTCATTTCTGCCCAGACAATCATCCAATCCACTTTTTTGGGGATAGACCAGCCCGCAGTGTCAATTGCAGTATGGCGAGCTCTTAATTGATCAAAAGCCGACATTCGCTGAGTGAAAGTAGCTTTCCGATAATCGGGTGCGCCTTCAAGTTTTGGAGGCATTTCGAAGGTTCTCCATTCTTTAAATAAAGCAATTAAATCCTGATAGTCATTGGAAGTAAGATGTTCAGTTTTGGTTTCCCTGCTCCTTTCTTTATTATCCATTTGACAGCTAAAAAAGAGCATTAATAAAAGAGTAAGAATGACGGTAGTAGTTCTCATATGTTGATGGTATTTTTTCTTTTTTTGGTGAAAATTACAGCCAAAGGTTTTGTATAAGTAAAGTCAGAAGCAATGAACTATAGCCAGTGTTGTGCTTTCGTTATTTATTTTTTTCTAATTCTGAATTAATTCCAATAGTTTTTCAGTCATACTCTTCATATTGTTATATTCATTTATGACAAGATTGTTATTAAATATAGAAAGCACGAATCCATTTTTAAATGTTTGTATTATACTGAAATAGGTTGACCTTTTTCGGGTTCATTTTTCGTTTGTTAAAAGGTCAATAGTTCTAAATTTTCTTTATTTCTTTTGTAGGAATGATATGCTACATTTTGGTTAAGATGAACAAAAGCTGGTGTGTTCAATTTTAAACTGTGATGCGTTCTTTTGTTATTGTAAATACTGACAGCTTTTTTAATGATCTTCTTAGCTAAGGTAACATTTTTTACAGTTTGTTTGAGACCGTATTCATATTTTAATGTTCTGTTAATT
>NZ_SMZJ02000020.1 GCF_004358095.2 Seonamhaeicola sediminis
AAGTTATTTAAAGGCTGTTGAAATATTGATAATCCTATCGGAATTATCAACATTCCAACACCACAGAATCATCATTATGAGATAATTAAAAATAAAATATTAACTTTGGAGAACTAGGCTAGTGCTTTTCATAGGACACGTTGTTGTAGGTAGTTTTTTATTTTTCAGAGTTTTAATATTTTATTTTCCGATTTTGCTTTTTTGTGTTTAATAGTACCAATAATTAAAAAAATCAGCATAAAGATTGGTATATAAAAATAGTTTTTCGCAAATCCACTAATCGAAAGAATGATGTCAATAATAATTCCAATCAAAGCGTAGGAATGGATTAAGTTATTCCGAATCGAAAATCCGTTTTTGATATTCACAAAGTGAGTTACAGAATTCAGTTTGTTTTTTTTCAGAGTCAGAAAATCAATTTCCGTTGCATTTTTATTTTCAGAGAGTGATTTTAAGTCAGTCAGATATTCGAGAAGCGCGAACTTATGATTTTTCATATGAGATTGCGGTTTTGCAGTATTCAAATATTCCGCAACTTTACTCAAATCCGTAAAATTAATTTCAGCTTTTTCTTCAATTCCGTTTTTTTGCTCAAGTTCTTTAATCAGACTTTTGTATTCTTTCATAAAGAATGTTTTGTCATTTTCTAAATCTTGAACTGAAGACATAATTTTGAATGTAGTTCGGTTTTCTTAAATTACCTACAACTGCAGGGTTAAACGTAGTTCTGCTTAGAGAATGAAAAGATAATAAATTCTTGAGCAATAATTAGAGAAAAGGACTTCCATATACTCTCTAATTATTGATTGTCAATTAGCTTCGCGAAAGCGAAGCGTAAATTGTAGAATTTATTGGCTTGGGAATTCGAGAAGCNTCGCACGTTTTGGCTCGAAGCCCGCAGAAGGCGATATTTTTAGGATAGGTTTTAGTAGTAATTTGGTTTAACCCTGCAGATGATAGCACATGCTTTAAGATGCATTGTCTGCGAAGCAGCGCAGATTAAAGTTCGCCTTTGGCGAATGTGCTATCATCGGTTTTGTGTATGGCTCGTTGCGTGTAAATTAACGATTATTTTTCGGTTGAGCCACAAGCCAGATTTTTAAATTTTACTATTTATCTTTTTTGTTGGAAATCGTCAAATTTAAAAATTTGGCGACTTTCCAAATACGCCTTAACTTTGGTTTAAGCAACTGACCAGCAATGAGCTATACACGTTGTTGTGCATAGTGTTTTATTCAGCTTTAATTTCGTACGGTCTTTCTGGAAATCCGAACAAGACTGCTTTATTCTCATCAATTTCCTTTATTCCGATTAGTTTTTCTCGTATATCGTTATCAAAAATTGACGCAAAATAAGTTCCTTGTAAATTCTCCAAAACTAATTTCCGCCCATTTCTTTTCATTCTTTTGTTCATTTCTTGGATTACTTTACTATCCAAAATTTTGTTGAAAATTAAAGGTATTTTTTCTTTATTCCATTGTGCTTTGAATTCGAGCGTCTCAATTTTTTCAGATTCAAGTTCCGTTTTGGTTGGTACAATTCTTTCATAGTCAGTCGCAAATTCAGTATCCTCTGTTTTTGATTCAGTTTCGCTCAACACAGTATAAGTTTTTCCCATTCTAAATATTCTTATTCGATTGTCATTTACGAATTCATATTTTGATTCGGAAAGTTTCTCGCTCCATTCAGTTCGGACTTTAGATAGTTCATTTCCACTTTTCAATTCAAGTTCAAAATGGATGATTTGGTCGTCATTAAATTCAATAAATTCAGGTCGACAGTAATCGTTTCCTGTTTTAATTTTTAACCAAGTTCCATTTAGGTTTTTCATTGATTTTAGGGTTTTCTGGACATTATGCACAACGGTCTCGTATAACCGTCAGTTACGGGTTAAATTAGCGATAATTTTCGGTTTAGCACAAGCCTTAGCAATTCCGAGTGGATTCGGACGTAGTCGAATCCGCCGTAATTGCGGTTATACATTGTTGTACACAGGGCTTTTTTTCATAAATATTAAAATCAGTCCGATAATTATAAAAGGAATACTCAATATTTGCCCCATATTTATTGTCATTTCGTTTTCAAATCCAACTTGGTTTTCTTTAAAAAACTCAATTGTAAATCTCGCTAAAAAGATTAATACTAAACATATTCCAAAAATTAGTCCATCACTCTTTTTGTTAGAAGTTTTTTTGTAAGTGAACATTAAAATTCCAAATATCAAAAGGTAAGAGAATGCTTCGTAAAGTTGAGTTGGATGTCTTGGAATTAAGTCATCTCTTTGAAAAACAACTCCCCAGTTTCCATTTGTCGGTTTTCCATAAATTTCAGAGTTCATAAAGTTTCCAAATCTTATGAAAGCTCCAACTATTGGTGCAACTATCGCAATTCTATCCATTAGCCACCAAAAATTTGTTTTGTATTTTTTGCAATAAATTCCAAGTGCAATTAAAACTCCGATTGTTCCTCCGTGACTTGCTAGTCCTTGAAATCCAATAAATTTATAAGAGGTACCAATTTTTTTAATTGGTAATAGGATTTCAATTGGGTTTTCAAAATAATAAGCTGGTTCGTAAAAGAAACAATGTCCTAATCTTGCTCCTAAAAGTATTCCAATAATGACATAGATGAATAGTTTATCTAATCTTTCAACGGGAATATTTTCTTTAATGTAAATTCTTTTTTCAACCTGAAAAGCTATTAGAATTCCTGTCATAAATAGTAGTCCATAATATTTTAGAGGAAAAGAGTCTGTAATCCAATAAATTACTGGGTCAAGATTCCAATTTATAATTCCATCGTTCATTCGCTATTGTCGTTTTTCTGCCTTGTGTACAACGGTCTCGTATAACCGTCAGTTACGGGTTAATATGCGTTAATTTTCGGTTCAGAACTGGTGTTAGCAATTCCGAGTGGATTCGGACGTAGTCGAATCCGCCGTAATTGCGGTTATACATTGTTGTAAAACGTATTTTTTTCATCCGATGTTATGAATTCGACCTTTCAGTTTGCTTCGATTAAATGAACTCACTCTTGTTTGGTCTTGCTTTTTTATAATTCCGTATGCAATAACAGGCACGAGTAAAAATCCGCCAACAACATAAATCACATAATGATTTCGGCTTCCAGAAAATATTGGATTTACAAAAAAGAACATTAATGGTGTTCCGATTAAAAAAATCAGTCCCGCTCCAATTTGAGCAATTTTTGATTCTTTCGTGTATAATTCGTCAACGTGAAATTCCGTTTTTATTCCGCAATTTTTACAATTCAGAGTTTTGTTTTCTCCATCTTGCATTGCAAATTCAACTCTCGTATTCGCACTTGTTGAATATCCGATTTCAGTTTTACATTTTTTACATTTTCCGTAAACTTTCATTTGTTTTCGCGGTCGGTTTTATATGTTTTACAACTGCAGGGTTAAACGTAGTTCTGCTTAGAGAATGAAAAGATAATAAATTCTTGAGCAATAATTAGAGAAAAGGACTTCCATATACTCTCTAATTATTGATTGTCAATTAGCTTCGCGAAAGCGAAGCGTAAATTGTAGAATTTATTGGCTTGGGAATTCGAGAAGNCCGACGATGTCGCACGTTTTGGCTCGAAGCCCGCAGAAGGCGATATTTTTAGGATAGGTTTTAGTAGTAATTTGGTTTAACCCTGCAGATGATAGCACATGCTTTAAGATGCATTGTCTGCGAAGCAGCGCAGATTAAAGTTCGCCTTTGGCGAATGTGCTATCATCGGCTCTGTATAAAGTTTGTTGCGTGTTTTCAAGCTAAAAGTAAGCAAATTATTACTGATTAGAAAGTTCGTTAGAATTTTCGCAAGTAAGCAAAAAGACAGCAATAAAATTTATACTTTGTTAGGCATAGTTATTTTTATTGTCTCCAAATGTTTATTAAAGAGTTCTTGTACTAATTTTTCTTCTTCTGGATATATGTCTTCTTTGTTCAATTTAATTTTCTTTTTCACGTATTCAACAAGTTTCGGACTAAATTCATACGATATAATTATATTATTCTCAAGTCTTTTCTGAAGTGGTTTACATTTCTCTATTCTAGCATATTCTTCTCTTTGATAATTTTCAGCCTCAGGAGTTTCTTCAATTGGTGACCATTGATAATTAACTGAATTAGAGAAAAAATGTTTTAAAGATTCTTCTAATGGTAATTTTAAATGACTATTATTTATAAATAATCCTTCCTGAGCTATTATTCTAATATTATTGTATGTTTTAAAGATTTCCTCATATTCTACTTTATTTTCTATTAAGAAGACATCTAAAACATTTATGTCAAACATTTCGTCGTTGATATTATGGTATCTTCCACTATCCATTTTTTCCTCATATACCTTTGAAAGTTCATCAAAATAATTTTTCCTTTTTTTAACACCATCATAAACGTTATCGATATTAATAAGTTCTAAATCCTTTTTATCAATAAAATAAAGACTGAAATTCTCAATTGTATCATTTTTCAATTTTTCTGTTGCGAAATACAATGATTTAGAAATATTTTCTGAAAAATCAATAAAAGATGTTGGTGCTCCAAAATGTTGAAGATAAGCCATCAAAGATAATTTTGACGGTGGTATTTTAAATGAGTTTAGATATTTATTAAGCAACGGATTTTGTCTGCAAATTTTTATGTAGTCATTTATAAATCTATTTGAATCTTCAATTGTGATTTCATTTGACATTAAATGCCTTTGTAATGAAGAATAAATTTTATATCGCCAAGAGCTTACTCCTCTATAAATTCCTTCTTTGTTTTGGTGTTCATCAAAAAAATTATCAAAATCTTGTTCAGTATTAATTTCAATAATTTTGAAGTGTTTTTCTTTATCTTCAATTGTGTTGTAAAATGGTATTGTTTTTCCCAAGTGCGATTTTTTTAATTATGCCTAACGTTTTTGTGTATGTTTCAGTTGCGTTGTTTAAGCACTAAATTTAGCAAATAATTACTGAATGGAAAATCCGCGAGGATTTTCCCAAGTAAGCTAGAAGCTAGCAATTGAATATACACGTTGTTGGGTGTAGTTTTTTATTATTCGTCTATTCTGTTTTTTAAATCCATTTGTCCGTGTAAAACTCTTGTGATTTCAATCGATTGGTCAATTCTTTTTCGGTAAAATATTATGTGTCTATTTGCTTTTAGACCGAAAAGTTCCGATTTAATTCCATCATAATTTTTTCCTAATTCTGGATTGCTGGCTATATCTTGACAAATATCAAGAAGCATATCATAATATCTGTCAGCTTGATTTTCGGACCAATTTTCGAGTGTGTATTCCCAAATTCCGTTTAAATCAGCAACGGCCTTATTGGTCAATTCATATTTAGCCATTCAGTCTGTGTTTAGCTTTTAATTCCTCAAGATTTTTTTTAGGGTCGAAATCGTGAGCAATTCCGCTATCTATTCCTTCTTGGATAGCATTTCTTAACGCAATAACTTTACTTTCTTCATTTTCCAATAGTCGAAGCCCAGCTCTGATTACTTCACTTACGTTTTTGTAACGTCCAGCAGAAACCTGAGTTTGTACAAACTGGTCAAAATAATTTCCGAGCGATATTGATGTATTTTTCATTCTGTTTTAGTTTTACTCAAATGTACCAATTTTTGGTAAATAAGTCAAATTTGTAAATTTTCGCTCAAATTACACCCAACGTGTTTGTGTATGGCTCGTTGCGGAAAATCAGCTATGATTTTCCGCCGTAACCGAAAAATAGCAAATTGCAATGAATTCCGATAGGAAATTCAGCCGCAATGAGCTATACACGTTGTTGTAGCACGTTTTTTTATTTTATATTCTCAAAAAACTCAGTTGGATTTCTCAAAAATCTGTCCGCATCTGAATCTTTAATTAATTCAGCTAAATTTTGAATTTTCGGTTTGCACAAATTTCCTTTGTCGTCTATTAAAATCCATTCTTTTCTGTCGCATAAATCCAACATTGATTTTATAAAAGTCAGAGTTGAGTCGGTCAAGTCAGTCCGAAATCGAAAATCTTCAATGTAATTTTCTTTCTCGTTAAAGTCTATACTCAAATCGTGGTCAAATTCCGCTTTTTCTGTTTTCCAACTCGCTCCGCCATTCCATTCCGCACGAGTGATTATTTTGTCAATGTCATTTTTCAATTCGGCAATATCAATTTCAATTCCTTTCCATCATTTTGTTGAAATCGCATCTTCAAATTCAGGTTCTGGTGCGTCATTCAATTCCATATCATAGTTTTCCCAATACTTTTCCCATTCAGAATGTTTAATTTCGAGCTGTTTTGGGATTCCGCCAAATTTTTCTTCAATTGGCTTTTTGGGAAGTACAAATGTTAGAAATTGGTTTATTGCCATTGGTTTGTTACTTATTTGATTTTTAAGCTGAAATATTCTTTCAATTCGGAATTCAAGAATCTAATTAATATTTCAGGATTTTTCACAGACTTTAAATCAAATCCATATTCAACTATTTCTTCGACTATGAATTCATCACCGACTTTAGCTAATTTTTGATTTTCATTCCCAATTATGTCTTTTTTGGCTATCAAAACATCTTTTACAGAAGCAAATAATTTGGGAAACTTTCTTTTCATTGGATATGTCAAAATGTGCTACAACGGTTTCGTATAACCGTCAGTTACGAGTTAAATTAGCAATTATTTTCGGATTAAGCACTGACGTTAGCAATTCCGAGTGGATTCGGACGTAGTCGAATCCGCCGTAATTGCGGTTATACATTGTTACAGCACGTATTTATTCTTCAAAATGTTTTTCGAAGCTATTTTCGCCTCGTCCACATATCCACTTTTTTCGTCCGCAATAGTTTTCAATTCCGATTCCGTTTTCGTCTCGAATTTCCGCTCATACATTTTAATCAAATTTTCTTTTTTCGCGCTCTGTTCCGCCAAATCCTTTTCAGTCAATTCTTTTTCAGGGAACATTTGATTCAGAATCTGTTTGTTTAAGGCTAAGAAAATTATAAGTAAGGTCAGAAAAATTGGATTGAATTTAATTGGTCCAATTCCGAATATTATGTTCGAGTAATAAATGTCAATTAGATTTACAATTCCGAGAATTAATGTCAGTCCGAATATATAAACATATATTTTTTTGTTCTTAAAGTACAGAATGGATGAGATTCCCACGAGTCCAATTCCCACGTAATGTTTATAATTCAAAACGTAATCCATAAATAATGTAATTCCGATTGAAATTGTCAAAAGGATTATTGAAATCAGAAGCGGAATTATGTCTTTACCGATGGTTTTTCTCATATGTGCTGTAACTGCAGGGTTAAACGTAGTTCTGCTTAGAGAATGAAAAGATAATAAATTCTTGAGCAATAATTAGAGAAAAGGACTTCCATATACTCTCTAATTATTGATTGTCAATTAGCTTCGCGAAAGCGAAGCGTAAATTGTAGAATTTATTGGCTTGGGAATTCGAGAAGCANCTCGAAGCCCGCAGAAGGCGATATTTTTAGGATAGGTTTTAGTAGTAATTTGGTTTAACCCTGCAGATGATAGCACATGCTTTAAGATGCATTGTCTGCGAAGCAGCGCAGATTAAAGTTCGCCTTTGGCGAATGTGCTATCATCGGTCTCGTATAACCGTCAGTTACGGGTTTATATGTTTTACTTTTCGGTTAAGCACAGGCGTTAGCAATTCCGAGTGGATTCGGACGTAGTCGAATCCGCCGTAATTGCGGTTATACATTGTTGTGTACAGTTTTTATTATTTTTCTTAGTTTATTCAAATCGCTTGGATCTTCTAATTTATGTATCATACTATGGCAATTACTACATAAAACAGCAAAGTCATTTTCCAAATCCACTTTAAATTTTCCGATACCTAATTCCGAAATTGGCTTTAAATGATGTGCCTCAATAAATTTTTCTCCTAAAACTCCATATTTTTCTTTGAAGGTCATATCACAAGCTTCGCAAGTATAACCTTTTAATTTTTTTACTTTATTCCCTAAACTTGTATTTCTTTCTATTCTCCAATGAAGTCTGATTTGTTTAGTTTCAAAATGGTTTTTTTCTGTATGATCACTGAAAGAATTGTCTGAATAAGCTAAATTCTCATATAAATCAAGAAATTTTGTTATGTCTGATTTTAGGTCAAATGAACTTGGAAGATTATCACTTGGGTAATATTTAGCGATTATATTTCCAGCTTCATAATGTTTTGCATTTTTAGTATTAGATTCCAGTTTTATTTTAGTTAGAAATTCTGAAGACTTATAGTTGATTTTTGCTCTAAAATCTTCTGCTCTTAATTTTAAAACGTCTTTTGCATTCCTTTTGTAATTTTCAATTACATCAGTTACTCCTTGGTTAAGCGATAAATAAACTCCAGTCATATCAGATTTGAATAGAAAGACAGGATAATACCCTTTTTGAGGTGTTTCTGTTATTAAAGTGTCAAGGATTGCTATCCAAGGACAATCTGTCCAATTTCCTTTACCTGGTGAGCCAATAGTTTTATATCTGGTCTTATCAATTAGAAGTTTGTCAATTTCTGATGGGAAATCATTTCGGAATTTACCAGCTAATTCATTTCCGCCAAAGTTTTTTGACTTTTCATTTAAATAGCTTTCAATTGGTTCGTTTAAAATATTTTCCATTCAGTTTTTAAATTGTACACAACGGTTTGTGTAAGGATAGTTGCGTGTGCAAGCAACTAACTTACTAAAAAGGAACGAACCAGAGGAAAATCCGTAGGATTTTCCGAGTAGGCAAGAACCAAGCAATTATTTTTAGCATCCATGAAAAAGCAGTAAGTCAGTATCTTTAAAGTTCACTAAAACGATTAAGATATGAAAACTGAACAAACTGCTCAACCAAAGTTATACATTGGCATCGACATTCACAAACGAAGTTGGAAAATACACTG
>NZ_SMZJ02000021.1 GCF_004358095.2 Seonamhaeicola sediminis
GAACACACCAGCTTTTGTTCATCTTAACCAAAATGTAGCATATCATTCCTACAAAAGAAATAAAGAAAATTTAGAACTATTGACCTTTTAACAAACGAAAAATGAACCCGAAAAAGGTCAACCTATTTCAGTATAATACACAACCAAACGTAAAATGAATAAATTCACTGTTCTTTTATTACTCGTAACTATCGGAATTATTTCCTGCAAAAATTCTGAAAAGGAAATTGACAAATTGGAAATTGCCAAGAAATACTATGAAGTTCTTGACAAATCAAATGTTTCTGGAATCGAAACTTTGCTGACCGATAGCCTATTGACAAAGGAAACCGAATATGACTATGAACAAACATTTTCCAAAAAAGAATACGTGGAATGGCTAAAATGGGATTCTGTGTTTAAACCGACTTACAAAATCCTCGAAATTGGACAGGAAAACGGAACCGTAAAAGCCAAAATATCAAAAACGGACAAAAGAATCTCTTTCCTTCACAAAGAGCCTATTGTTACTGACCAAGTTATTCGTTTCGACAAGGATAAAATAACTAGTATTGAAACAACAAAATATGTGATTTTCAACGATTCTGTATTTGTAAAAAACAGAGACGGACTCTTGAATTGGATTGACAAAAATCACCCTGAACTGAATGGATTTATCTACGACCAAACAAAGACTGGCGGAATGAAATACTTAAAAGCGATTGAACTTTATGAAAATAAAAAATAACGTGCTACAACAATGTATAACCGCAATTACGGCGGATTCGACTACGTCCGAATCCACTCGGAATTGCTAACGTCAGTGCTTAATCGAAAAATAGTAACTTTAAACCCGTAACTGACGGTTATACGAAACCGTTGTGCGTCATTTACCAAAACACTCTAAGAACGAATGGAATTATTAGCTGAAACAGATAAATTAAAACTTGAATTTGAACAGGAATTAGCTGTTTTGACTGAAAAACTAAGCGGAAAAGTTTTGTTGGAGGACGAATTTTACGGAAACCCAAACTGCGGAATTATTGACTCTGAAAATAAATGGGCAATTATTGCTGGGATTCATCTGACCTTTTGGAAACCAAGCCAGACTAAAAAATATCGAAATGAATCTTTCGAGTGGATTTACTCATTGCGAATGAAAAATAAAAAAACAGTTGAAATCCTAACTGACCCTTGGAGTGAAAAATCATCTATTTGGGAACTGAATACTGAAAATGCTGAATTGAATAAAATAAAAGACTTTACAGATTATAGAAATAAGGAATATTTGGAATCTGTAAAATGGTAAAAAACGAACGCACAACAATGGCTATAAACAATTGCTATTACAGGGTTATCCTGAAAATTCCTGCGGAATTTTCAGCTTTTTGTGTACTTGCAATAGTCCGTGCCAACCTACGCAACTGTCCATAGCCGAGACCGTTGTGCTTCATACCCAAACCGAACGAAAATGTTTGAAGAATTAGAAGAATACAAATCAAATGGACATTTCTTTTTTGGAGAAAATGACGAACTTGGAAAAGTTTGTAATGCGCCGAAAAATGGAATCGGAATTTATATTGTTTACGCACTGAAAAATGGAAGAATTGAACTGATTTACATAGGCTCTTCTGGAAAAATCTATCAGAACGGAACTAAAAAAGTACGGAAAGGCGGAATGTATGATAGACTCGTAAACGGAAAACAATTTGACAAACCGAGAAAAACAAGTTGGAAAGAGAAACTGAAAACGGAAAAAATAGAAGCATTGGATATTTATTGGTATGAAACGTTTGATAAAAATCACGCTGACATACCAGCGACCATTGAGGGAATTATAATGCAAAGACATTTTGAGATTTTCGGAACTTTACCAAAATGGAACAAGGAATTTTAAAGCAGAATAAAAAGTACGAAAGCACAACAATGTATAACCGCAATTACGGCGGATTCGACTACGTCCGAATCCACTCGGAATTGCTAACGTCAGTGCTAAACCGAAAATTAACGCATATTAACCCGTAACTGACGGTTATACGAGACCGTTGTGCCACATTTAAAATAACAATATGGACGAAAAATTGACTTTAGGAATTTTAGGATTATACACGGTAATATACCTTGTAGTTTTCTTTATCCAAAAATCACAAATTGACAGACAAAAAGACGTAATCACGTCCATGAAATCGTTTATGGAAATATTTAAAGTTGACGAGGTTAAAAAATACGTGGAAATGAGAAATGAACGCATTTTACACGACGCAACCAAATTTATAACCGACAGCGACCAAATCAAGAAAATGTCTGATGACTTGATAAAAAACACCACTAAACCAATACAAGAAGCGTACACCGAAATTATGGCACAACGATACGAGGAATTAGTAAGGGTTGTTTTTCAAATAGTCATAAACCAAGAACCTGAAAGACGTGAACAATTTATCAAAGACCTTTTGCCTAACAATGAGCATTATTTGATTCCAATGTTGAAAGATTATGAAAATAAAATTGTTTAACCTTATTATAACTTATTTCACTATCTATGCCATATTTCAATATAAATCCAAATCTTTTATCAAAATCATCAGGACAGACTTTTGACTTTGAAACACGGAAAAAATTAAAAACGTGGCACAACATTGTATAAAATTAATTGCTCTGTACCATCCTACTTACGAAAATCCTCTCGGATTTTCTATTCGGTGCGTACTTGTTAAATTTATTTTTCGACCACGCAACTAATCTTATACGTAGCCGTTAGCCACAATTAAAGGCTTTTTACTATTTCCTCTAAGTCATCCTGTCTATGCAAAGGGCAAACCTCATGGGCGAAATATTTTAGCTTTTCAACCGCCTTTAACAGTTCACTTTGTTGGCTAACACCAGATATAGATAAATTTTTAACTAAAGTCCAAGCGTGGCTATAAGCCTGTACTTGTCCATCACGTTTACCTTTTGTGTAGTCGTTTAAATCATCTTTTGGTTTTTCAGCACCATTTTTTAGTATTCTTAAAACATCTTGTATATCCATTTTTTCGTTTATTTAATCGTTAAAAATCAATCCATATCTGCGATACGTTGGCATTCATTGGCTGAACGCACTCAAAATGAAAATAAAAAGAAATGAAAAAAACATTAAAAATAATTTCTACTGTATCAATTGTATTATTTGGAATTTTATGGATTTCGAGCAAATTTGATTTCTTCACTGAGTATAACTCAATAGATTTTAGAAATATTCTTGTACTGATTTATTTGTTTACAAGTCTAAAGTATTTTCAAATGGAGGTCAAAGATAAAAATGCTGAAATTCAAGAATTAAAATTAAAACTGGAGAAAACAAAAAAGGAAATTTAAAATAAACTGAATAAAGGATTTAGCAAGTTTCGGAATTGCTCACCCAATCGGAATTGAAAAATATTACGGAATAAAACGCTGACCGAATTCACTCAAAACCCTGAAAACAAAAAAGAATTTAGTCGGATTATTTGAAATATGAAAAACAACGAAATGCCAACAATGTATAACCGCAATTACGGCGGATTCGACTACGTCCGAATCCACTCGGAATTGCGAGCGTCAGTGCCAAACCGAAAATTAACGCATATTAACCCGTAACTGACGGTTATACGTAACCGTTATGCCACATTATGACCCGTCCTGAATAAAGGCTACATAATTTTAAACATTATGTACAAAAATGACAAAGTAATCAGACGGTATTCAGAACCTTTTAAACTGAAAATTTTAGACGAACTTACCACCGGAAAATTAAACAAGTATCAATTAGG
>NZ_SMZJ02000022.1 GCF_004358095.2 Seonamhaeicola sediminis
TTTAAAGGCTGTTGAAATATTGATAATCCTATCGGAATTATCAACATTCCAACACCACAGAATCATCATTATGAGATAATTAAAAATAAAATATTAACTTTGGAGAACTAGGCTAGTGCTTTTCATAGGACACGGTGTTGTGTTTAGTTTTTTTTTCAGATGTCGGGTGTTGATATTTTTATAGTTGTTTGGATTTCTATTTTAGCAGTTCTTGTTGCTATATTCATTTTTTTAAATATAAAACTTTTTATTCTTAATTTCCGCAGACGTATTCCAAAACCCCGAGAATCAGAAGCCCAAGCGTCGATACTCCTGCCACAACTGAAAAAATAGTCAGTATAGTATCTTTAAGTTTTGTGAATTTTAAATCCTGCGCTACTTTATCTTTTTTCGTTCGCTCGTCTATTAACTTTTGAGTATATCCGCCGTCTTGCAAAAGTACTTCTCCGTCCAAACTAATACAATAATGTTCAGCCGAGTTTTGATTTCCGTTACCAATTCCCATTATTGTCATTCTAACCATTTTATCTCTTTCTAATTTATCTAAAACGTTTAATACATCTTGACTAGATAAATAAGTGTCTTTTTTAGGTTTTTTGTAATTTCTCGGAAGTCCATATCCATAATGATACGCCTTTTCTCTATTGTCATTAAGCCAATTCAGAACGGCATCTAATTTTTCCGTTGCTGTTGCATTAGAGTTCTTTTCGTTCAAATATCCGTCTGCTTTTTTAAATTCACTCATTGTTTAAATAATTGATTTTTTGCTTATTCCTTTTTAATGGCTTTGTTTTTCTCTCTCCCTTTGCTTTTTCAAGGCTTCTTCTAATGTGGGCGGATACTTCTGCCATTCGGCTATTTGCTTCATTGCCGCTTCGGAGTTCTTCCTGTGGGCTTCTGTTAGGTATTTTGTTTTCATATTAATTCCGCACGTCGTTTTCCCACGTCTGGCTCTCTTTTAAATTAAACACAACTGCAGGGTTAAACGTAGTTCTGCTTAGAGAATGAAAAGATAATAAATTCTTGAGCAATAATTAGAGAAAAGGACTTCCATATACTCTCTAATTATTGATTGTCAATTAGCTTCGCGAAAGCGAAGCGTAAATTGTAGAATTTATTGGCTTGGGAATTCGAGAAGNAACCGACGATGTCGCACGTTTTGGCTCGAAGCCCGCAGAAGGCGATATTTTTAGGATAGGTTTTAGTAGTAATTTGGTTTAACCCTGCAGATGATAGCACATGCTTTAAGATGCATTGTCTGCGAAGCAGCGCAGATTAAAGTTCGCCTTTGGCGAATGTGCTATCATCGTTCCGGCTATGAAACGGAGGGAATAGAAACCTTCGTAACAGTCCACCGAAAACTACTAAGAAAGTAGAAGAGAAGCGAACCAACTTGCCGAAAACCCTATGTTTTATAGCCATTGTTAGGCGCTGGTATTTAAAAGTGAGTGAATTTATGAATTCTCTGTTTTTCAGAGAGTTTTCTCTTTAAAAAGTTGTCCAAAAATGAGTTTTTCGACTTTAGATTTTTATTGCGATTTTTCAAAAGTCATTTTAGTTTGAATTCTTCAGATCATCTTTTCTCCTGTTTTCCTAAATTACTTGCGAAAAAAACGGAAGTCGTCCTTTCGAAAACTCAGTCAGGCAGTTAAAATTCAGGATTTTGTTTTCTGTGAAAATCAAGAATTCAAAATTTCAGTTGTTTCGTCTTTTCCGTCAGTTGAAACGAAAGAAATTCGTAAATGACATTTAAATTGAAAATTTCACTTGTTTAGTTATTGAAAATCAAAAGGCTGGAAACTCAATTTGAATTCTTTTTTTCGTCAATTTGAACAGAAGAAAAACAGAAGCAATAGAAGTGAAAAACTCAATCTTTAAAAAGATATTTTGATTTTGACATTTTTCAAGAAATAGAAACTTGAGCTTTTCATCTTTTCAGATTATTTCTCCGTTTTTTCTCCAAAAATCACAAACTAAATCTTCTCAATTTTAACACGTTAGAATCTCGTCCTCTTATACTTGCGCCTAACTGCAGGGTTAAACGTAGTTCTGCTTAGAGAATGAAAAGATAATAAATTCTTGAGCAATAATTAGAGAAAAGGACTTCCATATACTCTCTAATTATTGATTGTCAATTAGCTTCGCGAAAGCGAAGCGTAAATTGTAGAATTTATTGGCTTGGGAATTCGAGAAGCANCTCGAAGCCCGCAGAAGGCGATATTTTTAGGATAGGTTTTAGTAGTAATTTGGTTTAACCCTGCAGATGATAGCACATGCTTTAAGATGCATTGTCTGCGAAGCAGCGCAGATTAAAGTTCGCCTTTGGCGAATGTGCTATCATCGGTCTCGTATAACCGTCAGTTACGGGATTAAAGTTAATGTTTTTCAGTTAAGAACTGGCGTTAGCAATTCCGAGTGGATTCGGACGTAGTCGAATCCGCCGTAATTGCGGTTATACATTGTTGCCTGTAGTAGTTTTTCTGTTTGAATTATATTTTTTTATCTCTTATTTATATCAATAAACTCAGCCATATTCTTTTTTTGACTATTCTGCGATTCTGCTATTTTTTCTTTTTTCAAATTCTTTTATTGCAAAGTTTATATCTTCTTTACTCATTTGATTTCCACAATAACGACAGATTTCAGCTTCAATCTTAATAGATTCTTTACATTTCGCACATTGTTTTCTTGGGTCAATTCCATACCTCAAGATTAAATAGGCAATCCATCCAGTCATTGGGTGAATTCCAAACAACATCCAAAGTTTGGAAACTTTTTTAATTTTCGCCCATTTTAGACCATACCAAATTGGAATAAACCAAAGAAAAAATATAATAAGTAATAGAATCAGAAAAGTAATTATTCCGCTAAATGTGTCTTCCATAATATTCTTTTAAATCAAGTAATTATTAGATAATATTTCTTCGTTGTTTTCAGATATTTTAAAATATTCAAACTGTATTTATTCTCTGATTTTTGACTCATCAGTATGTTGTTCCGCTATTACAGGCAACGTTCTCGTATAACCGTCAGTTACGGGTTAATATGCGTTTATTTTCGGTTAAGCACAGGCTTTCGCAATTCCGAGTGGATTCGGACGCAGTCGAATCCGCCGTAATTGCGGTTATACATTGTTGTAAAACGTTTTTTAAAAAGGTAATTCATCTAATTTATCTAATTCTTCTTTGGTCATTATTTTCTTAGATAAGACATAATTTCTCCAAAAATGTTTCCCTTTTTTAGTTAATACATAATATCTTCTTTGGTTTTCTTCGTCATCTATTCGTTTAATCAACCCACTATATATTAGTTTTTCTATTACAATTTCATCTGTGTTTTTTGGTATAGACTTAAATTGACTTATTTCTGAACCGATTTCCTCGAAATAAGTCGAAACTTCGGTTTTTAAGAACTCCTCATATTCTTTATCAAGTTCCTTTTTTATTTCGTCATTCAATTCAGTTTCATCTGGATTTTCTAAACTAATATACTGCTCAAGTTTTCTAAGTTCTTTCCTAGATTCAGTCAAGTCAATTTTTAGTCTTTCAATGGTTTTATCTTTTTCTGTATTTGAATGAGTCAGTTCCTCAATTTTTGAGTTCATTTGAGATAATTCTGCATTTCCTGCTCTTTCTTGTTCATATTTATATTCTTCTCGCGCAATTTTTTGCTTATCTCTCAAGTCAGATAATTGTTCGCTTATTAGATTTCGTTTTCTTCCAATCTTAGCAAATTGTGCTAAAACCTCAATTAGCCAAGTCAAATAAGGTAACGCCAGAACATAACCAATACTAAAAATTAATGGATAGTAGAGTGTATATTCTATTTCGTTAAAATTTTCAGATATATAAGTAATTCGGTTTTCTATTTCTTTGTCCGAAAGCAAGAGTGTGAAAATAGGTCGCCAGTTAAATGCAATCCACGAAAGTAAAAATGAAAATAGAAGCGGATTTTTCAATCGTTCATTTGATATTTTGAAAAAGTTTGAAATAAATTCTTTCATTAGGTTAATGGTTGGTCAAAATGTTTTACAACGGTTTGGCTATGGTTTCGTTGCGTGAAAATCCGCGAGGATTTTCCGCCGTAAACCTAAGATAGCAAATTTGCGAGGACTTTCCGAGAGGAAAGTCAGAAGCAATGAACTATAGCCGGTGTTGTAAGTAGTTTTTTTAATCATAATCCTTATTGGATTCCGTAACAAGTATATAAGTCAGAATATAATTTAAATAGCTTATGTACTCATTGTCAATCGTTAGGTTGTAATTTAGTTCAAGACCTATTTTCTTATTGTTTAATATTCCGATTTCTTTATCACTGTAGAATATTTTCAGGTAAGGGTTTGTTATTAATTTCGTCAAGCTGTATCTAAATTTTAATACTGTGCCATTAATTAATTCAACTGTTCCATTTCTAGCAGACTGATTGATGAATTTAATGTCAAGATTTTGGTCAACAATCTGGAATTCGTTTTTAAAAAGTCGGCTGATATGTTTTATTGAGACGACTAATTTTTTTTGTCTGTCATAAATATTTATTAAGTCAGATTTAGGCCAATTTTTATCGACTTCTGATAATAAAATCAGGTCATTATTTTCTTGAACTTTTAGTCCACTATGAAATCCTCCTTTTATTTTAAATTCTCTCAATTTGAATTGGGGTCAAAATTACTTACAACTGCAGGGTTAAACGTAGTTCTGCTTAGAGAATGAAAAGATAATAAATTCTTGAGCAATAATTAGAGAAAAGGACTTCCATATACTCTCTAATTATTGATTGTCAATTAGCTTCGCGAAAGCGAAGCGTAAATTGTAGAATTTATTGGCTTGGGAATTCGAGAAGCAGNACGATGTCGCACGTTTTGGCTCGAAGCCCGCAGAAGGCGATATTTTTAGGATAGGTTTTAGTAGTAATTTGGTTTAACCCTGCAGATGATAGCACATGCTTTAAGATGCATTGTCTGCGAAGCAGCGCAGATTAAAGTTCGCCTTTGGCGAATGTGCTATCATCGGTCTCGGCTATGAGTAGTTGCGTGGTTTAGCACTTAACTTTGCAAGTACACTCCAAACTGAAAATCCGCCAGGATTTTCAGAAGTAGGTGAGAACAAGCAATTACTTATAGCCAATGTTGTAAGGCGTTATTTTTTATATTTCGTTTTATTCCTTTTATCCAATACTTCAATTCCAATTATTCCATTTCTTTTAGAAGCTTTTATCTGTAAAATATCAAAATTTTCATTTGATTGAGAAGTCAAAACATCGTTATATTCTTCAATCTTTCTAAATTTGAAAGAAAAAATATCATTATTATTAAATTCACTACTTACATAATATTCGGCGAGGGTAAAACCGAAAGCATAATTTGAATTGTCTTTAAAAATCAGAAAAGGCTGAGGGGAAAAAGGTAAATTGTTTTTCTGGCGTAACGTGAAAATCGTATCATTTTTATATCCGATATAATAGTCCGTTTGTGTATTAAATAAATCAAATTTGTAAAAAGACATTCCAAAATCAGAAATAGAGTCTTTGGTATCAATTACAAGATTAAACGGAATTGAATCGTTCAAATCAGAATTATTTAATAAAAAAGCAATTGGTTCAGTTTTATAAAGGGGATTGGTTTCAAATCGTTCTTTTAGTTCGATTGAAGTTAAAATCTCATTATTATCTTTCTTGTTTTTGCAACATAAAAAAGCAATAAGAGAAAAATAAATAATGGTTTTTTTCATTTGAATTTTGTCAAATTGAGATTTTCCTAATGCCTTACAACTGCAGGGTTAAACGTAGTTCTGCTTAGAGAATGAAAAGATAATAAATTCTTGAGCAATAATTAGAGAAAAGGACTTCCATATACTCTCTAATTATTGATTGTCAATTAGCTTCGCGAAAGCGAAGCGTAAATTGTAGAATTTATTGGCTTGGGAATTCGAGAANTCGCACGTTTTGGCTCGAAGCCCGCAGAAGGCGATATTTTTAGGATAGGTTTTAGTAGTAATTTGGTTTAACCCTGCAGATGATAGCACATGCTTTAAGATGCATTGTCTGCGAAGCAGCGCAGATTAAAGTTCGCCTTTGGCGAATGTGCTATCATCGGTTTTGTGTAAGCGTCAGTAACGGGAAAGTGCGCGAGTACTTTCCGCTGAAGCACCTAATTTAGCAAAACAAGTTGAATTTCCGAAAGGAAATTCAGCCGTTATTGCGCTTACACGTTGTTGTGTGCTGGCTTTTTATTCCACAATATTTTTATTCTCGGACTTATTATTAATAAAATCAAATAGTCCATTATTAAACTTACAATTAAATATATCCATTGATAATTTAAGTCAATTTTGTCTCCCAAATTTCCGTTGATAGATTCTCCAATTAACCAAGTTGGGACAATTCCTTTTGCGTAGTACAACATAAAATAATTCCACGAAAAACTTTGAAGTCCAGCAATTTTTGAAGTCGGTTCTGGTAAAGTCAAGTAGAGAACTAGAAAAAAGGCGATTTCAATTCCTAAAAGTAAAGTCAGCGACTTTTTTGTTTGATTAAGTCCAATGAAATTTTTACTCGGATTTTTAAATCCAAATATTATCCACGGAATTAACAAGAGAATTGAAATCATAATTTTTCAGCCGTTTTTAAAATCCGTTTTCTATAAATCAAAAGTCCAATAAATGTCAGTCCACAAAGAATTGCCAAAATGTGAAAGGTTCTTATTGCTTTGCATAAGTCAATTCCTGAAACGAGTGAGATACAATCTGTCAATTCACGTGTTTCGTACTTTAAACTTACCATTGAATTAAAAGCCATAAATTCAAATAATGGAATTCCGATTATTAGTAAAATCAAGGTAATTATGTAAATCGGTTTTCTCAATTATTCTCGGTTTTCAGCTTGCACACAACGTGTTGGTATATGGAAAGTTGCGTGTTTGTGTGCGAGGATTTTCCGAAGGAAAATCAGAAGCTAGCAAACAAAGCAACTCACATTGGTTAAGCTAAAACCAGCAATTTTTTATATACGGTGTTGCCATTTCGTTGTTTTTTTTATTTAACTTTTCACTAATCAATTCTTATTTTCCTTTTTCAATTGTTTTTGATTGTAGTTATTTAACAATCCCGTAACTATTCCAAAAATTAAAATATTCTTTAGGAATTTCCATATCTCAAATTCTTGACCGCCATAATAATTATCTACTGCCATTATACTAGCGAATATAAATCCACCAATTAAACTTGATTTTATGATTTGTTTAATGTTATTATTCATAAATTATTTTTTTCAATTCAGGGTTCAGTTATTCAATTTCGCAAACTTCTTCAATTCCGATTGAGTAAGCAATTTCGCAATTTGTTAAATTCCGCACACATTTCGTTTTTTCGTTTTCAGTTCAGATTCCGTATAATTAATTCAGCGTTTCATTTGTCAAAAATCAGATATTTTTCAATTCCGATTTTTCCGTTCAGAGTGCGTTCCTCAATGAATGGCAACGGTTTGTGTAAGGATAGTTGCGTGTTTAAGCAACTGACTTACTAAAAATGGAACGAACCAAAGGAAAATCCGAAGGATTTTCCGAGTAGGCAAGAACCAAGCAATTATTTTTACACGTTGTTACCCAACGTTTTTTAATTAAAATAATATCCGAGAGATAAACTAATCATTGAATTTTTATATCTCTCATTTTCAAATATTTCAGTTAATCCAAAGTTGTACCTTGTCTGAATAGTTAAATTGTTCTCAAATCTATAGCTAATTCCTCCATTTATTGAAAAGTCAAAACTTTTAGTTCCAATAAGCTCAACTTCTTCTCCAGAATGAAGCTCCGCTTTTTCATTAATTAAAAACCCAAATTGAGTTCCAAAGTCAAAACTCATTTTTTTAATGAAGTAAAATTTTCCTTGTATTGGGATATCCAAATAACTTAATTTGGCATCGAAACCGAAATCATTTGGATTTGTTCCGTCTCCAAGAACTTTTCCTCCTCTTGAGTTATAAAGCAACTCAGCTTGGATAGAAAATGAATCGCTCAATTCATATTCAGCCATTCCACCAATATTAATTCCAATAATGTTAGTTCCAGCACTTTTCCCTGTATGGAATCCAGAGAAATTAGTTCCAGCTTTTGCTCCAAATTTTATTTCGTTTTGGGCTATTAAATTTGTGGAAATAAGGACAAAAAGTATTAAAGTCAGTTTTTTAATATTCATAAGTTTGTTGTTTTGTCAAATGTTGGGTAACGTTGTTGTATAAGATTAGTTGCGTGGTTTAAGCACTAAAGTTAGCAAATAAATCACGGATAGAAAGTCCGCGAGGACTTTCGTAAGTAGGCTTTTACCAGCAATTAATTTTATACTTTGTTGTGCTTCGTTTTTATTTCATAATAATATTTGGTCAATCGAGTTAAGAGACGATTAGAGAATGGGATTCTTCGCTTTTTTAAATAATCTGAAAGTTGAACATTCAGGTCATTATGTAAGAAGTGAAAGTAAATTGCGTGTGTAATTCCAAATCCAATTGCAGGTCCACATATTTCTATTGTTTTAGGCTTTTCGCTATCTAGAATTTCCTCTCCTTTCGGATATTCCTCACCATCGTCAATCTTTGTGTTATTTCCATATGCCCTAATCGTAAATGCAAGTAGTTCCGCATAATTGTTTGTGAAATAACTCAATAATGTATTCGATTTGATTTTGCTTAGCTCAATTTCTTCTTTAGTTAATTTTCTTAGTATATCTTTATTGCCCGAATAAATTTTAATTCCCAAGGAATTTGCAACATTCGTCTCCAATTCATTGACTGTTGGATTATCAAAAAGTTCTATTTCATTATTTTTTCTTTTAAACCACATATTTTGTCATAATGAAGCACAACGTTTATGTATAAGAATAGTTGCGGGTTTGCGTGCGAGGATTTTCCGAAGGAAAATCAGATGTAGCAAACACGGAACTACCTTTGTTTTAGCACTAAACCGCAATTATTTTTATACGGTGTTGTACACCGTTTTTTATTGTTTTTTTTCTTTCTTTAATTCTCCATTTGGAAGGTAATAATTCCAAGTTCCACTTTTTTTTCCATTTGTATGTTCGCTTTCCAAGTATAAATACCATTTATTTAGGTCGGAAGAATATTTATAATCATTAGATTTAATTACAAAGGTTATATGTTTGTCGGAATCTTCAAATTCTTGTAAATTCTTTGCGCTTGTGTCTAAAGTTATTGTTTTAGAGTCGGAAATTAGAGTTCCATTTTTGTCAAAATATTTATTCGTCAAAACTGTTCCCCACGAATTGTAAACACCTTCTGTTCTTGAGCCGTTTTTATAATATCTAATATGCTTACCTGTCAGAAAAGCATATTCCTTATCCATATATTCATAGTATGTCGTAGTTCCTATATACTTGGGCTTTCCATTATTAAAACTAGTTTCTATTTTACTAGAATCAATTGGTACTAGATTATTCATAAGTTCTAAGTAGTTTTCACTTTGTTGGGCAAAAGAGAAAAGTGGTACTAAAACTAAAATTTTTATTATGGTCTGTAGTTTCATTCAAATGGTGTACAACGTTTATGTATAAGGAAAGTTGCGTGTTTGTGTGCGAGGATTTTCCGAAGGAAAATCAGAAGCTAGCAAACGGGCAACTAACTTTGGTTTAGCTAAAACTAGCAATTTTTTTTATACGGTGTTGCCATTTCGTTGTTT
>NZ_SMZJ02000023.1 GCF_004358095.2 Seonamhaeicola sediminis
AAAACCTTGCTCGTATTCAGATACAACCAAACGTTTGAAGTTCTCACTGTAATTTCTTGGGGGCTCTTGCTTTTTTCTTAACTGCCTTTTGTTTCCCATAGTTCTAAATGTTATGGTCAACTTTTTTCAGGACGAGACAAAACAAAAAAAACCCTTCATTAAAAAATGAAGGGTTTATATATAAATACTGATGCTTCAGTATCAAAAAAGGCAACGACCTACTCTCCCACAACTGTAGTACCATCGGCGCTAATGGGCTTAACTTCTCTGTTCGGAATGGTAAGAGGTGAGCCCCATCGCTATAACCACCTTAAATCTTAAGTTAAAAGTTTAAAAGTAATAAGTTAAAAGTTTTCACTTGTGCCTTATGCCTTTTCTCTTAACTGCGCTTGTGCGCAAATATCTTAACATATTGAAAAATATACATGAATTTGTTTGTGTTACTCTTAAAAAAACAGGCGTACAATAAGCCTATGGGTTATTAGTACTACTCGGCTATGACATTACTGCCTTTACACCTGTAGCCTATCAACGTGGTCATCTCCCACGACCCTTTAAAGAAATCTCATCTTGTGGTGGGTTTCGCGCTTATATGCTTTCAGCGCTTATCCCTTCCCAACGTAGCTACTCTGCAATGCCACTGGCGTGACAACAGATACACCAGAGGTTAGTCCAACTCGGTCCTCTCGTACTAGAGTCAGATCCACTCAAATTTCTAACGCCCACTGTAGATAGAGACCGAACTGTCTCACGACGTTCTGAACCCAGCTCGCGTGCCACTTTAATGGGCGAACAGCCCAACCCTTGGGACCTTCTCCAGCCCCAGGATGTGACGAGCCGACATCGAGGTGCCAAACCCCCCCGTCGATGTGAGCTCTTGGGGGAGATCAGCCTGTTATCCCCGGCGTACCTTTTATCCTTTGAGCGATGGCCCTTCCATACGGAACCACCGGATCACTATGCTCTTGTTTCCAACCTGATCGACTTGTAGGTCTCTCAGTCAAGCACCCTTATGCCATTGCACTCTACGCACGGTTACCAAGCGTGCTGAGGGTACCTTTAGAAGCCTCCGTTACTCTTTTGGAGGCGACCACCCCAGTCAAACTACCCACCAAGCACTGTCCTCATTCCTGAGTTAGACTCTAGATAAGCAAAGGGTGGTATTTCAACAATGACTCCCCGAATCCTGGCGAACCCGGTTCAAAGTCTCCCACCTATCCTACACATTACTTATCCAAAACCAATACTAAGCTATAGTAAAGGTGCACGGGGTCTTTTCGTCCCACAGCGGGTAAACGGCATCTTCACCGTTACTACAATTTCACCGAGCTCATGGCTGAGACAGTATCCAGATCGTTGCACCATTCGTGCAGGTCGGAACTTACCCGACAAGGAATTTCGCTACCTTAGGACCGTTATAGTTACGGCCGCCGTTTACTGGGGCTTCATTTTAGACCTTCGAGGTAAACCTCTAAGCCCACCACTTAACCTTCCAGCACCGGGCAGGTGTCAGGCCATATACGTCATCTTTCGATTTAGCATAGCCCTGTGTTTTTGATAAACAGTCGCCTGGATCTTTTCACTGCGGCCCCCACCGAAGCGGGGGCGACTCTTCTCCCGAAGTTACGAGTCTATTTTGCCTAGTTCCTTAGCCATGAATCTCTCGAGCTCCTTAGAATTCTCATCCCAACTACCTGTGTCGGTTTAGGGTACGGGCTGCTTCACTCGCTTTTCTTGGAAGTCGCTTCTCTGGATTATCACCTTGGCCGAAGCCTCAGTGTACTATCGGGGCGTTACCGCTCCCTTCAACGTGCTATTCCGTCAGCACGCACCAAATATACGCCTCCGTCACTTTTATCGTGAGCAGGTACAGGAATATTAACCTGTTGGCCATCCACTACCCCTTTCGGGTTCGCGTTAGGTCCCGACTAACCCTCAGCTGATTAGCATAGCTGAGGAAACCTTAGTCTTTCGGAGTGCGGGTTTCTCGCCCGCATTATCGTTACTTATGCCTACATTTTCTTTTCTAACCGTTCCAGAATGCCTCACAGCAAACCTTCAACACAATTAGAATGCTCCCCTACCAATATAAATATTCCATAGCTTCGGTAGTATGTTTATGCCCGATTATTATCCATGCAGAATCGCTCGACTAGTGAGCTGTTACGCACTCTTTAAATGAATGGCTGCTTCCAAGCCAACATCCTAGCTGTCTAAGCAATTCCACCTCGTTTATTCAACTTAACATACATTTGGGGACCTTAGCTGATGGTCTGGGTTCTTTCCCTCTCGGACATGGACCTTAGCACCCATGCCCTCACTGCTGATCATCATTTTATAGCATTCGGAGTTTGTCAGGAATTGGTAGGCGGTGAAGCCCCCGCATCCAATCAGTAGCTCTACCTCTATAAAACTAAATCAACGCTGCACCTAAATGCATTTCGGGGAGTACGAGCTATTTCCGAGTTTGATTGGCCTTTCACCCCTACCCACAGGTCATCCGAAGACTTTTCAACGTCAACCGGTTCGGTCCTCCACTGTATGTTACTACAGCTTCAACCTGCCCATGGGTAGATCACACGGTTTCGCGTCTACCACTACTAACTATACGCCCTGTTCAGACTCGCTTTCGCTACGGATCCGCACCTGAAGTGCTTAACCTTGCTAGCAACGGTAACTCGTAGGCTCATTATGCAAAAGGCACGCCGTCATCCCGATAAATCGGGACTCCGACCGCTTGTAAGCGTATGGTTTCAGGTTCTATTTCACTCCCTTATTCAGGGTTCTTTTCACCTTTCCCTCACGGTACTAGTTCACTATCGGTCTCTCAGGAGTATTTAGCCTTATCGGATGGTCCCGACAAATTCACACAAGGTTTCACGTGCCCCGCGCTACTCAGGATACTGCTATCTTAACTTCGCTTACCTTTACGAGACTATCACTCTCTATGGTCTGTCTTTCCAAACAGTTCTAGTTCACTTAGTGTCGAATATTGCAGTCCTACAACCCCACAATTGCCGTAACAACTATGGTTTGGGCTAATCCGCGTTCGCTCGCCACTACTAACGGAATCACTTTTGTTTTCTTCTCCTCCGGGTACTTAGATGTTTCAGTTCTCCGGGTTCGCCTCCCTAAGGATACTATATCTTCAATATAGTGGGTTGCCCCATTCGGATATCTGCGGATCAATCGGTATGTGCCCGTCCCCGCAGCTTTTCGCAGCTTATCACGTCCTTCTTCGCCTCTGAGAGCCTAGGCATTCCCCATACGCCCTTATTTAGCTTATTGTACTTTTTGCTTTTTTAATGAGTTACAATAATTGCTCGTTACAATTATTTAATTTTATTAAATATTTCTATCTAATTATTTTTTCATGTATCTTTTTCAATATGTCAATGAACCTTGTCAAAATTTTCTGTTATCGGAGTAACCTACGGTTGCTCCTCAAACTTCAATTTTGAGAATGCTTTAAAAGAATCTCATTCCTGAAACAATTAAAAGCAAGCTTTTTTGTTTCTTTCATTGCGATTCTGCTTTTTAAAGCATTCATCGTGGAGAATATCGGAGTCGAACCGATGACCTCTTGCGTGCAAGGCAAGCGCTCTAGCCAGCTGAGCTAATCCCCCATATACTAGTCGTTAGTACATAGTAGTTAGTAGTTAGACTATAACCACTACTCAACTCCCAGAATTTCCTTTCAATATTTAATGAACTTCTTAAAATTAACTAGCTTACTAAACAATGATAACAGCATTTAGTAATCAAATCAACCTTAGGTTGTAGTCTCAGGCAGACTCCCTTCGACTATGCTCAGG
>NZ_SMZJ02000024.1 GCF_004358095.2 Seonamhaeicola sediminis
GTATTTTCCAACTTCGTTTGTGAATGTCGATGCCAATGTATAACTTTGGTTGAGCAGTTTGTTCAGTTTTCATATCTTAATCGTTTTAGTGAACTTTAAAGATACTGACTTACTGCTTTTTCATGGATGCTATAAAAAATAAGGGCTTCGGTGTCTAATTAAACAAAATTTCTATCTAAAAACGTCGTCGTGCGTGGAAAATTTTATACTTCCTGCCCTTACTTTCCATACACGAGGCACGATGATAGCACATTCGCCAAAGGCGAACTTTAATCTGCGCTGCTTCGCAGACAATGCATCTTAAAGCATGTGCTATCATCTGCAGGGTTAAACCAAATTACTACTAAAACCTATCCTAAAAATATCGCCTTCTGCGGGCTTCGAGCCAAAACGTGCGACATCGTCGGTTNTTCTCGAATTCCCAAGCCAATAAATTCTACAATTTACGCTTCGCTTTCGCGAAGCTAATTGACAATCAATAATTAGAGAGTATATGGAAGTCCTTTTCTCTAATTATTGCTCAAGAATTTATTATCTTTTCATTCTCTAAGCAGAACTACGTTTAACCCTGCAGTTGTGCATAATTTGAGAAAACCCACGAGTTGAATAAAATAATAGGAATAATATTGACCATTTTACTTCTGACTTCTTGTAAGAATTCGGAAAAAACAGAAACGGAAAACAATTCTGAATCTGAAAAAGCAACTAATCAATCGGAATTTAAAAAAGTGGAATCTGAAAACTCGCTGAACTTGGAATACCAACTTTTAGGCGAAAATGATGAACAAATAAATTTTGCAAGTTTAAAAAAGATGCCTGAATTTCCAGGTGGACTTGATTCGCTAACCAGATTTATACAACGGAATTATAAATTTCATCAAGGATTTACGGAATATATAAACGGAAAAGTCAAATCAACTTTTGTAGTTGACACTGTTGGAAAAGTCATTGACATAGAAATAATTGAACGATTAAGAAAAGATTATGACACTGCTTGTTACAAAGTAATATCTAAAATTCCTGACTGGAAACCAGCGGAATTGGAGAATGGAAAAAAAGTGAAAGTGAAATTTCTTCTACCATTCAAATTTGTGACTGAAGAATGAAAAAACTATGCACAACAATGTATAACCGCAATTACGGCGGATTCGACTACGTCCGAATCCACTCGGAATTGCTAACGTCAGTGCTTAACCGAAAATTAACGCATATAAACCGTAACTGACGGTTATACGAAACCGTTGTGCATAATTAAATGAAAAACATAGTCTATATATTAATTCTATTGATTTCTTGTTCGACTTTTGGACAAGAAAAGCCAATTGATATCGACTCAATATTCAATCAAATTATAAGTAATCCGAAAACCAAACTTGACCGAAGAACGTATTCCAAATCGATTATCAAGGAGTTTCACGAATTAAAACTCAATGAAAATGAATGGATAGCTTTTAGAGAGTATTATCCAAATAACAGACTAAAAGAAAAAGGGATATTTCTAAATGGAGATTATTTTGGAATTTGGAAAGCTTTCGACAAAAATGGAAATCTGATTTCAGAAATAAACTACTTCCTTTCAAAGAAAATTAATGGTAATGATTTAGGATTTGAAGAAACATTTGACCAATGCAAATTAAAAGCTGACCAAATAATTCAATCTCATTTCGGAAAAGAAAGTAATTTTAAATTAAACGCTTCAAGAAGCTATTGGTACAGCAAAAACAATTCTGGGACTTGGTTTGAAAAACGTTCAGAAAAGCCTGAAGAATTCCGTCTGACTTATTCTTATAACGTCTCAGATTCTTTAAAATTTGATGTCGTCGATTTATACTTCAATTCGGATTTGGAATTAACGAAAGATGAAATTAAAGGGCTTCCGAAAACAAAACCTTACGAATTTAGATTAGATTATTCCAAAGCAAAAGAAATTGCGAACTCAAGAAACTATGGAATAACTAATCATCAAAATGCATTCAAAGATAGCGAATACCTAAAACTAATCTTTGATAAAAGTGACAGTAGCTATAAGTGGATTATTTCTAATGTACCTGAAACAAAATGGAAAGGATATGAAAACACTAATAGCGGAATAATAACTGGAATTGGAAAAACACTTCGAATTAACTGTTTGACTGGAGAAATAGAAGAAAGCGAATTTGGAGGAACAATAATTGTAAATTAACTATGCACAACAATGGCTATAAGTAATTGCTTGTTCTCGCCTACTTCTGAAAATCCTCGCGGATTTTCAGTTGGGTGTGTACTTGCTAAGTTAAGTGCTAACCCACGCAACTACTCATAGCCGAGACCGTTGCCAGTAATTTCGACTATGACTATGTCAAAAAGAAAATTAAATATAAGAAGACAGGAATTCAAGGATAAAATTCTGGTTATTTTAGAAAATGAAATTGACGAAAAAACCAAAGCAAAAATTAATAGTTGCAACTCTAAAAATGAGATTAGGAAAGTTATCTGTGAATTAACCGAATATCACAGTCAATTAAGAGAAAACGGAATAAAATCAATTTATCCATCAAGTAAAAAGAAGAAACCTAACTTAAAAGGTGCCGAATTTGACCGAACAATAAATTCTGTTAAAGCTATTTACACACCTATGGGAAACAAAAGATAGAATATGAAATCACATCAAAAATTATGGAGTTTATTTTTTTTAATTGCACCAGCAGTCTATATCGGAATGGAACACGGATTTTGGAAAGGAATAATTGCACTTGGAATTTATGCGGTTTTAAGTATGATTGTTGGTTGGATTTCAGTTTTAAGTTTCCCAACAAAGTTTATGGGAATTTGGGCTTATCTAAAAGGACCAATAATAGCTGGAATTATTATCATCGGATTTAATTACTTTATGAGTTAAAACTATTATGGGAAATTTGAAATTATCCGAACTTTCAAAAAAAAGAGTAATCGAACTTTTTGAGCAATATTTTACCGAAAACTTCCCTGAAAAACTCAAATTCAATCCGACTTTAATTGAGTACAACGATGACAATGTAAAATTTGGAATGTGGAAACATCATGGAGTTTTAAATATGGGTTCAGAAAATTTAATAAAGATTTATGAGAATATGGAAAGTCGATTTGAACAAAATAAAACTGTTTTAAAAAAATGGGATGAATTAATATTTGAGCTCGACAAATATTTGAGTTTAGCTAAAAAAACAGGAGGAACTTTAAGTCATAAAGTTGGGAGCATGAGAGATAAACAAATTGAATTGAGGAACAATTTTGAATAAAAAACTACTGGCAACACCGTGTCCTATGAAAAGCACTAGCCTAGTTCTCCAAAGTTAATATTTTATTTTTAATTATCTCATAATGATGATTCTGTGGTGTTGGAATGTTGATAATTCCGATAGGATTATCAATATTTCAACAGCCTTTAAATAACTTGC
>NZ_SMZJ02000025.1 GCF_004358095.2 Seonamhaeicola sediminis
ACAGTGTATTTTCCAACTTCGTTTGTGAATGTCGATGCCAATGTATAACTTTGGTTGAGCAGTTTGTTCAGTTTTCATATCTTAATCGTTTTAGTGAACTTTAAAGATACTGACTTACTGCTTTTTCATGGATGCTATAATGCATTGCTAGTTCTAGGTGTACTCGGAATAATTTACACAAACACTAAAGTTCACTTTTCTTTTACTAACTTTATCATAACCAACGCAACGTCATCATACACAAAACCGATGATAGCACATTCGCCAAAGGCGAACTTTAATCTGCGCTGCTTCGCAGACAATGCATCTTAAAGCATGTGCTATCATCTGCAGGGTTAAACCAAATTACTACTAAAACCTATCCTAAAAATATCGCCTTCTGCGGGCTTCGAGCCAAAACGTGCGANTGCTTCTCGAATTCCCAAGCCAATAAATTCTACAATTTACGCTTCGCTTTCGCGAAGCTAATTGACAATCAATAATTAGAGAGTATATGGAAGTCCTTTTCTCTAATTATTGCTCAAGAATTTATTATCTTTTCATTCTCTAAGCAGAACTACGTTTAACCCTGCAGTTACCTGCAAGCTGAAAAAAACCGCAATGAATAAATCGAACAGGCTGAATTTTTTAAAATCATATCTGAAATTATACGGAGTTGAAAAAATTGAATTGACTAACGAAACGGTTGATTCGATAAGCGGAATAGCAATCTATGACGAAAATGACCCAGAAGAACGACAGGAATTTATTTGGCACAAATCTGAAAAGGAAATTCCGTCACCCGAATTGAACATTCTGATTGAAAAAATTGTGACGGAAAAATGGCATAACGGAGACAAAATCTCTGAACATATTGAGGAATTGGAATTTGAGGAATTTGACAACTCGACTAAAGATAAAATTCTGACCGAATTGTTCGATGTCCGAATAAGAATGGTTGATGATGGAGAAGAAACGGACTCTTATTTTGTGCATTATTGATTAAAAAACTGAACGTGAAAAATAAAGCCAGCAGGTAACAACGGCTATAATTCATTGCGGTTGAATTCCTAATCGGAATTCACCGCAATTTTGCTATCTTTCGGCTACGGCGGAAAGAATCCTGCGGATTTTTCCGCAACGAAATCATAGCCAAGACCGTTGTAGTGCATTTGAACGCAACGTTTTAGACAAAAAAGCATCTACTTAAAAAGATAAATTATGAAACCAAAAGTTTTAATATTAATCGGACTAATATTTGTCATTCTTTCTTGTAACAACGATGACGAAATCCCGCAAACTGAAATTAACGGAGAATACGTTGGAATTTTTGAACGAGGTGGAAATAATTCTAATGTCGAATTGACTTTTAATAATGGAAATTGGAGCGGAGAAAGTGAAATTATAAAATTTCCTGCTTTGTGTAATGGCACGTATTCAAACTCAGGAAATGTAATTACCTTCGAAAATGCCTGTCCTTGGACAGCTGAATTTGATTGGACTTTGATTTTAGGTGGCGAATGGAATTATAGTTTGAATGGAAATTCGTTGACTTTGACAAAGACAAACGGAGATAAATACACTCTGACAAAACAATAAAAACGCACTACAACAACGTGTAAGCGCAATAACGGCTGAATTTCCTAATCGGAAATTCAACTCGTTTTGCTAATTTAGGTGCGTCAGCGGAAAGTACTCGCGCACTTTCCCGTTACTGACGCTTACACAAAGACGTTGGCTACAATTTGGAAATGATTCGTTTTTGGTGTATATTTACATCTAATAAGTAGATTATGTCAAGACAAAGTATCTCATTTACAAAGCCGAACGATGAATGGCTAAAGTCCCAAGTGGACAATAAAGAATATTCAAGCAAAAGCGAATTAGTTAACGATTTGATTAGACAAGCCCGAAAACAACAAGTTCAAATTGACTGGATTCGAGCTAAAATTGAAAAAGCTGAAAATAGTGGATTTACGAATGACAGCAAAGAAAGTATTTTAGCTCAATCAAAGTCTTTGCTAAATGGCTAAATACAAATTGACAAACGAAGCAAAAAATGACTTGATTCGAATTCACCATTACGGAGTTAAAAAATTCGGAATGACCCAAGCGGACAAATATTTTGAGTCTTTTTTTGAATATTTTGACATTATTGCTGAACGACCTTTTTCCTTTGAATCTGTTGACTATATAAAAAAAGGGTACAGACGTTGCGTGTGTGGAGTTGATAGTATTTACTATAAAGTCAATGAAAATATTGTTGAGATAGTCACAATAGTTGGAAGACAAGATTTGAATGAAAAATTCTAATGGAATATAAAAAACTGTAGCCAACAATGTATAACCGCAATTACGGCGGATTCGACTACGTCCGAATCCACTCGGAATTGCTAACGTCAGTGCTAAACCGAAAATTAACGCATATTAACCCGTAACTGACGGTTATACGAGACCGTTGTGGTGCATATTGACCCGTCCTGAATAAAGGCTACATAATTTTAAACATTATGTACAAAAATGACAAAGTAATCAGACGGTATTCAGAACCTTTTAAACTGAAAATTTTAG
>NZ_SMZJ02000026.1 GCF_004358095.2 Seonamhaeicola sediminis
GTATTTTCCAACTTCGTTTGTGAATGTCGATGCCAATGTATAACTTTGGTTGAGCAGTTTGTTCAGTTTTCATATCTTAATCGTTTTAGTGAACTTTAAAGATACTGACTTACTGCTTTTTCATGGATGCTAAAAAACATTGCTTATTTTAGTTAAACCGTTTGGGCGTTGCTCGTTTGCTAGCTTCTGATTTTCCTTCGGAAAATCCTCGCATACAAACACGCAACGTTCCTTACACAAACACGTTGTAAGTAATTTACCCAAACCGAAAATGAAGTATCTAATTTTAGTTTTATTCTGTTTATTAATACAATCTTGTTCTGATTGTACAAATGTATATTTCACGGAAAATGACAAAACTTGGTTTACTAATTATAATGTTGGAGATAAATTAATATTTAAGTCGCAACTAAATAATTATGATACAATTTTTATCACAAATAAAGTTATTAAAGAACCAAAAGGTGAATGCAATCCATTTGTGTCTGAATTTGACAAAGATTTTGTGAGAATAGATTACGAAATTAAAAAAGATACTTTCAAATTGGTAAACGATTACTTTGTCCAAATTGCAGCGAATGAAAATCTGAAAGACGCAAGTCCTGTTATTCGTTTACTGAATATGGAATATAGTAATTCTAGAAATAACTTACCGACAACAAAGGCATCTGACTTGAATTCTGACTGGAAAAATGTTTATACTTTCGATAAAGATAATTGTCCTTACTCAAATCTGAACGGAAGATTTGGTTTAACTGAATTTCAATGGGATAAAAAATATGGACTTGTCTCTTATAAAAATGATAAAGGAGAGAAATGGATTTTAATAAAAAAAGAATAAAAAACTACTTACAACAATGTATAACCGCAATTACGGCGGATTCGACTTCGTCCGAATCCACTCGGAATTGCTAAAGTCCGTGTTAAACCGAAAATAATCGCTAATTTAACCCGTAACTGACGGTTATACGTAACCGTTGGCAACAAGCTAAAAAACGAACTCAACGAAAAAAATGAACTCAAGAACAATCGAGAAAAATATTGGAAAACCGACAAAAATCGATTGGAAAAAACCGAAAGCAATTGGAAGTTCATCATTTTATCTAAAGTCTTTTAAAGCAAAAAATAATTCGACGGAATTTATAAAAGAAAACTCTAAATGTAGTTTTGAAAAATATTCAGGTGGAATTCTTTTAAGGTCAAACTTGTCTAATAAAACAAGTGCGTTGACAATAAAAGAATCGGAAATCGAATACATAAAATTAATACGCGGAAAAGAAAGCGTTGAACCTCTGACTTTATCGCCAATGTGGATTTTGTTGAAATTAGGAGTTTCTAAATTAATTGCAAGATATTTTAGAATTGTGCTCGGAGAATATTCAATCGACGAAATGAAATTAAAAATCGAGACCGAAAATCAAATTATGGAATTCACGCAAAACGGATATATATTTAAGAGACAATTGAGTTTCTTTAAAAACCTGAATTACGGAGAAAAATTAATAATTGAAATGAACGAATAAAATAAAAATCGGAACGAATTAAAGAAAGCCAGTTGCCAACAATGTATAAAAATAATGCTAAATTAGTTGCTTAATCAAAGGTTAGTGCACTTTTGTTACGTATGATTTTCCTGCGGAAAATCCTCGCACACAAAACCGCACTATTCTTATACGTAACCGATGATAGCACATTCGCCAAAGGCGAACTTTAATCTGCGCTGCTTCGCAGACAATGCATCTTAAAGCATGTGCTATCATCTGCAGGGTTAAACCAAATTACTACTAAAACCTATCCTAAAAATATCGCCTTCTGCGGGCTTCGAGCCAAAACGTGCGACATCGTCGGNCTGCTTCTCGAATTCCCAAGCCAATAAATTCTACAATTTACGCTTCGCTTTCGCGAAGCTAATTGACAATCAATAATTAGAGAGTATATGGAAGTCCTTTTCTCTAATTATTGCTCAAGAATTTATTATCTTTTCATTCTCTAAGCAGAACTACGTTTAACCCTGCAGTTGGCATTAATACGGAACGAATTTTGATATTTCAATAAAATGTATTTACTTTGTAATAACATTTTAGCACTTATGGAAACATCAATAATAAAAATCGGAAATTCAAAAGGACTTCGTCTGAGCAAGACCATTTTGGAAAAATATAAAATTAAGGACAAGGTTGAACTTATTCTTGAAAAAGGACAAATAATCCTCAAACCAATCGCATCACCAAGAAAAAATTGGGAAAAGGAATTTAAAAAAATGAGTGAAAACGGAGATGACAAGTTGCTTATGAATGATGTTTTCGAGGATGAAAATCTTGAGGAATGGATCTAAAACAATACTCGATTGTTCTTGTCAACCTTGACCCTACCATTGGAAGTGAAATAAAAAAGACTAGACCTTGTGTAGTCATTTCACCAAATGAAATGAACAAATACCTAAACACAATCGTCCTTGCTCCTATGACAACAAACCTGAAAAAATATCCGACAAGAGTTTCTGTGAAACACAACGGAAAAAAGGGAATGATTGCAATCGACCAAATTCGGACTGTCGATAAAACAAGAATCGTACGAATTTTTGAAAGCCTGACCGATTCTGAAATTGACAAATGCAAAGAAGTTATAAAAGAAACTTTTGTAGACTAAAAAAAAGTACTAATGCCAACAACGTGTAAACGCAATAACGGCGGAATTTTCTACCGAAAATTCTCGCCTTTTTACTAACTTGGTGGCGTCAGCGGAAAGTACTCGCGCACTTTCCCGTTACTGACGCTTACACAAAACCGTTGCCATTCATTGGCGGAACGCACTCAAACTGAAAATAAAAAATGAAAAAAGTATTAAAAATAATTTCTACAATATCTATTATATTATTTGGAATCTTATGGATTTCAAGCAAATTTGATTTCTTGACCGAATA
>NZ_SMZJ02000027.1 GCF_004358095.2 Seonamhaeicola sediminis
ACACACCAGCTTTTGTTCATCTTAACCAAAATGTAGCATATCATTCCTACAAAAGAAATAAAGAAAATTTAGAACTATTGACCTTTTAACAAACGAAAAATGAACCCGAAAAAGGTCAACCTATTTCAGTATAATACAAAATGAAAATAATAAAACGACTTTTAAAAATTGTATTTACTCTCATTGGGGTGTTTGTCCTAATTGGAATCATCACACTTTGGGTTGATTCAATAGGGACTAATTACTTAAAGGTTAATCATAACGATCCGACATCTAATAATTCTTATCTGATTACTCATGTCAATGTGATTCCAATGAACCGAGACACTGTTTTAGTAGACAAAATGGTCTATATAAAAGAGGGGATAATTGAAAAAATTGCAGATAATATTGAGGTCAGTGGAATTCAAATTTTTGACGCTGAGAACAAATATCTAACACCAGGCCTAATTGATATGCATGTTCATGTTTGGGACAGGTATGAACTCGGACTTTATTTATCAAATGGTGTAACCGCAGTCAGAAATCTTTGGGGTATGCCGATGCATTTGAGAATTAAAGAAGACGTGATTCATGGTAATATAATTTCACCAACCTTTTTTACAACAGGACCGAAATTAACAGGGTCAGAATTCATAGGTGACGATAATTTAAATCTAACTAATCCTAGTGAAGCTAAAGAGAAGGTGCTTTCATATAAAGAAAGAGGTTACGACTTTATTAAAACATATTACGGATTGGATAAAGAAATCTTTGATGCCATAATTGAACAAGCTAAAATTTATGAAATTGATATTGTTGCTCATCCCTCTCAAAAAGTGTCATTTTCATATCATTTGAACCCACAAATTAAATCTATTGAACATGTCGAAGAAATTGTACAACAACCTTTAAAATTTGATTTAGACAAGAGTAAGCTTCAATCTATTCTTGATTCAATTTCGCAGTCTAAACACACAAGTTATTGTCCTACAATTACGGTGTTTAATAATATCTATCAAATGATGATTAATGATTCAATTTTAGATTCAGAATCATTGGGATACATGAACCCACTCATTAAAAAAGTTGATAGTAAAAACCAGTTTGAACGCTGGTTTAATGCCAAGCAAGAAGATCCTGCGACAATTGAGCGGATAAAAGAGCAACATGATTTTCACATTACCATTGTTAAAAAGCTACATGAAGCGGGTGTCACTATAATTTGTGGAACTGACGCAGGCATTGGGGTTACTCTTCCTGGTTTTTCAATTCATAAAGAACTAGCCTTTTATAAAGAGGCTGGTCTTTCTAATTATGAAGCTTTAAAAACCGCTACTGTAAACGCTTCTCAAGCGCATTCAATTATGAGCCAACTTGGGACTGTAGAAGAAGGCAAGATTGCAAACCTCCTATTAGTGGATAAAAATCCGCTAGTAGAATTGTCGTCACTTGAAAATCCAATTTACGTTTTTGTAAAGGGGCGAAAATTGAACAGAGAGACTTTGAACTCATATAATGAAAAAGCAAAGAACCGTAAGAATCTAATAGCTTCTGCTCTTAGGTATTTGGAGAACTTAATAATTGAAAAATAAAATACCGCTAACACCACCTATACGCAATGCCCTTCGGGACACTGCGCATAGCCAAACCGATGATAGCACATTCGCCAAAGGCGAACTTTAATCTGCGCTGCTTCGCAGACAATGCATCTTAAAGCATGTGCTATCATCTGCAGGGTTAAACCAAATTACTACTAAAACCTATCCTAAAAATATCGCCTTCTGCGGGCTTCGAGCCAAAACGTGCGACATCGTCGNCTGCTTCTCGAATTCCCAAGCCAATAAATTCTACAATTTACGCTTCGCTTTCGCGAAGCTAATTGACAATCAATAATTAGAGAGTATATGGAAGTCCTTTTCTCTAATTATTGCTCAAGAATTTATTATCTTTTCATTCTCTAAGCAGAACTACGTTTAACCCTGCAGTTATGTGCAAGCTGAAAAAACAGCTCTTAATAGAATATAATGACCGAACAAGCAATAATAAAACAGATTGGAAAACCAGCGGAAATTGACTTTCGAAAACCGAAAGCAATCGGAAGTGCTGGATTTTATCTTAAGTCATTTAAAGCTAAAAACCCTGAATCTGAAAATTTGAAACTGGATTCAAAATGCAACTTTGAAAAGCGGACAAACGGAATTTTATTACGTGCGAATTATTCGAATAAGCTGACTGCAATACCAATCCCAAAAGAAAGTATAATCGGAATTACAATCACGAGAGGAAAAGAAACGATTGACCCATTTTTTGTTTCGCCAATGTGGATTTTATTAAAACTCGGAGTTTCGAAATTATACGCTCGATATTTTAAAATTTTAATCAGCGAATATTCGATTGACCAAATGGAATTGAATTTAAAAACGGCTGAATATGAAATGGACTTTATAGCAAACGGATATCTATTCGAAAGACAACAAAGTTTCTTTGAAAATCTGAATTACGAAAACAAATTAAAAACAATAATAAAAGCCAGCACATAACAATGTATAACCGCAATTACGGCGGATTCGACTACGTCCGAATCCACTCGGAATTGCTAACGTCAGTTCTTAACCGAAAAATAGTAACTTTAATCCCGTAACTGACGGTTATACGAGACCGTTGTGGTGCATATTGACCCGTCCTGAATAAAGGCTACATAATTTTAAACATTATGTACAAAAATGACAAAGTAATCAGACGGTATTCAGAACCTTTTAAACTGAAAATTTTAGACGAACTTACCACCGGAAAATTAAACAAGTATCAATTAGGTAAGGCT
>NZ_SMZJ02000028.1 GCF_004358095.2 Seonamhaeicola sediminis
GGACTTGATCGATGATCAAAAGCTTTAAGTCGAAACCTACTTTTTTGTAGGAAGTTTTTCGGCAGGGTTGTTTTTTGTCTTTCATTAGGTATAGTGCTAAAAGGTTTAATTTTTAGTCAACCTATTTCAGGAAAGTACGTGAATGGTAATGTTGCACAACTGCAGGGTTAAACGTAGTTCTGCTTAGAGAATGAAAAGATAATAAATTCTTGAGCAATAATTAGAGAAAAGGACTTCCATATACTCTCTAATTATTGATTGTCAATTAGCTTCGCGAAAGCGAAGCGTAAATTGTAGAATTTATTGGCTTGGGAATTCGAGAANACCGACGATGTCGCACGTTTTGGCTCGAAGCCCGCAGAAGGCGATATTTTTAGGATAGGTTTTAGTAGTAATTTGGTTTAACCCTGCAGATGATAGCACATGCTTTAAGATGCATTGTCTGCGAAGCAGCGCAGATTAAAGTTCGCCTTTGGCGAATGTGCTATCATCGGTGGCGGTATGAAACGTAAGGGTTTTAATGCACTTCATTATCTAACCGCTAAGTAGCCAAAACTACGTTTAGCACTGAAGTTAATATTTTTTGCAAAACCGTCAAAAAGTAGTATTGGCGGGGCTGATTTGAAATGTAAAAGATTCATAACCTTCTGTCTCCCTTATGTTTTATGACCGCGTGTTAGCTTTAGTAATTATTTCAACCAATTATTAAAATTGTCCATATTAATCACTTCAAAAGAAGCATTTGGATATGCACTTTTCCATTGTGTTGGTATTTTAACTTTGTCTTCTTTCCATTTAAATTCATAACCAAACAATGAACCGTCACGTTCTTCGACCCAATCAACTTCCTGTTGCTCATATGTTCTCCAAAAATAATTATTAGATGAAAGTCTTTTGTATTCTTGATATTTTAACCTTTCACTAATCATATAATTTTCCCACAAAGCACCAATGTCATTGCGAGATTCGATGGGATTAAAATTTGCAATCACTGCATTTCTAATTCCATTGTCCAAGAAGTACCACCTTGAATTTTTGGTTATTTCTTTTCTTAAATTCCTACTAAAACCTTCAACTTTATGAAGTATAAATACTTTACTTAATAAGTCCAGGTACTTTTCAACGGTATTCTTACTTATACCTAATTGACTTCCTAATTCTTGAAGCGATACTTCTCCACCGATTTGAAATGCTATCAGACGTAAAAGATTGAATATTTTCTGTGAATTCTTAATATTTTCATAAACCAAAATGTCTTTCAGTAGATATGAACTAACCATTTCGTTTAAGTAATCAATTTTGTCCTCTCTGTCAGGCAAGTGCAATAACTCTGGATAATTCCCAAAAACCAACCTTTCTCTTACTTTGTCAATTTTGGAAATACTATTTTCAACCTGATTGTATTCATTTTCAGATAAAGCAAATAAGTTAAAAGAATATTTTCTACCTGTTAATGGTTCTCCAGCGTCCTTATGAATATCAAATGATGAAGAACCTGATATTATAATTTTTAGTCCGTCAATTTCATCAATCATTAGTTTCAGCTTCAAACCTATTTCAGGTATTTTTTGGGCTTCATCAATGTACAGAAATTTGTATGAACCCAAAATCTGTTTGTAGTTTTCAACACTTCTAATTGCAAGCTTGTCGTGAACATTAATATCCTCACCATTTAACGTAAGTACAGGTTCTTTTACTTGTTCAAGTATTTCTTTTACAAGGACTGTTTTTCCAACTCGACGTGCTCCAAAAATTATTACAACCTTATTAGATTGCAATTTCTTCATTATACTATTTGATAAGTCTCTGACTAAATAATTCATAATTCCGTCATTTATTTGACGCAATTTACTAAAATTCCGTTAAAGTATCAAATTTGCAGTTCGTTCAGATTATTAAAGCTAACTGCAGGGTTAAACGTAGTTCTGCTTAGAGAATGAAAAGATAATAAATTCTTGAGCAATAATTAGAGAAAAGGACTTCCATATACTCTCTAATTATTGATTGTCAATTAGCTTCGCGAAAGCGAAGCGTAAATTGTAGAATTTATTGGCTTGGGAATTCGAGAAGCANTCGCACGTTTTGGCTCGAAGCCCGCAGAAGGCGATATTTTTAGGATAGGTTTTAGTAGTAATTTGGTTTAACCCTGCAGATGATAGCACATGCTTTAAGATGCATTGTCTGCGAAGCAGCGCAGATTAAAGTTCGCCTTTGGCGAATGTGCTATCATCGGTTTTGTGTAAGAACTGGTGCGTGGTTCAGCATGTCTTTAAACAAAAGAAAAACAAGTTAAGGAAAGGCCGCAGGACTTTCCGATAAACACTGACCTAGCAATTGTTTTTACATTATGTTAGCTTTTAGTGATTTCTTTAATTCTAATAATTTATTTCATAAAATGGATTATTAAAATGAGTATTATCATTAATTATAAAATATATGTATAGATTATTAAAACAACTATTGTCATTATTATAGAATATATATTAAGAGACCTTATATTAAACTTCTCTTTTATTAATAAATAAAGAGATAATATTGGTATACCGAAAATTGAAATAATACAAGGAAGCCAAAGTAATTCAAAAATTGCACCAACAAAGCGGTATTTATAAACATTGAACAATTGTACCCATATCCAAAATGCACTAACAAAAATACTTGAAACAAAAATTGCTTTATTCAGTAAGGTGTTCTTAAATACGGATGAATTATTTTTCATAAGTATAATTTTAGTCTTTTTAATTTTATATTTTCTGAAAAACGAGAAATTTCCTTGATTTTCTATTCCGCAAACTGGCTCTCGCATTAAAGCTAACGTTGTTGTATAAGAATAGTTGCGGGTTTGTATGCGAGGATTTTCCGAAGGAAAATCAGAAGCTAGCAAACGAGCAACGCCCAAACGGTTTAACTAAAATAAGCAATGTTTTTTAGCATCCATGAAAAAGCAGTAAGTCAGTATCTTTAAAGTTCACTAAAACGATTAAGATATGAAAACTGAACAAACTGCTCAACCAAAGTTATACATTGGCATCGACATTCACAAACGAAGTTGGAAAATACACTGTGCCACAGATTTATTTTCTGGGAAATCATTTACGATGCCTCCAAAACCAGAAGGATTAAAAGTTTATGTGGAGCAACATTTTTCCGACTATGAAGTGACTATTGCTTATGAAGCTGGTTGCTGTGGTTATTATGCTCATCGTAGTTTTGAGAGTTATGGATGGAGCTCATTAGTAGTTAATCCAGCAGACATTCACCGAAAGGGAAAAGAGCGTTTTACCAAGACCGATAAGATTGATGCGCAGCTCATAGCCAGAGAACTTAAGGATGGTCGACTAGATAGTATTCATGTTCCAGAAGTAGAGCGAGAGCAATTGCGAAGTCTCTTTAGACGACGTAATGATTTAGTGAAGGACTTTAGACGCATAAAGAGTATCCTAAAGATGCAGCTACTCTATTTTGGAGTAAGTATTCCAGAGGAATTTGACAATGATCATTGGAGTCATAACTTTAGACATTGGCTTGATTCACTTGTATTTAGTCATCCTACAGCACGTGAGACGCTTGATAGTAGGATGCGTAGTTTTAGATTTATAGATAAAGAACTGAGGGATGTTTCCTCAAAACTTCGGGCCTATTGCCGTAAGCATTATAAAAAGGACTATTATTTATTGCGCAGTATTCCAGGGATTGGAGGTATAGTAGCCTGCGGGATTATTTGTGAATTGGGCGATTTGCGACGTTTTAATAGTATAAAACATTTGGCAGGTTATGTTGGTCTAGCACCAGGTGTTCATCAAAGTGGCGATAATCAAAGACACACAGGTATCACCATGCGAGCACATCGTTTAATGCGGAGCTATTTTATAGAAGCCTCATGGCAAGCGATAAGAACTGACCCTATTATGCAAGCCTATTATCGCAAGCATATAGGGAAGAACGTAAAAAGTGTCATAGTAAAGGTAGCTCGTAAATTATTAAGTAGAACCTTAGCCGTTATAAAAACTGAAATACCATACACCATAGGTGTTATAGAATAATATAAACCAATAACCAAGCTCACAAAGAAGTAGCAAAACCTGTATCACAAAACACCGTAGGTGAACCAGATTGATAGGTATCACACATTTATAGCAAGTGGCCAGGTTTATTATAGCTTATAATCATACAGATGCTGGTGACCATCGTATTTAAGAATGGATCACATATAGGATGCGGAGCAAGTTATTTAAAGGCTGTTGAAATATTGATAATCCTATCGGAATTATCAACATTCCAACACCACAGAATCATCATTATGAGATAATTAAAAATAAAATATTAACTTTGGAGAACTAGGCTAGTGCTTTTCATAGGA
>NZ_SMZJ02000029.1 GCF_004358095.2 Seonamhaeicola sediminis
TGTATTATACTGAAATAGGTTGACCTTTTTCGGGTTCATTTTTCGTTTGTTAAAAGGTCAATAGTTCTAAATTTTCTTTATTTCTTTTGTAGGAATGATATGCTACATTTTGGTTAAGATGAACAAAAGCTGGTGTGTTCAATTTTAAACTGTGATGCGTTCTTTTGTTATTGTAAATACTGACAGCTTTTTTAATGATCTTCTTAGCTAAGGTAACATTTTTTACAGTTTGTTTGAGACCGTATTCATATTTTAATGTTCTGTTAATTCTTTCCGCTACCGCATTTTCGTATGGATCGTATTGCTGAGTCATTGATAGGGTTATGTTGTTTTGTTCTGCAAATTCCGTATATGCTGGGTTACAATATTGAATTCCCCGGTCTGAATGATGAATGAGCTTTTCATTTGGGTATTTTCGATTTTTAACGGCCATGGCGAGGGCATCTTTGCAAAGCGATGTTTTCATGTGTGAAGCTAATTTATATCCCATAATCTTCTTAGAATAGGCGTCTGTGACCAGGGCCAGGTAACAATGTTTGTTCTGTGTTTTGATATAGGTGATATCACTTACCCAAAGTTGTTCGGGTCGTGTAGGGGCCTTGTCCTTTACCAGGTTGTCATATTTGTAAAATTGATGTTTGGAGTTTGTGGTTATAAAATACCTTTTGGTTCTTGGCACTAAGAGGTTATAGGTCCTTAAGAGTTTATAGAACTTGTCCCTACCCATTTTAATCCCAAGGAGTTCCATTTCAGGTTGGAGCTTGTCATGTAGTTTAACCCCTCCAGTTCTTTGACCGACTTCATTTCTGTAATCCTTAATCATTTGAATTACAATTTTGTCGTTTTCCATTTTAGATTTATAAGATTTCAAGCGTTTATAGAAAGCTTGTTTACTAATCCCAAAACATTGGATCAACCATTTTCTTTTAAACGGTCTTGTTTCTTTTTCTCGATCTCGTCTGCTAATGTTTTGGGCAAGGACTTTTTTGACATGTCGACTCCTGTTATGAGTTCCATATCGGCTATGATGTCTTGCTGGAAGTCCTTTACGAACTCTAGTTCTTCGATGCGTTCCTTAAGTTTTTTGATTTCATCTTTTTTGCTCATCCCAAGTTTCTTTTGTTCTAAGGTACTGTATTTTTTTAACCAGTAATCAATGGAGGATCTAGAGACCTGATATTTTTCTGAAGCATGATTGACAGATATCTGTCCATTCTGGACTTGATCGATGATCAAAAGCTTTAAGTCGAAACCTACTTTTTTGTAGGAAGTTTTTCGGCAGGGTTGTTTTTTGTCTTTCATTAGGTATAGTGCTAAAAGGTTTAATTTTTAGTCAACCTATTTCAGGAAAGTACG
>NZ_SMZJ02000003.1 GCF_004358095.2 Seonamhaeicola sediminis
ATTACTTTATAATAACTTAAGACCCCATCTGTCAATCAAAATGCTAACTCCTAGTCAAGCACATAAACAGCAGAACATAAAACTTAAAAAATGGACAAAGAAAAACCATCAAAAGCTAGCTTTTGATGGTTCAAATATTAATACTAATTTTATTCAATAATCGGTCAACCTATTTTAGGACGACTCAGCTATTAATACTTAGAGATCATACTAAACTAAATCTCTTATCATTTTTGCAGCCTTTTCAGCTGTAATATCACGTTGTGGTGAGCCAAACATTTCATAACCAACCATAAATTTTTTAACAGTAGCACTTCTTAATAAAGGTGGATAAAAACTCATATGCCAATGCCAATGGTTGTTATCTTTTCCGTTGGTTGGTGCTTGATGAATACCACTTGAATAAGGAAAGGAGGTATTAAAAACCTTGTCATATGCTTTGGTTAATACCGAAATAGCTTCGGCATATAAGTATGCTTCCTCATCATTCAACTCTAAAATATTGGATTTATGAGCTTTAGGTACAATCATTGCCTCAAAAGGCCATACAGCCCAAAAAGGAACCAATACTACAAAAGCATTATTTTCAAAAATGATTCGTTCTTTTTTTTCTAATTCCTGAGCTAAATAATCTCCTAATAGACTGGTACCATTTGTTTTATAATAGTTTAGCTGTTGGGTGTCTTTTTTGTCCACCTCATTTGGTAATGTAGATTGACTCCAAATTTGTCCGTGTGGATGCGGATTACTACATCCCATAACAGCTCCTTTGTTTTCAAATATTTGTACGTAATTAATCAAGGGGTTACTTCCTAGTTCTTCGTATTCTTTTTGCCACGCGAAAACCACTTTTTGAATTTCGCTTGGCTCCATATCTGCTAAACTTTTAGAATGGTCTGGACTAAAGCACACCACTTTACAAATACCTTTTTCACTTTTTGCAATTAAGAGTCCATCGTTTACTTCAAAATCTGGAGAGTCACTTTGAAGGGCTGCAAAATCATTCGTAAAAATATAAACATCTTCGTAGTCTGGGTTATTCTCTCCATTAATTCGGGTATTTCCAGGACAGAGATAACAATTTTCATCATAACTGGGTCTTTTTTCATTATTGACAGCTTCGTTTTGTCCCTGCCAAGGTCTTTTCGCTCTATGTGGAGAAACCAATATCCATTCGCCTGTTAAAATATTAAAGCGTTTATGTGAATAATCATCTAATAGCGTACTCATTTAATAATTTATTTAATGTGATTAGTTTACTACGTGTGTTCCATCTGATAATGCTACTGAATACACAGAGCAATCTTTTCCGAATGTATCTCTATAAGGCCTAGAAACTAAGTTTTCAAAATCCTTTGCCTTACCTTTTTCAATAAGGTTAATGGTACAGCCACCAAAACCACCGCCCATCATTCTTGCGCCAATAACATAACCACTTTCCTGAGCTTTTTCTACTAGAAAATCAAGCTCCTCACAGCTTACATTATATTGTTTAGAAAGTCCTTCATGAGAACCATATATCAGGCTTCCTAGCTTGTCTAAATCACCTTCCTCCATAGCTTTAGAAGCTTGTCTAGCCCTGTTGTTTTCTTGAATGACATATAATGCCTTTTGATAATTTTCGGGAGTCACCTCATTTTTAATAGTTGCTAAATCATCTTCGGTGGCATCTCTTAAAGCTGTTACTTTTAGCATTTTTGCAATGTTTTCACAAGCAGAACGCCTATCGTTATATGCACTATCTGATAAACTGTGCTTTACGTTAGTATTTATTAAAAGTAATTCGTGATTTTCAAAATCAATCTTAAAAGGTTTTGCTTTTATGGTTCTACAATCTAGCAATAAAGCATGGTCTTTAATACCAAACATGCTAGCATATTGATCCATAATACCACAATTTACCCCCACATAATTATGCTCAGCTTTTTGTGAAATAAAAATCATTTCCTCTTTAGTTAATCCTAATTTGAAAAGTTCATTAAGGCCATAAACTACACTGTTTTCTAAGGCTGCAGAAGACGACATACCTGCACCTCCGGGAATATCACCTTTAAAAACAATATTAAAATTTCCCACAACTTTGTTTCTGTTTTGAATCTCTGCAATAACCCCAAAAACATAGTTTTCCCAGCTACCTTCTTTTAATGGCTTTAGCTTATCTAATTCAAATTCCACTTTACTATGCATATCTAAAGCATAGGCTGTAGAAACACCAGAATCACTTTTTTGAATGGCAGCTGCAATACCTTTATCCACTGCTGCAGGAAATACAAACCCATCGTTATAATCGGTATGTTCTCCTATAATGTTGATTCTACCTGGTGAAAAAATCAAAATAGGGTCTTCACCAAATTCTTCAATGTAAATATCTTTTACATCTTTAATTAGTTGTTCATTCATTATATATTTTTTGTTTAGTTGCTATTAATATGTAAACTCCATGTTAAACTATATGAGTCTCCAGGTTTTAATGTTTCTAAACCAATACCATTATTAAAACTATCTGAAATTCCTGTTGTAGGCTCTATGGCTATAGTGTTTTCTTTTGGAGGTGTATAAACTTGTAAAAAGTTATTGTTTCCGGTGGCATTAAATTTTAAATCATACTCTGGGGTTCTAAAAATGATTTGGTCAGAATTTAATATCCAGCAATCATCAAACTGCTGACCTGCTATTTTAAAAGTTTCGGTTGTATCAATATTATCAGTGCCTATAGTAATATTTCGGTCTCCTAAAATTACTTTCTCTGTACTATCAAATTGAAGAGAGCTTTCAAATAAATTATCACTTGTAAAGTAAGGGTGCCATCCTAAAGTAAATGGGAATGTTTTTACATCTGTATTTTTTACTTTAATGTTCAATTCTAAATTTTCTTTTCTAAAGATATATTTCAATTGAATTGAATAAGTGTATGGAAACCCAATATATTTATTAGCTTCATTATATTCCAAAGTTAGAGACGCCTCATTTTCACTTGAACTAATATCAATTACTTCAAAAGTTTTATTGTAAACCAGCCCGTGCAAAGCGTTATTTTCTTCTTTTTGGTTGGGTTCAAACTGAAAATCCTCCCCTTCAAACGTATATTTTCCATCTTTAATTCTATTGGCAAACGGGAAAAGAATGGATGACGCATAGGTGTCTGCATAACTTAATGGTGATAAATCTTTAATTATTTCATGGTCATTTAATGTTAATTCCTGTAGACTAGCGCCTTTATTCAAATAGATTTTGGCATAAGTATCAGCGTTTTTAATTTCTAAAACACCTAATTTTTGGTCATTTTTAATAGTGTACATTTATTTAGTTATAATGAATTTCTTAATATTAGTTGGTTTGGGTTTTCTATTTGTTTATGTTCTTTATTTAAAATCATTTCCGCTAAACGTTTACCCATAGTGTTAAAGTCGGTAGATATCGTTGTAATACCTCCTTCTACAATCTCTTTAAGCAAGGTATCATTATATGAAATAACTCCTATGTCCTTTGCCAAAAACAATTCCAGCTCTTTCATCTTTTTAATGATTCTCAATAAATTTTTATCATCTGGAATGATATATAAATCTCCAGACTTGGGGATGGTATCTTTTAATGAATTAAGAATGACAGATTTTAAGTTATTGTCTTTGCAAAATTTAGAAAAACCATCTAGCATGCCCTGGGGCTGTTTTTGTTCAGAATTAACTAAGATTAATTTTTCATACTTAGTTATAAGATTTTTAGCCTCTTTTAAGTTGTTATAAAGTGCTTTTTCAAAATTTTGATAAACTCCAGGGTATTTAGACAGGTCTTTAGGAATTTGATCTAAGATATAAACCTTGTCCTCTGGAAGATTCTGTATAATTTCATGGGTATTCTCTAAGTTTGCAGGCATAATGATGTAAAAATTATAGTCTCCCGCATTATCTAAAATAAGTTTATCAAAAATATCCTTATTGAAATGATGAAAGTATATTTCTACTTGTGTGTTACTTCCTAGATTCTCCAAGAAAGAATTATACAAGTCTTCTTTAAAAGAATTTAACTCATCAAAAAGCAAAAATATCTTTTGAGTAATATTTATGTTTTCACTTGAAACATAGTAACCTTTACCAACTACAGATTGAATGATACCTCTGTTTTTGAGTTCATTAAATGCCATAAGTACAGTGTCCCTAGATAAATTATGGTCATTTTTTATCTTGTTTATAGAAGGTATTTGGTCTCCTCTTTGAAGTACACCAGAAGCAATCATTTCTTCAATAGAATTAATGATTTGTTTATACTTTGGTATTCCTATTTTACTTTTTACACGTATCATATTATACTATGCAAATATACAAAAAATCAAATAAAAACCTACTAGACCCTACCAGTTTGTTTTTATTCTTTTATAGAACACTATTTTTAAGATTTAAATTTCTATATTTGAGTCTTTAAATATACTAACCAAACTAAATATTTTACTATGACAGCAGGATTTGATACGTGGGACTATGTAGTTTTCATTGCTTACGCTATTTTGATTTTAGGTGTAGGATTATGGGTGTCTAGAGATAAAAAGGGACATCAAAAAAATGCAGAAGATTATTTTTTAGCCAGTAAATCACTACCGTGGTGGGCTATTGGTGCTTCTCTAATAGCGGCAAATATCTCTGCAGAACAATTCATTGGGATGTCTGGTTCTGGATTTGCTTTAGGATTGGCTATAGCCTCTTATGAGTGGATGGCAGCATTAACCCTAATTATTGTAGGGAAGTATTTTTTACCAATTTTCATTGAAAAAGGCTTATATACAATACCTGAGTTTGTTGAAAAACGATTCTCCACGAATTTAAAAACCATTCTAGCTGTGTTTTGGTTGGGGTTATACGTATTTGTTAACCTAACGTCCGTATTGTATTTAGGTGGTTTAGCCATTGAAACCATTATGGGGGTAGATATGATGTATGCCATTGTTGGTTTAGCATTATTTGCTGCTGCTTACTCTCTCTATGGTGGTTTATCTGCTGTAGCTTGGACAGATGTTATTCAAGTAATCTTCTTGGTTCTAGGTGGACTGGTAACTACATATTTAGCATTAAATACTGTTTCTGGTGGCGAAGGTGTTATGGTAGGGTTTCATAAGGTATGGGATGCCGCTCCTGAAAAGTTTCATATGGTGCTAGAAGAGTTTAATAGTGATGGTAGCGTAAATAGCAACTATTTGGATTTACCTGGTATTTGGGTATTGATAGGTGGTTTATGGGTGGCTAATCTGTATTATTGGGGATTCAATCAATACATTATCCAAAGAACGTTGGCGGCGAAATCTTTGAAAGAATCTCAAAAAGGTATTTTATTGGCAGCTTTCTTAAAACTATTGATTCCATTAATTGTTGTTGTTCCAGGTATTGCAGCTTACGTTATGGTAAACGACCCCGAGATTATGGCTACTTTAGGTGAAGTAGGCCAGTTGAATAAACCGTCATTAGAGCAGGCAGATAAAGCGTATCCATGGCTACTTCAATTCTTACCAACGGGACTTAAAGGTGTTGCTTTTGCAGCCTTGGCAGCAGCTATCGTATCATCTTTAGCATCAATGTTAAATTCTACATCTACCATCTTTACAATGGATATTTATAAACAGTATTTTAATAAAGAAGCTGGTGATAAGAAAACAGTAAATGTAGGTCGAATTACTGCGGCGGTGGCATTGGTAATTGCTGTATTAGTAGCGCCTCTTTTAGATGGTTTAGATCAAGCTTTTCAATATATTCAGGAATATACAGGACTAGTAAGTCCAGGTATTTTGGCGGTGTTCTTATTAGGATTATTCTGGAGGAAAACAACCAACAAAGCTGCTATTTGGGGAGCTATTTTATCAATTCCTGTGGCATTAGCTTTGAAAGTATTACCAAAACAGTTAGAAGCTTTTGACTGGTTAGCACCTTGGATGCACCAAATGGGGTTAGCAACACTATTATCTATGGGTATTATTATGATTTTAAGTAATGCTGAAGGCAAAGGTACTGATGACTCTAAAGGTATTCCTCTTACAAAAGAATTGTTCAAAACAACACCTTTGTTTAATATAGGCTCGTTTGTGGTAATGGTTATTTTGGCCGTACTATACGCAATTTTCTGGTAAAATATTGTTCCAACATATAGTTTAAAGCGTCATAGAAATATGACGCTTTCTCATTTGAAATTTTTAAGATATCACTGCGAAGTGTAAGGCGAAAAACTTAAATGCGACTGTGAATATATATAACTATAATATAATCTTCCGCATTGGCGTCTATATATATGAAAAGCACTTTAGTTAATAATTTAAGGTGCTTTTACTTTTTTAATTTCTAGCCAATATTAACCTTTAAAACCTTTTTTTATATGTGTACCATCACAATATGGCTTGTTACTTGAAAAACCACATCTACAAAACGCTGTAGTTTTATTTTTTTCTTCAGATAAACCATCTTTATTTGTGACTGTAATTGTACCATAAACCAATAAAGGTCCATTTTCTAATACCTCTACTTTAGTTTTTGTATCCTCTGTTGTTTCCTCTTCTTCATCATTCATATAATAACTCAAAGCCCCAGAGGGACACTGTTTTACCTGTGAAACTATAGCTTCAGCAGATTCAGTATCAACCTTTACCCAAGGTCTTAATTTTGGTCTAAAAACATTGGGTAACCCTTTTGCACATATACCAGAATGAATACACTTTTCTGCCTGCCAAACTACAGTTAACTCTCCGTTTGAATATTCTTTTGTCTTTGCCATAGCTTTGATTTTTTTTAAATATACAAAAAATAATCAGCCATAAACTACTTTAGGTTTTGATTCACTTGAGTCATTATTTTATTGGTTTCATTAACTTTTCTAGTTGGTTTTTATTAATTTTCAAATGAAAAAATTCACGTACTTTTGTTAGAGACCAGTAAAAAACTTAAATTGGATACATACAAATTAGGATTAGATTTTGCTTTAGAATTAGATAAAAAAGATGACTTGGCAAAATATCGCCAACAATTTTATATCCCCAAAGACACTAATGGAAATGACCTAATTTACATGACAGGAAACTCATTAGGACTTCAACCAAAGTCAACTAAAAAACATATTGATCAAGAACTTGAAGATTGGGCAAATTTAGGCGTTGAAGGTCATTTTAAAGCCAAAAACCCTTGGTTACACTATCATGAGTTTTTAACTAAACAAATGGCTGATATAGTAGGCGCAAAACCCATTGAGGTCATTGTAATGAACACCCTAACAGTTAACTTACATTTAATGATGGTGTCATTCTATAAACCTTCAAAAACAAGGTACAAAATACTAATTGAGAGTGATGCATTCCCTTCCGATAGATTTGCAGTAGAATCGCAATTACAACATCATGGATTTAGCCCTAAAGAAGGTATAATTCTCTGGAAACCAAAACAGGGAGAAACATTATTAGCTTATGAAGATTTAGAAGAAATCCTTAAAAATCAAAGTAATGAAATTGCGCTAATCCTTATTGGTGGAGTTAATTACTACACCGGACAGTATTTTGATTTAAAACGCATTACAGAATTAGGTCATACACACGGATGTCTAGTAGGATTTGATTGTGCTCATGGTGCTGGCAATGTTAAGTTAAATCTACACAACTCAGGAGCTGATTTTGCCATTTGGTGCAGTTATAAATATCTCAATTCAGGTCCAGGAAGTTTGGCAGGATGTTTTGTACATGAACGCCATGCAAATAGAAAGGATTTAAACAGATTTACCGGTTGGTGGAGCCATAATAAAACTACACGATTTAATATGCGCGATGAGTTTGATCAATTGCCAGGAGCCGAGGGTTGGCAATTAAGTAACCCACCTATTCTGTCTATGGCCGCTATAAAAGCTTCATTAGATATTTTTAATGAGGTTGGTATGGATGCTTTAGTTGAAAAGTCAAAAAAATTAACGGGTTATCTAGAATTTTTATTAAATGCATTGGGAGAAAATGTCGTAAAGATTATAACCCCAAGAAACTCTAATGAACGTGGTTGCCAATTGTCTATTCAAGTAATTAATGCTGATAAAAAGTTACATCATAAGCTAACAGAAGCTGGCGTGGTTACAGATTGGAGAGAACCAGATGTTATTCGTTGTGCTCCCGTGCCACTTTATAATTCTTTTAAAGATGTTTATAATTTGGTGGAACGATTGAAAGATGTCTTATAAAATAGCTCAATCTTCTTAAATAGACACTAATCCATTTAAATTAAAACTATCATGAGATTCTGAAACAAATTCAGATAAACAAAATGAAAGAAAAGAAACAAAATATACTCATCATTGGTGCAGGACTCTGCGGCTCACTATTGGCTTTAAGGTTGGGGCAACGCGGGTTTAATGTTACTGTTTATGAAAAACGTCCAGACTTAAGAAAAGTAAATATTAACGCCGGTAGGTCTATAAACCTTGCTTTTTCAAATCGAGGTATTAAAGCCATGAAATTGGTTGGGTTAGAAAACAAAGTAAAACAACTTTGTATCCCCATGAATGGGCGTATGATTCATGATGAAAAAGGAAACACTTTTTTATCGCCTTATAGCGGACGTGACTATGAATACATCAACTCTATTTCAAGGGGTGATTTAAATGCACTTTTGTTAACTGAAGCAGAAAAGCATGAAAATGTGACTATTCATTTTAACAAAAAATGTGAGTCGGTTGACTTTGAAAAAACCACTGCACTTTTCAAAGATTACCAGACTAACACCCAATTTATTGAAGATGCCGATGCTATTATTGGAACCGATGGTGCAGGTTCAGCTCTACGCAAAAGTTATTATTTAGGAAAAAAGTTTCTATTTAGCTTTTCGCAAGATTACCTAACGCATGGATATAAAGAATTGATTATTCTTCCTGAGGGAAAAAATAACTTTAAAATCTTTAAAAATGCACTTCATATTTGGCCCCGAGGTAATTTTATGCTTATTGCATTACCAAATTTAGATGGTAGTTTTACAGTGACGCTTTTCTTGAGTTACAATGAAGGTGAATTCAATTTTAGCAACTTGAATACCGATGAAAAAGTGTTAGAGTTCTTCAAAAAAGAATTTCCTGATGCTCTGGCACATATGCCTAATTTATTAGAAGATTTTAACAACAATCCTACATCTCCTTTAGGAACGGTTAAATGCTCTCCCTGGTTTTATAAGGGTAACACCCTTTTAATGGGTGATGCTGCTCATGCCATTGTACCGTTTTATGGACAAGGTATGAATGCAAGTTTTGAAGATGTAGTTGAGTTTGACAAGGTTCTAGATGAGAATTTAGAAAATTGGGAAGCTACCTTTAAAGCCTATGAAAGTTCTAGAAAAAAGAACACCGATGCTATTGCTGATTTAGCCATTGACAATTTTTATGAAATGCGTGACCATGTTGCTAACCCAATTTTTCAGGAAAAACGTAAATTAGAAATGGATTTAGAGAAGGCATTCCCTAATGAATATGCATCAAAATATTCTTTGGTTACATTTAATGAAGATTTAGGTTACCACGATGCCATGTTAAAAGGAAGGGCCCAAGATAAAGCAATTTTAAATATGCTAGCTGAAGGAAAAATTAATAGTAAAGATGATTTAAAATCAATTCTAAAGATAATCACAAAAGAAACGCAAGAAATTCTAGAAGAAGATAAAGTTGCCAAATTAAAATAAAGAATATGAACCTAAACTTAAACAACAAAAACGCATTAGTTTGTGGCAGCACAAAGGGTATTGGTAAAGCAACTGCCATATTACTTGCAGCTGAAGGAGTCAATGTAACATTGGTTGCCAGAAATAGGGAAAAACTAAAAGCTGTTTTGGCAGAATTACCTCAACAAGGAAGTCATAATTACATTGTGGCAGATTTTTTAAATCCTAGAGAATTACAAGAGCAGGTTATTAAATTTATTGACAGCAATCATGGTTTTCATATTGTTGTTAACAATACTGGAGGTCCTAGAAGCGGAGATATTTTAAATGCAAGTTTAGATGAGTTTGAAAATGCCTTCACCATGCATATTAAATGTAGTCATGTATTAGCTCAAGCCACTATTCCCTTTATGAAAGAATCAGGATTTGGAAGGATTGTAAATATTATATCTACTTCGGTAAAAGAACCCATACCTATGTTAGGTGTTAGTAATACTATTAGAGGGGCTGTTGGAAATTGGAGTAAAACCTTATCTATAGAAGTAGCCCCTTTTGGCATAACTGTAAACAACGTTCTACCAGGTTTTACTGAAACCGAACGACTAAAAGAGATTATAAATATAAAAGCCAACATTGAAGATAGAACACCTGAAGAAATGGCTCAAATCATGAAAAACTACACACCTGCTAAACGTTTTGCTAGCCCTGAAGAGGTTGCTAATGCTGTAGTTTTCTTATCTAGTGATTGTGCTAGTTATATTAACGGAATTAATATTCCTGTTGATGGAGGTAGAACAAAAAGTTTATAAAAACACTCTACACCTCCTAAATAAGAAAGAATTGCAAAAGATATACTATCTTTATATAGAACATTTATAATTAAAAAACTCAAACACCAAATTTGGGTTTCTCTCCTTGTTGGGGAGTTTAAGAGAGGCATTCTATGAGTAAATTAGTTTCTCCTTTAAATTTTAAGGATTGGATTGAAGAAAACCGTCATTTATTAAAGCCACCGGTAGGTAACAAATGTGTTTGGAAGGATGGGGAATATATTGTAATGGTTGTTGGCGGCCCTAATAACAGAAAGGACTACCACTATAATGAAACACCCGAGTTTTTTTATCAGATAGAAGGCGATATGGTGCTAAAAATATTTAATAAAGGAAAGCCTGAAGATGTTCATATAAAAGAAGGTGATATATATTTGTTACCCTCAAAAATCCCACATTCTCCTCAGAGAAAGGCTAATACAGTTGGTTTGGTTATTGAATATCCACGATCTAAAAAAATGAAAGATGCTTTAGAGTGGTATTGTGAAAACTGTGATAACCTCCTATATAGAAAAAAATTTAAATTAGATGATATAGAAACCGATATGCCTGTAATTTTTGATAAGTTTTATAGTAGTGAAAAAAAACGTACCTGTAAAAAATGTGGTAATGTAATGGCTCCTCCAAAAAAGAATGACTCATAGTAAATATGTCCTTTCATTTAATTCGTATTATTCTTTAGTCAAGCGAGGAAAACGAATATAAAAACAGCTTCCTTTTAAAGTGGAAAAACGTAAACTTAGAATAAACGGTCACTCACACCTGCTTCCTTACCCTGAGGAAATACCCGAATTTATGAGAGAAAAAGGGATTTTTTGGGTAGACAAAGAAAAAAAGTTTATGCTTCAAAAAGATTGGAAGCGCCCTGTTACAGATTCCAGTTTTTTCTTAAATGAGAAACTAGAATGGATGGAGCGCTACCAAATAGATCACGCCGTTGTTTTAAATCTTTCGCAACTGTATGGTAATGGACTTAGAGTTGAGGAAATGAAAAAAGCTTTACGTTTTCAAAACGATTTTAATGCAAGAATTCAGCATGAACACCCAAGCAAATTTACCTGTGGTTTTGTGGTTCATCCAGGATTTTTAAGGAGTGCCTGTTGGGAAATTGAACGCTGCGTAGAAGAACACGGGTTGCAACTTCTTTGTTTACCAACCCATTACATGGACACCATTGGCACTTGGCGTTGTATTTATGACGAAGAAAACGAGCCACTTTTTGAATTGGCCAATAAATACAATTTAGCAGTAGAAATTCATCCGTATGATGGTGAAAAATTCATTATGTTAGAAAACACCTCTTGGAGATTTCATTTAATATGGATGTTAGCACAATGTGCTGATGCATATCATTTCTTAACTCTAAACGGTTATCAAGAAAAATATCCGAATATGCGTACGTGTTTTGCTCATGGCGGACAACTAGCGCAAATAAATTTAGGTAGGCGTATTCAAGGGTTTGATGGCAGACCAGATTTATTTGAAGGTAAACACCACCCTAGAAAAGCGGTTGGTCATAAAAACATTTTTTTTGATACGCTGGTTCATGATACGGGAGGCTTAGAACTTCTTATTAAAAATCATGGTTTTAAACAAGTGATTATGGGATTAGATGACCCCTACCCGCTTGGAGAAATGGAAAGCGACAAGCAGTCTTCATACCCAGGAAAAATATTGGACCTGGCCATGAAAAGAGATATTATTAGCCAAACAGAATATGATGCCATTTGTGAAGATAATGTGATAAGATGGCTCTGTGGAGATGATGCCTCTGCCAAGGAAAAATTGATTCATAGAATTTTAAGTTAAAAACCAAAAGTCCTTTCTTTTTTATAAGAAAGGGCTTTTAATAGTATAATTAATCTATAATGTTATTTTTCAATTTCCTTATTAGCATTAGTTTCTGCCTTTAATTCTGGCAACAGCTTAGCAATAAAACTTGGCTTATCAATATATTTTTTTGCTGTTTTTTTTATGTATTTATGAGATATTTCAGATAGTTTATCTTCATAATCATTGATTCCTTTAAATGAATGTTTCCAATACACTTTATTATACATATGATTAAGCCAGAATCCATTAGTTTCCAACGCTTTTTTTCTATTTAAAATCCAACTTTCTTTAACAGCCGCTACTTCTTTTTTTGTTGGCCCTTCTTTAATAAACTCCCTTAATACTTTTAAACTTTCTTCTTCAAGAACATTTATATTTTCTGGTAAACAGTTAAAATTTATTGAAGCGGTATATTTAGAAAAGGGTCTTCCTACATGTTTCAAACTAGCATTTACTGTATACACACCACCTTTTTCCTCTCTAATTTTATTACGTAATCTGGTTCTAAAAATTTGACCAAACATTCTTAAAGCTTCATGTTCTTTTTTTAGATATTCGGCTTCTTTTTCAAAGCTGATTAAAAGGGTTGCTTTTTCTTCTAAGCCTTTGTGAACTTCAATACGTTTACCTGAAATTACATTTTTGTAGGTAGATTTTTTATATTCTTCCTTTTCATCTGTACTTGGCAAAGATGCCAAATATACTTCAGTATAATTTTTTAAAATATCTTCGTCAAAATCACCTATGAAGAAAAACTTAAAATCTCCAGCGTTTTTAAATCTTTCAGTATAACTTTCATAAATATCCACATAAGGAACAGAATCTAATAAACGCTCTAGATTATCATTCTCATTCATGTTGATATATCTTGGATTTCCTTTTTGGGTGACCTTATTAATCTCAGTGTAAAATAAATTTGAAGGACTTAACTTTCTATTTTTAGTTGACGCCTTTATTTTATCTACAATTGACAAATACGTTTCCTCATCTTTATTAATACTAGTAAAGTTTAAGTAAATAAGTTTGAAAAGTGTTTCAAGGTCTTTTCCTCGAACAGAACCGTTTAAACCTTCATCATAAATGGATACATAAGAGGAGACATTTACTTTTTTTCCAGCAAGCACTTTTGGTAATTCATGACTCTTATAACCACCAATACCTGTTACACTAGCTAAAGGTACTAATTGACCAACGGCTATATAATCTTGATCAGAAAGCAAGGAATTACCACCATAACTAAATGCTTTAAACCTAATTGATTCTTTATCAAAATCAGTTTTCTTGTAATACACTTTTGCACCGTTGCTTAAAACTAATTCTTTGATCTCATAAAGATGATTTTCTTCTGATACGATGCTTCCTTTAGGTCTCAATTCTTTAATTAATTGATTATCGAGTTCTTTAGTTACATATTTTTCGATATCAGTATTGAGCTCTGCTTGCTTAATTGTACTTAACAAATTTTCTTCGGTTGGTAATATTAAATCTTTCTTTTCAGGCGCTGTAAGTATTAAAACACGATTATCTTCATGATAATAAAAATTGAACATTGCGTTTACTTCATCTATCGTAATTTGGGTTAAAACTGTTTTGGTAAAGTTATATCTCCATTCTTTTAAGTACAACACCCAATCATTTTTAAACTCTTGTTCTAAAAGGCTTAAATAACTGGAAGAATACCAATCATCTTTATTTTCTAAAAATGTTTCGTTACTAGCAAGCATATTTTTTTTTATCTCATCTAGCTCATTTTTGGTAAAACCAAAACGTTTTACACGCTCTAATTCAACTACTATAGCATTTAAAGCTTCAAGAACCCCCTCTTCACTTGAAGATGCATTTATAGAAAACTTACCATGATATTTACTTAATGTACCTCTTACCCCTGCACCAGCTGCAATAAAAGGAGGTTTTGAACTATTGGATAATTCTACTAATCTTTTATTTAGCATTGCAGTCATCATTCCTATCAAAAAGCTCTCTTTTTGATGTTTCATTAAAATTTTATCTCGCTTTATTGGATTAATATTGATAAAATCCAGAGATAACGATGTTGTTGTTTTTTCAGGATCAGTAATAATTTTCACCCTTGTTTCCTTATGGTATGGCACACTATCGTAACTAAACAAAGGCTTCTCATGCTCTGGATTAACCAATTTAGAAAAGTGCTTTTTTATTTTCTTTTCTACATAACTGGGGTCTATATCTCCAGCAACAATAATCCCCATTAAATTAGGACGATACCAATCTTTATAAAAACGATGTAAATGCCTCGACTCAAAGTTTTGAATATTTTCAAGTTTCTCATCGGAAAAATACCTTAATTGTGGCATCCCTTCATACATAAATTTCACAACCTGAGTACCAACTCTATTACCACTTCCTAGTCTTGCCCTAAACTCTTCTAAGACTACAGGTTTTTCATCATCAATCGCGTCATCCTTCAAACTCATATTATGAGCCCAATCTTCTAGGATTTGAAATGCCTTATCTACTTTCTTTAAATTTGAACTTGGTACTTTTAGTTTATAAACTGTTTCGTATGAATTTGTGTGAGCATTCAAATCAGCTCCAAAAGTCATACCTATACTTTCAAGATACTTAACCAGTTTATCCTTCTTAAAATTCTTGGTACCATTAAAGCCCATATGTTCTAACAAATGTGCCAAACCCTGCTGCTTGTCATCTTCTTGAAGATGTCCCACCTTAACAACCAAACGCATGTTAACAACGTCCTTGGGTCTATCATTTTCTTTAATGTAGTATTTAAGTCCGTTTGATAATTCTCCACGAGTGGCAGTGGTGTCTTTAGGGATTTCGCTTTCTAAATCATAAGTGATTGTAGTGTTTTCTTGAGAAAGCGCTACTGTTGAAATGAAAAATAACAAAAAAGCAAAAAGGTATTTCATAAATAATTAAGTTGTTTGCATAGTAGTTCACAAGTTAGCATTTGTTTTGTAGAAAAAGTTACACAAACAAGCATTTTTAACATATAATTTCATTTTTTTAGTAAAAACGATACATTTGAATTTAAGAACAAAACAATTATGCACTTTATTCCTGACAAATTAGATAATTATGTAGTTTCGCATTCTGAAAATGAGCCCGAGTTACTACAACAATTAAACAGAGAAACCTGTCAAAAAATACTACAACCACGGATGCTTAGTGGACATTACCAAGGGCGTTTATTAAGCATGATTTCTAAATTGGTTAAACCAAAAAACATTTTAGAGATTGGTACTTATACTGGATATTCTGCGCTGTGTTTAGCTGAAGGCATGCAAACTTCAGGCAAGTTACATACGATTGATATTAATGAGGAATTGTATGATTTTCAACGAAAATATTTTGATAAATCTGGTTATGGAAGTCAAATGATTCAACATTTAGGAAATGCTTTAGAAATCATTCCCCTACTAAATATAACCTTCGATCTTGTTTTTATTGATGCTGATAAAGGCAATTACCCAAATTACTATGAATTAATTATTGATAAACTAAATCCGGGAGGGATTATTTTATCTGATAACGTATTATGGAGCGGCAAAGTGATTGAAGAATTAAAACTCGATGATGTAGATACTAAAGCTCTAATTCAATACAATAAAATGCTAAAGGAAGACACAAGAATTGAAACAGTTATATTACCAATTAGAGATGGTTTAACTATTAGTAGAAAATTGGAATAATTAAAACTTACGCTTTACAGAACCCGTAAAATCTTCTAAATCATCTTTTACTTTATCCAGTTCCTTCTTAACATCTTTTGTAATACTGGTATCAATGCCATGGTTTTCGGCACTTTTAGTTATTTCGTGTTTAATATCGTTCGTTGCATCTTTAAGCGTACGCATACCTTTACCCAAACCACGAGCAATTTCGGGTAGCTTATCGGCTCCAAATACCATTATAACAATAAACAGAATAAATGCTATTTCTGCACCGCTTATAAATAAAAATGTAGGTTGATAAATCACGATACAAATATAGGGAGTTGTTTTTATTATGTAAACAAAAAAGGTTGGTATTAAAACCAACCTCATTATATTTTTAAAAAGGCTTTTTAACCATTTACTTTGTTTTTAAACTTTTCAAAATCATTTTCCCGAACTTCCCTTGGCCATGAGTTATTACTGGTATCAATATCAGCTGTTTCAAGGTTTGGGTCTACAACAATACTAACTATTTCTTTATCTGAGGCAATAGCTTTGGTCACTTCATTATCATTAAACCTCCAAATTTGAGCTGGATAGGTTTCTTCTCTCTTAGTTCCATCAGCATATGTAAACTCTACAATAATTGGCATTACCAAACCTCCTGGTTTTTCAAAAGTAATATTGTAAAAAAAGTTTGGTGACTTCATATTTTTTTGTTCTTCTGGAGTAAAATTATCCATAACAAACTCTTTAACTGGTAATGAATTTTCAAAAAGCGTAGCACTTTTCATGTCTTCTTTAAAATCTTCACTTTCTTCTTCAACTAAATACACCAATGGGGGCAAATCTTTTAATTTAAAACCTCTTTCTCGTGCTTCATCTCTCACAAGTTTATTTGGTGAAGAGGATATATAAAATTTTTTCACGTCTTTAATTCCAATATCTACCCAATCTGTGGTATAAAACCATCCTCTCCAGAACCAGTCTAAATCAAAAGCAGAAGCATCTTCCATGGTTCTAAAGAAGTCTTCTGGTGTTGGATGTTTAAACATCCATCGTCTCGAATACTCCTTAAAAGCATAATCGAATAACTCACGTCCCATAACGGTTTCTCGCAAAATATTTAATGCAGTAGCTGGCTTTCCGTAGGCATTATTACCAAACTGATAAGTATTTAAGCCTTTGGTCATAATTGGGGCAATATAATCTTGATTACCACTCATGTATGGTATAATTTTATGAGCTGGTCCTCTTCTGGAAGGATACACTTTATCATCAGGAGATAACGCTTCTGGATATTTTTCTCCAAAGTCAACTTCCGCTACATGCTGCAGGAAAGAATTCAATCCTTCATCCATCCAGGTCCATTGGCGCTCATCACTATTTACAATCATTGGAAAGAAATTATGCCCAACTTCATGAATAATCACACTCATCATACCATACTTTACCCTATCACTGTAGGTACCGTCATTTTTTGGTCTTCCGTAATTCCAACAAATCATAGGATATTCCATACCTTGTTGTTTGGCATGAACAGAAATTGCTTTGTGGTATGGGTAATCAAAGGTCATTCTGGAATAAGACTCTAAAGTACTAGCTACAGCCTTGGTTGACCATTCCTCCCAAAGTGGATTCCCTTCTTTGGGATATAATGATACCGCCATAACATCTTTGTTGCCTATTTTAACAGCCATCATGTCTAAAATAAATTTTCTAGATGTAGCAAAACCAAAATCTCTTACGTTTTCGGCATATAGTTTCCATGTTTTAGTATTTTCAGAAAAACTTTTTTCGGCCTTTTCAGCTTCTTCTTGAGTAACTATTAATACAGGTTCATTAAAAGATTGAGTCGCCAACTCGTAACGTTTCAACATTTCTTTAGAATAAACTTCCTTACGGTTTAAAAGCTTTCCTGTAGCTTCCAAAATATGATCTGCTGGTACTGTAATATTTACCTCAAAATTACCAAATGGTAACGCAAATTCATCACGCCCCCAAAACTGAGAGTTTTGCCAACCTTCAACGTCGTTATAAACAGCCATTCTGGGATAAAACTGAGCAATAACATAAGCTTTGTTACCATCTTCAGGAAAATATTCGTATCCAGAACGTCCATCCTCTTCAACATGATTATTAATATTATACCACCATTTTATTGAAAAAGAAAACGTATCTCCAGTAGTCATTGGTTTTGGCAACTCTATACGCATCATGGTACGGTTAATCATATATTGTAAAGGTTTGCCATTAATATCTGTTACCATTTCAATATTAAAACCTCTTTCCAAAGGTTTTTTCATGAATTTTAGGCTAAATTCACTTGGACTCATAACTGGTTGTAAACGGCTTTCTTCTATTAAAGGAGATTTAGAATCTTCTGCTCTTTTGTTCTGATCTAATTGTACCCAAAGGTATTTTAAAACGTCTGGAGAGTTGTTAGTGTAAGTAATTGTTTCAAAACCAGATAATTTAGCATTTTTGTCATCTAGAACAATATCCATTTTATAATCTGCTTGCTGCTGATAATAAGCAGGCCCAGGGGCTCCAGATGCAGCCCTATACATATTAGGGGTTGAAAACTCATCATAGAGTTGTTTAAATTTGTTATTGTTAATATGACCATTTTTTACTTGTTCTGCTTTCTGTTCTTGGGCAAAAACAGAAGCTGACACCAAAATTACAAAGAGGAAATAATACTTTAAGATTTTCATTTTCAAATTTTGAATTTTGAATTTTGAATTTTGAATTTTGAATTTTGAATTTTAACTTATTATTACTTATAAATTGAAATAATAAGCAGTTTTTTTCTTAAAAAAATCGAACAAAAATAACTATTTCAAGAGTGGTTTAACTTACTTTTAATTAAAATTTAACACGGCATTATCGTTTTGAGCAACTAGGATAAAGCTTTTTTGTTTGGAGTTTATTTTTGTTTTAATAATATTTTGTTGGTCTTCAAACATATCAAATAAGACCGTATTAGTAATTTCAAAAGATTCTATACTCTCAACACCTTCAATTTCAAGATAACATTTCATAATGTCAAGATCATACTCTTTACCAATAAAAGCAAAACTTGCAGCTGTGCCGTTAATTTTTATTTTAATTTTATTATTCAAGTACCGTTCAATGTATAAATTTACATTAGCCCCATTAGTTTTATCTAATGTGATAGATTCATCATAACGTTCTCTAAGAACGTTTTCAAAATCGTCTAAGAAAACTCTAGTTATTATTTGAACTGATTGTTTATCCTGCACATATTCTATTTGAGTAACACTGATGTAGTATTTATGTATACTAAATAAGGTAAAAAGTGGTATTATGAATAGAACTAATAATGTTTTTGATAAATACATTTGTTTTTTTGCGAATGTTGATAAAGAATTTCAATAACTATTCCAAAATATAATAGTCTTGAGTAGATTTTGCGTTTGGTTTATAGTTATTAAGTGAATATATATTTGATTAAGAATATTAAATAAAAAAACAGACAAAACTACTTTTTTGTATGTTTATCTTTTAAATACTCTTTACTTACTTCATATAAAAACTGAAGGCATTCAATTTCATGGTCTTTTTTAAGCAATTCTCTATCTAAATCTTTGGTGTCTACATAAGCTATAAAATCATTAACATCCTCTAGTGGAATTTCAAACATCTCACTTATATATTCTGGAGAATAAACATCAAATAATTCTAGAGGCTTTTCAACCACTACATAATCTGGTTTAATATATTCCTTATTTCTTTTACCAAAAATGAGTTTAGAAATTTTCTTAACATCAAACCCGTTATACAACTCCCCTTTATTAATTCTAGATTTTAAGTCTTTCTGAACAATCTCTGCATCAAAAGCCTTATCATCATTATATTCATAATCAACATTCATGCTTCCCATATTTAATATAACTGGTTTTAAATAGGAAACGTTTTCTATATCGGTTGTAATATTTCCAGTTAGACCAGATGACAACAAAACAGCATCTAATTTATGAATTTGTTCTACCAAATGAATTCCTAATTTCCTTGATTTTATAGCCTCTTCTTGCACTGTTATTGAAAGAGCCTTGAACTGCAAAGCAGAAATTTGAATGATGTCATTTACAGCAACTGCTATTCTGAACTCCCCTTTTTCATTAGTAATTGTTCCCACATTTGAAGACGAATTATAAACTGTAATCCCCTCAACATCATTGGCATCGGCATAAATTACACCTTCTACCTCTATCCTATTTACTATTTGTGCCTCAGCATTAAAAACAAAATACAAAAGGCTGAAAAAAAGAAAAAATCGTCTCATAGTTACAGCAATTATTTTATTATAAATTTCGCTCATAAAATCCTTATTACATTGAAAAATATTCTAAACTTTTGTTAAAAGATTCATTTAACTAATTTTACACATTTAATGTAATTATTACTTTCCCTATTTTTAACAAAATGAAAAACATCCTTATTGCTAGTACTTCAACAATTCATGGTAGTGGATATTTAGAATATATTTTAGATGAACTTGCAATGTTTTTTAAAGATACGCAAGAAATTTTATTTATCCCTTATGCTAGACCTAGTGGCATAAGTCATGATAATTATACAAAAACGGCTCAAACTGCTTTTTCTAAAATAAACAAAAAGGTTAATGGTATTCATACCTATGAAAACCCTGTTATTGCTATTGAAAAAGCTAAAGGTATATTTGTGGGAGGAGGTAACACATTTGTTTTAATCCACATGCTTTACAAAAACGGCTTAATAGGTGTTTTAAACAAAACGGTAACAAACGGAACCCCATACTTAGGTACCAGTGCAGGTAGTAATATTTGCGGACTCAATATTAAAACAACTAATGACATGCCTATTGTTTACCCACCAAGTTTTGATGCCTTAAAATTGGTTCCGTTTAATATAAATCCACATTTTTTAGAGCCCGAAAGTAATAGCAAACATATGGGTGAAAGTAGGGAAACCAGAATAAAAGAATTTCATAAGTTTAATACACAACCCGTAGTTGGTTTAAGAGAAGGCAGTTGGCTACACGTTAAAAGTGATGCTATTACCCTTAGAGGAAATTTAACGGCAAGAATTTTTGAAGTTAATAAAACTCCGTATGAAATTGATCCTGAGATTGATATAAGCCATTTAAAATAAAAAAGCTCCACCTTTTCTGATGAAGCTTCTAGAGCGGGAGACCGGGTTCGAACCGGCGACATTCAGCTTGGAAGGCTGACGCTCTACCAACTGAGCTACTCCCGCCTTTGCGGTGCAAATATATATAAACTACCTTGTCATTAACAAGAAAAACTTATAACTTTTTTAAAAAATGAAAGCCTAAAATTTTAAAGCCCTCGTTAAAATAAAACTTATGAGATGGCGCATTTGATACATAGGTATTTAACTCTACTGCCTCATAACCTTTTTCTTTAACATAATTATAAATCCAATTAAAAAATTGCTTTCCTAATCCCTTATTTCTGTAAGCTTCATCAATGTAAACATGATCTGGCTCTACACTTCTGCCAGAGTAATGACGCGTACAATACCAGAGCCCACTTACACCTATTAGTCGTTCTCCATTATATATAACGGCACACTCATAATTATTTTGAGCAATCATTTCAGAAAAACGTCGTTTCAGAGTTTCATAAGAAATTTGGTAGTTATTTAACTTTTCCACTAATGGAATAACACTTTCAATGTCTTTGTTATCAATAATTTTAAAAATGAATGCCATAGCTATATAAAAACTTTAAGTTATATCGTTTAACTTTGATTATCACTGTAATTAACGAAATTATCAAGAAAAAATGAATTATTATATTCAACAAATTACTGCCAAAGAAACTCATACAGTAAGGCATCCAATACTTCGTCCTGGCAAACCTATTGATTCTTGTGATTTTGAAGGTGATTATTTAGAAACAACAATTCATTTTGGATTATTTCTTGATTCTAAATTAGCTGGGGTTGTTACATTTATGAAAAACAACCATGAATTATTACATTTTAAAAACCAATATCAGTTGCGCGGGATGGCTATTTTAAAAAAGTTTCAAGGTAGAGGTTTAGGGAATCATTTAATTATACATGGTGAGGAATTTCTAAAAACTCAAAACATGGAAATCCTTTGGTGTAATGCTAGAGAAATTGCTGTAAATTTTTATGAGCGCAACGGTTTTAAGATTATTGGAGAAGCTTTTACTATCCCTGAAATAGGATTGCATTATGTTATGTACAAACTATTTGAACCTAGGTAAGATTTTAATTTAATTAGTGTGTGAATATTTAAGATTACTATTGTGTTAAAAACAAGCTATGGAAGTATAGAAATCAATAAAAAAAACGTCTCGTAATGCGAGACGTTTTTTTCTGACTAACTCAAAATAATTACTTAATGAGTGCTGTAATTACTTTTTCTTTTTTTTCTTTAAATTTTTTTTAATTAAGGCTGCAGCTTCATGTGCTCCATGTAGCTCAGCATATTTTGCTGCCGTATAGTTTTTATTAGTACTTCTCAATTTTAAATTAGCACCCTTATCAATTAAAAGTTTTAAAATTTCAGTTCTGTTAAACTTGGCTGCGTACATGGCTGGTGTCATTCCATTGGAGCGCTCGTTTACATCAGCTCCCCTTTCAATTAATTTCTTTACCGTATCAAAGTCACCTTTAGCAATAGATACACAAAATGAATTTACTTTAAAGAAATACTCATAATAACTATTAGTATCAATAGTTGAAGTGGTTGAGGATGCATTGACCGATACTACGGCAATACAAACTGCTAATACAGTGGTAATGATTGTTTTTTTCATGATGAAAGAATTTAAGTTTGATTATATTGATTCGTTTTTTGATATACTAAAGAGACGATTTTTTTTTTACTCTGTTACACAAAAAAACACATATAACAGATTTTTAACGTTTATTTCACAAAGTATTAACGCAAACGTTTTCTTTAAAAAATTCTTGAAAAAGCTATAAAAACTAAGGTTTTCGAGGTTTTTTACACCAGATATTTTGTTTTACTTCTGTATCTTTGCTTAGCTAAAAAAATTAACAAAAAATGAATAAAAAAGTTATATTAATGATACTAGACGGCTGGGGTAATTCCCCTGACCCTAAAGTTTCTGCCATAGACCACGCTAATACACCTTTTATAGATTCTCTTTACACAAAATACCCTTATGCCACTCTAAGAACAGACGGACTTCATGTTGGTCTACCGGAAGGCCAAATGGGAAATAGCGAAGTGGGACATATGAATCTAGGGGCTGGTAGAATTGTATATCAGGATTTAGTTAAAGTTAATTTAGCTGTTGAAAATAAAACGCTTAATAACGAAAAAGTACTTGTTGATGCATTTAAATATGCTAAAGAAAACAATAAGGATGTTCATTTTTTAGGTTTACTTAGTAATGGTGGTGTTCACTCTCATATTAACCACCTATTGGGCTTGGTTGATGCCGCTAACGAATATGGTGTAGCTAACTCTTATGTCCATGGATTTACTGATGGTAGAGATGTTGACCCTAAATCTGGAGTTGGTTTTGTAAAACAATTACAAGATTACATTAAAAATACAAACACAAAAATTGCAAGTATTTCAGGGCGTTACTACGCCATGGATAGAGATAAGCGTTGGGAACGTATTAAATTAGTTTATGACGCGCTAGTGAATGGAAAAGGAGAAACCTCAAATGATATTGTTGCTTCAATTAAAGCAAATTACTCAAATGATATTACAGATGAGTTTATTAAACCAATTGTTGTAACTAGTGAAAACAACACTCCTATCGCCACAATAAAAGAAGACGATGTAATCATTTTCTTTAACTTTAGAACAGATAGAGGTCGTGAGCTAACAGAAGTTTTATCGCAAGTAGATTTTCCAGAGTATGACATGAAGAAATTAAATCTCCATTATGTAACCCTTACAAACTATGATGATACTTACCAGAACGTTAAAGTAATTTTCAATAAAGAAAACCTAAACGAAACTTTAGGTGAAGTTTTAGAAAAGAACAATAAAAAACAGATAAGAATAGCTGAGACAGAAAAGTATCCCCATGTGACTTTTTTCTTTTCTGGAGGACGAGAAGAACCATTTAAAGGAGAACAGCGTATTTTGAGAAATTCACCAAAAGTAGCTACATACGATTTAAAACCTGAAATGAGTGCTTACGAATTGCGAGATGCTTTAATTCCTGAGCTACAAAAAGGAGACGTTGATTTTGTATGTTTAAATTTTGCCAATGGTGATATGGTTGGGCATACAGGTGTTATGGAAGCAGCCATAAAAGCCTGTGAAACTGTTGACGAATGTGTAAAAGACGTTGTTACTGCAGCGCTTGAGAACAATTATACTACATTGTTAATTGCAGATCACGGAAATTGCGAAACCATGATTAATCCTGATGGATCTCCTAATACAGCGCACACCACTAACCCTGTTCCAGTAATTCTAATTGACAATGAATTAACAGAAATCAAAGATGGTATTTTAGGGGATATGGCACCAACCATTTTAGACCTCATGGGAGTTGAACAACCAGAGTCTATGACCCAACATTCACTAGTATAAAACATAAAAACAAATACTGCTCAAACCCTGCTTGAATTAGCGGGGTTTTATTTTTTGAAAGATTACATTTAATCATTAATGTATAATAAAGAGTATAAAAAAGCCTCTTTAAAAAATATTGTACTTTTGCACAAACTCAAGTCTATTATTAAATGAAACTTAATAAACACCTAATTATTGCAATAGATTTTGATGGTACCATTGTAGAAGATGCCTACCCAAAAATTGGTAAACCTAAAATGTTTGCTTTCGAAACCTTAAAAAAGCTACAAGAAGATGGACACAGATTAATTTTATGGACATACAGACATGGCCTTAAACTTCATGAAGCTGTTGCTTTTTGTAAAGAAAATGGTATTCATTTTTATGCGGTAAATAGTAGTTTTCCAGAGGAACAATTCCTATATGACGTCAGTAGAAAAATTAATGCTGATATATTCATAGACGATCGTAACTTTGGTGGCTTTCCTGGTTGGGGTGAAATATACCAAGAAATAACCAATTCTACTCCACCAAAAATTGAAAAGAGAAAAGGTTTTTTCAAACTTTTTAGGTAAGCTTTACCAAGCTCTTAAATTACAAAACGCTTATTTTTATTTATCTTTGCCCTTATTTTTTAAACATGATAGAAATAAAAACCAGAGCTGAAATTGAATTAATGCGAGAAAGTGCTCTAATTGTATCTAAAACGTTAGGAGTATTAGCAAAGGAAATCAAACCAGGTATTACAACACTGCAATTAGATAAAATTGCAGAGGAACATATTAGAGATCATGGCGCAGAACCAGGTTTTTTAGGATTATATGATTTCCCTAATACTCTTTGTATGAGTCCTAATGAACAAGTAGTTCACGGGATTCCCAATGATACTCCTCTGGAAGAAGGTGACATAATTTCTATAGATTGTGGTGCTTTTAAAAATGGCTTTTATGGTGATCATGCATACACATTTGCTATCGGAAATATTAGCCCTGAGGTTGAAAAACTATTAAAAGTAACCAAAGAATCTTTATATGTTGGTATTAGAGAGTTCAAGGCTAATAACCGTGTTGGTGATGTTGGCTATGCCATTCAACAATATTGTGAGGCTCATGGTTATGGTGTTGTAAGAGAATTAGTTGGTCATGGGCTTGGAAAAAAGATGCATGAAGACCCCGAAATGCCAAATTACGGTAAACGTGGTAAGGGCAAAAAATTTATTGAAGGTATGGTGGTTGCTATAGAACCTATGATTAATATGGGTACGCACCGAATCAAACAACACAGAGATGGTTGGACTATAACTACTTTAGATAAAAAACCAAGTGCTCATTTTGAACATGATGTTGCTCTTATAGATGGGAAACCTGAATTGCTTTCTACTTTCGCATATATCTACGATGCATTGGGAATTGAGAGTGATGAAGAAACCGAATTTCGTCAAGAAGCACTTGTGCTTTAAATACAATGAAACAACTTTTCAAGATTGTATTAAATGTTATCCCAAGACCTTTATTAATTAGGTTAAGTTATATTATTAGTCCGGTTTTAGTTTTTTTTTTAAAAGGAAATAGATTTACAGACCCTATTGACGGTAAAAAATTTAAAGCTTTTTTACCTTATGGGTATGGCATCCAGAGAAACAATGTATTATCTCCTTCTACACTTTCATTAGAACGCCACAGATTGTTGTGGTTATATTTGAAGAATGAAACCAATTTCTTTAAAAGTCCTCTAAAATTATTACATTTTGCACCTGAACAAGCTTTTTACAAACAATTTAGGAAAATGACACATCTAGATTATGTCACCACCGATTTAAATTCCCCCTTAGCCGATGTGAAAGCAGATATTTGTAATCTACCTTTTGATGACCATATGTTTGATGTAATTTTATGCAATCATGTTTTAGAACATATCCCTAATGACACTAAGGCCATGCAAGAATTATTCAGAGTAATGAAAACTGGTGGCTGGGGCATTTTTCAAATTCCGCAAGATTTAAATAGAGATCAAACTTTTGAGGACAATAACATCACAGACAAAAAGGAACGGGCTAAAATTTTTGGACAATATGATCATGTTAGAGTTTATGGACGAGATTATTTTGACAAACTTAGGAGTATTGGTTTTAAAGTTGATGAAGTAGATTATACCTCTAATTTTTCGGATGAAGACATTGACATGTATTGTTTAGCTAAAGGTGAAATTATTCCTGTGGTATTTAAACCTTAATTATGGAACAACAAATTATCATTACTGCCGCTATATTTGGAGCATTATCTGTAATCTTTGGAGCATTTGGTGCCCATACCTTAAAAAAGATGCTAAAAGAAGAACAACTTAAAAGTTTTGAAACTGGTGTGAAGTACCAAATGTATCACGCTGTTGTATTATTATTTCTTGGGTTTAACCCAAAATATGCCACAGTTCTAATTTATTGGTGCTTTACCTTGGGTATATTATTTTTTTCTTTTAGTATTTACGGATTGGTAATATCTAGTGCAAAAGGAAAGAAAATGAAATTTTTGGGCCCAATAACCCCACTAGGTGGAATACTTTTCGTTATTGGATGGATTTCACTTTTAATAAAGGCTTTTTAGAAAGTTAATCAGGAAATCTGTTTAAAGACAAAGTCTCAAACTCCCGCTTTTCATTTTCAAAAATTAAGAAAACTTTTAATTCTGGGTGATTTTCTAAAAATAATTTTATTTTTTCAATACCCATTGTTTTAAAAGCCGTGGCGTAGGCATCGGCAGTCATACAGTCTTGAGCTATTACAGATATACTCAACAAGTTTGTTTTACTAGGATACCCCGTATCTGTATCTATAATATGCGAATAACGATTTCCGCTTGTATCAATCTTAAACTTTCTGTAGGTACCTGAAGTTGCCATAGCTGCATCTTTTAATTTAATAGCCTTTAAAATAGATTGATTGCCATCAAAGTGTGGCTCTTCAACACCAACCGTCCACATAGATTTTTTATCCAGATTCTCTCCCTTAACCCTTATTTCACCACCTATTTCAACTAAATAATTATGAACGTTTTTACTTTCTAAAAATTCACCAATAACATCTACTCCATAACCTTTAGCAATGGCATTAAAATCAATATAAGTTCCTTTTGGTTTAATAATATTATTATGAACCCGCTTTACTTTGTTTAAACCAACCGAATGCATTAAACTATCAATTTTCAAACTATCTAAATCAGAAATTTTTTCTTCGGGTCCAAAATTCCATGCGTTTACAACAGCTCCAATAGTTGGATCAAAAGCGCCATTAGTTTCATTGTATATTTCAAAAGACTTTGTTAATACTCGTTTGAAATGACTATCAACTGTTGTACTTTCATTTCTATTCAATTTTGAAATATCAGAATCTACTTGATACGTAGACATTGATTTATTAATAACATAAAACAAGCTATCAAATTGCTTTTGGTAATTATCTCTAGAATTGTAAATAATACTATAAGAAGTACCAAAAACCACTCCAGAAACTTTAGTATTCTTTGTCTTTTGATCACATCCTAGTAAAGAAACCCCGATAATTAAGTAAATAAAAAACTTCTTCATTCTAATTAAAGTTAGTGTCTAAAACCTGAATACCATTATATTCTAATAAATAATCTTCATGTAAATAAACTGGTAAATTTTCACCATTAGGGTTACCTAAACCAACACCTGCATATAAAACTTTAGCATCTTTTTCTCTGGCATGCTTTTTAAAAGATTCCATCCAAACTACATCATAGTTGTTAGGATTATCAGGTAATATAACCGCCTTTACAATAACAAAATAGTATTGGCTAGTCTTGTCTATACAAACAAATTGTGGATGCTTTTTAAGCTTACTGTTAACTGCAATAAATTCAAAACCACGTTGTTCCAAATCTTTTCCAACATGGTTCATAGCTAAATTATGTAATTCTTGTTCGGTAAGTGGTTTACTCATACTGCAAAAATAGCACTTAAAATACATGTTAAAAAATTGCTTAACTTTAAAGTGTTGTTAATATTTTAAAATTTGTGCTATGAAAACTACAACACGTTTTGAGAGTGCCATAAAAAAGTTGTACACCGCTTTTCATAACAATACCTTAAATCCTGAATGCTGCCAACAATGTGCAGTAGGCAATATTTTAGATAACAGAGATAGCTGGAAGTATCTTTCAGATAGCCATGGCAGTTTAGTATTAAATTACGTTGGTAAAATACACCAAACCCTAGGCAGAACATTTAATGGCTATACTCCTCTTGAACTACTTCAAATTGAACATACATTTTTAAAAGCTTGCGGCTACCAATTACCACTTCATCATAAAAACATAAAACCTAAAAACCCTACTGATAAAGATTTACTTTTTAACGGACTTTCTAAAACGATTGAACTTTTATGCAAACTAGATAACATTCCAAATGTTATGGAATATAAGAGGTTATTTGAGTTTAAGAAAGAGACTATAATTTCGAATGAAATTATGGTTTGATGAACGATGCTCCTTAGCAGTTTGAAAAACACCCTCCCAACATAACTTAAAGTAATGACAAAAAACAAAAACCAACTCTTTTGAGTGGGTTTTTGTTTTTTAGGATTCCTGCCTATTCAGGAATAACAACCTAATGCTAAATGCCGATTATCGGCTATCCTCCGAAGTCATCGAATCTGATATTCTCGTCTGGGATACCAAAATCTTCTCCCATTTTTTGAACCGCTTTGTTCATCAATGGAGGTCCACAGAAGTATAATTCGATATCTTCTGGGGCTTCATGGTGGTTAAGATAATTATCAATCACACAATTATGAATGAATCCAACAAATCCATCACCTGCTTCATCATTAATATCTTTCTTTACTTTCCAGTTATCTTCTGGTAAGGGTTCAGAAAGTGCTAAATAGAATTTAAAATTTGGGAAATCTTTTTCCAATTGTTGAAAATGATCTAAATAAAACAACTCTCTCTTAGAACGACCACCATACCAATATGTTACTGTTCTCCCCGTTTTTAAGGTTTTAAATAAATGGTATAAATGTGAACGCATGGGTGCCATACCTGCACCACCTCCAACGTATAACATTTCAGCTTCACTTTCATTTATAAAGAACTCACCATAGGGTCCAGAGATAGTACACTTATCGCCTTTCTTTAAATTAAAGATATATGAAGATGCTACACCTGGGTTTACATCCATCCAGCCATTTTTAGCTCTGTCCCATGGCGGGGTTGCAATACGTACATTAAGCATAATTTCTCTACCCTCGGCTGGGTAAGAAGCCATAGAATAAGCACGCTCTACTGTTTCAGTATTTTTCATTACTAATGGCCAAAGACCAAACTTATCCCATTCTGCTTGAAACTTATCTGGTGTTTCATGCTCTTCAGGATGTGCCGTAATATCCATATCAGAATATTTTACTTCACATGGTGGAATTTCAATTTGAATGTAACCACCTGCTTTGTAACCCATATCTTCAGGAATCTCAACAACAAACTCTTTAATAAATGATGCTACATTATAATTTCTAACAACTGTTGCTTCCCATTTCTTGATACCAAATATTTCCTCTGGAATACTGATATCCATGTCTTGCTTCACCTTTACCTGACATGCTAAACGGGCTCCATGTTGTAACTCTTTACGAGTAAAATGAGGTGTCTCGGTTGGTAATGCTTCACCGCCTCCAGCGTGAACATGACACTCACACTGAATACAAGTTCCACCACCACCACAAGCCGATGGTAGAAATATTTTCTGGTTTCCTAGAGTAGACAACAAGCTACCACCAGAAGGTACTTCTATTTCCTTTTCACCATTAATTTTAATTTTTACAGGTCCAGATGGTGCCAACTTTTGTTTTACAAATAATAACAAGCCAACCAACGCAAGTGTTAACACTAAAAACGCTGCCACTGTTGCTACAATTACTCCTATTGTACTAGCTAATAATATCATGTTACTCTACTACTTTTATTGTGTTATCAGCAATGCTTTGACTATGCTCAGCACCAGTATCTTTTATAATCTCTTCTTTTTCTAGCTCAATTTTCTCTACCACTTCTGGAGTTTCATTTTTTGATTCTTCATCACCTCCAGTTAACATACCTCCAAAACTCATGAATCCGATAGCCATTAAGCCAGTTATAATAAATGTAATGCCCAACCCTCTTAATGCAGGAGGAACATTTGAATATCTTATCTTTTCACGAATAGCTGCAATTGCTAAAATTGCTAAGAACCATCCAATACCTGAACCTAACCCGTAGGTGGTAGCCAAACCAATAGTTGGAATCTCACGAGATTGCATAAATAATGAACCTCCTAAAATAGCACAGTTCACAGCAATAAGCGGTAAAAAGATTCCAAGTGAGTTATATAGTGCTGGTGCGAATTTTTCAACTATGATTTCTACCAATTGTACCATGGTAGCAATGGTTGCAATGAACATGATGAATGATAAGAAACTTAAATCATAAGAAGCATAATCTTCACCTAACCATTTTCCTAAAGCTCCTGGCTGTAATATGTACTGATCTAATAACCAGTTTAAAGGTACCGTAACAACTAATACGAAGATAACTGCTGCACCAAGACCAACCGCTGTTGATACTTTTTTAGATACTGCTAGGTAAGAACACATTCCTAAGAACGTAGCAAACACCATGTTATCTATAAATATCGATTTAAAAAATAATTCTATATGTTCCATATTTTTGAATTTTCAGTCTCAGCCTCAGTTAACAGAGATTACTGCTTACTGTAACTGCAAACCGTATACTGATTAATGATCTTCTACTAATGCTTTATTTCTAGTACGCTGCACCCAAATAATAACACCAACAACAATTAATGCCATTGGAGACAATAACATGAATCCATTATTTTCATATCCGATGGCGTACAATCCTGTTTTTTCAATGGGGTCTCCTAAAACCTTAAATCCAAGTAATGTACCAGATCCTAGCAATTCTCTAAAAAAACCAACAATAATTAATATGGCTCCATAACCTGCTGCGTTTCCAATTCCATCTAAAAAAGAACGCCAAGGTCCATTTCCAAGAGCAAAGGCTTCAAAACGCCCCATGATAATACAATTAGTGATTATTAAACCTACGAATACTGAAAGCGTTTTACTTAATTCATAGGCAAAAGCTTTTAGCACTTGGTCTACAATAATTACTAATGCAGCTACGACTACCAATTGCACAATAATTCTAATTTTTGAAGGTATAATGTTTCTCATTAAAGAAACTACCACGTTTCCAACCCCTAAAACAAACAATACAGATATAGACATAACTATTGATGCCTTTAATTCTGCTGTAATAGCCAATGCAGAACAAATTCCAAGTACCTGAATAGTAATTGGGTTGTTATCTGCTAATGGGTCAGTAATTAACTTTGTGTCTTTTTTTGAAAGTAAGCCCATAGATTAATTTGTTTTTTGAGATTTTAAACTATCGAAATAAGGTTTATACAACTTTAAATCGGTTTTTATCATGGCAGTAACGCCATCGCCAGTTATTGTTGCCCCTGCAATAGCATCTATTTCATTGTCTGTCTTATCTTCGTTTTTAGGGTCTGCGTTCCCTTTTGCTATGGTAATTCCTTTAAAATCACCGTTATCTGCTAAAAGATGCTCTCCTACAAAATCATCCATAAAAAAACGCTGCTTAATATTTGCTCCTAAACCTGGGGTTTCTCCTTTATGATCAAAGTAAGCACCCTGAACTACCATATTTTCATCTAGTGCCACATATCCCCATATAGCATCCCAAAGGCCTTTTCCATAAATAGGTGCAACATAAACTTTTTTACCTTCTTTGTTATTCCCAACAAATAAAGGAAGTAATCTAGATGTACCACTCTTAGAATTACTCTTTTGCTTTTTAATATCGATTAAATAGGGTTCTTTACCATTATTAGAATTCATAAACTCTTCGCGAGTCATAGTACCTATAACCTTACCATCTTTAGATTCTAAAACCAATTGTTCAGCAACATTTTTTGTGAAAAGTTCAGGTGCCTCGGTGGTAGCTACAAAGTTAGCGTTACTTCCTTCATTTTCATTAATTCCCATAGCGTATAGAATATTTTGTTGCTTTTCAATACGCTCGTTATTATCTATTTTTGGTCTTAAAGCAGAAGCAGTAAAGGCTAACAATCCACCTACTATTACAACCATTAATACGGCAAATAGTACTGTATATACATTTGAATCTGTTCTATTACTCATTACTTAAGCGGTTTTAGCTTTTAAACGTTTCATTCTTTTCTTTACATTTCCTTGAACCACATAGTGATCTATTGTTGGAGCGAATACGTTCATTAGCAGTATTGCCAACATCACACCTTCTGGATAAGCAGGGTTGAACACGCGAATCATAATTGAGATAAACCCAACTAAAAAACCATATATCCATTTTCCTTTATTGGTTTGTGAAGCTGTAACAGGATCTGTAGCCATAAACACAGTACCAAAGGCAAAACCACCAATTAATAAGTGGTGCCACCAAACAGTATTCATTAATCCGTAAAATTTACTACCACTACCAATTACACCAGCATCAACTACCCAATTGAATATTAATCCCATGGCTATTGCTCCTAATACAGAAGACAACATAATTCTCCAACTTCCAATTTTGGTAAAAATTAAGAACAGACCTCCTATTAAAATCAACAATGCTGAAGTCTCTCCAACTGAACCTGGAATAAATCCTAAGAACATATCCATGACACTATAACTCACTTCATTATTTTGTGCTAAACTACCTAAAATAGTCTCACCTGAAATAGCATCAGGAGTTCCAGCGCGTTCAACAGCACCATGAACCCATACCTTATCACCACTCATCCAGGTTGGATATGCAAAGAATAAAAATGCTCTAATGGTTAGGGCTGGATTTAAGATATTCATTCCGGTACCACCAAATACTTCTTTACCAATTACAACACCAAAAGCAACGGCTACAGCTAACATCCAAAGTGGAATGTCTACAGGAACAATTAAAGGCACCAACATTCCTGTAACTAGATAACCTTCTTCTACTTCGTGCTTTTTAATGATTGCAAATAAGAATTCTATACCCAATCCTACACCATAAGAAACTACTACTAAAGGCAGTATCTTTATGAGTCCAACAAGGAAATTATCTAATGTCCAAAATTCTGAACTAAGAAAACCCGCAGAAACAGCTTCTATGTCACCCAATGCTAAATAATGCTGATAACCAGCATTAAACATTCCAAAAATCAAGCAGGGTACCATAGCCATGATAACAGTATTCATGGTACGCTTTAAATCGTCTGCAGCTTTTATGTGTGTACCACCATGAGTAGTCTCATCTGGTAAGAATAAAAACGTATGAATAGCATTAAATGCAGGAGCCATTTTAGACCCTCTGTACTTACGCTTTAAAATATGCAATCTTCTTTTTAAACTCATCTTGTAATATTTTTCATTTTGTTCCTCAATGAATAATTATCCAATTTCTTTAAGCATTAAGTCTAAACCTTCTCTTATTATCTTTTGATGTGGTTGTTTAGACACACAAACAAATTCTGTTAAAGCGAAATCTTCAGGGGCTACTTCATACATTCCTAGAGCCTCCATTTCATCTAAGTCCTTATACATACAAGCCTTTAGGATTTGTAACGGATAGATATCTAAAGGAAAAACCTCTTCATAGCCTCCAGTTACCACAAAAGCCCTGTGTTCACCATTAGTGTTTGTATTTAGATTGTATTCCTTTTTAGAGTTTAACCATGAAAATGTTAGTGCTCTTGAGGTAGACACTTTATTAAAAACAGGCTTAGTCCACCCAAATAATTCATAATCATCACCTTCAGGAATTACTGTTATTACATTACTGTAATAATCCAAAGCACCATCTGGTCTCACTTCTTTTCCACTCAACACATTACCAGAAATAATTCTAGAATTGGCTTCTTCAGATATGCCCTTATCATAAATCATAGTCGCTATTTCGCTACCTATTTTAGTAGTAAAATATCTTGGTTTTTCAACCAAAGAACCAGCTAAAGCAACAACACGTTCTGCATTAAATTTCCCAGTTAGCAACAACTCGCCAATAATAACTAAGTCTTGTGCGCTAACCGTCCAAACTACTTCACCCTTGTTAATAGGATCTACTTTATTTATTAAAGTTCCTACATTACCTGAGGGGTGCGGACCAGACACTTTGTGAATAGTTGCACCTGAAACAGATGATAAAGGTGAATTTGAATTTTTACCTACAGATATATGAACGGTTCCTTCGGTAAGCTTACCAATAGCTGTAACTGCCGCTTGTAGTTCTGCTTCTTTACCTTGTAACGCAAAATCTAAATCTGCTGCCAGCGGAGCACTAGCGTAACCCGACACAAAAATGGCTTTGGGTGCTTTCTCTGGATTTGCAATAACATCATAAGGGCGTTGTTTTATAAACGGCCAGCATCCAGATTTTAGTAGTTTGCCCAACACCTCTTCCTGTGTTGCGGCATCAACGTCAAGTTTGCCGTTATCCTGAAAGGTTTGTTTTTTATCGGCCTGAATTTTAATAGCTAAAATTCTTCTTTTTGCTCCGCGAACAATTTCCGTAATTTCACCAGAAACTGGAGAAACAAATTTTACATTTTCGTTAGACTTGTCATAAAAAACAGGTTCACCTGCTTTTAACTTAGCTCCAACTTTTAAAATCAATTTAGGAATAACGCCGTGAAAATCTTCAGGTCTAATGGTGCAAGTATTGCTAACAATTGCCGTGTCTAAAGTTTTTTCGGCAGCACCTTTAAGATTAATGTCTAGACCTTTTTTAATGCGAATGTCGTTTGACATATTTTTTTTTATTGAAATTAGTTGTCTAAAAATCGGGGCAAAAATACAAATTAATAATACAGTTTCCCTAAAAATTAATAGATTTTTATGAACTTCATTACAAAACCCTTTTTGGGCATAAAATTTGTTTACCTTTACATAAATCATATTCATTTATGCAATTGAAATTTAAGGTATTTCTTCTGTTTTTATTCATTTTTTCCATTGGGTTTTGCCAAATAAAAGAGGTTACCCCACCAGATTACATTAAAACCATCAACTTTAAAGGTAACACTCCAGAAGTACAATTACCAGTTTTAAAATTAGGAGACCAATTAACGCTTGAATTTGATGCGCTCAACGGAAATGAAGATGATTTTTACTACAAAATACAACATTGTGATTTTGACTGGACACCTTCTATTTTAGCAAAAACTGAATATTTGGATGGTTTTGACAACCAACGTATTAGGAACTATGAAAACTCTTTCAATACGCTTCAAATTTATTCAAATTACAAGTTAACCATCCCCAATCAATTTACAACTAGATTAAAAAAGTCTGGCAACTATGTAATTGGTATTTACAATAGCTATGACGAATTAGTGTTTTCCAGAAAGTTTATGATTTATGAAGATAAAGCCAATGTTGGTTTAAACATAAAACGTTCTATGGATATTCAATACTTAGAAGAAAAACAACGTGTTGAAATAATAATTGCACCAAAAAACATACAGCTAAATAACCCCATTCAAACAGTTAAAACACTTATAGTGCAAAATAATAATTTATATACAGCAATTTCTAATTTAAAGCCTCAATACACTGTTGGAAACCAACTTATTTTTAAATATGATTCCCAAGCTAGTTTTTGGGGAGGCAATGAGTATTTTTATTTTGAAAACAAAGATGTTAGAGCCGCTAACAACGGTGTACAAAATATAGATTTGCAAGACCTCTACCACGGTTATTTATTTACAAACACACAACGCAGTAATAATCCATACACTTACAACCCAGATATAAATGGAACTTACCTCATCACTAATGTTGATGGGGGTGATCCCAGCATTGAATCAGATTATGTTTGGATACATTTCTCATTAAAGACTAATCCTGATTTTGACACCAATAAATCTGTTTTTATTTACGGTAATTTTAACAACTATGCCCTTAATGAAAGCAACAGGATGAGTTTTGATTCGAAAAGAGGCATCTATACAGGTGCTATGTTATTGAAACAAGGATTTTATAATTACAAGTATGTGACTATAGAAAATGATATTCTTAATGAAGGCGCTATAAGTGGCAATTTTTATCAAACCGAGAACAACTATAAAGTGCTTGTTTATTATAGAGACTTAGGTGCACGTTACGATAAAATAATTGGCTTAGGAGAAGCCTCTTCCATTAATATTAGCAACTAAAACAGGTATTTTAACTATTTTTTTGATTTCAAGATTTAAAAAATATTATTTTTGTTAATTAAAACTATTGTATATCAATACTTAACATGGTACAACAAGTAACCAAAGGCATAAAAATTTCAGTAGAAACTACTTTTGAAGGCTCATTTTATAGAAACTATAAAATACAATATGCTTTTGGTTATAAAATTACCATTGAAAACCAGGGAAAGGACTCTGTTCAATTACAATCACGCCATTGGGAAATTTTAGACGCCCTTAACAATGAAGAAATCGTTGATGGTGAAGGTGTTATTGGTAAGAAACCTGTTTTAAAACCAGGAGAATCACATACCTACACATCTGGCTGTTTATTAACTTCCCCTTTTGGCGCTATGCAAGGATATTATACCATGGTAAACTTTACCACAACCAAAAAGTTTCAAGTAAATATTCCTACTTTTAAATTAAGCGCTCCTTTTGCTATAAACTAGTAAATCCTTTCAAACCTGTAAACAGCACCATTCTGTTTAATATGGAAGAATTTACAGTTAGAGTAATGTACAAACTCAAAACTTTCTTGATAGGAGAATCTATTATTCTCTACTTTAAAAAGAGCATCTACATCAACATGTCCATAAGGAGATAATCTTCTAAATCGATATTCTAACTCCCTTTTAGTTTGGTGAAGTTCAAACCATGCACCAGCCGCAATACCAGAAAGCCACTGCCCACTTTCATGAACTTCATCATGATGTTTTGGCTCTAAAGTACCAATGAAATTTGGAGTGTGATCTTTTAATCTATCCAAAAAACATCGTAGGTTTTCACTTTTTTGAGAGCCCTTAAATTCAGAAACTATTCCGGTTTCAGACACTTCATAAACTTGGTTTTCAGTATCTGCCAATAGCACGTTACCTATTGTACTTGGTGTAAACCATTTTGATTTTAAGAGTCTTTTTTTTACTATATTATCGGTAAGCCCTGCAATCAAACTATCTGTTACAAAACGCGCACAATTACAGGCATCCTTAATAAATGCGGCATAGCGTATAAAATGTTTTTCCTGCATCATGGTAATATGGGCTTTAGCCATTTTATAATCCACCGCGGTACATACTGAAGCTACCAATTTACCATCACCGTGCGTTAGTCTGGGATTAGTTCCCAAAAACTTCAAAATGTTATTTAAGTTCTTAATTTGATTGTTTTCAATCTGAGCTTTTAGAGGTAAGTGAAGTTCATTATCTGTATCTCTACCACGTACGCGTCCTGTGGGTTCTGGTGTAATATATCTTCCAAAATCATGATACTCTAGCACACCCGTAGACTTTTCAATTAACACCAATGCTGCATGACCTGCCCTTAAATAATTTTTCTTACCAACACCTAAATAGCGTAAAAATGGTGAAAACCACTCCTCTGAGACCATAACAATAGTTTCGGGGTAAGCTAATGTTAAAATGATTCCAGTGTTATTCATTAACTATTTGTGGTAAATTAAACGTTTTATTTGCAATGGTTCCATTTTGCAGATTTTCATATGACATCTCTATGGTATCACCTTGTTTTTCTACTTGGGTTATACTAGTTGTTTTAACAAACCCCCTATCCATTACAACACCGTAATCCTTGTTATCACTAGCTGCGTTGTTATGAAAACTTAAAATAGATTCGGCATTCAACTCATTATTAGCTTTAAAATCATTAAACCATTGTTGACGCTCTAGTTTCATATTTTCAGAATACAATGTTGATGAGGACCATAATTTGCTAGCTATTGGTAATTCTTCAAAATGCTTTTTATTGCCGTCCCAAACCAATTCCATAAATTTCAACTTTTGACTCCAATCTACCAGCACCATGGTGAAAGGCTCAATGTCATTCAAATTATAAGCCTCAATAGTAGAAATTATATTTTCTAAAATCAAAAAATCTTTAGCAACAACTCCTCTACTCTTTCTATAGCTGGCTTTACGTTCATGAATTTTAAAACCTCCGTTTAATACACAAACCAGTCGGTTCTTTTCACTCACCCCTATCCAAGTTCCTCCAGATAGTTCATCTTTAGGAAATAACGTTTTCACACCTTGTATATGATAAAACTCGGGTGATAAAGAAACCCTATTGGGAGCTTCATCTCTATTAGATGTTAAAATAAAATTCTTTGTTCCTTGAGGAATAATAGTAACCGTACACATAAAAGTTGTAGTCTTAATACCGTGAAGCAACTTACAAAAAATAAACAAAAATTAACTTGAATTTAAGAAGTTCTCACCTTAACAAACAATTAAATTATTCGTAAATTTGCAGTCAATTCACTGAATTATTTTTAACAAAAATAGATTAAATATGGGAAAAGGATTTTTTAATGTGCCAATTGCAGTCAATGAAACAGTAAAAAGTTATGCTCCTGGTTCTCCAGAGCGTAACACTGTTTTACATGCCTACAAAGAGATGATTAACAATAAAATTGATGTACCCTTATATATAAATGGAAAAGATATTAAAACAGGAAATACTAGAACCATGTCTCCCCCGCATGATCATCAACATATTGTAGGCACATATCATTTAGCTAAACAAATTCATGTTAAAGAAGCTATCTCAACCGCATTGGAAGCTAGAAAAACTTGGTCTCAAATGCCATGGGAACAACGTGCTGCCATATTTTTACGTGCTGCTGAATTAATTGCAGGACCTTATAGAGCCAAAATAAATGCAGCAACTATGATAGCACAATCTAAAACAATCCATCAAGCTGAAATTGATTCTGCATGTGAATTGATAGATTTCTTAAGATTCAACGTTCAATTCATGACTGATATATATACTGAACAACCCGAGAGCACCAGTGATGCATGGAACCGAGTAGAATATAGACCTCTAGAGGGATTCACCTATGCTGTTACACCTTTCAACTTTACAGCTATTGCAGGGAATTTACCCGCATGTATGGCACTTATGGGTAATGTAGTGGTTTGGAAACCAAGTGACAGCCAAATATATTCTGCAAAAGTTATAATGGATGTATTTAAAGAAGCTGGCGTTCCTGCAGGAGTTATTAATGTTATTTTTGGAGACCCAGTAATGATAACCAATACCGTTTTAGAAAGTCCAGATTTTTCTGGATTGCATTTTACGGGTTCTACCTTTATATTCAAAGAGCTTTGGAAACAAATAGGAAACAATATTCACAATTATAAGACTTACCCTAGAATTGTTGGCGAAACCGGGGGTAAAGACTTCATAATAGCACATAAATCTGCCAACCCAAAACAGGTAGCAACAGCCATTTCTAGAGGTGCTTTTGAATTTCAAGGACAAAAATGTAGTGCCGCCTCAAGAGCATACATACCAGAAAGTTTATGGGAGGATGTAAAAAACTATGTCATTGAAGATGTGAACTCTTTTAAAATGGGGTCTCCAGAAGATATGAGCAATTTCATTACAGCAGTAATTCATGAGGGGTCTTTTGACAAACTTGCTAAGTACATTGACCAAGCTGAAGCTGATAGTGATGCAGACATTGTTGTTGGCGGTGGGTATAACAAAAGTAAAGGCTACTTTATTGAGCCAACAGTTATTGTAACTTCCAACCCCAAATATGCTACGATGTGCACAGAGTTATTTGGACCTGTAATCACCATCTACGTTTATAAAGATGAAGATTATTCCGAAACCTTAAAACTTGTAGATGAAACAAGTGAATACGCCTTAACGGGAGCTATTTTATCTAGAGATAGATACGCTATTGTTGAAGCAACAAATATTTTACAAAATAGCGCTGGTAACTTTTATATAAATGACAAACCAACCGGAGCCGTAGTTGGACAACAGCCATTTGGTGGTGCCAGAGCTTCTGGAACCAATGATAAAGCTGGTAGCGCACAAAATCTTTTGAGATGGGTTTCTCCAAGATTGATAAAAGAAACATTTGTCACGCCTGAAGATTACAGGTACCCTTTTTTGGGCTAGTATTAAACTTTCAACAATGATATTAAAAAGTAATCAGAAAAATCTGATTACTTTTATTTGTTTTTTTGAATGAAAATTTAACTATCTTTCCAATAAAATTGCGGCATATTATTTGATGCTTTAACTGGCATATGAAAAGAGTCCTACTTATTTTATTATTTACACTTCCCATTTTGTCTTTTGGGCAAGCAAATAAATTCTACAGAAAAGCCCTTAGAACCATTGATTCTGAAGAAAAAATAAAGCTACTTGATGAAGCTATTGCCTTAGATCCCAACCACCTTGATGCCTATTTTCAAAGGGCCTTAGCTAAAAATGACCTAGGGGATTTTAATGGAGCTATTGTTGATTATTCAAAAATTATTCTAAATAAACCTGATGCAGACAGCTACTTTAATAGAGGTAATTCTAGATTTAGTTTAAAAGATTTTGTTGGAGCTAAAAATGATTATGCTAAAGCCTTTGAACTTGACCCCAATTTTATTGATGCCTTATATAGTTTAGCTTGTGTTAAATATGACTTGGAAGAGTACAAAGACGCTATCAAAGATTTTAATGAAATTTTGAAAGTAGCCCCTAATTTTCCCGAAGTTTATATGCTAAGAGCGGCATCATACAAAGCGCTTGAAATGCCAAAAGCAGCCTTGAAAGATTATATATTAGCCATATATATATCACCAAATGCTAACACCTATTACAACCGTGGTGTATTTTATCTGGAGATAAATAATTATACCAAAGCAATTAAAGATTTAACCAAATCTCTTCGCTATAATGACAATAACACGTTTGCCTATTTTTATAGAGGCACTGCTCATCTTCTTTCAGGAAAATATAACAAAGCTATTGACGATTTCACCAATGCCTTAGCATTTGATTCTATGGACTTTGATGCTCTTTTAGGATTAGCGTTGTCTTATCATAAAATAAATGATATTTCCAATGCAAACCTTTATTTGAAAAAGGTGAATAGTATTTTGAACCCCGAGGGTGTTGAAAATTCCATTGATTTATATGAGAATACCTATTGGTATCAAAATCAGTATTACTTTTTTATAAATAATATTAAACCCTCAATTAAACACTAAAAATCACTTCCTAAAACAACCTTATTGCTGACAACACCTTTTTTGGTCGTTATTACAAGTACATATATTCCTGGTCTAATATTTAAAGTATGAGATGAGTTTTCTAAATGCAAATCATCAGACACAACCTTATTTCCTTGAAAATCAAATAATTGAACACCAATTATCTTATTTTGAATTGAATTGGTTTCTAACTTAAGTTCAGAATTTAACATATTATATTGTGTAGAAACTTTAATTGCGTTCGATTCCTTACTAATAAATCCGTCAGAAGGTTCAAATACTAATGAGAATCTATCACTATACACTCCCGAACTTAATGATACTTGAAAACCCTCACTATTAATCAAAAAAGTTTCATTAGTCTCTTTATCTAATAAGTAGGCATTACCACTATAATTCTCAAACGAGTCTACTTTTATTAAAACATTACCACTATTTTCAATATTTAACCCTAATGGATATTCTTTAGTACTATCAAAACTTGACACACCTTGAATCACAAATTTTTGACCATCTAATATCCAATACATATCATCTTTATTAATATCTACCAATAAGGCATCATAACCAAGATCAAAACTATCAGTAGCATGATTATCTGCTCCAATTAAAAGTTGTCTTTTATATCCTTTAGATGAAACAAACTGTAATCTAATTTTAGGCCTCGAGTCTTTTTTTACAACTTCTACTTGCTTTGACTTATTATTAGACTTAAAAAATAGTGACCCATCATTTATTCCTGTATATCCTTCTCTAACAAAAACACGTTGACTATTTTTAAAGGTAATGGTTCCTCCTTCTACTGTAGAGGTAGTACCACTTAACCCCGAAGGAAGTTCGGTACTAACAAAAAAACCTTGCCCAACCGGGATATACTTTTCAGGTATTTTCCCTCCTCCAACTTCTGGCAACGAATTGTCAATAAGATCATCAGTAGCATAAGCCTCAGTGCCACCCATAAGTGTGTAAGTAGCATATCCCCCAACATAATCTTTCATGTAATGAGAATCAACATCTCCAAAATGGTGCCAAAAATATAATGCTCCATTTATAACATTATCTGTATTTCTACCTATTTCACCATTAATAGTTTCGGTAGATTTAATATTATCCAATATAAATTCGTCAGCATCTATAGCACATGGATATGGATTTCCTATTAATCTCTCAACATCTCCTGAAGACTTATCTAATTCTAATATAATATTACCATTGTTCGGCAACCCTTTAAATACATAATTTTGATTGTTACTAACGGCCACAGACCCAGATGTACCTTTCATTGTATAGCCCTCACCCGGAAGTAATGGCGAATTTTCATTTAAAGAAGTCCAAGAACTCATATCTCCAACAGCCCCATAAAACTTATAAAGCCAATAAGTACTTACAACTCTAGGTATTGACGGTGTATCAGAATCGGCTGCGTTATAACTACTATCAAAATCAATACTTTGATAAGAAGAAGAATCTGTTCCATCATTAAGAACACCAGAAATAGTATAATTTGGGTTTTCTCGTGCCATACCAGTACCTCTTGTGCTAGTATTACCAGAAATAGGCCCTACTGAAGACGACCAATAATTATAATTATATGCATTAGCAGTACCTTGTTGATCTCTTTCAATATAGCCACCGCTATCAGCATCAAGCACACTTCCTTCATCTTGTATTAATTGAGACTCCCCCACTAAGTCTATAACACCATCAATCTCTAAATAATGTGTTACTCTTAAGCTTTGTCCATCGTTATTCTCAATTGGGGAAACAACCACAGGGTCTGCAATTGTTAATGTTCCAACTGTTTGTATTAAACCTAAAACAGTTATATCCTTATCTCCCGAGGTAATATCATGTCCTATTTCAACAATATTCCAATCTATATAAGTACTACCATCTAAACTTAAAGCGTTTGGAGCTATCTGGTCTGAGCTATTAGCCCATGTTGCTGAATTTCCCCATTCTCCACCTGCCACAGACACATAAGGCACCGGAATAGTTTGGTCTTCAACTAATGTTTTATCTTTATCTAAATATTTTAATCTTAAAAAGTTTCTGTCATCTGTTAAACCCTCAATAGTTGAACCGTAAAATGCGTTGAAATCATAATATGCTTTTAGTTTACTCCATGGAATTGAAGCTACTTCGTTACTGGAGGCGTCTTGAGGCAGTGACTTTCCGGTCACAAAATCTCCTGTTCCCTTTTCTATTTCTTGGTTCATTAAATATCTTATCTGAGACTGGGTTAAACCCTGATCCCATACATATATCTCATCTATGTCTCCTAAAAAAGGGTTTGTTATATTATTCTTATCAACATAAATAGCACCAACCGAAAATCTATTGTAGTTTGGAGATGGTGCTACCACGTTTTGTTCTGACTTGTCTAAAACCCCATCTACATATAGAAATATCGTTCCACTATTATAAACAAAAGTTACTTGATGCCATTTATCATCATTCAAAACCATTGTAGAAGTAAACCTTGGTGTTACATCATCATCAACCATAACCTCAATTTGGTGAGAACTATTTAATCTTAGTTGAAGTTTACTACCCTTAGCCATGATTGTTCTAGTACTTGTTTGTGTTGAATTAGCTTTAACCCAAGCAGAAATAGTAAAATCATTAATATTGAGGTTTAAATCATACTCTCCAACCAAATAGTCTCCAGATGCAATATTTACAGAATGATTTTCTTCAAGTTTTGAAACCTTTCCAAACGTAAAAAATTTAGTCCCATCAAAATCGTACCAAGTTTGAAGATTAGAAGCCTCATCAGATTTCAATGGTATAACATCAATGATATCTGTATCAGCAAAATTGGCATTATCTGCCACAATTAATGCATATTCCTCATCTACTCCTAAAGCAAAACTACTAAAAGCAGCAGATGGTATAGAAACAAACACATTACCAACATCACTGCTACCATCTTCCAAAGATTCTACAATCTTCCATTTTCTATTTATTCTTGTCAATGAGGTTGTAATGCCTGTTGCAATGGTTACCGTATTTGTATTTGTACCAGAAAAGATATCATTATTGCTTCCCCAAACTAAGAAATCACCATCCTTATTAAACTCATTAATATTAGCACCATTAGTTGAAAAAATACCGTTCAACCCAATAGTAACTTCGTTAGGCATATTTAAAGTTTTAGACTGTTTTTGGTTTAAGTCTGAAATAGAATCCCTTCCAATTCCTGCTACATGATAATTATATCCAGTATTAGCTGAAATATCCCAAACTGATGTTCCAAAAGAATTTATATAATCTTTTTCCGCCTCTGTAGAAGTCCCAAGAGTGATTCCATATTTAATTGCTAAATACGATTCTATTTTTTGTCTATCCACATCCGATACGCGTTCAGCAAATGTAAAAATCTCTGCAACGCGGCCATTTAAACTTCCCTGAACATCGTAGTTTCTTCCAATCCAATATTCAGTTCCATTTACAACACTTGGAGGACCCGGATCTACAAATCCAACATTATCAAAAGAAATATCATTAACAGAAGTAGTTGTCAACGTACTAGAATTATATAAAATCTCCTGTCCTGTAGGCGAGGAAAAAGCATTATTTCTAATATTAATAATCCCTGCGTTTGAATAGGTTTTACTGGTACTAGTTTCTGCCTCTCCATTATAACTACCTCCACTAGGAATATTCTGATTATATGACAAGATTTCATTGGTAAACTCTGATGAATAATCCCCAAAACCTACACCTGTCATATCACCAGCACTACCCGATGATATTCCGGCAAAAATGGTGTTCCCCGATGAAGCATTTGTCACCGTTGAATCGGGAATCATAACAATAAAAATATCCTGACTATAAAACCCGTTTGAACTATTGTACATATATTGCTCTTTGGAAACACCATCATTCTCAAACTTAACAACCGGATTAAAATTGATATTATCCGTTGCAGTATCAAGAAATGTAGGCTCTTTTCCAGATACCGTTGTAGCATCTTTTCCATTAGAACCCAAATCTAACCAGTCTGAAACACTTGCCCCAGAAGCCACATTTATACCTCTATTAGACTTTAACCATAATCTAAAATCGGCCGTAACTCCACCTGGCCCAGGAATATTAAAATTGAACATTTCTGCGCTAACATCAAAAGTATATGTAGTATTATCAGAATTTGAAATACTTATAGTAGATGTATAAGTACCAGACCCAAGTGGTGGTGCCGTAAAAGTTACAGGTAATACCATATATGATCCTGGGTCAATGTTCGCAGTAAAAGGAGCTGCAGTTTCCAAATCTGGCATAATTAAATATGGTAATACCGCAAATTCTGAAGAAGAACTTATTACCCCCTGAACTTCCAAAGGACAACTACCCGTATTTGCAATAACATAATATCTTGTTTCTGAAACCCCCGCTTCTATAACTCCAAAATACGTACCATTGGTAGCACTGGTAGTTGTGGAGCCATGAATAATATCCGCAGACGGACTCCCTCCTAACACATTTATTTCTGGTGCACCACTAATTGTAAATGTAAATAAAAAGTCAGGGTCGCTGTTACTAGATACAGTTACACCTGTTGAAGCGCCGCAGTTTCCACTTATATTAGTAACCGTAAAGTCCATATACTTATCACCATTCTTACAATGATCTGGTTTAATATTTTGAGGAAGACCAGAATGACTTAATGAAAAAGCACTACTGTTGGTAAGTGTAATATCTTGAACCCGTAAATTAGCACAACTACTAGCTGTAGTGGTAATTCTAAAACTGATAGCATTACCTGCGGTAATAGAAACAACATCATTTTGGGACAATGAAGCACCACCTATGACTTCAATCTGTATGTTTTGAGACTGTAAATTTGTGCAAAAAAAGAAAAAAAGTACTAGGTTACAAAAGTACTTTAAGTTGAGGGATTGGGCTATTCTCATTTTTAAAAACTTAAAAATTAAATTTTATTTTAGAGAGATTAGCAATTTAAAAAAACACGATTAAATGCGTTTTTCATCGAAAAAAGTATATAAAAAAATTAAATAAACAAATTTTTCCTACTTTTTATTTGAAAAATTTTAAATAATTTAACCGTTCATCTATGATTTTACGTTAATATTAAGAAAAAAATCAACCTTTTAATTTCTGTGGCAAGTGCACCAATTTCTTGGTTTCAAAAAAGTCTTCGGGAACAATAATCAAATAAAAGATTATAAAACATAGCACTTTAATCTTTTACTTTAAAACCCTTTACATACTCACTAGGTGTTTGTCCAAATTGTTTTTTAAAACAGGTTCTAAAATACTTGGTATCTGAAAAACCAACCATAAAAACAACTTCCGTTATTGAATATTGACCAGATCGAATAAGTGTAGCTGCTCTTTTTATTCGGATAGTTCTAATAAATTCTGAAGTAGATTGACCAGTAATAGACTTTATTTTTTTGTGAAGTGCAGAACGACTCATACCAATATCTAATGAAAATTTTTCTACTGAATAATCAGAATTATCAATGTTTTTATCAATAAATTTAAAAGATTTCTTTAAAAAGTTTTTATCTAATTTACTGGATAATTCTTTCCAACTAGAGGGTGTAGATTTTGTCTTGAATTTTTCGGCCCATTGCTGTTTGGTTTTTAAGATATTATTGACTCTAAGCCTCAGAATCTCCATATTGAAAGGCTTTAACACAAATTCATCTGCACCTGCTTCTAGTCCTTCTTTCTCATTTTCCAATCCTAGTTTTGCAGTAAGTATTATAACCGGTATGTGACTTGTATTGATGTCATTTTTAATTATTTTACACATCTCAACACCATTCATTACAGGCATCATTAAATCTGATATGATGATATCTGGTCCCAATTTTAATGCTAGATCTAAACCTTCTTGTCCGTTTTTAGCACTTATAACTTTGTAATAGTTTTCAAAATAATTTGATAAATACTCTCTTAAATCTGTGTTATCTTCAACTATTAATAATGTTGGAGTTTCCTTAGTGTATTCAACTTTTATTTTGGCTTTAGGAGGCTCTATTAAGTCGCTTTTAAAATCTTTTACTTCTTTTTTAACGAAACTAAAATTATACTGTTTTGGATGAATTTCAAGCATGGCATCATCTTCATATTCTCCCTTAGATATAGGAAATGAGACGGTACAGGTAGTTCCTTTGCCTACAGTGCTATCCATGAAAATATTGCCTTTATGAATTTCAATCAGTCGTTTTGTATAGGCCAAGCCTAAACCAGAACCAGTTTGTATACTATTACTTTCTTTTTTAATTTGATAAAACCTTTCAAATACACTTGATAAATCATCACTAGCTATTCCAATCCCTTCATCAACAACTTTTATAATGGCACATTCTTTACCATCAATATTTTCTTTATCTAAAATTAATGTAATGCTTTTACCAGGAGATGTAAACTTAAAAGCGTTGGATAATAAATTGTATACCACTTTTTCAATTTTATCATTGTCAAACCATGCCTGAATAGAGTTTTTAGTAGACTTGAATTTGAAATTTATTTGTCTTTCGGCAGCGATTTCCTTAAAGGCGTTATAAATTTCAGTTAGAAAACTTACAAGATTACCTTCTTCTACTATTAAATTTACATTACCAGACTCAGCACTTCTGAAGTCTAATAATTGATTAATTAGCTTTAATAGACGTGTTGAATTTTTATACATTATAGCATTTAAGCGCTGTAGATATTTTGCATCATTACTTCCCTCCATAATCTGCTGTAGAGGTCCTATTATAAGGGTTAATGGTGTTCTTAATTCATGAGAAATATTTGTAAAAAACCTTAATTTCATCTGATTCATCTCTTCAGACTTTTCATGCAAGGCACTTTCCAATTTTATTTGATTCTTTAGCTTTATTTGATTCCATCTTACTCTATTTACTATAAAACCAATGACTCCTAAAAGCAAAACAAAAAATACAATTGCAGTAGTTGTTAGGTACCAAGGCGGTGTAATTGTTATCATTATTTCCTTAGAAACATCACTCCAAACAGAAGAACTATTAGAACCATATACTTTAAAAATATAATCTCCGGGAGGTACGTTTGTATAAGATGCAAATTTACGCTCTTGACCTATTGTGTTGTGCGAATTTTCCTCAAAACCTTCTAAAACAAATTTGTACCTGTTTTTTTTGGGGTTAGAAAAGTGCATGCTTGAAAATTCAAATTCAAAAGAATTTAAATGATGTGGTAATACAATTTTTTCTGTTTCATTTAACCCTTTATTTAATATGATTTTACCATCTACTTTTTCATTCACCCCTACAGGTTTATTAAATAGTTTGAAATCTGTAAGTGTAACCTGCGGCTTTTGAGAATTAACAGTTAAATTATTAGGGTAAAAAAATGTAAATCCACCTACACCACCACATATCATCATTCCTGATTTTGTGAATTCCATGGCATTATCTACAAATTGATCCACATCAAACCCATCTTCTTTTTCAAAATATATTATTTTTCCAGTACTAGGGTTTAACTTAGAAATTTGTCTTGTATGAATAGACCATATGTTGCCTTTAAAATCTTCTTTTACTTGAGTGACAACATTACTCGGCAAACCATTTTCAACTGTATAATTTGTAAATTTAAAATCATTTTTATTTGAATAACTTAAGCAATTTAACCCACCCCCGTAAGTACCAAAATATAAATCACCATTTTTAGCTTGATGAATATCTAGTATATGGCTACTACTTAAGGTATTTTGATTCTCAGGGTTGCTATAAAATTTTTCAAAAGTCACTTCCCCTGTAGAGGAGCGGTTTAATTTATTTAAGCCGTCAACTGTTCCAACCCAAATATTACCTTGTTGGTCTTCTAAAATATCCCTTATGTTATTGCTAGACAAGCTTGTAGAATCTCTTAAAGATGCATTGTAATTAGTGGTGTAGTAGGAGTTGGTTTCCTTATTAAAACTCATTTTTATTAAACCTTTTTCCCAAGGCCCAAACCAGATATTTCCTTTTCTGTCTTCCTCAATAGCAAAAACCCGACTATCTATTTTATTTCCTAAATAATCTTTTACACCATCAATTTCTTTAATGTTATATGTTTTAGATGTCTCATTGTAATCTATTTTAAATAAACCATTTAAAGCGCCCACCCATATAGCACCTTCTCTATCACTTATTAAGCGTTTTACTTCTGGGAAAAATGTGGCTTTATTTTTTTTTATGTCACTAATTGAATCTAAATATATTATTGGGGAAACAGATGTACTGGAAACATTATTTCTGAATATGTTTTTATCTAGACCTGCAATAATTCCTTTCTGTGTTCCAAACCAAAAATTACCCTTTTTATCTTCGCAGAGGGTAACTATTTGAGATTTAAATAACTGTGATGAATACTCAGTACTTAAATACTCGGTTGAATTGTAAAAAGAATGACTTTCTAAATCCATTTTAAACAAACCATTAGTTAAAGCGCACAACCACAACACATTGGAGTTGTCAATGAAGATTTTTTGAATATCTTGATTATCTATTAGGTTTTTTAATTGTTTGTTTTTTGATAAATTTTGAATTTCTCCAGATTCATCATTATAGTTTAAAAGCAATCCGTTTCCTGCTATCCATATTCTACCTTCTTTATCACCAGACATATTAACAAGCCGTTGCTCTTTTAATTGGTTAAGAGCTATACTGTTTTTAAGATTTATTGTTTTGGATTCAATAACTTTTAAATTGTCGTTTAATTTTATTTTTAACAACTCAAGGTCTTCATTTATAATCCATAACGTATTATTCGGATATTCTAAGATATCAAGAGCAGTACGTTCACTATCAAACAATGATTCTGTATAATCTGTAGCATCAATAGATAGTTTTGGGGTTGTCCCATCTCTTACAATGTCAATTTGATGTAGCTTAACAGTCTTAGATGGTGTTAAAAACCAAAATTTACCATTTGCAGATGGTTTAATGTTTTTAATATCTAGTTTAAACCCACCATATTTATTCAAGAAAAACTCATATTTTAATTTACCTTGATCATCAATTTCAAAAAGCTTTATACCATCTAGAGAATCAATAAAGAAAATTCCCGATTCAGACTGATATATACTGTTTTTACCAGTAAATACAGGGTTAGCACCTGTCTCAAAATAAGTATTAATAATTCCTGTATCTGGATTTATTCTATTAAGACCCGCTATGGTTCCTACCCATATATATCCATCTTTATCTTCAAACAGCTTAAGTATAACACTACTACTTAAACCCTTATCGTCTACACCATAGTTATATAACTTCATGGAATAGCCATCGTACTTATTAACTCCATTTAAAGTAGCAAACCACAAGTAACCGTTCTTGTCTTGAATAATGCTAGTAACCCTATTATGGGATAACCCTTCTTCTGCACCCGTTTGATGTAACCGCCATTGCGAAAACATAGAGGTATAAATGAGTAAAAAAAAGACCGTAAAGTAAAACTTTCTTATGGATAAAATCATTTATAGTTAAAAACCTTTGTTAAATACTTTGCTAAATATAAGTATAAACAATTTCTAATTTACCTTGATAAAACACAAATTCTATCAAGTCGTTTTAATTTGAAATATTGAATCTGAGCTTATAAACTAAAATCATAAAACAATCATTCGTGTGTCTAAAACTATATATTTAGATTTAAGTTAATGCTCCAAAAAACAACTTAAGATGTGATTTTAAAAAGTAAAAGAATAGAACTAACCTAATGCCCAATTAAAGTATGATAAATAAGTTTTATCTTTTAGTAAAAATTTGAAACAACTATTTTATGCAGATGCTCTATGGATAAAATTGAAAGGTACTTTATATTTTCCTCTTTCCTTGTTTAAAATCATTTTGGCCGCCATATCTCCCATAACATTAAAGTCTGTAGATACTACTGAAATTCCAAAAAGATTTTTAAGAGGTGTATCGTTATAAGAAATAACACCAATGTCTTCTCCAAGTTTAAATTCTTTCTCTCTCGCTTGTTCTACAAAAGTAACCAATTCCGACTCTTCGATAATAATGTATAAATCTCCTTTATTTATGTTCATGTCAAGAGATACTTCGTCTATTATCTCAAAATCAAATTGATGTGTGTCACAAAACCTTCTAAAGCCATAAAAAATTCTTCTAGGATATGGGTAAATTGATTCTTGGGGATATACCAATATTATTTTTTGGTATTTTTTTAATATGTGTAGCCCTTCTGTCAATGCACCGTATATATCCTTCTCGAAATCTTGATATACTGTTATAATCTGGTTTTGATTTGATTCTAACGCATTATCCATTAAAATGAGTTTGTTCTCTGGTATTTTCTTTAAAGCATTAGAAACTTTTGGAGTCATGCTAGTGTGCTCCAAATTCTCTGTTTTAAAATGAGGCATAATCACATAATAATCATAAGACAATTTGTGCTTGTCCAGTAGGTTTAAAAATAGTGTTTCATCTCCATTATAAATATGGATATCTGTATGTGCATTTTCTCCAATAGAATCAGCAAAGGCATTATATATTTTCATTTTATAAGCACTCAACTTATTAATTAAAAATAAAATATTAATCTTAGATATAAGTTCTGTTCTTGCTATGTAAAAACCTTTGCCCCTTATAGAAGAAATGACATTGCGCTCTTTTAAAATATTATATGCTTTTTCAACGGTGTCACGAGACACAAATAAATTTTCGCTAAAACTATTGATTGATGGAATTTTTTGATCCATAACTAAATTTCCAACGGAAATATTATGAATTATAGATTTAACAATTTGCTCATATTTAGATTCTCTTGATTGGTCATCGATTTTAATAAATTCTGCTATTTCCATTTTATTAAAGTTTAAAAGTTAGAGTGTTAGAATATTTAGTTGGTAAACATGTTGCGTTCTAGTGAAAAATGTTTACTACAATATTATAATGTTCTTGCTGCTTCCTTAAGGAGATATGTTTTTGATAAGGGGGTAAATGGCTACTTTTACAGGGGTATATGTTTTTAATTTAGGGGGTAAATGTGTAAGTCTAGCAACCTTTATGATTAAGAAATCAACTATCTAGAAGGGTTTATAAAGAAACTAATATCTCTCTCTATGACTTTAATTAACGACTGAAATGCTAGTTGTTTGTAGTATCTAAATAATCTTGAGTGTTTATTTATTAGTCTAATAAATAGATTAAAAAAGAGTATGTTTTAATTAAGTTCTATCTTTTTTACACCTTTATAACCCCCTGCTTGTACACCAATACTTTCTAGAGCGAATTTGGAAGGGTCAAATGTCTTATTTGGTATAGGTATTACAGCATTAGATTCAGCTATACGATTTTCAATTATTTTATCTAGTTCGATTATTTTTTCAGGGTATACCTCAGAAAGGTCATTTTGTTCGCCAATATCCCATTTTAAGTTATAAAGTCGATAACCGTGTTTAAAATCTTTACCTAAGTGAAAGATTCGAATTAATTTCCAATCTCCTGAACGAACAGAAATTGAAGCCGGCAACCAATCTGGTACCTTTGGTTGATGAGGAAAAAATGTAATAATCCCATCTCTTTCGATGGTTTCTCCTTTTAACGTAGGTGTTATATCCATACCATCAACAATATGATCTTTGGGCAGAGGTATATTTGTTAGATTTAAAAGTGTTGGATAAAAATCTATAGATTGGATTATTTGATCTGATTTTGTTCTAGGAGTTGCTACACCTGGACAAGATATTATAGTTGGTACTCTAATACCGCCCTCATACAAGGTTGCTTTCCCCCCTCGTAAAGGCCTATTACTTGTTGGTGGAGTAATATATTTTTCTCCTGAGGGTAAAAAATCAATGATGCCATTATACATGTTTCCACCGTTGTCACTTGTAAAAACAATAATGGTATTATCTGCAAGACCTAATCTGTCAATCTCATCTAACAATCTCCCTACTGCTTGGTCTAAAGAATGTATCATAGCTGCATATGTAGAAGAATGTTGCAAATCTGTTAGGTCTACTTTAGAACTATAATATTTTTTTAAGGTTTCTTTGGCATCAAAAGGGGCATGTACAGAAAATTGCCAGTAGTTCATAAAAAAAGGTTTAGACTTATCTACATTTCTTAACCAAGAAACAGCTTCCTCTGCCATTCTATCCTCTATATGTTCTTGGGCATATTTTTCTTTAAAACTAGGGTATTTCCAAGGAGCCACAAAACTCTCTGCAGGCCCAGGACCTGGCCAATGCGGTATATCAATATCAAAACCATGTTGCAACGGAGAATACGGTTCTCTTCCTAAATGCCACTTTCCAAAATGTGCCGTAGAATAGCCTGCCTTTTTAAATTGCTTTACTAAAGTGGGGAGTTTATTATCTAATCGCGATACCGAAATACAATTTACTGCCTTATTCTCACTATTTGGGTTTTCTTCAAGCGATGCCTTAAGCAATTCTTTTTCTAGGTGTGCTGTTGGCGCGGTAATACCTGTTCGTAAAGGTGTTTGCCCTGTTAAAATACTAGACCTAGTTGGAGAACACAAAGGGCTTGCGGCATAGGCATTAGTATACGTTACGCCTCTTGCTGCTAATCGTTCTAAATTTGGCGTTTCGTAGAATTTAGTATTTCCGTATAAGGTTACATCGCTCCACCCTAAATCATCGGCTAAAATAAATACAACATTTGGTTTATCTTGTGCATTAGAATTTACAGTTAAGATGAATACAAAAAGTAAAAAAAATAGTTTTTTCATTATGTCATTTTTAAAAATCTCAACTAAATCCATTCATTAATCTTTACAATTTAGCTGTAACAATATTAATATAAATGAAATGAAAAAGCATCCTGTTGCTTCTGTGAGAAGAACATGTCTTTTTATTTTTTGGTTTAGGTAAAGATTTAATCTTGAAATCTTAAATCATGATTTTTACTGACATCAAAACTTAAGTGTTTCACAAAGTACTTATAGGTATCCCTGTTGAGTTTAATTTAGTGATATACCCCATTTCATCTTTAGTGTATATTTTGTAAAGTATCTATTTTCTGTAGGTTTTATAGAAATAAAATTTCTTTCTCCTAGCATCAAAAAGCGCCTATTTATATGAATTTCCAACAGAAACGACAGGATGCAAAAATCTATTTTTAGTAATAAGTTTGTTGAACTAAAATCATTTCTTAATAATTCTTTAGTAATTAATTAAAAAAGATAAATGAAAAAAATCACACTCATATTTCTATCAATAATTCTGCTTCATTCTTGTTCAAAAGAAGCAGAGGATAACATTTCAATAAGCAAAATAACTGTTAATTATTTTGAAAGTCCAATAGGTATTGATGATCCAAATCCTAGTATTAGTTGGACAATGTCATCTAACGGAAGAAACAAAAAACAAACTGCCTACCAAATTAAAGTAGCAAGTTTAAAGGAATCATTAAATACTGACGACAACACACTCTGGGATACTGGGAAATTAGTGTCAGCACAAAATTCACAAGTACGCTATGCAGGTAAAGAATTGCAATCTGGACAACATTGCTATTTTAAAGTTAGAATTTGGGATGAAAATGATGTTGCTTCATCTTGGAGTGAAGTAAGTATATGGACCATGGGATTACTAAATAAGTCTGATTGGAAAGCAAAATGGATTGGTTATAAAACAACTGATAAAAACAAAAAAGACACTTTACATTTACCGCCTCCGCCATATTTACGAAAATCATTTACCACCAAAGCCAACCTAAAAAATGCTACGCTTTACGTAACGGCACTTGGTGCTTTTGAGATGTCTTTGAATGGTAAAAAAATAGGTGAAGATTTTTTAACACCTGGTTGGAGTGACTACAATAAACGTATTTATTATAAAACTTACAACGTAACTTCTCATTTAAACGAAGGAGAAAATACCATAGGTGCTATATTAGGAGATGCTTGGTATGCTGGTTATGTAGGTCCAAAAGTATTATCTAAACCTAGAAACAGAGAGTTATATGGTTTGCATCCTGGATTGCTTTCACAACTAGAAATTGAATACGATAATGGCGAAAAAGATATTATAACTTCTGATGAAAGTTGGAAAGCTAATGAAGGGCCTCTCATTTATGCCGATTTACTTATGGGGGTAGCCTATAACGCTAATTTAGAACTTCCAAATTGGAATACTACCAATTACGATGATAAAGATTGGAAACCTGTGTTCATCCACAAAGGCACAGAAGGTGTTATTCAGGCCTACTCAGGGAACAGCATACAAGTATATAATGAAATTGAACCCATTGAAATTACCGAGCCTAAAAAAGACACGTACATTTTTAATTTAGGTCAAAACTTTGCAGGACATGCAAGACTACAAGTTAAAGGAAACAAAAACGATACCATAGTTATCCGTTTTGGAGAAAGGTTACATGATGATGGTAGATTAATGACCGAAAATTTAAGGTTTGCGCGCGCTACAGACACCTATATTTTAAAAGGCGAAGGCACTGAAGTTTGGGAGCCTAAATTTACATATCATGGGTTTCAATATGTTGAAGTTACAGGTCTTAAAACAAAACCTAGTAAAAAAACAATTACAGGTATCCCTTTTGGGTCATCAATCCCTTTTGAAAGTTCGTTCACTTCTTCTGATGAGGTTTTAAATAAAATGTATCAAAATGTGGTATGGACACAACATTCTAATTTTATGGAAGTACCTACAGATAGTCCGCAACGCGATGAGCGTTTGGGGTGGCTCGGAGACGTACAAATCTTCTCTAGGTCTGCACTTTACAATGCTAACATAGGTGCGTTTAATACAAAATGGTTTGCAGATGTTCGTGACGCGCAATATGATAATGGGCCTTATGCTGTTTTTGCGCCTCGACCATACCCTAAGTTGGTTTGGTATTCTCCAGGGTGGATGGAAGCTGGTGTAATGGTGCCTTACAACACGTATAAATTCTACAATGACACAAAAATTATAGAAAGCCATTATGAATCTATGACCCGATTCATGGATTATCACATAGAAAAAAGTAAAGCGCATAAGTTTTACCCAGAGCATTCTTGGGCAGACGCAAAACCTGAAGGTGGTTTTGGAGATTGGTTGTCTATGACGGACAAGCACCTTTCACATGATATACTTGCATCTATGCATTATCAATATGCGTTAAAGATTATGTCTGAAATGAGTGGTGCTATTGGCAAGCAAGAAAAGGCAAACTATTATGAGGCCTTATATAACGAATCGGTTAGCGCATTTATAAAGCACTATATAGATGAAGATGGAAAGTTTCAAATAGATGAAGCTGTTTACGGAAAAGCGAAAGGCTATTTTGAAGGAGAAAGAGGCTTTACAGGTCATACACAATCAGCGTATGCAACAGCTATTTATTTTGATTTATTACCTCTAGAACTAAAAGAAAAAGCAGGAAAACATCTTGTGGATTTATTAGCTAAAAACAATAATCTGCCATCTTCAGGTATTTTAGGGATCAGGCAATTATTACCAGCGTTATCCTCTATCGGACGCTCTGATTTGGCTTATGAAATTCTGTTAAAAAAGGATTATCCTAGTTGGGGATTCCAAGTAAAAAATGGCGCTACAACAATTTGGGAACGATGGAATAGCTACACACCAGAAAATGGTTTTAACGGAGAAATGAATGCCGAAATGAACTCTTTTAATCACTATGCTTTTGGTGCTTTTTCTCAATTCTTATTTAGTGATATAGCAGGAATCAATACAAAAGATGCTGGTTTTAGCAACATAGTAATAAAGCCAAAATTAGGTAATAAGGCATTGACAAGTGTTAACGCTAAATACGCTTCTATCAATGGGGATATTGTTTCTTCTTGGTCAATTGATGGTTCAAGTTTTAATCTAGAATTAGATATACCAGTAAACACCTCAGCTAACGTTTACTTACCATCTAAAAAGGGAAGCGTTGTATCTGAATCTGGTAGTAAAATTGATTCAAAATTTATAAAGTTCTTAAAACAAGAAGGAGAATATAAGGTTTATGAAATCGGATCTGGAAGTTACAAGTTTAAATCTGAGATATAATTTTTATTTCTAAGAGGTTGAACAGTATCAAGACAGTATTTAAAACAAGATTCTTCTACATTTTACTATTAGTAGTAGTGCTTTGCAACTGTAAATCAGAGCCAAAACATGAATATAGTAGTACTATAAGTATTAACACGGAGGACATACAAAACGGAAAATTAATTTTTGAGGAAAAATGTAGTCACTGCCATAACTTTAAAAAGGACGCCATAGGGCCTAATCTTAGTGGGATTACAAAAGAAGTTAGTGAAGCGTGGATAAAAGAATTTATTAAGAACCCATTTAAGATGATATCTCAAAAGGATCCAAGGGCAAAAGCTTTACATCAAAAATATAAAACATTTATGCCGGAGTTTTCATATTTATCCGAAAAGGAATTTGACGAACTTCTAAGTTACATGAATTCTTATTTAAAGAAGGAAGCGCCTGGTAATAAAAATTTAGAAGACGTTATAGACAACCCAATTAAAGACACGCTCGTTTATTCTGAAGCTAAAGCTCATATAGAGTTTGTAGCCCAAGTACCTGCTTCTTCGAAAAACGGTCCCTTAGCTCGAATAAATAAGATGGCATGCACTACTAATACGGAGCGCGTTTTTATTAACGATTTAAGAGGAATGCTTTATGAATTGAAAGGTGATAAGCCAGAATTATATGCTTCAATCTCTAAATATCACGATAGTTTTATGCCTGAACCAGGACTAGGTACTGGGTTTGGGAGTTTTGCTTTTCATCCAGACTTTTCAAAAAACGGATTGTTTTATACTGCACATTCAGAAAAATTACATAAAGCAAAAGCTGATTTTTCGCTTCCAGATAGTATTCCTGTAAAACTACAATGGGTTATTAAAGAATGGAAAAGTAAAGACCCAAAAAGTTCAGTTTTTGAAGGTTCAATTCGAGAGCTTTTGCGTATTGATTTTGTTACTATAATGCATGGTATTCAAGAAATTACTTTTAATCCACATAGCTCAAAAGATGATCCAGACTATGGCATGCTATACATTGGTGTTGGAGATGGAGGTAGTGTTGCTTATGGTTTTCCAAAAATAGCCTTACATGATGGGGCTCAAGTTTGGGGCACAATTTTGAGAATAGACCCTAGGGGCAATAATAGTGATAATGGTAAATACGGCGTTCCAAAAGATAATCCGTTTGTAAATGCAAATAACAAGAAAAGGGAAGTTTGGGTTTATGGGTTACGAAACCCTAATAGAATTTGCTGGAATGCAGAAGGACAAATGTATGCCAGCGATATTGGGCATAATATAGCGGAGGAAGTAAACATTATAGAACCAGGTAAGTTTTATGGCTGGCCTATTAGAGAAGGTAGGTTTTTAGTAGACCCTAATGGAAATCAAAGTTTAGCGTATCCTTTACCAGATAACGATGCCGATTTTGGTGTTACATATCCTGTAATTCAATATGATCATGATGATGGTTCAGCTATTAGCGGGGGGTTCTTTTCTAATACAGCTACATTTAAGGGGAAATACATTTTTGGAGATATTCCAGAGGGTACTGTTTATATAGCAGATCTTTCAGAAGCCAACACTGACAAAAGGAATATTAAAAAGTTGAATATAGTTTTTAAAGGAAAGCAAACAGATTTTGGACAGCTTACCAATAAACGTCGTATAGACCTTAGGTTAGGTCAAGATTGTGATGGAAACATGTATATGTTTACCAAAGCAGATGGGAAGATTTATAGAATGATTAATGAATAGTGATGAATTTATACGCGCCGTCAAAACCACTTTGTAGTATAAATACAATATAATAATCAAGTATATGGATATGGCATTTTTAGTAGGTGTATTACTCGTAGCATTGGGAGGAATTTTAGAAGGTCTTTTTTCAATACCAGTTACTAAAGTAAAGACATGGGAGTTTGAGAATATATGGGGGGTTGGGTCGCTTCTTGCACTTTTGTTATTACCCTGGCCTTTGTCATATCTTTTTGTAGATAATTTATGGGAATTATATAGCGCTATTCCTAATTCAGTATTAATCAGTGTTATTTCGTGTGGGATTTTATGGGGCATTGGAGGAATATACTGGGGGCGGGCCATTGCTGCTCTTGGGATGGCTTTAGGTGTATCAATACTTATGGGGCTTATTAACGTTTTTGGCTCAATTGTACCACTATCTGTATTTGAACCTCATAAACTCTTAACAACAGGTGGCTATATATTAATATTGGCCATTATTGTAATGATTATAGGTGTAGTAATAATATCAATTGCTGGTCAAAAGAAAGAAGAGGCTTTAAATACCAAAGACCATAAAAAAACTGGAACATTTCGTATTGGCATCTTATTTTGTTTAGTTTCTGGCATCCTTTCGGCTGCCGTTAATTTTGCATTTATTATTGGCACTCCAATAACGGAGGAGGCTTCAAAAATGCAGGTACAAGACTATGCAACAAGTTTTGCAATTTGGAGCCTTGTGTTTACAGCTAATTTTTCCATTAACACTTTTTTCGGTTTTTATATGATGATGAAAAAAGGAACGCTAAAAAACTTATCTAAAGGCAGTTTTTCTAGAGAGTGGATAGGTGCAATTTTTATGGGTTTAGCATGGCCTGGAGGTATTATTATTTATGGTATTGGCGCAAATGCCATGGGACCTTATGGCGCTTATGCAGGCTTTCCAATGATGATATTGGCATCTATTCTAGCAGGGAATTTAGCAGGTGCTTTAGGTGGCGAATGGAAAAACTCTGGAGTAGCACCTCGCCGAATTATGATAACAGGAATTTTGGTATTGTGTTTAGCCTTTTCCCTACTGGGATATTCAACTTATGTGATGAATGGATAAAAGTTTAATATGAAAATAGAACTATGAAAAATTCATCAATAATTGACGCGCATATTCATCTATGGGATATAAAGCATTTAAATTATCCTTGGTTAAATCAATTTCCTAAAATCAATAGAACTTTTTCCTTATCAGATTATAATAAGGCTACAGCAGAACAATCTATTGAAAAAATGATTTTTGTTCAAGCTGAATGCAAACCTTCTCAATTTTTAAAAGAAGTGGAATGGGTTCAAGCACTTTCAGAAAAGGACGAGAGACTGTCTGCAATAATACCTTGGGCACCTTTACATATAGGAAACGCAGTAGCGGAAGTATTAGAAAAATTTGCAGAAAACCAAAAAATAAAAGGAGTTAGACAGTTAATACAACCAGAAGAAGATTTAAATTTTTGTATAAGTCCCGATTTTATTGAAGCCGTTAAACTCTTAGGAAAAAACAATCTACACTTTGAATTAACTATAGATCCAAAACACTTTCCTGCTGTTTTAAAACTTGTAGAAAAGTGTCATGACACAATATTTATATTAAACCACATAGGTAATCCAAGTATAGTTAACAAGCAATTATATCCTTGGAGACAACACCTAAAAGCCTTTGCTAATTCTGGACCACACTACTGTAAATTTTCAAACCTAGTCTGTAATGCCAATTTAGATCTCTGGGATATTGATGATTTGAGACCGTATTCAGATATAGTGATTGATGTTTTTGGTCCGGAAAAATTAATATGGGGTAGCGATTGGCCTCACGTACTTCGTGCCTCTTCTTGGTCAAAATGGTTTAAAACAGCAGTTTCGTTAACAGAAAGTTTAAGTGAAGAAGAGCGTGATAAAGTTTTTAAAACAAATGCAATTCGTTTTTATAACCTATAAAATAATACTGGTATGAGCAATACATTATATAAAAGCAACCATGAATTTGTTCCACAAAGGTTTGAAGGTAAAGTTACTATTGTTACTGGTGGCGCTTCTGGTTTAGGAAGAGCTATTACAGAAGAATTATGTAAAGAAGGTGGTAAAGTTTTATTTACTGACATAAACGATTTAGGTAAAATAAAACAAGAGAATGACATTGAAAACAACTACGACACCACATTTTTAATGGGAGATATGGGAGATGAAGAGTTTTGCAAATCCACTATAGATGAAACCATAAAAAAATATGGAAGAATTGACTATTTAATAAATAATGCTTTCTCTTTTACTGCAGCAGGCATCAATGCCGAAACTAAAGATTGGATGAGAAGTTTTAAAGTAGGCCCTTTAGCCTATGCAAAAATGGCACAAGAGGTTTACCCCTATATGAAAAAATCTGGTGGAGGTGCTATTGTAAATATTTCAAGCATTTCTGCTCATATTGCTCAAAAAGATAGGTGGACTTATAATGCATCAAAAGGAGCTGTAAACCAATTAACTAAATGCCAAGCTCTAGATTTTGCTCCTCATAACATACGAGTAAACAGTATAGATCCTGGTTGGATATGGACTCATGAAACAGATAAAGCTGCTAATCTAGATGGAGGCGGTCGAGAAAAATGGGATCCTATCTGGGGACGTTTTCATATGTTAAGACGTATGGGTAACGCTGTAGAAGTGGCAAGACCCGTACTCTTTTTACTAAGCAATGACGCCTCTTTTATTACGGGCACTAATCTAGCAGTTGATGGAGGCTACCTCTCAATAGGTCCCGAAGGCTTAGGAGAAAACACTATTAATGCAGGATCTCAATAATTCAGAATTAAGTTTAAGATTATGATTGAAGAACATATTAAACAAATTGAACAAAAACTTGGAGTTAACAAAGTTCTTATAGGAGAAAAAGTTAAAGAGAGATATGAGCATATATGGGAAATGGACAAGCCTTTGTGTGCCAAAGCTGTAGTATTTCCGTCAACAACTCAGGATGTCTCAGATATCCTAACTATTTGTCATAAATACCACCAGCCCATTGTAGTACATGGAGGATTAACAAATCTTACAGGGAGTACAGAAACCAACGCTGATGAATTAGTCATTTGTATGGAAAAAATGAATGTCATTGAAGAATTGGACTTATCTAGCCGTACAATAACCGTACAATCAGGGGTAGTCCTAGAAACTATACATCAGGAAGTAGAAAAAGAAAATTTATTATTCCCTATGAGTTTTGGCGCTCAAGGTTCAGCTCAAATAGGAGGAGTAATTGCAACAAATGCTGGTGGACTTCGTGTTTTTCGATATGGCATGACAAGAAATTTAATTTTAGGGTTGGAGGTGGTTTTAGCTGATGGGACTATTATCTCTTCCCTGAAAAAAATCATAAAAGATAATTCAGGTTATGATTTAAAACAATTATTTATTGGCTCTGAAGGCACTTTAGGAGTAATCACTAAAGCCATATTAAGGCTACAACAAAAACCCAAAAGTAGAAATAGTGCATTTGTAGCTATGAACGATTTTGAAAATGTAGTGTCATTTTTAAAATTTATAGATGAAGGTTTAGCGGGTACCCTAAGTGGTTATGAGTTATTATGGGAACGTAATTTTAAAGCTATGACCAATCCTTCTACAAATATTTCAAAGCCTTTATCCTACGGATATAAATATTACGTTCTTATAGAAAGTTTGGGCAGTAATCACGAGCAAGATCAACAAAGATTAGAATCATTACTGGAAGAAGCTTTGATGGCTAAACTTATCTTAGATGCTGCTTTGGCGCAATCAGTGCAACATACAGAGTTGTTTTGGAGAATTAGAGAAGATGTAGATATTCTTGTTTCCCAATGCAATAATGTACAGAATTTTGATGTAAGTCTTCCTGTTTCAGAAATAGGCACCTACGTTGACACTGTTTTTAATATTTTAAATAAAATACCAGAAATAGACAACTTTTTTGCTCATGGCCATGTAGCCGATGGAAATATTCACTTTTTAATAAGTAAAAGCAATAATTCGACTGAACTCATAGATAAAATTAATAATATTATATATACTCCCTTAACTGGTCTTGGAGGATCGGTCTCTGCAGAGCATGGTATAGGGATCCATAAAAAACCTTACCTAAAATTTTGTCGCTCAAATGAGGAAATAAAACTTATGCAATCTTTAAAAACTGCCTTGGACTCCAGAGGTATCTTAAATAGAGATAAAATACTTAATCATCAATAATATCTAGGTCTCTTCAAAAATAATTATGTCAAAGTTTTAACCAGTTCAAATATTTTTTGCTTTAGGGTACTATTTAGCCTTAACACTTTCAGTAAACTTTAAACTATTTTAAAAATTGCTTACCCTATCTAAAAAATGGTTTTAAGATGTATTATTATCCTACAATAAAGATAAATAAAATAAAAGATAAATCTTACAAACTTAAATTTAAGAAAGAGCACCTTCAATATATAGTAAAACACACTTTTACAGAGTATTAAATTTAATAAAGATGGTTATAACACCTTGTCAACAATATCTTATTGAACTGAAAAACCAAATTTAATTATACTAAAATCATTACAAATATCACAGATTCGACAGGATGGAATTCTCTTTGAAATGATATAGTTTTACCAATATCCAAAATAAATTAACTAAATCCAATTAACTAAATTTAAGTAAATGATGAAAAAACAACTTAAAAAAACTCACAAAAAAGTACTGTTTTTGTGCTTTATTTTAATGTCTCTTGGAATGTATTCGCAGGAGAGTACTGTAACTGGTAATGTTACTTCAGAAGATGGAATGCCATTAGCTGGGGTAAATATTATTCAAAAAGGAACAAAAAACGGTCAGGTAACTGATTTTGAAGGTAATTTTAAAATAAAGTTAACATCTGGTTCACAAGTATTAGTTTTCTCTTATTTAGGCTTTAGTACTAAAGAGATATCTGTGGCTGGAAAATCTACAATAAATATTGTTCTAGAAGAAGATACAGAAGGGCTTGATGCTGTTGTTGTGGTTGGGTATGGCTCCCAAACTAGAGCTGATTTAGTTGGCTCGGTAGGATCTGTTAAAGGTGAAGATATTGCTAAAATGCCAGTTCCTACTTTTGATATGGCACTTCAAGGTCGTACAGCAGGATTAAACATTACTAATACATCTAGTGAGCCTGGTGGAGAGGTTACTATTAGAATTAGAGGTAATAACTCCATACTAGGAGATAATTCGCCTTTAATAGTAATAGATGGCTACCCTATGCCTACAGGAAATGAAGCTTCTGCCAGAGGAGCAGGAGATGGTAACCAAACCTCATCGAACCTTTTAAGTTTTCTAAACCCGGCTGAAATTGAATCTGTTGAGGTTCTTAAAGATGCCTCGTCAACTGCTATTTATGGGTCGAGAGGTGCAAATGGAGTAATAATTGTTACCACAAAAAAAGGGAATTATGAGCAGGCTACTCAAATTAATTTAACAGCAGAAACAGGATTTAGTGATATTAAAGATTTTCCAGAAGTTTTAGATGGACCAACGTATGCTAAATGGAGAAATGAAGTAGCTGTTATAAACAATACACCTATACTGTTTGACGGGGTTGATAGACCCTTGCCAGAAAACGCATCGACCACAGATTGGTTGGATAGAATTTTGAGAACAGCTATGACCAACAGATATCAACTTACTGCATCTGGCGGAGGCAGTAAGTCAAGATATTTCTTATCGGCTAATTACTTGAAAAATGAAGGAATCGTAAAATTCACAGATTTTTCTAGAGGTAATATCAGGCTAAATGTAGATAATAACCTTACTGATCGTTTAACTACCAGCACATCTGTGAACTATGTGCGTTCACAAAATAATAGATCAGGAGAAGGGTCTGGTTCTATTATAAACTCAGGTTCTGTTTTTTCAGCTTACAAAAATGCTCCAACAGCAACTCCTGATGACCCTATCGACGAAGGTGATGGTACAAGTAATTTTTTTACGGATCCTTTGGTAGAACTAAGAGACATAAGAAATGAAACCTATAATGAGAATTTAATTTTAAGTATCTTAACAAAGTATAAAATATCAGAAAATTTCACCTTTAACCTTTCGTTAGGTACAAATAGTTCTAACAGTAGAAGAGAAGTTTATTTCCCTAAAACAACCAGACAAGGACGATTACGTAATTCTAGAGCTGTTTATAATGTTAGTAGTAATCGTAATTATTTAGTTGAATCGTATTTAAACTATAACAAAGCATTTGAGCTAAGCAATATTGATTTAACTGGAGGGTATTCTTATCAAATTGATAACACACGCCGTTTAAATACTATCGTAGATAATTTTCCTGTTGATAACTTAGAAACCGATAATGTTGGTTTGGGCTTAGACCCTATAATTCCCACAAGCTCTAGGATTGAAAGAATTTTATCATCTTACTATGCTAGATTTAACTACAACTACGATAAAAGATATTACTTATCACTAACAGCTCGTGCTGATGGCTCCAGCGTTTTTGCTGAAAACAAAAAATGGGGGTATTTCCCTTCTATAGGTCTAGGTTGGACTATATCAAATGAAAATTTTCTAAAAGAATCAGAAACGGTATCTAACTTGAAGTTTAGAGCTAGTTATGGTATTACAGGGTCTCAATCTATATCGCCATTGCAGTCTTTAACCCTTTTAGGGACTGCGAATGCTGTATATGGTGATATTTTATATTCTGGTTTAGCACCTATAAGAATTGGAAACCCAAATTTAGAATGGGAAAAAACAAAGCAGTTTAACATTGGATTGGACGCCGGGTTTCTAAAAAACAGATTTAATGCTTCTATAGATTATTACAAAAAAACGACAGACGATTTATTATTAAATTTCCCACTTCCAAATTCAGCTGGAATTAACTCTCTTACTGCCAATGCAGGGAGCATTGAAAACAAAGGATTTGAAATTGTATTGGGAGGATATATAATAGATAAAAAAGACTTTAAGTGGAACACTAATTTTAACTGGAGTAACAATAAAGCAACTGTTGTAAGCCTTGGAGACAATGATGCCGATATATTTGGCCCTGGACCTGCCACAAATATTGTAACAGACCCTACAAACGTTATGCGAGTAGGTGAGCCATTTGGCGCTTTATATGGATATAAGGTAATTGGTATATTACAAGAAAGTGATTTTGACACTTCTGGTACAGCAACAGTTCCAACACTTGGCGGACAAGCTCCTGGCCATTATAAATTCCAAGATATAAGTGGTCCAAATGGAGTTCCAGATGGTATAATAAGTGGTTTAGATCGAGGTATTATAGGTAATCCAAACCCCGATTATATTTTTGGTTGGAACAACGACTTTACGTATAAAAATTTTACTTTAAGTGTATTTTTTCAAGGATCTATTGGAAATGATGTCATGAATCTCAACAACTCTTTTATGGGCACTGGTAGAATTGTGAATAATGCCTTTAAAGATTGGTATGAAAACCGATGGACACCTGAAAACCCTACAAATAATACTCGATATCCTAATTATACTGGAGGTAATGGAGGTTTTTTTGCACCAAACTCTGCTACTATAGAAGATGCGTCATATATTAGGTTAAAAAACCTTAGTGTTGGATATAATGTTCCTGTTGAAAAAATTAAGGTAATAGCATCTGCAAGAATTTATGTAACAGGAACCAACCTACTAACCTTTACAGACTATTCAGGCTTTGACCCAGAGGTAAATATTCGCGGTGGCAATAATCTTGCTCAAGGTATAGATTTCGCAACCTATCCAAGAGCGCAAACTTTTACTTTAGGTATAAATGTTGGTTTCTAATAATAGTTTAATTTAAATAAAACAATAATGAAAAAATTAAAATATATAATTCTACTGGCCGGTCTCGTAGCTTGTTCTGATTTAGAAGAAGAAGTGTATTCAGAAATCAGCCCATCAAACTTTTATCAAAACGTAGATGAGGCCGAAGTGGCAGTGACCTCAATTTATAATTCATTTAACAGAGCTGTTAGCCTCTATGATTTTGGTTTGGCATCATTAACTGTGGTCCCTTCACCAAAAATGCAATCTAGAGTGTGGTGGAGAAGAATGTGGGCTAACTATACTACTGATGCTACTGAGGCTATTTCTTTACCTCGTGTTTGGAACCCCTTTTATCAAGGTATCTTTAGATCTAATGTCCTTATTGCAGAATTAGAAGGAAGAGAATTTGACAGTGAAGAAGAAATAGCACGAAAAGAAATAATTGCTGAGGCTAAATTTTTAAGATCATGGTCTTTCTTCAATCTAGTTCAACTTTTTGGAGACGTTCCAATGCCTTTAAAGCCTGCTATTACAGCTGAAGAAGCTCAACTTCCTAGAACACCAATAGCAGATGTATACCAGCAAATTATTTTAGATTTACAAGAAGCCGAAACCAACTTGCCAAGCGATAAAAGAAGTGCAACTCAAATAGGAAGACCTATTCAGGCCACCGCTAAGTTTCTCCTAGCCAAAGTTTACTTAACTATGGCAGGACTTCCATTGCAGGATGCAAGTGCTATGTCATTAGCTAAAGCTAAATTACAAGAAGTTATTGATTTAGAAGACACCGCTCAAGGTTATAAATTATTAGCAAGCTATGACGATGCTATTCGTATAGACAATAACGATGAACGCATATTTGCTATTCAACAAACACAATCTACCGCAAGTCAAGGTACGGCTTTTGGACATGTTTGGGGTTCTGCAAATAGACTTAACAACCCAGGTCTTGGTCAAACTCATGGTGGATTTACAGAGGACTTTTACAATTCTTTTGATACTACCGACACCAGAAGAGACGTTACTATGTCATACTCTTATGTTGATAGAGATGGAGTCACTAGAACCTATAAGGATGATAATTATCCCGAGCGTAACGGTATATACCAAAACAAGTATATAGATATTGATCAAGAAGCGGTTAATGGTGATCCAGATATGATTGTTTATAGATATTCTGATGCACTACTAATGGCTGCTGAAATTGAGAATAGTTTAAATGGTCCAACAGCTACAGCCTATGGTTATTTAAACAGAGTAAGGTCAAGAGCACTAGCAACTGATGCTCCAGATGGTATGACGCAAGAAGAATTTGCTGAATATGTGTATGAAGAACGTTATAAAGAGCTTTCTTTTGAATTTCAAGAAATCTATGACATTAGAAGGTTAGGTAAAGTAGAAGAAGTTTTATCACAACATCCTGAGAACATAATTTGGTCACCAACAAATACACCATACAATCCAAATTTCAATTTGTGGCCTATACCTGTAAGTGAAGTTAATAATAATCCTCAAATCCCTGAAAATAACCCTGGTTGGTAATTTTTTTGAGTTAGTTTTAGTTTTTAAAGGCTACTTTAAGGTAGCCTTTTTTTCAGTTTAACAAAAAATATTGTGCATTATGAAAATTAAAGTTATCGTTTTTTTACTAATCACTCATTTTACAAGTATCTATAATGTATTAGTTAACAAAACACCCCTAAACATTGATACATTAAAAATAGAATACCTTACAAACCCTATAGGGATGGATGTTTTAAAACCCAGATTTAGCTGGGTTTTAGAAGCAGAGGGAAGAAACAGGTACCAAACAGCCTATAGAATACTCGTATCCTCTTCTCTAGAAAAGTTAAGTGAAAATGAAGGAGATATATGGGACAGTGGAAAAATTACCTCTAGTGATACTAATCAGGTTGAATATGGAGGCGTTTCATTAAGGTCTCATACAACATATTATTGGAAAGTAAAGGTTTGGGATGAATCAAATACTGAATCCAGTTGGAGCGAAACAGCTCACTGGTCTATGGGATTATTAAAATTTTCAAATTGGAAAGGACTTTTTATTAGTCATGACGTTGGATACGATAAAACAGATAAATATGATAGTTTATATCTACCTCCCGCAAGATACCTTCGTAAGTCATTTACTCCTAAAAAAAAGATAAAAAAGGCAATAGCCTATACAACCGCTTTAGGCTTATATGAATTGAGACTAAACGGAAGTAAAGTGGGAGATGACTATTTTGCTCCAGGATGGACAGACTACAACAAGCGTTTGTATTACCAAACGTATGATATTACCAAATATATTAACGAAGGAGAAAATGTTGTAGGTGCCATAGTTGCTGATGGGTGGTATGCTGGATACATTGGCTATGGTTTATTGGTTCGTTTAGATAAAGTGCGTGAATATTATGGAGTTAATCCATCATTCATGGGACAAATACATTTAGAATATGAAGATGGTAGTATAGAAATTATTCCAACTGATACAACTTGGAAGTCTAGCCAAGGTGCTATTTGTGAGGCTGATATTTTAATGGGAGAAACTTACGATGCTACTATGGAAAACACAGGTTGGGATAGTCCAAATTATGATGATAAATCTTGGGAAACACCTAAAGTATACACCTACCCTAATGGAAAATTACAAGTACACCCTGGTAACCTAGTAAAAAACACAGAACGTATTCGCCCTATTAAAATAACTGAACCAAAACCTGGAACTTATGTTTTTGATATGGGCAAAAACATTGCTGGTATAGCAGAGTTAAAAGTAAAAGGCCTAAAAGGCACTAAAATCTCACTTAGGTTTGGAGAGATTTTAAAAAGAGATGGCAACATTTTAACAGAAAACCTTCGTTTAGCAAGAGCAACGGATACATATATTCTAAAAGGAGAGGGAGAGGAAGTTTGGCAACCTAGATTCACTTATCATGGTTTTCAATATGTAGAAGTTATTGGGTTTCCCGGTAAACCTACATTAGATGCTATTACTGGTTTAGTATTGAGCTCTATTGAAACCCATACGAGTACTTTCAGTTCGTCTAATACAATGAATAATAAGCTTTATGGAAATATTAAAACGACTCAAGAAGCTAATTTTTTTGACATTCCAACCGATTGCCCTCAAAGAGATGAGCGTTTAGGCTGGCTTGGAGATGCGCAAACCTTTATGCGTTCTGCATCTTTTAATGCCGATGTAGCTCCTTTTATGTCAAAATTTTTAATTGATGTAGACGATGCCCAACGTTGGTATGGTGCTTACCCTAATTTTGCACCATTTCCCTATTCAAGACCAAATCAATACGCTCCTGCTTGGATGGATGCGGGTATTATTATTCCGTATAACATGTACAAAGTGTATAACGATTCTCGAATTTTAGAATATATGTATTCTGGGATGGAGAAGTTTATGGAATTTCAAGCTGATGCCAGTACGGATTTTATTAGACCTGGTGGAGGGAATAATTGGGGTGATTGGCTCTCGGTAAACGAAAAGACAAGTCATGACTTTATTGGGGCATCTTTTTATGGTTTTGATGCTAAATTAATGGCTGAAATGGCTGAAGCATTAGGAAAAACAGCTGATGCTAAAAAGTATAAGACGCTATTCCAAAACATAAAAACAGCTTTTGCTAAAAAATACATTTTAGAAAATGGATATACATCTGAAGACACACAAACCACCTATGCCCTCGCCTTATATTTTGATTTATTTCCAGAACATCTCGCAAAAAAAGGAGCTGCTCGATTAGCAGAAAAAATTGAAAAGAATGGATTTAAGTTTTCATCCGGTTTTCTGGGAACAAAACATGTTATGCTCTCATTATCAAAATACGGATATGATGATATCGCTTACAAACTATTTAAGCAAACCGAATACCCAAGTTGGGGATATTCTGTTGTAAATGGTAGCACCTCTATTTGGGAGCGTTGGAATAGTTATACCAAAGATGAATTGTCAAATTCAGATATTAATAGTAAAATGAACTCATTTAGCCATTATGCTTTTGGATCTGTGGCAGAATGGATGTTTATAAATGCTGTTGGGATAGATACGGAAGATTCTGGTTACAGAAATATAATTATAAAACCAGCAGTAAGTAGAGAGATGAACTTTATAAAAGGGAGTTATAAGAGTATTAACGGTACTATATCTTCAGCTTGGGATTGGGAAAAAAATCATTTAAATATGGATATTAAAATACCAACAAATACAAGTGCTAAAGTATATATTCCAACATCTGAAGTTTATAAAATTAAAGAAAGTAATATGCCTTTAAATAAAAACTCAGATATCAAGGTTTTGCAGTCTGATGATAAATTTACAATACTTAAAGTTGGCTCAGGTAAATATTCATTCAAAATAAAAACCTAATTATCCTATTTTCTTTATTCATCTATTTGACAAGTTGCTGCCAAAGTTCAGATCAGGAGCAAATCCCATCAATTGTATTTTTGATGAAAAACGCGTTGGACAAAAAAAATGAGGTAAGTAAGTAATGTTACAATAGTAGGCAGATATATATGTTAGAAACACATTAAATTCTTTCTTAACAACATAGAAAAGATATCATGATTTTACTTTTGAGTGTTTTTAATACTAATATTTAGTTATTAATTAGTTGGAAGTTTTTTTGAGGCTGTCTGAAAAGTTTTTTTAAGTCCTTGAGAATCGGGTATTTGAAAAATCTCTCCTACACCTACCCGAATAAAAAAGAGGCTGTCTTGACTTTTCAGACAGCCTCTTTTATTTCCTGCTACCCTTTTATACTATATTTTTTGCTCAATTTTTCAGGCATTGCTGAAGGGGAGTACATAACACCAGTTCCACGATCGCCCTGTGGTTTATAGTGAGGGCTTTCCTCTGTGCTTTTAGGTTGATAATCAGACTCTCCGCTTTCGGTTATCCACCAATTAAGCCACTTTTTTTCCAGTTCTAATACTTGGTCTTTATAAATGTTAGATACATCATTAGTTTCTAAAGGGTCTTTTATGGTATTGTATAACTCCCAACCACTACCATCTACTTCAATTAAACTCCATTCCGAAGTGCGCATAGCGCGATTATCCATAAACTGAAAGTACATTGGAGCCTCTCGTTTCCATGATTCCCCCTTTAACATTGGTAGAAAAGATTGTCCTGAAAATGTGTTATTTTCTGATACTGAAACTGATTTTGCAGCCTCTAAAAATGTTGGCATAAAGTCTACTAAGTTAATAGCTTCAGTGTTTATAGAATTAGGGTTTTCTATAGATTCTGGCCACCTTACGATTGCAGCAGTTTTTACACCTCCAGAGTGTTGGCTTATTTTATAAAGTCTTAAAGGGCTAACACTTGCATAAGCCCAACCTGTACCCAATTGATAGTTGGAACCTACATCCCCAGGCAAAAGCCCTTTTTTGAGTAATATTTTATCAAGCACTGAAAAAGAATCTGTACCATTATCACTTAAAAATAGTATTAATGTGTTTTTATCTTGATTGGTGGCCTTTAAAGCATCTATTAATTGCCCAATACCTTTATCCATACGTTCTACCATAGCGGCATAAACAGACATTCTTAAATCTTCTAAATCCATTTGGGCGTCTGTTAAAGTGCTCCAGTCTGGTAAGTTTTGAGGATAGTCTGGAAGAGGAACTCCATCTGCTATAAGCCCTAAAGCTTTTTGTTTTTCTATACGCTGTTTTCTAACAGATTGCCAACCTTTTAAATAAGAACCGCGATATTTCATAATATCTTCCTTCGGTGCTTGCAACGGATTATGAGGAGATTGATAACTTAAATACAAAAAGAAAGGTGCTTTATTTTGTGCATTGTCAGATTTCACAAATTCAACGGCACTCTCAGAAAAAGCATCTGTAGAATAGAAAGCGTTACCAAAGTCTTCATATTTTTCTTCATTAATCCTATAGTCTTTACCTCCTTTAAAATAAGAAGAATAACCTCCTAAAAAACCAAAGAAGTAATCAAATCCTTTTTCATTTGGTGTGCCATCTAAATGCCATTTTCCTATTAAACCTGTTCTGTAGCCTTCTTTCTTTAGTTCTTGGGCAATATTGGGTCCGTTTTGAGCGCCAAAACCAGCTCTTGGCCACCATTTACCCGTTAGCATTGCACTTCTTGAAGCTACACACATGCCAGCATTGAAAACATTAGGAAGACGAATCCCTTCACTAGCCATGTTGTCTAGAGATGGCGTACTTATTTCTCCACCATAGCACCCTAAATCGCTATAACCCAAATCGTCTGCCATAATTACAATAATATTTGGTGACTCTGTTTCTTTTGTTATTTCAGTTTTACAGCTTACCGTAAAACAAATAGCAATAAAAAGTAAAAAATATCTAATATTAAAAGATGTATTTTTAGAATAATGAGTGTAGAACGGGCAATTTTTTTTCATTGGTAGTTTATTTGTGAAAATATTAGAATTAGATGTCTGCTTTTAATGATGAAAACATATCTACAAATGGTGTATCTCTAACTTCTTTTTTAGGGTTATAATTTTCATTAACCGTTGGCCAATAACGTATATCTACATTCAGTTTTAACCAACTCATCAATTTGTTAAACATTGTATCTTTAAGTTCTGGGTTTTCTGTTATTAAGTTGTTTTTCTCATAGGGGTCTTTCTCTATATTATATAGATACAACCTCCCATACCAATCGAAAATTAGCTTGTAATCGCCGTCTCGAATTGCAGAATGAGGTGTAAGTGCAAAAGGTTCAAAAGGACTATTATAAATAACATTAAAAGGGTAATGCCAATAATGAGTTGTTTTAGTATAACTATTTTTCTTATTTTTAATATCAGAAAGCACTGGCATTAAGCTTTCACCATCAAGATTATTTTTAGATACAATGTCTCTAGCGTTATAACCTGCCGCATCCAATAAAGAGGGATAAATATCTGTGCAGTCTACAGGAACGTCTACCCATTTACCTTTTTGAACTTTACCTTTCCATTTAAAAACCAAAGGTACTCGAATGCCGCCTTCTGTTACACAAGCTTTACCACCTAAAAAAGGATCGTTGTTAGTGCCTTTATTATTTGGGGTAACTTCGGCATCAATACCCCCGTTATCAGACATGAAAACAACAAGTGAGTTATCTTCAATGTTAAGCTCTTTTAGTTTATTTAAAATATCTCCAACGGAGCGGTCTAAACTCTTAATCATAGAAGCGTAAACTGGATCATTGTGTCCATTCCACCCTTTATTTTCTTTATTTTCAAAATGAGATATTTCGTCTGCTTTACCCTGATAAGGTGTATGTATAGCAAAATGAGAAAAGTACAAGAAAAATGGTTTGTCCTTTATTTTTGCTCTATCTTCTATAAACTGTAAAGCTTGTACGGTTAAATCATCTGTTAAATACGTTTCATTAGTTTCTTTCCCTGAACCTCCTATTTCTAGAGCTTCTGGAGCAACTTTTGGAAACATTTTATTTGTTTTATCATTCCATATTTTTCTCCAATTATAATAGGTAGACCCTCCAGCATCAAACCAGGCTAAAGACTCAAAGCCTTGGTCTTTGGGTTGATACCCTTTAGCTCCAAAACCCCCAAGATGCCATTTTCCAATAAAGCCTGAATGATAATCTTTAAGCGCCTCGGCGATAGAAAGCTCATCTCTCCCCCCATCAAGTTCACTGCCTGTTGGGATAGCCGAATTAGAAATTCCGTTAGTGAGTGCTTGCTCAATTTTTATGGGGTCTTTGTGTTCAAAAATATCATGTATATAATAGCCGTTAGGGACTTCTTCGTTTTGATTGTAATAAGTGGCTGTTGGCGGCATAGCTGTAGTAAAACCAATTCTCCCTGCATATTTACCTGTTAATATACTGGCTCTTGTAGGCGAACATAATTGATTTGCATAGGCTTGCGAAAAGGATGTTCCTTCACTTACCAATTTATCAATGTTTGGTGTCTCATAAAACATTTCGTCTGGATGTGTGCCAGTAAATTTATTAGCGTAAACTTGACTATCCATAATACCATAATCGTCGGCAAGTATAAAGATGATATTAGGGCGGGAGGTGTTTTTATCTTCTATACTATTCTTATTTGCTTTTGATTCGCACCCTAATAAGAATAATGCGCAAAGACAAATACTGCTTAATTTTAAATTTTTCATTGGCTATAGTGTAATTACTGTCTGTTTAGTTTTGGTTTCGTGTTTCATTAACAGGGCCTATATGGCGAATTTCATCCCAACTATTTATGCCTATAATTGATTTGTATTGGTCGTAAACTTCATTTTCCATTTCTGTTCCAAAAGCTTGATATACTTTCCAAACAGGTTTAATGCCTCCAGGATCGTCTTTGTCGTCTGGAAAACGTCTAAGACCTATACGTAAGCCTCCTTCATTTCTATTGTCTTGCCAATTATGGTATTGAAATCCATCAATGCCGTCTAGAAATTTAATTTTTTTCATCGCATAAGCCATTCCTGCCGCCTGTTCCTTTAAATCCTGTTCTCTATAGGTGGGTGAGTTAGTTCCGTTTTCAGATAAATAAACCAGACGCTTGCTTTTTCCTTTAAATAATACTTCTGGTTGCTTTACCCAAGCATCTAATACTTCAATATTTTTAAATGTTATAAGTTGTGTATCAAAATCAAAACTCACTTTTTTATCTAACCATGTCTTAGGTTCTCGTAAAGACTCTGGGTAGGGGTGATAAGCTATTGCCCATTCAAAATCGCCTTCTTTGTTTGAAAATTTTAATAACATCTCCAACAGCTCTTTGGAATGATAAAAGTGTGGATTTGATGTCCAATTCCAATAGTGCGTCAGAGTAATAAACACTTTTGAATTAGGATTATACTTTCTAGCAATATTATGAGAGATCCGCATAGATTTATGATAAATATCCATAAATACTAACGCTGTTTTTTCTCCAGCATTGGTCCATACCCAACCAGCATCTACTTCATTGTGAATAATCCAATGATGAATGCGTCCAAATTTTTTGTCTGGTCTACTATACCTAGCTGCTAAAAAATCAAGAATTGCAGAATAATATTGAACACCTTTAGGGTTAGTTAAGTTAGGCATACTATATATCCCTGAAGGATCACAATCTGGATGCTCAAGTATTTGCCCTATTTTTTTATCAGGAGTTCTTGAGGCTTTATCTACAAGCAAAATAGCTGATACCTCAATATCTCGTTCTGAGGTACTTAAAAATGTATTGTCAAGATTATTAATTTGTTTTTTATTTACATAATAGGTGTCTCCCATGTATTCAAAAGGCATGTTTTCAGGAGAGGGATTTGAGCGAAAAAATTTTGAAATCCAAATATTAACGGTTACGCTGGTAATGCCTAAACTGTCTAAATCTGTGTATGGTGCTTTTCTATTAATACTATATCCTCCCAACCCCTTTTTTGTGGATGGTTTTTTAAATGGGTAATTATATTTTGGCACTATAGAATCTGCGTAGCGTGCATGAGAAGCTACTTTATATTTATCTTCTTTTTTTTCTACAATTATCCATTTTGAAAGTAGTCTATCTTGTTTATATCCGTGCTGAGTTTTAAAACGATTAAGTGTAATATTAAAGGTTTTATCTTTAGGTTTGATAGCTTCTAAAAAGCTAAAATCTTTAAGTTCTGTGGCATCTTCATAAACCCCTACTTCTGCTAAATATAATTTTTTATTGTCTGACACTTTACCTTTTAATCTTACGATTTCATCTGTTAGCAATACATTTGAAATTTGACTAGGAAAGTCTTTTTCTAAATAAGCAACTAAATTACGCTCAAGTATAGCTTCTTGTTTCTTTTTAAGTACTTTGTTTTTGGAAATCTCCAGTTCTCGTTTTGTTTGCTGTCTAAAAACTAAATGCTTTAACTGTATATTTAGAGCAGGTACTGAGCCTAAATCTAATCTTAAATAATCTCCTTTTTTACCCCAATTTTTTAATGCTTCAGACAAATCGATGCTAAACGTAACCCATCCTTCAGTGGAACCAATATCTCTAATTATTTTCGGCTTTAAGTCTTTATTTTGAGGATAAAAATGAATTTCTAAAAAATCTAATCCTGTAGGACAAAAATATTCAAATACCAAACGATTATTTTTTTTATCTAAATCTTTTTCTAAAGGATTAAAAAATAAATAAGGGTCTTTTCCTGAGGTTTTAATATTATATATATCACCATCTAAAACACTTAATTCTATTTGATTATACGTATTTGTATTTATACTCAAAGAGGTTTTAGAATCCTGAGCAAAAAAGGCAATAGGATATAATAGAAGAAACAAAAAAGACTTACACATAATAATTTTCTGAAGGTAATTTATATCATATAAAATTACGTTACCTATTCCAAAAAACCATCCTGCCGAATATGGTCGTTCCACAGAAGGGGCATGATTGTTTTTTTAATCTTTATCGATAAATTAGCTCTTCTTAATTTAGTGTTGAACATTTATAAAATTTCAAAACCATTTTAAAACAAACACATTAATATAACGTAAGAACTTATAAATGAAATCTTTAATAAAATTATTATTTTTTGTTTTATCAATGTACATAGGAGCTCAGGGCATTGATAAATCTTTGTACGCTTTTGACTTTAAGATGGATAGTTTAACCATTCCCCGGCGGGCAGAACTTTTTGATAAACTTGGCTACAGTGGAACTACTTTTATTGTAAAAAACGATGAACAAATAAAAAAACTACAAGACTATTTAGATACTGAAGTATTTTCTTCAGGAAAATTATCAATTCCCGTAATTTATTTTCCGTTTAATTTCTCTAATGATTTTGAAAAAGAAAACAAATCATGGCGTAAAGTATTAAGTCTATTGCCAGAAGGAACAGATTTATGGGTTATCATCTTGAAGAAAGATGCTACAGAGGAAAAAACCTTAAAGCTTTTGAAAGACATGACATCTGAAGCCCAAAAATTAAATAAGAACATTGTTATATATCCGCACGATAATTGTTTCATAGAATCTGCCGAAGAAGCCATTCCTTACATTGAGGAATTGAATGCACCAAACCTCTATCTAACATTACATTTATGTCATGAATTAAGAGCCGGTAATGGAAACCGTTTGTTAGATGTTGCTATAAAATCAGCTCCATATTTAAAGTTTGCTTCCATTTCAGGTTCTAATATAACCATGTTTGGTAATGATGAAGGAAATTGGTCTGACGCCATAAAACCTTTAGATAAAGGTGATTATGATGTGTCTAAATTTGTATCAGCCTTGCAAAAAATAAAATTTAAAGGCAAAACCATATTACATACTTTTGGTATAGAAGAAGTCCCTCAAGATCACCTGTCTCGTTCTATTAATAAATGGAATACTTTGGTGGACACTACATACAAAACACTACATACTAATCTAAATAACATTCTAGACAATCCAGAAAATGCGTATTGGGACGGTGTTTCAAAAAATTGGTTCATTTCTAGCCTTGGCGGAGAAAAAGTAACGATTGAAAAAGATGGTTACGGGTGGATTACTCGCTTAGACGAAAACGGAAATGTTATATCAAATAGATGGATTGAAGATTTAGATGCACCAACAGGTATGGCATCTCATAAAAACCTGTTGTATGTTGCAGATAGAGGTGTTCTAGTAGAAATAGACATTTCTAAAGGAAAAATTATTAGAAAAATAACTTTACCAAATTCTGAGTTCGCTAATGATGTTGCGGCTACCTCAAACGGAGATATTTACGTATCAGACACATTTACAAACAGTATTTACAAACTACCGAAAGATAAAAATATAGAGATTTTTATAAAAGATGATATCCTAGAGTGTCCTAATGGTTTATGGGTAGATGGACAACATTTAATTGTGGTCACATGGGGTCCAATGACCAATCGTGCAACTTTTGAAACTAGCAGGAAAGGCACGTTAATGAAAATTAATCTAAAAACAAAAGAGATAAAGCCTATAGGTAAAGGGTTACCTATAGCAAACTTTGATGGTGTTATAAAGTATGGCAAGTTCTATTATGCAACAGATTGGACAGGAGGAAGGCTATTAAAGATTAGTGAAGATGGAGATGTAGAAGAAGTAATCTCTGGCTTTTCGCAATTTGCCGATTTAGGTATTAATGCGAAAAAGGGATTAATCATGGTTCCTGAAATGAGTAAAAATCGATTTATTTTTTTAAATCTGAAATCCCTGTAAGCTAAAAGACAATTAAAGTACTTTTCTTAATAAACAATACTATAAACATAATAGCTAGTTGATGTAAAATGAACATATTTAGTTTAAAAAACAAAAAGGCTATTGTTACTGGAGGTAGTAGCGGTATTGGAAGCGCTATTAGCAAAGTTTTAGCGCAACAAGGAGCGTTGGTTTATATTTTAGATTTTGACGAAATAGGAGCTAATAGTGTCATCATGGATATTTTTAAAAAAGGAGGGCAAGCAGTTTTTAAAAAATGTGATATATCTATTAAGAAAGAGGTTGATGATGCGATTAAGTCTGCTGCTGGATCCGAAAAAAAGCTAGATATTATTATTAATAATGCGGGTATAGCTCATATAGGAAGCCTTGAAAAAACAGCTATAGAAGATTTTGACAAACTGTTTTCTGTAAATGTAAAAGGTGTTTTTCATGTAATGAAATCTTCCTTACCCTTTTTGAAATCTACTGGAGGTGTTATTATTAATATGGCTTCTATTGCAGCTTCAGTTGGGATAAAAGACAGGTTTGCTTACAGTATGACCAAAAGTGCTGTAGTTGGGATGACACGCTCAGTAGCTAAAGATTATATAAACTACAATATTCGTTGCAATTGTATTTCACCAGGTAGAGTACATACCCCTTTTGTAAACGGATTTTTAAAGAAAAACTACCCTGGTCAAGAAATGGCCATGTTTAAAAAATTATCAAAGTCCCAGCCTATTGGCAGAATGGGACGACCAGAGGAAGTAGCAAACCTTGTCCTCTATCTATGTTCTGATGAAGCTTCATTTATTACAGGCAGTAATTATGATATTGATGGAGGTTTTACACATTTAACCAATTGATACTTTTACTTTATAAATAATCTACAAATTTTAAAAACAAGACAATGAAATTAATTCGTTTTGGAGCTTTAGAGCAAGAAAAACCTGGTGTTCTAATCAAAGGCGTACGTAAAGACTTATCTTCTGAATTCAAGGACTGGGATAAAGATTTTTTTAATAATGAAGGGCTTAAAAAATTAGATGAATGTCTGAAAAATATTTCGATTTATCCTAATATAGATGAATCTGAACGTTGGGGAGCCTGTGTAGCGCGCCCAGGTAAGGTAATATGCATTGGGCTAAACTATTCTGATCATGCCGAGGAATCTGGAATGGCTATTCCTGAAGAACCCATTATATTTCAAAAAGGTTCTAATACCGTAGTTGGTCCATATGATGATATTATCATCCCTAGAAATTCTAAAAAAACAGATTGGGAAGTGGAATTAGGTGTTATTATTAAAAAAGATACCAGATATCTAAATTCTATTGAAGAAGCCAAAGACTGTATTGCAGGATATTGTACTTCTCATGATGTGTCCGAAAGAGCATTTCAGTTAGAACGAGGTGGCCAATGGACCAAAGGTAAATCTTGCGATAATTTCAACCCTTTAGGCCCTTATTTAGTGACACCTGATGAGATTAATAATGTTCATAACCTTAACATGAGATTATTGGTTAATGGGGTTCAAAAACAAAATGGCAATACTAGTTTTATGATTTTTGGTGTATATCAGATCATTCATCATTTATCTCAATTTATGACATTAGAAGCAGGAGACATCATAAATACAGGAACACCTCCCGGAGTTGGATTAGGTTTTAACCCGCCTCAATATTTAAAAGAGAATGATGTTGTAGAACTTGAAATTGAAGGCTTGGGAAGTCAGAAGCAAGTTTGTGTAAATGCTTAACTTTTTCATTAAGTGAAAGTAAAAATATTTAGGTATTATATAAAAATGACTGTTTGAAATATAAACAATAAAGTACTTTGACAAAACATCGTTTTTCCATTCGAATAATCTTAAAGAACCCCTTTTCTTTAAGCTATTAAATTTAACAAAAAGACCAGCAAGTTAGCTTTAAAAGTTATTATGGCTATGCCTTGCAACTACAAAAAAATATGGCTACTTTTTTACAAAAAGATATCAAGTTCTAGAAGTGAATTCTAAAAATTAGACTTTATACTTCATGGGCAAGTGTACCAATTTCTTTGTTTCAAAAAAGTCTTCCGTATAAAAGTCTGAAAGGTTATAAATAGTAACGGTAGTATAATCTTTTAACTCTTCTGTTAAATCACCCCCTTTTAAATACAGAATCCCATTTTTTAAATTGTTGTTTTGATTTTTTGCAATTTTACCTTTTACCCAATGTACAAAAGTAGGCATAGCAGCAACAGCTCTACTAACAATAAAGTCGTAAGTATCAGTTATATCTTCAACTCTACTGTGAGTGGTTTTTACGTTGGTTAGCCCTAAACCTTCAACCACTTCATTTACTACCTTTAGTTTTTTGGCAATACTATCAACTAAATGAAAAGAACATTCAGGAAACATAATGGCTAATGGAATTCCTGGAAATCCACCACCAGTACCAACATCCATTATTTTTGTACCTGCTTTAAAATTTATCAATTTTGATATTGCCAAGGAGTGCAGTACATGGCGCAAATAAAGCTCATCTATATCTTTACGCGACACCACATTTATCTTTAAATTCCAGTCTTGATAAAGCGTTTCTAGCTTTTTAAACTTTATAATTTGGTCTTCGGAAAGATTAGGAAAATACTTTAATATGAGGTCCATTCTGTTAAATTTTCAACAAAAATATACTTTTTATGTGCATATTTTTAATAAAAAACGTTATTACATAAATGGGTTTATCCCTATCTTTGCGCCCGGTAAGTAAAATACCCACTCTACAAAAACTGAATAAATTAATAGTATGTCAAAACAAGCTCTGTCTTTTTCAAGAAATGACTCCGCAAAGTTTTTTAAAACGTTAAACAAACGTGTTAACTCTTACTTCAAAGAAAATAACCTAAAAAAAACAGGTAACTGGAAACTGTATGTCAAAGCCATTGTAATGTTCTCATTACTAATTGTTCCTGTGATTTTGGTTTTATCTTATGAATTACCGGGTTGGCTACAGATTTTATGCATGGTTATAGTTGGAATTGGAATGGCTGGTGTTGGTATGAATGTGATGCATGATGCTAACCACGGTTCTTTTTCAAGTAAAAAATGGGTTAATAAACTTATGGGTAGTAGTATTTACATTTTAGCTGGTAACGATTACAACTGGAAAGTTCAGCACAATGTACTACACCATACATATACAAACATTCAAGGCCATGATGAAGATATTGATGCCGGAAGAATTATTAGATTTTCTAAGCATGCCAAATGGTATAAATTTCATAAATACCAAAAGTTTTATGCGTTCTTTTTATATGGTTTACTAACGGCTAATTGGGCTATTGTAACAGATTTTATTCAATCATACAATTACCTAAAAAGAAAACTATCTTATGGTAAATTTCCTAATCCTGCTACGCAATGGACAAAACTTATCATAGGAAAAATTGTGTATTATGCTCTTTGGATTGTATTACCGCTTTCCCTTGGAATGGTTTGGTGGAAGGTTTTAATTGGATTTTTTGTAATGCACTATACAGCAGGTATTATTTTAAGTGTTATTTTTCAATTGGCACATGTAATGCCAAATACTGAAATGCCACTACCTGATAATGAAGGAAATATGAAAAACACTTGGGCCATTCATCAATTGTTCACCACATCAAACTTTTCACCTAAAAGCTGGTTTGTTGGGTTTTATACCGGTGGTTTGAACAGACAAGTTGAACATCATTTATTTGCTAACATAAGCCACATTCACTACAAGAAAATAGCAAAAATAGTAAAGGAAACTGCAAAAGAATTTAGCCTACCATACAATGAATATAAAACATTTTGGGGAGCTGTTGCAGAACACTATAATCAGTTAAAAGAACTGGGGAAAAAACCTAGTTTCGCTTAAAACCTATTAATCAACAATAAATAAAAAAATACAATGAGCTTATTATCTGACAGAATTTTAAGTATGTCAACATCTGCTACTTTGGCTATGGCAGCTAAAGCACGCGAACTTAGAGGGGAAGGCAAAGATATTATTGGATTAAGTCTTGGGGAACCCGATTTTAAAGTGCCTGATTTTGTGAAAGAAGCAGCCATTGATGCTATTAATGAGGGGTACAATTCTTATACACCTGTTGATGGTTATGGCGACTTAAAAGATGCCATCATTACTAAATTCAAAAGAGATAATAATCTAAAATATACTCCATCTCAAATAGTAGTTTCAACGGGTGCTAAACAAGCGTTATTTAATATTGCAGGTGTAATGTTAAATGATGGTGACGAGGTTATTTTACCTTGTCCTTACTGGGTAAGTTATGCAGATATTGTAAAATTATTTGGTGGTGTTCCTGTAGAAGTTAAAACCTCTATTAACACAGACTTTAAAATGACTGCGGAACAACTAGAGGCGGCCATTACACCCAAAACCAAAATGATGTGGTTTAGCTCACCTTGTAACCCAAGTGGGTCTGTTTACAGCAAAGAGGAGTTAAAAGCCCTAGTTGGTGTATTAGCAAAACATCCTGATATTTATGTAGTTTCTGATGAAATTTATGAGCATATTAATTACGGAGAAGGACACACCAGTATTGCCGAATTTGAAGAATTGTATGATCGTACCATCACTGTAAATGGTGTTTCTAAGGCCTATGCTATGACTGGGTGGCGTATTGGATACATTGGTGCTCCTGAAAAAATTGCCCGAGCATGCAATAAATTACAAGGTCAGACCACTAGTGGGGCTAACTGTATTGCACAACGTGCTGTAATAACTGCATTGAATGAACCACCATCTCGTATTCAATATATGATTGATGAATTTAATGTACGTAGAGATTTAATTCTAAATTTATTAGGTGACATTGAAGGGTTTAAAACCAACACTCCAGAAGGAGCATTTTATGTTTTCCCAAATGTTTCACATTTTTTCGGAAAAACGCTCAGAGGTAAAACCATTAATAATGCGTCTGATTTTTCGCTTTATCTATTAGAAGAAGCTTTAGTAGCTACCGTAACAGGTGATGCTTTTGGAAATCCGGATTGTATTAGAATTTCATATGCTGCGTCACAAGAACAAATTATTGAAGCAGTAAGAAGAATTAAAGAAGCAGTAAGCTAAAACTAAACTTACTTACATATATATTAAAAAGCCACTGATTAAATGATACGGTGGCTTTTTTTTGTTTAATATTTTATCAGGTAAAAAAGTAATAAAGCAAAAGTTAGTAATATAATCGAAAAGAAAGACCATTGTTTTACATTGGAGCATATATTTTCCTTTTGAATACGTTTTCTAATTTCTACTAATTCATTTTCTGATACTTTTGGAAGATTAGGAAGTTGATTATTTGACCACTTATAGCCTCCTTTGGTTTTTCTAAACCGCCTAGATTTATCAAGCATAATATTCTTATTGCTTTTAAGAGTACTCAACATAGATTCAGACAAAGGCATTTGCAAAATAGTTTTATCTACATTATTAGTGGCAAGTAAATAGAAAATGTTACAATCCAAACTATCATAAATAAGTTACTTTGCGTTAGGGATTGTAGTATTTGTTTGAGTTCTTTTGTGGACACAAAAAACGAGTACGTAAAGCCCGACCTGTTTTTTATAAAACAGGAAGCGCCCAAAAGATTAGTGTATTAAGAATAAACCGTTATTAGTAAAATGACAAAAGCACACACTTTTAAAGCAATTTCAATACCTGAATTTAATTTTTGTTGAGCGCTTTTTATTTGTTGCTTTACACCAAAAAGTGAACTTGGTTTATTTTTATAAAAGTTACTTTTTACGACGCTTTTGTAAGATGAATTTAAGATGCCTCTCCATTCAAACTCTTGATTTGTTACTATTGTTTCCACGGTTAATATTTTTTGATTAGTTTATAACAATAAGACGTCTAAACCACACTTTTGTTACAATAACACCTTAAAAACCAGTGTTTAACAAACTAAAATCATCGGTTGCGCCAAAAGAAAGGCGTAAATAAAATAAGCACCGTAAAGAGCTCTAAACGCCCTATAAGCATTAAAAAAGATGCCCACCATTTTGCTAAAGATGGCAAGGAGGCATAATTATTTACTGGACCGAAATCACCCAGTGCTGGCCCTACATTACCTAAAGTTGAAGCGGATAAACCAATAGCAGATTTAAAATCAATATCAAACATTGAGAATACTAAACTACCGATTATAAACGACAGCATATAAAGAATGAAAAATGCCAATACATTAAATACAATAAATCTATTAATAGCTTTTTTATTATAACGCACAGGTACAATAGCGTTGGGATGTAGCGTACGTTTAAACTCTAAAAAACCATTCTTTATTAATATTAAATGACGTACCACTTTTACGCCTCCTGAAGTACTTCCCGCAGAACCACCAAGAAACATAAGTCCAAAAAAGAAAACCACCAAGAAAGGTGTCCACATGGTATAATCTGCAGTTACAAAACCAGTAGTTGTAATAATGGCTAAAACCTGAAACAATGAATGCCTAAAAGCACTTTCGGCTTCACCTAACACCATGGGGTGATTAACAGAAGAGGCGCTAACATCTGCCCTAAAATAAATTATTACAGCTGCAATAATGGTGAAAACTGCAATAAACTTGAAGTAAAGTTTGAACTCTTCGTCTTGAATAATTTTTTGAACGCGTCCTTTAAATGCAAAATAACTCAATACAAAATTGGTTCCTGCCAAAAACATAAACAGTATGATAATGTATTGTATTAGAGGTTGCCCATTCCAGTGCGCTATACTGGCATTTTTTGTTGAAAACCCACCCGTTGATAGGGTACATAATGCATGATTTATGGCATCAAAAAACGACATACCTGCCAGTTGCAATAGTATAGTTTCAGCAGCAGTATAGCCGAAGTAAATAAGCCACAAACGCTTAGCTGTATCTGTTATTCTTGGATGCAGTTTATCTCCGCTAGGCCCTGGAGCTTCGGCAGCAAAAAGTTGCATACCTCCAATACCCAATAATGGTAAAATAGCTATAGCCAATACTATGATTCCCATACCACCTATCCAATGGGTTAAACTTCTCCAAAACAGAACACCTTTTGGCATAGCTTCAATATCATTTAAAATAGAAGCTCCAGTGGTTGTATAACCCGACATTGTTTCAAAAAAAGCATTTGTAAACTCAGGAATACTCTGAGTAAACACATAAGGCAAGGTTCCAGAAAGCGACATAATTATCCAGCCAAAAGTAACAACTACATAACCGTCCCGTTTATTGATTTCCTTTTTATGATTTCTTGTAAAAAGCATTCCTACAAGTCCTATGGCTAAAGTGATGATTCCGGCATAAAATATTTGCAAGGTAACCCCATCTTTATAAAGTAAGCTTACCAATGCCGATAGTAACATAAAACCACCATTAAACAAAAGTAGCAGCCCTAAAAAGTGTAAAATAATTTTGTAGTTAAGCTTCATAAACAGCTTTTAAAGGAATAACTTTTCAACACGTTTTATAGACTTCAGTAAACAACACACTACAACCCTATCTCCTTCTCTAATAACAAAACTTCCTAAAGCAATCATACCAATTCCATCCCTTATAACACCACCAATAATTGCTGTTCTAGGAAAATCAATAGACCTTATGGCTTTATTACAAACTTCTGACGTTTTCTTTACTTCAAACTCTAGTAGTTCTGCATTAAGATTACTCAATTTGGTCATAGCCACCACTTCTCCTCTACGTATATATCTAAAAATATTATTGGCAGCAAGCAGTTTTTTATTTATTAAAGTATCAATACCAATGGAGTGTGATAAATCAAAATAGTCCATATTCTCAACCAAAGCGATGGTTTTTTTAACCTCTTTTGACTTTGCAACTAAGCAGGACATGATATTGGTTTCAGAATTAGGTCCTACCGCTATAAAGGCATCCATATCTCCAATATTCTCTTCATCAAGCATGTCAACATTACGTCCGTCGCTATTAATTACTAGTACTTTGGTAAGTTCCTCAGCTACTTCAAAAGCCCTATCTCTGTTGCCCTCAAAAAGTTTCACATTCAGTCCTTTTTCACTTAAATCCCTAGCTGTTTTATAGGCTATTTGAGTTCCACCAAGAATCATAACGTTTTTAATTTCCCTATTTACCTTTCCTGTAAGTCTGCAAAGTTCATCAGCACCACCTTCAGATGTAATAAAAACGACGTTATCACCTCTTTTAAATTTGGTATCACCTCTAGGAATGATAGTGTACTGAGTTCCAAAACGCTGAATGGCAATAGGCACAAAATGAATCTCTGGAAATATTTGAGCAGCCTCCTTAACTGTTTTCCCAACAAAAGAAGCACTTCTTGAAAGGGTTAAACCTGCCATGGTTAAAGCTCCATCTTCAAACTCATAATTTTCATTAAAAGACGATTGCTTTAAGGATAGTTCAATTTCGGCCGCAGCTAATGCCTCTGGTGAAATAAGTTCATCGATACCAAACTTCGTAAAACCAACCTCATCTTTATAATGGATAAACTCTGTGTTTGAAATTCTAGCAATAGTTTTTTCTGCACCTAATTGTTTTGCTAAAACACACACTGTAATATTGGTTGTTTCGCTAGAAGTAACCGCTATAAATAGGTCTGCATTTTGTATTCGGGCTTCTTTTAAAATAGCTATAGAGGTGGCATCACCACGAACTACTCTAATATCTAACTGAGAATCGGCATATGCTAAACTCTTTTTATTGGGGTCTATTAGGGTAATTTCTTGAGATTCGTAAGACAATAATTTTGCCAAATGAAATCCAACTTCACCAGCTCCAGCAATAATTATTTTCATGTTGATTTAATCATAAAAAGTAGAACAAAAATACATTAATTTTTTCATTTAAAAATTGATAAATATTAAAGGAAAAATATAAGTTGTAAATAAATTGCCTTAAACGGCTAAACTAAATTTCATAATTTATATCCAACAAAATTTAACATCTACAAAAGGCATATAACACAAGCAAGCTAAAAACTAGAAAATGAACAATATATTATTTAGTAAAGTATTGAATATTGCCTTTTTAAACTAGGAATAATTATGTAGGTTTGCCAAAAACTATTGATTTGTCAAAAATAAAACCTTATAAAGACAGTACTTTAGGTAAGAAAGAACAGGTCACCAAAATGTTTGACAATATTTCTGGAGATTATGATGGTTTAAACCGCGTGATTTCTTTCGGAATTGATGTTAAATGGCGAAAAAAAGTAGTAAAACTTGTAAATGGAACCAATCCGGAGTCTATTTTAGATATTGCCACTGGCACTGGTGATTTAGCTATAAACCTAGCACAAACAAAGGCTTCTAGAATTATCGGTTTAGATATTAGTAGTGGTATGCTTGAAATTGGCAAAGCAAAAGTTTCAAGCAAAAGTTTGGATAACAGAATAGAAATGGTGTTGGGAGACAGTGAAAACATGCCTTTTGATGATAACACCTTTGATGCTATCACGGTTGCATTTGGTATTAGAAATTTTGAGAATCTAGAGAAGGGGTTAAAAGAGATTCTGCGTGTATTAAAACCAAATGGCACCTTTGTTATTTTAGAAACCTCTGTACCAACAAAAACAGTATACAAACAAGGTTATAAATTTTACACCAAAAATATTTTACCCTTAATTGGAAAAGTATTTTCAAAAGACAGGAGTGCGTATAAATATTTAAGTGAATCTGCTTCCGTTTTTCCTTATGGAGAAGCATTAAACAATATTTTGCGTAAAATTGGGTTTATTAATGTGGAAGATTTTCCACAAACCTTTGGGGTGGCTACAATTTATAAATCGTCTAAATGATACCATGAAATATTTTTTTGTTTTAATATCATTCTCATTCATAATTCAGACATCTAATGCTCAACTTTTTACAAAGAAAAAGGTACAGTACGATGCTAACCAAGGAAGACGGTCTACTGATAATGATTTATTAAGATGGGGTTATTTCTTGGGTATTAGTAACTACGATTTTAATTTTGATTATAAACAAGACTTACGAGATATTTACACACAAAAAAGTCCGGGTTTTAATGTTGGTTTAATAGGGAATCTCCGTATAAACAGCTTTTTAGATTTACGTTTAGAACCTGGTTTAATGATTACTAGTAGAGAGTTAAATTACAGTGATAGTTATTTTACTGAAACTGTTTCAGATAATGATTTAATCCGAGAAGTAAAATCCACTTACATCCATATCCCTTTGTTATTGAAAGTTTCAACAAAGCGAATTAACAACTTTAAGCCTTTTATTGTTGGTGGATTTTCAACCGCACTAAACTTATCCAGTAACGAAAATAACCCCAACGATAATAGCAACGGACAATTTAGGACCACAAAAAACAACCTATTCTATGAATTAGGCTTTGGTATTGATTTTTACTTATACAACTTTAAGTTTACGCCCTCTATACGTGGTGTATTTGGCATGAATGATGAATTAGTCAGAGACAAAGACCCCTTAAGTCCATGGACTAGTAACATACACAGTATGCAAACCAGAGCTGTTTTTGTGAATTTTACGTTTCAATAAGATCAGGGATAAAGTTTTTAAGACACTTACTAGGTCGTAGGTCTAACAACTACTTCTTCTAAACTCACTTAATAAAATAGCAGTGGCCGTAGCAACATTTAAACTTTCTGTCTCTTGAAGTTCACCAAATCTTGGTATTGAAATTTTTTTCTTAACTAAACTTTCAACTTCTTTTGATATACCATTTGCTTCATTACCCATAACTAAAACCCCTTCACTAGGTATTTTAATTTTATAAATACTATTACCATCCATAAAAGCTCCAAATGAAGTGAGTTCTGAATCACTTAAAAATTCAATCAAATCAACATAACATATATTAACTCTGGTAATAGACCCCATAGTGGCTTGGATTACTTTTGGGTTAAAACAATCAACCGTTTCTTTACTACACACCAAGTCTTTAATTCCAAACCAGTCACATAGTCTAATAATAGTTCCTAAATTCCCTGGATCCCTTACATCGTCTAAAGCCACTATTAATTGTGTTTTATCAATTGATTTTGATTTAGGAATTTTAAAAATAGACAAAGCCCTATTTGGCGTTTTCAAAAAACTAATTTTTTTAAGTTCTACCTCAGAAATTAAAAATTCGCTTTTGGCATCAATATTGAAGGTTTCTGTCGTATATATTGAATGAAGTTCTAAATTGGATTGTAATAGTTCTCTAATTGTTTTAACGCCCTCAACAACAAATAAACCATGTTGCTGTCTATATTTTTTTTGCTTTAAACTCGTTATTAATTTTATCTGATTTTTAGACAACATGTAATCCGTTTTATATAAAGAAAAAGAAAATATCTGGTTAAATATACTTTAGACCTAAATTATTTATTTAAACTTATAAAAATGAGCATAAATTTCTGAATGTATATAAATTTTTAAAAATTTTCAGAAATCAAAAAAATTTAAACAGATGAAATAATGTATTTTTGAGCAGGTTATCGGCAAGCATTATTTCTAATTATTAATTTATAAACTGTAACCAGAATAATTGTAGTTTCATTTGAAAAAGCTTCTCTTAAAAATACTGTTTTCTCTAATAATAATTCCATTTTTTACGGGTTGTGAAGCTACTAAAAGAGTTGCCGAAGATGACTATTTACTAACTGATAATACAATACTAATAAACGGCAAAAAAGTAGGTTCTGAATCTATTGATAATTTAATTGTTCAAAACCCTAACAGAAAAATTTTAGGAATACCATTAAGGCTTCACCTTTACAATTTAGCACGTAATAATAGAGACTCTTTATTTGAAGCTTGGTTAGACAAAAAGCCTAAACGCAGAGAACGATTAACTAAAAAACTTTCTAAAAAACAAGTAGACAGACTAAAGGCTTCTTCAGTTGGTTTTAACAGTTGGCTTAAAACTACTGGAGAGGCACCAGTTATTTTGGATAATGCAAAAACAGAAAAAACTAAGAAAAGATTAGAACTATATTATAAAGCTAATGGATGGTTTAAAAATGAGGTGTCTTACCAATTAAGTAAAACCAAAAATAAAAGAGCTAGTGTTACCTACAATGTGACTACTGGTAAACCAAAAATTATAGATTCCATTTATTCATCAATTAGCTCACCTGTAATTGACTCGCTATATAAAATATCTAAAGAAAATAGCCTCTTAAAAAAAGGGGAGCAATATAGAGATGCTAATTTTGTAAACGAAAGAGATAGATTAAATAACGCTTTTAGAAACTCTGGCGTGTATCACTTTAATCAAGAAAACATAAGCTTTGATGTTATTTACAATGATGAAAATGAAAGTGTAGATGTTGACATAGACATATCAGACAGAGCTATTGTAACTCCAGATTCTATAACTAGAGAACCATTTAACATCTATGATATAAGAGAGGTAAACATTTATACAGATTATGCATTTAACAAAAGAAATCAAATTCCACAAGACACCATCAAGTTTGGTGGCTATACATTTTATAGCTATGGTAAAATGCGTTATAAACCCAGGGCTTTAACTGATGCTATTTTTATTACCCCTGGAGATATTTTTAAAGACAGAGACCGTACCTTAACATACAGGCATATTAATCAGTTACGAACCTTTAAATACCCAAACATTGAATATACCGAAAACCTTGACAATTCATTATCAAGTACCATTAGGTTATCTCCACTAAAAAAGTTTAGTCTTAGCTTGGGTACTGATGTTTCTACAAGTAATATCCAAAAAGTTGGCTTATCAGTAAATCCTAGTCTTAAAATTAGGAATATTTTTAGGGGGGCCGAAACTTTAGATGTTTCTGCTCTTGGTGCCATAGGCGCATCGGTAGATGCTAATAAAAATGAAGCCGATCCATTTTTTGATATCGTTGAATACGGTCTAGATTTAAAACTCACTATTCCAAGGATACTATCACCTTTTTATACGGAGCGAATCATTCCAAAACACATGTCTCCCAACACTAGAATTGGGTTATCAACTTCTAGTCAAACCAATATTGGTTTAGACAAAACATCCTTACGAGGCACCATAAATTACAATTGGCTCCCTAACAGCAAAAAAACTAATAAACTAGATTTATTCAATGTTCAATACGTAAGAAACTTGAATATAGATAACTATTTTGATGTATATCAAAATTCATTTAGTCTATTAAACAAAATAGCTCAAGACGTTAATTATGTGGCACCTGGAACTGATTTAATTATTCCTAGTGAAACCAATGATTTTATTGATTATGCTTTGGGTGATAGTACACCAGCCGAAATTTCAGATGAGCAATTAAGTGACATAATTAATATCAATGAAAGAAAGCAACGATTAACAGAAGACAACCTAATTCTTTCTTCAAGTTTCAGTTTTGTTAATGATGGTAGAACTAATCTATTTGACGAAAACTTCTCCATTTTTAGGTTTAAAATAGAGTTTGCTGGAAATCTGCTAGCCAATACTTCAAAATTACTGGGACTTAAAAAAGACTCTAATGACAGGTATCAATTATTTAATGTAGCCTTCTCTCAATATGCCAAAACAGAGTTAGAGTTTACCAGACATTGGGATTTGGGAAGTAAAAATGTACTTGCTATGAGAAGTTTCTTTGGTATAGCCATTCCCTATGGAAACTCAAGCAATATACCATTCTCCAAAAGTTTCTTTGCAGGTGGGCCTAATGACAACAGAGCGTGGTCTGCCTATCGCTTAGGTCCTGGAAGTTTAGAATCTGCAAACGAGTTTAACGAAGCTAACCTGAAACTAGCCTTTAATGTTGAACAGCGCTTTAATATTTTTGAAAATTTAAATGGAGCTATTTTTGTTGATGCCGGAAATATCTGGAATGCTCTAGACGATGTTGAAGATCCAAGAGCCACCTTTACTAATTTAAGTTCTTTAAAGAATATTGCTGTAGGGTCTGGTTTTGGTTTACGTTATGACTTTAGTTTTTTTGTCTTCCGTTTTGATATTGGTTTTAAAACCTATAACCCTATCTATACAGAAAATAACAGGTGGTTTAATGATTATAACTTCTCAAATGCTGTTTACAATATTGGTATAAACTATCCTTTCTAGTGTTAACATAGTTATTTACCTATAACGTTTTAGTGAATATTTATCGTTTTCAGTCAAAAAAACCAGCCGTAATTCTCTAAAATTTAATTACTTTTGAAGCCTATAGAAATTAAAATTAAAGAAAATGGGACATAACATAAAACCAGGTGTAGCCACAGGATATGAGGTACAGGAAATATTTAAATTAGCAAAAGAAAAAGGATTTGCTCTACCCGCTGTAAATGTAATAGGATCTAACACAATAAATGGTGTATTAGAAACTGCTAGAGATTTAAATGCCCCGGTAATTATACAGTTTTCTAATGGTGGCGCACAATTTAACGCCGGTAAAGGCTTAAGTAATGATGGCCAAAAAGCCTCTGTTGCAGGTGCAATTGCAGGAGCAAAACATGTTCAAAAATTAGCTTTGGAATATGGAGTTCCTGTAATATTACATACAGATCACTGTGCAAAAAAACTATTACCTTGGATAGACGGTTTGTTAGAGGCTAGTGAAGAGCATTTTGCTCAAACTGGAAAATCATTGTTCAGTTCTCATATGATTGATCTTTCTGAAGAACCAATTGAAGAAAACATAGAACTCTGTAAGAAATATTTAGAGCGCATGAGCAAAATGAATATGACGCTTGAAATAGAATTAGGAATTACTGGAGGTGAAGAAGATGGTGTTGATAATACCGATGTTGATGATTCTAAATTATACACTCAACCAGAAGAAGTTGCGTATGCTTATGAAGAATTAAGTAAAGTAAGTGATCAGTTTACTATTGCTGCCGCTTTTGGAAATGTTCATGGGGTTTACAAACCAGGCAATGTGAAATTAACACCTAAAATCTTAAAGAATTCGCAAGAGTTCATTTCCAAAAAATATGGTGTTGAAAATAATCACATAGATTTCGTTTTTCATGGTGGTTCTGGTTCTACAGTAGAGGAAATTAGAGAAGGTATAAGCTACGGTGTTATTAAAATGAATATCGATACAGATTTACAATATGCTTTCATGAGTGGCATTAGAAATTATATGAAAGACAAAGAAGCATATTTACAATCTCAAATTGGTAACCCTGAAGGTGATGATGTTCCTAATAAGAAATTCTATGATCCACGTGTTTGGTTACGTGAAGGTGAAAAATCATTTGTTGAGAGATTAAAAAAAGCATTTGAAGACTTAAACAACGTAAATACCTTATAATAAAAGGTTAATATATTCACATCAAAAAGGCTCTGATTTATCAGGGCCTTTTTTTTTGCAGAAATTACCAAAAGTAATATGCATGCATTATAATAAAGTACTTGCTTTTACTCCAAAACTAAAAAAAGGTTTAATTTTGTCCTCAGGCTTTAACTGTTTCCTTAAAGATTTTAAATCTAATTAAGGTTTAACAAATGCCTTATCTAAAAGAAAACAATGGTAATTTAATTAAATTATTTTATCATTGTAGAACTAAAAATAGCAAGTATGTCATCTTGGTTTAAAAGAAAAACAAAAGGAATAACCACCTCTACCGAAGAGAAAAAAGACACTCCTAAAGGACTGTGGTACAAAACACCAACTGGTAAAATAGTAGATACTGAAGAACTAGAAAAAAATTTCTATGTGAGTCCAGAAGATGGTTATCACGTACGCATTGGAAGTAAAGAATATTTCGAAATACTTTTTGACAATAATACGTTTAAAGAGTTAGATGCTGGCTTAGAGTCTAAAGACCCACTAAAGTTTGAAGACACTAAAAAATACCCCGATAGGTTAAAAGCGGCCCAAGAAAAAACCAAGCTAAAAGATGCTGTTCGTACCGCAGTTGGTAAATCTAAAGGAAAAGATTTAGTAGTGGCTTGTATGGATTTCAGCTTTATTGGTGGTTCTATGGGTAGTGTAGTAGGAGAAAAAATTGCTCGTGCTGCAGATTATGCACTTCAGAATAAATTACCATTAATGGTTATCTCAAAATCTGGTGGTGCCAGAATGATGGAAGCTGCTCTTTCACTAATGCAATTGGCAAAAACATCGGTTAAACTAGCACAATTGGCAGAAGCAAAACTTCCCTATATATCATTATGTACTGACCCAACCACAGGAGGAACTACAGCCTCTTTTGCTATGTTGGGTGATATTAACATTAGTGAACCAGGAGCGTTAATTGGTTTTGCAGGACCACGCGTGGTTAAAGATACTACAGGACAAGATTTACCCGAAGGTTTTCAAACATCTGAGTTCTTGTTAGAACACGGTTTTTTAGATTTTATAACTATTAGAAAAGAATTAAAAAATAAAGTAAATCAGTATTTAGATTTAATATTGAACCAACCTTTACGAGCTTAAAAAAAGCGACCATTTTGGTCGCTTTTTCTTTTTGATACATTCGCTTGCAAATTAATAAAAAAGCGTATATTTGCCGCTCGAAAGAAAGACTTTCTAATACATAAAAATCATTTACAATAATATTAGCATGTATCTAACAAAAGAAATTAAAGAAGAAATTTTCGCAAAACACGGAAAGGGAAAGAATGATTCTGGAACTGCGGAAGCTCAAATTGCATTATTCACTCACAGAATTAACCACTTAACTGAACATTTAAAGAACAACAGAAAAGACTTTAATACAGAACGTTCATTAGTAAAATTAGTTGGTAAGCGTAGAGCGTTACTAGATTATTTAACTAAGAAAGATATTTTAAGATATCGTGCCATAGTTAAAGAATTAGGATTAAGAAAATAATTAAAAGAGGCTTTAGTAGCCTCTTTTTTGTTTAAATATAACTCTTTCGAAAGAGTATAACTTTCGAAAATAAGAAGCTAATTATAGTTTTTCATTGGTCAAGGCTTTCATGCCATACACAACAACTACAACAACACAACGACCATTGTTTAACAAGATTCAAGCATGAGGTTGCTTGAACAAGAAGAAAAAATTTATGATTCCAAATGTATTTAAAGAGGTCATAGACCTTGGTGACGGTAGAGAAATTTCTATTGAAACCGGAAAACTAGCTAAACAAGCTCATGGTAGCGTTGTTGTGCAATCTGGCGAAACAATGTTACTGTGTACAGTAGTATCTAACTACGATGCTGCCGATGTTGATTTCTTACCATTAACAGTAGATTATCGCGAAAAATTCGCTGCTGCAGGCCGTTACCCTGGTGGTTTTTTTAAACGTGAAGCACGACCAAGTACCGAAGAGATTTTAGTAATGCGAATAGTGGACCGTGTATTACGTCCGTTATTCCCAAAAGATTACCACGCTGAAACTCAAGTCATGATTCAATTAATGTCTTTAGACAAAGAAGTTATGCCAGATGCTTTAGCTGGTTTAGCAGCTTCTGCAGCTATTCAGTTATCTGACATTCCATTTGAAACTCCCATTTCTGAAGTTCGTGTGGGGCGTCTTGATGGTGAGTTTATCATCAATCCAAGTTTATCACAATTAGAACAATGTGATATTGACATGGTAATTGGTGCTTCTGAAGATTCTGTGATGATGGTTGAAGGTGAAATGAGTGAGATTTCTGAAGAAGAAATGGTTGAAGCTATTAAAGTAGCACACGAAGCTATTAAAGTTCAGATTGAAGCTCAAAAGCGTTTAGTTGCTCAAGTGGGCGCCAAAGAAACTCGTGAGTACGAGTCTGAAACTGAAAACGAAGCTGTACTTGAAAAAGTAAAAGCCTTTGCATACGATAAGTGCTACGAAATTGCTAAAAGTGCTTCTTCTAAAAGCGATAGAGGTTTAGCTTTTTCTGAATTAAAAGATGCTTTAAAAGCTGAATTTACTGAAGAAGAATTAGAAGAAGTTGGAGGATTAGTTTCTAAATACTTTAGTAAAGTTCAAAAAGAAGCAGTACGTAACTTAGTACTAGAAGAAGGTATTCGTTTGGATGGGCGAAAAACAACTGAAGTGAGACCAATTTGGTGTGAGGTTGATTATTTACCATCAACACATGGTTCGTCTATCTTTACACGTGGTGAAACTCAAGCATTAGCCACAGTAACTTTAGGAACATCTCGTGAAGCTAACATGATAGATAATCCATCATTAGAAGGGGAAGAACGTTTTTATTTACACTATAACTTCCCTCCTTTCTCAACTGGTGAAGCCAGACCTTTAAGAGGTACTTCAAGAAGAGAGATTGGACATGGAAACTTAGCCCAACGCGCATTAAAACGCATGGTACCTTTAGATTGTCCTTACACGGTTCGTATCGTATCTGAAGTATTAGAATCTAACGGTTCATCCTCTATGGCTACAGTTTGTGCTGGTACTATGGCTATGATGGATGCTGGTGTACAAATGAAAAAACCAGTATCTGGTATCGCTATGGGATTAATTTCTGATGGTGAGCGTTATGCCGTTCTTTCTGATATTCTTGGTGATGAAGATCACCTAGGTGATATGGACTTTAAGGTTACTGGTACTGAAGATGGTATCACAGCTTGCCAAATGGATATCAAAATTAAAGGATTAAGCTACGAGATTTTAGTAAATGCTTTACAACAAGCTAAAGACGGTAGATTACATATCCTTGGTAAATTAACCGAGACCATTGCTACACCAAACGCAGACGTAAAAGTACATGCTCCTAAAATGGTTACTGCTAAGTTACCAAATGATTTAATTGGAGCCTTTATAGGTCCTGGTGGAAAAGTGATTCAAGAATTACAAAAAGAAACTGGAACAACAATTGTTATTAACGAAGACCCTGTAACTGGAGAAGGAATTGTAGAAATTCTAGGAACTGACCAGGCTGGTATTGATGCTGTTTTAGCAAAAATAGACTCATTGACATTTAAACCTGAAGTTGGGAGTGTTTACGAAGTAAAAGTTATTAAAATGCTTGACTTTGGTGCTGTTGTAGAATACACTGAAGCGCCTGGTAATGAAGTTCTTTTGCATGTAAGCGAATTGGCTTGGGAACGTACCGAAAATGTTTCTGATGTTGTAAAAATGGGAGATGTATTTGATGTAAAATACTTTGGTATTGACCAAAGAACCAGAAAAGAAAAAGTTTCTAGAAAAGCTATTTTACCAAAACCTGAAGGTTGGGAAGCTAGACCTCCAAGAGATAATAAAGGTGGCAATAGAAATAACCGAGGACGTGATAATAGAAGCAGAGATAATCGTAGAGACGATAGAAGATAAACAAGAAGATTAATTTCTATTTTTAGTTATAATAAGCCTTTCAATATTGAAAGGCTTATTTTATTTTAATATTTATCTAACCAATCAAAATGTTTTTTTATAATTGCCTCTTTATTTAATTCAATATGTTTTATTAATGCCTTAGCTATATTGGTTAGGTTTTTTGAACTCAACCAAATTAAATTCCAATTAGTAATTATGGGTAATTGCTTTACAGGAATTATTTGTAAATCTTTATTTGCTATCGCATTTTTAATACCAATTAATGGCATTATAGAGCACCCTAAACCAGAAATGACGGCCTGTTTTAGAGCCTCATTAGATTTTAATTCCATTTTTTTATAAGTGGATATTTTTCTTGAATCGATAAATTTCTCCATAGCAAGACGCGTTGCTGACCCCTGCTCCCTATATATCAAGGGTAATTTTTGAAATTCTGAATAAGATAGATACTTACCTTTTAGTTTATAATCTGTCCCAGCAACCATAAATAATTTATTTTCCATCAACTCTATTCTGTTAATTTTTAAATGACTAGGAATAGTAGAAACCATAGCAAAATCTACTTCGTTATTTTCTAACGCTCTAACCACTTCGGCCTTATTAGTTACATCCATAATTAAATCTATACCCTTATTCTGATTCATAAAATCTGACAGAAAATAAGGCATCACATATTTAGCTGTTGATACAATCGCTATTTTAAGTTTTCCAGCTAGTTCACCTTGAAATGAAAGTGCTTTGTAATTAATAGCCTGTACTTCATTAAGAATATTTTCGGCTGCCTTAGCTATTTCCTCACCAAATTCTGTGATGTAAATTTTCCTTCCAACCACTTCAAAAAGAGGTGTTTTAAACTGTTCTTGAAACTTTTTTAACTGAATTGAAACAGCTGGCTGTGTTAAATAAAGAGCTTCTGATGCCTTTGTAACACTCTGTAATTGAGCTATTTTAAGAAATATCTCAAGCTGATGTAAAGTATAATTCATAAATAAGGTTTATATATTTCATAATAAATATAAATAAAAATATATAAACAAAAATAATAACCTTTGCAAAAATAAATTACATGAGAGAAGCAATTAATAACAGTTTAAAAAGACTTAAAGAAAAACCAAGTACCCTTGAAGAAGTAATTTTGGTAATTATCTACTTTATTTTTTTATCCTTATCAATATCAAACAACAACCTATTTTTAAAAGAACTAACCTTATGCGGACTAATAATACTTTTTGCATTGATGGGTGCACAAGCAAAAAACAAGTATTAAAATATTTAGAAAAAACTTATGGATTTACATTTACTCATAGATAACTTATCAAACCCAGCGCTTTTATTCTTCTTTTTAGGCGTTATTGCTGTACAACTAAAAAGTGACTTAAAAATACCAGAAAACTCTTCAAAGTTCATTTCCTTATATCTTTTATTAGCGATAGGTTTTAAAGGAGGACAAGAATTAGCTCATAGTGAGTTTAGCTTAGAAATTTTATGGTCCCTCCTTTTTGGTATTTTTCTAGCTGTGGCGGTACCAGTTTACGCATATTTTATCCTTAGAAGAAAGTTTAGCGTTGAAAATGCAGGAGCCATAGCGGCCTCTTACGGATCTGTAAGTGCTGTTACGTTTGTAACAGCCATTTCATTTTTAGAACTAGAGCAAATAGCTTTTAGTGGTCATATGGTTGCTGTAATGGCATTAATGGAAGCTCCTTCCATTATGATTGGTCTTCTTTTAATCATGCTTTTTAAAGGTGGCAAGGAAAAAACTAATATACCTATGAAAAACGTTTTGCAACATGCCCTTTTTAATGGAAGTGTGTTGTTAATTCTGGGGAGTCTAGTAATAGGATTTTTGGCTAGTGAAGCCCAAGCAGAGGGTATTAAACCTTTTACAACAGATATCTTTAAAGGGTTTCTTGCCGTTTTCTTGTTAGATATGGGAATAACAAGTGGAAAAAAGTTAAATGAATTTGTAAAGAAAGGGAAGTTTGCACTTGTATTTGCAATAATTGTACCTATTGTCAATGGATGTATAGTAGCCTTCTCAACCGGAAGTTTTATTACAGGAACAGGAAATAGACTATTGTTTGCCATTCTAGCAGCAAGTGCCTCTTATATTGCCGTACCAGCAGCCATGAAAATTGCAGTTCCTAAAGCAAGCCCAAGTTTATACATACCAATGGCCTTAGCCATTACATTCCCTTTTAATATAACCTTGGGAATGCCACTATACTTATACATTATTCAAAATACATTTTAATTTATAAACTCAAGAATTATGAAAAAATCAATAACACAAAAAACCATGAGTAGAGCAAAAAATAAAAGCATTGATCTAATAGATGGTGTTTTTAACATATCTGACGCAGCAGACATTATTAATAGCGTGTTAGATGTAAAAATAAACTACCACAAGCTAAAAAGATTATCTATAACAGAAGGTAATATTAACGATCTATGTGAATACGACAATGGTAGAATTGATGAGCTTATAAAAGCGAAAGAAGATACTAGAATTTTCTTTAATGAGTTACGACAATCTGGTAAAAAGTTAAAGATTAACGGTATTATAAGTATTGAGGAAGCATAGTAAATTCTATTTGTTACATAATAATTTAAGTTTATTAGTTTATAACCCCTTCATAAAATTGATGGGGTTATATTTTTTTCTAAATTATTATCGTTTTCATATTTGTGACTTTTCAGGTCTAAAAAACAAAAATGCCTCAAAAAAAAGATAGAATATTATAATAACTACTAACCAATTAGGGTGGTTATCTAAAATCACTGCAATTTGCCATAATATAAAGCTCCTAACTGTCATTTCAATTGGAATTGAAGCATATGATTCTTCCTTAACCTTTGCTAAATGTGCATATATCTGACCATAAATAGTTAATATTGTAGCAATAGATGCTATGCCTATTCCAATCCCTGTTTCTACTATTAATAGAACTAAAACTGTACTTAATAAAACAATAATATCTCCAATCCACACCGTTCTATTCCAACCAAAAACAACTGGAAAAGTTTTGTATCCAGTTTCTCTATCTGCCGATATATCTTTTAAATAACCCATTAACACGAAATTGGTATAAGACATGAAACTTAATAAAACCAGCATTAATAATTTACTAGAAAATAACTTGGAATCTACAACAGAAATGTATCCCATTATCGGTAATAGAGCCACAATCCAAGCATTATAAAATGGTCCAACAAACCAAAAGTTCTTTTTAAAATGTGAATATGTTATTAACCCAAAAACACTTAAAGCTCCTAAGATAATATTCCAAAAATTCAAGTAAACTAAAATCACCACACTTAAAACAAGACCGAGTATACTAACTATTCTAACTGATTTGATTGAAATTACACCTTTTGATAAAGGTCGATAAGGAGCCGATATTGAATCAGTATCTGTCTGCCATGTATCTGTAAGTGCTTGCCCAAAACCATAACCCAAAAACAACGGAACAAAAGCCAAATATATTGACCATAAGTTTGTACTGATGTTTTCTGTTACAGCAATAGCTATTCCACTCAATCCTACAATTCCTGATAGGAACAATAAATATGGCCGACACTGTATTAAATAAGCTTTAAAGAATTTAAAACTAAAAATGGGATAGGTATTTTTCATCATAGAGTTATTTCTATTCATCTTTAATACATTAATGCATTATATATATTGCATTAGGAACAACTGAAAACCTACAATTTTTTCCTATGAAAACCTCTCCATCTGCCTCAATAGGCATAGGCTTACCGATGAATACTTTTAAACTCTTTAGTTTATATGTTTTCCTTTTAGAATTTGGACTAAATTCACCCTTAATAAGAGCAATTAAAGTTCTCAAAAGCTCAAACTTATTCATTCTATCACAATAGTTCAACCCTAAAACATTATCATTAAAAGATATATTTTGTTCATACCTAAAACTACCTGAAATATTTGGGTTTTTAATTACTGATAAATTAGACAAAGTAATAGTTTCGTTAATTTTATCATCTATTAATAGTTCTGCGTTATAATTCCTATATAAAAAAATAGTTTTTACAGCAGTAAAAAAAATAGCAGCATCTACCCAATATCTTTTTAGAAATTTAAGAAAAAACTTTGGATGATTAAACCTATAATTAGCTTCAGCAGTAATACCCATGCTTGCATTTATTATAAAATATCTTGTATGAAAATTCTTATTAATATCTTCGTATGTAATTTTCCCTACATCATATAATTGACAACTCTTCCAATTAATTTTCACGGGTACATTCTTCACATATTTATTAAAAGGTTTATGAAAATCGTTGCTGGAACCCAGACCTATGCCTCCAACATATACTTGCCTAGAGTCACTTTTTTTTATATTTAATAGAACATTAAGCATATAATTCAGGCTTCCATCACCGCCTGCACTAACAAACCCATCAATTTTTTTATCATGATATAAACTCTTTATCATCCCATTAAAATCACACGGAGGCTCATATGTAATGATTTCTGTTTCCGCAGGAAAAATATCAAGTATACTTGAACATATTTCTTCCCACTTATTAGCAGACTTTCCTTGTCTTGCATTTAGATTGACTAATATTACTAGTTTTTTTGGTTTCATTAAATATATTTTTTAAACCAGGTTAACATTAGTACGGGAGCCAAAATTAAATCCACCGTCAGAGTTATAAATACCGTTATTCCTATAAGAATTCCAAGAGTAAATACTTCCATAAATCCAGAACAAATTAATACGCTAAATCCACCTAATAAAATAAAACTAGTACCTAGTATTGCTTTGCCACATTCTTCCAAAGCTTTTAAAATTGAATATTTCAAACTACTTCCTTTTTTTCTTTCTAATTGAAAACTACTCAGGAAATGTATGGTATCATCAATAGCTATTACAAATCCTATGGTAAAAATAATAGAGGTTGCTCCTCTTAATTCTATACCTGTAAACCCCATTATACCCGCAACAATTAAAATTGGCACAAGGTTTAAAACTAGGGTCAAAAAAACTAATGCTACTTTTTTATATATATAGCCTAAGGTTATTGCTACAGAAATAATTGCTATTATTAATCCATAAATCATATTATCTATGCGTACTTTATGTGCTCTATCAACCAAATAATCTTTTCCAGTTATTCTTGCTTGAACTTTTGTGGTATCAATTAATGTGTTTACATAACCTAATATTTCATTATTTTTTTTATTAATATTCAACCTTCCTATGTCCTTCATTCTTCCCGAAAATTTATAAATACTATGTTCTTCATTAAATAAATAATTTCCATTTTTAAATACACCTATATGCTTATCATATTTTGAAATACTTTTTTCATCACTAGGAATAGGGTTCGTTTTGAACGAAAAAGGCTTGTAGGCTCTATGAAATAATTTATAAAACAAAATTGGTGACTTAACTGAATTTACATAATCTAAACTATCGAGGAAATTTTGAATGTTCAAACCCATTTCTAATATATCGGGTTCATTTAATTTAATATCTTTTTTTGCTATTAAAAGCAATTCAAAATCTCTTGAGCCACCAAAGTTTTTTTCAAAAAAAGAATAATTATTAGAAAGTTCACTACTACTTGGTACATTAGACAATTTATAGTTATTCACATTAATAAAAAAAATCGAAATAACAGAGGCAATTGATATGATTATATATGTTACCAAAACACTTTTAGGTCGACCATTAAACCATTGAGCTTTCTTAATAATCACTTTTGACAAGTTTTCAAAAAAATTACTTAGTGAAAAAGTAATTTTACTTTTAGTCATTAAGAAAAATACAGGAGTAAGAGAAACGGTTATTAAATAAACCAAAAGTATTGACAATCCAGCCTCCAAACCAAACTCTCTAATTGCTGGCATTGGAGAAATATACATAACAAAAAAACCAATAGCTGTTGTAAAAGAGGTTACAAATGTTGTTTTACCAACTTCTTTTAACGTAACATAAAGTGCTTTTTTTTTGCAAACCTCATTTACCCTCAACGTATTGTATTTGTATGACAAATGGATGACATCTGAAATTCCAATTATTAATATTATTACTGGAAATAAATTAGCCATAATACCTAATGGCTTATTAAAGTAAGCCATAACTCCTAAAAAAATGATAAGTGAAACAAAAACGACAACCAATGGAAATATAATTGCAACAAATTTTCTAAATATTAAGACAAGTGTGACTATTAAAAAAACAAAAAACCAAAGTGTAAAATTTTTTATTTCAATAGAGAGCAAATCCTTGAAGGAAGTTTCAAGGTACTTATCACCAATTATATAAGAGTTTATTGTTAAACTATTTCTTAATTTTTCTAGTTTATTTAATAATACTACCGTATCTCTATTATCTAAATTATCTTCAATTTCAATCCAAACAAATAAAGCATTACCTTCTTTACTAATGAAGTATTGTGTCCATTCATAATCTTTAAAAACTTTTTTAAGATCTATGGCTATGTTGGAACTATCATCTTTATTTAAATAATCTAATTGTGTTAAACCAAGAAACGTATTGTACGGGTAGGATAAATCAATTAATGAACTAACTTTTCTTATTTCAGCAAATCTCTTTAGACTATCTATGAAACTTTTAGAAGTATTTAAAAAGGTTTGGTCAAAAGAAAACTTCGGATTCTCTAAAGCTATTACAAGAATATTACTATGATCTTTAAATTGAGAATTCACTTGTTTATAAAAAGTATACTCTGGGTCATTTTCGGGGAAAAACTGATAAAAATCTGTGTTATACTTTATTCGATTTAATATGGATATAGAAAAAACCGTAAATACAATTACAATTACTAGTAAAACATAACGATATTTAATCCATTGCTTTATCATAAACACCTAACATCTAAACTTATAAAATCATTTTGATCTACAGGGAAAGTGCTACATATCTGGTAAGCATAAGAATTAATTGAAATAGGTTTTAAAACCGAATATAAGCCTGAGCTTTTAGTACAAGCTACTAACAGGTATCCAATATTTTGCTTTTCCAGAAAATCTAATATGGAGTTTACTTCGTCTTTTGAAGGCATATTATCATAAACTAAGATGCCAAAGTTTAGTTCATCTCCTTCTTTGGGGAGTTGTTTACTATATGCTTGAAAGAGGGTTAAAATATAATTGATTAACTTAATTAAAAAGTGAAGTTTTCTAATTTTTAAATGATATATAAGGTTTGTTTTCCAAACTCTTGGTTTTCCGTTGATAACGTAAAAATAAGACTTTACTTTTTGTTTATTTATTGGAGTATATACAGTTAATTTTTCAGAAATAGATTGGTTATAGCTTTTTTTCAATCTTCTGTTGGTTGGTATAGTGAGATACGAAAAAGGGTATTTATAGAGTTTTAGACCTAAAATTCCAGCAGATTTACGAACTGCTTTGTTACCTTTTTTCATTGTCAGAAAGACGTTTGAGACGTTGTTAGGTAAATAAAAATTCTTATAAGCGTACATCCCCATTTTCTTTGTTAAACCTTCTCCCCTTGCATGTTTTGCTACCCTTACATCATAACAATAACCAAGATTCCTTATTGTATTATTAATGACAATTGACACAATTGAGGCAGCCAAAACACCTAATAATTCACCATTAAAATCAACTGCAAGATATATTTGATACTTTTCAAAATTCTCCGAACGCCTAACAAAAGAATTTTTAACCATTTCAAGTTGAATCCATTTTCCTTGAAGTGCATTCTTTTCTAAAGCAAGTAAAGCAGTTTCATACTTTTCTGAGTATGGAATTATTTCATATTGAAAACTGTTCATAACTTTTCTACTAAATGAACTTTGTACATTTTAGTGCTTTCCATATTTGAAACATCTTTAATCTTATATCCCAATGCTGTAATTTTTTTGATAATATCAGTATCAATATGATTTCTTAAGTAAGATCTAAACACAAAAGCACATTTACATTTATTAGATACTTTCAAAGCTTTTATACATTTTATAACATAGTCTGTTTTATGAAAACTTAAAATATCAGACATTGATAAAAAAACATTAAAATTAAATGTTGTAGAGGTATTATCCTCAAGAAAGCTCAATGCGTCATTATTTATAAATTGTATTTTAATCTCTCTGTTTTTTAATTTGGCCTGTATTTTTTTTAAAATTTTCCGGTTTTGAGAAGCAGGTAAAAACTCTATATCCATTTGTTTTAATGACCCCAAAAAAACAAGATGTGCCATAAAAGATTTGTGGAATTCTTTTTTGTCAATTAATTCTTGAAAGCCATTGGTAATTAATGAGGTATCCACCCCTTTGCCAATAAATGCAGGATCTTTATTACCTAATAACAAATAACTTACTTTTTTTGAGAAAACACTTTTTACAATTTTCCATCTAAACTTTGAAAAACTATTATAATCATTATTAAAAACTTTCATAAACGAAGGCCCTAAAAACCATTTCAATAAAGGTCTGGCTTTAGATAGAAATTGTTCGTATTGACCAATGTATAGTATCCCCTTTTTGATAAAATGATGGTTTTTACTCCAATAAATTATCGTAGAAGATTCCAATTTATTTTGGAGTTTTATAAAACACCGCATTCTTTCTCTTGAAGACATTTCTTCAGCACCAATAAATCTCAAATAGTCCTCTACATCTAGCTCACTTAATGCTACTAATTTCAATTTTAATAATTCAATAGCACTCATATTTGTATCAACTACAAACAACTGTTCCAAGTTGGCATTATCAAGTAATGCAATGAGTCTTTCACCACTACCTGCAACTGCAATTACCGAGTTATATCCCGTGCTGCAAACTATTTCTGGTAAGGAGTCTTCGTTAACATGAGAATACCAAATCATATCATGAAGTTTTTACAGAATCTTGCCACACTTTTTCTAAACAGCTCACCAGTTTATCGATATCTTGCAACGTATGTTCTGCTGAAATGCTAATTCTGAATCGTTGATCATTTTGAGATACCGCAGGAAACTCAATGGCATTTAGAAATACGCCCATCTTATCAAGCTGAACATTTGCCTTTCGAATATTTATCCATTCTGGCACTCTAACAGAAATAATTGCAGCCTTAGGCTCTGCTGTTAGCTCAAATTTTTGAAGTTTCTCAATTGTATATCTTGTATTTTCTAAAACTTTTTTTCGTCTCCATGGTTCATTTTCAATAAGGTCTAATCCTGCTAAAACAGATGCTATTGTAATTGGCGGAAGTGCAGCCGAAAACACATAGGGCCTAGAATAATAACGGATATAATCTATTAGATCTCTATTGGCTGACAAGAAGCCTCCAGTTAAAGCAAATACTTTACTAAACGTTCCCATAGAAATATCAATCTCTTTCTCCAGTTTAAAGTACTCTGCAGTTCCACCTCCATTTTCTCCTAATATACCAGTACCATGTGCATCATCTAATATAAGTGCAGCACCATATTTTTTACACTTGTTTACTATTTGCGGTAATTCTGCTAAATCTCCATCCATGGAGTAAACACCTTCAACACAAACAAACGTTTCTTTATAGTTTTTTGATTCCAATTTAATTAAAACATCCTGTAAGGATTCTAAATTATTATGTTTAAAAGTAATGAGATTAGCATTGTTAAGTTTAATACCATCATATAACGAAGCATGACTATATTTATCTAAAACAAAATTATTTTGCTTTGTTGAAATAGCCGAAACCAGCCCTAAATTAGCCATATATCCTGATGGAAAAATGAGGGTGCCTTCTTTCTTTTTCAGAGTTGAAAGTCTTTCTTCTAATTCTTTCATAAGAGAAGTATAACCATTCAATAAAGGAGGTCCCCCAACACCTGTGCCATATTTTTTTAAAACAATTCCTATTTTTTCCTGTATATATGGATGATTAGCAAACCCTAGGTAATTATTAGAGGCAAACATGAGCATTTTACGTTCCTTATTTAGTTCTTTATCGAACACTAACACCGTTCTTCCTGTTGCAGATACAATTATTCTTCTATATGTAAATTGCTTATTTGCTTCTAGCGAATTCAACATTACATTAAAATTGAAACTTTTATCTTTTAGTGAATTATTTCTATTCGCTTTTTCAAAATGATACAAATCATTTTTTTCCTCTGGTGTTTGTTTTAACAAATTTCTCATAATCGCATTTCTTTATCTAGTTTCAATAACTCCATCATATATTGTTCTGGGCTTTTAATATGTTGTTTTTCGTAAAGATTAGTTGTCTCAAAAGGATTTATTGATATGCCATCAATATTAGTAAGCAGTTTTTGTTTGTTAGTAACCTCTCCTAACCTAATGGGTCTCCAATGAATTCGTTTTGCCTCGTCCTCAAACTTCTGAACATTTTTCAAAGGAATTGTAAATAATAGTTCATATTCACCATGTGGTCCACACATAAAAATCCAATGAGGTAAACCTGTTTCTTTACAAATTTTTAAACAAGAATTGTGAAGCATATCCTTGAATAAAATATTAAGATTAAACCCTAAGTTGTTCACCTCCATTAATTGACATAATGCAGGGAATAAACCATCACTTGTATCTATACATGAACTGGCAAATTTGCTGAGTAATTGACCTTCTTTAATTTTAGCTTTTGGTAAATATTCACTTTTAGTGTTTGATATAAAACGAGAATAAGCGTAAGAAGAGCCCAAGCCTACATTATCTGAAACATATAAAACATCTGAGGCACTCAAGCCTTTTCTCATGAGTTTATTTTCACAAAACCCAAGGGCGGTAGACCCAACCTGAAGTATGTTATTTTTATTAGTATCACCACCAAAGACATAACAACCATAAAAATCACAAGCATCATTTATTCCCTGTTGTAAGTTTTTCAAACGAATAGCATCAAAGTGTTTTGGAACTTTTAAATCTAACAACACACCCAACACTTTAGCTCCAACTGCAGCAAGATCACTTACACTAACTGTTATGGCCATCCATCCTATTTGGTAAGCATCTTCATAAAGCCCTTCTTCAATTTCTTCTACAATGGCATCATAGGTTATTGCCAAAATTTTATCATTGTTAAAACCTATCAATTCAGCATCCGACTCGAAAATAGCATTAAGCTGAAATGGCGCTCTAGAAAAGGATCCAACCATTGATTTTAAATTCTCATTTTCTGTAATTCTGTAATGATTCAAATCTTGAAATTTTTAAACAATTAAAAGTTAAAAAAAAAGTGGCTACATCTAACAAAATCAGGATTCGAATTATTTTTAAACCAAACAAATGACTACTGATAAAAAACGCCTCTCATAAAATTAAATTTCAGATATAAATTCTTTAAATTCATTCCATTTAGATTGTTTGCCTTCAATAATGAAAACTCTTGTTTTTTTAAACAATATTGTAGCCACCTATAGCCGCACCCGCAGGTGCGCCTAAGACCACTCCTGTTTTGGTATTATCTCCTCTAGAAAAAAAACTGTCGGACTCAAATAAAGTAGCTCCAGAAATTGCTCCAACTGTTGTGCCTATTAAAATACCCATACCAAAATTATGCCCTCCTAATCGCTTTGTTTTTATCTTCCAAATATCATTTGCCCTTATTTCTACTTTTTTATTATTACTTTTTGTAAGTATGAGCATATCTTCACTAACAGAGTATATATATCCCTTTCCTATTTTTTTCCTTCAAGGTTAAAGACTCTTAAAAATGTGTTCTTATTTGTACTTTGGGAAAACCCGTTTAACATAAAAAGAAATAGGATGCTCTTTAAAATGATTTTTATTGTTTTCATAATCGAAATATTAAAGATTGAATTTTATACCAAAACTGGTTAATACATTTTCTACTTTGTATGTTTTTTTTCCAAAGAGGTTTACAACGTGCCCTTTTTTACTTCCTGTAAACGATTCAACATCAAGGTATATAGCTGTTTTTTTATTTATAGAATAGTTTAATCCAGCTCCAGAGACAACATTTCCGTATTGTTTTGGATAATCGATTGATATATTGTTTGAGTAATTGCTATAAGTACTTTTAGTTTCAATATTAAATGCATACCCAATTTTAAGATTTGCTTTTAAATTCTTATAAACCCCAAATTCCCATTTTACACTAAAAGGTAATGCTACTACTGACCCTTCAAAGGTTCCTGAGTATTGATCTCTACAAAAAACACAAAATGGGTCACTAGAACTAGGTTGAAAAAAAGAAACTCCAGTATTAAATTTCTTTACCTTAACCGATAAACTCCAATGTTTGGAAAAATAGTATTCTGCTAAAATCCCGCCTTGAAAGGAAGTATTAGATTCTCCATTGTTAAAAGAGTTAATTTTGTTTATTCCCATTTCTACTCCAAAATACCATTGCCCTTTTGGATTTATAATTTCGTTTGTTTGAGATATCACACTCCCAGAAAATAAACTTAGACATATAATAATCAATATTGTTTTAATCATTTTAAATTTTATTTGTTGTTTTTAAGCTGTTTAATAATTTATCTACTCGTTCTAGTAGCTTCACAATATTCATCTCCAACTTTATAGATTTCACTAATAATGCTATCAGCCTCTACCGTATCATATCTTAATGAGCCATCTGGCAACTTTACTGTTATATGATGGTATCCACTTAAATTTACAAAAGAGGCAGACCATGTTATATCTGTTATTGTACCGCAATCTATATCTGGATCTTTTGAACATCCTAGACATGTGGCGAAACAAAAAACTATTACTATGGTAAATTTTAATAAAGTTTTCATTTTATGATTATTTATATCTGTATTTTATTCCGATTGCTTTACCATAGCGTATCTATTAAGTTCTTCATATTTTGCTTTAAAAACGCTCTCATATCCATTGATTATAAATTCCTTTCTTCTTATGCCTAGTAATGCTCCAATTGGTGCTCCTAAGGCAACTCCAATTGCTACTGCAGCGGCCTCATTTGAAACCAATGAGCCACCATCTCCAGAAACCATCATAAGCTCTACAACTACAGCTATGCCTAACATTCCTGTTAGTGCACTTCTCCAAACTTTTCCTCTCCTTTTAATATAAACCTCATAAATATCCTTAGCATTTATTGTTGTAATCTCGTTTAAATCTTTTAAAGATTTTTTTGAAACAATCTTTAGAGATGTATCATCTACCGCATACAAAAAACCCTTTTGTTTGGTTTTATCAGTAAGCTCTACCCATATCTTATAAATTTTTACTTTTTTAGTTTCCTCTTGTGAATTTACTTTGAAACACAATAAAAGTGTTAAGCATAGTATTACTGTACTTAAATGGATTGTCATTGTTTTCATAATTGAAGTATTAAAGATTTCTACTTTTTCAAAACCTAAAATTAACACCAAGGTTAATTGATGATGAATTATATCCGTTCTCACTAATTGATGTATATGAAAGTGCTAGGTCTAACTTTTCTTTTACTTTATATGCAAATAAAGGTCTAAAGAAAAACCCTCCAGTTTCCTCATCTATAAAACTACCATCACTATCACCAAACCCATTGGCATTTAGAGCATAACCAATATCCAATCCTATATAAAATAACTCTGAAAGCTTTACTCTGGATGCCATTGCAATAGGAATAAACACATCTGGAATTGAACTAAATAATCCACCTGAGTCATCAGCATTATTGCCTTCACCTAGAAATACAAGTGCACCCGCAGTTGCTCCTATATAAATATCATCTGATACACTCCATAAATATTGAAAATCAGCTTGAAGTGTATATAAGAAATATTCACTTGAATCTCCTAAAGTTGGACCAACACTAATAGCTATTCTAAACCCTTTTTGAGCATAAACTGAAGAGGTAATCAAAAAAAGAGTTCCGAAAACGAATAATCTAAAATACTTTTTATACATAATCACTGTTTTTAAATTATATTCTTACATATTCCATATAATAGAGTGATGAAGCATCAGTATCATCACACAGTTCATTATCGTACTGACCTATTTTTAGTGTATTTCCTGAAATCTCAAAAAAAGTAATCTCTATATTATTTCCTGAGCCATTTTCTATAACCGTCACCGTCAATTCATTCCCATTTATTGCCCATGTATCATTTGATGCGCCATCATCTTCACAAACATTATTATACTCATAGAAAGAATTTTCAACCCAAGTGCCGTTAGAACTAACAGTTAATCGTCCTGTTTGTTCACAAGCTGAACTGATTACAACCTCATCTCCACTAGTACATGAAAAAACAAATTTTACTGGTTTCCATTCTCCAATGAACTGTTCTGACAAAGTATCTTTTTTTTCTTCATTCACATCATTATTACTAGAACATCCTAAACATAGAATCATCAATACAATGAAACTTTTAACAAATAATTTTTTCATAATCAAGTTTTTTTAAATTTTACATTGATAAAACTCATATCTAACAAATAGCAATTAGTTACTCCAAAAGTAGACCTGAAATAAATTTTGCTCTTTAACTATTTTGTCAAAACTTGGGAGTATTTAAGCACACTTTACAACAAACCCTTTAGATTCCTTAATCTCATTAAGCACTTTTATTAAAAAGAACCCTATAAATTCTACCCCCTTTTATAGTTTTCTTAGCTGTAACCCAAAGCTACATTATAATTACTACATGAATGTCCTAAAAAAAGTATGGTAGATTATTTAGGACATGTTTTAATCTCTTTGTAACCTCTAACTTTATAGTGTGTCATAATTTAGTTTTAGGCCTATTTTTTTCTTGAATCTTCCTAACAATAGATGTTGCTATATCTCTTGGAACAAACCTTGATACAAAAGCAATAAATTTATTAAGATACCCAGGAACCGCAATTGTTTTTCCTTCCATCATAGCAGTATAACCATATTGGGCAACGGTTCTAGCATCTGCAATATTGATATTAATTTTATTAGGTGTAGATGATACAGAAACCTCTTTTTGAAATCCGGTTTTAGTCTGTCCGGGACATAAAACTGTTACCGTAACTCCGCTACCTTTCAATTCATTTGCTATAGCTTGTGAAAATGATAAAATATAGGCCTTTGAAGCGTAGTAAATAGCCATTAAAGGCCCTGGTTGAAAAGCAGCTAATGAAGCTACATTTAATATCCTTCCGCAACCATGCCTTGCCATAGGGCTTAAAGCAAGTTTTGTTAATTGCGTAGTGGTATTAACATGGAGATTTAACATCTTTGATTCTAATTGCCAATTGGTACTTGTAAAATGCCCGAAAAGACCAAAGCCTGCATTATTAATTAAAACATCAACAGTTGTATCTAATTCTTTAAATATTTCCTCAGCGACATTATGTCTACTCAAATCTTTGACTAATGTTTTTATTACTACAGGATATTTGCTTTCAATTTGCCTCTTTGTTTTATTAAGTTGTAAATTATCTATATCTACCAATACAAGGTTATATCCATCTTTAGCTAATAATAACGAAAACTCAAACCCAAGTCCGGATGCTGCACCAGTTACTAAAGCTGTTTTATACTTTATTCTTTTCATAATTTCTGTTTTAATAATTCTTTTTGAAGTTGTCTTGTTGTAAGTGTCTTTCTATCTGGACTCCATCCAGGTGGATAAAAAATATATTTTAACTTATTTAACCAACTAGATGTGTTTTTTACATCTTTTAAAATACTATAAAACTCGTGCGTATTTAAAATAAATGGGTTATGGGTTTTTGGGTCTTTTAATATTCCTAATTGGGGTTCAATTTCAGCAACATAGGGTTTATATGTCCCAAACAATTTATCCCATATAATCAATATACCTCCATGGTTTTTATCTAGAAGATATTCTAGATTACATGAATGGTGTACAATATGCAGTTTTGGTGTGTTAAATATTCTTTCAAATATTCCAAGATTAGGAACCATTTGGGTATGCAAAAAAAATTGATATATACTATTTATGATTAAGCAACCAGCTATCATTAATGGTTCAAAACCCATTGCTGCCATCCATACCCAATAAATTGGTTTATATAAACTAATAAACCAGCCATTACGCAAACCAATAATAAAGTTAAAAGATTTGCTGGAATGATGTGGCACATGTGCCGCCCAAAGTAATCTTATACTATGACTTAACCGATGATGCCAATAAAAATTGAAATCATCACATAGTATTGCCAAAATCCAAATATACCAACTCCAACCTAAAGAATTATAACAAAAAAAATCTAATCTTAATTCTTTAAATACATTAAAAAAGAGAATAAAAACCCCTAAGGTGAAAGTTTTTGATATCAAAGACATTATAGAAGCGCCTATGCCAATAGCAATTCCTGAAAGTGACTCTTTTAGATCAAAATAATGACGAGCCAATAGATATTCAAATACTATCAAAAAACTAAATACTGGAATAACATATTTAGACAATTCATTTAATTCTAGTTCCATAATAAAATGTTTTTAGTTTATTCTACTTTTTACTTCCTTCAGTTCATAAAATCTCAGGCACAAGTTTCACTTTATAAAATGGCCCCTTAGCTTCAATCATGGTACACTTGCCGTTCTCATAATGATATACATTACTAGTATTATGGGAGAAATTTATTTTATATTTACCATTACCTAGAGGTATAATGGAAATCATTTTTTTGAACTTATCTGAATATATTTTTTTAACGTTGATTGGTTCATTAAAAAAGAGCGTAATTAAATTTCTGTAAATTACATTAAGGCTAAGTGCCTCGGTAGCATCCAAACTTTTTAGAACATATTGTCCTTCAACAAGTGACAATGACTGATTTAATTTTACTTTATCATTTAACTTTCTAAAAATTGATGAATAAACTAAAGCTCCTTCTTTATAAATTGATTTTTCCTCTGCTTCAATATCAAACTCAACAATGAATTTGGCTTTTATTTTACTGCTTAAAGTATATGCTATAGAGTTGCCTAATTTTTCCCTTTTAATAGTTATAGACCCTACCGATTTATTGTTTTTCACAATTCTATATGTTATTGTTTTAGGTAATCTATTTAAATTGCTTGCGCCTGCATTTGTTACAAAAAAGATAAAAACAAAACATATTCCACGTCCAAAGATTCTTTTAAAAGCATTGAATTTTTTAATAATACTCTTACCAAAAGTGGACTGCTTTAAAATGTAGATAATTAACATTGGTATCATAACACTTTGCTTTTACGATTAATAACAATCATAAAATTACAGGCATGATATCATGTAATTATCCTATAAGGTCTAGGAAGTAAGAATTAGGATGTCCAACGATAATCTTGGACTAGTATTGCTCCCTAAAAGCACTGGGAGTTTTTGAAGTAAACTTTTTAAACGCCGAATAAAATGTAGATTTAGAGTTAAACCCACATTCCAGCCCTATGGCAACAATGGTATATTCACTAAATTCATTATTAGATAAAAACTTTTTGGCTTGTTCTACCCGTAATGAATTAATAAAATCTGAAAAATTAAAATTGCTGTAAGAGTTAATAAGTTTAGAAAAATAACTTTTACTCATTCTCATGTCTGTAGCTATGGATTCCATGCTCAAAAGCGGATCTAAATAAAACTTATTATCAACAATATAGCTTCTAATTTTTTCAAAATCTTTTAAATGCTTTTCATTAAGAAAATCATCTTCTTTTTTAGCATCATAAGCTATTTTACTTGAACCAATTAATACTTGATCTGTTTCAATAGAGTTTCTTAATGATATTCTATCTTGTACTACACTATATCTGTAAAACCCTTGATAACCCAACCAATAAAGTAATATTGAAGTACCAAACCTAAGAAATATATAAGCATCATCGTTACCACTAAATATTCTTACAGTTAATGCCAAAGCCCATAATCCAAGAACAATTGTACCTAATCTAATGAACCACTTCATCCAGGTTAAATCATCAAACGATAAAATATATTCTGTTAAATGATGCCTTCTAAATATTATAACACAAGCATTTACAAATAAAAATATCATATACATCAAATTAAAAACATCTTCAATTAGCGTATAAGTTTTAATAATTTGAGGATTTCTTTCTGGAACAGAGTGATAAACAATTGCAATTAGAGATAAACGTATAATCAATTCTGCAACAAAAATAATAAGGGACAGTTTGATAAAACCACGTACCTTATTTTCAACTTTTAAAAAATGTGTTGTAAAGGCATAAAACATAGGTATAATAAGCAGATACCATGGCACCAATAATTGCTGAATTACAAACAAATCTGAAATGAGACCTTTCTCAATGAGCCAACGTTGAAGATTATTTAAAGAAATAAAAAGAATTATTAGATTGAGGAAAAGAATTGTTTTATTAAACTTTTTTCTAATAAATACAGTTACTAGATTAAATCCAAAACCTTGAACAACCCCTGCTATTAGTAAAAAATTAACAATAGAAACAATACTCATAATAACTTAACAACTATAATCTCGGGGAGAAACGTAAAATAATTAACTCTGTTATCTGACAGAAAAGCCATCACACAACAAAAGCTAAGATAATAAAAACTTAATAATAAGGATTATAGCACAGTAATATAAGTGTGTAGTGAATTTATAATGAGGAAAACTATACAATAACTAACAATAGATCATTATTAAATACTAAGATTTGTATTTTTAATTTTCTCTTTATATTCCTTGTTTATGATAAAATAAAAGAGATAACTATCAATCATTTCTAGAATAAGTTTGCCCTGTCTTTGTATTTTATTTTGAATTGCTCCAATCATTTTAATAAATTTTAAAGTAAAACAATTTGTTTTATGTGATTAATATTCAATAATATTTTCTTTATCTGTCCATTTATCTTATTCACGCCAAAATAGGTGCCAGATTCAATTCCAATCTCTATAAGGTTTAAAATTTCGTTTTCAATAGTTATTATTTCAACACAACTCAATTTTTTAATAGCCTGATTTAATTGGTTACATTTTTCTTTATACGCCTTTATCATAGAAACACTTGGCAAAGACCAAAAAAGGAAAATTCCCGTTGTTTTTATGTTATTGTTTGTTTTCATTTATTGACATATAACTGATTCTGATACAAATTTACTTTGCGAATATTGATAATCATTAGACCATAACCATAAATCTTTAAATAACTTTTTGTACTTTTCACAAGCACTATTAACTTTCCTACTTGTAATTCTCAAAAAATGCAAGAGCAATTTATTAAATACTTAAAGGAAAAGGCGCAGGATAATACCTCGTTTGTTGATGAAATAGCTGGTATTTTAGATATTGGTTATGATGCAGCATACAGGCGTATTAACTTAAAAACAAACCTTTCTTTAGAAGAAAGCGTAGTTCTAGCTAGACATTACAAAATTTCTTTAAATAAGCTTTTTGAAATTGGTAATCAAAATACCATAATAGCAGAACTACCTCCAGAACCTAAAAATGAGATTGCTTTAGAGCATTGGCTAAAAGTATCATTACAAAATGTTCAAACCATATCTAAGGTAAAAAGTGCAGAAATTTTTTATTCTGCAAAAGACATTCCTGTATTTCATACCCTGAGCGATTCTTTTTTAACCAGATACAAAATGTATGTATGGCTAAAAGATTTGAATATAGATATGGCTAAAAGCCAAATTTCATTTGATGAGTGGATGAAAACCATTCCAGATTCGCTTTTACAAAGCGCTTTCGCCTTAGGAAATATTTATAAAAATATTAATATAACTGAATTATGGAATGATAATACGGTGACAGGTACACTACAACAAATCCTTTATTATTTTGAAGCAGGACTTGTTTCTAAAGATGTGGCGCTTAAAATTTGTGAGGATGTACATAATGTAATTAGCGAAACCGAAAAACAAACCATAGAGCAAAGCATAGGCCCCGCTAATAATCAAAGATTCTTTCATCTTTATAAATGTGACCTTCACATGTTAACCAACACCATTATGGTAAGAACCCCTCATAAAAAGGTGTTCTATTCTCCTTTTACGGTGTTGAGCTATTTTAAAATAGAACATAAAGACACTTGTGAAATGATGAATGACTTTTTAAATAAGCAAATGTCGAATTCTAAGTTATTAGCTACTGCAGGAGAAAGAGACAGAACACTATTTTTCAAAACAGTACACCAAAAAATTTCTATAGCCCAAGAACGTATAAATATGGATCATAAAATGACTTTCTTATAGCCACTCTATTTGTTAAATCTTGTTAAAAACTTGCTTTTTAGATTATTTACAATATATTATTGGCTATGATTAAAGAAGATAAAGAAAAATACACAGACATTTTAGAAGACTCTATTACGTATCTTGAAAACCATAACTTTGAAAATATTAAAGCGGATTTGGAAGGATATGAAACGCCAAAATCTTTTACAAAAGCTGGTAGCAACATCTCAATAACTCCTGATGTGGTGGCCACTAAAGAAGGTAGAACCTATTATTTTGACATTAGCTTAAAATCTGAAAAACCAAAACTCCTGAAATCAAAATGGTTATTTCTAAATACGCTAAGCAACCTTAAATCCCGTAGATTTAAGTTAATTACCACTAGAGGACATATTCAGTTTTCAAAAGAAATGTTAGATGATATTAATCTAGGAGAAAAAAAACTTATTCGTATTTAAGCAAACTCATCCATTACAATAAAAGAAACAAATTAGTGACTTTTTGTTCTTTTAAGTGTCTAAAACCTAAAAGAAACAAATATTTTAAATCTTTTTGTAACATTATCTAGTTTGTTTACGTATAACCAATAAATGCTTGATTATTCACAATTAAATTACAGGAGATTTTTAGATGAGACAACTTAAAATTACGAAGCAGGTTACTAATAGAGAAACTGCTTCGTTAGACAAATATTTGCAAGAAATTGGCAAGGTAGATTTAATTACTGCCGATGAAGAAGTAGAGTTAGCACAGCGTATTAAAGCAGGTGATCAAATAGCTTTAGAGAAGTTAACAAAAGCTAACCTTCGGTTTGTAGTATCGGTAGCAAAACAATATCAAAACCAAGGTCTTACATTGCCAGATTTAATTAATGAAGGTAACTTAGGACTAATTAAAGCCGCTCAAAGATTTGATGAAACGCGCGGTTTTAAATTTATCTCTTATGCTGTTTGGTGGATTCGTCAGTCTATATTACAAGCTTTAGCAGAGCAATCTAGAATTGTACGTTTACCTTTAAACAAGATTGGTTCTATTAACAAGATTAATAAAACTTTTGCTTTTTTAGAGCAAAGTCATGAGCGCCCACCAAGTGCAGAGGAAATTGCTAAAGAGTTAGATATGACCATTAACGATGTTAAGGAGTCTATGAAAAACTCTGGTCGCCACGTAAGTATGGATGCTCCTTTAGTTGAAGGAGAAGACTCTAATTTATATGATGTATTAAATAGCGGTGAATCTCCAAATCCTGATAAAGAGTTGTTGCATGAATCTTTACGTACAGAAATTGAAAGAGCATTAGAGACTTTAACACCTCGGGAAGCTGATGTAATTAGGTTATACTTTGGTTTAGGAAACCAACATCCAATGACATTAGAAGAAATAGGTGAAACTTTTGATTTAACTCGAGAGCGTGTAAGACAAATTAAAGAAAAAGCTATTAGAAGATTAAAACATACTTCTAGAAGTAAAATATTAAAAACTTATTTAGGATAATTATCAAATTACCCCTAAATTACTGCAACAACAGTTACACATAACTGTTCGTTTTTTGATTGATGAAAGAACCCCCGGCTGATTACCGGGGGTTTATTTTGGTTCTAACCTAAATCCTTCCCAAAGTCGAGTGACTTCAAAAAAGAGTTTTATATTTGTACAAAACATTTTTATTGCATGAACAAACTAATTGCACCTTCAATTTTAGCAGCAGATTTTGGAAATCTTCAACGCGATGTAGAAATGGTAAACAATAGTGATGCAGACTGGTTTCACATTGATGTTATGGATGGTCATTTTGTTCCAAATATTTCCTATGGAATGCCCGTTATTCAAGCAATAAAAAAACATGCAAAAAAACCGCTTGACGTTCATTTAATGATAGAAAAACCTGAACGTTATATTGAAACGTTTGCTAAAATTGGAGCTGATATTATAACGGTTCATTACGAATCTACTATACATTTACATAGAACACTTTCCCAAATTGAAGCCACTGGATGTAAGGCTGGTGTAGTCTTAAATTTAACCACACCTGTATCTGTTTTAGAAGATATTTTATCTAAATGCTATATGGTGTTATTGATGTCTATTAACCCTGGTTTTGGTGGGCAAAAATTTGAAGACATCACTTATAACAGAGTTAAAAAACTTAGAAAAATGATTAACGACCAAGGCTTAAGCACCCGAATAGAAATAGACGGAGGTGTATCTAACAAAAATATTGAAGCCTTAGTTGACGCTGGAGCAGACACCTTTGTTGCTGGAAGCTATATTTTTAAGAGTAACAACCAAATTGAAACTATAAGAGACTTAAAAGCTCTGGCTAATTCCTAGAACTCCTTTATAAAGTAATTAAGTAAATCTGTGGTTGTTACTATGCCAACAAGAGTACTACCATCTACAACTGGTAACGCGTGAAAATCTTTATCTGCTAATATTTTTGCTACCTCTTTTATAGATGTTTTACTATTTACGGTAACAACATCTTTTACCATTACCTGTTCAATAGTAAACATATTATAAACTACAGAATCAACGGAGTAACTATTGTCTTCCGCAGCTTCAGCATAACTTATCCGCATTAAATCTGTATAACTCAGCATACCAATGACTGTCTCCTTAGAAACTACAGGAATATGCTTAATTTTATGCCTTTTAAAAAGCATCTCAGCTCTTTGCAAATCATCAGAACGGGTAATAGCAACCACTTTTTGGGTCATTATGTTAGAAACTGGTACATGATGTATCATAACTTAAGATTTTAGAAAAATATAAATGTCATGAAAAGACTTAAGTTAGAATTGCTTTAAAAGATACTTTATTAAATCGGTAGTAGTAACTATTCCAATTAGCCTATTATTATCTACCACTGGAAGCGCATGAAATTCTCTAGTTGCTAATATTTCAGCTACCTCTTTAATGGAATTTGATGGTGATACACAAATCACTTTTTTCTTCATAATTTGGTTAATAGTAAACATACTATATACCAAAGCATCAATATCTGCTTCGTCCTCATTAGTAATATCGGCAAAACTTAAACGCATTAAATCTGTATAACTTAGCATACCCACAACTGCCTTACCTTCAACCACAGGAATGTGCCTAATATTATGATGTTTAAATAAATATTCTGCTTTTTCTAAAGAATCTGTTTTGTTCAATGTAATAACTCGCTCGGTCATTATCATTGAAATAGGTGCTTTTCTAATCATGACATTTATATTTTTAGTTTAGTTATCTCTAAAGTTATTAAAGAACTGTTTTCTAAATTATGATAAATATCATATAGAGCACTAGTAGTCAGCAAAATCAAAGTTTAACATCTGCTTTACCTTTTTGTAAACTACTGGAAACTGACTTTTAAATTCTTGTGGCGTTTCTATAAAACTTTCAATCGCTACCGCTAAAAATTCAAACTGATTAGTAAATGCATACCTTCTAAAATATTCTGAAGAAATTAATGCTTCTCTTATTTGTTCATGCCTTGATAGTAGTTCTGATAATTCTTTGAAAGAATCACTAAAAATGGTGGAGCTAACATCACGTTCTTTCATACTATTTAAGTGAATGGCGTGAGTAATCTCATGAATACCAAGATTTAAGTTATCATTTCCATTTTCATAACCTTTTTCAAAATCCTCCCATGACAGCACTAAGGCCTTGAACTTAGGATTAAACTCTCCTTTATGGTATGCATTATTAGATTTAGAGTAGAACTCCTTAGGATAAATAACAATTTTAGAAATTAAACCAATGTAAAAGTCACGAAATCCAAAAGTTAACATAACTGCGGTAGCCGATATTAACACTTTCATTTCTTCTGAAACAATGACACCTTGTCTTCCTAAAAAGTCCTTATCTTTTATAAACGAGGCTAACCTGTGTTCAAAATAAAGCTTATGCGCTTTTGGTAATCTATTGTAAAAAGAAAACTTTCTTTTTAAAATTGACTTTTGAGATGTACTAAGTTTTCTTTTGAAAAAATAAAAATGCGTATAAAGTGGCTTTTTATGCTTTATAACATAGGCTATTTCAACTAGCTTAATAACATAACGTAAAATCATAAAGAGCAATATTGCAAATAGAATTGCCAAAATCACTTTGCTTCCAAAAGAATAATTTTCTAGCACTAAATTTATTTTTAGCTTATAACGTAAATGTATACATGAAATTATTATAATCTTAAATTAAGAGTATTTAACACCTGTAAAATTATGAATAAAAAAGCAAGCTTTGAAAGCTTGCCTTTTTAAAACCTGTGACCGCGGAGGGATTCGAACCCCCAACCCTCAGAGCCGAAATCTGATATTCTATCCAGTTGAACTACGCAGCCTTTATCTATAATTATGCCAGTTTAGCCTTTACAATTCCAGAAATAGTTTTACCATCTGCTTGTCCTGCTAATTGCTTACTAACAACCCCCATGACTTTTCCCATATCTTTCATGCCCTCTGCCCCAATTTGTTCAATAACGGCAACTACTACTTTTTCAATTTCTTCTTTAGATAATGCTTCTGGTAAAAACTGACTGATAACTTTGGCCTCTGCAAGCTCTGGAGCGGCTAAATCTTCTCTCCCTTGATCCATATAAACAGCAGCGCTATCTTTACGCTGCTTTACTTGTTTTTGAAGTATCTTAAGTTCTTGCGCTTCTGTTAATTCATCTCCGGCACCACTTTCTGTTTTAGCTAATAGAATTGCAGATTTAACAGCACGTAATGCTACTAAGGCTGTTTGATCTTTTGCTTTCATAGCGTCTTTTAAAGCTGTCATTATATCTTGTTGTAAGCCCATTTCATATAAATTTTAATAGACTGCGAAGATAAAAAAATTAACTACCTTAATTAAAATTATAAACCCGAAAAGGCACAAATTCTTTTCGGGTTTAAAACATGAGTTAGTCCAATCATCAATCTACATTATCATGCAGAAAAGAATTATTACTTCTTAGTTGAATATCATCGTTATCATCTAAACCTACACTGGTTCTAGATATATCCGTTTCAGAAGAATGTTTAGCATCTGTTAAATCTACACCTTGACGCTTGTATGCGGGGACTTTTTCTATATCATCAATTTTGGCATTATTGAATTTATAGTTAAAGTCTTTCATTTTACGTCTTCGCTCAGCAGCTCGTTCTTTGAGCAATTCTGAAATTGGGCTGTTCATAGGGTCAATTTCTTCCTCTATTTCTTCTTCTACAACATTTTCATGTACAACCTTTTTCTCAAATACAATGTCATCATCAACTTCTTCAAGAACTTCTTGTGATTGCTTTTGGTTCATTGATGACTCTACCTCAACGTACTCTTCAAGTGTATAACGAACATCTGAATCTTCATTGGTTTCTGTTACTGTTATAAGTTCTGTGTAATCATTAACAGAAATATCTTTAATATCATCATTTAAATCGAAAGAAATAATATCCTCTTCATTCTCTTTTTCATTTTCCTTATTATTTGAAAGCGGTAAATCAAAAGTCAAGGTAATTTGTTGTTCCTCCTCAAAGGTGTCAGAATCAACTTCAATACCGTTTATATCATCTACATCAGTAGCCATTTTTGTCACTGGCTTTATAATAAAATCTTCTTCCTCTTCAATGTTTGCCTTAACCTCTTCGTAAACCACGTTAATGTTTTTAATATCCTTTGAAGTAGAAATCAAATCTATATCTTCAGGGGCATTTTTAACTGCAGGTACTTGTTCTTCCTCGCTATCTAAATCCAAGGTATGACGAACAATTGGTGATTCCTCCTTTTTTTCTAATTCAATTACGGGTGCTATTATAACTGGTTCTTTTTCTTGTGGACTTAAATCTTGGTCTTCTGAGGTTAAAGAATGAATAACTTTTTTAGTTTCTGTATTAGAAATTTCATCCTGCTGCTCTATATTGAAACCTGTAGCAATAATAGTAACAGCAATGGATTCCTCCAAAGATTCATCTTCACCAACACCCATTATTATATTTGCCCCATGACCAGCCTCATCTTGAATATGGTCATTAATCTCACCTATTTCATCAATAGTAATTTCATGTGAACCAGAAACTATTAGCAACAGTACATTTTTAGCACCAGTAATTTTATTATCGTTTAATAATGGTGAATCTAAAGCTTTTCTGATAGCGTCTTGTGCTCTATTTTGACCAGATGCCACTGCAGACCCCATAATAGCCGTTCCGCTATTACTCAACACAGTTTTAGCATCGCGCAAATCGATATTTTGAGTATAGTGATGTGTAATAACCTCAGCAATACCACGAGCAGCAGTAGATAAGACTTCGTCTGCCTTAGAGAAACCAGCTTTAAAACCAAGGTTTCCGTAAACTTCACGAAGTTTATTATTATTTATCACTATTAAAGAGTCTACAACATTTCTTATTTTTTCAATCCCTTTTTGGGACTGCTCCAAGCGCATTCTACCTTCAAATTGAAATGGCATAGTAACAATACCAACTGTTAAAATATCTAAATCTTTAGCCATTTTAGCAATAATTGGTGCAGCTCCTGTACCTGTACCACCCCCCATTCCGGCTGTGATAAATACCATTTTAGTGTTAGAGTCTAACATTCTGGAAATTTCCTCAAAGCTTTCAACTGCCGCTTGTTCTCCCACATCAGGATTCGCACCAGCTCCTAAACCTTCGGTTAAGTTTACGCCCAATTGTATTTTGTTAGGCACACCACTATTTTGAAGTGCTTGAGCATCGGTATTACACACATAAAAATCTACACCTTTTATGCCTTGTTGAAACATGTGGTTTATTGCATTACTTCCTCCGCCGCCAACACCGATGACCTTAATAACATTTGATTGGTTTTTGGGTAAATCAAATGCGATGCTTTCGAATTCTTTGTTGCTGCTCATAAATTCTTTTTTTCTGGGGTTTTTGTACTATTTTTTATTCAATGAAATATATTATTCTGCGTTGTCTAGAAAATCTTTAACTCTATCGGTTAATTTATCTAAAAACGATCTACGTTCCTTTTTTGGTTCTTCTTTAATTGTTTCTGGTTGGTTTTCTTCAGTTATTTGTTCAGCTTGTGCCTCAACTTTTTTTCTTTCCTGACGCTTCAACCCATCTAAAACCAAACCAACTGCTGTTGCAAATAGCGGGCTCGTGATATCTTCATCACTATCACCTGCTAAATGCTCATTAGGATAACCTATTCTAGTATCCATTCCTGTGATATATTCAACTAACTGCTTTAAATGTTTTAGTTGGCTACCACCTCCTGTTAAAACAATCCCTGCTATAAGCTTTTTCTTTTGTTCTTCGTGTCCGTAGTTTTTTATTTCCACATAAACCTGTTCAACAATTTCCACAACACGAGCATGTATTATTTTTGACAGGTTTTTGAGGGTTATCTCTTTTGGCTCTCTACCTCGCAAACCTGGAATGGATACAATTTCATTATCCTTATTTTCTCCTGGCCATGCAGAACCAAATTTAATTTTAAGAAGTTCGGCCTGTTTTTCTATAATAGAACAACCTTCTTTTATATCTTCTGTAATCACGTTTCCTCCAAACGGTATTACAGCCGTATGACGAATAATACCGTCTCTAAAAATGGCTAAATCGGTAGTTCCGCCACCTATATCTATCAATGCCACACCGGCTTCTTTTTCTTCCTGACTTAAAACAGCATTTGCAGAGGCTAAAGGTTCTAGAGTAATACCCTCTAAGTTTAAACCCGCACTTTGAACACATCTACCTATATTTCGGATTGATGATACTTGACCAACCACCACATGAAAGTTGGCTTCTAATCGCCCACCATACATCCCAATTGGTTCTTTTATTTCGGCTTGCCCATCTACTTTATATTCCTGAGGTAACACATGAATAATCTCTTCACCAGGTAACATAACAAGTTTATGAACTTGATTAACCAATCTATCAATATCATCATCATCAATGACAGTTTCAGAATTTGGTCTGGTTATGTAATCACTGTGTTGTAAACTACGAATATGCTGACCTGCTATCCCAACAGTTACATCTTCTATTTTAATATCGGCAGCAGCTTCGGCTTCTTGTACTGCTTGTTGAATAGACTGAATGGTTTGAGTTATATTATTAACCACCCCACGGTGTACACCCAAACTCTTAGATTTTCCAATTCCTAAAATCTCAAGCTTACCGAACTCGTTTTTACGACCAATCATGGCCACAATCTTCGTGGTTCCTATGTCTAATCCTACTGATAAATTATGTTCCATAGTTTACTTTTTACTCAATAATTGAGATTTTTACACTTCAATATTCATTCAATTCTTGCTTAAGACACTTAGTTTAATATGCTAACAAAGCCACTTCATTTTATCTACTACAAACTACTTGGTTATCAAACTGTAAATTGACCTTGCTATAATCATTAAGTGTACCTTCATTTGTAGTCTTTAAATAAAATGCTTTTAAATTATTGATTTTTTTATCCAACAAATTTACACCTCCCAATTGCACAATAAATTTACACTGCCTAAGCTTCAAAAAAATATCTTTATCTAAGCTTTGATGGATCTCAACAACATGCTTTTTTAAAAAGTCATCTTTTTGAATTTCCCTGGCTATTGTATAGACATTTTTTAAATTATTTTTCTCAACATAACCGGTAACCAATGGCACTCTAGCAGAATAATTACTAGATAAAGGCATAAAAGAACCCTCTGCATCAATATAATAGGATGCGTTTGCACACACTCTTGCAACAGGTGTTTTTTGTTCAACTTTGGCATTAAGCGTACCATTCACAGCTACATACACCTCAGCAGATTTAATCATTGGATTAGATTTCAGGGCTTTCTCTAATTCATTCAAATCTAAAGCTTCTTTTGGCACATTTTTAAAGCTTTCACTATTTTGTATTAACAATTTACTAACATTATCACGGGTTACAAACAAGCTGTTTTCACCAACAAACTCTACTTTTGGTTTTGACACTTTTCTAACATCATTTCTATGAGTTGAAAAGGCATATAAAAAGATTACCACAACGGATAAAACAAGCATTTTTATGTAACTCCAGTTAACTCGCAACACTCAATCCTTTTTTAATTTTTTGAACTTCCTCTCCAATATCACCTGCCCCTATAGTTAATATAATTTGGGCATTACTTTGATGTATTTTTTCAAGCAGTAAATCTTTACTAACTAACTCCTTGTTCTTATTCTTTATTTTACCTAATAACCAAGCAGAACTAATACCCTCAATAGGCAACTCTCTTGCAGGATATATATCTAATAATAACAGTTCATCAAACTGAGACAAGCTTTGAGCAAATTCATCTGCAAAATCTCTTGTTCTACTAAATAAATGTGGCTGAAAAATAGCCAACACTTGTCTGTTAGGATACATTTCTCGCACCGCTTGATGTACAGAATTAATTTCTTCTGGATGATGTGCATAATCATCTATAAAAACTAAATTCTCAGTTTTTATTTGATATGTAAATCGTCTTTTCACTCCTTTAAAGGATGCTAAAGCCTTAGCGAGCTGATGGTGAGGGCAACCATACTCCACAGCCATCGCCAAGGCTATTAATGCATTCGACAAATTATGTCTACCAGGTAGGTTAAAGTGTATATTTTTCAACACTGTTTTTGGTGTCTTAACATCAAAAACATAAGTGCCATTTTGTATTTTTATATTTTTAACAGAATAATTGGAATCATCTTCAAGACCATAGGTAATACCTTCTATTGGCAATCCATTTTTAACAAACAATTTCCCATTAGGTTTAATTTTTTTTGTAAATGCTACAAAAGAATCCCTTAAAGCACTAGCTTCTCCATAAATATCTAAATGATCTGCATCCATGGAAGTGATACAAGCTATATTGGGCGAAAGGGTTAAAAACGACCTATCGAATTCATCAGCTTCAACTACTGAAACTTTGCTTCCTTTTAAAATCAAATTAGAATTATAATTCTCAGTAACACCTCCTAAAAAAGCAGTAACTTCAACACCACACTCATATAACAAATGCCCAAGAATACTAGATGTTGTTGTTTTACCGTGTGTTCCAGCTACTGCCAAACAAAATGTATTATCTGTAATCAAACCTAAAACCTCAGATCTTTTTAATACCTTAAATTGATTGTTTTTAAAATAGTTTAACTGTGAATGATTTTTAGGAATAGCTGGTGTATAAACCACTAAAGTGTTTTCTGGTTTTAAAAACTCCAATGGTATATTTTCTAAGGAATCTTTAAAATTAACATCTATATCCAAATCAATTAAGGCATCAGTAATTTCAGTTGGGGTTTTATCATACCCAAAAACTTGTTTATTATTTGCTTTAAAATATCTAGCCAAAGCACTCATTCCAATACCTCCAATGCCAACAAAATAGATGTTATGTATATTCTCTATATTCATTCTTTTTTCAACAGTTTCTCTACTTCGTCTGCAATATCTTTTGTTGCATTGACCAACGCTAATTGTTTTATATTCTCCCCCAATTCTTTTTGTTTTTCTTGTGATGCAATTAATTGCGAAAACTTATTTTTAAAATCTACCTCTAAATCTTCTTCTTTGATAATCATAGCTGCTTTGGCACTAACAATGGCCATAGCGTTTTTGGTTTGATGGTCTTCTGCAACATTGGGAGATGGTATAAAAATAACTGGCTTACCTACTATACATAGTTCAGATACTGAACTCGCTCCAGCTCTTGAAATAATTATATCTGCCGCTGCATAAGCAGATCCCATATCGTTTAAAAACTCATAAACCTGAACGTTATTGGTGTGGTTGTAAATTTTATATTGCTGATAGTACAATTTGCCACATTGCCATATAATTTGAACATTTTGAGTATCAAAAAAATCCAGTTCCTTTTCTATTAATTCATTTATTCTTCTGGCACCCAAACTCCCTCCCAAAACCAATAATGTATATTTACCGTGTTTTAAGTTGAAATGATTTTTGGCTTCAACCATTTTGGCTTCAATATTTAGTAAATCTTGACGTACTGGATTACCTGTTTTTATAATTTTTTTCTTTGGAAAGAATCGCTCTAAATCATCATAAGCTACACATATTTTTCGTGCCTTTTTTGCCAATAGTTTATTGGTGATTCCAGGGTAAGAATTTTGTTCTTGTATTAAGGTTGGAATTTTTTTTGAAGCCGCTACATATAACAATGGCCCACTCGCAAAACCACCTGTTCCTATGGCAATATCAGGATTAAACGATTTTATGATTTTACGAGCTTTCCAAAGGCTACTAATGACTTTAAAAGGAAATGATAAATTTTTTAATGTCAAACTACGTTGAATGCCTGAAATCCAAAGCCCTTTAATATCATATCCTTCTTGAGGTACTTTTTCCATTTCCATTCTATCTTTCGCACCCACAAATAAAAACTCAGCATTTGGGTAACGAGATTTTAACTCATTGGCAATGGCAATAGCAGGATAAATATGACCTCCTGTGCCTCCTCCAGACAATATTATTTTATAATTACTCATTAAATAGTTTCTGATAGAATTTCCAACGGATTTTCTTCTATATTTTCTTGTTCTTTTATTTCCTCTCTTTTAGCACTAACGCTTAAAATAATTCCAATTGCTAAACAGGTCATCCAAATAGAAGTCCCTCCACTACTAATTAATGGCAGTGTTTGCCCTGTAACCGGAAACAACTCAACTGCTACCGCCATATTTATTAATGCCTGAAACACTATTGGTAAACCAACCCCTAAAACCAGTAGCTTTCCAAAAACTGTATCTGACTTTTGTGCCGCGATTACAATTCTAAACAACAACCACATATACAAAAACATGATGGTTACGCCACCTAACAAACCGTATTCTTCAATGATAATTGCAAATATGAAATCTGAAGACGATTGTGGTAAAAAGTTTTTTTGCCTGCTCTTTCCAGGGCCTAAACCCCATATTTCACCAGATGCGATGGCCACCTTAGCTTTTTCAATTTGATAATCAGCCTCAGTATCTTCTCCATTTGAAAAGCTTTCAACTCTACTTATCCACGTATCTACTCTGTTTGGCATAACTTCTGGGAATGCCTTAGCTACTAAAACAAACATAACTAACAATAATAATCCTGAACCTATTATCACAACTAAATAGCGAATAGGGTAGCCTCCTAGAAAAGCCAAAATAGACACCATTAGAAATATTATAGCCGTAGTTGAAAAGTTTGAAGGCAAAATCATTCCCAACACCAAAAAAACAGGTATCCAAAGCGGTAAAATAGATTCTTTAAAGGTTATATTTTTATCTTTTATTTTTGATAAATATCTTGCCAAATAAACCATTAAAACCACAGACGCTAAGGTTGATGTTTGAAAAGACATACCCACAAAGGGTATTTGAATCCATCTACTTGCATTAGCTCCTTCAATAACAGTACCCTGCAACATGGTTACCCCTAATAAAACCAATACAACCGGAATCATAATAAGAGATAATCCTCTAAAATATCGGTAAGGAATTTTATGCACACCATACATGATAGCAAAGCCTAAAAACAAGTGCATAAAGTGCTTTACAAAAAACGTAAAAGTATTACTACCACCACCCTTGTAGGCTAAATTACTAGCAGCACTATAAACAGGCAAAAAGGATAGTATTGCCAATAACGCAACTATTGCCCATATTAAACGATCTCCCTTTATGTTTTTAAATAGTGTTTGCACTTACTTATAAATTACGTACGGCATTTTTGAATTGACGCCCTCTATCTTCATAACTTTCAAACAAATCGAAACTTGCACACGCTGGAGATAACAACACGCTATCACCAGAATCAGCTATTTTATAAGCTATTTTAACCGCCTCACTCATAAACTGCGTTTCAACAATAATGTCTACCATGTTCCCAAAGGTTTTCAGGAGCTTTTCATTGTCAACCCCTAAACAAATGATAGCTTTAACTTTTTCATTTACAAACGGAAATAACTCTTCATAATTATTGCCTTTGTCAACTCCACCAACAATCCAGACAGTAGGTGCATCCATACTCTCTAATGCATAATACGTTGCATTTACATTGGTAGCCTTGGAGTCATTTATATACTGTACCTTATTAATTTTTAGTACATTTTCTAAACGGTGCTCAACTCCTTGAAAATTTTCCAGACTTTCTCTTATGGTCTGTTTTCTAATTTTTAACAAATGGGCTACTGTAGAAGCAGCCATGGCGTTTTTAATATTGTGTTTTCCCTCTAATGCTAAATTTGCTGTTGGCATAATAAATTGTTTGTTATCTACTGTTAGTTTTATATTGTCGTTATCTAAGTAAGCTCCATTTTCAATTTGTTTTTCTATTGAAAACGGCAATAATGTGGATTGAACTGGGTTATTTTTTAAATGACTTACAATCACTTCGTTATCAGCATCATAAATCAAATAATCTTCTTCTGTTTGATTTTTTGCAATTCTAAATTTTGATTTAATATAGTTTTCAAATTGATAATCATATCTATCTAAATGATCTGGGGTTATATTAGTAATAACCGCAATGTGGGGTCTAAATGCAATAATATCATCCAACTGAAAACTACTTATCTCCAATACATAATTTGGATGATTTTCCTCTAATACTTGTTTCGCAAAACTGTTGCCAATATTACCTGCTAAACCAACATTTAATTTCTGTTTTAAAATATGATGCGTTAAACTGGCCGTGGTTGTTTTTCCATTACTACCTGTAATTCCTATAATAGTAGCATTGGTAAACATAGAAGCAAATTCAATTTCTGAAACTATTGTGATTCCTTGAGCTCTAATTTGTTTTACTAAAGCCACTTTATTAGGAATACCAGGGCTTTTCATTACTAGGTCTGCTTCAAGAATTTTATCTACTGAATGTGTTTTATCCTCCCATTCAATCTCATTATGTATAAGAACCTCTTTATATTTTTCTTTTATTGTGCCTTTATCTGAAACAAAAACACTATACCCTTTTTCTTTTCCTAAAAGTGCTGTTCCAACACCACTTTCTCCGCCGCCTAGAACAACAAGTTTTTTCATTTATCTTATCTTCAATGTTACTATTGAAAGAATAGCTAGTAGTATTCCAATAATCCAAAAACGGGTCACTATTTTACTTTCGTGATACCCCAGTTTTTGATAATGATGATGCAAGGGTGACATCTTGAAAATCCTACGTCCTTCGCCATATTTCTTCTTGGTATATTTAAACCAACTTACCTGCATAACCACCGATAAATTTTCTGCTAAAAAGATGCCGCACAATACTGGAATAAGCCATTCTTTTCTTACTGCTATAGCTATTACAGCTATAATTCCGCCTATAGTTAAACTCCCCGTATCACCCATAAATACTTGAGCTGGATACGTATTGTACCACAAAAACCCAATTAAAGCACCAACAAAAGCCGTTATATAAATAGTAATCTCTTCAACCTTTGGGATATACATAATATCTAGGTATTGTGAAAAAATGATATTACTAGATACGTAAGCGAAAATACCCAGAGTCAATACAATTATAGCCGATGTACCAGCTGCTAAACCATCAATTCCATCGGTTAAGTTTGCGCCATTTGAAACAGCTGTGATTATGAAAATAGCAACAAGAATAAAAATCACCCATGCATAGTCTTTTAAATCAGGATGAATCCAAGTGATTAAGTCGGCATAATCAAACTCATTCTTTTTTACAAAAGGAATGGTTGTTTTAGTAGATTTTTCCTCGGGCTTAAAAAATGCCGATTCTTTGGCATCAGGATTAGCCTCCAGAATCTGTTGTTGTTCTGCTACAGGCAGTTTCTCCTTAATTACCACATCTTGATGAAAATATAACGTAAGCCCCACTATTAATCCCAAGCCTACTTGACCAATAACCTTAAAACGCCCCTTTAAGCCTTCTTTGTTATTTTTAAACTTCTTAATATAATCATCAATAAAACCAATAACCCCCATCCAAAGCGTTGTAACTATTAAAAGAATGATGTATATATTCTCTAATTTTGAAAGTAAAAGAACCGGTATTAAAGTAGATAGAATTATAATAACACCACCCATAGTTGGCGTTCCCGCTTTTTCTACTTGACCTTCTAACCCTAAATCTCTAATGGTCTCACCCAACTGCTTTCTTTGTAAAAAGCGAATGATTCTTTTACCATAAATTGTAGAAATTAGAAGCGACAAAATCATTGCAAAAGCAGCCCTAAACGTAATGTAACTAAACAGTGTTGCTCCTGGAAATTGAAATTGTTTTTCTAAATATTCAAATAGGTAATATAACATATCTTAATTCTTAATCCTTAGACTGCGCTTAGGATGACATTTCTATTTTTGCAATTGTTTTAAAAACTTTTGAACGGTTTTATAATCATCAAAATCAAATCGTTCTCCTTTAATTTCTTGATAAGTTTCATGCCCTTTTCCGGCTATTAAAATGATATCGTTTGGCTGCGCTAACTGACAAGCGGTTTTAATAGCCTGTGCCCTATCTACAATGGTTAATGATTTTTTATAATTCTGAGGTTCTACTCCAGCTTCAATATCCTTTAAAATAGCCTCTGGCTCCTCACTCCTGGGATTATCACTTGTGAAAATCACCTTGGTGCTTAACTGGGTTGCTATATGACCCATTTTGGGGCGTTTAGTTTTATCTCTATCGCCTCCACAACCTACAACTGTTATTAATTCCTCATTTTTAGTGCGAATACTATTAATGGTTTCTAATACATTTTTAAGAGCATCAGGCGTATGCGCATAATCTACAATAGCCGTAATTTTCTCATCTGAAATTAAATATTGAAATCGCCCACTAACACTTTCCAATCCAGAAATCAACCTTAAAATTTCAAACTTCTCAAGCCCTAATAATTCTGCAGTAGCATAAATTGCCAATACATTATAAGCGTTAAAATTCCCAATTAACTTAGTCCAAACTTCATTGTCATCAACTTTGAGAAGCAAACCTCCTAATTGATTTTCTAGAATTTGAACTTTATAATCAGCATAACTTTTTAGTGCGTAAGTGAATTTTCTAGCTTGGGTATTTTGTAACATCACCAAGCCATTTTTATCATCAATATTTACAAGCGCAAAAGCCTTTTTTGGCAGATTATCAAAAAATGATTTTTTAACGTCTCTATACTCTGCAAACGTGTTATGATAATCTAAATGATCATGCGATAAATTAGTAAAAACGCCACCTTCAAAATGAAGACCTTCAGTTCTGTATTGATGAATTCCGTGAGAGCTAGCCTCCATGAAACAAAACTCAACACCTTCATCATTCATTTCCTTTAAATATTTATTGATTGTTAATGAATCTGGTGTGGTATGTGTTGCTTTATACGCTTTATCATCTACTAAAATTTTTACTGTTGATAATAAACCCACTTTGTACCCAGCGTTTTTAAACAGCTGATACAACAAACTTGTAACAGTGGTCTTACCGTTAGTTCCAGTAACACCTATAAGCTTTAAATTTTCAGATGGCGCTCCATAAAAATTAGATGCTAAAAAGGCTAAGGCTCTATTTGAGTTATCAACCTCAACATAAGTCACTCCTTCAACTAAAACCTGCGGAAGTTCTTCACAAATAATAGCCGTAGCTTTCTGCTCAATAGCATTTTTTATATAATCATGTCCATCAACCACAGTACCACTAATAGCCACAAAAAGATCATTTTCTTCAACCTTTCTTGAATCAAAATGAATAGCATTTATAGCAACATTTGTATTACCTACAACTGCATTGATAGAAACTTTATACAATATGTCTTTTAATACTTTCATGAAGCGTTTAAAACGACGGTTTGATTATTTTTTAGTTTTACACTTTTTTCAACAGACTGCTTTGTTATAGTTCCACTACCATTTAGTTTCACTCTCAACTTCACATCCATATTTTCTAAAAGCGCCATAGCATCCATTGCTGGCAAGCCAATTACATTTGGCATAATGGTTTTATAAGTTTGAGCCAAACTGTAATAATCTTCATACTCCTTTTCAACAGAAGCTTTTTTAACTTCCAACATTTGCACCTCATCAACTAAAGGAGTATCTGTAAATATTTTTTGAGCAATTCTTTTAAATACTGGTCCAGATACATCTGCACCATAGTACCCCACATTTGTATCTGGTTTATGTATAACAACTATACAAGAGTACTTAGGTTCATCAGCAGGGAAATACCCAGTAAAAGAAGATATGTAACGTTTATTTTCAGTCCAATCTTCCATCCAATACTCCGTTTGAGCTGTTCCAGTTTTACCAGCCATAGAAAAGTTTTCAGAATACAATCTATGTCCTGTACCATGCTTCTTTTCCACCACATTTTTAAGTAACTGCTGTAACTTTTTTATGGTTTCTTTTGAACACACCTGATTGTTGATAATTTCCTTATCGAAGACTTCTATTGTTTTACCAAATTCTTTAACTTCTTTTAAAAAACGTGGTCTCACCATTTCGCCATTATTAGCAATAGCATTGTAAAATGTTAGTGATTGTAAAGGCGTCAATCTAACTCCGTAACCATATGACATCCATTGCAGAGCGATACCGCTCCATTTTCCATTTTTAATTCTAGGATCTGGAATAATTGGTTTAGCCTCTCCTATGATTGGAATTTGAAGTGTATCATCTAAATTCATAGCGTACAGCCTATCCACAAACTTTTCAGGTTTATCTTTGTAAGCATTATGAATAGCTTTTACTATTCCGGTGTTTGAGGACACCTCAAAGGCCTCCGACACAGAAATTTTACCGTAACCACCCCATTTTGAATCTCTTACTTTCTTTCCATAGAAAGTTAATACACCCTTTTCTGTATCCACCACATCACTTGTGTCTATCACTTTATCTTCAAGTGCCGCAGCTAAAGCCATCAATTTAAATGTAGAACCCGGTTCATGACTTTCACCTACCGCATAATTTAACTTTTCGTAATAGGTTCCTTTACTAGTTCTACCTAAGTTTGATATAGCTCTTATTTCTCCAGTTTTAACTTCCATAACAACTACACAACCATGTTCTGCATTATAAGTTTCCAACTGTTTCAATAGAGCATGATGCGCTATATCCTGAATATTCACATCAATAGTTGTATAAATATCATAGCCATCTTTTGGCTCAATTTCATTGGCATCACTTAAAGGTTTCCACTGCCCCTTTCCAATACGTTGCATTTTTCTTTTACCATCTACACCTCTTAAATACTTTACTCCAAAGGCACCATCAATTCCTGGCCGAGTCACATTTCCATTCTCATCCTCTCTTTCATATCCAATTGTTCTTTGTGCAATCCCCCCCATAGGGCGTTCTCTCTTCTCTACTTGTTCAACTATCAACCCTCCTTTAAAAGCACCAAGGTTTAACAACGGAAAATTTCGAATTCTTACATAGTCTGAATACCCAATATTTCTAGCTAACAAATAATACCTGTTCTTGTTTTTTCTGGCTTTTTGTAATTCTCTTTGATAATAATTAGAAGTCTTTCCTGTAAACTTAGCAAGTGAATCAGATAAGGGTTTCAAACACTCACTAAAATTCTTACTAGACGAGGTTAAAGCATCAATTCTAATATCATATTTAGGTATTGACGTAGCCAATAAATTACCATTAGCCGAATACACATTCCCTCTATTTGCAGGAATAACAACATCTTTTACAACTCGCTTTTCTGCAAGTGCCTTATACTTTTCACCATCAACAAATTGGATACTAAAAAGCTTTAGCATTACCGCAAGCCCAAAGACAAACATACAGCCAGAAATAAAGTAGAGTCGGTTTAATATGCTTTTCTCGTTAACTGCCAATGCTTATTTTAATTTTTAGATGTTACTTTTATTTTTTTAGGAGGAATCACTGAAGGCTTAATACCTTTTTGTTTCATTATACTTATTACATTAGATTCCATCTTAAGCCGCATTAATTTGGTACGACCTTCTAAGAAGGTGGACCTAATTTCTTTTACCTCATTCTTCAATCTTGCTATTTCATATACTTTTTTATCAGCGCTATGAGAGCTAGCAATCATTATTATAGCTAGCAAAGAGATAAAAATGATAAATCGCCAATTCTTAAAAGAATCATCGCTCACCAAAAAGGTTCCTTTCAGTATGCTGTAGATACGCTTCTTCACTTATAATTTTTCCGCTATTCTAAGTTTTGCACTCCTAGCTCTATTATTTATTTTCACCTCTTCTTTAGAAGGCGTTATGAGCCCACCAACCTTTCTTAAAGGCACTTCAAAATTCCCAAACACATCTCGCTCTGGCTCCCCCTCAAACATGCCATTTCTAATAAAACGCTTAACCAACCTATCCTCTAATGAATGATATGAAATAAAACTTAACCTACCTCCTTTAACTAAAAGCTCAGGAGTTTGCAATAAAAATTCCTTTAGCACTTCAATCTCCTGATTTACTTCTATTCGAATAGCCTGATATATCTGAGCCAAAACCTTATTTTCATGACGAGGCGGTAGAAACTTTTTTAAAACCAATTTTAATTGCTCACTTGTTACTATAGGTTCTGTTTGCCTATATGCAGCAATTAATCTCGCCATAGCTGGTGCAGACCTCAACTCTCCATACTGCGCAAAGACCTGCCTTAACTGTTCTTCATCATATTCATTTACCACATGAAATGCAGACAACTTATTACGTTGATTCATCCTCATATCTAAATTAGCCTCAAAACGAGTAGAGAAACCACGCTCTGGAATATCAAACTGATGTGATGACACTCCAAAATCAGCTAAAATCCCATCAACTTGCCTTACGCCGTAAAGCCTTAAAAAACGCTTTACATATCTAAAGTTTTCATTTATTAATGTAAACCGAGCATCATTAATTGTATTTTTAAGAGCGTCTTCATCCTGATCAAAAGCAAACAACTTACCATTATCACCAAGTCTTTTTAAAATCTCTTTACTGTGTCCACCACCACCAAACGTCACATCAACATAAACACCATCTGGCTTAATATTTAAACCATCAACTGTTTCTTTTAGCAAAACTGGATTATGATATTCCATAGTCATCATCATCTTGTCCCATTACTTCTTCAGCTAAATCTGCAAAATCTAAAGTTGCATCATCTATAGCCTGTTCATATAAGTCTTTATCCCAAATTTCAATAATGTTAATAGCAGAAGCAACCACAATATTCTTTGAAATATTAGCAAATACCGTCAAATCTTTAGGAATTAGTAAACGCCCATTTACATCAACCTCCACCATTTTAACACCTGCAGTAAATCTTCTAATAAAGTCGTTATTCTTCTTTTTAAATCTATTAAGCTTATTTATTTTATCCATGAGGATCTGCCACTCCGCCATAGGATACAACTCAAGACACTTTTGAAACACAGAACGCCGTAACACAAAACCTTCTGCCAATATAGAAGCCATCTGCTTTTTTAAAGGAGCAGGCAACATCAACCTACCCTTTGCATCTACTTTGCATTCGTATGTTCCAGTTAAAAAACTCAATTGTGAATTGTTGGTTATGCTATTTAGAATTCAAATATATTGAAAAATTTACCACATTTTACCACATTCTACCACATTGTTAATAATTTTTCGACAAAACACAGTTTTAAGAAGATTTGCAAACCAAACAATCCATATAAACACTAGCAGTCAAAGAATTACATGCAAAGAATAGCCTCTCAAGAATATTATTAACAGCTTTACTTTTCCCATTTCTTTTGTTGAATGAATTAAAATCATTGAAATATGAATGAAATACCTATATTTGTTTTTAATGAAACGACAACTGATTAATGACGCATCGTTTAAAAAAAGAAGGTAATTACAACTATATAGAAGCAGGCGAAGGCACACCAATTATAGTGCTTCATGGCCTTATGGGTGGATTGAGTAATTTTGACTCTGTTATAAATTTTTTTAGTAAAAAAGGGTATCAAGTCATTATACCAGAACTTCCCATTTACACCATGTCTTTATTAAAAACAAACGTAAAAAGTTTTGCGACCTACTTGCATGAGTTTATAGATTTTAAAGGTTTTGATAAAGTTATATTACTAGGAAACTCACTTGGTGGCCATATTGGTTTATACCACACAAAATTATATGCCGAAAAAGTAAAAGCTTTAATTATTACAGGTAGTTCTGGGCTTTATGAAAGCGCCATGGGTAGTGGCTATACTAAACGCAGTGACTATGAGGTTATAAAGAAAAAAGCTCAAGAAGTTTTTTATGATCCAGAAATAGCCACTAAAGAAATTGTTGATGAAGTTTATGCTACTGTAAACGACCGTAACAAACTTGTAAAAACCTTAGCTATTGCTAAAAGTGCCATAAGACATAACATGGCTAAAGACTTACCTAAAATGTATACGCCTACCTGTATTATATGGGGGAAAAATGACAATGTAACACCACCAGATGTTGCTAAGGAATTTCATGAATTACTTCCCGATTCTGATTTATTTTGGATTGATAAATGCGGACACGCCGCCATGATGGAACACCCAGATGAGTTTAATGCTATTTTGGAAAGGTGGCTAAACAAAAGAGGTTTTTAATTTAAGACATCCCTATTTTTACTTGAGCTTCGTTCAGTGAAAGTATTAAAAATACTATAATGGAAATTAAATCTGCAGAATTTGTGATGAGTAATTCTGACGTTGCCAAATGCCCAAAGAGTATGCTCCCCGAATATGCTTTTATTGGCCGTAGCAATGTTGGTAAATCATCTCTAATAAATATGCTTACTGGCAGAAAAAGCTTAGCAAAAACCTCTGGAAAACCAGGAAAAACGCAACTAATAAACCATTTTTTAATTAACAAAAATTGGCATTTAGTAGATTTACCAGGTTATGGTTATGCAAAGGTTTCAAAATCATCTAAAAAAGTTTTTCAAAAGTTTATCACACAATACTTTAAAAATCGAGAACAATTGGTTTGTGGTTTTGTTTTAGTAGACATAAGACACGAGCCTCAACCTATCGACTTAGAATTTATGCAATGGCTTGGAGAAAATAGCATTCCTTTTGGCATCATCTTTACAAAAGCAGACAAATTAAAACCTAAAGCTATTGAAAACCATGTTGAAGCTTACAAAAGTATTCTCTTGGAAACATGGGAAGAAATACCAAACTATTTCATTACATCATCTTCAAAAAATATTGGAAAAGATAATGTTTTAGAGTTTATTAATGGTTTAAATACTAATATTAACTCCTAAACCCCTACTTAAAATCATAAAGTAAAAACATGAATAAAAAAATAAAGTTTGTAATTGTAGGAAGTGGTAATATTGCAAACACTTACGTTTCGGCCATTCAAAATATTGATAATGCTGATATAGTTGCCGTTGTTTCAAAACGCCTCAAATCCCCTTCAAAACAAAAAGACCTACCTACTTTTACTTCTTTAAAGGATATTACTATAGATTTTAATGCGGTTATTATTTGCACCCCTCCTGGGCTACATCATGTAAGCGCTATTGAAGCTGCTACCTTGAATAAACATGTTTTTTGTGAAAAACCTCTAGATGTTACCTTAAAAGCTATGGACGATATGATTAGCATATGCAAAAATAATAATGTGCTTTTAGGAGTGGCTTACCAACGTCGTTACAGTTCTGACAATCCCGTGATAAAAAAACTCATTCAAGAAAATAAATTAGGAAAAATCTTTTCAGTTGACTTATCTGTAAAAAATTATAGAGACGATAACTATTACAACTCAGCATCATATAGAGGCACAAAAGATATTGATGGTGGAGGTCCTTTTGTGCAACAAGCTTCCCACTACATTGATTTATATAATTGGTATTTTGGTAAGCCTTGTAAAATTGTAAGTAAGTTAAACACTTTTGCTCACGATATTGAAGTTGAAGATCATGGCGTTGCCATTTGCGTACACGATTCAGGCATGATTAACACTATTACAGCCTCTACGGTTTGCAAACCTGGTTTTCCTGCCAAAATGGAAATTTACTCCAGCAAAGGCTATTTAATTATGGAAAACGATGTGATTACGCATTGGGATATGGAAGACCTAGAAAACCCTACTACACAATCTAAAACTAGTAATACCCATACAGGTGCTGCAACCGCCATGGTTGAAGATACAACGAATCATGAGTTTTTAATTAACGACTTTGTAAATTCCATTATTAAGGGAAAAGAACCTTTGATAAATGGAGAAGACGCTAAAAAAGCCTCAGAAATTATATTAGAAATCTACAGTAACCAGTTTTAAACTTTTTTTAACACTCTATTTATAAAAGTTTATACACAGACTAAAACCTTAAACTCTAAATTAGGAGATTAGCTTTTGACATCTAGAGCATCACGTAAAGCATTACCTATTAACATAAAAGCCATAACCAAACTCATTATACACAACCCAGGAATAATGGCTAGATAAGGTTTCCCAAGAATAATGTAATTGTAGTGATCTTTAATCATTGCCCCCCAACTTGCCATAGGTGGTTGAGCACCAATACCTAAAAAACTAAGACCACTTTCAATTAAAATAGCTGCAGCAAAATTAGCTGCAGAAATCACAATAACTGGAGCCATAATATTAGGCAGAATATGTTTTGTTATAATTCTTAAATCACTAAAACCTAAAGCCCTTGCTGCCGTAACATATTGCATTTCTTTGGCACTGATTATTTGTCCGCGTACCACTCTAGCAACCTCAACCCACATAGTGAGCCCTACGGCAATAAAAACTTGCCAAAAACCTTTACCTAAAGCCAATGTTATAGCTATTACCAATAATAACGTAGGAATAGACCAAGTAACGTTTATGATCCACATGATAACAGCATCTACTTTGCCTCCAAAATAACCAGCTAAACTCCCCATTAAAACACCAATTATTAACGAAATAAATACTGCTACAAAACCAATAAAGAAAGATATTCTTGCTCCTACCAAAACTCTACTAAGTAAATCTCTTCCATACTTGTCAGTTCCAAAAAAAAACGTCTTTTCTTTAATATAACTCCTTGCATTACCTTCTGGAAAAACCTTTAAACTAATTTGCTTTTCTACACCTTGTAGACCATCACCAACATATTCAATATAAATTAAAGTTTCGGATTCAATAGTATATTCTAAAATTGGAACTTCAGTATCAGCATTTTTCTTTCCGAAGAAGCTTTTGTTAAGTATACTTTGCTCTGTTTTGAATTGAGAAGGAATGGTTAACATAGTTACCTTAAACCCAGGTTTTTTAGAATGGATAGATAAGTGCATTTGATTAGAATGCTTTGAGTTATCAGGAGCAATAACATAGGCAAATACAGAAATTAAACCAACCAGTATTAAAAAGTAAAAACTAAAAACGCCCCAAAAGTTCTTTTTAAACTTCTGGAGCGCTAATTGTTTTAATGAGTTTGATTTATGACTCATAAACAAATATTTCTATTGTTTAACAGATTTTGTTTCTGTTTGAGTTTTAGCTGCAATAACATTTTTTATTGGATACGATAATTTTAAGTCTTCTAAAACGTTTAGTGCCTCTTCAACGTATACATCTTTAGACAAACTTTTATGCCAACGCTCACGCTTTTCCTTTAAATCTGTTGTATCTTGCTCAAAAAGCGATTGTTCAAAAGCATGTGATTTAAATGTTAAATTAGTTTGGTATTGTGATATGGCATCAAATACTTTACTCTCCTCTTTTTCATTTTCAATCTGCTCTTTGTACTTTTCATAATTTAGAGATACAACCGTTTGATCAATTTTACTTTTTACCCACCTCGCATTTTCTTCAATAAGGTTTAACTGCTCATTACGACTCATACGCTCTTTGCTTCTATTGATGGTTGTATCATAATCATAATAGTACTCCCAAGGTGTAAAGTCTGCAGATGTAATTTCATCATAAGGTAACGGATTGTCTTTTTCCTTTTCACCAACCTCAATAAAACTAAAGCGCCCAGGCACTTCTACATCACTTTGAACGCCTTCTAACTGCACCGAACCACCATTTATTCTATAGTATTTCTGAGTAGTAAAAGCAAGTGCTCCTAAGTCTCCACTGGTATTACTTCTTACCAAATCATTTAAATTATAGACGTTTTGAACCGTTCCTTTACCATAGGTTTGTTTACTACCAATTATTATGGCACGTTTATAATCTTGCATAGCAGCAGCCATAATTTCAGAAGCTGAAGCCGATAATTCATTTACCAGAATAACCAATGGCCCATCCCAAGCAATAGATTTATCTCTATCCTTTAATACTTCTTTATTTGACCCTGTAGAACGCACCTGAACAACAGGACCTTCTTTAATGAACAAACCTGCCATTTCAACCACTGTTGGTAAAGAACCGCCGCCATTGTTTCTCAAATCTAACACCAAGCCCTCCATGCCTTCTAACTTTAATCGCTCAATTTCTTTCTTAACATCTTGGGCTGCATTAATATTTTTATAATCATTAAAATCTACATAAAACTTAGGCAAGTTAATAATGCCGAAAGTTTTTCCATCTTTCTCAACCACAGATGATTTAGCATATGTCTCTCCTAACTCAACCACATCTCTAGTTATAGTAACATCTTTTATGGTACCATCAACTTTTTTAATGGTAAGGGTTACTTTAGTTCCTTTTGGTCCTTTTATATATTTAATAGCATCATTAATTCGCATTCCAACAATATCTATAGGAAACTCTTCGTCTTCTTGCTTCACTTTTAAAATAACATCCTCAACCTCAAGCTCTTGACTTCTCCAAGCGGGGCCTCCAGAAATCAACTCAACAATCTTGATATAATCCATACGCTTTTGAAGCCTTGCACCTATTCCTTCTAACTTACCTGACATATCCATATCAAAGGCTTCTTTGCTTCTTGGTGGTAAATAATACGTGTGTGGATCAAATTCCTCAACAATGGTGTTTACATAAATTGCAAACCAGTCTTCACGTTTTAAATCATCAATGTTATCATTAAAATAAATTTCAATAGATTTTAGAGTGGCTTCCCTAGCCTCTTTTTCAACTTCAACTTTGTTCTTTATCTTGTAAGAATCATCACGTTCTTTTGATTGTTCTTCCTGAATTTGAATATCATCATAGTTAGAAAGTGTAGAAAATTTAAGTTGTTTTCTCCAACGTTCTCTTAACTGCTTTTTATTTTTAACAAATTCATATTTATCATAATCTGTATCAAACGTTTCGTCAATAGAATAATCAAAAGGCTTATCTAAAATTTCTTTATAAACATCCTTGGCTTCTGCTATTCGTTTTAACAATCTTTCATGAGTGATATTGAAAAAAGTAACATCTGTAGCTTTAATCTGATCATCCAATTGAAATTTAAATTTTTCAAAATCCTTTATATCAGACTCATAAAAATAACGTTTAAACGGATCTAAAGTTTCAATGTAATCATTGAATAATTCCTCAGAAAAGTTATCGTCCATAGCTATAGGATCAAAGTGACCTCGTTCTAAGACAAAGGTTATTATTTGAACCAACAACTTATCTTTGTCTGGGTTATCAAATGTTTTTGTTGTAAAACTGCACGAGGCAAAAGCAAGCAACAACAATAGGGATAGAACTTTATAATTCCTTTTCATAATTTTTTTCATCCGATTATTTTTTTGAGTTCTATTAAAAATAATAGTAATTTTTCACTAAAATAAAGAAAAAACTATGCCAATTAGGGCAAATACCTCTAATTTTTTGTTAAACCAAAGAAAATAAGTGTTTACTAATGAAATTATGTATTTTAGCGATGATTTTACTAAGAATCTAATGACAGAAAAACCGCTTATATTAGTTACTAACGACGATGGTATCAATGCTCCAGGAATTAGAACGCTAATCAGCGTAATGAATACTATTGGAGATGTTGTGGTTGTAGCTCCAGATAGCCCTCAAAGTGGCATGGGACACGCCATTACAGTTGATGCAACGCTTTATGTAAATAAAGTTAAAGTTGATGATGGCCCTCAGACAGAGTACCGATGTTCCGGTACGCCAGCAGATTGTGTTAAACTTGCTATTAGGGAATTATTGAACAGGAAACCAGATTTATGTGTATCGGGTATCAATCATGGCTCAAACTCATCTATTAATGTCATCTATTCTGGAACCATGAGTGCTGCCGTTGAAGCTGGTATTGAAGGTGTTCCTGCTATTGGATTTTCGCTACTAAACTATGCTTGGGATGCTAATTTTGAAGCTTCTAAAAGTTTTGTAGAAAACATTACAAAAGAGGTTTTAAAAAATAAACTACCTGATGGTGTTGTTTTAAACGTAAATATCCCAAACCTTCCCCTAAAAGACATAAAAGGCATAAAGGTTTGCAGACAGGCTAAAGGAAATTGGGTAGAAGCTTTTGATAAACGTCAAAATCCGTCTGGCAAGGATTATTATTGGCTCTCTGGAGAATTTATTAATTTAGACAGTGGAACAGATACTGATGAACATGCTTTGGAAAATGGCTACATATCGGTAGTACCAACACAGTTTGACTTAACTGCACATAAGTTTTTAAAAGAATTAAATACTTGGAATTTAAACAGATGAAAAAAGAGATTATTATAGGTATGTTTGTTGGTTTAATTGCAAATAGTGTTGGTTTAATCATTACAGCTACTATATTGGGTAATGGCGACGATTTTACCAACGTAATTAAAGCTGCCGCTAATGAAGGTTTTTTAGGAAAACTCATTAGTCTAGGAGCCATTTTAAACTTAATTGCCTTTTTTCTGTTTATAAAGAAAAGACAAGATTACAGAGCTAGAGGAGTTCTTTTAATCACTGTATTTATAGCAGTTTTTACTTTTATTTTTAAACTTTTTTAATGCTATAAATGAAATACTATATCCTTGCAGGAGAGGCATCGGGAGATTTACATGGCTCTAACCTCATGAAGGCATTGCTAAAAGAAGATGCACATGCCAATATCCGTTTTTGGGGCGGTGACCTTATGCAAGCTGTTGGTGGCACTCTTGTAAAACATTACAAAGAACGTGCTTTTATGGGATTTATTGAAGTTATCATGAACCTCTCAAAAATCTTCAAACTAATTGCTTTCTGTAAAGAAGATATTAAAAATTTTAACCCAGATGTTGTTGTTTTTATTGACAATTCTGGATTTAATCTTCGTATTGCCAAATGGGCTAAAACCGAAGGTTTTAGGACCAACTATTATATCTCCCCTCAGGTTTGGGCTTCAAGAGCCAGTAGGGTGGCCTCTATAAAACGTGATATAGATGCTATGTATGTAATTCTTCCTTTTGTAAAACCTTTCTATGAAAAATATGGTTATAAAGTTCATTTTGTTGGACACCCTTTAATAGATGCTATTGCTCAACGAAAACAAACAGATATAACAAAATTTAAAAAAGAACACAATTTAAACAATAAACCAATTATTGCATTACTACCAGGAAGCAGAAAACAGGAAATTAAAAAGATGCTTTCGGTCATGCTAAGTTTGGTAGATGATTTTAAAGAGTATCAGTTTGTGGTTGGTGGTGCTCCCAGTCAAGAATACAGTTTCTATGAGCAGTTTATTAAAACCAATAATGTAAAGTTTATCACCAATAAAACCTATGATTTATTGAGTGTTTCTTATGCTGCCTTGGTTACTTCTGGTACCGCTACTTTAGAAACGGCACTATTTAAAGTTCCACAAGTGGTTTGTTATAAAGGTAGTGCTATTTCGTATCATATTGCAAAACGAATCATTACTTTAAAGTTTATCTCTTTAGTAAACTTGGTAATGGATAAAGAAGTAGTTACTGAACTTATTCAAAACGATTTCAATAAAAAACAACTCAAAAAAGAGTTTATTGCTATTCTAGATACTAAAAACCGAAAACGCATTTTTGAAGACTATTATGAATTAGAAAAAGCATTAGGCGGAAAAGGAGCAAGCCAAAAAACAGCTAAGTTAATTTACCAATCTATAAAACCTTAATAATGAAAAAGGTTCTTTTATTATTAATTTTTATCTTAACCCTTGGAAGCTGCAAATCTTCAAAAAAAGCTAAAAACAAAAAGGATTCAACCTCAGAAGTTATTACAAAGAAATCAGAAACTGATAGTTCTGATGGCATTTACGATACCAATGCGAAAACCTCAACCACAAAAGCTGAAGACGTTGTTAAATTTGCTGTACAGTTTAAAGGTGTTAGGTATAAATGGGGAGGCACTACCAAGACAGGAATGGATTGCTCTGGGCTGGTTTATGAGTCATTTAGAGCGCATGATATTTATTTACCTAGAATCTCTAGAGACATGGCAAAAAAAGGAAAAAAAATAAAACTCAAAGAAGTTCAAGAAGGTGATCTACTTTTCTTTAAAACTAAAAACCGTAGAAATGCCATTAACCATGTGGGATTGGTTATAAAAGCTACAGAAAAGATTTTAGAGTTTATTCATGCCACTACAAAAAAAGGTGTTATTGTCTCCCAACTTTCTGAAGATTATTGGAACAAGGCATTTGTTGAAGCGCGTCGAATATTATAGGATATTTTTTATCTTTCAGCTATGCAGCTACTCAATTTTACTGTCATTAAACTCACCATTTGTCTTATAATTGGTATAGTAGCTAGCTACTTAGTTAATATTTCTACACAAACCTCCTTATACTTAACATGCTCTTTATTTTTCATTCTAATAGTTGTTTTTATTGTAGTCAAAAAACAATTTATAAAAACCATTTGGTTTGGAGTTTTAAGCTTCTTAACCATGATTTCTATTGGAATTTTAACCACTAGTTTTCATAGTGAAAAGAACTTACCAAATCATTACTCACAACATATTCTAGACTCAAAGGACACTCTTAAATTGGTATCATTTAGAATACGGGAAGTTTTAAAACCGGGAACATATTATGATAAATATGTTATTGATATTTTAAAGATTAATGATACCGAAGTAAACGGAAAGTCACTTTTAAATATTGAAAAAGACTCACTACAATCGGCTTTAAAGGTAGATGATATTTATATTACAAAAAGTGATTTTAAAGACCTAACCCCCCCATTAAACCCTAATCAATTTGATTACAAAAATTACTTAGAAAAAAAATACATATACCATCAGCTGTTTATTAAAAAGCAATCGCTTATGATGGTGAGTGCTAACACGCACACCTTGTTTGGACTTGCAAACAACATAAGAGAGTATATAAACTTCCATTTAAAACCCTATAATTTTGAACCTGATGAATTGGCCATAATTAACGCACTGTTTTTAGGCCAAAGACAGGATATTAGTGAAGAGGTTTATTCTAGTTACACCAACGCAGGAGCTGTACATATTTTGGCGGTTTCAGGGTTACACGTTGGTATAATTTTACTTATTTTAAATTTTGTTTTTAAACCCATTGAACAGTTAAAAAGAGGTTATCTTTTAAAAACCATTCTATTAGTTTCTATTCTTTGGGCTTTTGCTGTAATTGCAGGTTTATCTGCTTCTGTAACAAGAGCGGTAACCATGTTTAGTATTGTTGCTGTAGCTATGAACTTGAAACGGCCTACCAATATTTTTAATACGTTGGCTATTTCAATGTTTATTATTTTGTTATTTAAACCTCTATTTATTTTTGATGTTGGTTTTCAGCTAAGCTACTTGGCTGTTTTTGCTATTGTTATAATTGATCCGCTTTTATACAAGCTTTGGAAACCTAAAAATTGGCTTTTAGACAAATACTGGCACACACTTACCGTTACTATGGCAGCTCAATTTGGAATTATCCCAGTAAGCCTTTATTACTTTCATCAATTTCCGGGATTGTTCTTTATTTCAAATTTAGTCATCATACCTCTTTTAGGAATTATTTTAGGGTTTGGTATTTTAGTTTTACTACTAGCCATTTTAAATGTGTTACCTCAATTTGTAGCCTCTAGTTTTGGTTATGTTATTGGTTGGATGAATAGCGTTGTTACTTGGATATCAAATCAAGAAACCTTTCTAATTAAAGATATTCCGTTTGGTGTTTTACAAGTAGTAGCATCTTATATTCTGGTTGTTTCTTTAGTTAGGTTATTTATAAAAAAGAATTACAAAGCCCTTAAATTGTTTTTAATTGCAGTAATACTTTTTCAAGTATCGGTTATCTATACCCAATATCAATCACCAAAAAATCAATTCATTGTATTTCACAAAAGTAGACATAGTTTAATTGGTAATATTACCAAAAACAAAATTACAGTAGCAAATGATTTTGACAGTATTACACAATTACAAAACAAAATCATAAAAGATTATACAATTGGCAATTATATAGGTAACATTGAAAACACCGCTATAGAAACGCTTTATTTACTTAATAACAAGAAAGTTTTGGTAGTAGACAGCTTAGGCATATACAATGTAAAATCTATAAAACCTGATTATATTTTATTAAGACAATCACCTAAATTAAACTTAGATAGATTGATAGATTCCGTTAAACCAAAACATATCATTGCTGATGGAAGCAACTATAAATCTTATATAGAAAATTGGGAGCGTACTTGCATAAAACGAAAACTCCCTTTTCACCAAACTAGTAAAAAAGGAGCTTTTATAATAAACTACTAAAGTATTACAGTGTCTTGTTAATTATATTGTTGGCCACATTTAACCAAGCTGTTGCACCCCCTCTAACATATCCTGTTTTTCCTAAACTTTTAAGATTAGTTCTACCATCAGACATCTTTTCTGGAATCACAAAATGAACCGTTGGATAACCTCTTACTTGGAACATACTTTGTAACTGCAAATTTTGGTTTCTTATTTTTTGATCTTGAGGAGTTCTTCTTGGAAAATCCAACTCTACCAGCACTACATTATTTGACCACTCTTCAAAATCATTAGTCTCGAATACCTCCTTTTGGAGCTTTTTACACCATCCGCACCAATCAGATCCTGTAAAAAATAATAATACTTTTTTATTCTCTTTAGAAGCTACATTTAAAGCTAGATTTAGATCTGTATGCCATTGTACTCTTTGTTGAGCGAAAGCTTTACTGGAACTTATAGTTACAAGAAATATGACAAAAAGTATTTTTTTCATTTTCATTTAGTTTAATAACACACTACAAATGTAAATTATTATCCTTCGAATTCAGGTTTAAATGCCTTATAATACTCATTAAACTTTTCCTGAGTATCCATTCCTTTATGATCATCATTTTTAAACATCTTCAAATACAACTCAAGCTGAATTGGTGTTTTATACCCTCGAAGTGGAAAAATAAGTTTACCCTTCTCATCTATAAAAACAATAGTTGGGTAAGCCTGTACCTGAAAGTATCTTGATAACTCATGAGCCGAATTTCTCCTATTTACTAAGTCAGGGTTATAATTAGGATTTGAAAACTTTTTACCATCATAAGAAACCTCCTCATTTCCTTCGGCATTAAACTTTACAGCATAATAATATTTATTAACATAATCTACCACATCTTTATTATGAAATGTATTTCTATCAAGCATTTTACAAGGACCACACCAATTGGTGTAAACATCCATCATAATTTTTTTTGGTGCCGTTTTTTGAAGTGCCAGAGCTTCATTAAAAGTCACCCAATTAATCTCCTGAGCCATACTTTTTGTAGTAACAAGCACCAAGAACATCATTATATATAATATCTTTTTCATATTTATTTAGAACATTTATAATACATTAAAACTCATATAATAAGTTTCAAAATGTATTCCGAACATACAAAAAATGCTCCTAATCAGGAGCATTTTGACTATTTTTTAACGATTTATTCGATTAACGAACCCCATGCATGAGTTTTTTAAGTAATGGATGTAAAGCGAATGAAACTAAACCTAATAATACCGGAACTATCGTAAATATTAGAAAAAAATGAGATAACCCACTCTCCTCTGTTATCTTTTCAATATCTCCACCTACATAATGAGCCATCTTGTTACCTATGGCTATTGCCAAATAATAAACACCAAACATAAACGCCACCATTCTAGCTGGAACTAATTTACTTAAATAGGACAATCCCATTGGAGATAGACATAATTCTCCAAGTGTATGGAATAAATATGCAAAAACCAACCATATCATACTCAATTTAGCAGTTTGGGCTCCTAAGGGAACATTTCTGGCTGCAAAAGCTAATAAACCAAAACCTATAGCCATAATTATTAAACCCAAACCATATTTAACAGATGCTGGAGGATTATATTTACTATCCCACCATTTAGTAAATAAAGGTGCAAATATTATGATGAATAACGAGTTAAGAATAGCAAACCACGTTATTTCTACTTCTTTTGCTTCTACACTAAAGTTGATATAAAGCTTGTAAATTACTAACGCCCAAATTATCACAAAACTTGAGGCTAATATAATATTGGAGAGGCTAATTTTACTAAATGTTTTTCTAAATAAACTTATAAGTACATAAGTAATTATCCCGATAGGTACAACTGTTACAATGGCATCAATAACTTTAAAAATTAAAGAAGCATTACCCTCTAAGACTCTATTAGTAAAATCTCTTGTATAAAGCGGTAGCGATCCTGCAGCTTGTTCAAAAGCCGCCCAAAAGAATATTGTGAAAACACAAAATATGGTAAAGGCAATCATTCTGTCTCTAACCAATTTCTCATACCTTGGTATTCTCACAATTAAAATTATTATAAATATAATTGCTGCTAATAATGCAAAGAATAAAGAATCTGTCATTCCTGCAATGCTAAAATTAAGAACGTTAATATTAGCTATTTTACTCAGAGGGTCATTAATAATGAATATTAAAGCTGAAATAATAAAAATCCCAACCCATAAATAATCAATAGACAGAAAAGGGTTTAATTTCTCTTTTTTGTTATCCTGATTATTTGAAGTGTCAATTAATTCATCTATAATATCTCTTTTCTCATTTCTAGGTTTAGCACCAATATTACCAAAAAGAGGCTGTGCATAATAAAACTGAAGCATACCTAAAAACATAAAAATTCCTGCAAGACCAAAACCGTAACTCCAACTAATGTTTTCCCCAATCCATCCACATAACATAATCCCTAAAAAAGCCCCTGCATTAACACCCATATAAAAAATGTTATAAGCCCCGTCTTTCTTTTCATCTCTACCTTCATACATTTTTGAAATTATAGATGTCATGTTTGGTTTAAAAAAACCATTCCCTAAAATAAGTAATGTAATTCCTATATATAAAAAGGTTGGAGTTTCAACAGCCATAGCTGCATGACCCAGAGTCATTAATAAGGCTCCTATAACTACAGCAAGCCTGTAACCAATTTTATTATCGGCAAGCCAACCACCAACAATTGGTGTTAAATAAACAAACATAGCATAAGTTCCCAAAAGAGACAAAGCTGCAGGTTTATCCCATCCCCAACCCGGATTATCTTCTGTAATAACTCCAGTTAGAAAAATCACTAAAATGGCACGCATTCCGTAATACGAAAAACGTTCCCACATTTCAGTAAAAAAGAGTACAAATAATCCAGAAGGATGCCCTAGAACAGTATTTTTAAAAAATTGATCGGTTGATGTGTTGGTTTGCATAGAGATGTCTGTTTTTAATTATAAGCTATTTTTAAAGTCTTACACTTCTTCATGATTCATTTCTCTTTCATTATCTTCTGCACCATGGGTTAAGGTTTCTAATTTCTTTCTAAAGAGCATAACTAGTCCTCCAAAAACCACACAGAAAACTGCTATTCCGGTAAATATTTTATATTCCCCTAAACTCTCTGAAGCCTCCCCCAAAAGACCTGCTAATTTATTACCAAACCCTGTCATTGCAAAATAAACTCCCATCATCAATGATGCATATTTTACAGGGGCTAACTTAGTAATATAGGACAAGGCAACAGGGGAAATACAAAGTTCACCTACTGTATGAAATAAATAAGCCAACACCAGCCAATACATTGCTGATGCTCCATTACTTTCATATTGTCCAGCAGCAGCCGTCATAAAAAAGAAACCTGTTCCCATAATTATTAAACCAATAATCATTTTGAATAAAGACGTTGCCACTTTCCCTCTTAGTTTTCTATTTGCCCAATATAAAGCTACCGAAGTTCCCAAAAATATAATAAACATTGCATTTAAAGATTGAAACCATGAAGCTGGCACTTCCCAACCCATTAACATTCTATTCGTTTTTTCCTTAGCGTATATATTCATTAAACCTCCAGCCTGTTCAAAAGATCCCCAAAAAACAATCACTAATAAAAATGATATGAATAACACAACTATTCTATCTTTCTCTATCTTAGTTAAAGGCTTTTTCATGGCTTCTTTGTCAGCTTCATTATTTGAATTCCCCAAGAAATTACCAACGTACTTTAAGTGTTTCTGTCCAATTAAATATTGTAATAACCCAAGTGCCATACCTATTCCTGCTAAACCAAAGCCATAGTGCCAACCATGAACTTCACCAACATAACCAACTATTAGGCTAGATAGAAAGGCTCCCACATTTATACCTATATAAAAAATTGTAAACCCTTTGTCTCTACGAATATCTCCTTGTTTGTATAATCCTCCAACCATTGTAGAAATATTAGGCTTTAACATACCAACTCCAGCAATAATTAACCCAAGACCCGTATAAAAAGCCCACATTTGCTCTACAGCCAAAATACTATGACCTGCTACCAAAAGAATACCTCCATAAAGAACTGATTTTTTTTGCCCCAAAAACTTGTCTGCAATCCAGCCTCCTGGAATAGACATGACATAAACAAGCATGGTGTACCAGCCATAAAGCGCTAATGCTTCTCCATTTGTCCAACCTAAACCTGGGTTAGCATCTTCGGTTGCCTGTACTAAATACAAAACTAATATGGCTCGCATTCCATAATATGAAAAACGTTCCCACATTTCAGTAAAGAACAACACATACAACCCTACAGGGTGACCAAATAATTCCTTTTGTTTTATTGTTGCAGGATTTGCCATAATATTTTATTGTTAGTTAATATACTATCCTTTAATTTGAGTTTCTTCTAATTTTGTTTTTTTAACCACTCTTTTATCTCCCAAATTTTCATGAATAAAATTGGTCATTTTTCTAAACAAATGCAATCTGGTGTTACCGCCATAAATACCATGATTTTTATCTGGGTAAATAGCCCAATCAAAATCTTTATTGGCTTGTATTAAAGCCTCTACCATTCTCATAGTGTGTTGAACATGCACGTTATCATCACCAGAACCGTGTACTAATAAGTAGTCTCCTTTTAACATCTCTGGATAATTAAATGGTGAATTATCATCATATCCATTAGGGTTTTCTTGAGGGGTTCTCATAAAACGCTCGGTATAAATTGTATCATAGAAGCGCCAACTTGTAACTGGTGCCACAGCAATGGCCATTTTAAACACATCATTCCCTTTTAATAAACAATTAGTAGACATGTGTCCTCCATAACTCCACCCCCATATCCCAATTCTATCAGCATCTATATAAGGCAATTCACCTAATATCTTCGCCGCTTCTATTTGATCTTCAGTTTCATATTTTACTAAATTCAAATAAGTAACCTTTTTAAAATCGGCTCCCTTATACCCAGTACCTCTACCATCAACACAAGCCACTATATAACCTTGTTGCGCTAGATGCTGGTACCAGTAATCATTATAGCTATGCCAACTATTTGCAACTGATTGTGATCCCGGACCAGAGTATTGATACATTAACAATGGATATTGCTTTGATTCATTAAAATTAACTGGTTTTATCATCCACATATTTAAATCATTACCATTAATATGAATGGTACTAAATTCCTTCTCAGAAATTTTATAATTTGAAAGTTGTTGAGATAACCTATCATTATCCTTAATACTCTTAATTAGATTACCAGAATCAGCACTATTTAAAGTATATTCTGGCGGGGTGGTTGCACTTGAAAATGAATTTATAAAATAAGAGAAGTCTGCACTAAATGAAGCACTGTTTGTTCCTTCTTTTTTGGTAAGCCTTTTTTTGTTTCTTCCATTTAATTTTATAGAATAAACATCTCTATTAATGGATCCGTTTTCTACCGATTGATAAAAAATTTGTTTGGTGTTTTCATCATAACCGTAATACTCTGTAACTTCCCAATTACCCATAGTAACTTGATTGATTAACTTACCTGTTTCTGAATAATGATAAATGTGGTTGAATCCATCTTTTTCACTCGTCCAGATAAAACTATTATTCTTTAAAAAAGTAAGATTATCTGTTACCTCAATATAAGCTTTATCACGTTCTTCTAACACTAGATTTGTAGTATTATCCTGAGTATTTATAAACCATAAGTCCAATTCATTTTGATGCCTATTTAAAATATGAGCACTTAAAACATTACTTTCATTTGTCCATTTAATTCTAGGTATATAAAAATCACTGTAGTCTTTATCAACCTTAACGGTACCTGTTTTTTTGGAGTTCAAATCATATATATGAAGTGATACTTCTGAATTTTTCTCTCCTGCTTTTGGGTATTTTAACACGTGCTGTTTTGGATAAAGTTCTGTTCCGTAAATATCCATAGAAAACTCTGGCACATTGGTTTCATCAAATCTTATAAAAGCTATTTTGTTACTGTTCGCATTCCAATCAAAAGCTTTTACAAATGCAAACTCTTCCTCATAAACCCAATCTGTAATGCCGTTAATTATGCTGTTCTTTTTTCCATCTGAAGTAATTTGTAGGGTATCACCAGACAGCAAGTCTTTTATATACAAGTTATTCTTGAAGGCAAAAGCTACTTTACTCCCATCTGGTGAAAATGTGGGTTCCTGAACCTTTTCATCATATAACTTAACCACCTCTTTGGTTTGAACATCATACACAAAATATACACCTTTAGTAGAATGTCTGTACAATTGCTCAACTTCTGTGGCCAATAATACTTTTTGTTCGTCTTTACTAAACGTGTAATCTATAAAATATTTTAATTCTGAAATATTTGCTGAAGACACTAAACTTTCTACCCTTTCCAAGGTTTGATAATCATAAATATCTATAGCGGTAGAACCTGTATTTCTATCAAAATTCAAAACCGAGTACTGCTTCCCATTTGCCATGGAGTGCAATACATCCATACTTTCGGTTCTAAAGGCCCCACTCCATATTTCTTCTAAAGTAATTAATTGATTTTGAGCGTTTAAAAAAAAAGTTAAAATAAAATAAACGCCAATAGAAAACTTAAGATATCTCATCTAAATAATTTATATACTTGTACTAATCAAGACACCACATCTACATAATTACCCTTACAATTTATAATAAAAAATAATAGATGTTTCTTAAAAAGAACATATTTTAATACAAAACGATGTCAATTTTACTAAAAATTATTCAAAACCTAACATTTATTAACACTTAATTACACCATAAATATTAAGATATTAAATATTCATACCAAGAGTAGTATCTTTGCCTACATAAACACTTTTATATGAGTAAGTCCATTGCTGGTTTTTCAAAACTTTCAAAGTCAAAAAAAATTGACTGGATCGTGGATACCTATTTTTCAAATGCCGAAAGTGCCAAAACTATTATAACACAATATTGGAATACGAACGAAAAACTGCAACAGCTTCACGATGAGTTTATTGAGAACACCATAACCAATTATTATTTACCACTTGGTGTAGCACCAAATTTTTTGATAAACAATAAACTCTACACCATACCAATGGCCATTGAGGAAAGTTCTGTTGTGGCTGCAGCAAGTAAGGCTGCTAAATTTTGGATGGATAGAGGCGGGTTTAAAACCAACGTGATTTCCACTACAAAAATTGGACAGGTACACTTTATTTATAATGGTGATTTTGATAAACTAAAAGCTTTTTTTAATACTGTTAAACCTAAACTCATTGACGCCGCAAAACATATTACCTCTAATATGGAAAAACGAGGTGGTGGTATTATTGATATTGAATTGCGGAGTAAAAACAAGGCTATAAATGGCTATTTTCAACTTCATGCATCTTTTGAAACTCTTGATGCCATGGGCGCCAATTTTATCAATTCTTGTTTAGAACAATTTGCAAAGACATTTAGAGAAGAGGCATTACATTTTGATTTGTTTTCTGAAGACGAAAAACAGATTGACATTATCATGAGTATACTCTCTAATTATGTGCCAGAGTGTTTAGTTAGAGCCGAAGTAAGTTGTCATGTTGATGATTTATCTGAAAACGAAGCCGTTTCTGGAAAGGCATTTGCCGAAAAATTTGTTCAGGCCGTTAATATAGCTGAAATAGAGCCTTATCGTGCTGTAACCCATAATAAAGGCATCATGAACGGTATTGATGCTGTGGTTTTGGCTACTGGAAACGATTTTAGAGCTGTTGAAGCCTGTGTGCATGCCTATGCTGCAAGAAACGGTCAATACAGCAGTCTAACACATGCTAAAATAGACAATGACATTTTTAAGTTTTGGATTGAAATACCACTTGCTTTGGGTACCGTTGGCGGACTTACCAGTTTACATCCACTCGTTAAGTTAGCTTTAGAATTGCTTCATAAACCATCGGCTAAAGAATTAATGCAAATTGTTTCTGTAGCAGGTTTGGCTCAAAATTTTGCTGCATTAAGATCACTTACAACTACTGGTATTCAGCAGGGGCATATGAAAATGCATTTAATGAATATTTTAAATCAGTTTGAAGCTACTCCTATTGAAAAAGAAAAACTTGTGGAACATTTTAAAAAGAATACGGTAACTCATAGCGCAGTAGCTGAAGCTATTCAAAATATAAGAGCTAATAATTAGATGCAAAACTTATACAGCAACGGAAAACTTTTGCTCACAGGCGAATATGTGGTTCTAGATGGTGCTATATCCTTGGCTGTACCAACAAAATTTGGACAAACTCTTAAAGTTGAAAGTATTACAGAACCCTGCATATACTGGAAAAGCATTGACGAAAATGGTAATATTTGGTATGAAGGACAATTTAAATGGCATGGTAAGACACTGAGGCAAGCTCAAAATGATGACATTTCTAACAGGTTACTACAAATATTAGAAGCCGCTAAAAAATTAAATCTAAGTTTTTTAAATACTGGAGAAGGATACAACCTATCAACCGTTTTAGATTTTCCTAAAAATTGGGGGTTGGGTACCTCTTCAACTTTAATCAACAATATAGCACAATGGGCAAACATTGATGCTTTTATGCTTTTGGAAGAAACCTTTAAAGGTAGTGGTTACGATATTGCTTGTGCTCAAAATAATACACCTATCACTTATCAACTAGATTATAAAACCCCAATAGTTAGTCAAGTAAGTTTTAAACCTTCATTTGAAGAACACCTTTATTTTATTCACCTTAATAAAAAACAGAATAGTAGAGAAGGAATTGCACATTACAGGGCTCAAGATAAAACAAGAATTGCCGAAACCATTGATACAGTGAATGCCATCACTTTAAAAATGATTACTTCTGATTCTCTAGAACAGTTTAAAAGCTTAATGAATCAACACGAAAATATTATTTCTAAAATCACAAATCAAAAGCCAGTAAAAGAAATTCTATTTAATGACTTTGAAGGCAGCATAAAAAGTCTTGGTGCCTGGGGAGGAGATTTTGTTTTGGTAGCATCAAAACAAAACCCAACCAACTATTTTAAAAAGAAAGGGTTTGAAACCATTGTTCCTTACCCTCATATGGTTTTATAAAACACCCTATTTCAAAGAATGGCACAAAAAAGAACGCCTCGTTAAAAACGAGGCGTTCTTTTTTTAAAATTGCTTTCTTTTTACTGTACTTGAGCCGCTGCTCTGTTATCTTCAATTTCAGCAGCCTCTTTTAAGGCATTGTATAATTTACTGTTTACAATAGTAGATTTCTGTTGTTCTACTCTGTTGGCTGCAGCTTGGTAATTATCTAACTCTACTGCCGGGGTTACTTTTGTTACCTGCACCATATAAACGCCTTTTTCACCAGCAATAAGTTTAGAGGTCTCTCCTTCATTTAAACCAAAAGCAGTTCCTACAACTAACGGTTCCTTACCAGCACCAGAAATAGTTGGATTCTTCATGTTAATAGCCGACGCACTTCTAGCCGTTGTACTTTCAGCTGCTGCCAAATCTTCTAATGTATTTACAGATACTCTTCCCTTAATTAATTCGGCTTTCATTTCTTTTCTAATAATTGGTAGTACTGTAGCTGTAGCATCTTCAACCGACATTAAACCTGCTTCATTTTTAGCTACTAATTGCGCTACAATGTAACCTCCAGGAATATTAAAACGCTTAATATCTCCAACCTTGGCATCTTCTTCAAAAGTCCAACGAATAATTTGTCTTTGATTACCTACACCAGGAATACTTTCGTCTAAAGCTTTAATCCCCTCCAAAGGTCTAACCGTATATTTATTTTCTTCAGCTAATTCCTCAAATCCTTTAGTGGCAGCATCAATCTCAAATTTAGAGGCGTCTCTAAAAATTTTAGCTGTAGTAGTTTCAGATGGCTCTATTTTTCTGGCAATTGTTCCTATTTGAACTGCTCTTTTCTTATCCTTTTGCCCTTCAATTTCTATAACATGGAAACCAAAAACAGTTTTAACAACACCCAAATCACCAACTTTACCCTCAAACTCAAAATCATTAAATTCAGGAACCATAGTATTGTATGGATGCCAATCATAACGTCCTTCTTTCTCTATACTTCCTTGATCTGATGAAAATTCTTTTACTAATTCTGGGAATTTAGAACGATTTCTTTTAATAACGCTTAGTAAACTATCGGCTCTTTCTTTTGCTTGCTCTTCAGTTAAAGTCACATCTGGAGCAGCACTTTGCGAACCTATGAACGGAATTAAAATGTGCCTTACTTTTGCTGAATCTGGAATGTTTTTTTCAGCAATTAATTTTGAAATTTTAAAATGACCTGCTTCTTTATAGGGGCCATAAGTTTCGCCTACTTGTAGATTAAACAAACTATCTGCTACCTGAGAGGCTAATCCAGATTTGAATACAAAACGGTCATTAAACTTAATATCTGAGTTAAGGTTAATATAGTCTGCATTATTTTTAACCTTTGAAAAAGCCACAATGGTATCTTTTCTTCCTGTTTCATCAACAAATCTGCCATTTAAAAGTGTATTTAATCCAGCTTTTATAGCGTTTTCATCTTCTACAGATGCAACTTCATTGAATTGAACAAATTTAATATCTCTAGACGCTTCAACTTCAAAATCCTTTTTGTGATTGTTGATATATTTTGAAATATCAGATTTTGATACTTTTACAATACTATCTGGAATTGAAGTATAAGGTATTTGTACATACTTAATATCAATTTTATTACCTTCTAATTTATGCTCTAACTCACCTTCTGCTAAAGTTCCTGTTAAGCCCGCTCTTACCAAATTAAAGTAGTTTTGCTGCAGACCGTTTGCTGCCAAATTCTGCTCAAAATTAATCCAATCTGAATATGTAAGCGGCTGGCCACCAATAAAACCAGGGTTAGGAGCCGTTTCTTTAAGGTTAGCAATAAACTCATTTAATTTATCTTCATCAAATAAACCCGCATCATTTAAAAACTGAGGGTTGGTAGCCATAGCATTCTTAATTAAATCTCTCATTTGGTCTTTTTCAACTGAGATACCCAAGGCTTCAAATTGAGTTTCAAGAACCGCTGTTCTAACTTCCTGATCCCAAACTCGGTTCATAACCTGAGTATTTGTAGCATTAGCCCCCATTTGTCTTTGCATGGTTTCAGTTTTTTGCTGAAAATCCTCGCGTGTTATGTCCTTTCCATTAACAGATCCAACAACACTTTGTGATTTATCAGAGAAGCTAGCACTTCCATCAAAAAGACCTGAGAGTACAAAAGCAAATAATGCCATAGCAATTACCAATATCAATACTAAAGTCTTTTGCCTAATCTTATTTAAAATTGCCATTTTTTATGTTTGATGTTTTTATAACCCTTGTAGGATTTTTTTATTTAAAGTTGGATTTTCAATCAAATTAATATGATTGATGAAAATATCGTGCGCGAAAATACCATTTTCTATTTAATAATAAAAGTAGAAATAAGCATTAATTCTCTTCTAACACCTTTAGTTTCACTAAATCTATTTTGGTGTTAGATACTTCTATAATTGTAAATTGAAAATTATCAATTTTTACAACCTCCCCTTTAGAAGGAATTTCTTCGGTATGGTTCACTATTAAGCCACCAAGGGTTTCATAGTTTTCGTTTTCTGGAAGATTAATTTTGTATGTTTCGTTTATATAATCTACTTCTAACCTTGCCGAAAAACTAAAGGTGTCTTCATCTATTCTTTCTTCAATCAAGTCTACAGTATCGTGCTCATCTTCAATTTCTCCAAATAATTCTTCAACAATATCTTCAACGGTCATAATTCCAGAGGTACCCCCGTACTCATCTAAAACCACTGCCATACTGCGGCGTTTTTTTGTTAATACACCTAAAACATCCTTTATAAGTACAGTTTCTGGCACAAACTCTACCGGAAGTATCATAGACTTGATATCTTTATGTTTTTTAAAAAGTTCAAAAGAATGTACATATCCTAAAATATCATCAATAGTATCTTTATAGACTAAAATTTTGGTTCTACCCGTATCTGTAAAAAGTGCACTAAGGGCTTTTATAGATTCGCCAATTTCAACGGCTATAATCTCTGTTCTAGGAATCATGACCTCACGAGCCTTTACTTCTGAAAACTCCAACGCATTTTGAAATATCTGAATTTCAGAATCTATTTCATCATGCTCTTCAACAGATTCCATTTGTTCACTTATATAATGCCCCAGTTCTACTTTAGTAAATGCCAATTGAATTTGGTCGCCTTCGGTTTTAAAAAATGTTTTTAAAACCATATCTGATATCCAGATAACCAAACCCGATATTAAACTAAATAGCACATAAAAAATATACGCAGGAATTGCCAGTACCTTTATAAGTGTATTGGCATAAATTTGAAAAAACACTTTAGGTAAAAATTCAGCAGTAATTAAAATCACAAATGTTGAAATAACCGTTTGTGAGAGTAGACTTAAATCTGTAAGCAAATAATTTAAAAAGTTACTGTTAGTAGGTAATAAAGTTTGAAACCACCCAACCAACAAATCACCCATAAAAAACCCGTAGATTACTAGAGCAATATTGTTTCCAATAAGCATGGTGGTAATAAACTTTGAGGGTTTTGCCGTTAATTTAGTTAAAACTTTAGCAAGAATACCTTCTTGCTTTTTCTCAATTTCAATATGAATTTTATTTGAAGACACATAGGCAATCTCCATACCCGAGAAAAATGCAGAAAGCATTAAGGAAACAACTATAATAACAACATAAAGTGTCATTTACTAAGACTGATTATTCCTGTTCTGGAATTTTTTATTAAACCTTCTTCTGAAGAAAAACATAAAAACAGCTAAAGCTGCTAAACCTAACGATATGTATGCTGCATTAGTACCATCTCCCCATTTTGAAATACCATCATATGCAAATAGTACTGCAAAAACTAAATAAGCGTATTGAAAAATACTTGAATATTTCATGTGTTAATATTTATTTTTTTCTCAAAGGTTACGTGTAACATCCAAATTATCATTTCACTGTGTGTCTAAAAGTTAGACATGGATGTTTCATTGTTTTAATTTAATGTAAAGATAAATAATTTAGGAAAGATTAAAGGTTGAAATCAACTATTCTTCAACTGTAAAAATACCTGTTACTTCTAATACTTCTGCGTTAGAAAATTCTCCGTTAGAATCAAAACCATTACCATGAATAACATCTTGTCCTGACGTAAATGTAACGGGGAAATTGGTAAATAACCACTCTTTTTTTCGGTCAAAGTATAACTGATCAGACTTTAAAATTCTATTATCATGCGTTGTAATAACAACATTACCCTGTAAATCTATAATACTTGTTTTATCATAAACAATGGCATAATCTGACACTACAGTACTCTTTTTATCTTTGTCATAAATATTGAGTGTAACACCATTGGTAAATTCGTAATAAGGAAAATCTCTATTACTATAATCAAACATTTTTTTTCCTATTAAATGCCTTGTAACCTTTCCAGAATCAGTGTATTTAAGATTAAAATTCTCTGCTTCTCCTATAGGTTCATTTTCAGAAATGCCAATTTTCTGGACTTCATTATAGTTGTCTTTACAAGAAAAAAACATAGTCACAGTAAAAACTGTGACTATGCTTAAAATATAATATGTAATTAATTGTTTCATGAATAGTTTTGAGTGTTAACCCAAACTGAAAAATCAATTATTTTATGTCTGGTACAGTTACAGAACCTCCTATCCAACAACCAATCTTAATCACTTCTCCTGAATTACCTTTACTGAAAATCTCAGATTTAGAAGGTGCTTTTGCCAAATAATTTGCAACGGACTTAGATGAGTTACTTCTTTGTGTTGGATCTACTCTAGCTGCTTTTTTAGCTTCTTCAGCAGCATACCAATACACAGCTCTCTTCGTAAAATTATCTGTCCCACAATCATTAGCACTTGCCGCATACATGGCTGCTATTGAAAGGTGCGGACGACCATTTGATGGGTTTAATTTTAATGCATTTCTAAAATAGGTTCTTGCTTGCCCGTATCGTCCTTTCTTTTTAAGAATTAAACCAATGTTATTAGCCAATTTAGCTTTTTTAAAGCTGTCTTCTTCTAACTCATAAGATTCTGTGAAATAATTAACGGCTTCATTTTCTTTACCATTCTTTAATAACACTGTAGCCACAAAATATTTGGTGTCTGCTGATGGTGCCGTTTCATCATACGCTTTTACCATTTTTTCGTAAAGTGGGTCATCTGTACATTCTTTATAGAACATTCTGCTTACGGCACGTTTTAACCAAACTGCGTCATTCTTGTTTGCTTCAAAATCTTTTGTATATAAAGGAATTAAGTTATCACAATTTGCACGGGGACCTAGTTGACCATCTATTCCAGATGAAATTTGGTCATAAGCCTTTAAGTAACTTTCGTAATATCTTTTGTAGCTTTCCTGCTTTTTACTCAATGCACTACCTTCATCTTCTTTTGCAACAAGGATGTTTAATTTAGCTGAATAAATCTTAACCTCGTCTTCTACTTTATCAACAATATCATCATATTTATTAAATAAATCCTGAGCCGGTTTTTTCTTAGCATCAAACAATTCTACCATTAAAGAAAAGTAAGTGTATAAACTTTTTGGATTAGTAAAATTCTCTTTATCTGCGTTATAAACCGCATCAAAACACTCATAAAGTTCTTCTGGAGTCTTATTAAGTTCTTTTCTGTAGTCATACATTAATTGACAGGCCATTGTTCCATATTTTCCTCTTGGCGTCTTATTCGGAAAATTTTCTAGTCTTTGCTCATAAAGCTTAAGCAAATCATTTATATAACCTAATTTCTCAGTTCCAGAGGAAGTCTCAATTTTATGATCTAATATTTTTTCACCATCTACATAAATGGCATTATTAAACTTAGGACATTTATTTCTTACAGCAGACCAAGGTTCATAGGCTGCATCGTAATTTTTTGCTTTAACATATTCATGGAATATTGATAGTTTGGTCATACACTCTTCGTCTTGTTGTGCAAAACCAAAACTCAATCCCATCAATAATATTAGTAAAAAAGTTATTTTCGTCTTCATGATAATTAATTTACTCGTGTTTTGTTAGTTATACTTTCTTTTCTGGAACCAAATGTCGCCCAAAGATAAGCTTAATTGGAGATTAATAAAATTCTCTTGTATTAAATTACTATTAGTTGTTCCTCTTTTACCTAGCTCTAAACCTATGTTGGCACTAGATAATCCTCCTCTTAATGGTAATCCAACACCAAAAGACATGCCAAACTCATTAATTGATTCAGTATTTAGATTAAGTCCCGTTTTTTCATATCGAACTCCCGTTCTATACACAATTCTTTTTAAGTAGTTGTTTAATGAATTGTAATCTGGGATATAAAAACCTCCAACAGAAATAGTGGAAGCATCTTCATAACTAGTACTGGCACTGCTGTAAAGCGGATTAGAAAATTGGCTAGTCTTTTGCAAGGTGTATTCACCACCAATAAACCAACTTCTTGGTTTTCCTAGTCCTAATCCAAACGACATTTTGGATGGCAATACCAAATCTGTTTCCAATAGCCCCAAAGCTTCCAAATCAATATCAATTAAATCATTTACAAACTCGCGCCCAGTGTTAGCGTTAGTGGTAATAGTAGCTATAGAACGTTGATTGTTTGACACCAATGTACTTTCGGGTGTATACGTGAAACTAGTTGCTAACTCTAAACTTTCAAATACTAACGTTGTATAAGACAAACCTATGTTAAAATTTAAGCCACTTAAATCAGACCGATTACTTTCTCTAGATTGATATTGGGTTGGTATACCATCATCATAAACATATTCAATTGTGCTATTTCTAACACTACCAAAATTATATTGGGCATCTATACCAATACTAAAGCCCTTAGCAATTCTATAACCTAACCCAAGAAAAGCTTTATTTAAGCCTCCTTCACCAGTAAACCTATTCTCAATTTGATTATCATCGTTTAGAGATTCTAATTTATAACCAACAGAAGTATAAGGTAGGAGACCAAAACCAAAACCAAACTTACCCATTGGCACTGTTAGTGCTACATAATCAAATGTAGTTGAACTTGTTTTATCACTTTCAGAAGCTCCCTCTAAGTTAATACTAGAATGACTTCCTCCTACTGTAAATTTTACTGGTCTATTCTCATTATTAAGATACGATAGGTTATCTGTTGCATACGACGCAGGATTACGTAAATTCACATGAATACTATCTATGTAAACACCAATACCCCCCATACTTCTATTTTCAACTGTACCCTTAAATTTAAGACTTCCTATACCATAAAAAGAGTATGGAGATGCTGTACCTTCTTGACCATTACCATACATGGTAATTAAAACAGTAAAAACTAATACAAGTTTTTTAATCATTCGTTTGAATTAAATTGTAAAATGTAGTTCAAACCCTCCAAAAGAAAATTTGAATTGGCAAATATGCTATTTTTTAATTGTTTAGACAAGAAATTAGCATCACCTCCTGTTAAAATAACTGTTAAATCTGGATATTTAAGTTTATAACTATCAATCATACCATCTATCTCATTTAATACTCCAAATACTACCCCAGAATGAATTGACGCTTTAGTAGAGGCTCCAATGATGCCTTTAGGTTTTTCTAATTCTAATAACGGTAAGTTAGCCGTTAAATTATTTAACGACTTATAACGCGTACGCAACCCAGGTGAAATTGCTCCACCTAAATACTCATTTTGCGAGTTTATAAAATCATAGGTTATACAAGTACCGGCATCAATAATAAGCACATTTTTATCTGGAAATTGCTTCACCGAGGCACTTACCAAGGCTATTCGGTCAACCCCTAGTGTTTTTGGAGTTTTGTATTTGTTTTTGAAAGGAAGATTGGTTTTTGAATTTAACTTTAAAAGAGGTGTGATTGTCTCAATTTCCGATACATGTTCATTATTTAACCTCCCAACTGATGAAACAATCCCTTTTTGCAGTGATTTAAATCTACTTTTGATCATCCTAACCTGCTTTAATAATAAATTATGTTCTATTACCTCTTTATAACAAATATTACCCTCACTAAAAACAGCAAGTTTCACAAATGTATTCCCAACATCAATAATTAAATTCATACGTTTATTGAAAGGGCTAAAATTACAAAACACAAATAATTATACTCTTAATTATATTATAAATTACCATCAAAGAATCCTTAAACCTCAAAATATATTAATGCATTTTTTTGTATTTTTATTTTGGCGAATAACAAAATTGAATTTATATTTGCAACCGCTTTGGCGAGGTACCTTAGCTCAGTTGGTAGAGCAAAGGACTGAAAATCCTTGTGTCCCTGGTTCGATTCCTGGAGGTACCACTTAAAAACCCTGAAACAGTAATGTTTACAGGGTTTTTTGTTTTTAAACCTCACTTTTTCCTGAATATTTTTAAGATTCATGTAATATTCTACTCTTAATTACTACAAAAAACCATGAATCTTTTTAAGTTACAAGATTTTTTTATTTCTTTAGTCTTTCTTTATGCAGGGTATACTATTTTCTATTTCCTTGAATTATCAATAGCAAATTATGAGCACATCTAACACTCCCCTTAAACCTACATCTAACAACCTGTTACCTATATTAATTATAGCGGGTCTATTTTTTATATTCGGGTTTGTAACTTGGATTAATGGTGCCTTAATTCCCTTCATGAAAACTATTAACGAGCTAACCGATGCACAATCCTATTTGGTAGCTTCGGCTTCTTATATTTCTTTTGTGATAATGGCTTTACCTTCGTCTAGTATATTAAATAGAATTGGCTATAGAAAAGGTATGTCCTTAGGATTAATGATTATGGGGTTAGGAGCATTAGTATTTATTCCTGCGGCAGAAGCTAGAACTTATTGGGTTTTTTTAACTGGAATTTTTATACAAGGCGCAGGAATGACCTTATTACAAACAGCCGCCAACCCTTATATTACTATTTTAGGTCCTCTAGAAAGTGGAGCAAAACGGATTGCTATTATGGGAATCGCCAACAAAGTTGCGGGCGCTTTAGGATCGGTAATTTTTGGAGCCATATTATTATCTGGAATAGATGAGATTAAAGACAAGTTAGCTACCGTAGATACTTCTGAAAAATCTGAATTATTGAGTACTATGGCAGACAGTGTGGTTACCCCATATGTTGCCATGGCTATTGTACTATTTATTCTAGGACTCGCTATTAGAAAAGCTCCTTTGCCACACGTTGAGGCAGATACAGATGAAAATCAAATAGAAGGAAAATCTTCTAAATTAAGTATTTTTCAATTCCCACATTTATGGTTAGGGGTTATGGCTCTTTTTGTTTATGTAGGGGTTGAAGTAATTGCTGGAGATACTATTATTGCCTATGGTATCGCACTAGATATCCCAGCTTCTCAAGCTAAGTTTTTTACCTTGTTTACACTGATGGCTATGGTATTTACTTATGCATTGGGTGTGATATTAATTCCAAAGTACATAAGTCAATCCTTCGCTTTAAAGGCTAGTGCCATTTTAGGCATCATCCTTTCCCTATGCATCCTATTTACCAGCGGATTTACTTCTGTGCTTTTTGTAGCCTCTCTAGGTATTGCTAATGCCTTAGTATGGCCTGCTGTATGGCCATTAGCGTTAAAAGGTTTAGGAAAATTTACAAAAACGGCTTCAGCCCTTTTGATCATGGCGATAAGTGGTGGTGCTATTATCCCACCTTTATACGGCGCTATAGTGGACGATAAGAAAAATGAATTAATAAAAGTTGGGCTTAGTGAAGTTTCTGCAATGGCAGAGGCTGGCAATTTTGGATATTGGATATTGTTGCCTTGTTACACCATTATTCTATATTATGCCTTTTGGGGTCATAAATTAGGACTTACAACGATTAAACGCTAAATTAAATTTTAAAGCATGAGCAATTACCATATAAAACATCTAGAAGAATACTATCAAGTATATAGAAAATCGGTTAGAGAACCTGAAAATTTCTGGGAAGAAGTTGCTGAAGAGCATTTTATGTGGCGCAAGAAATGGGATAATGTCTTAAGCTGGGATTTTTCTAAGCCTGAAGTTAAATGGTTTGAAGGAGCACAATTAAATATAACCGAAAATTGCATTGATAGACATTTGGCAACAAGAGGTAATAAAACAGCTATTCTTTTCGAACCGAACAACCCAAACGAAGCCTCTATTTCTATTAGTTACAAAGAACTTTCAGAACGTGTCAATAAATTTGCAAATGTCTTAAAAGATCATGGTATTGAAAAAGGAGACAGAGTTTGTATTTATCTTCCCATGATACCTAAATTAGCAGTTTCGGTTCTAGCTTGTGCTAGAATTGGCGCTATTCATTCCGTGGTTTTTGCAGGCTTCTCTTCAACGGCTTTATCAACTCGAATTAATGATTCTCAATGTAAAATGGTCATCACCAGTGATGGTTCTTACAGAGGTTCTAAAACAATAGATTTAAAAGGCATTGTAGATGAAGCATTAAACGATTGCTCTTGCGTGGAAACTGTTTTAGTTGTCAAACGTATTCAATCTGATATTCACATGGAATCTGGAAGAGATAAATGGTTACAACCCTTATTAGACAATGCGTCTTCTATTTGTCCAGTTGAAGTAATGAATGCTGAAGATCCTTTGTTTATTCTATACACATCAGGTTCTACAGGTATGCCCAAAGGTATGGTACACACTACGGCAGGTTACATGGTTTATACTGCCTACACATTTAAAAATGTATTCCAATACAGGGAAGATGATATTTATTGGTGTACTGCAGATATTGGCTGGATAACAGGCCATAGTTATATTGTATATGGGCCTCTGGCAAACGGAGCTACAACGGTCATGTTTGAGGGTGTTCCAAGTTACCCTGATTATGGTCGGTTTTGGGAAATTGTTCAAAAACATAAAATAAATCAGTTCTACACAGCACCAACAGCCATTAGAGCTTTAGCTAAACAAGGACTTGAAGTTGTTGAAAAGTATGATTTATCTTCATTAAAGACTCTAGGTTCTGTAGGTGAACCCATAAATGAAGAAGCTTGGCATTGGTACAATGATAATATTGGCAAAAAGAAAAGCCCCATAGTGGATACCTGGTGGCAAACTGAAACCGGTGGCATCATGATTACCCCCATCCCATTTGTAACACCAACAAAACCAACCTATGCTACGCTACCATTTATAGGTATTCAGCCTGCTTTGATGGATGAAAACGGATATGAAATTAAGGGTAATCAAGTGGATGGGCGCCTATGTATAAAATTCCCTTGGCCAAGTATGGCTAGAACCATTTGGGGGAATCATCAAAGATACAAAGACACTTACTTTTCGGCTTTTGAAAACAAGTACTTTACTGGCGATGGTGCTTTACGTGATGAGGTTGGATATTATCGAATTACAGGAAGGGTTGATGATGTTATCATTGTATCTGGTCATAATTTAGGAACTGCACCCATCGAAGATGCTGTAAATGAACATCCAGCAGTTGCAGAGTCAGCAATAGTTGGCTTCCCACATGATGTAAAAGGGAATGCGCTATATGGATATGTAATTCTTAAAGACACTGGTGAAAGTAGAGATCACACCAATTTGCGTAAAGAGATAAATCAAATTATAACAGAGCACATTGGCCCTATAGCTAAACTGGACAAAATTCAATTTACTCCAGGATTACCAAAGACACGTTCAGGTAAAATTATGAGGCGTATTCTAAGAAAAATAGCCTGCAATGACACATCAAACTTAGGAGACACCAGCACCTTACTAAATCCTGAGGTAGTCCAAAGTATTATTGATGGAGCTAAGGACTCAAAAAACACCAACTGGTAAAGTTTTTTTCAGAATATAAAAAAGACTCCGATTTAAGCAATAATCTTTTCTTTATCAAAAATATTTCCAATCCCTTGTTATGTAAAGAAGTTATTATCGACTTAAGATTTTATATTTTCATATTTTAGACCAAAATATAAAAGATGAGTAAAACATACTACGACCCCGCAGACCTAAGAAAATTTGGAAAAATCACAGAATGGAGTGAAGATATCGGAAATAAATTTTTTGATTATTACGGGAAAGTTTTTGAAGAAGGTGCTTTAACTGCTCGTGAAAAATCATTAATAGCTCTTGCGGTTGCACATACAGAACAATGCCCCTACTGCATTGACGCCTATACCAAAGATGGTTTACAACGTGGTGTTACCAAAGAAGAAATGATGGAAGCCATACATGTAGGAGCTGCTATTAAAAGTGGTGCTACTCTTGTTCATGGGGTACAAATGATGAATAAAGTGAATAAATTGGATGGGTAAAAGCCCCTCCTAACCTCCCCTAAAGGGAGGAACCTTACTCATACTTTGAAAGACAAAATATAAGTTGGGTGAAAAAAAGTAAATAACAGAAAATCAAGTCCCAAATTCCGACGTAGTCGGAAGCATCAAAAATCAGAAATAATGAACGAAAGAGTGAAGATGCGAAGCGTAGCTTCAAGCACAAAACTCTGAAAGTGAATGTTGCTTTAGCAATTTCCTATTTTTGACTCGATTTTTTGGTTCGTTTTGTATCGCTGCAAAATGAACAATAAATATAAAAGGTATTTTTTAAGAGTACTATGACGAAAATAAAAACACAATCGCTACACAAGCGCGAAAGCACATTAGCTCAAAGCAAAAGACAATTAGAAATTTTATCTAACGGTATTTTCCAAAACGGAGAACTGCCAACATTTAAGTCTAAAATATCTGAAACAAACCAGTTTCCCTTGAAGGCAAAAAAGCTTGAAATTTTGCAAATCAACATAGGCTATATGTGTAACCAAGTTTGCGAACATTGCCATGTAGATGCAGGTCCAGATCGTCAAGAAATAATGACCAAGGAGACCATGCAGCAGTGTTTATACGTTATTAAAAATACAGGCGCACATACTTTAGATTTAACAGGTGGTGCTCCAGAAATGAATCCTAATTTTAGATGGTTTATAGAAGAAGCGGCAAAAGCAGGTATTAAAGACTTTATAGTACGCTCTAACCTTACCATTATTCGGGCTAATAAAAAGTATTACGATTTACCAGAATTCTTTAAGAAACACAATGTGCATGTTGTAAGCTCTATGCCACATTGGACGCGTGGAAAAACAGACAAACAACGTGGCGACGGTGTTTTTGATAAATCAATAAAAGCATTACAAGAATTAAACGCGGTTGGCTACGGCATGCCAGATAGTAATTTAAGACTCGATTTGGTTTACAATCCCTCAGGTGCATTTCTTCCGGGTGACCAAGCTTCTATGGAAAAAGACTTCAAAAAAGCATTACTTGAAGATTTTGGAATTCAGTTCCACAATTTATTCGCAATAACCAACCTTCCTATAAGCAGGTTTTTAGATTATTTAATCGCTTCAGAAAACTACGAAGATTACATGTACGCCCTAGTTGAGGCTTATAACCCTTCAGCTGTAGCCAACGTTATGTGTACCAATACACTTTCCGTAAGTTGGGAAGGCTATTTATTCGATTGCGATTTTAATCAAATGCTTGAGCTACCTGTGAGCAGTAAAATAAAGCATATATCTGAATATAATGAGGAATTATTAGAGGGTAGAAATATTGTTATTTCGCAACACTGCTACGGTTGTACCGCAGGTGCAGGTAGTAGTTGCCAAGGCACTGTGGCTTAAATACAAGTTATGCAAAAAACTTTCCTGTTTTTTATTTTTTTTATTTCTGCACTAGGTTATTCTCAAAAGAAATTAGATAAATTACTCAAGAAATATAATTCGGAAAAGATTCCGTATATTTATGTAAATGAATTGAAATCATACCCAGACAATATTATTCTTTTGGATGCCAGAGAACAAAGAGAATATGCAACTAGTCATTTAAAAGATGCTATTGCTGTTGGGTATGATTTCTTTAACATAGATTCTACTTCTAAAAAAATACCAAACAAGAATTCTAAAGTTGTGGTATATTGCTCTTTGGGCATTCGTTCTGAAGATATTGCCGAAAAACTCCAAAAAGCTGGATATAAAAATGTTTTCAATTTATTTGGTGGCATTTTTGAATGGAAAAATAATCTACAAAAAGTTTATAATCTAAAAGAGCAAGAAACCGATAGTGTGCATGCCTTTAGTAAAGATTGGGGGAAATGGTTGCAAAAAGGGATTAAAGTATATGAATAAAGAACTCGTTATTGTTTTTGTAAAAAACATAAAGTTGGGCAAGGTAAAAACCCGACTTGCTAAAACCATTGGCAATCAAGCTGCTTTTGAGGTGTATAGTGAATTGGTGAAAATTACAGAACAGGCTACCACTAAACTTAAGGCAGACAAGCGCATCTACTTTTCAGATGCCATTATAGAAACCAAATGGAATGGTTTTGAAAAGCATGTGCAAGAAGGCAAAAATCTTGGTATACGCATGAAAAATGCTTTTTCTAAAGGGTTTAAAGACGGTTACAATCGTATTGTATTAATAGGCTCAGATTTACCTGATATTAATGAAACACATATTAATAATGGGTTGAACGCTTTAAAAGAATACAACACTGTTTTTGGGCCATCTGTTGATGGTGGTTATTACCTGATCGGACTTTCTAAATTATATCATAATGTGTTTGATAATAAGCCTTGGAGCCAACCAAATTTACTGGAAGAAACATTGCAAGAATTAAGTGCAAAAGCTATAACATTTAGTATTTTAGAAACCTTAAATGATATTGATACGTTTGAAGACTTAATAACTTCAAATTTTTACAAATCGAATATAGAGTTACAAGAAAAAATTAAACAGTTAAATGATTAAATTTATTACAGAAACGGTAGATTATCTCAAAGACAAAGGCTTCTATAAACCAGAAGTGGGTATTATTTTAGGCACTGGTCTTGGACAACTTATTAATTCGGTTGAAGTTTTAAAAGAGGTAAGCTATAACCATATTCCCAATTTTCCAACGGCCACAGTGGAGTTTCATAGAGGAAAACTTGTCTACGGGAATCTTGCTGGAAAAAAAGTTATAATAATGCAAGGTCGTTTTCATGTATACGAAGGCTATACGCTACAGGATGTTACCTACCCTGTGCGCATTATGCAACAATTAGGTATTCATACCCTATTAGTTTCTAATGCCGCTGGAGCTATTAATTTAGATTTCAAAAAAGGAGAATTGATGTTGATTGACGACCATATTAACCTTCAAGGAAGTTCGCCACTAGCAGTAAAAGGTATTGAGCAAATGGGTGAGCGTTTTGTAGATATGAGTGCTCCTTATGATGCTCTAATTAACGCTAGTTTTAAAAATATTGCGAAAACCCATAACATAAAATTACACAAAGGCGTATATGCAAGTGTGGTTGGCCCACAATTAGAAACCAGAGCAGAATACAGAATGCTTAAAATAATTGGGGCAGATGCTGTTGGGATGAGCACCGTACCAGAAGTTATTGTGGCAAACCACTTAAAATTGAAGGTGGCAGCAGTGTCAGTTTTAACGGATGAATGCGACCCAGATAACTTAGAACCTGTAAATATTGAAGAAATTATAGCCATGGCAGCAAAGGCTGAACCAGATATGGTAACACTTTTTAAAGCTGTAATTGAAACATTATAAAAAAAATTGTAGTGTCCATTTAGGAATAAGACCAAGAACTAAACTAAATACCCAATATTAAATAAAAAACATGAGTACATACTTAGAAACCACACACAATGTATATAAAGAAGCCGCATTAACTCCAGATGTAGGTTTATGCTGTACCACAAACCCCATTTGGGAATTACCAGGATTAAAAATTCCCAAAATCATGCAAGAAATGAATTATGGTTGTGGCTCTACAGTGCATGCCAGAGATTTAACCAATAATCCAAAAATGCTTTACGTTGGTGTTGGTGGCGGTATGGAATTGTTGCAGTTCGCTTATTTCAATCGACAAAAAGGAGGTGTAATAGGTGTTGATGTGGTAGATGAAATGTTAGAAGCTTCACGTAAAAATTTTAAGGAAGCCGAAGCACTAAACGATTGGTTTAAGAGCGATTTTGTAACACTAAAAAAAGGAGATGCGCTTCATCTTCCTGTTGAAGATAACAGTATTGATGTTGCAGCACAAAACTGTTTGTTTAACATCTTTAAAGCAGACGATTTAAAAAAGGCTATTGCCGAAATGTATCGTGTTTTAAAGCCTCATGGGCGTTTGGTAATGAGCGACCCTACCTGCGAGCAACCTATGAATGACACCTTACGGAATGATGATAGATTACGTGCCTTGTGTTTAAGTGGTAGCTTGCCTATTGCTGAATATGTAAAAATGTTGACAGATGCTGGTTTTGGCACTATTGAAATTAGAGCCAGAAAACCTTATAGAATTTTAGACCCAAAACATTACCCAACGGATGAATTAATATACATTGAATCCATTGAGGTTGCTGCCATAAAAGACCCAATGCCTGAAGATGGCCCATGTATTTTTACTGGAAAAGCTGCCATTTATTATGGTGACGCGGATTATTTTGATGACAAAAAAGGGCATGTATTACTTAAAAATCAACCGTTAGCCATTTGTGATAAAACCGCTGGTGCTCTAGCAGATTTAAATCGGCATGATATTTTCATTAGTGAATCTACCTATCATTATGACGGCGGGGGCTGCTGTTAGTTAGTAATTTTAAATTTACAATGCGAAATATATTATGCATTACTTGCTGTATTCTTTTGTTAGCGTCTTGTAAGGGAACAAGAAAAGTAACAGAGATGTCTAGACCCCAAGAAAAAAGTCACACCCAAGATATCACAACTACAGTTTATACTTTAGAAACTAAACAAGAGAATAAAACCATAAGAGATAGTCTAAAAAAAGTAACTACCCGCGTTTTATCTCAGCATCAGTTATGGGATAATCTTTTGGGAAAATACGTTTCAAACGAGGGACATGTGGATTACCAAGGCTTAAAAAAAGAATATAACAAACTTCAAGAATATATTAGTTTTCTCCAAAGTTCTGTGCCAGAAAAAGATAGTTCTAAAAACCAAAAATTAAGTTATTGGATTAACACTTACAATGCTTTTACAGTTGATTTAATTTTAAGACATTATCCCATTAATAGTATAAAAGACATTAAAGAACCTTGGCAACAACGCCATTGGAAATTAGGAGACAAATGGTATAATTTAGATGAGATAGAACACCATATTTTACGTAAAATGGATGAACCTCGTATTCATTTTGCCATAAACTGTGCCTCTATATCTTGTCCTAAACTTCAAAATAAAGCATTTACAACAACACATTTAGAAACACAATTAACTAAAGCTACCAAAGACTTTTTAAATGATCCTGAAAGAAATTCAATTTCAAAAGATAATTTAGAACTCTCAAAAATATTTCAATGGTTTGCCAAAGATTTTAAACAACATGGTTCGTTAATTGATTTTTTAAATCAATATTCTGACTTAGAAATTTCACAGAAAGCAAAGAAAAACTACAAAGATTACAATTGGAGTTTAAATGAATAAAATCTCTATTGTCATACCCGTTTTAAATGAATCAGCTAATATTAAAAATTTACTGAATTACCTTATTGAAAATTCATCTGAGGAAAATATTCAAGATATTTTAGTGGTTGATGGGGGAAGTATTGATGGCACTCAAGATATGGTTCTCGACACATTCGCACAGAGAGAAAACACTCGAACTTACATTCGTCTTTTAACATCAGAAAAAGGACGTGCCAAACAAATGAATTTTGGTGCAAAAAACGCTTCAGGAAATATTCTCTATTTTCTTCATGCCGATTCTTTCCCTCCTAAAAACTTTGATAAATTAATTATTAAACAGGTAAAAAACAGTAATAAAGCGGGTTGTTTTAGAATGAAATTTGACAGCAACCATTGGTGGTTAAAACTAGCGGGATGGTTAACAAAATTTTCGTGGAAAATAGCACGTGGCGGAGACCAAAGCCTATTCATTACTAAATCACTGTTTTACAAGATTGGTGGTTTTGATGAAAGTTACACCATATACGAAGACAATGATTTTATAAGTAAGCTTTATAAACGCAAACAATTTGTGGTAATTCAAGAGTGGTTGGTAACTTCATCTAGACGTTATAAAACCAACGGGTTGTGGAAATTACAATATCACTATTGCAATATCCATATTAAAAGATTATTGGGTGCAGATGCCCAAACGTTAAACAAATACTACTTAAAGCACGTTCTTGTTAAAAAATGATAAAACTGTTGTAACAAAAAGTTAATTAATCGGTCGTGTTTTTGTAATAACTTAATTTCATAGCAAAATCAAGACCAATGAAATCCTATTTAGCAAGTTTATTTTGTTTAATATCATTTGCGCTTTTATTTGGTCAAGAATCAATCAGTGCTAAATTAATTGACTCCACAACTCAAAAACCCATTCTCTTTGCAACTATTAGCTATGGAAAAAACTCTGGTGTTATTAGTAATAGTGATGGTGATTTTCAAATTCACTTTAAATCAAATCCTTCAAAATCAGATTCAATTTTCATTAGTTGCTTGGGATATAAAACTAAACAGATACCCGCTTTACATTTTAAGGATAGTATTATTTTACTAAGTCCAAAATCCATCGAGCTAGACGAAGTTCTGGTTTCTAACAAAAACTATAGTGTAGAGGAAATAATTGAAAAAACACACGAAAATCTCTCTGCGAATTATCATTTTAACTACAACAAAAGTAAATTGTTCTATCGCGAATCTTATTTCAATCACATAACCAAAAACAGCATTAAAGTAAAAGAAAGTACTATCCCAGAATTTAACCAGAAATTTATGGATAGTATCATGGCTATTATGTCCAAAGAAGCAGACGATTACACCGAATTATTGGGTACACTTTACACAAAGACCGACCCTGAAGAAAAACATAAACTAGACATTATAAAGGCATCTCGGTTGTACGACAAGAAAAAAGAAGTTTCTTTTGATGGACTTGAAGAACGCTTCAATGCCATATTTAGAAAACATGTAAAAAGAGATTCTTATTTTAAGATAAAGTCAGGCATTTTTGGAACAAAGGAAGACATAGATTCATCTCTGTTTGATAGTGCAGATACCAAAAAGGAAAAAGAAAAAACAGATGCGTTTTTAGAAGAACAGAAAAAAAAGGAACTAGAACGTAAAAAAAATTTCTTAAAACACAGAAAAAACACCATTTCTAATTTAGAGCACAGAAGTTTTATTTTTGAAGACTCTCATTTAAACTTTCTTGAAAAACCTAAAAAGTACGCGTTTGAGTTATTGGATTATATCTTTTTAAACGGGGAATTTGTTTATAAAATAAGTTTCAAGCCAAAACGCAGTGCCAATTACAAAGGCACATTGTATATAAATACAGATGATTTTGCCATAATAAGAGTAGACTATAAAAATGTGAAACCTTTAAGGAGTTTTAGGCTCTTGGGTATTTCATATCAAGAAGTATTACACCGTGGCACCTTAATTTATGCTAAAAATGATGTGGAAACATACACCCTAAAATATGCTGAATCTGAAACTGGAAATAACTTTGGCATTAAACGTCCTTTAAAAATTATTGAAAAGAACAAAAATGTAAAAGGTAGAAGAAAGCAAAATGAACTCTCTATGGATCTTCACTTTACTATTTCAAACACTACAAAAAAAGAACTGGTGGTTTTTGAAAGTGAAACTATTAATAAAACGGTTTTTGATGTTTTTGAGGAAAAATTAAATATTAGCCCAACATATTTACCTGCTTACGACCCTACATTTTGGGAAGGCTACAATGTAATAGAACCCAATAAAGCTATTAAAGATTTTAAGAGTATAGAGTAATTACTTATTTCTACCCTTTTCATTTGGGTAAAGCGAAGGTAAATCATCACTTTGCCAAAAGTCTTTCGTATCAATATCTATAGCTGATAATTTTCCTGTAAAGGCAGCACCAGTATCAATATTCCAAACATTAATAGCCTGCATTGGCAAATGAGAATTAAAATGTATGGTTGGTGTATGCCCAATATAAATTTCGTGGTAGTACTTTAACCGTTTTGGGTATAATTCTGAATTCATTTCAAGACGCTTATCCATGGTTAAAGCCATTTCCCAAAGTGTTCTATCAAAATATAGCGTTTGTTGAAATACTTCTTTTTCTACACCATGCATTGAGGTAAAACCAGCATGCAAAAATAAACGGTTTTTAGAATCTATATGATATAAGGTCATACCCTCAAAGAATTGTAAATGCTTAGATTTCTCCATATCTGTAAAGCCCTCATAACTTTCCATAGTTTCTTTTCCTCCATGTATATACCAAGTAGGGTTTACTTCACCACTTCTTAGCCATTCCTCTGCCCAAACATCATGATTACCTTTTATAAAAATACACTTAATAGTTTTTGAAAGTTCTATTAAAAACTGAATAACCTGAGCAGATTCACTCCACCCATCAACGTAATCACCAACAAAAATTAATGTATCTTCATCTTTAACCTCAACTTTATTTAAAACTTGAATTAAAGCTTTTAAACCTCCATGTATATCACCAACTACAACTGTACGAGCCATCTAATAATAATTTTCAGCAAAACTAGAGTATAATATTTTAATTCTGAAGATTGATGACGTTAAGTTAGCATTAAAAATATTGCCCTATTCCAAAAACAAAACCTTTGGTGGCATTTTCTGAAATACCATAACCATAATCTATCCTAAAAATAGCATTATATATTTTTTTATGAATAAAACGAAGTCCCAAACCTGGATATACTTTTACATTATTAGATTTACTAAAATCGCCAAAATCGCCACCAGGATTGCGCCATGTTCCCGCATCTATAAAAACATTACTTTGTAACACAAACCAATTTTTTTCATAAATGGTTTGCCTATATTCTGAGTTAATAACAATAACACCAGTACCTCTGTCAATGGTATTTCCTACACCTCTAACATTTAAATTATTATCTACCGAAAAAGGAGCAAAAGGCGTTTCATCATTTGATGATAAACCCAACCTTAATCTATTAGCCCAATTGCCTTTGTTTCCCACTCTCAGGAAATAAAAAAAATCGTTCCAGCCAATAAAAAAATCAGGAAGCATATCATTAGTTGAAGTCACATACTGAAAATTAAATATACTTCTAAATCCGGAAACGTACTGATAATCATAATTAAGATTATTGAACTCGTAAACACCTTTAGCTAGCCATTTTTTCACATTCAACTCTGGTCTATTATTAACATTCTCTCCTCTAAACCTATAATCTTCTGTGAAGTAATTAAGTCCAAATTCTAACCTATTGTTAAAGTTAAAACGGTGCAAACCTAATAATTCATAACTTTTATTATTGTATCTATATTGAGCAGTTTCGTCATCAAAAAAAACAGGTTCTAATGTTGTTAAATCTTGATAATTGGCGGCCAAACCCCAGTGTCTTGAAAAGAGAAAAGGCGCTCTAAAATTTAAGGCATGAGAATCGTAAATATCCTTTTGGTAAAACCCTCCAAAAATAATGTTTCTTCCAAAAGCATTAAATTCATAGAGCCCTATTCTGTATGCAAATTCATCCTCATCAGTTGTATAAAAATTTACTCCAGGAATTAAAGTAAAGTTCTCCTCTATATTATAAAAAACGTTATACTCATTACCCTTAGAAATAAAAACTTGGTATGAGGCATGAGATACAGAAGGTAATTGTTTAATGAGTTTTATATCTTCTTCAATTTTCAAGGAATCTAAAACCTCACCAGGCTTTATAGAGGCTATTTTTTTTATAAATGAAGACTTTATCTTTTTATTTCCTTGAATTTTAATGTCTGAAATAACCTTTTGCTGCGCATTTGCAAAAAAAGAAATAAAAAAGAACACACATAGTAAAAGGTTAATTTTCATCATTCAGCAGTAAAAGGAGACATAATAACATGGTTTACCCAATTATCTATGCTCACATCCATAACTGTAAATATATAAGTTTCTCCTGAAATTAAACCAGGTGGCTCACCTGGAGTTACATTTAAAACAACATTATTTAATTTATAATATTGAAAATGATTATCCTCAGTATAAGTACCTGATAACAGCGCAAGATCTTCTGTTGATAAAACTTGAAAAAAAATAGCATTGTTTTCTTCAGACAATGTAAACCATGAAAAATGAGGCATTAATGGGCTAGATTGATCCACGGTTAAATCTGTACTCCATATTGTTGGCTGAAAACTTAACTTCATTCTAATAGGCGTTGAAATTTCAGTTTTGTCTTCCTTTTCATAAATCACTACAGTCCATTTACAATCAGACCGTAGTTTAAACACCCTTAAAGCACCCTGAAAAACAGGTTCTGAGTTGAGCGGTACAAACTGATAACTTGAAAAGTCTTTTTCATCGTCTGCCCATGATTGATAGAGTCTAAAATCTGATGCGCCTGCTTCTGGGTAAAAATAAATATTATTAATATCCATAGTTCCACTATCACTAGCAGCACAAGCAATTACTTGATTATTTAAAAACGTTTTATCTTCTAAGAATTTAGATAAAATAGTTTCATTGTCATTTACTAAAGGTACACTATCATCTTCAATACAGCTTATAAATAGAAAAAGTGGTATGTAGTAGATAAACTTCTTCATAACTTACTATAGTGTAATTTAATTATCTCTTCTACAGGTTTGTTTTGTGGTGTAAACCTTGAATTATTTAAACCTCCTGCCTCTTCATGATTATGATACCATTTCCAAAGAAAACCTCCTGCAAACCATTCTTTTTTCCAAAAAGTTTCAAATAGTGCTTTGGTAGTATTAATTTGAGCCTCTAAATTTACTTGATTCATGTCTCTATCACTTTTCCAGGGCTCTTTACCAGCAAAATCTACACTCCGATAACCAAACTCGGTAAATAAAATAGGTTTTTTAAACATCTTCTGATTGTTTATTATTTCAGGTAGGTGATTTTGCCAACCCTCTAAACAATCTTTCACAGAAGGCGTTTGATTTTTACTAACAGGGAAATAAGCATCAATACCTATAAAATCTAATTCGCTCCAAAAAGGTATTCGCTTAAATTCATCCCAATTAGCAGCGTAGGTAATATTACCATTGTAAATCTTTTTAACCTCCTTTATTAAATCAAACCAATAATTTGGTCTAGTATCAATAAAAGTATCAAGTTCTGTTCCTATACAAAAAATTTCAACTTTCAACTCCTTCGCTAATTGTGCATAATCCAAAATATATTTTAAGTAGCTAGCTTCTAAGGTTTTCCAATCATCATCGGAATTCATTTTTATATAACCCGTAAACTCTCCACGCCAAACCCAAATTTGAGGTTTAAGCATAATTTTAATGTTTTGTTTTCTTAGCTCAGCAATGTACTGTTTTACACCTTTCTTGGTTTCACCAAACCATTGGCGATTTGTATCATAAATCAAATTAGGACTATCAATAGTTCTAAGAAAACCAAATGGCATTACCGATGCATAATTAGCGTTGACATTAACAATAGATTTTACATGATTTTTATGAATTATATCTCTCGAAGCAACAAAACTTACTCCATTTATTTTTTCAACCTGTCCTATACAAGATTGAACAAATATTATAAGAACAATTAGGAGTTTGTGATGTTTCATTTTAATGTTTTTATTAGCTCCTAATTTAACATTAAAGAACTAAAACAATGCTCTTAAACCTATATTAAATGTTTGTCCCAATCCTGTGGCCTTACCTCTAAAGAAGTTTGAGTATAAAAACTCCACATTAAGTTCATCTGTTAATTGGTACTTAGCACCACCACCAAGAATTGTAGCGTTTTGATTAAAATCGTTAGCACCTTGATCATTACCTCCAAAAGAAATTAGTTGTAAATGCTGTACCAGACCTAAAACTGTGAATTTTGAACTTGGGAAATAGCTTAAAAACACTCCAGGTGTTAAACGCAAGCTGTTATAAGCAAAACTAGCTTGTTCGCCAAAGTTGTACTCTGTATTTAACTCTGTAAATAATTGCCAATCTCCACCTGCGAAACTATAATCATAGAAAAATCTGTTTTGAAATATAAAACCATCTTGATCTAAAAACACACCATTTTCAGTTTCATTATCAACTAAAGGTATATGAAATGCTGTTTGAACAGTAAAATTACCTATGCTTTTTATAGGATTGAATTTAATAGCTGGGGCAAAAGATGTTAAACCAGAACGTGCTGTACCTGTTTCGCCATCAAAAGAAAATACGTCCAAGGCATTTCGGCCACCAATGGCGTTTGACCTCACTTCAAACAAGAGTCCTACATTAAAACTATTGCTATTAGACACTCCCGTAAAAACATCAACACTTGATGTAAAAAATGTATTTCTGGGTATATCACGCTTTTGTGTCCCTTCTTGGTTGCCGAATAAATCTTTTGTTTCGGTATATAAATTGTTAAACCACTTAATATCCCATTGTCCTTTTTTCAATAAGATAGATGGTGTATAGGTTTGAATAACACTTCCTTGACTTTCCTTTTCTTCTTGCGAAAATCCGTTAAGTGATATCGCTACTAATACTACTATGGCTATTATTTTTTTCATTATTTTGATTTGTTATTTATTTTAAAAATTAAGGTTATTGTATATTTATGGTCCAGTTATATGGAAAGTAACTTAACTTCCATTTACCTTCTAGTTTTTCTGTTCTGTATGTATTTATAAAGTCTATTTCATCGGTACCATTCATGGTAAAATCTTCTTTATACCACTCCATAATTTGAGAGACTTGTACGCGATTTTTCTTTGAATTTACTTGAATAAAACTCCCGTTTATGGCCTTTTTTGTTTGGGTTTCTAATTGTACATCTAACGTTATCGGTAAGTAAGCTTCACTAATTAAAGGTGGGCAGCCAACTGCGCCACACACCAATACAAAGTGAAATCTTGGATCTTTAAAATTACCTCTAAGTAATTTGTGCTCAATATCATTTAAGGTGATGTTTTTGCCACCAATATTGTGTTTTGTTTTATCAAAAAAACCTGCATTATCTAATGGTGATTTTGTTGGGTATTTATCAATTAGTCCTTTTATTACTGATAAATTGTAGGCGTTAATCCAAAAGGCTTGGTAATTTTTAGCATCATCTTTCGCTACTGAAATACCTTGAGCAATTTTTAAAACTTCGTGTAATTTTGATGGATCTTTATGAATTTTATCATAAGCTACTCTACCGTTTACCACGTTTGTTTTAAAAAATGCGTCTGCTTTATTAAAGAAGGAATTTAAGTTTTGTGCTTTTACTGAAAATGCAGTTGTAATTAAAGCTATAATTAAAATATGTTTTTTCATTTTTGAATGGTTTGAATTTTAAATTCTTGAAACCTAAGTCTGCCTTATTTCTTGAAACTTTCAAAAAAAGTTGCAAATTTTTAGCGTCTTAAAGCATAACAATTCCTTACATCTAAAATTCAATTTAAACTTGTTCTAAATTAAAAGCTTATGTTAAGTTCTTATATTTAAGTGCGACCTAATAGCACATAACATCCAAAAAATTATGGAACACATCGTTATTATAGGAAATGGTATTTCAGGCGTTACAGCTGCCAGACATATTAGAAAACTTTCCGATAAAAAAATCACTATTGTATCTGCTGAAACCGATTATTTTTTTTCCCGTACAGCGTTGATGTATGTGTATATGGGGCACATGAAGTTTGAACATACGCAACCTTATGAAAATTGGTTTTGGAAGAAAAATAGAATCGAATTAAAAAAGGGATACGTTCAATCTATAGAAAACAAAAATAAAACACTTCACTTTTCGGATGGAGAAACTTTAAACTACGACAAATTAATTATTGCAACAGGAAGTAAACCCAATAAATTTGGATGGCCTGGACAAGATTTAGAAGGGGTAATGGGCATGTATCACAAACAAGATTTAGAAAACCTTGAAAAATACGCTCCAAACAATAAATTCTGTAAACGCGCTGTCATTGTTGGCGGCGGTTTAATTGGAATTGAATTGGCAGAAATGTTAAGTTCTAGAGGCATACCTGTTACCTTTTTAGTCCGCGAAACTAGTTTTTGGAATGGTGTTTTACCTGAAGGAGAAAGCCAAATGATTAATAGACATATCAAAAATCATCACATTGATTTACGACTTTCAACAAACTTAAAAGAGATAAAAGCAGACGAAGCAGGTAAGGTTAATTCTATCATAATTCAAGAAACGGGCGAAGAAATTGCCTGCGATGTTGTTGGTTTAACTGCTGGTGTATCGCCTAATATTGATTTTATTAAGGATTCTGAAATTGAAATTGGTAGAGGTGTTAAAGTAAATAGATATTTAGAAACTAATATTCCTGATGTGTATGCTATTGGTGATTGTGCTGAACAACATGAGGCCATTGGCCAACGCAGGCCTATAGAAGCGGTTTGGTATACTGGAAGAATGATGGGCGAAACTCTAGCACAAACTATATGCGGCAATCGTATCCAATACAAACCCGGGCATTGGTTTAACTCTGCAAAATTCTTTGATATTGAATACCAAACCTACGGATGGGTGTTTTCTAAACCAAGAGAAAATGAAGCCCATTTTCATTGGAAACATACAGACGACACCAAATGTATTACAGTATGCTATGATACCAAAACCAATGAATTCTTAGGTATTAACACATTTGGCATACGCATGAGACACGACGTTTTTGATAAGTGGCTAACAGAAAAACGAAATGTAGATTTTGTAATGCAAAACCTATCAAAAGCCAATTTTGACCCTGAATTCTACAAGCATTATGAACAAGATATTTTAAACACATTTAATAAAAACTTTATTATAGCATAGCATGGCAACGATACAACGTAATATGTCTCTAACTGGAGACGCCTCAAACCAATTAAACGCATTTCAAAAAATTGGTACAGCCATAGGCTTAGGAGGAATAGTTCTACTTATATTTTCCCTTTTTAAAGATTTTCAAGATAAAGTTCTTTGGCTTTCTATTGCGTTGATAGCTATAACTGGAGGTATTCTTCTTTTTGCAAAAGGTTTATATTCTAATAAGTTAGAGGGTATTAAAAATCACGGCGTTTGGTTTAAAAGTATATCTAGTAGAGGTTTTTGGGGATGGGTAGCAGGTATTAGTTTAACAGGTTTTTATGTAATCCTCTACTTTTATGAAGGCCTTTTAGGTGCAAATCCAAATGGAAACACCGGACTCATAGGGCTTTTTGACCCTTTGAGTAAATTTTTAAGCGGTAATCCTGCTAGTCAATGGTTTGTTTATGGTACTCTTTATACAGTCGCTATACTTGCATTTGGCATCAAATTTATATGGAAGTACAAACATAACCGCTACGAACAATTACGAACTGTAAGTGTTATGTTTTTTCAAACGGCTTTTGCCTTTATTATTCCGGAGTTAATGGCAAGACTAAATAGCGATACATTTTCTCTACCCTACAATGATCTAAAGAACATGTGGCCATTAAACTATTATGCTTTCGATGGCTGGCGTGTTGATCAGTTTATTAATGCAGGCAATATAGGTTTGGCATTTTTAATCTTTGGGATACTCACTGTATTTGTTATCTCTCCGTTTTTAACTTACAAGTACGGAAAACGTTGGTACTGCTCTTGGGTGTGTGGTTGTGGTGGCCTAGCTGAAACTGCAGGTGATTCTTTTAGACAGCTAAGCGATAAAAGCGTATTTGCATGGAAAGTAGAACGTTGGGTAATCCACTCTGTACTTGTATTTTCGGTGGTGATGACTACAGCGGTAATAAGCACCTATTTAGGTTACGATTCTGAAAAATACTGGTTAACAAAGGATAAGTTTTTAATTGGTGTCGCTCTATTTTTAGGACTTTTATTTGCAATAATCTGGTACTTTAAAAAAGAGGAACTAAAAAAAGATGCACGTTATGGAGCTATTGGATATTTAGTTATTGTAATAGCGTTAATTGGAATACATTATTTCTCTGGTACTGCAAATAATAAAATATTCATTTTTGAAGCTGTTGGCCTGCGTAGTTTTTACGGTTTCCTAATCGGCTCTATATTTTCTGGAGTTATAGGTACAGGCTTTTATCCTATTCTTGGCAACCGTGTTTGGTGTAGAATGGGTTGCCCTATGGCTGGCATTTTAGGATTACAACAACGCTTATTTTCTAAATTTCGAATTACAACAAACGGCGGACAATGTATTTCGTGCGGAAATTGTTCCACGTATTGTGAAATGGGAATAGATGTACGTTCTTATGCTCAAAAAGGCGAAAATATAGTACGCGCCAGTTGTGTGGGTTGTGGCATTTGTTCTGCAGTTTGCCCTAGAGGTGTATTAAAATTGGAAAACGGCCCTTTGGAAGGTAGAATTGATGGCAATCAAATACTTTTAGGAAACGATGTGGACTTGATGGATTTAATAAACAAATCTTAAACCTATTTATAATCAAGTTGATGAAACATAATTTGACCAGCTAAATAGCTTATTGTATTTTTGCTTCTTAATAATAATTTATGCCTATAATCAAGGTTATCATTCCTGCTTACAACGAAGCAGATTCTATTGCTAACGTAGTAAATGATATTCCCCATATAGTTGATGAAATAATTGTTGTTAGCAATAACTCAACTGATGATACTGAAATTAATGCGCGTAATGTTGGTGCCACCGTTTTAACAGAAAAACGAAAAGGCTACGGCTATGCCTGTTTAAAGGGAATGGAATACATAAGTAGTGAATCTATAAAACCCGACATCATTGTTTTTCTTGATGGTGATTACTCTGATTACCCAGAAGAACTAACTAAAATAGTTTCTCCTATACTAAATGATGATATCGATTTTGTGATTGGCGCTCGGGTTAAGCATCTCAGAGAGCAAGGCTCCATGACATTTCCGCAAATATTCGGGAATTGGTTGGCTACCTTTTTAATGAAACTAATATTTGGTGCTAAATTTACTGATCTAGGACCCTTTAGAGCCATTAAACACAATAAATTATTAGCACTTCAAATGGAGGACAAGACCTATGGCTGGACAGTAGAAATGCAACTTAAAGTCTTGAAACAAAAATTTAGTTATGTTGAAATTCCTGTTAAGTATAGAAATAGAATAGGAGTATCAAAAGTTTCCGGAACTGTAAAAGGTGCTATATTTGCAGGCATAAAAATATTAGGTTGGATATTTAAATACAGTTTTAAATAATGACTATAGAAACCATCATCATTGTTATATACACCATTGCTATATTGCTAATTTTCTTGTATGCCTTGGCCCAATTAAACTTATTGTTCAATTATATTTCTGCTAAGCGAAAAAATAACTCAGCTAAGTTTAATTTATCAAACCCTGATGAAGTTCCTTATGTTACCATACAACTTCCTGTTTATAATGAAATGTATGTCATGGAACGTTTATTAGATAATATTGCTAAGATTGATTATCCGCATGATAAATTGGAAATTCAAGTGCTAGATGACTCTACAGATGAAACGGTTAATAGTACAGCTGCACATATTAAAAAACTACAACAAACCGGGTTAGACATTAAGCATATCACTAGAACAAACCGTGTTGGCTTTAAAGCTGGCGCTTTAAAGGAAGGATTAGAGATTGCCAAAGGCGAATTTATTGCCATTTTCGATTCTGATTTTTTACCAAAATCTGATTGGTTAAAACGTACTGTACCTTATTTTAAAAATAAAGACATTGGTGTAGTACAAACCCGCTGGGGTCACATAAATAGGAATTATTCTTTACTAACAAAAATACAAGCTTTTGCACTAGATGCTCATTTTACTTTAGAACAGGTTGGAAGAAACAGTAAAGGTCATTTTATTAACTTTAATGGAACTGCAGGAATTTGGCGTAAACAGTGTATTATTGATGCTGGAAATTGGGAGGGTGATACCCTTACCGAAGACCTTGACCTTAGTTACCGTGCCCAATTAAAAAATTGGAAATTTAAATATCTTGAAGATGTTGAAACACCTGCAGAATTACCTGTAGTTATAAGTGCTGCCCGTTCACAACAATTTAGATGGAATAAAGGTGGTGCCGAAAACTTTAGAAAGATGATGTGGCGTGTAATAAAAAGTCAAAACATTTCAGCCAAAACCAAGGTTCACGGCTTATTACATTTGCTAAATAGCACCATGTTTTTAAACATTCTTATAGTAGCGGTTTTAAGTATTCCTATGCTTTATATTAAGAATGAATATGCACATTTAAAAACCTACTTTTTGGTAATGAGTTTCTTTGTGCTTAGTACGGTTATTTTCTTTGTATGTTATTGGGTTATGTACCGCAATATTTATGGTAAAGGCATTAAAAACTTCGTGGGCTATATTGGTATGTTCTTTGTCTTTTTTTCCATCGCCATGGGTTTTTCGTTACATAATTCTATTGCTGTTTTAGAAGGGCATTTAGGAAAGAAAAGTGAATTTGTACGTACTCCAAAATTTAATATAAGTAAGTTTAAAGACAACTGGAAAAACAATAAGTACATCAAAAAAACAGTATCTGTACATGTAATTTTTGAAGGTGCTTTAATGCTTTATTTTGGATTTGGTATGTATAGTGCTTTTGTGGTGGGTGACCAAGGCGGTGACTTTGGTCTTTTTCCTTTTCACTTGATGCTTTTTATTGGTTTTGGGTATGTATTTATTAAATCGTTAGCATCTAAAGTTTAAAAAAAGCGAATAAAAAAAAGGCTTTTTGTATGAAACAAAAAGCCTTTTTTATTCTAGCAGCGTTTATTTACATGTTCTTTAACTCTGCAACCAAATCTGTTAATACTTTTTTGGCATCACCAAATAACATAGCAGTTTTCGCATTGTAGAACAATTCATTATCAATGCCTGCATAACCTACATTCATACTTCGTTTATTTACAACAATATGCTTTGAATTTTCTACATCCAAAATAGGCATTCCGTAAATAGGACTTGATGGGTCATTATGTGCCGCAGGGTTAACAACATCATTGGCACCAACAACTAAAACCACATCAGCATTGTTAAACTGAGGATTGATATCATCCATTTCAACAAGCATATCATACTCAACATTAGATTCTGCCAGTAATACATTCATATGACCGGGCATACGCCCTGCTACAGGGTGAATAGCATACTTCACATTAACACCTTTTCCTGTCAATAGTTCTTCTAACTCATGAATAACATGTTGTGCTTGAGCTACAGCTAATCCATATCCTGGAACAATAATCACGTTAGTTGCGTAGTTCATCATAATAGCTGTATCACTAGCTGTAGTGCTCTTAATGGAGCCCAAAGTCTTATTAACCCCTTCTGGTCCTGCTGTTGCAGTAAATGAACCAAATATTACAGATACTAAGGTTCTGTTCATAGCCACACACATGGCAACCGTTAAAATAATTCCAGCAGAACCTACTAATATACCCCCAACTAACATGACCATGTTATCATACAACACACCAGTAATAGCCGCTGCAATACCTGTTAAGGAATTTAATAATGAGATTACTACGGGCATATCGGCTCCTCCTATAGGCATAACAAATAGAATACCATAAACTAATCCGCCAGCTAATAAAGCATATAATAATAGTGAGCTATCAATACCCCCAGCAACCATATAAGCAGCTAGAGCAACCACGCTAACAATGAATAGGTTATTTACAATATTGTATTGTGGAATCTTAATCACACTCTTTACAGAACCGTTTAACTTACCAAAGGCCATTAAACTTCCTGAAAAGGTAATTGCTCCAATAATAATAGCAGCTAGAATGGTAGCTACTACAGAGGCACTAGTTGCAGAAATATTAGTGTTACCAAACTCTACAATCCCAATTAAAGCAGCACTAGCTCCACCAAAACCATTAAACAAGGATACCAATTCTGGCATTTTAGTCATTTCAACCTTCATGGCAATAAGCCAACCAATAATAGTTCCTACTAAAATGGCAATTCCAATTAAAACATAAATAATAGTTGGCACTTCCAAATCATGAATAAAAATGGTTCCAACAATAGCTAAACCCATGCCTCCAGCGGCAATCAAATTTCCTGATTTAGCAGTGTCTGGGTGTCCTAATCGCTTTAAACCAAATACAAAAGTTACCGTTGCGATTAGATAAATTATACTTAATGTTACACTCATTATTTCTTCTTTTTAAACATTTCTAACATTCTGTTAGTGACTGCAAAACCACCAACAACATTTAAAATTCCTAATACAACCGCTATAAACCCTAGCAATAATGCAAGATAATCTGTAGGATCTGAATGCAACATTACCAAAATAGCCCCAACAATTACCACACCACTTAGGGCATTGGCACCAGACATTAATGGTGTATGCAAAACAGCTGGGATACTCTTAATGAGTTCTACCCCAACAAAGGTTGCTAAAATAATGATGTAAACAATCTGTAAATTGTTACTAATAAATTCTATTAAATTTTCCATTTTTGATTAGTTAGTTTTTGCGTTGAACCCCGTCTTGAACAATAAGGGTTTCATCGGTAATTTCTTCCTCTAAATCCCATTTAAAATTCAAGTCTTCTGTTAAGTGTATAATAAAGTTATATATATTCTTAGCATATAACTCACTGGCGTTGGTAGAGACACTCTCTGGCGCAACGGTGGTTCCAATAACTTTAACACCGTTAACAATGACCTTTTCATTGAGTTTACTTACCTCACAGTTTCCTCCCTGTCCCGCTGCTAAGTCAATAATAACAGCACCATTCTTCATTTGTTTTACTTGTTCCTCAGTTATTAAAACTGGGGCCTTCCTACCAGGAACATTAGCCGTTGTAATTACCAAATCTGCTTTGAATAAGGATTCATTCACTGCCTCTTTTTGTCTTTTTTTATATTCTTCTGAAGCTTCTTTGGCATACCCCCCTTCAGACTCTTCTCCGGTATTATCAACTGAAATAAATTTGGCCCCCAAAGATTCTGCTTGTTCTTTCGTTTCAGATCTTATATCAGTTGCTTCAACAACTGCCCCTAATCGTTTAGCAGTGGCAATGGCCTGTAAACCTGCAACCCCAATACCGTAAATCAACACTCTGGATGGTGTGATAGTACCAGCAGCAGTCATCATTAAAGGAAAAATTTTTGTCATTTCGTAAGCTCCTAAAATAACCGCCTTATATCCAGCTAAGTTATTTTGCGAACTTAAAACATCCATATCCTGTGCTCTGGAAATACGTGGCATAGCATCCATGGAGAAGGCAGTCGCCCCTTTTTCTGAAATGGCTTTGATTAATTCTGGACTTGATTTGTGATATAGTTGACTCATCAAAATATGATGGCTTTGTACCAACTTCAAATCTTCATTATCAAATGGGTTAATTTTAATAAGTACCTGTGCTAATTTAAAGATGTCTTCTCTGGTAGTTAAAGACGCTCCTGCTTCTTCATAATCAGAATCTCTGTATAAAGAATTTTCTCCAGCACTTTTTTCAATATAAATCTCAAATCCTTTTTCAAACAATTTCTTGGTAATTAAAGGGGATAAAGCAACCCGCTTCTCACCTTTTTGAGATTCCTTTAAAACTCCTATTTTCATTTTGTTATTAATTAGTCTAGTATTTGGTTAGTGTTTTTTATTTTTAAACTATTAATTATTTCACCATTTATCTGTTCTAAAAGATGAAACAGGCAATAAGCTTGTATCAAACAACGTTCCTCTTACCCAATTTTTCCAGCCATAACGTACGGCTGCTGGCTCAACTACTTCATGACTTTTCACCAACACCTTGTTTCCTTCAATAATTTGAGCTTCAGCAGGATAAAACACTTTATCTTTCCCTGCAATTTCAAAATCCGATAGACCTTCTTTAGAATATAAACCACCATTAATATTGTTAAACTCTAAAATAATTGCTCCATCTCTGACTATATGGGATTTGTAGGTTGGTGAAGCATAATCTATTGCCTTATAACCATAAGTTTTATTTAAAGCATTAAATAATAACCTATCGGCAACGTCTTTCTTTTTAGGTGGATGAATGAATTTTTCCTCTCCTATATCTAAAGTGATAGCTATTCCAGAATTTGGAATTAAATCCAAACATTCCATTTGAGCTTCCCGTATGTATGCTGTATTATCTTCTTTATTTTTATATTCATTATCACCACTGTAAATATAAGGGGCTATTTGTGCATAATAGATTGGAAACTCTTCACCTCCCCAGCGCTCTCGCCAATCTTTTACCATTCTTGGAAATAAAATTTTATATGAATTAGGATCTTGTCTATTGGCCTCACCCTGATACCACAATACACCTTTTATTTTATAGGGTATTAACGGATTTATCATGGCATTAAAAAGTAGTGTTGGAGAACGCTGCGGGTTTTTGCTAACAGGGGTTATAGGCACACCATCTTCTTGCAACTCTTCTAAAACTTCTGCACTTATCCATGCTTCTATTTTACTACCTCCCCAAGAGGAATGTATAAGACCCACAGGAACATCTAAAATTTCCTGTAATTGTTTTCCAAAAAAGTATGCCACTGCACTAAATTCTGAAACAGTTTCAGGTGAAGCTTGTGTCCAACCACTAAAATCCTTCAAATCTTCTAAAGGTGATTCAGAAGCTTTTTTATGTGCTGTAAACAGACGTAAATTCGCATTCTCTGAAAGCATTATGGCTTCACTCCCTCCAAATGTTGGCTGACCGTTATACCCTTTTAGGGGTTGAAACATATTGGACTGCCCAGAACACAGCCAAACTTCACCAAATAGGATATTCTCTAAAATAATGGTGGTAGTTTGTGTTTTTATTTCTATTGTTTGAGATACTTTACTGGTGGTTGTTTTAACTTGAACACTCCAATTCCCAGAATCATTTGCTTTAATATTTATCGCTTCTGTTAACCAACTAGTTTTAATTGAAAAACTTTCGTTAGCATCTGCCCATCCCCATAACTCTACAGTCGAGTTTCTCTGTAATACCATATTTGAAGAAACTATAGCTGGAAGTTTAACTTCAGCTTTTACCAATTGTACTATCAAGGAAAAAAATACTAGGGCTAATAAATATAGTTTCTTTGTTTTCATTTTTTTTGTTTTTAAGTTAATGAGGAAATTTTGCCTTTATTTTATCTAAACATAAATTATGAATACTTCCCATATGGGTATGTTGTTTAGAAGTATCTGGAATATAGGAACCATCTTGGACTTCTCCTCCAATTTTTTGATAAGCTTCTCTAAAGCTTTTCCCTTCAACAACAAGCGTATTGATGTTATCTACTGTAAAAAGGTATTTATACTTGTCATCATTCAAATCAACATCTTTAACAATTACCTGCTGAATAGCATAGTTGAAAATATCCAAAATATCTTTAAGTTCTTCAAAAGCCGCAATCATATTTTCCTTAAGCAACTGAAAATCTCTATGATAACCACTAGGTAAATTATTAGTAATTAGTACCATTTCTGTTTGAAGCGCTTGAATCTTGTTACATTTTCCTCTTATCAATTCAAACACATCAGGATTCTTTTTATGAGGCATGATACTACTACCTGTGGTTAATTCATCTGGAAAGGTAACAAACCCGAAATTCTGACTCATATACAAACATACATCCATAGCAAATCTTGAAAGCGTATTTGCCAAACTTCCTAGAGCAGCAGAAATAGTACGCTCATTTTTGCCACGTCCCATTTGCGCTGCAACCACATTGTACTTTAAGGTAGAAAATTCCATTTCTTGAGTAGTTAATTCTCTATCAATTGGAAAAGAGCTTCCGTACCCTGCTGCAGACCCTAAGGGGTTTTGATCTACAGTTTTAAAAGCAGCGTTCAATAAAAACACATCATCAATCATCAACTCTGCATACGCCGAAAACCACAATCCAAACGATGATGGCATAGCTACTTGCAAATGAGTATACCCTGGCAATAGTTTATCTTTATGAGTTTCTGCTAAACTTAAAAGTGTATCAAATAATATTTTTACTTTAGCTTGAATCAATTCTAAATTCTCTTTATAATATAGATGACATGCCACTAAAACTTGGTCGTTTCTGGAACGTGCTGTATGTATCTTTTTACCAATCTCTCCAAGTGTTTTGGTTAATTCATATTCAATTTTAGAGTGCACATCTTCAAATTGTTCATCTATAACAAAAGTGCCTTCTTCAATTTGTTTAGCCAATACATTTAAACCTTCCAAAAGTTGTTCTAATTCTTTAGCTGATAAAACACCTATACTTTGTAGCATTTTTGCATGCGCTTTTGATGCAATAACATCATACTTTGCTATATGAATATCAATTTCTCGGTCGTTACCTACCGTAAATTGTTCTATTTTATTGTCTATTGATATGCCTTTATCCCAAAGTTTCATTATTCAAATGTTTTTTGTTTATGAGTTGATTTGTTTAAACGATAACCCGATTTAACAACTCAATGTAAATTTTAATACCTTCTTCAATTTCGTTTAAATAAATAAATTCATCTGCCGAATGTGAACGTGTACTATCTCCAGGTCCCAGTTTTAAACTTGGACAAGATAATACTGCTTGGTCAGATAGTGTTGGTGATCCATACGTGCTTCGTCCCATAGCAACACCTGCTTTAATTAAAGCATGATCTATTGGGATAGATGATGAATTTAATCGTAAACTACGCGGTGTAATACTAGTTACCGGTGCATTCTTTTGCAATATTTCGGCTATTTCTGCATTGGTATACGCATCATTTACCCTAACATCAATAACCAAATTCAAGTCTGCAGGTACTGCATTGTGTTGTTTTCCAGCATTGATTTGGCTCACTGTTAATTTTACATCACCTAAAGCTTCAGAGCCTTTTTCAAACTTAAAATCTTTAAACCACTGCAATACTTCAATTGCTTTATAAATTACATTGTCGTTATTTGGGTGTGCTGCATGACTTGGTGTACCATTTACAACAGCATCAAAGACTACCAATCCTTTTTCGGCAACAGCCAAATTCATCAAGGTTGGTTCTCCCACAATAGCAACATCAATTTTTGGAATCACAGATAACATACTGTTTAATCCATTGGGACCGCTACTCTCTTCTTCAGCTGATGCTACAATAACCAGATTGTATTTTAGATTTTTATGATTATAATAATAGGAGAAAGTTGCCAATAGAGACACTAGGCAACCACCAGCATCATTACTCCCTAATCCGTACAATTTCCCATCTTGAACAATAGCTTTAAAGGGGTCTTTAGTATATGCTGAATTAGGTTTTACAGTATCGTGATGAGAATTAAGCAATAAAGTTGGCTTACCTTCTTCAAAATATTTATTAACTGCCCAAACATTATTATTAGTTCTCTTGTAATCAATATCATAACGTTTAAACCAAACTTCTAAGTGTAATGCCGTTTGGTCTTCTTCTGAAGAAAATGACTGGGTTTCAATCAATTGCTTTAGAAGCGCAATAGCATCAGATGTTAACTGCTGTATCATAGATATAAGGTAGTGAACTTTTGTTCTTTATTACTTATTATGAGTGGATTCCCAATAAATACTCTAGAGACACCTTGTTCTAAGGCATGAAAACAATTTTCTAATTTTGGAAGCATACCGTCATGAAATACGCCATTACCTTTTAATCCTTGATATGTACCTGAATCCATATATTCAATAACAGAATCATCATTATCAACTGACATCAATACGCCGTTCTTTTCAAAACAGTAGGTTAATTCAATCTCATATAATTTAGATAGACCAATAGCTAATTCCGAAGCTATGGTATCTGCATTAGTGTTTAATAATTGTCCGTTACCATCATGAGTAATAGCACAAAACACAGGTGTAAAATGGGCTTTAATTAGTTTATCAATAGATTGGTACGCTACAGATTTTACATCACCAACAAAACCAAAATCAACTTCTTTTACTGGTCTTTTAACAGACCTAATACTGTTCACATCTGCACCTGTTAACCCTATGGACTCAACACTTAAGGCTTGTAGTTTAGCAACAATATTCTTATTTACCAACCCGCCATAGACCATAGTAATCACCTCAAGAGTATCGGCATCGGTAATACGTCTACCGTTTACCATTTTTGATTCTATACCCAATTTTGCAGCTACACTAGTAGCTCGTTTTCCTCCACCATGGACTAAAATCTTATTTCCTTCCAGTTTAGAAAAGTGCTCTAAAAATGTATTTAAAGCATCATTATCCTCTATAACATTCCCTCCAATTTTAACAATAGATAGTTTTTCTTTAGCCATTTTCCAATATTTTTTTAAGCACTAATTGTGCTGCATAGGTTCTATTATTGGCTTGTTCTATTACAATAGAATTGTCACTATCTAATACGGCATCTTCTACCACAACATTTCGTCTTACAGGTAAACAGTGCATAAATTTAGCATCTTTTAATTTGTCTTTTGTAATCATCCAGTTGGGATCTGTATTTACAACCTTACCATAGTCCTCGTAAGAGCTCCAGTTTTTAGTATACACAAAATCAGCGTCCTTAAACGCTTCAGCTTGGTTGTGATATATAGGTGTATTTCCAGTTATTTTAGGGTTCAAATCATAACCTTCAGGATTAGCAATCACAAACTCCACATCCATTTTCTGCATGGCTTGAATAAAGCTATTTGCTACGGCATGAGGTAGTGCCTTAATGTGTGGTGCCCAACTTAATACTACTTTTGGTTTGGCTACTTTTTTATATTCTGAAATTGTTAAAGCATCTGTCAACCCTTGTAATGGATGCCCCGTTGCACTTTCCATATTTACAATTGGTACTGATGCATATTTCATAAAAGCATTCATAACCTGTTCACTTTCATCTTTTTCTTTATCAGTAAGCGTTGGAAACGCTCTTACTGCAATAACATTACAATACTGAGATACTACGGCAGCTGCTTCTTTGATATGTTCTGCTGTATTTCCATTCATTACCGTACCATCTTCAAACTCTAATCCCCATGCGTCACCCGATACATTCATAACTATGGGGTTCATTCCTAAATTTAATGCTGCTTTTTGGGTACTTAAACGTGTGCGTAAACTAGAATTAAAAAATAGCAATCCCAAGGTTTTATTTTTACCTAAGTCTATGTTTTTGAGCGGATTCGCTTTTAATTGTTTTGCTTCCTCAATCCAGTCGTCGATGTTATCTATATCATTAATGGAAGTGTAATGTTTCATTATTTTTATTTTATCTTGGTAAACGGCACTTTATTTTCCATAGCATTCAGAATAAAATTATCCTCTAAACCGTTTACTATCCATGTTTCTATATTTGCTTTTTTTGTAACCTCAGCAGCTTCAATTTTACTTTGCATACCACCACTACCATGAGAAGATTTAGAACTCACAACTTCATCGGCAAGCTCCTTAAAATCTGTCACTTCTTTAATGGTCTCTGGTGTACCATTCTGTATGGACGTTTTGGTATATATCCCATTGGTATTTGTTGCTATGATAAACAAATCGGCTTTTAATAAAGAAGCGGTTAATGCCCCCAGCTTATCGTTATCCCCAAATTTAATCTCATGGGTTGCTACCGTATCATTTTCATTGATTATTGGAATGTAATTGTTATTAACCAATACATTGATAGTATTGGTGATATTAACCTTACTTTCTTGTTTTTCAAAATCTGAATACGACAATAAACACTGAGAACTCAACAACCCATATTCCCTAAAAATCTCCTGATAAATTCTAATTAAATGAGGTTGTCCAATAGATGCTAAGGCTTGTTTTACAAAAAGTTCCTTACGTTTACTTTCCAGTTTTACAAATTGTTTCGCAACAGCTATAGCACCAGAACTCACAATAATAAACTCACAGGTGTCCTGAAGTTTTGCAATCTGATTTGCAATATCTTCAATTTTACCTCTAGAAATATTATTAGTTTCCTTAGTTAGAGTATTAGAACCTACTTTTAGTAATATGCGTTTTTTCTTCATTTCATTTTATGAGCCAAATCTCATTTCATAAAAACCCTTTAAGGGTTATCTTATTTGTCCATTACCATGAACATACCATTTATTAGTTACCAAATGTTGCAGACCAATAGGTCCTCTTTGATGTAATTTATCAGTACTAATGGCTAATTCTCCTCCTAATCCTAATTGTCCACCATCTGTAAATCTTGTTGAAGCATTATGATAAACAGCCGCTGTATCTACATTTTCCATAAAGGTTTTAGCTTCAGCATCATCGGTTGTTATAATAGACGATGAATGTCCTCCTGAATACGTGTTGATTTTGGCAATAGCACTGTCATTTGAATCTATTTCTCCAATTACTATTTTATAATCCAGAAACTCTTCATACCAAATATCATCAGATTCAAAACTATTGATTTCTTCAAATTTAGAAGTTTGATTATCTCCTAAAATCTCAACATTAAATTCTTTTAATTTTGAAATCAAAGTCTGTATAAAATTATTTTTATCAGGCAGATTAGAATCAATAAGCACTTTGTCAACTGCGTTACATGCCGAAATTTTGGCTGTTTTCCCATTAATAATCACGTCTAAGGCAGTAGATTTATCAGCATCTTTATGTACATAAACAAAGTTATTTCCACGACCGCTAACAATTACTGGGCATGCTGCATGCTCCTTTACAAAAGCAATTAATCGTTCACCGCCACGAGGCACAATTAAATCAACCCGTTGAGTTGGTTTTTCTAAAAAGGCTTGAGTTTCAGTTCTATTAAATTGCAAATACTCCACCCAATCTGTAGAAGCACCTTCTTCATTCAAAGCTTGATGCCATAATTCCACAATTTTTAAATTGGAACGCAGCGATTCTTTACCTCCTTTTAGTAAAATCTTGTTACCAGATTTAAAGGCAATTCCTGCAGCTTCAACTGTTACATCAGGACGTGATTCATAAATGATCAATACAGTACCAAAGGATGCTGTCTTATTATAAATTTGCATGCCGTTTTCATGCTTAAAACTAAAACGTTCTACACCCACAGGATCCTCCTGAGAGGCCAAATGGGTTACTGCGTTAATCATTTCATCAACTTTAGAATCATCTACCTTTAAGCGGTCGTACATAGAGATGTCATCGCCTTTGTAAGATTCTAAATCTACTTTATTTATACTAATTATTGCTTTACGTTGTTGCTCTAAAAGCTCTGCCATTTTAAGCAATACAGCATTTCTTGTTTCTATGGATAATAATGTGTTCATTGTCTTTTTTTCAGTATTCATTTATCTATTATCTATTTTACAGTTTCTGTTATTGTCTTGAGGGCTACATTCAAAATATCAAAAAACTGGTCTACATGGACCTTTTCAATGTTCAAAGGTGGTAAAATTCTTAAAAGCTTTTTATTAGCTGCTCCACCTGTAAAGACTTTATGGTTGTAAATTAATTCTTTACGTAAGTCTCCAACTTCAAAATCGAATTCGAGCCCAAGCATTAACCCTCTTCCTTTTATTTTCTTTATCTGCGAAATGTTCTTAGCCTTTTCAATAAAATAGGCACCTACATCATTTACATTCTCTAATAAATTTTCAGATGCCATCGTATTTAAGACTGATAAACCCGCTGCACATGCCAAGTGATTTCCCCCAAAAGTAGTTCCCAGCATACCATACTTTGCTTCGATATCAGGGTGAATTAAAATCCCTCCAATTGGAAATCCATTCCCCATACCTTTTGCCAAGGAAATAATGTCTGGTGTTACGTTATAATATTGAAAAGCAAAGAATTTACCTGAACGCGCATAACCACATTGGATCTCATCGGCAATAAACATAGTATTATTAGCTTTACATAAAGCATCAACTTGTTCAAAGAATTCTGCAGACCCTTGGTCTAACCCGCCAATACCTTGAATAAATTCTACAATTACCGCGCAAACGTCACCTTTTTCCAATTCGGCTTTAACAGCCTTAATATCATTCAATTCTAAAATGGTAACCTCTTGCTGCGCATTTATTGGCGCAACAATATTTGGGTTATCGGTGGCTGCAACCGCCGCCGATGTACGTCCGTGAAAGCCTTTTTTGAATGCTACAACACGTTTCTTTCCTGTTTTAAATGACGCTAACTTTAAAGCATTTTCATTGGCTTCAGCGCCAGAATTTACCAAAAATAGTTGGTAACCTTCACAACCAGAAAGTTGTTCCAGTTTACTTGCTAATTCCTCTTGTAACGGATTTTGAATAGCATTGGAATAAAACCCTAATGCATTAACTTGGTCTGTTATAGCCTTAACATAATTTGGATGTGCATGCCCAATTGAAATTACAGCATGCCCACCGTAAAGATCTAGATATTCTGTTCCTTGATCATCATACACATGAATTCCTTTACCTGAAACCGGTGTTACATCATATAATGGATAAACGTCAAATAATGGCATGCTTAACTGTTTTTAATTTGATTAATTTTTTCAAAAGAAGCATTGATTCCTTTAATTAAAGAGGAACTTAATCCTTGATGCTCCATTTCATTCAAACCTTCAATGGTGCAACCACTTGGCGTAGTTACCCTATCAATCTCAGCCTCTGGATGTCTCCCCGATTCTTTCAATAAACTAGCCGCTCCATAACAGGTTTGTAATGCCAATTGGTGAGCTTCTTCGGCTTCAAACCCTAATTGGATAGCTCCTTGTGTAGTAGCACGTACCAAACGCATCCAAAACGCAATACCACTAGCACAAATTACGGTTGCTGCCTGAATTTGTTCTTCAGGTATTACCATAGTAGTTCCTAATTGGTTAAATATTGTTTTAGCTAATTCTATTTTCTCTTCACCAATGTCATTGGCCGACAAACAAGTCATGGATTTTCCAATAGAAATAGCCGTATTAGGCATTACACGAATAATATGCTTATCTGCCCCTATAACACTTTCAATTTTAGAAATTGCAAATCCGGCGGCTACCGACATTATTAAATGTTTTTTGGTAATCTCTGCTGCTACTTCTTTTAAAACAGTTTCTACATGCCTGGGTTGTAATGCGAAAATCACCAAATCAGAATTCATAACCGCCTCTTTGTTGTAGTTGGTTATAGTCACATACGCTTCGTCTTCAAACTGAGAAACCGCAGAGGTATTCTTATCGCTCAAATATAAAGATGTAAATGCTTTGTTTTTAATTAAGCCTTTGGCTATAGAGCTTCCTAAATTTCCAGTTCCTATAATAGCTATTTTCATGTGTTATGCTTTTAAAAATAAGTAGCCTTTAATTGTAATCCTGTGGTTTCTTCCAATCCGAACATCAAATTCATATTCTGAACGGCCTGTCCAGAGGCACCTTTCAATAAATTATCTATAATACTGGTTACCAATAATTTTCCATTATGCTTATGTAAATGAATTAAACATTTATTGGTATTTACCACTTGTTTTAAGTGCAATTGATCCTCACTTATAAAAGTAAAAGTTGCTTCTTTATAAAATGATTTATAAATATCTTTTGCCTCATCAAGGGTTCCTTTAAAATTAGTATAAATAGTTGCAAATATACCTCTTGAAAAATTTCCTCTATTAGGCATGAACAGGATCTCTGAATCGAAATTATTCTGCAATTGCTTAACCGATTGATTAATCTCACCTAAATGCTGATGAGTGAATGGCTTATAATAGGAAAAGTTATTATCTCGCCAAGTAAAATGAGTAGTTGCAGACAGTGAGGTTCCTGCTCCTGTAGCTCCTGTTACCGCATTGATATGCACATCTTGATTCAGTAAACCTGCATTGGCCAATGGCAACAACCCTAATTGAATGGCAGTTGCAAAACATCCTGGATTAGCTATATAATCTGCGCTTTTAATAGCTTCTTTTTGTAATTCTGGTAAGCCATAAACGAAGGTTTTTCCATTAAACACGTTATCTGCCTCTAACCTAAAATCATTTCCTAAATCAATAATTTTGGTGTTTTCTGAAAAAGTATTGGCTTCTAAAAATTTAACGGAATTACCGTGACCCAAACATAAAAACAAGACATCAACATTTGGATTTACTGTATCAGAAAAAGTTTTATCCAATGAGCCTACCAAATCTTGATGCACTTTACTTATCTGGTTGCCAGCATTACTTGTACTAAACACAAAGTCGATTTCAGCCTCAGGGTGAGCAATTAATAATCTTATTAATTCTCCAGCCGTATAACCAGCACCTCCTATTATTCCTACCTTAATACTTTTCATTTTTATTTCTTTTTGATATTCTTCATTACACTTACACTGTGCTAAGTGTGACACATTGAGAATAACTTTAGCGTTTAAGAGTTTACATGTTGATATATTTTATTCTGGTTTCCAAGAATTTTAATAAATCCTTTGGCATCATCTGCCGTCCAACCTTTGTTCTCTTCACCATAGCTACCAAATTTAGCACTCATTAAATCATGTTCTGAACTAATTCCATCTAACGAAAAGTGATAAGGTATTAGAGTAACTACAACATCGCCACTAACTTTATCTTGAGAACTAGTTAAAAAAGCTTCAATATCTCTCATTACAGGATCTAAATATTGTCCTTCATGTAAATGCATACCATAGAAACTGGATACATATTCTTTATGTTGTAATTGCCACTTAGTAAGCGTATGCTTTTCTAATAAATGATGTGCCTTTATAGTAATTAAAGCTGCTGCGGCTTCAAAACCAACTCTTCCTTTAATACCCACAATGGTATCACCTACATGAATATCTCTTCCAATTCCGTAAGCAGATGCCAAATTATTCAAAACTTCAATATTAATCTCAGGAGCATTTTCAACACCGTTTACTGCAACCAGTTCTCCCTTTTCAAAAGTCAATTTTACTTTTTCAGGTTCAGAATGTTTAACCTGTGATGGATAAGCATTTTCAGGTAAAGGTTGATCTGACGTTAAAGTCTCTGCACCCCCAACACTGGTTCCCCATAAGCCTTTATTGATAGAATACTTAGCTTTTTCCCAAGACATATCAATACCATTAGCTTTTAAATAATCTATTTCCTGTTGTCTGGTTAACTGTTCATCTCTAATAGGTGTAATAATCTCTATCTCTGGCGCTAAGGTTTGAAAAATCATATCGAATCTTACTTGATCATTACCAGCACCCGTACTACCATGGGCAATGTAACCTGCTCCTATACTTTTTGCATACTCAACAATTTCAATAGCTTGAATAATCCTTTCGGCACTAACTGATAATGGATAGGTATTATTCTTTAACACATTTCCAAAAATTAAATACTTTACTACTTTTTGGTAAAATGTTGCTACTGCATCAATGTTTTTATAGGTAGCAACCCCCATTTTATAGGCATTACTTTCAATATGATTGATTTCTTCTTTTGTAAATCCGCCTGTATTAACACTTACGGCGTGAACTTCATATTCTTTTGACAAACTTACCGCACAATACGATGTATCTAAACCACCGCTATAAGCTATTACTAATTTTTTCATCTGTTCTAGTATTAATGTTTTTTTTGGTCAGATGTAATTCACCATAAAATATATCGAAAAGGTATTATTTAGATAATCTTTATGGCTCATTTCATGTCTTTTTATTTTTATCCTTTTTAAGAAACAATGCTTCTTTAATTCGTTTTAGTCTATTAAATGTTTTCTCTTTAACTACAGTTTTTTTCTCCTTCTTCACTTTCTCAGGATCATAAAGCATTCCTGTACACAAGCACATCTTTCTGTTAGTACGTGTTAACACATCATAATTTTTACAGGTTTGGCAACCATCCCAAAAAGTTGGGTCATCTGTAAGTTCTGAAAAAGGCACAGGTTTATAACCCAAATCACTATTCATTTTCATTACAGCTAACCCCGTAGTGATACTAAACACCTTGGCATCAGGGAATTTCTCTCTTGAATGCGCAAACACTTTAAGTTTAATTTTCTTTGCTAAACCTCCTCCTCTGTAATCAGGATGTACAATTAGTCCAGAATTGGCAACAAATTTACCGTGCCCCCACTTTTCTATGTAACAAAAACCAGCAAACTTATCGCCATCTAGAGCAATTACGGCATTACCGTTTTCCATTTTTTTTGCAATGTATTCAGGTGTTCGTCTTGCAATACCTGTTCCTCTTACAGCAGCAGATTCTGCTATAGTTTCGCAAATTTCTTCGGCGTATTTTATATGTGTTTTATCGGCTATTACAACCTTCATTTTTTCCCTTTAATTGAATGTCTATAAATTATTTTTTTGAAAGCAGAATTGGACGCACCTAATTCAAAATTATAATACATACCCTTACGGGCGACGCGGGAAAAAGCAGCGTACAAAGTTATTGTTAATTGTCATGGAATTAACTTTAATTTTAATTGCTATTGAAAAAAAACTGGACACTTTTAAAAAAATTTAAATGACGTTATTAGGTTTACTTCTTGGGGGCATATTATATGCAGCGACGACGGCGCATGGGTAAACCGGGAGTGGTACAACGTATCTTGTTTTTTAAATTTTTCATGCTGTAAAACTAATACATTATTTTATAAACGCCTAACAATGACAGCGTTTTTAATAAAATTTATAAATAATTAGTTTTTTATAAGATATCACTTTTAATATCGCCTTTTTGACAATTATTTTCTAAAAAACAATACAACAACAAAAAACTAGGAAAGTGGAAATTTATTAACTTTCTATTTTTTTTTAACAAATTAGAAGAACACTTTAAGCTTTTAAAAATAATTTTTAAAGCCTTTTAATCTTAATATTCCTGAACCAAACCTTATCACCGTGGTCTTGCAATCCAATATGCCCAATGTGATGTTCACCAAACCCTTCCCAATCCTTAAATTTAGAATGTTTAATCAGTTCTTCCCATTCTGATCCTGAAAGAGGAAAAGAAGCAATTTTAGTACCATTTAAAACTACTGAGCCTTTGTTTGTTTTATGATTAACTTCAAGTTCACACAGATTCCATTCACCTGCTGGTTTACAAACATCATGTTGAGGTTGAACCAAATCGTAAAGTGAGCCCGCTTGATGAAATTTTGGATTTATTTTGGCGTCTGGATGTTGCGCATTATCCAAAATTTGAATTTCAGGCCCTGTATGGTAAGCTTCACTATATTTTTCATCCTCATAAACACCCCAAAAAATACCACTATTACCACCTTTGGATATTTTCCACTCTAAAGACAATTTAAAATTTTTAAACTTATCTTTTGTAATAATATTTTTACCACCGTCTTCACTTGGCGTAAATACCAAGACGCCGTCTTCTATTACCCATTCATCGGGCATATCATCTTTTAAATATCCTCGCCAATAATCTAATGAGCTTCCATCAAAAAGCTTTATCCATTCTGAAGTTTGGACTACTTTTTCAGAAACGTTAGTATCAACTTGATCTATATTTGCGTTAACTGATTTAGAATTATCCTTGCAACCAAAAAAAATCAATAAAATATATAGTTTTAAAAAGTTTTTATGCATTACCCTTCTTTATATTCCTAAAATACTTTTCAAATAATCTTCATCAATATCGCCACCGGCAAAATCATCAAAACTGCGAGTGGCCGCTTCAATAATATGCTTTTGAATAAATGGTGCGCCTTCCCTTGCGCCTTGCTCAGACGATTTTATACAACACTCCCACTCCATAACCGCCCATAAATCCAATCCGTACTTGGTCAATTTTGAAAATATAGCACTAAAATCCACTTGCCCATCACCCAAACTTCTAAAACGTCCCGCGCGATCTTTCCAATCGGCGTAACCTCCATATACACCTTGTTTCCCTGTTGGGTTAAATTCTGCATCCTTCACATGAAATGCTCTAATGCGCTCATGATAAATATCAATAAACTGCAAATAATCTAATTGCTGTAACACAAAATGGCTTGGGTCATATAACAAATTAGCACGATCATGATTTCCTGTAGCCTCCAAAAAACGCTCATATGAAATCCCATCGTGTAAATCCTCTCCAGGATGAATTTCATAACACACATCTACACCTTGTTCGTCAAAATGATTTAATATGGGTAACCATCTATTGGCTAACTCCTTAAACCCCATTGCTACCAAACCCGCAGGTCGCTGTGGCCATGGGTATACTGTATGCCACATTAAAGCTCCCGAAAAGGTAGCATGTGCTTTTAAACCTAATCGTTTACTGGCTGTTCCGCATTTTTTTACAAAATCTATAGCCCACTCCGTTCTTGCTTTCGGGTTTCCTCGAACAGACTCAGGTGCAAACCCATCAAACATACTATCATAGGCAGGATTCACAGCTACCAATTGCCCTTGTAAATGGGTAGATAACTCTGTGATTTCCAAACCATAAGATTGCACCTTCCCTTTTAACTCATCACAATAGATTTGACTTTCAGCAGCTTTATCTATTTCAATTAAGTTGCACTCCCATGTTGGAATTTGTATACCTTTATAACCTAAATCAGCAGCCCATTTGCACATACCATCTAAACTATTAAATGGTGCTTCACTTCCTGCAAACTGCGCTAAAAAAATTGCTGGTCCTTTTATTGTTTTCATCAATTATTTTATTCTTGTTTAACTTAATTTAGTCCAAGCAGCATTGTTTTTATCACTTTCAACCGCTGCATAAATAAATTGCATACCGCGAACACCATCTTCAATGGTAGGATAATCTGGTTTTTCAATATTTTGTCCTTGGTTTACAGCCACTAAATGCATTGCAAAATTCTTATATATGGTTGCAAATGCCTCCAAATAGCCCTCAGGATGCCCTGCAGGAATTCTTGATACAGCTAGTGCTTCAGGATACAAATTGTTACCATTGGGCGTGTAAACCTTTTTAGGTTCTTCTAGCCATCGTGTTATTAGTTCATTTGGGTTTTCTTGGTGCCACTCTAAACTACCTTTTGTACCATAAACTTTGATGCCCAAATTATTTTCTTCACCTAAGGCTATTTGAGAAATAGAAATTGTGCCTTTTGCCCCATTTTCCATTCGTATCAACATGTTTCCATCATCGTCTAAAACGCGTCCTTCTCCAAATCTTCCCAAGTCAGCTGCAATTTCTTTAATTCTTAAACCTGTAATGTATTCAATTAAGTTTTCGGCGTGCGTACCAATATCGCCTAAAGCACCACCTATTCCAGAACGTTTTGGATCAACCCTCCACGCCGCTTGCTTTTGTTCAGTTTTCTCCAAAGATGTAGATAGCCAGCCTTGTAAATACTGTGCTTGAATTTTTCTAATGGTCCCCAGTTCGCCTTTAGCCACCATGGCTTTGGCTTGCTTCACTAAAGAATTACCAGTGTAATTGTGTGTAAGTGCAAATAGTTTTCCGCTTTTATCCACCACTTTTTGTAAGGCTTGAGCCTCATCTAAAGTTAGAGTTACAGGTTTATCACAAACCACATGAAATCCATGTTCTAATGCCATTTTTGCAGGCGGAAAATGCATATAGTTTGGAGTAACAATAGCTACGAAATCCATACGAACATCTTCCGGTAATTCTTTTTCTTTTTGAATCATTTCTTCAAAATTGCCATAGCACCTGCTTTCATCCAGTCCAAGAGCCTTACCTGAGGTTATTGATTTCTCAGCGGTACTACTAAACGCACCACAAACGAGTTCAATCATACCATCTATACCCGCCGCTTTTCGGTGTACATCTCCTATAAAAGAGCCTAGACCGCCTCCAACCATTCCCATTCTTAATTTTCTATTCATAATCTATTTTAAGCTTCATCTGTGCCTTTTCTTTTCTTCATGTAAATATGTAATCCTAAAAATGCCACTATTAAAATAGCTGGTAAAATGGACATAGTTCGGAGAGCTTCAGATGCACTAACGTTGTCCATTAAATTACCCATAATAGGCAAAACCAAAGACACCGAAAACATACCTGCACCTCCCATTACCGACAATCCTAATGCTCCCGTTTCTGGTAAATACTCGGCAACAAACCCCAACATGGTTGGCCAGAAAAACGTAACTCCAATAGCAAAAACTGTAGCAGCCACAAATGTCATCCCTCCACTTGTGATAGTTAATAGCCACAAACCAATAAAGGTGAAAATAGCAGAATACAATAACATGCCAGAGGGACTTAATTTATGCACTACTTGTCCTGCAAACAGTCTGCCTAAAGCCATGATACCATTAATAAAAGCTAACACTAATAGCGGCGCCGTTACCGATTCTTTCAGTAATGACTCAATACGTTGTGTGGTTCCTAATTCAGAAGCTGCTGTTAGAAACATACAAGCTACCATGAATAAAAACAATGGTTTTAGAACACTCGAAAACATTTTTTTGTTACTCACCCCCATTTGTACACGCTCGGTAACAGGTATTTTCTGTCCCCAAAACAATACACCATAAATTACTAAAGGAATAAACAACGTACCTACCATAACTTGCCAGCTTAATTCTAAAATATCCATAACTAACCAACCTACAAGTGCTCCAATAACGATGCCTCCCGGAAACCATACGTGAAACCTATTGAGCATTTTGGTTTTTTCATCGGGATACATTGACGCCACCATAGGGTTTAATGCTGCTTCTACAAAACCATTTCCAATACCGATAAATAAGGTTGCAACAAATAGCGAGGTCATAGAATCTGCTAATAAGGTTAACACAATTCCAATGGCATGGGTTATAAACGCCATCCATGTTATTTTTTTTATCCCTAACAAATCTACCAAAGGCCCACCGATTATCATGGCAATAGTAAAACCAAAAAAGGCTGGCGCAAAGGCATAACCAATTTGTTCCATGGTTAACCCCACACCTTCAGGCCCAAAAACTGTTTCTAAACGTGCACGAATAGCAAAGGTCATTGCAGTAGTTATTAAAGCTAAACAACTTCCTAAAAACAACCTGTTTTTATTAATTTTATCCATAATTTATTTAGTTTGATTAGTTGTTTTTTTATGAGAGTTGTTTCCCAACCCTAATAAGCAAATCGCGAGTAGCTTTAATACCTGTCTCCTCTGGAATACCTTTGCCCTCAAACTCCACTCCAACAAAGCCCGTATAGCCAGAATCTTTCACCATCAGCATAACACGCTTATAATCAATAGTAGTTTCATTACTATCAGCATCAAAATCATATGATTTTGCACTTACCGCCTTGGCAAATGGTAATATTTCTTGCATTCCCTTGTACCTATCATAAGCCTCCAAACAGTTTCTCTCTTTATCCTTCCTTATGCAGAAGTTTCCAAAATCGGGCAAAGTTCCACAGTTTTCATTTTCTATTTGAGAAAATACTCGAGACATCCACGATCCATTTGAAGAAAAGCCGCCATGGTTTTCTACCAAAACATTAATATTCGCTCCTTTGGCAAAATCAGAAAGTTTGGTTAAAGAATCTACACCTGCTTTAGCAGCTTCATCTTCCTCAACACCTCCGGCCAAATTGACTCTAATAGCATGACATCCTAAAAAATGAGCTGCTTCAACCCACTTGTAATGATTTTCAATTGCTTTTAAACGCTTTTTGGTATCAGCATCCGCCAATGCTCCCTCACCATCTATCATAATTAGTACATTTTTTTGGCCTTCTGCATTAGCTCTAAAATTCATTTCTTTTAAATAACTCATATCTTGAGCCTTGTTCTTAAAGAAACTATTCACATATTCTATACCTTCAAAGCCAAAACTTCTTGATTTTGCAGCAAAATCCAAATGATCCATAGCCCCACTTTTCAGAGATCTATGATATGACCATTGCGCCAAAGAAATTTTAAAAAACAGCTCTTCTGAATTCTCTATTCCCTCAATTTCTTTAATAATTTTATTTTCTTTTGAATTCTTGCAAGCATAAATTCCAAGTGCTGAAACTGCAATACCTGTTTGAGATGCTTTTAGGATAAAATCTCTACGTTTCATGTTTTTTTAGATTAGTATATCATTTAATAAGAAGAAAGGTGAAGTTATGGAAATAAATACCAATAGCTGTTTGTTTTTATTCAGTGAAAAATTTTAAACAACTTTAAACCTTAGGATAATCACTTAACTTTTCGTTAAACTGAAACCTACTTCTAAAAGCTTTTGGAGAACATTTTTCGTGTTTTTTAAATACTGTAGAAAAGTATTGACTTGTTGTAAAACCACACATATATGCTACTTCACCAACTGTTAAATTAGGATTATCTTTTAGAATGTTTTTAGCCATTTCTAAACGACGAATATTTAAATAGCGCATGGGTGTTAAATTAGTTAACTGTTTACAATGATGTGTAAAACGTGTTAAACCAACCCCAGAAGACTTAGCCATGTTTTCTATAGTCCAATTTTCTGCTAAGTTTTTGTCTAGTTCTTTTAAAAAATACTGCACACTCCTTGAACTATCTGTTAAAGACTCATTAAGTATAATATTCTCGGTTTTTAATAAATCTAAAATTAAAATCAATAAATAATTTATTAACAACCTAATTTTGGAGGCATTACTTCCATTTTCATCTGTATTAACTGCAACATTTATACGCTTAAAACAGTCTCGAACCCTTTGATCTGCTTTTAAAATAGATTTCTCATTATGCCTTAAAATAGTTGTTAATTGTAACAGATCATTATTTGTTAATGTAATCCAATCTGGCCATACCCACTCTTGATGAGGTCTGCGTACACCCAAATCAATAATCACCCAATAAAATTTTCCCATACCAATATTGGGGTTCCCAACTTTATGTGCTTCCCATGGACGCGTGATGGTCAAGTTATTGGGGGTTAACAGCACCTCTTTACCTTCTTGAGCGTACGGCATGGTGCCTGATTCTAAAAAATGAAACTCTATACCCTCATTTCTATGCCAATCTAAACCCCAATCTTGAGGTTCATTAGCATCCCAATAACCAATACTATTCAAACCCAAAGTGTTTTCATCCAAGCGCTCCCCAGGATAAGTATGTCTTGCCAGCGCTTTAAATTTCAATTTCTTTCTGTTAAAGGCATCAATTAATGGCAAACAGGTATCAGCATGATATACCACACCATTTGCTTCATAAGGCTCAATTTCATGTACGTTTACTTTCACTGAAATATTTTAAACAAATAACAAATGCAAAATAACTATTTTTAAAACATATTCATATTTTTAAACATATTTATACTAAAATATCATAAAAACACTTTAATAATTACTATTTCTTAACTAATATTTATGACAGAAGAAACTAAAACTACCAAATATGACGCTATAGTTATTGGTTCAGGAATGACAGGAGGTTGGGCGGCTAAAGAACTATGTGAAGGTGGTTTAAAAACTTTGGTACTAGAGCGTGGACGCATGGTTGAGCACATAAAAGATTACCCCACTATGAATTTAGACCCGTGGGATATGGAACTAAGAGGAGACCCCACTGCTGAACAAAAAGCTAGACAATATAAACAGGCACGAACAAGTTATGTTGTAAAACAAGACTCCAGACATTGGTTTGTTGATGATTACGATCATCCCTACAATGAAAAAAAGAGATTTGATTGGATACGGGGTTACCATGTAGGGGGACGATCCATAACATGGGGAAAACAAACCTACAGACTAAGTGATTTAGATTTTGAGGCTAACAAAAAAGATGGTTATGGTATAGATTGGCCTATTCGCTATAAAGATATTGAACCTTGGTACAGTTATGTAGAGCGTTATATTGGTATAAGCGGAGAAGCTTTAGGGTTACCACAATTACCCGATAGTGTTTTTGAACCACCTATGGAACTAAATTGCGTAGAGCAACATCTTAAAGAACAAATGGCACAAAATCATGGGCGCGTATTAACTATAGGAAGAGTTGCACATATTACAGGAGACCAGCCACACGAAGGTAGAGGCAAATGCCAATTTAGAAATAGGTGTAGGCGTGGATGCCCCTATGGAGCTTATTTTAGTAGTGTTTCTTCAACTATACCTGCGGCCAATAGAACAGGTAATTTAACTCTAAGACCACATTCTATTACCTATGAAATTATTTATGACGAGTCCTCTAAAAAGGCAACTGGCGTCAAGGTTATTGATGAGAAAACAAAAGAAAAACTTGAGTTTGAAGCGGATATTATATTTTGTTGCGCCTCTGCCATAGCTTCAGCTTCTATTTTAATGCAATCAAAATCTGATAGATTTCCAAACGGATTAGGAAATGACTCTGGAGAATTAGGACATAATATCATGGATCACCACTTAGGTTCTGGTGCATCAGGTTCAATTGATGGTTTTGATGATAAATATTATAAAGGAAGGAGACCTAATGGCATCTACATTCCTCGATTTAGAAACCTAGGCGACAATGAGAGTGAACAAAAATCATTTCTAAGAGGTTACGGCTACCAAGGTGGTGCTGGTAGGCATGGCATTTCTGAACATATTGCTGAACTAGGCTACGGAGCTAAATTTAAAGAAGAGTTATTGAAACCAGGCCCCTGGCGAATGCACCTAGGCGGTTTTGGAGAATGCTTACCTTACCATGATAACAAAATGACATTAGATTATGACAAACTAGACCAATGGGGATTACCAACCGTTACTTTTGATGCGGAATGGAAAGAGAATGAACTTAATATGCGAAAAGACATTATGGAACAAGCTGCAGATATGCTTGAGAAAGCAGGTTTTAAAGATATTCACACCTTTGATAGGCCAAGCGGCCCTGGCATAGGCATTCATGAAATGGGCACAGCAAGAATGGGGCGAGACCCCAAAACATCTGTACTTAACAAATACAACCAAATTCATAGCGTTCCAAATGTGTATGTTACCGATGGCGCTTGCATGACCTCAGCAGGGTGCCAAAACCCATCTTTAACCTATATGGCGTTAACTGCAAGAGCTGCCAATTATGCAGTAAAACAATTTAAAGCCAAACAATCATGAAACGCAGAGAAGCATTAAAAAATATTGGTTTAACCATTGGTTATTCTGCTATAGCACCAAGCGTCTTTAGCATTTTACAAAGTTGTACTACAGAAAAAGAAAAATGGGTTCCACTTTTCTTTACTGAAGAAGAAAGCATAGTAATCACTAAACTAGTCGATTTAATACTACCAAAAACAGAGACTACACCTGGAGCCTTAGATGTTAATGTTCCTGAGTTTATAGACTTATATGCTTCAAAAGCTTATACAGAGGAAGATAAGGCAGAATATAAAGAAGGTATAAAAAGTATAGTTAAAGCTCTGCCCGTAAAAGAAACGGGAGCGAAAGACTTAAAAACTGAAGACTATAATGTTTTTTTAGACAAATACTTAAAACCCTCTAAAGAAGAAAAAGTATTGTTTAGACAAGAAAAAAACCTAGTTTACAAATCCATATTAAATTTAAGAAACCAAGCTGTTTGGGCCTACCGAACCAGCAAAACAATAGGCGAAGAAATACTAGTTTATGAGCCTATACCAGCCGTTCAAAAAGGATGTATTACTGTTGAAGAAGCTACTGGAGGCAAAGCTTGGTCTTTGTAAAAAATTCAAATCATAAAATCAATATAAACATGAAGTCCATTTTAATCAAAATTGTATGCATTTTCGTAGTTCTTTCATTTATGATTTCATGCAAGAAAAAATCCGAAAAACCTATTACAAAAATTGAATGGAAATCCATTTTTAACGGCAAGGATTTAGAAGGTTGGACACCAAAAATAATGGGTTTTGAATACGGAAATAATTACAAAAACACATTTATTGTTGAAGAGGGTTTATTAAAAGTATCCTATAAAGATTACGACTCATTTAACAATGCTTTTGGACATCTTTTCTACAAAACACCATACAACAACTACAGATTTAAAATGGATTATCGGTTTACGGGAGAACAGGTTGCAGGAGGAAAGGCTTGGGCACATAGAAATAGTGGGATAATGATTCATTGTGAAGACCCAAAAGGTATGGAGTTAAACCAAAATTTTCCAGTTTGTATAGAAGTTCAGTTACTTGGTGGAAATGGTATAGATGAGCGTTCAACAGGAAATTTATGCACCCCTGGGACACATGTATTTTATAAGGATTCTTTGGTAACTGAGCATATTATTAAATCTTCCTCTAAAACCTATCATGGTGACCAATGGGTAAATGTTGAAATTGAAGTTAGAAACGACTCCATTATTAAACATTTTATAAATGGAGAAGCGGTATTAACTTATAACAAACCTCATATAGGAGGTGGAGCCGTGAACACGGGTGATAAATGGAACTCAAAAGAAAACCACCCATTAAAGGGTGGCTATATTTCATTACAAAGCGAAAGTCATCCTGTAGAATTTAAGAATATCAAACTATTGGAATTAAAATAAAATATCTATAAACTTTTATTCCACAATAAACTTTCCTTTCATTAAAGCATAGTGACCAGGAAAACTACAGATAAAATCATAAATACCTGGATCTGGAGCATTAAATTCTATTGAGGTGGTTTGCCCTCCCCCAATGGTTTTGGTAAAAGCTATAATATCTTCAGTGTTAACCGGAATATAATCGTTATCTCTCGCTAATGCCGCTTTACCTGCAAAGGTTGTTATATCTACACCCCTTTTTAATATAACCACGTTATGCCCCATAACGTTAACATCCATTTTTCCCTTATGGCGTAAGGTTAACTTTACTTTCTGACCTGTTTTGGCTTTAATTTCGGTTTTATCAAACTTCATCAAATCATCACCTATCAAAACAATATTAGCTAAATTTCGATTTTCTATTTCTTTCTCTGTGGTTGTTGACTTGTTTTCATATGAAAAATTTTCTTTCTCTTTTTTCTTTTCTCCTCCACAGCTAACTAAAAGTGAAACTGCACAAAAAAATATAAATGCGCCTTTAACTATTCTCATTTTGTTTTAATATTTAATATTATTTACTATAGTCATCCTAAATTAAACTAAAAATTGAAATAAATCAGGTTTATCGTTGAGATAATCTCCATAAAAATTGTGCTTTTTCATTTTCATAATTAACGGCTCGAGATCCTTAGAAGATTTTAATTGTATACCTACAACTGCCGTACCATTTTCCCGATTCGTTTTTTTGGCATACTCAAAATAAGTTATATCGTCATCCTCACCTAAAATATCTACTACAAATTCTTTCAAAGCGCCCGCACGTTGCGGAAATTTTACAATAAAATAGTGTTTTAAATTAGCATAAAGTAAGGCCCGTTCCTGTATCTCAGAAGTTCTAGTTATATCATTGTTACTACCACTAATTAAACAAACCACATTTTTATTTTGAATCCTTTCTGCATAAAAATCTAGTGCAGCAATACTTAAAGCACCTGCTGGTTCAACAACAATAGCATCTTTATTATATAGCTCTAAAATAGTTTCACAAATCTTCCCTTCTGGAACAGTAATCATATCATCTAAGTTCTGCTGACATATAGGAAAGGTTAAGTTGCCAACACGCTTTACAGCTGCTCCATCAACAAATTTTTCAATTTGTTTTAACTCGGTATTTTTTTTATTCTTTATTGAAACAGTCATAGACGGAGCTCCTTCAGGCTCTACTCCTATAATTTTAGTATTTGGAGATAGGACCTTAAAAACCGATGATAACCCAGCTGCCAAACCACCTCCTCCAACAGGAATAAAAATATAATCAATTGGCTTTTTGGCTTGTTCCAGTATTTCTAAGCCTATAGTTGCTTGTCCTTCAATAACCTTTTTATCATCAAAAGGGTGTATAAAAATTTTTCCTGTCTGGTTTCCCTCTATAACTGCTGCATGATAAGCATCATCAAAAGTATCACCCACTAATTTTATTTCAATGAAGTTACCACCAAACATTGTCACCTGTTCTATTTTTTGTTTTGGTGTTGGGGTTGGCATGTAAATAGTTCCTTTTATTTCCAGTAACTTGCATGACAAAGCTACGCCCTGAGCATGATTTCCTGCACTAGCGCAAACAACCCCTTTCTTAGATTCTGTTTCAGATAAAGAGCTTATTTTATTATAAGCCCCTCTAATCTTGTACGAACGAACCTGCTGCAAGTCTTCCCTTTTAAAATAAACATTGGTGTTATACTTATTGGAATATCTTAATCCATAGCTCAGTGGTGTTACTGCAGATACGTTTTTGATAGTTTCTGCGGCTTTTTTAACATCATTTATATGTGGGAAGTAAGTTATAGTTTCTTTACTCATCCAAGTTATTTTTTGGGTTTGAAAATAAGAAGTTTCTATTAAATATAATCTCTGGAATGGAAAACTAATTATTATGCAAGTTAAGTATTTGCGTTTTTATAAAATGGAATAAAACAAAAAACCTCATAAGTCTTAAGACTTATGAGGTTTTTATATTTGGAATCCTTTAATTTAAACAATAGGCTTCATAGCTGTCATAGACGCTCTCAAGAAACTTCCAATTTTCTCAACCGGATGCGCTCTCAAAGCTGCATTAACTTCAATCAATCTTGCATTATCTACACTATCACCATTGTCTTTAGCGTATGCCTTTCCGATTACATCGGTATCAATAGTCTTCATAAAATCAGCTAATAAAGGCTTACATGCATGGTCAAACAAGTAACATCCATATTCTGCTGTATCAGAGATTACACGGTTCATTTCATATAATTTCTTTCTAGCAATGGTATTAGCAATAAGCGGTGTTTCATGTAAAGATTCATAATACGCAGATGCATCAATGATTCCTGATTCTGTCATAGCCTCAAATGCTAATTCTACCCCTGCACGAACCAAAGCAACCATTAACACCCCATTATCATAATATTCTTGTTCTGAAATTTCAACATCTCCAGCAGGTGTTTTTTCAAAATTGGTTTCTGCGGTAGCAGCTCTCCATCCTAAAAGATCTGCATCACCATTAGCCCAATCTGCCATCATTCCACTAGAAAAACGTCCTTCCATAATATCATCCATGTGTTTTTGAAATAAAGGACGCATGATATCTTTTAGTTCTTCTGATAATTCGAAGGCTTTAATTTTAGCTGGATTAGACAATCTATCCATCATATTAGTAATTCCTCCATATTTTAGCCCTTCAGTGATTGTTTCCCATCCATATTGAATTAGCTTAGAAGCATATCCAGGCTCGATGCCTTTTTCAACCATTTTATCAAAGCATAGAATAGACCCCGTTTGTAGTAACCCACAAAGAATAGTCTGCTCACCCATCAAATCAGATTTAACTTCTGCAACAAAAGACGATGCTAATACACCCGCTCTATCTCCACCAGTTGCTACGGCATAAGCTTTTGCTTGTGCCCAACCTTTTCCTTCTGGGTCATTTTCAGGGTGAACCGCAATAAGCGTTGGTACACCAAACCCTCTTTTATATTCTTCTCTAACTTCTGAACCAGGACATTTTGGCGCTACCATGATTACAGTTAGATCTTCACGAATTTGCATTCCCTCTTCAACAATATTAAAACCATGAGAATATGATAATGTAGCCCCCTTTTTCATTAAAGGCATTACCGCATTTACAACACTAGTATGTTGTTTATCTGGAGTAAGATTCAAAACCAAATCTGCAGTTGGGATTAACTCTTCGTAAGTCCCTACATTAAATCCATTCTCAGTTGCATTAACATAAGAAGCTCTTTTTTCCTTGATAGCTGCTTCGCGTAATGTATAAGAAATATCAAGACCAGAATCTCTCATATTCAATCCTTGATTAAGTCCTTGAGCTCCACAACCTACAATTACTATTTTCTTTCCTTTTAAAACATTTACTCCTTCTTCAAACTCTGAAGAATCCATAAATCTACACTTTGATAATTGATCTAATTTGTCTCTTAGCGTTAAAGTGTTAAAATAATTTCCCATTTTAATATTCTTGTTTTTAGTACTTGGTTTCGCCCTTAAAAGAAAGGCGCTTTTTTAATTATATGTTAATTTTTAATTTCTGCTAATAACTCTGTGATTTTCATTTCATCTTTAGTAACTGCTATTCTACCTGAACGCACAAATTGCATGATGCCAAAAACATTCAATTCTTTTCTTAAGGCTTCAATTTCATGACGTCTACCAGATTTTTCCAAAACGAAAAATTCTTTGTTCACTGTTACAATTCTCGTGTTACTTTCTTTTATAATATTTTGAATTTGAGGCTCATCGAACAACAAATTAGATTTTATCTTAAACATACAGGATTCTGTATAAATAGTTTCATGATCATCATGATAATAAGCTTTGATTACCTCAACTTGTTTTTCTATCTGACCAACTATTTTTTTTGCTTGGGTTTCAGTGATATTAACCACAATAACAAAACGGTTCACATTTTCTATCTCAGATTGAGAAGTTGTTAAACTCTCAATATTGATGTGTCTACGCTGAAAAATAGCCGATATACGATTTAACAAACCGATGTTGTTTTCGGTGTAAACTGAAATCGTAAGTGTTTTTATTTCTTCACTCATTTTATAAGAGATATGAGAAAAAAGAAGAAAGAGAAAAGATTTGTTAAAATATCATTTTTCTGAAACTCTTTATTCTTTTAACATGGTTCTTTATTCTTTTTTAACTTAATCTAATGTCAGATACCGAAGCTCCTGAAGGAATCATAGGGAATACATTATCTTCTTTCTCAACACAAACTTCTAGGAAGTAAGATGATTTGGAAGCAATCATTTCCTGAACAGCATCCGCTAATTCCTCTCGCTTTGTAACACGTTTTGCATTAATATGATAACCTTTTGCAATGGTTACAAAATCAGGATTTGTCATTTCTGTAGAGGCATAGCGTTTATCAAAAAACAATTGTTGCCACTGACGTACCATTCCTAAAAATTCATTATTCAAAACTACAATTTTTACGGGTACTTCTTGTTGGAAAATAGTACCTAATTCTTGAATATTCATTTGATAACCACCATCTCCAATAATAGCAACAACCTCACGGTCTGGCTTTGCCATTTTAGCACCTATAGCTGCTGGTAATGCAAACCCCATAGTACCAAGGCCTCCTGAGGTAATATTACTTTTGGTCTTATTAAATTCAGCATATCTACAAGCAATCATTTGGTGTTGACCAACATCTGAAACAATAGCTGCATTTCCCTTTGTCTGTGAATTTATTTCCTTAAGAACCTCACCCATTGTTAAACCTTCCTTTTCAGGAAGCAAATCAGATTTGATTACTTTTTCATATTCAATTTTATACAAATCTTTAAACTCCTGATGCCAATCTTCATGTGAATTTGCATTAAGCTCTTTTAATAACAGTGCCAAACTTTCTTTACAATCACCTAAGACAGCAATATCTGTTTTTACATTCTTATCTATTTCAGCTGGATCTATATCAAAATGAATAACCTTAGCTTGTTTAGCATATGTATTTAAATCACCTGTAACGCGGTCGTCAAAACGCATTCCTATGGCAATCAACACATCGCATTCATTGGTTAATTTATTGGGCGCATAATTACCATGCATTCCCACCATACCCACATTTAATGGATGTGATGTAGGAATAGCTGAAGCCCCCAAGATAGTCCATGCTGCTGGCACTCCAGATTTTTCAATTACTGCTTTTAACTCTTCTTCAGCTTCACCAAGAATGACACCTTGACCCCAAACAATTAATGGTTTTTTAGCATTGTTGATTAATTCAGCGGCAGCTCTCAAAGATTCTAGATTAATTTTTGGTGCGGGCGTGTAACTTCTTATTCCAGTGCACTTTTTATAAGAAAAATCAAATTCTTGAAACTGTGCGTCTTTAGTAATATCTATTAAAACTGGCCCTGGCCTTCCACTTCTTGCTATATAAAACGCCTTAGCCAAAACCTCGGGAATATCTTCGGCTTTAGTAACTTGATGATTCCATTTGGTAACTGGGGTAGAAATACCAACAATATCTGTTTCTTGAAAAGCATCACTTCCTAACAAATGTGATGGTACTTGTCCTGTAATACACACTAGTGGCGTAGAATCTATTTGAGCATCAGCAATACCTGTTACTAAATTTGTTGCTCCTGGACCAGAAGTTGCCATTGCTACTCCAACTTTTCCTGATATGCGAGCATATCCTTGAGCTGCATGTGCTGCACCTTGTTCATGACGCGTTAATACATGATGAATTTTTCCTTGATATTTAAACAATTCATCATAAACCGGCATAATGGCTCCACCAGGGTAGCCATATAATATATCAACCCCTTCTTCAATCAAACATCTAATAATAGCCTCACATCCGGTGATACGCTCCGTTTTGGTAGCTGCCGTTTTATTGGTTTCCATGGTTTCAGTATTCATTTTATAACTTTTTTACCTTTTGCTTTGCATCAGGTCGTATTTTATTTTTAATATTTATCTGTAACACATCCTTCTGAAGCCGACGCCACAGATCGTGCATATTTGTATAATATCCCTTTGGTATGTTTTAATGGAGGTGCTTGCCATTTAGCCTTTCTACTTGCCATTTCCTCATCTGAAATATTTAGGTTAATTGTATTATCCTCGGCGTTAATCGTAATGGTATCTCCTGTTTCAACCAAAGCAATGGTTCCACCAACTTGTGCTTCTGGCGTTACATGCCCCACAACAAAACCATGTGTTCCTCCAGAGAAACGACCATCTGTTATTAAGGCTACGGATTTACCCAAACCTGCTCCCATAATCATAGATGTAGGTTTTAGCATTTCGGGCATTCCAGGTCCTCCTTTTGGTCCTACATAACGAATAACGACGACGTTTCCTTTTTCCACTTCACCATTAGAAATCCCTTCATTTGCATCAGGCTCACTGTTGTAAACCACTGCTTTTCCTTCAAATATCAAACCTTCTTTTCCAGATATTTTTGCCACAGCACCTTCTTCGGCTAAGTTTCCTCTTAATATTTGTAAGTTTCCAGAAGATTTTAAAGCTTTGTCTGTACTGTAAACTACATCTTGCTCTTCGAACTCCATAGCTTCTACATCAGCAAGGTTTTCGGCTAGTGTTTTACCTGTTACGGTCATACAGTCTCCATGTAAAAGGCCTTTCTCTAACAAATATTTCATAATTTTAGGCGTGCCGCCAATACCATGAACATCTTCCATTAAATACTTTCCTGATGGTTTTAAATCTCCAATAAGTGGTGTTCTATCACTAATTTTTTGAAAATCTTCTAAGGTAAACTCTATATCAGCTGCATAAGCAATTGCCAAGTAATGTAGTACCGCATTGGTAGAACCACCTAGAGCATTTACTAAAGTAATGGCATTCTCAATAGACTTTTTAGTTACAATATCTTTTGGTTTTAAATCGATTTCCAAAAGATTTTTCATGGCTTTAGCCGTACGTTCAGCTTCGGTAAGTTTACTTGGGTTTACAGCTGGAATAGATGAGTTATACGGTAACGCCATTCCCATGCATTCTATTGATGACGCCATGGTATTGGCAGTGTACATTCCACCACAAGCTCCTGCTCCTGGAATTGATTTCTTAATTATTTCCTTGTATTCTGCATCATCAATTTCACCGGCAATTTTTTGACCTAAAGCCTCAAAAGCAGATACAATATTCAATTTGCGACCTTTGTATTTCCCCGAGGCAACACTTCCTCCATAAACCATAATTGAAGGTCTATTAAGTCTTAACATAGCTATAATAGCACCAGGCATATTTTTATCACATCCAACCACACCAATTAATCCATCGTAAGCCATACCATTCACTACAGTCTCCATAGAATCTGCTATGATATCTCTAGAGGCTAAAGAGTATTTCATTCCAGGAGTACCCATAGAAATACCATCAGAAACACCTATAGTACCAAATGTTAATCCTACCTGACCCGTTTCGTTTATACGTTTTTTAATTTCAGCGGCTATATCATTCAAATGCATGTTACAAGGATTTCCGTCATATCCTGTACTTCCTATAGCAATTTGAGGTTTCTTTAAATCTTCTTCTGTTAAACCAGTAGCGTATAACATAGCTTGTGAAGCTGGTTGAGATGGGTTTTGAGTAACTGTTTTGCTGTATTTATTAAGTTCGCTCATGTTTTTTATCAATAATTTTAAATCTTTACCTGTATTTATGTTGATAATTCAACAATTTTAAGAGTTTTAACAAAAAATGCTAATTTATGGTCAACGAAAATAAAGCTTTAACCATTTTTAAGTTTTTCTTAATATAAAACAAGGTTAAATTCACGATGCAAAAAAACACAATAAACTACTTATTAACAGTTATTTAACTTCATTTTTTTATGATGTCCAATACTTGAAAAAAATCACAAAAAAACCTTCCGTAATTTTAGGAAGGCTTGAACTGTATTTTATTTTTATTAAATAACACTTCCTATCACTATGAAATAATCACAATGACAATGACAGGAACGATATTAGAACATAAATTTTTCATCTTGAACATAACAAATATTTACAATTAAAATCTTCTAGCCAAAATTTTGGTTAAAAAAATAAAAATTGAATAGTGTTTCTATTAAATTTTATATTTTTGCGCTCACATTAATAGAGGAAAGATTTGACTGATTGCAACCTCTTCTAATCTATTTCATTAAACAAGAAGATTCTGAATAAATTAGAAATAAAAAATGCTAAAGGCAGTGTTTGCTTCCTTGACGTTTTCCGTCAAATCTCACTCGGTAAATTATAAAAAATGTCTTATTTATTTACTTCAGAAAGTGTTTCTGAGGGACACCCAGATAAAGTAGCAGACCAAATTAGCGATGCACTTATTGATAATTTTTTAGCTTTTGATGTAGATTCTAAAGTAGCCTGCGAAACCCTAGTTACTACTGGACAAGTGGTGCTTGCTGGCGAGGTTAAGTCAACCACTTATTTGGATGTTCAAAAAATAGCCCGAGAAACCATTAACAAGATTGGTTATACCAAAGGCGAATACATGTTTGACGGGAATTCTTGTGGTGTGTTTTCGGCTATCCACCCACAATCTCCAGATATTAATCAGGGTGTAGATCGTGGTAATAAGGAGGAACAGGGTGCAGGTGACCAGGGAATGATGTTTGGATATGCTACCAATGAAACTGAAAACTACATGCCCTTAGCTCTTGATTTGTCTCATAGAATATTAATAGAACTCGCTGCGTTGCGTAGAGAGAACAAAGATATTACCTATTTAAGACCAGATTCTAAAAGCCAGGTAACCATTGAGTATAGCGATGACAACATACCACAACGTATTGACGCTATAGTAATATCTACCCAACATGATGACTTTGCAGATGATGACACCATGTTAGCTCAAATTAGAAAAGATATTGTTGAGATATTAATTCCAAGAGTAATTGCAAAATTACCTGAGGCAACTCAAAGTTTGTTTAATGACAATATCAAATACCACATTAACCCAACAGGAAAATTTGTTATTGGCGGGCCACATGGTGACACTGGGTTAACCGGACGCAAAATTATTGTAGACACCTACGGTGGTAAAGGTGCCCATGGCGGTGGTGCTTTTTCAGGAAAAGATCCAAGTAAAGTAGATAGAAGTGCTGCTTATGCTACGCGACATATTGCTAAAAACTTAGTAGCTGCAGGTATTGCAGATGAAGTTTTAGTACAAGTTAGTTATGCTATTGGTGTTGTTGAACCTATGGGTATTTTTATTGATACTTATGGAACATCAAAAGTTAATGTTAGTGATGGAGACATAGCTAAAAAAGTATCTCAAATTTTTGACATGCGCCCTTTTGCAATTGAGGAACGTTTAAAATTACGCTCACCAATGTATAGCGAAACAGCGGCATACGGACATATGGGACGAACCAACAGAACAGTAACGAAAACTTTTTCACAAGCAAACGGAAATAGTATTACTCTTGATGTGGAACTTTTTACTTGGGAAAAATTAGACTATGTAGATAAGGTAAAAGAGGTCTTTGCATTATAAAAATCCTCTAAGTTGAATTTCTAAAAAGCTTCCAAAATTGGAAACTTTTTTACTTACTCAAAATTACAACTTAATCCATACCAAAGTGAAAGCCTGTTGCTATGTTATTTTAAACCGGCAACAAATTGTATTTAACTTACAATACCGCATCTCCAAGAGCTAAATATAGCTTAACCAGTAAACTAAATTACCAGTATTAAGAGCTTGCTTTTGTTTATCTTTTATGCGTTCACTATCTAAACTGCTTTTTGGTTTTTTCTCACACATATTTAAGCTAATATTTCTACCACCCTAATTTGAAGTCGGTAATTAAACAAAGCTATTGTAAAAAATCTAGTACTGAAAGACTTTCGGATATCTAGTTCATTTTTAAGAAGTGGTATAACTTTCAAAAATGTTTTCATTTTGCTTTCTGTTTACAAAGACACAGTTTTTATACTAATGGTCACCTGAAGGCTTTTTATTAAATGATATTAAAAGAATAATAACAAAACATCTTTATATTGTTAAATCCCTATTTATTATTTACTAAAATAAAGGTTTTGATAATTTATTTATTGACAATTGTTAAAATATGTGATAATTATTCAATTTTTTATAGATTTGATGGAAGAACTCTCAAAATACTAAAATGCAAGAACCATCCTTTTTTTCTTCTTATGATTTTTTAAAAGATACTTGGGATGAAATGTTTACAAATAACCACGCATTACGTGAACAGTATGAAATCATTAGCAATTATTTACAGCACACATCTGCTGAAGAACTTTCTAAAAAAGAAGAACTCTCTAAGCAATTGTTCATGCACCAAGGGGTTACCTTTACTGTTTATAATGATGAAAAAGGTATTGAGAAAATTTTTCCATTTGATATCTTACCAAGGATAATTACATCAAAAGAATGGGGCAAAATTGAAAAAGGCATTAAGCAACGCATCACAGCCCTAAATCTTTTTATAAAAGATATTTACAATGACCAATTTATTTTAAAAGATAAAGTTGTTCCTGCCAGTTTAATATATGATTGCCCATACTTTTTAAGAGAAATGAAAGGTGTTGCACCTCCTTTTGATATTTATGTTCATATTACAGGGGTAGATTTAATAAGGAACAATGATGGGGAATTTTATGTTTTAGAAGATAATTTAAGAACTCCATCTGGTGTTAGTTATATGCTTGAGAATAGAGAAATATCTAAGCGCATTTTTCCTGGTATTTTACCTAAATGCAATGTACTATCCGTTTCTAGTTATCCTGATATTCTCTACAAAAAGTTATGCGAGTGCAGTACTCAGGACAACCCCAATGTAGTTTTACTAACCCCAGGCATATACAATTCAGCATATTATGAACATACCACTCTAGCGCGCTTAATGGGAATTGAACTTGTTGAAGGTTCTGATTTAGTTGTAAAGGATCATGTGGTTTATATGAAAACTACTTTTGGACTAAAACGGGTTGATGTAATTTACCGCAGAGTTGATGATGATTTTCTTGATCCTATGGAATTTAATTCAAATAGTGTTCTAGGTGTAGCAGGTATCATGTCTTCCTACCGCAAAGGAAACGTCACCATAGTAAATGCACCGGGTACTGGGATAGCAGATGATAAAGCTGTTTACACATTTGTTCCTGATATGATTCGATACTACTTAAACGAAGAACCTATATTAAAAAATATTGAAACCTATCAACTTGGTAAACCTGAAGACTTAGATTACGTGAAAAAAAACATCAACAAAATGGTTATTAAAAAAACTGATGGCAGTGGCGGGTACGGTATGTTGATGGGGCATGAAGCAAGCAACGAGGAAATTGACAACTATTTTAAAGTTGTTAATAAAAACCCTGCTGCTTATATAGCACAACCTATTTTAAAATTATCTACTGCACCTTGTTATATAGATGGCAAACTATCCCCTAGGTGTGTAGATTTAAGACCTTTTGCTTTATATGGGCCAGATGGTATTGATATTTGCCCGGGTGGATTAACTCGCGTGGCACTTAAAAAAGGTTCCTTAGTTGTGAATAGTTCGCAAGGTGGAGGTAGTAAAGATACTTGGGTAATTAAATAATTAAAATGCTTAGTAGAGTAGCAAATAACTTAATCTGGATGAACCGCTATATGGAACGCGGCTACAGCGTTTTGAATTTACTAAAAGTGAATTACTCTGCGCATCAAGATTCTCCTGATCTTTTCCCCTGGACTCCTATAATTAAAAACTATTGCGGTTCTGAGAGTGGTTTTTCTTCAGAAAATTCCATTGAGTGTATTAATCACATGGTTTTTAATTTAGACAATCAAAATTCTATAATTAATTTAGTTACCAGATCGCGTGAAAATGCAAGAAGTGTTCAAGAACATATTCCAAGAGAGCTATGGCTTGGTATTAATAGCTATTATCTCTATTTAACAAAGCCAGAACTACCAAGTAAACTATACCAAGAAGACCCAGTGGTTTTCTTAGACAGACTATTAAACCATCAATTACTCTATTACGGAAAAATTGATATCACTCAAGAACGAGGTTCTGCCTATTACTTTATGGATATTGGTAAATTTTTGGAGCGCGTCATTCAAATCTCTGATCTTGCTTCCATGAAATTAAAAGAAATTGCAAAAACATCTGATGCTTTAGAACGTAGTTTCCTGTGGAAAAATTTTTTACTTTCCATAGGTGCCTACCAGCTCTATTTAAAAAAATATAAGTCTACATTTCAAGAGGATTTCATAATAAAGTTAATATTTCAAGAACAATTATTCCCAAAATCCTTGTACTATTGCGTTAACAAATTAAGTAGACATATAAACCAGCTTATACAAACGAATGAATTGGTCAATAATGATTTAGAATTCCTTTTAGGAAAACTACAAAGCACCATTCAATACACAACTATAGAAAGCATTAATGAGCAAGGATTAACTAATTTTATTGCTAGTATAAAAAATGATATCTCAAATATCTCCTTAAGCATTAATAATGTGTATTTTTCAAACCAAAGTTAGGTTGTTATGGCTTTGTACTTCATAAAACATCTTACAAAATACACATACAGCGGCAATGTGATTGATGGGGCAAACCAAATACGTTTGTACCCCTTTAATAATGAATTTCAAAAGGTAATATCACAAAACATAACAATAAACGGAAACCCAAACGTTACCACCTACCAAGATTTCTTTCATAATACCGTTGGTACGTTTATGTTAATTACTCCTCACAATTTTTTATCAATAGAATCTGATATTGAAATCTATACGCAACCTGTTATTTTTCCAGAAGACAGAGCAAAACCTGAAGAGCAATGGCACCTTTTAGAGTCTTTAAAAAAAGATATTCAGTTTATGGACTATTTAAAGTTTATAACTTTTGATGGGACACCTGATATTAAAGAAATGATTGCTTCAAAAGACAAATCTCTTTTATCACCATACAAAGTAGCTTTAGAGTTCTGTGAGTTTATCTATGACAACTTCAAGTATATACAAGGCATTACTGATGTAGATTCTAAATTAGATCAAGTTTGGAAACTTAAAGCTGGTGTTTGTCAAGACTTTACCAACATTTTATTGCAAATGGTACGTATGATGGGCATACCAGCTCGTTATGTTAGTGGCTACATTTGCCCTGGAGATTCCAAAACTAGAGGAGAAGGCGCTACACATGCCTGGATAGAAGTCTATATTCCCTATTATGGATGGTTAGGTTTAGACCCCACCAATAACCTAATAGCCTCTGAACATCATGTAAAACTTGCTGTAGGCAGAAATTATAAAGATTGTACTCCTGTTAAAGGAGTTTTTAGAGGTCATGTAACCGATAGCTTATTTGTAAAAGTAAATGTTAGTGCAACAAAAACCCATACCAACATTACCACAGATGAAACTGATGTAGAAAAATCTAATACTGTTAAAAAAAGTATCACTCAAAATAGCTACCGGCAAAACTTAGAATTCGTTCAACAACAGCAGCAGCAATAAAATTACTTCTTCCTGTCAATCACATAATTAACCATCAGTTCTAGGGAGTTTTTAAACTCTGACTCTGGATAATCATTAAGCATAGAAAGTGCTTCTTCTTGAAAGGCTTTCATTTTGGTTATGGCATAATCTAGTCCACCATTATCTTTCACAAAGGCAATAACTTCCTTTACACGCTTTTTATCTTTATTATGATTTTTAACCGAATTAATAAGCCAACTCTTATCTTTTTTACTTGAATTATTAAGTGCATATATTAAAGGTAAGGTCATCTTTTGCTCTTTAATATCAATACCCGTTGGTTTTCCAATGGCTGTGTCTCCATAATCAAATAAGTCATCTTTTATTTGAAATGCCATTCCAATAAGTTCTCCAAATTTTCGCATTTTTTCAATATGCTCTGAGTCTGGTTTTACCGAAGCGGCCCCCAAGCTACAGCAAGCAGCTATTAATGTTGCTGTCTTTTGACGGATGATTTCATAATACACTTCCTCAGTGATATCTAATTTTCTCGCCTTTTCAATTTGAAGCAACTCTCCTTCACTCATCTCTCGTACTGCTACAGAAATGATTTTAAGTAAATCGAAGTCATTATTATCTATAGATAACAACAAACCCTTGGATAGCAAAAAATCACCAATTAAAACTGCTATCTTATTTTTCCAGAGAGCATTTACAGAGAAAAACCCACGACGTCTATTACTATCATCAACCACATCATCATGAACCAGCGTTGCTGTATGTATTAATTCTATTACCGATGCACCTCTGTAAGTGCGTTCTCTAACCTCTCCATTTGAAACCATTTTGGCCACTAAAAACACGAACATGGGGCGCATTTGCTTTCCCTTACTATTTACTATGTAGTGAGTAATCCTATTCAACAACGCTACTTTACTTGACATTGACAATTGGAACTTTTGTTCGAAAAGCTCCATTTCAAAGGCTATAGGTTGCTTTATCTGTTCAACTATTTTCAATATAAATTTTTAAAGAGATTTCAAATATAATATTAATTGTTTTATTGAAATTCAGCTATATTAAATTACTATTTTTTAACAAATAACTTTGATTACCATTTTCCTGAAGGTATTATTTGATATTCCTCTGTCGCTACTTTAGATGTGTTCAAAATATAAATAAATACTCTTTTTCCTTCGAGATTAATACACTCTTTATTAAAAAAGTTTTCTTTATTATTCGGGTTATAACCTTCAAGTTTGTCTAAACTTTTTTCTATCATTTCATCAATAACCTCATAAATTTCCCCATGAATTGCCGTATTACCATTTTTGACAACCCCAGGAAACGAATGCAAATTAATCATACTGTATTCTGGTTTTGTTGTATAGTCTCGTACTTTTTTAGAATCCCTTAATAGCTTATGGTTACAATAACCCTTTTTTAGTGTTCCATAAACAAAATAATAATGCTTATTCATAACTTAAATAATTCTATAGGCTATTTTTTATTAGCTAATTGTCCGCAGGCCGCATCAATATCTTTACCTCTACTTCTACGGATTGTAACTGTAATACTATTGGCCTCCAAAACTCTTTGATACATATCTATTGCTTCTGGATTAGCCTGTTGAAATTCACCATCATCAATAGGGTTGTACTCAATAAGGTTCACTTTACTTGGTGCAAACTTGCAAAATCTCACTAAAGCCTCTACATCAATACGCCTATCATTTATACCTTTCCAAACCACATATTCATAAGTAATTCTGTTTTTGGTTTTAGTATACCAATATTGCAGCGCTTCTCTTAAATCTTTAAGAGGAAAGGTTTTGTTAAATGGCATAATAGTATCACGCACTTCATCTATGGCAGAATGAAGAGATACGGCTAACTTGAACTTTACGCTATCATCTGCCATTTTCTTTATCATTTTTGGCACCCCCGATGTGGATACTACAATACGTTTTGGAGACATACCTAATCCTTCTGGTGAGGTAATCTTATCTATAGCCTTTAATACATTATTGTAATTCATAAGCGGTTCTCCCATTCCCATAAACACAATATTACTTAGTGGCCTGTTATGATATAACCTACTTTCTTGGTCTATGGCAACCACTTGGTCATAAATCTCGTCGGGGTTTAGATTACGCATTCGTTTTAAACGTGCTGTTGCACAAAACCTACAATCTAAACTACACCCCACCTGACTTGACACACAAGCTGTTGTTCTTGATTCGGTTGGAATTAATACCGATTCTACTACTAAACCATCGTGCAATCGTACTGCATTTTTAACCGTACCATCGTTACTACGCTGCATGGTATCAACCTTAATATGGTTAATTGTGAAATTATTCTCAAGCATTTGGCGTGTACTTTTTGACAGATTAGTCATGTCATCAAAACTATGTGCAGATTTCTGCCATAACCATTCATAGACCTGATTCCCACGAAATGCTTTATCACCTTCATTCACAAAGAATTCTCTTAGTTGATCTTTGGTTAATGCTCTAATATCTTTTTTGATAATTCCCATAAGTTTTGCAAAAATAACGAAAGGAATTTTGTCCCGATAGCTATCATTATATGATTTTTGGTTTAAGGATTACTAATTTAACTTTGTGTTAGAAATTAAGATATACTTTGACAAAGCTATGCGTATAAAAAAAGCCCCGATAAACGAGGCTTTCATATAATATATTTAAACTTTATTAAATGATTAACATAGCGTCTCCATAGCTATAAAATCTATATTTTTCTTTAACCGCTTCTTCATAAGCTTTCATAATGAAATCATGACCAGCAAATGCCGAAACCATCATTAATAAAGTTGATTTTGGCGTATGAAAATTAGTAATCATGCAGTTAGCAATACTGAAATCATATGGAGGGAATATAAATTTGTTAGTCCACCCATCCATTTCATTTAGCAAACCGTTTGAAGACACTGAGCTCTCAATAGTTCTCATTGCTGTTGTACCAACGGCACAAACACGTTTTTTGTTTTGAATAGCTTTATTTACAGTTTCTACGGCAAACCTGTCTATAGAAATTTCTTCGCTATCCATTTTGTGTTTAGAAAGATCCTCTACCTCAACTGGGTTAAAGGTACCTAAACCAACATGCAAAGTTACTTCAGCAAAATTAACACCCTTAATCTCTAACCGCTTTAATAAGTGCTTAGAAAAGTGAAGTCCTGCTGTAGGCGCTGCAACGGCTCCTTCGTTTTTGGCATATATAGTTTGATATCTATCTTCATCCTCTGGCTCTACATCTCTTTTGATATACTTAGGCAATGGCGTTTCACCTAGTTCTTGTAGTTTTCTTCGGAAATCTGAATATGAACCATCATATAAAAAACGTAATGTTCTTCCTCTTGAAGTGGTATTATCAATAACCTCTGCTACTAAAGTTTCGTCATCACCAAAATACAGTTTATTACCAATTCTTATTTTTCTAGCTGGATCTACTAAAACATCCCAAAGGCGTTGCTCTTCATTAAGTTCTCTCAATAAAAATACTTCTATTCTGGCACCAGTCTTTTCTTTATTACCGTATAATCTGGCAGGAAATACTTTTGTGTTATTTAGTATTAATACATCATCTTGATCAAAATAATCAATGATATCTTTAAACAGTTTATGTTCAATGGTTTGTTCTTTTCTGTTTAGAACCATTAAACGCGATTCATCTCTGTTTTCTGATGGGTATTCTGCTAAAAGTTCTTGAGGTAAATTAAAGCCAAAGTTTGATAATTTCATGTACTCTTTTTTAAAATAGTTTGGTGTAAAAATCGATATTCATATTTATAAATAATGGATATCCTTCTCTACAGATATTTTTAGAAAGTTGCAAATATACAATCTGCAAACAGGGGTTGTCAAGTAATTAACTAATTATTATTGAGATATTTTAAAACCAATAGATTTTAAATCGTTCCAGAAGGTTGGATATGATTTTGAAACCACCATAGCATCTTCAATCACAATAGGCACTCTTAAAGCAATGGGAGCAAATGCCATAGCCATTCTATGATCATTGTAGGTTGCAACAGACACCAATTCTTTGATGTTATTTGAAGCCTTTAAATGCAGGGATTTATCAGTTATATAAACTTCTCCTCCCAGTTTTTCTATTTCGGTTTTTAAGGCTACAAGTCTATCTGTTTCCTTAATTTTTAAGGTATGAAGACCAAACAAATCACAGGGAATACCCAAAGTAAAACAGGTTACGGCGATGGTTTGCGCTATGTCGGGTGCATTTTTTAAATCTAGTTCTAAAGGCAATACATCTGTAGTTACTTTTCTTAAGGTCAATGTGTTATCTCCAAAAATAGTCTCTACTCCAAAATGTCTATAAATATCAACTAAAATTGAATCTCCTTGTAATGAATTTTCTTTGTAGGATGATAACGTAATTTCTGTACCAACATTACTAATGGCCGCAATACTAAAGTAGTAAGATGCCGAAGACCAATCTGACTCTACTACTAAGGTTTTAGGCATTGAGTTTTGGGTATTGGGCTTAACACTAATGACATTATCTTCAAAAGATGTTTCTATTCCAATTTCATGTAATAGACTTAAGGTCATTTTTATATATGGTACCGACGTGATTTCTCCTTGAAGAGTTAATTCAAGTCCGTTTTCTAATCTTGAAGCAATGAGTAATAACGCCGAAATGTATTGACTACTAACGTTAGCTGCCAATGATACTTTACTTTTAGTTAGCTTTTTCCCTGTTATTTTTAAGGGAGGAAACCCTTCGTTTAATTCATACTCAATATCAGCGCCTAATTGCTTTAAAGCTTCTACTAAAATTTTAATAGGACGCTCTTTCATGCGCTTAGATCCAGTAAGTATCACTGTTCTTCCTTCTTGAATTGCAAAAAAAGCGGTAAGAAATCGCATAGCAGTACCTGCATGATGGATATCTACTATTTCAGAAGTTGAATCTAATGCACTAGTCATTAGGTTACTATCGTCTGAATTCGATACATTTTTAAGTGTAAAAACAGGATATAGTGCTTTTAAAAGCAGCAGCCTATTAGACTCGCTTTTAGACCCTGTAATTTGTACTGAAGACTGTTTTGCAACCTCAGATTTATGAAGTGTAATTTGCATACCTATGAATACCTCTTATAAACAAGCTGCAAATTTACTGGATAATGGAGATTAATACTATGAAACTTATTGATTTTTTTTATGGACTACTTTCTCTAATAAAAAATCATTTCAATTTTTCATTATTGTGATGCCTATCATGGTCTCGTTTGGCTTTTTTTTCCATTCTTCTATCAAAAGCTTGCTGTAAATTGGTACCTGTTTGATTCGCTAAACACAATAACACAAAAAGTACATCGGCCAATTCTTCGCCTAAATCCTTATCCTTGTCACTTTCCTTTTCGCTTTGCTCTCCGTAGCGGCGCGCAATAATGCGTGCCACTTCTCCAACCTCTTCGGTAAGTTGTGCCATATTAGTAAGCTCATTAAAATAGCGTACCCCATGTTCATTTATCCATTCATCTACAATTTTTTGAGCGTTTTTTATATCCATTATACTTTTGTTAAAACTATTTGTTCTGCTTCTTTCTGGATAAATGTATTAAAATATTCTTTTAGAGCCTTATAATGTACAGGAGATATGATTGCCGTGTTAATTTGTGTTTCAATAGCTACTTGAATAGTACTACCATTACCCATAATGTTGTAACTAAAAGACCCTAAGTTATCTGGCAAAGCAAAAGCTACAGACTCTGGAGTACTTTCTATTTTATATCCTTCTGGAATATTAATTAAAACCTTATAAGAGATCGTAGAAGGGTATCCAAAATCTACTGGAAACTCTCTTTTTTCTAATTTAAAAGGATTTTCTTTTGTTCTTAGATGAAATAACGGTGAAAAATACATTTTCTCTCCAATGATATCAACTTGACTTTCTTTTAAAAATTTATAAGATTCTATAATTGGTTTTGATAAATCTATATCGTTTTTAACCACATAATTTTCAATTTCAATACCTTTATACGTATTCTCTAGTTTTTCTAAAAATTCATCTTTATCTACTCTTATGTAATTGTTCCTAAAAGCAAGTGCCCTATGATTAGTTTTAGTGCTTCTATAATTTCCATGAATTGTTCCCTCTTCATCTATCTTCAACATCATGGACACTAAATTCTTTGACTTTGTTCTAGGGTATAAATCTACTACACTAGACCCACCATTTTCTGCCACTATTCTACCCTGCCAATTTAAAGCTCTTAATGGTAGAATATTTGGAATAGCATATTGATCTGTTGCATCCAACAAAGCTTCAGAGCCATCAGGTAGTTTTACCCATGACACCACATAATTATAGCCTTCTCTGGTTGGAAACAATGGCACCCCATGAGTTCTTGTACTTACTAAAACGGGGTTTGCATTTAAACCCGTATAGCGAAGCATAGCAGTTAACATTAAGTTTATATCACCAGAATTACCTACATGTTCTTTATAAGCTTTTTTGATATCCTCTGAATAAAAGCCATAGTAACCATTCCACTTTACCTGCGATTTAACAAAATTAAAAATCAAAGCAGTCTTTTGAACAGGGTCTGAAACCGAAGCTAATAGCGCATCTATATCGTTCTTAAAATAGGCTGTTTTATTAAGTTCGCCTCCAAAACTAGAACTCTTATAAATTCTTTCTACAACATCTTGCCATGTGGTAGAATAATACTCTATTGCTGAATGAGGAAACTTCGTGAAGGATAGTTCATACTTAACAGATGACCTATAATTATTTATATTATTTACGTAGGGTTCATCTTTAATCGCCGAAATATTCTCGAGATTATAGGTGAAAACATTCTTTTTGTATTCAATCTCACCCGTTCTGTAAAGGCTTTTTGTATCCAACTTAGTATTTTCAGTTATGGGAACCTCAGTTTTATAGTAAAGTTTATCTCTTTTCTCTTCCTGAGTGGGCTGAAGTACTAAATACCCTTTAGTTCTTGGTTTAAAACTATAATACTCTGGCACCTCAAAAATAGCTTCTATCTTTTTTGTTGGAATACTGTGCTGAAAAACAAACTCATCTATATTAGACCAAAAAGGTGAGACTAAGGTATATTTATATTCTATTACACAACCAGGTTTTACATTAGGCATTGTAAATTTAATTTCGGCTAAATACCTATTAACATCTGATTTAAATACCTCGTTTTTATCTACTTTAGCCTGAATGACTTTACCGTTTTCAATATTAAATGTATATGCTTTAAAATCAGTCATTTTCTCTTCTAACCCTACCCCATCTTTGTATAGATTCACCTCCTTAGTTGCATAGTCAAATCCATCTTGATTATAGATTTTTATGCGCGCATGCATTTCTGTATGAAGCTTAAAACCATCTGACCTATGATAACTAAAATAAGAGTGCCTTTTTTTAAACAAATAAGCAGCATTAGCATTGGAATCTATAGAACAAACTTTTTCCACTAATTCCTCTTTTGAAACCTTACCGAATTTGTAATTCTGAGCCGAACAGAAACAAGTTGCGAATACTAAAAGAAATAGACCTTGATACTTCATCTATACTTTTGTTAAAACTATTTGTTCTGCTTCTTTCTGGATAAATGTATTAAAATATTCTTTTAAGACCTCATAATATATTGGTGATATAATAGACTCATTTATTTGTGTCTCTACCATTACTTGAATGTTGCGCCCACCACCCTTCACCATATAACTAAAAGACCCTAAATTATCTGGTAACGCTAAGGCTACAGACTCTGGTGTACTTTCTATTTTGTATCCTTCTGGAATACTTAAAATCACTCTAAACGATGTAAGGGATGGATATCCGAAATCTACAGGAAATTCTCTTTTTTCTAATTTAAAAGGATTTTCTTTTGTTCTTAGATGAAATAACGGTGAAAAATACATTTTCTCTCCAATGATATCAACTTGACTTTCCTTATTGAATTTATAGGACTCTTGAATGGGTTTGGACAAGTCCATATCATTTTTAACAGTATAATCAGAAATCTCTATCCCATTGTACCTGTTTTCCAATTTTTCTAAGAAATCATCTTTGTCTGCCTCATTATAACTATTTCTAAATGACAACGCTCTGTGGTTTGTTTTTATACTTCTGTAACTACCCTCTAAAGCACCTTCCTCATCTATTTTAGCCATCATAGTAACTGAATTTTCAGATTTATTTTTAGGATATAAATCAATAACCCCATAACCACCGTTTTCAGCAACAATTCTTCCCTGCCAATTCAAAGCTCTTAAAGGTAGTATATTGGGAACTGAATATTTATCTGTAGCATCTAGTAAGGCCACTTTATCATTGGGTAATCTTACCCAAGTAACCACATAGTTATATCCTTCTCTAGTAGGAAATAAAGGCACCCCATGCGTTCTAGTACTAACTAAAACAGGATTTGCATTTAAACCAGCATATCGCAACATAGCTGTTAGCATTAAATTAATGTCACCACTACTACCTGCATGACTTTTATATGCCTTTTTAACATCATCGGCATAAAATCCATAGTATCCATTCCATTTAACTTGAGACTTCACATAATCAAAAATCATAGCCATTTTTTCTTCTGCTCCTGATACTGAACCTACCAGTGCATCAATATCGCTTTGGAAATAAGCCGTTTTTTTAAGCTCGTCACCAAAATTTGAACTTTGGTAAACTCTATCTACAACATCTTCCCATGTAGTTGAGTAAGTCTCTATTTGTGAGTTTGGAAACTTAGTATAAGAAAGCTCATATTTTGCCGATGACCTGTAGTTATTAATACTATTAACAAAAGGCTCTTCTTTTAAAGCTGGGATATCTTGTAAATGATACTTACTAACTTGTCTATAATAGGCTATTTCTGAGTTATCATAGACTGTTCCTCCTATTTGCGATCTTGATTTGTCTACAAATCTTATAACCCCATTTTTATTTTCTACTTCGGGAACAACAGATAAAAAGCCCTTTGTATTTACTTTAAAATTATAATATTCAGGTACATCAAATTCTGCCTCTAACTTTTTTATTGGTATATCATGCTGAAAAATAAACTCGTCAACATTAGACCAATATGGGGAATTGATTTGGTACTTAAATTCTATAACAGAACCAGGCTTTATGTTTGGCATTGTAAATTTTACACTATTAGAGTATTTGTTAGCTTCAGACTTAAAAATATCATCTTTACTGAGCTTTTCTGATACAACTTTACCTTTTTCAATATTGTAGGTATAGGCTTTTAAATTAGAAATTTTTTCTTCTCCACCGCTTCCATTATAAAGCCTAACCTGTTTTGTTGCATAGTCAAATCCTTCTTGGTTATAAAATTTTATACGTTCATGTATGTCTGTTTTTAAAACAAATCCTTCATCCTTTATATACTCGTAGTAGGTGCGTCTAAATTTATATAAAAAAGCAGCATTTGCTGTTGAGTCTATAGAACAAACTGTTTCTTTAAGCTCTTCTTTAGAAACCTTTCCAAATTTATAATCTTGTGAAAACATCAAATTTGTGATACATAGAACAAATACAATTAGTATAACTCTCATGGTATATTATTTTTTAATTAATGCTATTTTGGCGTTGTCTTGTTTTGAAACCTCTTTATAAAAGTCTCTAAAGCCTTCATAATCTTCTTTTGGAAAATATCCATCTGTAATTATAAATTCTCGGTTGTATACTAAAGTGTTTTCATCTTTAATATTTAATTCCATTTTGTAACTGCCATACTTATTTTCTATTAAAACATTTTCTGGCTTAGATTCAATTTTATAATCACTTGGTAGTTTAATTTCTACTGAGTCAATATCTTTAAAGCCTCTTTTTATTTGAAGTGGCAACTTTCTTGATCTATATCTGTCTGGAATATGTCTATTTCTATTTAATGCATTTAAGGTCAATAACATTCGGTCTCCTACTATTTTGGAATAGTTTAACGCATTAAAGCTAATGTTTTCAATAAACTCAATATTATCTCTATCATTAATAATCTCCATATCATCAATACTAAGTCCGTTAATATAACCCCAATGTTCTTTATAATGCATATCTAAATCTCTACTAGTTTCGGTTTCTAATAAATATTTATCATCATATTGAATGCCTTTTGAAATCACCGTTACTTTAGCTTTAATGGCTCCTTCATTTGAAATATTACATACTCCTTTTATACTTTGAAGACTTTCATCAACTTTATACTTTTTTGTGTGTTCAATTTTTCCTCCTTCTGGCGTAATAACAAGCACATCTCTATCATCGGTGAAATCTCCAATAAAACCAAATGGTAATTTCTGACTGGTACACTCCAGCCATATATCTTCACCATTTTCTTGAGGAATGTTTAGTATGGCATGATTACCTTGCATAGACGCAAAGTCATTCTCCATACTTCTTTGTGAACTTCTAGCATACAAAACGGTAAAATGAGAATCTATACCAACAGCTTTTAAAAGAGCCATGGTGTAATTAGTTAACGCTTTGCAATCTCCGTAACCAAGCTCATCCACTTTAGAAACGTTAAACGGTTTCCAACCTCCAATACCTACTTGAACACTGATATAACGCACCTTATCTTGAACATATTGATATACTATTTTTGCTTTCTCAAGATCACTTTTAGCTCCATTTACCAGACTTTTAATTTCTTTTAAAGTACTTTGTGGCAAATCTTGTGTATCTTTAATTAAGTCATGATACATCCACTTTCCAAAGTCCTCCCAATTTTCTACATGAGCACTTACACCTTCCAAAGTAAATTCATTTGACGCTACTAAAACCCTTGGTGCTATTGCAGAAAGTGACGGACTAAAATCTTCGGGTTTAATAGCCTCTATATCTTTAACTTTAAATGATAAATAGTTTTCTAACACAACTTCTTCTAAGTTTACATTTTCAAAGTTTCTTTTCTTAGTTCTAACCTTTATATCTGAAGGAAAACTTAGACTATAGGAGCTTTTCTGAACACTTAAATAATAATCATTAAGCGGATAAAAGGATTCAATAAATGCCGTATTTTTATCTACATACTCACATGAAATCTCTATTGTGTATGGATAACTTATTGGAGTGTACTCGAGATATTTGACTCTAGAATCTGAGTACAAAGTACCACCATCAACAGCACTTACATCCTTAAAATCTTTCTTCTTTATCTTTTTTATTTGCCTACCAAAAGCATCAAAAACGATAGCTTCCAAACTAATAATTCTCTTATTATCGTCATAATATAAATAGGCATCTATATGATCATTTCCTTGTTTATTAAGTACCGTAACTACACGTTTTTGAACAACATGCATGTCACTTGAAGACCTTAGAGTTACATCAATACTATGTTCTCTAATTACCGCATTAGCGTTTTCTTTAAGATTATTGGGTATGGTTAAACTGATATTGTTTTGTGAAAAAACACTAAGTGTCACAAGTAAAAAACTTGTAAATAATTTAACTCTCATAAAGTAAGTTGATAGTTTTTCTGGGTTAAATGTATTATGATAATTCTCAAAATATTATGAGAAAAATCAGGTTTGTTGGTTAATATTAGTTTTTTATTACTAAAAATCTCACACAAGATATAAGAAAATGAGAGAAAAACAAAAAACACTTACAACTGTTGTTCCAAATGGGAATAGAAAAATATAGTTTAAACTGACTATAGATTAGCGCCTTAAAAGAATTTAAAAAACTATTCTTTGTTTTTAGTATCAATAATTATAGTTACTGGCCCATCATTAACCAAACTTACTTGCATCATGGCTCCAAATTGTCCGGTTTGCACTATTTTACCCAAATTTATTTCCAATTGTTTAACAAAACTCTCATACAACGGAACCGCAATATCTGGTTTTGCTGCTTTGATATAACTAGGTCTGTTCCCTTTTTTGGTAAGGGCGTGTAATGTAAACTGGCTAACAACAATAATATCACCATTAACATCTTTAACAGATTTATTCATAACTCCATTGTCATCTCCAAATATGCGAAGGTTAACTATTTTGTTTGTTAACCAATTAATATCATCAGGGGTATCCTCTTCTACTATACCCAATAAAATTAAAAGGCCATTTCCAATAACAGCAGGAATTTCTCTTCCTATGGTTACACTAGCTTTAGATACTCTTTGCAATACTACCTTCATTCTACTTCCCAATTATCGGTTCTATAATTTTCATCATCACCTTGTAAAATTTGCAAATAACTCCGGTATCTAGAAAAGGCTATTTCCTCATTATCAAGCGCTTTTTTTACCGCACACTTGGGTTCTTGTACATGCAAACAGTTGTTAAATTTACAACCTTGCTTTAGGGCAAATATTTCAGGAAAATAATCACCTACTTCTTCTTTATCCATATCTACCACTCCAAAACCTTTAATACCTGGTGTATCTATAATTTTTGCATTAGAATCAAGATCATACATTTCGGCAAATGTTGTGGTATGTTGCCCCTGCATATGCAACGTTGAAATCTCTTTGGTCTTTAAATTCAAATCTGGCTGAATGGCATTTACCAAAGTAGATTTACCAACCCCTGAATGACCAGAAAACATACTTACTTTATCTTTCATAAGAGCTTTTATCTTGTCAACATTTTTTCCTGTTTTAGCTGATACTCCTATGCATTCATACCCTATTTTACGGTAAACATGTGCTAAATATTTTACCTCTAAAAGGGTTTCTTCATTATAAGTATCTATTTTATTAAACAGTAAAACCGTTTTTATGGAATAGGCCTCGGCAGTCACTAAAAACCGATCTATAAAACTTGTTAAGGTGGGAGGATTGTTAATGGTTATCATCAAAAAAACCTGATCAAGGTTTGCAGCAATAATATGAGTTTGCTTAGATAGATTTACAGATTTTCTAATAATATAATTTTTTCTATCGTGAATTTTATGGATGATTCCAGACTCAACATCGTTTGCCCTTTCCAATTCAAAATCTACCAAATCACCCACTGCAATTGGATTGGTGCTTTTAATACCTTTAATTCTAAATTTACCCTTAATACGGCATTGATAGGTATCTCCTAACTGTGTTTTTACAGTATACCAACTCCCTGTAGATTTATAAACAAGTCCTGTCATATTCAATTCAAAAATAAATGAAATTATTCGTTTTTTTAAGTAAGAATAAGTTTATATTGGTGGTTGAATTTTTTAAAAAAATCAACAACATGAAAAAATTATTAATCATTACGACTATCCTAATAGTTAGTTTTACCGAAATTAATGCTCAAGTTGAGTTTAAGGTTATTACAAGTGTTGAATCTATTGTTCCAAATGGTTTAGGTAGATCCAGACTTATTTCCGCTAGTTCAGAAAGAGATTTTGAAGAATTTACTTCCGAACAATCCGAAGAAGATCACACACGAAACAAATCAAAACGCAATGAAATTCGTGTTAAAGACTTTGAAGAAACAAAGCTTTTAAACTTTTATAATATTGGTGGCATACGTTTTCAAAATATTGCTTCTAACGATGCGTTAATTTCCTCTAAAATTACATCTATGGTAGCCGAAGGTTGGGAATTGGCTTTTGTTACCAGTGCTGTTGAAAGTGATAGCGGTAAAGATGACGGGCAGGGAATTTTTATTACACGATACATTTTTAAGAGAAACCTAGAATAACAAAAAGCCTCACAAATGTGAGGCTTTTAAATTTTCTATAAATAATTATCCGTTTATAATCTTCTCTTGATGATTAATAGATTCTTGATGAATGGCTTTAAACATTTTAAGTATAAACTCTTCACTTAAGCCATGATCTTGACCTTCCAACACCATTCTTCCTAAAATTTCGTTCCAACGCTTACTTTGTAAAACAGCAACGTTTTTCTCTTTTTTAAGCTTACCAATGCCATCTGAAGCTTGCATACGCTTACCAAGCATATCAATAATTTGATTATCTATAACATCAATCTGCGCTCTTAAATTACCCAACTTGCTATTGTATTCTGCTTCAGGATCTGCCTCCTTTTTTACTTTTAAATCGCGCATCATTTGAATTAACATATTTGGTGTTACTTGTTGAGAGGCGTCACTCCAAGCATTTTCAGGATCATGATGTGTTTCTATCATTAAACCATCAAAATTAAGGTCTAATGCAATTTGCGAAATATCAAATACCATATCTCTTTTTCCTGTAATATGCGATGGATCATTAATTAATGGAATATCCGGAAACTTATTTTGAAACTCTATAGCCATTTGCCACTCTGGGTTGTTTCTAAATTTGGTTTTTTCATACGTAGAAAAACCTCTATGTATAGCGCCAATGTTTTTAACACCAGAACTATAAATTCTTTCAATACCTCCTAACCATAATGCCAAATCTGGGTTTACAGGATTTTTTATTAGAACTGGTTTTTCTGTTCCTTCTAATGCATCTGCAATTTCCTGCATTATAAATGGGCTTACTGTAGAGCGAGCGCCAATCCAAAGCATATCAATATCATGCTCTAAAGCTAATTTTACATGTGCCGCATTGGCTACTTCTGTGCACACTTTCATGCCTGTTTCGGCCTTCACCTTTTGTAGCCACTTTAAACCCAATGCTCCAACACCTTCAAACATTCCTGGTCTTGTTCTTGGTTTCCAAATACCTGCTCTAAAATAATTTACATCGGTATCTTTAAGCTCGTGAGCTATTTTTAAAACTTGCTCTTCAGTTTCGGCACTACAAGGGCCTGCAATTACTAGTGGATGGTTTAACTTCATATCATCTAACCATGCTCTCATTTCTTTTTTGTTTTCCATAATTGTTACTCTTAACTAATTCCGTTTAATATGTCTTTAATATGATTTGTATCTCTCATCTCATTAAAAATAGCTTCAAAGTTATCTTGTTTCATTAGCTCTTTAAAATGAGAAAGGTTATTTATATACTCTTCTAATGTTTCAATTACATTCTCTTTATTTTGTTTAAAAATGGGTGTCCACATTTCTGGTGAACTTTTAGCAAGCCTTACTGTTGAAGCAAATCCACTACCAGCCATATCAAAAATATCACGCTCATTCTTTTCTTTTTCAATAACTGTTTTTCCTAACATGAAAGAACTTATGTGCGATAAATGCGACACATAAGCAATGTGTTTATCATGTGCTTCAGGATTCATATAACGGATACGCATACCTAGAGATTTGAAAATCTCTAGTGCTTGTTCTTGAAGCTTGAAAGCCGTTTTTTCTACTTCACAAATAATATTGGTTTTACCTTCAAACAATCCGTTAATAGCAGCACTTGGACCAGAATGTTCTGTACCTGCAATGGGGTGTGCCGCTAAAAAATTTCTTCGTTTTGGATGATTCTCAACCGCTTTACAAATAGCTTCCTTTGTTGAGCCTGCATCTATTACCAATCCGTCATCTGATACTTTATCTAAAATGGTTGGTAATAATTTTACAGTAGCATCAACAGGTATAGATACAATCACCATATCTGCTTTATCAATATCATCTAAAGTAGCTTTCTTATCAATCAACCCTAAAGTTAATGCTTCCTCTAGTGTTGAGTCTTTTCTACTAATACCATGATTAACCACATTGGGGTTCTGCTTCTTGATATCTTTAGCAAGACTTCCTCCTATTAGCCCTATGCCTATAAAGTAAATATTCTTCATGCTACTTAATTCTTGCTATACATTCCTCTATATCTTCTGCCGATGCACAAAGTGAAAATCTAATATAGCCTTCTCCTTGGCTACCAAAAATAGTGCCTGGTGTGATAAAAACATGATTGTTTTTTAACACAGTGTCTATAAATTCTTCAGATTTTAGGTTTGCGGGTAATTTAGCCCACACAAACATACCTGTTGCATTTTTGTCATAAGTACAGTTAAGAGTATCTGCTAATTTCCAAATTAAATCACGGCGCTTTTTATATACACTGTTTAAGGTTACATACCACATTTTAGAGCATTTCAATGCTTGAATAGCACCTTTTTGAATACCGTAAAACATGCCAGAATCCATGTTACTTTTAACTTTCAACACATTACTTATAAGCTCACTACTTCCTAGCACCATACCAACGCGCCATCCTGCCATATTAAAGGTTTTGCTTAATGAATTCAACTCTAAAGAAACCTCTTTAGCACCTTCAATATTGAGAATACTCATTGGATTCTCGTTAAGCACAAAACTGTATGGGTTATCGTTAACAATTAAAATATTATGTCGCTTTGCGAAAGCCACTAAACTCTTAAAAGCTATTTTAGATGGTTGAGCTCCCGTTGGCATATGCGGGTAATTAACCCACATTAGTTTTACTTTGCTCAAATCTAAACTTTGAAGCGCATTAATATCTGGCAGCCAATTATTGGTAGCATCTAATTTATAAAAAACTGGTTTAGCTCCTACCAACCTAGTAACAGATTGGTATGTTGGATAACCTGGATTTGGAATTAAAACCTCATCACCTTCATTTAAGTAAGCCATAGAGATATGCATAATCCCTTCTTTACTACCCATTAAAGGAAGAATCTCAGAGTTAGGATTCAAACGCACCGAAAAATGCTCTTTATAAAATGCTGCCATTGCTTCTCTAAGCTCTGGCAACCCTTGATAACTTTGATATTTATGAGCACTAGCATCATGTAAGCTACCTGATATAGCCTCAATCACTTTTTGTGGTGGTTGCATATCAGGGCTTCCTATACCCAAATTAATGACCTGATTACCATTGGCAATCATTTGGTTTACCTCCCTTAATTTTCTTGAGAAGTAGTATTCTTCAACGGTATGTAATCTGTTTGCTACTTCAATCATAACTTGGCATTTTTATATTCACCCAATACCTTAAAGCCTTCGGCCATTATTTCAATTAATGATTTAGCCTTTTTATAATCACTGTATTCATTAAATGTAATATCTACAAAAAAGGCATATTTCCAAGGAGTTTCAATAATTGGTAACGACTGTATTTTAGTTAAATTTAATTTACAATCGCTCATCACATTTAAAATAGTTGCTAAACTGCCTCTTTTATGATTTGCCTCAAACTTAATAGATGCTTTATTAATTTCGTTCTCAGGAACTTCAGAATTTGTGCGCTTTACAATAACAAAACGGGTTTCGTTATGTCTTATAGTTTGAATACTTTTTCCTAAAATGTCCAGTTCAAAAATATCTGCTGCCAAAACACTAGCAATAGCTCCTATACCTTTTAATTCACCATGTTTGATACGCTGTGCAACTTCTGCTGTATCCTTATCTTCTACCAACTTAATATGAGGGTATTGTTTAAAGAATTCTTTACACTGCAACAATGCCATAGGATGTGAATACACTTCTTTAATATCTCTTATAGTTTGCCCAGGCAACACCATTAAATTATGCTGAACATCAACATAATGTTCTCCCACTATGTGCAACCCATAAGTATCAATTAAAGCATAATTAGGAATAATAGAACCTGCAATAGAATTTTCTAAAGCCATAATAGCCGCGTCAGATTCTTCAGAAATTAAAGAATTAACCACCTCATCAAATGTTAAACATTCAATATTATGAACCGATTTATCAAAAAATTGCTGTGACACAATGTGATGAAATGATCCTTTTACTCCTTGTATGGCAACCGTTTTAATCATAAAAAAAAGTCTCGATTTTCACCGAGACTTATATTTAAATTTATTGTTCTAATTTATACATATAACGCCTCGTTCCTTTAACTAAAAAAGAAATAATAAAAGCTAAAATATGTATAAACTACTGTTGTTCTCATAATTACAGCGGCTAAAGTAGTTAATATTTTAAGAAATCAAAATTGTAGAATTAATTTTTTATATTTTTTTTTGAAGTTTTAGTGATTTTATAGCAAAACTTAGGTTACATTAGATAATCATTTAATTTTGTCTGAAATTTTTATTATGTCTATTAAGGTTGAAAATATTTCTAAATTTTACGGTAATCAGAAAGCCTTAAACAACATTTCTTTTAAAGTTAAAAACCCCGAAATTGTTGGCTTTTTAGGTCCCAATGGCGCTGGCAAATCTACCATGATGAAAATATTAACCACTTACGTAAGACCAGACGATGGAAACGCAGAGGTTAATGAGTATGATATAAATAACGAAACCAAAAACGTACAGTTAAGCGTAGGCTACTTACCTGAACATAACCCATTATACTTGGAAATGTATATTAAAGAGTACCTCTCATTTAATGCCAACATATACAAGGTAACTAAAGAACGTATAAATGAGGTTATTGAGCTTACAGGATTAACACCTGAAGTTCACAAAAAAATAGGACAACTTTCTAAAGGGTATCGCCAGCGTGTTGGTTTGGCAACGGCTCTTTTGCATAATCCTGATGTTTTAATATTAGATGAACCCACCACTGGCTTAGACCCTAACCAACTGGTTGATATTAGAAACCTTATTAAAACTATTGGAAAGACAAAAACCGTTTTTCTTTCAACCCATATTATGCAAGAAGTAGAGGCTATGTGTAACCGTGTTATTATTATTAATAAAGGTAACATTGTTGCCGACAAAAAATTATCGGAATTACGTGAACAAAAAGAACAAACTGTTGTTGTGGAGTTTGATTATAGAGTTGAAGATGCTTTTTTAAAACAACTTCCAAAAGTTAAAAAAGTAATTAACACGTATGATTTTGTTTATGAAATTACATTTTCAACTTCAAAAGACATGCGCTCACATGTTTTTGATTTTGCTCATGACAACCACTTAAAAATTCTTCAATTAAATCAAAAAAATGCAAGTTTAGAGACTTTATTTAGAGAACTTACACAGTCTTAAATAAAAAATCACTCTTCTAAGATTCAGTTTCATTATTTATAATAAAGGTAAATTCAAAAAACCAATTTAGCTTTTATTAAAAATCATGACAAAAATCATCTTTACAACAACATTGAGGCTTTAATTTTGTACCGTATTTAAAACAAATTAAAACAGGGAAGGGTACTTCTTTAATCAGGATTTAAAAAAGTATCTTTGTAAACAACAAACAGGTATAATGAGCAAAGGAATTTATGTAGCCACTATAGAGCCTAATAGTGGTAAATCGGTTGTAGTTTTAGGTCTCATGCGTATGCTTTTAGGAAAGACTGCAAAAGTAGGTTACTTCAGACCAATTATTGAGGATGTTGAAGCTGGAGAAATGGATAATCACATTAACACCGTGATTTCACATTTCGATATAGACATCAACTACAAAAAAACATTCGCATTTACCCGAAGTGAAGTTTTAGACCTTTACAATCAGGGTAAATCTGGAGATGTTATTGATGAAATTATTAAAAAATACAAACGATTGGAAAATCGTTTTGATTTGGTTCTTGTTGAAGGAACAGACTTCTCTCATGAAAACTCTAGTTTAGAGTTAGATATCAACATGTTAATATCTAAAAACCTCGGGTTACCAGTCATTATTGTTTTACATGGTGATGGCAAAAGCATGAAAGATATTGTGGATAGTGCTCAATTAGCACATGACACCTTTAAAGAAGAGGTAGATGTGCTATCAATCATGGCCAATAAGATTAATAAAGAAGATGTTAAGGAGCTTAAATCTAAACTGGCTGAACGTATTAATAATGATACCGATATTACTGTTATTCCAAAAATAAGAAGTTTAGCTAGTCCAACTCTGAAAGAAATTGTTAAAGCATTAGATGCTAAAGTTTTGTTTGGAAAAGACATGCTTAACAATCAAGTAGAAAATTTTGGAGTTGGCACCATGCAGTTGAGAAACTATCTTACGAAATTAAAAGATGGTTCTCTTGTCATAACGTCAGGTGACAGGGCAGATATTATACTAGGTGCTTTACAAGCCCATGCCTCTAAAAATTACCCAAAAATATCGGGTATTGTATTAACAGGTGGTTTACTTCCTGAAGAATCTATACTAAAACTCATTGAAGGACTTTCAAGTGTTGTTCCTGTTATTAGTGTTCAAGGAGGCACCTTTTCTGTTGCAAACGATATTGGAAAAGTGAAGTCTAGAATTTACGCTGAGAATTCTGAAAAAATAAGAACTTCTATTTCAACATTTGAAAATCATGTTGACACTGATATGTTGGCTGAACGTTTAATTACTTTCAAATCGGATATATTCACTCCAAGAATGTTCCAATATAATTTGTTACAAAGCGCACTTAGGGATAAAAAGCACATTGTACTACCAGAAGGTTATGATGAACGTGTCCTGAGAGCAACTGCCAGATTAGTAAATACTCAGGTGGTTGATATCACTCTTATTGGTGAACGAGAAAAAATACAATCGCGTATTGAAGAGTACGACATCCCACTTAATTTAAACGATGTTAATGTAGTATTCCCCACCCAATCTGAACATTTTGATGATTATGTAGACACCCTTTATGAACTTAGAAAACACAAAGGCGTAAACAGACAAATGGCTCAAGATATGATTGAGGACGTATCTTATTTTGGCACCATGATGATACACAAAGGTCATGCCGATGGTATGGTATCTGGAGCTATGCATACCACACAACACACATTACGCCCTGCGCTTCAATTCATCAAAACTAAACCAGGTGTTAATATAGTTTCATCGGTGTTCTTTATGTGTTTAGAAGATCGTGTTTCTATATTTGGTGACTGTGCCATCAATCCAAATCCTAATGCAGAACAATTAGCAGAAATAGCTATTTCATCTGCAAAAACCGCCTTAGATTTTGGTATAGAACCTAAAGTTGCCATGTTATCATATTCCTCAGGTGCTTCTGGAAAAGGTGAAGATGTTGATAAAGTTAGAAAAGCAACAGAAATTGCTAAGTCTATCGCTCCTGATTTAAAAATTGAAGGTCCTATTCAATATGATGCTGCGGTTGATAAACGCATTGGAAAAAGTAAATTACCAGATTCTGAGGTCGCTGGTGAAGCCAGCGTGTTGATTTTCCCAGATTTAAATACTGGAAACAATACCTATAAAGCGGTACAACGAGAAACAGGTGCATTAGCTATCGGCCCTATGTTACAAGGTTTAAACAAACCTGTTAACGATTTAAGTAGAGGCTGCACATCAGATGATATTTATAGCACCGTAATAATAACAGCCATTCAAGCTCAAGACCTATAACCATGGAAGTATTAGTACTAAACTCCGGAAGTTCATCATTGAAATTTCAATTATTCTCAATGCCAGAAGAACGTATTATTTGTTCAGGACAGATAGAACGTATTGGTTTTGAAGATGCTATTTTTAAATTTAAAACCAATAATGATACTATTGAAAAAGTAACTCCAGTTAAAAATCATAAACAAGGATTAAAACTAGTTGCCGAACAACTTTTAGACAATGAAACTGGCGTTATTCAATCTCCCGATGATATTACTATTGTAGGACACAGAGTGGTTCATGGTGGAAAACATTTTAGCGATACCACGGTAATTACCAATGAGGTTAAAGAAAAAATAAAAGCTTTATCTTCTTTAGCACCTTTACACAATCCAGCAAATCTAGAAGGTATTGAAGTAGCCGAGGAAGTCTTTAAAAATGCTAAGCAGGTAGCAGTTTTTGACACTGCTTTTCATCAATCAATTCCAGAAAAAGCCTATAAATATGCTATTCCAAATGAGTATTTAGAAAAACACCATATTCGCTTATACGGATTCCATGGCACAAGCCACAAATACGTATCTGAAAAGGCTATTGAATTTCTCGGAAAAAAAGATTCAAAAATCATTTCTATTCATTTAGGTAATGGTTGTAGTATGACGGCCATTAAAAATGGTAAAAGTATTGATCACTCATTAGGGTTCTCGCCTGTAAATGGTCTTATAATGGGAACTCGTTCTGGAGATATTGACCCCTCTGTTATCTTTCATTTAGCAGAACGTCATGGATTTGAGTTAAAAGACATCAATAACATGCTTCAAAAACAAAGTGGCATGCTTGGGCTTACTGGTTATAGTGATTTACGTGAAATTCAAAAGGAAGCCGAAAAAGGTAATAAGAATTGCATACTGGCTTTAGAGATGAACGCATACCGAATTAAAAAATATATTGGTAGTTATGCCGCTATTATGAACGGACTGGATGCCATCATATTTACCGCTGGTATTGGTGAAAACTCTGCTGATATGCGCGAACGCGTTTGTAAAGATTTAGATTATTTGGGTATTGAATTAGATGCTGAAAAAAATCTGGTACGTTCTAATAAAATTCGAGCTATCAATAAAGACACTGCGTTAACAAAAATACTGGTAATCCCCACAAATGAAGAGTTGGAAATTGCAAAGCAATCTATAGCCTTATTTAAAAATCAATCGGCCCTTATATAGCTCATCCATATTTACAGTATTAGGTCTGTTTATGGAAATTACATTACCTACACTACTGATGACTCCCTGAATACTCTGAATGGGGTTCACCAACATGTCATTGGTTCCTCTGTGCCAAATTTGTATGTTTTGTGCAGTTAAATTTTCACCTTCAAAACGCCCGTTTCCTGATGCAAAGGTAACATGCAAGTTGTTGGTGTTCCCTGAAACAAAACAATTTGACAAGTTATTAAAGACTAGTCTAAAGGTACTATTATCAATTTGCAACCTAAAATTACCGGTAGTAAAAGTACCTGGCGCATTAAAGTCTTCAGACAGTATGGTTAAATTTGGATACGTTAAAACGCCATTAGAACTAATATCGTACTGTGTAGAACTTCGTATTTCCGTAATATCCGGAGCCGTTACAAACACTTTGGTAATACCATAATTACGCACGTAATTACAGTTATTATTGTCTGTTAATATCAATTGATTGTCAACTACAACCACTGTAACATCATTTATTAGGTTCTCCCCTGTTTCTATAACAACTTTTTGAGCACCTTCTTTAACTATTAGTTCAATATCTCTATTGACCAAAATTTTATTAAAGACACCAAGTTCTAATTCATTTTGAATGATAGTTCCTGTTTTTTGAAAACAATCAGCTACATTCTCACTGTCACAAGCAAAAATTAAAACGATTAACAAAATATGTAGTACCTTTTTCATAATCGTATTCCTATTCCTAATTCTACTGCTTCAGCTTTAAAACCATGAGATTTTAGAGTCAATGCCCCAAACCATTTATCAGAAAAATATCGTTTCATTCCAACCCTAACATAAGTTCTCCCTTCAAAATCAAACGGGTAATACACATAGTATCCTAGTTGGGTAACTAAACTTAATTTATTTACAAACAATTCATGACCAGCAAAAACCCCAATGCGTTTAAAATCTTCATCACCAGATAAATTATCCTCAGGAAAAGCTACACTTCTATACTTAATATATTCTTTTAAAAAATTAGAAAAGAACACATCGGCCCCAAGTTGTAATGCACTTTTAATATTAATTCGTTTATCGGCATAAGCTGAGAAGATATAAAATGGAAATTGCCCACTCCCCACAATATCACTTTCATTGATTCCACTTCGAAAAACCAAATTATATTTTAGGGGTTCTACAAATTTATTATCGTTTTCTTGTAAATTACTATGATATTCAGGATTCTTATCATCCATACTGTAGGTTACTCCTAAATTTAATGTAACCGAATTTATGCTTGTGTTTGGAGCCTTTACATTTGCATTAGAATAATGAATAAAGGATAATCCACCCTGTAAACCAAACTTATCAAAAAGGCGTTCCTTTTTATAATTCAACATACCATAAGTGCTACTCATAAGTTGGGTTCCAAAAGCTATATTTCTAAAATTCGTTTCCCTATTATAAGGATTGGTAGTGTAGGCCAACCCTTGGCCAATACGCATCATCAAGTTTCTTTTAAAAAAGTAAAAATTGTAATGTGCATAAATTGAATAGTTATTTCCTAATACGTCATTCTTTAAATTCTGGTATGCAAAAGAGATACCGTAATCTGGATAATTATAACGTTGTTCCCACTCTTGATAACCAAAAGTCTTTTTATTCCAACTTAAAATAACACCTTCGGGGTGTCCTTGTATTAAGTGTAGAATGTCGTTATTGTGCAGTGCAATATTACCTTTGAAGTAATTAACATCAAAATAAGAACTGTACTGATTTTCCTGCGCAAAAGAAACAGAAGAAAAAACAATTAAAAAGCAGGTTAAAAAAAGCCTCATTAATGGGTTGCTTATAGCGCAAAAGTAATACAATATTTAAAACAACGCCGAAGCTATTGCCTTTATATTATCGCTTTTACCCATTGAGTAATAGTGTAACACTGGCACCCCAGCCGCTTTTAACTCTTTAGATTGTTGAATAGCAAATTCAATACCTACTTGCCTTACCGCTTTATTATCTTTACAAGTCTCAACAGCATCAATTAAATCTTGAGGTAAATCTATTTTAAATACTTGAGGCAATAATTGTAAATGACGCTTAACTGCAATTGGTTTAATACCTGGAATAATTGGTATTGTAATTCCCATGTCACGTGCTTTTTCAACAAAATCAAAATACTTCTGATTATCAAAAAACATTTGCGTTACCACATAATCTGCTCCAGCATCAACCTTTTGTTTTAAACGTTTTAAGTCGGTTTGTAATGAAGGGGCTTCCATATGTTTTTCCGGGTACCCCGCCACTCCAATACAAAAATCAGAATAATGCTCTACTTCTACATCATCATGAAGATACTGTCCTCTGTTTAAGTTAGCTATTTGCTCTACCAATTCACAAGCATAGGCATGCCCTCCTTTTACGGGTTTAAAATAGGGTTCATCTTTCATGGAATCGCCACGTAAAGCCATAACATTGTCCAACCCTAAATAATGACAATCTACCAATACATACTCGGTTTCTTCCTTTGTAAAACCACCACACAACAAATGCGGAATGGCATCTACTTGATACTTATGCATAATAGAAGCACAAATCCCAACGGTACCTGGGCGCATACGTGTAATACGTTTGTCTAAAAGCCCATTGCCTTTATCAATATAAACATACTCCTCTCTAGAAGTAGTTACATCAATAAACGGTGGATTAAACTCCATTAGAGGATCTATATTATTGTATAAATCCTGAATATTTTTACCCTTCTTTGGTGGAATCACTTCAAACGAAAACAAGGTTTTTCCCTTGGCCTCTTTTATATGGTCTGTTACTTTCATTTATGCTGAATTTAATTCAGTATCTCCTTATTAATTTATTCTTTTTGGGCGTTCCCCTTTGGGTCGCGCTTTACGCACTACATGGTAGTTAGCTTCAATCGCTAACGCAGGCTATTCTGCCAAATTAGGATGCAACCACTTTCTTGCTTTATCTTTTGTGATGCCTTTTCTTTGGGCATAATCGGTTACTTGGTCATCGGTTATTTTACCTAATCCAAAATATTTAGCCTCTGGGTTTGCAAAATAATATCCAGAAACCGCCGATGCTGGCCACATAGCTAAACTTTCAGTTAGCGTAACCCCAATAATTTTTTCAACGTCTAGCAACTCCCAAATAGTTTCTTTCTCTAAATGGTCTGGACATGCTGGATAACCTGGTGCCGGACGAATACCTTTGTACGTTTCCTTAATCAATTCATCATTACTTAAATCTTCACCTTCGGCATAACCCCAGTGCTTGATTCTTACTTGCTTATGCAAATATTCTGCAAAGGCTTCTGCAAATCTATCGGCAATAGCTTGTGCCATAATAGCACTATAGTCATCATCTTTTTTCTTATACCCTTCCGCTAGCTCTTGAGCTCCAAAAAGCCCCACACAAAAAGCCCCAATATAATCTGTTTTTCCTGTACTTTCAGGAGCAATAAAATCTGCCAAGGCATGGTTAGGCACTCCTTCACGCTTTTTTAATTGTTGACGAAGCGTTCTGAAAACTGCTATTTCTTTGCCTTTCTTTTTAACTGAGATATCATCATCATTGATAGAGTTTGCTTCAAACAATCCAAAAACCGCTTTAGGTTTCAATAATTGTTTCGCAATGATATCCTGAATCATCGTTTGGGCATCATCAAATAATTGTGTAGCATGCTCTCCAACTACCTCATCATCTAAAATATCTGGATACTTGCCATGTAAATCCCAACTTCTAAAAAAAGGACTCCAATCTACATAAGGCAACAGTTCTTTTAAACTTAATTGCTTTAACATTTGAATCCCCATTTCTTTAGGTTTTCTAATTTCAGTAGTATCCCAATCAATTTTAAATTTACGTTCTCTAGCCTCTTGTATAGAAATATATGATTTTTCTTTACCACGTTTTAAAAACTTGGTTCTAAATTCATCATAATCTTTTTTTAATCTAGCTACATATTCATTAGCACTTTGCTTATTTAGCAAATCTCCTACAACCGTTACGGCACGCGATGCATCATTTACATGCACTACAGCATTTTTATATTGTGTATCAATTTTAACGGCTGTATGTGCTTTAGATGTTGTAGCTCCACCAATTAGCAATGGAATATCCATGTTTTCGCGTTCCATTTCTTTAGCTAAATACACCATTTCATCTAATGATGGTGTAATTAAACCAGATAAGCCAATAGCGTCAACATTTTCTTTTTTGGCGGCTTCAATAATCTTCTCTGGAGGCACCATAACCCCTAAATCGACTATCTCATAATTATTACAACCTAAAACAACACTAACAATATTTTTACCAATATCATGTACATCGCCTTTTACAGTCGCCATTAATATTTTACCTAACGCTTTTTGCTCTTCAGATTTTTCGGCTTCAATAAACGGATTTAAATACGCAACGGCTTTTTTCATAACACGAGCCGATTTTACTACCTGTGGTAAAAACATTTTTCCTTCACCAAACAAATCACCCACCACATTCATTCCTATCATTAAGTGACCTTCAATAACATCTAAAGGTCTATCAGCTTGTTGTCTTGCTTCCTCAATATCTTCTATTATAAAAGCATCTATTCCCTTTACTAAAGCATGCGTAATTCTATCTTGTAATGCATTCTCTCTCCAAGATAAATCAGCCGCTCTTTCAACTTTGGTACCTTTTACAGTTTCGGCGAATTCTAATAAACGTTCTGTAGTATCATCTCGTCTGTCTAAAATTACATCTTCAACATGCTCTAATAAATCCTTTGGAATATCATCATAAACCTCTAACATAGTAGGGTTTACAATTCCCATGTTCATTCCTGCTTGAATAGCATGATATAAAAACACCGAGTGCATAGCCTCTCTTACAATATTGTTTCCTCTGAACGAAAATGACACATTACTTACACCACCACTAACACTGGCATTTTCTAAATTTTGACGAACCCAACGGGTGGCTTCAATAAAATCGATAGCATTTTTACGATGCTCCTCCATTCCTGTTGCTACGGGGAATACATTTAAATCGAAAATAATATCTTCCGAAGGAAAACCAACTTCATCAACCAGAATACGGTAGGAACGTTCTGCAATTTCAATTCTACGCTCATAATTATCGGCTTGCCCAACTTCATCAAATGCCATTACTATAACTGCTGCTCCATAACGTTTTATTTGGGTGGCTTCCCAAATAAATTTATCCTTTCCTTCTTTGAGTGAAATGGAATTAACAACACCTTTGCCTTGAATAACCTGCAATCCTGCCTCAATGATTTCCCATTTAGAACTATCAATCATAATTGGTACTCTGCAAATATCAGGTTCAGCTGCAATAAGGTTTAAAAACCTAACCATAGCTTCTTTGCCATCAATAAGTCCATCGTCCATATTAATGTCGATAATTTGCGCACCTCCATCAACTTGGTGACGGGCAATATCTAAAGCTTCATCAAACTGCTCTTCTTTTATTAATCGTAAAAATTTACGAGAACCAGCTACATTAGTACGCTCACCAATGTTTATAAAGTTGCTGTTCTCGTTCAGGATTAGTGGTTCTAATCCTGACAAACGCATGTATCTAGATTGGTTAACTTTCATTATTTATAATGCTCTACTATTGGAAATGGGTCATAATAATGATGTAATAATGCTTTCCATTCCTGATATTCTTTAGACTGCCTAAAACCAATTTCATGGTCTTCAATAGTTTTCCAGTTTACTAATAATATATATTTATCGTTTTGCTCAACACATTTTTTTAGCTTGTGTGAGATGTAACCTTTCATTGATGAGATGATAGGTTCAGCCTTTTTGAAATCACCTTCAAAATTCTCTGACAATCCCTCTTTAATATTTAGAATAGCTACTTCTAGAATCATATCAACTCAATGAGACACCGAAACAAATTCAGCATGACGACGTGGTTTATATTTAGAAGCTATATCTGCAATAACTTTTATATGTGCTGGACTTGTACCGCAACAACCACCAATAATATTTATTAAATCCTTTTTTAAGTATTCTTCTATCTGAGCCCCCATTTCTTCTGGCGTTTCATCATATTCTCCAAAAGCATTTGGCAAACCAGCATTTGGGTGCGCTGATACGGCAAAATCTGTTTTTCCTGCAATGGCCTCCAAATGTGGTTGTAATAAATTAGCTCCTAATGCACAATTAAACCCTACCGATAACAATGGAATATGTGATACAGAAATTAAAAAAGCTTCAGCTGTTTGACCCGATAAGGTTCTCCCCGAAGCATCTGTTATAGTTCCGCTAAGCATAATAGGAATATCAATATTTCTTTCCTCTTTAACTTCTTCAATGGCAAATAAAGCTGCTTTGGCGTTTAATGTATCAAACACCGTTTCAACTAACAATAAATCTACACCTCCATCAACCAGTGCCTCTGCTTGTTGTTTATAAGCTATTCGCAATTCATCAAAAGTTACCGCCCTGTATCCAGGGTCATTCACATCTGGAGACATACTTGCCGTACGGTTTGTTGGCCCCATAGAGCCCGCTACAAAACGTGGCTTTTGTGGTTCTCTTTTGGTGAATTCGTCGGCGACTTCTTTGGCTATTTTAGCTGACTGAAAATTTAGTTCGTATACCAAATCCTCCATCTGATAGTCTGCCATGGCAATGGTTGTACCCGAAAATGTATTGGTTTCAACAATATCGGCTCCAGCTTCAAAATATTTGGCATGAACCGTTTTAATAGCTTCTGGCTGCGTTATTGATAATAAGTCGTTATTCCCTTGTAAGGGAATTGGATATTCTTTAAAACGATCTCCTCTAAAATCTTCTTCAGTAAATTTATAAGCTTGCAACATAGTACCCATGGCACCATCCAAAACTAAAATTCGGTCTTTTAAAGCTTGTTTTATATTTGACATCTTAATTTAATTAAACACCTAAAGATTCTCAGGAATCTTACAGTATATACAAATGTCATCAAGAAAAGTAAAAATACTATTCGTTATCTGTCCGCTAAGTCCCTGAGTTACTGATTTAATGAATACAATCAGCCACATAAATTCAGGAGAGGCGGTAGAACGTAGCACCTTCTTTACAAGTTAAAGGGTTGCCAAGGTTTCATTGGGTCTAATCCCTCTACCTTTCTTGATAACACTATTACGTTTATGAACTCACACCTATTGGCGCACAAAAATAACGACTATATTTTTGTTTTGCACTATCATTTTTAAAAATTCACAAGCTTACTCAAACAATGTTGATGATAAGTATCGATCACCCCTATCACAAATAATAGCAACAACAACACCCTCATTAATTGATTCAGCTACTTTTAGTGCACAAAACACAGATCCGCCACTACTCATCCCTGCAAAAACACCTACCTCTTTTGCTAAACGTTGGGTTGTTACTTTAGCATCTGCTTCGGTTACTTCAATAATCTTATCAACCTTACTTCTATCAAAGAATTTAGGAATGTATTCTTCTGGCCATTTTCTAATACCAGGTATCCTTGAATTATCATCAGGTTGTGCGCCTACTATAGTTATAGCCTTATTTTTTTCTTTTAAATATGTTGAAACCCCCATGATAGTACCTGTAGTTCCCATGGCAGACACAAAATGTGTGATTTTTTCATTGGTATCTTTCCAAATCTCAGGTCCTGTGGTTTTATAGTGGGCTTTCCAATTATCATCGTTTCCAAATTGATTTAACAACACGTATCCCTTTTCATCTCGTAATTTAAAAGCCAAATCTCGAGAGCCTTCAATACCAATATCAGCGGGTGTTAGAATCACTTCGGCTCCATAGGCACGCATAGTTTTAACCCGTTCTTCAGTAGAGTTTTTAGGCATGATTAATACCATATTCACATCTAATAGATTTGCTATTAACGCTAAAGCAATGCCTGTATTACCACTTGTGGCTTCTACTAAAGTGCCACCTTTTTTAACATCACCTCGCTTGAGTGCTTCATTTATCATATTAAAAGCAGGCCTATCTTTAACACTACCACCAGGGTTATTACCCTCAAGTTTTAAAAATAATTTAACGCCATCTTTGGCTACTAATTGACTTGCATCAACCAAAGGTGTGTTGCCTATATAATCTAAAACTGTTTTATCGTATACCATTCTTTTTGGGTCTAATTTTTATTTCGGTTTGATAGGTAACTAATGAATTTTCTGGAACTGATTGGGTTATCCAAACGTTTGCTCCAATAATACTGTTTTTACCGATTACTATATCACCTCCCAAAATGGTGGCATTAGCATAAATGCAAACTCCATCTTCAATTGTAGGGTGACGCTTTACTTTCGCAAGATTTTTTGATACCGAAATACCTCCTAAAGTAACGCCTTGATATATTTTAACTTCCTTACCGATGATAGATGTCTCTCCAATTACAATTCCGGTACCATGATCAATATAAAATGAATCGCCTATTGTAGCTCCCGGATGAATATCAATACCTGTAATACCATGAATATATTCACTCATCATTCTTGGCAAAATATATACACCTCTCTTATACAAGGCATTACTTAATCGATAAATTGAAATAGCATGAAATCCGGGATACGCCAAATAAATTTCTTCTAAACAATGTGATGCGGGGTCGTTTTTTTCAAAAGCTACAGCATCCAAATCAAGTTTTGTTCTAATTTCTGGTAAATCGGCTTTAAAACTTTCCCAAATATTTTCGGCATTATCAATTTTTAAAACCGACAGAATTTTAACAAAGGTATGTTGCAGAAATTCACTATGTTCTTCTTCTTGTTCACAATCAAACAAAGAATAAAACAATTTTTTAGTAAAGGTTTTAACTGTATCTTTTAAACAAACATTATAGCTTTTCATAAGTTACCTCTTTAGTCTTTTACTTGATAAAAATAAAATTAAAACCTGAATAATCTAGCGATATTAAACATTAAATCCCGCGTGTTCAAAAGAAACCTCGCGGGATAGTTCTTTATTAAAATCTACCATTTAATTTATAGCCTGCACAACCGCTTTTGGTGCTTCTTTTCTTGTACCATCAAATCCATCAATCCCACTTACCGTTGTATACTTCAAAACAAACTTCTTACCAGGATTAATGATTTTATATGCTGCTTGACACATTATGGTTGCTTCATGAAACCCACATAGGATTAGCTTTAGTTTACCTGGATAGTAATTACCATCACCAATGGCGAATATACCGGGAATGTTGGTTTGATAATCTAATGCATTATTTACTTTAATAGCATTTTTCTCAATTTCCAGACCCCAGTTAGCTATAGGCCCTAATTTGGGTGATAAACCAAAAAGAGGAATAAAATGATCTGTTTCAACAACTACTGGTGTCTCTCCATTTTTAGTAATCTCTATGGCTTCAACTTTTCCATTACCCAAGATATTAGTTACTTCTGCCGGAGTAATAAGATTAATTTTGCCCTCATTTTTTAATTCTTGAACTTTTTCAACAGAATCTAAATGTCCTCTAAACTCATTACGCCTGTGTACAAGTGTTACACTTTTAGCTACATCTGATAAATAGATAGACCAATCTAGAGCAGAGTCTCCACCACCTGCAATTACAACGTTTTTACCGCGGTAGATTTCTGGTTCTTTAATCATATACTCAACGCCTTTATCTTCATAATCAAGTAGATTTTCTATTTGAGGTTTTCTAGGTTCAAAACTTCCCAAACCACTTGCTATGGCTACAACAGGAGCTTGATGCTTTGTTCCTTTATTGGTAGTTACAATAAACGACCCGTCCTCTTGTTTTTCTATAGTTTCTGCACGCTCGCCTAAGGTAAAACCGGGTTCAAACTGCTTTCCTTGTTCTAATAAATTTTTAGTTAAATCTCCTGCTAAAATTTCAGGAAATCCAGGGATATCATAAATAGGCTTTTTTGGGTACAGCTCAGAGCATTGACCTCCTGGTTGAGGTAATGCATCAATTAAGTGACACTTTAGTTTTAACAATCCAGCTTCAAAAACCGTAAATAGCCCTGTGGGGCCAGCGCCTATAATAAGTATGTCCGTCTTAATCATTTTGTTTTCTTTTTTCTATTAATTTTTTTGTGACTTCGTTGAGTGTTTCCACCTTTTCCTCAAAATCACCTTTTAGTGTTTTCCTGTATTCGTTTAAATTTTTAACTAAATCATCAACATTTTCCGGAATGACCTCCTCAAAAAACTGTCTTAATCGTTTAGCTGTTGTTGGTGATTTTCCGTTGGTACTAATAGCTACTTTTACATTACCCTTTGTAACAATACCTCCCATATAGAAATCGCATAGCGGTGGATTATCTGCTACATTTACCAAAATGCTTCTTCTTCTACAATGTTTATAAATCTGCTTGTTCACTTTAGGCTTATCAGTGGTTACTACAACAATATGCCTGTTTTTTAAAAATCGTTTTTTATATTTTGATTTTACAAGGGTAACATCTCCTTTTTTAGCTAAGGCAATAGTTCCTTCTCTAAACATTGGAGCCACCATAGTGACCTGTGCATCTGGACTGGATTTTAACAAAAAAGTAAGTTTTTCCTCTGCAACAAAACCCCCTCCAACAATTAGGATATTTAGTTGTTTTACCTTGAGAAAAATAGGGTAGAGGTTATTACGTTCCATAGTGGCAACTTAAATTTGCTCTTTAACACTTTTTATAACAGAAGACAATTGAACTCGCTTTTCCACAACCTCACCAATAACAATTATAGCTGGAGAGGATAACTGCTTTTCAGAGACCACTCTTTCAATGGTAGCAATTGTTCCAACCCCTATTTTTTCGTTATCTGTGGTTCCGTTTTGTATAATGGCAACAGGTGTATCTTGTTTGTTTTCATGAGAAAATGTCTTTACAATCTCACCAAGTTTATGCATTCCCATTAAAATGACTACTGTGGCTGTAGATTTTGCCGCTAACAATACATCGCTGGATAACTGATGGTTTTTTGTGGTTCCTGTGATTACCCAAAAACTTTCTGATGCACCACGCCTTGTTAAGGGTATCCCCTGGTAAGCAGGCACCCCTATAACCGATGAAATCCCTGGTACAACAGCGGTTTCTAATCCAAATCCTTTTACATAATCAATCTCTTCAGCACCTCTTCCAAAAATGAACGGATCTCCTCCTTTAAGTCTAACTACATGCCCTTTCTCATGTGCTTTAGTAACAATCAATTCATTTATTTGCTCTTGCTGAAATGCATAACACCCCTTGCGCTTACCTACAAATATACGCTCCGTATCATCTGAAGCATAATTGAGTAAACTTTCATTTATAAGAGCATCATAAAGGATAACGTTAGCAGATTTAATAGCATTGATAGCTTTGAGGGTAATTAAATCTTCGTCTCCGGGACCTGCTCCTACTACTGTTAATTTTGGGGGTATGCTACTCATTTGTTTCTCTCTTTAAACGGCTTCTTTTTGAACAGTTCCTAATTCAGCTTCTCTGTAAGCCCTTACTTTAGACAAGAAATCTGCAGCATTTTCTATGTACTTTGAAGTAAACTCCTGTGAAGGTGCAAATTTATTGATTTGATAAACTATTTCAGTAAAAGAACCGCCTAAACTTATTTTTTGGCTTTCAATAAACAATTCATCAAACTGCTTGATAATACCAGCATGTGTATTGGTCTTTTTATTTTCAGCTGTCAATAAAGCTTTAGCTGTATTCACCATAGAACTATACGCATGATAGATAGCTCCAGAATACACACCATTACCAACAGATTCTTTAGCATTTTCTATTTTTTCTTCACTTTCAAGAAACAATGTTGCCACTAAATCAATCACAACACCGGCACATTCACCAACACCAATTTCTTTTACATACTTCTCTTCATTCCCCCAATCAATAAAATCAGCTTCAGTTAAATTGCTAACATCTTGTAAATCTTGAAGAAGTTCATAAAAGTACCTTTCACCATGTTCTTTATAATAGTCTACAAAAGGTTTACCTTTAGCATTGGCCTGATAGTCATTTAATATTCTTCTTAAAGCTTCAGGACCTCTTTTACTAGGGACCTTTACTACTTTATCTGCAAACACACCATTTCCATCACCTAGGTTACCTCCACCTAACAATACCTGTAAAGCTGGGGCTACTAATTTGTCTGGTGTACGAACAGACATTCCTTGAAAACCAATGTTTGCCATATTGTGTTGCCCACAGGCATTCATACAACCACTAATTTTAATAACCAAATCGTTGTTATTTAAGTATTGTGGGTATTCGGTTTTAATTGTACGTTCCAATTCTGCTGCTATTCCCGTACTGCTAGCAATACCCAAGTTACAAGTATCTGTACCTGGACACGCCGTAATATCAACCGCTTTATTATAACCCACTTCCACAAAGCCTAACTTCTCTAATTCAGTATAGAAAAATGGCACCAAATCCTCCTTTACAAAAGGAATCAAAATATTTTGACGCAGTGACAAACGAATTTCTCCAGCAGCATAGTTTTCAACTAAATCTGCTAGCAATCTAGCTTTATCGGTATAAAAATCGCCTAACAATACTTTAACACCTATAGCGACGTAACCATCTTGCTTTTGAGGAACTAAGTTGGTTGCCTTCCAAGTTTCAAAAGCTGTCTGATCTTTAATTTCAACCTCAGGAATTTCAGAAACTTCAACAGGAACAGATGCTCTGTAATCATGAGCATTAATTGGCACAGACTTTAACTCTATAGCTTGTTGTTCAGCATCAACTAATTCTTTAAAAGCCTCTAAACCAATATCTTTTATTAAGAATTTCATACGAGCCTTGGCACGACTTTTACGTTCACCATGACGATCAAAAATTCTTAAAACACCTTCCATGATTGGAATAATTTTATCGGTTTCAACAAACTCATAAAGCACATCTGCTTCACGTGGTTGAGAACCTAATCCACCACCAATCATCACTTTAAATCCGCGTACTCCATTATTAATTTTTGCAATGAAACCTAAATCATGCATATAGGATAACCCAGTATCTTCATCAGAAGATGAGAACGATACTTTAAATTTACGTCCCATTTCCTGACAAATAGGGTTACGTAAAAAGAATTTATATAAAGCATCTGCATAAGGTGACACATCAAAAGGCTCATTGGGGTCAATTCCAGCCGTCTCACTTGCGGTTACATTACGTACTGTGTTTCCACAAGCTTCTCTTAATGTAACATCATCTTTTTCTAACTCTGCCCAAAGTTCTGGTGTTCTATTTAAATCTACATAGTGAATTTGAATATCCTGACGTGTAGTAATATGCAAGCGTCCTTTTGAGTATTCATCAGACACATCTGAAATTCTGTGTAGTTGATTACTCTTAACCTTACCATAAGGTAACTTGATACGAATCATCTGAACCCCCTCCTGTCTTTGTCCATAAACACCACGTGCTAAACGAAGGCTTCTAAATTTTTCTTCATCAATTTTGCCATTATGAAAAAGTTCAATTTTATTTGCTAATTCAATAATATCCTTTTCAACAATTGGATTTTCTATTTCTGTTCTAAAACTTTGCATGACTCCCTTTTCTCCCCTTTCGGAAAGTCTTTTTTAGTGTTTCTCGTTTCTCTTTTTTCCGTTTCTTTTAGGTCTTTACGGTAGACCTTTATTTATTGAATAAATCCAGCTCCAACCGTATTATTTGATTGTGAGTCGATGATTATAAACGACCCATTGGTACGGTGATTTTTAAACTTATCATAATAAATAGGCTTATTAAGCTTAAAGCTTACTTGAGCAATATCGTTCATTCCTAAACCGCTCACCTCTTCTTCAATTCCAGAATAATCAGGATGAATTTTATGATGAATGTTATCTACTTTGGCCAATACCTTGTTAATACCATGTTGTACAATATATTTAGCACCAGGTGTTAACTGTTTTGAATCCATCCAACATACGTTAGCAGTAAATTGTTTTTCTATGGTTGGTAAATCATTCTCCTTTACTATCATATCACCTCTACTTACATTAACATCATCTTCTAGAGTAATAGTAACCGAGGAACGTCTTGAAGCAGTTTCATATTTTTCATCATAGAAATAAATCTCCTTAATCTTAGACTTTGTTAGAGATGGCAATACCACAACCTCATCTCCAACACTTAAGTTACCGCCATAAACTTTCCCAGCGTACCCTCTAAAATCATGATATTCATCAGTCTTTGGGCGAATAACATATTGCACAGGAAAACGTGGTGTACCCACATTAAAAATATCGGCTTTATCAAGTTTTTCTAAGTGATCCAACAACGTTTCTCCCTTATACCAAGGCATATTTTTTGAAGGATTAACAACATTATCACCTTTTAAAGCACTTACCGGAATAAATGAAATAGATTGATCTTGATAATCTCTCTTACTCATTAAATCCTCAAAATCGGCTTTAATTTTATTGTAAACATCTTCAGAATAATCAACTAAGTCCATCTTATTAATAGCCACTACAACGTCTTTAATACGCAATAGGTTATTAATAAAGAAGTGGCGATTGGTTTGCTCTATTACACCCTTTCTAGCATCAATTAAAATAATTGATGCCTGTGATGTTGAAGCTCCTGTTACCATGTTTCTGGTATATTCTACATGACCAGGAGTATCAGCAATAATATAACTCTTCTTAGATGTTGAAAAATAAATATGAGCTACATCAATTGTAATACCTTGTTCTCTTTCGGCAACCAAACCATCTGTTGCTAATGAAAAGTCTAAATAATCATAACCGCGTTGTTTGCTTGTTTTTTCTATAGCTTCCAATTTATCGGTTGTCAATGATTTTGTGTCGTAAAGAATACGACCAATCAATGTACTTTTACCGTCATCTACACTTCCTGCTGTTGCTATTTTTAATACTTCCATCTTTATATTGTTGGCTTAAAGCCTATTTTTCGTTTGTAACTTTAACTAATATCTAATTTTAGAAATACCCTTGTTGTTTACGTTTTTCCATGGCTGCTTCTGAGCGCTTGTCATCAATACGCGCTCCACGTTCTGAAATTGAAGAATCTCTGATCTCCTCAACAACTTTAGAAATTGTAGCTGCTTCTGATAATACTGCTGCAGTACAACTCATATCTCCCACAGTTCTGAAACGTACCATTTCTTCAATTATTTCTTCTTCTTCGTCTCTATAAACCACATCATCTTCTGCAGACCAAATCAATCCATCTCTCAAGAATACTTTACGTTTATGAGCAAAATAAATGGATGGGATTTCGATATTTTCTTTTTCTATGTAAGACCAAACATCTAACTCTGTCCAGTTTGATATTGGAAATACACGAACATTTTGTCCTAAATCTATTTCTCCATTCAACATATCAAACAATTCTGGCCTTTGGTTTTTCTCATCCCATTGACCAAAATCATCACGAACCGAGAAAATACGTTCTTTAGCTCTTGCTTTTTCTTCATCGCGACGTGCACCACCAATACAAGCATCAAACTTAAACTCTTCAATAGCATCCAAAAGCGTTGTGGTTTGCAACATATTTCTACTTGCGTAACGTCCAGACTCCTCCTTTACTTTTCCCTGATCTATAGAATCCTGTACATTACGTACAATTAATTCTAAACCAAGTTCTTCAACCAATCTATCTCTAAATTCAATAGTTTCTGGGAAATTATGCCCTGTATCAATATGCATTAATGGAAACGGAATTTTAGCTGGGTAAAACGCTTTTTGTGCCAACCTTACCAGAGTAATGGAGTCTTTACCTCCAGAAAATAACAATACTGGTTTTTCAAACTGTGCGGCTACCTCTCTAATTATATAGATGGCTTCATTTTCTAACGCATTAATGTATGACGTATCTTTCTTCATAATCTTATTTATTTAAGCGTGTAGACCACATTCTCTATTGGCCAATGCTTTTGTTGGGTCAAAATATTTAAACTCGTTTGGTAAATTATTCTCTTCTAAATAAGTATCTAATTTTTCATCAGACCAATAATAAAAAGGGCTTACTTTTAAAACACCATCAGCACTTAAACTAAAAATATCAATACTGTTTCTGAAGGCTGTTTGTCCTTTACGCAAGTTAGTAAACCATACTTTTGGCTTGTGAGCTTCCATAGCACGTTTAAAAGGCTCCAATTTAACTTGTTCTGTAAACAGTGCATGATTTGCATCATCTACACTAGGAATACCCATAACCACATCTCTATGGGCAGCGGTTTGTTTAGGAACATATAAAAAAACGTTTAGGCCTAATTCCTGAATAACCTGTTCTGCATGTTTGTAAGTGTTTGGAGTATTATACCCCGTATCACACCACACCACAGGAACATCTGAAACTTCTGTGCTTACAGCATGCAAAATAGCTGCCTCATAGGGTCTGAAGTTTGTTGTAACCACTGCTTCATTACTCAGCTCAAATGCCTTTTTAATAATTTCACTTGGAGTAGCATTTTTTAATGCCTTATTTAGTTGTTGTATTTGATTTTCAGTAAACATAAAATCTTAATTTATTTTCCCCATTTAATAACATTCCACACGCGCTCGTGAAAAAAGTATAAAATTAGTTTTGTTACAAAATCTACAGAAGCAATGGATGCTGCTAATGATATTCTACCTGTAAGAATGTAAGAAACCACTAAGGTATCTAACGTACCAACAACTCTCCAACTTAGCGCTTTAGCAACACTTCTAATTGGTTTTTCTCCAGAACTATCTTCTTTATAAGTAGATTTCTCTTTACTTTTTAATAACATCTGCGCTATCATTTGTCTTTTTACTATATTAATCCTATCAATTTAATAGGGATTACAAAAGTAATACTTTTTATTACAACACAAAGAGGATAAACAACTTTTTAGAATAATGGAATATTTTAAGGGTAAAAGACCTAAAAAAAGTAGCTAAATGATTTATTTTTAGGAATCTTTCAAGGCTAAATCTTCTAAAGTAGTATTTCTCAGTACCTTTAATGTGCTATCTCGCACCTCTATCATTAACCTATGAACACTGCATTGATGTTCGTCTGGGCAATCATCACATTTTTCGTAATAGTTTAAACTTACACAAGGCACCATAGCAATAGGGCCTTCTAAAACACGCATCACATCAGTCATTTTAACTGCCGATGGATGGCTACGTAAATAGTACCCACCATGTTTGCCTTTTTTAGACCCAAGAATACCTGCTTTTCTTAAGGTAAGTAATATAGTTTCTAAAAATTTCTGTGGAATGCTTTCACTACCTGCTATTTCTCCAACACGAACTGGCATACCACTTTCACTCCTTGCAATAAAGGTTAAAGCTTTTAGTCCGTACTTGGTTTTTTTAGATAGCATGCTGCTAATATAAATAATTTAATGAATTGACACTAAGTCTATTTTTGCTTTTATGAACAGACTTAATGTCAAAAAATCCGTTTCACATAAACACCTCACGAATTTGTATTCAACTAGATTTCAATCTAAACTACAGCATTAAAAAAGCCTCTTTAAAAGAGGCCTTTTTAATTACTAAGAAATAGTTATGGTTCTTGGAGGTTTTTGTTTAGCTTCCTCCTTTTTGGGAAGATGAACGCTTAAAATACCATCTTTATAAGTTGCCTTAATTTTAGATTCTTCAATATATTCAGGTAACGAGAATGTTCTCTTAAATGAAGCATAACCGAACTCTTGTCGAATATGATTATCTTCTACATGTTCGTTCTCAGCATTTTTTTCTGAAGATATTGATAATACTTCGTTATCCAAATCTATTGTGAAATCTTCTTTTTTCATTCCGGGAACCGCCATATCCACATAAAAAGCATCAGCTGTTTCTCTAATATTAACCTTAGGTAAGGTCATTCCGGTATTGTAATTAGACATCATAATAGACGGCAAATCTGAATTAAACATTCTATCTATCCAATTAGACCACGATGGGAAGTCTGCGTATCTATCTGATTTTGCTAAACTTCCATTTTTTTGAGTTGTTACTAGATTGCTCATAATAAAAATTTTTAGTTAAACAAATAATTTATTTAAAACTACGCCACACCTTCTAATACTTCATCAGATAAGAATGACGTGGTGTTTTTTTCTGCTACTGAAATATATAAACCACCATCAACATATTGGGTATTTATTAATGTGTTAAAATAACTGTTAGGCAAAACCAAAAAACTTTCTACAAAAACAGGTTTCTTTTTAAAGACGCCATAACTTGTTTCAATTTTAGCTAACATTACTTTTAATGTTAATATGCCATTTGCAATATCAATGGCAAAGTTGTTAGGTTTTAATAATGGAGCTTTTATTCGTATTGTTAAAATACCTTCTTTTACATCCATTTTCAATTCGGTTAGTTTAAAAGATGCATTTTTAGAGGATTTAAAAACGCTTTCATTCTTATTAATCTTACTTAGTTCCATAATAAACAATTAATAATTAAACAAAAACTCTAATAATACTAAGGCAACATTTAATAATATTCTGAAAGTATACTTAAAAAAAGTAAACCAACGTAGAATAATATAGATTCACCTTAAAAGCACCTTATTAAAAACAAAAAAAATACCAAACTATTTTAGCTGGCATTTAGTTAAAAAACAACCCATGACAATGAAAAAATGACAGAAATTTTTAAAAAAGGCTTTATGAATAATGACAATTTTTCACAATTTATTTAATAAATATGTAAAAACTGTTTGCCTTTAGGTTTATCTCCTTAAACTACATATTCTTATAGATATCTTATGAGTTTATAGGTTACTCCTATATAAAATCTATTGTGAATTTGTTTCTGCTAAAGAATATTATTAAAAGAAACATTAACTATTTAAAGCCTGTTCTATATCCGCAATAATATCATCAATATGTTCTAAACCAAGCGAACAACGCACCATACCATCTGTAATACCTGCAGAAGCTTTTACCTCTGGTTCTACCTTAGCATGTGTTGTACTTGCAGGGTGTGTAACTATGGTTCTAGAATCTCCCAAATTAGCAGATAAAGAACACATCTTTATATTATCAAAGAAATTGCGTCCGCCTTCTAAACCACCTTCAACTTCAAAAGCTACAATATTACCTCCTAAGCGCATCTGCTTTTTAGCAATATCATACTTTGGATGTGACTTTAAAAACGGATATTTAACCCATTTTACCTTGGGGTGCTTTTCTAGATATTCAGCAAGCTTTATGGCATTTTCGCAATGTTTTTCAACCCGAATTGCTAAAGTCTCTAACGATTTTGAAAGCACCCACGCATTAAACGGACTCATAGCAGGTCCTGTTAATCTAGAGAACAGATAAATTTCTCTAATTAGCGCTTTACTTCCAACTGTAATTCCTCCAAGTACACGCCCTTGCCCGTCCATTAACTTAGTAGCTGAATGGATTACCAAATCTGCTCCATATTTTATGGGATTCTGTAAATACGGTGTTGCAAAACAATTATCAATCACCAATAACAAATTATGCCTTTTACAGATAGTGCTTAAAAACTCTAAGTCTAAAACATCAACACCCGGATTAGTTGGGGTTTCAGCATAAATAAACTTGGTGTTTGGTTTAATTAAACGTTCAACCGTTTCAACTTCATTAATATTGAAATAAGAACATTCAATATTCCATTTAGGAAAGTATTTGGTAAACAATCCATGTGTTGCACCGAATACCGAACTACAAGACACAACATGATCACCAGCATTTAAAAACGTTGCAAATGTTGAGAACACAGCTGCCATACCACTTGCAAAAGCAAAACCAGATTCAGCACCTTCCATCTTGCAAACCTTATCTACAAATTCATTTACATTAGGGTTGCTATACCTGCTATATAAATCGCGTTGCTTTTCTTCTGCAAAGGACGCTCTCATTTCCTCTGCATCATCAAATACAAATCCTGAGGTTAAATACAAAGGCACCGAATGTTCTGAATATTGTGTAGTTCCAGATTGTGTGCGTACTGCTTCCGTTTCAAAATGTTTTTTCTCTTTGCTCATCTCCTTTTCTTATAGGCCTCTACTCCTTTTTAACCTTTTATTTATTCCAATAGAAATTCGGAATGACTACTTTTTATTAGTTTATATGTTTGCTCAACCTTAAAATATCTCCAAAAACACCACGTGCAGTAACTTCTGCGCCTGCACCAGCGCCTTGAATTACAATTGGCTGTTCTCCGTAACTTTCTGTAAATATTTCAAAAATAGCATCTGAACCTTTTACATGACCCAAAGTACTATCTTCTGGGATTGATACTAATTTCACTTCTAAATTACCTTTGTCTTGTGATAGATCTCCTGATAAATCACCCACGTAACGAAGCACATGACCTGGTTCTTGATTTTCCTTTATTTTCTGGTATTTTTCATCTAAAACCTCTAGCTTATTTAAAAAGTCTGTAACCGAAATATCACGATAAGCTTCTGGAATTAAATTTAAAACTTCTACATCCTCAAACTCATTCTGTAAATCCAGTTCTCTGGCTAAAATCAATAACTTTCTAGCTACATCATTCCCTGAAAAATCCTCACGTGGATCGGGTTCTGTAAAACCTTTATCAATAGTCTCTTGAACAATTACACTAAACGGTTTATCCTGCACCGAAAAATTATTGAATAAATAACTTAATGTTCCTGAAAAAACTCCTCTGATACGCGTGATGTTTTCTCCAGATTCATGCAGTAACTTAATAGTATCTATTAAAGGCAACCCAGCACCAACAGTTGTTTCATAAAGGTACTGTTTATTATTCACTTTCAGTTGCTCTCGTAATTCTCTATAAAAATTATGTGAGATGGTATTGGCTATTTTATTACTGGATACTAAATCAAAACCAGCTTCTATTAAAGGCTCATAGTTTTTATAAAATACATCACTTGCTGTATTATCTACTGCTATTAAGTTTTCTAAATGATGGTTCTTTGCAAAGGTTATAATATCTTCAATAGAACTATCTAATAGACTTGATGCAATTGCTTCTTTCCATTGCGTATTGACTCCATTTTTATCTAAAATAAGTTTAGTTGAATTAGCAATAGCAAACACATTTAAATTAATACCTTTTCGTTTTTCAATATCGTCTTTAGACTTTAAAATCTGATTAATTAAAGCAGCTCCAACACCACCGTGTCCGAAAATGGCAATATTTATCTTCTTAGAAATTCCGAAAACTTCCCCATGAATAACGTTTAATGCTTTGTGAAGCTCTGTTTTATTCACTACCAAACTTACATTTTTCCCAGTAACTGTATTATTAAAAAGTAACGGGGTAATTTGATTTTTTATTAGCGCATTAAACGGTTTATGGAACGAACTTAATTCAATACCAACTATTGAGATAACAGCCACATTTTCATTGACACTAATAGCATTTACATCTTGAGAATGAAAATCATTTTTAAATTCTCGTTGTAAGGTAGCTACAGCTTGTGCTGCCTGATCTGCATCAATAATTAACCCGATACCTCTCTCTGAAGAACCCTGTGACACAATACTCACACTAATGCCTGCATTTCCTAATGCCCCAAATATTCTAGCATCAACACCTATTTTCCCTAATAAACCACGCCCCTCTAAATTCAATAAAGCCACATTATCTAACACAGAAAGCGAGGTGACTTCTTTGGCACTTGGTTTTGCAGTAATCAACGTGCCTTCGTCGTCAGGGTTGAAAGTATTCAAAATCCGAAGATTAATATTCTTCTCCACCAACGGAATAATAGTTTTTGCGTGTAATACAGATGCTCCAAAATTTGCCAATTCATTAGCCTCACTAAATGATAATTCTCTAATCTGTTTGGCATCGGGAACTAAATTAGGATCAGCAGTATAAATACCACTTACATGGGTGTAATTTTGCAACTCTTCGGCTTCTAAAAAATTTGCCAATAAAGCCGCCGTATAATTACTTCCGTTTCTACCTAAAGTAGTTGTTTCATTCTTTAAATTTGAAGCTATAAAACCTGTAATTACATTAACCACACCATTATTTCTTTTGAAATAATTCTCTACATTTTCTCTAGATAATTTAGAGAGTGGTTGCGCATTACCAAAAGATTCATCAGTTTTAATTAATTCTCTAGAATCTACAGCTCTAGCTTCAATACTATGTTCATTTAGTAAATTAGTAATAAGTTTAACAGAAAGTAATTCTCCCTGTGCTAAAATATTATCCTTAGTTTTTTTACTGAAATCACGTAACAAACTAACACCCTCCAAAAGTTTATCTAGAACTTCAAACTCTTTTGAAAAATCAGTAGACATTGAAGGCTGTAACTGATAAGCTTTAAAAACTTCTAAATCCTCTTTATAGGGCTTTCCTTCTAAAGCTTTATTCAATATAGCTTCTAAATCATCTGTTGCCGAACCCCTTGCGGAAACCACCACAGTAATGCGTTCACCAGATTCTACCTTATTTTTTATTATAGATAGTACCGTTTTCAGACCTACTCCATTAGCTAGCGATTTACCTCCAAACTTTAAAACTTTGATTGGTTTTCTTTTTGAATTAGGCACAAATATCCCTTCAACTATTTTTTCAAGTTGGTTATATTCCATCAAAAATGCATCATGCCCGTGTACTGAATGTATCTCGCTATAAGTTACGTTAGGGTGTGATAAAGCCAACTGTTTATGTGTTTCTCTATTTTCTTCGGCTGTAAAAAACAAATCAGAATCTACACCAACAATATGTATTTTAGCTTCAATATTCTCTAAAACATTAAAGTTTGAAGCCCTATCTTTAGTCACATCTATGGTCTTTAGGAGTTGATTCATCAATTTATAGGCAGACAATTGGAATCGTTCTTGCAATTTTTTACCATGATGTAATAGCCAACTTTCTACATTGAAAATTTCTAAATCTTCGTTTTTTGTTCGTTGAAAACGTGCTTTAAAAGACTCTGGCGTACGATAACACAGCATAGCATGCATTCTAGCATCATGAACTGGATTTTTTGAATTCAATAAGAATTGCTCTTGAATTTGGCAATTGGCAATTAACCAATCTGTAGACTTCCAATCAGTTGCCACCACAATTAAATGCTCTGTAAAATTAGGTTGTAAAACAGCCATTTCCCAAGCAATACCACCTCCTAAAGACCCCCCTATAGTGGCAAAAACCTTGTCTATGTTTAATCTTTTTATGCCTTCTAGAAAGATTTGAGCAACATCACGAGCAATAAAGTCTTTGTAGTTATCAATCACAAAACCATCAAACCCGTTACCCGGAATATTAAATGCTAAAACAGAATAAAGCTTAGTATCAATAACCTTATCGTGTCCTATTAAATCTTTCCACCAACCCGTTTCTCCAGCAACATTACTATTTCCTGTAAGAGCGTGATTTACTAATACAACAGGAGCCGTTCCTAATGCCTGCCCAAACACCTGATAACTTAATTTAATCTCAGGGTTAGACACACCACTTACGGTTGTGTAATTCTTGATTATGATATGTTGTAAGGTGTTTTTCAAGTCTCGTATTTCTTTTATATTTCTGAAAAAACTGCTTTTAAATCGGCTTTTAAATCTTCAATATCCTCAATACCCACAGACAATCTAATTAAATCTGGTGTTACACCAGCAGAAGCTTGTTCTTCTTCGTTTAACTGTTGATGGGTTGTACTAGAAGGATGAATTATCAATGACTTTGTATCCCCAATATTAGCTAGTAACGAGAAAAGTTTTGTTTTATCTGCAATGGTTTTAGCAGCTTCAAAACCTCCTTTGGCTCCAAAAGTAACAATTCCACTTTGGCCATTGGGTAAATATTTATCTGCTAAAGTTTTGTATTTACTACTCTCTAACCCTGGGTAATTTACCCAAGCTACTTCTGGTTGATCCTCCAACCATTTTGCCAACTCAAGGGCATTTTCACTGTGCTGTTTAATTCTTATAGGCAATGTTTCTAGTCCTTGTAGGATATTAAAAGCATTGGTTGGACTTAATGCACCGCCAAAATCACGTAACCCTTCTAAAATTAACTTAAATGTATATGAAGCAGCTCCTAGAGTTTCGTAATACTTTAGTCCGTGATACCCTGCTGATGGCTCTGTGAACTCAGGAAACTTTCCATTAGACCAATCAAAAGTTCCTGCATCAATAATAGCGCCACCTAAGGATGTTCCTTGACCACCAATATATTTGGTTAATGAATGAATAACAATGTTTGCACCATGTTTAATTGGATTTAACAAAGCAGGAGTAGCCACAGTGTTGTCAACAATAAAAGGAACTCCAGCTGCCTTTGAATGTTCAGCAATGGCTTCTAAATCTAGTACATCTAATTTTGGATTTCCTAGAGACTCTACAAAAAAAGCTCTCGTATTATCTTGAACCGCCTTAGCAAAATTATCAGGGTTTGATGCATCAACAAACGTTGTTGTAATACCTAATCTAGGCAATGTTACACTCAACAAGTTGTATGTACCTCCATACAAACTACTTGATGCTACTATATGATCTCCCGATTTTAAAAGCGTTAAAAGTCCTGTTGAAATAGCAGCAGTTCCAGAAGCAAACACAACAGCTCCAATACCACCTTCTACTGAAGCCAGACGCTCTTGTAATATTTGGTTTGTTGGATTGTTTAATCTGGTGTAAATAAAGCCTAATTCTTGTAATGAAAACAGGTTAGCTGCATGCTCAGAATCATTAAATACGTAAGAGGTAGTTTGATAAATAGGTACCGCTCTTGTTCCTCCAGTTGCTTTAACATCATGGCCTGCGTGTAATGCGTTTGTTGCTAATTTTTGATCACTCATTTTCTAATTTCTTTTTTCGGTTAATAAAATAATCAATAGTCAAAATACGCTAAAAATAACGTACTAGTGTAGAAAAATGTTATGAAGAATTTTAAATTACAGGAAGTAATTTCGTTCCGTTATCTATCCAAACTCCCGATAAATGAATCGGTCATTTAAGTAGAATTTAGCACCTTCTTTAATAAGTTTAAAGGGTTGCTAAGGCTTCCAAGGGTCTAATCCCTCCACCTTTCTTGATAACATTTCAATACGTTTGTTGAACTTTTGTTTTGCAAATATTCGTTCAGAAAAGTTATTTTCCAAATTTTTTAAGGGTAAATTTTAGTTTTCAATCAAATTCTGTTCAAATTTATCTCGAATAACATCTGCAATAGGTTTATTTTCAATTTTAGATTCTAACCATGAAATTATATCTAAATACAAGAATGCTCTACTTTGGTAGGGATCGTTTTCAAACTCTTTTAATTTCTCGTGTAGTTTGATAAACTCGTTCTTTACTTCATGAGGATAAATATCTCCCAAACCTCTTAAAAATTTAATAAACTCCTTTTGTACTTCATATAAATCTTCCATTTTTATTAAAAACTTATAAGTACTTTTAATTAGCACATCCAAGTTGTAATCTAATCCAGCCTCATAATGCGCTACTAAATTCAAAATTCTTGAAAAACATAACAAGTCTTCGCGCATTTGTAATGATTTGTTACTAATTATCTTATCCAAAAACTGAATACACTCTTTGTTGTTTCCTGCTCCAAAATACATGCTAGCAATTTTGTAGTAGAATACCATAATATGATGTTCATCAATTCTATCTTGATAGGTTTTTAATTGCTCTAACACTTTATCAATTAAAGGAACTCCTTGCTCAAAAGAACCTTCAATAAAATGTAAATTGAGTTTATTGGTATAGATGTAAAGGAATGCTAATCCATCAACATTATCATCAATTGGAAACCATTTTTCTTTGGTTATATTTTCCAGTTTTTCAAGATATTCTTTAAACTTTTCGTGTTTACGTAAATAAAACAAAGCTTCAAGTAAATAATGATTTCCACGTAAAAAGAAAACAGGATTAAGCTTAATCATATCTTTATTATCGTAAAAAAGCGTTACCCACTTTAAAGCGTATTTATAACATGATAGAAAGTCCTGAATTAAAAAGCTATACCATAAATGTGCTTTATATAACCACAACTTTTCCCGAAAACCTAAGCCATTGATATCATATTTAGGTAGGCGCGCATTAAAATAATCTGTAATCCTCTTGTATTCTGCATCGTTTTTTACATAACCTGTTTTTAAAAACAAGCCATAAAGCTGTAATGATAAATTAGACAACTTACTAGCTACCACATTCTGAATACTTAATTCTTTGGCCTGAACTGTTAACTCATCTGCCCTATTACTCAAACTGCGGGTTATGTACTGTGATTCAATAATTTTTTCAAGCTCAACAATTTCATAGGCAATGTTCTTTTCCTCATTGACTATTGCCATATTTTTAGCTTTGTCTAAAATCTTTAAACTCTGCTTATAGAGTCCTTTGTGATATAAAATGGTAGCAAAATCTAATTGTTCACGAATCTGGATTCGTGCATCTTGATGAGAAGGATTCAACCTTAAGCTTATTAGTATCTGTTTGTATAAATGTGCTTTTAAGTTGGAAAGCTGTTGTTTTTTTACAATACCTTTCTTTAAAATGGTGGCTTCGTCATATTTTGGTAATTTATCCAAAATATTAAAGAGCAATAAAAACTTGGAGTCTTCATTGACACCTAATCTGCCAACATATAATTTGAATTGTCTTTTTTCAGACTTTGATAAAGACTTTACCAACACAAACAAATTATCTTTTTGCTCTTTTGTCATAGTTACAAAAATACGTTTAAAGCATTGTAATACAATTTTTTAACTTAACTTAGCAGTAGTTAAACATCGTAAAAAAAGCAATTAAAGTTGTAGTTTTACGAAACCAAAATATACATTCGTAAAAGAATAAGAAAATATATTTTAATAAATGTCTGATAATAAGGTACAAATTTTTGATACTACGCTGCGTGATGGTGAGCAAGTTCCTGGTTGTAAATTAAATACTGAACAAAAATTAGTCATTGCTGAACAGCTCGACCAATTAGGTGTAGATATTATTGAAGCAGGGTTTCCCGTTTCCAGTCCTGGAGATTTCAAATCGGTTGAAGCTATTTCAAAAATTGTAAAAAACGCAACCGTTTGTGGGCTAACACGTTCTGTTGAAAATGATATAAAAGTTGCTGCTGAAGCCTTAAAATATGCTAAAACTCCAAGAATCCATACTGGAATAGGTACTTCAGATTCTCATATTAAATTCAAATTTAAATCTAATCAAGAAGCTATAATAGAGCGTGCCGTTAAAGCGGTTAGTTATGCCAAATCTTTTGTAGAAGATGTAGAATTTTATGCCGAAGATGCTGGTAGAACTGATAACGAATATTTAGCAAGAGTTTGTGAAGCTGTCATTAAAGCAGGTGCCACAGTATTGAATATTCCAGATACCACTGGATACTGTTTACCACATGAGTATGGGGCTAAAATTAAATACTTAAAAGAAAACGTTAAAGGTATTGACAAAGCTATTTTATCTTGTCACTGCCACAACGATTTAGGTCTAGCTACTGCCAATTCTATTGAAGGTGTTATTAATGGTGCTCGCCAAATTGAATGTACTATTAACGGCATAGGTGAACGTGCAGGAAACACAGCACTAGAAGAAGTGGTCATGATTTTAAGACAACACCCTTACTTGAACTTAGATACCAGAATTAACTCTGAAATGCTATATGGCATAAGTCAATTGGTATCAGATAGTATGGGTATTTATACGCAACCGAACAAAGCTATTGTTGGAGCCAATGCATTTGCACATAGTTCTGGTATCCATCAAGATGGTGTTATTAAAAATCGTGAAACTTATGAGATTATAGACCCTAAAGATGTTGGTGTCACAGAATCAGCTATTGTTTTAACAGCTAGAAGTGGTAGAGCTGCTTTAGCTTACAGAGCTAAAAATGTAGGTTATGAATTAACCAAACTCCAGCTTGATGAAGTTTACAACAAATTTTTAGAGTTTGCTGATAAGAAAAAGGAAGTAGACGACAATGATATTCATCAAATTATAGAGTCCAGTTCGGTTTACAACGAGATTTCTTCTAATTAATTTTTAAAGAAGGATGAAATTAAACATAGCTGTTTTACCAGGAGATGGTATAGGACCTGAAGTGACTGCTCAAGCCATTAAGGTTCTAAAAGCTATTGCTATGGAGTTTAACCATGTCTTTACTTTTGAAAAGGCTCTGGTTGGCGCTTGCGCGATGGATAAAACAGGTATTCCTTTACCAGAAGAAACTATTAGCATTTGTGACAAAGCAGATGCTATTTTATTTGGCGCTATTGGTGATCCTAAGTATGACAATGACCCTTTAGCTACCGTGAGACCAGAACAAGGTTTGTTAGGTCTCAGAAAAACATTCGATTTATACACCAACATAAGACCCGTAATTGCTTATGACGATTTATTAAATAAATCCTCGTTAAAAACAAAGCAAATTAAAGGATCTAATATATTAATCTATAGGGAATTAGCAAGTGGAATCTACTTTGGCGACAAGCATTTTAGCAACAATGAAGCTTCTGATATTTGCAAATACAAACGCTCTGATATTGAACGCATCACACATTTAGCTTTCAAAGCAGCACAAGGAAGAAAACATAAATTAACGTTGGTTGACAAAGCCAATGTTTTAGCAAGTTCTAGACTTTGGCGCACCGTTGTTAATGAAATTTCTAAAGAATATCCAGATGTGACTTTAGATTGCATGTATGTTGATAATGCTGCTATGGAACTCATTATTAATCCGCGCCAGTTTGATGTTATTCTAACCGAAAACATGTTTGGAGACATCCTTTCTGAGGAGGCTAGCGTTATTGTTGGGTCTATTGGTTTGTTGGCTTCGGCATCTATTGGAGACAAACATGCTATGTTTGAACCTATTCATGGTGCTTATACGAAAGCTAAAAATAAAGGAATAGCCAACCCCATTGCTTCTATTTTAAGTGCGGCCATGTTGTTAGACCATTTTGGTTTATATGACGAAGCTGCTTTGATACGAGAAGGTGTTGACAAGTCTTTAAAACTTCATATCACTACACCCGATTTAAATACAAAATACGATAATATTAGCACCACCAAAGTAGGTGATTTTATAGAGGATTTTATCAATAATCCAGACGAAACTAATTTGAATTTTACCAACATACATTTAGGACAGTCAACTATCATTTAATTATTTGAGTTAGTCACCAAAAACAATTAAACTACAGACGTCCGTATTAGAGAGAGCATCATTAAGGTGCTCTTTTTTATTTGTACGTTACTTTTTGTTTTATCACCTTTAGCGCAGTCAAAAGAGACATCTTTAAAAAAACAAAAAGTCGCGCTTTCCGCTATATCTTTTATTTTCTCATTCCTGCTAGGGCAGGATTCCAAAATAAAAGGATGACGCTGCAATCACTAACGCATAAGAAAGATTTATCAATAAATTTTTCCCAAAATTCAAGTAAGCTTTTGAGAAAAACCACAACCAACAATTAGTATTATATTTGGCTCATGCAAATTAATCTATCGGTTTTAAAATTATATAAAACCCCTATTCTATTAGCACTCACTAGTTGTGTGCTTTATGTTGTTTTTGCCTATAATTTAGAGCGCACCCAGTATGTAAAGCTCATTTCTTTATACACCGCTCTTTTTGGGTTGTTTTATTGGTTACAAAAAAACTACAAAAATAACACCCAGCTTTTAACAACTATTGCATTTATGGTTAGAGCTGTTTTCATTTTAGCTATTCCTAATCTATCCCAAGATTTTTACCGTTTTATTTGGGACGGACGCGTGATCTTGGAAGGTTTTAATCCGTACCTACATACTGTTACTAATTTTATTGAAAATGGTGTTTCTCCAGTTACTCAGGCAGATGCATTGTATAAAGGTATGGGTGCCTTAAACGCCAGCCATTTTACCAATTACCCTCCCATAAACCAACTATGTTTTATAATTGCTGGATTATTTGCTGGTAAAAGCATTTTAGGTTCTGTGGTTGTTTTAAGGCTTATTATTATTTCTGCAGATTTTGGAACACTTTACTTTGGTAAAAAACTTCTTAAAAAACTAAAGTTACCGGTTCATAATATCTTTTGGTATGTATTAAATCCGTTTATCATCATTGAGCTAACAGGAAACCTTCATTTTGAAGGCGTCATGATTTTCTTTTTAGTTTGGAGTTTATATTTGCTTGAAAAAGGTAAATGGCCATGGAGCGCTGTTGTATTTGCTCTTTCTATTTCTACTAAATTAATGCCGCTCATGTTTTTGCCATTAGTATATCAATGGTTTGTAAAGAAACCCTTTGAAATAGTTCAGGCTAACTCTGTAAACCAACCTACAAGGAATAGTAAAGACACTTCAACTCTGCTCAAGATTTCAAAGTTAATAGGGTTTTATACTATTGTTGGCGGGACTACTTTATTACTTTTTATGCCTTTTTTTTCTATGCAATTTGTTTCAAACTATACAGAAACTGTAGCACTCTGGTTTCAAAAGTTTGAATTTAATGCTAGTATATATTATCTGCTTCGTGAAATTGGTTTTTACATCAGGGGGTATAATGAAATTGCGGTTTTGGGAATTGCACTTTCTTTAATTGTATTCCTATTTACAATGTACAGAACCTTTTACAAAGTTAATTACCCTATGGAAAATTTACTTAAATCTATGGTATTGGTATTTGCCTGCTATTTATTTTTAAGTACTACGGTACATCCTTGGTATTTGGCAACACTTTTATTTTTATCTGTATTTACAAAATATAAATTTCCATTGGTATGGAGTTTTGTAATAATACTGAGTTACTTAGCTTATATACAAACAGGGAACGCTAACAAATCAGAAAACCTTCCTGTCATTTTCTTAGAATATCTTACTGTTTATGGAGCTTTAGTTTGGGATGTTTTTAAAAACAACCCTAAAGCAACACAAGGGAATCTATCCTGTAAATAACACTATCATCTAAATCATTAAAAATTTCAGAATATGAAAGTTTAAAAGATTTATCTAGAAAAGATTTATCTGCTTTTAAATTATATTTATAGAGTGCTTTTGGGTGTACTTCTTCAAAAGCCAATTCGTCTCCATTATCAAACCAAAACGTAAATAAACCATTTTGATAAGACTTAAAAACTGCTGTTTTCATTTATTAAATAGAATGGATATTAGTCTTCAATTATTGAAATTTTCATCAGGAATAGGTTGATCATCACTTGTATGGTCTTCGCTACCAACTCCAAAATCCTGCATAGCCTGAACCAAACATTTCCCAACTTTAACCAAGTAAACTGTATCTTCTGTTTTAACTTCTACGGCGTCTATAACTTCATTTTTAGCATTTCTAAATGAAATGATATGGTTATCATCATAATCATCTGAAAACTTCTCAACAAGAAGATTCAGGATATCTGGATTTAATTTTTGGTAGTCTACAATTTTACGTACCATTTTATTTTGGGGTTATTGGGGTTAGCTGTATTTAAATAAATACCAAAAAACATAGTTTCAATTTAAAAATAATTTCTGAATAAAATAAAAAATTAACAGCCACTATTTTAACTATAAAAAGTAGTTTATTAAACACCTGTGCAAGTGTAATATAAAAATTAAACCATGATATTATGTAATTGTTAACTTTACTTTTTAAGCAGGGGCACCTATAGTGCTTAAGTGTAAACAAATACCATAATACTTCCTCAATATTTTATCAAATTCAAATAAACTGTTAAAAAAGAACCCAAGACCAATAACTTTATTGGCCTTGGGTAATATGTTTTTTAAAATTGTTTATTTAAAAACTCGCTATATGCAATTATTGTTTTAGCAATCTTTTTGTAGTTACCGCACCTTTATCATCTGAAATTTTTACTAAATACATTCCAGAAGCTAAGCTACTGATATCATATTTATCACTTCCTAAAACAGGGTTCACAGCAACTTTGGCTCCTAAAGCATTGTAAACAGATACTTTAGAAATCTTAACTCCGTTGTTAGATGTTATTGAAAAAGTAGATTTTACTGGATTTGGATAAAGTGAAATGTTTTTAGATAGTTCAAAATCCTTATTACTTAAAAGTGGAACATCACTATCACTAAAAGTAAAATTATCAATGTAAGCAAAAGCATCCGTATTGTTTAAAATCCTTCCAGCTGGAGAATTCTGATATCCTATATCGTGTAAATACACAATATATTCTACAGTAGCACCAGAAGCTCCACCATCTATTTGAAAGACTAAATCCTGCCATTGATTAAAATTGGTATAACTATTAAGTGCTCTTATGTCTGTAGCCCCATTAATATCTGCATCTGATGCATCAAACCTAACAGAGACATCTGGTTGTGCCGGATAATTAACCATCACATGCAAATATCTTGTTGTATTGGCAGGAACATTATATGCTGTAATAGGAAAAGTAATCAACTCATACCAGTTACTTGTTGTTCTCCCCAATTTACCACAATTAGTTGAAGTATTACCTGTAGTGTTAGGATTAGAAACTACAGAAAAATCGACACCAAATTGTGTTGTTACCGTAGGGGAAATATCCTCAAAATTATTCACAACAGTTTGACTAAAACCATAAAAAGCGCATAAAACAAAGAGTAAATTTAATAATGTAATTTTTTTCATAATGTCTATAATTTTTAGTTGGTAATTTATATGCTTAAAATTAGTTTTTTTTAACCTACTATTAATGGACTAAACTTATCTAAACATGTACAATTATACTTTTTAACTACCATTAAATAATAAAACAAAGCACTACAAAACAACACTATATAAAATCACTTTAACCCTTTACCCTAAAATACATATAGAAAACCACCCGTTTTACAAGGTGGTTTTCAAAACTTAAACTATATTAAACTTAAACTAAACTAATCCATGCGCCAAACTCTTATATAATCTACTTTTGCCTCTGTAAAGTCGCCAATACTTCTTGATGTAAAGTTGGCAGTTCCTCCAAAACTAGCTCCAGTAGACAACCACAAAAACTCTTCTACTTGCGGTACCCATATACCTTGGTAGCGTGTTTTAAACTCACCATCATAATAAACTTCCAGCATATTTTCGTTCCATAACAAACCGTAAATATGGTATCCAGAATGGATACCTGGTGTATCATACTTTCTGGTATTTGCTTTGTGAGACGCCCCATAGCCATCAATATGCACCACACTTTTCGTAAAATTATCAACCCAAGCAGACTCAAACACATCTATTTCGGCTCCATCATTTCCTGTACCATCTACATTGCCCATGTTATCACCCTGTAACCATAAGGCTGTGTGTGTACCAAACATCGTTTCAGCTATATCAATCTTAGCTTCTATATATCCATACTTAAATTCAAACAAATCATTAGAAAATACACCGCCACAGTGCAACACATCGTTTGCTACCTTCTCACTTTTAAGAATTAAATTACCATTTCTATAGGAAACATTCTCTGGTTTCCAGAACCATTGGTTGATACCAATACCTGGTCTTGCCGCCCTACTTTTGGTAGAATTATTTTTAGTCCATTTGGTTGGTTCAAAATTATCAAAGTTATCTTCAAACATCATTATCCATCCACTTGTATTTATAGAATTCAAAACAGGTTTTGCAACAGTTATAGGATTGTCTCCATCATCAAACTGATCATCATCAGCAGAGGTTTTTCCATCTCCTGAACAAGACATAAACAATAGCGTTATTAGACCAATAACAGCAAAAAAGAAGTTCTTTGTTTTTATACTAGTTTTCATATCAATTAGTTAAGTTTTATTTATAGATTAAAATACCAAATAGGTCCTGTAACCGAAGCTCCTTTATCGTCTTTCACCACTATTTTCCAGTAATAGGTGGTATCTACAGTATCTAAATTAACTTCAAAAGTATTTGCAGAAGTGTCTTCAGAAACCAAACTTAAGGCATCTTTATCCTTTCCAAAATACACATCAAAAGTTACAGGATCTCCATCAACATCCGAGGCTGTCCATTCCAAGTTAACTGTAGTGGTTCCTGTTTCTAAATACTGGCCCAAAAAGGGAGATTGAAGAGCAGGCGCAAATGGTAAATGATTACTATTAGGTACTTCTTCAGTATAAAACTGAGCCGTAGGTGAATAATCACTTTCTATATTTCTGGTACTCCTAGCCTTAACCCTCCAATAATAAGCAAAACCCTTCTCTAGCGTTATAATTTTTGACAGAGATGTTAAAACTTCATCAACAACTTTATTATTGAATTGATTATCTTTTGAAATTTCCAATATATATATTACAGAACTCCCATCTGAGTTCGTAGAAGCCTGCCATTCAAAATTTAAAACATTGGTAGTGCACAATTGATTTTGAGAAGGAAACACCAATGCCGGTGTAGTGGGTTTACTATTTGAAGTATCACCTCCACCTCCATCTCCAGAATCATCACCTCCGCCAGATGAACACGATGTACCTAAAAATGCAATCAAAACTAATTTATATAAGATTTTTTTCATGACTTTATTCTTTTATTTCTTCACAATTTTTAGGGTTTTAGGCTTTTCAGAATCCAACCTTACAAAGTAAATTCCTGATGGATATGCTTGCATATCTACCGTTATCTTTCCACCGGCAACATTATACTGTTGTTTAGCTATTAATCCTGATGTTAAGGAATATAACTCTACAGATACCGTAGCTTTTGATATTTCTGGAATACTTAATTCAAACTGATTTATGACTGGATTTGGAAAGGCCTTCAACCCTCCAGAAGCATCCATTACTTTGGTTAATTTGCCCTCGCAAGTAGCTTTAGCTTCAATATTAATTATATCTCCGTCATTTGCTGAAATCTCGAAAGAGGTTTGACTGGTTTCAAGAACTTGTTTGTTATTAACAAAAACTTTAAAAGGCGCAGATCCTGATTCTATTTCAACAGCCACTTTACCAGTTTTTATTGAAGTAAATTTACCCGTAAGCAGTTCTGAAGCCTTAACCTCCAAATTAATACAATACTGATAAGATGTATTATTAATTCCTATACAGACATCATAAACTCCTGGTTCCAGATTAGGAATATTGAGAAGATCATTAAAACTATATTCGATTCCTGCAATTGTAACATTATAACTGTGCCTGTATTTTGTGTTAATTTTTATTTGGCCGTTTTTTCCTTGACAGGTTTCATCTATGGTTTCAATGGTAAAATTATCTGCTGCCACAAAGATCTCTGAAAAATCTTGATCTAAGATAAAGTCTAAAATTCCGCTACCATAAGTAGCAAATCTTACAGCATTTTCAAATTCAATAAACTGTACATCTGTATACCCTATGGCATCAGGAACATCTAATCCGTCCATTTTAAACCATCGGTCCTGCTGTACCGAAAACACCCAAGCCCCATCAAACTCACAGGCAGCAAAAATATACTGACCGTTTGGCGAAGCATCCAACTCAGAAATACGTTCTACATTTAATCCGTCATTATGATTGGTAAATGTTTGCCCACCATCAACAGATATCAAGAAATTATTACCCTTCCCAGCAAAATAAACCGTTGCTTCATCTATAGGACTAGTAGCAATTACCTGTCTTCGCTTTCTATGTGAATCATCTTGTTGAGGCCATGTTCCATTGTAACTTGATGATGTAAAAGAATTTCCTCCATCTGTAGAATACAACAATTGCCCAGACTTTAAACTAACATACCATCGGTTTTTGTTTACTTTAGAATAGCCAAAACTGGATATTGGACCACTAAACTGAAACGGATGTATTTCTCTAACTACAGCACTACCGTCATAAATAATTTTTTGCAACCCTCCTTCTCCCCAAGGAATATAAACAGCATCTTCATTATCGTTTGGAGAAGGCACCATACTGGTAGCTGCCCAATTTCCGTAAAAATCAGTTCCAGTTACTGTTCTATAATTTGCACCATTTGTTGCAGAACTTCTTCCTATAGTTCCATAATAGTACCAATACCATGCTGATTCACCACCATTAGCTACCGCAACGCGTAATACATCGGTATTAGCCTCTCTTAAAGCTGGTATTGGAACACTTTTATCATAATTATTATTTCCTGAAAAACTTTGAGACCCTCTATCCTGATTTGCAGTATATACTAGATTATATTTTTCATTGGTTTCAGCATCATAACACATAATAGTTGGATTGCCTCTACTTACACTTACCCAAGAATTCCAGTCTTCTGGAGTAGTAGAATAATAGGTTCCAAAATCATAGCCTGAGATGGTAAAAAACCCACCATCTTCTTTATCAAAAATCTTGAAGTGCTGTAAATCCCAAACGTAAATATCGTTATTACTCAACACATGCTGATTTCTAGTCCAATTCACACCATAATCTGTAGATATCCAAAGCTCAACAAACCCTTTAAATACAATATTGGGTTGTGTTGGATGCACCTCTACAATGTTTCTACCTGTATCACTAGAGGTAACACTCTGTGTCCAAGTTGCTCCTTCATCACCCGAATAGAAAATAGTTGTATTATCATAGCTGATGTAAAAATGCGTAACACCACCTACTGTTGTTCCTTGAACAGAATCTAATTTAGCTACTGTAGTTGTTGGTTCATGAATAAGTGTGAAGTCAGCATCATTTTCACCCATTTTGTATACATATAATTTTGAATCGCTGGCACGTCTTGCAAAAAGGTAAACGTCTCTGCTCCCATGTGGTTTTAGGATTTCAACATCAAACGCATTACTTTGAAAAGTTAATGCCGAAGTGGTATAATTTAAACCATAATCTGTAGATATATAAACGTAGTCATACCATGCGTTTCCTTGAGATGCGTTTCTTCTAGCACCGTGCGCCACAATGCGCTTATCACCATCTTTTTTTGTAACAACCGTGGTATAGTTTGCACTACCTTCAAAAAAAGCGCCATTGGCGTCCATCCAAGTTCTACCTTCGTCATCCGAAAATTCCATACTGCCATTACTCTTCTGGTTTAAAAGCCTAAAAGAACCATCTGGTAGATTTACACCATTAAACTTATCACCCTCAAAACTTTTGGAGTGATTTCTGAGTGACCATTTTACTGGAGCGCTCTCATCAATTTTATAAATATGACCTGCAAAAGACACAATATACATGTCCTCATTTACTGGATCGTATAAAGAACCATCGGTTCTAAAACCTCCTTCACTGTAGCCAGGAGCAGTAGTAGATGTCATGTGCAAATATTTCTGATCCCAAGTTCCAGAAAGTGTACGGTTGGCATAGAAATATTTTTCAGGTGGTGGGATTGTCATATTCTGATGCGCCTTCTTAAAGTAAGCTTCAAAATCTTTTGAAGTATTAAATTTAAACCCTTCTTTTTCTGCATTGGCATACCAAGTATTGTAATTGGCCAGTGCATCTCCTTCTAAATTTTGAAAATTAAAAGGTTTTGGTAATGCCAGTTCATCCATAGCCATTTCATAAGCTATCTCTTCTGGAGTTTCTTCTTCATGATGCTCATAATCGCCACCATAATCAGACTCCAAATATTCAGATTCTTGATGGAGAGAAGATTTGAAAATTAACGTAAATGCAACTAAAAATAGACCGATAAAAACCAGTCTTAGCGTATTTTTTTTGCTCATAATGCCTCAGTTAGTATGGAATTGATAAAATTAAACTAACTAAAGTCTAAAAACATTAACCAAACTACCCTAAACATAGACAAAAACACTTTTTAAACAATCAAAGCATAATATCTATAATGGGGTTTGTTAAGTACTCGCTGTAAAGCAACAACCACCTATTTAGTTTACTTTCAACAAGTAAACATCAATTACAAAAAATAAAACGTATCAGAATCGCATGTAGAACGCTGAGTAAACGCACTTTAAAAACCAACCACACATACACAAAAACACTCTAAAAACCCCTATCTGGATTAAATGCTTGTATATCTAAATCTGTTTTTTTTTCTGAAATAAGATCTGACACCAACTGTCCAGTTGCAGGACCCAAACTCCAGCCCATCATGGCATGCCCTGTAGCAATAGTTAAGTTTTTATATTTTGAAGTTTTCCCAATGTAAGGTAAGCCATCAGGAGTACAAGGACGTAAGCCACATTTTACTTGTGCTTTTTCTTCTGAAGTAATATGGAGTTCATTATAATAAGAACTACTTGCTTCAGCTATAGCATTTACGCGGACAGGATTTATATTGTGATTTATGCCTGTTAATTCCATGGTTCCAGCAAAACGTGTAAAACCATCCATAGGCGTTACTGCTACTTTGGCTTCACATAAAATAGCAGGAATGGCAATTTTGGTATCATGTTTTACATTTATACTATAACCTTTACCAGCTTGTATGAGTAATTTTAGTCCTAATTTTTTACTGATTTTTGGGCTCCAACTTCCTGCAGCCAAAACAACCTCATCACATTTTAAGTTTTGTGTATTGGTGATTACATTGGAAATACTTTCACAGTTTATTTCAACATCTAATACCTCTTCATTTTTTAAAATTGAAACGCCTCTACTTTTCAAAAAAACAATCATTTCATTCATAAAGTTATTAGGAGTCATATGAGCATCTGAGTGGTAATAAACCGCACCTTTGATGTTTAAATTAGCATTAGGTTCTAATTGTGAAACCTCAATTTGTGATAAATGCTCAACCTGCAATCCTTCTCTTATGCCTCGTTTACCTACTTCCCATTCTTCTTCGCCAACTTTATCTGTTTTGTAGCACATTAAAAGCCCTTTTTTCTCATAATGAAAATTAAAATCGTTAGATTGATGTAAATCTTCGTATAATGTTCTACTTAGCAGATTGATATCCAATAGTGGCTTTATAGATTTTTCTACTTTTGAAGGTGTAGCCGATTTTTTAAACGCCCATGCCCATTTTAAAAAATCTGAATCCAACCTTGGTTTTATATACAGTGGACTTTGAGGACTGAACATCCACTTCAATCCTTTTGAAATCATACCAGGAGAGGCTAACGAAATAAAATGACTTGGTGTGATGTACCCTGCATTAACGTAAGAAGCACCAGAATCCATATTGGATTTATCAATAACCGTAACTTGATGCCCTGCCTTTTGAAGGTAATAAGCGGAACACAAACCTATAATACCGCCACCTATAATAATGACATTTTTACTCATACTAAAATCTAAATCACTTGAAAACCATAAGCATAAGGATCGTCTTCATCATCAATAATAATAGTATTATACCCATATATTTTTGCCCAACCTTGAATACTTGGGATGATGGCAGCTACTCCATTTAAAAAAACTTCTGATTCAATACGGCCAATAAATTTACTACCAATAAAACTCTCGTGAATAAATTCTTCTCCTAGCTTTAATTTTCCTTTGGCATGTAGTTGCGCCATTCTTGCGGATGTTCCTGTGCCACAAGGGCTTCTATCTATAGCCTTATCGCCATAAAACACAGCATTTCTTCCTGAGGAACTAGAATCTAGAGGTGTTCCCGTCCAAAGTAAATGAGACACATTTCTTATGGTTTCATTTTCTGGGTGAATAAACCTATCCGGATATTTTTCATTGATGGCTTGTCTCAGTACTTGCGAATACTGAATAAGCTTGCTCGCAGAAAAATTTTGAATACCTGAAAAGTTACTTTGAGGATCAACAATAGCATAAAAATTTCCTCCATAAGCAACATCAAAAGTAAGTTCGCCTAACTCAGGACAGTTTATCGTCAAACCTTCTTCTGCTAAATAACTTTTTACATTGGTTAAACGTACCCAATCTACTTTATCATTTTTGATTGAATAATCAATTTCAACCAAACCTGCAGGTGCCTCCATCCTTATTTTTCCCGGTTTTTTTGGCACAATCAAACCTTCCTCTATGGCTATTGTAATGGTACCTATTGTACCATGGCCACACATAGGCAAACAACCTGAAGTTTCTATAAATAAAATGGCAAAATCATTTTCGGGGTCATGCGGCGGATACAAAATACTCCCACTCATCATATCATGTCCACGAGGTTCAAACATCAAGCTTTTTCTAATCCAATCATATTCTTTTAAAAAGTGTAAGCGTTTTTCATTCATAGTGTTACCTATCAATTGTGGACCTCCACTTTTAATTACTCTCACTGGATTTCCGCAAGTGTGCCCATCAATACAGACAAATGTATGCTTACTCATTTTCCCTAAATTGAATCTTTTGTTCTTATGCCATCAATCGTTCTAAAAATTGATAATGGATTCTCATTTTGTAATTCTTTAGGCAATAAATTATTAGGCCAACTTTGATAGCTAAAAGGACGCACCCAACGTTTTATAGAAGTAATACCCACTGCAGAAAAACGACTGTCTGTAGATGCAGGATAAGGACCACCATGCACCATAGATTCACAAACCTCAACACCTGTTGGAACTCCGTTAAAAATAATACGCCCTACTCTATTTTGTAAAGCTGCAATTATATTTGAATAATTTGTAATTTCATCATTATCAGAAATAACAGTTCCTGTTAATTGCCCTTCTAAATTGGCAATGACTTGTTCTAACTCGTTAGTATTTTCACATTGAACTATCATAGAAAAAGGACCAAAAACCTCTAGATGTAATGTTGAATTCTCTAAGAATGTTTTTCCTTCAACAGAAACTACAGCCTGTTGTGCGTGATTATTAGCAACATCAAATTCGTAATTTGCTGTAACAGTAACATTTTCTTGAGAAACCACTTTTTCTTTATTTGCATTGTACCCTTTTTTAATGTTTGGATGCAACATGCAAGAAGGAATAATTTCTAAAATTTCTTGTGATAACTGATTAATAAAATTTGTTAGTCCATCACTTTTAATTCCAATAATTAATCCAGGGTTTGTACAAAACTGACCTGTTCCTAGAGTAATGGAACCTGCGTAGGTTTTTGCAATTTCTTGATGTCTATTTTCTAATGCTTCTGGTAAAATAACCACAGGATTGATACTACCCATTTCTGCAAACACAGGAATTGGTTCTTCTCTTTTCGCAGATAAATCTAGTAGTGCTCTACCTCCTTTTATGCTTCCTGTAAAACCAACTGCTTTTACTTTTGGGTTGGCAACTAATTGCTGACCAACTTCAATTCCGCTCGAATTTAAGTTTGAAAAAACACCATTTGGCATTCCTGTTTTTTCTGCTGCTCTTATAATTGCAGAAGCAACCAATTCTCCAGTTCCAGAATGCATTGGGTGTGATTTTACGATTACAGGACAACCAGCTGCTAATGCTGCTGCTGTATCCCCACCAGCTGTGGAATATGCTAAAGGAAAATTACTTGCTCCAAACACCACAACTGGCCCTAAAGGAATATTCATTTTACGAATATCTAACCTTGGCATGGGTTCTCTATTGGGTTGTGCAGTATCTATGGTTGCTTCTACCCAAGAACCTTCAGCTACTAAATTTGCAAAACTTCTTAATTGCCCAATAGTTCTTCCTCTTTCTCCTTTGGCTCTTCCTTCTGGCAAACCTGTTTCAAAACAATATGTTTCCACTAACTCATCATCTAAAGCTAAAATTTCATCTGCAATTTCATTTAAAAATGCTGCTTTTTTAGCTCCAGAAACAAATCTATATTCTTGAAATGCTTTTGAAGCTAAATCTACTGCTTCTTGAATTTCTTCTGAAGATGCTTCTGTAAAAATAGTATCGTTTTCTTTATTTAATTCTGGATTGAATGTTTTGTAGGTGTTGTATCCCTTGGCTGATTTTTGATTGCCTATATAGTTTTTTCCTGTAATCATCTCTACTTATTTTCTAAATGCTTTTTTTTCAAATTTACTTTTTTGTAAATGTTTTTATAATGAGTGTTTCTGTGATAATGGTTTAAAACGAAAGTTTCTCATTTTTGATTATATGAAAAGATCAACTTATTAAATCTAAAACTTCAAGTCTTTCTTTCGCCAGAATGTATCTTGCATGTACATCATCCATTTGTTGTTTTGTTAATTTCTTACCAAAGGTTCGTAAACCTCCAGCAACATCATTATGATGAATTCCCATAGCCAACTTAAGATATTCCATAAGCAGCGGTTGAGCATCTAAATACGACAGCGAATTTAAAGCCTTGGAAATTTTGTTTGCCTCAGCCCATTCTCCTTTTAAAACATACTCCTGCATGGTAACACTAGCTTTTGGAAAGATACAACCTACCCCCGTAATGCCGCCACATGCGCCAGCAAGTCCTGCATGCACAGTAACGGTATCTACTCCTGCTAAAATTTTTAAATCCTTGTTCTCTAACATCAGCGTTTCAATAATTGAAACATCTATGGTAGATATTTTAAGCGCAGTTACTTTAGGAAGCACAGAAAGTCTTAAAAGAAGGTCTGTTGATAGCGCATGATAACCAGCTGCATCTGGATTGTTATAAGGCATAATGGTTACACCTACATCTTTTGCAGTTACTTCTGAAAGTGCATAGTACTCATACATTTTTGTTTCAGAAGGAACTGCCTTCGTTTTTGGTGGCATAACCATAACTGTATCAACGCCTACTGTTGCAAGCCCTTCAATGATTTTAGTAAGCTCTTCCTTAGTTTCTGCTGAAGCTCCGCTGATTAACGGAACATTGTATTCTTTAGCAACCTCAGAAAGGGATTTAAGTAAAGAAAGCCGCTGTTTATTGCTTAAATAGCTATTCTCACCCAGAGTACCAGAACCTACAAGCCCACTCATTCTGCTTCCGCCCTTACCTTGAGCTTTTAAAATACCTGCCGCCTGTTTTTGTGTGGTATCAAAGTCAATTTCAAGAGTACCAGATTTTGACTCTTTCAACCATGTAAACACTGCAGGCATGACACCATCCCAATTGGATTTCATTTTTTTATTCTTTTTAATGAGTTATAAAACTATATAAATATTACCATCAACAATGCTACTAAATTATTCTATTTTAATATTATATTATCCGTTTATTTAAGTTACGCTTATATTTTGAGTATTTTTGTATTAATGAAAGTACATCCTTTTAAAATACCAAAGCCAGAAAATAGCTCATTAATTTATCAAGAAGATATTGAAGCTGTTTTTTATGATAAGTTGCATCAGCATAATGAAATTCAGATTAGTTTTATAGGAAAAGGAAACGGAACGCTATTGGTGGGTGATCATATTTCTAGTTATGTTGAAAATGATATTTTTATTATTGGCAGCAATTTGCCACACGCTTTTAAAAGTGATAAACACGGTGTAACTGAATCTAGAATGTTGAGTTTATTTTTTACTGAATCGTCTTTTGGCGATACGTTTTTTGAATTGAGTGAATTTACAGAACTCAACCGTTTTTTTGCGAAATCTACGCAAGGCTTGGTTATAAAAAACAATAAAAGTAAAATTATAGAATGCTTTAAAAAACTAAAAAAAGCTTCTAAATTAGAACGATTTATTTTGCTTTTAGAAATTCTAAAACACATTGCTACTGCTAAATCTGAAACACTCTCTAGATTTATTTACGAAAAATCTTATTCTGACATAGAGGGAAACAGAATGCGTCATGTTTTTGAGTATACTATGAATAATTATCAAAAAAACATTTCATTGCAAACAATTTCTAATGAGGCCAATATGACAAAAAATGCATTTTGTAAATATTTTAAAAAGAGAACCAATAAAACATACATTACTTTTTTAAATGAGATAAGGGTTGAGCATGCCACAAGGCTTTTAGAAAAACAATTAGACATGCCTATTGTTGAAATAGCAGAATTATCTGGGTTTAATAACTTATCTAACTTTAACAGGCAGTACAAAAAAGTAAAAGGCCATATACCATCTTACTTTAAAAAGCGTGTTTAGTCCTGCTTTCTATTTTTAAAAGCTAAACTCCAAATATCCTTGTATTCTGGTTCTTTATTTTCCATAAGCTGTTTGTGGATGTGATACGTAACATCCATCCAAGGTTTGCTCTCATCCCACAAGGGTGCCATTAGTGTTGACTCCCAGTTGTTGTATTTTAACTTTAATTCTTGAAGTTTATTGTTGTAAATTAAAGACAGGTCATTTGTTTCACCCAAATCCGAACTCAAATTATAAAGCACTGAACCGTAGCCTTTAAGCTGAATAAGTTTTGAATCACCCATTCTTACGGCAGATTCATCCAATTTTCTCCAAAATAAAGTTTCATGCGGATTGCTTTTTTTTTCACCTCTTAAATACGGCAACAAGTTTTCGCCATCTAATTTTAATGTTTTGGGTTTATTAATTTCAGCGGCACTTAAAGACGTGGTAAAAATATCTAGTGAAGATGTCAATCCTTCAAATTTTTGATTTCCTTTAATCATTTTAGGCCAACTGACTATAAATGGCACACGATGGCCTCCTTCAAATTTATTGCCTTTCCAGCCTTTAAGAGTTCCTGTAGAAGATTGATTGTTATGCGCGCCACCATTATCACTTAAAAAATAAATTAACGTATTTTCTCTTTTTCCTGATGCTTCTAGTACTTTTAAAAGTTTACCAATATTTTCATCTAAAGACCACGTCATCGCTGCTAATTCTTTCCTCGGGTGGTTTTTAAACTTCTCCAAGTCTTCTGCTTTTGCATGCATGGGTGTATGCACTGCATTATAAGCTAAATACATAAAAAAAGGTTTATCGCCACTTTCTTCAATATATGTAACGGATTGTTTTCCCAACACATCTGTCATATACCCTTCAAAAACAACACGCTCCCCATTATGTTGAAGCATCTCATCTATACTTGGATTATCCAATGGAAAATACGAACGACTTCCTGCCAAAAAACCATAGAATTCATCAAAACCTCGTTGATTTGGGTGGTCTGTTTTATCGGATCCTAAATGCCATTTTCCTATAGCATAGGTCTTGTAACCATTAGCTTTAAAAACATCGGCGATGGTTACTACATTATCACTTAAACCAATGCCTCCAGTACCATTAGCCTCAAAACCAAAACGTTGTTGGTACTTTCCTGTGATTAATCCAGCTCGTGATGGCGCGCAAACTGTGGCGCTTACATGCGCGTCTGTAAATGTTACCCCACTTTTAGCAAGCGAATCAATATTTGGAGTTTGTAAATCCTGGCTGCCCATAAAACCAAAATCTACGTAGCCAGCATCATCTACCAAAATTATTATGACATTTGGCGGTTCACTTTTTGAAACTTCTGTTTTTGAGTTACATGCAAAAACAGTTATTAAGGTCAAAATACATATTGAGAAAAGGCGATTCATTTATAATTATAATTCATGACTATTGAATTGGAATGATACTATAAGAAAACGATTGATTTACTGCTTTAATCTGGTATTGTTCCAGAGGTCTTGTCCACCAGCTAGTATCACCTCCAACACCCATTTGTGCGTTATCAATATTAATATTTACCAAATCTCTATTTATAATATCTATGGTGTGGCGTTGTTGCTTGGTATCGCCTGCATCGAAATCTGAATTGTATTGATGATGCGCACTAAAACTTAAAAGTTCAGGACCTGTTATTTTGATGCCTTGTCCTTCGTTATTGGTAAAGGTTACCCAACGAATATCTGTTCGATATCCGTTTTCTTGTGGTCTAATGTATGGAAAATACAAGTCTGAAACCGAAGCTTTGTAATTACCAACAAACTGTGATGTTTTTCTATCTTGATAATTTTCTAAGGGGCCTCTTCCGTACCAATTCACTTTATCATATTCTTTACTAACAATGAAATTAGTTCCAAAGCGAGGCATATTTGCTAAGTCATTTTTAACATCTAGTAATTCAGTTTTTACTGTGATTTGTCCTGAAGCATTAATTTGATATGTCATTTGTAATGTTGCGATGTCATCAGGCAATTTAAAGCTTGCTTCAAGTTGAACTAAATGTTCCTTAAGGTTTATTTCCTGAGCTGACAACATATCAAAAGTTGATTTTTCATCTTTTAAAACCAAAGAAACTAATATTTTATTATTGGTAGCTTTTTTCCAAATACCGAAATGTTTTGGCATATTAAACCCAAAATCATTATCTGTAGTAGCTCTCCAAAAATTAGGGGTTATTCCCTTTAATATGATATTTCCATTTCCATAATCTAAATTAGATAGTTCTCCAGAATCCTTATCAAAACTAGCTGTAATGGCCTGTGATTTAAAAACTATATCATTTTCAGTTGTTGAAACTGATATGGTTTCTTTACTATTTTCTTTGAATTGAGACGAATATTTACCCGTAATAAACTGTTCCTTAGCTAAAGGAAATCCTTTAGACAACAGGGGTAATTCCTTATGTGTTGTTGCTAAAAAGTTAAGCGTGTATTCATTCTTGCTAAAATCAAGTATAGGTAAGTTTAATTGTACTTCTTTGGACGTTTCTGGTTCTATATCTAAAACTCCTAAACTCCCTGAAGCTAACTTTTCTCCTTCTTTAAAAAGCTCCCAATCTATTTTAAAATGATTCAAATTGGTAAAAAAATATTCGTTAGTAATCTTTATTTTTCCTTTTTCCCAATCTATGCCAGAGAAAAGAATATTTTGATATACTTTTTTGAGTTCCTGCAACCCGGGGTGCGGTGTTCTATCAGGATTTACAATACCATTTAAACAAAAATTAGCGTCATGATGTAGGTGCCCAGCGCCAAAATCGCCGCCATAGCCCCAATATTTTTGGCCATCTTCGGTTTCTGCAACTAAGCCTTGGTCCACCCAATCCCAAATAAAGCCACCTTGTAGCACATCATATTTTCGAATCACATCCCAATAATCTTTAAAATTACCGAGGCTGTTTCCCATAGCATGCGAGTATTCACATAAGATAAGTGGGCGTTTTGGATTGTTTTCGGCGTATTCAATTAACTGCTGAATACGGTCGTACATTGGTGCCTGAATATCAGTATTCTCATATTTGGTTGCCCCTTCATACTGTGTTGGTCGCGTTGAGTCGTTCGCTTTTAGCCAATCGTAAGTCGCAAAAAAGTTATCACCATTTCCTGCTTCGTTACCTAAAGACCATGTGACGATTGATGGATGGTTTTTATCACGTTCAAACATGCGTATGGTTCTATCTAAATGTGCTTGTTTCCAGTCCTCTCTGTAAGCAGGATGTATTTTTTTAATCTCTGGTTTCTTATCCAGTCCTTGATTTGTAGTCCCCATGCCATGCGTTTCAATATTAGCTTCGTCTATTACATAAAACCCATATTGGTCGCATAAATCGTAGAAAAATGTATTTTTTGGATAATGACTACAACGAATAGCATTGATATTATTTTCCTTCATTATCGTCAAATCCTTCAAGGTTAAAGCTTTACTGACTACATGACCCGTTGTTTCATCATGGTCATGTAAATTGACACCTTTTATTAAAACAGGTTTACCGTTTACCAAAAATTGATTGTTCTCTATTTTTATATTTCTAAAGCCTGTTTTTAACGTTGTGGCTTGTTGCACTTTACCATTTTTATCTTTTATTGCTATCAATAGCGTGTACAAGTTCGGGGTTTCGGCAGTCCAAGCCTTTACATTGAGAATACTGGTGTTAAAATTTAAAGAGTTTTGACTTTCAGAAGCTATACTAAGTTTCTTTTCTTCTGAAAATATAGAAGTTTCACCATCAAATAATTCAATATGTATCCTTCTATTTTCGGCTAAATTAGAAGTGCTTTCAAAATCTATATTCAAAGAGAATTCACCTTGAGTGAAGTTATTACTTAAGTCACCATTATACTGAATATCTTTAATAGACACCAAGTTTTCAGCTCTTAAATATACGTCTCGTTCTATGCCACTTAATCGCCAAAAGTCCTGATCTTCCATATAACTTCCGTCGGACCATCGTAATACCTGCACCGCTAATTGATTTTTACCAGAGATAATATGTTTTGTAATATTAAATTCAGCAGGGGTTTTACTGCCTTCATTATAACCAACAAACTCACCGTTAAGATAGACATACATGGCACCACTTACACCTGCAAAATGTAAATACACGTCTTTATTGTCCCAGTCTTTGGGCAAGTCAAAGCTCCGCTTGTAACTCCCTACGTTGTTCATATTATGAGAGATATAAGGGGGATTCTTTGGAAAAACGTATTTTATATTGGTATAAATTGGTAATCCAAAACCTTGTAATTCCCAATTAGAAGGCACATTGATTTTATCCCAACCCTTGACGCTAAAATCTTTTTTATAAAACTCTTCAGGTCTTGCCTGTACACTATCTGTGTAATAAAAATCCCAGGTGCCGTTTAAAGATTGATAAAACGAAGAAGCTTTCCAATCCTTACCATCTAATGCTTCCGTAATGCTCGGGAAACTATAAAATGTTGCTCTGGGAGCTTCTCTATTAATCTGAAAAATTTCTGGATTTTCCCATTCTGGATTTTCCCAAAGAGATGCTTGGTAAACAGGACGATTTACTGGAGCTTTCTCACAACCAACACTATATATTAGGACACATAAGACAACCCCTATTCCGAGATAAAACTGCAAGTTCCTCTTCATCGTTTAGTCGTAAATATCCTCTGTAGAAAACTTACCTTGTTTTTTATCAAGTTTAATGCCTTTTAAATCATCTATAGTGACACTTTGTGATGGTAAAAAGGCTTCACTGTCCATGTATTGCAACAGACTGTTTCGTAATTGTCTTGCTACAGGTCTCTTATCTAAATTGGTTATTAAATCGATGGATGAAAATACCAAACTACCATTGCCAACTTTAGCTTCAAACACATTCGCCAAATGATGGTTGGTTACAAAATTATCTATAAGTCTTACTATTGGTGTAACATTTAGCGAATCTGTTACTATCGTTTTTGAATTGATACATAAATCCCACCATTGCCAATCGCTATGCGTATCCGTTGGGAAAGATTTAAATGCGGGATGTTTATCATCAACCAAAACCCCCATAGTAGCGGGTTGGTTTGGGAAATGAACCGGACTCCAAAACACAGGTACAAAGCGCCCTTCTATACCATCAAGCGTTTTAAAATCTGGATTAAGTAACACCTTACCGCCTTTGTTAAGCACTTGTTCTGCCACAGTATAAGATGACGTTACAACAATGTTGTTTTTAGCTAAATCCGATGCCTTAGGATATACCCAGATGTTCCACGAATTTTTATATTTAGTACCTTCTAAACTGACTTCTACTTTGAGCTTTTTAGCAGATTCAGTGTTGACATCAAAAGTTATTTCTCCTAATTTGGTGTTATTGCCAATACTTAAATTGATGTCTTGCAATTCAGAATTAGCTAGCACAATACCTGCCTCATCGCTTATACTCCAATTCAAAGTTTGATTATCTAAAGGCTTAAAGAAATTAGCTACCTCAATTAAAGCTGTAAAGGTTTCTCCACTTTCGTAAACTGCTTTTTCAAACCTTAAGAGAGGTACCAACTCGCTATTAAACTGACTAAATTCTTCTGCTGAAATAACCCCTTTAGATTCCCAAAAGGCGTTAAGTAATCCTACCAATGCCGTACCTTGACCCGGAAAATCTTGCAATTGTAATAATTGAAACCCATCAAAACTTGGCGTTTTCATGGCACGTTCAATTTCTTCTTTATATAAAATAGATGCTAACTTTCCTGAGTTATAGGTGAAATCAGGAGCTAGGTCCAGCAATCCTTTTTTCTCCAAATCGTTTCTTACGGCGATAAAATTAAGCGGTTCTAAAACTCCCGTATATTTTTCAATTTCACTCATATCGGGGTACACCGAATACTGACCAATTTCATGGGATATTAACGGAATTTCAACAAACTCAGCTCCTGAGGTAAAATCAGCATCAAAATGTGGTGACTTATTATTAAAGACACCTTGACCACGAATCCATCCATTTTTGGTCCATTGCGCAATAAAAAACTCATCTTCCGGCTCAGGGCGAGTTCCTGCAGGACGTTGAAATGAAAAGGCTGTTGTTGCATATAAATGCCTGTTGTCTTTTGGTTTTAACTCTGCCACCAAACTGTTAAGTTGTTCAAAATCGCCTTCCAACTCGTTGCCCATGGCCATAAAAATGAAGGAGGGGTGATTCCCATAATCTTTGATAATTTTATGCGCCTCTGAAGTAAGAAACTCAACTGTTTTTGGATCTTCACCAAATTTTAAACTCCAATGTGGCAGTTCTACTTGCAAGTAAAAACCAGCTTCATCGGCAGCCTGGAACGCCGTTTTTGGTGGACACCAAGAATGGAATCTTAAATGATTTAACCCATAAGCCTTGGCTTGTCCAATTAATTTTGCCCATGCTTCTTTTGTTGTTGGTGGATATCCTGTTAACGGAAAAATAACACACTCTAAATTTCCGCGTAAAAAGATACGCGTTCCGTTTAACGTAAGGTTACCATTATTATTTGCAACGAACTTATAACCGAAACGTGTGTTTACTGTTCCCGTTGAAGTGGTAACAAATACATCGTACAAATTAGGATTAAATTCATCCCATAATTCAACACCTTCAGGTTTTTCTATTTCTAAAGTGTGTAAGTTGTTATTAGAATTAGAAACTTTTAATTTTTCACTGTAAACCGTAGAACCATCAACTGCTTTAATTACAAATTCTACTGAGTTTTCTTCTAACGTAGGTTGGTTAAATGTAACTTTTATTTTGTCTAAGCCTTGATTTGGATACACCTGAAGATTCGTAGGATTATTTTTTGCTGAAGCTTTTAAAACCATATCTCCCAAAATACCATTCCACTTAATTTGTGTATGATTCGTATAGGCATGTGCCATATCTTGATTTACTTTATCGGGATATTTTGAACCTGCTACATTGATGTCTGGAAACTTATTGGAGTTGTCAATAACAATGGTTAACGTATGCTTTCCTGGAGTAATTTCACTTAAATCATAATCATGCGTTCCAATTAAGCTATTAGTAGACCCTATTTTTTTACCATCTACATACACTGTAGATTCCCAAAGCACACGTTCTAAACTTAGACTAATTGCATCTTCTTTCCAATGACTTGGAATTTCAATGTCCTTTTGATACCAAGCTTTTCCAATGTATTGATGCTTCCTTGCCAAATTAGACATCACATAGTTGTTGATGGCGGGTTCTAAAGTATTTGGAGCTCCGATACCCGCATCGTCCAAAGTACCTGGCAAACTAATTGAAGTGCCTTCAATTTTTGAAGATGCCCAATTTTCGGTTTCGCCAACATTAGTAGAATCCAGCTTAACCTGCCAGTCTCCAGACAAATCGATTTGCTCTACTTTTGGTGATGTACATGCACTTAAAAACAGTACAATCATTATAATTGTGGTGTGAAATAATCTCATTGTTTTATTCCTTTATCGTTTAGTATTCCTATTTTTACATGCCCTCTTTCAACTTCTGGCTTCGCTCAAAATCTTGACAAGCACTTTTTACATGCCAATTAATATCTTTGTCTTGAAGCAATTCTTGTATAGTGGATTCAAATGGTGTTCTATCTTCAAAATAAAGCATGTGATATATGCTCATTAAGGCTAAAGTCCAGTTGTCACTTTTACTAAAGCTATTTAAAACTTCTACAACATCCTTATTACCGAATTTCTTATATAAAATTGCTGAAGCTGTAATAGCAACAGGCGCATAATCATCTTGAACTGCTACCTTTAATTCTGATTCATACGGTTGTAATTGTGATGAATTTTGAGACATCAATCCTACACTAGCCCAATAGCGCACTAATTTATCATGATGCTTTAGATACTCTATTTGAGATTTAATAACGTCTTCCCCTTTCTTTCCAGATAAGGATGCTACTTTATAAATTTCATCAAAATTATACTTGGTTTCATCTAAACGATACTGATAAGCAGTTTGGATTTCAGAAAGTTTTACCATTTCGTATTCAGGTATTAACATAATATCTTTTGCCTTTAAAAGCTCAGTATCCAGATGTTGTCGCATCTTTTGCAAAACAGACTTATATTTTGGGTTTCCTGCTAAATTATGTTCTTCCCAAATGTCGTTTTCAATATCATAAAGTACTTCATAGGGACGCTCCTCAAAAATACCAGATTGAAATGCATTTAATTTACCATGCTTTAAATCATTACGCATGTGTTTGGTAATATCAGCAATTTCTAAATAATTGATATACCTTACTTCGGGTATAAATGGCATAAAGTTTCTGGAATATACATACTTGCCGTCGGTTACGGTTCTTACCAAATCTAGGCCATTATCAACTCTATCTGTAGAAAGTAATAATAGGTCTTTATCATATTCTGAATCTGCATTAAAAAGGCGTTGCCCCTTCATGTATTCGGGAACTTCACCTCCCAATAAATCAATCATGGTGGGACCTAAATCTTCAAAATTAATTAGCTTATCTGTTGTTTTACCTGTTTCCCAAGGCGATAAATGCTTATATTTTTCAGGGAACCAAACGACAAACGGTACGCGATATCCAAGGTTAATACCATTGGTTTTTCCTCTGGGAATCCCTTCTCCATGGTCTGCATAAAAGAAAATAATGGTATCATCTGTTAAGCCATCGTCTTCTAACTTTTGCAACAATTCCCCTATTCTATTATCCGTTAACTTGATAGAATTATAAACTCTTGCGAATTGTTTGCGCATCTCCGGTGTGTCATTATAAAACGGTGGCATTTCAAAAGCTTCATCTGCAATTCTGTCTTCTTCTGGTAAATGATTCCAAACGTGTTTTACATATTGCTCAAACGTCCAAGACATGGTTCTTGATTGATGAGATTCTGGAAAATTAAATACCGAAAAGAAAGGCTGCCCTTCTTTTCTGCCTTTCCACGTTGCTTTACCTGAGCACTCGTTCCATGACTCTTTTATGAAGTCTTTTTCGTTGGCAATATTATAGTCTGTTTTATAATTGTTGGTTGTGTAATACCCTAATTGTTTTAAGTAATATGGAAAACCTTTGATGTAATCTGGAATTGGATATTGACTTCTTTGATGTCCAGTCCCCATTTTATAGGTTCTTACTCCGGTTATAATGGAAGATCTACTGGCCGCACAGACAGTACCTGTTGAAAATGCATTGGTAAAACGAACACCTTCTTCTGCCAATTTATCAATTACTGGAGTGCTAGCATTTTCATTGCCATAGCAGCCAATAAATTGTGGGGACGTGTCCTCGATAGTTATCCAAAGAATATTTGGTTTTTCTTTGGGTGCAGATTCGCAAGAATACAAAACAAACACTAAACCGAGGCTTAACATAAATCCTTTCCTCTTTATAAATTGAATCATAATTTTTATTTTCTTTTTAGTTTAAAACGGTTTGTGCAAGGATAGTTACTAGTGCAAGCAACTAACTTACTAAAATAAGGGACGAACCAGAGGAAAATCCGTAGGATTTTCCGAGTAGAAACGAACCAAGCTATTATTTTTACGCGGCGTTATGGGCAAGCTTTAATCTTTTATAAATTCTTTCATGGAAATCAAAATCACATAATAAAATCTCTTAACTAAATCCTCTTTTTTAATACCGCTAGGACACCATAGGGGTTCCTCTTTATCTTTCTCTGAATTTGCGTATAGGAACATTAATGGTTTTGTGTGTTCAATTTTAATAAATCCTAAACTGTCAATTTCATCTTTGGCTGTATAAATAGCACTCAAATCGAGAGTAGATTTTCCAGCCAAACTAAAATCATACTTTGACTCCATTCCATGTGATTTTATTTTTAGCGATATTAAAGAGTCTTTTTTGTGAAAATAAAATCTATGAAAATAGATTGAGTCACTATCTTTTTTGGGAATAAAATAGTTAGAAGCTTCAATACCATATTTTTTAAATTTTCCTTTAGTGTCTTTTATGAGACTGATGTTGTTGATCATTTGTCCATTTTCGAACTCCTCAATCTCTATATCATATAATTGTTTGGAATTTTGTTTTACAGGAAATTTAAATATATAAAATCCGAGTTCTTTGGTTATTGATTCCAAATCCGTTTTATCATATTCAAAATCATTATTTGCACCTTGCGAGAAAGTGTAAATGGAAATTGAGAAGGTTAATAAAAATAATAAGGTTTTTAATTTCATAATATCTTTTAAATTAATTTCGGTTAAGTATCTGATACGTCCTATCATCTTCCCTATAACACTTTAATAACCCGGATTATTTTGAGACCATCTAAACCACTCATCATAAACACTCAATCCCGACCATCCTTGTATTTGACTTGCAGATAAACCATCTAAAAGATAAAATTTTTGAGCCGAAGAATTTGAAGTTTCCGAACTAGCTAGATTGAAAAAATAACCTGTATTATTGTTGTCTTTTACTAAAATCTCATGTAGAGCTTGTCGACTTAATGGCGGTGTTTTGCTTAAACCATCCCACTTGTCTCCCCAAAATATCATATTGGCAACCGAAGGATATTGGTCTTTGTATGTTTTTATATAGTTTGTTAATTCTGTAGCACCAAAATGATTTAAAAAACTAGCTCTGTCCTCTTTAGTGAACGAAGCACTATTGGTTTCCATATCATCCCATGTCCATTTTTCTCCACCTATTGTTACATTATAATAGTCATCAAATGTTACAGTTTCATGGGCACCTCTCATATACTTATATTGAAACGCAAAGTTTTTACATTTACCCTGTATGTCTTCAAAAAACTTACCGTTATCATTCCCTATGTTTCTAAAGTCTAAACCAAAACCGCTTCCTGGAGCAATAAGGGTTTTGTTATGAAAAAAAGGATTACCTTCAGCGTCATTCCATACAGAATTAGCGTTAAAAGCATCTAGAGTAGCTACGGCATAAGCCTTAACATCTTCAATTCTATCTGTATTAGTTTCTACAAGAATAATACCTTTTATATCATCTAACACACCAGCGCTTTTGGCTTTATTTAAAACCGTAGTAAACCATTGTTTTAATTTATTTGCTCCGTTATTTACGCTTCCATGGTTTGGCGCCCCATCTCTCTCAAACCAGAATCTTGCCCATAAGTAGAAATCCAATTTCATACTGTTGTCCTTTGCGGTTTCTATCACATCAATGATATCATCCATTGCTTTGTTATAGTTTTCTTCAGAAGGACTTTTAAAACGTCTGGCATCATCTACTCGCATTACAATAGAATTCACATTATTAGCTACCAAGGATTTTAATAGGTTTTCTTTTGAAACGGCATCTGGCATATTTAACCACCAATCTAAAGAGCCATCGCCTTGTAAAAACTCATCATCAGAATGTTGTCTCCATTTAACACCTTTTATTTCTGTTGGGTTATTTGTAGCACTTACTAAAGTGCCCTCTTTCTCCTCTTCTTTTTCTTCAAATATTGGATCGTCGGGAGACGTTCCTGCATCTGTAGAACATGCAACCGAAATAATTGCAATAACAATAACAAATATGTATTTTATTCTATCTACTAGCATAATTTACTGTTCTAATATTTCTTTTAATTTAGCCTCCATTTTAGCCACGATTTCTGGATGCTCGTTAGCTATATTTTTTTCTTCGGAAGGGTCTTTGTCTAAATTGAATAATTGTGGTTCGGGTCTAAATCCCGGGTCTACAAACTTTTGAACAATCCAATTGGGTACGGGCGCATCTTTTGGTTTGATGTATTTCCAATTATCCATTCTAAAACCGAAGGTGTATGATTCTTCGAGTAAGAATTTGCGTCCCTTATCTGATTTCCCTAACCAAGAATCCATAAAGTTTTGACTATCCACAGCATCTCCTTTTTCAATATTTTGATTGACTAAGGATGCCAAAGAGGCATACAAATCAACTTGAGACAACAAAGCTTTACTGGTGCCTGGTTTTACAACTTTTGGCCAATGTACCACGGTAGGCATTCGTGTTCCAGCCTCGTAAGCAGAATATTTACTCCCTCTGTACGGGCCACCTGGCTTATGGTCTCCCACCAACTCTCTAGCGTAATCTAAATAGCCGTCATCTAAAATAGGACCATTATCACTCGTGAAAATAATCAAGGTGTTTTCTAACAAACCTTGGTTATCCAATGCTTCTGAAATTTGTCCAACACACCAATCCATTTGTGCAATCACGTCTCCGCGTGGTCCCATAGTACTACTTTCCACAAATTTAATATTGGCAATTCTTGGTTGATGAATATCATGCAATGAAAAATATAAGAAGAACGGATTGTCTTTATTTTCATCGATATATGTTGTGGCTTTATCACTTAACACAAAAGGAATGTCTTCATCTACCCAAAGCGCATTTTTACCTCCTTTCATATACCCAATACGACTGATACCATTAATTACTGCTCCCTGATGGTAAGGGTCTGTATGTTGTTTTAACAATTCAGGATGCTGAAAACCCCAAGGGTAGCCTTCAATTCTGGCACCATAACTTACTGTAATGGGGTCGTTGGGATCTAAGCCAACCACTTTTTGGTTTTCAAGAAATACACAAGGTACTCTGTCTCCAGTTGCTGGAATTAAAAAACTATAGTCAAAACCCACTTCTTCTGGCCCTAATGGAATTTTTTCATTCCAATTGATTTTCCCTTTACCAAGACCTAAATGCCATTTGCCTACCACCCCGGTTTTATAACCTGCTTTTTGTAACATTTTAGGCAATGTACCCATGTTAGGGTTTATGATAAGTGGTGCATCACCTTCTAAAATTTCAGCATTATTTCGAAAGGCATAGCTTCCTGTTAATAAAGAATATCTTGATGGTGTACAGGTTGATGCCGAACAATGGGCATCTGTAAAATTTAAACCATTTTTGGCCAGTGTGTCTATATGGGGTGTTTCTACTCCTATGGCTCCGTTTACGCCAATATCACCATAACCTAAATCGTCAACATAAATGATGACAATATTGGGATTGGTATTTTGAGCGCAGGCATGAAACACTACACAAAACAAAGTGCCAAACAACAGACTTTTAACAAAAGCTAACAAATTCATTACCTATTACTATTAAGATTTAATACCAACAAGTGCTTGATGAATATGCGCTGGAATATGCGATAAATTAGTATCAATAACTTTGGTGAATGCCTCAGTGGCTTTACAATCCTCACCTTTACCTAACTGCCCTAAACCAATCATATAATTACAATGAATTTTGTTTATAACGTTAAGATCTTGCTCCCAGATCAACAAATCCGGTAAAGAAATGGCGAAATAATCCAACTTAACATTATCGTTTATATGAGCCTTCCCATAGCTCAACAAATTATCAAACCTAGTATTTGCCTCTTCCATTTTCCCCAGCTTTTGAAGTGCCAATCCTTGGTAAAATATTTTATCTGGTTGCTGATCGTTATAAAAAATGGCTGGACTTGGATCACTCAATCCTTTAGAGGCTAAGTTAAAATAATAATTGGCTTTTTCTTCATTACCTAATCCTTCATAAGCACAACCTAACCAATAATCAATATCGTTCTCAACAGTACCATGTAGTTTCCCTTCTCCTAAATTGTGTGGGTAATCCTTGGACTGTATTAAAAGCTTAATAGCGTCTTCGTAATTCTTAACAGAAATGTACTTTTTCGCAAGCTCGATATTACTTGTTAGATATTGAAATGGCACCTTACCTTCACCTCCTTCCCACGGATGGAACTGACGCTTATCAATCAATGCTTTTGCTTTCTCAAAGTCACCTTTCAGATTATAAAGTGCAATACGCTCTAAGTACAAATCATCTCTTGAGTTGGTCAAATCAATATGATCTTCTAGCAATGCCAAACGCTTTTCTATTGGAACATTTATCTTTTTGTATAACTGATCTAATTCCATTAATAACCTGGCATCATTATTATCCAATTCGAACGCTTTTTCCAAATGGGTTACTGCCAAATCTTCTTGGTTGGTTTTGTTGTAATACAGAAGGGCCAAATTACGATGCGTAATAGCGAAACTATCATCTAATTTAACCGATGACTCCCAACAATTTTTTGCTTCTTTGTATTGTCTGTTGGCATACCAAAAGTTACCTAAATAATAAAATGCTTTTGCATCAGACGGATTCGCTTTACAAGCCGACTGAAGCGCTATTACCTCTTCAATTTTATTTGGAAAACAATAGGTGTCTGGCATTTGTGATGCTTTTTTGTAGGCATCTAAAGCACTAACACTATCTCCTTTTTGGTCTAAATACCACCCCATAAAATAGTATACCATTGGGTATACTTCAGCATTAGCATCGGTATGTACTTTTAACAACGCTACGGCTTCGTCATATTGACCTGCCATAGCATAGTCTAATGAAAATTCTATGTAATTGTGAGCATAATTTCTAAGAATATCTTTAAATGCTTTTAAATCTTCTTGAGCATTAGACAACATATACTTTTCATATAGCACGCCAAAATTGAATTTATCAATAGCTAATGAATCTTCTATCAATTGTTTTGCTTGTTCAATTTTACCAATTTTTCTAAGCAAAATCACTTTAAGGTGTCTTGCCTTATGGTTGTGCCAGTTCTTGATTAAAGCTCTATCCACCAAATCCATGGCTTTTTCTAAATTACCGCGAGAGCAATCGATTTGTGCTAAGTTGAAATAGCCCGCATCCTGCCATTGTGCATTCCAACAGGCTTTAAAAAAACTAGCATAAGCCTCCTCTTTTTTACCCAAATAGCTTAATGCCATTCCTTTGTTAAAATAAGGCTCCCCATCATAAGGGTTTGGGTTGTGACTTGTAAGAGTTTCAATGGCTGTATCAAAATATCCAATAGCTTTTTCTAATTGCCCTTTACGCATGTACCAAAGCCCCATAGCGTTGTTGTTACGCACATCTTTTGGAGAACGTCTTAATGCTTCCTCGTAATAATCAGTGGCTACAAAAGTAGCGTGTCTGTATTGTTCTAAATGAAGCCCTCTTAAATACAAGGCTTCAATAGTTTCTATATCTTTTGGATCTTTGGCCGCCTTGGCTGGTTCAGGGATTTCATCAGATAAATCCTTATCGGGTTCCCAAGCCACTAAAACTTTCCCTGCTGCGTCATTTAAAGAAATTTGTAAATCATCAAAAGTGAAATTCTCTATATCAATCGCTTTTTCAAACCCAACTGCTGGAGAAAGATTTAAAACTTCGTCATGTAAAACCTTATTTCCTGCTTTTAGAGTGATTACGCAATTATTGTAAGTTGATGTTACATAAACTTTCACCAAAGCTTTTCCATCAACCATTTCAAGATTTACTAAGGCCTCTTTAGTGGCATTTTTTACTACACCCACATTGTAATAAGGCATAAAATATTGCTTAAAACTCTTCTCTTCGTATGGATGCATCCAAGAGAAATCTGGTTGATTATCGGTGTAAACACCACACATTAACTCAATATAAGGGCCATCTTCATCTGTTAAATTTCTGTCCCATGCCTTACCAAACTCTCCGTTACCCCAAGTCCACTGTTTTTTACCTGGAGACACATTGTGATCGGCCACATGAAGCAATCCGCCTTTTGAATCGTTTTCATAACCACCCACAAAATCATACTTAGAAGTAATTGCCATATAACTGGTTGGCACCGGAATATTTTTATATCTAGAGATATCTGTTCCTGGAGAATAATCTACTTTGTAATATTCGCCTTTAGCTATTGGAAACTCTGATACATCGCGCTTACCATGGTCAAACACGGCATTTACATCTGGCGGAAACACTGATTGGTAATGATCATTAACTGCTACAGCAGGATTTGCCCACCATAAGAATGTTTGTGGATGCGGTGTTCTGTTATATAAATGCGCTTTAATTTCAATGTAAGCTTTATCAGGATGCAAGGTAAAACCAGCCATTCCTTTAGTACGGAACATACGTTCTAATTCACTAACCCAAACCGTTTTACTGCCATCTTCGTTGTCTTCAATATAAAAATCTGTTGGGTCGTACGTACTTGGTCTATGATGCTGTGGCCAGTTAAACTCTATACCACCAGATATCCATGGCCCTGTTAACCCCACCAAAGCTGGTTTGATAACATGATTATAATACACAAAATCACGTTCTCTAATCTTATCATACGCTCTTTGGATTCTACCACCTAAAGCAGGCAAAATCATTAATTTGATATAATCATTTTCAATAAAAATAGCATCCCACTCTTTATCTACTTTCTCATCACTGATTTTTTCAATAACAGGATGTGGATATACTGAACCACTACTGGCCTGATATACACGCTTTTCTAAAAAAACAGGGTATTTCTCTGGTGCCCCTACCTCATAGGTAGGAATGGTTACTCTCTCGTGCCAAGCCTTTACTGTCTTCATAATCTTTAAATTTAATGCTTAGTTTGTTTGTTACTAATATGTTAATAGCGCTTTTAGTTGACTAATTGTTAATTCACTTTTAGGTTTAAAATCCTGACCGGTCATATATGTTTTTAAACTGTATAAAAGTTGTTGTGCTTCAAGTCTTTCTTCTAAATCAGTATGCAGGTCTATTCCAGAAAAAATTAACTTTCCTTTCCCTACCCGTGCTTCAAAAATTAAAGCAAGTTTTCTATTTTTAAACCAATCGTCAATAACTCTAACAATAGGATTTAATTCAGGCATATCGTCAAAAACAATAGCATTTGAATGACTCATGGCATCCCACCATTGCCAATTGGAATGGTATTCTGTTGGAAAGTTAGCTAAAGCAGGGTGTTCTGGGTTACATAGAATTCCCAAGGTATGTGGTTTCTGTCCATTGGTCCAAGAGGTATTCCAAAAAATACTTGAAAAGCCAATACCAATATCGCCTCCTTTTTCTGGAGCTATATCTCCTTTGTTAATATTTAAAAGTACATTACCCCCATTCTCTAAATAACTGATAGTTTTTGCATCTAGTTTACTTATTACTTTGATAGAGGAATCATCTACAACAACTCTATTTTTATTAGGATATACCCAAACATCCCAATTGTTTTTATAATCTTCTACTGAAACAGTTAATGTTAACTTTTGAGCTGTATCTATAGAACTTAAAGACTGATTAATAGTACCCAATTGAATGCCATTCCCTATTGGAATATCTGTTTCATTCAATACTCCTTTGGAGAAAACACTTCCATCTATTTTAATTAACTCCCATTTTGGGGTTACATTCTTTAAAGGATATTCTCCAAAATGGGCTATTTCAATTTTAGCGGTTAATGTATCGGTATTTTTAAATGTTGGTTTAGATAAACGTGCTAGCGGAACCGTACTCCCACTAAAGGCCTTAAATTCTTCAGGTGTCACATAGCCTTTCTCATCCCAAAAAGCATCTAAAACACCAACCAAAGCGGTCCCCTGACCAGGGAAATCATGTAAATCTAATAACTGATAACCTGCCATTCCTTTGGTTCGTAATGCTGCTTCAATATCTGCTTTATAGCATAGTGTTTGCAATTTTCCTGATGCCAACAAGAAGCTGTCTGCTAATTTCAACATACCGTTCTCCTCTAAAGATTCCTTGAAAATTTCAAAGTTTTTAGGCTTTAAAACACCTTTGTACTTGGGCATTTCTTTAAAGTTGGGATACACACACCATTGCCCCATTTCATGGCTAACATATGGCATAGGTGTTTTATCAATAAAGGTACTCCAATCAAATTCGGTTTGTGGTGCTTTGGCATTAATGATGCTTTTTAAGTTTTCATTCCAACCTTGAATTCTTGGACCTCTGTGATTATAATAATCCATATTCTCCAGATAAGGATAGCCAGCACCGCTAGTGTACAAACGTCTTTTATCTAAAGCTTTGAAATGATCAACATACTTAGTTAAATATGCTTTGTGATTTTTACCACTTGGCTCGTTACCATAAGTCATTAAAACAAACGATGGATGGTTGCCATAAGTGTTAATAATGTCTTCTCCTTCTTTGTATAACCACGTATCAACGGGCTCACCATCTCCTAAACCAGCCCGCCACGCAGATGCTTCGGCTTGAATATAAATTCCCATTTCATCAGCAGCCTGAAACGCTGCTTCTGGCGGACACCAAGAATGAAAACGCATGTGGTTTAAACCATAAGCCTTGATAATATTCATGATTCTTTTCCATGAATCCACATCTGTTGGAGGATAACCCGTTAATGGGAAAATAGCACATTCTAATGTTCCTCTAAGATATATTGGTTGGTCATTAATAGTAAAAACTGTTTCTTTTGCCTTAAACTCTCGCATACCGAAAGTTTCCACTTTTTCGTCTAACTCTTTTTCAGAATTTAAAGACAAATGCATTTTGTACAAGTTAGGATTGAATTCATCCCAAAGTTTAGGAGCATCTCCCATTGGATAATCAAACTCAACTGTTTTAGAATCATCTATTTCTATTGACTCTTTTAAAACTTCAAGAGCTTCCCCGTTTTCTGATTTTTCTTTGGCTTGAAGTGTTAATTCTGCAGATTGGTTCTTACCTGTTCCGTTTTCAATTCTAACTACCACTCTAACGGTTTTATCAGAGACGTTAGGATATAATTTCACATTTCCGATAGACATTTTTGGAACCGCAGAAAGCGATATGTCCCCTACGATACCATTCCAGTTAGTTTGTGTGTTGTCTGAAATACTATGAGCATCTAAACCTACATTGATGTCTTTTATGCGGTTGTCTATACGTATGGAAATAGTATGTTCTCCAACTGACAATTCACCCAAATTATAATTATGGGCTGTAGCCAAACTATTCTGCATTCCCAGTTTCTCATCATCTACCCATACTGTAGATTCCCAGTGTACACGCTCCAGATGTAAAACAATATTTTTGCTTTCCCAAGATTGTGGAATGGCTATTTTTTTCTGATACCAAGCAGGCCCTTTATAATCTTTAACGGGAGTTAACCAAAAGGACACCTTTACGTTGCCCTCTTGTCGGTACTTTTTCATCTCTTCAGACTTATACCAAAGACTATCATTCCACATGTTACCAGTCCAATTGGTTTTAACTGATATATCATTACCCTTACCATTTTCGGGCATAGACCCCGGTAAACTAATGCTATCCTCTAAATTCAATTTAAACCACTTTTCTTTTTCACCTTGGTCTAGTGAATCAATTCTAAAATTCCACGTTCCAGACAAATCTAAATAAGCGCTTTCATCATTTTTACAATTCTGAAAAGTGACGCATATAGTCATTAAAAGAATTATGGTATGTATTCTGAAAATCTTCATTTAAATAATTTAGTCCGTTTTATACTTAGAGTTTTTTAAATATTCAAAAATGGCATCAGCTACAAATTGATGTCCTTTTTGATTGATATGATTATTCTGCGACATATACCCTATTAGAGGTTGAATTTTGGCCAATGTCTTGAACAATCCGTAGCTATCCACCAAACCAACATTGTACTTTTTTGCCAGTGCCCTAATCTGTTCACTGTGTTGGGCTAAAGGTGTTTCTTCGGAAGTGATATCTTCATTCAAATCGGGGGTAGGCGTTAATAAAATAACCTTGGTACCGTATGCCAATGCATCTTCAATCATTTGCTCCCAAGCCACTTTTGCGCGTTCTAAACCAATGCTTCTATCGTTCAACCCATAATCTATAAAAAGGACATCTGGCCTATGATTTAGTACGTCTTCCTTAAAACGTTTTGCGCCTTGTTCTGCCTGTTCCCCTCCAATAGACGTTGTAATGGTGTTTACAACTGAGTATGGATAAAAGTCGTTAACCTTTTTTAGTGTACGGTATGGATAAGCATTTATCCTATCTAACACACCTCTGGTGGTGTACCCTGTTGGCACTGAATGCCCATGAAACACTAAATTTATAGTACGGTTATTTGGCCACTTTACCATTAGTTCTTTTTTAAGAGAATCTAGGTAATGGGTAGCTAAGTTTTCTTTTTTTGAAGATGAAACTCCTTTAAGCTGTGCACAAGCAAAATTGAAGCTCAATAAAAAAGCAAATCCTAAGATTTTATATGTTTTAGAATTTAAAATCATCTTCCAACTATTATTTATCCTTTGTAAATTCCATTTCAATTTCTTCTAAACTCTTCCCTTTGGTTTCTGGCAACTTACTTCGTATGAATAAAAAGCCAGCGACGCATATAGCACTATATACCCAGAATGTTCCAGAAGCACCTAAAGCATCATTTAAAATTGGAAAAGTAAATGTTAATATAAAAGACGCAACCCATAAAGAAAATGTAGCGATAGACATGGCTACACCTCTGATTTTGTTTGGAAAAATCTCAGAAAGCACTACCCATGTAATTGGTGCTAAAGACATGGCGTAAATAGCAATTGCGGTTATTACTAATAATAACACTGGCCATCCCGTAAACTGGAAAAAGTAGGCACCACCCAAAATGAGATATACCACACCCAAGCCTATAGAGCCTAATAGCATGAGTTTTCTGCGACCCCAGCTATCAACAGTTCGCATGGCGATTAATGTAAAAATTAAATTCACACTACCTGTAATGACGATATTAAATAACATATCGCCCACGCTATAACCTGCTGCCGTAAAAATTTCTTCAGCATAATTAAAAATGATATTTATACCGCACCATTGTTGGAATATTGCCAATACTATACCTATTACCAAAATAGGTTTTATTTTGGCAGATTTTAAATCAGCTATATTAACTTTGGCTTGTCCGCTCTCTTCTAAAGTCAATTTGATACTATTGAGTTCTTCTTGAGCATAGGCCTCACCGCCTATTTTCGCAAGTACATTTTTAGCAGTTTCCGACTCATTTATCTTCACTAAAAATCTTGGACTTTTAGGCACAATAAACATTAAGACAAAGAACAAAATAGCAGGAATAAGTTCTGCCCAAAACATCCAACGCCATCCTGTCTGTCCGTTCCACGATGCTAAAATCATCTCTGGGGTACTGCTATCAGGAATGGCTTCGGCTATGAAAAAATTAGCCACTTGAGCTGCTAAAATCCCAATTACTAGTGTTAATTGATTGATAGCCACAAACTGACCACGATATTTTGCTGGAGCTATTTCTGCTATATACATTGGAGATAGTGTTGATGCCATTCCAATTCCTAATCCTCCAATAAGACGATATATTATAAATGGTGTAAAACTATCTACATAACCAGTTCCAAAAGCTGAAATGGTAAACAAAGCTGCTGAAAAAATTAAAGGTAATTTTCTACCAAATTTATCTGCAACTACACCAGAAATTACAGCTCCTAGAATACATCCAATCAAAGCACTACTCATGGCCCAACCTTGTAATGTAGGCTGCGAGGTTATATCAAAAAAGAGTTCGTAAAATGGTTTTGCTCCACCAATAACTACCCAGTCATAACCGAATAAAAATCCACCCATTGCAGAGACAAGTGCTAAAAAAAGTAGATATGAAAAATTGAATTTAGTGTTTCTCATTATAGTTTAGTTTGGTTGGTTAGTTGTTATTCTTTTTTATGAGATTGGTTAATCTTTGGTGTTTAAACTACTGTCATACCAATTATTATTTGGATCAAAATCTTTACTTAGAAAATCCATACGTTGCTTTTCTAAGCGTTGTTTCATTTTAGTTTTTCTTTCTTCATATTTTGCTTTGGCTTTTGCATCATCATACTTTTCATAGACCTCTGGAGTCCTTGCATTTACACTAGATAGATAGGTGTCCAACTCATTTCTTAAACTTTGTGCTATCTCAGATTTTTCAGCTGATAAATCATTTGTTTCTCCAGGATCTGTTGACAAATTATATAGTTCATCATGTCCATCTTCCCAGTAATGGATAAGTTTATAAGCATCCTTTCTAATAATACTCACAGGATCTCCGCCTTGGTTTCCGTAATGCGGATAATGCCAAAATAAAGGTCTAGTATCTAAACTTTCACCTTTTAAAAGCGGCACTAAACTCACACCATCAACAACATGTTCTGTATGCTTTTCTGCACCAACTAAATCTAGAAGTGTAGGATAAAAATCTATTCCAGATACTGGATAATCTATTTGTTTGGGCGTATTTTTTAGCATTGGTGCCTTAATTAAATAAGGCTCTCTTATGCCTCCTTCCCATTGGTAGCCTTTGCCTCCTCTTAGTGGCGCATTAGTAGTAGAAAAAGCATCACCACTGGCCACACCACCATTATCAGATGTAAACAAAACGATGGTATTTTCATCCAGCCCAAGTTCATTTAGTCTATCTAAAACCACACCTACCGCATCATCCATAGATTCTACTAAGCCAGCATAAATAGGATTATCTTGCACATTTCTAATTGGTAATCTAGCTTCCATTTCAAAGCCAGATTCTGGAATACCTTGTGCTTCTGCTTTATCTCTATATTTCTTCCATTTTGCTTCAGTAGTTTCAATAGGTCCATGTACCGCGTAAAAGGAAAGGTATGCAAAAAATGGCTCATCTTTATTTGCTGAAATAAAATCGGCCGTTTCTAAGGCCAAACGTTTGGTTAAATTCTCACCTTCATAATTGTAATCAAGTTTCGGATTTCTCCAAGGGGCATAATAACCACCTTTAGGGCCTCCAACTTCCCAACCTCCTTTGTTAATTTCGAATCCATTATTCTCGGGAGAAAAAGGCTCATCTCCAAGATGCCATTTTCCAGCAAAAAATGTTTTATACCCATGGCTCTTTAGTGCCTCGGCAATTGTTATAGTTGAATCATTTAAAGCATGTTCATATTCCGGAGGCATAACTTTTGTATTGTAATAATCGCCCCATTTTTCACCTGTAGCTGCACCAATCCAATCGGTCACACCATGTCTAGCGGTATACTGTCCTGTCATGATACTTGCTCTAGAAGGACTACATACCTGACAAGCTGCATAACCCTGTGTAAACTGCACACCACTATTAGCTATGGCGTCAATATTTGGTGTTTCATAATAATTGCTTCCTGAATAGCTCAAATCATGAGCTCCTAGATCATCGGCTAGAATAAAAACGATATTAGGCTTTTTACTTTTAGCTTCCTCTTTATCATCATTGCCTTTACAACCATTTAAAAAAATGGTTGTAAGACAAAGACTAAAAACTAAAACTAACTCAAACTTAACTAACTTGATTCTTAAAAAGTTCACTTCTTATATTTTGTTTCTAGAAACTTCCTATTAATGTATTAACAGAACGTGCTTCTAAGGTTATTTTTTTATCAATTACTTTCTTAAACTCTAAATTCTTATCCTTTGATGTTATGTATATAGATTCTGCTTTGAAATCTTGAAAATCTATAGTACAGGCTTTATCTCCATAATTAATTCCAACTACGATTAATTTTGATGAATCCCTGTCGATATAACCCGATAGCATAATACCTTCAAAACTATCTTTTGGAAAATTTTCCTCATCTGTAACATTGATTTCCACTCGTACCATACCAGGCCTAATGAATCTGGAGTAGTTGCCGAAAGCCCATAAAAGTTTGGAGTCATGAAATGCACCATCAAACTTCATTTTATCCAAATTATATTTATCTTTTTCGTCACCTGTATCTAGATATATTAATCCATCTTTAAAATTGGCATTTGTTAAGGCAGTCCACCATTGCCATGAAGAAGCATTCGCCAAAGTTAAATCGGCATGAATTACACGAGCCACATAAAGCGCGGTATCCATTCCTAAATCACGCTTGTTTCCGCTTCCAATATCATCTGTGTTTTCTAAAATACAGAACTCACTTTGCCAATAATCAAGCTCATGAGATGTTAATTGTTTGTTTAGCTTTTGCCTAATAGTAATCAAGCTATCAACTGGCCAAGTAGTAAAGTAACTATGACCAGAAATAGTGTTTTTTAGATTCTTTAGGGTACTTGAACTATCTTTTTTACTAAAGAAATAATCTATTTGATGACCCCTTTCAGGCTTACCATAATTAGAATATAACCATCTTAAATCTGCAGATTCGGCTAAAACAATTTCTGTTTCTAAACGACTCTCTTCTATTTTATCGTTTAGTAGCTTAGTAAGCTCAAATATATTTTTATTAGTGGCTGGTGTACCTTCTTGACTTTTCTTTTCCCAGTCCCATTGTGGTTCGTTTATTGGACTTAAGTATGCAAACTCAAAACCTCTGGAGTTAAAATGTTTTACAACATTCACCATAAATTGGGCGTAATCATCAAAATATTCAGGTTTTAAGTTTATTTCACCATCTTTATTATCACCATTATAACCTTTACCATTTTTAGTCCATTGAACAGGTGCAGATATAGAAAAAGCTAAAAACTTATCAACGCCATATTGTTTCGCTTGATCTAAAAACCATTGCTGACCTTTTTGTTTGTTCCAATCATAATTCCCCTTGTAATCTATAAACGATTCAGCTCTACGCCAATGATTTTTTATACCAGATGCATCACCTTGCTCCATCGTACCTGCACCAACATAAAAACGCCATATAGAGAGTCCTATCCCTTTAGGATTTCCGTTATCATTTATACCTTTACTAAATAAGAGTTCTGCTATTTTATTCTTTTTATCCTCTGGCCAATTTGCTCCAACATATTGACACCGCCAAGCGTCAGACGCTCCAAAACCATCAATAGTTTGAAACTTATGGTTTTTATTAATATTGATTTTTAAAGTTTGTGCACCAAGAGAAAACGAAAACACAAAAAAACACAAAACCAAACCAACAACATGCATTATATTGTTATTTTTGAAATTTTGTGTTTTTATATTCGTTTTTGACATCACATTAACTTAAATAAAAGTATTACGGTTAAAATATAGTCAAATTTAGGGCTAATGTTAATGATAAAAATAGACTCCTTAACCTAATTTATGGATAATTATACTATTTTAATTTCCTTTAACTATAATTTTATAGATTTGGTACAGCCCTTGTTTATTTACATCTACAACCACCTCATTATCTGAACTAATTTCAGCTGTAGCGGTTTGAGTGATATATGGTTCAGCTGCAGCAGTATTACCATAATCAAACGGCACATAACGTTCCACAGTTTGTATTGAGCTTATTGTGAATCCATTTATCTTTACGGCTACTTTTTTTCCACTCTCTTTTCCTCCAGTAATAAATAACACCATAGTATTGGCATCTTGTAACGCCGCCGCTAAATGAAATTTATTAGAGGTTGTCTTTAAAGATTTTCCTTTATAAGAATCTGCTAGTTCTCCTAAAATCTGACCGGTAGGAAAAACTTTAGAGTAGTTCCAATTTGTTAAACCTAGTCCAGGAATTGACGTGTTTATTGGTGGCCAAAAAGCTGCTGCTTGAGAACCTGCCCTTGCATAAATATGGATGATATCTGGTAGAATGTTAGCAGCCTCCATATATAAAGCCCTATCATTATAGTCTCTAGAAGGCATCCACTCAGACAAGTACTTAAAATTTTTATTAGGATTAAAATTATTTGCACAATTCTTAATACGCTCCTCTAAATCACTAATATTATGAGTAGCCGTGTTGTATCCTGTGTAAGTATGAAGCGCTACCCCATCAATAGCAGCATAAGCCCTAGTAAACTTATTCTTCATAGTTGTAAACTCCTGTGGCTGTGTATAATCACCATTAATTAGTAACTTAAACGTTCTATTTGGATATTCGCTTTCAATATACTCAGCCAACTCCATTGCCACATTTACATATTTATCAAGTTTTTGAGCTCTTGACACTCCTCCTGCAAATTGTAACCACCATTCATTACCTATTTCCACCAAGCCATTACCTATATTAGATATAGTAAGCGCTTCTTTAGTTCTCGCTTTCAAATTTGCTATTGCCGTATTCCATTGTCCTGAACCAACAGTTGCATTCATAGCCTCTGCAGTTGGAAGCACAATACTATAATTCGAAATATGACTTTTCAATGAAGTAATAGATGCACCTGGTTGCGAAGGTGTATTGTTCCATCCTGGTGTTGTATTACTTGTCCAAGCATAAAACTCAGATTCCCAACCTCCTGGATAGCGCACCACAGCAGTACCAATATTTTTTATGGTACTAGCAAAATTTGAAAACGTATTATCGGGTATTTGACGCCAATCGTTATTAACCCCAAAAATATCAGGGTAAATATCTACAGCGTCAGCAGCATCAACAGACAACGTTATATCTGCATTAGAAGCCCCTCCGCCTGTTGCAGGGTTATTATTGTCTTTATCATCAAACTGAGAATCATTAGGATCTGTTGCATCACTTGTACTGCATGCGAATATTAATCCTAAAAGCACCAGAGATATAATTTTTTGAACTTTTAACATTTTAATGTTTTTATTCTTAACATTTTAACTGAAGACAATAGATATTAACGCAGAATTCCACCGCATCAAAATTTTGTTCCATATGTTGTTGTTTAATACTCCTACTTAAGTGTAGCCTTTAGCGTAACTATAGACTTACTAGGAATTCTAATGTTATCAATATTCATTGTTGACTTTCTCAAATTGCTTCCCATAGAGGTTGTGAAAGCTTCAAAACTATTATTGATAACCTCAAAATCTTCACCATAATTATCTAAAGTAATATCTCTACTACTATCAGTATTATTGATGCATACCAATACCACCTCGTTATTAGTTGTACTTTTATAACCCGAAATCATAAAATTTTCAACCGAAGCTGTTTCTCCATAATCTGGATCAACAACATCAAACCGCACCATACCCGGTCTTATAAATCGACTAAAATTACCAAGTGCCCAAAGCAACTTATTATCGGTAATTGAACCATCCGTATGTGCAGGACCGTTAGAATTAGGTTGATACAGAATTAAATTAAATCTAAACGGATGATCTCCAAATGTAGATTGGTTAAATGCCGTCCAAAAACTCCAACCAGTGGCATTACCAAAGACTAAATCGGTATGAATAATACGACTCATCCATAACGCATAATCAATCTCCTGAAGCGTAGACACATCTTTATTTTGTTGATACGCGGTGCCCAATAAACTATACTCCGTTTGCCAATAATCTAATCCATAGCCAGCCAAAGCTGTTCTTAAGGACTTACGTTGTCTCAAAGACTCATTGGTAGTGCCGTTACTGAAATAACTGTGACCAGCAATGTTTTTTGACAGATTAGGTAAGTCACCAATAAAATTTGGACTAGACGTATTAAAAAATGAACCTACTTGATTTACCGTGTTACCAGAACCTTCAAACAAATACTTTAATTGTGCAGCTTCAGGTATCATTATTTTAGCATTCACAACTTTTTGGGTAAAAACTTCATCTATTATTCGCGTAACTGTCGCTATTTCAGCATTGGTTGCCTTTGTGCCAGACTGTTGTGCCTGACCTACTTCTGCATTCCATTCGTATTGCGTTTCATTAAAAGGACAAACCGTTACAATATTATAACCTTTATTTTCATAGTTTTTTACAACGTCTGCCAAAAAATTAGCGAAATCATCATATTTATCAGGTTGGCAATTAAAAGTAGGCACATCGCTAGTACTAAACACATATCCATTTTTAGTCATAAAATAAGGTGGCGAACCTGTCCAAGCAGTAAATTTATTGACCCCATATTCTCTTGCCTTTGACATAAACCATTGCTCTCCAGCTTGCTTCGTCCAGTCGTAACTTCCATCTGGTGCTAAATAACACTCCATTTCACGAAACCAGCTGTTGGCTCTAAATCCACTATTGGCTTGGTCCGCAGACCCTTCTCCAATAATCGTGCGCCATAAGGAAAGCCCAATACCTTTTGGATTCCCTTGAGAATCTGTTTCTGTACTAAAAAGCCATTCTGCCGCCCTATTTCTAGTAGCGTCGGGCCATTTTCCAACCCATTGGTCTTGAAAACCACCCGAAGCTCCAAAATGATCAATCATTTGAAACGTATTATTTAAATTAAGTGTTACTCCTTCTTCTGGCACATCAAATTTTGGATCGTTAGGATCTGTTGCACTATCTGAGCTACAACCAAAAAACACCCCAACACTTACTAAAACTAAAATATACTTATACAATTTCAACATGATTTAAAATCTAAAAAACTTAACAAATATTAATATCCAGGATTCTGCGTAATATTCCCTCTAGACAATTGAATCTCCTCCGGTGGAATAGGCCATAACATGTGTACATTTGGATCAAACAATCTTCCACTATCTTGTGGTTCTTTTAAATTGGTTGTTTCAAAAGGATCTGTACTAACTTCTGTATTATATTTAACAAAGGATCCATTAGGCCCCAATATCGATGCAATTCTGGGCACCCCATTTATTTTTTGCCTTCTAATATCATACAGTCTGTGTTGCTCTAAAGCCAACTCTAAACGTCTTTCTTTCCAGATGGCATCTCGCAGGGTCGAACCGGATAAGGACATATTTGTATCTAAGCCTACTCGGTCTCTTACAAGCTTTAGTGAGTTTCTAGCTGAAGTTTCATCTCCATTAAAATAGGCTGCCTCTGCATGGAATAAAATAACATCTGCTAACCTGATATGGATATAAGTTCCAGGAATTTGACCTCTTTGGTAAGGTGTTGGTCGTTCAGCTGTAGGCACATAATACTTTCTATTGGTACGCCCCGATTTATTTTCACTAGGTTTACCATCAAATTCTGTTACAGCAGGATCGCCATACACAGGTTCTCCATGCTTAATAATTGTAGACCTTAATCTGATATTATCCCCTTCACTTAAAAACGCATTTTCTAAATCACTAGTTGGGGAAGCCCATCCCCAACCACGATCCCCGCGACTACCGTTAGTTATAGCATACTGCGCTCCTACTCTAGGCGTTGAAGGATTATTTATAAACTCTATTGCGAAAATAGATTCTACACCATGCGCATTACCTACCCTGTAGATATCTGCAAAATCAGGCTCTAACCCATACTCACCAGAATCCATCACTGTTTTAGCCATAACCTGTGCTTCTGTCCATTTTTCTTGGTATAAATACGCTTTAGCTAACAATGACTGCGCAGCTCCCTTTGTAACTCTACCTAAATCGGCTGGCGCATATTCACTTTTTCTTGGCAGACTATTAATTGCGATCATTAAATCTTCCTCAATGAGCTCATATGCTTCTTCAACAGTGCCACGAACTTTATCATTTATGGAAGGGTCAAAAATCTCACTGTATGTAGTGACAAGTGGTACGCCACCAAAATTTCGAATCAAATCAAAATACAAAAAAGCTCTAATAAATCTGGCTTCTCCTAAAAACTGCGTTTTCTTGTTTTCATCGATATCAATATTTGGAATCCTTTCTAAAGTTAAATTAGCTCTTGTTATGCCTATGTAATGGCTTTCCCAAAACCGATTAAAGTAAGTTGACCCTGCAAACACATTATACTGAGCTATTCCAGTAATATCTGGTCTAGGTTGTTCTGTATTTCCTGCCCAGTTATCATCACTAGCCATTTCATTGATTTGGCGTTGAAAATTTACCTGCCACCAATCTTCGCCATTTACTTTCCTGTACAAAGCATTTACAAAAAATTCCGCATTATCACCATTAGCGAAGAAATCGTCTAAGGTTTGTCTACCTTGTAAAGGCTGATCTAAAAAATCTTCTTTATCACAACTCGCAACAAATAAAGCTCCAACTATTGATAAAAATAAAACAATCTTTTTCATAATCTTATAAAGTTAAATTTAGTCCTATTAAATATGTCTTAGCCACAGGATTTCTTCCAAAATCTACACCAAGAGCATCAATGATATTTACTCCTCTGGGCTGATTCTGAACCTCTGGGTCAAAACCAGTGTAATTAGTAATTGTTATTAAATTTTGTCCAGAAACATACAAACGGCATCTTGAAAACCCTTTTACATCAAAATTATAACCAAATTGAATGTTTCGCAATCTTAAATATGACCCATCTTCAATAAATAAATCAGAGGGGTTTTGGTAATTTCCGTTTGGATCAGCATCAGTTAATCTCGGAAATCTAGCCCCTGTGTTGGTTGGCGACCAAACAACATCTGCAGTTCCAGCCAGTACATTGAGATTTTGATTACTCGATCTATTATACTCTAAATTAGCATTATATACATCATTGCCAAAAGTCCCATACCACTGCATAGACATGTCAAACTTTTTATACTGCATATTTACATTTAATCCTCCATAAAAATCAGGGAAGGGATTACCTATGATTGTTAGATCATCGTCATTTAACACACCATCACCATTTTGATCCACATAACGCAAGTCTCCAATCTGAGCATTGGGTTGAATGATAGTACCATCTTCCGATGTATGAGAATTCAACTCAGTTTGGTTTTGAAAAATTCCAGCAGTTTCATACCCTTGGAATAACCCAACCGTTTGACCTAACTCCGTAATTTTAACAAATCTATTACCTAAGGTTTCTCTTTTAAGCCCTAGAATAATTTCGTTTCCTGGTGCCAATTCTACGGCCTTACTGTCGCCAGTTGATAATGTTAAATTAACACCTAGTGAAAAATCATCCCATTGCTTATTGTACCCAAGAGCAATGTCAATACCTTTGGATTCAAAACTACCTACATTCTGATCTACCGTACCAGGTATTCCAGTATAGTTAGGCAATTCTACACTAAACAATAAATCCTCTGAAGTTTTAATATAATACTCTGCTGAAAGCGTTAAAGCATTATTAAGAAAACCTAAATCTACTCCAAAGTTTTTATCCCGAACCGTTTCCCATTTTAAATCTTCATTCCCAGCTTGAGATAAGAAATTTGAAACAACAGCCTGTCCCCCTAAAACTGAAAAATCGGAACCAATGGAAAAAAATTGACCATCAATCCGAATATTTTGGTTTCCAACTTCCCCTACCCCAACTTTAAATCTCAGGTTGTTAATGGTTTCACTTTTAAACCAATCTTCAGAATCCACATCCCAAGCTAAAGAAGCACTAGAGAAAATACCTGTTCTACCATCTTTTGGGAATCTTGATGACTGATCTACCCTTACAGAGGCATTTAAGGTATATTTATTATCAAAACTATAAATCGTTCTAAAGACCCCAGAAAGTATGTTGGCAGTACTTTGATTACCTGTTGCTCTAATGGTTTCTCCAACGGCTGCATTTAACTGCCATAGGTTTTCATTAGTATCACTAGGAATACCATCTCTAGATGCACGAAGAAAATTAGAATTGGTAGAATCAAATAATACACCACCAAGTAAGTTCAGATAATGCTTATCATGAAACGTATTCTCATACGTAATGGTGTTATTTATTACATAATCAAAACTTTGGGTCACATTTTTTTCATAAACATTAATTTCCCTTTGCCTGTTAGGACCAATAAAAAACGTAGGATTAAATGTTTCCCATGTGTAAGCATCAAAATTAAGACCCAGCTGTGATGTAAATTTAAGCTTAGAATTTATTTGAAAATCTAGTTGGGTATTAGAAAACAACCCAAAAAAACTATTATCTGTAAACTGTCTAGCTAATTGACCCACAGGATTAGACACAAGATTTCTTTCTGGTAACGCATAGATACTATAGATATTTCGTCCTACACGCTCGCTTTGAGGTATAAATACAGGGATAGTTGGATCTACCCTAAGAACATTAAACAAAAGGTTTGGTGTATTTTCCCAACGCTCTACTCTTGGGCTTAAATCTTGTTTTAAATTTATTTTGTCAGATATCTTAAAATCTACATTAAAACGCCCAGTAACTCTTTGATACCAACCTTTACTGTAATTAGATTGCTGATCAAAAAAACTAACACTTGCTGCATACTTAATTTTATCGCTACCTCCTGAAGCACGAATGTTAGCATTAATAACTGGCGCAAAGTCTTCTACTACTTCATCCCACCAATCTGTTCCTTCTCCAAATTCATTCGGATCCAATAAATTGGTAGCATTTGGATCATCGTTTAACCTTCTTGTATTCCAAATTTGAACATACTCTGGTGCATCTGCTACCTCAATTTTATCCCAACCTTGAACACCATAATTCACATCAAAATTGATAGTGGTTTTACCTGATTCTCCTCGTTTTGTAGTTATTAAAACCACACCGTTAGATGCTCTGGACCCATAAATAGCAGTTGCTGCAGCATCTTTTAAGATATCCATACTTTTAATATCTTGCGAATTAATAGCATTTAGTGAGGTACCATTAGGTTGCAAAACACCATCTATGACAATTAAAGGAGCCGTATTTAAACCTCCTGTGGTAATACCACGTATCAATATTTGAGGTGAGGCTCCAGGAGACCCACCAGAGGACAATACTTGCACACCTGCAGCTCTACCTTGAAGGGCTTCCGCAGGGTTACTAGCAACTTGCTTTGCGATCTCATCTCCATCTACAGAAGCCATTGAGGTAGCAATTCTATCGCGTTTTACAGCCCCATAACCAATAACTACAATTTCGTCTAGCTGTTCATTATCAGCGACTAGTGTAATATCTATATTACTTCTATTGTCTACTGATACCTCTTGTGTTTTAAAGCCTACATAGCTAAAAACTAATGTAGCGTTATCCTCAACAGTTATGGTATAATTTCCATCAAAATCAGATACAAATCCATTGGATGTATTTTTCTCAAGGACGTTAACACCGGGCACTGGTTGCCCCTGTTCGTCTGTAATAGTTCCTTTTACAGTATTTTGAGCCATCATTGTAAAACTGATGCACAACATACTGAACGCAATTAAAGCTATTTGTTTCATTTAATTTGCTTTTTAATGTTTGGTTGTTATTAATTTAATTTAGTGAAATTAGGTTAGGACATTTGACCAATAATTACCTTAAAGGCTTATTGAAAAATCTCTAACACACATAGAAAATCGAGAACGCTCAGAAAACAAGCGTTCTCAATACATCCTTATAATTCTATCTCTCTCTGGCAATAATTCGATTTAGATGAGTATCGAAAATAAACGTATAGTCTTTATTCAAGGCACTATCCTCAAACACATAGTTTGACCCACCACCAGGAATTGTTTGTGATCTATCATCAGGATTTGTTCTCCAGAATGGTGCCCATCCAGATGGGTTTGCATTTAGTATATAACCATTAGCCCCCTCATCATTAGGCTGATCTTGTAAGGTTACATCGATAGTCCACAAATAATCATTATTTGCATCTTGGGTAAAAGGCTTACCCGATCTGAAATTCCAACACTGCGTACTGCCATCGGTATTATTGGTACAAGTAGATGTTGTAGCATCAATATAAATACCTCTTCCTATAATATAAACTTGATCAAAAGTAGCATCTGTTGGTGTATATGGTGTCACTGAATAAGAAAGATCTCTAATATCCATGCTCACCTCATAATAACCTACCCCAGGAATAATAATTGGGTCTATGGTTTCATCCTGACCTAACAATAATTTTCCTGGATTACTTGGATCTGCTCCAAAAGTAAAAGGCTTAAAGGAACCTTGTTGTGGAACAAAACGAACTTCTGAATTAGCAGCAGTAGAATAATAACGCCCTGTGAACACGTACCCACTTTCACCAGATAATTGACTACCTACGGTACTAAATGGTATACCAAAAATATCTTGATTTAATGAAGCATCGCTAGTTTCATCAGTTAAATACATAGCATTAAACTGCAAATCACTTACCACGCTTACAGATACACTCGCCGTAGCCTCATTTCCAGTAGCATCTGTAACAGTAATTATAAACTCATAATCTCCCTCATCGGTCACATTAATAGAATTACTATAATTATAAGAAGCTCCAGATAACGGAATAGTTTCATTCAAAAGATCACTTTCAATTTTTAATTCAGCCAGTTCTCTATCTGCTAAATCAATATCTAAATTAACTTCATCGCCATCACCAATTAAAATAGTTGCTCCGTTAACAGGAGAATTTATGTTTATTGAAGGTGCAGCAATATCTTTATCTAAAGTTACCACCACCTCTTTTGTTGATGCTATATTACCAGCATTTGTAATAGTAACAGGTATGGTATGAACGCTAAATTCTGTGGCATCATCTGGTACCTTAAACTTATATGAAATTGTATAAGTTTCAGGCAAAGAATCTTTCATGATGGTTTTATCTAAAAACCACGCTTCGTACTTAAAATTGACAGATTTAATACCTGCTGGGTCTGTTACAATGCCTTCAAAAAGAAATTCTTCTCCGGGCAGTGAAGAAACCTGCTGAATCAACGACTGGAATTCCGGTATTGAATCTACATTAACCGAATCGTCATCACCACATCCTAATAACATGGTTAAAAATCCTGTAAGGACAACTAGTTTTGTTTTAATTGTTTTCATTTTTAATGTATTATCGAGTTTAGTTATAAAATTAGCTTGCACTATGTTGGTGAAAATTGAATAATTATGATGAGTAGATTAAAACAAGGATAATTTTATTATTTATAAAAAATAACCTTTCACTGTTTTTACCATTACACTATACATATTACTCTATGTAATGTAATAAAATTACGAAATAATCATTTTACACACTACATTATTACAAAATTACAATCTAAAGACCTTTAAACAATAGACGTAAAAACCTAAAACATGGATAATATTTCTATTTTTGTAAAAAAGCTTAAATTTTAACAAGAAAATGAAAACAACTTAATATATATAAACAAAATAGCACCCTCTATTGATTACTTAGCTTGTATCATGAACTTAGGATTATATCAATCCATTTGAACATTGTATCGAATTTCATTTTTTTAACAAAATAACAAGGAAGATTTTGATGAGCTAATAACAAACTAATTACTAACAATCTATTCATAATTTTATTAACTTTAAGTCTATGTAACCTCTTTATCTTTTCACAAAAGACCTACAGTTAATATTTGATATCTATAAATACATGACTAAAAAAACTGAATCATATTCAATCGAAGATTTAACTTTAAAAGAAGGGTTTATTGGCCAAAAAATGATTGCATTCCACAGATCAATCATTAATATCTCAAGAACCAATGACATCACCAAAAACTTTTACGTTAGCGACTTAGGGTATTACCCAAGGGCTCATCATCATTATAGAATGAGAAAGAAAGGGGCCAACCAATATATTTTTATTTACTGTACAAAAGGTAAAGGAGAGATTTATATAAATGATGAAAGAACTGAAGTAAATCCAAACCAGTTTTTTATAATACCCAAAAAAGTAAAACATGAATATAGAGCCTATGACAATGACCCATGGAGTATTTATTGGTTTCACTTTAACGGTCCTCTAGCAGATAAGCTTTACAAAAGATATGAAAGTACCCAAACTAAGAACTACAAAAACATCCCTTTTTCTATTGATAGAATTAATTCTTTTGAAAAAATATTTAATCTTTTTAACAGCACTTATTTAGAGAACCACATAGAATATGCAAATCTTCTATCTTTAAACTTTATCAGTAATTTTATTTACCATGATTTTGAATATAACATTAAAAGTAATAGTGATGATACTACAGTAAATTCAATTATAAAATATTTACTAAATAATCTAGATAAAAAATTTACTCTAGACGAAATAGCATCTAAGTTTAATTACTCCAAATCTTATTTACACACTAAGTTTAAGGCAAAAACAGGATATCCTCTTTTAGTTTTCTTTAATTTAAAGAAAGTACAAAAAGCCTGCGAGCTTTTAAATTATACTGATTTAAGTATCAAGGAAATTAGCTTTAAAGTAGGTTATGAGGACCCACTTTATTTTTCTAGAATTTTTAAAAACTTCATGGAAAAGTCACCAAGGAACTACAGACAGAGTCTACGTAAATAATACCTTTTAAAAATATTTAAAACACGAACATTTATCACTCAGAAAAATTAAATAAGGAATAAAATAAATACAGCAACATATTTTCTGTATAACAATTAGTAAGTATCAAAAAAAACGCATCATACTATTTAGATGATGCGTCTGGTTTCGTAGCGGGAACTGGACTCGAACCAGTGACCTTCGGGTTATGAGCCCGACGAGCTACCTACTGCTCTATCCCGCGATGTGGACTGCAAATATACAATCCTTTTTAGTTTTAACAAGCATATTGATGAAAATATTACTGCTTTAGGCTATCTGCCTGAAAGCCTGAGATATCTGAATTATAAATTTGAAATGAAATGGCAATTGGGTTACAACAAACCTCACAGTCTTCTATATAATTTTGGTTTTGAATGGAGCTATCTATTAAAACAGATATGACTTGCCAACAATACGGGCATGTAAAATAATGCTCAATCATAATAAAACAAAAAAGTGACTACAAAATAGTCACTTTTTTATAAACTTTATAAAAGTATTACTTTGAATTATTCTTTTTCAATATCCATAGAAGCTGTTGCTCTTTGCGATGGCAATATCATCATGCTTGGAGGGTTTTTCCCTGAAACACTTATATACTCTTGATTCAAATTATTATCACTAACCATTATTGTTGTTAACTTGGTTAAATTCATAAATTCTAAAGGCAGATCTCCTGTTAACTTGTTTGTAGATAACAACAATTCTTCTAAATCAGTTAATTGTGCAATTTCAACAGGAATTTCTCCTTCTAATTTATTATCCATAAGACTCAACTTTTGCAATTTAGACAAGGCATAAATATCTGTTGGGATAGTACCTGTTAAAAAATTACTCCCCAATAAAAGCTCTTTTAAATTTGTTAGCCCCATAAGTGAGCTTGGGATCTCTCCGTCTAACTTGTTGCTATACAATTTTAAAGATTCTAAACTTTCTAATTGACCCAACTCTGATGGAATGTTCCCCTCAAAAGCATTCATAAACAACTCCAATGAAGTTAATGATTTTAAATTACTTAATGAAGTAGGTATGCTTCCAGATATTTTATTAAATCCTAGATTTAATTTCTTTAAACTAGAAAAATTTCCAATTTCGTGAGGTAATTGCCCTTGTAGGTTATTAAATGGCAAACTTATTTCTACCACTTTATTATCTTCAATAGTTACACCATACCAAGAACTAATATCGGCGTTTAAATCCCATTGGGTATTCCATTGGGTTCCTTGGGTTGAGTTATACAATGCAATAAGGGCGTCTTTCTCGGTTAAAGAAATATTAGCAAATGAAAAAGTAGTTGTTAATAAACAAACCACTATTAGCTTTAAGGTTTTCATTATAGAATAGATTTGGGATTAATTCTATCACGAAACTAAGCCAAAACAGGTTTAAAAACTATTTTTATCGATGAAAAGCATAAAATTTTAACAAATGACTTTCGATGAAATACAAAAAATTAATTAGAAAAGGGCATCTTTAAAGAAAATCTCTAGAAATCAACATTTAAAATTTCACCACTAATTTTAAGCAATTGTAACTCTGCGATTTTAGCAGCATATTTTGCTTGATTTTTAGTTAATGTAGCTCTTAAAAGATTTATTTGAGCTTGCCTAAACTCTATCGAGTTTAACTGGCCAAGTTTGAATTTTTCATGGGTTCTGTCAAAATTATTCTGTGAGGTTTTAATATTATCTTCTTGAAGTCTAAAAATTGCTAATTTATTTTGATAATCTTCCCAGGCGTTATTGAAATCCCTTTCTAATGTTACCAAAAATTCTTCTTTTTGAATATTTTGAGTCTCTAAGTTTATCTTTGCGTTTTTAACCCTTGTTATAGTATTTCCGCCATCAAATAAGTTCCAGGTTAAGTTTAAACCTCCAGAAAAACCAGAATTTGTGTTTTGAAGCACAAAAGCTAAAGGACTGTTATTATTAGACTCATTCCAGCCATAGCTTCCTGTTAATCCAACTGTAGGTAGGTAAGCTGATTTTTCAGATTTTACAATCAAAGAATTGATTTTAATATTTTTCTCAATTTGCTGTAAAGCTGTGTTATAAACTTTGGCCTTTTCTAAAAGTTCTGCTTTATTCATAAGCTGATTGAACTCAACTTCTGTATCAATATCAAAATTATCTGGTAATGTATTTCCCAAAACCAAATTTAAATCTCTTTTGAAATTTTTCAGCTGTTGTTCTGCATTCATCAAATTGATACTATCATTATTAATATCTACTTCAGCATTTAAAAGAGCTAACTTTGTCTCTTGTCCATAATCGAATTGATACTTTGCTCTAACTACTCTATCTCTTGAAATTTCTAGGGCTTGGATTATTGAATTGGTGTTCTCCTCTAACTCTGCCACATTGTAATATACAGTAAAAAGCTGCAGAATAGTGTTTTCAATGGTTTCACGTGCTTGTAATTCTGTTAGTTGCTGGCTTTCTTTTAACTGCTTATAGTTGTAGCTTCTTCCTAAACCATCAAACAAAACATAATTTAAATTTATTGATGCATTGTATCGTCTTGTCTCTGCTCCTGTAGCCACACGGGTGTCTCCATTAGCAAGTTGACCCTCTGTATTTTGTCTATCAATTGAAGCATTTGCATTTCCTGTAAGTGTAGGCAGGTAACCTGAATTAAGAATGTTAGCATTATTTTTTGCTACCTCAACTTGATTGTTAGCTATTTTTATACCATAATTATGCTCTAAAGCTAAACTTATAGCTTCTTTGGGTGTTATAATTTCCTGAGAAAACAAACATATACTATGTATTAGTGAAATACTAAAAAATATAAATCTAACTTTCATGTGTTTCCTTTTGTTCTATTATAGCACGTTCTACTTCTTCCTTGGTTACAGACTTACCGGTTACTAACCACTTTATATTCTTTTTAATATCATTACTAAATGCCAAGAACAATGGCAATACTAATAGCGTTAAAATTGTTGCATAACCAATACCAAATGAAATTGAAATTGCCATAGGCTTCAAAAATTGTGCTTGCCTACTTTTTTCTAATAATAATGGAGCTAAACCTGCAATGGTTGTTAATGATGTTAAAAAAATTGCTCTAAATCTAGATTTTCCAGCTTCTGAAAGTGCTAAATCAAAAGGCATCCCTTTTTTTAGATTAGAATTGAATTTACCTATAAGTACTAATCCATCATTAACCATAATTCCTATTAAGGCAATAATACCCAAGAGAGATAATGTGCTTAAAGGAAAATTAAACAACCAATGCCCCCAAGCTACAGATGTTAAGCTAAGTGGCACTAAAATAATCAACAACAACGGTTGACTGTAACTTCTAAATGTAAACGCAATCGTGATATAAATGAGCAATAATATTGGTATTCCCGCATTCTTTAACGAGGTTACTAGCTTAACCGTTTCTCTATTTTGGCCTTCATAAGATGGTGTAATTGTAGGATACCTAGATTGTATATCCTTAATAACATCTTCCTTTATATCATTTAAAATATCGGTAGCACTTCCATTAGGATTCTTTAAATCTGCTGTAACCTGAATTTCTCGTTGCCCCAGTAAGTGATTAATACTAACATCCCCCCTTTCAATACTATAAAAAGCAATATCTTTTAAGGTAACACGCTCTCCTAACGGTGTAATAATACGCATATCATCTAAATCTCTTAACGACTCCCGATTGCTTCTATCATATCGAACCCAAACACGAATTTCATCTTGTCCTCTTTGAAAGCGCTGTGCTTGAGCTCCAAAAAAGCCAGCTCTAATTTGGCTCATAACGGTCCGTAAATCTAATCCCAACAGATAAGCACTTTCTTTTAACTGCAAGCTAATTTCTTTAATACCTGCAGGGTCATTGTCAGCAACATCTTTTAAAAGTGGATTGGTTTGCAATCGGTTTTTAAGCTCTATTTTCGCAGCCTTCAATTCTTTAACGTTATTACCTAATAAAGAAATTGAAACTGGACTTCCTCCAAAATTGCCTCCTGATCCAAAAATTAAGCTTTCTGTGCCAATTACTGGTCCCACTACCTGCCTTAACCTATTTGCCACCAGTCTTGCATTTATTTCGTCAGGTCTTTCTTCTCCGGGAAGCATATTAATTTCTAATCTGGCACTTGAGGAACTATTTAAAGTTAAAATGGTGTTTTCAAAGAGTTGTTTTCCAGTACCCTTTAAATACTTTTCAGTAAACTCTTTATTTACTTGAAATGATTTATTTTCAATCATTGAAATAATAGAATCTGTAACCTTTTCATTGGTGCCATTGGGCATTTCTAATTGAACATTAATTCTATCACTTGCTATGGAAGGAAATCTTGTAACACCAATAATTCCACCTCCAATTGATCCATAGGTAAGAATGAGTAGGGTAATAAAAAACCCAAGCGAAAGTAACTTATTATTTAAAACAAAATGAATGGTTGGACTGTACACTTTATCTCTAAGAAAAGACATAATACTGTCACCAATTTTATTTATGAGTCTCATTTTAGAGAAGAACAGCTTTATTTTTGAGGTAGTAACAGTTCCGTTAGGTTTAGTCAACGCTTTAGAATGAGCCAAATGCGCAGGTAAAATAATCAATGCCTCAACTAATGAAATAGATAAAGTTAATATCACCACAACAGAAACTTCACTAAAAAATTCACCAATCCTGCTATCTAAAAACAAAAACAATGAAAATGCCAATAATGTTGTTATAATTGCTGAGACTACTGGAGGAAGTACCTCCATAGTTCCATCAATAGCTGCTTGAACAGGTGTTTTACCTTCCTCATAATGCTGATAAATATTTTCAGCTATGACGATACCATCATCTACTAAAATCCCAATAACAATAATCATCCCGAAAAGGGACAATACGTTTATTGTAACATCAAACTGATTTGCAAAAATGAACATACCCAAAAATGAAATAGGGAGCCCAAATGCCACCCAAAATGCTAGTCGTGTATTTAGAAAAAGAGATAGAAAAATAAGCACCAAAATAACACCTGCAAAGGCATTTTCCATTAACAATTGGGTACGTTGTTTTAAAGGGATGGAACGATCACTAATTACTTTTAAACTTACGTTATTGTAACTCTGGTTATAGCTTTCAATATATTCATTTACCTTTTCTGCAGCTGATATTAAATCTTCATTATTTGTACTAGTGATACTAATATTAACAGCTAACTCCTGATTAAAATAACTTACTTTTGGTGTTTCAGAAAATCGGTCCCTTATTATCGCAACGTCTTTGAGTCGCACTATTTTTCCATTAGTAGAAGCTTTGATAATTAAATTTGACAGTTCATCACCATAATACGATTTGTTGTTGGCTCTAATTAAGTACTCTTCTGCACTAGTTTTTATATTTCCTCCTGTTACTAAAATATTGGCAGATGCTACTGCCTGAGCAACTTCATTAAAACTGAGATCATAGGCTAACAAACTTGTTTCATTAACGGCTATTTCAATTTCCTCCTCTGGATAACCACTTACCTCAATTTGTGAAATGCCTTCTATAGCCCTTAAATCATTCTCTATTTGTCTACCAAGTTGTTTTAAAGTAACTAAGGGAATATTCTTTCCGCTAATAGCAAACGATATAGTTTCTCGAACCTCTTCTCGTTTTGCAACCACCAACGGTTCCATACCAGTAGGGAAAGAAGGCACTCTATCGACTGCATTCTTTACTTCAAGTAACATGAAATCAATATTCTCACCTTTCTCAATCTCTACAGTAATTGACCCACTGTTTTCTCTAGAAACTGAAGTAACACGCTCAACACCTTTTAATCCTTTTAAATTATCTTCAATCTTAAGGACTATACCTTCTTCAATTTCCTGAGGAGATGCTCCAGGGTATGTAACATTTATGGTTATGATTTTAGACTCAACTAATGGAAAAAAGGATGACCTAAGTGATAACATCCCAATAATACCAAACGTAAAGAAAGCCAAGATAAAAACATTAACCGCTACGTGATACTTGATAAAATAAGCTATTATCTTTCTCATGATTTTGATTTCTTTTCAAAAGGTTTTACTAACATGCCTACATAAGCACCCGGAACAGGTTTTTTAAGGATTACCGTACCATTAGGTACGTTTTTTAGCACCACCTTTGAGTCTGAGAAATAAACCGGTTTGGCTTCCATAACATCTAAAACGCTATCTCTAACCACATAAATCTCATTGGTTTCTAAGAATAAGTTCCTATCAATTTCAATAGCATCATCTTCTTCTTTAGCATTTACATTTGCTTCTAAAAATAAACCTTCTTTAAGGCTTGGATCTTTTACTTCAATATAAACAGTTATGGTTTGTGTAGTTGGGTCTACACTACCATTAACTCTTGAAACGATGCCATTGTAAGTAGTGGTTTTGTCTAGACTATTCAATACAACGGTTTCATCAACTTTAAGTAAATCTGCATAAGAACTAGCCAAGGCCACTTCCATCTCATAAACCGATGGATTTATAAATTCTCCTAGTTTTTGCCCATTACGTATTAAAGACCCCTCTGTTACTAAAGCCTCTGTTAGAATTCCCGAAAAAGGTGCAGAAATAGTATATTTTGAAAGTCGTTTCTCTAGATTTTTAACATTATAGTAGCTAGAAACAATACCACGTCCATTTATAAAATAGTTCTCTTTTTCTGAAGTCATTTTTGGTAATTCTGGCGTAGTTTTATCTAAATCGAATTTATTGATATAGGTTTGCCATTTTTGATAAACTTCGGGAAAATCTAATCTTAAATCTGGCATTATTCCAGTAATGGCATTGTACAAATTACTTTTAGCAGCCTGAACACTAGCGCGATATTCAGTGTTGTCTATTTGAATTAAAACTTGCCCCTTCTTATATGTTTGTCCAGGTCTAAAAAGCACATTAGAAAATCTAAAAACTCCCTGAACTTCAGCATAAAGTTCTACACGTTGCTTTGCTACCAAACTACCACTTGCGGGAATTACAATTTTTACCGTTTTATTTGTAACCGTGTCTGTAAATACCGTTTTTACAACTTTTTCTCTAAATGGTTTTGGTTTGTTTTTATTAGCTATAAGATTTTTTGCAAACAAAAAGGAAAATACCATAAGTAAAATTCCTATTACAGAAAGTATGGTTTTGCGCATGCGAGTTGTTTTGATGGTGATAAACAAATATATTTGTTACACCAACATAATGTAGTTAAAAAAAACTTAAATCTAATCGTTTAAAGTTTCTATTTCCAATTGAATATTTTCCCATTGCTCCATTAAAGTATCTAAATCTGACTTCTTGTTATGATAAACATCAAAAAAATTGGGTTTTGAAGTAGCTTCTTCATAATTAATTTCAAGCTCTAAATCTATGGTCTTTATTTCTTTTTCCAAGGCACTAATTTTAGCTTCAATATTACTTAATCTATTCTTTAAAGACTTTATTTTTTTCTGATCTTCATAAGACGTTTTCGGCTTCTTTTTTGGCGCTTCTTTTGTCACGGTACGCTTTTCTACCTCCCTTAAACTCTCAACTTGACGCTGTTCTAAATAATAATCTATACCTCCTAAATATTCCTTTATTTTTTGATCTTTAAACTCATAAACCTTATTAGCCAATCCTTGTAGAAAATCACGGTCATGTGATACTAGAATTAAAGTCCCCTCGTAGCGTTTTAAAGCTTCTTTTAATACGTTTTTAGACTTGATATCTAAATGATTTGTGGGCTCATCCATTATCAAAACATTAAAGGGTTGCAACATCAATTTAGCTAATGCTAATCTGTTGCGCTCCCCTCCAGACAGCACTCTAACATATTTTTCAACCTCTTCTCCTCTAAACAAAAACGACCCTAGAATATCGCGTACCTTGCTTCTGTTGGTTTCGTTTGCAGCATCAATCATAGTATCTAAAACAGTTTTGTTACCATCTAAGTACTCTGCTTGATTTTGAGCAAAATACCCTAACTGAACATTATGCCCAAGTTTTAGAGAGCCATCAAACTTAATATCTCCAACAATAATTTTAGCCAAGGTTGATTTACCTTGACCATTCTGGCCCACAAAGGCGGTCTTACTATCTCGTTCAATTAATAAATTGATGTTTTTCAAGACTTCTTTTTCCCCATAATTCTTTGAAACTGCTGACGCCTCAACAACAACTTTACCTGGTGTTACTGAAACAGGAAAATTAAGCGTCATGACACTGTTATCATCTTCATCAACCTCAATACGCTCAATTTTATCTAGCTTTTTTATAAGTGATTGCGCCATAGAAGCTTTAGTAGCTTTAGCCCTGAACTTTTCAATTAGTTTTTCTGTGTGTTCAATTTGTTTTTGCTGATTTTTTTGTGATGCCAATTGTTGCTCTCTCAATTCTTCACGTAGTACCAAATATTTTGAATATGGTTTAGGATAATCATAAATTCTCCCTAATGATATTTCAATAGTTCTATTAGTAACATTATCCAAAAACATTTTGTCATGAGATACTATAACCACAGCTCCAGAATAATTTTTCAAAAAGTTTTCTAACCAAATAATAGATTCAATATCCAGATGGTTTGTAGGCTCATCTAAAAGTAAAACATCATTATTTTGAAGTAATAATTTTGCCAGTTCAATACGCATACGCCAACCTCCCGAAAAAGTATCGGTTAACTTATCAAAATCTTCACGCTTAAAACCAAGCCCCTGCAATATTTTTTCTGTATCGCCTTGATAATTATACCCTCCTAAAATTTCATATTGATGCTGCAAATCATTAATATCAACCATAAGCTGATGATATCCGTCACTTTCATAATCTGTTCGTTCTGCCAATTGGGTATTAATAACATCCATGTTAACCTCTAGACTCTTGATTTCTGTAAAGGCCTCATATGCCTCTTCTAAAACCGTTCTTCCAAAAATAAAATCAATATCCTGCTTTAAAAAACCAATTTTCAGAGTTTTATCTGTAGCTATTTGTCCAGAGTCAGGCTCTAACTCCTTCGATAAAATTTTAAGCATAGTAGATTTACCAGCACCGTTTTTTCCAATAAGCCCAACTCTATCTCCACTTCCTAGTTTAAAGGTTATATCTTCAAATAAATATTCACCTTGAAACGATATTGAAAGATTGTGTATGTTAAGCATAGAAATGTGACTTTAGTTACAGAATATTAAACTATTAAAACTACTTTTGTTTTGTTAGAACGGTAGCAAAAGTACACTAAATTATATGTTAAAAAAAGGAACCAAGATTTATAGTATTATAACCGGTTGTTGTCCAAAATGCCACCAAGAATCTATGTATAGCAACAAAAATGCTTATATAATTTCAGATACTTTGAAAATTAACGAACGGTGTTCTAAGTGCGATACTAAATACCGTATTGAGCCCTCATTTTTTTATGGTGCCATGTACGTAAGTTATGCCGTTGGAATTGCTTTTGCTGTAGCTGCTTATGTTATTAGCAACCTGTTTTTTAATGCTAGTTTACAAGTTACTTTTATTTCTATTGTTGGCACCTTAGTAGTTTTTATGCCAATTATAATGAGACTTTCTAGAAATATTTGGATTAACTTTTTTATGCATTATGACGAAAGTTTGGTAAAGAAATAATCTTAGGTATTACCATTTACGGGTCACGCTTTCGGGAGTGGCTTTTTTCAACCTCCTCTCATTCAGTTATCAAATAACAAAACCTCAACAGCTAACAAAATAGACGTTTTAGCTATAAAACCTTTTAATATCAATTTCATTTTCTAAAGCAATATTATTTTCAATAAAATTATAAAGCTGTTTAGCTACATAAGGTCCAATCATAACACCACGTGTTCCTAGTCCATTTAAAACAAACAGATTTTTATACTCATTATGTCTACCAACCAAAGGTCTTCTATCCTTTACAGTTGGTCTCACTCCTGCAACTTGATGAATAACTTCAAACTCACATGAAATTAGTTTTTTGAGCTTTCCTAATAGTTCCTCTTTAGCTTTTAATGATGTTTTATTGGTTAAATCATTCCATTCGTAAGTAGCTCCAACAATATATAAATCATCCGCTAAAGGAATTAAAAAGGCTGCAGACTTTAACACGAAATCTATTTTCAATTCCGGGGCATGAATAATTAATAATTCTCCTTTGGCGGGTACTAATGGTAAATTACTAAAAAACGGATTGTGTTTAATTCCAAAACCTTCGGCAAATACGATGTATTCTGATTCAATATTTTTATATTGAATTTTATCTTTTTCAATTTTTAACATATCATATTCAAAGGCTTCTTCTAATAACCTGTTCTTCTCCTTCAAATAACCCTTATATGAATCTATCAAAGTTTTAACATCAATTCTTCCAGTATTAAACACCTCACCAAAGCCAAAAGGAGCTTCTAAACTATCATTATTGTTTTTAATAATAGTATCTGATAGATACTCTGAAAGCAATGGCTTATCAGATGCTGTAAACCAATTATTTTGTTCTTCGGTTGAAGTGAATTTTCTGTAGACAGGAATTTTATAATCTAACTTAACACTTAACAACTTTTCAAGGGAAGCATATACTGGTAATGCTAATTCTAATTGCTCTTTGGCCTTCCAAACACTAGTGAAACGTTTTAAGACCACTGGGTTGTATAAACCTCCAGCAACGAATGATGATAATTGAGAGTTATTATCAAAAACCATAAAGTTTTTACTATTAGTTCTAAGTTGTTCGCAAAAGTTAATCCCTGCTAACCCAATGCCTACCACAATGCAATCTACTTTCATTTTACGAATATATGAAGTTTAGAAATTTTAAAGCCGTTCCGAGTACTCTCAGTATGACAAATTAAACAAAAAAAAACCCACTAAAAGTGGGCTTAAAAATTATCTAAATTCTTATGTGGTTAATAAGTCCACATATCTAGTTCAAAATCTCTAATTTTATCCTTAATTCTTTCAGATTCCAATAATTGCATTAAAGCATTTTGTGAGATATACTCATTAACTTTTCTATCCCCTTGTACATTTTCCTCTTTGTATATATATCCATGAAAACGTCTGGAATTCAAAATATGATCAAAAGAGAACGGAATGGCACTATTCTCGTTATTAAACGATTTAGCTTCATGTAATACCTCTCTGGCGTCTGGTAAAAAGACCCAAAATAATTCTACTAGATCTGGTTCTTCTTCATCTATAAAATTAACATCTGGTGCTACAGGAGCTATTCCTAATAACCTGTATTTCATTTCAGATTGGCGCTTATCAAAATACCACAACCCTTTAACGCGATATTCCATAATATCTGCAGCAGTAATATCACGTCTGTTAATATATTCTGCCGACAATTCTTCACCTGCATTTAACTGTTCAATACCTAACTCAGTAGTATCAATTTTGCTTAAAGCAGCTTCAATATCTTTTAGTGTTCTTTGGGTTGTAAAATAAGAATCATCATAAATTCTTTCAATGTTACCATTTTTAATGTTTTTCATAAGCACATCATAAAGAGACCTTCTATTACTACCAATGTTATTTGTGTCAATAGGGTAGTACAATGGGAAGTTAGCACGTTCGTCAAGAACAATTTTCTCCCAGGTCATTTTAGAAAAAAGAATATCTCTATCATCTACATAACCATAAGGCAGTGGCTTATCATTATCAATTGCTATCTGTGCTTCTGTTCTTACACCTATTTCTTCGGGTGATTTAGCATTCAATATATTTGCCTGAGCAAACATGCTTGAAGCTGTAAAAACAGTTACCATGGTTAATAAAAAACTTTTATAATTCATCTTTTTATATTTTAATAGGGCTTTAATCTAAGACTATTCTTAGATTTTAATTTGTAAGCTCAATAATTACAGGCGACACTTTTTTAAGTATAACACTTACACCGCTTGCTTTAGCTTCAATATCAAATATTTGCACGTCTGATCCTCGTTTTGCTTTACGTAATGCAGATTTCGCTCTACTGTCTAGCTTATTACCACTAACATTAATGGTTGGTTGCCCAGACACTTTAAACTTAAATCCTGTAACTCGCAATGGTAATTCGAAATCGAAATCGTCGAACTTCGCGCCAACAGAAGATATCTCCAAACTATTACGTTGCATTTTTACCTGACCATCTTCACCTCTAATAGTTCCAGTTGGTTTTGGTAAATCTTTAATTCTGAAAGTAGCATTATCACTCACTGGTTTTCCATCTGGCAACTTACCAGTTACATTAATGGTTACCTCTCTACCCTTAACGGTAGTTACGTCCATAACATAGTTGCTACCTCTAACTCTAGATAATCCTTGAGCTCTAGCGCTTACGTTATTATCAGGAATTCCCGCAAATGAAATGGTCATTGGGTTTTTAACACCACGATATACCACATTCATTTTATCTGCTGAAATCGTAGCTGAATTTGGCTTTGGAACGGTAGCAAAAGATGATGATACAGGTACTTCAACTTCTTCTCCATCTTGAGCAAAGATTAATTTACCTTCTATCTTATGTTCTCCAGGATTACCTGTTCCTACTTTTAATTTTACTTTACCCTCCTCAATAGAGTACTGATCTTCACTTAAAGGTCTTCCATCTAAAGTTAATTCAACTCTCTTAGGCTTAGTAGAGGCATCTTTTCTACCCAATACTATTTGACCATCAAATGTTTCTCCGTTAAAGTAAGCAGACTTTGTAGTTTCTAACAACGTAGTATAGTTAGTCATAGATACCTCGCTAGAAAGTGTTCCTTGTAACATTGCAGATAACACTTGAGATTCAGTGGTTTTAATATCTGCTTGTAACTGGGTCATCTTTGTTAAAGAAGCCACTAGAGGAAAGCCTTTATAATGGTACTCTAACCATGGTTGCTTTCCTGCACCACGCTTAATATCATCGGTATTAAAGTTTTTTTGAACATCTTTCACAATGTCTTCCATACCATTTTGATCTTTTAGAATTTCTGAAACACCATCTCTAAAGGTAGCTATTTGATTTAAAAACTCTTCACCCTCAGGCTTGAGCTTATCTCCTTTAAAAAAGTTTTCATCAAGGTAATCACCTTTGTCCATAATCTCATAATCTTCAGGATCATCAACTGTGGCTTCCATCTTACCTTTTAATTCTTCGAGATAATCATTAAAATTAGTCGCTAAAACATGTATTTGACTTGCCTTATCCTTTAAAGGCTCATATTTTTCTTTTTGATCTATAGCTTTTTGTTCTAAACTAGCTACAAACGCTTGATTGCGAATAGTTGCAGCCTCATTAGATTCCGTAAGCTTTTTATTCATTAATCCAAAGGCCGAAAGTACCTCCTTTGACATATTTAATGCTAACATTGCAATGAAGATTAAATACATCAGATTAATCATCTTCTGTCTTGGTGATAAATTATTTCCTGCCATTTCTAATTAGGTTTTGGTTATTAATATAAATTTGGGTAACCCCTAATTAGCTTTTATTCATAGCAGATAACATACCTCCATAAACACCATTTAATGATGATAGATTAGATGCTAAAGATTGCATTTGCTCTTTTAATTTAGCAGCGTTCTCAACAGACTCTTCATTTAAAGCAGCTTGCTTGTTAATACTTTCTAACTGTACTTTATATAAACTGTTTAAAGATTCCATTTGAGCAGCAGCTAAAGATAATTCTTCGCCGTACTTTCTTGTAGCTTCCATAGAATCTACAGTTGGTGTAAGGTTTTTAGCAGCACCTTCAAAGTTTTTAATGCTATCTCCTAAACTAGCCATAAGTTCGCCATCAATTTTAGCGTCTTTTAATAACTCATCTAATTTTTTAGATAACAAACCTTGAGGGTCTTTAGCTTCTTTTTCGGTTGCTTGACCACCCGCTAACTCTGGGTAAACAAGTGACCAATCTAAATCGTCGTCTACTGGTTCAAATGCTGAAATAGCAAAAATGATTGCTTCTGTTACCAATCCAATGGTTAACATGACATTACCTGTTAAAGGTCCAATTTCAAAATGAATAATTTTGAACAATGCTCCTACGATTACGATTGATGCTCCTAATCCGTAAGCTAAATTCATAAACTTTTTACTTGCTCTTGACTGTGCCATAATTTTCGATTTTTAATTTAAGTACGAATACTTAAGTAGGTTAATTAATAGTAATTTATTATTGATTAGATTAAATTTTTGTCTTTTTACCGTTTTTAGAATTTACTTGTGTCCCCATATAATCCTGAACGGTTCTAAAGCCAATATAACTTCTTGCAGAATCTGCATACTCATAATCTCTTGAACTTACTTGTAAGAAGTATGCAACGTCTTTCCATGATCCCCCACGCACTACTTTACGTTCGTTTTCCATATCGCTAACACTTGGGTTGATGGTCGACATATATTCATAAGATGATGGATCATAAGATGAATCTACCCATTCAGCAACATTACCAGCCATGTTGTATAAATTATAATCATTAGGCTCATAAGATTTTGCTTCAACGGTGTATAATGCTTGGTCTGCAGCATAATCACCTCTTACTGGTTTAAAGTTTGCCATAAAACAGCCTCTATCACTTTTGGCATAAGGTCCACCCCAAGGAAATGTAGCTGCTCTCAGTCCTCCTCTAGCGGCATATTCCCATTCAGCTTCTGAAGGTAATCTAAACGCATTTACAAAATGAGCCCCTTTTTTGCTTTTTTGATAGGTGTTTTTCCATAAAGTTCTCCATTGACAAAAGGCCTTTGCTTGTTTCCAAGTTACACCAACCACAGGGTATTCACCATAAGCATCATGCCAAAAATAATCGTTATGCATTGGTTCATTATAAGAATATGAGAAGTCTCTAATCCAAACGGTAGTATCAGGATACACCTCAACTTCTTCTTTGAGTAAAACGTCTTTTCTTCTTAAACTTCTATCCTTAGCGGCCTTTTGAATATCCATGTATGTGTACTGAAACTTAAATTTAGTTACATCCCAAGTACGTTGACCATTATAAGATTCTTCCATTGGCAAATACATGGTATCCATAACTTCGGCATAATACTCATCAGGGTATTCCGCTGTGTCAAAAATTAAATCAATATCATGATTTAAGTTGTAACCTTCATATCCGGTAGGTCCGAGCCCAGTATAATTTTCATATATATACTTCTGATAAACGGTCATATTAGCAGTATCTGCTTCTTTAAAAGCAAATTCACCAATACCTCCATCTTCAGGCGTCATACCAACTTCATCGGCTAAAATAGCCAACTTAGTCCTAATAATAGAATCTCTAACCCAATTAACAAATTGACGATACTCACTATTAGTAATTTCTGTTTCATCCATGTAAAAGGGCCTAACAGTAACTGTTTTTGCTGGTGCATTGTGCACGCCTGCTAAATCATCATCTGCTTTACCCATTATAAACGCACCACCAGGTACAAGTTCCATTCCATAGGGCTTTTCTGGATGCCATTTCTTTCCTTTAACACCCACTAACTCTCCCCTATCTTTGGAGCCACAACTAGCTAGTAGTATAAGTACTGCGGTTAATAATGTTAACTTTTTCATATTCATAGAAAACTCGAGGTTAATTAATCTGCTTCAACTTTGCGAGGGTAAACATATTTATATATTTTTTAAAAAACAACTTTTTCGAGAAAAAAATTACATTTCATCGTAAAAAGTAAGCATTTAATCGATGAAATAAGCATTTTGCCTTGATATTGTTGCTAAACACAATTCTTTTGAAACGCTTTATACCAGCGGTCTGGGACTATATTATTACTCGCATCTATATAATCCTGATGCATGCATGGTAATAACGTATGTCTTTTTAATTTATTATTTACTTCTGCTAAAAAAGGGATTTCAATCCACCACCTACCGGTCTTATTACTTTTGTAAAAGATTAATTCTTGGGAGTCTACTAAGGTAATGAATTTTTGATAATTGTTCTCATTAGAAAAATCATCATCTTTTACTCTACAATTCACTCCTTCAATAAAATACCAAATCATTTGTGATATTAGCATTGAAGAAATTTCATCATCATTTGAAGGCTTGTATTCATAAATTCCAAATGATGTTACTTTATTACTGATACCCGCATATCTTGAAATGGCACATATCTCTTTTCCGTCTAAACCATTTGGAGAAAATTTTTGATTTAAACTTACCTCAGAACTTTTAACAGAAGTTAAATCAATACTTACAATATTAGCATCTCTTAAAACAGGCTCTACTGAAGCAATGTTATTAGAAATCTCACCTAATCTATAAGATTCAAAATAAAGACTTTCCATTAAATCTATTTCTTCCTGAGAATTGAAATAGGTCTGATAACCAATGGTGGCGTAATTAAAAAGGTTGTATGGCTTATCTAGAATTATTTTTCCAACAAAACTATTATTCTTTATGGGCTTTGTAGAATCTCCCATATCAAACTTACTATCAATATTAACAATATTAACCATTGGTATTAAATGGTCATAAGCCCGGTAATTTGCGTAAGTTAAATCTTGAGAGCCACCTAATATAATTGGAATGATATTCTTTTTCACTAAAATACTAATGGCTGTTTTTAAAGCAAAGTAAGTATCTTCTACACTTTCTCCTTTATGAATATCGCCTAAATCTGCTATAGTGGTATTCCATATACCTGGAAAAAGACCGTAGAAAGATTTTCTTATTTCATCTAACTTAAATTCATCCCCAATATAATTAACATCATTTCGGTTCTCTAAAACACCAATAAGAGCAATAGAAACACCTTCTAAATCTGGCATGCCATTTTGTTCTGAATGAATTTTAATTTTTCTTCCCAACGCTTGAGCAGATAATAATTCGTTGTGAGCTAAAACTAAATCTGAAACAGGGGTAAGAAAATTGAAATTCATTTAGGCTACTTCTTTTTAGTGGTTGCTTTTTTTCTTGTTGTTTTCTTTTTTGGTGCATTGGCTTCAATAAGGCCTTTGGCTTCTTCGAGAGTCATTTCTGAAACATCAACCGTTTTTGCCAATTCAACTTTCACCTTTCCTTTGATAACATGATGTCTTCCCCATCTTGCTTTCTCAACTCGTATACCTTGATCTTCCCAATTATGAACTACTTTTTCAATGTCTTTCTGAATTTTGGTTTCAATCAACTCAACAATATCTTCATCAGATAGGTTATCCCAGTCATACTTTTTATTTACATTGATGAACATATTGTTCCATTTAATAAAGGGCCCAAAACGTCCTTTACCTTTTTGTACTGGTAAATCTTTATATATATATATAGGAGCATCTGCCTTTATCTTTTCTTTAATTAAAACAATGGCATCATCAAGGTCAACACTCAATGGGTCAACACCTTTTGGTAAGGATACAAAGCTATTTCCAAATTTCACATAAGGGCCAAATCTACCGTTATTTACCTGAACTTCTTCTCCTTTATACGTTCCTAGATCTTTTGGAAGCTGAAACAAATCCATAGCTTCTTCATAGGTTATACTACTTAACTGTTGGTCTGGACTTAAACTAGCAAACAAAGGCTTTTCTTCATCCTCAAAAGTTCCTATTTGAACCATAGGCCCAAATCTTCCTAAGCGCACACTAACTTGTCTTCCCGTTTCAGGATCCTCACCTAAAATACGTTCTCCAGATTCTCGTTCTGCATTTTCTTTGACGTCTTCTACTTTAGGGTGAAAATTTTTGTAAAACGATTTCATCATTTTAGTCCAATCCTCTTCTCCATCAGCTATACTATCAAAATCTTCTTCAACCTTTGCTGTAAAATTATAATCTAGAATTTGATCGAAATGATTCACTAGAAAATCTGTAACAATCATTCCAATATCTGTAGGAACTAATTTGCCTTTATCAGATCCTACTTTTTCTGTGAGTAGTTTACTTGAAATACTCCCTTCTTTTAAAGTGAGTTGGGTATATTCTCTTTCTTCACCCTCTACCGAACCCTTTTCAACATAATTTCTATTTTGAATGGTAGAAATGGTTGGTGCATAGGTTGACGGACGCCCAATACCTAATTCCTCTAACTTCTTTACAAGAGATGCTTCTGTGAATCTTGCTGGTGGACGCGTATACCGTTCTGTTGCCGTGATGTAGTTGTTAAGAAGTTTTTCTCCCGTTTTCATAGCAGGCAACATACCATCCTGCTCAACATCCTCATCATCAGTACCTTCTAAATATACTTTCAAAAAACCATCAAAAGTAATCACCTCTCCGTTGGCCGTAAAAATTTCATTATGCTTAGAAGCACTAATTTTCAGATTGGTACGCTCTAATTGGGCTTCACTCATTTGCGATGCAATAGAACGCTTCCAAATTAACTCATATAAACGTGCTTGGTCTCTGTCTATATTTACAGAGCTTCTTGAAAAATCGGTAGGCCTTATAGCCTCATGAGCCTCTTGAGCTCCTTTAGATTTTCCAGTATAATTTCTTGGATTACTATAGTTAGATCCAAAAGCTTTTTCTATTTCGGCTTGAGCACCTTGTCTAGCCTCATCTGATAAATTAGTACTATCGGTTCTCATATAAGTAATTAAACCAGCTTCGTATAGCCGTTGTGCCATAGTCATGGTTTTACTTACAGAAAAATATAGTTTACGCGACGCTTCTTGTTGTAATGTAGACGTTGTAAAAGGAGCCGCAGGTGATTTTTTTGCTGGTTTCTTTTCTAAACTTGCTACTTCAAAACTGGCAGATGCATTTTTTTCTAAAAATTGTTGAGCTTCTTCCTTGGTTGAAAAATTCTTGGGCAATTTTGCTTTAAATGATTGTCCGTCCTGATTAGAAAACTCGGCATCTATTCTATAAGATGCCACAGGTTTGAAATCTTGAATTTCTCTTTCCTTTTCAACAATCAATCTTACAGAAACAGATTGCACCCTACCGGCAGACAAACCTCCTTTCACCTTACGCCATAAAACAGGAGATAGTTCATAACCAACAATTCTGTCTAATATACGGCGTGCTTGTTGGGCATCAACTAAGTCATAGTCAATTCCTCTAGGGTTTTCAATAGCCTTTTGTATAGCCGACTTTGTAATTTCATGAAAAACAATACGTTTCGTTTTTTCTTTATCTAGTTTTAAAGCCTCTGCTAAATGCCACGCAATAGCTTCTCCTTCTCGGTCTTCATCACTTGCCAACCAAACAGTATCTGCATTTTTAGCTAACTCTTTAAGTTTTTTTACAACCGCCTTTTTGTCTTTAGAAACTTCGTATTTAGGTTTAAAATCACCGTCTACATCTACCCCTAATTCCTTGGAAGGAAGGTCTGATATATGCCCAAAGCTAGATTCTACTTTAAAATCCTTTCCTAAAAATTTTTCAATGGTTTTTGCTTTTGCAGGTGACTCAACTATCACTAAATTCTTCGCCATACTTCAGTTTTTGAAGCTACAAATGTATATGAAAAAAAGTTTATCTGCTGCATTTTACAGATTAACCGCATATTATTTTATTAAAAAAAACCGCATTTAACTCAATAAATACGGGTCTTTAAAGTTATTATAAAAAAAATTATTCGGTAGAGGTTCCTATTTCTTCAATAGCTGTAGTCTCATCAAAACCAATAACTTCTTTATAAATTAAATAAATTGGATGATAAGGAAATGCCGCTGTAAATAACAATCCTATACCACATAACATGAATCCAACTATTTCTGCTAACAACCCAGAAACAAATAACAACCCAAAAATGAGTAACCATTTTTTGTTTCCTAGCTTGAAACTTACTTTAACAATTTCACCCACACTCAAATCTGGATTAAAAGCAAAAACTATGGCAAATAAAGACAGAGGAACCATTACATAAAATATTGGTAAATAGCATAATATAACTGCCAAAATTGCAATACCAAACGATGCCAACATTAAAACAAAGATTTTGCTTAAATATGTCCCTTTAATAAAATAGAAAAAATCTGAGGTGTTAGTTTGTTCATTATTATCCAACTTGCGCATCATTCTATAAAATCCGGCATTAAGTCCAACAGAAATAGCCCCTAAAACTAAGACACCAGCAACAACAAAAACTATGTAAAAAACCGACATTCCTGCTATAAAATTCTCAAACGCCTCATTATTACCAAAACCACTTTCTTGTTGCGCTATAATAGCTGCTATTAATGGCACGTATAGTACAATTATTAAAGGCAGCATTATTATTAGCGTGAATAATTGCAATAAAAAGCCTTGTACCCAAGTTTTTTTAAAAAGCTCAATCGAATCACTAAAAATATTACCAAAATCTAGGGTTTTAGAACTATTTATTTTTTCAATTAATGTATTTATCGCGCTCATCTTATATGTTTTTGGTTAGCATTTACAATTTATAGAGGTTAGTTTTTTAAATTAATTAAATCCATTGTCTTCACCTATCAAATCTATTTCTGATTGTTCATCAAAACCAATAACATCCTTGTAAATTAAAAAGAATGGTAAATAAGCAATGCTTATTGTTAACAAAACACCAATACCACAAGCAATTATTCCTAACATACCTAAAATTGAACAAACAAAAAGACTACCAAATGAAATAAGCCACTTTTTGTTACCAATAGCGAAACTTAATTTAACTATTTCTATTTCTCTTAAATGTGGATTATTAGAAAAAATGATAGAAAAATACGATAGTGGTACAATAGCATATATATATGGAATGAGTAGCAAAAGTTGAGCAATTGTAGCTATGGCAGTATATATCATACCCAACATTAATGCCTTGGTAAAATATTCTTTCTTAAAGAAATAGAAATAATCATCATTTACATTTTGCCCTAAACTCACTTGTTTACAAATCCTGTAAAAAGCGGCCATTAAAGCTATAGTTAAGGCACTTACCATAATGGTTTGTGGAATACTATAAATGGCATTCTGAGAATAAAACCCAACGAGAGTCTCCAAATTAAAACCATTATCAACAAAATATAAAGAGTCTGGAGCTAAACCAATTAATTGAAAGATAAAACTGACAGCAATGGCAGCAACAGCAATAATTAAAATAGTTAGAAAACCTTTAATCCACACTTTTTTGAACAGCTCTATGGCATCATTAATAATATCTCCAAAACTCAAATCTGGGGCCGTATTTATTTTTTTAGTTATTGTATTAAAGGACTGCATTTTTAATGGTTTAAGTTAGTACGTAAAAATTACACACAATAAAAGTAGCCGTTTTTTATAATTTGTTACGAGTTTAAATAAAAAAAATCCGCTTTCCAGCAGATTTTTGTTATTCAAAGAAATAATTTTTTAGTTAAGTGAAAATGAGCTTAAAAAACTAATATTACCCTCTAGGTATTTATATTGATAGAGAATATTATCTCCAATCATCACCAAACTATTTTCCAGCGGAATAACATCGGTGGCCTGAACATCACTTATGGTTCGTATCAAGTTCAAATCTACAGGAGAGTTTCTATTGAATAGTTTTAAACCGGAAGCACCATCACATACAAAAAGCATATTACCCTTTATTCCTAATCCGTAAGGGTTATCTAAGGCATAACGTTTTGCTAAGATAGGATTGGTTTTGTCTGTTACATCAATCACCTCTAAAACACTCTCTTGTTCACCACAATTATTGCCTCCTCGTATGGTTAAGTAGGCATAATTACCCGAAACTACAACAGGATCACAACCAGTCCAATGAATAAACTCAGATAAACGTGTGGGATTTTCAGCATCTGCTAAATCATAAATATACATACCATCAGTACTTCCAATATAAAGATACCCTTCTGCCTGAAATAAAGTTTCAATATTATTACCGGCATAAAAAGTTGTTATTTTAGTAGGATTGGATAGATTACCCATATTAAAAATAGTCATTTCATGAGAATCAACAGTATACAGATAATTATTCACTATTTGAAAACGTGCCAATGAACCACCAACACCTACGCTAGACTCTGCCGAAGCTGCCATAACAGCCGTATCAAATACCATTCCCCTATCAATCCAGATATTTTGTTCCACCTCATCTCTTGGCCTTTGTTCTAGTTTCCAACCAATTAAAATATCGGTCTCCCAATTAAAATCATCATAATCTGTAGCCATAGCTTCCAGAGGAATTCTAAAATTGTAAACTTGAAATACATCTTCCAACCGTTCAACTTCTATAATATTATTGATATCTGAAATATCAAAAACCACTAGGTCCGTGGCGCTATCAGCATATAAATAATTGTCTTTTATTGAAATATCCTCATTTCCTGGAATAACTATATATCTTATTGCTTTGGGAGATTTAGGATCTGTGTTATCTATAACATGAACACCTTTATTTATATCATTTACAAAAATATAATTGCTATAGGCATAAATTTTTCCTGCTTGTATGATGGGCTGTGGAGCAATAATATCAACCATTGTTCTGAAAGCTGATTTGCTAACAAACTCTGGTGTAGCAACAGTTACGAGATCTTCATTATCATTATCATTATTACAAGCAAATAAAGCCAGTGCTACAACAAGTATGAAAAAAACAGGGTTAGTTCTCATGTATTATGTTTTTATTAGTATACATACTCTAAAGGTTCATCAAGTCCATCAATATGAAGCATAATTTTGCTACTTCCTTCCACCTGTACTGATGTTAGGTTAAACGAAACCTTCTTTTCAAAATATGCAAGACAAAGTTCTTCATTATCAAAATCAATTTTTAAATACCTCTGCTCAGGGGAGGACTCTGCAACAGCTCCGGAATCAATTAAACTAAATTCCCATGAATTACCATCACAACCAGATGCTCCAATAGTTACCTCCAGACAATCTTCATTTATTTCGGCATTAATAAAGTTGAAATCATCAGAATTCAGATTATTATATTTAGAAGTATTAATAATTGTAGTGAAATCACAAAAAGAATCATTTACTAGATTATCCTCCTCTTCACATTGCGTGTTTAAAAAGAGCAAACCTAATACAGTGTACAAAAGTATTTGTTTGGTGTTTTTAAGTATTAACCTTAACATAGTTTGGTTTATTTACTAGATACTTTAAACATGAATTGGTTGCGCGAAAACCATCAAAAACTATAAAATTAAATTTTAAAATTTTAGTATGACACTTTGTCACAAAAACCAAATTAATTGTATCTTTGCACCTGCTTTCTTGAGGCAGGTATAAATATTGGACACAACTGGTTCAAGTAAATTATGGAAAAGATTATAGACGAAAAAAAACAAGGAGAATCTCTCATTTTAGAGCAGAAAAAAGGTAACCAACGTAAACTTTTTATTGAAAGTTATGGTTGCCAGATGAATTTTTCTGATAGTGAGATTGTTGCATCCATTTTGAATGAGCAAGGATATAACACCACTCAAAATTTAGAAGAAGCCGATTTGGTTTTGGTAAATACTTGTTCAATTAGAGATAAAGCAGAACAAACCGTTAGAAAGCGCCTTGAGAAATATAATGCGGTAAAACAGGAAAGGAACCCAAACATGAAAGTAGGAGTTTTGGGCTGTATGGCAGAACGCTTAAAAGCTAAATTTCTTGAAGAGGAAAAAATTGTGGATTTGGTTGTTGGCCCTGATGCATATAAAGATTTACCTAACCTTTTAGCCGAAGTTGATGAAGGTAGAGACGCCATAAACGTAATTCTTTCAAAAGATGAAACCTATGGTGATATTTCTCCCGTTAGATTAAATAGCAATGGCGTAACCGCTTTTGTGTCTATTACGCGTGGATGTGATAACATGTGTACTTTTTGTGTAGTACCATTTACTCGTGGTAGAGAGCGCAGTAGAGATCCTCAAAGTATTATTGAAGAAGTAAACGACTTATGGAACAAAGGCTACAAAGAAGTTACACTTTTAGGGCAAAATGTAGACAGTTTTCTTTGGTATGGTGGTGGACTTAAAAAAGATTTTGATAAAGCCAGCGATATGCAAAAAGCAACCGCAGTTAATTTTGCAATGCTTTTAGAAATGTGTGCCAAAGCACAACCAAAAATGCGTTTTCGCTTTTCTACTTCTAACCCTCAAGATATGACCTTGGATGTTATTGAAACCATGGCCAAGTATAACAATATTTGTAAATATATTCATTTGCCGGTACAGAGTGGTAGTAACCGTATTTTAAAAGAAATGAATCGTCAGCATACACGAGAGGAATATTTTGAACTTATTGATAATATTAGACGTATTATCCCAGACTGTGCCATTAGCCAAGATATGATTTCTGGTTTTCCAACAGAAACTGAAGCAGACCACCAAGATACATTAAGCCTAATGGAATATGTAAAATACGATTTTGGTTTTATGTTTGCTTATTCTGAAAGACCTGGAACATTAGCCGAACGCAAACTAGAAGATGATATTCCATTAGATATTAAAAAACGACGTTTAAACGAAATCATTGCGTTACAGCAAAAGCACGGATTAATGCGCACACAAGAGCATGTTGGTAAAATTGAGGAAGTTCTTGTTGAAAAGGCTTCTAAACGTTCTGATGCTCATTGGGCAGGTAGAAACAGCCAAAATACTATGGTGGTTTTCCCAAAAGGAAATTACAAGGTGGGCGATTTTGTAAACGTAAAAATTACAGATTGTACTAGTGCAACACTTATTGGTGAAGCAGTTGGGTATTCAGATAATTATTAAACAACATTTGTGATTTCGAACTTGGTTCGGGATCCATATTATAAAAACCAAAATAATGCCTGCCTTCGCGGGATTTACAGAAAAATAGATGGAATCAGTTCAAGCAATAAAACAACGTTTTGGCATAATTGGTAATACTCCATCGTTAAATCGTGCCATTGAAAAAGCCATTCAGGTGGCTCCAACAGATATTTCTGTATTGGTTACTGGTGAAAGTGGTGTTGGTAAAGAGAGTATTCCAAAAATCATACATCAATTATCCCACAGAAAGCACAATAAATATATTGCGGTTAACTGTGGAGCTATTCCAGAAGGAACTATAGATAGTGAATTGTTTGGGCATGAAAAAGGATCCTTTACAGGTGCTACCCAAACCCGCAGTGGTTACTTTGAGGTAGCCGATGGTGGTACTATTTTCCTTGATGAAGTTGGAGAATTACCTTTAACCACTCAAGTACGCTTATTGCGTGTTTTAGAAAATGGTGAGTTTATAAAAGTAGGTTCTAGTAAAGTTCAAAAAACCAATGTGCGTATTGTGGCCGCTACAAACGTTAATATGTTTGAAGCCATTGAAAAAGAAAAATTTAGAGAAGATTTATATTATCGCTTAAGCACAGTTGAAATTCATTTACCACCGTTACGTGAAAGACAAGACGATATACATTTACTGTTTAGAAAATTTGCCAGTGATTTTGCATTAAAGTACAAAATGCCAACTATAAAGCTTACAGACAATGCAGTTCAAATACTTTTAAAATACCGCTGGAACGGTAATATTAGACAGTTAAGAAATATTGCGGAACAACTTTCGGTTTTAGAACAGAACAGAACTATTACGCCTGAAGTTTTAAGAAGTTATTTACCTAGTACAGCATCAACTAATTTACCGGCAGTTATTAAAACCTCTAAATCTGAAAGTGATTTTAGTAGCGAACGTGAAATTCTTTATAAAGTTCTTTTCGACATGAAAAGTGATTTAAATGATTTGAAGAAACTCACTATGGAACTCATGAAAAGCGGTAACATAAAAGACGTTGAAAAAGATCACGAACACCTTATTCAAAAAATTTATGGTGAAGATGATAACGACGATGCTGTTTACGAAGAACCACTACAAGAAACAGAAGTACTGTCAATCACTGAACATGCCTCTAATAATGACGTTGCCGAAAATACTCAAGACAAATATCATTTTGCTGAAGAAATAGAAGAAGAAGAAACCCTTTCTTTACAAGACAAGGAGTTGGAATTAATTAAAAAATCACTAGAACGTCACAACGGAAAACGTAAATTAGCCGCTGCCGAATTAGGCATTAGTGAACGTACCTTGTACAGAAAGATAAAACAATACGATTTATAGTTTATCGTTAAACTCTAAACGGTTATTATTCCTTTTAAAAACAGGAACCCAAAAAAATAAATGAAACACATAAAATATCTTTTTTTAGTTTTAACCTTCTCAATTTTTACAAATTGCAAAATACAATATAGTTTTACGCCTCCAACATCAATAGTAGCTGAAACTTACCAAGTAAATCAATTTGAAAACACCTCGCTCCTATTTGAGCCAGGTTTAGATAGAGATTTTAAATTAGCATTGGAAGATTTAATTCAAAACCAAACTAATTACAGACTAGTACCTTCTGGTGGTGATTTAATTTATGAAGGTGAGATTACAGATTATCGCATTGCACCAACCACCTCTACGGCTCAAAATACAGCGGCACAAAACAGGTTAACTATTTCAGTTAAAGTTCGGTTTTATAACACCAACAATGAAGAAGATGACTTAGAGCAATCTTTTTCATTTTTCTATGATTTTCCTGGGAGTGCACAATTAACTGGAGCACAAAAAGCTACTGCCCATGAAGAAATTTTGGATCGTTTAACGCAAGATATTTTCAATGCCACTTTAGCAAGATGGTAGTTTTATTTAGCAATAGGAAACACTCAATTAAAAACTGAATGCTAAAATAATTATAACTAAATTTGGATTTAGCTAATGAATTCATCAGATTTTACAAACATACTACAGCATCCGCAAGAGATTACTCACCAGCAAACTGAAGCTGTGAAATCTGTTATTGATGAGTTTCCTTATTTTCAATCGGCAAGAGCAGTTTATTTAAAAGGACTTAAAAACCAAAGCAGTTTTAAGTACAATCAAGAATTAAAAACTACAGCGGCCTATACTACAGACCGTAGTATTTTATTCGACTTTATAACCTCTGAGTCTTTTGTTCAAAATAAAATATCTCAATTTATAAAACAAAATATAGAACATTTAAAAGACATTGATGTTTCTATAGAAGACTTATCGGTAAACAAAAGTGTGGCCATTGATGAAGCATTAAAACTTCAAATTAAAGAAACTAAAGGTGTTTTAGACCCTGCATTGTTTCAACCAAAAGAACCAGTTACCAAAAAAGAACCTCATTTTACTTTAGACGAATCTGAAGCTATTGAAACATCAACGGAATTAACCAAAGAACCTACACTATCGGCTAATGAAATTTTAAGTTTAGGCAAACCACTTCAGTTTGATAAAAATGAAAAACATTCGTTTAACGAGTGGTTAAAACTTACTCGCTACAAACCTATTAAAAGAGACATAGAAGTTCTTGAAAACAAACCTAAAGAGAAAGAAGAACTCACATCAAGCTATTTAGAAAAAACCAAAAAATTTGAACTCATAGATAAATTTATTAGCAAAAATCCTAAAATAAAACCTACGGTTTCATCAAACAAAAAAGGCAATTTAGCAAAAGCCCAAATGATAAAACCAGAGGCTTTAATGACTGAGACTTTAGCACGTATTTATGTAGAGCAAAAAAACTACAAAAAAGCCATTCAATCTTATAAAATATTAAGTTTGAAATATCCAGAAAAAAGTAGTTTCTTTGCAAACCAAATTAAGGCAGTAGAACAATTACAAGAACAAAACAATAAAGAATAATGAATTTCACAATATTTTTAGCATTAATTGTTGTAGTAGCATTTTTGTTAATAGTAGTAATCATGGTACAAAACCCTAAAGGTGGTGGTTTATCTTCTACTTTTGGTGGCGGAGGTTCACAACAATTAGGTGGTGTAAAAAAGACAACCGACTTTCTAGATAAAAGTACCTGGTACTTAGCAACCTTTTTATTGGTGCTAATTTTAGCTTCAAATGTAGCAATTAATAAAGGTGGTGACAGCACAGATTCTAAAGCATTAGACCCTGACGCTACAACCACTCAACCATTGCCTGATGCAGCGCCATTACCTACAACAAATGATGCAACTACGGCTAATGACACCGCCCAATAGTACAAAATAATCCTTATTAAAAAATGCCAACTTATTCAGTTGGCATTTTTATTTCCAGTATAAAGCACGCAAGTCTGAAAGTTTGTCAGTCTAAAAGTAATGGCACATTTTTAGTATGAACTTAAAGCGATAAAATAAATCAATTAATAAAAACTATTATAGAAAAATGGGCATTAACATTAAACCATTAGCAGACAGAGTTGTTATAGAACCTGCTGCTGCTGAAACTACTACTGCTTCGGGAATTATTATCCCTGATAACGCAAAAGAAAAACCACAAAGAGGAACCGTTGTTGCTGCTGGACCTGGCACAAAAGACGATCCTATAACCGTAAAAGTTGGTGATACCGTTTTATATGGTAAATACGCTGGAACAGAACTAAAATGGGAAGGCACTGATTATTTAATCATGCGAGAAAGCGATATTCTTGCAATAGTTTAGAAATCTTTTTTCGTTTCTGTGTAAACGTAAATCTTACAAAACAACATATTAAAAATCAAAAACATTATGGCAAAAGATATAAAATTTGATATTGAAGCACGCGACGGTCTAAAACGTGGTGTGGATGCATTAGCAAATGCAGTAAAAGTAACCTTAGGACCAAAAGGAAGAAACGTAATTATCTCAAAAAGTTTTGGAGCACCACAAGTAACCAAAGATGGTGTTTCGGTAGCAAAGGAAATTGAGTTAGATGATGAGCACGAAAATATGGGGGCTCAAATGGTAAAAGAAGTAGCATCTAAAACCAATGATTTGGCTGGTGACGGTACTACTACTGCTACCGTTTTAGCTCAAGCTATTGTTAAAGAGGGCTTAAAGAATGTGGCTTCTGGAGCTAATCCAATGGATTTAAAACGTGGTATAGATAAAGCCGTTGAGGCTATTACTGCCGATCTTGAAGCTCAGGCTCAAAAAGTAGGTAGCTCTACCGAAAAAATAAAACAAGTAGCTGCCATTTCAGCAAATAACGATGATACTATTGGTGAATTAATTGCTCAAGCTTTTGAAAAAGTTGGCAAAGAAGGTGTTATTACTGTTGAAGAAGCTAAAGGCATGGATACTTACGTAGATGTTGTTGAAGGTATGCAGTTTGACAGAGGTTACCTATCTCCTTATTTCGTGACAGATTCTGATAAAATGGTAGCCGATTTAGAAAACCCATACATCTTATTGTTTGATAAGAAGATTTCTAACTTACAAGAAATTCTTCCCATACTAGAACCTGTGGCTCAATCTGGTCGTCCTTTATTAATCATTGCAGAAGATGTTGATGGACAAGCATTAGCAACTTTGGTTGTTAACAAACTACGTGGTGGTTTAAAAATTGCTGCCGTAAAAGCACCTGGTTTTGGTGACAGACGTAAAGCCATGTTGGAAGACATTGCTATCTTAACTGGTGGTACGGTAATTTCTGAAGAAAGAGGATTTACTTTAGAAAATGCAGACCTTTCCATGTTAGGAACTGCTGAAACAGTGACTGTTGACAAGGACAATACCACTATTGTTAATGGTAATGGTGATGCTGAAGCTATAAAAGCTAGAGTTAACCAAATCAAGACTCAAATTGAAACAACTACTTCTGATTACGATAAGGAAAAACTTCAAGAGCGTTTAGCTAAATTAGCTGGTGGCGTTGCTGTACTCTATGTTGGTGCTGCTTCTGAAGTTGAAATGAAAGAAAAGAAAGATCGTGTTGATGATGCTTTACATGCAACCAGAGCTGCTGTTGAAGAAGGCATTGTTGCAGGTGGTGGTGTTGCATTGGTTAGAGCCAAGGCCGTTTTAGAAACATTAACTACTGAGAATTTAGACGAAACTACTGGTGTGCAAATAGTGAACAAAGCTATAGAATCACCTTTACGCACTATTGTTGAAAACGCCGGAGGAGAAGGTTCTGTTGTTATTAATAAAGTATTAGAAGGCAAAAAAGACTTTGGTTACGATGCCAAATCTGAGGCCTACGTTGATATGCTTAAAGCAGGTATCATAGATCCTAAAAAAGTAACTCGTATTGCTTTAGAAAATGCTGCTTCTGTAGCTGGCATGATTTTAACAACAGAGTGTGCTTTAATAGACATCAAAGAAGATGCTCCTGCAATGCCTCCAATGGGCGGCGGTGGTATGCCAGGAATGATGTAATGAAGATACTTCAGCTATAGATTAAAAAAGCCCTTGATATTTCAAGGGCTTTTTCAATTTCATATCTAGAAATTAACACTAAAATATGTTCTTAGCTGACATTCCTCATTGATAATAATATAAATAGTCTTCAAATTTGTTAATAATCATAATTATAACGCCATGAAAACAATTGAAGATAATCGATTTATAGATAATGTAGTCGAAACACTTAGAAAAGCTGCCATTGAAATTGAAGAACTTCAAGTTCAAGCTGCCTTAGGAAAGGCTGAAGCTAAAGATAAATATGAGGAAGTTAAAAAGAAGTTTAATCATGTTTTACATGAAGCTAAAACTAAAATTGAGGCTGGCAGAGAAAAAACCAAAGATATTCACAGTAAATTTGATGAATTACGTGTTCAATTAGAATTAGGTAAAGCCGAAGGTCTAGATGCATTTAAAGCACAAAAGAAATCCTTACTAGCAAAACTACATGAAATTGAAATGCAAATTAAAACCAATAAACGCCTTAATGACATCTACGCCTTTGTTTTACTTGAAATTGAAAAATTTAAGATTAAGTTAGAAGTACTAGAACAAAAATTTGAAAAAGGTAAAGCAAATACAAAAGCGTCTTTTGAAAAAGGGAAAAATGAATTCAATGTTTTTATAGAACAAATAAAAACTAAGTATGGAAGCAAAAAAGAAGAGACTAAATGGGAACATTTCCAAGATGAAATCTCTGAGGCATTTACGCACTTTAAAAGAGCTTTTATGCAACCCTCATAAGTTTCAAAACATTGAATTAATTAACAAGGGGCAGTAAATATAATTTTACTGCCCTTCATAATTTCAATAGGTTTATTACTTTCAATAATCATTCATTCATATACCACCACTCATCACGATCTCCCTTTTTAATATCTCTAATCATACCATACGCTAATACCAATGCTACTATAATAAATACAACACCTACAACAGAAACATCTCCCCACAGTGGTTTAATGCCTGAAATTATAAATAATGATGCTCCTACAATTAATGCCCCTATTATAAACGCGGTAATAATTTGTTTTGTAATTCTATGGATGGTATGTACCATGGGATCTATCCCCTTATGAGTTAAATCTACTTTTACTTCACCCCTATTTATTTTTCTAATGGCATTCTTTAAATCTCTTGGAAATTCTTCGATATAATTTCCTAATTCATAAAGAGAATTAATTGCTTTTTCACCAAATAGTATTGGATTAAAACTTTTAGCCACAGCTTTCAACAAGAAAGGTTTTGCAATGTTATACTGGTCTATATTTGGATCCAATTTACGAGCCACCCCTTCTATAGTAACTAATGACCTAGCGAAAAGGAAAAAGTGCGTTGGAACTTTTAATCCATGTGCAATAATAATATCCTTCAACTCTAAAAGTATTGTACTCATCTCATTTTTGTGCACGGATCTAACATAATACTTCTCTACAAACTCGTTTATATCAAATTCAAGAGCCCTAATATCTTCAACGTTTGTATAGTTTGAAAATTCTTGTAACGCCTTTATTATTCTTTTAACATCACGTCTTGTAATAGCTAGGAACAATTTACCAAAAACCTCAATATCTCTTGGCAGGATGCTTCCCATCATACCAAAATCTAAAAAGCAAATGTGTCCGTTTGATAATACTAGTAAATTCCCTGCATGCGGATCTGCATGAAAGAACCCATAATTAAAAATTTGCTTAAAATAACTCTTAGTTAGACGTCTTGAAATTAACTTGGTATCAATATCTTTAGTATATAACTCATCAAAATTATCAATCTTAGTACCAGACATAAATTCTAAAGCCAACACTTTAGTAGTAGTATATTCTCTATACACTCTGGGGGCTACTGCAAAATTATCTATGCTTGTATCGTTTGTTATGTTGTTATAGAAACGTTGTACATTTATAGATTCGTTAATAAAATCAAGTTCCTTTAAAATAGCTTCTTCAAAATTTCTAACTAATCCCTTGGGGTCAAAACTTTTTATAGATGGTATACGTTTTTGAAGTACTTCTGCAATACTATACATTACTTTAATGTCTTCTTCTATAACTTCTTTAATTCCCGGACGCTGTATTTTTAGTGCTACGCGCTTGCCATTCTTGAGAGTAACCTTATGTACCTGAGCCATAGAGGCTGATGCAAACGGTTTTGGCTCAAACCAAGCAAATAAATTTTCAACAGAATCTTTTAGTTCTTTCTCTACCACTTTTTTGGCCTCTTCCTCAGGAATAGGAGGAACATTATCAAGCAGTTTCTCTAATTCAAAAGTTAGTTTTAACGGAATTAAATCTGGCCTATTACTTAGTATTTGACCAAATTTTACAAATGTTGGACCAAGCTCCTCGCAAACCAAACGCATTTTTTCCCATTTGGTATATTTATAGGCATTTTCACGCGAGGCTTTAGGTATGAGCTTACGAAGGAATTCAAATCGTTTTTTTTCTTCTAAATACTGAACCAAATCTTCAAAACCATACTTCACCAAAACCTTTAGTATTTGGTTATATCGTGCTACCGATTTGTATTTTTTTCCAATATCTAAATATAAACCCATGTTAAGAATTTGCTTCAAGTTTGTTCAACCTTGCTTCTAGTAATGCTATTTTAGCATCTGCCTTTTCTAACCTTTCTTTTATGTCTTTAATATCATCAAGATGTGCTATTTTTATTTTTTTATAAATATTAGACATCACATCTTCAATCTTGGCTTCTAATTCGTCCTTAACGTGTTCTGCTTTGAGTTTTATCTTATCTAATAATTGTAACTCATTACCATCTTTATCCAAAACAGTTTCAGAAGCTATACCATTCATTTTTTTTGCTTTTTCATCGGTCCATTCTCCAAATTTATCTAGTAATTGTGTATCACGCGCTAAAATGTAAAGACTAGATGACAGCGTAATTAATTCTATTAATGTTTTGGTTTTCATAACTTGAACTATTAGTTTTTTCTTCAATACAATATATTGTTAAACATAATTTTTCAAAATGATTTTCCTCAGTTCATATATGGGTTTAGAAACTTATTTTTGAAATAGAGTTAGGGGTGTGTTAATTAAAATTTAGATATCATGAAATCTCTACCTGTCTCCTCAATAATGACAAAAAATGTGGTTTGTGTTTCACCAGATCAAAAGATTATTGATGTAAAACACATTTACGAAAAGGAAAAATTTCATCACCACATACCAGTGACCAAAGACAAGAAATTAGTTGGGATGCTAAGTTTGATTGATTTTATGTACCACATAAAAGGCGCTGGACTTAATGATGATGATGCAATTTATAACAAATTAAACGTCAAAGACATTATGACGCCCAATCCTTATGCTATTGGACCTGACACTTTGGTAAGTGAAGTAGCCGAAGAATTATCAAAAGGACGCTACCGTGCTGTTCCTATAATAGAAAATGAAAATATTGTTGGTATCGTATCAACAGCTGACATTATAAGATTTTTTTTAAAAAAATAGTCTGAGTTTAAACTCAGACTATTTTTTAAGCTATTCTTCGTTATGGTCATCCTTAACATCTTCATTACGGTATTTACAACAATGGTGAACCTTAGCATAGGCTTCATCTGATGCCTTAGTATCCTTAACATCATGACCCGCCGCCAATACACTTTTCTCAATAGTCTTTAAATTGGTTTTACGCTCGTCGAAAATTAAACTCAATTGATGTGTTTCTACATCCCATTTGGCATATTTCACACCTTTAGTGTTCAAACAAGCCTTTTCAATACGTGCCTTACACATACCGCAAACGCCATCAACCTCTGTGTAAGCTTTGGCATTTTTGTTTTGAGCAATAGTTATACTCCCTGTTAGCAATAATACAATTATTAGTAGTTTTTTCATTTCATTATTATTTATGAGATGCTGAAATAAATTCAGCATGAGGGTTAACTTTTATTTATTTTAAATCTTAAACCAACGTAATACATACTTCCAAAAATGGGGCCATATACAAAAGTGGTGTCAAAATTTGCTCCAAACGGATCATCACTTCCAATAATTGGATTTGGTTGCCTTACATTGGTGATGTTTTCTCCTCCTAAATATACCTCAAATTTTGACGAAAATACTCTAGTTATTTGGGCATTTAAAGTGGAAACTGTTGGTGTTTGCTCCGGTAATTGATATTGTATAGGATTAGTTGCTGTTGACGAAAATCGTTGTTCCCCTAACCAATTAAATGTAGTATCAAACTTCCAAAGTATCTCATTGTCTTTTTTATGTGTTTTGTATCCTACATTTGCAAAAAACCGATGTTTTGGTGTTAATGGTCTTGTTAACCTGCCTGATTCATAATCGGTTTTAACTTCATAATATTTATAAGCTACTCGCAAATCAAATCCTTCAAAAGAATTCCAATTAAACTCTGCTTGAAAACTATTAGCATAACTTTTTCCATCTAAATTATAAAAACTTACCTCTAGCGGATTTTCATAATCTACTACTACCTGATTTTTAAAATCGGTTTTATAATAATCTAACGTTATGTCTGCCTTTTTTCCAAAAAGATTAAAACCTTGTAAGTAAGACACGCCGTAATTCCATGCTATTTCTGGGTCTAAACCATAAATGTTTCCTCCAACATTGTTAATAACAATGTTTCTAGATGTGGCGAACAACTTCTGATTTTCAGCAAAAATATTAGCACTTCGTTTTCCTCTTCCAAAAGAAGCTCTAAAGGCCGATTGACTCCATGGGGAATAACGTGCATGCATTCTTGGCGTTATAAACGTTCCCAATAAATTATGATAATCTATCCTGATACCAGCCGTTAAATTGAATAGCTCCAGATTATCATGTGAATATTCGAAAAAACCACCTACAGAAGTTTCGGTTCTTTCAAAATCATTTGTATTCACCAACTCATCATAATGATCATAAGTATAACTAACCCCTGTTTTTATTTTATGGCGTGAGTCACTAATGATGGAGTTATAAATAGCATTGGTATACAGACTATTATGGGTAATATCATAGGTTTTAAATCCAAAATAAGATTCCTGTTTGTGACTGCTAAACGCTGTTTGTACCCCTAGACTTTGCCAAGGTACTTCAGGGTTTACATAACCCAATTTAGCAGCAATTTCATAACGGTTTGTTATTATCTCGCTTCCCCAATAATTGGTGGTCATCTTATCTGTAACTGGATTGAAATTAAGTTGACCCGACTGCTTTGTGTCGGTTAAAAACTTTAGGTTGATAAAACTAACCAGCCCCTTTTCAGGATTGGTATATTGCCAACGGTTCATCATGTTAATTTGTTTCTGCAAAGGCATATCTAAAAATGTATCTTCATTTTTATCGAATTTTTGGTTTCGCATATTTCCATGAAGATATAACCCTGTATGCCATTTATTTCCAACTGTCGAGTTGATATGGGTGTTTAACTCCAACCTTCCGTTCAACGAGCCGTAAGCATTAATGAATAATTTATCGTCTTTTGATGGTTTTACAAGTTCCGCATTAATTTGACCTGCAATACTTTCGTAACCATTCACCACGCTTCCAGCACCTTTGGTAATTTGAATGCTTTCTACCCAAGTTCCCGGAATAAAACTTAAACCAAAAGCTTGGGAAGCTCCTCGAATAGAGGGAATATTTTCAGTGGCAATTAAAATGTACGGACTGGTAAGCCCCAGCATTTTTATTTGTCGGGTTCCAGTGACAGCATCGGTAAAATTGACATCGATAGATGGGTTGGTTTCAAAACTCTCTGACAGATTACAGCAAGCGGCTTTCAATAACTCGTCACTACTTACAGTTAAAACATTCTGGGCTTGTAAATATGATTTTCTGGTAGCTTGCTTTCTTGAGGTTAGTGTAATGGCATCCAAATTATCTGTTGGTTGCAACCAGTGGTGTACCATTTTTGGCTCTTTAATAGTTAATGTATCGGTTTTAAAACCAACATAACTTATAACTAATTTTGAATACTCTTTTTTGTAGTCTATAGTAAACTTACCATCTAAATCTGTAACCGTACCAACTTTCGTGTTTAGCCAAAATACATTGGCACCGGGTAAACCGATATGTTCATTTCTGTCGTTGGCCTCCATAACCATTCCCATAATCTTTTCTTGTGAAAAGAAAACCGAAGGAAGTATTAGTAAAATATATATTAGATTTTTCATTTATTAATCAATGTTTATGTTTTTTAATCGCAAAGCATTTGATATGACTGATAGAGAACTAAAACTCATGGCTACTGCTGCAATCATAGGAGATAATAATATTCCAAAAAATGGAAACAAAATACCCGCTGCAATAGGCACTCCAATACTGTTGTAAAAAAGCGCAAAGAATAAATTTTGTTTGATATTCTTCATTACTTTTCCACTCAAATTGTGCGCTTTTACAATGCCATGTATATCACCCTTTACTAAAGTAATTTGTGCACTTTTAATAGCGACATCTGTTCCCGTTCCCATGGCAATACCTATGTTGCTTTTTGCTAATGCAGGTGCATCGTTAATACCATCGCCAGCCATTGCTACAAGCTTTCCTAGGCTTTGAAGTTTCTCAACTTCTCTTAGTTTGTCTTCGGGAAGTATTTCAGATTTATAATTGCTCAATCCCATTTCAGTGGCTACAGCTTTTGCAGTATCTTTATTGTCACCAGTAAGCATAATTACTTCGATACCCTTTTCTTGTAATATTGAAATGGCATTTTTACTACTTTCTTTGATTTTATCAGCAATAACAACATAACCAACAACTTCATTATCTACTGAAAGCATAGGCACTGTTTTGCCTAATTTTTGCTGTTCTGAAATAGCCATTTTTATATCTTCAGAAATTAAAATCTTGGAATCTTCCATGAGTTTTTCATTACCAAGCTTAACCTCTTTTCCGCCAATAGTGCCACTAACTCCTTTTCCTGTTATGGCATTGAAATTTTTAACCTCTAAAGTTTTAACATCCTTTTCCTTACCATAGTTTACCGTTGCATCAGCAATGGGATGTTCGCTTAACTTGTTTAATGAAGTAATATATTTAATAACCGTTTCTTCGCTAAAATCTTTATAAACACTTTTCATGATTTCAACAGAAGGTTTCCCCTCTGTAATGGTTCCCGTTTTGTCAATAATTAAAACATCAATTTTATTAAAATTTTCAAGGGCTTCGGCATTTTTAATCAGTACGCCAGATTTTGCGCCCTTACCAACACCAACCATAACAGATATTGGTGTAGCCAAACCCAATGCGCATGGACAAGCAATAATCAAGACCGCAATGGCATTTACTAGAGCATACACAAAGGACGGTTCTGGTCCGAAAAACTTCCATATTATAAATGTGATGATTGAGACAGATACCACAATAGGGACAAAATACCCCGATATTTTATCGGCCAATTTTTGAATGGGCGCTTTACTTTTGCTAGCATCGTTTACCATTTTTACAATTTGTGAAAGCAAGGTATCTTCACCAATATTTTTAGCTTTCATTAAAAAGGATTGTTTGCCATTTATAGTTCCTGCACTAACCTTATCATCAATACTTTTTGATACTGGCAAAGATTCACCAGTAATCATAGATTCATCTACCGAACTCTCACCATCTGTAATAATACCATCAACTGGGATTTTATCCCCAGGTTTAACACGAAGTAGATCACCTTTCTTTATGTCGTTAATTGAAATTTCGTTTTCTTCCCCATCAACAACTCTTATGGCTTTATTAGGTGCCAATTTGAGTAATTCCTTGACTGCAGAATTAGTTTTACTGTGGGCTTTAGCTTCCAACAATTGCCCCAACAAAACGAGCGTTAAAATGACGGTTGCGGCTTCAAAATAGACGTGTACTGTTCCGGTTTCGTTTTTAAATTCATTGGGCAATATATCTGGAAATAACATTCCAAAAACACTAAATAGCCAAGCAACACCAGCCCCCATTCCTATGAGGGTAAACATGTTTAAATTCCAAGTTTTTATAGATTTATAGGCACGCTCGAAAAACATCCAAGTGGTATAAAACACCACTGGAAGTGACAGTGCTAATTGTATCCAATTCCAATATTTTAAATCTAAAATATTATATAACGGATTGTTTGGAACCATTTCAGACATGGCTATTAAAAAAATTGGCAGTGTAAAAGTCACCGAAATCCAGAATTTTTCGAGGAGTTTCTTATAGGGTTTTGAATAGGAAGAATCATCACCATCTGAAGAATTCACTTCTTCAACTAAGTCCATTCCACAAACTGGACAATCACCGGGTTTACTATAAGTTTTATCGCCTTCACAGTGCATTGGGCAATAAAAAACACCTGTTCCTTCGCCTTGCTTTTCCTTTTTGTGGTGATGTGAATGCTTCTTTTTTTCTTCCCCAGGCAAATGAATACCATAATGGTCTCCCAAAGCCTTTTGAAATGTTTCAATAGCAATATTCTTTTCCATTTGTATAGAAGCTTCGGCTTTTCCTAAATCGACATTGGCATTTATGACACCTTCAATTTTATTGAGGGCATTCTCTACGTGCGACCGACAACCATTACATGTCATTCCTGTGACTGTATATGTTTTTTTCATAATAATTTAAATTTGATTAAAAATTCTTTTCCATGTCTAATTGGAATTATTAAGACATGGATTCCCATTTTCTGGAGAATAACAAAAGAAAATTATTAATCAAATCAAGAAAACTTGGTCTAAAACTAGAATATCCCTGACCAGGTTAGGTGGAGAGTAATCTTTGTGAGGGACTATTTTTTTTGGTTGCCCTTCAAAAAGATTTATGTATGAATATATAAATGAGGTAATAAATTGTTGTTGTTCAAAATCGAGCTCATTAAAAGTTTTTAAAAGTTCGTCTTGGCCTTCAACAATATTTATTTCATCTTTACAACAGGGTTTTTTTGTAATTTCGGATAAACCCATGTCTTCGGATTCCATTCCACATTTTTCAACTTGAGTAAAAACAGCAACATCTACCAAAACATCACCGCAAAAATGTTTTTCAATAGTAAAAGAGAGTGTTGAAAATAACACTAATGATGCCAAAAACACCGAAAAGCTTTTATGTAACAGTTTTTTTATCACAAAACAAAGTTACAAAATCTAGAGTTGCTCAGTCATTCTTTATAAAATCATTAACATTCAAACTTATTTAATTCTTAATCTTATGATAATAAAATGCTGGTATTAAAAGCAGTAAAAATATAGGTTGAATTAAAAATCTTCTAATATTAAAAAACAAATAATAATCATCTTGCTTTGGATTAATCACAAAATACAAATAAGCAGTCATTAATATAAAATAGGCAAAAGCATATATTAATAAAGAAAACTTAATTACACTCTTACTTCTAAAAAACACAAATAATATTGCTAATGAGATCATAGTGTTTAAAGCATATCTCAAAGTTGTAAAAAAAACTAGTTTAGCTACCTCACGTCTAGGGCTATCAATATATAGATAATCATTCTTAAAGAATGTCAAGTAGGGATCATAGAATAGCTCATTTTCAAATGCCCTAATTAAAATGAGCAACCCAAACAACACAAATAAAATTAAAAACTTTAAGGCTTTATTCATTTTTTTTCTTCTTTTTAGAAAATCCGTTTACCCAAATAAGCCAAAGTAAAAAAACTATACCATAAATAATTGCTGGAAAAACCACCGTATGTAAGATATGCTCTTTTTCAGGATAATGATATAAACCAATGCTTAAAACCACTATTCTAAACAAATTGACAACATAAATTATTACAGCTCCTGAAAATGCATATAAAATGGCCGCTTTTAATTTCCTTGAAAAAGCAATAATGAATGACGCAAACAAAATTATAACACTCAAAGAATTACAGCCTTCAATAATTCTAGCTAAATATTTATCATTCACAATTATCTTAATAGAAGGCTCATTGGAATGAGGAATCATTACAGTCTTATAACCAAAGTTGTTTAAAAGAATTTCGGTTTGTTGGGCAACCAAATTGGTAAAATAGTCGGGAAAATATTCCGTTCCAGTTGAAAATTGTAAATAAAATTTATGAGTTATTGTTAACACTCCATAAACTACAGAAAATGTTAGAATAAATATTACTACCGTCTTATATCTTAAAAGAAGTGCTTTCAAAAAAATAACATAAATCTCAATTTCGAAATTACACCTTTTTAAATACATTTGCTCAACTCTTCAAACTTAAATATGACTTTTGAACAATTAAAACCTCAGATTGACGCCATCACTTCTAATAAAACCCATGTTGATGAACGCCTGTTAGAGATTTGTAAGCTATTAGAAAAACATGTAGACCACTATAATTGGGTTGGTTTTTATTTTAGAAATGGCAATAAAGAAGAACTAAAATTGGGACCGTACGTTGGCGCCCCAACTGATCATACAATCATCCCTTTTGGAAAAGGTATTTGTGGACAGGTAGCTGTTAGCAACCAAAATTTTGTAGTGCCAGATGTGAATGCTCAAGATAACTATATTGCCTGTAGCATCACAGTTAAAGCCGAAATTGTGATCCCTATTTTTGTGAACGGAGCAAACATTGGACAGATTGATATTGACTCCAACACTCCAGATCCTTTTACTAAAGAAGATGAACGTTTTTTAGAGTTTGTTACCCAAAAAGTTTCTGAGATACTTTCATAAAATCCCAAGTACTGCTAAGATTTCTTTACAAAATTTATATTTCTCATTTTGGAATTTGAACGCTTTGTTAAGAACTTCAACTTTAGTTAAAAAAACACCATTATTTTCGCTTTGCTAAAGCTGTTATTTTGCTTTAAATAACTACTTTTGCACTTTATTACAAAACACAGTATTATCAACTAAAAAATAATCTTAAATACTCATCTTCAAAAGTATGAGTATTCAAAATCAAACAGGAATGAGCAACGAAAAAACTATCAAATCTGCCCTAATTTCGGTATTTAGTAAAGACGGTTTAGAACCTATTGTAAAAAAACTAAATGAGCAAGGTGTTACCATCTACTCTACTGGTGGTACAGAAAAGTTTATTAACGATTTAGGTATTGAGGTTGTTCCTGTGGAAGATGTTACTTCTTACCCATCTATACTTGGTGGACGTGTGAAGACATTACACCCCAAAGTATTTGGTGGTATTTTGAACAGACAAAATAATGATTCTGATGTTGCTGAATTAGCTGAATATGACATTCCGCAAATTGATGTTGTTATTGTTGATTTATATCCATTTGAAAAAACTGTTGCCTCTGGGGCAAGCAATCAAGCTATTATTGAAAAAATTGATATTGGTGGTATTTCGTTAATTAGAGCTGCTGCGAAAAATTATGCCGATGTGGTATGCGTTGCATCAGTTGATGATTATGCTGAATTTTTAGACTTAATTACAGAGAAAAACGGAACGCTTTCAGAAGAGGACAGAAAACGTTTTGCGACCAAAGCGTTTAATGTATCATCACATTATGATTCGGCTATTTTTAACTATTTTAATGTCAATCATGAAGTGGCAGCTTTAAAAGTTAGTGAAACAAAAGGTAAAGTATTGCGCTACGGTGAAAACCCACACCAAAAGGGGTTTTTCTTTGGGAACTTTGACGAATTATTCACAAAACTTAACGGTAAAGAATTAAGTTACAACAATTTGTTAGACGTTGATGCTGCGGTTAATTTAATGTTAGAATTCAAAGAAGACGCCCCTACTTTCGCAATTTTAAAACACAATAACGCATGCGGTTTAGCACAGCGCAACACCATCAAACAGGCTTATGTTGATGCTTTGGCAGGAGACCCTGTATCGGCTTTTGGAGGTGTTTTAATTAGTAATACTGAAATTGATTTAGCAACGGCTGAGGAAATACACAAGTTATTCTGTGAGGTAGTTATTGCACCGTCTTTTGCTGCCGATGCTTTAGATTTACTAAAAGGTAAAAAGAATAGAATTTTATTAGAAATTCATGATGTAGATATGCCTCCAATGAACGTAAGAACTTGTTTAAATGGGGTATTACTTCAAGAAAGAAATAACGTTACTGATAAAGCCGAAGACTTAAAAACCGTAACTAATTTAGCCCCAACAGCTGAACAAATTGAAGACTTATTATTCGCTTCCAAAATTTGCAAGCACACCAAATCTAATACCATTGTACTAGCAAAAAACAAACAACTATGTGCTAGTGGAACAGGACAAACAAGTCGTGTAGACGCTTTACAACAAGCCATTCATAAAGCAAATTCATTTAATTTTGATTTGAATGGAGCTGCTATGGCAAGTGATGCCTTTTTCCCATTTCCAGATTGTGTTGAGATTGCTAAAAATGCTGGGGTAACGTCTGTGATTCAACCAGGCGGATCTATTAAAGATCAATTAAGTATTGACTACTGTAATAAAAATGATTTGGCTATGGTTATGACAGGAACCCGTCATTTTAAACACTAAAAAGGTTGATTCCGAAGTCTAAAAACCGATAAAAGACGTATAACATTCATATGCTTAAAATTATAAGTATTTTAAGTGAGTCCTAAGTGTATATTTTTACCAACTTTTATTACATTTACAAGATTTCGATTACTAACCCAATTAAACCACTAAAAATACATGGGCTTTTTTGACTTCCTAACCGAAGAAATAGCAATAGATTTAGGGACAGCAAACACACTTATTATTCACAACGACAAAGTAGTTGTTGATGCGCCGTCAATTGTAGCAAGAGATAGAATTACTGGTAAAATAATTGCTGTTGGCCAAGAGGCAAATTTAATGCAAGGAAAAACCCATGAAAACATAAAAACCATTCGCCCTTTAAAAGACGGGGTTATTGCAGATTTTGATGCTTCAGAACAAATGATTAGTATGTTTATTAAAAACATACCTGCCTTAAAAAAGAAGTTCTTTACTCCGGCTCTTAGAATGGTAATTTGCATCCCCTCTGGGATTACAGAAGTAGAAATGCGAGCAGTTAAAGAAAGTGCCGAACGTGTTAATGGAAAAGAAGTTTACCTTATCCATGAACCTATGGCTGCAGCTATTGGTATTGGGGTTGATATTATGCAGCCTAAAGGAAATATGGTGGTTGATATAGGTGGAGGAACCACCGAAATTGCTGTTATTGCCCTTGGTGGTATTGTATGTGATAAATCTGTTAAAATTGCAGGTGATGTTTTTACAAACGATATTGTGTATTATATGCGTACCCAACACAACCTTTATGTTGGGGAGCGAACTGCTGAAAAAATAAAAATCCAAATTGGTGCAGCCACCGAAGATTTAGAACTCCCTCCTGAAGATATGAGTGTTCAAGGTCGTGATTTATTAACTGGTAAACCTAAACAAGTATCCATATCGTATAGAGAAATAGCCAAGGCTTTAGATAAGTCTATTTTACGTATTGAAGATGCTGTTATGGAAACCCTATCACAAACACCTCCTGAATTGGCTGCTGACATATACAATACCGGAATTTACTTAGCAGGTGGTGGTTCTATGTTGCGTGGTTTAGACAAACGTTTATCTCAAAAAACAGACCTTCCTGTTTATATAGCCGAAGACCCTTTACGTGCCGTTGTTAGAGGTACAGGTATCACACTTAAAAATCTATCTAAATACAAAAGTGTATTGATAAAATAGGAGCTTAAAGCATGCAGCAGATTATAAATTTTATAATTAGGAACAAAAATTTCCTATTGTTCTTGTTGCTATTTTTTATTGCCATTGTTTTTACCATACAATCTCACTCTTATCACAAAAGCAAATTCATTAATTCTGCTAATTTTATCAGTGGAGGGGTTTATAATTCTGTAAATAATATTAGTGAGTATTTTACTTTGAAATCTCAAAACCAGCTACTTTCAGAAGAAAACAACAGATTACGAGAGCTACTTTTCAATAGTAACATTAACACTAATTCAAACTATTTAGATTCTGTTTTACTTGAAAAATCTTATACGTTTTTCGCAGCCAAAGTCATAAAAAATAGTTACTCAGCTACTGACAATATTCTTTTAATAAACAAAGGAAAAAGTGATAGTATAAAACAAGATTTTGGGGTTATCACCACACAAGGAATAGTTGGCATTGTGGATAAATCTAGCTCTAGGTTTTCAACAGTAATTTCAATTTTAAATACTACAAATAGCAGTATTAGTGCTGGGTTAAAAAGAACTGCTCATTATGGATCTTTAAGATGGAACGGTAAAAACCCAGAATTAGTTCAGTTGATAGATATACCAATAAATGCCAAAGTAAATATAGGCGACACCATTGTTACTTCTGGGCAGTCTTCTATTTTTCCTAAAGGTATTCCCATTGGAGTCATTCAGGATTTTAAAAATGATGTAACTGAAAATTTTTATGATATAAATGTGAAACTGTTTAATGACATGACCAACTTAGAACACGTTTATATTATTGAAAATAAAAATAAAGAAGAAATAGACAACTTATTAAATGAATAGTGCTATTACAGGAAATATTATTCGGTTTATAGCATTGGTTTTAGTGCAGGTTATTATATTTAATCATATAAACTTTTACGGATACCTCAACCCCTATATTTATTTACTTTTCATCGCATTTTTTCCTGTAAAAGACAATAGAACCATACTAATCTTAACCAGTTTTTTTCTCGGGTTATCAATTGATATGTTTTTAGATTCTGGAGGTATTCATGCTGCGGCAAGTGTTTTTATAGCTTACATAAGACCTGTGCTTTTAAAATCATCTTTCGGATCAATGTACGAACACCAAACTATACGGTTTTCAGGAATTGATCTTGGCCCTAAAATTGTTTACATAACACTATTAGTTTTTGTACATCATCTCATTTTGTTTTCACTCGAAATTTTTAGCATATCTAAAATAATTTTTATCCTTCAAAAAACGTTATTCTCTAGTATATTTACTATTTTATTAAGTATAATCATATCTATTATTTTCAGTAAGAATACTAAATGAGACAATTTTTACTTTTTGGTTCAGTAATTCTTGTTGGGATTTTGTTCATTTCAAGATTATTTTATCTTCAAATTTATTCATCTGAAGGTCATAATCTATATGAAGATAATGCCATTAGAAAGGTATATGATTACCCAAAAAGAGGATTTGTTTATGACAGAAATGGCAATCTGCTAGTATCAAACCAACCTTCTTATGACGTTATGGTTATCCCACGAGAAGTGGAGCCGTTAGACACCTTAGAGTTTTGCAACCTTTTAAAAATTGATAAGGAAAAGTTTATCAAAACCTTCAATAGGGCTAGAAACTATTCACCAAGGTTACCCTCAGTTTTTGTATCGCATTTATCAAAGGAAGATTATGCGGTTTTACAGGAAAAAATGCGAAAATTTGAAGGTTTTTATATTCAAAAGCGCTCTCTCCGACATTATCAAAGATCCATTGGCGCAAACGTTTTAGGCGATATTGGTGAAGTTAATAGTCGCATTATCGAAAAGCAGCCCTATTATAAAATGGGTGATCTTATTGGAAAACAAGGTATAGAAGCTTCGTATGAAAAAACACTGAGAGGTACCAAAGGCATTAAATTCATTCAAAAAGATAGATTTAATAGAAATATTGGACCTTATAAAGATGGAATATTTGACACATTACCAAAACAAGGAAAAGATATTCACATTACCATTGATGCAACTTTGCAAGAGTACGGTGAGTTATTGATGAGAAATAAACGTGGTGGTGTTATTGCTATTGAACCATCATCTGGAGAAATTTTAGCTATGGTAGCAGCCCCAACTTACAATCCCAATATTTTAGCAGGAAGGGAACGCTCTAAAAACTTCACAAAGCTCTTTAACGATTCTATTGCTAAACCTCTTTTCAATAGAAGTTTACAGGGCGTTTATGAACCAGGATCACCATTTAAACTAATGAATGCTCTTATTGGGCTTCAGGAAGAGGTTATAACCCCTAGTGACAGGGTTACTTGTTATGCGGGTTACAAGTACGGAAATAGATTCATGAAATGTCATTGCTATATTGGCAAGCGTAATGATTTAATATCTGGTATTCAAGAATCTTGCAATGCTTATTTTGCTACCACATACAGAAAAATCTTAGATAAAAACAATGATGCGTCGGAAGGTATTGACCGCTGGAGTAATCATGCCAAAAGTTTTGGTTTGGGTAATTTTTTAAATAACGACTTATATGTTGGTCAAAAGGGAAGAATACCTGATAGAGACTATTATAAACATGTGTATCCCAGAACATTTTATTCTACATATACCATCTCCAATGCTATTGGGCAGGGTGAGGTAGCCACTACCCCTGTTCAGTTGGCAAATATGACTGCTGCTATTGCTAATAGAGGTTTTTATTACACGCCTCACATCATAAAATCTATTGAAGGTGAAGACATTCCTGAAAAGTTTACTGAGCGTAAATACACCACTATTAACAAGGAACATTTTAATCCAGTTATAGAAGGTATGCACCAAGTTTATAAAAACGGGACTGCTAAATGGCTTCAAGTTAAAGATATTGATATTTGTGGAAAAACTGGCACAGTTGAAAATTTTGCCATAATAGACAGTTTAAAAACCCAATTAACAGACCATTCAATTTTTGTAGCTTTTGCACCGAAAGACAACCCTAAAATAGCCATCTCTGTTTTTGTTGAAAATGGTTATTGGGGAAGTAGGTTTGCTGGTAAAGTTGCCAGTTTGATGATTGAAAAACATATTAAGGGCTATACAACTAGGAAAGATATGGAAGATTGGTTGCTGAGACATACCCTAGAAAACGAGTATGCAAAACCTTACTCAGGCAAACCTTTTAATATAAACGGTGAAACTCAATTTCAGCTTGTTGATGATAATGAATATGAACAGCTGAAAGAACATTTAAGAAAAATTGAAAGTCAGAATTAATGGTAAGAGAAACTAACAGGCATTTCCAGTTTGATTGGATTACCATTATCCTTTTCCTATTATTAGTTGGTTTTGGTTGGGTTAATATTTTGTCTGCTTCACACTCAGGAGATATCATCAACTATTTTGACATGTCTCAACCTTTTGGTAAACAAACCGTTTTTATTTTTCTAACATTTGCGTTAATCATTCTACTTCTAGCTATTGATGCCAAATTTTATGAGCGATTTTCTAGTATTATTTACATTGTTTCTATGCTCTCTTTGATTGGACTTTTTGTATTTGGAAAAAATGTAAATGGTGCCACTTCCTGGTATGCCATCGGAGGTATGACTTTACAACCTAGTGAATTTGCTAAGGCTGCTACTGCGTTGGCAGTTGCAAAGCATATAAGTGATTTAAATACTAACATAAATAACCTAAAAGATCAAATAAAAACCTTTATTATCATTATCATTCCGGCATTTTTGGTGCTACTCCAAAATGATACAGGAAGTACTATTGTTTATGGAGCATTTTTCTTTGTATTATATAGAGAAGGCTTACCTAAATACTACCTTACTATAGGAATATCAGTGATAATCATCGCTGTTTTAGCATTAAAATTTGGAGCTACAATAGCTTCTTCTATTATAGGTGTTTTGGTTTTTACGTATCATTTCTTTAACAAAAAAAAGATAACACTTTTTCAGTCATTTTTCGTTTTATTCCTATCCATTGGGATATCATTCGGTGTAAAATTCTTTTATGAATCTATTTTAAAACCACACCAGCAAGATAGAATTAGTTTGTGGTTACGTTTAGAAAAAGACCCTGTTAAACTGGAACAAATGAAACAGACCTTTGCCTACAATTTAAACGAATCTGAAAAGGCAATTAGTTCTGGAGGGTTTTCAGGAAGAGGCTTTATGGAAGGCGAAAGAACCACTGGAAAGTTTGTACCAGAACAACATACCGATTATATTTTTAGTACCGTTGGAGAAGAATGGGGGTTTTTAGGTTGCTCCTTAGTTGTAATCTTATTTGTATTACTTATTCTTAGAATTCTTCATCTAGCTGAATTACAAAAGTCACAATTCAGTAGAGTTTATGGGTATGGGGTTGCATCCATTATTTTTATTCATTTCCTAATAAACATTGGTATGGTAATGGGGTTAATCCCTACTATTGGTATCCCGCTGCCTATGTTTAGTTATGGTGGATCTGGTTTATGGGCATTTACTATTTTAATTTTTATATTTATTAAATTAGATTCTAACCGTATCAACGAATGGTAGGTTGACAAATTTATATTAGATTATCTCACTAGAATGAAAATATATCTTCTAATTTTTTCAGTAACATTTTTAATCGTTGGCTGTTCCAGTGCAAAGGGAAGTTTTTCTAAATTGGAATTTGATTTAATCTCTTCAGCAGATTCTCTAACTCCAATGCGAGTTTACAAAATTACCAACAAAAGAGATTCGCTTTCATTGAGAACTAAGAGTGGCTATATAAAACCGAATCCTGAAGATAAACTTCAACAGAAATTTATTAAGCGTTTATACGCTACTGTAAGAGACAGTATATCTTTAGGAGTTGGTATTGCAGCGCCTCAAGTGGGTATTTTAAAAAACATTATTTGGGTACAACGCTTTGACAAAGAAAACTTTCCGTTTGAAGTGTATCTGAATCCTAAAATTATAGAATACTCAAAAAAAACACAAACGGTTAGAGAAGGTTGCTTATCAATACCAGATAGAACAGACACCTTAAACTCGCGTTCTTACGCTATTAAAATTGAATATGACACGCAGAATGCCATACATAAAACAGAAACAATTGAAGGTTTTACATCAGTAATCTTTCAACATGAAATAGACCACCTAAACGGTATTTTATATTTAGATCACCTTGAGAGAGAATTGAATAAGCAATAACTTAAACAGCAAAATAATCCATAAATACCTTAAAATTGTCTATCTTATTTCTTCAACCACAAAGTATCTTTATAGCTTATTTTATATCTTATTTTCTAATAGGTCTGTGTTTTCTTTTATAAATACTTAATTCTGGTTTGAAAGAAAAATCCATATTAAGAAATATTAACTTTGTAAACCATATTAAAAAATTCGAGACATGAGACTCAATTAAGATATTGACAAAAAATATGATATTTGAAATAGTGAAATACTTCTAGAACAAAAAAATCACCAAACTAACTAATATAGAAATATGAAATTAATTACATTATGTTTACTCTGCCTATGTTCAATAGCTCAGGCCTTAGATGTAAAAGATTTAAAATGTGAATCTAAAACCAACCCCACAGGTATTACCAAGGCTAGACCAAGTTTTAGCTGGACTTATGTTGGAGACGATATAAGTACAGAACAGGGAGGTTTTAGAATTATGATGGCCACCAGTATAGAAAAACTAAAATATCCCGACTTATGGGATACTGGTCCAACTAGTAAATCTGAAACAGGTTCATATCAATACCTAGGAGAACCTCTAAAATCGGGTCAGAAAGTCTACTGGAAGGTTACAGTTTGGGGTAACAATAGAGGGGTAGCCCACAGTGAACCGGCATGGTTTGTAATGGGAGACATTGAAAATCCTGAAAAGCCTTTCCAACCACCAGTGTTTAATCAAAAGGATGGTGTAACTACAATCTATCTAAACCCTGAAGATGCGGGTAGAACATTTGAAGGTATTGGAGGTGTTAGTGCTGGAGCTTCAACAGATTTGCTATATGACTATCAGGACCCTTACCGTAGTCATATTCTAGATATTCTTTTTAAGCCTAAGTTTGGTGCAGCATTTCAGCACTTGAAAGTAGAAATGGGTGGCGGCGAAAATTCAACCTGTGGTTCTGAACCTTCTCATGCCATAACTCGTGAGGAATTAAAAAACCCTGTATCTCGCGGTTATGAGTTTTGGTTTATGAAAGAAGCTAAAAACAGAAATTCTAATATGATTTTAGAATACTTACCTTGGAGTTTTCCTGGGTATTTAAAACCAAATATTTTTACCAAAGAATCTGCTGAATACTTTGTTACTTTTTTAGATGTAGCTAAAAGAGATTGGGACTTAGATATTGACTGGGTAGCAGCAGCTGAAAATGAAAATTATACAGATAGAAATTGGCTTGTAAATGAAGTAAGACCTTTACTTGACGCTAAAGGTTATCAAAATGTAAAAATTCAAGGGCCCGATGATAATAGCGGTGATTGGCAAATATTTGAAGAGCTTGAAAAAGACCCTGAATTTGACAAGGTAATTGAAGCCGCTGGTTATCATTACGTAACCGGTCGAGAATTTAATGAAAATATGGTAGATGGCCGCGGCAGACCAACAACGGCTAAAGCAAAAGCCTCTGGCAAACCACTTTGGGCTAGTGAAGATTGGAGTTGGACAGGAATAGACTGGGGAGGAGCAGGAGCATTAAACCTTGCCCGTATTTACAATAAGTTTTATATACGAGATAAAATTACGAAAACCTTAATATGGGCTCCAATTGGTTCCATTTATAAATCAGTTACTTGGGATAAAGCAGGTGCTATGAAAGCTAATAGTCCCTGGAGTGGTTATTACGAAGTTTGGCCAACAATTTGGGCTACAGCACATACTACTCAATTTACACAACCTCTTACATGGAAATACCTAGATGAAGGCTGTGGACTATTTGATTCCAGTACATATAAAGGTAGTATCGTTTCTTTAAAAGATAAGAATAGTGAAAACTGGAGTATGATAATATGTACTGAAAACCCTGAAAAACTAGAAGTTAACATAAACAAAGGTCTTTCTAATGAAATTGTTCATGTATGGAAATCGAATGAAAGACAGCAGTTCGTTCAACAAAAAAGTATTATACCAGAAAATGGGAAATTTAGTATTGAGCTAGATCCCAAGTGTATTTATTCGTTAACCACTACTACAGGTCAACAAAAAGGACAATACAAAATCCCTGAAGAAAAGGCGTTTCCGTTTCCGTATAAAGAAGATTATGAAGACCGAAATGTTGGAGACCTTCCAAAGTATCATTCCGATCAAACAGGAAGTTTTGAAATTGCTAAAAAAGAAGATGGCACCAATTGTTTAAAACAAATAAACCCGGTGCAAGGTTACGATTGGATGCGTGTTTACCGTCGTTCAAACATTAAACCAAATACCTTAATAGGAGATGTTAACTGGAAAAACTTTACCTGTAGTGTAGATGTATTTATAGATGGTGGCAATGTAGAACTTGGTGGACGTGTGCAGGGGAGCTATCTTAAAGGCTATCGCCTGATGCTGGAGAAAAACGGTAACTGGAAGTTGGTTTTTGATAAAGAAACACTTGCCGAAGGGAAGGTTGAAAATTTTGATAGCAGTATATGGCACACTATAAAATTAAAGTTCCATAACAAAGAAATAGAGACTTTTATAGACGGAGCAGCGTTAACAAAAGTTACCCATCAAAGCAAAACGGGTTATGTTTTGCTAGGTAGTTCATATAATGGTAATTTATTTGATAATTTAGAAGTTAGTCCTTAAACGAAAGGTCTAACTTCTTTTATTACAATAGAAAACACCGTTTTTAAGGTATTTAAGTGGGGTTGAAACTCTAAATCAAAGTAATAGATCAGTTATTCTATACATCATAGTTACTGGAAAAAGAACATTTAAACTATTTATTTTTCAAATCTAGTTTTTCGGCAAAATAGTCACAAAAATCTTTCATGGTAGCCGTCATTTTTTCATCCTGAGTAGCTCTTTTAAACGTATCGCTCATAGACACAAGCGTTTGATGAAAAAACACCTTCATTTCATCAACAGGCATGTCTTTGGTCCACAAATCAATACGCAAAGACTCTTGTGCTTTAGAGTCCCAAACACTGAGCATCATAGCTTTAGCTTCCTCTTTATTTATACCACCATCTTCAGCAGACCAGAACAACTTCTCTGGCACTCTATTATCGTCTAATTCAACATTCAATTCAATCTTTGATGTGTGTGTTTCACCCATTATTTTTTTGGTTTATATTTCGTATTATTAAAAATTTCTTCAGCACTAGTTATCAGCATCCTGTTCAAAGACACGTCATTTTGCTCCATGTAAGCACGCACTATTTTCCACCCAACATATTGTCCCAATCTGCCTGGTGAATTGGAATCAATTTCTTCTAAATAAAATTTAGTAAAAGGTGCAGGATTTATAAATCTACTTGATAGTTTAGAATCGGTACTAAAAAGCAATTCACGCTCTACAAAATATCGCCAAATATAACTTTCATTAGCATCAGCCCAATCCAATTCTTCTTGAGAATAGCCAATGCGTTCTGCTTCGGTTTTAAAAGGAATCATTAAATCTTTAAAGTATAGCTGTTTTCCAAAATAAATCATTTCATCAAGTAATGTTTTATTATTCCTCAGGTAAATATACTTTTTAGCATACGCTTCTGCCAGATCTACCACAATTTGTTCTTTTTTTAAATTAGCTACAATAAACTTTGGTATATTAGCGTAAAACTCGTGGTCACTACCTAAATAGTTGTCTAGTGCTATTATAGCAATAGTATCAGTTACAATAACTTTGTTTCTATAATCAACGTCACTTGTTGTGGTTATAACTCTGGGCGGATTAAAAGCATCAAAATAATATTTTAAGTGATTAAAAAGTGATTCTATTTCTAATTCGGTAATATCAAAATCACGAAATGTTTTATCAACGGCTTTATTCAGCATTTTTTGAAGGGTATCTTCTTTTTTTGCTATCCAAAATGAATCTTTAATTACTTCAGAAAACATAAACGGATAAGCTGTCTTTAATTTAGGTAGTTCGTTTACACTTACTTTAGCAAATAATTGATCAAACCGTTCTACATTAATATCAATATTGATTTTCGCTATTTCCTTTTCAATTTGATTTTCCTTTTTACAAGAAACCGTAAATAGTGTAAGACATGAAATCATCACGAAATTCTTGATATAAAACTTAAACAGCATAAATTTTTATTAATTGAGTGATTCGCTTATTTTTGTTTGCAAAGGTAGTATTCTTAGAATTAAAATCTTTTATTAAAATGCAAACAGAAAAAGTTATAAATTATATTGTTGATTGGTTAAAAGCCTATGCTACTAACGCTGGTGTAAATGGTTTTGTTGTAGGGGTTTCTGGTGGTATAGATTCTGCTGTAACTTCAACGTTATGCGCTAAAACTGGTTTAAATGTTTTAGTGGTTGAGATGCCTATCCACCAAGCAAAAAGTCATATAAGTAGAGCCCAGGAACATATTAAACAACTTAAATCTAGATTTGCTAATGTAAGTGATACTAGAGCTGACTTAACACCTGTTTTTGAAGAATTTAAAACTGAGATTTTTTTAGATGGTGATCAAGCCACTATAGATATGGCGTTAGCGAACACTCGGGCCAGATTAAGAATGACAACCCTGTATTATTATGCAGGTTTGTATAAACTTCTGGTAGCTGGCACTGGTAACAAAGTAGAAGATTTTGGTGTTGGTTTTTATACTAAATATGGAGATGGTGGTGTAGATTTAAGCCCTATTGCTGATTTACTAAAATCTGAAGTTTATCAATTAGGTGAACTATTGGAGGTTCCAAAATCTATTATGACGGCTGCACCAAGTGATGGTTTATTTGGTGATGCTAGGAGTGATGAAGATCAAATAGGAGCATCATATCCAGAACTTGAATGGGCTATGAAAATGAATGATGAAGGTAAAACAGAAGCCGATTTTCTGGGTAGAGAAAAGGAGGTTTTTAAAATATACAAACGCTTTAACACGGCTAATAAACATAAAATGATTCCAATACCAGTTTGCAATATTCCAATTAAATTAAAATAATTATTGCAAAACATTCAGAAAATCATTACTTTTATAATTGCATAATCTCTCAACTTATAATTATCTCTCTAAATAATTATGCAAAACAACCAAAATTATGATAAAGTTATTAATAGCAGACAATCACCCTATTACAAGAAAGGGACTAGAGGTTCTTTTCTCCGCATCACCCAACATAAAAATTGTTGGTAGTGTTGAAGACGGCGAAGCCGTAATGGATTTTATTAAGAAAAATCCAGTTGACATCCTTTTAACGGAAGCCGATTTACCAAAACTTAATGGATTAACTATTTTACGTCATTTAAAAAATGACCATCCAGATATCAAGACCATTATATTTAGTGGGCAACCAGAAGAAGTATACGCCATAAATGCCATTAAAGCTGGTGCTTCTGGTTATGTTTCTAAAACGGTTAACGTAATAACCATTAGTGAAGCCATTACAAAGGTACATGATGGCGGTATTTATTTAAGTAATGAACTTACACAACAGCTTGCTTTTGGCAATCGTATTGGAAGAAGTTCAGGAACTTTTTATAAGAAACTATCTACTAGAGAAGCTGAAGTACTGAAACTCTTAACCATTGGTAAAAAGAATAAAGAAATATCCAAAGAACTTGATATTAATGAAAAAACGGTTAGTACTTACAAAGCCCGATTAATGCGTAAACTTAAAGTAACTAACCTAGTAGATCTAGTTAATCAAGCTAAACTAGCAGACCAATTATAAAACTCTGTTAAGTTTTCTAGATAATAGCATTTTTAAGCCTGAATAGTCTTTTACCTCTTCAAGAATATTTTTATTTACATCATTTTTATTTTGCAAAGTTTCTTGTTGATACTCTTTGACTTTTTGGTCTATTAAAAAACAACGCAGGCTTAAAATTGTTTCACTTACCAACTGTGAAACGGTGTTTAATTTTTCTTTAGGATAGATATTCATTCTGTTCCAATTATCAAGAGCATAACGCTCATCTTCCATAAGAATAGTGGTGATTTCATTTGCTGTTTCTTGGTTCACAGAATTAATAAACATTCTTAAATTAAATTCTGGATTCTGATTTAAAGCATCTATTATGGTGTAATACAAATTTTTAAAATGCTCATTTGAAAACTGCATCTCATCATCCTGCAGGTCTAAGTATATTTTTTCAAATACTTTAGCCTGCTGAATTATAGGCTCTAAAATTAAATCGCCTGCATCATTTTCTTTTAAAACCAAATCTTCAAAATCCTCAACTTTATTGCCATAAAGCAATAAGATCTCTATAATTTTTCGTTCTAAAACGTATTGAACATCTACCTTTTTTACAGGCTCTTGATGCTTAATAACCTCAAAAACTTTATGTTCTTTCTTAAGTTGTGTATTCTGATTCTGAAAGTCCTTTTTATTAATTTGAGCTAATGTACTAAACAGTACCTCTTCACTAATATCCATAATTCTAGCACATTCCTGAATATAAATTTCTTTTTTAATTCTGTCAGGAATTTTAGAGATACTGTTAACAATATCCCTTACGGTTTCAGCTTTTTTTATGGGGTCATCTTTGGAATCTTCATGTAAAATCCCCGCTTTAAACTGAATAAAATCCTTGGCATTTTCTTCAAGATATAGTGTTAGTTCTTCAAGGGTATTCTGTTTTGCAAAACTATCAGGGTCTTCGCCTTCTGGAAATGAGCATACTTTTACATTCATTCCTTGCTCCAGAATTAAATCAATTCCTCTAAGCGAGGCTCTCATACCGGCGGCATCACCATCAAAAAGCACCGTAATGTTCTTAGTTAGTCTATTTATAAGTCTAATTTGCTCAGAAGTAAGCGCTGTTCCCGAAGATGATACGACATTTTTTATTCCCGTTTGATGAAATTGAATCACATCTGTATATCCCTCTACTAAATAACAATTATCTTCTTTTGCAATACTTTGTTTGGCGTTATAAATCCCGTAAAGCACTTTACTTTTATGGTAGATATCACTCTCTGGTGAATTAAGATATTTGGCCGCCTTTTTATCATTTATCAGTATACGTCCACCAAAGCCTAAAACCCGGCCACTCATACTTTTAATTGGAAACATAACACGCCCCTTAAACCTATCAAAATGCTTGTCTGGTTTTACAATAGTAAGTCCCGTTTTTTCAAGATATTCAATATTATAACCTTTTTTTAAAGCCTCGTCTGTAAAGGCCTGCCAATCATCTAGGGAATATCCTAAATTAAATTTTTTGATAATCTCATCGGTAAAACCACGCTCCTTAAAATAGCTTAAACCAATAGACTTTCCTTGGTCTGTTTTATGTAGTATCTTTTGAAAATAATCATTAGCAAACTCACTAACCAAATACAAACTTTCACGCTCATTAGCTGCTTCTTTTTGATCATTGGTTTGTTGAGTCTCTTCAATATCAATATTATATTTTTTTGCGAGATATTTGATGGCTTCGGGATAAGTAAAATGCTCATGCTCCATTAAAAATGCCACTACATTACCACCTTTTCCGGTACTAAAGTCTTTCCATATTTGTTTTACAGGTGATACCATAAAACTTGGAGTACGTTCGTCACTAAACGGACTTAGACCCTTAAAATTGCTACCGGCCTTTTTAAGGTTTACAAAATCACCTATAACCTCCTCTACCCGGGCGGTTTCAAAAACTTGGTCTATGGAAGATTGTGCAATCAATTGAAAAAATTAAAGAGATTGTAAATGTAATATTAATCAATTGATTTTAGAAATTAAAGCTAAACGGATACTAGACCTAAACTAAACCTTTAAACTTCAAACTTATATTCAAGTAGGTTGCAACTCTTAAATTTCAATTAATATGCCTTTTCTTTTAGTTTAAAATCCATCCATTTCTAAAAAAACTCTCAAAAATATTGTGAATTAAAATATTAATCGTAATATTGCAATAAATGAATTTAACAAATGGGAGTTACTAAATCTGAAAAGTTCACAAATCTTCAAAATGAGATTGCACAATTAGCAAAAGTATTAGGGCACCCTGCAAGGGTTGCTATTATTCAGCATTTATTTAAAATAAACACCTGCATTTGCTGCGATTTAGTAGATGAAATTGGGTTGGCCCAACCTACCATTTCTCAACATTTAAAAGAACTAAAAAGTATTGGAATCATTAAAGGCAATATAGAAGGTACCAGTGTTTGTTATTGTATAGACAAACACAACTGGTCCAAAATGAAAAACCTAATCACAGAGTTTTTAGACCTAGATACAACGTCTAACTGTTGTTAAAAAAAAAATTAAATCAATTAATCGTAAAATTACAATAAAGTATTATTATGGATACAAAAGAGCAAGTATTAAAGGACATTGTTAAGGAAAGATACAGTAAAATAGCCGAACAAGGAAAAGCAGAAAATGCCTCATCATGTTGTGGCGCTACTACGTCTTCAAATAAAGTTTATAACATTATGATGGATGATTATTCACAAACCGATGGTTATGTTGAGGATGCCGATTTAGGATTGGGGTGCGGGCTCCCAACTGAGTTTGCAAAAATTAAAAAAGGTGACACCGTTATTGATTTAGGCTCTGGAGCAGGAAACGATTGTTTTGTTGCCAGACATGAAACTGGTAAAGAAGGCAAAGTTATTGGTATTGATTTTACACCTACTATGATTGAAAAAGCTCGCACTAATGCTGAAAAGCTAAACTATAACAACATTGAATTTAGAGAAGGTGATATTGACAATATGCCAGTAAATGATAATATTGCTGATGTTATTGTAAGCAATTGTGTTTTGAACTTAGTCCCTAACAAAAAAAAGGTAATTGGAGAGATTTTTAGAGTTTTAAAACCAGGTGGGCACTTTAGTATTTCAGATATTGTTTTGGTTGGCAATCTACCCGAAGCCTTAAAACAAGATGCTGAAATGTATGCCGGTTGTATAGCAGGTGCTATTCAAAAAAATGAGTATTTAAAATTTATTGAAGACCAAGGTTTTGAGAATATTACCCTTCAAAAAGAAAAACCTATTAGAATTCCAGATGACATCCTTTCTAAATATCTCACTAAGGATGCTGTAAAAAACTTTAACAATAGTAGTGTTGGTATTTTTAGTATTACTGTTTATGCCGAAAAACCTGGAGTTAAAACTGAGAAGCCTATAGTAAAATTATCAGAACTGCAGGATGCTTGTTGTTCTCCAAGCAGTGGATGCTGCTAATTAAATTTTAATAGAAACATCTCCAGATAAGTTATGTATGTAGCATTAGAAAAAGAAACTTTATCTATTATATGTTGAATGAAACAAATAAGTTACTTATTCTTATTTTTATCCTTAATCGCCGAAATATTTGGCACCGTAGGTGGGTTTGGTTCGTCAGTATTTTTTGTTCCGATTGCAAATTTTTATTTCGATTTCGAATCAGTTTTGGGTTTAACAGCCATTTATCATCTTTCTAGCAATTTAAGTAAGATTGTTTTATTCAAAAAGGGTCTTGACAAAAAATTACTTATCAATATTGGAATTCCGTCAATACTATTTGTTGTAATAGGTGGATTACTCACAAAGGTATTTAACAGTCTATACCTTGAACTAATCCTTGGAATATTCCTTATTATTTTAGCCCTTCTCTTTCTGATTAAAAAAGAATTAGTGATAAACCCAGTTAAACGAAATGCTATATTTGGAGGTAGTTTATCAGGTTTTTCAGCAGGTCTTTTAGGAACAGGTGGTGCGATACGCGGACTAACTATGGCTGCATTCAATTTAGAAAAAAGTGTATTTATTGCCACGTCAGCATTCATTGATTTTCTAATAGATTTTTCAAGAACATTTGTATATTATTACAATGGATTTATTCATAAACATGATTTAATTTATGTGCCATTTTTGTTGGTCATTGGAATTGTAGGGACAGCCATCGGTAAAAAGATACTCAACTATATTCCGCAAGATAAGTTTAAGAAAATTTCCCTTAGTTTAATACTTATTATTGGAATAATAACTTTGTCTAATGTCTTGTTGAATAAACTGTAAAATAAAAACGCTTCACAAAAAAAGTGTCATCCATTACTAACTTTATCTAAAAAAGAATATTGACTACTTTTAGTTCATACCTATTCATAACTTAGAAACTCTTCAATATTTATAGAAACAGAATCATAAACAAAACCTGTAAACAACTCTTAAAATATATTTTGGAATAAAAAAAGTCTACACAACCGTGTAGACTTTTCGAGTTCATGTGGGAAGAGCAGGATTCGAACCTGCGAAGACTTAGTCAGCAGATTTACAGTCTGCCCTCGTTGGCCGCTTGAGTATCTTCCCAAAACCGAGCGCAAATATATTATTGTTGAATAATTTTACCAAAGAAAAAAAGGATAACTTATTTAAATTATCCTTTTTTTCTTTGGTTTTATAATTCGTATCTCAACCTAAACGTTACAAACCTAGGTTGTATAAAATATTCTACTTCACTTACAGAAACATTCCCAATATTACTACGGTTTTGCGACTGGGTATCTAATAAATTTGTTGCTCTCAGCTCTAACTCCCACTTACTATCTTGGTCTTTCTTGTAGGCTAAAGATGCATTCCAAAACTCAAAGCTATTTATGGTTATATCCTCATTACTAAAATTATTATAAGAATAATCTGTTTTAAACGTGAACTTTTTAAAGATTAACGCGTCAAACTCTATAGATGGAGCTCTGGTGAAAAACGTAGTTTTATTTTCCCCTTGATTATTATCTTGTATAGAATGTCTGTAGCTTATTTCAAAATTTGGGGCTTCTCTAAAGTTAGTGCTTAATCCTGTTCTATAGGTGTATGTGTAATTTTTATTTATTGATCGTCTATTATTAATAAACTGGTTAAATTTAGAATAATCAAAATTACCACTTACTCTTACTCTAAACTTCCCTAAAGTTTTTTCCAATCTAGCATTCGCACTAGCATTCTCATCGGCAAAATTTGAGTTAAAAGGCGTGCTAACCCTAACGACACTACCTGGTTGAAATTGAGAGGTGGTTCTTATCCTATCAACGGTTTTAGAATAACTAAGCCTTGCTACAACATTGGTGTAGTTAAACATATTAAAACTGAAATAAGACAGGTTAACATTATGAGCTAGTGCACTTTCCAATTCTTGATTTCCAGAAAAAAGGGCATTATAATTATTTAGCACTAACCCTCTAGCCAATTGGTTGACATCAGTAAAATTGGTTGACATGCGATAATTAAAAATAATTTGTTCACTATTTTTTAATTGAACCCTAGTATTGAAATCAGGTAATACTCTAAAAAAGTTATCTGTAAAACCTACGTTAAACTGATTATTCTTAGCACTGTAAGCATGGGCAGAAACCCCAGGAGTAAAGGTGAAAATCCCGGATTTTAAACGGTAATGTAAACCTAAATAAACATCGCTAAAAGTATAAGCTATATCATTGCCATCAGGATAGTCTGGAAACGTATTAGTAGGATTAAATATGCTACCATTATCTAAATATTGAAATATATCAGAATCAAAATCTTGTTTGCTGTATATAGTTCCCAACGTAAAATTAATATCACTCTTGGCATTTAACACATTCCAGTAATCTAATTTTGCATCTATCTGATTGGATTTTACTATTTTCTGTTGAGCTACGTTATAATCTATCTGTGCATTATCTAAACCAAGTACATTGGCTGTATTGTCATAATTAGCTTTATCTTCTAAAATGGCATTATAAAAAGGATCTTCTTCTTGTAACAAATGCTGAACTTCAAAAGCAAAAATATTGTTCTCATCTAGCGTGTAATAGTAATTTAAGTTTTGATTAAAACTATAAGGAGACGTATTTTCCAACTGATCAATGTTACCTAAAACCGATGAAAAAAATATTTGATCTTGAGACTCTTTAGATGTTCTTGCCAATACATCATAATCTAGTTGATTATTTACATTAGGTTTATAGGAAGTACTAAGTTTAAGCATTCCCAAATCACTCCGCTGTGTGGTATTACTCTCGGTATCTTCATCAGGAATATTCAAATCAGGATCAGTAAATGTAACGAATCTGTCTTCCTGCAAATCTGTTCTACTATTTGAAAAAATAGCAAATCCGCTTAAATCTAGAGTCTTACTAGGCGAATAACTAAAATTAGCGGCACCAAACTTAGTATTAATATATTTTGCTCTGTTATTCTGAACGGTTAAAAATCCAATATCATTGCTTCCTATGTTTATGTTCGTACCACTACTTCTGCTCGGGCTTCTAAAACCACCCGTAAATTTAAAGTAGTCACGTCTTGTGAAAGCCACTTCGCCTAAGTTGTTCAAATCTCCAATAAGGTTTACACTATATTCTGGACTATAATAGAATAATTTTGGTTGAGCTAAATACAAGGTTTCCTTATCAGAATCTCCTAATCCACCAGTAACCGTACCAAACCAAAATTTCTTTTTACCCTCTTTAAGCTTAATATTAATAGCTATGTTATCCTGATTGTTTGTAACACCCCGTAACTGACTAACTTCGGCGTAATTTTTAAGTACCTCAACCTTGTCAATAGCATTAGCTGGAATATTTTCAACAGCCAATTTAGAATCGCCATCAAAAAAATCTTTTCCTTCCACCATCACTTTTCCAACCGTTTTACCTTCAACTTCAATTTCGCCATCATCATTGAGTTCAACACCGGGAAGTTTTTTAAGAACATCACCCAATTTACGCTCAGTACCAGACCTAAAAGAATCGGCATTATAAACAATAGTGTCTCCTTTTACGGTTACAGGCATTTCATAAACTAATTCAACAGCATCAAGGGCATTATCACTTTGAAGTACGAAGTCTTTTAAAATAGGTTGGTCTGTTGTCTCTATAGCAGCTTGAGCAGTTTTCATACCTACATAACTTACCTGAATTGTGTAAGAGGTGTTTTTTTCTAATGATAATTTGTAGCGCCCTTCATCATTGGTAATGCCATAAGAATCTAGCTTTTGAGTAGCTTGGTTAATGGCAATAACATTTGCCAATTCTAGCGGGGTTCCAATACTATCTTTAACAACACCTTCAATACGAACTTGAGCAAAGGTTACTCCAGCTATTAGTAATAGCACTAATAAAATATTATACTTCATTTATTTTGATTGGTATGATTCTTTATTCACTTCAAAATTATCTTCTTCCACCTCCACCACCTGGACGGCCACCGCCTCTTCTAAAATTTTCACGCATTTCTTCCATTTTCTTTTTTGAAAGTTCATCAAACTCAGCACGAGAAATTTCTTTTCCTTTTGAAGGTACTTTGATAGTGTCTTTTTCATCAGACTTCAAAACAATCTTAGAACATAAAATGGTGGTTCTACCTTCATTAACTTCTAAAATTAATCCTGGTAAACCCCAATAATCACTAGGTCCTTGGCTTACTGGTATTTGGGGCGTATACCACACAGCTACCTCAACCATGTTTTGACCCTCCTCTGGTTGTTCTTCATCATCTTGATTAGGTCTTCTTGTATTGACGTCTAGTCCATATTTAACTTTTATACCCGAAGCCTTAAAGCAAGTATACTGACCTATTTGTTTTGTTTCTCCTGTCATTCTCCACTCAAATGATGGAATGGAATCTTTTATTAAAAATTTCTTCCCAAAAATCTCACGTTCTTGTAAAAAAGATTGGTCCTTAATATTCTTGTATTGATTTCCATCTACAAAATTCCCCATCATCATAGTTCTAAAACCACTACCTCCCCCACCTGGTGCTTCAAGCTTTTCCTCTTCTTCATAAATAGATTCTGATTTATTAAACGTAAGAATGAATGTTTTTTCTAAGGCATTCTTTAATCTGTCTGCAATGCGTTTTTTCATATCTTCATCCATTCCGGGTCTACCAAAATTAGCCATATCTATAGTAGTTTTAGACATGTAATATGCTTTTCCTTGAAAATCTTGGGAGTTGGTTACATGGGATATAAAAAATATAAGACAGAGGACAGAATATTTTATGAAAGCTTTCTTCATTATTAGAAATATTATTGGTTAATCTAGATTCAATACTTGATTAGACCAAAATACAAATTCAAAGTTTAATTCTATGACGTTATTTTTTCGTTAAATCAAAAACTAATGAATTTATTAACCAAAATATTATCTCCTACTTCTACCCATTCTGTTTTCCCTAAATTCACGCATTTTTTTAAAAATAATATCTGTGTACTCATTTTTTGATACGCGTTTTCCTTTGTTGGGTATATCAATTGTAATTTTTTCTTTAGGATTTAAAACCACTTTAGAACATAACATTGTGGTCCCGTTGTAATTAACCTCTAAAATTAACCCTGGTAAACCCGAGAATTCTAAAGGACCATGACTGAGTGGTATTTGTAGTGTGTACCAAGCAACAATTTGAGTCATGTTAACCATTTCTGTTTCTACCCCTTCATTCAACACTTCATCCTTATTCTGATCATCAGGAACTTCTTGCTCATTAGCTTTTCTATTTCTCATTTTACTCCAAGAAAAAGACCACCATTCTAAATTATGTGCGGGCACCAGAGCTACAGCTTTGTAACAAGTGTATTGTCCAATTTTTTTAGTTTCGGTCCCCAAATTCCAATTAAAATCTTGTATTTTATCTTCAATTACAAAGCGCTTACCATAAAATTCTTGCTCTTGGATGAGTTTTTTCTCTTTTACGTTTTTATATTGATTTCCTGCTCTAAAATTTTTACCCCAAGAATCTGTTGCCCCTGAAATGGCATCTAAAACTTCCACTTCTTCAAAAATTGACTCCACTTTGTTAAAGGTTAACGTAAATGTTTTTTCTAGCCTATTTTTTAACCTTGCTGCTATTTGATTTTTTTGCTGCTGACTCATTGTAGCACCCCAGCGTCCTAACTCTAAAGTTGATTTAGATTGATAATACGCTTTTCCATAAAATTCCTGACTCATTAAGAAAATTGGACAGAAAAATAACAAGGTACTATAAATAAATTTTAAGATGCGTTTCATAATTTATTATATTTTGTTTAACAAATATAGTAATTTATTAAACGTTTTTTAGTTGTTCTTATGTTACAATTAACAGAAACAGTGAATAAAAACCATTTTGTATGTACTTTATATTACTTAATACCGTTTTACTGTGAGATTTAGATATACAAAATGATTCTTTAAACCTCATTTATTATAAAAAGAAATGGTTTGATTTTTGTATTTTTCAAGCCACTATGAAGCAGGTTTTTTTACTTCTATTATTTTTTAAGCTTTCAATATATTCACAAAACAGTGTTGATGCTTTTCATGTTAAAACTATTAGTTTTAAGGCTGATACCATTGTATCCATTGATGATTTTGGCACTATTTATTATGTGTTTAATAATGTGTTTTATAAAAAAAAAGGTAATCAAACTATCACATATAATAATTTACAACTAGGAGATGTTGCCTCTGCCAATGTCTTCAACCCTTTAAAAATAAATTTATTTTATAAAGATTTTAATACGGCTATTATACTAGATAACCGGCTTGCCGAAATTTTTAAAATAGATTTCAACACCATTCAACCTTATAAAAATATCACTCATATTTCAAGTGGTTTTGATAACACGCTTTGGGTTTTTAACCAAGATAGCCAACAACTAGAATTATTCAACTACAAAAACAACAATACACAAGCGCGAACCATACCCATTCAAAGTAAAGTAATAGACTTAAAAAGTAATTACAACAGTGTTTGGTTATTATCTGAAAAATATATCTATGAGTACAATTACTTCGGAAATTTAATCAGTAAAACTAAAAACAATGGTTACACAGAGTTATTTGAAGACAATGGAAATTTAGTTTTAAAGAAGGGTAATAGTTTGTACTTTTTAAAGAAAGACAGGAGTGAAACTATCCCAATTGATCTATCAAATTTGTTGATAAATCAGTTTTTTGTAACCAATGAAACCTTGTATATTTACCAGAATCAAAAACTACAACAATTTCAATTAAAAATTAATTAAGTATGCATGTTGCTGTTGCTGGAAATATTGGCGCTGGAAAAACCACCTTAACTAAATTATTATCCAAACATTACAAATGGGAAGCGCAATTAGAAGATGTTGTAGACAACCCTTATTTAGACGATTTTTATAACCAAATGGAACGTTGGAGTTTTAACCTTCAGGTCTATTTTTTAAATAGCAGGTTTAGTCAGGTGCTCCAAATTCGACAAAGTGGAAAGAGTATTATTCAAGATAGAACCATATACGAAGACGCCCATATTTTTGCTCCCAATCTTCATGCTATGGGGTTAATGACAAACAGGGATTTTGAAAATTACAGTTCGCTTTTTGAACTCATGGAATCTTTAGTTAAAGGTCCTGATTTACTTATCTATTTAAGGAGTTCTATTCCTAATTTAGTGAAGCAAATACATAAGCGTGGACGCGATTATGAAAATTCTATTAGTATTGACTATTTAAGCAGATTGAACGAGCGATACGAAGCTTGGGTTCATGGTTACAACAAAGGTAAAATGGTAATTATAGATGTAGATAATTTAGATTTTGTTGACAACCCAGAAGATTTAGGACAAGTTATAAATACTATTGATGCTGAAATTCACGGACTGTTTTAGGTTGTTTTTTACTTTTGGTAAAACCGTACTTTTACAATGAGAGGTAAGTACGTTCAATACTATAAAACTGAGTCGTCCTAAAATAGGTTGACCGATTATTGAATAAAATTAGTACTAATATTTGAACCATCAAAAGCTAGCTTTTGATGGTTTTTCTTTGTCCATTTTTTAAGTTTTATGTTCTGCTGTTTATGTGCTTGACTAGGAGTTAGCATTTTGATTGACAGATGGGGTCTTAAGTTATTATAAAGTAATATGGACTCTTGTAATTGCTTATGCAGTTGTTGATTGCTCTTAAAGATTTGATCCAACCCAAATTCATCTTTAAGGATTCCATTGACTCTTTCCGCTACTGCATTTTCATAAGGGTCATATTGCTCAGTCATACTTATTTGGATATTGTTTTGCTGCAATATATGAGTATACTCATGGCTGCAATACTGTAAACCTCTATCAGAGTGATGAATTAATGGATGTTT
>NZ_SMZJ02000030.1 GCF_004358095.2 Seonamhaeicola sediminis
CCCGTAACTGACGGTTATACGAGACCGTTGTGGTGCATATTGACCCGTCCTGAATAAAGGCTACATAATTTTAAACATTATGTACAAAAATGACAAAGTAATCAGACGGTATTCAGAACCTTTTAAACTGAAAATTTTAGACGAACTTACCACCGGAAAATTAAACAAGTATCAATTAGGTAAGGCTTATGGAATTGCACCAACTACCATTAATGAATGGATTAGAAAGTACAACCGTAAGGACCTTATGAACACTAGAATAACAGTGAAAACCAAAGACGAAATAACACGTATTAAAGAACTGCAAAAAGAGATTGAACAACTAAAAAAATTGTTGTTAAAGAAAGATCTGGATGCTATGATTCAAGATTCATACCTGGAAGTTGCTGCTGAAGACCTTGGCTATAAATCGGTTGCCGAACTAAAAAAAAAGCTAAATATAGAGCGGTAAGTAAAACTAAAGACAAAGCTAAAGGATTTGTGTCTTTAACTACTATTTGTAAGCCTTTCGGGATTAAACGTGATGCATACTACAAGTATAAATATAGAGCTGATAAACGTTTAAAACTTGAACAACAGGTCATTCAAATTGTAAACCAAAAACGCAGATCCTTGCCTAGAGAAGGCGTGCGTAAACTCAAAATATCATTGCAAAATGATTTTGATAAAGCCGGCCTGAAAGTAGGCAGAGATACGCTTTTCAACATTCTTAGAAAGCACAATATGCTTATTACAAGAAAGAAACCTAGTTACAGAACTACCAACTCTTTGCATAGATTCTATAAATATAAAAACAGTATCAAAGATGTGCTCGTTAATAGACCTAATCAAGTTTGGGTATCTGATATTACATATATCAGGACTGTAAAAGGATTTTGTTACTTGGCGCTTATAACTGATATGTATTCTAGAAAAATAATCGGTTACGACCTTAGTGATAGTCTAGAGCTTAGCGGTTGTACCAGAGCCCTTAAAAAGGCCTTATATCATGCTAAAAACACAGAGAACCTAATACACCACTCCGATAGAGGAATACAATATTGTAGCAATGTATACACGCAAATTTTAAAGAGAAACAACATCAAAATTAGTATGACAGAAGATAACCATTGCTACGAAAATGCTATTGCTGAACGTGTAAACGGCATCCTAAAAGATGAGTTTTATCTCGACCAGACCTTTGATAGCAAACAACACGCGAAAAAAGCTACAAAAAGTGCTATTAATCTATACAACCAAATAAGATTACATGTATCTTTAGATTATAAAACACCGAATATGGTATACAAATTAACAGCTTAAATAAATTTTTAACCTGTAGCCATATTTCAGGACTAGACA
>NZ_SMZJ02000031.1 GCF_004358095.2 Seonamhaeicola sediminis
AAATCTGAACTCTAAAAAACAACGAAATGGCAACACCGTATAAAAAAAATTGCTAGTTTTAGCTAAACCAAAGTTAGTTGCCCGTTTGCTAGCTTCTGATTTTCCTTCGGAAAATCCTCGCACACAAACACGCAACTTTCCTTATACATAAACGTTACCTGTAATACGCGAAAATGCCTAAATATTTAATAAAATTTACTCCGAAGGAATTTTATCCTGACTTTTCTGATTTAACAAATTACAATATTAAATTAGGAACTTTTCATCATTATAGAAATATTGAAAACTCAATATTAAGTGATAAAAATGAAGGACAACGTGGACTTACCTTGCGAATAAAAAAACCTTGTTCGAAACTTGAACAATTAAGTAAAGAAGAAGGCTCTTATATAACTTATGATGAATCTTATCTGAATGAGAATGGGGAATTTAAAGCGGAATTTTATTTGCAATTGCACGACCACTTATTGGAATTCAACGCTTGGTTATTTTGCTGTTCTCACGTAGATGATTTGGAATATATCAATACTCTAAAGGAACACTTTAAATGTGAATCTTACTTTTATATTTATGATGTGGACAAATTTGTAAACAGTATTCAAAGAGCTTTATCAGACGACTTAAAAGCAAATCCGCTTAATGAGAATAATGAAGAAAGAGTAATATACGAGAAAGGCGGAAATGTTTTTATAGATGGTTATAAAGATGCCGTAAAGTATTCTGACAAATCAAAGTGGATGAATAGAGAATGTGAGACCTTAACTGAATTTATTGAATCTAAAAAGTCTAGAGAAGTGGACCAAAATCTTTGGTTTCAAAAACCAAAAAGATATATAGCTGAACAAGAAGTTAGATTTATTTATTTTCCTTCTGAAGGTAGAACTGAAAGAAAACGATTTAATATCAGAGATGATTTTAGAATACTGGGATGTGATTTCTCTGATTGTATAAGTGAAGAACCTAAAAGTTATGAATAAAAAGTACTACAGGTAACAATGGCTATAGTTCATTGCTTCTGACTTTCCTCGCGGAAAGTCCTCGCAAATTTGCTATCTTCGGTTTACGGCGGAAAATCCTCGCGGATTTTCACGCAACGAAACCATAGCCAAACACGTTGGCTGTAATTTAAAAAGTCGTACTTTCCTGAAATAGGTTGACTAAAAATTAAACCTTTTAGCACTATACCTAATGAAAGACAAAAAACAACCCTGCCGAAAAACTTCCTACAAAAAAGTAGGTTTCGACTTAAAGCTTTTGATCATCGATCAAGTCC
>NZ_SMZJ02000032.1 GCF_004358095.2 Seonamhaeicola sediminis
AGTGTATTTTCCAACTTCGTTTGTGAATGTCGATGCCAATGTATAACTTTGGTTGAGCAGTTTGTTCAGTTTTCATATCTTAATCGTTTTAGTGAACTTTAAAGATACTGACTTACTGCTTTTTCATGGATGCTAAAAAAAATTGCTAGTTTTACCTAAACCAATGTTAGTTGCTCGTTTGCTAGCTTCTGATTTTCCTTCGGAAAATCCTCGCATACAAACACGCAACGTTCCTTACACAAACACGTTAGGCAACATTTGGAAAAAACAAAATTTATACTTACTTTTGACGTTAGTAACGTAAAATAAGACTATGATTATTTCATTTGGCTCAAAAGAAACCGAACAGATTTGGAACGGAATCCGAGTCAAAAAAATGCCGATTGAAATTCAGAACGTTGGACGTCGGAAATTGAGAATGCTGAACAACTCGCAAGATATTATGGACTTGAGAATTCCGCCATCAAACCGACTTGAAAAACTGACTGGTAATTTAAAGGACTTTTACAGTATCCGAATTAATAAACAATGGCGAATCATTTTCAAATGGAACAATGGAAACGCAAGTGAAGTAGAAATAACTGATTATCATTAAAAAAGAATAAAATGGAAAAGTTGGAAAATGTACACCCTGGAGAAGTTTTGAATTTTGAATTTCTTGAACCACTCGAAATTTCAGCTTACCGACTTTCAAAAGACCTGAAAATACCTCAAACAAGGATTTCGGAAATTATTAAAGGCAGACGCAGAATTACGGCGGACACGGCTTTGCGGTTGAGTAAATATTTTGGAAATTCAGCCAAATTTTGGCTCGGACTTCAAGACGATTATGATATTGAAGAGGAACGTGACGAAAAAAAAGCAGAATTGGACGAAATAAAAAAGTATGAAAATAAAAACGTTGCCTAACATTGGCTATAAGTAATTGCTTGTTCTCGCTTACTTCTGAAAATCCTCGCGGATTTTCAGTTTGGTGTGTACTTGCAAAGTTAACCGCTAACCCACGCAACTACTCATAGCCGTAGCCGATGATAGCACATTCGCCAAAGGCGAACTTTAATCTGCGCTGCTTCGCAGACAATGCATCTTAAAGCATGTGCTATCATCTGCAGGGTTAAACCAAATTACTACTAAAACCTATCCTAAAAATATCGCCTTCTGCGGGCTTCGAGCCAAAACGTGCGACATCGTCGGNCTTCTCGAATTCCCAAGCCAATAAATTCTACAATTTACGCTTCGCTTTCGCGAAGCTAATTGACAATCAATAATTAGAGAGTATATGGAAGTCCTTTTCTCTAATTATTGCTCAAGAATTTATTATCTTTTCATTCTCTAAGCAGAACTACGTTTAACCCTGCAGTTGTGCTTCATTATGACAAACTGCTAACCAATGATAAAATTCTTTAGAAAAATTAGACAAAATTTACTCTCTGAAAATAAATTCAGTAAATACCTTATTTATGCCATTGGAGAAATTGTACTTGTCGTTATTGGAATTTTAATTGCACTCTGGATAAATAATTGGAATCAAAACAGAATAAATAAATCACGTATAAATGGTTACTTATCAAGTATTATTACTGACTTGAAATCAGATATTGTTGAATATGAACGTGTAATTATGAGCTATGAAATTGGGATAGAAAATAATAGTCGGATTTTGATAAATGATAATTATCAACAACTGGAAGTTGACTCAATTGCTAATCTAATTTTAGGCTTTTGGAATGCTAACAGAATTTCAAGTCAAACTTTTCAAAAAATTCAAAGCATTGGACTGCAAGAAACACTTGGTACACCTGAAATTGAAAAAGCGGTTAACGATTATTATAACATTTATATATCGCAATACAATTATCTTATAAATTGGGACAAAGAACTAACTGATAGAGACAATTTATTTTGGAATTATAACGACAAGTTTGAAACTGGATTAGATAGGAGACTTGAATTATCTTCAATACCCTATCAAAGCACAAATGAAAAGAGAAAAGAAGAGTTGATTAAGCTAACCGAATCTACTTTAGGCAGGAATTATCTAAAAAATGCGGTCACAAGAGATAAGTATGGAATTATTACAGTTAGTAAGAATAAATCAATAGCCGAAAACCTGATAGAGTTGATAGAAAAAGAAATTAAAAAATAACGAAAGCACAACAATGGCTATAAGTAATTGCTAGTTCTCGCCTACTTCTGAAAATCCTCGCGGATTTTCAGTTTGGTGTGTATTTGCAAAGTTAAATGCTAAATCACGCAACTACTCATAGCCGAGGCCGATGATAGCACATTCGCCAAAGGCGAACTTTAATCTGCGCTGCTTCGCAGACAATGCATCTTAAAGCATGTGCTATCATCTGCAGGGTTAAACCAAATTACTACTAAAACCTATCCTAAAAATATCGCCTTCTGCGGGCTTCGAGCCAAAACGTGCGACATCGTCGGTNGCTTCTCGAATTCCCAAGCCAATAAATTCTACAATTTACGCTTCGCTTTCGCGAAGCTAATTGACAATCAATAATTAGAGAGTATATGGAAGTCCTTTTCTCTAATTATTGCTCAAGAATTTATTATCTTTTCATTCTCTAAGCAGAACTACGTTTAACCCTGCAGTTGTACAACATTTAAAAACGACCTTAATTAATGAAAGACAGATATGAAAATAAACAAGAAGATTCAATAGCGATACGATTAATAGAGGACAGAAAAATCGATAATTTAAATCAACTTGAAAATCTTTTTTCAGAAGAATTATTACCATTAAGAGAAAGGTATGTTTTTTACTTCATTGGCATTAAACACAGTCTAAATCCTGAATTAAAGGAATTTTGGAATACCGACAATTGTCCATATCGTTTTTGGAACCTTAAATCTGACTGGTGGGAAAGATATTTACAGTATTATCGTCCTATGAAATTGAAATTGCGCAAAGAATTGAATCCAGAATTACAGAAACCAGAATATCCAGAAGTTGAAAAGGCAATTCAGGGAGATGAATTACATAAATTATTCTTGAAAACTGGATATAACTACAAAAAAGAAATGGATAGTTATATGGACAAATGGATGCTAACGGATTGGAGTAACCCTAATGCAAAAGGAAATTCAATAAATCTAAAATCACCAATCAATATTTGGGACGAATTAAAAGATATCGACAGGGAATTTGATACCTATGAATTAAAAATTGTTCCTAATAAAAGACATGTAGAATCTCAATGGTGTCCAGCTTGTCATGAATCACCATGCATGTGTAGCGACCCTTTTTAATAAAAAACGTTGTACAACAATGTGTATAATTCATTGCTAGTAAAGGCTTACTTACGAAAGTCCTCGCGGACTTTCTATCTGTGATTTATTTGCTAACTTTAGTGCTTAAACACGCAACGAAATCATACACTAGACCGTTAGCGGTAATTAGATAAAACGTACTTTCCTGAAATAGGTTGACTAAAAATTAAACCTTTTAGCACTATACCTAATGAAAGACAAAAAACAACCCTGCCGAAAAACTTCCTACAAAAAAGTAGGTTTCGACTTAAAGCTTTTGATCATCGATCAAGTC
>NZ_SMZJ02000033.1 GCF_004358095.2 Seonamhaeicola sediminis
GAGCAAGTTATTTAAAGGCTGTTGAAATATTGATAATCCTATCGGAATTATCAACATTCCAACACCACAGAATCATCATTATGAGATAATTAAAAATAAAATATTAACTTTGGAGAACTAGGCTAGTGCTTTTCATAGGAGCCGGTGTTGTGTACAGTTATTTTCTCCAATATGTTTTTCCGTCGATTAATTTTATTTCCGATATTTTGTCAGAGTAATAAATTCCGCTGTCCAATTCAGTCACTTTGATTTTTAACTCGACTTTTTTGTTGTCGGTAATAAGTTTATTTCGGTCAAACTTTTTTAGTTTTTCGTATTCCAGTTCAGATAGATAAATTTTCTTAATTTCAGAATCCTTTTTTAAATTTATCCAAGGCGATTTAAGTAAATCATTTGCTTTTAAAATGTCAAAAACTCGGATAATTTCTAAATCATCTTTTCCCGCAATTTTGCTCCAACGAATACTGTCAAAAGATTTTTCAAATTTCTCAATTGTTTCATCATCTGCTCCATAAAAACTTCCAATATCTATTAATTTGAAATACAAATCTCCATTAATTTCTTTCTCATTTTTTGAACAAGACAGAATTAAAAGTCCGATTATTAATGTCAGCGTGATGTTTTTCATAATTGTACACAACTGCAGGGTTAAACGTAGTTCTGCTTAGAGAATGAAAAGATAATAAATTCTTGAGCAATAATTAGAGAAAAGGACTTCCATATACTCTCTAATTATTGATTGTCAATTAGCTTCGCGAAAGCGAAGCGTAAATTGTAGAATTTATTGGCTTGGGAATTCGAGAAGNCCGACGATGTCGCACGTTTTGGCTCGAAGCCCGCAGAAGGCGATATTTTTAGGATAGGTTTTAGTAGTAATTTGGTTTAACCCTGCAGATGATAGCACATGCTTTAAGATGCATTGTCTGCGAAGCAGCGCAGATTAAAGTTCGCCTTTGGCGAATGTGCTATCATCGGTTGGGCTATGAGTAGTTGCGTGGTTTAGTACTAAACTTTGCAAGTACACACCAAACTGAAAATCCGCGAGGATTTTCAGAAGTAGGCGAGAACAAGCAATTACTTATAGCCATTGTTGTAGCCAGTTTTTATTTTATCGTTCTTTTATTTCCACTTTCTAGAATCCATTGTTCAGTCATGCCATATGCTTCAAACAAAACTTTAGTTAAACTTGAAGTCTTACATTTTTTACTCCACAATTTACGGTTTCTTATACTTTGATTATTAGAAACGTTAACCTTTAATCGACTCCACTTTAAATTTTCAATCCAAATTTGATAACTATTTCCAGCATCATCTACTACACTTAATGAGCGGACTTTTTCCTCTTTGTAGTTTGTTTGAAGATAAAGACCTAATTTCTTAGCCCAATTTTCTATTATTTTATCAATTTTGATATGTCTTTTTTTCTTTGAAGAAGAGCCAATTAAAAATAAATCTAATACTGCAACTAGTAAATCTGCTATTCCTTCTAACATTTAGTTTCTGTTATTTTCTATTCCGAAATTTGCCCAATTCAGAGTATTAAAATTATTATTTCGATAATTAGTCAAATTCGATTTATTAAATATTAACTCCACTTCATTTTCCGTTCGGTCAAAATTCACAATCCAAGGCGAACAAATTCTATCAGTCAATTCAATTGATTCCGAAATTGAATTAATTTGGTCAGCCATTTTTCCTGTAATTTCAATTCGGTATGAGTTTTCTAGTTTCCCATATTTTGAGATTTCAAATCCGTTTTCGGAATTCAGAGTTTCGCATATCAATTCCGCAAACTTTTTTCCTTTTTCAAGAGAATTTTGGTTTTCAGTAATTAAAGTTAGTCGATATTTCTTCATTTTGTATTATACTGAAATAGGTTGACCTTTTTCGGGTTCATTTTTCGTTTGTTAAAAGGTCAATAGTTCTAAATTTTCTTTATTTCTTTTGTAGGAATGATATGCTACATTTTGGTTAAGATGAACAAAAGCTGG
>NZ_SMZJ02000034.1 GCF_004358095.2 Seonamhaeicola sediminis
ACCCGTTGTGCATTATGATTTAAAAAGAAAAAGTTGTTCATCTTACTGATAATCAGTAAATTGTTTTAACCACAAAACATTAATAATGAACAACTTAAATGCAAATTACAAAAGAATATTGGAAGTTTTACGAAAAATATCAAAAGAACAGCTTTTAGCCTGTCAGAGACGCCAGCCCAAGCTCAGTGATTTAGAACTTATAGGTCTTAGCCTAACGGCAGAATATTTAGGGATTGATAGTGAAAATGATTTATTCAGAAAGCTACCATTAAGTATATCGGCTAAAATTGAGCGTAGTGTATACAATAGGAGACGGCGCAGATTGTCACACGATCTTGATTCTATTCGTGTAAAGCTAGCATCCTATTTCAATGAGTTTGAAAACTGTTTTATTGTGGACAGCATGCCTTTAGAAGTTTGCAAGCTATCGCGAAGTTCACGCTCAAAAATCTGTAAAGAAACAGATTATTCCAAGCCTGACAAAGGTTATTGTGCCTCACAGGGTTCAACTTACTATGGCTACAAGCTGCATGCGATTTGCTCCGTTAATGGGGTTTTTCATAGTATTGATCTATCACCGGCATCCGTGCACGATATCAACTATCTTAAAGATATTAGAACCCAAATTAGTGATTGTACCTTAATTGGAGATAGAGGTTATTTGTCAGCTGATTTTCAGCTCAACCTATTTGAAACCTGCAACATAAAACTCAATACGCCCATGAGGAACAATCAAAAAGATTACAAAAAACAACCCTATATCTTTAGAAAATCAAGAAAACGTATCGAAACTTTGTTTTCTCAACTTTGTGACCAGTTTATGGTCAGACGTAATTACGCAAAGTCATTTGAAGGGTTTAAGACTAGGATTCTGTCTAAGATAACGGCATTGACTGTTATTCAATATATCAATAAATTTATCTTTGACCGAAATATTAATAATATTAAAATTAGCATTATTTAAAATGCACAACGGGTT
>NZ_SMZJ02000035.1 GCF_004358095.2 Seonamhaeicola sediminis
AAAAAGCTACAAAAAGTGCTATTAATCTATACAACCAAATAAGATTACATGTATCTTTAGATTATAAAACACCGAATATGGTATACAAATTAACAGCTTAAATAAATTTTTAACCTGTAGCCATATTTCAGGACTAGACATATAAACAAAACGAAATGGAAAATAAATTTAAAATATCTTTCGCTATTATATTGATTTTAGCAATAATCGGATGTCAGAACATTGACAAAAAAGAAAAAGAGTCAGTACAAAAAGAAACAGCCTTGATTCAAATGGAATTTGGAAAATGGAAAACACAAAATGACACTCTTGGTGTTGAATTAGATGTTAATAATTTTGAAAACTGGTTTGACTTGGTAAATCGGACTGAAAAAATTGTTTGTAATGATAGTTTACCAAAAGTAACTTTAACAACAGATAACGAAATCAAAACCATTTATTTCAGAAACACTTGTCTAAAAGAAGACCCTGCTAGAATTATAAAAACTAAAAATGTAATAGGAATCTATAATAATAAGATTAGTAAAAATAAAGAATATGGTATTCCCTTGGATAGTTTGGAAAGTGTTTTAAGAAAAGATATTGAAAATAAAGGGAAAAACCTAGAATTTAGCGAAAGTTCAGAAAAGCTAACAATATGTATTCAATATGACAATAAAAATGATTTTAAAAATCTACCTAACATCTTAAAACAACTTACTGTAACTTACTACAGAATCACAAATAGAACGGATTTAAAAATACTTTTAGTTGATGAAAACTACTTTAGTTTACCACCACATCCAAAAGCTAAAATTTAAAAATACGCACCACAACACCGTGTCCTATGAAAAGCACTAGCCTAGTTCTCCAAAGTTAATATTTTATTTTTAATTATCTCATAATGATGATTCTGTGGTGTTGGAATGTTGATAATTCCGATAGGATTATCAATATTTCAACAGCCTTTA
>NZ_SMZJ02000036.1 GCF_004358095.2 Seonamhaeicola sediminis
GCAAGTTATTTAAAGGCTGTTGAAATATTGATAATCCTATCGGAATTATCAACATTCCAACACCACAGAATCATCATTATGAGATAATTAAAAATAAAATATTAACTTTGGAGAACTAGGCTAGTGCTTTTCATAGGATACGGTGTTATGCCACGTTTTTATTTTTCCATTCTTCTTTAAGAATACTGTATACATAAGTTCCTTTGCTTTCTCCATAAGATTGGATATTATAATTTCTTAGAAGTCCTTCTTTAAAAGCTCCAATTTTTTCAATCGCCTTTTGAGATTTTATGTTTTTTATGTCTATTTTAAATTCAACTCTCCGTAGTTTTAAAATGTCAAAACAATAGTCTAAGAGTAGTCCTTTACAAATTGAATTAATACCAGTTCCTTGGAATTTTTCACCAATCCAAGTCCAACCTATTTCTATCCTTTTACTTTGAAAACTAATATTTCCAAACATTGTCAATCCGATTGGTTCATTATTTTTCCGATTTATAATTATTAGAGGATATAATTCTTTTTCTTTTTTTGCATTCAGGCAGAAGTCAAAATAATCGACTAAATCATTTCTGTTTTTCACTCTTGCTCCAAATTCGCCTAATTCATTATTGTAACTTATTTGTTCAATTGCGTCAATATCATTAATTGATAAAGGACGCAATAAAATCGAATCATTTTCAAGAATCAATTCTGATGAGAAAAATTTTTCTAATGTCATTTTTTAATTGCGCAATTTTTGGTTAATGTCTAGTCCTGAAATATGGCTACAGGTTAAAAATTTATTTAAGCTGTTAATTTGTATACCATATTCGGTGTTTTATAATCTAAAGATACATGTAATCTTATTTGGTTGTATAGATTAATAGCACTTTTTGTAGCTTTT
>NZ_SMZJ02000037.1 GCF_004358095.2 Seonamhaeicola sediminis
TTAATCCAATAGAATTCCCCGAGGCTTGCCTCGGGTGTAGAAAAGGAAAAGTATGAAAAACGGTTGGTTTTTCATAACGCTTTGAAAAAGTGTATATTTCGATTGTGGAAGATGAGCATATATACAAGAGCCATAACAAGACATTATTGTTGTATCATTTGGTTTTTCCTTTGAAGTATAGGAAAGAGCTTCTTACCGAAGAGTCGGGAGGGACTTTGGTTTCCATTTGTAGAGAAGTTTCGGAGCGTTATGAGTTTGAGTTCATCAAGATAGGGTATGAATCAGATCACGTTCATTTTCTAATTCAAAGCATACCCAATGTGTCAGTAAGTCAAATGGTCAGGACGATAAAAAGTATAACGGCAAGAGAGATGTTCCGATTGCATCCAGATATAGAGGCGAAACTATGGGGAGGTAATTTTTGGTCAAGCGGTTTTTATGCAAATACAGTAGGGCTCTATGCAAGCAAAGATGTGATTCAGAGATATGTTGAAAATCAAGGAAAAGAGAAGGAATATAAAGAAGTTCATTCAGGACAACTCAAATTATTTTAATACCTCGTGGGCTTGCCCCGAGGTAGTTTATTT
>NZ_SMZJ02000038.1 GCF_004358095.2 Seonamhaeicola sediminis
AACGTTTATGTATAAGGAAAGTTGCGTGTTTGTGTGCGAGGATTTTCCGAAGGAAAATCAGAAGCTAGCAAACGGGCAACTAACTTTGGTTTAGCTAAAACTAGCAATTTTTTTTATACGGTGTTGCCATTTCGTTGTTTTTTAGAGTTCAGATTTTCCATTAAATTACTTTTTCCGTTTTTCAGCGTTTGAGTGAGTTCGGTCGGCGTTTTGTTCCGTAATATTTTTCAATTCCGATTGAGTGAGAAATTCCGCAACTTGATAAATTCCTTATTCAGTTTATTTTAAATTTTTCTTTTTGTTTTCTCCAGTTTTAATTTCAATTCCTGAATTTCAGTCTTTTTATCTTTAACTTCCATTTGAAAATACTTTAAACTTGTAAACAAGTAAATAAGAACAAAAAACGTTCTAATATCGGAAGAATTATATTCGGTCAAGAAATCAAATTTGCTTGAAATCCATAAGATTCCAAATAATATAATAGATATTGTAGAAATTATTTTTAATACTTTTTTCATTTTTTATTTTCAGTTTGAGTGCGTTCCGCCAATGAATGGCAACGGTTT
>NZ_SMZJ02000039.1 GCF_004358095.2 Seonamhaeicola sediminis
ATGTGTAAATTACTTGGTTATAGCAAACAAGCTTATTATAAGCGAGAGAACAAACAATTACACCAAAGCTTTGTTGTCGCTCAAGTTAAGTCTATGGTTATAGATATACGATGTAAACTACCTCGATTAGGCACAAGAAAACTCTATCATTTAATCCAGCCAAAAATAGAGCGTCAAGGCATAAAAGTGGGAAGGGATAAGCTCTTTGACATTTTAAGGCAGGAAGGGCTACTGGTAAGAAAGCGAAGAAAATATACAAAAACCACAAACTCTAAACATTGGATGAAAAAGTATCCAAATCTCACAAAATCTTTTAATCTCAATAAACCAGAACAGCTTTGGGTAGCAGACATAACCTATCTACAGACTAAGCAAGGTCACGAATACCTGCACCTGATAACAGATGCTTATTCTAAACAGATTATGGGTTATGAACTTACAGATAATTTAAAAGCATCTTCTACGGTTAGAGCCTTAAAGATGGCTATCAGTAATAGAAAGTATAAACATCCATTAATTCATCACTCTGATAGAGGTTTACAGTATTGCAGCCATGAGTATACTCATNCACAAACTCTAAACATTGGATGAAAAAGTATCCAAATCTCACAAAATCTTTTAATCTCAATAAACCAGAACAGCTTTGGGTAGCAGACATAACCTATCTACAGACTAAGCAAGGTCACGAATACCTGCACCTGATAACAGATGCTTATTCTAAACAGATTATGGGTTATGAGCTTACAGATAATTTAAAAGCATCTTCTACGGTTAGAGCCTTAAAGATGGCTATCAGTAATAGAAAGTACAAACATCCATTAATTCATCACTCTGATAGAGGTTTACAGTATTGCAGCCATGAGTATACTCATATATTGCAGCAAAACAATATCCAAATAAGTATGACTGAGCAATATGACCCTTATGAAAATGCAGTAGCGGAAAGAGT
>NZ_SMZJ02000004.1 GCF_004358095.2 Seonamhaeicola sediminis
GATATGTTCCAAGTTCTTGTATATGTTCCACCACAGGCACTGCCTACTAAAGGACCAGTCACACTAGTTACAGTTCCACCAGCGTCACAGTTATCAGTCCAAGCTAGGTCTGTTTCAGCAGGAAGGTCTGCAATACATTGGATGGAAATAGGTCCGGGTGCAGCAGCAATTACAGGGGCTGTAGTATCATCTACAGTAATAATTTGAGTTCTGGTGGTCGCAGGGTTTCCACAAGCATCAGATATGTTCCAAGTTCTTGTATATGTTCCACCACAGGCACTGCCTACTAAAGGACCAGTCACACTAGTTACANTGTTTCAGCAGGAAGGTCTGCAATACATTGGATGGAAATAGGTCCGGGTGCAGCAGCAATTACAGGGGCTGTAGTATCATCTACAGTAATAATTTGAGTTCTGGTGGTCGCAGGGTTTCCACAAGCATCAGATATGTTCCAAGTTCTTGTATATGTTCCACCACAGGCACTGCCTACTAAAGGACCAGTCACACTAGTTACAGTTCCACCAGCGTCACAGTTATCAGTCCAAGCTAGGTCTGTTTCAGCAGGAAGGTCTGCAATACATTGAATGGAAATAGGTCCGGGTGCAGCAGCAATTACAGGGGCTGTAGTATCATCTACAGTAATAATTTGAGTTTCTGTGGCAGTTCCAGCATCACATGAGCTATTGTAAGTCCAAGTCCTGGTAATGGTTCCGCCACAAGTACCGCCAATCAGAGGTCCATCAACACCAGCTATATTACCATTTGAGCCATCACAACTGTCATTCCAATTTAAAGAAATCATAGCAGGTACATCGGCTAGACATTCCACTGTAACATCTGCGGGAGCAGGGTCAAGTGTAACAACAAAAGCAACTGAATTGGCTTTTTCAATATTATCAATGGGGGATATTTCAAAACTAAGATTACCACCAAAAACCTTAGCATAATCAGAAATTAAGCCATAATATGGTATATAGCTATTATTATTTAAAGGTGCAGAGATTCTTTTTAAGTAATAATTATTTGCTAGTAATGAACTACAAAATAATAGGGTACTTAAAATATAAAGAAACTTAAATAAGTATTTTCTCTTCATAAACAGTTAATATTTAGGGCGTCGCACTAATAATGTGTCTTTTAAGAATATTTTTTCTTAAGAGACATCAATTATTTTAGGTTTATGTGCTATTAACCAATTTTTATGAGGGACTGTAAAATTATTACTACGACCTATGAATAACAAAAATACTCGTTGAAATACCTTTTTATTCTTTAGTGCGTACGCAAATATTTTGCAGTGGATTAATTGCTTATAAAACAGTTAATTACGAAAATAACCTACCATATAACTAGACTATTTTGTTATAAACTTATTTTATGTGGACGAATATAAGTTAAAATTTTCAAAAATTATCTATGAAACGCAAAAAAAATCGACAAAATACATTAAATTATTTTTTAAAAATATGATAACTTTCACTAAAACAGTTGTTTAAGGTGTTTTGAAAGGGGAACTATAAAAAGAGCTTTTAAATCTTTAGTTTTTAATTACTTTTCTGGTAGTTTTTCCTTTTTCAGTATTTATTTCTAAAAGATATACACCTGAATTAAGTTGAGATAAATCAATACTATTAGACTTGACACTTCTATATATTAAACGTCCTGTAATATTATATAAGTTCATATGATTAATGGTGTTTGAATTGTCTAAATTAATGTTAATAATATCCTTTGTTGGGTTAGGTGTAATAGACAGCTTGAATGCTTTAAAATCATCAATCCCTAAAACTTCATCACCTAAAACATTCATAACGTATTGGTCACTAACTATTGTAGGGTCTGTCCACCCAGCACATTCTGAAAAACTAATATAACTATCGTCATTTTGTCCTGCAGAATTCGTTCCTATAAAGAAAAGTTCACCTGTATTTGTTCCACTATCTGGTGCGAAAACTTCAAATACAATAGTAGAATTAGAAGGTATTGATACAGATAGGGGCACGCTAACTACTTGAAGATTATTACTGGCATTACAAATATGAGTTGTACTAGCTTGTTCTGTTAAAACAGCATTAGTTAAATCATCGGTGTTGGCTGTATGAATTTTTAATGTTATCTCTTTGCCCGTATCAGCAGATCCTTGTCCAAACTGAACTGAAGTGATTTGAAAACTTCCTGTTATCGAAAAATCTGAAAGATTATATGCTCTATAAAACGAATTATCATTATAAGTGTTTGGGTTAAGTCCTCCTGGATTCCAGCAAGCATTTCCTGAATCATCAACCAAATTTGGATTTTCAGACTGCGTTAAGGTTGTTTGAGCATTTAAATTTGCGCCTAGAAACAATAGTGCAATAAAAAAGTAATTTTTAATCATAACTAAATAGGTTTAAGTTTATTAATGCAAATATAAGGTATAATTATCAAGATTGTTATCAGTTTATAGGATTGAACCTGCAGTTAATCTAAAAAATTTTGATGCTTAAGCTAAAGAATAGATTGTTGACTTAACTGAAAGGATTCAAAAACGTATGCAGTTTTAACCTTTATGTTAACGAAAACATTTTATGTAATCTAATAAGTGTTTTGAAAAATTTTTAAGCGATTGATTATTTAACTTTCTAATTTAGAAATCAAAAAAAGGTTGAATAAAATAAAGTAATGATTTTAACCCTGTGTTTACTGCAATTAATTGATATTCAGGTTCTTGATTATTTGTTTGAGTTTTTTAAAAACCTAAAATAAGGAGGTTATGATTGATTGAGAAGCTATCAAGTATTTAAGGTGTGGTTAGCGTAATTTTTTCACAACCATAATTTTGTAATGCCCTTCATTTAAGAAGAATTTCCCAGTTTGAAGCTTATCAATATTATTAGATTGATCGAGAGTTTTTCCATTAATAATCTTCATTGTTTCATTTTTTGAAATTGGAAGTGTAACATAGGCTTTAGTATTAGCTGGAACAGTAAATTGATACGTATAACCATCTGTTGTTTTTTTCCAATTGGAAACAATTGCCCCAAAAGGTGATTGATAGGAGCAATTAACAGAGTTAAGTCCTTCTGGAGTTTTAGGAGATATAAAGAATTCTTTGAATCCTGGATGGTCAGGATTAGGGCGTATACCTGCTAACCAACGATAAAACCATTCGGACACCGTTCCAAACATTGGGTGGTTATTAGAGTAGGTATTATCGCTTTCTTGCCATGTTTCCCATATAGTGGTAGCGCCTCGATCTACCATAAAGCCCCAACCCGGATATGCTCTACTATTCACAATATCAAAAACAACGCTAGAATTGCCATATTTAGAGAGCACTTCTAATATGTACTTGGTGCCAAAAATTCCAGTAATAAAATGTCCTGAGGGTCCATTGCTAACAGCTTTTAATAAGGAATCTTTAGCAGCAGGAATCTGATTTTCGGGGATAATTTTATGATAAAGTAATGTTGAAAAAAGTGTTTGCCTGTTAATTTTTCTCAAGTAGGGTTTACCCCAAAATTTAGCTCTTAACTGTTTTTTTAAATTGTTAGCCAAATCGTCATACTTTTTTTCATCACCTTCTTCACCCATCACGTTGGCAAATGTTTTCATAATGTTGGCACATTGTAAATAATGGCTAGTACCTGTAAGTTCTACAGGAACGGGTTCTAAAGACTCATGATCACTAAGTCCCTTGTTAACCATTCCATTAGGATGAATACGTGCAACTTTATCCATCCATTTAGTATTAAAAACGTATAACTCTTTGATAATATCAATATCATTATAATAAAGGTATAGGTAGTATTGTGTGGTTAAGTATGCAGACTCCCAACTTATCCCACAATATTTTATACCTGTGTAGGGTGCAGTATCAACAAATGTTGAATCGTTCATGGCATCTACCCAATCATATATGGTTTTTCGATAAAACGATTGCATATCGAAATTATAAATGAAGGATTCATTTGTAGCATTTAAATCGCCTCCATACCCAAATCGTTCCCTTGCAGGACAATCTGACTGAACGCTAACCAAATTTGATAAAAAGGTTTGCTTGGAAACTTCTTGAATTGAGTTTAACAATTCTGAAGAGCTAGAAAAACTATTGTCATTGGTAACGTTTGAGTGCATGAAAAGTCCGCGAATATCCTCTTTTTTAGGCTTTTCTTTTAAACCTTTAATCTCTATATACCTATAGGTGTGATATGTAAAATCAGGACTAAACCATTGTCCATTTTTGTTACCCAAAATATAGCTATCGGTTTGCCAAGCTATGTCTGGTGCACCAGGACCGCCAATCCCCCTTTTTTTAATTTGTCCAGCTACGGTTGTCATGGGGTTTAGGTTGCCATCTTTGTACACACGTTCTCCAAACCTAAAAACTATGGTATCATTGGGCTTACCTCTGAGTTTTATTTTATAAGTGCCTGTGAAATTTACACCCATATCCACCACCCAAATTCCCTTTCCAGGAGAATAAATAGCAACTGGATTTAATTCTTTAGTTATTGTAACAGGAGGGAAGAATGCCTTTTCTAGTTTTCCTCCTGGAGGCTTTCCTATTTTTATAGGTTGCCATTGGGTGTCATCAAAATTAGGTGTATCCCAGTTGTCTAGTTCAAAATTAGCGTTATATAGAGTTCCTAAATACACGCTATTCTTTCTTATGGGACCTAAAGCAAACTTCCATGAATTATCTGTTACTATATCTTCTGAATCACCATTTTTATATTTTATATTAAGTTTTGCTATACATACAGGCTTACCAACGGTAAGATCTTTCCTTGGGTTTCTTCTTCCCCATTTTCGTAATGGTAAAGGATTGTAAAATCCATTGCCTAATATTATACCTAAGCAATTCTTGCCTTTTTGTATTAAAGGTGTCACTTCATATTCTGTAAAATAGATACGTTTACTAAAGTCTGTCCATGCGGGGTCTAATACGTTTTCTTTAATGTGCTGTCCATTTATGGAAACTTTGTAGTAACCAGCAGCTGTAATACTTAAAGTAGCAGACTGGATAGTTTTGTTGGTTTGAAATTCTTTTCTAAAAAGTGGCGCAGGATATTCTAAATAGAAAAGCGAATCACTTTTAGGAAGTGCAATACCGTCTTCAATCCAAAATGTGCGATTATTTACACTAAACCTTGATTCTGTTGTAATGGTGTCATTTTTGCAAGAAAAAATCAAGAATATATAGAAAACAATTGATAATTTAAATAATTTCATTCTATGTTTTATAGGCTTAACTCTTATGGTCTGTTTTTGTTATGTAATTCTATAAAATGCCTATCCAATGCTGGTGAATCCTTGTATTTAAGTCTTAAAGTGTCTAACTTTTTATGCAAATTGGCCACAATATCTTTATAAGCAGCATTATTGTAAACATTGTTCATTTCTTGAGGGTCTTTCTCACGATCGTACAATTCCCATTCGTCAACATCGTGATAAAAATGAACCAATTTATACTCCTTTGTTACAATACCATAGTGCCTTTTAACCATGTGTACTGCGGGGTATTCATAGTAATGATAATACACAGATTCACGATTCCATTGGGAGGTGTTACCTTTTAAAAGAGGCATTAAACTTTCGCCTTGCATATCGTTTGGAGCTTTAATGTGTGCAGCCTCTAGAAAGGTTTGTGCAAAATCAAGGTTCTGAACCATTTCATCGTTTGTGGTGCCAGGTTTAATTTGATTGGGCCAACGAATTAGCAATGGTGTTTTAAGAGATTCGTTGTAAATAAACCGCTTATCAAACCAACCATGTTCCCCAAGATAAAAACCTTGATCTGAAGTATAAACAACCATAGTGTTTTTTGCTAATCCACTTTTGTCAAGGTAATCTAGGACTCTTCCAACATTATCATCTACAGAAGAAATGCATGCTAAATAATCCTGTATATAACGTTGATATTGCCAGCGCATTTTATCCATTTCGTTCATGTGGGGCCAGTTTTGTTTAAAGTCTTGAGCAATGGAATCCAAAATAGGTTGATATAATGATTTTTGCCTTGCATTAAGTCTGGAATATTCAGCTCTTTCAAAAAATTTTATATTCCTAGGGTTATCGCCTGCCAAACCTAAATCTTGGATAGCATGGGGTAATACTTTATTGTCATAACTTAGCATTTGATCCCTGATATTCATTTCAGCTGTTTTGGCAGATTCACCGCGATTAACGTAATTATCAAATAAGGTTTCTGGCTCTGGAAATTTTTTTTGTCTGAATTCTTCAAACTTTTCCGGATTTGGCCACCATGCTCTATGAGGTGCTTTGTGTAAATACATCATCATAAAAGGCTTTTTCTTGTCCCTTTTTTTATCAAGCCAATTAATGGTTAAATTGGTAATAATGTCTGTTACATATCCTGTAATGGTGGTATCCCCTTTTTTTGTGATAAATTTGGGATTAATATAATGCCCCTGTCCCGGTAAAATCATAAAATCATCTACCCCTTTGGGGGTATTGCCAAAATGCAACTTACCAAACATAGCCGTTGTATAACCTGCCTTTTGAAACAATTGAGGAAAGGTAACCTGTGTGCTATCAAAAGGCATGATATTATCAATCTTACCATTTATATGTGTGTGCTTTCCTGTTAGAATAGTTGCTCTAGAAGGGGCACAAATAGAATTAGTTACACATGCATTTGTAAATAACATACCTTCATTGGCAATCCTATCTATGTTTGGAGTTTTAATGAGTTTATCGGAATAAGCACTAATGGCCTGATAAGCATGGTCATCAGACATAATGAATAAAATGTTAGGTTTTGAATGTGTCTCAATTTTTTGATGAACTTCTTGGTAGGCTTTTTTACATGAAAATAAGGATATAGTAATGATACCAAGAACTTTTATTTTTTTTATGTTGACTTTTTTTAACATTTTGCTATTTCAAATCGATGGAAACAATTTGTTTTGTTTTTCTGCTTTTTTCAGCCATAAAACCCATAATATGACTTTCAACCGAGGCATCAATAGTTGATGTTAATAAATTAGCGTCCTGTTGTTTAACGGCTTGAATCCAATCAAACACTAAAGCCCAATCACCACCTCCGTGTCCACTATTCTTATAATCACCTACATCTTCAATATTTATGTTCCATTTGGTTGTTTTTTTTGTTAGGAAATCGGTATGAATAAACTGATCCATATCACCAACAATATCGCCCATTGAGCCCATTATTCTTGTTCTTCGCCCATGATAGGAAGTAAAAGCTTCCATTGAAAAATTGGCAGTAACATCATCTTCAAATTCCATAGAGGTAATGTAGTGATCGGGTTGGTCGTTTTCCATTTTATACACACATCTCCCATAATTGGTTGTTTTTAATTGTTGAATGATAAAGTCGCTGTGTGTAGATTTATCTTCTGGAAAATCGAATACATAAGTACGTTGACGCTCTCTGTGGTAAATTTTTAATGCGGAATAAGGACAGGACAATTCAACAGCACAACCATCGGTACAGCGATTGGTACTTCCTTCTGGGGCATTTGATGCTTTAAACCATTTTAGGCTACCATAAGCAGATATACTTTTGCAGGGTTTACCAATTAACCATCTAAGAATATCTAAGTCATGACACGATTTAGCTAGTATTATAGGAGTAGTTTCTTTTGAATTATGCCAGTTTCCTCTAACATAGGAATGAGACATATGGATATGCTCAATAGGCTCCATGTGTTGAATACTAATAAGCTCACCTATAGCACCAGAATCAATCATTTGTTTGAGCTTTATGAAATAAGGAGCATATCTTAACACATGGCAAACCGCTACAATTCTACCCGTTTTTTTTGCTAAGTTTAGTATGTCTCTGCACTCGTTTTCGCTAGGAGCTATGGGTTTTTCTAGTAAAATGTCATAGCCCATTTCCAAAGCTTTCATACATGGGGCATAATGAAGGTCGTCTGGTGTACTTATGATAACAGCATCAGCAAATTTTGGTTGTTCAAATACATGCTCCCAAGTTTTGAATCTATTTTTATCGGGTATATTGTGTTTTTTGGAATAGCGCTCATTTCTGATGGCTATGGGTTCAGCAACCCCAATGATGTCCAATTGATTTGGAAATTTAATACCGTAATTACCATATGTATTTCCTCTAGATCCGGCACCAAGGGTAATTACGGTTATTGGTTTATCTATGTTAGGGTTATCAAACTTCCCTGCAGTAATAGTTTTTGAACCATCATATAATATATCTGAACCGGTTAAGGAATTTGAAATTAACGGAATACACCCAAGTCCTAAACCCAGATTTTTGATGGCTTTTCTACGGTCAATTTTTTTCATAACAAAGCTAATTACATAAATATCTAAGATATGAATTAAAATTTATTAATCTGTCCCGTTGTTTAGTTCATAAGGAGCTTGTTAAAACTAAATTCTAAATTGAATAATTATTTGTGATAAAAAAATAAGTAAAGTGTATTTATTAATGTTTTCAGTGTAAATTTTAAATCTGAAATTTATTTGTGCCAATCGTGTTCTAAATCGTGTTCACTTGTTTTTTAAAATATAAGAAACCACTTTAAATTAAGCATAAAAAAACGGATCAGCGTAACCAATCCGTTTGTTTATTTAACTTTATGCTTTGTAGCGAGATCGAGATTTGAACTCGAGACCTCCGGGTTATGAATCCGACGCTCTAACCAACTGAGCTACCTCGCCATTTTGTGGCTGCAAATATAAAAACAATTCTAATGTCAGCAAATATTAGTTGATCAAAATATTATTAAAATTTATTGCAATACTTATCAATTAATGTATATATTGGGCAACATTAAATTTTCAAAAGTAGTTATGGACGACAAAGTTAGATTTGATCTTGAATTTCCTATTCATGCGTCACCTCAATTATTATATCAATATATTTCCACACCTTCTGGTTTGTCTGAATGGTTTTCAGATAATGTAAACTCTCGAGGAGAACTGTTTACTTTTATTTGGGATGATAGTGAAGAGCAAGCTAAATTATTGAGTAAAAAAAGTGGTGAACGTGTTAAGTATAGATGGTTGGCTGATGAGGAGGATGGTCTGTCATGTTACTTTGAAATTAGAATTCAAGTTGATGAAATCACTAAAGATGTTTCTCTTATGATAACTGATTTTGCAGAGGAAGATGAAATAGATGAAGCTAAAATGCTTTGGGAAAATCAAATATCAGATTTAAAGCATGTACTAGGATCTGTTTAAATTTTAAATGATATAATTAAATTATATTTGCCCGTCCAGATTAAGAATTTGGGCGGGATTTTTTTATGATAAATTTTAATGGAAATATTTTAGAGAGTAACAAAAAACTTTCACTAGAAAATAGAGGGTTTGCCTACGGAGATGCACTTTTTGAAACTATAAAAGTAAGCCACAGTAAAGTGTTGTTTTTAGAAGATCATTATTTTAGATTAATGGCCTCAATGCGTATTATGCGTATGGAAATTCCAATGAATTTCACTATGGAATACATGGAGGAGCAAATACTCATGACTATTGAAGCTAATGGATTTTCTAAATCTGCTGCCAGAGCAAAACTTACCGTGTTTAGAGATTCTGATGGGTTATATACACCAAATTCAAATGATATTGGATTTATTATTTCTGTAAAGCAAATTAATGACGAATTTTACGTGTTAAATGATAGTTTTTATGAAGTTGATTTGTTTAAAGATTATTATGTGTCACCAAGTTTATTATCAACATTAAAAACTAATAACAAAGCTTTAAATGTTGTTGGAAGTATTTTTGCTAAAGAAAATAAGTTAGATAATTGTCTGATTTTAAATACTAACAAGCATGTTATTGAAGCTCTAAATAGTAACGTTTTTGTTGTAAAAGGAAATATTATTAAAACCCCACCAATTACTGATGGATGCTTAAAAGGCGTTATGCGTAAACAAATTATTGATATTCTTAAAAAAACAGAAGGTTATGAAATTATTGAAGCATCTGTTTCTCCTTTTGAACTTCAAAAAGCTGATGAGATTTTCATTACCAATGTTATCACAGGTATTCAGCCAATATCAAAATATAGGAAAAAACTATTTAGTAGTGATGTCTCTAAAAAATTAATAGGTAAACTAAACGTAACAATTAGACTAAACTAGTTATAGTTTGGATTTTCTGGAGCATTAGACCAAATGCTATATTCACCACCAAATTCCAACATTTTTTCTTTCCAAAAAGATTTGTAGTCTTTTTCAATGATGTTCTGTTTGTAAACATTCTCAGCAATTACCCAAGAATTTGCTTTAAGTTCATTCTCTAGCTGAGAGGCATCCCATCCAGAATAGCCTAAAAAGAATTTTAAATCGGTTTCCTTAATATTGCCTGCTTCTATGAGTTCAACCACCCTTTTAAAATCGCCACCCCAGTAAATCCCAAGAGAAATTTCAATACTATCTGGTATTAGATCTGGAATTTTATGGATAAAATATAAGTTATCCTGTTCAACAGGTCCGCCATTATAAACTTTAAAGTTGGCTTCAATTTCAGGAACCAATTCATTAATAGAATAATCTAGAGGTTTGTTGAGAATAAAACCAATAGAACCTTCTTCTGAATGGTCTGCAATGAGAACAATAGATCTATTAAAAGACACGTCTCCAATTATGGAAGGTTCTGCTATTAATAAATCTCCTTTTTTAGGTGTTGTTGTTGTCATGCTTTGAGGAATTAATAACTAAATCTAATATTTATTTATTAAAAAAGCAACTTTTAACATAGGAGCACAAAAAAAGCCTTCAAAATTTTTGAAGGCTTTTTAAAGTATATTGAGTAACTAATTAGTTAACTGCACTTGATAAATCTGCACCAGCTTTAAACTTAACAACGTTTTTAGCTTTGATTTTGATTGTCTCACCAGTTTGAGGATTTCTTCCTTCTCTAGCAGCTCTTTTAGAAACTGACCAAGAACCAAATCCTACTAAAGAAACGCGGTTACCTTTTTGTAAAGCGCCTTCAATTTCAATAATTGCACACTCTAAAGCTTTTTTAGCAGCTGCTTTAGTGATTCCTGCATGTTCTGCCATTGCATCGATTAAATCTGTTTTGTTCATAATATAAAATTTAATTATTAATAAATTGGTTAAACATTTTTTGTTAAATCCTCTACAAATTTATACGGATTATGCAATCACGCAAGTAATAGCAAGGGAAATGCACGTATTTGTTGATAACTTAAGTCTTTTGTTAATAAAGGATATGTATTTCATCGAAGTTTTTGAAATAACAGTAGAATCAAGGGTTCAGCGCATTTTAGCATTTGGTTTAAACGTATAGCCATTTAATAGCGATTTTATATCCATGGTACGCTTACCAGGAAGTTTCATTTCTTTTATGTTAATATACCCATTTGAGACACAAACTTTTAATTCTTTTTTGTTTGAAATTATAGAGCCTATTGTTTCAGAATGTGATAAAATTTCTTTTTCAGCTTCATAAATTTTAACATCTAATTCTTCCTCACCGTTTAATAAAGAGCACCAAGCTGCTGGATAAGGACTCAAGCCTCTTATTAAATTATAAATGTTATCAATGGAGTCATTCCAATCTATTTTACAATTATCTCTATTTAGTTTATAAGCCGTTTTAATACCATCTGTATCAACTTGTGGTTTCGTTTTTACATGGCCATTTTTAATTAAAGCAACGGTTTTTAAAATAAGTTTACTTCCTATTGTCATTAATTTATCATGTAAACTTCCAGCATTTTCTTCAGGATGTATATCAACTTCCTCTTGAAGAATCATTTCACCAGTATCAATTTTTTCATCAATAAAGAAGGTAGATACTCCTGTTTTGGTTTCACCATTAATTATGGCCCAATTAATAGGAGCTGCACCACGGTAATTAGGTAAAAGGGAGGCATGGAGATTGAAAGTGCCATATTGTGGCATTTGCCATACCACCTTTGGCAACATTCTAAAAGCTACCACAATTTGTAGATTAACGTTAAGACTTTTTAATTCTTCTAAAAATTCTTCACTTTTAAGGTTTGTTGGCTGTAGAATATTAAGGTTATTTTCTTTAGAATACTTTTTTACGGCACTTTCATTTAGCTTTCTGCCTCTTCCTGCAGGTTTATCAGGTGCTGTAATAACACCAACAACGTTATATTGATTATCTACTAATGCTTTTAGAGAGGCCACTGCAAAATCTGGTGTGCCCATAAAAACAATCCTTAAGTCCTTCATTATTAATTTAATTTATAAGTGTTTGTAGGTGTAATACCTATAATATTATGCTCTAGTAAAAGTTTTAAAACAGTTTTTAAGTCTTTTTCAGAACAGTTTAAACTAGCAACGAGTGCACGTGATGATAAATCGTTTGTTTTTAAGAGTTCAATAATACGGTTTTTCAAAGTTGAAATGTCAACTTTTGAAGTCTTTTTTTGAGATGATATACACACCGAACAAATTCCACAAGTTTCTAAATCTTTTTCACCAAAATAGGAGAGTAGCTGCATACTTTTACAAAGGCTATCATTTTCAACGTAATTAAGCATAGCTTTAACTTGATGCTGTTTTATTTTATTTTGTTGTTCAATTATTGCAGCAATTCTATTGATGGTTTTGTCATCTTCTCTTGGTTCAATAAAAGTTATTTGTGCATCGGTTTTAGCTAAGTTTAAAGTAATGACTTGGTCTTTTTCTAGTCTTTTTAAAGCGTTAATTAACGATACTTCTGTTACTGATGCTTTTTCAGATATTTTTAAGGTGTTTATTTTGGTTTCGTAATCAAATATACCGCCATACATTCTCAACATAGATTTTACAATTAAGTTTAAATCTGTATGATTATCTAAATAATCAAAAATAGCTGTGTTTGGCATAATAAATTGAGCGGTTACTTTATTTTTAAACTGCTTAGAAAGGTTGATAACGCTATTGCGGTCTAATAGTTGTAAAGCGTTGTAGCATAAAATAGTACCAAACTGGTAAGTTTTACAAAACGCATTAAAGTTGAAATCGTGGGTGGTGTAGGCACCTTCACCATAAGATATTTGAAAGTAGTTACACAATTTTCTGTACACTTGTTTTACAAAATCTACAGTGGGTAGTACTTTTAAAAATTGGTTTTTCACCAATTGAGCATCAGTATTGTTTTTTAAAATAACCGCAAAGGCTTTTTCACCATTTCTTCCTACTCTTCCGGCCTCTTGAAAGTAACTTTCAATACTTTCAGGTAAATTTATGTGTATTACAGTTTTTACATCGGGTTTATCAATGCCCATTCCAAAGGCATTGGTAGCTACCATGACCTGTTTTTGATTGTTTAACCAAGCAGACATATTAGATTCTTTTTCTTCGTTAGAAAGTCCACCATGGTAATACGTAGCAGTAATATTTTTCAATTCTAAAAACTGACTAACTTCCAAAGTCATTTTCCTATTTCTTACATATATGATAGAAGACTGCGTGTATTTTTTTAAAATGGTTTCTAACCTGTAATACTTATCATTTTCATGATACACCATGTACCCAATATTGGGTCTTAAAAAAGATTGCCTAAATATTTTGGGTTGAATAAAATCTAGTTCCTTAATAATATCCTCAACTACTTCTGTTTTTGCAGAAGCCGTTAAGGCAACTATATTTACAGATGGTTGAAGTCTACGTAACAAACTAATATTCTTATATGCAGGTCTAAAATCATTGCCCCATTGAGAGATACAGTGTGCTTCATCAACAGCAATTAAATTCACGTGCATTTGCCTTATTCTATCTTGAACTAATTCTTGCTGTAAACGTTCTGGAGACAAGTATAAAAATTTATAATTTCCGTAAATACAATTGTCTAAAAGCGTATCTAAATCATTAAAGGAAATACCACTTGTAATAGCCAAGGCTTTAATACCCTTGTTGTTTAAATTTTGAACTTGGTCTTTCATTAAAGCGATAAGAGGCGAAATAACAATACAAATACCTTCTTTAACTAGAGCAGGTATTTGATAACACAATGATTTTCCGCCACCCGTTGGTAAAAGCACAAAAGTGTCCTCACCTTCAATAACCGCATTGATAATAGCTTCTTGATTGTTTTTAAACGAAGTGAATTTCCAATAGCGCTCTAATATGTTAATAGGTTGAACCATGTAGTTTCTTATAACGCATTTATAATAAAATCAGTACGTTCTTTAACCGTTCCAAAAGGTACATCAATTAAATTGTAGTTATAAGATTGATAAGTGTGTAAAAGGTGATTGTGAATTTTAAGCACTTGTTCAAAGTTTTCGTAGCGTTCATTGTCACTTTTGTAAATAGCCTCCCAAGGGCTTAAAATAAAAGCAGCGTCATAAACACTAGTATTACAAACATCTATAAAACTTTTGGGGTAGCTATCACCAATATAATCCATGTAGGCTAATACATCATGAACACCTCGGTCTAAAAACACAATGTTAGATTCAGATGTTGAAGCTTTAATATATTGTTTGTGTCTACCATTTAAAAGACGCTCGCTAAACAATAATGGGTTTTTTAGAAAAAGTTGGTCAATGCCTTTCTTTTGAGCCTCAAGAGTTACCTGTCTAGAAATTTCTTCAAAGCAAATAAAACCTTGTTTTTTAAGTTCACTAATAAGTGTAGATTTTCCGGTTCCAGGTCCTCCGGTTATAACAACTTTTTTTGCTCCCAACAGTAAAATTTTAGTGTAAAAATCGGAATTTAGAATCGATAAAAAAAATGGAATTATAATCAATAAAATTAAAATTATGGTTCAAATCTGTTGAGAAAATGGTTTTGATTGTTAAAGGTTACATGAAACATTACAAAAAGAATACAATGAATTTATAAAAGTGAATGTTTCTTACATAGAAACTAAATTTTAAAAAAAACAAAAATATAGTCTTGCTGCAGTAACCACTTTCGTTAGTAAATGATTTTTTTTATTGGTTTTATATAAGTTTCTCAATAAAAAAAATCATGTACTTTTGCAGCATATAAAATTGCTATGGGTTCATCACCAAAATCAGAAGAGTTTTACAATAAACTAAGAAACCAACTTTATGAAACCTCTAGTTGGCCAGCAGAATACTTGTATAAGTTTATTGTGAAGTCAGATAGTGAAAAATTAGCTAAATTAGAGGCTATATTTGATAATATGGGAGCTGTAATTAATACCGTTGAGTCTAAAAATGGCAACTATACAAGTGTTTCAGTAAACTTATTGATGAGAGATCCCAATGCCGTTATTGAAAAATATCAAGAAGTAGCAGAAAAAATTGAAGGTGTAATAAGTCTTTAGAATTTTTTTGTATTTTGCACAAGCATAAATAACTACGTGCATAATTTTTAATTCCACACATTTATTTTGACAAATACTTTAGAATACAATACAGAGCGTGAGCATTTAATTATACCAGAATATGGTCGCCACATGCAGAAAATGATTAATCAAGCTAAAGCTGTTAACAACAGAGATGAGCGAAACAAAATAGCTAAAGCCATTATTTCGGTAATGGGTAATATGCAGCCACATTTAAGAGACGTACCAGATTTTCAGCATAAACTTTGGGATCAGCTATTCATCATGTCTAATTTTGAACTAGACGTAGATTCCCCTTTTGAAAAACCTACCAAGGAGTTGCTGTCTGAACGCCCTGAGCCTTTAAAATATCCTCAAAATCACCCAAAATATCGTTTCTACGGGAACAATATTAAAACAATGATAGACGTTGCCAATACATGGGAAGATGGTGAATTAAAGGAAGCTTTAATATACACCATTGCCAACCACATGAAAAAGTGTTTTTTAAATTGGAATAAAGACACTGTTGAGGATATAGTTATCTACGATCACTTGTTTGAATTGTCTGGTGGAAAAATTAATCTTAGAAATTCAGAAGAAAACTTATCAGAATCTTCAAGTTTAATGCGTGCTAAGAGTAAATACTCAGGAAAAAAAGGACATCATAAAAAACAAAGCAGACAGAGAAAACGTTATTAAGTAAGACAATCTTTGTACAAGTTAACAAGACATTTAATAGGAAACTAATTTTGATTTTGGGGGTAGACCTCGAATGTTTAAACCTCGAAATTGAGTAGAGTATGGGAGTATTTAAAATTGAAGGTGGTCATCAGCTAAAAGGAAGTATAAAACCACAGGGTGCTAAAAACGAGGCGTTACAAATATTATGTGCAGTTTTACTAACCCCCGAAAAAATTACCATAAATAACATACCCGATATTGTTGATGTTAATAAGCTAATAAGTTTATTAAAAAAACTAGGGGTAAAGGTAGTGCGCCTTTCTCAGGGTACTTATTCCTTTCAAGCAGACAACCTAAATTTAGAATACTTAGAATCGGACGAATTTAAAGTAGACGGAAGAGGATTACGTGGCTCTATAATGATAGTTGGTCCGTTACTAGCGCGTTTTGGTAGAGGTTATATTCCTAAGCCCGGAGGTGATAAGATTGGGCGCCGAAGATTAGATACACATTTTGAAGGATTCATTAAACTAGGAGCTAAATTTGGTTATAGTAAAGAAGATCAATTTTATGGTGTTGAAGCCAACAAACTCAAAGGCGCATATATGCTTTTGGAAGAAGCCTCTGTTACAGGAACAGCCAATATAGTCATGGCAGCTGTTTTAGCAGAAGGCCAAACAACCATATACAATGCGGCTTGTGAACCATATTTGCAGCAACTTTGTAAAATGCTAAACAGAATGGGAGCCATAATTAGTGGCGTGGGGTCTAATATGCTAATAATTGATGGTGTTGATAGCTTGGGAGGTACAGAGCATACCATGTTACCTGATATGATAGAAATTGGTAGTTGGATTGGTTTAGCAGCTATGACTAAGAGTGAATTGACTATTAAGGATGTATCTTGGGATGATTTAGGTCTAATTCCTAATGTGTTTAGAAAATTGGGTATCACTGTCGAAAAACAAGGAGACGATATTCATATTCCTGCTCATACCAATGGATACGAAATTCAAAATTTTATTGATGGTTCTATTTTAACCATTTCAGATGCACCATGGCCTGGGTTTACACCAGATTTATTGAGTATTATATTGGTAGTAGCTACTCAAGCGAGAGGTAGTGTTTTAATTCATCAAAAAATGTTTGAAAGCCGTTTGTTCTTCGTAGATAAACTTATTGACATGGGAGCAAAAATTATTTTATGTGATCCGCACAGAGCTACTGTTATTGGTCATGATTTTAAATCTACTTTGAAAGCTACAACAATGACATCGCCCGATATTCGTGCTGGGGTATCATTACTTATAGCAGCATTATCGGCTAAGGGAACATCAACCATAATGAATATTGAGCAAATTGACCGTGGTTACGAAAATATTGATGAACGTTTACGAGCCATAGGAGCTCATATTGAGCGGATTGATGTGTAAGTTCTATTTGTTTGGTGTTTGTTGAAAACTACCCTAAAATACTAAAAACTTATTCGGTAATAACTATTTTAATTTTGTAAATTTGCCTGCGTTTAAAAGCGCAACATGACAAATACAAAGTACATTTTCGTAACCGGTGGGGTTACATCTTCTCTAGGAAAAGGTATTATAGCAGCATCTCTTGCAAAATTGCTTCAGTCTCAAGGATACCGTGTTACCATACAAAAATTAGACCCGTATATTAACGTAGATCCTGGAACTTTAAACCCTTATGAACATGGTGAATGTTATGTTACAGAAGATGGTGCTGAAACTGATTTAGACTTAGGTCATTACGAACGCTTTTTAAACACGCCTACCAGTCAAGCCAATAATGTTACCACGGGTCGTATTTACCAAAGTGTTATTAAAAAAGAACGCAAAGGGAAATTTTTAGGAAAAACGGTTCAGGTGGTTCCTCATATTACAGATGAAATCAAAGATCGTATCCAATTATTAGGAAATTCAGGAGAATATGATATTGTTATTACAGAAATTGGAGGAACAGTAGGTGATATTGAATCGTTGCCATATATAGAAGCTGTTCGTCAACTACGTTGGGATTTAGGAGAAAACAATGGTATAGTTGTGCATTTAACTTTGGTACCTTACCTGTCAGCTGCAGGTGAACTTAAAACCAAACCAACACAGCATAGTGTAAAGACCTTGATGGAAAGTGGTGTTCAAGCTGATATATTAGTTTGTAGAACAGAACATCATTTACCACAAGATTTAAAACGAAAACTGGCATTGTTCTGTAACGTAACTCAGGAAGCTGTTATTGAGTCTATAGATGCCTCTACTATTTATGATGTTCCAAATTTAATGTTGAAAGAAGGACTTGATAAAGTAGTTTTAAAGAAACTAAACTTAAAAAGCACAGAACCAGATGTCACTAAGTGGAATGAATTTTTAAAACGTCATAAAAACCCTAAAACAGAGGTTAGCATTGGCCTTATTGGTAAATATGTAGAATTACAAGATTCTTATAAATCTATTTTAGAAGCATTTATTCATGCAGGAGCAGCTAATGAGGTAAGAGTAAACATAGAATCTATTCATTCAGAATATTTAAATAGCGATAATATTGAAGTTAAGTTGGCTCATTTAGATGGTGTTTTGGTTGCGCCAGGTTTTGGTGAACGAGGTATTGAAGGAAAAATAGATGCTGTTAAGTTTGTTCGTGAAAACAATATTCCTTTTTTAGGTATTTGTTTAGGTATGCAAATGGCAGTTATTGAATTTGCCAGAAATGTTTTAGGAATCAAAGATGCAGATTCTACCGAAATGAATTCTGAAACTAAAAATGCGGTTATTGATTTGATGGAAGAACAAAAATCGATTACCGATAAAGGAGGTACCATGCGTTTAGGAGCTTGGGCTTGTGATTTGAAATTGGGTAGTTTAGTAAGAGACATTTACAAGACTGAAACCATTAAAGAGCGCCACAGACATCGTTATGAATTTAATGGTAATTACAAAGCTCAAATGGAAGCTGCAGGTATGATTGCCACAGGATTAAATCCTGATACAGGTTTGGTAGAAATTATTGAAATACCAGAACACCCATGGTTTGTTGGTGTTCAGTATCACCCAGAATACAAGAGTACTGTAGCAAATCCGCATCCTCTATTTGTGGCTTTTGTAGCAGCAGCACTTAAATATAAAAGTAAACAAAAGGGTGTCAGTATGGCACAAAACTAGAATTGGACAGTTTTTTGATTAATAATAAAACTTTGTAACAAATAAGATTTGTCATATTGAGTTTACGCTAAGAATGACACCAACTGAAATATGGAAGAAAAAAAGTTAGATATTAATTCGATAATAGGCTTCGTGCTTATTTTCGGAATTTTGGCTTATATGCTTTGGCAAAATCAGCCAACACCTGAAGAGTTAGAAGCACAGGAAAAGGAAAAACAAGAGCAGATAGCTTCAGAACAAAATGCTAAAGAGCAAGAACAAACCAAAATCACTTCGGCTACAGATTATAGTATTGGAACTAATGTTGATTCACTGCAACATATTGCTTTACAAAACAAACTAGGGGCATTTGCTTATTCTGCATTAAAAGGATCTGATGAAGAAACCCTTGTTGAAAGCAACCTTTTAGCACTTAAGTTTAACAATAAAGGCGGGTATCTTTCAGAAGTAAGGTTGAAGGAATTTGTAGATTATAAAGAAGAGCCTATTTATTTAATAAAAGATAACAACGCTTCATTTAATATTAATTTTGGAACAACCGATAGTAGAATTTTAAATACTCAGGATTTATATTTTGAGCCTACTATCACTAAAAATAACGGTAGTACAATAGTATCTATGAAGCTAAAGGTTTCAGAGAGTAAATATTTAGAATACCGATATGATTTGAAAGATGGTGATTATATGATGGATTTCACCATTCGTTCACAAGGCTTAGGAGATGTGTTCAATAGTTCACAGCAAATTAATTTAGATTGGAATCTTAAAGGATACCGTCATGCAAAGAGTATTTCTTATGAAAATAGATATACCGATATTCATTACGAATATGAAGGCGGAAAAGATGATTATACAGGAATGCGTGATGCAGATGAAACTCTATCCGATGTAACTTGGATAGGGTATAAGCAACATTTTTTCTCCTCTATATTATTAACAGATACGGCTTTTAAAACGTCTCGAATTGCTTCTAAAAATTTGGTTGAAGATGAAGCCATAGATACTGTATATACCAAACTATTTAGCTCAAAAATACCTTTAGAGTTAAAAGGAGGAGAACTTAATTATAACATGAATTGGTATTACGGACCAAGTGAGTTTAGAACTCTAAATGCCTATAATCGTAATCTAGATGAAATGGTACCGTTGGGTTGGGGTATTTTTGGTTGGATAAACCGATATCTTTTTATGCCTTTGTTTAGCTTTCTAGGAGGTTTAATGCCTTATGGTATTGCTATTGTAGTTATGACTATTTTGGTAAAAATATGTTTGTCATTTGTACAATACAAACAATTCTTGTCTCAGGCTAAAATGAAAATTCTAAAACCAGAGTTAGATGCTATACGTGAGAAGTACAAAGACAATAAAATGAAGGCGCAACAAGAAACTATGGCGTTACAAACTAAAGCAGGAGCAAGTCCTTTGTCTGGTTGTTTGCCCGCATTAATTCAGTTGCCAGTATTTTATGCCTTATTCCAATTTTTTCCGTCGGCGTTTGATTTAAGACAAAAAAGTTTCTTGTGGGCGGAAGATTTATCATCTTATGATTCAATATATCACTTCCCAAGTGGTTGGAGTATTCCTTTTTATGGTAATCATGTTAGCTTATTCCCAATTTTGGCATCCATCGCTATTTTCTTTTATATGCGATTGACAACCGGACAAAACATGCAAACAGCGCCCCAACAAGAAGGAATGCCAGATATGGGTAAAATGATGAAATACATGATGTATTTCTCACCCATAATGATGTTGTTTTTCTTTAATAATTATGCGTCTGGTTTGAGTTTGTATTATTTTATTTCAAACTTAATTAGTATTGGGATTATTTTGGTAATTAAAAATTATATTCTTGATGAAGATAAGATTCATGCTCAAATTCAGGAAAGTAAAAAGAAACCAAGAAAACAAAGTAAATTTCAAGCCAGAATGAAAGAAATGATGGAACAAGCTGAAAAGCAAAAACAATCACAACAAAAAAGAAAAAGATAGTTTGTAACCTGTCTCGATTGATGATGGGATTGGTTTTTGTTCTCACTTCTTAAAATGTAAAGCTGCCAACTGTGAGCGTTAACTGTTCACTTAACTTGGCAGTTTTTTTGTTACGCATAATTTAACCTATTATTTTTTCGTTTGTAATTAGTCAAATAGAAACTTAATATTAATCCTTTAAATATAATTATGAAACCATTACATATAATTGCAATGTTATTGATGTCGCTTTCAATAGGTGCGCAAACTATAAATCAGTTTGATGCAAATGGAAAGCGCCATGGTATTTGGAAAAAGAATTTTGAGGGAACTAAAGTCTTACGTTATCAAGGACAATTTCACCATGGTAAAGAAGTTGGAATTTTTAAATTTTATAAAAATATAAAAGGGAAAGCGGTATTAACAGCATCGAAGGTTTTTAATGAAAATGATAATACAGCAAAGGTTACTTTTTTTAGTTCAAAAGGAAAGATTATTAGTGAGGGCAAAATGAATGGAAAGAAGTTTATTGGCAAATGGGAATACTATCACGATGATTCAGATAAATTAATGACCGTTGAACATTATGATGTGAATGGGAATTTACACGGAAAACGATTTGTTTTTTATGACAATGGGCAAATAGCAGAGTCCTCTAATTATCAATTTGGTAAACTTGAAGGTGAAGCTAAATGGTATTCTCTTAAAAATGTTATTCTAAAACATTTCATTTATGAAAATGGAGAATTACATGGTGTTTCTAAATACTATAGTCCTAAAGGAGAGTTGATTGCTGAAGGGCGCTACAAGCATGGCAAAAAACACGGTATTTGGAAGTATTATGAAAATGGTGTAACAGAAGAAAAAGACTTTAGTCATAAAAAGAAAGCTCCCTAATTAAAGGGAGCCCACTTTTTCATAGACAATTCTAATTTGAGAGAGATAGATTGCTATTAACAATTTATTGTCTACGAAGTAACCAACCAACAAATCAAACTAACAAATCAATTTTTTTATAGGTAGAGGTGGTAAAACAACCTTATTGATTGCGTGTGTAACACCATTCTAAGCTTGAACATCAACAGCAATTATGTTGCTTACTCTGTTGTTAGCATCAATTAAGGTTGTACCACCCATGATATTTGCTGTTGTATCTCTACCTTTAATTATTTTACTGTTTTTATTTTTAATATTATTGTTTTTAAGAAGATGGTAGTAATACTTTATCTAAAACATGTACTACACCATTGGTTGCATGTATGTTTAATGAGCCAGCATTTAAGCCTGCACTATTGCCAGAGGCATCAATGACAGCTAAATTTGCCAAATCTATTGTTGTGTTTTGATTATTTAACATAGGAACAACAGCATCTTGTGTTAAATCAGTTGAGAAGACATAAACATTGGGTTCCACAACATGATGTGTTAGAATGGCAGCAAGTGTTTCAACAGGTGCAGCATTAATTGCATCAACATCTGCAAAACCTGCGTCTATGAAGGCTGCATCTGTAGGAGCAAATACTGTGTATGGACCATCTGTGGCTTCATCAAAAGCGCCTACTAAATTAGCTTTTAATAAAGCTGCTGTTAATAATGTAAAATTAGATGAGCTTGAAACAATCTCTGCAATAGTTTGTGTAGGAGGAATTAACGTTCTATCAATAACGTGTACAACACCATTAGAGCCTATTATATCTGTGGCTACAACAGTTGTTGTACCGTTTAAAGATACAGAGCCTCCTGCATTTGTAAGGTATACATTACCACCTAGAGTTCCAACTTCAAAAGCATTGATACCTGAAGTAGGTAACATATCTTTCATAATTGTTCCATCAATAACATGGTAAGCTAGAACATCTTCAACAATATCTACTACGGTCGCTAAATCTGTAATACCTGCAGCTGTAAAAGCATCGTTAGTTGGAGCAAACAGTGTTAAGCCGCCATCATTAGTACCATTACTCAAAAGAAGATCTAATATACTTGGGTCTGCAGCTTGTACAGCAGCTATTAAAGTTGTGAAATCTTTGTTGAAATAAGCCGGAGCAACTATAGTCCCTACTATAGGCATTATAGATGGTGGTACCATAACATCACTTACAACGTGTATAACTCCATTAGTGGCTAACGCGTCAACTTCAATGATTTGTGCACCTGCTATAAACAATCCGTTGGTTTCCGAAGTAATTGTTGCAGTTTCTCCATTTGCCATCTGTATATCACCTGGACTAACTAGGTTTGATGTCACTGTTCCAGAAGCAAAAACATGGTATTCCAGTACGTTTCTTAACACATCTTCTGGTATGTCATCAATGCTGTCTTGCCCTAATGCTGCTAATAATGCATCAAAGGCTTGGTTTGTAGGAGCAAAAACTGTAAAAGTTCCATTTCCACTTAGAGTATTCACTAAGTCTGGGTATTTCGATAGTGCAGTAAATAAGTCTGTTAATTGAGAAGACTGAACAATTTCAACAATACTGTTTACTGGTACGAATGGGGCAGGAGCATCATCGTCACTGCACGATAATACAAAAAAAGATGCTATAAATAGCATTATCAATTTTTTTGTGGCTGTTAATGTTTTCATAATAATTTTATTTTAATAATTTTTGTTTAGCAAATATATTAAAAAGTTAAACAAATAAACAAATTTTGTTCAAAAAAAATTTAAAAAAGTTAAACAATATGTTTTTTGTCGATTTGTACATTGCATTCTTATTACTATTTATGCTGTAAATAATATGTATCTTTGCACTCTAATTTTAGAAAGATGAAACGCGTTATTGTTGGACTTTCAGGTGGTGTAGACTCTAGTGTTGCGGCTTATTTGTTAAAAAAGCAAGGCTATGATGTTATTGGCTTGTTTATGAAAAACTGGCATGATGATTCCGTCACTATTTCCAATGAATGTCCTTGGTTAGATGATAGTAATGATGCTATGTTGGTTGCTGAAAAATTAGGAATTCCTTTTCAAACGGTAGATTTGAGTAAACAATACAAAGAGCGTATTGTAGACTATATGTTTAATGAATATGAAAAAGGAAGAACTCCCAACCCAGACGTTTTATGTAACAGAGAGATTAAATTTGATGTCTTTTTGAAAATTGCTTTAGAGCTAGGAGCAGATTATGTAGCAACGGGGCATTATTGCAGAAAAGGTATCATTGAAAACAGTGGAAAAGTAACATATCAACTTTTGGCAGGAGTTGATAACAATAAAGACCAATCTTATTTTTTATGTCAGTTATCTCAAGAGCAACTCTCAAAAGCCTTATTTCCAATAGGAGAATTAACGAAACCTGAAGTTAGGGATATTGCCAATGATATAGGTTTGGTTACTGCTGATAAAAAAGATTCTCAAGGACTTTGTTTTATTGGTAAGGTAAGGTTGCCAGAATTCTTACAACAACAATTAAAACCCAAAGAGGGTCTTATCGTTGAAATTCCAAACGATTTAAAGATATTTAATCAGAAACAACCAAAGTTCACTTCAGAAATAGATAAATTAAAGTTTTTATCACGAAAAGTTAATTACAAAATAGATGATGGTAAAGTGGTTGGTAAACATCAAGGAGCTCATTTTTTTACAAAAGGCCAACGAAAAGGACTTGCTGTAGGTGGAACCCCAGAGCCATTGTTTGTTATTGATACTGATGTAGAAGAAAATGTAATTTACACAGGGCAAGGCAAAGAGCATCCTGGATTATTAAAAAAAGCCTTATTTGTTGGCAATGATGAATTACATTGGATTCGAGAGGATTTAGTTTTAGATGTTGATGTGACAATGCAAGTTGAGGCCAGAATTAGATATAGGCAACCTCTACAAAAAGCAACCTTACACAAGATAGATTCTGGATTATATGTAGAATTTGAAGCATGCCAATCTGCTATTACAGAAGGTCAGTTTGTAGCTTGGTATAAAAATGATGAGCTTTTAGGTTCGGGAGTTATTTCTTAACTTTCGGTATGCCAAATAAAATCACAAATCTTTTTAATATTCAATATCCAATCGTTCAAGCGGGAATGGTTTGGAACAGTGGTTGGCGATTAGCATCCGCAGCCAGTAATTCAGGAATTTTAGGGCTAATAGGAGCAGGTTCCATGTACCCCGAGGTACTGCGGGAGCATATTCAAAAGTGCAAGCAGGCAACAATTAAACCTTTTGGGGTAAACGTTCCTATGTTATATCCTAATATTCAAGAAGTCATGGATATCATAGTAGAAGAAGATGTGAAAATTGTATTTACATCTGCGGGAAACCCAAAAACTTGGACTGCTTGGTTGCAGAAAAGAAATATTACTGTAGTTCACGTAGTTAGTAGTGTTAAATTTGCTTTAAAAGCTCAAGAAGCAGGCGCAGATGCTATTGTGGTTGAGGGTTTTGAAGCCGGTGGGCATAATGGGCGTGATGAAACTACAACATTGAGTTTAATACCTATGGTAAGAGAACAAATCAAAATTCCTTTAATTGCTGCTGGCGGTATAGCAACAGGTAGAGGCATGTTAGCAGTAATGGTTTTAGGAGCAGATGGAGTTCAAATAGGAAGCAGGTTTGTGGCCAGTGAAGAAAGTTCGGCACACCAAGCGTTTAAACAAGCAGTTGTTGATGCTAAAGAGGGTGATACTCAGTTAACCTTGAAAGAGTTGGCACCCGTTCGTTTAATTAAAAATAAGTTTTATAAAGAAGTTCAAGAACTATATAAAAAGGGACCAACGCTTGAGGAGTTAAAAGCATTATTGGGAAGAGCACGAGCGAAAAAGGGTATGTTTGAAGGCGATTTAGATAATGGCGAACTTGAAATAGGTCAAATTTCAGGACTTATTCATAGTATCAAACCAGTAAGTCAAATAGTAAAAGATTTAATTCATGAATTTGAAATTGCCAAAAAGGAAGTTTCAAATTTGTAAATTCAAAAATTCAATCATAAAAAAGAAAAAAGAAGGATAATAATTGTCCTTCTTTTTAATATCGAAACGTTTAAGCCGAAATTTTTAATCCCTATAAAATAAAAGCTAAATGTTTCTATAGATCGTATTAACTACGATTTTTTTCAAATTTAAATAGCTCTTAAAAGTATAAAAAATAACTGCTTATAAACCTGAATATTATATCAAGTTATTAACATTGGTTAATAATATACAATCAAACTAATTTTTCTAAAATTGTTAAAGCAAAAGCGAAAGTTTAATTTTGAAACATGTATTTAAAACACTACACCAAAGAGTTTAAATATAACTGGCAATTGGCGGCGCCAGTAATGTTGGGAATGCTAGGGCATACTTTTGTGAGTTTTGTAGATAATATCATGGTGGGCCAATTGGGAACAGCAGAATTAGCAGCAGTATCGTTAGGTAATAGTTTTATGTTTATTGCTATGTCTCTTGGTATTGGTTTTTCTACAGCCATAACCCCCTTAATTGCAGAGGCAGATGCTGAGGATGATTTTGTTAAAGGAAAGTCATCTTTTAAGCATGGCCTTTTTTTATGCACTGTTTTAGGTGTTTTACTTTTTATATTGGTATTTTTTGCAAAGCCTTTAATGTTTTTTATGAAACAACCACCAGAAGTGGTTGAATTAGCTATACCATATCTAGATTTAGTAGCATTTTCATTAATTCCATTGGTTGTTTTTCAGGGGTTTAAGCAATTTAGCGATGGCTTGTCTATGACTAAATATCCTATGTACGCTACATTATTAGCAAACGTTATCAATATCATTTTAAACTATGTTTTAATCTTTGGAAAACTTGGTTTTCCTGTATTAGGGATAGTAGGTGCTGCTTATGGCACTCTCTTGTCAAGGTTTGTTATGGTTGGTTATTTGTGGTATTTGTTAAGAAAGAATAAAAAATCTAAAAATTATATTATAGATATTAAGTATTTTAAATTGGAAAAATTGATGCTTAAAAAAATCTTGAATTTAGGTACCCCTAGTGCTATGCAAATGCTTTTTGAAGTGGCTATATTTACGGCAGCTATATGGTTAAGTGGTTTGCTTGGTAAAAATCCGCAAGCGGCAAACCAAATAGCTCTAAACTTATCGTCAATGACCTTTATGGTAGCTATGGGATTAAGTGTGGCATCCATGATAAGGATAGGTAATCAAAAAGGATTGCAAAATTATTTTGAGCTGCGTAGGATAGCTTTCTCTCTATTTTTAATGGGGATATTATTTGCCATTGGGTTTGCACTAATATTCTACACATTCCATAATTACCTACCTAAACTATACGTTGATTTTGATGATGCTAAAAACTTTGTAGATAATACTGAAGTATTGGTTATAGCTTCAAAATTATTATTAGTAGCTGCTGTTTTTCAAATAAGTGATAGTATTCAAGTTATAGTTTTAGGAGCATTGAGGGGGTTGCAAGACGTTAAAATTCCAACATTAATCACATTTATATCTTATTGGTTGGTAGGTTTCCCAATAAGTTGGTTTTTAGGAAAAGCTCATGTTTATGGTAGTTTGGGTATTTGGCTAGGTTTATTAGCAGGTTTATCTACAGCCGCAATTTTATTGTATATTCGATTTAATTATTTAACGAAAAAGTTAATTTTGACTAAACAATAAAGAAATATGTCCTTGCCAAAATTTATATTAGGAGATAACACAGACTATCCTAATGCTATTTATGTAATACATACAGAGTTTCCAAGATTTATTATTAATCTTGAAAATGATGAAGTTGAATGGTTTGAAGAGTTTAACGCCGAAGATCAAAAAGAACTTGAAACTGAGACGGAAAATGCTATTAGGCTTGCCACCGCATTTTATGATGCCGAAATTGAAAAGTATGACGATTAGTATTTTGACTTTTTATATATGATAGAAAAGATTCTAAAATATGACACTGAGCTGTTTTTATATTTAAATAATCTAGGAAATAATACTTGGGATTGGTTATGGTTGCTCATAACAGACAAGCTAACGTTTATTCCGCTTTACGCTTTGTTGTTGTTTTTATTATACAAAAAGTATGGATGGAAAGCTTTGATAGTTTTTATAATTGTAGTGGCCTTAATGATTACGTTTACAGACCAAATAACAAACGTTTTCAAACGTGGGTTTGAAAGACCTAGACCTTGTAGAGAAGCAAATTTAATTGAGCAAATGCGTTTTATTGCAGTACGTTGTGGTAAGTATGGCTTTTTTTCAGGGCATTCATCAAACTCTATGGCAGCAGCTATTTTTGCGGGTTTATTACTTAAACCATTCTATAAAAATGCTGTTTTCATTCTATTATTATGGAGTGCTATAGTAGCCTATAGTAGGATTTATGTAGGTGTTCATTACCCCACCGATATTGTTTGTGGATTAACGTTTGGAGCTATTTCAGGATTTATGTTTTATAAATTATCTAAAGTGCTTTTGAAAAAATTTAATATTACCTTAAATGAAATGTCACTTAATACTTGAAACCATAGTGTTTAATAATACCTAAGCTACATTAATTCTGTTTACAAGTTCAATAAATAATCAGCAGCAGCAAAAGGTGTTGTTTTATTATTCTCAATAAGTTGTAACTGATTTTTTAATTCCTTTTTTATTTTTGGCTGATTAAAGAAATAAAATTTTAATTGTGTTTCAATGGTTTGTAAAAGCCAGTATTTATTTTGTTCATTTCGCTTCTTTATAAAATAGGCATTTTTAGTTGTAATCTCAACATAATCTAAAACCATGCTCCATATTTTGTCTATACCCGTATTTTCTGTAGCACTACAAACAGTTACTTTTGGATTCCAATTAGATGATTTTTTTGGGTAGAGGTGAAGCGCTCTAGTGAATTCGGTTTTAGCAAGTTTGGCAGCTTTTAAGTTATCACCATCGGCTTTATTAATAGCTATCAAATCAGCCATTTCAATAATACCACGTTTAATACCTTGAAGTTCATCACCAGCACCAGCAAGTTTTAATAACAAAAAGAAATCTACCATACTGTGCACTGTAGTTTCACTTTGACCAACACCAACCGTTTCAATAATAATAATATTAAAGCCAGCAGCCTCACAAAGGGTTATGGTCTCTCTCGTTTTTCTGGCTACACCACCCAAAGAGTCGCCAGAAGCAGAAGGACGGATATAAGCATTATCATTTTTCACTAAATCTTCCATTCGGGTTTTATCTCCCAAAATACTTCCTCTGGAGACAGAACTACTAGGGTCTATAGCCAATACAGCCACACGTTTTCCTAGCTTGGTTAAATGGTTTCCAAAGGTTTCAATAAAGGAGCTTTTTCCAACTCCAGGAATGCCTGTTATTCCAATTCTGACCGATTTATTAGCATGTGGTAAACAACCCTTTAATATGGTGTTAGCCGCTTTTAAATGCTTTGGATTTTTGCTTTCAATTAAAGTAATAGCCCTACTTAGAGCAGTAATATCTTTGTTTAGAATGGAATCAACCAATTCATTGGGGTCCATTTCACTTTTACGTTTGTTCTTTAAATTTTCAATAGAATTTTTATTAGTAATTTCAGAAATAGAAACCCCATCTTTTTGAATTAGAGCTGATTTTTTTGGTTTATCCAATGCTAAAAGGTTTATACTAAGATACGCAATAAAAAAACCTAATTTTTAAGAGGAACCGCAACTTTGGTGTCATCCCAAGCCATGGTTAAAAACAACTTATCTGTAGAGTTGTCAAAAGCAATGGTGAATTGCTCAACCGTAGTTTGTAATTTTTCAACCGGAACTTCAACATTTATTACGTCATAATTAGGATCCCACAAAGGATTCATTTCAGAGTCTACACCCCACTCGTATTGTTTAGAGTTAAACATTACTGTCCAAGTAGAATCTTTTGGAACCGTCCATAGCGTATATTTTCCAACAGGTAAAATCATACCATTAATATCTAATTTTTGATTGGTTTGAAAGGTGGTGGCTTCATTTGCACCAGTACGCCACACTTTATTAAATGGTACTAAGGCTCCAAAGATTTCCCGTTCTTTTTTATAGGGTCTGTTATAGAATACTTTTAGCCTTAAATCATTCAATTCAAATTTTACTGTATCTTTAGGACTTAAGCGTTTTTCAAAAATATTTTCAACAAAAACAGAATATAAAAGTAGCCCTAAAGCAACAATTGAAAGTAGGATTAATAAACGTTTTAAGAAGGTGTTCATATTGAGCGATTTTTTCGATATAAAGATACTTTAAAAACTAACATTTTCTAATTTGCAAACGCATAATTGCTTGATTTTGTTATTTCTTTAAAAAAAATATTTTTTTTGCCACACTTCAATTTTTTCATCGTCTTTTAAATGAACTAACTTAGACCAAAAGTAGATTTAGTATGTTTCAGGTTGACATTATTGAACAATGTAAACAAAACAACAGAAAGGCACAATTGCAGTTATACAACCAGTACTGCGATGGTATGTATATTGTTGCTAAACGTTTTTTGAGAGATGCTAATGACGCCGAAGATGTAGTGCAAGAATCTTTTATTAAGGCGTTTTCAAAACTACATCAGTATAAGGCTGAAGTTACTTTTGGAGCTTGGTTAAAACGTATTGTTGTAAATAAGAGTATTGATTTTTTAAAGTCTAAAAAGCAACAGCTTGTAGAGTTAGATGAAGTGCACTTAAAAGTTGTTGATACTCCAAAAGACGACAAATGGTTAGTAGATGATGCTATAACATTGAATGATGTTAAAATTGCTATTGAAAAGTTACCCGATAAATACCAGTACGTAGTGATGCTGTATTTGATAGAAGGGTATGACCATCAGGAAATATCGGAAATTTTAAATATTTCGGAAGTAGCATCAAGAACACAATTATCAAGGGGTAAAGTAAAATTACAAGAATTGTTAACACTTAAAAGTCATGGCACAAGATATTAGAGACTTTTTTAAAGATGATAAAGTATCACCTGAAAAGATGCCTGCAAATCACGAGCAACGCTTTATAAAAAAATTAGATAAAGCGTTTCCAGAGAAATCATCAAAATCTAATTTTGGTTGGATTCAAATAGCTGCTACTATTACATTATTAATTGGTTTAAGCTTTGGTGGTTATAAATTGTTTTCTCCAGATGTTAAAACAGATAGTCCAACCAATATTGTTGTTAATGACCCTGTAGAAACAAAATCTTTAGGTGATATATCTCCAGGTTTAAAAAAGGTTGAGGGTTACTATTTAGCAAGTATTAATTTAGAGCTATCTAAAATTAAGTATACACCAGAAACAAAAGACCTTTTTGATGGCTACATAGAGCAATTAGGAGAACTGGATAAGGAGTATAAAAGATTGTCTTTAGAGTTAACTAAATCAGGACCAAGTGAGTTAACTGTTAATGCCTTAATTGATAATTTAAAGTTGCGCTTAAACTTGTTATACAGGTTAAAATCACAACTAAAAGAATTAACCCCTTCCGAGGCGGGAACTGAAGCCGTGGAACAATCAATTTAAAAAAATCAAAAAATGAACAGATTATCAATAAAATTAAAATTATTAGTAATTACCTTTTTTATAGCAGGTAATTTAGCAGCTCAAAAACAAACTAAAGTATCACAATCTATAAAGGTTGATAAAGATGTAACTATAGACTTAAATACAAGCTATTGCAATATTATATTTGATACTTGGAATAAAGATGTAGTTGAAGTTGAAGCTTATATTGAAGGTGAGGAATTAAGTGAGGAGGAACTTAATCAAGCATTAAAAAATTGGCTTTTAGATATTGATGCCACTAGTAGCCAAGTAACTATAAGCACAAGAAGCAGTGCTCACACCCCAAAAGTGTGGGCATATTCAACCTCGACCGATGACGACGCTGTTAATGCTGTATTAAGAGAGTTAAAATATGAATTAGCAGAAATACCTGAAATGGATTTTAGTTTTCAGTTAGATATTCCTGAACTTCCTGAAATGCCAGAATTACCTCCGTTACCAGAATTACCGCCATTACCAGAAAACACAAAGAGTTTTCACTTTGATTATGAAGCCTATAAAAAAGATGGGGAAAAGTATTTAAATGAGTATACCAAACAATTTGAATCTACTTATGGCGATGATTATGCCAAAAGAATGGAAGCATGGGGAGAAAAATTTGGAAAAGAGTGGAGTGAGAAGTTTGGTAAACAAATGGAAGCATGGGCAGAAAAATTTGAAGAGAATTTTGATAGCGAAGCATTTGAAGAGAAAATGGAAGCATGGGGAGAGCGTTTTTCTAAAAAAATAGAACAACAAGCTTTGAATCAAGAAGAGCGCCAAAAAGCTAGAGAAAAAGCACTGAAGGAACGAGAAAAAGCTATAGAAAAAAGGAAAGTAGCACAAGAAAAATTGACAAAAGAAAGAAAGGTTTTAATTGAAAGATTGGTAACTAAAGAGACTAATTTTAAAGTTAATAAGACCATTAAAATAAAAATGCCCAAAAAAGCTAAGCTAAAAGTTAATGTTAAGCATGGTGAGGTTGAGTTAGCCTCAAATGTTGATGATTTAAAGGCAAATTTGGCTTATTCTAAATTAACAGCAAATAGCATTAATGGAGGATCTACCTCCATTAATGCTTCTTACTCTCCTGTTTATGTAACTAATTGGAATTTAGGTGAATTAAATTTGAAATATGTTAAGCAAGTAGAACTAAATAATGTGAAGCATATAGTTTTAAACTCTAATTCTTCAAATATTTTAATAGACAATTTTCTAGGAAATGCCGTTATTGATAGTAAGATTGGCGATATTAAAATTTTAAAAATAGATGAGGCCTTTACTAACCTAAATGTTATACTTCAAAATTGTGATGCTGTCATTGCCCAACCTAAAGTGAACTATAATTTACAGTACAAGGGAAATCGCTCTAGATTTAGTCATCCAAAAAAGGAATCTGATAATGTAAATACGTTTTCAACAGGAGATTTAAGTAGTGGAAAAAGTATTGTGGTGAATGCAAAATACAGTAGTGTTGTTATAGAATAAATTTACTATCTCAAATCTATATTTTAACCACTTTATGAATCTCTTTTTTAGAGCCAGTTACTACTTCAAAAAAGTACACCCCACTACTAAAATGAGATACATTAGTAGACGCTACTCCGTCTTTTACTTCACGTGTTACATCAATTAAAGGAATTCCAGATGCATTGTAAATTCTAAAGTTTACAGATTCAACTAGATTAATGCTAGACATGTTTATAATGTCTTTAACTGGATTGGGGTATAACAACCAGTTTTTATTATCAGAATCAGGTTCACCGATACTAGATTGACAGTTTTTGGAAATATCATACTCTGCTCTTAAAATATCTTCAATTTTTAAATTTGTGAAGCTATCGTTTAACGAATGGTTGAAGAAGGTATTATCAATGATAGCATTATCTGCACCAAGGAAATCTTGTAGTAATGTAGCGAAAGTCTGTCTGTAATCGTATTGAACCGTTTTAATTTGCCAATTGTTATCTTCAACAGCTTCGGATAAATTAGGATTACTACCTGTCATGCCTCCAGAAACAGGTTTTCCAAATATAAACATTGGTGCAATTTCACCATGGTCGGTTCCTAGGTTTCCATTTTCTGCTGCTTTTCTTCCAAATTCAGAGAACGTAACACCAACAACATCTTCAGATAGATTTTGGCTTTCCAAATCAGCAGTGAAAGCTTCTATACTTTCAGAGAGTTCAGATAATAAGGCATGGTGTCTTCCTAAAATGTCTCCAGATGCTTGTACCTGAGCATTGTGCGTGTCGAAGCCACTAATTCTTACCATGTAAATTTTTGACCCTAAATCACCGCTAATTAGGCGAGCAACGGTTTTCAATTGATCTGCCAAATCCGTGTCGGGGTAAGTAATATCATTTTTACCTTTATTAAAGGCGTTAGATATTGATGCTGCATACGTATTTGTTAGACTATCAGTATTATTAATAAATTCTAATTGTTTACCGTAATCAGAATCTGGAATGTTTGTTGGAGCCTCACCACCTAAACCGTTTATAACATTATAAAAACCAGATGGGTCTTGACCTGTAATATTAAGTGATAACCCATGAGCTTCTTCGGCATGAAAACCTAAAGAGGTTTGGTTGGAACCAATTTCGATTGCCAACGGGAATTGCTCCACTATTAGATCAGAATAATATTGTTCCATAAATCTTCCTATCCAACCAGTATCAACACCGTTTAGCATGCTGTTTCCGTCATTTCCGGTAAAATATAAATCGGTTGATTTAAAATGACTTTTATTCTGTGACGGGTACCCTACGCCTTGTACGATTCTCAAAATACCCTTATCATAAAGTGGTTTAAAGCTAGCTAATGCAGGGTTCAAACCAACTTGTTGGTTTTCTGGTAGTGTGCTATCTAGAGTAATGTATTTATTATATCCACTTTCGGGTACTTTAATGGTTGGTCTTAAATTGCTATAAATATCGTATTGATTTAAAGGAACTATACTGTTTAAGCCATCGTTTGCTCCAGCAAGATTCACTAAAACCAGTTTTCTTCCAGATATGTCTGGGCAATTAAATGGAAAAAACGTTTTTAAAGCAGCTTGAATTTGAAATGGTGTAAGCCCAATAACTGAAGCGGTTGCTGATAGTTTTATGAAGTTTCTTCTTTTCATGATTGGTAGACTTTTACATTAATTGAAATTCTGCTGCATTGACCATAGTTGTAATAAGCGAATCTAGCCTAGTTTTCACAACATTCTTGTCGCTTTCATTATGTGTGTTAATGTATTGCAACCAAGCGCCAGTCCAGTAATAATCATTAAAATCACCTATTAGGAATGTTTTGAAATAGTTGATTCTATCCGAGTCAATACTTTCGGGATACATTAAATTCGCCAGTGCAAACACTAAAGTATTAGGGTCTTTAGTCTCTTCTGGGCTTATTTTGTTTTCAACAAATGAAACAGTGTCTAAATTTGTGTATAAATTATTTCGGGTAAGTAAATCTCTCATGAGTTCATATCTAGCAATGAGTGTGTTTGAGGAAAACCAGTTTCTATCAAAGCCTGGTTCCTGATAATATGCTGGATATCCTGCTACAGAATCTGGGTTGAAAAATTCCATGCCAGAACCTTTGAAATATATAATGTGTATATATCTAAGAAAAAAGTTTCGGTAGAACCGTAATTGTTCTGTTTCTGGATCTGGGTATTCTACTTCAAACAAAGAAATTACTTCAGATAGTAATTGTAAAGGACTTTTAATAATGGCTCCTATAGTATTATTGGTATTATCGTCATCATCCATGTCATAAAAATGTTCGCTAGCTAAGAGGGTAGTCACAACTGGTAAAATTTCATAGTTGTTATTAACTAGAATTTGAGCAAGTGGTGTTATGATATCGGTTTCAGCGGTAGCAGAAATATCACTTTTTACAAAATACCGATATAGCTTTCTACAATATGCTTTTGCCGTTGCTTCTTGTGCAAAAACCATTTCAACAAAATCGTCTAGCTCTTCTATAATGGTTTCTTTAGTATTTCTACCCAATATTGTTTGGTTATTAAATGCACTAGAAAAGGTTTTGTCATTTGGGTCATGTCTATTTGCATTTATATAGCCTATAGGTAGGTTTGTGTCCGTATCTATATCTCCGTTTCTATCGCCTTTCTTTTTAAAACCAGAAAATACCTTTGCGGCCTGCTGTATATCTAATTCTGTGTAATTAGTGTAGTTGCCTTCTCCAATTTGTTCTCCTTTTAAAATAGTAAAGAGTTCTAAATACTCCCTGGCATAATTTTCATTAGGGTTATTTTTGTTATTTTGGGTATTATCCAAATAATCTAACATGCCATTGTCTAAAGTGATTTTTTTAGCCAAAGTTTTGATGTTACCTAAGGCATAAAAATCAAGAAGACGAAGATGATCAAAGAAAAAAGATGCAGCCCCAACACCTGAGTCTTTACCCACGGTAAAACAGGTATGTAGAAAAAATGATAATTTATATTTTATGGTAATCTGATTTATGGCATTGTGCCACCACCAAGCTGTAACGTGTGCTCGTTTTCTACTCTGACCATCAAAAGAATTGGGATGTTCATTTGAAGATGTCCAATAACCATCTGGATTACTTGCAGGCATGGGGTCATAAGGCTCTGTTAATACATATGCCACATTGGCTGTTAAGCTATTCACTGCATCTGTGGCTGACATGCCTACAAAAGTATCTAATTGTTCCTTGGAGTAATTATAAGTAGCTCTTCTAAGTAAGTGTTTAGCTTTCCTTAGGTCTAGGTTGGAACTTAGAGGATTTAATGAGGCCATACTATATTTTTTTCAATGTAATTAATATTTTAATTGCCAATACAAATCAAGATGAATATTCGATAAAAAGCACTGTATAAGTTAGTTATTATCTAAAAATGAACTCTAAAACTTACATTTGGGGTGATGCCTAAAGATTCATTTCTAATAGGTTCAATACTGTCTTCTATTAGAGTATAGTATTCATTAATAATGTTTTTTCTATTTAAAACGTTCCATACCGAAGCTCCAATAGTAGCTTTTGATGTTCTTGAAATATCAAATGAATAAGTTGCAGAACAATCTGCCCTTAAGTAATCATCTAAATTTTCTGCATTGGGGCTTTGATAATTAATAATGACATTACTTTGATTATTCTGGCCTGCAGGGTATGTTGTGGGCTTACCAGAATTCCAGTTTACGCCTAAAGCTAATTTAAAATTGTTTTGAGTGTATGTGCCAGCAAAAGTAATAGCGTGCCTAATATCATTGTTATTAGGGAATTCATTACCGTTATTTAAATCTGGGAATAGATAGTTGTTTTTACTAAAGGAATATGAAATCCAAGTGCTTGCTACATTATTAAATTGTTTATTTAGTAATACATCTATACCTGTAATTTTGTAGCTACCTATACTATGAACAAACTGATACTGGTTTTGAAATCCCTGACTTCTGGTTGTAATACCATCTACTTTTTTAATGTAGGTTTCGGCACTGATTAATAGCTTGTTTTTATTAAAATGAATACCTGCCGAAATTTGTTTACTTTTTAATACGGGAACAGGGTAAATAGTTTGGTTCCCCTCTTCAATAACTTCAGTGTTATTGTTAGATAGTACCCAACGGCGTTTTTCAATACCCAAAAAATCGTTTTGTAAATCTATGACTTGCGAGGTAAATTGACTTTTATATTCTCCTAAAACCTCAAATCTAAAATCATTTAAAAAGCGTTGGCTAAAGCTTAATCTTGGCTCTACAAAAAGCAGATTAAACTTGTCTAGATAGTTTAAACGCGCTCCTAAATTTAGTTTGGTTTGAGCACTATATGATAAAAGAGATGTTTCAGCATAAACAGCATGGCTTTTCACAACATTTTTTATAAAACTTTTAAAGTTTGGGTTGTTTACGTCTTCTAAATTGCTGATGCCAACTTCGTTTAATTGATAGCCGCTGTTAAACTTTAATTGATAGTTATGTTCATAATTTATATCTATTTTAAGGGCGCGGTCATTTACTCTATTTTCCTGAATTAACCTTTGGTTATTAATAACATCATTGTTAGTGGCATCTAAATCATAATTTGAGGCATAAGCTTGTAGTGTGGTTGATAATTGATTTGTCCAATCTCTAGTGTAAGAAAGACCTAGCGATAAATTTTGCTGTGATAAATTACTGTTTAAGGTCTCGGTTCTGTCATTAATTGTAGATTGTTCATCATAATTAAACGTATTATTAATGTTTAAAAAGTTAAATCTGAGTTTGTCTTTTTTAGAGATATTGTAAAGAAATTTAGTAGTGATGTCGTAGAAGTAAAACGATTCGTTTTGTGAAATGCTATTTCTATTGTTGTTAAAGTCAGAATCTTCAAAAATACGTTTGAAATACTGGTTGTAAGTGGCTGTTTGTATCAGATCAGTAACGGAGCGGCGTGATGAAATTTGTAATTCTGTTTTATCTGAAAGTGGAATTTTGGCAAAACCATCGGCATTAATAAAGTTTAGCCCAACGCCGGCTTTAGATTCATTATCAATTGCATCGGGCAATTGCATATCAATAATGCTTGAAATTCCATCACCATATTTCACTCTACTTCCATTTTTATAAACACTAATTTTTTTAGTGATATATGGGTTGAAAGCTGAAATAAGACCGAAAAAATGACCAGATTGATACATTTTAATGCCATCCCAAAGTAGAAGATTTTGGTCATGAGTTCCTCCTCTTACATTGATATTTGAAACGGTTTCATCTGTGCTTAAAACTCCTGGCAAGGCTTGGATAGTTTGTAGAACATCAGGTTCTATCAAACCAGGAAGAATACCAAAACTTTCAGGCTTTATAGTAACAGAACCATCATTTAGTTTTGTTAAACCAGTAGTAAGGAAGTTGGTAATAAACACTTCTTCAAGACTTTGTATACTAAAACTACTAGGCTTCTTTTTTTTAGCAGGTTTTATAGCCACAAATCTATCATCTAACAAGTCAAAATCAAGCTTTGTTTCTTTTCTAAGAAATTCCAATGCTTCTTTTAACGACAAATTTTTTTGGGGCAAAATGATTTTTTTGTCTTTAATAGTTTTATCGGCATAAGAAAAGCTAATACTATATCGGGTTTCTAAGGTGCTTAAAATAGTAGAAAGTAGTTGCTTTTCTTTTTGAACTTTTTGAGCGCTAAGCGGCGCAACCTTCAAAAAAAACAATAAGACAAAAAGCAAATAAAAGTCTTTCCTATTCACGCTTTAAAATGATAGAATCGTTTGATTGACTATAAGTTAAATGTAACGGTAAGGTAATAGATTTTAACGCAACTTCAATACTATCATGTGTAAAATTACCAGTGAATAGTTCATCAGAATTCACGCCAATTAGAGTAATATCTACGTTGAACTGTCTTTCAAACTCTTCAATAACTTGTTTATAAGGTATACTTTTAAACTGACTTTCGTTATTTAACCACGAAGGTGTTAAGCTGTTTTCTTTTTCTTTAGCAATTAATTTCCTATCCAAAATTAAAAAACTGTCACCAGGTTTTAATTTTGTTTCTTGAGAATTAAAAGTAACGCCTACTAAACCTTCGTAGCAAATAACCTCAAAATAATTGTCCCGTTGTTTTACATTAAATTGAGTTCCATAAACCGTAACGGTTCCTGTTTTTGTTATAACATTGAAAGAAGAACCTTTGGCAACTTTAAAGAATGCTTCGCCTTGTAGTTCTACTTCTCTGTTGTTTTTCCATGAATTTTTATTAAATACCAGCACCGATTTTGCATTTAAAGACACATTTGAAGCATCTGGTAGCTCAATGGTAGTTTTTTGTGCCATGTCTGTGGTAATGGTAGTATTAATAGTAGTGGTGTAATAATAAAGACTAAAACAAATAGCAAGAATTGCAGCAACACGCATAAAAGGTTTTACCCAATGCGTTTTTTGTTTTTTACTGCTTTTAATAGTGGATAATACGCTTTCAAGCTCTTTAGAAGTCTTGTATTCTGGAGCTTTAAAAGCTTGCAGGTTACTGTCTAACTTCACTAAATCATCATAGTCTTCAAGTTTTTTCAAGGCTTGAAGTTCCTGATCATTTAGATCGTTATTTAACCATTTTAATATTAAAGTTTCTTTGTCCATTATTCCTTTATTCAACTATATAACAATTAACTTTTATTTTTTCCTACCCTCTCTATTCAATTTTTTCAAAGACTTAAATTTCAGTGTTCAGTTCTTCTTTAATCAACTGATTACAACTCCTTAATATCCTTCCTTAGCTTTTCCAACGCACCATAAATACGTTTTTCAACCGCTTTGGTTGAGATTTCTAAAATATCAGCAATTTCTTTAAATCGTTTTCCTTCAATACGGTTCATCATAAAAGCAACGCGTTGTGACTCCGTTAAGTTAGCCAATGCCTTTTGTAACTTATCGTTATATTCCTTTTCACGCATTAAAAACTCAGGACTCTCATTGGTGCTCAATTTTGGTTTGGTAATTTTTTGATGTTTCAAAACAACCTTTTGGTGAGCTACCTCATTTAACATTAAATTATTGGCGGTGGTAAATAAAAAGCTTTTGGCTTTGTCTGGAGATATTTTAGAACAATTTTCCCAAAGTTTAACAAAAGCTTCTTGGGCTTTATCTTTGGGGTTTAGTAAATCACCAAACTTGTAGTATAAAAAATTGTGTAGGTCTTTGGCGTGTTTATTAAATATAGATGAAAAAATATGCTCTGCGCAAATATTGTCATGTAATTGCTTGCTCATGTTTATTGGTAGTTGGAGCCACTAAAATAAAGCTTTTTAATAAAAATTTAATTTTTTTTGAGTTAGAGGGTAGGAATTTTTAAAGTTTAATTGTTTTATCTCCAAAAAGCTATGTTTAACCCAAAATCAAATATCATGAAAACTAATTGGAGAATTTTATTATTACTACCTTTTTTTGCCCTTTTAATGTTTACCTCTTGTCAAGAAGAAGTAGTTGACATTACAGAACCTACTGAAGCCGAAGCTTTAGTAGCAGAATCAGAATTGACAGCCCTTGTAAGTGCTGCATCTAAAATGGACGGTTCTAAAGACAATATTATAGACCGTGCCAGTTGTATTTCTGTTAAGTTACCTCTTACTGTTGTAGCTAACGGATTGGAAATTATTATTGATTCGGAAGAAGATTTCGAAGTTATTGAAGCTATTTTTGACGAATTTGATAATGATGACGATAATCTTGAAATGATCTTTCCTATTACCATTATTAATGCAGATCACGATGAAATTGTTATTAATAACGCTGATCAGTTAGAGGCTTACGCTGAAGCGTGCAGTGGAGAAAATGAAGAAGACGATGACATAGAGTGTATTGATTTTAAATACCCAATTTCATTCTCAATTTTTAATGCCGATTTCTTAATTATTGATACCATTGAAATTGAAAACGATAGACAATTACATCGTTTTATAAGGAGAGTAAAAGAAAATGAAGTTATAGCCAGTATTAATTACCCCGTTACTATGGTATTAGCAGATGGTTCTGAAATTATTGTGAATAGCAACCAAGAATTACACAGAACAATAAAAGAGGCAAAGGATGCTTGTGATGAAGATGATGATAACGATTATAACGATGACGATTTTACCAAAGAGCGTTTAGATAACTATCTGGTTAAATGTCCATGGTTAGTACACGAATTCAATAGAGATGCCAATGCTTTAACAGATAAGTATTTTGATTATGCAATCAACTTTAAAGAAAACGGAGTGGTTGTAATGAGAGCTAGAAATGGTGATATGCTTACAGGTACTTGGGAAACAAGAGTTGTACAGGGTAGAGGTGCTAAACTAAAAATGGAATTTGAAAACTTAGCAGACTTTACATTAGAGTGGTACATCTATGAGATAGAAGAAGGAAGAGTTAAAGTATACCAAGAAGATGCTGGTAGAATTATTATGAAACGTAACTGTGATGTAGTCATAGATCATACTAAAGAACGTGTTAAAAACTACTTACAAGAATGTTTATGGAGAATAGCAAGAATAAATGTTGGTGGAGCAGAGAATGAAAAAGAATATATAGGAACACCTTTAAGATTCTTTGAAAATAATGTAGTTAAGATTAGAATAGAAGGTGAATTGGTAGAAGGTACCTATGAAGTATTTGTTTTAAACTCTGGACGTATTGGGTTAAGCATTGAATTAGAAGGTAGACCGAATCTTAAATTACAATGGTTAGTATCATTCCTTGGTCCAAACTTAATAAAGTTAGAGAATAGTCAAAACAGAATGGTACTTGAAAGACACTGTCCAAATACTGATAATGATTTGAATTACATTGAGGATATATTAGTGTCTAGCCAATGGGAAGTAGCATCTTATATGGATAATGATGCAGATTTAACTGAAAACTTTTTCATGTACACATTAAGCTTCTTAGAGACTGGAAGAATAAAGATTACAGATCCTAATGAGGGTGTAACAAGAGGTTCTTGGTTGGCATACAGACATGAGGGATTATTCTTAGGAATGAGATTTGGAAGAGATAATGAGCCTTTCAATCAGTTAACTCATAGATGGAGAATTAAAGAGATTACTCCAAATAGAATTGAGTTAAAAGATTACTCTGCTAATGGAATTGTAGAACGTGTATTAGTTCTTGAAAGAAAAGAATAATTATGTTATTGGTTAATAAAAAGGAGAAACTTGGATTTTCGGTTTGTTAGGTTAGTTAGCTAAGTTTCCTTTATAAGAGCTATTAATTACAAAATTAATAGCTCTTTTTTTATGCCCTTTTTTAAACAATATTACCCATTAATAGCTTCAATTCCTTAAATTTGCAATTCTTAAAATTTCAAGAAACGAGCATTAATAAATTTTAAACAGATTTTATCAAAGAGAATGTTTAAAATTTTTAATGTGAGAGCGTAGCGGTTGTACACGTTCTCAATTTTATAATTATAATAAAGACATTAATTATTAAAATTTAAATGTGTCAAAATTATGTTTAATAATTTAAGTGATAAGTTAGATAAAGCCTTACACGTTTTAAAGGGACATGGCAGTATTACCGAGGTTAATGTTGCTGAGACTTTAAAAGAAGTAAGACGTGCTTTACTGGATGCCGATGTCAACTTTAAAATTGCTAAAGATTTTACCAATAGAGTTAAAGAAAAAGCCTTAGGTCAAAACGTATTAACTACGTTGCAACCTGGGCAACTAATGGTTAAAATTGTTAAAGATGAATTAACAGAACTTATGGGTGGTGATGCCGAAGGGATTAATTTATCTGGTACACCAAGTGTTATTTTAATGTCTGGTCTACAGGGTTCTGGTAAAACAACGTTTTCTGGTAAGCTTGCAAATTATCTTAAAAATAAAAAAACTAAAAAACCTTTATTGGTTGCTTGTGATGTGTATCGTCCTGCGGCAATAGACCAATTACATGTGGTTGGAGATCAAATAGGCGTTGAGGTTTTTAGTGATAGAGGCAATAATGATCCAGTTGCTATTTCTCAGGCAGCTATTGAGCATGCAAGAGCTAACGGTTATAATGTAGTTATTATAGACACCGCAGGTCGTTTAGCTGTTGATGAAGCGATGATGACTGAAATATCCAACATCCATAAAGCAGTTCAGCCTCAAGAAACATTGTTTGTTGTAGATTCTATGACAGGTCAGGATGCTGTAAATACAGCAAAAGCTTTTAATGACGTCTTAAATTTTGAAGGCGTTATCCTAACCAAACTAGATGGTGATACCCGCGGTGGAGCTGCTATATCTATTAAATCTGTTGTAAACAAGCCAATCAAATTTATTGGTACTGGTGAGAAAATGGAGGCTATTGATGTATTCCATCCATCACGTATGGCCGATCGTATTCTTGGTATGGGAGATGTTGTCTCTCTTGTTGAACGTGCGCAAGAACAGTTTGATGAAGAGGAGGCTAGGAAACTTCAAAAGAAAATTGCAAAAAACAAATTTGGTTTTGATGATTTCTTAAAGCAGATCCAGCAGATAAAGAAAATGGGAAATATGAAAGACCTTGTGGGTATGATTCCTGGAGCTGGAAAAATGATGAAAGACGTTGATATTGATGATGACGCTTTTAAAAGTATTGAGGCAATAATTCATTCTATGACGCCCAAAGAAAGATCCAATCCATCTATTATAAACGCTAGCAGAAAGAAGCGTATAGGGAAAGGATCTGGTACTTCAGTACAAGAAGTAAATCAGCTTTTAAAGCAGTTTAATCAGATGAGTAAAATGATGAAGATGATGCAAGGAGGTGGAGGCAGAAAGATGATGCAGATGATGCAGAATATGCGTTAATTTTGTAAGAAGTTAGAAGTTAGAAGTTAGAAGTGTCATGCTGAGCGCAGTCAAAGCATCTCAAAAATATAATTAGTTAAGTAAACAATGACCATTTTAGACGGTAAAAAAGTAAGTAACGATATTAAAGAAGAAATTGCTGAACACGTAAAAGCAATGGTTTCTAAAGGTGAAAAAGTACCTCATTTGGCAGCTATTTTAGTTGGGAGTGATGGTGCAAGCATGACCTATGTAAATGCCAAAGTAAAGGCTTGTGAGAAAATAGGTTTTGAATCCACTTTAATTGAATTACCAGAATATACATCTGAAGAAGAGTTATTAGATAAAATTCACGAATTGAATACTAATGATGATATTGATGGATTTATTGTTCAGCTTCCTTTGCCAGGTCAAATTGATGAACAAAAGGTATTAATGGCTGTAGACCCAGACAAAGATGTTGATGGATTTCATCCTACCAATGTTGGTAAAATGGCTTTAGATTTACCTACATTTTTACCGGCTACACCGTTCGGTATTATGGAATTATTGGAGAGATATCAAATTGAAACTTCTGGTAAAAATGTGGTAGTTATGGGTAGGAGTCATATTGTAGGTCGACCCATGAGTATTTTAATGAGTCAGAAACGTCCAGCAGGTGATGCTACGGTTACGGTGGTTCACAGCCGCTCTAAAAACCTAAAAGAAATTACTAAAGAAGCTGATATTATAGTGGCTGCCATTGGAATATCTGAGTTTTTAACAGGAGATATGGTAAAAGAAGATGTTGTGGTTATAGATGTTGGTATTACACGTGTTCCAGACCAAACCAAAAAAAATGGATATAGGCTTGCTGGTGATGTTCATTTTGAAAGTGTAAGCAAGAAAGCTAGTTATATTACACCTGTTCCTGGTGGCGTTGGCCCTATGACCATTGCTATGCTACTTAAAAATACGCTATTAGCCAGAGAAAGAAGGGCTTAATCTATCACTTTCTTTTTACAGTTTTAGGTTTAAATTCTTTAGTTGAATCACTAATAAGTTTGCTTAACTCCTTATATTCTTCTTTTGAAAGTTCTCGGTATTTTCCAACGGAGAGGTCTAGTTTTATATTCATTATTCTAATGCGTTTTAGTGTTAGCACCTCATAGTTTAAATGAGAACACATTCTTCTAATTTGCCTATTCAAACCTTGAGTTAGTATGATTTTAAATTTATTGGAGTTCAGTTTTTTCACAATACAAGGCTTTGTGGTTTGTTTTAATTCTTCTAAATAAATGCCTTTAGACATACGCTCCACAAAAGTCTGTGAGATAGGTTTATCTACTGTTACTATATATTCCTTTTCATGGTTGTTACTAGCTCTAAGAATTTTATTCACAATATCGCCATCGTCGGTAAGTAGAATTAAACCTTCACTGGGTTTGTCTAATCTTCCAATAGGGAAAATACGCTTATGGTAATTAATATAATCAATAATGTTGTCCTTTTCAATACGTGTGTCTGTTGTGCAAACAATACCAACAGGTTTATTAAAAGCTAGATATGTAAATTTATTTTTGGTGTTTTTCACTAATGTACCATCAACATAAACTTTGTCATCTGAAGACAGCTTTGTGCCCTTTTCAGGAATATTTCCATTTACAGTTACTCTACCAGCCTCAATGAGTTTGTCTGCTTCTCTACGAGAGCAATAACCAACTTCACTTAAATATTTATTGATTCTTTTTAAAGGTTCGTCCATGTTACAAAAGTAAGCATCTTAATCTTCTAAAAATTCTAAAATATTCTCTGTTACCGAAGTATTGTTTAAAGAGTGACCAAGCCCTTTAGTGGTTATGAGTTTACTATTGCGTAGACTTTTGTTAATTAGTTTAGCATCTGTGTATGGAATAATGGTGTCTTTAACATCATGAATTATAAGACCTTCGGTTTCAATATCTTTGGAGTATTTAGAAGTTGAAAAATCACTAGGTATTGCTCCAAACTTTTTAAGAATAATTTTATTAAGACTGTGTTCAATTTTTTTGTTATAACCCAAAAGCTTGATGTAACTTTTTAAGATGCCTTTAAACTCAGAGGGCGCACCAAGCAATATCATTTTTTTTACAGATTCTAATTGATATTTCTGTTGAAAGAATACAGAAGCCATACCTCCTACAGAGTGTCCTATAATCACTTCTGGTTGGTGTTTTTTTGAGACTATATGAATAAACTCTGAGTATAAAAGGGCATTGAATAATTTACCTCCAGACGCGCCGTGAGCTGGAGCATCTAAAGCTATAATATTAAATCCCTGGTTTATGAATCGTTCAATTTTGTTTTTCCAACGGGCAGAGTTACTTTCCCATCCATGAACCAAAAGTATGGTTGTTTTATTACCCTTCCAGCGGTAAGTGGCAATATCCAGCCCCTCAAAGGTTAGTATTTCTTTTTTTGCAGAGTTTAAAAAACGTTTTTGAGTCTCATTGAGTTTTCCTTTTCTAGGAATTGAGAATAAATGCAGTGCTTTATTTGCTGCATAATCTACAGAGACATAACTTAATACATTTAAATAAGACCCAACAAGTTTAATAATGAATTTTTGCATCAACTATTCAGCTTCTCTATTAACTAAATCCATTGAAAATGCTGGTGTACAAATAGCAATGTATTCACAGGGCTCTGTAAACGGATTTGAGTATTGAACTCTGGTGTTTTTATTTATTTTTATGGACTGGCCAGCCTCTAAAACTACCGTTTCACCTTCTATAATAAATTGTTTTTTTCCTTTAATGATAAAAGTGAACTCATCAAACTCTGGAGTCTGAAAAGGTTCTTTCCAACCAGCAGGTGCTTTCATATGTGCAATACTCATTTTAGAATTACCATCAGTAGCTAATCCAAAATGTTCTTTTATGGACTTCCCATCTTTAGTTGGCACTATAAACGGACTGTTTTGAATGGTGTAGTTTTTCATTTTAATCTTTAAAGGGTTTGCGCTTTATCATACCTCCTTTAATGTCTTTAACAATACCCATTATTAAGAAAGCTTTTCGGTCTATTTTATCAATTTCGGTTTTAATTCTAGGTAACTCCAAACGTGTAACAACGCTGTAGATTATTTCCTTTTCAGAACTTTCTCCTTGCTTTCCGTAACCGCCTTTACCACTATAAACTGTACAAGCTCTTCCCAATTTATTGGTGAGCATCCATTTAATATCATCGTGTTTTTCTGAAATAATTGTTAATCCTACGTATTCTTCAACGCCATCAACAACAAAATCAACAGTTCTAGCGGCTGCCAAATAAGTTAAAATAGCATATAACGCTGTTTCTACAGAAAGCACGTAAGCTCCAAAAGAAAATATAATAATGTTTATTATTAGCAGGACATCACCTACGGTTAAAGATAGCTTTCTACTTAAAAAAATAGCTAGAACCTCTGTGCCATCAATTACACTACGCCCGCGCATAGACATACCTATACCTAAACCTAGAAAGAAACCACCAAAAATAGCTATAAGGAGTTTGTCTTCGGTTATTTTAGGATAATCAACAAAATGGACTACAATTGCTAAAAGTGCTATGGCTACAATACTACGAATAGCAAATTTTAGACTAACTGTTTTAGAGGCTAATATAATAAATGGAATATTGACTAAAATTAAAAGGAAACCAAGTTCAATAGATGTGACATTTTCTAGTAATAATGAAATACCTGTTGCACCACCATCAATAAATTGATTAGGTAGTAAAAAGCCCTTTAAGCCAAAGCCTGCAGAAAAAATACCAATGATTATACAAATATATTCCCCAATGGTGTGGGTTAATTCTACTTGAAGTTGTCTAACAAGTGGGACTATTTTTTTCTTGGTAACCGTTTTTTTAGGTTGGCTCTTTTCTAGTCTTTTTTTAGCTAAATCAAATATTATTTTAGTTAAAAATGGATTCATTCATTAATTATTAGTTATTCCAAATTAGGAAAAAATATTTGATTTTGGCATCATCAGGAATATGGGTTGCCTCAAATTTCAGGTTAAGATCAAACCTTAAATTGGCAGGTAATTCTTTTTTATCTATCACAAAACTAGCATTTAATTCTTTAACAGAAAGCACTACAGAGTTTATGCCATTATCAATCTTAGAAATACGATAGGCACTATTAATATCTTTGAATGTACTTAAAACAGAAATACCTTTAGGCGTTTTGTATAGTGGGTCTAGAATTTGGATGCTTTCAATAACTGAGGTAGAATCTGAAACTGTTTTTGGGGTTAGTATTAAGCGCTTTTCTCCACTTTTACTTAATATTATAATGTTATTAGTATTGCCTGCAAATTCTTTACCAACTTCAAATTTTGAAATAGAGTCGTTAATAAAAATAGCTTTTAAGTCTTTAACTTGAGTAGAATCTGTTAACAACCCAATATGTTGTTTAGAAATCTCAAGAGGGTCTTGTTCATTTTTACAGCTTGTAAATATTAAGCAAAGTATAATGAGGCTTAAAAAAGTTTTATTCATTATTGAAATTAGTTTTTTGTAACTTGATTAGTTTGAATTTGAGGTCTTATTTTTTTATAACCTTGTTTAGTATACCAAACACACTTCTAATAAATGTAGCACTAGTTAAAACTTTAACAACAGGATTCATTCTGGTGCTTCTTCGGTTTGTTGAAGCACTTCTGCTTTTTTGTTTAGCTTCTTCTTTTTTTAGGGCTTCTTGCTCTTTTTTGGCTTTTTCTTTTGATTCTTTGGCTTCAGCCTTTTCTATTTTTTCATTTAATAACTCGTAAGCACTCTCCCTGTCAACTTCCTTATTGTATTTTTTTGAAAGTTTAGATCCTGATAGTAAGTTGCTTAGTTCAGTGTCTGTTAAAACATCCATTCTACTCATAGGAGCGCGCATCATAGTTGCTGCCAATGGCGTTGGGCGCCCCTTTTCGTTTAATGCAGAAATTAAGGCTTCACCAATACCTAAAGAGGTTAACACTTCTGTAGTGTCATAATATTCAGAATCAGGATAATTTTCGGCCGTTAGCTTTATAGCTTTTCGGTCTTTAGCGGTAAAAGCTCTTAAAGCATGTTGTATTTTTAAACCTAACTGACCTAAAACTTCCTCTGGAACATCGGTTGGATTTTGAGTAACAAAATACAAACCAACCCCTTTACTCCTAATAAGTTTTACAATACTTTCTATCTGATTTAATAAGGGTTTTGAAGCTTCGTTAAAAATTAAATGTGCTTCATCTATAAACATGATTAGCTCAGGGCGGTCACTATCTCCTTGCTCTGGAAACGTAGCGTATATTTCAGCTAGTAAACTCAGCATAAAAGTTGAAAATAACTTAGGTCTATCCTGAATATCGGTTAGTCTTATAATATTAATATAACCTCTTCCGTTTTCATCAATTCTTAATAAATCATCAACTTCAAACGAGGTTTCACCAAAAAATAAATCGGCTCCCTGTTGCTCTAATTCTATAATTTTTCTAAGAATAGCACCTGTTGAAGCGGTAGAAATTCTACCATAAGATTCGGTGAACTCTTCTTTGCCTTCGTTGGTAGCATAATGCAATACCTTTTTTAGATCTTTTAAATCTAGTATAGGTAGTTTGTTATCATCACAATACTGGAAAAGTACTGCCATAACACCTGATTGGGCCTGCGTTAAATCTAAAATTCTTGATAATAAGGTAGGCCCAAATTCACTAACGGTAGCTCTTAAGCGCACACCATCTTGTTCTGAAAGCGTTAATATTTCTACTGGAAAGGATTTAGCTTCAAAAGGTAATCCTATTTTTTCATGCCGCTCATCAATTTTAGGGTGTCCCGGGCTTGGTTGTGCTAATCCACTCAAATCCCCTTTAATATCCATCAACAAAACTGGAATGCCTTTATCACTTAAATTTTCGGCTAAAACTTGTAATGATTTTGTTTTTCCAGTACCTGTAGCGCCAGCAATTAAGCCATGACGATTCATGGTTTTTAAAGGTATTTTTACGTGGGCACCAGTCACTGTTTCACCATTTAACATAGCGGCACCAACAGGTATAAAATCACCTTTAGTTGTGTTGCCATCAATTATGTACTTGAAAAAATCTTCTGTTTTTGCCATTCTTTAAATTTTCATAAAAATAACTAATCTGTATTAATTGAAACAAACTACATGGTCAAAACTTTGAACAATTAAGTAACAAAGAGTTATCTTTGCTGCCTTATGATAAAGGAGATTCAAGAATTGGTTGATAAAGGTGAGATGTTACCCTTAATGGAAGAATTTTATACCATTCAAGGAGAAGGATATCACAAAGGTACTGCAGCGTATTTTATTCGCATTGGAGGTTGTGATGTAGGTTGTCATTGGTGTGATGTAAAAGAAAGCTGGAATGCCAATTTACACCCTCCAACAGCTACTTCTAAAATTGTTGAGAATGCTAAAAGATACAGTGATACCATTGTTGTTACTGGAGGAGAACCCTTAACTTGGGATATGACCATTTTAACTACCAAACTAAAAGCGCTTGGATTGAAAACTCACATTGAAACCTCTGGGGCCTATAAGCTAACAGGGGAGTGGGATTGGATTTGTTTATCTCCAAAAAAAATGAAATTACCAACTGATGAAGTTTATGAAAAAGCTCATGAATTAAAAGTAATCGTTTACAATAAAGACGATTTAAGATTTGCAGAAGAGCAAGCATCTAGGGTAAATGAAAACTGTATTTTGTATTTGCAACCTGAGTGGAGTAAGCGTGATAAAGTAATTCCATTGATTGTGGATTATGTGATGCAATATCCTAAATGGAAAGTGTCACTTCAAACACATAAATATTTGAATATACCTTAGGCACAAAAAAAGCCTTGACTTTTCAAAGCTTTTTGTGATGTATGTCAGTCAGAAGTTATTTTGTAAAAGGTACAGTTACTCTAATGGTTCCCCAACCCAAATGCATGTTAATTGCATTGTTTCCTTCGTCAAAAACTATTGAAAAAGCTTCAAGAGACTCTTTACTTGAGGAAACTGGAACAGAAAGTCTTGCAACATCGTTAGCTTCGTTATAAGTATAAGCCCCCCAAGCATTAATATCTTTACTAATAATGGCTATCCATTCTTTATCTCCGGGAATAACATAAAAAGTATAAGTGCCAGCTTCAATTAGAGTGTTTCCCAAGTTCATATCTTCATATAGAGTTAATTCTGGAGCTTCATTTGCACCTGTTCTCCAAACTTTACCGTTAGGAGCAAGTGTACTTAAATCTCTACCTTTTAGTTGAGGTCTACTGTAGATAATTTTAATTGCTTTATTGGCTTCTTTATAACTTGTTGGATACGCAGCTGCATCCATGGGGCTTTTATCTAAGCCTTTGAATTTTTGAGCGCTTAGGTTAGATGAAATTAACATAATAATAGCCAAAGCAAGTAAGGGAAGAATTGATGATTTTTTCATAATTATAGTTTTTATTTTGAATTGAGTATTGTGGTCATTAAGTTAATATAAAACTGACTATAGGGTATGTTAAATTTTATATAAAAAAAGCTTCAGTTTTCCTGAAGCATTTTTAACTTAAACTTTTAGATGTCGTTATTTCTTTATCACTCTAACATTCATTTCTTCTATCTTTTTGTCTGATAGTGGAGATGGTGCTCCAAACAATAAATCTTCACTGGTTCCTGTTTTCGGGAATGCCATAACTTCTCTAATGGAGGCTTTCTTTTCAAGAATCATCATTAAACGGTCTACACCCCAAGCAATACCTCCATGTGGTGGTGCTCCATAATGGAAAGCTTTGTACATAGTTCCTACACTCTTCATCATATCTTCTTTGTTGTATCCCATATTTTTGTAAGTGGCTTCCAGAATTTCAGGCTTGTGCGCACGCACAGAGCCGCCTCCAATTTCGTAACCATTCAATATTAAGTCATATTGTTGTGCAATAATAGCACCAATATCACCCTCTTTACCATTTAGGTGTTTTTCAATGTCATAGGTAGCTGGCATTGAGAATGGGTTGTGAGTGAATGTCCAATTACCTTCATCGGTTTTTTCAAACATAGGAAAATCAATAACCCAGGCAGGTCTTAATTCTTTAGGGTTTATCAACCTTAGCATCTTGCCCATTTCTTGCCTTACAGCATCCAAGGCTTTATTAGCGGTAGTATAATCAGCAGCAGAAAAGAACACAATGTCACCAACTTGGGCATGGGTTGCTTTAATAATGTTAACAGCTATGTCTTCTCCCAAGAATTTAATGATGGGCGATTGTAAATCATTTTCGTTAACAATAATGTAAGCTAATCCACCCAAGCCATGCTCTTGAGCAATAGCGGTTAACTTTTCTATTTGTCCTTTAGACATACGTTGCTTGCCTTGTTCTTTTGCAGAAACTTTAATACATTTTACGATACCTCCTTCGTTAATAGGTTTGCTGAATACTTGAAATGTAGTATCTTTTACAATCTTAGTGATGTCTTGCATTTCTAAACCAAAACGAAGGTCTGGTCTGTCACAGCCGTATTTATCCATGGCCTCTTTATAGGTTAAAACCTCAAAAGGTTTTAAAATCCATTTTTTATCATATACTTTTTCAACTATTTCATTGAACATGTTTGTGTTCAAGTCCATAATTTGTTGCATACTAACATAAGCCATTTCAATATCTAACTGGGTAAATTCTGGTTGGCGATCACCTCTAGAGTCCTCGTCTCTAAAACAACGGGCTATCTGAAAATATTTTTCATAGCCACTTACCATCAGCATCTGTTTAAACTGTTGGGGTGCCTGTGGCAAGGTGTAAAATGAACCAGCCTCTTTTCTTGTAGGAACAATAAATTCACGAGCACCTTCATCGGTTCCTGCACTCAAAATAGGTGTTTCTATTTCAAGGAAATTTTGTTGGTCTAATATGTCGCGCATTAGTTTAATAACCTTATGTCTATTTCTAATTACGCGATGTACATCGGCATTTCTATGGTCTAAAAACTTATATTGAAAACGGGTTGTTTCGTTAGTTTTAGTGGCACGTTTTATTTCAAAAGGCAAAGTTCTGGAAAGGTTCAGAATTTCTAATTCCGAGGTTTCCATCTCAATGGTTCCTGTTCTTAAACTTGGGTTGAAATCATCTTCATGACGTCTCACAATATCACCAGTTACCATGATGACAGATTCAGGTTTCAATTTTACCAATTCATCCAAGTTAGGGAATGATTCTCTACTTAGGCGTACTTGGAAAATCTCATTACTAGAATCTCGTAAATCAATAAATATCAATTCACCATGATCACGCACACTGGAAACCCAACCTGCTAAGGTCACCTTTTCAGAAATAGAGGCTTCAGAGAGGTCTGTAGCTACGTGTGTTCTATATTCATCTTTTATAACCATGGGTATTTCTGGCAATACCTCTTCTTGTTGTTTAGCTATTGGTTGTTCGTTATTGGTTGTTGCTACTTTTTTATTGCGGTTTTCGGTCTCTGGTTTGCTGTCATTTTTAGCTGATAAAGCATTTAAAATACCTTCGCGAATCACTTTTCCAGAAGCTCCTTTGCCTATTATGCCAATAACTTTTCCAACTAAAATACCAGCTTTACCTTGGTTTCCAGTTTTAATATCGTTAGCAATAGCCTCATTGTCATTAATGACTTTGGCAATGGCATTGTCTATTTTTTCTTTTGAAATGGTATTATTTTCAAAGTACTTGTTGTAGTCAAAAGTTCTATCTTTTAGATAAGAAGTAATAGCATTTTGAACTAAAACTGAGGTTATTTTTTCCTCTTTAAATAATTTGAAAATTTCAATAAGATGTTCTATTCTATATATATCAGTGTAGTCATCAGCGCCAATATTGTTTACAAGTGTTTTAGCAACAAACGAGGGGTCGTTAAGCTCTTTATTTATTGTCATAAACGTTTTAGAACGCAGCGCATCGGCAGTAAAAAATTTAGCATCTTGAGGTAACACACCACCTCTTATTAAAATACGCTCTACCGCATAAGGTAATGAGCTAATATCAACATCAATAGATTCTACAACGTTTTTGATGTTTACAAACGGTAAATCAGGTTCAGAGATGAAACGGTAATCGGCTTCAAACTCCTTTTTTCGCATGGTTTTGGTTTGCTTTAAGTCAGCATCAAAAAGCACTGTGGTTTGATCTGGTCTAAACTCTTTATGCTCTATATAGTAGTTTAGTTGTTTTTCAACTTCTTCCTTTAGGGCTTCGGTCATAAACTTAAACGAGTTAAGGTTTTTAATCTCAGTTCTTGGGTTTAAGTTATAGCTACGTTTTTTTCGAAGCGACACCGATACATCCGATTTAAACTCACCTTTTTCAAGGTTGGCTTCTGATATTTTTAAGTTCTGTACAATGCGTTGTAAGTATTGGGCATAGGTTGAAGCATCTTCGATATGATGGATACAAGGCTCTGTAACAATTTCAATAAGTGGCACACCTGCTTTATTGAAATCTACCAACGAAACTGTTTTTTCGTGCATTAATTTAGCAGCATCTTCTTCAATATGAACCTGAGTTAAATTTACAGTAAACTCAGAGCCATCATTTCTAAAGCAAGAAACTTGCCCATCTGGAATAATTGGATTATGAAACTGTGTTATCTGTATATTTTTTGGGTTGTCTGGGTACTCATAATGTTTTCTGTCCCATGAAATCACGTCATTACTAAAGGTTGATTTCACCGCTTTTCCAAAATAAATGGCTTTGGTGATAGCTTCTTTATTAACAGCAGGTAAAACCCCCATTTGCCCGGTACAAACAGAGCAAATGTTCTCATTTGGGGTTTCAATCTCTTGGTTAGGACAAGAACAGAATAACTTAGTTTTTGTGTTCAATCGGATATGAGTTTCCAACCCAATAACCAATTCTAATTCGTAGGCTTTAAGCGTTTCGTTTAATTGCTCTAAATCCATTATATCGTATCTTTTAAGAAGTTAGCAAACTTCAAAACAAGTTCGTCATTGTCTTTTGCGGCTGTTATCTGTAAGCCTGTTTCGGTGCCTTGAGGCACGGTTAAAGTTGGTAATTGTCCCAAACTAAACCCAACAGTGTAAGCATCACTTAAATACATAGCCAATGGGTCTTTTAAACTATCGCCAATTTTTGGTGGCGTGCTTGGTGTTACTGGAGAAATAATCACGTCAACTTCGTTAAAATCGTTTTCGAAATTCTGTGAAATTTGATCTCTTAGAGCAAGTCCTTTTAAGTAAATTTCATCACTAAATCCTTGCGATAATACTTGATTACCACCAACTATACGACGTTTTGTTTCTTCTGAAAAATTTTCAGAGCGTGTAATTGAATAACTGTCTTTTAAGTTTTCACCTTCTATTCTATTACCATAGTTAGTACCATCTAAACGAGATAGGTTTGACGCGGTTTCGGCCATTGCCAAGGTATAGTAAGTTGAGACCAAAGTATCCGATTTAAAGAAATCTAATTCTCTTACTTTGATGCCTTTAGCTTTAATTTTTACGACAGCAGAAAGGAAATCACTTTTTATCTTAGGGTCTATGGCTTCGCTTTCAACAAAATTTTTAAAATAACCAACAGACTTTATAGAATTATTTGGTGAGATTGATTCTTCAGTAATATTTTGTGAAGCATACGTGGTTTGGTCTTTTGTGTCCTTACCACTTATAACATTCAATACAATTCTAATATCTTCAATAGATTTAGCAATAGGACCAACACAATCTGTTGATGACGCGTAGGCCATTAAGCCATATCTTGAAATACGCCCATAGGTGGGTTTCAAGCCATAAATACCATTATAACCTGCAGGTTGACGAATAGAACCTCCAGTATCTCCACCAATTGAAAATACCGTAAAGTCTTTGGCAACATTCACGGCAGACCCCCCACTAGAACCACCAGCAACTAATTCTGGGTTTTTGGCATTTTTTACAGCACCAAAAATGGTATTCTCACTAGAAGAACCGTGTCCAAAACTATCACAGTTTTCTTTTACAATAGGAATAGCACCAGCATCTAAAAGTTTCTGAATAGCCGTTGCTGTGTAGGCCGATTTGTAATTTTTTAATAAATCTGAACTGGCTGTGGTATAGGTGCCCTCTACCATATAAACATCTTTGATACCAAAGGGGATACCCTCAAGTAAACCAATTGCTTCACCGTTTGTAATTTTTTCGTCAACTTTAGAAGCTAATGCTAAGGCATAGTCTTCTAAAAGACTATTAACAGTGTTATGAGTATTGGATTTTAATAAGTTTAGTTTTTCTTTTACTAGGGCTAAACAAGAAATTTCTTTGTTTACTAGTTTATGGTGTATCGATTTTATTTGAGATTCCATCATTATTCTTCAATCACTTTAGAAACAACTAAGTACCCTTTTTTCTCTTTAGGGAAATTTTCTTTGATAATCTGCTTTTCGGTTGCCGAACTTTCAATAATAACATCCTCTCTTAAATCATCAATTGATACCGCATTATTATGATTGCTGTTAAAAGTACCATCATTTGAAGTGTGTGCATTTTTAATCACATCAAATAGTTTGCTCACCGCTTCTGAGGGTTTTGCACCTTTAATACTCGACAGGATGTCGACGGTCATAATTTTACTCATGTTTCAAATTTTTGAATTAAAAAAAGCCTTCCGTTTTTGGAAGGCTTTTAATATTTTTGAACAATAACCTTCCTGTCCTAAAATATAGGATTATTGAAATTATTATTGTTGTTGTTTCTCATTTTGTCACGCCAAAGATATACAGAATATATATAGTAAACTTAATTTTTTTTCCTCGCCATTTCATTATTATCATATTGATAAAATTTTGATTTTAATTTTAAGGTTTTTAAACTAATTCTGATAATTCTTCATGTTTATAACTTAATTTTACATAATAAATTGTTATTGTTTCATCAATTTGAAGCATATTAACAATTTGTTAGTAGGCCATATCATAGTTATCGAATTAATATTATTTTTATTGTAAACCTGTTTTATAAGCTATTTGCAGGTTAAAAAAAAGTTCCATTATGTATTCAATTTCATATCATTATTTTCTAACACTCAACAGGAAAAGGCATAAGCAGACTTTATTTTAATGATATTTGATATTGCATTACTGCCATTCCTTTATAATTTTTTTGTCGCAAATTATCGGCATCAAAAATTGGTCTGTGTTGATATCCCAAGCTTAATTTGTTGTCATGTGAGCCATTTACCAAAAAGTTTATCGTAAGGTCATAAACAGTCATTTTATCTGCTAGTTTATCCCAATCAGAATGCTGTATTGCAATGTTAGGTTGTATTACCACAGCGTAGTTGAAAATTTTAGTCTGCTTGAATGCATAACCAAACTGGCTGTACCATGTAGTGCCTGTTCCAATCATTGGGAACGCAACTCCAGAACCATTAAAATCAGTGCCACCGCCAGATGTAGGGTTGTTGGCACCAACATTTCTTATATAATCTTTACCAAAATCATAATCATAATAGCCAAGATAAGCAGTAATTGCATCTCCATTTGAAAGCGGTAAATTTAAAAACGAGTCTGCCGCAAAATGAGATATATCGTATAACGTAGTCGTTTCTAATCTTGCGTCACCATCACTCATAGCGTCTGATTGGAATTGAAAACCAGCACCTATATTAAATACTTTTTTGTTTTGTATATAGGTTCCGGTTTGGTAGGCAGATTTGTTAGATTCATTTTCAAAAATCTGATATTTTACATATGCCGAAGTTTTTACTCTAGGTTTGTTATTGGCAAAATTAACTTCGCCGCTTGGTATTGCAGTTACAAAGAACGGGCGGTTAAAAGCTACCCGATAATCCCATTTTCCAGCTTGTCCCTTAATCCAAGCGCCAAATAACCGACCAATATCATCATTTTTTTCAACAGAGTTCAATGTAAAAAGAGGAGAGTCTAGGCCCATCAATGTCTTGCTGGATCTAATGTTCCATCTGTTTAATCCTTGCCAGCCAGATTTACCCACACCAACTTCAAAATATTTATTAAAGGTATATTCTGCGTAAAGATCAAGTATTTCGAGGGGGAGGTCTTTATTTTTAAAATTAAAATTGTTACCGCCAAAAATGGCGTACATATAAATTTTTGGTGTAACTTGGCAACTCACAGGGATACGTAATCTTCGAATTGAAATATCAAAAAACTCTGATGTAGGTTCGCCTTGTATTGTAGACCCTTCATTTAAATCAGAATACCGAAGCCATATTTGAGAGGTTATATTCCAGTTTATTTTTGGTTTTTCTTCTTTATTATCTTGAGATAACAACAGAAAAGGAAACAATAGAGCCAAAGCAATAACAAACTTTCCTTTGACATTTCTAGTACATATCATTTTAAAACTACTTTTTATAATTTAAGAGGCAAAACTAAAAGTAATTAAGGTTATATAAAGTGATAAGAGTCATATTTTAGTAGCTTTATTTAAATAAAAAAATAAATCAATTTTTTTCTAGAGCTATTTTTATCAATCCAGCCATATTGTTTTCGTCAATCTTTTGGGTTAGGCTACTTTTGTTTAATATTCCTTAATGTAATAATTTTTCTATTATTCAGAATAGCTTGGTAAAAAAAGCAATAAAACCATTATATGTAAGAAGATTTTATGTTATAGAAAATGTTTCAGGATGTATTACTGAATGATTTAGATGAATAAGAAAGTTAACCCGTTGTGCATTTTGAAACATTCAAACGAAATTAATGTCAGTTCGAGTGATTTTGAGGAACGAAAAATTGTACCGAGAGCTTTTTTCTTACAAAACCCTTAATTCTTGATACAAATTTCACTCATTTCAATCGTGAAATCCACTCGAATTGACAGAGTTTAATTAAAATGCACAACGGGTGAAAGTTACTTTTTTTAGCCAATTATTAGTATTCTTATAATACCAAATAAGGCTTGTAAAGCATTTTTGATTAGTTAAGGTTTTACGTTTGTGAAAAAAATCGTTAAAATCAATTTTAAGGCGCTTTTAAAGCTTTTTAAGCGACTTTTAACTAGTTAACAATTGTTGATAATTTTTGTATAAACTCCATAAAAAGCTTTTTAAAGGCTTCTATATTTCGTATATTTGTTATTAGGAGAAATGATGCATACGCGTCATTTTTTTGTGTAAACTGGATTCTAAATTTTTGAAATAAAATTGAAAATTTTAGAACTTAAATAACCTTTTTTAAAATCAGAATTAGGAACGGTAAATACAATATTAAACAAGAATTTATGAGCGAAGAAGCAAAAAAACACAATTATTCAGCCGATAGTATTCAGGCGCTAGAAGGAATGGAGCACGTGCGTATGCGTCCGTCTATGTATATTGGTGATGTTGGGGTAAGAGGGTTGCATCATCTGGTTTATGAGGTGGTGGACAATTCAATAGATGAAGCCTTGGCTGGACATTGTGATACTATAAGTGTTATCATTAACGAGGATAATTCTATCACTACTGAAGATAACGGTCGTGGTATTCCAGTGGGGATGCACAAAAAAGAAGGGGTATCTGCACTTGAGGTGGTTATGACTAAAATTGGTGCTGGAGGAAAATTTGATAAAGATTCGTACAAAGTATCTGGTGGTTTACATGGGGTAGGAGTAAGCTGTGTTAATGCTTTGTCAGAGCATTTAAAAGCTACAGTTCACAGAGAAGGAAAAATATGGGAGCAGGAGTATGAGCGCGGTAAGACATTATATCCAGTAAAAACGGTAGGAGATTCTGATAAAACAGGAACTTTAGTAACTTTTAAACCAGACCCTACAATTTTTACTCAAACCGAAATTGAATATAATTACGATACCTTGGCCAGTAGACTTAGAGAACTGGCATTCTTAAATAAAGGTATAACCATTACGCTTACAGACAGGCGCCGTAAAGATGATAAGGGAGAGTTTGAAGGTGAGATATTTTATTCTGAAAATGGTTTAACAGAATTTGTTAAGTATCTTGATGGTAATAGAGAACCTTTAATGCAAAGCGTTATTGCTTTTGAAGGAGATAAAAATGGAATACCTGTTGAGGTTGCTATGATTTATAACACTTCTTATGCAGAGAATTTGCACTCTTATGTAAATAACATTAATACACATGAAGGAGGGACGCACTTAACAGGGTTTAGGCGTGGATTGACTCATACGCTAAAGAAATATGCTGATTCTTCTGGAATGACAGATAAATTGAAATTTGATATTTCAGGCGACGATTTCCGTGAAGGGTTAACTGCTATTATTTCGGTAAAGGTTGCAGAACCTCAGTTTGAAGGACAAACCAAAACAAAGCTTGGAAATAGAGAAGTATCTTCTTCTGTAAGTCAAGCGGTTTCTGAGATGTTAACCGATTATTTAGAGGAACATCCAGACGATGCGAAAATCATTGTTCAGAAAGTTATTTTAGCGGCTCAAGCACGTCATGCGGCCCAAAAGGCTCGGGAAATGGTTCAGCGTAAAACCGTCATGAGTATAGGTGGCTTGCCTGGTAAATTAACTGATTGTTCTGAGCAAGATCCAGAAAAATGTGAGTTGTATTTAGTAGAGGGTGATTCTGCAGGAGGAACCGCTAAGGCAGGTAGAGATAGAAATTTTCAAGCTATTTTACCATTAAGAGGTAAGATTCTGAATGTTGAAAAGGCCATGCAACACAAGGTGTTTGAAAATGAAGAGATTAAAAACATCTTTACAGCGCTAGGTGTAACCATAGGAACTGAAGAAGATAGTAAGGCATTAAATATTTCAAAATTGCGTTATCACAAAATTGTGATTATGTGTGATGCCGATATTGATGGTAGTCATATTGCAACACTCATCTTAACATTCTTCTTCAGATATATGAAAGAATTGATTGAAAACAGACATGTATATATTGCAACACCACCACTATATTTGGTAAGGAGAGGTACTAAAAAGCGTTACGCTTGGTCTGATAAAGAACGCGATGAGATTATAGCTGAGTTTGGAGATGGTAGTAAAATTCAGCGCTATAAAGGTCTTGGTGAAATGAATGCTGAACAACTATGGGATACTACCATGAACCCCGAGTTTAGAACCATGCGTCAGGTACAAATAGACAATGGATCTGAAGCTGATAGAATTTTCTCTATGTTGATGGGTGATGAAGTACCGCCAAGGAGAGATTTTATTGAAAAGAATGCTATTTATGCGAATATAGATGCTTAATTGAATATAAATATTTTATTCCTTAAACCCCTGTAATGTAAGAATCATTACAGGGGTTTTTTATTGCTAAAAAAATCACTAAACTACTGTGTAACAAGGATTATTTTTTAGTAATTGCTCTTTGCTTGTTAAGACAAGAAGGAATAAATTATTTAATGAGTCACAATCCTAATAGTTTCTGTAAATAAATAAAAAAATCGATTAAAAGTATTTTTTTTCGATTAAATGTTATATTTAGCAAATATTTTCTTATGTTTGTTCTACCCTAATTAAAAGAAGATGAAAAAGTTTACCTTACTTATGTTATTGTGTTTCACGGCACTTACTTCAAAAGCTCAAAATGATATTGATGCCTTATTAGCTGCTGGAGTTGATAATGCTGAGCAATTTGCTAACGACTATTTAATGCCTGGAACCAACGGCCTTATGCATAGTATGAATTCAAATTGGTTTAATACAGCTGATGCTAAGCCCTTAGGTGGTTTTGAGATTTCAATTGTAGCAAATGCTGCAACTGTGAAAGATGAGAATAAAACATTTTTAATGAATCTAGTAGATTATAACAGTAATCCAGACCAAGATTTTGTAGTCTCATTTACAGATACATCAACCTCTAAATCTGTATCTACAGCACTAGGGGAAAACGATCCAGATATTGATATAGTTGTAACCTATGATGACCCTATTTTAGGAGAGCAACAAGAGGTGATAACACTTCCAAGTGGTATTGGTTCAGAAACTGCTAATTTGCTGCCAACAGCATTTATACAAGGCGCATTAGGGTTAGGTAAGGGTATAGAAATTAAAGCTCGTTTTGTACCAAAAATAGATACCGAAGACGTTGATATTAGTATGTACGGTGCTGGTTTGCAGATGGAATTTACTAAATGGTTGCCTGCAGATAAAATATTGCCAGTTGCTATTTCTGGTTTGGTAGCTTACACACATTTAGATGGATCTTATGATTTAACAGAGTCATCAGGGGTGAGTGGTAATGACCAGAGACTTGAAAATGATACTAACACTTGGTTGTTTCAACTAATAGCTTCAACAAAATTACCTGTTATTAACTTTTATGGTGGTTTAGGTTATATCAAGGGGAAATCAGAATCTGATTTATTAGGAACATATACCGTTTCTAGTGGTCCATTTTTTTCAGAAACAATCACAGACCCGTTTTCAGTATCAAGTGAGGTATCATCGGTAAGAGGAACTATTGGTACTAAACTTAAATTGGGTTTTTTCAGATTGAATGCAGAGTATCATTTATCAGAGTTCAACGCATTTTCGGTTGGAATCAATTTCGGATTTAGATAAAATAATAATAGAATCATTGAATAGTCTTCAAAATATATGTTTTAATTTTAGTTAGTTTATATTTAATTTTATGTTTTAAAAAAGTACAGGATTTAATCTTGTACTTTTTTTATTTAGAGCGTTTTAATTCTTAATTTTGCATGACTTTGGTCTTAAATGTATCTATAAAAAGACTAAATTTTATACCATAAAGTTTAGGGATATAAAACCGAAAACTATTCAAAATTTTAACAAACTAATATTAAGAACATGAAAGTAACAGTAGTAGGAGCAGGAGCAGTAGGTGCAAGTTGTGCTGAGTATATTGCTATAAAAGATTTTGCTTCAGAAGTAGTTTTACTAGACATTAAAGAGGGATATGCTGAAGGGAAAGCTATGGATTTAATGCAAACAGCATCATTAAATGGATTTGACACCAAAATAACCGGTGTTACAAACGATTATAGCAAAACAGCCGGCAGTAATATTTGTGTGATTACTTCAGGTATTCCAAGAAAACCTGGTATGACGCGTGAGGAGTTAATTGGAATTAACGCTGGTATTGTTAAAACAGTGTCTTCAAACTTAATAGCGTATTCACCAGATACAATCATTATTGTGGTTAGTAACCCAATGGATACTATGACGTACTTAGTACACCAATCTACAGATTTACCTAAAAACAAAATTATTGGTATGGGTGGTGCTTTAGATTCTGCTCGTTTTAAATACAGATTAGCAGAAGCTTTGGGAGCACCAATTTCTGATGTAGACGGAATGGTAATTGGTGGTCATAGTGACACTGGTATGGTGCCTTTAACTAGTCATGCAACTAGAAATAGTGTAAAAGTTTCAGAGTTTTTAAGTACTGAAAGATTAGAACAAGTTGCAGCCGACACTAAAGTTGGTGGAGCTACTTTAACTAAACTGTTAGGAACTTCGGCGTGGTATGCTCCTGGAGCTGCAGTAAGCGCTTTAGTGCAAGCTATAGCCTGTGATCAAAAGAAAATCTTCCCTTGTTCAACTTTATTAGAAGGTGAGTATGGATTGAATGATATTTGTATAGGTGTGCCTGTTGTTTTGGGTAAAGATGGTATTGAAAAGATTGTTGATATTCCATTAAGTGATGCCGAAAAAGCACACATGCAATCTAGTGCAGAAGGGGTTAGAAAAACCAACGGATTATTAAATGTAGAGGCTTAATATTCACTTACATAATTTATCAATAAAGACTGTAGCAATACAGTCTTTATTTTTATATATTTGGCGCATGAACGCAAAATGGTACTTTAGTACATTAATTATAGCATTAACACTTCTTGGTGTTTGCCAAAAGCAAGACCCTCTTCCTAATCAGGAAATTGTTATGGAGTTTGTTAATGCAGAGACTACTAAGGATGATGTTCAGAACGTTATTGCAGATATTAAAAAACAACTGCAAGAAGTTGGTGCCACAAGCATAGAAGTTCAGGAGACTGAAAACAGTACTTTAAAAATTACTTACCACAGTAAGGTAAAGGCTGTCAGCATAAAAGAAATGCTTTCAAAAGAAAAGCATTTGGTATTTGATTATGCTTCAAATAATAAAGATACTGGCGGTACTAACAAGCCTTCTAAATATAATCTTGATGTTTACGATATCAGAAAAGGTTCAGAATCATCAAATTTAGGCGGTAAGTATGTTCTAGAAATAAAATATGATTACGACAGATTTAGCAACCCTAATGTATATTTTTCATTAGGAAACCAACCTAGTGATAAGTCCGATCACTTAATAAGAATAGCTTATAAAGTAAGCCAGAGTATTGCAATTGCAATTGATAATACTTCACATAAAGAACCAGAAGTTAGAGCGGGGCCTATTTGCTAAAACTAAATTGTCTTTCTGAGCGTTTCACATTGAGCACAATCGAAGTGTAGCGAAGAATCTCAAGATTCTTTATTTTATTCAGAATAACATTAAAACCCCAATCAATCATAAAAAATTAAAAGCGTTTAAGCGCTTATATTTCAAATATAACATAAGAATAATTATCAGAGTTTTTAGGTGATTTATATAAAACCTATTTGAAAAATTTGATATAAATAACAAAAGAATGCAAAACAAAGGAGTAGTAAAATTGTTTGCTTTATTGTTCGGGTTGGTGAGTATATACCAATTATCGTTTACATTTAAAGCAAGTCAAGTAGAAAGTGAAGCCGAAACTCATGCTATTGAAACAATAGCTGAAACCGAAGAAGACTATCGCGCAAAGAGAAGTCAGGAAGAAGCCAATTACTTAAATGCCATTTCAAAAGATACTGTTTACAGTATTTTAGGTGTTTTAGATTACACATACGATGAGGTAAAGGATAATGCCATGAATTTAGGTTTAGACCTAAAAGGAGGTATTAACGTAATTCTTCAAGTGTCTGTAAAAGATATCTTAAAAGGATTAGCAAATAATACTAAAGATCCGGTTTTTAATACGGCTTTAGAAAATGCTTCTGAAGTTCAAAAGAACAGTCAGAATACTTATTTAGAAGATTTCTTTATTGAATTTGATAAAATAAAAGGAGACACTAAGTTAGCTTCACCAGATATTTTTTACACCAAAGATCTTGATGGTGAGATTGATGGAAGTATGAGTGATGATGAAGTAAAAACCATTATTCAAAGAAAGATTGACGAGTCTGTAGTGTCTGCCTTCGAAGTACTACGTAAACGTATTGATGGATTAGGGGTAACCTCACCAAATATTCAGCGTTTGGGTAATTCTGGTAGAATATTAATTGAGTTACCAGGAGCTAAAGATATTGAAAGAGCAGAGCGTAATTTTACCACCATGGCCCAGTTACAGTTTTGGGATGCTTACAGAGGTGACTTGTTCTTTAACTTTTTAGGTCAGGCTAATGAGACTCTAAAACCTTTAGTAGAAGTTGAAGCTGCTAATGACGTAGCCGAAAGTAATGATGCTGAAGATGCAACAGCTCAAGATACCGTTGATGAACTACTAGGTGATGCCACAACAGACTCTACAGAGGTTGCCAATGCGGTTAACCCATTATTAGATTTAATAAGAGGTCCAGGTTACCAAGGTGGTCCAGTTATTGCTAGGTTTGAGCTAAAGGACAAAGAAAAAATACTTGAGTATCTAAATAAAAGAGAGGTAAGGTCTTTACTTCCTGTAGAACAGCGCTATGCTAAGTTTGTATTTGGTAAGCCAGATAAAAACTCAGAGCTTGTAGATTTATATGCCTTAGTTGGCAATAGGGATGATATACCGCAGTTAAGTGGTGCAGTTGTTACAGATGCTCGTGTAAGTTATGGACTAACAGGTAGACCAGAAGTGTCTATGCAAATGAATTCTAAAGGAGCAAAGATTTGGGAAAAAATGACCGGTGACGCGTTTTCTAAAGGTAGTCAAATTGCTATTGTTTTAGATAATGTTGTTTATTCGGCTCCAGGTGTAACATCTGGTCCAATTGCTGGTGGTAACTCATCAATTTCGGGTGATTTTTCAGTTGCAGAGGCAAGTGATTTAGCAAACGTGTTACGTGCAGGTAAGTTACCAGCATCGGCAGATATTATTTCAAGTGAAGTGGTTGGGCCATCATTGGGACAAGAAGCTATTGATAGTGGTACCATGTCATTCATCATTGCATTAATAGTGGTGCTACTATGGATGATTTTCTACTATGGAAAAGCGGGTGGAATGGCAGATGTAGCTATGGCATTGAATATCCTTTTAATCTTCGGAATCTTATCAGGATTAGGCGCTGTACTAACGTTACCAGGTATTGCGGGTATTGTATTAACCATTGGTATGTCTGTAGATGCAAACGTGCTTATTTTTGAACGTGTAAGAGAAGAACTTACTAAAGGTAAAGGTCAAAAAGAAGCTATTGCAGATGGATTTGGTAATGCACTGTCTTCTATTTTAGATGCAAACATCACAACAGGTTTAACAGCATTAATACTGTTCATTTTTGGAACAGGACCTATTAAAGGTTTTGCAACAACCTTATTAATTGGTATTGGAACATCGCTATTTACTGCCATTTTCATTACCAGATTATTAATTGATTGGTATGTGAACAGAGGTGGTACATTAAACTTCTCTACACCAATAACTAAAAACTTATTTAGAAATATCAATATAGATTTCTTAAAGAAACGTAAAGTAGCCTTTATTATTTCAGGTGCCATTATAGCATTAAGTTTGGGGTCTTTATTCTCTAACGGATTAGACCAAGGGGTTGATTTTGTTGGAGGTAGAACATATCTAGTTCGTTTTGCACATGATGTAAGTGCTTCTGAAATTACAGGGGCTTTATCTAATCCAGACGTATTTGGAAGTGCCGATGCTAAAACCTTTGGAGCTACAAACCAATTAAAAGTCACTACTAAATATAAAGTAAATGAAAGTGGAATTGAGGTTGATGAGGAAATTAAAGAAAAACTTTTCAGTGGTTTACAACCTTATTTAGAAGGCGTAGATTATGAGCAATTTGTTGATTTAAGTGATGAAAATAAGCAAGTTGGTTTAATGGAGTCCTATAAAGTGAGCCCTACAATTGCTGATGATATCAAACAAGCTTCGGTTTGGGCGGTATTAGGTTCTTTAATAGTGGTGTTCCTTTATATTTTAATTCGTTTTAAACGTTGGCAATACTCATTAGGTGCTGTTGCAGCAGTTTTTCATGATGTATTAATTGTTTTAGGTATATTCTCGTTAACTTATAAGTTTATGCCATTTAACATGGAGATTAACCAAGCATTCATAGCTGCCGTATTAACAGTAATAGGTTACTCGTTAAATGATACCGTAGTAGTGTTTGATAGAATTAGAGAATTCTTTAATGAGCATACCAGTTGGAAATTTTTCCGTGTGGTAAACGAATCATTAAGCAGTACATTAAGTAGAACATTAAATACCTCTTTAACTACCTTGGTAGTATTATTGGCTATTTTTATTTTTGGTGGCGATTCTATCAGAGGTTTTATGTTTGCTTTAATCGTTGGTGTCATTGTGGGTACATATTCATCATTATTTATTGCAACGCCAATTATGTACAACACGGTACAAAAATTAGATGATAAAAAGAAGAAGGACTAAAACTAACTAACTCATTCTTTTTAAGGCCTATCAACTTTGGTTGATAGGCTTTTTTTGTTTTTAAGTGATATTAACCCAAGTATTGGTCCCAAAGCCAAAACAATTAATATAACTGGAGCGTCTACCTCTTCTCTTAGTAAATTAGTAATTTGAATACTTACAATAGTTATAGCAAAGCCAATAGAATTAACTATGGTTAAAGCTGTTCCCTTAAGCGTAGAAGGTGCATTTTTAGCTACCAGTGTTGATAATAGTGGAGAATCAGCAATTACAACCATACCCCAAAAAATAAGGAAAGTAACAAATAGAAACTGAGATTCTATTAAAAAGATCACAGGAGATATGAGACAGCACATGCATGATAAGAATAATGAGATAAATGCCATTTTTTTGGCCCCCATCTTTTGAGCCAAAAAGCCTCCTATAGTACAGGAAAAACCACCAACCCCTATAATGATAAATGATAATAGCGAGGTTTTAAAAAATGTTTCAGGATGTATTTCAGTATAATATTGTAAGATAACTGGAACAAAAGCCCAAAATGTGTACAGCTCCCACATATGTCCAAAATACCCAAAGGCAGACAATCTAAATGGTTTTGCTTTGAAGATATTAAAAGTAGATAAGATATTTAATTTCTTATTAGGTGCTCTATAAGGCCCATCAGGTATTAAGATTACAACTAATAAACCTCCTAATAGAGCCAAAGAAGAGGTTGAAAATAATACTATTTCCCAAGAGTAATCACCTTTTATATCTTTTAATAGGTGTGGTAAAGCTGTACCAACTACTAAAGCGCCAACTAAGAAGCCTAGTGATTTACCTAAGCCTTTTTCATAATAATCAGCGGCTATTTTCATTCCAACAGGATAGATACCTGCAAGAAAGAATCCTATCAAAAATCTAAGCAAGAGGATGCTTGAAAACGAGTTGCCTTCCCAAGTTATGCTTAAGTTGGCCAAGGCACCTAAAAATGCGCAAACAAAAAAAACCTTTGAAGGGGAAAAACGATCTGCTATTGAAAAAATTGCAAATAATAAGGTGCCGATGATGAAACCAAATTGAACGGTAGATATTAAATATCCCAATGCACTTTCCTGAAGATGAAGGCTGCTTGTTAAATCATCTATAACCGCATTACCTGCAAACCATAATGAGGTGCAGAATAATTGTGAAATAACAATTATAGGAAGCACAATTTTTTTGTCATTCATTTATAAGGAACTTTTCTATCTGTATCGTTTTAATACTTTGTGTCTAATAAGTCTAATTACTTACATACTAGTAATTGAAAATTTCACAAACTAAAGAATTTGAAAAGGCAGCATAACTAGAGTTGTTAAAATTTAAATGAAACCTTAAAAACTTAAACTGTCTCCAACCGAAAGGTTCCAAGTTTCAACCAACCCAGCATTAATTTCTAAAACATATTTAGCTGGAGCATTTGATGGAAGTGATGATTCATTAAAAGGTTTGGCATTTTCTTGAAAACTAACAATGGTTTTGTTAGCGTTAATAAAGATAAGGTCTAACGGAATTTTGGTGTTTTTCATATAGAAAAACCGTTCGGTTTCATCATCAAAAACAAACAGCATCCCTTGTTTAGTTTGCATAGAACTCCGATACATTAATCCCGTTTGAATATCAAAATCGGTATCAGCAATTTCAATGTCTAATGTGATTTTTGAAGCGTCTGTTTTAATCTTATGTATGGAAAGTTCACCTTCTTTTTTAAAAGAAATTTCGGTTTGCTTAATTACTTTTTTATCTTCTTTACAAGAAAATAAACAAGAGACAAAGAGCGTAGCAATAAGAATTCTAAAAAGCATTATCTAGCTGATTTTGGTTTGTAAACAAACATAAAATACAAGCCAATAATTATGAATGGAATACTTAACCATTGTCCTGTTTGTAAGCCAAACCAATTAATGTATTCGTCTCCTTGGGGCTCTTTTACAAACTCTACAAAGAAACGCACGGTCCAGAGTAGAATAAGAAATAGCCCAAATAGAAAACCAGACTGGTCTTTTTTAGGGGTTTTTGAGTAAAAATACCAGAGAGTTAAAAACACAAAAATATAACTGAAAGATTCGTATAATTGTGCCGGATGACGGTAAGGAACAGCGTTTAATAACTTAGTAAATTCTGGGTTTTCAGTAACAGCATTGTATGCCTTTTGAACGTCTTTGATTCCTGTTAGCTGCGTAATTTGACTCTTATAATAGTAGTCTTGAATAAAGCGGACACCCAAAGGGAAATCTCCTGACTCTCTTCCGATGATTTCAGAATTGATGAAATTTCCTATCCTGATAAAAACGGCACCTGAAGCCACTGAAATAACTACTCGGTCTAATATCCAAAGTAGAGTTTTGTATTTGTGTTTTCTTCGGTATAAATACATGCCTATAATGATACCAATAGCAGCCCCATGACTTGCTAAACCTTGAAAACCTGTAAATTCTATACCATCTTTAAAACTGAAAGGCAGGAAAATACTCCAGAAATCTTGAGATATCAATTCTCTTTGATAAAACAAGACATGCCCGAGGCGAGCACCTAACATGGTTGCCAAAACCGTGTAAATAAATAAGGGGTCTAAATAAGTGAGTGAAACTTTTTCTTTAGTGAAAATACGCTTCATGATATACCATCCAAGTATAAAGGCAACTACCCACATAAGGCTATAAAAGTGCAATTTAAAGTTACCAACAATGTCAATGCCGGTTATGGGGTTCCAATCAAATTTTAATGCGTGCATGAGGTACTTTTAAGGTGTAAATATAAGTGTTTACTATAACTTAAGTGTTAAAATTATGTTGACTTATGTGATAATATCGGTTTGAATATTTTTAAGTTATAAGGTATTACAAGGTTATTTTTTGAAAATCAAACTTTGCTTTATGTCACTTGAGTATCTCAAGAATTTCTACTTCAAAAATAAGGTCTGTTTTGGGAGGAATACCCCTATTTCCAGATTCTCCATACGCTAGATGGTACGGTATAAACAAGGTAGCTTTATCACCAACACACAACTGTTGTAAACCTTCTTTAAAACCAGGAATCATATCGGCATCAGGACTAATATCTGCGCGAATAGGTTGGTAACCATTAACATTTAGGCGCTTTTCGTTAACAGCCTCTAGGGCTTTTGCTTTTTCAAGGCTACTGGTTTGAATTAGTTTTCCGCTACTAAAGTAAACGGTATAGTGGGTTTTTACAATAGTGTTTTCTGAAAGTTTTTCACCTTTGCCTAATTTTGAAATAAAATATTGTAATCCAGATGGCAATGTAGTGGCTTGTTCTTGCTGTTCTATAAACTTTTCTTTTGTGTCTCTAATAATGGCTTTAGCTCTTTCTTTTCTCTTTTTTTCTTTTCGGATTTCTTGAATAAAATGATTTTTGAAAATTTTTGGGGCATTAAAATTTTCGGCGCCTTTTCCTTTTCTAATAATATTTATTTCTTCAATAATAATATCTTCAAGCGGTTTTTCGTTTGCATCGGTTTTCACATTAGAAATGCTATCTTGAACCTCGGCACCCATCACTAATTCACCAAAAACACTATAATGGTTATTGAGGTCAGGTCTTGGAACCTCTGTGATATAGAACTGACTACCATTAGTGTTTGGACCACCATTGGCCATTGCTAATACACCAGGTTTATTGTGGTTTAAATCTGGATGAAATTCATTTTTAAATCTATACCCAGGGTTTCCTCTGCCATTTGCTAAAGGGTCTCCACCCTGAATCATAAAAGAGTCTACTACCCTATGAAACGTGAGTCCGTTATAAAATTTCTTTTCCAAATAAATACTATCTACAAGAGTATTAGTGCCTTCAGCAAGCGATACAAAATTAGCAACAGTAACAGGAACTTTTTTAAACGCTAATTTGGCAACCATATTACCTTTAGTGGTTTTTATTTCGGCATATAGCCCATCTTCAAGATTAGAGTAAGACTTTTTACAAGATGAAAAAACTACTAAAGAAAGTAGAAAAATAAAATTGATGCTATTACTAAAACAGCGCATTTATTGGTCTTGATTAGATGTAATAGAGTTTACGGTTACTTCACATATGAGAGGTACGTTAGTTCCAATTTTATTTTCGTCACCATAATAACCATATGCTTTTTGTGACGGAAATAAAAACGTCACTGTTTCACCTGTTTTCATGAGCTTTAAACCTTCTCGTAATCCAGTGAAAAGTTCTTGTTTATCCATGGTGTAGTTCTGAGTTTTCGTATCTTCTTTTGAATATATGAGTTGGCCATTCAACGTTTTTACATTGTAATTGTAATTTACAATATCTCCAAAACCTGGCGTTTTTAAAGTATCCACTTCAATTTTAGTATTGTAAAAATACCAAAAACCACTTTCTGAAGCTATATAGTTTTGGTTGGTTTGTTGCATAATAGTTTCAAAAGCAGCTTGTTCCTTTTTATTTAAAGCTTTATTGCGAGCTACAGATTCGTTTATAAAAGAACCAGATTTAGATGAAATAGGTCTTCTAGCTTCAGGTGTTTTACAGCTAAAAACCATTATAAGTAAGGCTAGGGTTAGTAATTTATTCATTATTTAGGGCTTTATTATAAGTAGGTAATATACTAATAAATTTTTCAACAGTATCTTTTAAAGAAGAATAGCTCTTTCCGCCAGCGGCATTTATATGTCCACCACCGTTAAAATGACTGCGAGACATGTCGTTTACAGAGAAGTTGCCTTTAGAACGAAGCGATATTTTAATAATCCCTTCTTGTTTGTCTTCAATAAAAATAGCGGCAAGTACAATACCTTCAAGAGATAACCCATAATTTACAACGCCTTCTGTATCGCCTTTGGTATATTTGTATTGATTTAATTCGTCTTGTGATAGCGTGATATAGGCAGTTCTAGATTCTGAGATTACCTTTAAATTATTAAGTGCACAGCCTAAAAGTTGTAGTTTGTTATAACTATTAGTGTCATATACATTATTATGAATTTCAGCATTATTAGCGCCTTTTTCAATTAGATTGGCCACTATTCTGTGCGTTTTGCTAGTTGTTGAAGAAAACCTAAAAGAGCCTGTATCTGTCATGATGCCAGCGTACAAGCAGGTTGCGATATCAGTGTCAATTAAATCTAAATCACCTAGCATATCAATAAAATGATAAATCATTTCGCAGGTTGAACTCATACCAACGTCACTAAACATATATGTAGCGTAATCATCGGGTGCTTGATGATGGTCTATCATTATTTTGAGAGCTTTGCTTTCAGTGAGTACGGCTTCCATGTTACCGGTTCTGTGAAATGCATTGAAATCTAAAGTAAAAATAATATCAGCTTGATTAATTAAATCAACACACTGCTTGGTTTGTGAGTCGTGTTTTAAAATAGAAACTTCATTAGGCATCCATTTTAAAAAACTAGGATAATCGTTTGGGGCGATTACTTGGGCTTTATGTTTTCCTTTTAAGAGGTAGTGTAGTAAACCAAGGCTAGAACCAATGGCATCACCATCTGGGTTTTTATGAGGTACAATTACAATCTTTTTAGAGTTTGATAGTAACTGTTTAATACTATTAATGTCTTGTTTATTCATAGACGACGAATATACAATTTTTTAAAATTGGATTATTTGGGTTTAAACAGAAATACATTACTTTTGCGCCAACTTAAAATATTAAAATGGCAACAAATAGAACATTTACAATGCTTAAGCCAGATGCTGTTGAGAAAGGACACATTGGGGCAATATTAGAAAAGATTTCAGCTTCAGGATTTAGAATTGTAGCAATGAAATTAACACAGATGACCAAATCTGACGCTGAAACGTTTTATGCAATTCATAACGAGCGTCCGTTTTTTGGAGAGTTGGTTGAATATATGACTCGTGGACCCATAGTGGCTGCTATTTTAGAAAAAGAAAATGCAGTTGAAGATTTTAGAACTTTAATTGGAGCCACTAATCCTGCCGATGCTGCCGAAGGAACTATTAGAAAATTATATGCCAACTCTATTAGTGAAAATGCTATTCACGGAAGTGATAGTGATGAAAATGCTGCTATTGAAGGAGCGTTCCATTTTTCAGGAAGAGAGCAGTTTTAATTAAATATAATAACTAGTATAAAAAAATCCCGCAACACAGTTGCGGGATTTTTAAATTGTCAATAAAAAGTAAAATAATTATAATTAGATAACTTTTACGTTTACTGCGTTTAAACCTTTTCTACCTTCCTGTAGATCGAATTCAACATCATCACCTTCTTTAATCTCATCAATCAATCCAGAAATGTGAACAAAATGTTCTTTGTTTGAACCTTCTTCTGTAATGAACCCATAACCTTTAGAATCATTAAAGAATTTAACTGTTCCTTTACTCATTTTAAAAAAAAATTAAATTATTATTGTTGCGAAGGTAATATTTAAAAGCGTTGTAAATCATTAAATTATCATTAATTTTCAATAATTTTTTAAATTTAACTTTTAAACCCACTGATAATCAGTGTTTAGGGTGTTTATCTTAAAATTAGTTTTTTAATGATTTCTTTGCCTAATTCTTCGTTAAGCATATTGATAATCTTTTGTTTACCGTAGCTTAATTCTTCACGCAAAACACTGGAGCTTAACTGAATATGTAGCGTGTCTCTTTGTAAATTGATAGAGGTTGTATAGTTATTTACACCATTACCCATAAGTTTTTCCCAAGCATCGGCAACATTAACCTTATCTAAGCCATTTTCTAGATTATTGGCTTCTACAAACTGCTTTAAAGCATCTTTGATACTGATATGTTCGTTATGGCGTTTAGGCATTTTTCTTATAGCTTATAATTTTATTATTGAGTTTGCAAATACAATATATTTGTTATTGGTCATCGGTCAATTTTACAATTTAAATATTTCATAAGATAGATGCACCTGTTTAACGGCCTTTTCGGTACGGTCTGCGTGGGTGTCGCTAATAAATAACTGTCCAAAATTCTCACCATCCACTAATTTAATAATTTGAGCAACACGTTGTTCATCTAGTTTATCAAAAATATCATCTAATAATAAAATAGGTAGTACACCACTTTGGGCTTTTATAAAATCAAACTGAGCTAATTTTAAGGCAATTAAAAACGATTTTTGTTGTCCTTGGCTTCCAAATTTTTTGATAGGATGGGTTTCAATATTGAAATGTAAATCGTCTTTATGAATACCAACACTAGTGTATTGCAGCGCTTTGTCTTTATTAAGAACGTTTGTTAAAAGCGTGTTTAGACCATCTTCAAACAAATGACTATGATAAACCAAATCAACCACTTCATTACCACTACTAATTGCTTTGTAACGCTCTTTGAATATAGGTATAAAAACTTTTAAAAAAGCGTTACGCTTTTCAAAAATTTGGGAACCGTATTCGGTGAGTTGATTGTTGTAAACCTCTAAAGTGTCACTGTTGAATGTATGGTTCAAAGCAAAATATTTCAACAAAGCATTACGTTGTGCCAGTATTTTATTGTAATTAATTAGGAGACTTAAATACGTTTTGTCGCTTTGAGAAATCACACTATCAATAAATTTTCGCCTGGTATCACTGCCTTCAATTATTAGGTCTCTGTCTGCTGGTGAGATAATTACTAAAGGTAAAAAACCAATGTGTTCACTAAATTTTTCGTAGGCTTTACCGTTACGCTTAATAACTTTTTTCTGGCCACGTTTAAGGCTAACAACTATTTTTTCGGTTTTGTCATCTTTATCATAATCACCATTAACCACAAAAAAATCTTCACCATGTTTTATATTTTGAGTAGCCACTGGATTGAAATAACTTTTACCAAAAGACAAGTGGTAGATAGCATCTAATACGTTTGTTTTCCCAATGCCATTATTACCAACAATACAATTTATTTTTTCATTGAAAACAAAAGATTTGCTATCAAAATTTTTGTAGTTAAGTAATGAAAGCGATTTTAAAATCATGTAGCCCAATGTAATTTAAAGTCTGTTTTAGCAAAAAAACTGTAAAGAGAAGTGCAAATTATTGAAAAATATCAAATAAATAGCCTTTTAGTTATTAAGAAAAATTATATTTTTGCGGCGCATTAATTTATAATATATGGCAACGTACAAGAAGAGAGGATATAAACCAAAAACCAAGGAAGAAAAGCAACAGAATATTGAAGAAGGATCTACAACAGCAGAGGTTTTTAATACCCTTGATGAAGGCGCTTCAAAAACCGAAGCTTTTGTTGAAAAGAATCAAAAATATATTTTCATAATCATTGGGGTAGTAGCTGCTGTGGTTTTAGGAACTATGGGTTATAAAGAATTTATAGCAAAGCCCAAACAAATAACTGCTATGAACGATATGTTTCAAGCGCAAAAGTACTTTGATGAAGCCCAAACAGCAGTTGCAAAAGATTCGCTTTACAACTTAGCTTTGAACGGAGGAGAAGGCAAGTTTGGTATGTTAGATATTATAAATGAATACAGTGGTACTGATGCAGCTAATCTAGCGAGTTATTATGCGGGAACTGCTTATTTAAGGTTGAAAGATTACAAAAATGCAGTGGAGCACTTAAGCAATTTTAAGAGTGACGACGAGATTTTAGCGCCATTAGCTAAAGGTAATATTGGTGACGCATTTGTGCAGTTAAATCAGCCAGAAGATGCCTTAGATTATTATGAGCAAGCTATTAAATTGCGTGACAATGAGTTTACTACGCCCATGTACTTATATAAAGCTGGTAACATTGCGCTAGATTTAGGAAAAGCCGTTAAAGCATTGTCTTATTTTGAAAGAATTAAAGCTGATTATCCCGAATCTACAGAGGCTTCAAATATTGACGTGTTTATAGGTAAAGCAACTGTTTTAGCTAACAAGTAAAACAACTTTGTTTTAGGTTGAGAAGCAATATTTAAAGAATTATTGTTCTCTAGTAAAACCTAGAATAATTAAATCTCGATTATCGAGTAAAATGGCAACAGAAAATAAAAACTTATCAGAATACGATAAAACAACAATCCCAAACGCGAGTAAATTTCGGTTTGGGATTGTTGTTTCTGAATGGAACGATTCTATTACTGAAGCACTTTATCAAGGGGCCCAAGATGCTTTAATTGATAATGGTGTACTGCCCAATAATATCATACGTTGGAATGTTCCAGGAAGTTTTGAGCTTATTTATGGTAGTAAAAAAATGCAGGAACAAATGGTGCATGCGGTGATTGCTATAGGCAGCGTTATTAAAGGAGAAACCAAGCATTTCGATTTTGTATGTGAAGCTGTGTCTCAAGGTATTAAAGACCTCAATGTGATGCGGGAGGTTCCGGTAATTTTTTGTGTGCTTACCGATGACACTTTAGCACAAGCTCAAGCACGTTCTGGAGGAAAGCATGGTAACAAAGGAACCGAAGCTGCCATAGCTGCCATTAAAATGGCAGAACTTCGTAAAAACAGTTAGTGTTTTTTTTTGTAAAAGCATTTAATTAGTCTTCAGTCTGTAGCTTTTATAATCTTTATAACTTTCTGTTAACTTCGTGCTTTCTGCTTTTAACTTCAAACTTTAGTTTGTATTTTTGAGATTTAGCACTGTTAATTTGTTTAAACAGAAAAAAAATAAAAGATTCAACTATCAGCCTAGGTTTTCAAAAGAGAATCAATCAGATTCCAATGCCGAAGAAAACCCTGAAAAAGAATTTGTTTCCAGATGGAGAGCCACTAGGGAAGGTAAGCGAAAAGTTAAAGGTACCATGTCTGTACGAATTCTAATTTTGGCTTTGGTACTATTATTGATTGTCATGTATGTATTAGAAAAAAGATACATGTAACTCAAAAACTTAGAAATTATGGGGCTTTTAAAATTACGTAAGAATAAAAAGTTTAACTATACACCTCGTTACTATAAGGGGGAAGGTAATCCGTTTGAAATTAAACATAAGTTTGACGAACATAGGATTACGGTAGGTAATAATTCTGGTTTAAAAACAAAATTTAACAATGCCATAAACGATTATAAACATAATCCAAACAGGGAAGCAAATAGACGTGTACTTATTATAGTTGGTATTTTAGTTTTGATTTTCTTGTTTGTTATTGGTTTCGATTTATCTATTTTCTTTTCAAAATAATACATGGCAGACATTATACAGCTTTTACCTGATCATGTAGCTAACCAAATTGCCGCCGGAGAAGTTGTACAACGTCCTGCTTCGGTTGTTAAAGAGTTGTTGGAAAATGCTATTGATGCAGAGGCTAAAACCATAAAACTTATTGTTAAAGACGCTGGTAAAACACTTATTCAGGTTATTGATGATGGTAAAGGCATGAGCGTTACCGATGCTCGATTGAGCTTTGAACGCCACGCCACTTCTAAAATAAGAACTGCCGATGACTTGTTTCAACTCAATACCAAAGGGTTTCGTGGTGAAGCCTTAGCAAGTATTGCTGCTATTGCGCATGTAGAATTAAAAACTAAACAAGAACAAGATGATGTTGGAACAGCAATTATTATTGAAGGCAGTGAAGTAGTATCACAGGAGGTGGTAGTAACACCAAAGGGTGCTTCGGTTTCTGTAAAAAATCTGTTTTTTAATATACCAGCACGTCGAAATTTTTTAAAATCGAATGCTGTAGAACTTCGTCATATTATTGATGAATTTCACAGAGTAGCCTTAGTGCATTGTGATATCAATTTTGCTATGTATAGCAATGGTAGTGAAACCTTTAATTTGCCGGTTAGTAATTTCAGACAACGTATTGTTAATATATTTGGGAACAAGACTAACGAGAAATTAGTTCCTGTTGAAGAAGATACCGAAGTACTCAAAATTTCGGGATTTGTAGGCAAGCCAGAATTTGCAAAAAAAACTAGGGGTGAGCAGTACTTTTTTGTAAACAATAGATTTATTAAAAGTGCCTACTTAAACCACGCTATAGCATCTGCTTTTGAGGGGCTATTAAAAAGTGGTACGCATGCTAGTTACTTTTTGAATTTAAAGGTAGACCCTCAAACTATTGATATTAATATTCATCCAACCAAAACAGAAATTAAGTTTGATGATGAACATACGCTTTATGCTTTATTGCGTTCGGCAGTGAAGCATAGTCTTGGGCAGTTTAACATTGCACCTGTTTTAGATTTTGATAGAGATTCTAGTTTAGATACACCTTATGAGTTTAAAAGAACAACAACCAATGCGCCTACCATTGAAGTAGACAGAAGTTTTAATCCGTTTAGAGAAGACAAGAAAGTTATTGGAAGGCAAACAACACCTTTTAAACCCACAGTTAGCAATTGGGAAAGTCTGTATGTTGGTTTAGAATCTAAAAGTAACACTGAGCCAGAAGATTTTAGTGAGGTTCACTTTGAAAGTGAAGAGTCTACTGCTTCTATTTTTGAAAGTGATAATCAAGTAGCGCAGGTACAAACCACCTATCAGCTTCATAATAAATACATAGTAAGCACTATTAAATCAGGTATGTTGGTTATAGATCAACACCGGGCGCATCAACGTGTTTTGTATGAAGACTTTTTAAAAAATATGACGATTAAGGAAGCGGTTAGTCAGCAGCTATTATTTCCTTTGCAGCTTCATTTTTCAGTACAGGAAATTCAAATTTTAAATCAGTTAAAAGATGATTTGGAGCATACCGGTTTTGTGTTTTCTAACGTTCTAAAAGAATCTGTAGAGATTACTGGAGTGCCCATAACTGTTCCAGAAAGCGAAGTTTCTATTATTTTAGAACAGTTAATAAGCGATGTTGAAAATGAAGTGCCCGATGCCCATTTTAGCGCTACCGATTTATTAGCAAAATCTATGGCAAAAAGTTTGGCTATAAAAACTGGCCAAAGTTTAGAAAAAGATGAACAAGAACATTTGGTAAATAAGTTGTTTGCTTGTAAAGAACCTAATGTGTCACCAACTAATAAAACAACATTCATAACAATGAGTGTTGATGAATTAGATAAAAAATTTATTTAGAATATGATGAGAATTTCAGAAACCGTAAAGCATTTACTAATCATTAATGTGATTATGTTTATAGGGACTTTAGCTATTGGAGGCGGGGAACTATTTTACGATTGGTTTGCACTACGTTTTCCGCAAAATGAAGGCTTTCAATTATGGCAAATATTAACACATATGTTTATGCATGGTGGTTGGTCACATTTATTTTTCAATATGTTTGCCCTTTGGATGTTTGGTACACCAGTAGAGCAAGTGTTAGGGTCTAAACGTTTTTTGTTTATATATTTTTCAGCCGGTTTAGGAGCCGTGGTATTGCAATTATTATATTACTATTTTAAGTTTTATTCTGGTTTATCATTGTTGGAAGAGGCTGGATTTAATCAAGTGGATACGCTTGATACATTAAAATCTGGTTACAACATGTATGATACACGTTGGAAATCAGCACTAACTAATCAGCAGTTAGCAGATTTTGTTGGTGTATTCAATAGTTCTATGGTTGGTGCTTCTGGTTGTTTAATGGGTATTTTGGCAGCATTTGGAATGATGAATCCTAATGCAGAATTAATGTTGATATTTTTACCAATTCCTATAAAGGCTAAATATTTTATTCCAGGACTTATTGCTTTAGATCTAATTTCTGGTATTAGTGGTCAGTCTATTTTTGGTTACGGTAATGTAGCTCATTTTGCCCATGTTGGAGGTGCCCTTACAGGCTTTTTAATTATGTGGTACTGGAAAAAAAACCAGTTTAACCAAAACCGTTGGTATTAAAATGACAACTCTTAATCAAGACATAAAAGATAAATTAAAGCGGCTTAATGTTTTAGAGAAAATCATTGTGGTTAATGCGGTAGTTTTTGTTATTGAAAAACTATTTAGGCTACACTTAGATTGGCTTAAATTACCTAGTGGGTTTTTAGATTTTATTGTACAACCTTGGAGTCTTATTTCTTATGCTTTTTTACATGGCGATGTGCTGCATATTCTTTTTAATATGCTTTGGTTGTATTTTATTGGGCGTATGATTTTAAACTTGTTTAGCCCCAAAATGGCACTGAATATTTATTTTCTAGGGGCTATTTGCGGAGGCTTATTATTTATGTTAGGTTATCAATTGTTTCCTAGTTTGTTTGGTGTTAATGCTAAACTAGTTGGGGCATCGGCAGCGGTGAGAGCCTTGTTAATATTTGTTTGTGCTTATATGCCAAATCAGGAAGTTAGGTTGATTGTTTTTAATCTCAAGCTTTGGTATATTGGCGCTGCTATTGTGGTTTTAGATGTTATTGGTTTATTTGGTTTGGTTAATCAAGGTGGGCATCTAGCGCATTTAGGCGGAGCTGTTTTAGGGTATATCTATGCAAAACAATTAACTAAAGGAACAGATATAGGTAAAGGTTTTGAACGTGTTATGGATACTTTAACGAGTATGTTTAAGCCTTCAAAAAAAAGCAAATTAAAAACCGTTCATAAAAAGAAAAGTAAAGTAGGGGGGTATACTAAAACAGAGTTTAACGAGTTTAACAACCAGAAAAAAATTGATGTTATTTTAGATAAAATAAGTAAAAGTGGCTACGATAGTTTAACTGTCGAAGAAAAAGATTTTCTGTTTAGAGCAGGAAAATAGCAGTCATAATTACCAGAGAAATTTAAATTAACTTCCCAGTCTTAGATCAACAGTTATCAAACAGTGAAAAAGCTTAGTTTTTTAAATAAAATTATTTACTTCATCAACATTGTTTTAGCCTTGGCTTTACTTTTTTCATTCACGCTGCCGTATCTACCACCTAAAACATTTGCGGTTTTATCAGTACTTAATTTAGGAGTTTCATTATTAATTATTCTTAATATCTTATTGGCCTTATACTGGTTAATAAGACTTAAAAGACAGTTTGTATTGTCTTTTTTGGTGTTGTTTGTGGGTTATATTTCTTATGGGTCCTTATACAAGTTCTCATCTTCAAAGCCAGTAGAAAGTGAAGACAATTTTAAGGTAATGAATTATAACGTTAGGTTGTTTAATTTATACGAATGGATAAAAGAAGATGCTATTCAAACTAAAATTGTTGATTTTATAAAAACCGAAGCGCCAGATATTTTAAGTGTTCAGGAATATCATCCACATAAACAAATCAACCTGTCTTTTTTTAAATACAAATTTGAAAAACTTTCTGGGAAGAAAACTAAATACGGACAAGCCATTTTTTCACAATTCCCGATTGTAAATTCGGGCTCTATTGAGTTTCCTAATACAGGTAACAATGCCATTTTTACTGATGTTGTAAAAGGAGATGATACCGTAAGGGTTTATAATATTCATTTAGAATCATTAAGAATTAATGCCGACGTAGAAAGTCTTAAAAATGAAGATTCTGAAAGGTTATTAAAGCGTATAAGCTCAACATTTAAAATGCAACAGTTTCAGACCGAATTGTTTTTAATACACAAAGAACAGTGTAGATATAAGATGATAATCTGTGGTGATTTTAACAACACCGCGTTTTCATATGTTTACAGAAAAATTAAAGGCAATTTAAAAGATACTTTTAAAGAAGCCGGAAATGGTTTTGGGCGTACTTACAACTTTAAGTTTTTCCCAGTTAGAATTGATTTTATTTTTGCAGATGAAAGGTTTAAAATAAACGGATTTAAGTCTTATGCAGAAGCGTTTTCAGATCATTTTCCTATAATGACAACGCTAGCTTTAAAAAATTAGTTTACATAAAAGAACAATCTACTACATCGGCAAGTATGTGGATTACCAATCCTAATCCAATCAATCGGGTTTTTTTCGGGATTAGCAATAAAATATAAAACGCCATAGCGAAATACGAGTGCAGCGGATGAAAATTAATACTACACCTGTTAGGATTGAAAATAGGCGTTGCTAGTAGATGGTCTAAATCTATTAACATACCCAAAATCATAATAAGATAAGCCATCATCCATTTAGGCTTATACCACACTAAAGCTAAAACTAAAGGCATTAAAAAATGACAACCGTAATGTAAAATAGGTTGTAACATTACAAAGGCCTTATGGTTTGAGATTCTAAGTAAATTAAGCTGTTAGGGCCTTCATTAAATAACAAATCCAAGATGTTTAAGTTGCTAATAAAACCATGTTTGTTACTAAAAACTTGGGTATAAGATTCAAATGGTTGTGGTTGTTCCTTTTTTGCATTTACCAAATATCTATAATCTATTTTATCTTCAATAGTTTTTTCAAAAGATTGAGATTCAGAAACGTTTAAGTGTAATTGTAAACAATCACAGATAACCTCAAAGCATTTTAGGTTAAAATCTAAAATATAGTTGGTTTTTTGATGAAATAAAGGCTGAATATCATCTTCATAAAATTCAAAAAAAGGAGAGGTTCTGTATGCTGAAAGTAATGATTTCCAGTGATTTGATTGCCACTGTGCTTCATTAAAAATTTTTACATCTTTATATTTTTGTCGATTTTTTTGCGAATGAACCACAGGGATATTTAGGGTTTGCCTGCCATTGGCTCCATAGATATGGGTGCGGTTTCTATAAGTCTGTTTTAAAAAGTTATCATGCACCTCAAACACAACGTCATCCGCCTGTACCATAGCTACAAAATGAGTTATGCTAGGGAAGTATGTTGGATGGATGATTATGTTCATTTTAGGCTTTAGCCTTTTTGCGTTTACGCCATTTATTGAAGGCTATTGAACCGAACAGAATGATTAGAAAAGGAATAAAATACGAAGTTGCTTTACCGCTACCACTAACAGTTGTAAAGAAACGCTCCCAACGTGGGTTTTTAATACCATCCCAGCTCATCCAAATGAAAACGGGTTTTCCAACAACGTGGTCAAACGGTACAAATCCCCATGCACGGGCGTCTATTGAGTTATGACGGTTATCACCCATCATCCAATAGTAGTTTTGTTTAAACGTATAGGTGTTGGCTACTTTTCCATTAATTAAAATCTGATTGCCTTTTACCTCTAATTTGTTATGTTCATATTCTGAAATAACACGTTTGTAAAGGGGTAAAACTTCTAAATTTATGTCAATGGTTTTGTCTTTTTCGGGAATATAAAGTGGACCAAAGAAATCTCTATTCCAAGTATAATTTGGGTCGTGAGGAAAAATCTCTGAGTCTCTTTCTCCTTTAGGTTGTTTATTTGGGGTAATACCACCAACGTTAGGATGGTTTTTAAATTTGGATAAGGCTTCGTCAGAAATCGCAGAGAAAAGATATGTGTTATTATTGTTGATAATACCAAAACCATCCGTAATATCATAGCGTTTCTTCATGATTTCGGGATTAAATTGATGTGTTTTGGGTTGCACAAGGTAACTAAACTGTAGGTGCGCTCTGTCTGGTAATACATTTTGCTCACCGTTTATATAAACGTAACCGTCTCTAACTTCTAGAGTATCACCAGGTATTCCAACACAACGTTTTACTAAATTGGTTTTCTTGTCAATTGGCTTGTAATAATTTCTATCAGGATGGAAATTATTCATATCCAACAAGGTGTCTGCAGGTTGATTAAAAACAACAATATCGTTTCGCTCAATCTTTTCAAACCCCGGAATTCTTAAATAGGGTAGTTGCAACTTGTTTATCCATGAATTACTATCTTTATGGTCATCAAATAAATAAGATTTTGCCCCTAATTTTGGTATGGTATCATGTACCATAGGCGCTGCAACGGTTGTCATTGGAACTCTAGCACCGTAATGAAACTTGCTTACAAAAAGAAAGTCGCCCACCAATAAAGATTTTTCTAAAGATGATGAAGGAATGGTAAATGGTTGCATAAAATAAGTATGCACAATGGTAGCGGCAACAATAGCGAATAGAATAGAACTAGTCCACTCACCCGATGATGATTTAGGATTTAAATCACGGTTTTCAACGTATTTAACATCAGCAACATAGTTTAAATAATAGTTGTAAAATCCTAGAGTAACAATGGCTAAAAAGGTATCTGCTATTTTATTTTTACCAAAGCTTCTGGCAGTTTCAACCCAAACAATTATAAGCATAATTAAGTTTACAATGGGAAGAAATAACAAGATTATCCACCACCATGGACGGTTGATAATTTTCATTAAAACAACGCCATTATATATGGGCGCAAAAGCTTCCCAAGCTTGTCTTCCAGCTTTAATGTATAGTTTCCAAGTACCTAAACCATGAATTACTTGAATAATTAAAATGAATATAAACCATTGCATTAATGTCATAATCTTGCTCTATTGATAATTGTCTAATGACAATTGATTAATTTTTGAGGTTCAAATTTGCAGTTTTTCTTGATGAAATAAAAATTTTGGTTAATTGATTAGCTTCATTTAACAAAGATTTACAAGTTTCTTTTGGTATTAAAACTTCATCTACAATAAATTCAATTTAAAAGAAGCTTTCATCAACTTCCTCTATAATTAGCCGCCACAGAAGTGCAGCATCTTATTAATTATTCTTTGATGTGATTTCTAAGAAATGTATTTGGCAATGAAACTGCTAACTTAACGCAATCATGTGAAAATATTTTTGTTCTGTCTTTTAAATCATTAGTCATTATTCAATTGACAATTATCATTAAAGATATAAAACGTCCTTCATTGAAAACACACCCGTTTTTCCAACAAGCCATTCAGCGGCTACAACGGCTCCTAATGCAAACCCTTGCCTATTATGTGCTATATGCTCTATATTAATACTGTCAACTTCGCTTTTGTAATTCACAGAATGCGTTCCCGGAACATCTTCAATACGTTTGGCAGCAATAGGAATTGTAGTTTCCTTGTCAGTGTTATCTAATTCCCAAGCATCATAATTTTTGTTGTTTTCAATAACACCCTCGGCCAATGTAATGGCTGTTCCGCTGGGAGCATCTAATTTTTTTATATGATGAATTTCTTCCATTGTTACTTGATACTGACTTAAATTACTCATCATCTTTGCTAGTGTTTTATTTAACTCAAAGAAGATGTTAACACCTAAACTAAAGTTTGAAGCGTAAATAAAAGCACCCTTTTTTTTATTACAAAGCGCAACGGCTTCATCATAATGTTCTAGCCACCCCGTGGTTCCAGAAACTACAGGTACCCCATTGTAGAGACAGTTAGTGATATTACCGAATGCAGCAGTAGGTAAGCTAAAATCTATTGCAACATCGGCCTCCGTTATATCATAGTCTTTATCATCTTTATCAATTTTTAGAATAACATCATGCCCTCTACTAATTGCTATTTTCTCTATGGTTTGTCCCATGCGTCCGTATCCTAATAAAGCAATTTTCATTTTGTAAAATTTTATATTTGTTATGTCCATATATTATGGACTAGAATTTTAAATTTAAGGTTAGTCCAACGTTACTTTTGGCATCAAACTCATTGAATTTGTAATGAGGAGCTAAAGATAAGTTTTCATCTACATTATATTGCAATAAATGAGCATCAACATTGGCATCAATGATATTTAAGGCGTAGATACCAAGTGTTACTAAAAGCGATATTTCTTTGTTTCTTCGGTAAAATTCCTGACCACGCTCCAATCCTTGTGTGGTTACTCTGGGAGAAGATAGTTGATTACCGTTAGAATCAAAATAAAATTCATCATCAGTAAAACCTGCTAAACGTCTCTTGTAAGCATCGCGGTAACGATTATATTCTTTATTGTTATTGGTGTAAAAGTAAATTCCGGTTCCCAAGGCACCATACACAATAGGTATTTTCCAGTATCTTTTATTGTAGGCTTGTCCTAAACCGGGTAAAATTGCCGAATAAAAAGCAGCTTTTGCCGGTGATAATGGGTTTATAGGCTCTCTAGTGAGTACGCTATCTATAACTATTTCTTTTGGAAGTTTTTTGCGTTTTGTTTTCTTCTCTTTTTCTTGAGCTACTACCGAAAAACAAAATAAGAAGGCAAATACACTTAATATTACCGATTTATTTAGCACCTTGAATTAATTTTTTAATACGATTAAAGTCCTCTTCAGAATGAAAAGGAATGGTGATTTTTCCTTTTCCATTTTTAGAGACTTTAACGTCAATTTTATGCCCAAAGTATTCTGAAAAGATACTAACCCCTTTTTTGATGTATTTGGGAGTCTCTTCTTTATTTTCTTTTGAAGGAATTTGAACTTCTTTAGAGGTGTTAAAGTTTCTAATTAAGGTTTCGGTAGCTCTTACAGAAAGTTCATTTTCTAATACTTTTTCGTAAATATCAAGTTGAGATGCCTGATCTTCAACCGCAATGAGTGCTCGTCCATGCCCCATAGATATAAAACCATCGCGCATACCGGTTTGAATAATAGGGTCTAATTTTAAAAGCCTGAGATAATTTGTGATTGTGGAACGCTTTTTACCAACACGTTCACTTAACTGTTCCTGAGTAAGTTGTATTTCATCAATTAATCGCTGGTATGAGAGTGCAATTTCAATGGGGTCTAAATCTTGCCGTTGAATATTTTCAACTAAGGCCATTTCTAAGGACTCCTGATCGTTTGCAATTCTTACATAAGCAGGAATAGCTTCTAAACCAACTAATTTAGATGCTCTAAAACGACGCTCACCTGAAACCAACTGGTATTTATTGAAACCTAATTTTCTAACGGTAATTGGTTGAATTATACCCAACTCTTTTATAGAGGTAGCCAATTCCTCTAAGGATTCTTCACTAAAATTGGTTCTAGGTTGAAATGGGTTAACTTCAATAAAATCTAAATCAAGCTCTATAATATTACCAATAACTTTATCTGCATCTTTATCCTGAACCGATTGTATGTCATTATCTGGATCTTTTAAAAGTGCTGATAAACCTCTACCTAAAGCTTGTTTTTTGGTTGCTTTGGCCATTTTTAAGCGTTTTTATTGATAATTTCTTTTGCCAAACTTAAGTAATTGTTGGCACCTTTGCTACTGGCATCATAATTAATTATGCTTTCACCATAACTAGGCGCTTCACTTAAACGCACATTTCTTTGAATGATAGTTTGGAAAACCATATTATTAAAATGCTTTTGGACTTCTTCTACCACTTGATTAGATAAACGTAAACGCGAATCGTACATGGTTAACAGTAAACCTTCAATATCTAAATCTTGATTGTGGATTTTTTGAACACTTTTAATGGTATTTAGTAATTTACCTAAACCTTCCAAAGCAAAGTATTCGCATTGTATTGGAATAATTACCGCATCGGCAGCCGTTAATGCGTTAAGGGTTAATAAACCCAATGATGGTGCACAATCTATTAAAATATAGTCATATGCATCCTTAATTGATGCAATGGCTGTTTTCAACATATATTCACGAGACTCTTTATCAACCAGTTCAATTTCAATAGCAACTAAATCTATGTGAGCTGGAATAATATCTAGGTTAGGAGTTTCGGTTTTTATTATAGCTTCTTTAGCAGAATTAGAGTGTTCTAAAAGCTGATAAGTACCTACCTCCACTGTTTCAACATCAATACCAATTCCAGAAGTTGCATTAGCTTGTGGGTCAGCATCAATTAATAATACTTTTTTCTCTAAAACACCCAGAGATGCTGCTAAATTAATAGATGTTGTTGTTTTTCCAACACCACCTTTTTGATTAGCAATTGCTATGATTTTACCCATTAAACGATTTGGTTTATTAAGTGGTAAAAATACAATTATTTATGAGTAATAAAAACGTAACTTGTTAACAGTGTAACAAATATTGTGGTATCTATTTTTAATTGATACTATTTAAAAGATTTGCACTATTTCTGGCTAGAACCAGATGGTTTTTCTTTGTAATCTTCAAAGGTATTTTCCTCTGTAAGAACAGCGTCAAAAACATCTCTGGTTTGCACTACTCTTAAGGGCATTTCACAAACATCGCAAACACCGTTTCTTGAATATTTTTTAACAGGTTCACAATTCATAGGGCAACTATATTGAGGTTCAAGCTCTATCGCTTCTTCAGTGCTCTTTGGAGCAAAATCTGGTGAAGCACTTTTAGCAGAATGAAAGATTGGAATAATCATCACCATAATTGTAATAAGAACAAAAATAATGAGAGCAATTATGATGATTTTCTTTTTTTCAAAGGGATATAAGGTTTAATTATCAATTAAAATCTCTAAAATTTTAATAGCGGCTTCACTTATTTTAGTTCCAGGACCGAAAACGGCAATAGCACCAGCATCAAATAAAAATTGATAATCCTGTTTTGGGATAACGCCACCAACTATCACCATGATGTCATCCCGACCGTATTTTTTTAGTTCTTCAATAACCTGAGGAACCAATGTTTTATGACCAGCAGCTAAAGACGATATGCCTAAAATATGAACATCGTTTTCCACAGCTTGTTTAGCGGCTTCTTGTGGTGTTTGGAACAAAGGGCCAATATCTACATCAAAACCAACATCAGCGTAACCGGTAGCAACAACTTTAGCACCACGATCATGACCATCTTGCCCCATTTTTGCAATCATGATACGTGGGCGTCTTCCGTCCTGTTCTGCAAAAATATCGGCTAATTCCTGTGCTTTTTTAAATGATTTGTCGTCTTTCACTTCTTTGCTATAAACACCCGAAAATGATTTTATTTGGGCTTTGTAACGCCCAAAAACGTTCTCAAGAGCGTCACTAATTTCTCCCAAGGTAGCTCGTTCTCTAGCGGCTTCAATAGCTAAAGCTAATAAATTCTTGTTCCCTTGCAAAAGGGAATGTTTAGAATCTTGCCATTCTTTAGCTGCTTTAGTTAATTTTAAAAGTGTGGCTTTTACTTTTTTAGAATTTCTTTCTGCTTTTACTCTTTGAAGACTATCAATTTGTTGCTTTCTTACAGTTTGATTGTCAATCTCTAGCGTTGCAATAGGTGCTTCTTCTTCTAATCTATATTTGTTAACACCCACTATAATATCTTGACCCGAATCTATTCTGGCTTGTTTTCGGGCAGCGGCTTCCTCAATACGGGTTTTTGGGATGCCTGCTTCAATAGCTTTGGTCATACCACCATGAGCTTCAATTTCTTCAATTAGTAACCACGCTTTTTGTGCGATATCATGGGTTAGTTTTTCAACATAATAGCTTCCTGCCCAGGGATCAACGGTTTTAGTAATTTTGGTTTCTTCTTGAAGGTATAATTGTGTGTTTCTGGCAATTCTAGCAGAAAAATCTGTTGGTAGCGCAATGGCTTCATCTAAAGCATTTGTATGTAAACTTTGAGTACCACCAAATGCAGCCGCAGCAGCTTCTATGGTAGTTCTGGCAACATTGTTAAACGGATCTTGCTCCGTTAAACTCCAACCAGAGGTTTGGCAATGTGTTCTTAAAGCCAATGACTTTGGGTTTTTAGGGTTGAATTGTTTTACTAATTTAGCCCAAAGCATTCTGGCGGCTCGCATTTTAGCAATTTCCATAAAATGGTTCATGCCAATGGCCCAAAAGAAAGAAATGCGCGGAGCAAAGGAGTCAATATCCATTCCGGCAGCTAATCCTATCCTAATATATTCCAATCCGTCGGCCAAAGTGTAAGCCAGTTCAATGTCACTGGTAGCTCCAGCTTCTTGTATATGATAGCCAGAAATACTAATACTATTGAACTGAGGCATCTGTTTGCTGGTAAATTCAAAAATATCAGATATGATTTTCATGGAAGGCGTTGGTGGATAGATATAGGTATTGCGTACCATGAATTCCTTTAGAATATCATTTTGGATGGTGCCGGCAAGTTGTTGTGGACTAACACCTTGCTCTTCTGCAGCTACAATATAGAATGCCATAATGGGTAGTACAGCCCCATTCATAGTCATGGAGACCGACATCTTATCTAAAGGAATTTTATTGAAAAGTACTTTCATATCCTCCACGGAGTCTATTGCAACGCCTGCCTTTCCAACATCACCAACTACACGCTCGTGGTCACTATCATAACCTCTATGAGTGGCCAAATCAAAAGCAACAGATAGCCCTTTTTGTCCATCAGCCAGATTACGTCTGTAAAACGCATTGCTTTCTTCAGCTGTTGAGAAACCAGCGTACTGACGAATAGTCCATGGTCTACGAACGTACATAGTACTGTAAGGGCCTCGTAAATTTGGGGCTATTCCAGCAACAAAATCTAAATGCTCTAAACCTTCAATGTCATCTTTAGAGTATGATGATTTTATATTAATACCTTCAGCAGTAGCAAAACTTAAATTTTCTATTTTTTTTCTTGCTTCTGCATTTTTTAAGGCAATATGTTGAATGTTTTTTCTCAAGACTCTTAATTAGTGGTTGTGTCCGGCATGTGGATCATTTTGAGAAGGTACATTGTTAAAATCAACTTTTGCTTCCGGCTTTTCAAGATTGACCATAGATAAGTCTATGTCAAAAAGCTTTGAATAATATAAGTCAAAGGCTATGTAAGAAGCTAAATATTTATCATTAAGTGCATTTCTGTATTTACTGGTAAGCGGTGCACCAAAAAGTTTTGGGCTTAGATCGTTTATGGATAAAAGAGCATTAAAAGTAGTTTTTAAATTATCATCATTGATATTATTTGCAATGCAATCAATTAATGGGCTACTATAATTTAGATGACTTTTAGTGTTTTCTGAATCCCATAATGTTTTGTCTTGTTTTAATGCTTCAAAAACTCTTATAGTATGGGCAGAGACAACACTTTGATATGGAACTCTCCCAGAAATAGCGTTTCTTACAAATTGATTGTATGCCATAGTAAGACTTGGTGTAGCATTTGTGTTTCTTCTATTTTTTCCGTAAAAGTTTAAAATATCATCCTCAAAAGAATAAAGTGCTTCAAGATATAGTTTAGCATCTAAATTGTTGCAGCTTAATGATAATGGTTTATCAGTATATTGATATTCAATTTGAACGGTTTCATTCTTGCAATTAAATAAAATAAGTACTAAAGTGACTGTTGTAAGTTTTAAAATAGATTTCATTTTAATTTTCATTTTTTAATCGTTTTTGTTCTAAATTTTCGGATAATCGTTTTTCTAAAATAGGTTGTATTAACGTTTTTCGCTTATTGGTTTTTAAAAATGGATACAATTCCAATTGATCTTTCATTTTATTTTTTTCATTAGGATGTTTGTTAGTGCCTAAAAGAACTTCCTTCCCTGTATTAAACTGTTCCTGCTCTTTAGCTGCACTTTCTTTTATTTTACGTTGAATAGTACCATCCTTTAACTGATTTAAAAAGCCACCATGAATTTCAATATATTTGAATAACTCTAATGCTTTTTCGGCTAATTGATTGGTAATGGATTCTATATAATAGGCACCATCTGAAGGATTGTTTACCTTATTAAAATAACTTTCATGCTTTAGGACTAACAACTGATTTCTTGCTATTCTATCTCCAAATTCATTAGGCTTGCGGTAAATAGCATCATATGGTAAATTACTTATAGTATTGGTGCCTCCCAAAATAGCACTCATGCATTCAGTTGTAGTGCGTAACAAATTCGTGTTGTAATCATACAGGGTTTTATTGCGCTTAGTTGGCGTTGCAAAAATATGGCAGTCTGTATTTATTTGGTATTCCGTAGCTAATGTATCCCAAAGTAATCGTAAGGCCCTTAATTTGGCTATTTCGAAAAAGTAATTGGTGCCAATTGATACATTAAAGATTACATTTAAGGGCTGCTCATTTCCCAATCTATTTAAATATTCATTAGCATGTGCTAAGGTGTACGCCAATTGCTGCACTGTATTAGCTCCGGCATTTTGATACAAAGATGTCTCAATACTAAATGAATGGGTTAGATTTACTATGGTTTCAAATTTTGAAAAATCATTGTTTAAATTTTCAAACCAGTTACCAGCTTTGGCAAGATTTCCAATAATATCGGTATTTATATAGATGTTTTCTTTTTCTGAAAAAGAAACTATTTTTTTTACAAAATCTGGGGATAAAAATTGTAGTTCGAAATGGATTGGTATTGACAATACATTGATGCTTTCTAATAAGGATTCAATGGAAATATCCTCTGAAGGAATAATAAATTTAATGCTATCAGCACCTCTGCTTATTGAATCTAAGGCTTTTAAGTTAGACTTTTCAGCATTGGCCACAAAAATAGTTTCACAGATATTCCACGCCGTAGCTTTTGTTTTTGATGGCTTTGGGAACTCATCAAAATCATCAGAATGATAAAACGGTTTAACTGAAATATCATCATTAGTGTTCCAAACAAGCGTTTCATTATAATCAGCTCCTTTTAAATCGAACTGAATTTTTTGCTTCCACTGTTTTGATGATACGGAATCAAATTCGCTAAATAAGCGTTTACTCATCCTTTTTAAGTTTTAAACTGTCTTCGTATTCAATTATAAAAATTTCTTCGTTTTCACGTTTCATATAATATTCTTCGCGTGCAAACTTTTCTAAGCCTTCTTCGGTACTGAGTTTTTTAATTTCTTTATTGTCTTTTTCTATTTCTTTCTGGTAGTACTCTTTTTCATTTTCTAAATCATTAATTTCAGAATTTAATTCATGGTGTATTAACCAAGAATTGGCGTCAAAAAATAACATCCAAATAAGAAAGGCTACTAAAATGAGAATAAAGATATTCTTAAAAGGTTTAAAAAATTTTTGTTTAAAAAAACTCATTATAACTTCTCGTTAATTATAGTGCGAACAATATCTACAGCTACCGTATTGTATTTATTGTTAGGTATTATGATATCTGCATATTCTTTCATAGGTTCAATGAATTGGTCATGCATAGGTTTTAAGGTGTTTTGGTAGCGTGTTAAAACCTCGTTTAAATCTCTGCCACGTTCAGCAATATCTCTTTTCAATCGTCTTATTAAGCGTTCATCAGAATCGGCATGTACAAAAATTTTTATGTCGAACATAGTTCTTAATTCTGGGTTGGTAAGGATTAAGATACCTTCAACAATCATGACTTTTCTAGGGTGTGTTAAAATGGTATCTCCTGTTCTATTATGTTCAACAAATGAATAAACAGGCTGCTGTATGGGTTTGTTTTTTTTTAGCTTTTTAAGATGTGCTTCTAACAATTTAAAATCTATGGAACGCGGATGATCAAAATTAATTTTAGCCCGTTCATCATAATTTAAATGCGAAGTATCCTTATAATAGGAATCTTGAGAAATAATACCGACTTCTCCTTCGGGCAATTCGTTTAAAATTTGATTTACAACAGTGGTCTTGCCACAACCGGTACCGCCTGCAATTCCTATAATCAGCATAAAGTTGAAGTTTAAAGGCCTCTTACAAAGTTACTTAAAACCGTAAGTATTTAACAAGAAAAACATTATTTTTTAACCTTTGAAACTTCTTCCTCAGTAACTATGTCATCGTTTTTATTTCCCCAAGAATTAGTAATATAATTCATTACATCAGCCACCTCATCATCACTCAATCCCATGGGGGCCATGTCTCCATTGTACTTCACCTCATTTACAATCATTTCACCGCTCTGACCATATTTTATACCTCTAATACTAGCTTCTCTGTTTTTTGATAAGTAGTCTGATTTGGCTAAGGGCGGATATAAGTTTTCAACACCTTCGCCCTCAGGCATATGGCAATTGATACAAAAGTCGGTGTAAATATCCTTGCCTCTTTCAATACTTTCGTTTAGGTTGTCTTGTGCCGATGCAATTGTTAGTGTAAAAAATACTACTAAGTATACTAAATAGTTTTTCATTTTATTTTTCTGGGACAATTTTAACAATACCTTTATTTTCAACGGCAACATAAATGTAACCATTAGGAGCTTGAACAACATTTCTTACTCTACCGATATCTTCAAATAATTTTTCTCGTTTAATAACCTTATTATCCTCTAATATAAGACGCTCTAAATATTTAAATTTCAATGATCCCACCAAAACATTGCCTTTCCAATTGGGGTATATATCTGAGGATACTATAGCCATCCCGCTAGGTGCAATAGAAGGCACCCAATAAAACAAGGGCTGCTCCATACCTTCTTTTTCGGTAATATCTGTAAAAGTAGTACCATTATAGTTTATGCCATATGAAATAATGGGCCAGCCAAAATTTTTTCCTTTTCTAATAATATTAATTTCGTCACCTCCTTTAGGTCCATGTTCATTAACCCAAATGTCTCCAGTAAACGGATTTTTAACCATACCCTGTGGGTTTCTGTGTCCGTAACTGTAAATGGCGGTTTTGGCATTTTCAGTATTTACAAAAGGGTTGTCTTGTGGTATGCTTCCATCGTCATTCAGTCTGTAAATTTTACCACAATCTCTAGTAATATCTTGCGGATTTACATCTCTATTACCACGGTCACCAACAGAAAAATATAAATATCCTTGGTTGTCAAAGGCAATTCTTGATCCCCAGTGCTGTCCTTTTTTTGAGTTAGGTTCCGCTTTATAAAGTATTTCTTTATCTGTTAATTGGTTGCCAGATAATTTAGCTCTCATAAGCGTGGTGTTACCACCATCACCATCACCTTCTGTAGAAGCGTAAGTCATGTAAATCCAACCATTATTAGTGTAATCGGGATGCAAATTTATATCCATAAACCCACCCTGACCGCGTACGTAAATATCAGGGACACCTTCTATATTGATCTTTTGACCATCTTTAAAATGAATTAGATTACCTGTTTTTTCTGTAATCAGCATACTTTCGTCAGGTAAAAAAGTCATGCCCCAAGGAATGCTTAAATCTAAAACAACGGCTTCTGTTGTGTAGTTTTCATTAACAGGAGACTCTGCTTTAACTTCAGACTCCATTTGTTGAGCACAAGCAAAACAAGTGGTAAGTATAATTGAGGATAAAATGATAACCTTTTTCATAGTTAAAAAGTGTAATTTAAATTAATACCAGTATAGTAATTAACTGGGTTTCCAGGATAATAGTATCTAGGAGCACTACCTCCAAAACCTGAAGCATTAATCAAAATTTGAGAGGCATAACGAGTATCAAAGATATTGTTTAAACCAACAAATAGGTTCATTTTTAGGTTTTTATTAAGATTTCTTCTCAATCCAATTTTACAATTAGTTAAATTATAACTTTTTGAATACAAGCTGTTACTGTCTGTAATAGGCATTTGACCCACATGCTGAAAATTGATATTGCCATAAATTCCTATTTGAGAATCAAAATCTATAACAGCATTAAAAACTTCAGATGGTACCCCTGTTAAATCATTTCCTGAATAATTGTTGTTATTATCAATGAATGTTTTGAATTTGTAATTGTTTAAAGTGAAATTTGTTGAGGCATTTATTTGAAGTGAGGCTTTTGAAACTAAGGAATAGTTTAGACTAGCCTCTAAGCCATCATGTTGTGTTTCACCAGCATTAATGCCTATAAACTGGTCTTCAGAAGTTCTTCTAGCAACTAGTAGGTTTATAATATTTAATCGATATGCTGAAACGCTATATTGTAAAAGGTTGTTGGATGAAGAACCTCTGGTGCCTATCTCAAAATTCCATCCTGTTTCAGGTTTTAAATTGTTGTTTATTTGTCCATTTGGCAAAAGGGTTTCTTGTAAAGAGATAGGAGAGAAGCCATGACTTAAGCTGATAAAAGCACTATTGTTTTTTGTTAATTTTTGTAAAACACCAAATTTGGGAGATAAAATACTTTTGAATTTGAAACTACCCGATTGATCCGGATTGTTTTGTGTAACTTCAAATCTATCTTTTAAATTATACGATGTTTGATTGAGGTTCATTCCAAAAGAAATGGTGGTGCTGATGGAAATATCATAATTGGTCTCCAAAAATAAGTTGTAGTAGCTTCTTTTTTCTTTAAAGTTTGATAGGTTGTTTCCCTTTACACTTCCTATTCCTTCGGGAAAATCTTGATATAAATTCTCAAAAGTTTTGTGTTTGTAGGTGTCTTTAAATAGTTCACCTCCAATAATCCATCGGAATGGGTTTTTAAAAAACTCAGTATTTCCTTTGAGCCTACTTCTAGCTCCAATGGCCAATGTTTTTTCAGAAAGAATGTTAAAGGGTCTGGGTTCGTAACCGTTTCTAAACGAAGTAAAGATACTAATTGTTTGACTGATTTTAGAATTAAGTTGATGATTCCAAGACAACCCTAAAACCCCTCTTTGTGAATCTTCAAACCCTTTGGCACTATTCCATGTAAATGCAGCTGAGGTTGGATTGTTTAAATAACTATCTTCATTTAAAGAACTTGGAATAAATGCTTTTAAATTAACATAGCTTGCCAAAACCGAAAAATCATTTTTTTCGTTTATAAAATGATTGGAATTTACAGTTAACGTTTGTCTTTTATATTGGTTGTTTTCACGATAACCATCACTATTTGTGTTACTGTAAATAACTTTATAACCATTTTTTTTTGAGCTAATATTTAGACTTGTAAGATTTTTTAACAAACCAAATGAACCAAATGTAAACTCACTATGTGTTTGATCTTGGCTAAAGTTGTTGTTTTCTGGAATTAAGTTTATTGTACCGCCTAAGCCAGCACCATATATACTGGAAACCGCTCCTTTAGTTATCTCAAAACGGGATATGGCTCCCAACTCAAAGTCTTCAATATTAGTTTCGCCACTACCATTTGTAAGAGGGATATCTTTAAAGTAGGCTCTTATTTTAGAGGTGCCAAATAAATTCCTAGAGCCGATACCTCTTATAGTTATGCGGTTTGTGTTTAAAGCTCCACTTTGCATAAAAACCCCAGGAGTTCTGTTTAAAACTGAAGTAACATTAGTGTTGTTGTCTAGTTGAATATCTTTTGATGAAATAATTTCAATAGATGCCGTTGCATTTTTTAGTTTTTTTGGAATATGATAACTGTTGATGATAACTTCATTTAGTTGAGATGGATTTAATCTTAATTGGATAAGGTGGTATTGGTCGTCTTTTAAAGTTACTACGTGTTCATTATATCCTTCTTTTTTAAAAATATAAGTGCCAACTTTGTTAAGTTGAAAACTTCCGTCTCTATTTGATAACAAAGATTTTTGTGTGTTTTTGTCTATAATTGTAACATTATTCAAAGGTGTGTTATTATCTGCGTCTATAATTTTCCCAATGATTTTCGACTGTCCAAAAACATTTGAGATAATAACTAAGTAAAAAACAAGGAATACTTTTTTAATAAAGCACAAAATAATTTTAAAATAATGAGGTTCTAAAATAGATATTTTACTGATAAAAGTAGAAGAAATTATTAGATAATGATATGGTATATTGTTTAAAAAAGTATATTTGCATCCCGTTACAATTTCGGGGTGTAGCGTAGCCCGGTCATCGCGCCTGCTTTGGGAGCAGGAGGTCGCAGGTTCGAATCCTGCCACCCCGACTTAAAAAATTAATTAAAAAGGTCTTCAATGCATGAAGACCTTTTTTTGATTGGTTAATACTGCATCCAGGTCCCTAATTTATTAGTAATAGGAAGGGATGATATCTAGTTTGGTTTCAATTAAGCTTTTTTACACTTCCTGAGGCGTTATCACTTTTGATTACAGTTTCTGGATCTCCGTAATATCTTATATCTCCACCGCTGGAAGCTTTAGCTGTTAACTCCTTTGATGTGTTTACTGTAATATCTGCCCCACTAGATGCTTTCACAATACTAGACTCTGCTACTAAATTACCCGCCTTTATATCGCTTCCGCTGTTAGCTTCTGCCTCAAGGGTTTTGGTCTTTCCAGAGAGTTTTAAATCGCTTCCGCTAGTAGATTTACAATTTAAGTATAATGTATTCACGTCTAGTTTCATATCGCTTCCACTGGTTGTTTTAAGTGTTAGCTCACTAGCTGCAACAGTATTAGTTGAGTATACATCACTGCCACTAGTAGAAATAATACCAGAAATGTTCTTAAAACTAACATGAACTTTTTTGGCTGATGCCTTACCTATGTTTTGTTTTGTATGGATTTTTAAAACACCATCTTCTATTTCGGTTACAATAATGTCATGTAAATTTTCATCAGCTTCAACAGTAATACTTTCCTCATTACCTTGGGTTAAATATACATTTAATCCTTCTTCTGCTTTAATAGTTGAGAATGATTCTGATAGATCTCTTTCTTCTGTAATTACATTACCATTACCTTTAATACCTGTGCTAAAATTAATGTCAAAATTACAGGATACAAGCGAAAGACTTAAAATGGCAGCTACAATAATTTTTACTAATGTTGTCATGATTGTTTGTTTTTTGATTGTTTTTGTGTCTTGTTATTTAATTCAAATATCTTTATTGTAAAGTTTGATTTATAATTTAAGTTTCTGAATTGTAGATTTTTATTGATGAACTGTTAGTTATCTTTTGATTTAATTTCTACACCGTCAGAATCTATGTTTACTTTCACTTCTTCACCCTCGCCCTTGATACCATTTTCATCAACTTTAATGTTAAGGTTTTCACCTTTAATTTCAACACCTTCTTCGTTTATTTTCAATCCAGATGTTTCGTTATTAATATCTACATCAACATCAAAGGTTTCTTCTTTGGGGCAATCTAAACATTCTGTATTGTCTTCAATTACTTTAAGTAAAAGGTTTGTTTGTTTACTGGAAATAATATTGCTTCGGTTCTTATGATAGTTTAAAAACGATTTAGTGTTATTGTTAAAACTAACAATAGCACCCTCTGGTAAGTAAAGAATAACAGATACTTCTTGATCACTAGATTTATTTTCTACTGACGTTGATAAGAAAGTATCAAGCATTAAGATGTTATTATTGAAACTATAATTATAATTTATGTTTTTGGCTCGTTCAATAGCTTTATCGTAAGTTCTACCATCAGCACTTTTTCTAATATGTACTGAAGCTAAGGAATCCGTTGTTGAGCGCACTGCAACCAAAATATCTGAATTAAAAATGGTTCTTTCTCCATTTTCGTTGTTAGCTACTTTAAATGAATTATGATGACGACGATAACTATCCATAACGTCATTGGTTACCATTTTAACTTTTAGAGTATCATTAGCCGTGATATTTAATTCGTATTTCTCAGTAAATGATTCATCATAAGCATGTTCACTGGCTTCTCTTACTCCAATTACAACTAAGCCTATCACTGATATGAGCCAAACGCCAAGTAAAGTGAATTTAGCAATGTTGCCTATAGATTTAGAATTATTTATTAAAATTTTTATACCTAGATAAAACAGGAAAAAAAACGGAATACCTATAGCAAAAAGCGTAAATAATGATATTAACCAAAGCGGAGAATTGCCAGCGTTAAATATTTCGGCATTTTCCATCCAAGGCACTTGGATAATATCTATAACTCCTACAGATAGTAGTGAAACTATTAACGAGATAATGGTTACGGCCCCTATAAATATGAGTAAGATACCAATAAGTTTTGCAAATATTTTAAAGAAGAACATAAACACTTCTCCAATGGTTTCAAAAAACGCACTAGATGAAGATTTTACTTTCTTAGTTTGCTTCTTAAAATCTACATTTTTTGCGGCATCACTAGCACTTTTTGCTGCTCCGGAAACTGTATCAGAAACGTTTTTGGCAACGTCAGTAACGGTATCTGTGACATTATCTAAACCGTCCTTAATTTTTTTTTCTATGTTGCTAATGTTAACAGGTTCACCTGTCATCATTATTTTTTCTGCAGTGGTTTTAGCTTCCGGAACTAATATCCATAAAAGGATGTACAGTAAAATGCCTGTTCCAGCAGCACTAAACAAAATAATCCAAGCTAAACGTACCCATATGGCATCAATACCAAAATAGTGACCTAAACCAGAAGAAACGCCGCCAACATAAGAGTTGTCTGTGTCTCTGTAGAGTTTTTTAGAAGGTGTGTGTGTTCTGTTTTGATAGGATGCTTCAGGTTCATCTTCAAATATCTCATCGTCTACCAAGTAATCTTCTGGCTGACCCATAATGGCAATAATGGCGTCTACCTCTTTAATGCGTATAACTTCTTTATGATTTTGTACACGCTCGTTAAAAAGTTCAGCAATTCTAGCTTCAATATCAGCTATAATTTCAGAGCGTCCTTGAGAGTCTGTAAATGAACGTTTTATAGCCTCAAGATAGCGTTGTAATTTTAGATATGCATCTTCATCAATATGGAAAAAGATACCTGCTAAATTTATGTTGACTGTTTTATTCATTTTTTTGTTGTTTTTTGGCTTGTTACTATGTTAACGGCGTTTTGTAATTCGCTCCAAGTAGTGTTTAATTCGTTTAAAAATAACTTACCGGTTTCTGTTAAACCGTAATATTTTCTTGGGGGTCCAGAGGTTGATTCTTCCCATCTGTAATTCAAGAGTCCAGCATTTTTTAGTCGCGTAAGTAGCGGATATATGGTTCCTTCTACTACTAGCAATTTTGCGTCTTTTAAGGTGCTTAAAATTTCTGCAACGTAAGCATCGTCATCTTTCAAGACAGAAAGTATGCAGAATTCCAATACCCCTTTACGCATTTGTGCTTTTGTGTTTTCTATTTTCATTTGATGTTTAATATTTTTTAGAGGTCAAATGTAATTCGCAATTAACCTTTAGGTGTTACATTTGTTTTTCGGTTGTTACTCATTTCATAGTTTCATTCGTTTAATATTTTAAGACTGTTCATTTTTTGATTGATTATATTGATGAAATTATTTTTGTTTTTATGGCGCCTGCCTACCTGCGTTATCGCAGGCAGGTAACACTCCCGATAACTATCGGGACGGGTCGGGCTTTCCGCGTTACACGGTAACTTGCTTCAATCCCTAACGCACTCACTCATTACTTTAAAAAATTAATGGTTAGCGGATATCTATAGTACTCTCCATCTCTTGCTTTTAAGCTAGCAATTACAATAAAGACTAATTCTAGTATAAAAGCTATAATAGCAAAGGCTCCCAAAACACCTCCTATATATAGAAGGGGAGAAGGTTTGCCAATGTTAATGTGAAAATCATGGAATCCATGAAAATCTATAAAGTCTATACCATTGAATATCTTAAAAACGAAAAATGGAATAGTTAAAGTTCCTATAATAATAGCATACAACAAGATGCTAATTTGAAAGTTTATAGCTTGTTTTCCGTGGTCATCAATAAACTCAGATTTATCTTTATTGGTTACCCATAGTATAATGGGGCCAATAAAATTTCCAAACGGAATAATAAACCTACTGAACGTTGATAAGTGAATGAACGTGGCGATGTTTTTTTGATGATTACTTAACATAGTTTTTTCGATTGATTAAAAGCATATAATAGTTTCTTATGCAAATATATGTCTAAAATAAGGTACTTTGTTACGCATAGTACTTAATATTAACATAAATTTAACATTTAATTTTGTGTTTTTATTTCATAAATTAGTGAAGAATTAAAATATTAAATATGAAGTTAACTCCCAGAAAACTAAATGCTTTCAGTATGTTTAAACTACCCTCAGCCTATTTGTGCGGGGTTAGAGTGAAACATTTGAATGATAAAAAATGCATGGTTTCTGTAAAACACCGTTGGATAAATCAGAACCCATTCAAATCTATGTTTTGGGCGGTTCAAGGTATGGCTGCAGAACTTTCTACTGCAGCTATAATGATTGGGAAGATTCAAGAATCTGGTAAAAATATTTCTATGTTAGTGGTTTCAAACCAAGCAAAGTATACTAAAAAAGCAACGGGGAGAATCAAGTTTACATGTAGTCAAGGCCAACTCATTGATGAGACCCTTTATAATGCTATTGAAACCGGTGAAGGTCAAACCATATGGTTAGAATCTATTGGAGTAAATGAAGAAGGCGTTGCCGTTTCAACCTTTAGATTTGAGTGGAGTTTGAAAGTGAAATAGTCTTCAGTAAGTAGTTAGGCTTTTTGTGCCTGCCAGCTTGCAGACAGGTTAGTACCATAGCGAGAGTAAAATTTAAAATTTAATTAATACTGTAACAAAACATTAAACACATCAACAAATAAACGAATAAACTTATTAAAAATGACAGCACACGAAATTGATTATACTATCTACGGTGAAGAAATGCAATACGTAGAAATAGAATTAGATCCTCAAGAAGCCGTAATTGCAGAGGCTGGTAGTTTTATGATGATGGATGAAGGTGTTAAAATGGAAACTGTTTTTGGAGATGGTTCTCATAAGGATACAGGGTTTTTAGGAAAGATCTTAGGAGCGGGTAAGAGAATCTTAACAGGAGAAAGCCTATTTATGACCGCTTTTTATAACGAAATAATTGGTAAGCGTAAAGTGGCTTTTGCTTCTCCGTACCCAGGTAAGATAATCCCTATAGATTTAACACAGTTTGGTGGAAAGTTTATTTGCCAGAAAGATGCTTTTTTATGTGCAGCCAAAGGGGTTAGTGTGGGTATAGAATTTTCAAAGAAACTAGGTCGCGGACTTTTTGGTGGTGAAGGTTTTATAATGCAAAAACTTGAAGGCGACGGAATGGCCTTTGTTCATGCAGGTGGTACTATGGCAAAAAAGGAATTAATGGCTGGAGAAATTCTAAAAGTAGATACAGGTTGTATCGTAGGTTTTGACCATACGGTAGATTACGATATTGAGTTTGTTGGTGGTATAAAAAACACCATTTTTGGGGGTGAAGGACTTTTCTTTGCTACATTGCAAGGACCAGGAACAATTTATATTCAATCACTACCATTTAGCAGGTTAGCAGGAAGAGTGCTAGCATCAGCACCGCAGGGTGGAGGTAAAAATAAAGGTGAAGGCAGTATACTTGGGGGGATAGGTGATTTACTAGATGGAGATAATCGATTTTAAATGTTAAATTTAGGCTAAATACAATTTGAAATGGAATTTTTTACTAAATTTACTTTTGGAATAAATGCAAATTTATAGCCTATAAAACAAATCTACATTTATTAATACTGAAACCTAAAACCTTAAGATAACTATGGCGAGAGCAATGTTAGAGTATACTAAAACTGTACTTAATAAAGTTAGTTTTGATGCTACGTTGTTTTGCAGAGAAGTACAAAAAGCAGTAACAAGATTACTGCCATATGAAATTGAAGAGCTTAAAATATTTATTCAATCTCTTGTACAGCAAAACCCAGATTTAGACAGATGTTTAATTTATTTAAAACCATAAAAAAAGCGACCTATAGGTCGCTTTTTAGTGTCTTCTATTTTGGTATAGGACTAATAATTTTTACGTCTTGAAACGCTATAGCGCCTCTTATAATTCCTGAGATAACGTCTTGCAAAGCTTCAATAATTTGCATTTTTAATTCACTTTTGTGGTAAATAATACTTACTTCTCTTGCAGGTGGTGGATCATTAAAAAAGTGTAAATTCTCTTTTTCCTTTTCTCTAATATCCAAGGTGTGTAAATAGGGTAAAAGTGTCATGCCTAAACCTTCATTTGAGAGTTTTATAAGCGTCTCAATACTGCCACTTTCTAGTTGAAACTTGTCATCAATATGGTTTTTGAAAACTTTACATAAATTAATAACACCATCTCTAAAGCAATGTCCATCTTCAAGTAAAAGCATATTATCTATTTCCAAATCTGTACTGTCAATGTTTTGTTTTCCAAATAATTTGTGATTTTTTGGTATGTAACAAACAAAAGGTTCAAAATATAAAACGCGTTCCTTTATATTCTCATCTTCTAAAGGTGTAGCCGCTATGGCAGCATCTAAATGACCATCTTTTATTCTAGAAATAATTTCTTCAGTCGTTAACTCTTCTATTTTAAGTTTTACTTTAGGATGTCTTTTTATGAAGGTTTTAAGGAACATTGGTAATAGTGTGGGCATGATGGTTGGTATCACTCCAAGTTTAAACTCACCACCAATAAAACCTTTTTGCTGGTCTACAATATCTTGTATTCTGTACGATTCATTGACAATATTTCTTGCCTGAGTTACTATTTTCTTGCCAACTTCGGTTAACTCAATAGGTTTTTTACTTCTGTCAAAAATTTGAACATCTAACTGATCTTCTAACTTTTGAATTTGCATACTTAATGTAGGTTGGGTAACAAAACATTTCTCTGCGGCTTTTGTGAAGTTTTGTTGTTCGGCAACTGCCAATACATAATATAGTTGTGTGATTGTCATTGGTATCAATTTAGGTTATAAAAATATAAAATGTATCAATAAAAACTATAATAAATATGGTTTATTTTAAGTTAAATTTGTAATAAATAAAAATTATAATAAAATGATACTCAATAGTATAGGATTAGACAGTAAAAAAACTAAAGTTTTGGCTAATGATTTAAACCATTTATTAGCCAATTTTCAAACATATTATCAAAACTTAAGAGGTATTCACTGGAACATCAAAGGGAAAGCCTTTTTTGATTTGCATACCAAGTTTGAAGAGCTTTATAACGATGCAAATATTAAGGTTGATGAAATAGCAGAGCGTATTTTAACACTTGGAGAAACACCATTGCATACATTTGAAGCTTATTCGGCTCAGGCTAAAGTGCCAGTTGGAAAAAATATTTCTGAGGATGTCAAGGCAGTAAGATTAATAGTAAATTCTTTGACTGAATTACTCAAAATTGAAAGAGAGATATTAGAAAAATCTGGAGATGCTAATGATGAAGGAACTAATAGCATGATGAGCGATTTTATAACAGAACAAGAGAAAACGGTGTGGATGATGAAAGCTTGGTTGAATGAAGATGTTTAGTTTTTTGGTTGATTAATAGCAAGGAGCCCTTTTTAAAGAATTATTTAAAAGGGGCTTTTTATAATAATCCTCTAGCCTTAATTTCTAAGTACTTGTTAATAGTATCAATAGTTAAATTCTCTGGTGTGCTTAAAATAGAGTAAATACCATATTTCTTTAATTGGTTTACAATCAAGCGTTTTTCAAAATCGAATTTTTCAGCAATCACTTTATCATATACATCTTGAATAGTCTCGGCTTTATTCTCTATTAGTTTATTTAGTTCTGTATTTTGAAAAAAGATGACCACTAACAGGTGATTTTTAGAAATGGCCTTTAAGTAAGGCAGTTGCCTATTTAAGGCGTCTAATGTTTCAAAATTGGTATAAAGTAAAATTAAACTTCGGTGGGTAACATGCTTTTTTAAATTATTATAAAGCCTACCAAAATCACTTTCAAAAAAATTAGTTTTTACATTATACAGCCCTTCTAAGATAAGTTGCATTTGTGCACTACGCCTTTCAGCAGCTACAACATTGTTTATTTTTTTTGAGAATGAAAGCATCCCTGCTTTATCATGTTTTTTTAAAACAATGTTGCTTATTACCAAGGTTGAATTAATGGCGTAGTCTAATAAACTTAAACCATTAAAAGGCATTTTCATGGTTCGGCCTCTATCTATCACCGAATATACTGGCTGCGATTTTTCATCTTGGAATTGGTTTACCATTAGTTGGTTTTTCTTGGCAGTGGCTTTCCAGTTTATGGTACGAATATCATCACCTTGTACATACTCTTTTATTTGTTCAAACTCCATGGTGTGCCCCAATCTACGTACTTTTTTTATACCATAATCGGTAGAATTTTTATTAATATTTAGTAGTTCAAACTTTTTTAATTGTTTAAAACTAGGGTAAGTTGGTATCATGGCACCATTATCAAATTTGTATCGTTTTGCTACTAATTTTAAAACAGAGCATACATAAATATTTAAATCTCCAAAGTGATATTCGCCACGTTCTGTTGGTCTTATTTCATATGAAATTGTTCTAGTCTTTCTGGGGTTTAGAATATTTTTAAGTTTAAAATTTCTGTTTTGAAACTGTTCTGGTAATTCATCTATAATTACTATGAATATCGTAAAGGGATGATAGTTGGTTACCTCTATGCTGATGTTATTTTTATCGCCATTTGAAAATCTTTCAGGAACAATACGTTTTGCTTTTAGCTTGTTATTGCCAATAAAAATGATAATGAAGTCTACTAAAAACAAAAACACCAAAACCAGAATAGATAACTGTGCCATGTTAAATAGTACTGGTATAAAGTAGCTGAGACTGAATAAAGTTACTATACCTATACCAGCAAAAAAGAACCTAGGTTGGATGTAAAATGGTTTAAAGAATTTCAATAGCTTTATTAGTGATTAGTGCTGGAAACTGTTAGTGTAAAAAACTTACTATCTAGGAATCTCAACGGTTTCAATGATTTGTTTTATGATTTGTTTACTGGTTACACCTTCCATTTCACGTTCTGGAGTTACAATAACTCTATGGTGAAGTACAGGTACAGCGGCACGTTTAATGTCTTCTGGAGTTACAAAATCTCTCCCAGTCATGGCGGCAAATGCTTTACTTGCTTTTAAAATTGAAATAGACGCCCTTGGTGATGCTCCTAAATACAAAAAGCGGTTGCTTCTTGTGGCAACAATTAATTCTGCAATATATTTTAAAAGGTGTTTTTCAACGATAATTTGACTCACCAAGGTTTGATAATTAGCAATTTGAGAAGCTGTTAAAAATGAGTTTATTTTATCTGTTTTTTGCTCATCTTTCAACGCATGCTCACGTTCTAATATTTCCACCTCTTCATCAAGAGTCGGGTAGTCTACATCAATTTTAAATAAAAATCTATCTAACTGCGCTTCTGGTAATCTGTAGGTTCCTTCTTGTTCAATAGGGTTTTGAGTAGCTAAAACCATAAAAGGCACCTCTAATTTAAATTTGTTACCGTCAATGGTAATTTGCCGTTCTTCCATTACTTCAAAAAGTGAAGCTTGGGTTTTAGCAGGCGCTCTGTTAATCTCATCTATAAGAATCATATTAGAGAAAATAGGACCTTTTTTAAATTCAAATTCTGAGTCTTTTAAATTAAAAACTGATGTTCCTAAAATATCACTTGGCATTAAATCTGGTGTGAATTGAATTCTACTAAATCCTACACTTAATGATTTAGAAAGCAATTTTGCTGTGACCGTTTTTGCAACTCCAGGAACTCCTTCAATTAAAGAATGTCCTTGTGCTAAAAGCGAGGCAATTAGCATATCTACCATGTCTTTCTGACCAACAATAACTTTACCAATCTCTTGCTTTATCTTTTGAACACTACTTTGTAATTCAGATAAATCCAATCGGTTTTTAAATTCTAATGCTTCTTCTGTTTTTAAGACACTATCATCTATGGAATCAACTACATCTGGTTTTGGTGTTAATTGCTCTTGCTTATTTGTTTCTTGGTTGTCCTTCATAATTATTTAGGAATAAAAATTTTCAATGTGTTTGTTAAGTGTAACTAGGTTGCCCTCAAAATACTCTCTTTTAGATTGTATGAGTTTGATGTAATTAATCAAAGTTTTTACATCATTTTTTTTCTTACCAGATTTAGCGGCAAGTTTTGAAATAAACGCTTCGTTAAGCTCATTTGTATTTAAATTATAATCTGTTCTTATTTTCTCAAAGAAATAAGTTATTTTTTTTTCTATTAAGTTTTTGTAATCTTTGGTTTCAAAGTATAAATTAGATATGGTCTTTACAAAAGCTACTGTTGTGTTTTGGAGTGGGGTTATTATTTTAATGATACGTTGCCTTCTTTTAGCATTAAAAATCATAAACAATAGGCCAAAAATTATAGCTGTATACCAGGCCCATCTAAAAGCTAATTGGTCTAAAAACCAACTGAGGTTAGATTCTTGTTCTACCTCACCGTCATACCCTGTTTGATATTTGCTATAGGAATCTAGATAGACATCATTGTCTGGAAGGTAAGATAAAAGACTTTCAACATATTTATACCTGTCTTCTTTTAAAAGGTTATAGTTAGTAAATACTTTAGGTTCTAGATGAAGGTAAATAGAACCTTTTCCAAATGAAGTATGTATAAAGTTTGTACGCTTTTTATCAGTTTTAACATGACCTAAAACGGTAGTGGATATAGAGTCATAATCAGTGAAATAATAGTCTCCATCATTTTTGTCAATCTTAGTAAAATTAAGTGATTTATTGGTGAACGAAAGTTCTGAAATACTATCCTTACTGGGGTTATATTCAAAGCCTATGTCAATATCAAGAGTATCTTGAATTTCTTTAGCAAAATAATAATCCGAGATAAAAAGTGTGTTTCCGTTATTTACAAAATTCAGCAGCTCATGAACCGATAGTGGTGTTAAATAATCTGAGTTTCCAATTTTAATGTAATTACCTTTAGCCACATGATCACCCCAACCATCCTCTGAATTAGCAGCCAAATAGCTATGTGGTTGATGATATACAGTTCTAATTTCATATTCATCAAATAAAAACGGAAGCTCTCTATAAAAAATACTTAGACCATAGGGTTTAGTGCTTTTCTCATTAAAAGACTCTTCCCAATCTATAGTTTTAGTTCTCTTAATTCCTAATGCAAAAGCACCAAAAATAATTAGAACTACAATAACAAGTATGATTGGAAATTCTTTTTTCATTATTCAACTTGCTTTAAAAGCGTTGTAAAATTGGTTTTTGCTTTTTTGTATTGATTTGGGCTTAAAGTAAATTCACCATACCAGATATAGTTGTACAAATAAGAAGTGTAAGCAAAGGAGCTACTAAATGTTTTATTTTCAATTTCGCTTAGATATTCGGCATTGGTTTTGTCGTCTTCATACTTAATATGGTTATTGAGACTCAATGTTTTTAATACTAAAAGATAGTAATATCTAACTGCTAGTCTGTAATTATTGTCTTTTTCGGCATGCTTAATTAAAGTGTTAATGTCTGCTTCTTCAATATTTTCGGCGGTAATGTCTTCATAATTTTTTATAGTCTTGTTTCTACCAGAAGAAAATAAACCGGTACCACCTTCATTTAATAAAATATAAACTAGATATATAACGGCAAGGGCAAGTATAATATAGAAAATCCACCCAAAGCCACCTAAGTTAATACTCCAGTACTCTTCATCACTTTCTTCTTTTATTTTAGTGTCTTTATTTTCGTATTCCTCATAATTGCCAGATCCATCAGGAGTTTGCCTAATTACCTTTACGCCTTCATAATTGTAGCGTTCAGTTTTGTATTTATCTTTAAAATTGTCTTCAAAATGTCTAAAAGTCTGTGGTGTTTGGAATGGCTTTAAACCAAAGGTGTTGTTACAAAAACAAACTAATAATATAAGGTATAAAACAATATGTGCTTTTTTAAAAATCAAGAATAGATTGGTCTTAATGAAGGAACTTGAGTGATTTTTTTCTGAATTTTATAGGGATATACTAAATAATAAAAACTAATTAATCCTAAGGTAGATAAAATGATACCAACCGATAACCAATTGGGCATGATATTAGAGTAGCGAGTAATAAATCCCTCAAGGAAACCTGCCAAAAAGGTAAATGGAAAGGTGCTAATTAAAATTTTCACACCAGTTTTAGCACCTATTTTAAAAGAGGTGTACCTGGAATGTGTGCCAGGGAATAATATGCTAGCACCAAGAATTAACCCTGCAGCAGCCTCAATAACAATGGCAAAAATTTCCATAGAACCATGAATCCAAATACCTCTTACACTTTCCCAAAACACTTCTTTTTCATAAAAGAAATACTGAAAAGAACCGAGCATAATACAGTTTTTTAATAGGACCCAAAGCGTACCAATTCCAAGAAAAACGCCTAAAACAAAAGCAATAATACCCACTTTTAAATTATTGATGGTAATACCAATAAAACTTCCCCAATTACTGCCACTTTTATAAACGGCAACAGGATCTCCTGCTTCTATATTTCTAATGGCATTATCTACATATTGGTCACCTACAACCGAACGTAAAAATTCTGCATTATTAGCAGCAGAAATAACACCTATGGCGGTAAAGGCGAAAAAAACTATAAATGCCACGTAGATAAATTTTCTGTACTGATAGCATATTAAAGGGATTTCGGTTTTCCAAAACCCAATAATTCTGTTTGTGTCGTGACGTTTGGTTTTGTAAATTTTCTGAAAAGCCTTAGCAGCAAGCTGGTTAAGATAGGTAATAACCTTGCTTTTAGGGTAATAGGTTTGGGCGTAAGCTAAATCGTTTATGAGTTGAATGTATTCCGAAGCAAGTTCGTCTGCATCTTTGAAGTCATTATTGAAAATAGCTTTCTCAAAACTCAACCATTTTTCTTTATTTTGCTTAATGAATGCAACTTCTCTCATATACAAGATAAATTAAAATATAAAATGTCAGAGTTACAAATTAACACGACTCAAAATGTCAAAATAAATTTTACAACAGCTGGAATAGGAGAACGAATTTTAGCTTTTGTTATTGATTGGGCTATAAAGATTGGGTACATGCTTATTTTAAGTTGGACAGTTGGTGCTTATGATAATATGGACGAATGGTCACAGATAGCTATAAATACGGTTTTGAGTTTTCCTGTGATGTTTTATACAGTGACTCTAGAATCATTATTAAACGGACAAACCATTGGTAAAAAGGCCTTAAAGATTAAGGTGGTTAAAATTGATGGATTTCAGGCATCACTATCAGATTACGTAGTACGGTGGTTCTTTAGAATAGTAGATATTTATTTGTTCTTTTTAGGTTTTTTTGTGATTATCTTCAGTAAAAAGTCACAAAGAATTGGTGATATGGCTGCAGGTACTGGTGTCATTAATTTAAGGGATAGTGTAACTATTAAACATACAATTTTAGAAAATTTAAAGGCTGATTATGTACCCACTTATCCTAATGTTATCAAGTTGTCAGATAACGATGCACGTATCATAAAAGACACCTTTACAACTGCAAAATTAGCCAGAGACTATCAAACCCTGATAAAGCTTAGAAAAAAATTGGTTGAAGTGGTGGGTATCAAGGAAATTAAACAAAAAACAGATATGGAATTTATTGATGTTATTTTAAAAGATTACAACTATTATACACAGAATATGTAGTTTGTTTAAAAGTTAAATGAGTTTTATAGTTTCCAGTTACTAGCAAGAATAGTAATTATTAATCAATAATCTCAACCTTTCGAATATATACATTTTGCATAGGCCATTCGCCATCATCGGTATCAACCGCAGCAATTTTATCAACAACATCCATTCCATTAATTACCCTGCCAAAAATAGTATAATCGCCGTCCAAGTGGTAAGCTCCACCTTTTTGTTGTACAATAAAAAACTCATATGGAGATGCTAGTTTATGGGGGTTGTCAATTTCGCTACTTGGCATAGAAATAACACCACGATCATGTTTAAAACCTCTTTTGGTATCGGCAGGTAGTAAATATTTTCCAATATAAGCCCTTTTTTTAGGGGTTAATTTATCATCACCATTGCCACCTTGAATAATAAAATTTGGCACTATACGGTAAAATTGGGTGCCATCATAGTATTTCTGTTTAGTTAAAAATATAAAATTAGAGCGGTGGAACCTAGTCTCATTGAAGAGTAAAATGTCAATGTTTCCAAAATCTGTAAATATGCGTACTTTATTTTCTTTATGTTCCTCGTTATACTTTAAAAAGAAATCCATAGCAATGCGCGAGTTTAACTTAGGAAAAGGCCTTTTAGGTGTGGTGTTAGTATCTTTTTGAGTTTCTTTTTTCTCTGTTTTTGTTTGAGATGTCTCTACTATGTTTTTCTTTTTAGTTTGTTTATCTTCACATGATAATATTAGAACGAAAAGAAATAATAACAACGTGTAGCGCATACTTTATGATTTTTGATGAATTTTTAAAATCAATTTCAAAAATAGAAAATATACCACTTCCAGCCGAAGCATCTCACTTTAAAATGGTGCCTCCTTACCGTTTAGAACTGCTTAATCATCAAAAAAAAGCTATGAAAAATGCTAAAAGTGCGGGGGTATTGGCCTTATTTTATCCAAGCGAAGAATACTTAACTAAGTTCGTACTTATTTTAAGGAAAACATACAATGGTGTGCATTCTGCCCAAGTGGGATTTCCTGGAGGTAAGCTAGAGGCTCAAGATAAATCATTACAAGAGGCTGCTATTAGAGAAACCAATGAGGAAATAGGTGTACCCATAAATCATATTGAAGTTGTAAAAAAGCTAACCCAAGTTTACATCCCGCCCAGTAATTTTAATGTACAACCTTTTATCGCTATTACTAAAGAAATTCCTAAATTTATAAAAGAAGAAAGTGAGGTAGAAACTATTATAGAGGTAGGTTTGCCCCATTTTTTAGATGATGATATAATCACTTTAAAAAAAGTAAAAACCTCGTATGGTATTGAGGTTGAGGTGCCTGCATTTAAATTAAGTCATTATACGGTCTGGGGAGCAACAGCAATGATGTTAAGCGAAATTAAAGACATTTTAAAGCAACTGTTGTAGTTATAAAGGTTTCTATTACTTTTGCAATACTAACCAACCAGAACCAGAAGGCATGGGATTGTTTAAACGAAACCCTTTCGGACATATACTCTTTTTAAAAAAGTGGCTCATAAGAATTATGGGGGCCATGACGCACAGACGCTTTCGTGGGTTCAATGAACTTCAGATAGAAGGCTCCGAAATCATTAAAGATTTACCAGAAAGGAATGTCCTTTTTATTTCAAACCACCAAACCTATTTTGCTGATGTAGTGGCAATGTTCCATGTATTTAATGCTAGTTTAAGTGGGCGTGTAGACTCTATTAAAAATGTTGGGTATCTATGGAACCCAAAGCTAAATATCTATTACGTAGCAGCTAAGGAAACTATGAAAGCCGGATTTTTACCAAAGTTACTAGCTTATGCAGGTTCAGTGAGTATTGAGCGTACTTGGAGGGCAGAAGGTAAAGATGTTAATCGTCAAGTACGTATGAGTGATATCTCTAATATTGGTAAAGCTTTAGATGATGGTTGGGTCATTACCTTCCCGCAGGGGACTACTACACCGTTTAAGCCTATTAGAAAAGGTACAGCGCATATTATTAAACGTTACAAACCTATTGTAGTGCCTATTGTAATTGATGGTTTTAGAAGATCTTTTGATAAAAAGGGTATTAGAATTAAAAAGAAAAATATTCTACAATCTATGGAAATCAAGCAGCCATTAGAAATTGATTATGATGCCGAAACTACCGATGAGATTGTAAAGAAAATTGAATTTGCTATAGAGCAACACCCCTCATTTTTAAAAGTACTCACTCCAAAGCAAATAAAAGAACAAGAAGAACTTAATAAACTTAGAGAGTGGTAATTTTGCAAATAGATAATTTTAGTTTTTATGAGACAACTAAAACTAATTTGGGATTTTAGAGGTCCTGATGCTGAAAAGATAGCAGAACATCACATGATACATCTCAAGGACTATATTGCTAAAGAAAAATTATCCCTAAATATCACTGGAGTTGATGTTGTAAATGATATCCATAGCATTGCATTCATTGTGGTTGAAGAAAATGAAATGCGTTTTGTTCGAGATGCACTAAAACCTCACAGAGGACAGGTCTTTAATCCTTAGTACATCTAAAGTTAATAACTCCTAATAACTCAACTTTAAAAAAGACTTCAATTTTTATATTTTGTGCCGTTATAAATTAAAGATTAAGTGAAAGTCTGTATTGCCGAAAAACCAAGTGTTGCCAGAGAGATTGCTGCTGTTTTGGGTGCTAATACCAAACACGATGGCTATTTTGAGGGTAATGGTTATGCGGTAACATATACCTTTGGACATTTATGCACTTTAAAGGAGCCAGTAGATTATAAACCCTATTGGAAAAGCTGGGATTTGAATAACTTGCCTATGCTTCCAGAAAAGTTTGAGGTTAAAGTAGTTTCTAATTCAGGTATTCAGAAGCAGTTCAATATTGTGAAGCGTTTATTTGAAAAGGCTGATCTGGTTATAAACTGTGGTGATGCTGGACAAGAAGGCGAGCTAATCCAACGTTGGGTAATGAATGAGGCTAATTACAAAGGCAAGGTAAAGCGCTTGTGGATTTCATCTTTAACCACTGAAGCGATTAAAGAAGGTTTTGAAAACCTAAAACCAGCATCAGATTATGATAATTTGTTTTATGCCGGGTTTTCGCGTGCAATAGGCGATTGGCTTTTGGGTATTAACGCTACTAGGTTATATACCGTTAAACATGGTGGTTACAAACAGGTGTTGTCAGTTGGTAGGGTACAAACACCTACTTTGGCAATGGTGGTAAATAGGTTTAGAGAAATTGAAAACTTTAAACCAACATCCTATTGGGAATTGCAAACTAAATACCGGGATACCCTATTTAGTTACGAAGAAGGACGTTTTTTCAAAAAGGAAGACGGTCAGGTTTTAGCTAATAAAGTAAAAGAATCTGATTTTGAAATTGTTTCAATCTCTAAAAAGAAAGGAAAAGAATACGCTCCAAAATTATTTGATTTAACGGGGTTGCAAGTTTATTGTAATACTAAGTTTGGTTTTTCGGCCGAAGAAACCCTTAAAATTGTTCAAAACTTATACGAACAAAAAGTGGTAACCTATCCAAGAGTTGATACTACCTTTTTACCAAGTGATATTTACCCCAAAGTGGAGGGTATTCTAAAAAAGCTTACTTATTATTCCAATTTGATGCAGCCTCTTTTAGGTAAGAAAATTAAAAAATCTTCTAAAGTATTTAATGATAAAAAAGTAACCGATCATCATGCTATCATTCCTACAGGTATGCAAAACCGCTTACAGCCAGCACAACAACAAGTATATGATATTATTGTAAAACGCTTTATTGCAGTGTTTTATCCAGATTGTTTGGTGTCTAGCACAAACGTTGTTGGTAAAGCTTCAGGTGTATCCTTTAAAACCACAGGTAAGGAAATATTAGATAAAGGTTGGCGTATCGTGTTCGAGACTCCAAATTCAAAGGAAAAAGAGCCTAATATGCTACCAAACTTTATAAAGGGTGAAAAAGGGCCTCATGAACCATTGTTTTTAGAAAAGGAAACCAAGCCACCAAATCAGTTTACAGAAGCGTCACTTTTGCGTGCTATGGAAACTGCTGGAAAACAGGTTGATGATGATGAAATGCGGGATTTAATGAAAGAAAATGGTATTGGGCGTCCTTCAACTCGTGCCAACATTATTGAAACACTTTTTAAGCGAAAATACATAAAACGCAATAAAAAACAAGTATTACCAACAGAAACGGGCATACAGTTAATAGATACCATTCAAAATGATTTATTAAAATCAGCTGAATTAACAGGGCGTTGGGAAAAGCAATTAAAAGATATTGAAAAAGGACATTTTAGCTCAGGTGCCTTTATAAAGAATATGAAGCGTATGGTAGATGCTTTAGTATATGAAGTACGAAGTGAAACTAAACGCGCTAATATTTCTCATGTAGTACATGTTAAAAAGAACAAGGTTAAAGCTGATACTAAAAACAAAGCTGGTATTGTAGCTGAGACTTGCCCAAAATGTGAACAAGGTAATTTAATTAAAGGAAAATCAGCCTATGGCTGTAGCAAGTATAAAACAGGTTGTTATTTTAGATTGCCTTTTAAAATTCATGGTAAAAAGATTTCTGAAAAGCAGTTCATTAGATTACTTCAAAAAGGAAGTACAGTTAATTTAAAAGGCTTTAAAACAGATACTGGGCTAGTTGAGGGTTTGTTACGTTTTGATGACAATTTCCAGATTAAATTGGAGCATAAGAAATTAGCTGGTAGTATAAAAACTAAAGAGTTTTTATGTCCTAAATGTAAAAAAGGAACCATTATAAAAGGTAAAACGGCTTACGGGTGTAATGAATACAAATCAGGTTGTGATTTTAAAGTGTCTTTTGATGAAATTAAAGCAAAGATTAATGGCCAACAAGCCACTAAAGAACTTGTTTATAAAATTTTAAATGAAAGCATCTAGCATTCACAGACATTTTGTAATCTATAAACCTTATGGATATTTAAGCCAGTTTAAAAGCCACGATTCCAAACAACAGAAAAAGCGCTTTTTAGGGGATTTGTTTGATTTTCCTGAAGGTATTATGGCTATTGGTCGGTTAGATGAAAAGTCAGAAGGCTTATTATTGTTAACTACCGATGGAAAAGTGAGTGACTATGTAAACAGTCAAAAAGTTGAGAAAGAGTATTATGCCCAAGTTGATGGTGATATATCTATAGAAGCTATTGAGCAGTTAAAATCTGGTGTTGAAATTGGTTTTGATGGTAGAAAGTATCAAACCAAACCTTGTAAAGTCTTTAAGTTAAATGATATTCCTGAATTGCCAATCCGTTCAAAAAAAATACGTGATGACCGCCACGGACCAACAAGTTGGATATCGGTAATACTGAAAGAGGGTAAATTTCGTCAGGTGAGAAAAATGACTTCAGCGGTTGGGTTTCCAACCTTGAGATTGGTACGTGTTCGAGTGGGCAATATCTTACTCGATAACATGCAGGTTGGTGATGTTGTTGAAGTTGGCGGATTTTTGCGTTAGGGATTGAGCGGTCTGTTTGAGCTCCCCGACGAGGGAGGGAGCGAGTAGCGAAAGCCCGACCTAGCTTTGAGAGCCTTAGCGACCAAGCGGGGGAACGCCCAAATACTTAAATCTCCAATTTTTTTAGTTCCTTGTAATTACGATTTAATCGTTTCAATAATAACCCGTAAATAAGCTTATAGAACAACCATATTAGCACAATTAAAATAGATGTAATAACGGTGCTTACAACAATTAAAATCATCATGCCTTTTCCGTCCATTTCTTCAAGAATTATAACTGCATTAGGGTCGTTATGGAAAGAGTAATAAAGGCCAATAATCATGGAAATACCAACCATAATTAGGTTGTAAAGTACATAATATTTAATAATTTTTCTAGTGTTTATAATGCTCTTCATTAAACGTTTCGCATTATCTGTAACCGAGATAGATTTATATGATTTGTAAAGTAAATAGATAAAAAGTATAATAACTACATAGCTAAATACACTTAAAACTACCATAATATTATCAGAGTAAACCTGATTTAGTCTTTCTCTGTAGCTATCGGATGTAAAGTAGGGTATAGAATTTACAATAATCCAGAAAAACAATTCTCCTACACTTATATAAAATAACAACTTTACAATTGAAGACGATTTCTTATGTAGCATAGGTAAGATATCTTTTGCCGATAACTTATCGCTTTCTTGCTCTTTATTCCAATTTTTCTTTAATAAATCTAATCCATCCATATTTTACGGATTTAAAATGGTTCTTAGCTTGTTTTTAATCCTATTCATTTTAACACGGGCATTTACTTCGCTAATTCCCATTGTTTCACTTATTTCTCTATAATCCTTATCTTCTAAATACAAGAAAACAAGTGCTTTTTCAATATCATTTAATTGATGTACCGCTTTGTAAAGTATTTTTAATTGTTGTTCCTCTGTATCATCATAAGCTTCAGATGTCATTTTAAAAGCTACACCATCAAAATCTTGTGTAGTAATCGTTCTTTTAGACTTTCGGTATAGTGTAATGGCAGTATTTAAACCCACTCTGTACATCCAAGTACTAAATTTTGAATCGCCACGAAATTTAGGATATGCTTTCCATAGCTGAATGGTGATTTCTTGAAACAAATCATTGTGGGCATCATAATTATTTGTGTAAAGGCGACAAACCTTGTGTATAATATTTTGATGCTTTTCAAGCAGTTCTACAAAACTTTGTTCTAATTCGTTTTTCAATAATGATGGTTTGGTTAATAAGTAAGTAGCTTATTAATTTAAAACGTTACAAGATCGTTATAAATAATCTAAATTTTTCTGACTAAAGTAGGAGAAGAAGTGTAGGTTATGAGAATGAAATTTATATTTTTTAAAAACATTAATATATTAAATTAAAAGTTGAATAATATTAATTTAAACACTTGATAATTATTTTATTATAATTTAACTATAAATAAAATCTATAATACAGGTTTAGCTGTTTTTTTAAGTGTTATTAGCTAATATATGAAAAAATAATTATCTAAATTTTTCTGCAAATTATTAGTCCATTTTTTTAAATAATTTCAATGCATTTATGACATTTTACAGTTTGGTAATTTAAAGTTTAATTGTTAAAAGTTCTATTGCAAATTTGCCTTGTAAATCAAAAAACCAACAGAATTTTTATGATTGCTTCTTATTGATTATACAATACAATTGCTTTGTAAAGAATGCTTATATGAAAAGCTTAAACAAATCTAGTTGATTTTTTTTCACAGAAGATAGAATTATTTATCTTGTAATAGTTAAGAAATTAAAACAATTAAAATGGGGCAAGTTATAACATTTGGAGAGGTGTTAATGCGTATTTCACCAAGGGGTAAAAAGAAGTTTATTCAATCTAATGTAGTGGAGTTCTTTTTTGGAGGAACCGAGTTAAATGTGGGTATTTCTATAGCCAATTTTGGCGGTAAGGTAAAGCATATAAGTGCAGTTTCTAGTGATTTTATTGGAGATGCCGCCATATCTTATATAAACAAGTTTAATGTTGATACTTCTTCTATAGGTAGATCTACACGCCCGTTAGGGGTTTACTTTTTTGAGGTAGGAGCTGTGATGCGTCCAAGTAACATATCTTATAATAGATCACATTCATCATTTTCTGAAATTCAGCCGCATATGGTGGATTGGAATGAGGCTCTCGTTGATGCTAATTGGGTGCATTGGACAGGTATAACACCGGCACTATCACAAAATGCATTCGATATTTTAAAAAAAGGATTAATACTTGCAAGAGAAAAAGGGATGACAGTTTCTGCCGATCCTACTTATAGACAAAACCTCTGGAATTATGGCAAAGACCCTAAAGAAGCATTGATTGAGTTGTTGAAACTTTCAACAGTCTTTATTGGTGGTATTAACGAAATTAATGAAGTTTTAGGAACTAATTACTCTTACAGTAATGACGATTTTTTAATTGCCTCAAAAGAGCTTATGGAAACCTTTCCTTCTATTGAAAAAGTTTTTGATAAAATTAGAACCTCAGTGAATTCTTCTTGGCATAAAATAAGGGCTAGAATGTGGAATGGTAAAGAATTTAGAGAAACTGCAGATTTAGATATTACGCATGTGGTAGATAGAATTGGTACTGGAGATGCCTTTGCTGCTGGTTTAATCTATGGTTTACGAAATTATGATGATTATAAGGCTATGGAATTTGGAAGTGCTGCCTGTGCATTAAAACATACCTATGAGGGGGATATTAATTTGGCCACGGTTAAAGAGGTTTCAGATATTTTAGAAGGTAATATTTCTGGTAGATTTAATAGATAGTTAAAATTACGAATTAGTTTTATTAATATGGTATTGCTAACTGTTATGTTTAAAGTAAATACTCTCTTTATTGGCTTTTAGATATTTAAATAAATTGCTTCAATTACTTATTGTCTAGTTGTTTGTAAACCATGGCTTTACATGATTTTTGTCATAGTTTTTCTAATATTTAAATTCTAACTTTAGTATATTAAATACTAGAGTCATGAAACCTAAAAAGAATCCAAATGTAGAAATAGGGCGTAATAGCAGCTTGTATTTTGCTATTGGTCTTAATTTGATGTTACTTCTTTCGTGGCAAATGTTAGAGTTTAAAAGCTATGAAAATGAGTTAGTGTCAATTGATGTGTTAGACGTTCAAAGTGAACTTGAAGAGGAAATTCCCGTAGTAGATCAAATAAATACGCCTCCACCTCCACCACCTCCACCAGCAGTTATTCAAGAGAATCTGCAAATTGTTGATGATGTAGAGGATGTTGAAGAAACCATAATTGAAAGTACCGAAACAGACCAAAGTGATGCCATTGCCGAAGTTGTTCATGTTGAAGACGTTGAAGTTGTTGAGGTTGAAGAAGATGTAGAGGTCGCTTTTGCTATTATAGAAGATGTACCCGTTTTTCCAGGATGTGAAGGTATGTCTAAAGAGAAAACGAAGGCTTGTTTCCAAACAAAAATTCAAGAACATGTAATAAAGCATTTTACATATCCCGAGGCTGCCCTAGATTTAGGTATTCAAGGTAGAGTATCTGTATTGTTTGTGGTAGACGCTAATGGTGTTGTTAGTGGAATTCGTTCAAGAGGGCCAGATAAGATTTTGGAAAAAGAAGCAGAACGTATTATTAGTTTGTTACCAAAAATGAAACCTGGTAAACAACGCGGTAAACCTGTTAAAGTATCTTATGCAGTACCTATTTTCTTTAAGTATTTAGAAGGGTAGGATTGTAAAGAGTTCTTTATATCAATGTGGGGAAACCAAGAGATTAGTACTAATCTCTTGGTTTTTTTATTTGTGTAAATTACAGTTCTTTTAGAAAAGTATCAATTAGATAATTTTTCGAATTAACCGGAAGTTTTATGTAAATATAAATGCTATAAGAGACATGGTGAGCTATACAAACTCACGTTTACAAATAAAGTTAATTCTCATAGTGAACAAGAGGTTATTGTTGACAGAGAGCGGCCAAAGATTTTAGAATTTGGATAGATTAACAATAATTTTATGGCCTTTGGGATAATAATTTATTACTGTTTTACAAATTGTCTTTAAATATTTTTTAAATACCTTAAAAGTTAGATTTTGGAAATAAAAAAAGCCTTAACAACAATGTTAAGGCTTTCCAGTTATTTAGTTTAGTTAGTAGAGATTATCCATTCATGGATATTAAAAATTCTTCGTTATTTCTGGTTTGCTTAAAACGCTCATTGGTAAATTCCATAGCTTCAACAGGATTCATATCTGCAAGGTATTTGCGTAGTACCCACATACGTTGAATGGTGTTTTCGTCTAGCAATAAATCATCCCTTCTCGTACTTGAAGATGTAAGATCAATAGCAGGGAAAATTCTTCGGTTAGATATTTTTCTATCCAATTGAAGTTCCATGTTACCAGTTCCTTTAAACTCTTCAAAGATTACCTCATCCATTTTAGATCCGGTTTCTGTAAGCGCTGTGGCAATTATGGTTAAAGAACCACCGTTTTCTATATTTCTGGCAGCACCAAAGAAACGTTTTGGTCTATGTAAGGCATTAGCATCTACCCCTCCACTTAATATTTTACCAGAAGCTGGCTGCACGGTATTATAAGCTCTTGCTAAACGTGTAATAGAATCTAAAAGAATCACTACATCATGACCACATTCTACTAAGCGTTTTGCCTTTTCAAGAACAATATCGGCAATTTTAACGTGCTCATGAGCTTCTTTGTCGAAGGTTGATGAAATTACCTCGCCTCTAACACTACGTTGCATATCAGTTACTTCTTCAGGACGCTCGTCAATAAGTAAAATCATTAAATAAACTTCTGGATGGTTAGCAGCAATGGCATTAGCAACATCCTTCAGTAACATGGTTTTACCTGTTTTTGGTTGTGAAACAATCATACCACGTTGCCCTTTACCAATTGGGGAAAACAAGTCCATAATTCTGGTTGAAATGGTACTTTGTTTTTCTGCAATATTGAATTTTTCCTTTGGAAATAATGGGGTTAAATGTTCAAAAGATACTCGATCTCTTACTACTTCGGGTTTTTGACCATTAATTCTATTCACTTTAATTAAAGGGAAATATTTTTCACCTTCTTTAGGAGGTCTTACATTTCCTAAAACAGTGTCGCCTTTTTTCAATCCAAATAATCGTATTTGTGATTGTGATACATAAATATCATCTGGAGAGGATAGATAATTATAATCTGAAGAACGTAAGAAACCATAACCATCTTGCATAATGTCCAAAACACCTTCACTTTCTATGATGGCGTCAAATTCATAATCTGGTTCTCGGTAACGGTTTCTGTTATCTTTGTTACCATTGTCAACAGTATTTTTTTGGTTTTTATGCTGATGCTTTTGTTGGTTCTTATGTTGATGCTGTTTTTGCTTAGGCTTATCTTGTTTTTGTTCTTCCTTCCTTGGTTCAGTAGCTTCAGGTTTCGGAGTCTCAGAGGCAACAGGAGGTTTTTCTTGGTTGTCTTGGGCAGATTTCTGAATACGTTGTCTTTGTCTTTTAGGTCTTGGTTTGGTTTCTGCCTCTGTAGACTTTTTTTCAACAACTGATTTTGGGTTAGCCGCCTGATGATCTAGTATTTGATAAACTAGGTCTAATTTTTTTAAAGAACGGTACTTAGGAATACTTAATTCTTTTGCAATCTCTTGTAAATCAGAGAGTTTCTTTTCTTTTAATTGCGAAATTTCAAACATTGATGTTTTTATTGAATATAATTTTTTTGAATAAAAATTTTGAGTAATTCTGAGAAAAAATTGATTTTAATCTGGAGAATTAACCACCTGTAACAGCGGTTGTTGTGAATTATCAGTGCAATTATACAACTTTATTTTAATTTTTAGTACTTATTTCTGCAATAAACTATTATTTTTGCTGTCCAGTTTTAAAAACTTACATGTTACAGAGAATACAAACCATATATCTTATACTTGCAGCCGGTGTTTCTGGTGGTTTAATTTATGTTTTTCATTTGTGGGGTTTGGAAGATGGAACGCAGGTATGGGCTAAGGATGTAAGCTATGTATTTGCTGCATTTTTAACCTCGGCATTTTTCTCTGTTGTAGCAATATTTAGATACAAAAACAGGAAGTCTCAATTTATGTTGGGCCGACTTAATATCATATTAAACTTTATTTTACTAGGATTTTTTGTATATCAATCTCTAATCTCATCTGGAGAATTTTATGGTTCTGAGAAAGGTGTTGGGTTGTTCATTCCTATTATTTCTATCGTGTTTTTGGCATTAGCCAATAAAGCCATTAAAAAGGATGAAGACCTTGTAAAATCTGTAGATCGATTACGATAAAACCTAATATCTTAGTAGTATTAGTGCGTAAGCCCAAGGTGAAGATCTTGGGCTTTTTTATATCTGTGATACTATGGCATCACTTTCGTTTTATTTATAAATTAAGACTTATACTTGGTTTACCTTTGAAAAGAAAAGGATTAGTGAGGGGTTACCGTTTGTTAAATTCAATAACTTCTAAGTTGTCTATTTTATTACCATCAATAGTAAAACGTAACATGGTACGCGTTTTATGAAAACCATGTTTTCCAACCGCCCCGGGATTCATATGAATAAGGTTGAGTTTTTTATCCGGCATCACTTTTAAGATATGAGAATGCCCACAAATAAAAAGCTTAGGTGGGTTTTCTTTTATGGTTTCTCTTACTCTGGTGTTATATGCTTCCGGGTATCCACCTATGTGGGTTATCCATACATCAACGCTTTCACACATAAATCGGTTATGTTCCGGAAATTCAACTCTTACTTGGGCGTCATCAATATTGCCGTAAACACCTTTTAAGGGTTTTAATGCCTTTATAGTATCGGTTATTTTTAGGGTTCCAATATCGCCAGCATGCCATACTTCATCGGCTTGCTTAACATATTTTAGAATATCGTTATCAATATATCCGTGGGTGTCAGAAAGTAGGAGTATTTTGGTCATTTTTAAAAATATTAATCCTAAATATAATCCCGATAGCTTTCGGGACATAAATGTGTTTATCTTTGCAGTTTCAGCAAAAGTATTAAAACAGTTTGAGGTATTTTATAGAACTTTCTTATAATGGTGGCGCTTACCATGGTTGGCAAAATCAACCTACTGCTATTTCCGTACAAGAAGTCATTGAGAAAGCACTGTCTACATTGCTAAAAGAAGTCATTGCTATAGTGGGCGCGGGAAGAACCGATACAGGAGTACATGCTCAACAAATGTTTGCCCATTTTGATACAGAAGTTGGTTTTGATGAATCCCAACTTACTTATAAAATGAATTCGTTTTTACCAAAGGATATTGCTATACATAAAATTTTTAAGGTAAAACCCAATACACACGCCCGTTTTGATGCTTTAAGCAGAACTTATTTGTACAGGATTACGTCAAAAAAGAACGTGTTTAATTATGCTAATGTCCTATATGTTAAGCAAGATTTAGATGTGAATAAAATGAAATTAGCATCAAAAATTTTATTTGATTATAGAGATTTTCAATGCTTTTCAAAAAGTAATACCGATGTAAAAACGTATCATTGTACCATCATGACAGCCGATTGGTTTTTTAAAGATGATGAGTTACATTTTGTTGTTAAGGCAGATAGGTTTTTACGCAATATGGTAAGGGCTATTGTTGGTACTATGGTAAACATTGGTTTAGGAAAAATAGAGGTTGACGATTTGCATACCATCATAAAATCTAAGAATAGGAGTGAGGCGGGGTATTCTGTACCAGCCCATGCTCTGTATTTAACACACATAGAATACCCAAACAGTATAACACTAGATGACTAAAAAGAAAGAAAATATATTTGATTTTGTACTCTTTAAACGTCTGTTTCAATATATAAAACCTTATAAACTTATATTTACAAGTTTGTGTTTTTTGGTATTATTATTAGCAGGAATAGGTGCTGCCACACCTTACCTTACTAAAGATGCCATTGATAAGGGGGTTGAATTAAACAAACCAGATACTTTCTTGTTTTTTATAGTCATCATGCTGGCAGCATTGATTTTACAGACAGTATTTCAACTTATATTTATCTATTACGCATCATGGTTGGGACAAAGTCTTGTAAAGGATGTAAGGATTAAATTATTCAATCATTTACTACGTTTTAAAATGAAGTATTATGATAATTCTTCAGTTGGTGTTTTAATTACCAGATCTGTAACTGATATGGAACGTATTGCCGATATTTTTGGACAAGGATTATTCATGATTTTCAGAGACGTATTGGCTATGGTGGTTGTTTTTATGGTGATGTTATACATAGATTGGAGATTAAGCATGATTGTGTTTGCAATGTTGCCAGTTTTAGTGTACGCTACAAGACTTTTTCAAAAGTATATGAAAATAGCTTTTGAAGAGGTAAGAACAGAAGTATCTAACTTAAACTCTTTTGTTCAAGAACGTATTACGGGTATGAAAATCCTTCAGCTTTTCACGCGTGAGAAAATTGAACACGATAACTTTAAAGAAATCAATGCACGACACAAAAAGGGGTGGTTAAAAACCATTTGGTACAATTCTTTTTTCTTTCCTATACCAGATTTAGCCTCTTCGATAGTAATTGGCTTAGTAGCTTGGTATGGAGGTATAAAAACAATTGAGGGAGTTAATATACAAGGTACGTTGATAGCTTTTATTATGTATATTCCTATGCTGTTTAGACCGTTAAGACAAATGGCGGATAAGTTCAATACCTTACAAATGGGAATGGTAGCAGCTAAAAGAGTTTTTAAGGTGTTAGATACTACCTCCCAGATTGATGATAACGGAACATTAGTGGCTGAACATTTTAAAGGAGAAATTAAATTTAATAATGTACATTTTAGTTATGTAGAAGATGAGGATGTTTTAAAAGGTATTTCCTTAATTGTAAATGCAGGCGATACCGTTGCCATTGTAGGTGCAACAGGAGCGGGAAAATCCACCATCATTAACCTTCTAAATAGATTTTATGAAATAAATGAAGGAGCCATTTTAATTGATGATATTGATATAAGAGAAGTAACCCTTTCCTCTTTAAGAACACAAATAGCGGTAGTGCTTCAGGATGTGTTTTTATTTGCCGATACTATTCTAAATAACATTACATTAAATAACCCTGAAATTACAGAAGAACAGGTGCAACAAGCAGCTAAAGAAATTGGTATTCATGAGTTTATTATGAGTTTACCTAATGGCTATCATTATAATGTAAAGGAGCGTGGTGTAATGTTATCATCAGGTCAAAGGCAGTTAATTTCATTTTTAAGGGCTTATGTAACTAACCCTAGTATTTTAGTTTTAGATGAAGCCACTTCATCTGTAGATTCCTATTCTGAACAACTTATTCAAAATGCTACTGATAAAATTACTAATGGAAGAACATCTATTGTAATTGCACACCGATTAGCTACTGTTAAAAAGGCTGATAAGATTATTGTGATGGACTCTGGAAACATTGTAGAACAAGGTACACATGATGAACTTCTAAAGAAAAAAGATGGATACTATAAAAATCTTTACGAAGTTCAGTTTTTACAGGAGGAAGAAGTAGTTTAGTTTTTAGGAACAAAGTCCTCTATTGAAATATCACCTGTAACAAAAAGCATAATAATAGACATTATTGAAACTCCCATATATCCAATAAAGAAAACAATCCAAAATACAGGAACTCGCCATAACAAGGAAATTTTGTGATATTTAGAATTTTTGTACGCCACGTAAATACAGTAAAAAATCATAAATACAACATACATTAATGCTGTATCAATATATGATTGAGGATCAATTATTATAAGAATAGCAGCATATATTGTTGAAATAATACTGAAATTTGTGAGTGAATATATTGAAATAACAAAGTGTTCTGCATAGTTGTAATTCTTTTTGTTGAAAACTAAATAACTTGCTAATGCTATTATAGGAATATATAGAAAATACAATAAGGAACTGTATTCCATAGTGGCCGACATAATTTTCTCAGTACCACTTCCTCCAGAACTTGTTTGGGCATAACTTATTTTAGAAAAATCAATACTACCCCAAGCAACTTTTTTCATTAAAAATAAAATAAAACCTGAAGATGTCAATGCAATAGCTAACATACTAATAGGATTTAAATATTTTTTTCTCACACCAGCAATATAACCACCACAAACTTCTTGTGGTTTAATAATCATATGTCTAAGAGTTTTTATGAAGGTATTGTCTAGATTAAAATAGCGTTCAAAAAAATCGTATAATAAATTCTTAATAGTAATTCTATTTCTTACCACCTTTGCTCCGCAATCTGGACAAAAACTATAATCTGTTCTTAAAGCGGCGTGACAATTTCTACAGTTCATTACATTAAATCTTTTTTAATCATAGCTGTGAGTTGTGATGCGTTTTCAAAAGCAATAAATTCACCGTCTTTAAAATAAGAGATATGTCCGGTTTCTTCACTTACGGCTAATGCCAAGGCATCTGTCTTTTCTGTAACCCCAATAGCAGCTCTGTGACGTAATCCAAAACGTTTTGGGATGGTTTTCTCGTTATTAACAGGAAGGATTACCCGAGTAGCTTTCACAATATTATTACTAACTATAATGGCGCCATCGTGTAGCGGACTGTTCTTAAAAAAAATACTTTCAATAATAGGTTGTGTAACCTTAATGTTCATTTCATCACCAGAAGAAGTTAAAAAGTCCAGATTATTATTACGTTCAAAGACTATTAAAGCACCAGTTTTTGTCATAGACATTTTATTGCAAGCCGCAACTATAGCGTCAACATTGGTAGTGTTGGTAGCATCAGTTTTTAAAAACTTAAAACGTTGTAAGAACTTCACCCGTCTTCCTAAATTGGTAGACCCTACCATGAGTAAAAATTTCCTAATTTCTGGTTGGAATACTACAATTAGTGCAATGATACCTACTTCAATAAAACCTCTTAATAGTCCATTTAAAAGATTCATATCCAAAAATTCGGTCAGCCTCCATGCACCATAAATAATAATAATTCCAAGAAAGATATTGATAGCAACAGTACCTTTTACAAGTTTGTATATATAATAAAGTAGGAAGGCCACCAGAACAACATCAAGATAATCTATAAAGCGTAGGTTTAAAATGTCGTTAAAGATGTCCAATGGCGAATGGTTTTGGTAAATTTAAGAAAATAGAGTTAATAAATAAATTCGTTTTTAGATATGGTTACATTTTCTAAATCTAATTTTAAAAGTTTGGATTTAATGGAAATATAATCTTGAAATGAAGAAGTTTCCTTAAAGCCAACTAGTAGCTCAATATCTTTATTTAAGCTATTTGATATGTTTTTTAAATAGTTTTTGAATCCTACTAGATTAGTTTTTCTTTTTTCCAAATTGACGAAGTGTAATATTTCAATATCTTCTTTCGAGCTAAAGTTTAAAATAATTTGATATTTAGTTGGGATATCTGAGGTTTTAGAAATAAAATTAATAGGTTCTTCGCTATGATAGATAATCTCGGTAAACTCCACAAACCCTAAATTGTTTCTACTAGTATCATGACAGGTAAAATAGTTTTTGGCATGTTCATTTTTATGAGCACCATTGGCTTTTTTATCTTGTAGAAATTGAATATGCGGAATCACCTGCCTTAAAATGAGGCGTTTATCAATATTAACCAACCAATTGGTAGTGCTAATCAGGTTTTTTCGGTTTAACTCAATACTATCGGGTTGGGTCTCGTCATAAAATAGATAGGCTGCTGATACATCTTGAATGTCTGTAATATCAGAGTGACTTATTTCTGGTAACTCAACTATCTTTTTATTACAAGAACAAACAATTGCAAGAAAAAATAATAAGGTAATTTTTTTCATAATTTTCATTAGCTAAACGGCTTAACAACTTAACATCTCTACTAGCTTAATACATTCCATAGCTTCTTTTACATCATGTACCCTTAAAATGGAACCACCTTTTAGTAAAGCCACAGAGTTTAAGGCTGTGGTACCATTTAAGGCATTTTCAGGAGTAGTTTCTAGTAATTTGTATATCATAGATTTTCTAGAAACACCTACAAGTAATGGTTTTTCAATCATTTTAAACAACTCTAGCTTGCTTAAAAGCTCATAATTTTGTTCCAATGTTTTTGCAAATCCAAACCCTGGGTCGATAATAATATCAATAATTCCTAAGGCATGGGCCGCAGCTATACGCTCAGAAAAGTAGAAAATGATATCTTTTACCAAATCATCATAATTTGTTTGTTGTTGCATTGTTTGCGCATTTCCCCGCATGTGCATCATAATGTAGGGCACTTGCAAATTAGCAACCGTTTGTAACATACTGTGGTCTAGTTTGCCTGCAGAAATATCGTTAATTAAAGCAGCGCCAGAATCAATACATGACTCAGCTACTCTGCTTCTAAAAGTATCAACAGAAATTAAGGTTTCGGGAAAGTGTTTTAGAATAGATTTAACAACAGGAACAATACGTTGCAGTTCTAATTCTTCACTAATAAAATCAGCACCAGGACGTGAGCTGTAAGCACCTATATCTATGAAAGAGGCACCTTCAATAAGCATTTTATCAACCTGTTTTAATATGTCTTTTTCATTATTATACATACCGCCATCGTAAAAAGAATCTGGGGTAACATTTAAAACTCCCATAACTTTTGGCGAGGTTAAATCAATGAGTGTTCCTTTGCAATTAATGGTCATTTATACCGTTTTGTAAGGTGTTTGCACATGGTTTAAAACTTTAAACCAGAAACCTTGATGGTTAAACAATTTTATGCGAAATTTACGCAAAATACAATTTAATTCATGCAAGATACTTCAAAACAATACAATGCTGTTATTGATACCTGTAAAAGTTTGTTTAAAAAGAAAATGACTGATTATGGAAGCGCTTGGAGAATATTACGTCTACCTTCTTTAACCGATCAAATTTTCATAAAAGCGCAACGTATAAGAGGACTTCAGGAAAATGATGTACAAAAGGTTGATGAAGGTCAAGAAAGCGAGTTTATTGGTATTATAAACTATTGCATCATGGCATTAATTCAAATTGAAAAAGGGGTGGTTGAACAACCAGATTTATCTACCACTGAAGCTCTAGAATTATACGAAAAGCACATTACTATTACTAAAAAACTTATGGAAGACAAAAATCATGACTATGGAGAAGCATGGCGTGATATGAGAGTAAGTAGTTTAACTGATTTGATTTTACAGAAATTGTTGAGGGTAAAACAAATTGAAGATAATGCAGGTAAAACTTTAGTAAGCGAAGGCATTGATGCTAATTACCAAGATATGATAAACTATGCAGTGTTTGCTATGATTCACCTTAAACAAGAATAATTATGAAAGCATTTGTAAGTTTGTCAAGACTATTTGTTGGTGTTCTTTTTATTATTTCGGGTTTTATAAAGCTTAACGATCCCCTTGGGTTTTCTTATAAACTGCAGGAGTATTTTAGTGTAGATGTTTTAAATGTTCCCTTTTTAGAACCTTATGCTTTGGGCATATCTATTTTTGTGGTGGTTTTTGAAGTGGTTTTAGGTGTGTTTTTACTCATAGGTTATAAACCTAAATTTACAGTTTGGAGTTTATTACTCATGATTATTTTCTTTACATTTTTAACATTTTATTCAGCATATTTTGATAAGGTAAAAGACTGTGGGTGTTTTGGTGATGCTCTAAAACTAACACCCTGGGAAAGTTTTACAAAAGATATAGTTTTACTTTGCTTTATTCTTGTTCTTTTCTTTGGACTAAAATATATCAAACCCGTTTTTGGAAAATTACTAACAACCGTATTCGCACTATTAGGGTTTGTTCTTAGTTTGTGGTTTGCTTACCACGTACTAATGCATTTACCTGCTATTGATTTTAGAGCCTATAAAATAGGAAATAATATTGCAGAAGGAATGACCATTCCTGAAGACGCACCAAAACCAGTTTTAGAATACAGTTGGAAATTCAATGTAAATGGCGAAGAACAGATAATAGTTACAGATGGTTCTTATCCTACGGTTGAAGGTGATTTTGTAAGTGTAGACACCAAAGTTTTAGATGAAGGATACACGCCACCAGTAGTAGATTTTTCTATAGAGAGTGACGAAGAAGACCTCACAGAATATTATTTAAATGAAGAAAAGGTTATTGTTATAGTTTCTTATAGTTTGGAAAAAATAGAAAGGGGAGGTGCAGAAAAGTTGAAGTCTCTAGCTGAAATTGCCCTAAAAAGAGGTTACAAAGTAATTGGTTTAACAGCATCAGGCAATGAAACCAAACAAAAAATTAATAAAACCTACGGATTAATTTTTGATTGGTATTTATGCGATGAAAAAGCACTAAAAACGGTGGTGCGTTCAAATCCAGGAATTTTAGAATTAGACAAAGGTACAGTGATCCAAAAAGTACATTGGAATGATATTGATGATTTGGAGTTTTTGTAGACAGTAGATACAGAAAATAGATGTCATTTAAATAAATATATCAACAAATAAAACGTATTGCTTAGCTATCTATTAAATAAAATTACTTACGCATTACTCACTTTGTTTGGAGTAGTAACAGTTATTTTCTTTTTATTTAATGTACTTCCTGGTGACCCAGCTCAAATGATGTTGGGGCAAAATGAAGACACGGAACAGTTAGCTTTGGTAAAACAGAAATACGGATTTGATAAACCTATTTCAACACAATATCTCTATTATCTAAATGATTTATCGCCTCTATCATTTCATTCCAATTTAAAAGGTGATTATACTTTTTTAGAAGATGGAAAATATGCCGCCGCAAAACTGTTCACAATTAGTAATATCACTACCGTTTTAAAGTATCCCTATTTAAGAGAATCGTTTACAAAACAAGGAAAGCGAGTCACTGAAGTTTTAAGAGAGACTTTACCCAATACCTTTGTTTTGGCAGTCTCAGCTATATTAATTGCCATTTTTATAGGTGTGGTTTTGGGAATTATATCGGCGCTTTATAAAGATACTTGGTTAGATAAGGTTATTCAAGTAGTAAGTACTTTAGGTATGAGTGTGCCGTCATTTTTCAGTGCTATTTTATTTGCTTGGTTATTTGGCTTTGTACTTCATAAATATACCAATCTTGAAATGACCGGAAGCCTTTATGAATTGGACGATTTTGGAGAGGCTATGCATATTAAGTGGAAAAATTTAATATTGCCCGCAATTGTATTAGGCATTCGCCCTTTGGCGGTGGTTATTCAACTTATGAGAAATTCGTTATTAGAAGTTTTCAATCAAGATTATATACGAACAGCTAGAGCAAAAGGGTTGAGTGAGTTTAAAATTATAAAAAATCATGCTATTAAAAATGCCATTAATCCTGTGGTTACCGCAATTTCAGGTTGGTTTGCTTCTATGTTGGCCGGTGCCGTTTTTGTAGAATATATTTTTGGCTGGAACGGTTTAGGTAAAGAAATAGTTAACTCGCTTAACACTTTAGATTTGCCTGTAATTATGGGGTCTGTTTTAGTTATTGCTACCATGTTTGTAATGATTAACATTTTTGTCGACTTAATCTATGCTTGGTTAGACCCAAGAGTGAAGTTATAATAAAAAGATGGAAAGAAAAATGAATATCCTATTAGTTTTATTAATAAGTGTTTTTAGCTGTAATACAGAAATGCCTACTCAGTTTAGTGAGGAAGCTTTAAATGATAAATTTGTCACTTTAAACGGCAATGAAGTGTCATTTGAGTCAATTTTAGAAAAGTATAAGGGTAAAACCATAGTTATTGATGTATGGGCTTCATGGTGTGGTGATTGTTTAAGGGGTATGCCAAAAGTTAAAGAATTACAGAATGAATACAAGGATGTTGTTTACGTGTTTTTATCGTTAGATAGAGGACAAGACGCTTGGAAAAAAGGTATAGAAAAGTATAATGTAGAAGGAGATCACTATTATATGCAGTCTGGTTGGAAAGGTCCTTTTGGTAATTTTCTTAATTTAGATTGGATTCCTAGATATTTGGTTGTAAATAAAGCTAGCGAAATCGTTGTATTTAAAGTTATTGAAGCTAATGATAAAAAACTTATTCAGGCTCTAAAAAAATAAGTACTTTAGCAGCGTTTACAAAAATCAAAAACCATAAATATTTCATTTTATGAGAAAGAATATCGTTGCAGGAAACTGGAAAATGAATAACGACTTATCACAAACCGAAGCGTTATTAGCAGATTTAGCAAACCAAACAAAAACCTCCAATGCAGAGGTGATGGTGGCGCCAACATTTCCTAATTTATATCAAGCTTTTAATGTATTAAAAAGTACAGGAATTAAAGTAATAGCTCAAAATATGCACTTTGCTGAGAATGGAGCCTACACAGGTGAGGTTAGTGCAGCTATGTTAAAAAGCGTAGGTGTACAGACTGTTATTTTGGGCCATAGTGAGCGAAGAGAATATTTCAACGAAACAGATGAGCTTCTTGCTAAAAAAGTAGATGCTGCTTTAGCAAATGATATGCGTGTAATTTTTTGTTTTGGCGAAGAATTAGCAGATAGAAAATCTGGTAATGAAGAAGCTGTTGTTGAAAGTCAGATTAAAAATGCTTTATTTCATTTAGAAGCTTCTGCATTTAAAAATATCATTTTAGCATATGAACCAGTTTGGGCTATTGGAACAGGTGAAACAGCAAGTCCTGAACAAGCTCAAGACATGCATGCTTTTATAAGAAAAACATTAGCCGATAAGTATGGTGCAGATGTTGCGGATTCTGTATCTATCCTTTATGGAGGAAGTGTAAAACCAGCTAATGCACAAGAGATTTTCTCAAAACCAGATGTAGATGGCGGATTAATTGGAGGTGCTTCTCTTAAAGCAGATGATTTCTTTGCTATTGTAAATGCATTTTAATTAAAAAACTTGTCTTGCTGTTTTATCTTTGTAATTGTCAAGGTATTGCAGCATCTCATAATAACTCATAAAGAACCTCGCAAATTATTAACTTTGCGAGGTTTTTAATTTCAAAAGAATGTCCAATATAATTTATATAGGTTACGAATTTAGTGTAAAACCTTTACAACCAACGGTTGAAATTCTTATAGCAGAATTAGGTTATGCAGGTTTTGAAAGTTTTGTAGAAAACGAAATGGGTGTTACTGCCTATATTCAAAAAGAGGAATGGTATGAAGCAATTTTAGACGATGTTCATGTGTTAAACTCGGATGAATTTGAAATAAGCTATACTTTTTCAGAGATAGAACAAACTAACTGGAATGCAGAATGGGAGAAGAATTTTAACCCAATTGTAGTAGATAATATTTGTGCAGTACGCGCGCCATTTCACAAAAATTTTAACACAGAATATGATATTGTTATAGAGCCTAAAATGAGTTTTGGAACTGGACATCATGAAACCACACACATGATGATACAGCATATTTTAAAAAATGATTTCAAAGGCAAGTCGGTTTTAGACATGGGTTGTGGTACAGGAGTTTTGGCTATTTTAGCTGAATTAAAAGGCGCTAAAACCATTGATGCCATTGATATTGACAACTGGTGTTATCTAAACAGTTTAGAAAATATAGAGCGCAATAGTTGTCAAAATATTAATGTTTTTGAAGGAGATGCCTCATTATTAATTGGTAAATCGTATGATGTTATCATCGCTAACATCAACCGAAATATTTTACTTCAGGACATGGCAACATATGCGACAAGTCTAAATAAAGGTGGTGTGTTGTTTTTAAGTGGATTTTATAATAACGATATACCTACTATTGATGAAGAGGTTTCTAAATATGGGTTTAAAATTCAAGACACTTTAGAACGCAACAATTGGGTTGCTTTAAAGTATGCTTAAATTAAATATTTGCATTTACTTAAGACTTTGTAATACAATTTTTTATAATTTTGAAGTAATGCTATGATGAATACAAAAGAAAAAATACAAGAAGCCTTTAGTGTTTTAGAGCAAGAAGCTAATCTTAACGAAATTGTTTTGTATAACGATGATGTTAATACATTTGATCATGTTATAGATACACTTATTCATGCCTGCGACCATACACCTGAACAAGCCGAACAATGTTCAATAATAGTACATTATAAAGGAAAATGTACTGTTAAAACTGGTGAATATGATGATTTAGAGCCACGTTGCACCATGCTGTTAAACGCTGGTTTAAGTGCAGAGATAGTCTAAGCTATTTGTTCATTCTTCCTATAGCGCAACTCACAAAAGATTTTGCTTTTGTGGAAAGAGCGTTTTTGTCTCCAACTTCGGGGTAACCTAATTTTGCAAGTAAGCTTTTTACAATGTTGAGTGTTTCTTCATTCTCATAAGAAAATGTTACTGTATTGTCATTGTTATTAATCTCTACATTATCAACAAATTCTAATTCTGATAATTTAGTGCTGATTGTATTAGCACATCCACCACACTTTAAGTTTTGTATTTCTAGAGTTGTTTTCATTTTATAACGTTGTTGGACAAACATAATCTGTTCTTGGTAAATCTGTTTTCTTTAAAGCTGCATAGCCACCTGCAATATCAATCACATCAAACCCTCTAGCTTTTAAAATAGAGGCAGCAATAACCGATCTATAGCCGCCAGCACAGTGCAGATAATAAGTTTGTTTTTGGTTTATGCTGTTCATATTGTCATTTATATAATCTAATGCAAAGTGATGTACATTGTCACCTTCTAGGTGTTCTGACTTGTACTCGCCCTCTTTTCTAACGTCAAGAATTTCAATACTATTGTTTTTTAATCTATTCGCTAATTCTTCCGCTGAAATAGATTCAATAGATTCAATGTCTTTACCAGCCCTTTTCCAAGCGTCTATACCTCCATTTAAATAGCCTAAGGTATTATCATAGCCTACTCTTGATAATCTGGTAACGGTTTCTTTTTCTCTTCCTTTGGGGATGACCAGTAAAATGGGTTGTTTTAAATCTGTAATTAAAGCACCAACCCACGGAGCAAACCCACCATGTATACCAATAAAAATAGAGTTGGGAATATGTTCTTTTACAAACTCTTTCTCTGTTCTTACGTCTAGCACCAAAGCGCCTTCATGATTAGCAATGCTTTCAAATTCTTCAGGAGTTAAAGCTACATCTCCTTTTTTTAGAACAGAGTCAAAATCTGTGTAACCAGACTTATTCATCATAGCATTTTTAGCAAAATACTGTGGTGGCGGTAAAATACCATCTAAGACTTCCTTTGTGAATTCAGCTTTGGTCATATCTGCTCTAAGAGCATAATTGGTAGCTTTTTGTTCACCCAAAACACCAATAGTTTCTTTACTCAAGTTTTTTCCACATGCAGAACCTGCCCCGTGAGCAGGGTATACAATAACATCATCAGCTAATGGCATGATTTTGTTTCGTAAAGAATCATAAAGCATGCCAGCCAAATCTTCTTTTGTTAAGTTTGACTTAATTGCCAAATCAGGTCTACCAACATCTCCTAAAAACAGGGTATCTCCAGAGAAGATAGCATGATCTTTTCCTTTTTCGTCTATTAAAAGATAGGTAGTAGATTCTAAAGTATGTCCTGGAGTATGTAATACTTTTATTGAGATATTTCCTAAATTAAATATTTCATTGTCTTTCGCAATATAAGCCTCATAATCTGTTTTTGCTTCTGGGCCAAAAATGATGGTAGCACCTGTTTTTTTTGCTAGATCTAAATGACCAGAAACAAAATCGGCATGAAAATGTGTCTCAAAAATATACTTAATTTTGGCGTTTTCGTTGTTTGCTTTATCAACATATTGTTGTGTTTCGCGTAACGGATCTATAATAGCTACCTCTCCATTAGATTCAATATAGTAAGCTCCTTGAGCTAAACACCCTGTATATATTTGTTCTACTTTCATATTTAATTTTTTTTGGATTTTTTGCAAAATTACTAAACCTTATAGGTTTGTAATGTGATATTTGTCACATAGTTACATGCTTGTTTCTCTATAAATAATATACATAGCCATTATGAGGGTGAAAAACCCAAAACTTTTTTTTAATTTTTCACCGCTAATAAATTTTGAAAGATATACCCCAATCAATATTCCTAGTACTGATATTAAGGAGAAAAGTATTAGAAAAGCCCAGTCTATATCTAAGGTTTGTACATCTCCGGTAAATCCAATTAAGGAATTGATGGTTACTATAATTAATGATGTACCAACAGCTTTTTTCATTGGGATATTAGCCCAAAGTACTAAGGCAGGAACATAAAGAAAACCGCCTCCTGCACCAATGATTCCAGTTATAGTTCCAATAATCAATCCTTGAATAAATGTTTTATAGTATGCTTGTTTATTTTTTGGAATACTATTGTTGTTTTTGTTTTTTATCATTGAAACAGCGGCCAAAAACATAATAATTGAAAAGAATACCATAATACCCATTTCTTTGGTAAGAGCAAAACTGCCAATACTTAACAAGTTGTCGGGAATACCAGGTACTAAATACCTTCTCGATAAATAAACTGCTACAAATGATGGGAATGAAAAAGCTAATCCCGTCTTAACATCTACCAACCCTTCTCTATATTTTTGAAAAGTTCCTACCAATGAGGTAGTACCAACTACAAATAAAGAGTATGCTGTAGCAACAATAGGGTTGTATCCTAAAAGGTATACCAATAATGGTACTGTTAATATGGACCCCCCACCACCAATGAGGCCTAATACCAGTCCAACAACTAAAGCTCCTAAATATCCTAATATTTGGGTGTTATCCATTTAGTGGGGCAACTTACTTTTTAAAATTCCATATAAAAATGTACCTAATAAGGCAGCAATAATAACAATAATCATACTATAAACGCCAGTTCCTAACAAGATGTACATGGGGCCTGGACAAGCTCCAATAAGTGCCCATCCCAACCCAAATATAGTGCCTCCAACTATAAACCTTATAAATCCCTCTTCTTTTTTTGGAGCATCTATTTGTTCACCTATTATATTTTTGAAATGTTTTCTTTTTGAAATTTGTAAAAATAATAACCCAGTTACTATAGCTGTACCAATAATGCCATACATATGAAATGATTGAAATCTAAACATTTCATAAATCCGAAACCATGAAACAGCCTCTGATTTTACTAAAACAATTCCGAAGAAAATACCAACCAATAAGAATTTTAAATATTTCATGCTTTGAAGATTAATGGTAAAATAAAATTAGTCATAATCAATCCGCCAATAAAAAAGCCTATAACAGCAATTAAAGACTGCTTTTGCAAACTACTGAGTCCTGTAATGGCATGGCCAGAGGTGCAGCCACTGGCATAACGTGTTCCAAACCCTACTAATAAACCGCCAATAATAAGAAGTATAATGGCTTTTATTGAGGTTAAACTTTCAAAACTAAACATTTCATTAGGTACTAAAGTGGCTCCTGGATTTTCAAATCCCATTTGTTGCAATTCTGTTATGGTGGTTGGATTTAAATCTGTTTTAGTATGATTTGAAAGGAACTGTATTGCTATAAACCCACCAATAATAGCGCCTATAACGATAGTAAGATTCCATCTTTGATCTTTCCAATTAAACCTAAAAAAATCTGAAAATTTGTTGGCTCCTAGGGCAGAACACATAGTTTTTAAGCTTGATGACATCCCAAAAGTTTTGCCAAAGTAAAGTAAAATAGCCATTACAAATGCTATTAGTGGCCCTGATATGTACCAAGGCCATGGGTTTAAAATAAATTCCATTTTTTCTTAATTTTTGTAAAATTATAATGATGATAAATCTGTTATGTAACAAATGTTACCTAAGAAGTAATAACTTCAATTTTGTTTCTTCCAAGTTTTATTTTCTTCTCATTTTCAAGTTGCTTTAATAGTCTTGAAATCACCACACGGGAAGTGTGTAAATCTTCAGCAATTTCTTGATGTTTTACCAAAATGGTATCTGATTCATTTAGTATTGATTTATTGACTAAATACTTAAGGAGCCTTTCATCCATTTTTAAAAAGGCAATACTATCAATGGCATCTAGCATTTCATCAAAACGTATTTGATAGCTTTCTAGAATAAAATTTCGCCAACTTTCATTGCCGTGAAACCATTCTTTCATTTTTTGAACTGGAATCATTATTAAATCAGAATCTTGCTCTGCCACCGCTCTTATTTTACTTTTTGATGTACCCATACAACAGGTAAGAGACATGGTACAGGTTTCTCCAGCTTCTAAAAAATAAATAAGTAGTTCATTACCTTCATTATCTTCTCTTAAAATTTTTATATGACCTTTTAATAAAAGAGGAATGTAGAGCATGGGTTGATTAATATCAATTATGATATCGTCTTTAGAAAAAGATTTAAAAACCCCAACATTTATAATTTCATTTATTAGGCTATCATCTAGTATATAGCCGAATTTTTGGTAAAGTATTTCTTTTGTCATAATTCAAAAATAAGCATTTATAAATTTGAAATAAATAGTTTGGTATAGTTTTAATAAATAGTATATTTGCACGCACAAAAACGGCCACGTGGCGCAACTGAATAGCGCACTTGATTACGGCTCAAGAGGTTGCAGGTTTGAATCCTGCCGTGGTCACAAGTAAAACCCATAAACTATTAAGGTTTGTGGGTTTTTTTGTGTTTAGTTTTGTAACCTTTGTTACATATTTTAGCTTCCCATGGAGTTACATTTGCTTTTGTAATTTATTTTATGAAGACTTTTATTCCTTTATTTTTATTGGTATTTCTTGTTGGCTGTCAAGATTCAAAAAAATCATCTTATGCTGTTGGAAGTAATAATCAGGAGGAGCATCCAGGGAAAGTTTTAATGGAGCGTCAATGCTATGTGTGCCATAGTCCTAGTGCTAATCATGAGCAAAGGTTAGCACCACCCATGATTGCTGTAAAAAAACATTATGTAGCCGCCAATACAACCAAAGAGGAGTTTGCAGAAGATATACAGAATTGGTTTGATAACCAAACTGAAGATAATGCAAGAATGTATGGAGCAGTAAGAAGGTTTGGGGTTATGCCAAAACTAATAATTGCAAAAGAAGATTTAAATCAGATTTCAGATTATATTTTTGATAATGACATAGAACAGCCAGAATGGTTTGAAGAGCATTATAATAAAGAAATAAGAAAAGGATTTCTAATGCGAAACGGAAAAAAGATTTAGAAGTTGATTGTTTTATATAACCCCTGAACTAATTAATAGCATTTTTACTTAAGGGGTTTATAACAGTAAGTTGTCTTTACCTATTTTCTTATACATGTAGTCTAAAAAGGCTAGTATAGAGCGTAAAGATATTTGGTTTTTTGGTTGATAGTGAAAAGCACCTATTTATAGGTGCTTTTTTTTGTTAGAGATCTTTTATTTTATGTAACAATAGTTACTACCTGTTGCTTTGGGGTGCTGTACCTTTATTTATAATTTAAAATCTCAATAAAATGAAAAAATTAATTATACCAAGCAACTTAATAACAATATTATTAACGCTTTCCATTTTAGGTTGTAGTAGCAGTTCGGATGTACAAGACATTATTCAAGATGACATTATTCAGGAGGACATCACTGAACAAGAAGAAACTTTTGGTGATGAAGATAAAGACGCTCTCCTTTTTATGTTAGAAGAAGAAAAATTAGCAAGAGATACTTATACGTTTTTAGGTGATTTGTGGGCTATAAATCAATTCAATAACATAAAACAGAGTGAACAAACACATATGAATGCCATCGTAAATTTATTAGAAAATAACGATATACAGTATACTATTTTACCTTATGGAGAATTCAATAACCAAGAATTACAAGCTTTATATGATGAATTTAAAACAAATGGAGCAACTAGTAAAGCAAAAGCACTTCAGATTGGAGCAACCATAGAAGATTTAGATATTGTTGATTTGCAAAATTTTATAGATAAGATGTCTAATTCATCCATAGTATCAGTGTTTAAAAGTTTGCAATGTGGCTCTAGAAACCATTTAAGAAGTTTTGTAAAAGCTATAGAAAATAATGGAGACACATATACTCCTCAATATTTAAGTTCTACCGAATATTCTAGCATTATTAATGACACTCAAGAAAAGTGTAATCAATAAAAGTACTTAATACTTTTTTATAGCTGTAACCTATGTTACAAACATACTCAAAAGACTACTCTATTTTTGCACGAATAAATTTGAGTTTAACAAAATCTAAACAATTAAAAGAACCATAATTTATTGAAAAATATGGTTCTTTTAATTATCAACGGTGACCTCTAAACATTTTAAAAGAATAAACAAACAGATGAAAAAGATAATAATCTTTTTAACTATGTCATTCATTGGCAGTTCCATGCTTATAGCTCAGGAAGTAGTTTTTATAACTAAAGCAGACGTATTATCTAAAGTCTCAGATAGCAATTTATCTATTAAAATTTCAAATGAAGACTTTAATCAGGCAAAAGCAGATTTTAGACAAAGCAATGCGGTATTTCTTCCAAGTATTACGGCGAGTCATACCGGAATGGCCACTACAAACCCATTAATGGCTTTCGGTTCAAAATTAAATCAGGAAATTTTAACGCAAAACGATTTTAATCCGGCATTGTTAAATGATCCCTCACAGATTGAAAATTTTGCAACAAGACTAGAGATAAAACAACCTTTAATTAATATTGATGGGTTTTATCAGCGCAAAGCTGCTAAATCTAAAATGGAAGCCATGTTTTTTAAAAAAGAAAGAACAGCCGAATATTTAGAACTTGAAGTAGAAAAAGCATACATGCAATTACAATTGGCTTATAGAGGTGTTGAAGTTCTCGAAAAAGCTTTGGAAGCCGCTATGGCCAATAAAAAATTAGCCGATGATCGTTTTAATCAAGGATATTTACAAAGAGCAGATGTTTTAAATATAGAGGTAAGGGTAACAGAAGTTAAAAACCAATTACAGACTGCTAAGAGTAATGTTAAAAATGCATCCAATTATCTCTCATTTTTAATGAATGATGATGCTTATACAATCTATAAACCTACAGATAGCTTATTGGTGTTTGGCGTTTCAACAATAAACAAACGGGTTTCTGAAAACAGATCTGATATTAAAGCTATGGGGTTGGTTTCAGAAGCTTATCAAGCTAATTATAAAGCAGATAAAATGGCTTTTCTTCCAAGGCTAAATGCGTTTGGAAGTTATGAGTTGTATGATGATGAAATCTTTCAAGCAGATGCTAAAGGCTATTTATTTGGAGCCCAATTAAGTTGGGATATTTTTCAAGGTTCTAAACGCATTGCAAAATCACAAAAAAGTAGAGCAGAATTTGAAAAGTCTAAACTGGAATATTCTCAATATGTATCACAAAGTAATTTAGAGTTAAACAAAGCAAACCGTATGCTTACTGATGCTCAAAATAAATTAGATTTAACAGCATTGGCTTTGAAGCAATCTGAAGAATCTTTAAGAATTTTTACAAACAGATTTAAAGAAGGTCTAGAAAAAACATCCGATTTGTTAATGGCAGAAACTAAATATGCCCAAAAACAATTAGAATATTATCAAATTATTTTTGAGTATAACTATGCTCATGCCTATTTAAAATTTTTAACAAAAGAATAAAAAACTATGAAGAAATATATATTTCAGTTTTCATTAATTGCAGTCCTTTTAATGTTGGCTAGTTGCGGTAGCGATAAAGATGAAAAACAAAATAATGATAAAGCCATAAATGTTAAAATAGCTCAGGTTGTTAATAATGTTGATAATCAATTTCTGGCGGTTAGTGGTAAAGTTCAAGCTGTAAAAAGTTCTAACCTTAGTACCAGAATAATGGGACATGTAAATAAAATTCACGTTAAGATAGGTGATAAAGTAGCCAAGGGTCAATTGTTACTAAGTATTAGTAATAATGACTTATCAGCAAAATTAGCTCAAATACATGCAAGTATTATAGAAGCTGAGGCAGCTTACACCAATACCGAGAAAAACTATAATAGGTTTGTTAGCTTATTTAACAGTAATAGTGCCTCTCAAAAAGAGTTAGATGATATTACAGCACAATACAATATGGCTAAAGCGCGCTTAGAGGCGGCCAAACAAATGAAAAAGGAGATAGAGGCTCAGTTTAGCTATGCTAATATTATAGCGCCTTTTAGTGGTGTAGTAAGTAATAAATTTATTAATGAAGGCGATATTGCAAATCCAGGTATGCCATTGTTAGAGGTTGAATCTCCTGGAGAATTTAAAGTTACAGCTATGGTTCCTGAAACAGAAATTTCTAATGTTAAGAAGGAAACAGAAGTTATTGTTCAAGTAAAATCTTTGGGTACTTTATTACGAGGAAAGGTTGTTGAAGTAAGCTCCTCTGCCAAAAACACCGGAGGACAATATTTAGTCAAGGTATTGCTAGAAAAAACAGATCTTAATCTCCTTACAGGAATGTTTGCTACCGTTCGGTTTCCTATTAACGATTCAGATAGTTCCAAATCAATTTTAATTCCAATATCAGCACTTGTAACTAAAGGTGAGTTGTCTGGTGTTTACTCGGTAAGTCAAAGTAATACAGCCTTATTACGCTGGTTACGGTTAGGTAGAATCTACGGTGATAAAGTTGAGGTGCTATCTGGTTTGAATGCAGATGAAACTTATATCATATCATCTGAAACTAAACTTTTTAATGGCGCTAAAGTAACAATCCAATAACATTATTATGAAAGAAGGATTAGCAGGAAAAATAGCCAAAGGCTTTATCAATTCTAAGCTTACGGTACTTCTTATGATTGTTTTTATGGTCATTGGGGTGTACAGTTCATTTTTAATTCCTAGAGAGGAAGAGCCTCAAATAAATGTGCCCATGGCAGATATTTTTGTAGGATATCCAGGAGCAAGTCCCACCGAGGTAGAGAGCAGAGTCATTAAGCCTTTAGAAAAGTTACTTTCTAACATTAAAGGAGTAGAGTATGTATACTCAACCTCAATGAAAGAACAGGGAATGGTGATTGTTCAGTTTTATGTTGGCGAAGATATTGAGCGGTCATTTGTAAAGCTTTATAATGAAATAAATCGCCATATGGATATCATGCCAAAAGGTGTTACTATGCCTTTAATAAAATCTAGAGCCATTGATGATGTACCTATGTTAGGCTTAACACTATGGAGTGAGAATTATGATGATTTTCAATTGAAACAAATAGCCAACGAATTAAACAATGAAATAAAAAAAATTAATGATGTTTCAATTACTCAAAAAATAGGGGGTAGAGATCGTCAATTACGTGTAGTAATTGATAAAGATAAACTCGCAGCTAGTGGATTGGATTTTTTATCGGTATCCAAAATGATTCAAACCAATAATCATCAGTTAAGTTCTGGTAAATTCAATAGAGCTGATACTGAATTTCTTGTAACTACTGGTAAGTTTTTAGAAACTGTTGAAGATGTAGAAAATTTGGTGGTTGGAGTTCAGCAAAATCAACCTATTTACCTAAAACAGGTGGCTAGCATAATTAACGGCCCAGAATTGCCTAAAAGTTATGTGTCTCTTGGGTTTGGACAAGCAAGTGAAAAATCAGGAGTTTACCAATCAGAATATCCTGCGGTTACCATATCTATAGCAAAGCGAAAAGGTGCCGATGCTATGAAAATATCTGATATTATTTTAGATAAAGTAGCGTATTTAAAACAAACCTTAATTCCTGATGATGTTCACGTAGAGGTTACCCGAAATTATGGTGAAACAGCTTCGCAAAAAGTGTCTGAACTTTTAATGCATCTTATTGGAGCCATCATAGCGGTAACTTTTGTAGTTATGTTAGCCATGGGTTGGCGTGGTGGTTTGGTGGTGTTTTTATCAGTGCCCATTACATTCGCTTTAACCTTATTAAGCTATTATATGTTAGACTATACATTAAATCGAATAACCTTATTCGCTTTGGTATTTGTTACGGGTATCGTTGTTGATGATTCCATTATTATAGCAGAGAATATGCATCGTCATTTCAAAATGAAAAAACTACCTTTTGATAAGGCAGCCTTATATGCAATTAATGAAGTGGGGAACCCAACAATTTTAGCAACATTTACTGTAATAGCTTCGGTATTGCCAATGGCATTTGTATCTGGTTTAATGGGACCTTATATGAGTCCAATGCCTATAGGCGCTTCTATAGCAATGTTATTATCGTTGTTTGTAGCTTTAACCATCACACCGTATTTAGGGGTTTTATTTTTAAGAGAAAAAGATAAAAAGGGAAAAGAGGCCATCCAAAAGAAGATGGAGGATTCCTTTGTTTATAAAATGTATGAAAGATTTGAGCGTCCGCTTATTGAAAACAAAACAAAGCGATGGGTCTTTTTAGGTGTAACCATTGTTTTGTTATTGGGGTCGTTATCTATGTTTTTTACTAAATCGGTTGCTGTGAAAATGCTGCCGTTTGATAATAAAAATGAATTTCAAGTGGTTATAGATATGCCAGAAGGTACTACTTTAGAACGTACGGCGGTTGTTACTCAAGAAATAGCACATTATTTGTCTACAAGATCAGAGGTTATAAATTATCAGAGCTATGTTGGGACCTCGGCTCCAATAACATTCAATGGTTTGGTGCGTCATTACGATTTACGAGGTGGTAGTAATATGGCAGATATTCAAGTAAATTTAATTGATAAGCATGATAGATCTGAACAAAGTCATGATATAGCCAAATTAGTACGGACTGAGATTCAAAAGATAGCCTCAAAGTTTAATGCTAATATAAAAATTGTGGAAGTGCCACCAGGGCCACCCGTTTTGTCAACTATAGTGGCTGAGGTTTACGGACCAGATTATGATAAACAAATTGAAGTTGCTAATGAAGTTCAAGACATATTAAAAAACACCCAAGATGTTGTAGATATTGATTGGATGGTTGAAGATGACCAAACCGAATATGAGTTTGAGATAGATAAAGAAAAGGCTATGTTGTATGGGGTGTCTCCAGAGCAAATAGTTTACACCATGAACTTAGCTATGGACGAAAATACAGTTTCAACATTATATAAAGAAGCTGCATCAGAACAAGTAGGAATTGTATTGGCTTTAGATGAGAAAGATAAGTCCGCTTTAACAGATTTAGCACAACTTCAAATAAAAACTAAACATGGCAATATGATGAGTGTTGGCGATTTAGTTAGTATTAATGAACAAGTAAGAGCAAAGAGTATTTACCGTAAAAATCAAAAACGGGTAGTGTATGTTATGGCAGACATGGCAGGTGAACTTGAGAGTCCAGCCTATGCAATTTTAGGAATGTCAGATAAGCTCAAAGCAATTAATCTTCCAGAAGGTTATAAAATGGATGAACTTTATATCAAGCAACCCGATTTTGAAGATGATTACACTATCAAGTGGGATGGCGAATGGCAAGTTACACTTGAGGTATTTAGAGATTTAGGGGTTGCTTTCTTAGGAGTTATTATTATTATTTACATGCTTATTGTAGGATGGTTTCAAAACTTTAAGGCACCTGTTGTTATGATGGTGGCAATTCCGCTATCAATGGTAGGTATTATACTTGGGCACTGGATGTTAGGCGCTTTTTTTACTGCTACATCTTTTATTGGAATGATTGCATTGGCGGGTATTATGGTGCGAAATTCAGTCCTACTAATAGATTTTGTAAATCTAAGATTAAATGAAGGAGCACCTTTAAAGCAAGCGGTTATTGAAGCAGGAGCTGTTAGAACAACACCTATTTTATTGACGGCAGGTACCGTTGTTATAGGAGCTTTTGTAATACTATTTGACCCAATATTTCAAGGACTGGCTATTTCGTTAATGGGAGGCACTATAACCGCTACGGTTTTAACGCTATTAGTTGTGCCGCTGGTATATTACTTAATTGAACGTAAAAATTATAAATAATAGTATTATGATAAATAGATTAATAAGAGTTATTGCAGGAACATTTGTTTTAATAAGTGTGATACTTGCTTTAAAAGTTAATATTAATTGGTTGTGGTTTACTGCTTTTGTGGGAGTTAACCTGTTGCAATCAGGAATTACTAAATGGTGCCTTATGGAAACTATTTTAGAAAAAGTATTTAAAGTAAAGAATTAGTTATTCCTTTAATTGGTTTAGGTTAGAGGTCTTAGTTGACCAAAAAAAAAGCAAGCTAATTCAGCTTGCTTTTTTAATAATAATTTAAAACTGCTTATTTATTAAATGTATAGCTAATACCAAATTGGATCATTGAGGTAGTCATTTCATAAGACACCTCGCTACCAGGAACAGCACCAAGAAGATTATTTGGGGAAATTTGTGCTAAATCTAAAATATTGCCACTTGTTGCATCTCCACTATCACCATAATGATATACAGCGTCTAGTTTCCAAGTATCATTTATTTCATAGCTTAATCCAAATTGATAGGCATCTTTTATAATGGCTGTTGCTGGTATGTTAAAAAAGACCAATTCTTTTGGTATTGGATTTGAACTATAAGTGTAACCAAACCTTAGCGGTAACTTGTTAATACCTTTGTATTGAAGGCCAGCAGATAGAATTGAAATATTTTTCCAACCAAATCCATTTACTGAGCCAGTTGGAAAGCCATTACTTGCAAATTGCCACCCACTTGTCTTGAAACCTTCAGTTTCTTCATACATAACTCTTCTGAAATCTAATGCTAAATCAATATTTCCTTCGGAGTAGCCTAAGCCAATGGACATAATAGCTGGGTAATCCATTTGAAATTGAGCATCAGGAGCTTGAGAACCATCTAAATAGGTGTTGCTAAATTCGAATTCGCTAAATTTTTGAGCTGTTTTATAAGATGCCCCTAATTTTAACCCCATACCAGAATCAAAGAATAGTCCAAACTGTGCTCCGTAGCCAATAGCCGAAGCCTTATCACTTGTTGGATATCCTTTTCCGGTACCGCCCATTTCAGGAGGGAAATCTGGAGAAGCTAGTGGATTTGGAGCTAATTCTAGTGTAGCATAATTGATATTTGGTTGTATACCAATAGAAAATTTATTAGATAGTTTGTAAGCATATGATAAGCCTACTTGTAGTAATATATAATCAGACTCTATATGTCCAAAGCCTCTCATGTTTTGTGGCATATTAATAGGATTTGACATACTTTCTGGAAAAGTAACCCCAAAACCACTAATACCAAAAGCAGAAACACCAAAAGTGTGTTTACTAGATTCATTACCCCAAACCATAGCTAAAGCTGGCATAGGAGACATACCTCTATCATCTTTTGTATTTCCGCTAAAGGGTCCATTGGGTGTTGGGACTGTAGAAAACAATTCAGGGGAAGAAAAGAATAAACCAACATCTAACTTCATGATTTTTTTATCAAATGTTGATAAAGCAGCGGGGTTCCATTGTATGGCGCCAGAAATGTCTAGCGGTTGTGCCGTAGAAGCGCCTCCCATAGACATATTTACAGCTCCAACACCTTGCATGATATGACCTGCTTGAGAGAAAACGGCTGTTGTAAAGAATAATAACAGATAATTTAAAAAATTAGTTTTCATAATTGAAATATTTAGGACATGAACTAAAGTAAAATATGAGTCTCGATTCATGTTTGTTTAAGTATAAAAAATATTGTCTCAAAGTTACTCCAGAGAAGGTGTTCTTTTTTATGATTTTTGTCATATTTAGAGCTTTCTTTTAAAGATAGAATCCTTGTGTAACCTTTGTTACATAAGGGTTTACATGACTTTTGTCATTTTTTGTAAAGATGTTTAGGCGTAATTTTACCCAAGATTAAAAAGTTATTTTTTTCAATTTTTAATCATAACAAAATCAAAAGAAGAAATGAAAAATTTAGTGATTTTAGGAGCGGGAACAGCTGGAACTATGATGGCCAATCATTTGGTTTCAAAGCTTACAAAAAAGGAATGGACAATAACTATAGTTGATCAATATAAAACACATTATTATCAACCTGGTTTCTTGTTTTTACCATTTGATATTTATACCGAAAAGCAAGTAAAAAAAGAGGGGAAGAAATTTATTCCTAAGGGTGTAAATTATATTCAAAAGAAGATTGACAGAATTCTTCCAGAAGAGAACAAAATCAATTTGGAGGATGATATTCTAGACTATGATGTTTTAATTATCGCAACAGGGTCTAAAACTGCTCCAGATGAGGTAGAAGGCATGTTGGGAGATAATTGGTATAAGTCTATTTTCGACTTTTATACTTATGAAGGTGCTTTAGCATTAAGAAATAAATTGAGAGAATGGGAAGGAGGTAAATTAGTGATACATATTACAGAAATGCCCATTAAATGTCCTGTAGCACCTCTAGAATTTGCATTTTTAGCAGATTCTTATTTTAAGAAAAAGGGAATTAGAGATAAGGTTGAAATAACATATGTAACGCCTTTATCAGGTGCTTTCACAAAGGAGAAATGTTCTAAGTCTTTGGGATATTTACTAAAAGAAAAAAACATCAATTTAGAAATTGATTTTGCTATTGAACGTGTTGATAATGATAACAATAAAATTATTGACTATGCAGATAAAGCAATCGATTTTGATTTATTGGTTACCGTACCAACAAATATGGGTGATGAGGTTATTGAGCGTTCTGGTTTGGGAGACGATTTAAACTTTGTGCCAACCCATCATAATACTTTACAGTCTCTTGCACACGAAAATATATTTGTAATAGGTGATGCTACTAATGTGCCAGCTTCAAAAGCAGGATCTGTAGCACATTTCCAAGCAGAAACACTTACAGATAATATACTGCTTTATGTAGAAGGGAAACCATTAAAAGAAGAGTTTGATGGTCATGCCAATTGTTTTATTGAAACAGGAGATAATAAGGCTCTTTTAATAGATTTTAACTACGAACAAGAACCTGTTGAAGGCACATTTCCTTTTGCAGGAATAGGGCCACTAAGACTACTTAAGGAAAGTGTTTTTAATCATTGGGGAAAATTGGCTTTTAGATGGATTTATTGGAATATGTTGCTTAAAGGTATTCCAATACCATTTGTTTCAAGAAATATGAGTATTAAAGGAAAAAATATAGATTAAAATTAAATAAAAATGAAAAAAGTAATAGCACAAACGGAAATTGATGTTAATGAGGAAGGGTATTTAACAGACTTCTCTCAGTGGACTAAAGAAATTGGTACTGAAATAGCCAACGAGCATAATATAGAAATGACCGATAGTCATTGGCAAGTTGTAGACTGGATTCAAAATAAAGTGAATGAAGGAGTAGCTTTATCAATAAGAGGAATTAAGAAAAGTGGTGTTATAGATATCAAGCAATTTTATGCTTTATTTCCTGGAGGTCCGTTAAAAGTTTCAACTAAAATAGCAGGCGTACCTAAGCCTAAAAGTTGTATTTAATTAAGAATTAAAAAAATAAGTCATGGGAACTAAAGTAAAAAAAATGATGTTCATTTTGTCAAAAGCTAACATAGATAATGCTTACGCAGCGTTTATAATGGCAAATGGGGCAAGAATGGAAGGTATTGAAGCCGAAATATTCTTTACATTTTTTGGATTGGAAGCTATTCAAAAAAAGAAGATGGATCATTTACACGTAGCAACAGTGGGTAACCCAGCAATGCATATGCCAACAATGATTGGGGGTTTGCCAGGTATGGAGGCACTGGCTACAAAAATGATGAAAAAAGAAATGGAAAAACTTGATATGCCACCTGTGAGTGAGTTTATAGAGATTTTATCAGATTCAGGATGTAAGCTTTGGGCATGTAAATTAGCTTATGAAATGTTCCATTTAAAAGAGGATGATTTAATTGATGAGTTAGATGGTATTTTAACCGTTGGTGATTTTTACAACAGAGCAGATCAAGATGGTTGTCAGATCGTTTTTATTTAGTTAAGAACCAGCAACGATATTGAATTAAAAGCAAGCTCATTGAGCTTGCTTTTAATTTAGTATTTAACCAAAATTAGTCGGTGTTAATGAGAAAATAAAATGATTTGTTTATAGGTATGTTGTATTGCTATAGTTTCTTCAACCTTTAACTATAGAAAGAAAAAAGGTTAAATTTTTTTTTAAACAAAATCCTTGAAACTTTATTCAACCTAAATAATCCTTATATTTAGTTTGTAAACTGAAATTAATGACACACGAATTAGTTCAAATCATTGAGTCTGCTATTCAATATCAAAAAGAAGCGGTTAAGTGTGTTTTGATAACTGTGGTAGATTTAGATGGTTCTTCATACAGAAAACCTGGAGTTAGAATGTTGTTGACTGAGGGTGGCTCTGCAGTGGGAGCAGTAAGTGGAGGTTGTGTTGAAAAAGAAATTATTAAAAGAGCACAATCAGTTTTTGCTACAGGTAAGCCTAAAGTAATGGTTTATGATGGACGTTACCGTCTAGGTTGCGAAGGCTATTTATATATTCTAATAGAGCCATTGGTTGTTTCAGATGTTTTGAAGGGAGCTTTTTTTGAAAATATTGAAAACCGTAATACCTTTAAAATAGAGTCATATTTTAAGAAAGAAGATGATTGTGTTGGGAATTTTGGTTCTGTAATAACATTTAAGGATAATCAATCATATACATTTTCAGATAGTTTTCATCCTGATAAACTAGAGCAAGATATTAAAACCTTTAACCAAACTTTACCACCCTGTTTTAAATTGTTGATAATAGGAGGTGAGCATGATGCGGTGAAACTCTGTAACATGGCTGCTTTTTTGGGTTGGGAAGTTGATGTTATTACCTCAATAAGTGATCCGAAGACATTAAAAGATTTTCCAGGCGCAAAATCGGTAATTGCCAGTACACCAGAAGCTTTTACAACCAATAAAATTGATAATGGATGTGCAGTTGTACTCATGACACACAATTACGCTCAAGACTTGCGTTATCTATTAAAGTTGAAAGATTGTAAACTATCGTATATAGGTATATTGGGTTCTGTAAAAAGACGACAACAACTTCAAAATGAATTATTTGAATACATTGAAGATTTAGATGAAAGTTTGTTGGAAAGTATTCATAGTCCTGCTGGTTTAAATATTGGAGCTATTACTCCTGAAGAAATTGCGTTGTCTATACTTTCAGAAATTTTAGCGGTTACTAGACATAGAGAACCTTTTTCTTTAAAAGCTATTAACGGTAAATTGCACTGTTAAAGTGAAAGTTTCCATACTTATATTGGCAGCAGGTAATGCTTCCCGAATGGGAAAGACTAAGCAGTTGTTACCATTTAAGAACACCTCACTTTTAGAGAATGCCATTCACAATGCTTTGGCATCTAAGGCTAATAATGTATTTTGTGTTCTAGGCGCTCATGCCGATGTCATAAAAAATCATGTAGGTAAAAGCAAAGTAGATTTTATTTATAATCCAGACTGGAAACAAGGTCTTAGCACTAGTATTATTTCAGGAATAAATTATGTTCAATCACTAGAAAGTATTCCAGATGCTGTTTTGGTCATGCTAGCAGATCAGCCTTTTGTAGACTCCAAATATATAGATTTAATGATTGCAACTTTTTTTGAAAAAACCAATACTATTGTAGCGTCTCAATACAAATATAATAAAGGTGTTCCTGCTATTTTTCCAAAAGAATACTATCAGACTCTTTTAGAATTAAAGGGAGATAAGGGAGCCAGGTCTCTATTAAATAATAAGAAACTAAATGTTGTGCCTGTATTTTCTAAAAGTGAAAAAACACTTGTAGATATTGATTTATCAGAAGATTATGATAAGCTTTCACAAGGTTAGTTAACCCAAAGCATTTTTAGTAACATACCACCGCCACCCAATAATAGCTAGTTGCAGTTTTGAGGCTTTAGCAATGTCTAAACCTCTTTTGGTATAACTGGGTAGAACCACTTTATTAATTTTTGCTAAAATTTTAAATAGTTGCTTTCGCATCTCTTGTAGTACTTACTTTAAAGTGTAAAAATAGTAAAACTTATTCTAGAACTAAGTTTTACTTTTTTAAGCATTTAGAACAGTGATAAAATTATAAGAATTACGTCAACTACAATTTTGGCAAGTGTCATCATATTTTTAAGGTTTAAAGGGTTAGTAAATAGTTTTTTATATCAATGTTTTTTTAAGATATATATTTAGAAAGGTGTCCTCCAAACGTTTTGATAAAAATCGATGAAATTGAATATGAAATTGTAATAAAAAAAATGAATTTGGTTTTATTAATTAAGTTAATGTCTTTGTTTTAGTTTTTATTAGTAATTTTTTTTATTTGTTTTGTTTCATTTTAAAACAATTGTAGGGTTTTTTTTTGGTCTATTTTGAAAGCCTAGGGGGATTTTATTTAAAAAGTGATGGTTTTTATGAGTTTTATCTTTTTTATAAAATATATCTTTAAAAAAAAAGACACTCTAAGAAAAGTATCTTTGATAATATTATTTCCAGTAAAATTAATGTGTCCTTTTCTAAATTAATTAAGTTTTCAACTTAGTCTTTTGATGTTTGCTCTTTCATGATTCCACAGAATGTGCATAATTTCTTGTTCATTGTTTGTGAGTTTTTCTGTAATCAAATTTTAACCTTTAAAAGTCTAAAACTATTTTTAAAGTTGATTAACGAAAATATAGTTTTAAAAAACTTTTTTACTTTTCATATTATTACTTTTCACTTTAATTTATCTTCGTAAAAAAAATTATATGAGTGTACTTTGGGTCATCCTAGGTTTTATTTTACTGGTAATAGGTGGTGAGTTTTTAGTGCGATCTTCAGTAGCATTATCTTTTAAATTCAATATTTCTAAAATGGTGATAGGTATGACTGTGGTATCTTTTGCCACGTCTGCACCAGAACTACTGGTAAGTTTAAATGCGGCATTATCTGGTTCTCCTGCCATTGCCATTAATAATGTAGTAGGCTCTAATATAGCTAACATAGGCTTGGTATTAGGGGTAACAGCTTTGGTTGGAGCTATAGCGGTAGACAGAACCTTTTACAAACTCAACTGGCCAGTAATGATGATTTTCTCCATGGCACTTTATTTCTTCTTAAAAAATGACAATAAACTATCTACTTTAGAAGGCGCTATTTTATTTATTGGGTTACTACTGTTTCTGTATATATTGATAAAGAGTTCTAAAAAAAGTAAAATAGTTGAAGAAGTTGATGATGCCCTAGCCATTGTATCTAATTTTAAAATTACAATTTGGTTGCTAATAGGTGCAGCGGCTCTATATTTTGGAAGTGAATGGTTAGTAAAAGGTGCCGAAGAGGTGGCTTTGACATTAGGAGTAAGTAAAGGTGTAATTGGGTTATCATTGATAGCCATTGGTACCAGTGTGCCAGAGTTAGCAGCTTCTGTAATTGCAGCTGCAAAACAAGAAAAAGCAATTTCTTTAGGAAACTTAATTGGATCTAATATTTTTAATATTGGTTCGGTTTTAGGCCTAACAGCTATTGTGAAGCCAATTCCAGTTACAGAAGCCTCAATTTTAAATAACGATATTTTTTGGATGCTGGGTTTTGCTGCTATTTTAATACCTCTTATACTTTTGCCAACTCGTATGCAAATTAGTAGAATGAAGGGTATGGTTTTGGTTGCGGCTTATGGAGTTTTGATGTTCTTTATTTTTACTCGAAGTTAAAATTAACCAAATAAAGAAAAAGAAAAACGCTTACCATTGGTAAGCGTTTTTCCTTTATGAACAAAATCTGTTGCTAAATTATATTTTAGCAGATTTAACAGTTTTTACAATTCTACCCGCAACTTTGTATGGGTCTGCGTTAGATGCTGGTCTTCTATCTTCTAACCAACCTTTCCAGCCTTTCTCAACCGTGATAATTGGAATACGGATTGAAGCCCCACGGTCTGAAACTCCATAAGAGAAATCAGTAATCGCAGCAGTTTCGTGCAGACCTGTTAAACGTTGATCGTTAAACTCTCCATAAACAGCAATATGTTCATCTACTACTGGACGGAAAGCTTCACAAATCGCTTCGTAAGTTGCCTTATCTCCACAAGTTCTCAACGTTGTATTAGAGAAGTTTGCGTGCATACCAGAACCATTCCAATCCATTTCTTTTCCTAATGGTTTTGGATGATATTCAATATAGTAGCCATATTTTTCAGTTAATCTGTCTAGTAAGTATCTAGCTACCCAAATTTCATCACCAGCTTTTTTTGCACCTTTAGCAAATAACTGAAATTCCCATTGTCCACAAGCAACTTCTTGGTTAATACCTTCAAAGTTTAATCCTGCAGCAATACATAAATCAGCATGCTCTTCAACTAAATCTCTACCGTGAGTGTTTCTACCACCTACAGAACAATAATATAACCCTTGAGGAGCTGGGTAACCACCAATAGGAAATCCTAACGGTAATTGAGTATGGGCATCCATTATGAAGTACTCTTGCTCAAAACCAAACCAGAAGTCATTATCATCATCATCAATAGTAGCTCTACCATTAGATTCATGAGGTGTTCCATCTGCATTTAAAACTTCACTCATTACTAAGTATCCGTTTTTACGCTCTGGATCTGGGTATATAGCTACAGGCTTTAAGATACAATCAGAAGCTCCACCAGATGCTTGTCTTGTAGACGATCCATCAAAAGACCAGTTTTCTAATTCTTCTAAAGTTCCTTGAAAGTTTTCGTGCTCTTCTACTTTGGTTTTACTTCTCATATTCTGAGTTGGCTTGTAGCCATCTAACCAAATGTACTCTAATTTAATTTTTGCCATAATGGATATTTTAATTTAAATCTTATTTTCTAATCAGCACAAATATATATTTTTATGTAAATACTTTAAATTTTTGAGGGGTCTTTTAATATTTAGCTATGTTATTTTTGTTTATCCCCCATTTTTTTAGGGTATATTTTAAAAAAAGTATAGTTTTTTATATAATTATTGAAAAATTGTTAACGTGTTGTTTTGTGGTTAAATCACTATAATTAATTTTGTAACCATTAACAAATCAAATTAATAAGTCAATGCCTACATTACGTTTTCATGCTGTAAAAGAATCGCTAGCCCACAAACCAATAATTTTTGAGGAAACCAAAAAGCGATCTGAGATTTTTGGGGAAAATGTCTTCAATGAAATTACCATGCGTCAGTATTTAACAAAAGACGCCTTTGTAAGTGTGAAAAGCGCTATAGAACATGGGGACAAAATAGGAAGAGCTATTGCAGATCAAGTAGCCGTATCTATGAAAGATTGGGCGCTTTCTAAGGGTGTTACACATTATACACACTGGTTTCAGCCATTAACAGGAGCAACTGCAGAAAAGCACGATGCTTTTTTTGAAACTGTTAGTGAAGGGTTCACCATTGAAAAATTTGATGGAGGACAGTTAGTGCAGCAAGAGCCAGACGCGTCTAGCTTCCCTAGTGGGGGTATTAGAAATACTTTTGAAGCACGTGGTTACACCGCTTGGGACCCTACTTCTCCTGCATTTATATATGGTTCTACCTTATGTATTCCTACTATTTTTGTGGCTTATACAGGAGAGGCTTTAGATTATAAAACACCATTGTTAAGAGCGCTTCATGCGGTTGATGCTGCCGCTACCGATGTATGTAAATATTTTGATAAAAATGTAAAAAAAGTGTCATCGTCCTTAGGTTGGGAACAGGAATATTTTTTAATAGATAAAACACTTGCTGCCAGCAGACCAGACATTACCTTAACGGGGAGAACTTTATTAGGACATTCTTCTGCAAAAGGGCAGCAACTTGATGACCATTATTTTGGTTCTATTCCTACTAGGGCATATAATTTCATGAGAGATTTGGAAAATGAATGTATGCTTTTGGGTATCCCTGCAAAAACAAGACATAATGAAGTAGCACCTAATCAGTTTGAACTAGCACCTATTTTTGAAGAAGCTAATTTGGCGGTAGACCATAACTCATTGTTAATGGATATTATGGGGAGAGTTGCTTCACGTCACAACTTTAAAGTGTTGTTGCATGAAAAGCCTTTTGCTGGTATGAATGGTTCTGGTAAGCACAACAATTGGTCATTGTCTACAGACACGGGTGTTAACCTCTTGTCTCCTGGGAAAACCCCAATGAGCAGTCTTCAGTTTTTAACCTTTTTTATAAATACTATTAAAGCAGTTTATACGCATGAAACGCTATTAAGGGCTTCGGTAGCTTCGGCTAGTAATGAACATAGGTTGGGTGCTAATGAGGCGCCTCCTGCAATTATGTCAATTTTTATAGGAGAGCAGTTAACCAAAGTTTTAGAAGAATTAGAAGGTGTAACAAAAGGTAAGTTGTCTCCACAGGAAAAAACAGAACTTAAACTAAATGTAGTAGGTAAAATACCTGATGTTCTTTTAGATAATACTGACAGAAACAGAACATCTCCATTTGCATTTACAGGTAACAAGTTTGAATTTAGAGCGGTAGGGTCTACAGCCAATTGTGCTGACCCTATGACGGTTTTAAATACCATTGTAGCTAGACAACTAAAAGAGTTTAAATTAGAAGTTGATAAGCTAATTGATGGTAAAGGATTGAAAAAAGACGAAGCTGTTTTTAATGTGTTGCGTGAATACATAAAATCTTGTAAACCCATTTTATTTGAAGGCAATGGTTATGATGAAACTTGGGAAAAGGAAGCGGCAAAACGTGGTTTAAGTAACAACAAAACTACTCCAGAGGCATTAAAGGCAAGAATTTCTAAACAGAGTTTAAAACTTTTTGAAGAGATGGAAGTTATGGGCGAAGTTGAAACACGTGCAAGATATGAAGTAGCTGTAGAAGCCTATATTAAGCATATTCAAATTGAAGGTCGTGTATTGGGAGATATAGCTCGAAATCATATTGTACCAACAGCGGTTAAATATCAAAATATTTTAGTTGAAAATGTGAAGGGGTTAAAGGAGATTTTTGGCTCTAGTTTTAAATCGGTTTCAAAAGAGCAAATTAGTTTGATAGAAGAAATATCAAAACATATTGAGAGTATTAACGCTAACGTTACCAAGATGATTGATGAGCGTAGAAAAGCCAATAAATTAGAAGATATAGAGGAGCGGGCAAAAGCTTACAGTAATAACGTTAAACCTTTGTTTAGTGATATACGTTATAATTGTGATAAACTTGAACTTTTGGTTGATGATGAAATTTGGCCACTAACAAAGTATAGGGAATTATTGTTTACGCGTTGATGTTTATAATATGTTAAATCCAGCCTTTAAAAAGGCGGGATTTTTTAATTCAAAAAACTACCTTTGCAGCACATTATAATATTATGAGTCAAGAAGTTTCAAAACGTTATGCACAACGTGGTGTTTCGGCATCAAAAGAAGATGTTCACAATGCTATTAAGAATATTGATAAAGGGTTGTTTCCAAAGGCATTCTGTAAAATAGTGCCTGATTATTTAACAAATGATGATGATTATTGTTTGATTATGCATGCCGATGGAGCTGGTACAAAGTCGTCTTTAGCTTATATGTATTGGAAAGAAACAGGTGATGTGTCTGTTTGGAAAGGCATTGCTCAAGATGCACTCATCATGAATATTGATGATTTATTGTGTGTGGGAGCAATTGATAATATTATGTTGTCATCTACCATTGGTAGAAATAAAAATGTAATTCCAGGTGAGGTAATTTCAGCCATCATAAATGGAACTGAAGAACTTCTTGACGATTTAAAAGCGCACGGTGTTACCATTCACTCTACCGGTGGTGAAACAGCCGATGTAGGTGATTTGGTGAGAACCATTATTGTAGATTCTACGGTTACCGCTAGAATGAAACGTAGCGATGTTATTGATAATGCTAACATTAAACCAGGCGACGTTATTGTAGGTTTGGCATCTTTTGGTCAAGCAACTTATGAAAAGGAATATAATGGTGGCATGGGCAGTAACGGATTGACTTCAGCACGTCATGATGTGTTTAATAACTATCTGGCTAAAAAATTTCCAGAAAGTTTTGATGCAGCAGTTCCTTCAGAATTAGTGTATTCGGGTAATGTAAAATTAACAGATGCTGTTGAAGGTGCTCCTATTAATGCGGGTAAATTAGTGTTGTCGCCAACACGAACCTATGCACCAATTATAAAACAAATTTTATCTGTTTATAACAGCAACACTGTTCATGGTATGGTGCATTGTTCTGGAGGGGCACAAACCAAAATACTTCATTTTATAGATGAAAGTCATATAGTTAAAGATAATTTATTTCCAATTCCTCCACTTTTCAAGTTAATTCAAGAACAATCAAAAACCGATTGGAAAGAGATGTATCAAGTTTTTAATTGTGGACACAGAATGGAACTGTATGTGAGCCCAGAAATTGCAAACGATATCATTAAAATTTCAAAATCGTTTAATGTTGAAGCTCAAATTATTGGTAAAGTAGAGGCTTCTAAACAAAAGAGACTCACAATAAAAAGTGAGTTTGGGGAGTTTAGCTATTAGATTTTTTTTACTTATCAAAAGCGGTATGATTGTTGATAAGTGATTGTTTAAAAATAACCTAACATATATCATGCGATACATTCTATTGGCCCTAGTTTGCTTCTCGTTTCTTTTTTCTAATGCGCAACCAGATTCACTTTATTTAAAAGAAAAACCAAAAAAATACGATGGACCTCAATGGAAAGTAAAAAACAAAGCTTCTATAGATCTCAGTGAGGTAGCATTTGTTAACTGGAATGCTGGTGGTGTTAATTCCATTTCGGGGCTTGTTGGCTTAGAGTCTTCTAGGAACTATTCAGATAAATATTTCACTTGGCGCAATAACTTGGTTATGCGATATGGATTGAATAAGCAACAGTCTAAGGAGTTAAGGAAGACTGACGATTTAATTGAAATAAATTCTAACATGGGCTACCGGCCAGATAGTTTATCTAATTGGTTTTATTCGGCACGATTAAATTTTAGAACACAATTTGCTAATGGTTTTAAATATCCAAATACAGATGACCCGATTTCAAGGTTTATGGCGCCTGGTTATTTGTTTTTTGGAGGAGGTATGGAATATGGAAGACATATTGATAAAGTGTCTGTCTATTTTTCACCGGTAACATTAAAAGCCACATTTGTCTTGGACCAAGATTTAGCTAATTCTGGAGCTTTTGGTGTTGATGCCGCGGTACTGGATGATCAAGGAGATATATTAATTCCTGGCAAACGTGTGAGAAGGGAGTTGGGTATTTTGGTAACAAACAGTTATGAGATGGAGGTGGCAGAAAATATCAATATGGTAAATAATATAAGTCTGTATACTGATTATATTAATAATTTTGGTAATATAGATTTAGATTGGAGGCTCGATTTTGATTTTAAGGTAAATAACTATGTTCGTGCCAGATTTGGTTCTCATATTAGATATGATGATGATGTTAAAACCCAGAAAGAAACTGATGTGGATGGCGAGTTTGATGAAGCTGGAGCCAAAGTGCAGTGGAAGCAATTTTTAGGGGTTGGATTTGCAGTAGATTTTTAAAATAACTTCTAATAAATTTTTGAAAATTTGTTAACTTTTTGATGTTGATAAATTTTTAGTTAATTGTAAATCAGTTTTTTAACTTGTTTTTTGTGTCAACTTTATGATTTTTGTCATGTTACAAGTTGATTAGTTTAAGTATATTCACGGTTTAAATTTATTAATCCATTATGAATTAAACTGTAACTAACCTCATGAAAGACAATTTAACCAAAGCCTTACCAAAAACTTACACCCAAGACCAAGCTTTTAATGCCTCTCTAGAGTATTTTAAAAATGATGATTTAGCTGCACGTGTGTGGTTAAATAAATATGCCTTAAAAGATTCTGAAGGTCATATTTATGAGCTTACACCTAATGATATGCATATTAGAATAGCAAAAGAAATTGCTAGGGTAGAGAAAAAATATGCGAATCCTTTGAGTGAAGAGGCGGTTTTTGATTTAATCAAAAATTTCAAATATATCGTACCACAAGGAAGTCCAATGGCAGGTATTGGAAATCCGTACCAAATTGCATCACTTTCAAATTGTTTTGTAATAGGAAATTCTGGAGATTCAGATTCTTACGGGGGTATCATGAAAATTGATCAGGAGCAGGTGCAACTCATGAAAAGAAGAGGAGGTGTTGGCCATGATTTATCACATATTAGACCTAAAGGTTCTGGGGTTAAAAATTCAGCCTTAACTTCAACAGGAATAGTACCTTTTATGGAGCGTTATTCAAACTCTACTCGAGAAGTAGCCCAAGATGGAAGAAGAGGGGCGTTAATGTTGTCTGTTTCTATTAATCATCCAGATTCCGAAGACTTTATAAACGCCAAGTTAGAACAAGGCAAGGTTACAGGTGCCAATGTTTCTGTTCGTATTGATGATGCGTTTATGAAAGCCGTTAAAAATGAAACTGATTATACTCAGAAATATCCTGTTTTTAGCAGTAACCCAAAAACTTTAAAAACCATTCAAGCAAAAGATTTGTGGAATAAAATTGTTCATAATGCATGGAAATCTGCAGAGCCAGGAATCTTGTTTTGGGATACCATCATTAATGAGTCTGTGCCAGATTGTTATGCTGATTTAGGTTATAAAACAGTTTCCACAAATCCATGTGGAGAGATTCCGTTGTGTCCTTATGATTCGTGTAGGTTATTAGCCATTAATTTATTCTCTTATGTTGAAAATCCGTTTACGGAAAAAGCAAATTTTAATTTTGATTTATTCAAAAAACATGTAGCTTACGCACAAAGAATCATGGATGATATTATTGATTTAGAACTTGAAAAGATTGATGTAATTCTTCAAAAAATAGATTCTGACCCCGAATTAGATGAAGTAAAAGCTGTAGAGCGTAATTTATGGGCCAATATTAAAAGAAAAGCAGAGGAAGGAAGAAGAACAGGTATTGGAATTACTGCAGAAGGAGACATGCTAGCAGCGTTAGGTATTCAATACGGTAGTGAAGCAGGTAATGCATTTTCATTAGAAGTACATAAAACCATTGCAATTGAGGCTTACAGAGCATCAGTGCATTTAGCAAAAGAACGCGGGGCGTTTACCATTTTTGATGCAGATAGAGAAAAGGAAAATCCGTTTATAAACAGATTAAAAGAGGCTGATAGCCAGTTGTATTATGAAATGTTGGAGTATGGTCGTCGTAATATTGCCCTACTTACCATAGCGCCCACAGGAACTACCAGCTTAATGACGCAAACTACTTCTGGGATTGAGCCAGTATTTTTACCAGTTTACAAACGCAGAAGAAAAGTAAATCCGGGAGACAAAGATGTGCGTGTAGATTTTGTTGATGAAGTGGGTGATTCTTGGGAAGAATACGTTGTTTTTCATCATAAATTTAAGCAGTGGATGGAAGTGAATGGTATTGATACCACTCAAAATTTCTCTCAAGAAGCATTAGATGATTTGGTTAAAAAATCACCTTACTACAAGGCAACTTCAAATGATGTTGATTGGTTGAGTAAAGTAAGTATGCAAGGCGCTATTCAAAAATGGGTAGATCATTCTATAAGCGTTACTATCAATTTGCCAAATGATGTGTCTGAGGAATTGGTTGGTGAATTGTATCTAAAAGCATGGGAAGTGGGTTGTAAAGGAGTAACGGTGTACAGGGATGGATCCCGCTCTGGAGTGCTCATATCTAACGACGATAAAAAAGAAGAAGAAACAAGTAATACGTTAACACCGTTCCCAATTAAGCGGCCTCAAATACTGGAAGCAGATGTGGTTAGATTTCAAAATAACAAGGATAAGTGGATTGCTTTTATTGGTCTCATAGATGATAAACCTTATGAGATATTTACAGGTTTAATTGATGATGAAGATGGGATTTTAATTCCAAGATGGGTAAACAATGGGTTGATTATTAAGAATAGAAATGAAGATGGTACCTCAAGGTACGATTTTCAGTTTAAGGACAAACGAGGGTATAAAATTACGATTGAAGGGTTATCATATAAATTCAATCCAGAATATTGGAATTACGCAAAACTAATTTCAAGTACCCTGCGTCATGGTATGCCAATTGATAAAATTGTTGATTTAATTAATAGTTTGCAGTTAGATACAGAGTCTATTAATACATGGAAAAATGGTGTAGGTAGAGCGCTAAAGCGTTATGTGGCCGATGGTACTAAAGCTAAAGGTCAAACCTGTGCCAATTGTAATTCAGATAATTTAATCTACCAAGAGGGTTGTTTAACTTGTAAGGACTGTGGTTCTTCTAAGTGTGGTTAGCAATCAATAACCTAATGTAAAAAAGGAAGTCGTTTGACTTCCTTTTTTTATTAAATTTTCGGTTTTCGTTTACCTGCAGGGTTAAACGTAGTTCTGCTTAGAGAATGAAAAGATAATAAATTCTTGAGCAATAATTAGAGAAAAGGACTTCCATATACTCTCTAATTATTGATTGTCAATTAGCTTCGCGAAAGCGAAGCGTAAATTGTAGAATTTATTGGCTTGGGAATTCGAGAAGCAGGATCAAATTACTTTTAACCGACGATGTCGCACGTTTTGGCTCGAAGCCCGCAGAAGGCGATATTTTTAGGATAGGTTTTAGTAGTAATTTGGTTTAACCCTGCAGATGATAGCACATGCTTTAAGATGCATTGTCTGCGAAGCAGCGCAGATTAAAGTTCGCCTTTGGCGAATGTGCTATCATCGGTTTTGTGTANGAGAAGCAGGATCAAATTACTTTTAACCGACGATGTCGCACGTTTTGGCTCGAAGCCCGCAGAAGGCGATATTTTTAGGATAGGTTTTAGTAGTAATTTGGTTTAACCCTGCAGATGATAGCACATGCTTTAAGATGCATTGTCTGCGAAGCAGCGCAGATTAAAGTTCGCCTTTGGCGAATGTGCTATCATCTAAAAGATAAAATCAGTTTTAATTGAGTTTATCAGCTGGTAAACGAAGGTAGTTGAAAATTTTTACAAAATCAAGTGGGTATCCTTTTTTACACACTTATTTTATAGTTGCTTTTAGAACGTAAAGGCTATATTTTTTATACCATAATATCAACTATTATAAATTCATAATTTATCGTATTTTTGGTCACCAATTAAAAGAGGTAGATGTTAGAGAAACTACAAATAATAAAGCAGCGTTTTGATGAGGTAAGTGATTTGATAATACAACCAGATATCATCTCAGACCAAAAGCGTTATGTTGATCTTAATAGAGAATATAAAGACTTAAGGATTTTAATGGATAAGCGCGATGCTTACATTGAATTAACAAATAATTTGGCCGAGGCTGAAGAGATTATTGCAGATGGTAGTGATCCTGAAATGGTTGACATGGCCAAAATGCAATATGAGGAAGCTAAAGAAGGTATTCCAAAACTAGAGGAGGAAATTAGGGTGTTACTTATCCCTAAAGACCCTGAGGATGCTAAAAATGCTGTGGTAGAGTTACGGGCAGGCACTGGTGGAGATGAAGCCAGTATTTTTGCTGGCGATTTATTTAGAATGTACACTAAATATTGTGAAAGCAAAGGCTGGAATGTAAGCACAGTAGATTTTAGTGAGGGTACCAATGGTGGGTTTAAAGAAATTCAGTTTGAAGTAACGGGTGAAGATGTTTACGGAACCCTAAAATTTGAAGCCGGTGTACACCGTGTACAACGCGTGCCGCAAACCGAAACACAAGGGCGTGTGCACACAAGTGCAGCAACCGTAATGGTTTTTCCAGAAGCAGAGGAGTTTGATGTAGAAATAGACCCTAAAGATGTTCGTATAGATTACTTTTGTTCTTCGGGTCCGGGTGGGCAGTCTGTGAATACAACCTATTCTGCGGTACGTTTAACCCATATTCCAACGGGATTGGTAGCCCAATGTCAAGACCAAAAATCGCAGCATAAAAACAAAGAAAAGGCGTTTAGGGTTTTACGTTCTAGACTTTACGATTTAGAATTAGCTAAAAAGATGGAAGAAGATGCTGCAAAACGCGGTAGTATGGTATCATCTGGTGATAGAAGTGCCAAAATTAGAACCTATAACTATCCGCAAGGGCGTGTAACAGATCACCGTATTGGTTTAACACTTTATGATTTACAGAATATTGTAAACGGGGATATTCAAAAAATAATTGATGAACTTATGCTTGCCGAAAATACTGAAAAGTTAAAGGCTGGTGAAAACCTGTAGGTGTTAGGTTTTGATAAAAGGGTAGAAGGGTAAAAAGAAATAGTAAATGAGGAATTTTAGAGAGTTAGATGTTTGGAAAGATTCTGTTGCTCTTGTTAAAAAAGTTTATGTATTAATAGACCATTTACCCGAAACTGAAAAGTTTGGGTTGAAATCTCAAATTTCTAGGTGTGTTGTTTCAATACCAGCCAATATAGCTGAAGGTTGTGCTAAAGACTCTCAAAAAGACTTTGTTAGGTTTTTACAAATAAGCCTAGGATCTGCTTTTGAGTTAGAAACTCATATTATAATTTGTTCCGAATTATCATATCTTACATATCCACAAGAACTTATTGGAGAAATTAATGTGCTTCAAAAGAGAATAAAGTCTTTAATTAATTATTCAAAAAAAGTTGTCAATACCTAAAACCCCAAAACCCATAACCCAAAACCCATAACCCATAACCCAAAAACCCATAACCCAAAAACCCATAACCCAAAACCAATGACCCAAGACCAATTAGTTAAAGAAATCAAGAGAAAACAATCCTTTTTATGTATTGGATTGGATGTAGATTTAAATAAAATTCCTGAGCATCTTTTAAAAGAAGATGACCCTATTTTTGCATTTAATAAAGCTATTATTGACGCAACGCATCATTTGTGCGTAGCATACAAACCCAATACAGCATTTTATGAAGCTTACGGTATTAAAGGTTGGCAGGCTTTAGAAAAGACTATTAATTACTTAAATGAAAATTATCCTGAAATCTTCACTATTGCAGATGCAAAACGAGGAGATATTGGTAATACAAGTACCATGTACGCTAAAGCGTTTTTTGAAGATTTAGCTTTCGATTCTGTTACGGTGGCCCCTTATATGGGGAAAGATTCGGTAGAGCCTTTTCTAGCTTTTGAAAACAAACACACGATACTTTTGGCCTTAACTTCTAATCAAGGGGCGTTTGATTTTCAAACAAAAAAGGTTGAAAACCAAGAGTTATATAAACAGGTTCTAGAGACTTCCAAAACGTGGGCTCATGCTGAAAACTTGATGTATGTTGTTGGTGCTACTAAGGCTGAATACTTAGCTGAAATTCGTCAAATAATTCCCGATAGCTTTTTATTGGTTCCAGGGGTTGGAGCACAAGGAGGGAATCTTCAGGACGTTTGTAAATATGGAATGAATGATTCTGTTGGATTACTTATAAATTCTTCAAGAGGTATTATTTATGCTTCAAATGAGCACAACTTTGCCCTTGCTGCAGCTAAAAAAGCAGCAGAACTTCAGCAAGAAATGAAAGTTATTTTAGGTTAGATACTTGTTTTTAAATCTTTAGAGTATTCAACCTTACTAAGGTCATCAACAAAATTATTGATTCTTCTTTCAATGTCTTTTAAACTTAAAGCTTTACTTAGGTTGGGTTTTATTTTTCCCACTTTACAGAATTGATTGTTCATAACGTTTTTATTATACTATAAAGTACGAAAAATTTCGTGGTTTGGATGTAAGAAAAACGTTAAATAATTAATAAGGCTTAAGAAGAAGGAGCGATATCTCTGGAAAGATAATTTAAGCGGTTAATCTCATCTAAAACCTCTAGGGCTTTGTATTCTGAAAAATCGCTTAAGGCAAAATCGGTTTGCCTCAAATTATAAGCCTGCTCAACAAGTTCTTTGTAACGTTTGTCAAGTGCCTTTTTACGACCCCTAATGAAATCTGACCTGCTCATTTGTTGTGAATAACAAGTAATTAAATATACATTTTTTATTTTAATATAAAAAGCGTCCTTTTAATATTTTGTTGAATTGATAGCTGTTAGTCCTGTAACGCAAAAACCTTTTTTAATAAATCTGTTGTTCTAGAAGAAAGTTTAGTTCTAATGTCTTTTTCTTCAATAGCTATCATAGTATAAACACCTTTTAAAGCTTCTTTGGTAACATAGTCCGTTAAGTCTGGGTTTACATCATTTGTAAGAGGTAAACTGTTGTATTTAGTAATTAAGTTTTTCCAAATATCATCGGCCCCAACTTTACTAAATGAGCTTTTAATTACAGGATTGAATTTAGCATATAAAGCTGTTTCAGTTTTATTATTTAAGTAGTTGGTGGCAGCATTATCATCACCTAATAAAATGTTTTTAGCGTCTGCAAAAGTAATGTCTTTAACCGCATCAACAAAAATAGGAGTGGCTTCTTTTACGGCATCTTCGGCTGCTCTATTTAACACTTTCAAGCCTTCATCGGCTAATTTACTTAACCCAATATCTCGTAAGGTTTTGTCAACTTTTTGTAGTTCTTCTGGTAATAAAATTTTAACTAGTTCATTTTTGAAAAAACCATCCTTTTGAGTAAGTTTACTCACCTGTTTGTCTATTCCAAAGTTTAGTGCTTGTCTTAATCCAGAGGCAACTTCAGTATTGCTAATACCGCCGCTTTGGGGTAATTCATTAATAACTTGTTGTAATTCTGCACACGCAGTAAGATTGAAGATAAGTAATAAGGTTAATAATTTTCGGGACATAATTTTTGTTTTAAATATATGAAAATAAAAAAGACACCTTGAGAGAAAGATGTCTTTTCTTCAGTTTTAAATTAAACAATCCCTCATGATTTCTTTAAATTGTTTTAGTCTTTAATGTTACGACCCTTGGTGTTGAATAAAGTCACTATATTTCAAGTTTTTTATGGTTTTTTACTGTATATAATTTTTTAGCATAATATTTGTTATACTTGTATAAAATGAGAATACGTTGAGAATTAAAATATTTTTAATATTAATATTTGGCTTTAAAATTTCGGCAGGACAAATAAAGGTTTCTAGCTTTATCAATAAGTCAAGCATTGCTAAGGAAGAGTATAATAAACTTTATTTTGTAGATTTTTGGGCTACTTGGTGTGGACCATGCATTCATGTGTCAAAATATTTAGAAACTTTACAGAAAAAATACCCTAAAGATTTTTACATAGTTTCTTTAAGTGAAGAGAATCCAGAACTTGTAAAGAAATTTGCAAAAAAGCATAACATGAAACTCGCTGTTGCTATAGATTTTGATGGAGAAACGTTTCATAAGAATAATATTAGAAGTTTGCCCTATGGAATTTTATACAATGCTAGTGGAAAAATGCTTTGGGAGGGACATCCCGCAGAGATCAAAGATTATCATATTGATAAATATTTAAGACAGAATAGTAAAAGAGCTAGTTTTAACAAAATGTTTGTTATTGAAAATAGTGACTCATTAAAAATTGAAGAAGCTTATAGCCCAATTAAAGATTTTGAATTTGCAGAGCTAGAAAGCAAAGAGGATGTTGAGAGTTTAGAGGTGATTCATTCTGAGGGTTTTATGGAATTAAAAGGAAGCTTGCAAAATATTTTGTCTTATTCTAATAAGGTTTATAAAAATCAAATTAAGATTACTTCAGATTTAAATAAGCATTATAGAATGTATTTTAAGTATGGTTCTAATGCTTATTTAAATATGAATAATACTATTTTAATGGCCTTAAAATTAAAAGAAGAAAAGAGTTTGGGCAATGGTGATGTTATATTTTTAAACTTTAGAAATGCTACACTTTGGGATAAATCTCAAATAGATTGGGGAGAGAATAATAAAAAATATCTTATTGGAAACACAGAGATTGAAGCTGATAATGTTTCTTTAGCTGATATGTTTTATAAGCTATCTAGTATTTTGGAAACCCCTATTGTTTTAGATGATAAAAGCTCAAGCACAGAATTACACGATTGGCAAATACATTATAAGTATTTTGATTTAATGGTTTCTAACCTTAGTGACACTTATGGTATAAAAGTAGATAAACAAATTGCGAGTTTCCCAGAGTACATAATAACAAAAAAGGCACCCTGAGGTGCCTTAAATATACTGAATCAGCTATTAATTAGTTACTTAGAACTCTGAATTCAGTACGTCTGTTTTTTTGATGCTCAGCTTCAGAACATTCTACACCATTAGAACAACGATTAACCAATCTTGTTTCTCCGTAGCCTTTAGCAGATAATCTACTTCTAGATATTCCTTTAGAAACTAAGTAGTTAACAACAGAGTTTGCACGTTGTTGAGATAAAGACATATTGTAATCATCATTTCCTCTAGAGTCTGTATGAGACATTAACTCTATGCTAACTGGTTTGCTTTTTAATAATGGTAATAAAGTTTCGTCTATAATCTTCTTAGATGCAGCCGTTATGCGGGCACTAGCCAATTCGTAAAATATAGGTAATACATTGGCATCTAATAAACCACAATCTACTTCTTCCCAAGTAGTAATACCTCCTTTTTTAGCTAAAACAGTTCTTGTTACTGTTTTTGTTTTAGCAGGCACAGTAGCACTTTTAGTAAATGCAGGCGTATCTACAACTTGTCTTTTAATTGTTGAATATTTAGCAGGTATTTCTCTTTCTTCCATACGGGCAGGTGTTTTTATAACTTGCTTTGTATAAGTAGTAGTAATTTCTGCAACAGGAACATTGTTAGTAGATGCATCATTAGCTAAAGTAGTAAAGCTTACATCTTTATATTGCGCTGGATATTCAACGAAACATGCTACAACACAATCATCTTTATTTGGAGAACCGCAAGTGGTTTCTTTGTATTCCCAACCAGAAGTTTTGGGATAAACTTCGAAAGTTTTAGAATCTGCCTCAAAAGTAGCTGGGTTTACAGTTAAATCATTTCGTTTTTCTTTCTTAATATAAGAAACCTCAACCGTTTCGTAAACAGCAGGAACATAAATTAATTCTTTGGTAGCTTCTTTAATTAACACACGCTCTTCAACAGTCTTGTAAGTTGCAGGTACAACTTCAAGTTTAGTGTATGCAGGATATACTTCTATAGTTTCGGTTACATCTTTAAACTCGTCTTTTGTAATACATTTAACATAGCACTTTCCAGGTTCTGGATTTTCAGGTAAATTTTGGGCTTGAGAATACCCTATGCCTAATATAAAAGCTAGACATAAAAATAAATTTGTTTTCATAAAATTAAAATTAAGTTAATTACTTCTTTTAAGACACTATAAGTGAATTAAGTCACATTTCTGAATATTAAAAAAATGAGAACAAAAGTATAAACAAGTGTAAATCCTTGTGAATTGTGCGTTAAAGTTCTGGTGGTAAATGACTTAAGATTAAGAAAAAATTACGGTCTTATTATTATAAACCATTACTTTTCTATCTGCGTGAAGTTTTACGGCGTTGGCTAAAACTATTTTTTCAAGATCACGTCCTTTAGCAATAAGATCAGGAATGGAATGCGCATGTGTTACTCGTGTTACATCCTGCTCTATAATGGGGCCGGCATCTAATTCTTCCGTAACATAATGACTGGTAGCACCTATAATTTTCACCCCACGTTTGTATGCTGAATGATAGGGTTTTGCACCCACAAAAGCAGGTAAGAACGAGTGGTGTATATTTATGATTTTGTTAGGGTATTTATCTATTAGTTTTGGGGATATTATTTGCATATACCTAGCCAAAACAACAAAATCTATGTTGTGTTCTTCAAGTAGTTTTAATTGTTCTTCCTCTGCTTTGCTTTTAGAGTCTTTGGTAACTGGGATGTGGTAAAATGGAATATTGAAATTATCTGCTATTGGTTTTAGGTTATTGTGATTGCTTATAATGAAAGGGATTTCTAAATTAAGCTCTCCAGAATTATAACGTCCCAGTAAATCATATAAACAGTGATCATACTTTGAAATAAATAAGGCCATTTTTGGCTTTTTTTCCGAAGAATAAATGCGCCATTTCATCTCAAATTTTGCTGCAAGTACATCCTTAAAAGCTTCTTTAAACGCTTCGGTTGAAAAGGTTTTAGATGAAAATTCGCTTTCCAAGCGCATAAAAAAAATATTTTGCTCTCTATCAACGTGTTGGTCTATATATACAATATTACCGTTTTGGTGGGCAATAAAATTAGTTACAGAGGCAATGATGTTTGGTTGATCATTACAATTAATTAAAATAGTAATCTTATTCATAGGGTTTTACTTATTTCAGGTGGTAAAATTAGCTTAAAAAAGTAGTTATGCTAATCTTATCTTTAAATTTTGAAAATAATTGATAATCCTTAGTTTTTTTTGAATATTTCGTAAATTGCATATAGTGAATTGATATTTTTTTATAAATGAATCAAATAAAGCCTTATAAACCAAAACATCATATTAGAGTAGTTACTGCCGCTGCGTTATTTGATGGTCATGATGCTTCTATCAATATTATGCGAAGGATTATTCAGGCTACTGGTGTTGAAGTAATTCATTTAGGCCATGATAGAAGCGTTGAAGAAGTTGTTAATACTGCTATTCAGGAAGATGTTAATGCCATTTGTTTAACCTCTTACCAAGGTGGTCATAATGAGTATTTTAAATATGTATATGATTTGCTTAATGAAAGAGGTGCTGGTCATATTAAGATTTTTGGTGGCGGTGGTGGTGTTATTCTCCCACATGAAATAAAAGCGTTAATGGATTATGGTATTTCCAGAATTTACTCACCTGATGATGGACGGGATATGGGATTGCAAGGCATGATTAATGATTTGGTTAAGCTGTCTGATTTTCCCATTGGAAATGCTTTAAATAAGAATGAAGTAAAAGAAATTCAATCTCAAAATCACAGCGCCATAGCACGATTGATTTCATCGGCTGAAAATTTTCCAGAGATAGCTAAGGACACATTAAACGAGATAGCTAAGAAAGCAACCCTATCAAGAGTTCCTGTTTTAGGAATTACAGGAACTGGAGGCGCAGGAAAGTCGTCTCTCGTTGATGAACTGGTAAGACGATTTTTAACTGATTTTCCAGACAAAACAGTTGGTATTATTTCCGTAGATCCTTCAAAACGAAAAACAGGAGGTGCGCTTTTGGGAGATAGAATTAGAATGAATGCTATCAATACCTCAAGAGTATATATGAGAAGTTTGGCAACTCGTCAATCTAATTTATCGCTTTCAAAACATATTGATGAAGCCATTGCTATTTTAAAGGTGGCCAATTTTGACTTGATTATTTTAGAAACCTCAGGAATTGGACAATCGGGTTCAGAAATTGTAGAACATAGCAATCTTTCAATGTATGTTATGACTCCAGAGTTTGGAGCCGCTTCGCAATTAGAAAAAATTGATATGTTGGATTTTGCTGATTTGGTAGCTGTAAACAAATTTGATAAGAGAGGCGCAACTGATGCTCTACGTGATGTTAGAAAACAATATATGCGAAACCAAAACCTTTGGGATGTTTCGCAAGAGAACTTGCCAGTTTATGGAACCATTGCCTCTCAGTTCAATGATTCTGGGATGAATACACTTTACAAAGCGGTAATTAAGAATTTAGTTGAAAAAGTTGGTGTAGATTTTAAATCTTCTTTTGAAGCAATAAACGAACAAGATAAAAAGGTTTATATTATTCCTCCTCAAAGAACGCGCTATCTTTCTGAAATAGCTGAAACTATTAGGAACTATGATGATACAGTAAATGAACAGGTAGAACTTGCTCAAAAACTTTATGGAATTTATAAAACTATTTGTAATGTTGCTGATATACCTAAAGGAAACGAGATTTCTTATTTAAATTCGTCTGGGCTACAGCAGGATGAAATCTTGAAGCAAGTTAAGAATTTCCAAGAGAAAGATAATAAAGAGTCTCCATGGCAATTGCTACAGTTGCTTTTTAAAGAATTTGATAAGTTAAAAATAGATTTAGCGCCAAAGCATTGGGAGCTAATCATTACTTGGCAAGAAAAGGTTAACAGATACAAAAAACCTATTTATGCTTTTAACGTTCGAGGTAAAGAGATTAAAATACAAACACATTCAGAGTCTTTATCACATTTGAAAATTCCAAAAGTAGCGTTACCAAAATATGAAGCGTGGGGCGATATTTTACGATGGAACTTACAAGAAAATGTTCCAGGAGAGTTTCCTTTTACTTCAGGGTTGTATCCATTTAAAAGGGAAGGTGAAGATCCTGCTAGAATGTTTGCTGGTGAAGGTGGTCCAGAACGAACTAACAGACGTTTTCATTATTTGAGTTATGAAATGCCAGCAAAACGGTTATCAACCGCTTTTGATAGTGTAACATTGTATGGCAATGACCCCAATTCTAGACCAGATATTTACGGTAAGATAGGAAATGCAGGTGTTAGCATTTGTTGTTTAGACGATGCTAAAAAGCTATACTCTGGTTTTAATTTGGCAGACTCAAAAACATCAGTAAGCATGACAATAAATGGTCCTGCCCCCATGCTATTAGCTTTTTACATGAATGCAGCCATAGATCAGCAGTGTGAAATATATATCAAAGAGAATGGCATTGAAGCAGAAGTTGAAGCTAAAATTAATCAGATTTATAAAGGAAAACAGCGTCCTAAGTATCATGGTAAATTGCCAGAAGGGAATGATGGTTTAGGCTTAATGCTTTTAGGGGTTACTGGAGATGAAGTCTTACCAATAGATGTTTACAAGGATATTAAAAGTATAACTATGTCTAAGGTTAGAGGTACGGTACAGGCAGATATTTTAAAAGAGGACCAAGCACAGAATACCTGTATTTTTTCATCAGAGTTTGCTTTAAAATTAATGGGAGATGTTCAGGAATATTTTATTAAAAATAAGGTTAGGAATTTTTATTCGGTTTCAATCTCAGGGTATCATATTGCAGAGGCAGGTGCAAATCCCATTACTCAGCTAGCACTAACTTTATCAAATGCGTTTACTTATGTAGAATACTATCAAAGTAGGGGTATGGATATTGATGACTTTGGTCCTAATTTGTCTTTTTTCTTTTCCAATGGAATAGATCCAGAATATGCTGTTATTGGTAGGGTAGCAAGAAAAGTTTGGGCTAAGGCTATGAAGCTTAAGTACGGAGCCAATGAACGTGCTCAAAAGTTAAAATATCATATTCAAACTTCTGGTAGAAGTCTACATGCACAGGAAATTGATTTCAATGATATTAGAACAACACTTCAAGCACTTTATGCCATTTACGACAACTGTAATTCACTTCATACCAATGCCTATGATGAGGCCATTACAACACCAACAGAAGAGTCGGTGCGTAGAGCTATGGCTATACAACTCATAATCAATAAGGAATTAGGATTAGCCAAGAATGAGAACCCCATACAAGGTGCTTTTATTATTGAAGCGTTAACCGATTTAGTGGAAGAAGCCGTCTTACTTGAATTTGATAGGTTAACTGAACGAGGGGGTGTTTTAGGAGCTATGGAGACCATGTATCAACGCAGTAAAATACAGGAGGAAAGTTTGTATTATGAAACCTTGAAACACAAAGGAAGTATTCCAATTATAGGAGTTAATACTTTTTTAAGTAGTAAAGGGTCTCCAACTATATTACCAGCAGAGGTTATTAGAGCTTCAGAAGAAGAAAAACAGCTTCAAATAAATACTTTAGAAAATCTTCATACAATCAATGATGTTTCATGTTTATTAAAAGAACTTCAAATTGTAGCTACAAAAAATGAAAACATATTTGAAGAGCTTATGGAGGTTAGTAAAGTGTGTTCATTGGGGCAAATAACTAAGGCGCTTTTTGAAGTTGGAGGACAGTATAGAAGAAATATGTAGCGTTGCTAGTGTTAAAAATAATTTCTTGTTGTACTGCGTTTTAGTTTTATATTTGGGAAAAACGAATTCCAATTTATGACGGTAAGTAAATACAATAATCTTTTTAGTATTGTTTTATTAAATTCAGTTGTTCCCTTATCTAAATCACTTAATAAATATTTATCCCAAAGAATAGTAGTTAAAAGCTTTAAAAAAGGTGATTTTATAATTTCAAAGGGAGAAGTTCCTGATAGACTCTATATTATTAGAAAAGGATTGGTGCGTGGGTTTTTTATGCACAATAACAATGAAATTACAACTTGGGCAAGTGTAGATAATGAACTTGTGACCTCTATTTCTGGTTTTTTTAGAAATAACGCTGCCCTAGAAAATATACAGTGTTTAGAAGATACTCAAACAGAAAGTTTAAGTTTTGAAGAACTCCACTTTACTTTAAATAATTTTCCAGAAATGGAACGACTATATAGAACTTTATTAGAACAATACTATATAGAAGCAGAATATAGAGCACTTGCGGCAAGAATACCCATTGCTAAAGATAGATATGACTATTATATGAAAATTGTTAACCCTGAAATTTTTGAACGTTTGCCTAAGAAGTATCTCGCATCACTTTTAAATATGCGCCCAGAAACCTTATCAAGGTTACAAACCGATTGTAGTATAATTTAATTAAACTTGATATATATCAAGATAAGGTGTGTTTTTTAAAGATATTTTCTTGAATTCAATATATATTGGCCCTCATTCAATTTTGACGTTAAAATCTAAATATAGTATTTTCAACATTAGTGTTGACTAACAATATTGAAGTCTCTCAAATCAAACACATCCTATACTGGGTGTGTTTTTTTTATTCAATAGTTATAGACTAAGCATCCAACTACGTTGAAGTTTTTTGAACTTTTTTAATTCTTTCCTTAAGATTGGTAGAAATTCTTTGCCATTACTGTTAGAGCGTTCTAAACGATACGAATTCTTATACAATAAATTGGTTAATTGCCTTAAGGAGTCAAGATGTTTGTGTTTTCTTTCTGAATGACGTTCTAATTCAGCGTTAGCAATTTCAGGAGCCAATGAAACAGACTGTTGAACAATATCACCAGAAAAATAAATATCAGAGTCCTCAGTACCATCTTCTTTTAATGGCGCTAAATCATCTTGAAGGTATATGGAGATACTTCTAGAAATATCTAAAATCTCTAGAGCTTTTCTATAAATCGGTAAATCCGATAGGTTTGGTGGGGTATTGTGTAACATCATTCTATTTTTCACAACAATTTTCTCAAAATTACTCACAAGTAATGATATTCGACTTTAATATTTAAGGTAAATATTTATATTTGCTTTAATATATATGTTTTTGAAGAAAAATTGTTTAAATGTTAATAGACGAACTTAATAGAAATATTTTAAAGTGCTTACAACAAAATGCTAGACTTTCTAATGCCGAAATTGGGCGTCAGGTTGGTATAAGTTCGCCAGCAGTATCTGAACGCATTAAGAAAATGGAAGATTTAGGAATCATTGAAGGCTATAAGGCTATTGTTTCTCCATTTGAAATTGGGTATCAGTTAAAGGCAATTATTACTTTAAGGGCCTTTATGGGAAAGTTAAAACCTTTTTTAGAAAAAGTTAAAACCTTTGATGAGGTTGTAAACTGTTACCGCATTACTGGTGATGAAAATATTGTTATGGAGGTGGTTTTAAAAAATCAAAAACACCTAGAAACTTTTATTGACCAACTAATTATTTATGGTGAGAGCAAAACACAGATTGTTCTTTCTAGAGTTATAAAACAAAAAGAAGTCATACCTATTAAATAATTAGCCAATACGCCAAGGCGGATTCTTTCTATGTTTACCCGCATGATACAAAATAATTTTGTTGCCGTCTAAATCGTAAAGGTGAGCCTCACGCCAAAGCCAAGTTTTATCTTCTGGTGTTTCTGTAAACTCAATACCTTTTTGTTGGAGGTTTTTAACCAACTCATCTAAATGTTTATCTTCAAAATATATAGTGATACCAGAGCCTTTAGGAAGTTCATTAACTTTATGTATTGATAATGTGCTATTTCCATTTGGGCATTCAAATCTAACATACCTTGGGAGCGCATCCACTATAAGGTGCAGTCCCAAGGTTTTGTAAAACTCAGTTGCCTTTACAACGTTTAAAGATGGTATGGTAACTTGATTTAAATCCATAGTATTTCTTCCTCTTCAACTTCAGTTAATAGTTGTTTCTTTTTCTTTTTAATATTTAGAAATCGACCTAAAAAGAATAATAAAAATACACAAACTGATGCTAACCCGGTTATAATGAACCAAGTATTATTAAAGCCTAAATTTCCTATCATTTGCAAACCCATATTATGCCCAAAAATATGAGCTACTGAGAATGCGATGGAATAGAGTGCCATATATTCACCTTGATTTCCTTTTTTTGCTCTATCCATAGCAAATGCGTTAGAGAATGGGAAGGCTATCATCTCACCAAATGTCATTAACAACATGCCAATAATCAATATCCCCGTCCAGGAAGTTAAGTTAAGAATAACAAAACTTAACCCTGTTAAAGTGGCTCCAAAAAGCATCAAACTTGTTTTAGAAAACTTTGTATTTTCCAGCCATTTTATGAGTGGCATTTCAAAAATAAATATAATGAATCCATTCATGCCTAAAAGAACCCCAATTTCAATTTCGTCTAAAAAGTGAGCATCTTTATAATATATGGGCATGGTAGAAAAGTATTGTAAAAATACTATTCCAAACAATGACATAGCAAATAAGAAAATGATAAATGCCTTATCACCATATGCCGATTTAGGGTTTTCAGTTTTCACGTCATCTAGCTGTTTAGCAGACCTAGGATTTAATACAGTTATAAGCACCAATGTGGCAGCAATACAAGTGATACCATCAACCCAGAATAAGCCACCATAACCAATTGACGCAATAATAACCCCTCCAATGGCTGGCCCCGCAGAAAATCCTAAATTAATTGCTAATCTTATGAGGGTTACAGAACGTGTTTTGTTTTCAGGTTTACTATAAGCACTCAAGGCAACAAACATGGCTGGTCTAAATGAATCAGCCACCACCATTACCAAAAATAAACCAATACAGAAAGATACAAATGTGTTTAAAAACTGAAGACCAATGAATAGAATACCAGTAGCCAGTAAACTGTAAGTCATTACTTTATAAAAACCAATTTGATCGGTTAATTTTCCGCCCAACCAGGAACCCACTACAGATCCTAAACCAAAGGCACTCATTATCCATGCTACATCGCTAACTTCAAAACCTAAACTTTTGGTTAAATACAGCGATAAAAAAGGAATGACCATGGTACCTGCTCTATTAATAAAAGTAATTAATGCCAGCCACCAAACTTCTCTTGAAAGTCCTTTAAATGTGTTTACGTAATTGTTCCATAGTGTTTGCATGATTTCTAATTTTCTAAGTCATAAATAAATTGATTTAATTAAAGCGTTGATTATCAACTAAAAATAAAAAGTCCGGCTTATTAGCCGGACTTTTTAATATTGCAATATTTTATAATAACATCACCACAATATATAGTAAGCCCGACATGTTCCCTTGGTTAGGGAAGTCATCCATTGCTTCTTACAAATTGCGACAATACGTCTCATTTTATTCTGTTTTGAGCGTCAAAGCTATATAAAATATTCTAATATTGTACTTTTGAATGAAAGAAATTTTTTATTTATGAAGCATCTAACGTTGATTTTGTTGTTGGTAATCACTATGTCATGTGCTCAAGGTAAGCGACCTATACAAGGTAAAACAGAGTTTCAGAGAGATATGAATGCTCAGTTTAAAGATGCAACAGAATCGCCTCTAACAGAAAAAGATAGAAAACATTTTATTGGCCTAGATTTTTTTGAAATAGACTCTAGTTATGTGGTAAAAGCAAATTTTAAAAGAACACCCAATGAAAAGCCTTTTAAAATGAAAACTACAACGAATAGATTACCAGAGTATGTTAAATATGGCGAATTAAATTTTACTTTAAAGGGAAAAAACTTAAAGTTAAATATTTACCAGAACCAAGATTTAATTAATAAGGAAGGTTATGAAGACTATTTGTTTTTACCATTTTTAGACGAAACTAACGGTGAAGAAAGCTATGGAGGAGGGCGTTATATTGATGCCCGAATACCAGAAGGAGATACTATGGTTATAAATTTTAATGAGGCTTATAACCCTTATTGTGCTTACAATGCTAAGTATTCTTGTCCCGTTGTGCCCAGAGAAAACTATTTGAGAGTTAGGATAGAAGCTGGTGTTAAAATTTTTAAGAAAGGTTGATTTTGATTAGTTTATTCGATACTTTATTTATAATCTAAATAATTAAATAGTTTATGTTCCGCTATTTTTTCTGAAAATTTATTGTAAGTTGTGTTTACTTCACTAAAAACATCCCTAAAAACACAGCAAGAAAACCAATAACAAAACTACCAATGGTGTATAAAGCAAAACTAGCGAAATCTCCAGCTTTTAAAAACACGTGATTTTCATAAGCAAAAGTTGAAAAGGTAGTAAAACCACCGCAAAATCCAGTTGCTAATAACAGGGTATGACTTTGATTGAGTGAATTACTTTTAGTCGCGAAACCCAAAATAATACCAATAAGAAAACTTCCTAAAATATTAGCAGCAAATGTGCCATAAGGAATGCTTGTCTGTAAACTGTTTAAATATTTACCAATAATGTAACGTAGTACACTGCCAAAGCCACCACCAATAAAAACCAGCAAAATATGTTTCATACTTATATTACTATTATTAAAAAAGATTGTCATGCTGAACTTGTTTCAGCATCTTATCAATAACACATGAGACCCTGAAACGAGTTCAGGATGACATTTAAATATTTTTTGCAATATATTGAATATTCAAGCTATTTTAAAGGAATATATATTTCTGTAACCCAATTGGCAGGATTAGGAAAATTGCTTGGGTCATTAGAATAAACCTCAAAAGGCTTTATTTCAGACATTTCCAAACCATTTTCGGCAATGTGTTTCATAGCAGCTTCCCAAGCTTTTGGTAAATTTTCGTAGTTACCTTTTAATGTGGTTTTAAGTACTTTAGTATTGGGTATAAAACCACACAATATTTCACTACCGCTTTCAACATTAACTTTACTCATGGTAGGTATAGCATTGCTCATAATTACATTTCCGTTTTCCGTATTGATTTCATTATATATAGTAAAAGGCATACCACTAGCAACAATATTATTTTTAGCCATATAGCCCATAATTTCACCATATTGTTTGCTCATAATGTCGCTAATGTTTGCGCCGGTAGCCGATGTAGTTTTATATATATAAAAACCACCACCATATTCAGTAATGCCGTTAATATGAATACTAAAAGCTTTTAACTTAAGCTGAATAATACTGTCTAATTTTTCTAAACTACGTTCATAATGAGGTCCAATTTGTTTTTCCATTCCACCAGTAAACGTGGTAAAAGCCTTAAATCCAAACGGTAAATCTTTACCAGAAATAGTCCAAGTAACATCCGTAGCGCCATCATCGGTTGGTTTAAAAGCCCATGAAACATCAGATTTAGGAAATTCAGCAAACTGCATTTCTTGTTGTATAGAACGGTTAGGAATGGTTTCAAGCGTGGTCATAGTACCAACACCATCTTTATCTTCCCAAGAATAGGAGCCCCCATACCTTTTGTTTTTTCTGCTAAAGTAATTTTTATATCAGAATCGGTTTCTATCCAAGACGACCAATCTGCCCAATTTTTAAAATCAATAACGTTGGAATAAATGACTTGGGCTGGTGCTTCAATAGTTCTCGTTCTGGTAACTTCAAATGAATTTGGTTGAACCGCAATATAAATTGAGATACCAATAATACCAATTAATAAAAGGAATAAAACGTACTTAAAGGCTTTCATGTACAGGATTTTCGATTGATTGTTAAATCAAAGATAAACATTTTTAATTTCGAATAATAAATTATTACATTTGCGAATCAATAAATTATGATTTTTTATAAATAAATGATTTATAGTTTTAAATAATAATCAAAATATATTTACTATTAAATTTTTAAAAGAATATAAAAATTAATAAACTTTCTAAATGAAACTGAGATTTATAATAAATGTAGCGTTAATTGCTGTTGTTTTTTTGGGCTGTGTAGATGGTAAATCTGATAAAAAAGCAGAGTTTAAAAAAACAGAAGAGTTTAACTATTACGTAGAGCAATTTGCCGATTTAAAAATTTTAAGGTATCAAATTCCTGGTTGGGAGCAATTAACTTTAAAGGAACAAAAATTAGTATACTATCTAACTCAAGCAGGGTTAAGTGGTAGAGATATTATGTGGGATCAAAATTACCGTCATAATTTATCTATACGAAAAGCACTTGAAAATATTTATACTTCTTATCAAGGAGATAAGTCTACAGACAGCTGGAAAGCTTTTGAGGTCTATGTAAAGCGTGTTTGGTTTAGTAACGGAATACATCATCATTATTCAAACGATAAAATAAAACCAGAATTTTCTTCAGACTATCTAAAGTTGTTATTAACTGATACCAATACAACCTTAGAGGGTGAGGCTTTTGAGGTTATTTTTAATGATAATGATTCTAAAAAGGTAAATCAAGGTAAGGGTATTGATAATGTGGTGCTTTCTGCGGTAAATTTTTATGGTCCTAATATTACCAATGCTGATGTTGAAAGTTTTTATGCAGCAAAACAATCACCTAACCCAGAAAGACCTTTATCGTTTGGATTAAATTCTCAATTGGTGAAAGAGAATGGTATTGTTAAAGAGCGTGTCTATAAATCTGGTGGACTTTATGGAAGTGCTATTGATGAAATTATCAAGTGGTTAGAATTAGCCAAAGGTGTTGCTGAAAATAAAGCCCAAGGGGAGGCTATTGCTTTATTGATTGAATACTATAAAACGGGCGATTTGCAAATTTGGGATGACTATAATGTAGCCTGGACTAATGCCACCGAAGGTAATATAGATTATATTAATAGTTTTATTGAGGTGTACAATGACCCATTAGGATATAGAGGGTCTTATGAAACCATTGTTCAGATTAATGATTTTGATATGTCCCAAAAAATGAAGGTGCTATCGGATAACGCCCAATATTTTGAAGACAATTCATCAATTATGGATGAACATAAAAAAGCAAATGTTGTTGGAGTAACTTATAAAGTAGTAAATGTTGCAGGAGAAGCAGGAGATGCCTCTCCAAGTACCTCTATTGGGGTTAACCTTCCCAACGCTAACTGGATTCGTGCCGCTGTAGGTAGTAAATCGGTATCGTTAGGGAATATTATTGAAGCGCATAATAACTCAGCAAGCACAGGGCGCTTAAAAGAATTTGTACATGATGAAGAGGAATATGAATTAGAAGAAAAGTATGGTCAGTTAGCAGATAAATTACATACGGCTCTACATGAGGTTATTGGTCATGCCTCAGGAATATTAAACCCTGGCGTTGGAGAAACAAAAGAAACATTAAAGAATTATGCATCAACTTTAGAAGAAGGTCGTGCAGATTTAGTAGCCTTATATTTCTTATATGATTCAAAGCTTCAAGAATTAGGGTTGGTAGATAATTGGCAAGCTGTTGGTAAAGCCGCTTATGATGGCTATATAAGAAACGGATTGATGATGCAATTAATCCGACTAAATTTAGGCAACGATGTTGAAGAAGCTCATATGAGAAATAGACAATGGGTTAGCGCTTGGGTTTTTGAAAAAGGAATGGAAGATAACATCATAGAAAAAGTAGTTAGAGATGGAAAAATCTATTTCAATATTAATAATTACGAAAAACTTCGTGAGCTTTTTGGCGATTTATTACGTGAAACTCAACGTATAAAATCTGAAGGTGATTATGCTGCCGTAGAAGCTTTGGTAGAAGGTTACGGTGTAAAAGTAAATCAATCTATTCATGCTGAAGTTTTAGAAAGAAATAAACAATTTACATCGGCACCATATTCTGGCTTTGTAAATCCAGTTTTAATTGCAGAGAAAAATGAAACTGGAGACATTACGTCCATTAAAGTAACCCAGCCTGAAACGTTTGCCAGACAAATGCTGGATTACAGTAGAAACTATAACTTTTTACCAGAAGTAAACTAACTAAACTTTTAGTGCAAATAAAAAAACAGAATCTTAAATCAAGGTTCTGTTTTTTTATTTGCACTAAATACTAATAGTAAAATATTAATAACAATAAGAATGGAGATAATTAATAGAGTCTTCATTTTTAGTTGGTTTAGTTACTAATTAGATGCAAGAGGCAAAAAAAGGTTGCGTCAATTATAGTTATTTTTATATATAAAACAGTTTTAAACAATAATTTCCTAGTGTATTATTAAATTATTTTTTGACTATTTGAAGAAAAATTTAATAGCTGCAATAAAAAGTATAAAAGCAATAAAGGCAATAAGTATCCAAATACTGCCAGCATAAAAACGTTTATGAAGTTTTAAGTCCTTACGGTATGTGAAGGCAATAATTATAGCAAAAACTAAAAAAAATAAAACCCCAAAAATGATTTGACCTTTACTAAACATATAGTTATTTTTATGCAAAAGTAATTAATAATGATGAGATTCCTATTTCCATAGGAAAAGTAAAAAAAGAGTTTTTATGAAAGACAAAATAGAAGCAGTTAAAGCATTTCATACGGCGTTTAAAATAGGGCATAGAGAAAGCCCTAAAGCCAATTTAGGAGCAGAAAAAAATATGTTGCGTTATAAATTAATGCGTGAAGAAAATGAAGAGTATTTAGACGCAGCGAACGATGGTGATTTAGTTGAGGTTGCAGATGCTTTAGGAGATATGCTTTACATTTTATGTGGTACTATTATTGAGCATGGCTTGCAATATAAAATTGAAGAAGTTTTTGAGGAAATTCAGCGTAGTAATATGAGTAAATTGGGTGAGGATGGAGAACCAATTTACCGTGAAGATGGTAAAGTGCTGAAGGGACCTCATTATTTTAAACCAAACATAGAAGCTATTTTGAAGAAATAGTATTATAAGTATTTGCTTAGGATTTCTTTTAGGTAAAACAAATAAAAAAAGAGGAACAAAATCGTTCCTCTTTTTTTATTTGTTTTTTTCAATAGTAGAACTAATCAACTTTAAAACGCCATCCAAATGGGTCTTCAGTTTTGTTAGTCTGAATATCGGTAATACGCTTTTTTAAGAAACTTGCATAAGTACTGTCCAATTTAGGTAGCTCATAATCCTCACCTTTATATCCAAATGCTGAGATTGGGGAAACTACTGCAGCAGTACCAGCTCCAAACATTTCTTTAAGTGTTCCATTTTTAGCAGCATCAACTACTTCTGTGACGGTTAGTTTTTTTACTTGTACATCAATACCTTCAGATTTTGCCAACTCAATGATACTCTTGCGTGTAATACCATCAAGGATTCTATCACTTGTTGGAGCCGTAATCAAGGTATCATTAATCCTAACAAAAATATTCATGGCGCCTGCCTCTTCTATATACTCATGGGTGTTATCATCAGTCCAAATAACTTGATGGTATCCCTTAGCTTTAGCTAATTGCGTGGGATAAAATTGACCAGCATAGTTACCGCCAGCTTTTGCAAACCCAACACCACCATTTGCAGATCTAGAATAAGTTTCTTCAATAAGTACTTTTACATCACCAGCAAAGTAAGAACCAGAAGGCGCTGTACAGATTATAAATTTGTACTCATCGGCTGGTGACGCATGAAAACCTTGCCCCGAGGCAAAAATAAACGGACGAATATATAATGAACTTCCATCGTTAGTTGGAATCCAATCTTTATCCAAATCTAATAAAGCTTTTAAACCTTCCATGAAATAGGCTTCAGGCAATTCAGGGATTGCCAAACGTTTAGAGGAAATATTTAAACGCTTAAAATTATCTAAGGGGCGAAATAACCAGACATTGTTTTCTGCATCTTTATAGGCTTTCATTCCTTCAAAGACCGATTGTCCGTAATGGAAAATCTTTGCAGAAGGGTCTAATGTGATAGGCTGGTAAGGCATAATTTTAGGTGCTCGCCATTTACCTTCCTTATAATCACAAACCAGCATATGGTCTGAAAACACACTTCCAAAGGTCAAATTGTCAAAGTCTACCGCATTAATTTTAGAAGACTCTGCTTTTATAATCTCTATGTCATTGATTATTGTGCTCATAATCTCATCATTTTACAAGACAAAGTTATAATAAAAACGTTAAAAATAAGTGTCTTTATTTAAATCATTTAAATTTGAAATTTTCATATTATAAAACCCATAATCCTGTTGTTATATTTATGTATTAATATTGGCTATGTTTAGATAGAAAGTTTTATTCTTTAAGCCTTAAATAGAGGTAGTTCCATACAACATTTTTTGGTGGTAAAGAGTGCAGTTTTGAATTTCAATTGTAATAGTTCTATGGCTATTTCTTCGTTTTCTTCAAATAAATATGTTTGCATACACTACAGGATGGATTAAATATTTCTTTAAGTAATATTTGTTCTATAGATTTAATAAATTTTAATTAGAATATGAAATTATTCAGACTTACAGTTTTTAGTTTGTTTTTGGTTAGTCAATTATTTTTTAATTGCCAAAAAAGTGGGGATATCGAAGAGGCACTAGAAATTGAAATGCCTGAGGAAAAAGAAGAAGTAGAAGAGCCAAAAGAAGAAACACCGGAAGCCTCAGAGACTTTTGATATCATATCTGAATCTAACCCAAGGGTTACTACGCATCATTTACAATCTGGCCCATCAGGTTTTCAAATAGGAATTACCTCAAATGGTGGAGGAGTGATAAACGAGGTGGTTATTCCAGGTTTGGGAGATATTATGGGACCAGAATCAGATAGATATGGTAGAGCAGGGCAGGTGGCCATTAGAGATGCTTCTCATGGCGGCAGATACAACCCTACTCAAGCTGGCTTTTTTGAAACCTTAGGTTCACCATGTGCCATTACACAAACAGAAGATGGAAAAAAATTAATTGTAGAGCCTAGGCCTTTGGCGCTTTGGCATGGGGATGGACAATATGATTTTACACGCTGGGAAAATATTGGAGAGGACCCATATAGAAATGACGGAGGAAACTCTGATGAAGATGGACTTGACGAAGAAGGATTGGAAGGTAAACAATTGGATGAGGTTAAAAGTGAATTTGATTATTATGGAACCTATGAAGATATTTCAGGACAATACGGAATATCTATAGGTATTGTAAAACACTATTATCAAATTTCATTTATTCGTCCTCCCGGGCATTGTATCAACCAACATCGTGCCGGTACAAAACTATGGAACCCAGATGCTGTACAATCGGATATTTCTATAAAGGCCCCAAGTGGTGTACATCCAGGTTCTGATAAGGATATGAATGTAATGACAGGTGTTTGGTCTCTTAGACATGACAGGAGTGTATGGACTACAAAATATCTATATTACAGGAAAACCAATGGACAATGGACTATTACTGACAAAGAGAGTGTTGGTAGTGGTTTTCCAGATGCTGATAATACCGTTTTTATACTTTCCGATTCTAATATAGAAACCGAAGGTAAGGCCTTAGGCTTATATCAACCTAAAACAGATGTTAACAAAAATGTGATTATTGGTATTAATGAAACTGATAATAGTATAGCTTACAAGGATTTTAGAGGAAATCTTATCAAATTGAATTATGATTTAAAAAGGATTCCAACTATGAGTAAATACGGATTTTCAAATAGGATTAGGGGGATGATTAATAGAACGCAATTAGACGATAATATTTATGAGGCCTATAGAAATGAAGTTTATATAATTTATGGAACTCCAAAGGAAATAAAAGATGCCATAGCTCTTTTAGATGAAGGTTTAAATATTTAAGTAAACCATCCACTAATTCCATCAATTAATTAAAGTTTTTATCTAGGTCAAGCAAGTGTGTTGGATATAATCTTTTTCTAAGAAAAGACCTTCAGACTAATGGTTTTTCCATTTATAGTTCCAGGCTTTTTAATAGGCATACTTTAGATTAAAAAAAGAGGTATCTTTACAAATATCATTTTAAAATTGAAAATTTAAGGCTATGAGAACGTTTGTCTTTCTATTTGTTTCTGTTTTACTGCTGAATTCATGTAAGAATAAAAAAGAAGAAACTCCTAAAGAAGAACCTAAAATTGAATATGCATCATTTGGAAAGGAAATTATTGATGATGATGCCATTGCTTCTACTTCAATGTTGAGTCATTTTAAGGAAATGAATGTTGGTGATAGTATAAATTCTAAAATGATAGCCAAAGTGAATGATGTTTGTCAAGCAAAAGGATGTTGGATGACATTAGATTTGGGTAATGGTGAAGAAGCTATGGTTAAGTTTAAGGACTATGGCTTTTTTGTACCTAAGGATATAGCTGGAAAGCAGGTGATAGTAAATGGGAAAGCCTTTGTTATCGAAGTTCCTGTTGATGAATTGAGGCATTATGCCGAAGACGCTGGAAAATCTATTGAAGAAATAGCTGCTATAACAGAACCTAAAAAAACGTTTTCTTTTGAAGCCGATGGTGTTTTAATAGCACAATAGTGAAAAGAGAAATTATTATAACAGCCGATGGCTCCACAACCATCCATATTCCTCAGTGGAATGAACAATACCATTCTAAACATGGTGCTATTCAAGAAGCATATCATGTATTCATAAAACATGGGTTGTATCATCTTTGGAATGTAAATGAATTAACTTTTGATGTTACTTCGAGCAGAGTCGAGAAGTCTAATAAAGATTTATCCATTCTAGAAATTGGTTTTGGAACAGGCCTTAATGCTTTAATCACATTTTTGGAATCTGCTAAGATTAAAGCCAAAATTGATTATGTAGGTGTTGAAGGATATCCTGTTTCTAAAGATGAAATAGAACTTTTGAACTATGCTTCTGAATTAAATGTGGCACAGTGCAAGTTGGTTTTTAATAAAATTCATGGTGTTTCATGGGAGGAAAAGCATCAGATTTCTCAAAGTTTTTCACTCACAAAGCAACATAAATTTTTCGATAAGATTGAAGATAAAGAGGCTTTCAATCTTATTTATTTTGACGCTTTTGGAGCAAGAGTACAACCAGAATTATGGACAGAGGACATTTTCAAAAAAATGTATGCCGCTTTAAAAATTGGTGGGGTTTTAGTAACCTATTCCGCCAAAGGAAGTGTGCGTAGAGCAATGCAGTCCGTTGGATTTTCAGTAGAAAAACTCCCTGGTCCACCTGGCAAAAGGGAAATGTTACGCGCATGTAAAGGAGCGTGATATTGCGCGATTCAATAATTTATAATTTAAGAGCTAAATGTTATGGGCAACCAAGTTTAGTTAACAGCATTTAGTATGCAGTTAAAGCCCTATGTCATTTGTACCAATTGTTAAACCTAACTTAATTTATTAGCAATTGGAGGCACCATTTTGTAATTTTAAAGTATGAGGGTATTAATAACAGGGGCCACAGGTCTCATTGGTCAACAAATTGTTAAATCTTGTCATGAACAAGGCATATTGGTTAATTATTTGACTACCAATAAATCTAAAATTAAGACTGATGGAAATTATCAAGGGTTTTATTGGAACTTGGAGAGCCAAGAAATAGACAAAGCATGTTTTAGGAATGTAGATGCCATTATCCATCTAGCTGGAGCTACAGTATCAAAAAAATGGACACCACAGTATAAAAAGGAAATCATTTCTAGTAGGGTGGAAGGTATAAGGCTTTTAGTTAACGCTTTAAAAGGAGAATCTCATAACATAAAACAAGTAGTATCTGCAAGTGGTATAAGTATGTATCCTAGTTCTCTCACTAACTATTATGAAGAAAATTTTAAGGGGTTTGATACATCATTTTTAGGAGAAGTAGTTAAGCAATGGGAAGCAGCGGTTGAATTATTTACAGATGTTAATATTTCCACTTCAAAAGTAAGAATTGGTTTAGTAATGTCTAACAAAGGAGGGGCATTACCCCAAATGGTTAAACCAATTAAATTTGGTGTAGGAGCAGCTTTTGGAAGTGGGAAACAATGGCAATCATGGATTCATATTGAAGATTTAGCCAATATGTTTTTGTTCATTCTGAAAAATGGACTGATGGGTAGTTATAATGGTGTAGCACCAAATCCAGTAACAAATAAAGAGTTAACAAGAACTATAGCTAAAGTTTTAGGAAAGCCTTTAATTTTACCAAACATACCAAAGTTTGTTATGAAACTTATTCTTGGTGAAATGCATACGGTTTTATTTGATAGCCAAAGGGTAAGTTCAAAGAAAATAGAAAGTAAAGGATTTCATTTTGTATATCATCATCTAGAGCCTGCTTTACAGAATTTGATTTAGAGATACTTTTAATGTGTTTTTTGTCTTTGAATTTAAAATTATCACAACATAATATTAATCAAATTAGTATTCACAACGCTCAGGCTTCTCCTTAACATAATAAGTTTTATAATTTTTTGCTTTTGGGTCCATACAACCACATAGATCTAATAGTTTAATATTTTTAAAATCTATAGGGCTACTTTCAGCTTGCAAAGCAATATAGCCTTCAGTTAAAATGGTACCTTTTTTAGCAATCCAACTGTCTTTATCTCTAATTATTTTGTGTTCATCCCAGTCTTTACCTTGTTCTCTTTCAAAGGTAAAACCTCCATTAATTTGAGGTTTTTCAAAACGCAACACAGAAGTACCATTTACCATAAATTCCATATATTCTCCTCCCATAACGGTAGCATCAACATGAACCCATTGGTCGCCATTAAATGTTTTAGAATTAGATCTTATGCAATGTTCAAAATTTATGGTGTCTTTAAAAACCACAGCGGTTCCAGGCGTACAAACATTTGCGGTTTGTCTTACACCGTTGTTTAGTCCACCTAGCAATTGCAATTCAACAGAAACAGGAAAGGTTTGTCCAATTTCAATGCTAGCTGCCGATTGGGAGTGAAGCATAACACCACTATTTCTTACATTCCAATGCGCCCCTCCTGGTGTTTGTTCTCCTACAAATCTATAATCAAAACTCAACTTGTAATATGAAAAGGGGGTTTCATAATACATGTGTCCAAATTTATCGTCAAAGGTTTCGTAATTATCATAGTTTACTCTAATCATACTGTCTTGCACAATAAAAGTCTCCTTATAGTTATCATTTAACTTATGACCAGAAATTTTAATATCCCAACCCCTAAGATCTTTTCCGTTAAATAGGAAAATCCATTCTTCTGAATCTGGATTAGTTTGTTTTTTTATAGAGTTACACGAAAATATAATAGCTAAAATTGAAAAAAGTAATATAGACTGTTTCATTGTGAAAAATTGAAATTAAAAACCACTCTATTTTCATAAAGTGGTTTTTTTAAATAATTTAGTATGACAGTTATTTTGTTGCTTTAACAGACACTGTTATTTCAATATCATCATTGATAAATTTATCTCCTAAATTATCAAAAAATGATTTTGAACCATATTTAACATCCCATTTAGAACGGTCAATTGTAAAAGTTTCACTGGATAATGAAAGGGTATCATTTTCTTTAGAAATATTTACTGGAAAAGTAATATTATTAGTCTTTTCTTTTAGGGTTAGATTACCAGAAAGCATTGTTTTGCCTTCGTTTTCTTCCAGACCAGTAATTTCAAATGTTGCAGTAGGGAATTTTTCAACATCAAAAAAGTCGGCACTTTTTAAATGACCTACTAATTTGGCGTTTTTTTCATCATCGGCTGGTATATCTAAATCTACTATAGAGTTCATGTCCACAGTAAAATTACCACCAGCTATGGTTCCATCATATACATCAAAAGATCCAGCGGCTAAATTAATGGTTCCATTATGTTGTCCAGTAGGTTTAAAACCTCGCCATTCTATTGAAGATCCTTCTGTATTTACAGTAAATGATTCAGAGGTAGCTTCAACAACTGTAGGAGTTTCGGCTTCTTTAGTTTCGGCTTCTTTGGCTTTTTCTTTACAGCTATAAAAAGCTATAGACATGGTTGCAATAATGCAAATAGTTGTGATACTTTTTTTCATAATAATTTTTTTAGTGTTCTATGCGTAAAGTTAACTAATTGAAATCATGAAAAAAAATTAAAAAATAATTGGTGACATTTTGACATTTTTACAATAATGGCAGTACTTTTGCCAACTAATTTCACAAATAGCTTAAATTGAATTTAGCAATGAGCAAAAAAGAAAAAAACGCAGATTTAGAAAAGGATCAAGTAGAGGCTACTCAAACAGAAACAGTTGAGGTAGAAAATCAAACAAAGGAATCAGTGGAGGAGCTTTGTAAAGAAGAAAAGCTTGAAGAAGAAGTAAAGCAGGAAAAAGAGAAGTTTTTACGTTTATTTGCAGAGTTTGAAAATTATAAAAAAAGAACTTCTAAAGAGCGTTTAGATTTGTTTAAAACGGCAAGTGAAGAGCTTATGGTAGCCTTGTTGCCAATTATTGATGATTTTGAACGCGCTTTAACACATATTGAAGAAGATAAAGAAGCTGAAGAATTACGCAAAGGTGTAGTGCTTATTTATCAAAAAATGTTATCAACTTTAGAGCAAAAGGGATTAGTCTCTATTAAGATTCAAAAAGGAGATGATTTTAATGCAGACAACCATGAAGCGGTTACACAAATTCCTGCACCAACTGCTGACCTTAAAGGTAAAATTATTGATGTAATTGAAAAAGGTTATAAGTTAGGAGAAAAGGTAATTCGTTTTCCAAAAGTTGTTATTGGGCAATAAAAATAGAATATGGCAAAAAGAGATTATTACGAAGTATTAGGGATTAGTAAAAGTGCCAGTGCTTCAGAAATAAAGAAGGCATATCGTAAAAAAGCAATAGAGTATCATCCAGATAAAAACCCTGATGATAAAGAAGCTGAGGCTAAATTTAAAGAGGCAGCCGAAGCTTATGAAGTGTTGAGCGATGCAGATAAAAAGGCAAGATATGACCAATTTGGACACCAAGCTTTTGAAAATGGTGGTGGCTTTGGAGGCGGTGGAATGAACATGGATGATATATTCAGTCAGTTTGGAGATATCTTTGGAGGTGCCTTTGGTGGTGGGTTTTCTGGTTTTGGCGGTGGAGGCGGTCAACGTCGTGTAAAAGGAAGTAACTTGCGTATAAGAGTAAAATTAACGCTTGAGGAAGTTGCCAATGGTGTAGAAAAGAAGATAAAAGTAAAACGAAAAGTTAAAGCACCAGGAACAACTTATAAAACATGTTCTACATGTAATGGTACTGGGCAAGTAACTCGTATTGCCAATACTATTTTAGGCAGAATGCAAACCTCTTCTCCTTGTAATGTATGTGGGGGTGCGGGTGAAACTATTGATAAAAAACCTGCCGATGCTGATGCTCAAGGGTTAAAAATGGTTGAAGAAACAGTTTCAATTAAAATACCTGCCGGTGTTGTTGATGGTATGCAACTTAAAGTGTCTGGTAAAGGAAATGAAGCTCCTGGAAATGGTATTGCTGGAGATATTTTAGTGGTTATTGAAGAGGAAGTACATGAGAAATTGCAACGAGAAGGAGATAACCTACATTACGATTTGTATGTGAGTTATCCAGATGCGGTTTTAGGAACTTCAAAAGAAATAGACACGGTAACTGGAAAAGTACGTATTAAGATTGAAGCTGGTGTGCAATCTGGGAAAATATTACGCTTACGTGGAAAGGGAATTCCTAGTATTAATGGATACGGAAAAGGTGATTTATTAGTACATGTAAATGTGTGGACCCCCAAAACATTAAGCAAACAGCAGCGAGAATTTTTTGAAAACATGAGAGAAGACGAACATTTTGATCCAAAGCCAGAAAGTTCTGATAAATCATTTTTTGAAAAAGTAAAAGATATGTTCTCTTAACCTCAGTGTTTTAGCTCTAATTTAAGTATTTCTCAATCAAGAAATATAGAATTAAAATGCAAGTTATACGCCATAAATGTTAAAAGTATTGAAAAAAGAATTATATTTGAACTATCACTAATTTCAATTAGTGGTAATTTTTCTTTTTCATAGCAATTTTTTTCCCATCCTTAATATTGTTTTAAGGATGGGTTTTGTTTATATACCTTTCATAACATTTTCTAATTATTAAATTGTAACTATTCTTAAAGGTCTCATACAAACATTTAATATATTTACAAACCAACAAGATTGTTAAAAAAATATGAGCAACTTATTAGAAGTAAGTGAAGTTTCAAAACATTTTGGAGATTTTAAAGCCCTGAATAACGTATCTATCCAAGTACCAAAAGGTAGTATATTTGGACTTTTAGGCCCAAATGGAGCTGGAAAAACTACCTTAATTAGGGTTATCAATCAAATTACAATGCCAGATTCTGGAGAGGTTCGTTTAGATGGTGATTTGTTAAACCCTACACATATAAAAGATATTGGTTATTTACCAGAAGAGCGCGGATTATATAAGTCTATGAAAGTGGGAGAGCAAGCTTTGTATCTGGCACAATTAAAAGGTTTGTCAAAAATTGAAGCAAAAAAACGCTTAAAATATTGGTTTGACCGTTTGGAGATTGGAGATTGGTGGAATAAAAAAATTCAAGAACTTTCAAAGGGGATGGCTCAAAAAATCCAGTTTGTGGTAACGGTTTTACATAACCCTAAATTATTGATTTTTGATGAGCCTTTTTCTGGATTTGACCCTATCAATGCAAATTTAATTAAAGATGAGATTTTACGCCTGCGTGAAGAAGGGGCTACAGTGATTTTTTCTACTCATAGAATGGAATCTGTTGAAGAATTGTGTGATGATATTGCATTAATAAACAAGTCTAATAAAATTTTGGAAGGTAAACTCATCGATATTAAAAGGAAATATAAAACCAATACTTTTGAAGTTGGTTTAGAGGCTGAAAATAAAACCGCTTTAAACACTAATTTAGCTGAAAAATTTATTGTTACAGAGGCTAATTTTAAGTCCTTGAATAATGATTTAAAACTAAATATCAAACTTTCTGAAAACGAAACAGCTCAAGACCTTATTTCATTTTTAAATCAAAAGGCACGAATCAATCATTTTGTTGAAGTAATACCAAGTGCTAACGATATTTTTATTCAAACCATTCAGAATAATTAAACATGAATCATCTTCCGCTCATTATAAAACGTGAATATTTAACTAAGGTTAAAAACAAATCATTTATTGTAATGACTATTCTAAGTCCAATAATAATGATTGCACTAATTGCTGTTGTAGCCTATTTATCAAATCTTAATAATGAAAAAGTAAGGGTTATTTCAATATTAGATGAATCTGGTTTGGTAAAAACTGTTTTTAAGGATTCAGACAATATTAATTATGATTTTTTAGAGGGGGTTTCATTGGAGATTGCTAAAGAATTGGTGAATGAAACTTCTAATTACGGCTTGCTTCACATTGAAAACATTAAAAATTTAGATTCGGTTTCTAACCACATAAAATTTTACTCAGAAGAATCACCTTCACTTTCATTAATTTCTGACCTAGAAAGAAAACTAGAAAAGGCTTTTACTAACTTAAAAATGGAAGAAGCAGGTATTGATATTTCTAAAATAGAGGCTTCAAAAGTTAATATTAATATTGGACAGGAAAATTTTTCAGGTGAGGAATCCTCTAAAATAGATAGTGTTATTAAACTTATTTTTGGTTGTGCTGCGGGGTACTTATTATTCATGTTTATCATAATTTATGGTAATATGATTATGCGCAGTGTTATAGAAGAAAAAACGAGTAGAATAATAGAGGTTATAATTTCTTCTGTTAAACCAGTACAGCTTATGCTAGGTAAAATTATAGGCACCTCACTGGCAGGAATTACGCAGTTTGTTATTTGGGTAGTTTTTGGAGGGCTTTTAATGACAATTGTTTCTCTGGTTTTAGGTATAAGTTTAATGGATTCTTCTCTACCGCAACAAGAGCTAATGGAAATGGCTTCAAATAATCAAGGTGTGGAATTTTATTTTGAATCTTTTAAGCAGGCGTTAAGTAATATGCCATTAATAAATCTTATTATAGCATTTATATTTTTCTTTATTGGTGGGTACTTGTTATACAGTTCACTGTATGCTGCTATTGGAGCTGCTGTTGATAATGAAACAGATACGCAACAATTTATGCTACCTATATTAATGCCATTAATTTTAGCAGTTTATATTGGTATATTTACAGTGATAGAAGACCCACATGGTACGGTGTCAACTGTTTTTTCATATATACCGTTTACATCACCAGTTGTCATGCTAATGCGCATACCGTTTGGTGTTCCTATTTGGCAACAAGTGTTGTCTTTATTAGTTTTGATAGGTACATTTATGTTTACGGTATGGTTCGCTGCCAAAATTTACAGAGTTGGTATTTTAATGTATGGTAAAAAGCCTTCTTACAAAGAATTGTTAAAGTGGATAAAGTATTAACATGATTCAAAAATCTAAAAACATTGAAGAAGTTATTAATGAAAGTTCAATAATTGAAAATTTCATTGATTTTGTTAACATTGTGTTGTACAAAAATGAGTCTGAAACTATTGTTATAACCATTGGGTTTGTGCTTATGGTCTTAGCTTCTTTTGTGTTGACTAATGTTTTACTTTCTTTAATTAGGAGGATAGTTACTAGAAAATTACCAAAAGATGACAAGGCAAAGTTTGTTACGGTATTTTCTTTTTCAAAATGGTTTATCTACGTTATTGTATTATTAATAGCATTTAGCACTATTGGGGTGAATATAAATGCTGTTTTAGCAGCCTCAGCAGGGCTTCTTATAGGTGTAGGTTTGGCATTGCAAACACTTTTTCAAGATATTATATCGGGTGTTTTTATTTTGTTAGACCAAACGGTACACGTAGGGGATATCATTGAATTGGAAGGAAAAGTAGGTAGAGTAGAAGAGATAAAGCTAAGAACAACTAGAGCAACCACGGCTGATAATAAAGTTTTAATAATTCCAAATCATTTGTACTTAACAAATAGTTTATACAACTGGACGCAAAATGGTGAGGCTACAAGAGAGACTGTAGAGGTAGGGGTTGCTTATGGAAGTGACGTGCAATTGGTTAAGAAATTATTGCTTGAAGCAGCAGAAGCGCATAAAGATGTACTGGAATTTCCTGAGCCTGTGGTGCTTTTTACCGATTTTGGTGAGAGTTCCTTAAATTTTAGAATTGCTTTCACGGTTACAGATAGTTTTAACGTTCGCTTTTCAAAAAGTGATATCCGCTTTGAAATAGACCGCCTGTTTAGAGAAAACAATATTACCATACCATTCCCTCAAAGAGATGTTCATATTATTCAAAAATAAATAAAATTATATGCCCAAAATACTTGTAATTGAAGACGAAGCAGCAATTAGACGTGTACTTGTTAAAATTCTTTCTGAAGAGAGTGATACCTATGAGGTAGAAGAATCTGAAGATGGATTGGCAGGAATTGAAAAAATTAAGGACGATGATTATGATTTAGTACTTTGCGATATTAAAATGCCCAAAATGGATGGGGTTGAAGTATTAGAAGCTGTAAAGAAAATAAAACCTGAAACCCCAATAGTGATGATTTCTGGTCATGGAGATTTAGATACTGCTGTAAATACTATGCGCTTAGGAGCCTATGACTATATCTCTAAACCACCTGATTTAAACAGATTACTAAATACGGTAAGAAATGCTTTAGACCGAAAAGAGTTGGTAGTTGAAAATAAGATTCTTAAGAAAAAGGTTAGCAAAAAATATGAGATGATAGGGGAGAGTGACGCTATTTCTCAAATAAAGGAGATTATTGAAAAGGTAGCTCCAACTGACGCTCGTGTACTGATTACTGGTCCTAATGGAACCGGAAAAGAGATAGTTGCGCATTGGTTACATGAAAAAAGTGAACGCTCTAAAGGTAATATGATAGAAGTAAATTGTGCGGCTATCCCTAGTGAGTTAATTGAAAGTGAACTGTTTGGGCATGTTAAAGGGGCTTTTACTAGTGCTAACAAAGACAGGGCAGGAAAATTTGAAGCAGCCAATGGAGGTACCATTTTTCTTGATGAGATTGGTGACATGAGTTTATCGGCACAGGCAAAAGTACTTAGAGCGCTCCAAGAAAATAGAATACAGCGTGTTGGTAGTGATAAGGACATTAAAGTAAACGTTCGTGTTATAGCTGCTACCAATAAAAATTTAAAGAAAGAAATAGAAGAAGGTAAATTCCGTGAGGATTTATATCATAGATTGGCAGTTATTCTCATTAAAGTTCCCGCTTTAAACGATAGGCGCGAAGACATTCCTTTATTAGTAAATCATTTTGCAGATAAGATAGCAAATGAGCAAGGAACCGGAAAAAAATCGTTTTCTAATAATGCCATAAAATTACTTCAAGATTATGATTGGACAGGTAATATTCGAGAATTACGTAATGTAGTAGAACGTCTTATTATTCTGGGAGGTAATGAAGTAAGTGAACAAGATGTAAAATTGTTCGCTTCAAAGTAAAAGACTTAAGGCTCTGATTTTTCAGAGCCTTTTAATTTTTAAATATTATTCAATTCAGCTAAATAGGAATTGGTGATAGATTTAATATGTTCAATATAAAAATCTTTGATTTCTTCAATACTTTTTGAGTAAAGTTGATTTTTATTAGCGCTTTCTGAATTTATTTTTGAAGAACTGCCATAAAGTTCTAGTAGTTCATTATAAGTTTCAATATTTTTCAGAATAGCTGTGTCGTATTTCTCTATGAGTTTTTCTCTTTTTAAAGCTAAAGCCTTGGCATTTTGTTCTGCTAATTTTTTAGCTAGAACTTCTTCTTTTTGTTTTAATTCAAGCCGTTGTTGTTCTAAACGTTCTTTTTCAAGTTGTAAAGTGTTTGAATCATCAGTTTTATTTGTACTAACATTAACATTGTTGGCCGTAAATTTATTTAATGCAGCAATGGCCTTTTGTGTAATTTCTTTGGCACGTTTTACAAAAAAGCGCCCATCTTCAAAAGTGTCTTGGTCTTTAACTTTTGATAGTAATTCGGCACCGTCATAAACCAAATTAAATGCGGTTTCACATCCGCATTCTTTTAGATTGATTTTCGCCTTTTCAAAAGATTTTAAGGACTTTTTAGAATAATATTTTAAGTGATCTAAATTGTTAGATTCATAAGCATCTTTCACATTAGAATAGGCATAGATAAGGTTAGAGTCTGCATCCAAACAATAATCTTGCGAAAATAGAAATGAAAACGTAAATAAGCTAAATAAAAAGGTGTAAGTTCTTTTCATGGTATTGGGGTTGGTTCATAAGTAGGTAATTCAAAAGTATAAAAAACATAATTAATGTGCTTACCGTTCATCGAAATTATGGTTTTAGTATATTTATTGAAAATATAAATCAAAGTAATGAGTGAGTTTAAAGTAACTTCAGCTATTTCATTAAAAGATAGACCAACCAAGGTGGTAATTAATGATGCCAAAAACGAATTAAAGAAGATAAGAAAAAAACTTGGTGAACTTCAGGATACCATGTATGCTCATGGTAAATATGCTGTTTTAGTCTGCTTACAAGGTATGGATACAGCAGGAAAGGATAGCCTAATAAGAGAGGTTTTTAAGGATTTTAATGCTAGGGGTGTAGTGGTTCATAGTTTTAAAGTACCTACGCCATTGGAGTTAAAGCATGACTACATGTGGCGTCATTATATAGCCTTACCTGCTAGAGGTAAATTTGGTGTTTTTAATAGAACACACTACGAAAATGTTCTTGTTACAAGAGTGCATCCTGAATATATTTTAGGAGAAAATATACCTTCTGTAAACTCAGTTGAAGATATCAATGATGATTTTTGGAATGCTCGTTTTGAACAAATAAACAATTTTGAAAAGCATATTGCAGATAACGGAACCATCATTTTTAAGTTCTTTTTAAATCTATCAAAAGAAGAGCAAAAGTACCGATTGTTAAGACGGTTAGGAAAAGAAGAAAAAAACTGGAAATTTTCACCTGGCGATTTGAAAGAACGTAAGCTTTGGGAGGCTTACCAAACTTGTTATGAGGAAGCTATTAACAAAACTTCTAAAGCGCATGCACCTTGGTACACCATTCCAGCCGATGATAAACCATCTGCAAGGTATATTGTTGCTAAAATTATATATGAAACACTAAAGACCTACACTGATATTGCCGAACCAGAACTAGACGATGCTATTAAAGCAAATATCGAATTATATAAACAACAGTTAAATAATGAATAAACTTATTTTAATTTTCGTTTTATCTTTTTGTACATTAGGTTTTGCACAAGACAATTCAGATAAATTACCTTTCTATGAAATAGAAGATTATCCTGAAAACTATACTTCTAATTTATTAGTTGCTAGGATGATTGACGGTCTTGGGTTCAGGTATTATTGGGCAACAGAAGGTCTAAGAGATATTGATTTTGAATATAAAGCTAGTGAATCTGGTCGTACTACTGGAGAAACCATTGACCATATTTATGGTTTATCACGTTTTATTAGAAATAGCATTCTAGAAAATGATAAAGATAATACCAATACAGAGTTAGGTTATACTGAAAAACGAAAACAGACTTTAATCAATTTAAAGGTTGTGTCTAATGCATTTAAGAACTCAAAAGAAACTTTTAAGTTTGAAGACACCTCAGTTCCTTTTTGGAACATTATTAATGGGCCAATTTCTGATGCGTTATGGCACTGTGGACAGGTTGTTATGTTAAGACGTGCTTCAGATAATCCGATTAATTCTAATATAAGCTTATTTAAAGGAAGCCTACGGGATTGATAAATTTATTTTTGATCTAATGCCCTGTTTTCAGGATTCAACGGTTCTTTCAAAAGGATTTTGCATATTTGTTCATATCCGTCTCTGTAGCCTGTAATCAAAAGATTAATATCGTTGGGAGACCAAGACGGTAGAATATCAGGAACATCATTGTATGTCACTTGAATTTTTCGGGTACCATTGCTTCGCATAATAAAGATTTCTGGGTGAATCATATCATCAACTTTCGCAGAATAGACTATTCGTGTACTTCTAATATTGGACCAGTTAGGGTATTCACTATGATCTTTGAAGTATGTAAGTCGATTTCTATCGTCGGTTATAATACTTCTAGAATAGATGATGTTGCTTTCTCCTTGAGTGTTTCTGTTTGAATGATAAATTATGTAATCTCCACGTCGATTGAAATGTGGACCAATGTTTAAGTGCTTATTGTTTACTATACGCTTTGTACGCTTTCCTTTGTTAGAACACATATAGATATCGGTCACACCCGCATAGGCTTCATGACAAAAAACAACTTGTACACCGTTAGGAGCAAAGCGAGCATATCGTTTATCTCCTTTTATAGGGATACGCATTTTTTTCACTGAATTGTTTTCAAAATCATAGGTGTAAATTTCCCAAGTACCGCTTCGATCCGATTCAAAGATAACAATGTCTTTATAAGGATGCCAGCTAGGACGCCGATCGTTAGAACTGCTTTTAAATAATGGTTTCTGGTGAGTACCATTAATATCCATTATATAGATTTGCCATCTCCCATCTCGGTTAGATTCAAAAATAATATCTTCACCTTTGTGGTTGTAACTGGCATAACGATTGTCAGCATTAGTTTGTGTAAGCTGAACTTCTTTATAACCCAATAAATCTTCTTGTGAAATTATCTCATTGGAAACACTTAAAAATACGAGTAGAGCAAGTATTGAGGATATTATAGGTTTCATTCTAAGGGGTTACTAATATTGCTCTAAGATACTATTTTTAATACAATATTTTTTAACTATGAATGATTAAAACTTTTTCCTTAGCCAAGCTTTTCTTATAAAATAAATCAAACTTAATAAACCAATAAAAACGATAGTACCAATCATTTCCCTGTAAGATATGTTCGAAAGAAAAAATAGAATAATTATGATGGCCAGTATAGGAACCAATAAACCGCCTGGGATTTTAAATGAAGATTTATCATTTTTAATTGATATTCTTAATTTAATAACAGAGAATACAACACCTAAATAAACAAACAACATGGAACTGGTTGCAATAACAGCCAGTTGCTCAAAACTTCCAGATATTGAGAGCATATATCCTAAAGTTGTATAAAATAATATGGCGATATAGGGTGTTGCAAAAGACTTATGGATTTTAGCCAAGCCCTTTATTGGTAGAACACGATCTCTGGATAGCGCATAAACAACTCTTGGACTATTAAGAATAGAGCCACTCATGTAACCAAACATCGAGATTACGGCGCCTATAATTAACATTGTAAATCCGGCTGAACCAAATACTACTTTTGCAGTTTCTGCCAATGGTGCAGCCTTAAAATTTGGAAGATTGCTACCTAAAATACCTTGAGCAACGGTTTGAATTAGTATATACACAACAATAACGGTAGTTAAACTTACAAATATGGCTCTGGGAATAGTGCGTTTGGGATTAATAACCTCGCCACCAGCAATCAGGCCTGTTTCGCAACCTTGAAACGCAAAGAACAGAATGAGTGAAGTTTTCCCTAAAGTACTAGCGCTTGGTAAATTATCTAACGCTAAATTATTTATAGAAATATCTGAAAATCCAACAAAAACCAAAACGATAAGAGGAATGAGTTTAGTAATAGTATTGAATTTAACCAAACCTATACCTTGTTTAATGCCCAAGATATTAATACTTGCTAAACCAAAGAAAAGAATAAACAGCGCTAAAGGCCTTATCCATGAGTTTGATAATATGGGTAAAATTGTGGTCAATACATCTAATAATGCATTTGAAACTGCTGCATCGGCAAATAAAAAAGTAACGATAACAAAGAAACCGGATATGAACCCAGCATAATCTCCAAAGGCAGCTTCAATATAAGTATATGGTCCTCCAGTATTCGTAACCTTCGATCCCACTTCGGCAAAACAAAGCATAATCATTGCCATTAAAAAGCCGCAGAATAAATAGGCTAAAATACTAGATGCTCCCATATATCCAGCCACTATAGCCGGTAAAACAAATATTCCAGATCCAATAATAATATTAACAATATTGGCAGATAAACCTAAAACACCAATTCGTCTTTTTAACCCCTTATCCTCTATAATCATATTTTACAAGTAGCTTAACCACCATTTATTTCTATTTTCAGCTTTATAAATCATATATTTTTTACAAGGAAAATAAAGCAATGCAATAACCCCTAACCAAATTAAATAAACAGTGAGTAAGGGGTAACCATAATTTAATAGTTTTCCGTTAGAAAACATGTCTTTAGACAGTATCATAATTTGCCAATCACCCCCAAAAATTAAAATACCAAAAATAGCCAATACATGAATTACAAAAATGTGTAAGAAATAATAAAATAATGGTACACGGCCAAAAACCAAAAAGAAATCGGTTATACTATTTTTGACAGATTCGATAGCATAGAGAAACAGCAATGAAGGACCTATAGTTATAAGTGTATAAGCTAAAGAGGGTGGGTATTTTGTTACCTTAAAAAATGATAGAATGGTTTTTGTTAGTGTATCTTGATGTTGCCAAGGCACTGGGTCTCCATAATAATTAATGCTTCTTAAAATAAAGAACATTAATGTTGCTGCAGTACCTAAAGATAACAGCCATTTTTTTCTAGAAATAGCATTGGAATTCTTAACATATAACTGACCTAAACAGTATCCTAATATCATTATACCTATCCAGGGGAGTACCGGGTAAAATATTCCTAAATCTCTACTTTCATTCAAAGGTATTATGTTTGGCTGATGTAAAATATACCAAAAAATTGATGAGGGGTCTGTACCCTCCATAATAATACTATCTAATAAATTATGACCAAATGTAATTAGTAAACCAATAAACAAGAGCCATTTTTTAGTAAGAAATATTAAGATGGACAATACAATCATGGATACACCAATGACCCATATTACCTGTAAAATGAGTCTGCTATAAGTAATGTCAAATTTCCAAAGAAGGTTATTTACCGTAATTTCAAGAATAACAAGCCATATACCACGTGTTATTAAGAATTTAAATAATTGCGGTCTTCTTTTGTTATTCCCATACAAAAATGCGGCGGTACCAGCTAGAAATACAAAAACGGGGGCACAATAGTGTGTTATAAACCGTGTGAAAAACAAAATTGGGGTAGTGGTTTCTAAATCGGTAGGGTCTTTTAAAAAAGAACCATAGTAAAAAAAATCTCTAACATGATCTAGTGCCATGAGTATCATGACCAAGCCCCTTAAAATATCGATAGATTGAATTCTGGTAGATTTGGTTTTTGTCATTTGTTAGTTTTAAAACTGAAAACATTATTTCGCCATGGCGTCTGCAATACCTTTGGTATCTGCAAATTGTTGAAAGGCTACTATCTTACCATCATTAAGAGTCCATAAGTGTGCCATTTGAAGATTTATTATTGCACCATTTTTTTTGTATTTAGCTTCATATCTGCCTGTTGCCAAAACTTTGTTGTTGGTCATTTCATGCAGTTCTAAATTTGTGAGATTCCAATATTCCCATTCACTACCAATACGTGCAAATACACCATTTAAAATAGCTTCAAAACCTACATATGGATTACCATCTGCTAAAGGAAAGTTTTCAGCTTCATTCCAAACTACATCTTTTGCTAGTGCGGCTCCAACTGCTTCAATGTCTCCCTTGGCAAAATCATCATAAATTTTCCTTATGGCTATGGTATTACCCGGATTTAAAAAAGGGTCTAAACCTAACTGACTCATAAAATCAAGATTATCCATAAAATCTTGTTCTTGAGCAATTTTACCATCTTTCATTACGGCAATGGTAGCGCCAGATAAGTCAACCGTTTTTCCAGTAGCTGGAATCCCGAAGAAATTCCCAGAGTGCGTACCCTTAAAATTCCAGTGTTTTACAATTTTATCATTTTGACCAAAGATTTCATTAATGGTAAATTCAATATCTGAAAACCCGGTTATAAAGTTTGAATAATAGGCTTTGAAATCTTCAATGCCCACTATATTTTCAGGGTTGGAAACGAGAGTGATATTTGTGTCAAAGTTAGCGTCGTTAATTAAATCGATGTTGCCGTCGTTAATAATTTTGTCCCAAACGTTAGAGTATATGGTAATATTTTTTTCCACTTGAGCATCTTTGCATGCGGATAAAAAGATTACAACTAATAAAAGAGAAAGATTTCTAAGAGTTTTCATTTTTGGTTGGTTTTTATTGGTTGCTATTATGTAAATAAAATAATTTCAATTGTTCATACACTGAAAAGCCCATACTTAGACGGGCTTTTCTGAATAGTATAATATTATTGAATTTAGTTTGACAGTTTTTTGTTAAGGGTATAAATATATGCCCAATCACTATCAATGCAAGCTCTGAATTTATCTCTAAGTGCATCTGCTTTCTTTTTACCGTGAGCTTTTTCATAAACTGTCCAAACACTATCGGTGTCAACATCTAACCCCGCGAAGTTTTTAAAAGGAACTGCTATAAAATAGTCTGATACCTCTGGTCCACCCCCAACAACACTGTACCAAGTACCTCTGTTATCACCTTCGGCTGCTTTAACAGCTTTACTTATTTCAGAAACAACCTCTTTAAATGCTGTTGAATTATTGACTTTAACATTATAGACCCAAACGAGTCCCATGTCTTCAAGAGGTGTGCTTCTACTGTAATCTGGCATAGACCACCCTATGTTATAATTTATGCTTTCAACATGAGGCATAATTAAATTAACAACAGTCATTCTACATTCTTTACTGGCATCATCGCCATCTTCATCCATTTCGGCCCAATTAGCCATCATACTTGTTAGGGTATAAACCGTGCCTTCGCCTTGTATACGTTTCCACATATTCCATTTATCTTCGCCGTTATTTTCTAGGTAGCATTCTTTCCAGGCTTTTACACCCTCAAGAAATTGAGCGTTGTGGCCATTTTTTACAGTAATCTCTGATAGATTTAGTAAATAAGATTCATTCTCTTGTGATACTACTAGCATTGGCAGCAGTAACAATAAAAAAAATAGTTTTTTCATTTTAGGTTGGTTTAAATTAATTAATAGTTACAAGTGTTAGAGCTATTCTAACATCATAATTAATTTAGGGCAGTACTTTATTGCTATTAAGAGAAGGGATAAACACTCTATAAGAATAGAATATTTATTTTAAAGATAATGTTTTTTTATTTGTAATCAGCAAAAAAAAAAATGCCCAACATAGGTTGAGCATTTAATAACTAAGATTTAACCTTGATTTATTTAACCAATGCTTTTTCTTTTTTTGAAGAAAAATCTACTTCAACTTGATTTTTTATAATGTCATCAAACGTTTCTCGTTTTCTTATTAAATGGGCTTTGTTATTGTACCATAATACTTCTGCAGGTCTGTATCTTGAGTTGTAGTTACTAGCCATGGAGAAACAGTAAGCTCCAGCATTTTTAAAGCATAACACATCACCTTCGCTAATTTCATTGATGCGCCTGTTACTACCAAAAGTATCAGTTTCACAGATATAACCCACAACAGTATAAAAACGCTCTTTACCTTTTGGGTTAGATATATTTACAATATCATGGTGCGATCCATAAAACATGGGTCTTATTAAATGATTAAAACCAGAATCTATTTGTGCAAAAACCGTTGAGGTGGTTTGTTTCACCGCATTTACTTGTGCCAAAAAGTTACCAGATTCACTTACTAAGAATTTACCAGGCTCAAAAGCTAAGGTTAATTCTTTACCATACTCTTTACAAAAGTCGTTAAACCTTTTGGAAAGTTTTTTACCTAATTCTTCAATATTGGTTTCAATATCACCAGTTTTATAAGGTACTTTAAAACCAGAACCAAAATCAATAAAGTTTAAGTTTTTGAATTGTTTAGCAGTTTCAAACAATATTTCACTGGCATAAAGGAACACTTCAATATCTAAAATATCACTACCAGTATGCATGTGAATACCGTTAATGTTCATTTTTGTATTTTCAACAATACGTAAAATGTGCGGAATTTGGTGAATGGAGATACCAAATTTAGAATCTATATGTCCTACAGATATTTTTGCATTACCTCCCGCCATAACATGCGGATTAATACGAATGCATACTGGAATATCTGGGTGTTTGGTGCCAAATTGCTCTAATATAGATAGATTGTCAATGTTGATTTTTACTCCCAATTTTGCGGCTACTTCAATTTCATCTAAAGACACACCGTTTGGGGTAAATATAATTTGCTCGGGTTTATAACCTGCTGCTAAACCAAGCTGCACTTCTTGAATAGAAACAGTATCAATACCTGAGCCCAATGTATGTAAAAGCTTTAATATAGAAATGTTAGACAAGGCTTTAACAGCATAATTTATTTTTAAGCTTTTAACATCTTTAAAAGCATTGGTAAGTCTTTTATATTGTCTTTCAATTTTTTCGGCATCGTAAATATAAATAGGGCTTCCAAAATCTTGTGCTATTTTAAGCAATTGATTTTCCGTCATAATTTTCAAATTTTTGCCAAAGATATTTTAATCCATCGAAAAAAAAATAAATAACTAAAAAATTATACAAATTAAACAATTTGTTAAATATTTAACTCTTGTAAAATATAACAAGTTTTCGCAACCAATTATTAGCTAAAGTAATTGCTATTATATACATTTGCTTTTCTTAAAATATTGAGCAAATTATGAACTTACACGAATATCAAGGTAAAGAAATCTTAAGCAGTTTTGGAGTGCGTATTCAACGAGGTATTGTAGCACAAAATGCAAGCGAAGCGGTTACAGCTGCTAAACAGTTGACTAATGAAACTGGTACTAGCTGGCATGTAATTAAAGCTCAGGTTCACGCAGGTGGACGAGGAAAAGGTGGTGGCGTAAAGCTTGCTAAAAATTTACAAGAAGTTGAAGAATTAGCAGGACAAATTATAGGTATGAACTTAGTTACACCTCAAACCTCTGCAGAGGGTAAAAAGGTGCATCAAGTCTTAGTTGCTGAAGATGTTTACTATCCTGGAGAAAGTGAAATAGAGGAGTATTACATGTCTGTTTTATTAAATAGAGGTACTGGACGTAATATGATCATGTATTCTACCGAAGGAGGTATGGATATTGAAACCGTTGCAGAAGAAACCCCTCATTTAATTTTTACTGAAGAAATTGATCCATCTGTTGGGTTATTACCTTTTCAAGCAAGACGAGTGGCCTTCAATCTAGGCTTATCTGGTATGGCATTTAAAGAAATGACCAAATTTGTCATGGCACTTTACACGGCTTATGTAGAGTCTGATTCGTCTTTATTTGAAATAAATCCTGTTTTAAAAACTAGTGATAATAAAATTTTAGCTGTTGATGCTAAGGTAACTATTGATGATAATGCGCTTTATAGACATAAGGACTATATAAATTTAAGAGATTTACGTGAAGAAAACCCCATTGAGGTAGAGGCAAAAGAAGTTGGTTTAAATTACGTAGATTTAGATGGTAACGTAGGTTGTATGGTTAACGGTGCTGGTCTAGCAATGGCTACTATGGATTTAATTAAACAAGCAGGTGGTGAACCAGCTAACTTTTTAGATGTTGGAGGTACAGCAGATGCAGCGCGTGTTGAGCAAGCCTTTAAAATCATTTTAAAAGACCCTGCGGTTAAGGCTATTTTAATCAATATTTTTGGAGGTATTGTTAGATGTGATCGTGTAGCACAAGGTGTTATAGATGCTTATAAAAATATGGGTAATATAGAAGTTCCTATTATTGTTCGTTTACAAGGGACTAACGCTGATATTGCTAAAGAGTTAATTGATAATTCTGGTTTAGCGGTATTAAGCGCCACAGAGTTCCAAGAAGCAGCAGATAAAGTACAGGAAGTATTCTCTTAGACAGGTACAAACTTAGATATATAAAAAAGAGCAACTTTTACTTTAGTTAGTTGCTCTTTTTTTGTGTTTTATGCTCTCCTTTTTTAGGTAACGGTCCCCTAAGATGTATAACCAACCCATTTAAAAAATTACGTAATATTTGGTCACCACATTCCATATATTTAGGGTGGTCTTCTCTTCTAAAAAAAGCACCTAATTCACTTTTGGATATTCTGAAGTCAACCAATTCTAAAATTTTTACAATATCATCATCTCTTAGCTTTAGGGCTACTCTCAGTTTTTTTAGAATATCATTATTTGTCATGTTTGAAATTTGGTTGAACTTATTTAATGTATAAGTAGTTTCTAGCGTTTTATTAAGATTTGTAAAGATACTTTATTTACAGTGTCATTGGATTATATAAATTAATAAAAATAATTTAGTTTATTTTGTTGATTATCAGATTTTTAAATATGTTTCTTTTGGGTTTATTTTTATTTCAAAATTAAATGTTATGTCTACCAACTGTGTTATAATATGAGATGAATTAAATAAAATCAACGATTAAATACGTCTCATTTTTCGATGAGATACACCATATTGACGATTATAAAAGGATGATTTTAAGTAACTTTATATCATAATTATTTAATCCTTACCCTCACATGATTAACAGAGTAGAAAAGTTAAGTCTGCTTTCTGAAATGATTGCATTTGCAAAGTATGACAAAGAGATAAATGATATAGAATATGGATTTCTATTAGGGGTTGCTAAACAACTAGGGATTAGCAGGTCAGATTTTGATTATTTAATAGAGCATCCAGTTACATATGTTCATTTAAAATCGCATAGCGAACGCATTGTTCAGTTTCATAGATTGGTATTACTAATGAACATTGATCAAGATAGTCAGGATAATTCAGGAGGCATTATAAAGCTATATAATTTTGGTTTAAGAATGGGTTTAAGTCATGAATCTATAACCAAAGTTTTGTATTTAATGGAGAGTTTTCCCAATAAAATAGTACCTCCAGACGTGTTGATTGATATTTTTAAAACGCAGTACAATTAATATAAATCTGCTAAGTAATTTACTATTGTATTGCCTAGATCTTTAGGGGTCATAGAAAAGCTAAAAGTTTATACTTTTAGCTTTTCTATTTTTTGTTGGTAAATTTTTATTTCGTCTCGTAGTTGAGCAGCTACAATAAAATCTAAAGCTTTGGCAGCTTCTTCCATCTGTTTACGTCGCTCTTTAATTTTTTTCTCTAATTCAGGTTTACTTAAATAATCACTTTCTGGTTCTGCAGCTTTTAAAGCGTCCATTTCATATTTATAAGTACTTACCGAATTTTTAGCAAGGGCATTGTCTAAGCTTTTATTAAGTGCTTTTGGAGTAATTTTGTGTTTGCTGTTGTAATTTATTTGTTTTTCACGTCGGTAGTTAGTTTCATCAATGGTTTTTTGCATGCTATTGGTTATTTTATCAGCATACATAATGGCCTTTCCGTTAATGTTTCTAGCAGCTCTACCTACAGTTTGAGTTAGCGAACGCGTTGAACGTAAAAACCCTTCTTTATCGGCGTCTAAAATGGCAACTAATGATACTTCGGGCAAGTCTAAACCTTCCCTCAGTAAATTAACACCAACTAGAACATCAAATAGTCCTTTACGAAGATCCTGCATAATCTCAACACGCTCTAGTGTATCTACGTCACTATGGATATATCTACAACGAATTTGGATTCTGTCTAAATATTTAGTCAATTCTTCCGCCATTCGTTTGGTAAGTGTGGTAACTAATGTACGTTCATCCTTTTCAACACGCTGTTGAATTTCCTCAATTAAATCATCAATTTGATTTAAACTAGGACGAACTTCAATCTCTGGGTCTATTAATCCCGTGGGCCTAATGACTTGCTCTACATAAACCCCATCGGTTTTTTGTAATTCGTAATCTGCAGGCGTCGCACTCACATAAATAACTTGGTTTTGTAAGGCTTCAAACTCTTCAAACTTAAGAGGTCGGTTGTCCATGGCTGCTGGTAAACGAAAACCATATTCTACGAGATTTTCTTTTCGGCTTCTATCACCACCATACATGGCGTGAACTTGAGAGATTGTTACATGGCTTTCATCTATAACCATTAAAAAATCATCTGGGAAATAATCTAATAAGCAAAACGGACGTGATCCTGCTTGTCGTCCATCCAAATAGCGCGAATAGTTTTCAATTCCTGAACAATAACCTAACTCACGAATCATTTCCAAATCAAATTCTGTACGTTCCTTTAAGCGTTTTGCTTCTAGGTGCTTACCTATTTCCTTAAAATAATCGTATTGTTTTAATAAATCGTCTTGAATATCCTTGATAGCATTTTGTAACACATCTGGTGAGGTTACAAACATGTTTGCAGGATAAATATTCAATTGCTCGTATTTTTCAATGACCTGATTTGTTTGAATATCAAAGGATTCAATTTCTTCAATTTCATCACCAAAAAAGTGAATTCGGTAGGCATTATCAGCGTAACTAGGAAAGATATCGACCGTATCTCCTTTAATTCTGAAATTTCCATGTTTAAAATCTGCTTCAGTTCTTGAATACAAACTTTGAACGAGCATGTGTAGTAATTTTGTTCTTGAAATTTCTTGGTCTTTTTTGAGTGTTACTACATTTTTTTGAAACTCTATAGGATTTCCAATACCATACAAACAAGAGACTGAAGCTACTACTAAAACATCTCTTCTACCTGAAAGCAGGGAAGAGGTTGTACTTAAGCGCATCTTCTCAATTTCTTCGTTTATTGATAAGTCTTTTTCAATATAAACACCAGTAACAGGAATATAGGCCTCTGGTTGATAATAATCATAATAAGACACAAAGTACTCTACAGCATTGTTAGGAAAGAATTGTTTGAACTCTGAATATAGTTGAGCTGCCAATGTTTTGTTATGGGCCAATACTAGCGTTGGTCTTTGAACTTTTTCTATAACATTAGCAACCGTAAACGTTTTTCCAGAACCAGTTACTCCCAGTAGTGTTTGGTATTTTTCATTGGTTAGGATGCCCTCGGCTAATTGATTAATAGCTTCAGGTTGATCTCCGGTTGGACTAAAATCTGATTCAATTTTAAACTGCATACTACTCTAAAACGCTTCAAGTATTCAAAGTGTCTAAATTACTTAAAGTAGTTGGGAAATTGAATTTAAGTTTATAAAAATTATGTTTTAGCGCTTTAAAGTAAAATGGCCGAGTAACGATCTTCCATCTGATAATGTTAAAGTAAACCAATAGTCATCGGTAGGCATTTGAGCCCCATTGAAGGTGCCATCCCAACCTACAGACAAAGGATCTATCTGTTTCAACAATTTACCATAACGATCATAAATACGAATTACGCTTCCCGCATGAGTAATATCTAAACCTTGTATTTGCCAATACTCGTTTATGCCATCTCCATTAGGTGTGAAAAATTTCCTGTGTCCTATGACCGAAATTCGTAATTCGACTTCGTCACAAATTGTTTCTACATCTTGAGCAAATAGCGTATAAAAACCTGCTCTAACATTATTAAATACAGGACTTTCTTGATAAGGGAAATTAACTTGACCATCATCTGACACTAAAGAAAACATATAGATACTATTGCCTAGACTAGAAGGATTAATAATAGTTACAGAATTATTTTCTGAGAGGTCTACAATTTCTATATCATCAAGTGTGATGTTTGGAGGGTCAGCTGCTTTAACATCTACAGTTTGCGTTTTTGAACACAATGAGGTTGGGTTTGTTAATGTAAGCAAGTATTTACCTGGTACAGTTATACTACTACTTGGTAAGATAAGTGTATTTCCAACCACAGTATCATCTTCAAAACGCCACTCATAGGTAAAGGTTTCTGAAGGATTCATTTGAACTGGAATTATATCTTCTGGTACAAATGGGTTACCGCAAACAAGTATTTCTTCTTCTAATGTGAATTCTGGTAATGGATTAACTCTTAATTCTATAGTTGTTAATGCAGAACAGCTCGTGTTTATAGGGTTGATTACTTCAACGTTTATAATTTGATTTGAAGAAATGAGCGTATTTGGAAAATCAGCAGCTTCATTTGTAACGGTTGCTCCATTTTCATCAATATAAGTGAAATAAATTTCCATATTGGTTTGTGAACCTCTAATTGTGCTTTCAAATAAGGCTAAATCAAAATTGTGTAAGCCGTCATTCTCTTCGGTTATATCTAAACCATCATCACAAAAGACCTGCAAAGGAACTTGGTTTGTAATTATGGGTTGCTCGTCTATTATAAACTCAACATTGGTTTCGTCATAGCATGCGCCGTCGGGATCATTTGTAGAATTATTTGTAACCCTAATAGTAATGGTTTGATTTTCAGTTAAGAAAACAGGCTGTATAGGGCTAGTAACAGGAGTACCATCATTATATAGCAATGGATTTCCAGTATTATCAAAATACGTTATAGTGACATCCATTGGGTTTTGACCATTTAATATATCGGATTCTAGATTTGAAGTATCAAAAGGATAACTTAAAATAGCATCAGTAGTGTCATAATCACATTGTCTATCAAATGTAACGGGAATAGCAACGGGTAGCGTTTCAACAATTAAAAGGTCTGTTAGTTCTTGAAGTCCCAAACAATTATTACCTAAATCACTTTTTACACGTACCCAAATACTTTGCACATTTGGAGAATTGAAATTTTGATGATTAGAAATATCAGGTATTTCATTAGTTTCCAATTCAGCATCCATTTGGCTTTCAAAAAAATGAACTGTAACGTTGAAAGTAGAGAAAATAGTATTTGAAATATAATCTCTTATATGAGTAAAGTCGAAAGAAGCCACACCGTCCCTAAGGTCTAAACCATCATCGCACTCAAAAATAGAATCTGGATTGTAACTATTTAAAGCCACACTTGATGGGTTTATTTCTAACAAAAGTGGTACAACTCTAAAGCATCCATTGGGATTAGTAACTCGAATCCAAACTGTTTCTGAAGTATTTGTTGTTAGGTCAACAAAATAGTTTGTTTCGTTCGTTATCTCTGCACCTCCAATTGTTTCTGCTTGGGTTTGGTCTTCGTAATACTTGAATGTCAAGCCTTCAAAGACATAATTAGAATTAATTTCTTCTTTTATGTTATCAAGCGTTAAATTAAAAAATGCATTTCTATCATTGGTTTCGTCATCACATTGCATGTATGTGTTAGGATTACTTACAACCGGTAAGCTAAATACTTCCACATCAAAGGTTGTATCAGCTATACAGGTATTATATAGGTTATTAGTCATTCTAACATAAATGGTTTGACCTCCAGGAACAGAGTTGATAAATGACGTTGGTGATACAATTGGAATTGAATAAGCAGAATCAATAAAATAGGTAAGGCTAAAATCTGTTCCACTTTGTCCGTTTAAAATTTCGGTTTCTTTTTGGGTTAAATCAAAAACTTTTAAACCATCGGTGTCTGTTCCAACAGATGTATCATCGCATTCTTGAAGCGGTGTGACTGCTAGCAAAGGAAATGGACTTTCATACACCTCTAAATCAAAACTTGAAACATCATAACAAGTGGTATTAGCATCATTTTCTAGACGCGCATAAATGGTTGTATTACCACTTTCAAAAGGACTTGTTATGGGGTTGGAATTATCATCGGCATCAACTTGGGATGGATGATAGCTTATTGTCATACCGGGTACTGTATTTATAGTACTATTTTGAGACGTTAAATCAAAAGGCATGGTGCCGTTATTATCATCATCACATTGTAACATGTTAGGAGCAGTGTTGGCAACTGGTAAAAGAATTACTGTTAATTCTGCTGGATCTGAATATAAACCACAACTATTTCCTGTGAGATTTAAAAAAGCTCTAAACTCATAAGTATCAAATGATATAGGTGTGTTTGAGATTGTTAAATCTCCTGTTTGAGACCCGCTGTATATGGCATCATCAACAATTGCGTTCCAGTTTAAACCACCATCAGTACTCAACTCCCATTGAATAGTGTCATAGGTTGAAGAAACTATGGTAAATGTAGATGTGGATAGTTCACATGATTCTACGTTAGCAGGTTGGGTTGTTATGGTTATTGGAGCTGCGTTGAGATAATCGCTATTTGGTAATATATAGCCATCAGTTCCAGCGCTATTTACCAATCCATTATTGTCAACTGTTACGGTAATATCACCAAGTAAATCGTCATTATTTCCATCGGAGAAGCCAGCTTCAATAACATCGCTACAACTATCACCATCACTATCTAAGTCTATATACGAATAGATGGAATCGGTATCCAAATCGTTTGGAGAATAACCAATTAAATTACTGTCTGGAGCAGTTTCTGCAGCATCTGCCCACCCATTAACACCGTAGTTTGGACCATCTTCAATACCGTCTAAATCTGTATCAGATAGGATGCCTAATTGTCCTGATTCAATTAAATCATAAATACCATCGTTATCACTATCTAAATCGTAAAAATCAGCAATACCATCTGAATCAGTATCAACGGGTAAAGCATTAACATCATAAATATCATCTAATCCATTGGTGTCAGTATCAACGCCAGATAGCGCTACAAGCGTTCCTTGATTTTCAATAAAGTCAGGTATACCGTCATTATCACTGTCTAAATCTAGTTCATCTTTTATACCATCATTATCGTTATCACTTTTGAAGCAGGTAAGAGAAACATTGGCTTGAAAATTTGAGGTATCAGTGATATTCTCCAGTCTATGAAGAAAAGAAAACCCGTCAATTTGATTAGCTAAAAATTCAAAAGGCGTTGCTCCTGTTGGCGAAGGGTTATATTTAAAATGAATTTCTGAACCTGAAATTTGTGTAATACCCGTTTCAAAAAGGCCATCAAAATTAGAGTCTATTAATAATCTATCATCAGGGTCTACTAAAGTGATGTTTTTATTAACAGGGAGTACTCTAACAACAAAATATTCACCATCAACCGATGTATGGGTGTAACTGGTATCTTCAGATAATTTAACATTAACAGATTCAGTAAAAATCATAGCATAATTGCCTTCAGCACTTGTTGCTGGAGCAACAGTGCTAGTAAAGTTTCCAATTGCATCGCCAACAAAAGTATTAGTGCCTCCTGAACTACTGGTGGTTGTATAAGTTCCCGATGTGATTAAAGCATTTGTAGTAGTATCTTGAAATTCCAGAACTGGATTATTTAAATTATCTAAATTAATTGCTACATCTCCTCTGGACTCTGTACAGTTTAAAATACCATCATTGTCATTATCGATATCTAGGTTATCAATAATACCATCGTTATCAATATCATCTGGACAAATACTCACTGGAACTTCAACAGATTCAAGTGTTTCTCCAGTACACGTAATCGTACCTACCAATTTATAACGTGCGGGTATTGTGGGCGTAATAGAGGCCACATTCAATGAGCCAGGAACGGATTGAAAACCAGAACCACTTCCATCATCAAAAAACCACTCATAAGTATCAAAGTTTTGAGCATTGGCGGCTTCCAGCGTTATGTTTGGAATACAATTTCCTAAAGTAGCAAATTGTGCATCGAAGTTGATCTCTGGGTTGGTAGGGAAGCCTGAATAAAAACTTCCGGATGTGGCGGCACCATTTTGGTTAAAATAGGCCACATATAATTCATCATTTCCTTGAACTGAAATATTTCCACTCAATCCTGTAACTCTATAGGTGATATAATCACTTTTCCCATCTACAGTATTTGGACCAGTGGCTGAAAAACTTGATAATGGTAAATTGTTAATAGTAACTGTTGCCCCCACTTTGGTAACAATAGAAACTCCTCCACTATAAAAAGTACTACCTATAAAGTCGATATTAGCAATATTATCAATGTTGCCACGGGTTTCACAACTTAGAGGTGGGACAAATAGCATTTCTTGGTTGGCTTCACTGTCTCCACCAATTCCTTGGTAAGCAAATACATCTTCAGAGGTAGTTACGTACATATTACCGCTAGCATTATAGTTATTACCTTCAATAAGGTAATACTCTCCGGCATTGATTGTTGCCACAGGGGCATTACCATTAATGCTAATTGAGGTGTTATTCGTATGAGCAACAATTAAGACGTTTTCCCATCCATCCGCACCACCACCACGAACAAAAATATATTCCCTTCCAACTTTTGATATTCCAGCAATTTGATCAATACCGTAGTCCCTTGCGCCACCATTATGAAAACTTCCATTTGTAGAACCACAGTTTACAACGATTGGTTTATCTGAGGTTATTAAAGAACCAATTAAACCGTCCATTAAATTGTTTACAAGAGGACCATTATCTAGAACATTTATAGCTACAACATAACTTTCGCCTTCGTTTAAAATAACATTAATAGGTGTTGTGCCAGTATAATTTTGAATAATTAAGCCTGTAGGTAAATCACTAAAACTAACTTGAGTATTGTCTTCTGTTGCCATAATAGAAACAAAGCTCAGATAATTACTTTGAGGATTAATACTGGTAAAAGTTCCAATTCTAAATGTCGTTTCTAATGCAGAAAGTCCTTTACTTACCAACGCTCCTGCTTGAGCGCCAGAGGTAGCACCGTTCATACGTATGGAAACATAAATAGGGGCTTCTGCCTCAATAATGTATCCCCTATTAGCCATGATTACACTTGTTTGCGCCGATGGAATGAATAGTTGGTTGTCACCACTATTTCCTCCTATTGTAATAACCGTTGGTGCTGTATTGGATACTGTTCCTGTAATATTGGAAGCCATAGGTTGCCCTAATTGGGTAATTACAAAAGGAACATTTTGTGTAGAAGGTGTTGACAAATAGATGTATTGATCTTGTGGTAAGGAACTGTTAGAATCTGCATAAGTCAATGGCGGTATATAATGCTTTTTACTAAGTTGAGAATATCCAGTGGTAGACACAAGAAGTACTAAAACAAATAGCAGGTTTCTTATATGGGAGCTAATTTGCATTGCAATTTTTTATGATTTAGTTGATGGTATTTGAACTGTTATAAACAGTACGAACCTCTAAAGTAAATATTTAATTTGTTTTAGACCGCTTTACTCTTTAAAGGTTTAAAACTTTTAGATAAAATGTATAGAATAACCAGAAAAATTAAAGGAAAGACTTCTATTATATTTACTTTATCTCTTTAAAGCAAAATGTCCTTTTATATTGAAAGATTCACCATTGTGTATAACATCAGCAGAAAACCAATAATCATCAGCTGGCATATTTTGACCATTAAAAGTGCCATCCCAACCAACTGAGGTGTGATGAAGCGTCTTTAATAGTTTTCCATGTCTGTTGTATATGTAAACCAATGTTCCGGGTAACCTATTAATACCTACTATATGCCACGTATCAAAATATCTGTCATTGTTTGGAGTTACAAATTTTGGTATATCTATTACAAAAACTTCAGTTTCAATAGGTTCACAACCATTAAGGTCTATGATGGTTACTATATGTGGTCCTAAGCTAACATTGGTAAACACATTAGAGTCTTGCGGTTCACCACTATCCAAAATATATTGGTAATCACCAATACCACTTACAGTTACAGTAATTGTATTGGGGTCTGTAAAGTCTGCTGTTGCTGTGGCTTCTATAGTAGCTTGTATTGATTGAATGAGTTCAAATTCTCTTATGTAGGAACAACTTTGAGGTGCGGCAGTAGTGACTTCTACCCAACGATTTGGGCCTAAATCACTTAAATCAACATCTATTTCTGGTGTGGTTTCTCCTGTCCACCAAAGATAGGTATCACCAAGGTTTCCGGTATCTGCACTAAGTGTTCTTGGTAAATCATTAGTGCAAACGGATTCTATATCATTCAAAGGAATAACAGGTAACGGGTTTATTATAGTTTGAAATTGGGTAATGCTATAACACCCGGTACTATTATTTTCAACTCTAGCATATATGGTTTCTCCATCAGAAGCCAGGTATAGAATGCTTAGTCTGTTTGTATCGTTTTCTGCATTATCTATATTGTTACTGTAATAATATACAGAATATTCGTTAGGATTTTGTCCTCCTAAAATAACAGCATCATTATCACTTAAATTAAATTCGAGTAGGTTAGAAGAATCAAAGTCATTATCGCAATAAATCAAGTTAGGAGCGGTTGCTGCAATTGGATGTGGATTAATCTGTAAATTAAACGAAGTAAAAATAGAACAACCAGTGTTATTATCTTCTATTCTTACATATATGGGGTAATTTCCAGGGTTTGAATAATTGAATATTTTGTTAGTATAAGCCCCAGTGTTATTCATAGCGTCTGCAGATGAACCAAAATAACTAATAGTCACGTCATTAGTGTCATTTACGATAACGTTATCAATTTGACTTAAATCATAGTTATTGGCAGAATTTACACAATCTTCTATATCTCCAACTGTATTTATTGGTGGTGGCAGATTGACTTGTAATAATAAAGGTATTGTATCTGTGCAGCCCGTATCAGTTTCAACCTGAACATATATTGTTGTGGTACCGGAAACTGCATAACTACCGTATTGATTTGAAGGTATTGATGTGTTTAAGGTATCGTCTAAGTAGTAAGTATATGTAACACCTCCAAACCTAACATTGTCCACCAAAAATAAAGCCGTTGTTAAATCAAAGGAAGTATTGCCATCATAATCCGTATCACAAACAGGATCTATGGTTGCTGATTGGAATACGGGCTTGGGGAAGGTAATAAATCTTACTTCCTCAATTATAAAACATCCATTAGCCGTATTTTCAATTCTAGTGTAAAATTGTCCTTGCAGTTCTTGAGAATCATATAAATCGGGCAAACTATTAGTTGCTTTAAGTATAGCATCATTTTCATCCAGATAAAATTGGATATCCAACGCATCAGTACTTCCAGATGCAATTTCTTGTCGCTTTGCTTCTAGATCAAAACTACGAGTAAGTGCTTCATTCTGACAATCTGGTGCAAAATCTGTAAAATTACTATTGTAGTTAGGATTGGTGCCTATTTCTAATAAAAATGAAGTTTCTTTGTAACAGGTTGGATCGGAAATATTTTCTACTCGTACATAAATAGTTTCAGAACCATTACTGTTATAGGCCAAGTTTTTATCTATTTCATCAGTTAAAAGAGCGTCTCTAAAATACCGCACTGTTTTATCAGATTGCCCATTTAATATTTCAAGATCTTTATCTCTCATGTAGAAGTCAGCATCTGAAGTTCCAGCATCTACACATATCTGGTAAGGGGTTATTGATATTATATCTGGATTTGTGTTTACTACAATATTAAAAGATGTTGTGTTGAAGCATGCGTAAGCGTCAGTAGATTCTACACGAATATAAATGGTTTGTGTGGCCGCATCAAAGCTTTGTTTGTTCAAGTTATTTGAAGGGTTATTTATATCAAAATTATCAGCATCAGTTTGATTCTCAAAAAATTCTATAATTAAATTTGTTGGGTCTGCAACAATACTATTGTTATCTATTAAATCTTGCAATCTAATATTTCTTGTACTATTGTTGTTGTCATTGCAGTAGAATTGATCAACGGGTTGCATTACCGTTGGAGCAGGTATTACATCTAAATCAAAAGCGTTGACTGTATAGCAGCCAGTTATATTATTTTCTATTCTGGCATAAAACGTTCCAGAACTAGTGGTATATTGAAGAGGAAGTTGATTAGTTCCATTTTCTGCATCCGTGGGATTTAAAAAATACCGCACATTAAAATCAGGCGTTCCACCAGTAATAGTACTATCTAAAGAGTCAAGATCAACTAAGGCTGTCCCGTCATCATCTGCATCACAATAGGGAATAGGGTCTACGTTGCTGAAAGTAACTACTGGATTAATACGTAGTAGTACTTCTGAAACCTCAGTACAAGAACCATTTTCAATTCTAAGATATATTGTTACCGATGAGGTTAATACATATGGATTAGAAGTATCAATTGGCAAGATGTTAGCATCTCTGTTTGCTTGAGTTTCATAATAGGTAACATTAACATTTGGCAATCCATTAACAATAACATTTTCAAGCGTGTTAAGATATACGTCTACTTGACCGTCATCATCCTGATCACAAAAGGCAAACCCGGTAGCCGGAATGTTGGTTCCTGTTAATAGTAAATTGGTATGGATTTCAATAGGAATAACTGCATAACACCCTGTTGTACTATCTTCCAACCTTAAATAAATAACTTGTTCATCCTGATCTACATTCGTATAATTACTTGGATTAGCAATAGGATTACTTCCAGATTCAGCATCTGTTTGACTTGTATGATATGTTGGTGGTAAAAACCCGGTTTCACCATTTAATACATTGTTAAGAACACTAGTTAGGTCAAAATTATTAAAGAAGCCATCATGATCACTATCACAGGCATCAATATATTGTGTATCACGAACAATACCAGTGTTGCCATTTGTAACATTGATTGTTAAGGTAGTACCTGATGCAATAGCGCACCCGGTTGTATTATTAACAACTCTTATATATAGTGTCTCAGTTGGGTTGGTGTTATAGTACGGGTTAGGAACTGGGTTAGCTCCAGAATTAGCTTCTAATTGGGTATAATGATAAGTAACATATAAATTAGAATCACCACCAGTTATTTCATTGTCTTTTTGACTTAAATCTATTGCCGTACTAGAATTGGGTAGATTATCATTATCACATACATTCAAACTAGAGGGTTGCACAACATTTGGTAATGTATTTACTACCAGTTCAAATTCACCATATACTAAGCACCCCGTATCTGTGTCTTCTAAACGAACATAAATAGTTTGGCCGCTAGATGTTATTGGACTGGTAATGTTATTTGAAGAGGAATCTCTATTGGTTGCAGATGTATAATAGCTAATACTGTAATTAACAGGTAGATTTTGCACAGCATTTTCTACATCAGTGTTTTTTGTAGATAGGTCAAATATTTCCGTACCGTTATTATCATTATCACATAAATTATAATTTGAGATTGGGCTGGTAGCCAATTGTGTATCTATAGTTACATTTACTTGATCTTGAATAATACAAGAATTTCCATTGATCGATATTTCCACTCTATATAATCCACTTGTAGATGTTGTAAGGGTAGCGTTTGTCTCACCTGAAATTATGATATTGTCTCTATACCAAACATAAGAAGCCAATGGGTTTTGAATTTCACCATTTAAAGTAACGCTTCCAGAACAAGTATTAATATCGTCACCTAAATCTAATTCAGTAAATGTGTTTGCTTCAATAAATACAGAAGTATCGGAAAGAGGATAAGGTTGGGTAAGGTCAGGTGATTCTGCAACTACCAATTTAACGTGGTATTGCACATTAGGAAGTACTGTAGCTCCAGCAGAAAGAACTGTGGTTCTACCGTTATAGTTAGTATCACTAAAGCCATAGCCATCAAAATATTGATCGTTTGAAGCAGCGCATTGCGTTGGAATAGCATCATGAATATTACCAACCGTGATTGGATCAGAGCTTCCAGGAACCACAGCTATATTTTGATAAGGGCCTGTACTAGAGGTTTCTCTTATAAGGAATACAAAACCATCAAAGGCATTACATGGGAAATTTGCAAAATACTCTTCTGATGCTAAAACATAATTAAATTGAATCATATCGGTTAACGATATAAAGTCAAATTCTATAACGGTGGCATTGGCCATGGTTCCTAGTCCAATAAAAGATTCTATATCAGAATCACTACCCCAGTTTCTTGAACCTTCACTTAGTTCATTACCATTGGATGTATTTCCACCTGATGATGCGTTACCGGTAGATATCACTATACCATTTTCAAGAGGAAAATTGGATCCTGCTCTTTGAAATGCGCCATAACTAGTAAAACCATCTGAACCTCCATTTACAGATGAGGATATATTAGATATTTGTACACATCCATCAGCTAAATTGTTTTCGATAAGATTTTGAAGCGGAATAGTATTGTTGATAGAAACTTGCTGCGAAAACATCATGTTGACGCCAAAAAAAAGTAATATTACTGCGAAGTTAATGTGTAGGTTCTTTTTCACTTTGTTTTATTTGGGCAAAAACAATAAAATGATTTGGTTTTTAAGGTGGGAAAATAGTTTTTTTATAGATAAAACGCAAAGAAAATCGGATAAAATGCGTTTTTATTAGCTTTTTAGACAATGATTTTAATGTTTTAAAGTAAAATGACTTCTAAATATTCTACCATCTTGAAGTTTTACAAAAAACCAATAATCGTCAGAAGGTAATCTTTGGCCATTAAATAATCCGTCCCAACCTTCATCTAGGGGGCTTAGCTCTTTTAAAAGTTTTCCGTATCTATCAAATATTTGTATTTTAGTATTAGGTTGAAACATATTAGATACACCATATACTTGCCATGTATCATTAATTCCGTCATTGTTAGGGGTTAAATATTTAGGAAATCCAATAACACTTAATTTTACAGGAACTGTTTCGCCACAATCATTTTTGAGGTCTTTTACTATAACAGCATAAATTCCTGGGGCTACATTTTCAAACACGTTACTATCTTGATATGGAGCATAAACCAGATTATTTTCATCCAGTAACGAATATTGATATTCACCTTCTCCTGAAGCTAGAATGGTAACTATATTATTTTGTGAGGCATCTTTAACTTGTATATCATTAATTGTAGCAATATTTGAAGCTTCAACAGTAATGGTTCTAGTTTTAGAACAACCATTGCTATTTGTAACAGTTACTTGGTAAGTACCAACTTCATTAATATTGGCCTCGTAAGTATCTTGTCCAGAACTCCAATTATAGCTGTAATTATTAGGTGAGTCATTTAAAATACCAGCATTTAAGAGGATTGGTTCGGGGAATTTATTTAAACAGTAATAGGTGAAATCTTCGGTGTCAATATCTGGTAATTGATTTACGGTCAACAATACTTCGCTAATACCGTAACAATTATTGGTATTTTCTACTCTGGCATAAATAATTTGAGTATACGGTGTAGTATTGGTGAAAGTTTCCTCTAAGATGTTTCGCTCTAAAAGAGCATCTTCGTATGTTTGATAGTAAGAAATATTTAGTCCTGTTGGAAGGCCAGTAACAATATTATTTTCAACATCTGTTAAATTAAAAGTGTAAAAGCCATCTTCGTTTCCATCGTCATCACAAGCAGCTAAAGTAGCATCGTTTGAATCTGTAACGCTTACTTCTAGTATGAGTTCAGAGAAGCTAGAGCAACTCGTTTCCTCATTAAAAACTTCAACATAAATGGTTTGTGGGTTCATAGTATTGGCGAAAAAGTTGCCATCAACTTCATTAGTTCTGGAAGCATCTGTATAGAATTTTGTAGACAATATTTCATTTCCTCCAGTTAAGTTTGTGTTAGCTTCATTTAAATTAAAAAGAGTGAAACCATCTTTTAAGCTGTCTTCATCGCATTGGAGAATAGTATGGTTGTATGCTACTGGATTTGGATTGAACTTTACAAAGGCATCACCTTCAATGGCACATTCACCGTTATTGGGGTCAATGTATACTTCATAATGACCACTTTGGGTAACTTCTAAATCATAGTCTGTTTCTGGTAAAGGGACTTCATCTAAAAACCAGCTGTATGTGGCTCCAGGTAAGTCTATAGAAGTTAAGGTATATGCATCACCCCCACAAAGGTCTAAGTTAGTAGTGCTTTCTCCATTCTTAATGATATCAATTTGCTGATTAAAAAATGAAGCAATAAAAGGTGGTAGTCCTTGCGATGAATCATTTGGCGCAAGACTTACAGCATTGTGTTCATAATTAGAAGTTGTGCCTACATTGTTAGGATTATTAATAACGCCTAGGTAAGGTAATCCCTGAGTATAAGTAGAGCTTAACGCCCTATAAATTTTACCATTTGGTCCCAACTGTAAAGCACCTCGATACAAGTTTCTGTCATCTAAAATTGTTTGAGATGCCTGAATATCTGGCGCCATCAAATTAAATTGAGTTAAAACAGAGGTATGATTGCTAGGATCTTCGTTATTTCTTATGTTTTCAACATCAAAGAAATTGTTTGATGAATGCACATATAATAGATTGCTGTTAGGGGAAAACTCAATACCATAAGGAAAGGGACTATTATTACTATTTATAGCTAGGTCTTGCATATTAGTAACCATCCCCGTAAAGGAATCAAAATCAAAAATTTGTAAACCCTCTTCAATATTTGCAGTCGCAATTTTTGTTCCATCTGGCGAAACTTTTAAATAACCTCTTCTTTCTGAAATAAATAAATCTGAAAGTGTTGATTTAACTGAAATAGGATTAACTCCAGCATTACTTACTTCAAAAGCATGAAATGTGTCAAAGTAATCAAAACCACCATCTTTTTCGGCAAGAGTAATTACCCATATAGATTTAGTAATACAGTCTTTTAAAACAGCTGTTAATTTTTCAGAGCAAAACCCCAGTAAGTTTATATTTTTTTGAGTTACAGCACCCAAACCACCGTCTAAGGTCATATCAACAATAGAGTAATTAAATCCATTGTTGGGGTCCCCTTGTCCAACAGAGGTGTCTACTGTAAAAATATAGTAAATATCAGTATCGTCTGGTTTTGGAACTATAATAGCAGATTGTGTGCTGGAGTTGTCTCCAAATAAACCAATTCCATTTAGCATTACGTTATGGTTTCTGTTCCAGACTGTAGTACCATCAGTATAAAACATTAAATTACCAATATCATCTGAAATGGAAGAACATCCTTCATTTGTGAAGAGCTGACCATTATTTACAGAGGTAATAGAGTTGTTTGCTAAATTAAATTGAATGCCTGCACCGTAACCAAAATACCAATTAGAGGCTTGTCTTTGAGCAAAGACGCACATACTGAAAATAAACAATGTGAGGGTAATTGCAATTTTTTTCATTCTCTTTCAATAGCTAAGGCTATCAAAGATATTATAAATCGCGCTTTTTTAATAATCTATACGATAAAAAGATGAATAGGGCTGTCCAAGCTAAAACTATTGCAATTTCATACCAGCGAACAGAGTAGTCATAGGATAAATCTTCTCCAATTTGGGCTGCCACTTCTTTTACTGCTGATAATCTGGATCCAGGTTCATCAATTAAATTCCATAAAGATTTGAAGGGTAAAAATTGGTATATTCTATCTGCTAATTCTGTGCCTTTATTAATTCCGCAGACAATTCCGTATGATATAATTTCTATTAAAAAGAGCACCACCATGGCTGCTACTGCAAAGGCTGACCGTTTGATTAGCATGCCCAAAAATAGACCAAAAGAGAAAAACCCAAGAAGTTTTACAAAGAAAGCTATTAAGAACTCCAAGTCTGAAAATACTATTGTTAATTCTGTATAACTTGAATAAATAAACCCCAATATTAACGAAACCACAAATACAAAAAAAGTTGAAATTAACGATAATGCAATGACACAATAGAACTTAGATAAGATAAACTCTTTTTTACTTAGGCCATCAATCAGGTTTTGTTTTATAGTTTTGTTACTATACTCATTTGCTACCATTGAAACAATAACGAGTAATAAAAAGAATTTTAATAAAGAAGCTACAAAAGTATTGAAGTGCCAGATGTAGGGAAAATTAAAAATTCCAAGTTCTGCTAGGTGAAATTTTATTGGACCAATATTAAATTTAATTGTTGCAAAAAGAGACATTAAACTTAGTAGGGCAAAATAAATTATTATTAAAACTCTGCTGGCTTTGTTATATTTTAACTTATAATATTCTATATTTAATAGTCTTAACATAATACTAAATTTGGTTAGTTTGGTTGTCTGTTAATTGCAAGAACTGTTCTTCTAAACTTTCTTTACGCTGTATTAAATGGGTAAGTATAATGCCTTTTTCAAAAAGGTATTTATTAAAATCATCAGACCGCATTGGTTCAGTTAAGAACGCTGTAACTAAATCATTTTCAACTTTTATTTTACTAAAAGAATTATGGCGTTCTAATAGCGTAACCAAAGCTTCTTGATTGTTGCATTTAAGCTCAAAAAATCCATTACTAGATATCATTTCATCAACCCTACCAGAATACAGTTTTTTACCTTTTCTTAAAACCACCACATGTGTACAGACTTTTTCAACTTCATCTAATAAATGAGACGCCAATAAAATAGTAGTTCCTTTGGCAGCAATCTGTTTTATTATTTCTCTTATTTGGTGAATTCCCTGTGGGTCTAATCCGTTGGTAGGCTCATCTAGAATTAAAATCTCTGGATCGTTTAAAAGAGCAGAGGCAATAGCTAACCTTTGTTTCATGCCTAAAGAAAAGGTTTTGAATTTGCTGTCTTTTCTTTCTAAAAGGCCTACAATTTTAAGTTTTTCTTCAATTTTACTGTAATTAACACCTTTAATTTTACAGACTAGTTTCAGGTTTTGGTAACCAGACATGTATGGGTAAAAATTAGGGCGTTCAATAATAGCCCCCACTTTTTTAAGCGCATCATGGGTTGATATTTTACCATCAAACCAATGAAAATCTCCCGATGTTTTGTTAACTACATTTAGCACAACACCTAGTGTAGTTGATTTTCCACTTCCGTTAGGTCCTAATATACCATAAACGTTTCCTTTTTTTATTGTAAAAGAGAGATCTTTTACTGCCGTTAAATAGCCAAATTTTTTGGTGAGGTTGTTAATTGTAAGAATGGATTCCAATTTGTAACATTTGTATGCCAAAATGATTTGGCAAGGGTTAGTTATAAAGGTAAGACGAGTCTAATTATATTTTGTTACATGATGGTAGTAAAACCTTTAAAAATAATTAATTTTACAACATGAAGGATTTAAAAATATCGAAGCGTAAGCCATCTTATCCAATAAGCGAAAATTTAAGCAATTATCTAACAGAGTATAATAGAAATACTGAAATTCCTATTTTTTATGAGGATTTGTTGCGTTTTCAAGGTTCTATAGTGGTTTATGACGAAAAGGAAAATGATACCTTGTGGGTTAGGGTTTATTATAATGATTATGAACGGGAGGAAATAGAACATTCACTAAAAAAAGTGTATACTATTTTGCATTCTGATGGTAATGATGATATGGTGCCCTTTTTAAGTGTTGACGCTATTGATTTTTGTACGTTTGGAAACTCTAAGCCTTTCAGAATAAAAATCAGAAATATCCTAAATGATAATTTCACGTATTTTTACATTAAAACTGCCGATGCCTCTAGGATTTATGGCTTGGAGTTTGAGCATATGCTTTCTCCCTACAACCTTAATTTCTTGGTTTATAAAGATACCTTAATTGAAGAGCATATCTCTGGTATTCCTGGAGATGTTTTTATAAAAAACATGTTACCAGAATGTAGTAGATCTGAAAAAGCTCAAATAGCCAAAGAGTTTGTTAAGTTTAATGAACGTTGCATGATTAGACTTTTAGGAGACATGCGTTCCTATAATTATGTGATTGTTCCAACACATGATTTTGATCATGTGGTTTATAAAGTAAGAGCAATTGATTTTGATCAACAGTCATATGAGGGTAAGTTCAATATTTACCGTCCGCAATTTTTCAAGGAAAATATAAATATGGTAAGAATGGTTTCTGAAACCTTTGAAAAACTATCTATTGCCCAATATAAAACTGAAGAGCGTTCTATTTTAGTAAAACGCTTAAAGAGTAGTCATAATCGTATAGCTATGTTGTTGTCTTGTATGAAGGTAGATTCCATTTCCACACAGAAACATATTGATATGCTTAGAAAAGACATTTTTAAATATTCTAAAGATGAAAAGTTTTTGAAATGTAAAACTATGGGTGAAATTTTGGAGTGTGGATTACAATTTTTAACCACAAACTACGAAAATGTAAATCCTTTAAAATTAAAGTAGGGGTTAGTTCCAGTTTTCGTCAAAGTCTAAACTTTCATAATCATCAACATCAAAACCATCTTCAAATTCATTAAAGTCATCATCTTCCTCTGCTTGGAAAGAAAGTTCTGGCGCTGTGTCAGGAATTTGTCCGTGAACAAACATTAAATTAGGGTAGTCTGTGCTTTCAGCTTCTTCAACAATTTCGGCTAACTCTACATAAAATGTCCACATGCTTAAAAAATCGTAGATATAAATTAGTTTTGGCTGTGCTTCATGAACCACATTGTTTATGGTGGTTTCATTCATAAGGCGCGCAGAGTTATCTTCACTTAAATCGAAAAGCGAAATTTCTTCACCTTGATTCCACTGGTCATCACTTAAGTAAAACGAAGCCATCTCTGAACCATCAAAGCCAAAAGATTGTGTAATGATATTATGTAAATCTTCTAAAGAATCACTTTCTCTAATTTCTAAATCACGAAAAATATCCTCTTCCGTATCATTATCCAATATTACTCTAAACCTGTATATCATGATGAAAAACTATGGTGCAAAGTTACGCTTTTTTGGATTATTTACTGAAACGATGTAATGTAAATGTCATGGCACTTAACAAGAAAAAAGCTCCTACCTGATGTGCTACACCTAACCAAACAGGAACTTGTAATAGAATGGTAAAAACACCGAGTAAAAATTGAAGTAAAACAAAAATATTTAAAGTTTTAATTCCTTTTGACTGATACGTTGTGAGTGTTAACGATTTGGATTTTTTCCAAATTAAAAACACAAAAAGTACCACAATGTAGGCTAAAATTCTATGTAAAAATTGTACGCCACTTTTACCTTCAATGAAATTTTTTAGTAGCGGTTCTTTTTCAATATATACTGTTGAGTGCATAAACTTACCTTCACTCATCATAGGCCAATGGTTATGAATAAACCCAGCATCTAAACCGGCAACAAAAGCGCCATAGATAATTTGAATTAGTAGAACCAGTAATCCCCATCTAACCAAATTCCTGAATTTTTTATTGATAGGTTTGGATTTAGTGAATATTAAATCTAAAGCTACCCAAAAAGTGTAAGCAAACGTAATAAAAGCGGTAGTTAAATGAGCAGCCAACCTATAGTGACTAACATCAGGGTTGTCAACTAGGCCACTTTTAACCATGTACCAGCCTAAAAACCCTTGAAAACCACCCATAAGTAATAATACAATAGCTTTTTTGATTGTAGGTTTTGAAAGTTGTTTTCTTATTAAAAAATACATGAATGGAATAAAGAAAACTAATCCGATAAGCCTACCAATAACACGATGTAGCCATTCCCAAAAATAAATATCTTTGAAATCTTGTAATGTGAAATGGCTATTGAGTTTTTGATATTCTGGATATTGTTTGTACAAATCAAAGGCTTCTTGCCACTCCACGTCATTCATAGGAGGGATAGTACCCGAAATTAGTTTATAATTAGAGATTGAAAGACCAGAATGAGTTAGTCTTGTAATTCCGCCTACTACTACCATAATAAAGATTAGGAGGCATCCGGTTAATAGCCAATAAATTACGTTTTTGTTATCTTTTGCTGTCACTGATTAAAAATTTTAAAAATTCTACTTTCTAATTTCTAAACCTAATTTTTTTCCCTTATCAAGCATAAGTTTATAAGCTGCTTCGTATTCGTTTGGAATATCCCCTTCAAGAATAGCTTCTTTAATAAACTCTTTAATAACTCCTATTTCAGGAGAGGGTTTTAAAAGGAATGTTTCCATAATTTCTTCACCAGAGATTGGTGGTTGGAAATTACGTACATGGTCACGTTCTTCCACCTCAATAATCTTTTCACGTACTATTTTAAAGTTATTGTGATACTTTTTAAACTTTTTTGGGTTTTTGGTGGTAATATCTGCTTCACAAAGCGTCATTAAATCATCTACATAATCTCCAGCATCAAAAACCAAACGTCTAACTGCAGAGTCTGTAACGATATCTTGAGCTAAAACAATTGGACGTGAACTCATTAATACCATTTTTTGCACAAATTTCATTTTGTCATTCAAGGGCATTTTCAATCTTTTGAAAAGCCGATAGACCATTTTAGAGCCTTCAAATTCATGTCCGTGGAAAGTCCAGCCAATTTTTTTATGGAACTTTTTTGTTGGGGCTTTTCCAATATCGTGCAATAAGGCAGCCCAACGTAACCAAAGATTATTGGTGTGGTTAGAAATATTATCTACCACCTCAAGTGTGTGGTAAAAATTGTCTTTATGGCGCTGGCCTTCCACTTCCTCAACGCCTTTTAGGGCTGTTAATTCCGGTAGTATTAATTCTAGTAATCTTGTTTTTTCAAGTAATAAAAAGCCAACAGAAGGTTTCGTGCTTTCCAAAATTTTGTTTAGCTCTGTAATAATACGCTCTTTGGTAATTATTTTAATTCTATCAGCATTTTTGGTAATGGCGTTTAAACTTTCTTCTTCAATAGAGAAATTTAATTGTGTAGCAAACCTTATAGCACGTAACATTCTCAAAGGATCATCACTATAAGTTACGTCTGGATTTAAAGGTGTTTTAATTATTTTGGTTTCTAAATCATTAATACCATTAAAAGGATCTAATAATTTCCCAAAATTATTATTGTTAATGCTTAACGCTAAAGCATTTATTGTAAAATCACGCCTATTTTGGTCGTCTTGTAAACTTCCGTTTTCAATGATAGGGTTCCGACTATCTTCTGAATAAGATTCCTTTCGGGCTCCAACAAATTCTATTTCTATATCCTCATAGCGCAACATTGCGGTGCCATAAGTTTTAAAAACCTGTACCTTAGGTTTATTGGGTAAGCTTTTTGCAACTTGTTTAGCTAGTGCTATACCACTACCAATGGCCACAATATCAATGTCTTTAGCATTTTCTCTTTTTAGGATAAAATCACGAACAAAACCACCAATAACATAAGCCTCTAGTTGAAGTTTCTCAGCAGATTTCGTTATTATCTTAAAAATAGGGTGATGTAAAGCTTCTTTGTAATTCATTTTTGTTGCCACTAATTAGGGATTGCTTAACCAACAATTCTTTTTAGGCTCTAATAATTTTTACGATTCCATTATTACTCAATTTAATAATGGAAGACGATTTTGCGCAACGTTTATCGCGGTGCAAATTTACAACATAGTCAACTCCTTTTAAAACGTCTGTAGCTATTTCTTTGTAAGATTTTGGGGTGGGCTGACCACTAATATTTGCCGATGTAGCCACAATGGCACCGTTAAATTTTCTTAAAAGCCAATAACAAAAATCGTTATCAGGGATTCGTATGGCAATAGTTTTGTCTTCTGCGATTAAGTTTGATGCTAAATTTTGTGCTTCGTCATATATAATGGTAGTAGGTCTGTCCGTTACATCTATTATGTTTTGTGCTGCAAAAGGTATTTGTTTCACATATTTTTTTAACATTCTATCATCGGTAACTAAACATGTTAGTTCTTTTCTTGCTTCACTTTGCTTGAGCTTATAAACTTTTCTTATAGCTTCCTTATTGGTTGCATCACAACCAATACTCCAAACAGTATCTGTTGGGTAGAGTATAAGCCCTCCTTTTTTTAAAACTTCTAAAGCTTTTTGAATTTCTTTCTGCATGATTTATTGTAGGAGCAAATTTAACATTAGTTTTATAGAAAGTCTAAATCTTCGTAATATTGCTGAAAATTTAAGCGAAAATCATTTTATGATTGTGATATAGCTATTTGCTAGGTTGTTATGGTTAGAAAAACCAAGGTTTTTGTAAAAAGAAAAATGAGGAAAACATTTCAGGAGGTATATTCTAAAAAGGATATTGCTGAATTAGGAGACAAACCATTTGTTATTATTTCTAATAATTGTTGGGGAGGATCGCTTTATCAATGGTATAAGAGACCCTATAATTCACCTTTTGTAGGCTTATTTCTGTATGGTCCGTGTTATATTAAATTACTTCAAAATTTTGAGTATTATATTAACCAAGATTTAGTTTTTGTTGACCGTTCTAAATATCCAGATAGAAAGAAGACGTATCCGTTGGCATTGTTGGGTGATATAGAAGTTCATTTTACACATTATGATAATGAGGAAGAAGCCAAGAAAAAGTGGAAGCGCAGAGTTGAAAGAATGCTCAAAGAGAAAAATCTAGACAATTATTTTTTTAAAATTTGTGATAGGGAGCGAACAACTAAAGAGCATTTAAAGGCCTTTCATAATTTGCCTTTCAAGAATAAAATATCATTCGCTATTTATGATGATTCAGAACTTAAGAAAATTGATAATCATGTAAAAGTGAAGGAATCTGCGAAGAAAAATAAAAACATTGTGCCAAATGGTAAAAAAATGTTTAAACTAACCTTTTTGTATTTTGATCCTAATAGGTGGTTGATGAATCAAAATATTTAGAATTTTTTGATGAAAGAAATTAGTTTGTTTTCCAAAGATATTAGTTCTATAGATGCACAGAACTTAAGATCTCTTATTAAAGATTTTGATTCTATAAAAGGTGGTATTGGAAAACGGAATGTTATCAAAATCGTTAATTTTAACGGTGTTAATATTAATATTAAAGCTTTTAAAATCCCCAATATAATAAATCAAGTTGCTTACAGTTTTTTTAGAAATAGTAAAGCTCAACGGTCTTTTGAATATGCTAATAAATTAATTGATATGGGAGTGGGAACTCCTAGACCAATGGCTTATTTTGAATTTAAGTCTGGAATCTTATTTAAAAAAAGTTTTTATGTAAGCCAGCAATTAGATTGTGACTATACTTACCGAGAACTTATTCATGATTTTGATATTCCAGATTATGATAACATTTTAAGGGCTTTTACACGTTTTACTTTTGGTTTACATGAAAAAGGTATTCATTTTTTAGATCATTCTCCTGGAAATACACTTATTAAAAAAAATAAGTCTGAATACAATTTTTATTTGGTTGATTTAAATAGAATGAATTTTGGTGTTTTAGATTTTGAAACTAGAATTAAAAACTTTGCGAGGTTAACTAAACATAAACCAATGGTTGAGGTTATGAGTGATGAGTATGCTAAATGTTATGGTGAAGATTATAACAAAGTTTTTAGTTTAATGTGGAAAGAAACTCAGGCTTTTCAAGAAAGGTTTAATCGAAAAAAAAGATTGAAAAAGAAACTTAAATTTTGGAAATCAACTTATTAGCTTATCAAGTGCTTTATATCTATAATAGACACCGTACGCACTTAAGTAGCAGATGTAAAAACCTTCTTTGCCGTCTAAAAAGCCTAATCTAACTACATAGTTTATAAAGAATTTATAGAACGGTCTAAAATAGAAATGAAAAATGTTTGGTTTTTTGCCTTTTTTAGAAAGTTCTAAGGCTTTAAGGTTTGCATAATGTTCCATTTTTGATTTATAGTGAGCAGCATTATTAAAGCAATAATGAAGCATGTTACTTTTTAAAATTTTACTTTTTCCATCTATTATTGGCATTTCATGAACAATTTTGTTTTCATCATATTTCACATGTCCTTTTTTAAAAAGACGGTAAGTGGTGTCGGTTTGAAATCCGCTAAATCGTATGCGTTTTTTTTTGAAGAAGTATAATCTTTTAAACATATAAGCAACTTTTTTACTGTCGCTTGATATTTCATTAAAAATCTCTTTTTTTAGAGAATTTGTAAGACGTTCATCGGCATCAATAAATAAAATCCAATCATTTGTTGCTTGATTTATAGCAAAGTTGCGTTGGTCCGCAAAGTTTTTAAAAGCACGTTGTATAGTAGTGACGTTGTTATAAGATTTTAGTTTTTCATAAGTTCCATCAGTACTAAAAGAATCTACAACAATTATCTCATCAGAAAAAGTAATGTTTTCTATAACTTCATCTATGTGGTTTATTTCATTATAAGTTATTAGTAATGTGGAAATTTTAATTGAGTCTTCTTTCAAAATAGAATTTATGCAAAATTTAAAAAGGTAAAAATAGTTATTTTTGCTCCAACCAATTACAAACCATAAGAAATAAAAGCCTTAATAGTGATATGAAAATTAAACCTACAATATCAATTATAATAAGCACCTACAATTCTGAAGCGTGGTTAGAAAAAGTACTTTGGAGTTATGAAGCACAAACCTTCAAAGATTTTGAAATGGTTATTGCAGATGATGGTTCCAAACAACCAACATTTGATTTAATTGATAAAATGAAATCTGAAGTACATTACCCAATTATTCATGTTTGGCATGAAGATAATGGCTTTCAAAAATCTCAAATTTTAAATAAAGCAGTAGAAGCTTGTAATGCCGATTACATTTTAATGAGTGATGGCGATTGCATTGCTAGAAAAGATTATGTGAAAGTTCATGTAGATAGAAAAGAGAAAGGCTACTTTCTTTCCGGGGGATATTTTATGCTACCAATGAATATTTCAAAATTAATTTCTAAAGACGATATTTTAACTCAAAAATGTTTTGATTTAAAATGGTTAAAACAAAAAGGTTTAAAGTCTTCTTTTAAAAATAACAAGTTAACAGCTAAAGGTTTTAAAAGTAAAGTTTTAAACGCTATTACACCAACAAATGCCAGTTGGAATGGACATAATGCATCTGGTTGGAAAGCAGATATTTTAACAATAAATGGTTTTGATGAGCGTATGCAGTATGGGGGACAGGATAGGGAATTAGGCGAGCGTTTGTTTAATCTTGGAATAAAATCAAAGCAAATACGTTATAGTGCCATATGTTTACATTTAGACCACCCAAGAGGATATAAAAATCAAGAATCAATTAATAAAAACCTAGCTATAAGAGCCTCTACAAAAAAAGAAAAACGGGTTTGGACAGATTTTGGGATAAAAAAAATATTTCCTTAAATATTTAATTTAAAATATTCACAAAGTTGTAACCATTGTACTCTGTTGTAGTCAAGTTTTTTATTTACTTTTTTAAGAGAGTTTTTTTGGGTTCCAATTATTGGTATAGGTTCAGGAGGTTCATGTTCTGCTTTGATGCTTAAATTGTTGTTTAACAATGTCATCATTTTAAACCAGAGGTCATCTGCTTTAGGAGATAATTTGTTAAACAAATTTATATCATGTACATTTTTATGTAAAATATCTGGAGGATATAAAACCAAAAATGCTCCAACAGGTGTTAGCCATTTCTCCCCAAAAACTGTTTTTTCAGCAAATGGCCATTGCAAATATGGTAGAGGATTATGGTTTTCATCATAAGTTATTCTTCTACAGCGGTTACCTATAACAACATTAGGATTTTTTAAATGCTCTTGATATAACATTTTTAAACTAGAAGGATGATAAATAAGGTCATCATCACAAGTTATTATTACTTTATCAGGAAAATTTTCTATACTATGAATAAGCTTTCTGTGTGAAAATGTATATGGTGAAAATCTAATTTCAAATATATTGCCTAAAAGTTTTTCTAGTTTTGAAGGAATATTGTCTTTATAGCTGTCATTTAACCAAAGTACTATTTTTTCTGGAAGCACTTCTTGATTTAATAAGCTTCTAATAGTAATGTGTAGCGTTTTGATTCTGGATGGAATTGTAGTGAGAGATACAACTACAGGAATACGTTCTTTTGTAGCTTCATTAAAAGCTTTTATCGGCTTTAAAGCTAATTTAATGCTATGATATAGTGACGTAGGTAATTCAGAAAGCTTCATAATTTAAAATTAAAATGACTACCTCGGTATAATGAGTCAAGATAGTCATTTTTTTATAAGTGCACTCTCATTTTAAACAGCTACTTCGTTATCGCGAAGCGCATCGTTTAAAGATGTTTTCTTGTCTGTACTTTCTTTACGTTTCCCAATAATCAATGCACAAGGAACTTGATATTCGCCAGCGGCAAACTTTTTAGTGTAACTGCCTGGGATAACAACAGAGCGAGCAGGTACTTTACCTCTCAGTTCTAAAGGCTCATCACCAGTAACATCAATAATTTTAGTACTCATAGTTAAAACAACGCCAGCTCCTAAAACAGCTTCTTTTTCAACATGAACACCTTCAACCACAATACATCTTGAACCCACAAAAACATTGTCCTCAATAATAACTGGTGCAGCTTGTAGTGGTTCTAAAACACCACCAATTCCAACACCACCAGATAAGTGTACATTTTTACCAATTTGAGCACAACTACCCACAGTTGCCCATGTATCAACCATGGTGCCTTCATCTACATAGGCTCCAATATTTACATAACTAGGCATTAAAATAGTGCCTGGAGAAATATAAGCCCCGTGTCTTGCAACAGCATGAGGAACCACTCTAATACCTTTTTCCTTATAACCAGTTTTTAAAGGTATTTTATCATGAAACTCTAATGGGCCAGCTTCAATGGTTTCCATTTTTTGAATAGGAAAATAAAGTACAACCCCTTTTTTAACCCATTCGTTAACTTGCCAACCACCTTCAATAGGTTCGGCTACACGTAACTCACCTTTATCAAGTAAATCTATAACGCTTCTTATAGCAGAAGTCGTTTGATCTTCTTTTAAAAGCTCTCTGTTATCCCAAGCGGCTTCTATTATTTGTTGTAATTCTGTCATTGGTATTTAATTTTTGGCAAAAGTACATGATTTTTTTTATTTAAAAATGTTATAGCTAGTATACTATTTACTTAAGTAAAAACTAAATTTTGTATGGTTTAATAAGTAGAGATTTTGTTTTTGTATGAGAAATATAAAGGTGCTAATAGATACAAATTACCGACTAAAACTTGGTGTTTTTTATCTGATAAAAAATGTATTTAAAAGAGTGCTTTTTTCTGACTATCTGGTAAACAAATAAAAACATCGACGAAATGCATTCTCTGTGCGTTTTTAACGAAAAAATCGGTTGTTTTATCAGTTAATCTTGAGTTTTTAACACATTTTCTAATAAACGAAAATACTGGGTTTTACAACTAATTTTTTGCATTCAATCTTTGAATCGATAATATATTTGAATCATAAATCAACCCAAGTCATGAATAAAAGAGTTTACATATTATTAGTTTTTGTTTTAAGTTTTGCTTTTGCAAATGCTCAAAGTACTGCTACAGAGGTAAACGTTGAAACTACTAAAACCGTTTCTGTTTCAGAAGACAATGTAGAGGTTGTTAATGAAACTTTAAAAACTAAACAAGACGTATTAATAATTAGTGAAGAAGATTTAAGGGAGTCTATTGCTCGTACTTCTAGTGATATTAGAACTTATTTTAACAGAGAAAGAAATGTTGAAAACATTAAATTGTTGTTCCCTACAATCAATAAGGCAAAGAAAGCTTAAATAAATTTCAAACATAAAGGTTAAATCGAAAAGACTGTCTAAATTTAGACAGTCTTTTTTTGTAAAATTACTTTGGGAAATTTAAATGGAATTACCTCTTAACTATTTTCTTTTTTTACGTCTTTTGGCATTTTTATCTCCTCGAGTTTTCGGTTTTTTATACTTTTTAGCTATTTCTCTACGGTAAGATCCGCCTTGGTTTACTTTTTTATTTTTTTCTTTCTTTTCATGGAATGCGGGACCAGGAGTATCCTCATCTTGCCCTCTTTTTAAGGGATTGTAGTGCTCTTTTATTTGCTGTTGTTCTTCCTCAATAAGTTCATTAGAAATTTCAACTACTTCGGGAAATTCCAATAACGGAATTTTCATATCCATTAACCTTTCAATAGCTTCAATGGCTTTTTGTTCTTTTTCAGTAGAAAATACCAGAGATGCCCCTTTACGTTCTGCACGACCAGTTCTACCAATACGGTGCATGTAGTTTTCAGGATATTCGGGGGTATCAAAATTAATCACATGAGACACGTTATTAATATCAAGTCCACGTGCCATCACATCAGTAGCAATTAAAATTCTATGCTCACCTTCACTAAAAGCCTCTATACTTCGTAAGCGGTAATTCTGTGTTTTATTAGAATGAATCACACAAACTTCGTCTCTTAACACGGTATCTAGATTTTCAAATAGACGATCTGCCATTCGCTTATAAGCCACAAAAATTAATACCTTATTAAAAGTTTCAGTATTACTTAATAGGTGGACTAATAAATTAACTTTGGTGTTGAAATTAGGAACGTTATATCTGTTTTGTGAAATGTTATCTAATGGAGTTCCTGAAACAGCTACAGAAATACGTATGGGATTTCTAAAAAAGTCATTGATTAATAGATCTACATCATGAGTCATAGTTGCAGAAAACATGATATTTTGACGTCGTTCAGGAAGTAAATCAAAGATGTTAATCAATTGATGTCTAAAACCTAAATCTAGCATCACATCAACTTCATCAATAACCAGTTTTTGTATAGACTTTAATTGCAAAACCCTACTCAAAGCTAAATCATATAACCTACCCGGAGTAGCTACCAGAATATCTAAACCTTCGGCAACTGCTTGTTTCTGTGTGTTGATATTAGTACCACCATAAACGCCTAAAACCCTAGTATTAATATATTTAGATAATTTTTCAATTTCTTCAACTACCTGAACCACCAACTCTCTTGTAGGTACCAAAATCAAAACTCTTGGGTTTTCCTGTTTAGAGAATTTTAAGTGTTTAAGAATAGGTAACATGTAGGCAAAAGTCTTTCCAGTACCGGTTTGGGCTATTCCAACTACATCTCTACCAGAACTAACCACATTAAAAGCTTGTTCCTGAATAGGTGTAGGTTTGGTGAAACCCAAATCGTTTATGGCATTAAGTAGCGGGGTGTTTAGATTTAAATCTTGAAAAGTCACATTTAAAATTTAGATACAGCAAAGATATATGTTTTAAAATTGGGCCTTCTGTTAGAGAGAAATCTTTTTTATAGCCCTAAGTATAGTTAAGTTCTTGTTTTATTTCAATATTAAATTTCGGTAATTTGCAATCCTTTTGAGAACGACAACAACATATCAACCAAAAAGTATTGAGGCTTTTAAAGAGCAATTATTGATATGGGCACAACAATTTGAAGATGTGGTTTGGTTAGATTCTAATAGCTACCAACAAGATTATTCAAATTATGATGCTATTTTGGCAGTTGATGGGTTTACAAGTATTCAAACCGATTATCATGAGGCTTTTAATAAATTAAAGGAGTATCAATCTGCTACAAAAGATTGGATTTTTGGCTATTTAACCTATGATTTAAAAAATGATGCTGAGAAATTAACTTCAAATAATTTTGATGGCTTACGTTTTCCAGATTTGTATTTTTTTCAGCCTAAAAAACTGTTTTTATTTAAAAATAACTCTGTTGAAATTCAATATTTAAATTATGTTTCAGATGAAGTTGAAGCTGATTTATCAGAAATTGAAACTACATATCCTCCAGAAAAAAGTCAAAAGGTCTCAAATGATATCAAGATTAAGCTTCGCATACACAAAGATGACTATTTTAAAAAGGTAGAGGCTGTGTTAAATCATATTCGCAGAGGGGATGTTTATGAAGCCAATTTTTGTCAGGAGTTTTATGCTGAAAATACAGAAATTAATCCGTTAGAAACATATTTTAAACTCAACGAAATATCAAAACCACCATTTGCATCATATATTAAGTTTCATGATAAATATGTACTAAGTGCATCTCCAGAACGCTATTTACTAAAACAGGGTAAAACTGTTGTATCCCAACCCATAAAAGGAACCGCGAGACGTTCTGATAATATGGAGGAGGATAAAACTTTAAAAATCAATTTAGAAAACGACCAAAAAGAACGTAGTGAAAATATTATGATTGTAGATTTGGTTCGTAATGATTTGTCAAGAACTGCCATAAAGGGTAGTGTAAACGTAAAAGAACTTTGCAAAGTATACACATTTAAGCAGGTGCATCAAATGATATCCACCGTGATTTCTAAGGTAGAACCTGTAACACATCCTATAGATATTATAAAAAGTACATTTCCAATGGGAAGTATGACGGGTGCTCCCAAAATTTCAGCAATGGAAATCATTGAAAAATTGGAAGAAACAAAACGTGGTATTTATTCTGGGGCTATTGGATATTTTAACCCCACAGGAGATTTTGATTTTAATGTGGTTATCAGGAGTATTCTTTTCAATGCTTCAAAAAAATATGTATCGTATTCGGTTGGGGGTGCTATTACGGCTAAGAGTAATCCTTTAAAAGAGTATGAGGAATGTTTGGTAAAAGCCAAGGCTATGCGTGAAGTTCTTGAAAACTAAAAGTTTTCAGAAAAAAGATTAAAGTTCAAAGTTTCAAGTTGGTATATTTGTGAAACATAGTATTCGTGAATTTACAGCAATGCTTCTAAAAAACTTCCAAAACCATATTAACGACAACCTCTCTTTTCTAAAAGGAAGTAGACTTTTAATTGCCATTTCTGGAGGTATTGATAGTGTGGTATTGGTGCATTTGTGTCATCAATTAAATTTAAATGTTGCCTTAGCACATTGTAATTTTAATTTACGTGGCAAAGAGAGTGATGGAGATGAAGATTTCGTTATCCAATTAGCTAACAGTATAGATATTGAAGCGTTTACTGAAAGTTTTGACACCCAGGGTTATGCCAATGAGCATAAAATATCTGTTCAAATGGCGGCACGAGAAATGCGTTATTTTTGGTTCGATGAACTAGCGCAGCAGCTACAATTCGATTACATTTTAACAGCGCACCATGCCGATGATAATTTGGAAACTTTTTTAATTAATTTTTCAAGAGGAACTGGATTGGATGGTTTAACAGGAATACCTGAGATTAACAACAAATTTGTACGTCCATTATTGCCATTTTCAAGAGAACAAATAGTGGATTATGCAAAAGACAACCAATTAGAGTGGCGGGTTGATAGTAGTAATGCCTCCACAAAATACCTTAGAAATAAATTGAGACATGAGGTCATTCCCATTCTAAAAGAAATAAACCCTAGTTTGCTTCAAAGCTATCAAAGTACCATAAATAATCTTAGTGATGCTACTGATATTGTTGAGGATCATTTAGAACAATTTTTTCAGGAGGCCGTGGTAAGTATTGAAGAAAGTAAAATGACCTTTAAAATTTCTGAATTCAAGAAACAAAACAATCCAAGGGCGTATTTGTTCGAAACATTTAAAGATTACGGATTTACAGAATGGAATGATGCTTTAAATTTGTTAGATGCCCAATCGGGTAAGTATATTTTATCTAATACACATAGGTTAATTAAACATCAGGACCATTTACTATTAAGTAAAATTGTTCCGGGAGAGTTAATTGAAATTGTTGTTAGCGATACAAGTCAGGAAATTGAAACCCCATTTGGAATGATGTGTTTTTCTGAGGTAGATGAAATATCCGATAATAGTACAACATCTATTTATGTAGATAGAGCCTTATTGAAATTTCCTTTGTTAATAAGGCAGTGGAAAGTTGGTGACGTGTTTTTTCCTTTCGGAATGAAAGGAAGAAAAAAAGTGAGTAAGTATTTTAAGGACGAAAAACTGTCACTTTTAGATAAAGAAAGTACCTTATTGTTATGTTCAGAAAATAATATTGTATGGATAGTAAACCGAAGAGCCGATAACCGTTTTAGAGTAACTGAAGCCACTCAAGAAATTTTAAAAATCGAATTGAAATAACACATGCTAAACTAAGCGCAATCGTAAAAACATCCTAATACTTTTGAAACTTAAAGGAAAAATAGTTGACATACAAAACAAACGAATTTTTAAGGGAGAATTAACCGTTAAAGATGATAGAATTGTTTCCATTGCAGAAAAGGAGCATGATGCAAAAAACTACATTTTACCAGGTTTTATAGATGCCCATATTCACATTGAAAGCTCAATGTTGGTGCCTAGTGAGTTTGCAAAAATAGCCGTAAAACACGGTACGGTTGCTACCGTATCAGATCCGCATGAGATAGCTAATGTTTGTGGGTTAGACGGCGTAAAATTCATGATAGAAAACGGAAACCAGGTGCCTTTAAAATTTAATTTTGGAGCTCCCTCTTGTGTACCTGCCACAACCTTTGAATCAGCTGGTGCAATCATAAACTCTAATGATATAAAAGAGCTTCTTCAAGATCCTAATATCAAATTTCTAACAGAAATGATGAATTACCCCGGCGTAATTTTTGATGATGAAGAGGTTTTAAAAAAACTACATTGGGCTAAAAATTTTAACAAACCTATTGATGGTCATGCTCCTGGTTTGGTAGGAGATAATTTGTCTAAGTATATTTCAGCAGGAATTTCTACAGACCATGAATGTTTTACTTATAATGAAGCTTTAGAGAAACTTCAAAAAGGCATGAAAGTTCTTATACGAGAGGGTAGTGCTGCTAAAAACTTTGATTCTTTAATTAGTTTACTTCCAGAGTATTATGAGGGTATAATGTTTTGTAGTGACGATAAGCACCCTGATGATTTAGTGCTTAGTCATATTAATAAACTTTGTGCTAGGGCGGTTGAAAAAGGAATGGATGTTTTCAAGGTACTGCAGGTGGCTTGTGTAAATCCAGTTAAACATTACAACTTAGATGTTGGATTACTAAATGAGGGCGACTTTGCTGATTTTATAGTTGTTGAAGATTTAGTGAATTTCAAAACAATTAAAACTTACATAAACGGTAAGGTGGTTTATGAAAATGGTAAGTCTTTAATTAATAAAGTGCCTGTAAAGCCAATTAATAATTTTAATAGTGAAATAAAGCAGGTTTTAGATTTTAAAATTGAATTGAAAGCGAAACAAATAAAGGTTATTGAAGCATTAGAAGGCCAGTTGGTTACCAATAAATATATAGCTAACTCAAAAATAGAAAACGGCAATTTAGTTTCTAATGTAAAAGAAGATGTTCTAAAAATGACGGTAGTGAATCGTTACCAAAATAAAAAACCAGCTATGGCGTTCATCAAGAATTTTGGCTTGAAAAAAGGTGCTATTGCATCATCGGTTGGTCATGATTCACATAATATCATAGCGGTTGGTGTTTCTGATGAAGCTATTTGCAAAGCAGTTAATCTCATAATTGAAAATAAAGGTGGAATTTGTGCTGTGAGTAATTCTGAAGAAAAAATATTACCACTACCTATTGCTGGAATTATGAGTAATAAAGGCGCTGGAGAAGTTGCTAAAACATATAAAGTTTTAGATGCAATGGCTAAACAGCTAGGTAGTAAACTAAACGCTCCTTATATGACGCTTTCTTTTATGGCATTATTAGTTATTCCATCGTTAAAGTTAAGTGATAAAGGATTGTTTAATGGAACTGACTTTAAATTTACGTCTTTAGAAGCTAACTAAATGCCTGTAATAGAATCAACTTACAAAGCCCCTTTTTTATTTAAAAACGGTTTTATAGCTACGGTTTATTCTGGATTATTCAGAAGGGTTAACAATGTAGTACAAGAACGCCAGCGTATCACATTGTCTGATGGTGATTTCATAGATTTAGATTGGTGCTTTTCAAAGGAAAAAACAGATAAACTCATCATTCTTTTGCACGGTTTAGAAGGTGATAGCAAGCGCCCATATATGTTAGGGGCAGCTAAACTTTTCAACAATAATAATATTGATGCTCTGTGCGTAAATTTTAGAGGTTGTAGTGGAGAAGATAATTTAAAATTAAGTAGTTATCATTCTGGTGCAACAGAAGATCTACACGAGGTTATTGAGCATGTAATTTCAACAAAAAGTTACGCTAATATTTATTTAAAAGGTATTAGTCTTGGTGCTAATATGATTCTTAAATTTTTGGGAGAAGGAAATAGTTTACCACATGAAATAAAAGCAGCCGTATGTGTTTCTGTTCCATGTGATTTAAATGGTTCGTGCAAAGAGCTTCATAAGATTAAAAATTTACCTTATGCCATACGCTTTCTAAATCATTTAAAAAGGAGGTTAACGGCTAAAATGGAAAAGTTTCCAGAAGCTATATCTGGAGAAGTTTTAAAAAACATTAAAACCCTAAGAGATTTTGATGATGTTTATACATCAAAAATACATGGTTTTAAAGATGCCTTAGATTATTACCAAAAATGTAGTGGTTTACAGTTCATCACTAATATAAAAATTCCAACGCTTATTATTAATGCGTTAAACGATTCTTTTTTATCACCAGAATGTTATCCCGTAAAAGAGGCAAAAAGCTCTGAATATATTTATTTAGAAATGCCTACTCATGGTGGACATGTGGCCTTTATTGATAAAAAAAATGTTTACTATAACGAGCGTCGTGCATTAGAATTTATAAATTCAAGTAATTAAGATAACATAAGCACTCTCGGGGATAATTTTGGTTTAGTTAGGCCCTTGTTAAAATTGTAAGTTTGGAGCTAGGTTAGCTAGAATTTTAGTAACTTTTAACAAAATTCTATATTATGCCAACTTTCAACTTAAAAATCAATAATAAAGCCTATACCGTAGAGGCCGATTCTGATACGCCATTACTTTGGGTGTTAAGAGATCAAATAAACCTTATAGGAACAAAATATAGCTGCGGAATTGGGCAATGTGGTGCTTGCACTATTCATACAGATGGTATAGCTAATAGAAGTTGTTTACTTCAGGTGTCTCAAGCCGAAGGAATGAATATAACTACCATAGAAGGACTTTCAGAATATGGAGATCATCCAGTTCAAGAAGCTTGGAAAGCCATTGATGTGCCACAATGTGGCTATTGTCAAAGCGGGCAAATTATGACCGCGGCGGCCTTTCTAGAAAAAAACACGAATCCTTCAAGTGAAGAAATAAGAAATGCTATGAACGGTAACATTTGCAGATGCGCATCATACAGAAGCATTGAGGAAGCCGTAAAAGTGGCAGCGAAAAAAATGAGTTAACCAACCAAAACTAATCATGCAAACTTCAAATAAAATTTCATTTAGTAGAAGATCTTTTTTAAAAACCTCTGTTTTGGCAAGTGGAGGTATGTTAATAGGTTTTAACTTATTTAATGCTTGTAAAGAAGATGCTAAAATGCCTGTAGATTTAAGTCAGTTAAATTATAATGACTTCAACGCATTTATAAAAATTTCTGAGGAAGGTAAAGTAACAATTTTTGCAACTAATCCAGAGATTGGTCAAGGAGTTAAAACCTCAATGCCCATGCTTATTGCAGAGGAGTTAGATGTGCTTTGGGAAGATGTTTATGTTGTTCAAGCCCCACTAGATACCGAAAATTATAGAAACCAAACAGCAGGAGGGAGTCAGTCTCTTAGAAGAAATTGGGAACCCTTACGTCAAACAGGGGCTACGGCAAAACAAATGTTAGTGAATGCAGCTGCAGCCAGATGGGGTGTAGAAGCTTCAACATGTACTGCAAAACAAGGTGTTATTATTAATGCTAATGGAGAAACTATAGGTTATGGCGATGTTGTTTTAGAAGCCGCTCAGTTAGAAGTGCCTGAAGATATAAGTTTAAAAGATCCTAAAGATTTTACAATTATTGGAACAAAAACGGCTAATGTTGATATAGATAAAATCATTACAGGAAAACCACTATTTGGGTTAGATTACAAAGAAGCAGGTATGGTGTATGCTTCGGTTATACGTCCACCAGCATTTGGGCAAGTGTTAGAATCTTTTGATGCAACAACAGCAAAGAGAATGCCAGGAGTTATAGATGTAATTACAATTGGCGAAAAAGCAAGAGCTATGTTAACTGAAGGTAGGCCTAACTGGAGTGTTAAATTGAGTACAACAGATAAAATTGTAGTTGTAGGTAAAACAATCTGGGATGCTATTAAAGGAGCGAAGGCTGTAAAAACCACTTGGAAAACCGATTCTAATTTAGAAAGCACAAAAGAACACGATAAAAAACTGCTAGACTTATTAAATGGTAATAAGTTTAGAACAAGACGTAAGGATGGCGATGTAGAAAAGGCCTTTGCTGAGGCTGATAAGGTTGTTGAGCGTATTTATGAATCAACTTTTTTACCGCATAATACCATGGAGCCTATGAATTTTTTCGCTAATGTTACTCCAGAAAAAGTGCATTTAGTAGGTCCAACACAAACTCCAGAAGCAGCAGCAAATGCCGTAGCAAGTTTGTTGGGTAGACCTATAGAGGATATTCATGTTGATCTTACCAGAATGGGTGGAGGCTTTGGAAGACGTTTATATAACGATTATGTTATAGAAGCAGCCGAAATTGCTGATAAAATTAAAATGCCCGTAAAAATGGTGTCTACTAGAGAAGACGATATGACTACTGGAGTATATCGTCCAGCCTGTAAATATAAGATTGCAGCATCTATAAAAGATGGAAAACTTACGGGCTATCACCTTAAAGAAGCTTGTGTTAATGGAAATATGTATGGTTTGGTACCTAACTTTTTTCCAGCGGGTGCCATTGCAAATTATCAAGTAGATAGTGTTCCTTTAAGAAGTAATATAACAACAGGTGCGTGGAGAGCCCCATATACTAATTTCTTAGCTATTGCAGAGCAAAGTTTTTTTGATGAATTAGCTGAAGAAATGGAGGTAGACCGAGTACAATTACACATGGACTTGTTAGATAACGTGAAGAAGAATCCTAGTCCAAAAGTAGATTATAGTCCAGAACGATTACAAGGTGTTTTACAAATGGTAGTTGAAAAATCTAATTACGGAAAGACTACAGAAGGTGTTTACCAAGGCTTATCAGTATATTATTGTCATAACACACATGTTGCTGAAGTAGCAGATGTGATTTTAGATAACGGCATGCCATTTATTAAAAAGGTTACTTGCGCTATAGATTGTGGTATTGTTGTAAATCCTCTAGGTGCACTAAATCAAGCTAAAGGCGGTGTTTTGGATGGTATAGGGCATGCCATGTATGCAGATTTTAGCTTCAAAGACGGTGTACCCTCGGCCAATAATTTTAGTAGCTATCAATTAATAAGAATGGGTCAAACACCAGAAGTAGATGTTCATTTTGCTAAAAGTGATATTGCGCCAACAGGCTTAGGAGAGCCAACATTACCACCTATTGGGGGCGCTGTTGCCAATGCTATTTATAAGGCAACAGGGCAACGTTTATATAAATTACCCTTTATGAATAATTTACAAAGTAAAGAAGTTATAGGGTAATTTAGATAACATAAAATTTATATATTTAAGCGAGTAGTTATGCTCGCTTTTTTTATGTACATTTTACCTAAGTTTACTAAAGGTGTTATTTACAAGTAAGATGAAATTAAGTATGATTTTGTATTTCAACAAATATATTTTAGCATTTTAGGTAAGACACAAGTAATAATTGTATGAGCAAAACACCACAAGAAAAGGCTGCAACTTCAGAGAATTTTACCGATTTAAAAATCACTAAACCACCCAAAAACAGTGTGGGGTTTAGTGCTTTAAAGTCAGCTACAGGTATGGTTTTAAAGTATATGAAGCCTTTAGATGCACTTAAAATTTCTTCAAAATTAAACCAAAAAGGAGGTTTTGATTGCCCGGGTTGTGCATGGCCAGATCCAGATGATGACCGCTCACTTTTAGGTGAATACTGTGAAAATGGTATAAAAGCCATGGCAGAAGAAGCTCAAAAGAACTCTATTGGGAGAGACTTTTTTGCAAAACATTCTGTAAATCAATTGGCAGAATGGTCAGACTTTGAAATTGGCAAATCAGGTCGGTTAGCAGAGCCCATGTATTTAGCTAAAGGAGCTACTCACTACCAATCCATTTCTTGGGAAGATGCTTTTACTTTAGTAGCTAAACACTTAAATGCTTTAGATTCACCTGATGAGGCCGTATTTTATACATCAGGAAGAACCACTAACGAAGCTGCTTTTTTATATCAATTATTTGTACGCGAATTTGGAACGGCTAATTTACCAGATTGCTCTAACATGTGTCATGAAGCTAGTGGTAAGGCCTTGACAGAAACCCTTGGTATTGGAAAAGGGTCGGTTACTTTAGATGATTTATATAAGGCTGAAGTGGTTATGGTAGTGGGGCAGAATCCAGGAACCAATCACCCCAGAATGTTGGTGGCTTTAGAAAAATGTAAAAAGAATGGCGGTAAAATTATTGCTGTTAATCCTTTGCAGGAGGTTGGTTTTATGAAGTTTACCAATCCTCAAAATCCTATTAAAATGTTAACTGGTGGCACAGATTTAGCAGATGTTTTTGTACCAGTAACAGTTAATGGCGATGTAGCTTTTTTTAAGGCCATTCTTTTAAAGTTACTAGAGAAACAATCAGAACATGGAAATGTATTTGATAAACAGTTTATTGAAGAATATACTCATGGTTATGAAGCCTTTATCTCAGATTTAAAGCGCTTTGATTTTGAAGAATGTTTAAAGTTATCAGGAGTTTCTAAAAAAACTTTTGATGAGGTGTTTGAGTTGATTCTTAACAATGATAGAATTATTATATGTTGGGCTATGGGGTTAACTCAGCACGAAAATGCTGTTGACAACATTCGAGAACTAGTAAATCTCTTACTGTTAAAAGGTAGTATAGGAAAAGAAGGTGCAGGTACCTGCCCGGTGCGAGGTCATTCCAATGTTCAAGGTGATAGAACCGTTGGTATCTGGGAAGCTGCGCCACAATCTTTTTTAAATAGAATTGAAGCTAAATATGGTTTCAAGCCTACTGCAAAGCATGGGTATTCTGTTATTGAGGCTATTGAAGCTATGTACAATAAGGAAGCTAAAGTATTTTTTGGTTTAGGCGGAAATTTTATTTCGGCAGTGCCAGATACTAATTTTTCAGCACAGGCTTTAGCAAATTGTAATTTAACGGTTCATGTGAGCACAAAACTCAATCGTTCTCATCTGGTTACAGGTAAAGAAGCACTTATTTTACCTTGTTTAGGAAGAGCAGAAAAGGACTATCAAAAAACAGGTGTTCAGGTTCAAAGTGTAGAAAACTCAATGGGTGTGGTATCTTCTACAAAAGGGGTTTTAGAACCATGTTCTGATCAAATAATAAGTGAAGTTGCTCTAGTTTGTGGTATTGCAAATGCTACGTTAAAAAACCGCTCTAAAATTAATTGGCTGGCTTATAAAGATGATTATAGCTTAGTGCGAGATGATATTGAAGAAGTTGTAAGCGGTTTTAATAATTATAACAAAAGGTTAAAGCAACCATCAGGGTTTTATTTACCTAATGGGGCGCGTATAAGAGATTTTAAAACCAAATCGGGTAAAGCACATTTTTCTATTAACAAACTACCAGAATGGAAACTTAAAAAGGATGAATTAGTTATGATGACTATTAGGAGTCATGATCAATTCAACACCACTATTTATGGTTTAAATGATCGCTATCGTGGTATTTTTAATGAGCGTCGTATTATCATGATGAACCGAGATGACATGAAAGAAAGAGGGATTACAGAGCAGCAAGTTGTAAATTTACAGTCTAATTACAATGGTGTAGTGAGAAGTGCGAACAAATTCAAAGCAGTGGGGTATGATATCCCTAAAAAATGCTGTGCTACTTATTTCCCTGAAACAAATGTATTGGTACCATTAAATAGTTACGCACACACTGCTAAAACCCCAGCATCAAAAAGTATAATTATTACAGTTTCTATAGCTTAGTTCTTTAATTGTATTTAATTATTCCAAGCAATTATTATATTTTACAAGCTACAAAGGCTTATATGTTATTTAGAATACCCCAAAATACACTCCTTTTTTATTTATCAATTAAAATATAATTCTAATACGTAATTTTTGTTGTTTACTTAATTATCTACTTATCAATTTGCGAAATCTCTAATAATTTACATTAGAGCTAATTTACTATGTATTATTTGAAATATAATTAAGTATAATTACTTAGTTTTGTATTCAAAATACGTAGATATGAAAAACATCATTGTAGTAGGTAATGGTATGGTAGGTTACAAATTTTGTGAAAAATTTGTAGCAAATGAAGCTGCCAAAAATTTTCAAATTACTGTTTTTGGTGAAGAACCAAGACCTGCTTATGACAGGGTTCATTTAAGTGAATTTTTTGATAATCAAGATGCTAAGGCATTGGAAATGGCTCCGGCGGAGTGGTATTCTGAAAATAATATCAAATTAATTACAGGTGAGCGTGTTTCAGATATTAACAGGTCTGGAAAGAAAATAACAACTGCTAAAGATCGAGAGTTTTCATATGACTATTTAGTAATGGCCACGGGTTCATCTCCTTTTGTACCGCCAATTAAGGGTGTTGAAAAGAAAGGTGTTTTTGTATATAGAACCATTGAAGACTTAGAAGGGATGCTGGCTTATGCAGCTAAGCTTAAAGCTGAAAAGCCAGATGCAAAAGCAGCTGTTCTTGGTGGAGGATTATTGGGTTTAGAGGCTGGAAAGGCTGTTTTAGATATGGGTTTAGAGCCTCATATTGTTGAGTTTGCACCTAAATTAATGCCAAGACAATTGGATTCTAGAAGTTCTCAGGTTTTAAAACTTAAGTTAGAATCTATAGGTTTAAATATTCATTTAAGTAAGGCGACCAATCAGATTTTAGGGGATGGTAAAATTACCGGGATGGAGTTTGGAGAAGATGATGTTTTAGATGTTGATATGCTTATTGTATCAGCAGGAATTAGACCAAGAGATGAGCTAGCAAAAGCTTGTGGCTTAGAGGTTGGTGTTAGAGGAGGTATTTTGGTTGATAATACTATGAAAACCTCTGATGATAATATTTATGCCATTGGAGAAATTGCACTTTACAACCAAATGATTTATGGGTTGGTTGCTCCAGGATATGACATGGCGGACATTGCAGTAAGACAAATTCTTGGAGAAACCAATGCTGTAATGCCTGAGTCCATTGACATGTCTACCAAACTTAAACTAATTGGTGTTGATGTGGCTAGTTTTGGTGAACCGTTTATGCCAGCATCAAAAGGTCATTCCATAATTTTTGAAAATAAAACAGAATATTTATATAAGAGAATAAATGTAAGCTTGGATGGAAAGAAGCTACTAGGTGGGATTTTAGTGGGTGATGCGACCGATTATAGTATGCTGCACCAAATTTATCTTAATGGTATGGCTATTCCAGAAAATGCGGCACAGTTGATATTACCAATAAGCGATGGTGGAGCTGCTTTTGGAGATGTAATGGATTTGCCAGATGAAGCTCAAATATGTTCTTGTGAGAGTGTAACCAAAGGGCAGATCTGTAGTGTCATAGAAAATGGAGAAGCTAAAGATTTAGGTGATGTGGTAAGTTGTACTAAAGCGGGTACTGGCTGTGGTGGATGTAAGCCTATGGTGGCTGATTTAACCAATGCCAAACTAAAGTCTTTAGGCATCGAAGTGAAAGACACTATTTGTGAGCATTTTGATTATAACAGACAGGATTTATATCAAATTATCCAAGTTAAAGGATACACAACTTTTAATGAAGTACTAGATAATCATGGTAATGGTGGTCATGGTTGTGAATTGTGTAAGCCTGTTGTAGCTTCCTTAATGGCAAGCATCCATGCAGATACCGCTAATAAAGAATATGCTATTCAAGATTCCAACGATAGATTCTTGGCAAACATTCAACGTAACGGAACCTATTCAGTAGTACCTCGTGTACCTGGAGGAGAAATAACACCAGATAAGTTAATAGCTTTAGGAGAAATTGCCAAGAAATACGATTTATATACTAAAATTACAGGTGGTGTGCGTATTGATTTATTTGGAGCAACATTAAATCAATTACCATTAATTTGGAAAGAATTAATCAGTCATGGTTTTGAGAGTGGTCATGCTTATGGTAAGTCCTTAAGAACCGTTAAAACTTGTGTAGGTTCAACTTGGTGTCGCTACGGTATGGATGAGAGTGTGAGTTTTGGTATTGAATTAGAAAACCGTTATAGAGGAATTCGTGCTCCTCACAAAATCAAAGGAGGTGTTTCTGGATGTATAAGAGAGTGTGCTGAAGCACGTGGTAAGGATTTTGGTTTAATTGCTGTTGAAGGAGGATGGAACCTTTATGTTGGAGGTAATGGAGGGGCAACGCCACGTCATGCCGAATTATTAGCTGAACAAATAGACAACGAAACTGTTATAAAATACTTAGATAGATACTTAATGTTATACATGCGTACAGCTAAGCCTTTACAACGAACTGCTGCATGGCAAGAAAGGCTTGAAGGCGGATTGGATTACCTAAAAGAAGTGATTATTGATGATAAATTAGGTATTGCAGAAGATTTGGAGAAAGAAATGCAAACCTTGGTTAATAAGTTTGAATGTGAGTGGACACAAGCGGTTAATAATCCTGAAATGATGAAACGTTTCAGTCACTTTATAAATAGTAAAGAAGACGATGATAACTTGGTGTTTGTTCCAATGAGAGAACAAAAAATGCCAGAACCTTGGAGTAATTAATAGGACTAAAATTTAAAAAGACATGGAAGAAGTTTTAGAAAAATACCGAACAATCCAAATAGAGGAAGTAAAAGTTTGGTTTAAAGCAGCATCAGTAAGTGATTTTCCAACAGATGGCGGTGCTTGTGTAAAATATAAAAACAAGCAAATTGCCGTATTTAATTTTGCAAGAATAAACAAATGGTATGCCTGTCAAAATGTTTGTCCACATAAAATGGAAATGGTCTTATCTAGAGGAATGATTGGAGATGAAAAAGGCATTCCCAAAGTGGCTTGTCCATTACATAAAAAAACCTTCTCATTAGAGAGTGGTGAAAATTTAAATGGAGATTTAGAATCTATTGCAACATATCCAGTAAAAATTGAAGGAGAAAATGTGTATATTGGCTTTTCAGATTAATATACGAAAAGAATGAAGCCAACTCGATTTGAAACAGCAATAGCTCTAATAGATAAAAAAAACTCTGAAGATATAAATACATACCAAGTTTCCGGTATGGAATACCCTAAAGAACTGTTGTATTCACAACGTATGACACAAAAACTGTTGCAGTTCGAGCCCAATGCTTCCAAGGCCTTACAAATAGCTGCTCGCGCGCAACATATTTGCAGATGGCAAATATCAAGAGACGAGTATCCAATGGATAGAGTGGGGTATTTAAAATGGCGAGAAACCCTAAAAAAAATGCATGCCGAAATTACAGCCAACATTTTGAAACAGGTTGGTTATGACAATCAATATGTTGATAGGATTTCTCAACTCATTACAAAAAAACTTATTAAAAAAAATGAAGAATCACAAACCTTAGAAGATACGGTTTGTTTGGTTTTTCTTGATTATTACTTTGAGGAGTTTGCAGCTAAACATCCCGAAGAAAAAGTAATTGATATTCTTCAAAAAACTTGGAAAAAAATGTCTAATAAAGGACATGAAGCTGCTTTACAATTAAATTATTCTGATGAAAATCTAGCCTTAATTAAACAAGCAATTCAGGGATAAATTAATTTAAAATGGCTGTAAAACGTAATTCATTAGATCAAAGCACTTTTGAACGATTACGTCGTTTATACATTATTGCACTTAGTACCATTGCACTTTCGGTTATTGTTAGTCAGATTTTAATTAGGAAGCATTTAAAGAATCAAGAGAATGACTCTGGCGTTATTAACATTGCCGGAAGGCAACGAATGTTAAGTCAGAAACTAACAAAGGAAATTTTATCGCTTTCTACTGAAAATGATTATAAGACTCAAATTGACATTAAAGATAATTTGAAATACACCTTGTTAATGTGGGTTAATTCCCATAATGCCTTACAAAAAGGGAGCGATAGTTTAGGTTTGCCTGGAAAGAATAGTAGGGTTGTTTCTAAAATGTTTGATGATATAAATCCAGCATTCACTGCTATTAAAAATGCTTCAGAAACCATTATAAATTTAATTGAGGATACACCTAATATATCCGTTGAAAGTTTTGCTAATGCAATAAGTGTTGTTAAACAAAATGAATCAGACTTTTTAACAAAAATGGATGGTATTGTAAACCAATACGATTTAGAGGCCGAAGAACGCGTAGCTTGGTTAAGAAAGTTGGAGTTGTTTTTAATGGCATTTACACTTTTGCTCTTACTTGCTGAATTTTTATTTATTTTCTGGCCAACCGCTAAAACTGTGAAGAATAGTTTAGCAGAATTAATACTTGCCGAAAAAAAGGCTAAAGAGATGGCTTATAATGCTGATATTTTAAGTGAAGCAAAAGAGAAATCCATCAAAGAATTGCGGGCTTTAACTCATGCCATGGATGAAACACTTTTATTTGCTAGAATTTCTCCAGAGGGCATAGTATTGCATATGGGTAAAAAATTTTCAAAGCTTTTTAAGGTTAATAAATTTAATAAGGCTACCAACTTTTCTAAAGTAATTTCATCAAATGAAAGTGAACAGGAGTTCTTAAATAATTTAATTTCTAAACATAAAAAAACAGGATGGCAGGGAGTGGTAAAGGCAACTGCTAAAAACAAAGAAAACATTTGGTTAGAGTTATCAATAATACCATTCACCCCTACCAGTGAGCGGTCTGAGTTGCTTATTATAGCTTCAGATATAACAAAACGAAAGGAAGGCCAGCTAGAAATAGAGCGATTGACCAAGGAAAGCTTTGAAGAAAAGATGAGTCAACAGAAGATAGTTTCAAGTAAAATTATTGAAAACCAAGAAAAAGAACAAAACCGTATAGCTAAAGATGTCCATGATGGTATTGGGCAAATGCTAACAGGTTTAAAGTATAATTTAGAGAGTATTGATATTAAAGATGCAAATAAAACGGCATCTAAAATTGAGCATTTAAAGGCGTTGACTGCTAATATTATAAAAGGGGTTAGAACCGCTACTTTCAATTTAACACCACCAGAATTAGCAGATCATGGTATTGTGCCAGCCTTAATAAAACTTACTAAAGAATTGGCCAAACTTACAGGAAAAGAAATACTCTTTGTCAACAAAACAGAATTCAATGGACGTTTGGATTCGCTTACTGAAATTAATATTTATAGGATTACTCAAGAAGCAATAAATAATGCCATTAAATATGCAGATTCTAAACATATTTTGGTCTCTCTGTCAAATAGTAAGGATATTTTAAGTATTGTAGTTGATGACGATGGAAAGGGTTTTGATCCAGATAATGTAGAGAAGATAAAAACAGGTGATGGAGGTATGGGAATGACCTTTATGCATGAACGCATTAAATATATTGACGGAAGATTGTTTTTAAATTCTGAACCGGGAAAAGGAACACGAGTTACGCTTAATATTCCTTTGAAAGAAGTTTAACGAAATATGACAAAAAAGCTTATTAGTTCAGGCTCTTCTTTTGAAACTCAAATAGGATACTCTAGGGCCGTTGTGCAAGACAACTGGGTATTTGTATCTGGAACCACTGGGTATAATTATGAGTCTATGACCATTAGTGAAGATGTTGTTGAGCAAGCCAACCAATGCTTTATAAACATTAAAGCTACTTTACAAAAAGCAGAAGCGAAAATATCAGACATCGTTCGGGTAACTTACATTGTACCAAATCTAGCAGATTTTGAATTGTGCTGGCCTGTTATTAGAGAGTATTTAGGTGATGTAAAACCCGCTGCTACCATGATATCGGCAGGTTTAGCTAATGAAAAAATGAAGATTGAAATAGAGGTTACTGCATTAAAAAATAAGTAAATACGTAAGAGTACTTAATTTTATTATTTTTGTAAATATATTAATAGTTTATGAATAAAATTAAAGTTGTACTTGCTGATGATCATGAGTTGGTAAGAGATGGTATAAAAGCACTTTTAGAAGACCAATCTGGAATAGAGGTTATAGACGAAGCTTCTAACGGTAAAGAAGCTTTAGAAGTTATTAGTAGAAATAAACCCACTGTACTTATTGTTGATATAAGAATGCCAGAAATGAACGGTATTGAGGTAGTCAAAGAAATGAGTACTCATCATCCAGATGTGCGTACATTGGTCTTATCTATGCACGACTCTGAGGAGTATGTAGTGCAATCTATTCAAGCTGGTGCAGACGGATATTTATTAAAAGGGGCTAGTAAAGATGAATTTATAAAAGCCCTTAACAAGGTTGCCTCTGGAGGTAAATATTTTACAGGTGATGTTTCTGCAATCATCATGAATAATTTTGTGAATGGTGCTTCTGCAACTTTAGAACCAAAAAAGAAATCTGTAGAATTACCTTTTAAATTAACCAAACGCGAAAAACAAATACTTAGTTTAGTTTTAGAGTTAAAGAACAATAAAGATATTGCTGAAGAGCTAGAAATAAGTAAGCGCACTGCAGAGGTACACCGTTTTAACCTCATGAAAAAGTTAGAGGTATCTAACTTAAAAGAGTTGACTGATAAAGCTAGAGAGTATCAATTGATTTAGGTTAATTTTTAATTTTCCTTTACACAACAATTAAATTTTATAGGTTTTTTATGAAATCCTTAAAATCATCTTTCTGTATTTATTAATCTTACAATAATTTTTGATTACTTAATTTTTACACGTTTTTATTACGTATAAATACTTAGTTTTGTAATATATAATTACGTAGTCATGATAAATCTTCAAGCAGAAAAGTCAACAAAATTATCTCTTTTTAACTTTAAAAACGTTTCGATACGAACCTTCTGGATAACAGCCATATCATTTTTTATGTGCTTTTTCTCTTGGTTTGGGATTGTTCCGTTTATGCCAGATGTTGTAAAAGATCTGGGGTTAACACCAGATCAAAAATGGAATTCGATTATTTTAGCTGTTACTGGTACCGTGTTTGCACGCTTGCTTATTGGCAAGTTATGTGATAAGTATGGGCCAAGAATGTGTTATACCTTTTTATTAATGTTGGGAGCAATTCCCGTTATTTTATGTGGATTAGTACAAACTCCAACGCAATTTTTAATTTGTAGGTTGTTTATTGGTTTTATTGGGGCCTCTTTTGTAATTACACAGGTTCATACCTCTTTAATGTTTGCTTCTAATATTGTTGGTACGGCTAATGCAACTTCGGCAGGTTGGGGAAACCTTGGTGGCGGAGCTAACCGCTTGGGTATGCCAATTATTGCTGCTGCAGTGGTGAGTTTTGGTGTAGCTGAAGCTGAAGCATGGAGGTATTCTATGGTTATTGCAGGATGTGTGTGTCTCTTAATGGGGCTTGTGTATTACTTTTTTACCCAAGATACTCCGAAAGGGAACTTTAAAGAATTAAGAGCCCAAGGCGTAGAGATTGGTAAAAAGAAGGATGAAGTTGGTTTTTTGGCTGTTCTTAAAGATTATAGAATTTGGATTTTGTTTGTGATTTATGCAGCAAGTTTCGGTATAGAGCTAACAGTATACGGAACTATGGACGATTATCTTCAAAACACGTTTCAATTAGAGCGCTTAACAGCTGGAAACATTGTATTATCATTTGCTTTAATGAATATTTTTGCGAGAACTTTAGGAGGCTTCTTTGGGGATAGATTTGGTAAATTAAAAGGGCTGAGAGGTCGTGTGTTATTTTTATCGTTTATTCTGTGTGTTCAAGGAATTATGTTGGTAACATTTTCAAATACAACAAGTATAGTAGTAGGATTTATATTTTTAATTTTATTTAGTTTAAGTGTTCAAATGGCTGAGGGAGCAACCTTTTCAGTAGTGCCATTTATAAATAAGAAAGCAATAGGATCTGTTTCGGGTATAGTTGGAGCAGGAGGAAATGTTGGTGCCTTTTTAGCAGCACTTTTCTTAAAATCTAAATCAGCTTTTGCCGAAAAAACTGCAATTGTTGCTAATCAAGGTTTGGGAGAAGAAGCGGTTAAAGTAGCACAATCTACTGCCTCATCAGCGGCAGTATCGCAAGGATATTTTATAATTGGGTTAATTGTGATTGTTACTGCAATTGTAGCTTTAGCAATTAAGTTCTCTGAAGCAGATGAAAAGTTACATGCACCTCAGGTATCTGTAGATGAAGATGAAGTAAGAACGCTTCAACCTATAAAAGTTAAGAGTTAAAAGTTTTCCTCTATTATGGGGGTTTTCTTTAAGACGGTTATTCCCGAGTGATTTACCGAGTTCATTCGGTAAATCGGGAATAACAATAAATAATTTAACCGAAACTAAATATTAAATTTCGGGAGCCGAATTTTATCAATTTCATGATTAAAAAAGGCTTTTTTGAGGGATTGCTAATAATGAAAGTAACCCTTGTTTTGTATTAAAAAAAAAGTTTAATTCGTATAAAACGCTGCTGTAAATGGTTAAAAGTGAGGTAAAAACAACGTGTTCATATTGCGGAGTAGGGTGCGGAATTATTGTGAAAAAAGACAGTAACAACAAAGTTATTGTTGAAGGCGATAAAGACCACCCCGTAAATAAAGGCCTGCTTTGTTCTAAAGGAAGAAACCTACATTATGTAGTTAATGATACTTCTGATAGGATCTTATATCCTGAAATGCGTTGGAGTAGATCACACCCTCGTGAACGTGTTAGTTGGGATGATGCTTTAGATAGAGCAGCAAACGTTTTTAAATCTATTATAAAAAAGCATGGTCCAGATAGTGTTGGTTTTTATGTATCTGGTCAGAGTTTAACCGAAGAGTATTACATTGCCAATAAACTCACCAAAGGGTTTTTAGGAACCAACAATATTGATACCAACTCAAGGTTGTGTATGAGTTCTGCAGTAGTTGGGTATAAAAAAACGTTTGGAGAAGATAGTGTTCCAATTTCGTATGCCGATATAGAGTTAGCAGATAGCTTTTTAATTACAGGGGCTAACCCTGCATGGTGTCATCCTATTTTATTTCAAAGGTTAGAAAAACATAAGGAAGAAAATCCAGATGTTCAAATTATAGTGGTTGACCCAAGGGAGACTGACACAGCACGTTTTGCCGATTTGCATTTACAGATTCTTCCAGGAACGGATGTGGTTTTATATAACGCTATTGGGCGTCGTTTGTATGAACGCGGACTTGTAGATGAGGATTTTATAAACAATCATACTGAAGGTTTTGCAGCCTATAAAGAACAAATTTTTAATACTAGAATTAGTAAGGCAGCTAAGATTTGTGGTATAGATGAAAAGCATATCAAAAAAGCTGCTGATATTATTGGGTTATCAAAAGGCTTTATTAGCATGTGGGCTATGGGGCTTAACCAAAGTATGGTAGGAGTTAATAAGAATGTAGCACTTCTGAATTTATCACTTATCACGGGTCAAGTTGGGAAACCTGGTTCAGGGCCTTTTTCACTTACAGGACAGCCAAATGCTATGGGTGGTAGAGAAGTAGGGGGAATGGCTAATCTTTTAGCGGTTCATAAAGATTTGATGAACGAAGAGCATAGGAGGGAAGTCGCACAATTTTGGGGTGTTGAGAAGATTAACCCGAAACCAGGGTTGACGGCTACAGAAATGTTTGATGCCTTAGAATCAGGAGACTTAAAAGCCGTATGGATTGCCTGTACCAATCCGTTAGTGAGTTTACCAAATACCAACCGCATTGAAAGAGCTATGAAAAATGCCAAGTTTGTGGTGGTTCAGGATATATCACATCGTTCTGATACGGCGGCATTTGCAGATTTGTTGCTCCCGGCAGCTGGTTGGTTAGAAAAGGAAGGTACAATGACCAATTCAGAGCGTCGTATTTCATATTTACCTAAGGAAGTTGATCCTCCTGGTGAAGCGAGACCAGATGTTGAAATTTTTTGTGACTTTGCGCAACGTATGGGATTCCGGGGTTTTAATTATGGTTCTACTGAAGAGATTTACGATGAATATTGTGCTATGACAAAGGGAACTAATATTGATATTTCCTATCTTAATTACGACAGATTAAAAAGTGAGGGTACTTTTCAGTGGCCTGTTAATGAATACAGACATAAAGGTACATCACGACTATTTCAAGATAAAGTATTTTACACACCGTCAAAAAAAGCCATTTTCAATGTAGCTACCACTTTAGAGAATATATCGGAGCAACCAAATTCTGATTATCCGTTAATTTTAACAACGGGGCGTGTTCGAGATCAGTGGCATACCATGACCAAGACTGGAAAGGTGTCTCGCTTAAAAACGCATTATCCAAAACCCGTATTGGAAATTAATCCTGTTGATGCTTTTTTAAATAAAATAAAAAATGGAGACATTACTGATATAGTAGGAGAAAATGGAAAAGTGCGTGTACGCGCTAAATTAACAGAGTCTATAAAAAAAGGTGTGGTGTTTTTACCAATGCACTGGGGAAAACAGTTGCAAAACGATTTAAATAGAGCTAATAATTTAACCAACACGCATGTAGATCCAGTTTCAAAAGAGCCAGATTTTAAGTTTACCAGAGTATCGGTTTCTAAATACGAAAAACCAAAAGAAAAAATTCTAATAGCAGGAGCAGGGGCAGCCTCATTTCGTTTTATTCAAAATTATAGAGAGTATAATGAAAAGGATGAAATCCATGTATTTTCAAAGGAACCTAATTTATTTTATAACAGAGTATTATTACCCGAGTATGTGACTGAAGAATTAACATGGGAGCAACTGCTTAAAATCAAAAAAATAGAGTTAGATAAGCTAAATATTCATCTTCATGCTGAGACCTTGATTACAAAAATAGATTCTGAAGAAAAAGTAGTAACAGATAATCATGGTGAAACACATGTCTTTGATAAATTAATATTAGCAACTGGTAGTAGGGCCTTCATCCCTAGAGATGTCCAAATTGATCTTCCAGGGCGTTTTACTATGCGTAATAAGTCAGATGCCGATAGATTTAAAAAGTATTTAGATGATACCGGGTTGCCTCCAGAGGAACAACATGTAGCTATTGTTGGTGGTGGGCTTTTGGGGCTAGAATTAGCGGCTGCGTTAAAGCATAAAAATGTAAAAGTTACCATTGTACAACGTGGATCACGTTTAATGGAACGTCAGTTAGATAAAGTTTCAAGTAAATTATTGGCGCTAGATGTTCAAGAACGTGGTATTCAAATTTATTTTGATAATGAGGTAAGTACGGTGTTTAATGACGAAGAAGCGGGTGAGTTAAACATAAGCTTAAAGAGTGGTAAACTTTTTACTGCTAATGCCATAGTATACGCTATTGGTACTATTCCAAATATTGAAATAGCTAAGGAAAGTGGTATTAAATGTGGACGAGGTGTGGTTGTTAATCAACATTTGCAATCGTCTAACCCTGATATTTTTGCCATTGGAGAAATAGCAGAATACAATAACCAGCTCTTTGGAATTACATCGGCTGCAGAAGAGCAAGCAACTATTTTAGCAAACTTTATTGCTGGAGATATAAGTAGTACCTATAATGGTTCAGTATTAATGAATATTTTAAAGTTTAATGACTTAAACTTATGTAGTATTGGAGATATTAATGTACCAGAAAATGATTTGAGCTACGAAGAGGTAGTGTTTACAGATATTTCTAAACGTTATTATAAAAAGTGTATTGTAAAGGACGATTTGCTAGTTGGAGCTGTTTTGATGGGGGATAAAAATGAGTTTGCTGAATTTAAGACCCTGATAGAGAGTAAAATTGAAATGTCTGAAAAACGCGATACCTTGCTTAGGGGAACATCCAATGATAAACCAGTTATTGGTAAACTAATCTGCTCATGCAGTCAGGTAGGTGCAGGAAATGTGGAAGAAGCCATTGCAAAAGGTTGTACAGATTTTACAGAATTATGCAAACAAACTGGAGCAGGGTTAGGTTGTGGTAGTTGTAAAACAGAAGTTAGAGAAATACTTCAAAAATCTAAAGTGTTAGTGTAATGGAAGAACGATATAGGTTAATGATACATGGAGGTGTTTTATCTCCTTCTGAACTAAAATATATATGTGAAGCTGCCGAAGGTTTAGGCTTAGATGCTATATCGTTTGGGTCTAGACAAGATATTATTTTCCCAGAAAAGATTGATGAGACAAAGTTTAGTCAATTCGATAAAATTAAGTTTGTAAAACCTAAAAGAGATAAAGTTGAGAATATTGCTTCATCCTATGTTTCTGCTGAAATTTTATCAAACACATCATGGCTCACTAGTGATAAGTATTTATATGTTTTAGAACAGTTTAAATACAAGCCCAAACTACGTATTAACGTTACTGACCCTAAGCAAAAACTTGTACCTCTTTTTACTGGGAATGTAAATTTCATTGCTTCAGAACATGAAGATTACTGGTACATGTATTTAAGGCTGCCAGGTTGGAAAAAAACAGTGATGTATCCTGCCTTAATTTTCAGTTGGGATATGGATAAAATTGAAATGGCTATAGAAAGCATTTTAATTGAAGAACCCGAAGATGTTGATACCGTTTTTGAGTTGGTTAGTGATGCTGTTGATACCAATAATAGAACCGTTGATAAACCATTAGACGTTCCTTTTTATCCCTTTCCGTATTATGAAGGTATGAACCGTATAGGAACAGATAGATACTGGTTAGGGTTATATTGGAGAAATAACCGTTACGATTTAGCTTTTTTAAAAGCTATGTGTGATTTGTGTTCTGAGAATAAAATAGGTAAAATATCAATTACCCCGTGGAAATCGTTTATTGTTAAAGGCATACCAGAAAAAAACAGGTTGCAATGGGAAAAATTTTTGGGAAAATTTGGAATCAATGTAAGACACTCCATGTTAGAGATGAATTGGCATGTACCAGTAAATGATGACGAGGCTTTAAGTCTTAAAAAGTATTTGGTTACAAACTTTGATCAAAATGATATAAGTACTTATGGGCTAACCTTTGGGATAACAAGCTACGACAGCGATACTTATAATTTCACATCCATTGTTATTGAAAAAAACAGAAAGCCTGAAAATATTGGAGACTTTAAAATAAGAGATACTTATAATCTCCTATATGCAAAAAATTTTGACCCTAATACCAGACAATACATTATGCACGTGCAAGATGTGGATAAAGTAGAGCTTCCTGGATTACTAATGGAGTTGAGTAAATTATATTTTGAGCAATTAGGAAATGAAATAGTGGATGATGATAAGCAAGAAACCAAAAAAGATTCGGTTGAAGAAAATGTTTACCAATGTTCAGATTGTTTAACAGTATATAGTGAAGTGTATGGTGATGTTACCCAAGACGTACTGCCCAATACACCTTTTGAAGACTTACCAGGCACTTATACTTGTTCACTTTGTGAAGCCCCAAAAAGTAATTTTGAAAAAAAGGTTTTGGTAAAACAAACTTAGGAAACAAATTAATAGGAAAGCATAACCTATTATAAAGAGTAAATAACCTGAAGCTGTTGATTATTGGCATGCCAATAAAAAATAATGTTTAAAAAACAATACCTATAGCACTGTAAATTTCCATTTTCTTATAAAATAAACAAGGGCTTCTAGTTGGTTGGCTCAAATATTTCATGTAAATTTAAGTGTTCTTCTGCTAGATAGAAATCTATTCTACTCTATTCCTTTTTTTAACTGCATAATTTCCCTCAATTCATGACATTCTCAATAACGACTAAAACGAATAAGAAAAGAAGTAGAAATCAAGTTTCCATTATTTCGGATTCTAAATCAAATAAAAACGATATAAAGGTTTTAGAGACTGATTCTGGTTTTCAGTATGAATTAAAAATACCAGGTTACATGAAAGACGATTTTAATTTTTACATAAGCGGAAACCACTTGGTTTTAACAACAGACAAAAGTAAATGTATGCTACCAGATGAAGTGAATAGTGTTAAACATTCTTATTGCTATCCTTCCGCCTATTTTAAAAAGATAATCCCATTACCTAATAAGCCTATTGAAAAGCGAATAACAGTGGATTATCAAGATGAGGTATTACGTTTTAGTTTGTTCAAATTATAAGGTTTTAAATCTATTATTTTGATTAACCTGTTGAAACCATTCGTCTATACTTAATCACCATTCATCTACACTAAATTTCCAGCCACCGATTTTAGATTAGAGGCTTAATTAATATAACTATTTTGCCTTATTAAAAGAGGAAAGACACAATGTATAGTTTAAAAATACTACTTATCGAAGATGACATGATTGAAGTAATGAAATTGAATAGAACAATTTCAAAACTCAATCTTTCTCACAAGATAGTAGAAGCAAATAATGGCGAAGAAGCCTTAAAAATTTTACAAAATAAATCTGATTTACCTGACATAATTTTGTTAGATTTGAATATGCCAAAGTTAAATGGTATAGAGTTTTTAAATATTTTAAAGAATGACGAAGTTTTAAAATACATTCCCACCATAATTTTGACAACGTCTAACAATCAAAAAGATTTATTAGAATGTTATAGAATTGGTATTGCTGGATATGTTTTAAAACCTTTGAAATATGAAGATTATGTCTCTAAAATTGAAAAGCTTTTGGGGTATTGGAGTATTAACGAATTAAAGCAAATTTAAAATGAAAGGGATAGTATTTACTGAATTTTTGGACTTGGTTGAAGATAAATTTGGATTAGAAGTTCTTGATAAAATCATAACACAATCTAATTTAGAATCTGGCGGTGTGTATACATCTGTTGGTACCTATAGTTTTTCTGAGATGTTGCAATTATTGCAACAATTAAGTGCGCATACCAATATTTCTATTGATGATTTATTATTGGTGTATGCAGAACATTTTTTTGGAGTTATAGAAGAAAGTTACCCTGGACTTTTAGCTACTTACAAAGACCCAATAGAGATGTTATCTTCCATAGAAAATCACATACATGTAGAAGTGCGAAAAATATATCCGGATGCAGAATTACCAACCTTTGAAATCGTTGAGAAAACTCAAGATAGTTTGGTTCTGATTTATAAGTCCAGTAGGGCTATGCATCATTTTGGATTAGGTTTAATGAATAAAACCTTTGAACATTTTAATTCAACTGCTTCTATAGTTTTAGAAAAACTCAATAATGAAGGTACCGAAGTTAAGTTTGTAATCAATAAAAATTAATGAGTCAAGATAAAATTGACATGTTGCAACGTGCGCTTGCACGAGAAAAAGCTGCTCGGAAACAAGCAGAAAAAATTCTTGAAAACAAAGCAGCTGAATTATACGAAGCAAAGCAAAAACTGGAAAAGTCTTATACTGAATTAGAGGCTTTGCTTAACAGAAAGGACTCCGAACTTCAAGGCGTTTTTGAAAATATTGTTGATGCTTATGTGATTATGGACTTGTGGGGTAAAATTCTTAAGATGAATGACGCCGCGGTTAGTCTATTGGGGTTTCAAGATTCAAAAGTAGACTTTAATCTTCTTGAAATGGTGCATCCTGATGAAATGGAACGCGTAGCAGAATCATTTCAATCTTTAATGAAAAATGGTACAATTACAGATTTTCATTTAAATATCATTTCGCAAGATAAAGCCCAAAAACTTGTTCATATAAACGCAAGCGTTATTTATGATAATGGGCAACCAGTAGCTGCCCAAGGTATTGTAAGGGATATTACAGAAGTCAAAGCGGCCGAAGAAAAACTTATAGAATCTGAAAATAGGCTCGCCACCCTTATTTTAAATCTAGATAGCGGGGTTTTATTAGAAGACGAGAACCGCAAAATTGTACTTACTAACAATAAATTTTGTGAACTTTTTCAAGTCCCTGTAAGTCCAGAACAATTAAAAGGTGCAGATTGCAGTACTGCTGCTGAACAAAATAAAATTCTTTTTAAGGAACCACAATTTTTTGTTGATAGAATTAATACGATTTTAAAAGAAAAGAAGCAAGTTGTAGGTGATGAATTGGAAATGTCCAACGGTAAAATATTACTACGTGACTACATTCCCATTTATGAAAACGATAATTACAAAGGGCATTTATGGGCATATAAAGACGTTACCCTGAGACGTAAATACAGAAAAAGCCTTGAAGCACAAAAGCAAAAGTATAGTAGCATTATTGCAAATATGAATTTGGGCTTAATGGAAGTAGACAATGATGATAGAATACTTATGGTAAACCAAAGTTTCTTGGATATTACTGGTTATAAAGAAGACGAACTAGTTGGTAAAATAGCTAGAAATGTGTTTTTAGACAGAGATAATTCAGAAATTTTGAGCAAAGAAAATTTTAAGCGCAAAAAAGGGCTTTCTAATTCTTATGAAGTTAAGGGATATACCAAAACTGGAGAAGAACGCTATTGGCTTATAAGTGGTGCGCCTAATTATAATTTGAATGGTGAAGTTACTGGTTCTATAGGGATTCATTTGGATATCACCGATTTAAAAAGCCTGCAAGCACAAAAAGAGAGGCTATTAGAAAAATTAGAAAAAAGTAATAACGAACTGCAGGAATATGCGCATATCGTTTCACATGATTTAAAATCACCATTAAGAAGTATTGATGCTTTAGTCAATTGGATTAAAGATGACAATAAGGATAGATTAGATGAAGTAAGCCTACAAAATTTTAATCTAATTGAAACTACACTGGAAAAAATGGAACAACTTATTTCAGATGTGTTAATGTATTCTAGTGTTGGAGCAGAAACTTTAGAAAGAGAAACAGTCGATTTAGATGTTTTAATATCAGATTTAAAAACTATTTTATTTGTTCCAGACCATGTATCTATTTCAGTTTTAAATCCGCTACCAAAAGTTAAAGGCGAAAAAGTTAAACTACAGCAACTATTTCAAAACTTAATCAGTAATGCTATAAAATTTATAGATAAAGATGTTGGTTTAGTTGAAATAGATGTGAAAGATAAAGTGACTGACTACGAATTTTCAATTAAGGATAATGGTATTGGTATAGAAGAAAAGTTTCACGAGAAAATTTTCAAAATATTTCATGCGCTTAATAAAAGTAAAGATTCCACAGGGATAGGGCTTTCTATTGTTAAGAAAATTGTGGATTTACATGAAGGCCAAATTTGGTTAGAAAGTAAACCAAATGAAGGTACTACTTTCTTTTTTACACTAAAAAAATAGTATATGAAAATAGTACAATTAAAAAAATATAAAGATACAGCTTGGGAATATTTATTGCCAAAGCAAACCCTTTCTAAACCATTGGTTTTAGTATTAGGAAACAGATATATGCTAGAGCAAGATACTGTTTTTGAAGAAGTGAAAACACTATTTCCTGATGGTGCCATTGTTATGGGTTCAACTAGTGGGGATATTACATCAAATAGGGTTGATGACGATAGTATCACGATAACAGCAGTAGAGTTTGAAAAAACAGAGTTTTTAATTAAAACTAGTAATGTTTTAAGCTCAGATTTAAATAGTTATAAAACAGGGGTAAGCTTATTAAAGCAATTTCCAGAAGAAGGACTAAAATATGTTTTTGTATTATCTGAAGGAAGTTTTATAAATGGGAGTGAGCTAACCAAAGGAATGAATGCGTCTGTAGAAGATAATATTTTAATAACAGGGGGGTTATGCGGAGATGCTGCACGTTTTGAGAAAACTATAGCGGGTTACAACGAAAATCCAAAACCCGGTGAAATTATTGCTGTAGGGTTTTATGGAGAATCGTTTGAAGCAACCTTTTCAATCCATGGAGGATGGACGCCATTTGGTCCAGAACGTGTGGTAACAAAATCAGAGTCTAATGTGCTTTATGAGTTGGACAATAAACCTGCACTAGATTTATACAAAAAATATCTAGGAGATAAATCTAAAGAATTACCAGCAGCTGCACTATTGTATCCATTAAATGTGAAGTCTACAGATGAGAATCATCCCATTGTACGTACTATCTTGAATATAAATGAAGACGATAATACAATGATTCTTGCTGGAGATATTCCTGAAGGTTCCAAAGTGCAATTAATGATGACTAATGTAGATAATATTGCAAATGCATCAGAACGCGCAGCAAAACAAGCTTTAGAATTGAGACATATAAAACCCGAATTGGCATTATTGGTAAGTTGCATAGGCAGAAAGTTAGTTTTAGATCAGCGTGTTGAGGAGGAAATAGAAGAAGTAGTTGCCGTATTGGGAGAAGAAACTACTATATGCGGATTTTATTCTTATGGAGAGATAGCACCTTTCCATGGCGAAAACAACTGTCAGTTGCATAATCAAACTATGACTATAACGCTATTAAGTGAATAATGAACTCGTTACTTAAACGACAAATACGCAAATATCTATCAGAAGAACAGGCCTCATCAAACGAGATGGCAGAATTTCTAGATGCAGTAAGTCGGTCTTATACCAATTTTGACGAACAATATGTCATGCAACAACGGGCCATGTCAATCAGCTCAGAAGAATTGTTTGTTGCTAACGAACAATTAAAGAAGGAAGCCCAAGCTCAAAATGCATTTATTGATAAGTTAAAGCATGTTATAGAAACCCTTAAGTTTTATGAATTGCCTAGTAGTTCAAGTTTAGATAATGTAGATTTAGATGGTTTAAAACTGGTTGAATTTATTGATAATCAAACCAAGGAAATCGTTAAAATGAATAAGCAGCGTGAAAAGTTGCTTGAAGAACTAGGGCATCAAAATCAAGAGCTAAGTGATTATGCTCACATGGTATCACATGATTTAAAGTCGCCACTTAGAAGTATAGATGCATTAACGGCTTGGATAAGTGAAGATTATAAAGATAAGTTAGATGAGAATGGACGTGAAAGTTTAATACTCATTAGAAATAATGTTGAAAAAATGGATACGCTAATTAGTGGTATTTTAGATTATTCAACTATTAATAAAAATCAAACCGATGTTTATGAAGTAGACATTGATAAGCTAGTAGATAATATTACATCTACTATGTTGGTGCCACAGTATATTACGATAGTTAAAAAAGATAAGCTACCCGTAGTAAAAGGTGATAAATTTAGATTGCAACAACTCTTTCAAAACCTAATTGATAATGCTATAAAGTATAATGATGAGCCTCAAGGAAGTATAGAAATAGGAGTGGAAGATGATAATTCCTTTTGGAAGTTTTTTGTAAAAGATAACGGTAAAGGTATTGAAAAGGCATACTTTGATAAAATATTTAAAACATTTCAAAAATTAGAAAATAACCCAGAATCTTCAGGTATTGGTTTATCGATAGTGAAAAAAATAGTAACGCTTTATGGTGGTAAAATTTGGGTAGAATCTGAAATAGGAAAAGGGACGACCTTTCACTTCACTTTAAAAAAGTAATCCATGGAACAACCCAACTTATCTTATATAAATGAACTCTCTGGAGGCGACGAAAGTTTTAAGAATAAGCTAATAGCAATTATAAAAAAGGAATTTCCAGAGGAAAAAGCAATATATATTAAAAACTTTGAAGCTCACAACTTTAAAGCTTCAGCAGAAAATGTACACAAACTTAAACATAAAATTAGTATTTTAGGGCTTGAAAAAAGTTATAAGATAGCGGAGCGTTACGAGGATAACCTTAAAGAAAATAGCACTTCTGGAGAAGAAGCGTTTAACAATATTCTTAAAACGATTACAGACTATCTCGAGACTTTGTAAAGCCACTTGAATGAACTGTATTATCATTGACGATGAAGCCACAGCGAGAACCATACTTGCTCAATTGTGTTCTAATGTCCCCAGCTTAAATATCTTAGAAGAGTTTCCAAACGCTATACAGGCGATTAAATATTTAAATCAGAATGAGGTTGATTTAATTTTTCTGGATATCCACATGCCAGATTTTACAGGTTTTGATTTTATTGAAACCATTAAAAATCCTCCGAAAATTATATTGACAACGTCCGATTCTCAATTCGCTATAGAAGCTTTTGAGTACGATTGTATTGTTGATTATTTAGTAAAGCCTATAGCATTACCGCGTTTTGAAAAGGCAATTAAAAAAGCAGAATCAGTCACCTCAGTGCTTACACAAGCTCCAGAAAATGACAAGGTGGAAACGATTTCTGGTAATGATCTTTACGTTAATATTGACAGACGTTTAATTAAAATTGATATTCCAAGTATCTATTTGATTGAAGCTAAAGGCGATTACATTCATGTAAAAACAGAGGATAAGAATTATACCGTACATTCTACATTAAAGAAAATAGAGGAGAAGCTACCAAAAGATCTCTTTTTAAAAGTACATCGATCTTATGTTATCAATGTCCAAAAAATCATTGATATAGAGGATAATAGTGTACTTATTAAAAAAGATGTTATTCCAGTGAGTCGCTCTAATAGGCCAGAATTGATGAAGCGTCTCAATTTGCTTTAATTATCCCATGTCATTTCGACGAAAGGAGAAATCACATTAATTAGTTTTTCATGCAGTAAATATTAGTGTGATGTCTCACATAAGTTCGACATGACTAACGTATACAATTTATACTATCCGAGTCATTTCGACGTTAGGAGAAATCACATAATAAAAATCATTAATGCAACATAAATACTTCGTCTATATAACCACAAATAAGTACAGAACTACCTTGTACATAGGCTTTACAAACAATATCCAAAACAGACTCTCTCAACATTATTTTGATTCCCAAAATGCAAAAAAGTCATTTGCTGGAAAATATGGTTGTGTTTACTTGGTGTATTATGAAACCTTCGAGTTTCCAAAATTAGGTATAGCCAGAGAAAAGGAATTAAAGAAGTGGCGAAGAGAAAAGAAAAATAAACTAATTTCAGAATTTAATCCAAAATGGGAAACACTAAATAATGAGGTGTTTTGATTAATAGTCCATAGTCATTTCGACGCTAGGAGAAAACACATTATTAAGTTTTTAAAGTAGTCAATCTTAGTGTGATGTCTCACATAAGTTCGACATGACTAACGCATTCAATTTATAATATTCGTAGTCATTTCGACGACAGGAGAAATCACATTATTATAACGTAATACTCTCCATTCTTAATGAGATGTCTCAATCGTTCCTCATGTCGATATGACGAGCGTATATTAATTTAGCATTTCTAGTCATTTCGACATCATGAGAAATCACATCACAAATAAAAATAGCTAAACACCTTAAAATAACCATTCGTCTACACTAAATTTTCATCCACCGAAAAATAAAAATATCAGAGCATTAAGAGTCTAGCTTTGTGGTATAAATTAAGAGTACCATGAATAAAATAATACTTTTTGTAGTTTTTACAATAAGCTTAAATAATGAAGCTCAAAATCCTTCCATTGTTCAAAAAGCTTCTGGTAATTGGTCGGCTCTTATTAAATTTGATGGTTTTGATCCCAATGATGATCAACAATCTAATGCCGATACAGATTTTGTTGGTAATTCAAACTATGCATTAATGGAAACCCAAAAGCAAACGGTAACATTTGCAGATGGTATTACAGATGAGGTTTATTATTTTAGAGCACGTATGGGGCAGAGTAACCCTAGCACATCATTTTATTTTGGTCTAGATGTTACAGGTGACTTAATTGGGGATGTTTTTATTGAGGCTAATGTTAAAAGCCAAACGCCTTTTGTGTCTTTTCACATAAGAGATGATTCAAAATCTGGGATATCGCCGTCTCAAACGGCTTGGTTGAATGGTACTCAAAACAATGAGTTGTTTTTGTCATCAAGAGATGCTATTATTTTAGATTATGCTGCAGGAAGTGATATTGATGGCGGCAATAGTGGAGAAGACTTTTGGATTGAGTTTGCATTTACCGAGGAAATTTTAAAAGCATTTGTTTTAAATAATTTTGGACTTAACATAAACGGGAACTCCATAATTGCATTATACGCTTTCACATCGACGAGCCAAACATCTAATGGAGATGTGGGTGGTGTAAATGATAGTGTTTCTGGAGAATTGGATAAAACTTGGGAGGAATTAGGGGTAATAATACAGGGTTCATTAAATAATATTGCTTCAGGAGTCATTGTAACGCCTAAGGTGTATAATCAAGTAACAGAAGATACAACACCTATAATAACAGGTACATGGGGAGGGCGAATGTTGGGAGATGATACGCTTTCAGTAACTGTTAATGACACAATCTATACCGAAAGTAATGGCCTTTTAATTGAGGGGCTTAATTGGAGTTTGCCTATTCAAAATTCCGAATTAGCCTATGGTACTTATGATATTGTTGCTAGCGTCTATAGAGCTTCAAATAATCAAACAGTGACAGACGTTACAGATTCTGAACTTTTTATTGTACCATCTGAAACCAATGATTCTTCGGTGACATCTGGAAATGATGGTGGATTGGAAAGTAATGGTAGTCTAGCTGGGCTCATTGCTAAGCGCAATTTTAAGCGCACAAAAACAGGATCCATATCTAATAAAAAGGATTTACAAAGTATTTATAAAAAAAATACCCAAAAACTTTATAGTACAAGCGCAAGCAAAACAACCACGAACCTTAAAACAACTACGTCTTTAGAAGATTATTTACCTATTACAGGTTATAAAGGTACAGAAACAGCCTATATTTCTAGTCCTGAAGATTTATTAGGAATCACTAATGCTACAAAAATATTTTCAGTCGATTATTATCAAGATAACGCTAGAATAGCGGCCATTTTTGCAACCGAAACAAGTGGCAGCATTTATGACCATTCCAAAATTATATGCGACCGCTTAAATAATTCTTCTTTAGAAGATGCTTCAACGGTTTCTATTGGCGGGCATCAAATTATTAGTACGAAATTAAAAAGAGCGACCGGCGAGATAGAATATACCCTTAGCTTTTCCATTAAAAAAGACGATGTGGCAAACCAATTGTTCAGCTTTTGGAATATTGGAGAGTATCCAGCGGGCAATTACTATAATTTCCAAATTTGGGGAGGTTCTTACCTACAACTGTTTTCATTATGCAACAGCGTTTTAAATAATCTTAATACAAAAAAACATCTTACAAGTACCAAAGTAGAACATGCAGTTCCTAAGGTTTTTGTGCGTTCTGGTTATTACTCTAATGGTGCAATTCATCTTGATATTGTTAATAAAGCGAGTGCAAAATCCATGACCTTTGATGGAAATATAGCCACAACAGAAGTGGCCAACAGGTTTAATATGACCACATCTGTAAATTTGAGTGGAAATTTATATGAAACAATAACTATAGAAACGGGCAGTTTGTTCGATATAGGACTCTCGTTGTCTACTTTAGAATCCAATCAAAAGGATGCTTTATATCTTGCTGATGGACCTTGGGGACTTGACTATTTAACAGATTATGCCACGGTAGACAGTTTTAGTGTTGATAATAGTCCTATTAATTATGCCGATGATTTGTATGAAGTTGAAAGACAGCCCTCTGTCACTGGTCTGGTTAAAGGTAACATTAATTTATTTAGACACTTACTTCCAGGCGACCAAACTTTAAGCGTAACAGGTTTTAATAGCATCCAATTTAAGATAGCAAACTCAGAAGCAGTAGAAATTATTTTGATGCCAGCAAATTTAACAGATTGGAACAACCGTTTACGTTATACCATTCATGCAAATGATACCGAGACATTTTACAGTATTTCATTTGATGATTTTGTAAACGCCAGCGGGCTTTCGGAGTCTATTTCTAATATTAAGACCGTGGTTTTCTCTGTGATTGGAGATTATACAACCTATAAACCGTATAGCATGGCTATTAATAGTATGGCCTTTAAAAACATGGTATCTCTAGAGGTAAATAAAGTGGAAATTGTAGAGCGTAAAACATTAAAAAATTATCCAAACCCTTTTAAAACGCATACCACCATAAAACTAAATACGCCTTCAAGCTATGTTGATATTCAGCTGGTTGATATGCTAGGTAGAACGGTAGATATGCAACATATAAAAACATCTGGCAACCAGGTAGCCTATACCGCTCCTGATGTAACACAAGGTATTTATAAGTATGTGCTTAAAGATGATTTGGGTAAAATGCATAGCGGAACATTTGTAATAGAATAGGTTAATAGCAACTATTCATTTTTTGAAAAGGCAAAAAGCTTATGTTTTTTGCCTTTTTGTTTTTTGTAGGAAATTGATTTAATTGATTATTTTTACTTTTGATTGGGATATCGAAATATTGATGTCTTTTAGTTGTAAAATATTTGAAATAAACCGAATGAATAGACCACAAACAATACAAATATTTTTACCTGATGGCTCTCCAAGAAGTGTGAAAATTGCTGAAATTACGAACAGAGTTGTAAAGGCAGTTTTGGTTCCTAGAAACAAGCTTGATTATATTTCTACACGAAATGAATTAAATAATGTCGGAATATATTTCCTTTTTGGTGAATCTGTAGATAAAGCTAAACCTATTGTTTATATTGGAGAAGCAGAAGATTGTCTGGATAGATTAAAGCAGCATAACCGAACAAAAGAGTTCTGGAATTATGCTGTAGTTATGGTTTCAAAAATTAACGCTTTCACAAAGTCTCATGCCAAATATTTAGAACATATTGCAGTTGATCAAGCTAAAGATTCAAATAGATATGAGACTGAAAACTTAACAGCACCAAGCAAACCTTTTGTAACTGAATCAATGGAAGCTGATTTACTTGATAGTTTTGATACAATTAAAATTTTACTTTCAACTCTAGGTTTCCCCGTTTATGACAAAATTGGAAAAGAACAAATTACATCAAAAGAATTATTATTCTTAAATGGTCGAAATATACAGGCAGAAGGCGATTTGATAGACGATGGATTTGTTGTGTTTAAAGGGTCACACGCAAAAAAAGAAACTGTACCATCTTGTCACGAGTATTTAATTAACCTAAGGCAGAAACTTTTACTAAATGAAATAATGATTGAGAAAGGTAGTAACTACGAGTTTGTTCAAGATTACGTTTTTAATTCTCCAAGTACTGCAGGTGGAGTTGTTTTGGGTCGTTCAACTAATGGTTGGACAAAATGGAAAAATAAGGAAGGAAAAACTCTTGATGAATTAAAAAGAAAATAATATTTTTTTTTATTAAACTGAATTAATATTCTCTACTTCCTAAAAACAGGTTTCTTAAACAAATACCATTTAAAGCGTAGGCCAATTTCGGTAAAAGTAAAACCGGCAGCAGTAGCCGAGGCAATATTACTACGTGTGCCATAAAGGTTTAATAAAGCGCGTTCAGAGAATTTATAACCCAATTTACCTTGTATGCGGTAGGTGCTTTGTTTAGCATCATCTTCAATAAACTGGTAACCCGTGGCCGCAGTCAGTTCGTAAAACCACGCTTTAGGTTTGGTAATGGTTTCATCTTTAATCAAATTAATAAATATTTCACCGGCATTAAAACGCTCTGGGCTAAAATAAATACTAGGTACTTGGTCTTTAAATGTAATATACTGGTAATTTAATCCAGCCTTTAAACTTGGTTTTGCTAAAATGTTGTAGTAGAGTGAGGTAAACAATAAGTTTCTTGCGTTATTATCACTTTGTGTGGTATAAAAGTATTGCGTAAACCATCCTAAATTAAAGTTGGTACTTAGGCTATAATTGGCGTAAAAGTTATTCATCACAATTTCACGATCTAATAAATCGGCATTAAAATTTTGAATCTCACGTTTATAGCCCACATCTAAAACCTGTAGTTTAAACGGTTTTAGTTGTACCGATACATCTGTTAAAAATTGCGTGAAATTATCCGTATCTACTTTGGCTGAGGTGATGCCTGCTGTTCCTTTAAGCGTCATATTAGGTAACAACTGATACGTTAAGCCCAAACTAAAATTATTGGAAGATGCTTTGGCATCGGTTACCGTATTACTCGTGTTTCTATACCCATAACCAGCTAACCATTTAAATTTGGTAGAGGTTGGATATTCCAAATTCGTTTGAAACATATAGGCTTCGTTATCGCCATTATCAAAACTATAAGACGCTTTAGTTTCTAAAGACGGTGTAAATTGGTTGTTCAAGGTTTTAATAAATTGTGTGGCATCTTTTTGATTCTCATAAAACTTCAACGTATTGTTTGCCGAGGTAAGCGCATCATCATATCTACCTAAAGCTTTAAGCGTGTTAGCTTTTCCTAAGTTACCATCAAAAGAAGTGCTGTCGTTTACTAAAATCTGATTGTAATCGGCTAAACTTTTCTTAAAGTCGCTTTTATAAATGTTTAAAGTCGCTCTTAAGGCTAATACCCAATTTTCATTGGGGTGTTGCTGTACTAAATTAGTAATTAACTGTTTCGCTTGCTTAAACTTTTTATTCCAAATTAAAGCTTGTACATAACGCTCCGTTGTAGATTTTATCTCTACTGCATCAGTGGTGTCTGTGATGCTTAAAAAAGCCTGTTCGCTAAGTTTTAAAGCCTCTTTTTCTTTACCATTTAAATGTTGCGCTAAGGCTAAACCGTTTAATGCTGTACGTTTGTTATCTGGGTTTTGTTCGAGTATGTTATAAGTTTCAGTAGCTTTATCCAGTGCGCCCATAATTAAATACAGATTAGCTAAATTCAGGAGCGTGTCTTTATCCTCTTTAAACACACCTAGGTTTTCTTTTAAAAGGCTTTCTGCCTTCTCATAGTTTTGTGCTTGCTGATTTTGATAGGCGTATCCTAAATAGATATACTTTTTGGAGGTCATTGCATTTTGGTTTCCTGGAGATAGGTCCAATGCTTTATTCACATGCGTTAAAGCGTCTTCATATAATTTAAGGTTCGATAAAGTATTGGCATAACCTAAAAGCGCAGAAAAACTTTGGTTGTTTTCTTCTATTAAAATCTCGTAGTAAGATTTTGCAGATTTAAAGTTTGAATCCCATAGCAAGCTTTCAGCATAATTCAATTTAACTTCAAAATCGTTTGGATACTGATTTAGTAAGTTGGTAAATAGTTGTACTGCAGTTTCAGAATCGCCAGATAAACCAACGGCTCTACCATAACATAGTTTAGCGGTTTTGTTATCTGGATATTCGTCTAAAACTGTTTTAAAGAAGGTAACAGCCTCTGTATATTTTCCAGTTTCTAAGTAGGTAAATCCTTTTTGCATGTTTTGACTAAAGCCAAACGATACAGCAAATAATAAGGTGAAACTTAAGTGTTTTAAAGTACTCATGACTCGGGTTTTTTGTGATACTGCAAGTTAAGACCGAAACCTGTTTCATTCATCTACAGCAAACCGTCACTCACCGAAATTTGAGCGCCTTCCGTTGTTTGTTGCGCCATATTTGCGTCAGAAATCATTGAAAACAATATTTAAAACCTAGAAATTATGGCACTAAAAATTAAAGAAAACAACGGCACTTTTTTTATTGAAGGCTCTATTAATGCTTCAACTGTAAAGCAGTTTAAAAATCATGTAGAATTCTTATTACTTTATACCAAAGGGGTAACCCTTAATATTGACGAAGTAACCGAAATTGATACAAATGGCATGCATGCGTTAAGAGATTTATATACAGTTGCTCTCATAAAAAATAAGTCGTTTTACATTATCGGAAATGGTTGTAAAGAGATATTTCAAGATTTTGAATCGAACCTAGCAGCGTAAAAACGCTAACCCAAATCACCACTCACAAAAAACACTATAAGATGCAATTAGCTACAATACTAAAATCAAAAAAAATTACACAAGAACAATTGTTTATGCTCAGTGTTCTTGCCGTAAATGGCGGTAATTATTTGTATAACTTAATTCTTGGCAGGGTATTAGGACCTGCCGCTTTTGCAGATGCCGCTGTACTCATTACATTTTTACTGGTATTGAGTTTCGCAGCAATGACCTTTCAGTTGGTAACCGCCAAATTCTCGATGCTTTTTGAGTATCAATTATTTCAAAGTTTCATTGCAAAAGTCTATCAAAATGCATTTGCGGTAGGGTTACTTTTTGGAGTAGCTATAGTGGTGTTTGCACCAACATTGCAAGAGATATTCAATACATCATCATCCACCATGTTCGTGGTGTTTGGGTGCGGTGTACCTATTTACTTTTTAATGAGCGTGAATAGGGGTGTTTTTCAAGGAAAAAAAGCCTTTAAATTGCTATCAATAACCTATCAAACAGAGATGTGGAGCAGGTTGCTTGTCACCTTGCTTTTAATACTGGTATTGGATATAAAATCACCTGTAATTATTGCTATAGGTATTTTGGCATCTTTCGTTTTTGGACTGATACCATTTAAGTCGTCTAACGTTAGTTTTAAACGTCAAACAATATCCCAAACACATAAAAAAGCGATACGCAGTTTTTTTATAATTACGGCGTTTTACGAACTCACACAAATCATTATTAACAACAGTGATATTCTTTTAGTAAAGCACTATTTTGAATCGTATGAAGCGGGATTATACGCATCCTTAGCACTAATAGGACGTATTGTATATTTTATTGCTTGGATGTTTGTTATGTTGCTTTTACCAACGGTAGTACAATTGAAAAAAGACGGTAAGGAAACGGCTTCTGTTCTTTTTAAATACATTGGTTACATTGCAGGTATTTCACTTTCAATTGTTGTGGGGTGTTTTAGTTTTCCAGAACTCATCATTCAACTTTTATTTGGAGATAGCTACATTGCTATGGCTCCATTACTTTATAAATACGCTATTGCTACATCTTTATTTGCTATCTCTAACATTTTTGCCTATTACTACCTGTCTTTAGATAAATATATTCCGGTAGTTATTTCGGGAATATTCGGTATGCTTCAGGTAGCATTAGTTATAGGATATCATGATAGTTTAAATCAGGTAGTTCACATGCAAATTGTAGCTATGGCTTTGCTTTTGGTAATTCAAATTGTATTTTTTAAAGCAACTAGTAAAAAGGCTTAATCTAAAGTAAATTACCATTCGTCTACAGTAATTTTCCATCTACCTAAATACACCATAAATATTCTGTAATACGCTGCATCTTTGTAGTGTAAATCACAAATAACATAAAACTCAAATCATTATGAAATTAGCAATCGTTACAGCATATCCACCAAGTAAAGTTACTTTAAATGAATACGCATATCATTTAGTAAAACACTTCAGACAAAACCAAAATATCACAGAATTAGTTTTACTTACTGATACTACCGAAGGACAAAAAGACATCAACTTTACAGAAGATGAATGTAAAATCACAGTTAAAGAATGCTGGACATTTAATAGCTATTTAAACATTGTAAATGTTACCAAAGCGATTAATAAAGTAAAACCAGATTCGGTTCTATTTAACCTGCAGTTTATGAAGTTTGGCGATAAAAAAATAGCGGCAGCTTTGGGCTTAATGTTGCCATTAGTTTGTAAGCTGAAAAAGATTCCAAACATTGTATTACTTCACAATATAATGGAAGAAGTAGATTTAGGAAGCGCTGGATTTACTAATAATAAAATCATGCAAAAAATATATGGTTTTATTGGAAGTACATTAACACGATTGATTTTGCAATCTGATACCGTTGCAGTGACCATGCAAAAATATGTTGATGTGTTGAGTAAAAAGTACAAAGCACTAAATGTAAAATTAATACCTCATGGCACGTTTGAAATTCTTGAAGAGCCTAGTTATGATATACCTTTAGAACCTTTTAAAATAATGACTTTTGGAAAGTTCGGAACGTATAAGAAAGTGGAAGGGATGATTGAAGCTGTAGAAATGATAAGAGAAGTTTCTGATTTAAATATTGAAATTGTAATTGCAGGAACTGATAACCCAAATACACCTGGATATTTAGAAAGCGTACAAAAACAATATAACCATGTTAAAGGTTTAACCTTTACCGGTTATGTTGCTGAAGAAGATGTGCCAAAGATATTTAAAGAAAGTGCAGTAGTAGTATTTCCATACACATCAACTACAGGAAGTTCTGGGGTGTTACACCAAGCAGGAAGTTATGGAAAAGCAGTTGTGATGCCAGATTTAGGAGACTTAGCGTTGCTAGTTCAAGATGAAGGTTATAGAGGTGAGTTTTTTGAACCAACAAGTGCAAGTAGTTTAGCCGTTGCATTACAGAAAATATTGGAAGATAATGCATATCGTATCTCTCTTGAAAAAGCAAATTATAAGGCGGCTACGGCGTATCCAATGTTTAGAATTGCAGAAATGTATATCAATACGTTTGAAGCAATCATAGCCAAAAAATCTTCAACAAAATCCATTCAAGCAGAAGAAGTTATTCTTTAGAAATGTATTTAAATGCGGGCTTAGTCTCTCCATTTTGGTCAATAAAACCAAAATAGCCTTGAGCCTGTTTTCTCCAAGGAAGTCTACCAACGACTTCCTTTGGTATTTCTGTAAAGTCATAAAGTGTCCAGCTCATAAACTGGATGTCATTTTTTGCAAATAGAGTTTGCGCTGCTTTATGATGATCGGCCTGATCTTCTTCAGAATTACCAAAAGGACGCCACAAACCACGGTAAGAGGATAGCCCAAATTCTGTAATTATAACAGGTTTGTCTGGAATATTAGTTTTTAATGTTTTGTATTCGGTTTCTAATGCATCTAAATCTTCATAATAGTGAAAGGATACAAAATCGACCTTGTCTTTCAAGATAGTTGCACTTTCTGTATTAGACCACCCTATGGTTACGGGGTGTATGGTATCAGTTGATTTAACGGTTTGTATCATCTGTTCTGCCCAAGCCAGTACTTTAGTTTTTCCTCTGGATTCAAAATCTAAATTAGGTTCATTTTTGATATCCCATGCTAAAAGTGCGTTATGATCCTTTAGTGCTGAAACTATGTTAATGGCGTGATGCTGATTTAAAGTCCAGTTAAGCACTTCATAATCCCCATAAAAATCAAAGAGAGTTATTACAACTTTTAGCTGTTGGTTTTCAGCAAGATTTAGAACGGTTTTTAGTTTTTCTAATTTATCAGATGTAACATTAGCACGTCCAAAATCATCATAAGGCACAAAAATTCTAATACTGTTTAAACCAGCTTCTTTTATAATTTTGAAATCTTTTGAAATGATATTTTTATCAAAATCGTCACCATACAAATTCCATGGTGTGGCTTGCGGATAATAATTAATACCTTTAATGTTGGTAATGGTTTTGGATACAGATGTCAACTTCTGTTGATAAGGTTCACTTTTTTCTTTGATGAGATGTCTTGTGCGCCAAAACCCATCTTCCAACAACATAATAATTTTATAGGTTGACACTTCTCTAGTTTCTAAAAGGATCTCATCATTTTGATACAGACGTTTGTATTCTAAAACATCTTTATCTCTCAATACAACCAGTTGGCCATCTTCACTAAAAAACTCTAGCGTAAGATGATGCTCTAAAGTGGTGCCATCAATCCATATATTGTCGTTGCTGTTCTTCTCAATAAAGTTGTAGATAGAAGTTCTTGCATTTTCGGTGTAGTAATCTTCAATGCCTTGTGTGGTATTTGTTTTGTATGCAACATGTCTCACATACCACGCGTCTAAATAATCAGTTTCAATGGATTTTAAAGTTTGCATATCCATTGGGCGTCCTTCGTTTTTCAAAGGTGCCCATTCCAATTTTGGTAAATACTGATCTATCTTTTTTATCTCCGTATGGAGCATTTTACTTCTATCAGCACCTGTGTTTAAATATGAAATTACACTACCTATGCCTAAAACAATGATAACCGTTATTGCTATGTATGACAATAGCAAAAGTGCCCGCATTATATTTTTGTTTAGGCTTTTCATAATTTTAAATGTGCAATAGATTTAGAAATTCCTGCAGTTTTAATTATTATTTTATAATCTCCTGTTGGCAATTGATCTGGTTTGAGTTTAAAGCCAACATAGCCTTCGTAACTACTTTTGCGTTGGGTATGTAATACTTTATCATCGGCATAGACTTCTAAAATTACTTCTAATCCATCTGGAATCATCTGGTTCATGAAACTTTTTAGCGGGCCAATGGTAATGCTCCGATTATTATCAGAAAGTGTGATATCAAAATCCGTAATTACAGATTTAAACGAAATATCAATGCGGTTACTTTCCGCCATACCTTCAATAAAGGCTTGAACAGACCAATCATCCGATTTACTAGGGTGAATCATTTTAGCGCTAGCAACACCATCAATTGTGGTTCCTGAGGTTTTTAAAATAGTATTATTTTTTGTTCTAATAAAGAATTCAATATAAGTGCCATCGCTAATTGTATTATCGTATGCATCTTTTATTTTGGATGTGAAAAAGGTGGTGATTTGATTACCGTCTGCATAATCGTGATCTCTTTTGTATTTAATTTCAAAGTTAGTAGGAGGTGCCGGCATGATACTAATATCGTATTCCTTTGAGTTGAAGCCCATGCAGGAAGAACTCAGTAAAATACGACCTGTTTGTAATGGCGAATATATGTTTTGGTAACTAATGCCATTTTTAATTTTAACCGAATCCACAGTTTGGTTATTTTGAAATTGATGTTTGATAGCAACTTTAGTGCCTTCAGCCAATGGGTTATCATGTTCATCGGTTGGAATGGGAACCATCATACTAAAATCTTTACCGCCAGCAGAAATACTTGGTGGCCCTAAATAGGTCTGGATTTTTGAAACGGTTTTAGTAGGCACAATTTTTATGATACCCTGTAGGTTTGCAGTTGCAGCAAGTAATTTCCAATGTATAACTCCTGATTTTGAAGACACATTATTTGGGATTTTATAACTTAAAGTATTATCAGCTCTATCGCCTTCAATCAATGTAGTTCCAAAGCTATTACTTACATACAACGACGGGGTTTTACTAGATGTAGTTAAAAATTTTAAAACTACGGTATCACCTGCAACAAACTCTGTTTGGGTAGTTATTAACTTAAAATCATCATTAAAAAATGCATGAACATTTAATGACAATAGCATCACCAAGAGAAGGGTAATATGTAGTTGTAGTTTTTGCATTAGTACGGCGCTCCTAAATAAGCATTGGTTTCAATTTTTATATAACTATAAATGGGATGATTTATGGGTTGTAGTTCTGAATATGTTTGGTTTTTTATGCGATTTGGTACTACTTTATTTGAAATATCTTGATTTGGTAAACCATTTACAAAACAATTTGCCATATTATCATTTATGATGGTGGTTTGCTGGTCTAAGAATTCATATTCAAAACTTTGTTGGCGTTGTTGCCTGATACCTTCCTTAACGAAGATATGGTCTACCCACACCAACGTCTTAGCATCATCATAATAAGATACTAAAATTTGAGGTATGGTAATTTCCATGATACCAGAATTAAATAATTTACCAGAAAATCCGTGGTTTGAAAGTTCTAAATCACTTAACACAGTTTGTTTGTATAAATCTGACCCAGACACATTTCCAGCGACTTGCAAATTGAATTTGGTAGGTTGCTCCTCTAATTCAATCGGTGTAAACTCATCAGGATTAAATGTTTTTGGGATGGAATCTTTTGTTTTAGACCAAGCAATACCTTCAAAATTAATTCTAAAAGAACTTACTTCTTTTGGCATCAATTTATGCTTTACCTGATGTTTGGCGTTATAGGTGGCCAATGCTTTATTTTTGTCATTATAAAGCGTACCTTTTAAAACGACATCGGCCGGCACATTATCAATATTCTGCACCTCACCAACCAGTACGTAGCTTTTATCATGCTTTACCAGTTTCGCAGAAAGGATCTCTAATACAGGCTGCTTTAAAACATCTTCGTGATGTGTTTGTTCGGTTGTAATACGGCGTCTACCTTGATTGAAATACTGTGTTTGATTATCGGTATAAAACTGATTTGGCGGTAAATCTAAATCAATAGCATCAGGTTCAATAAACCATTTTCCATTTATTTTGACAAGAGATTTATAATACGTTTTATCAATTTTTTCTAAAGGTGTAATCCATTTTGTATTGACAATTGCAGAGGCTAGCGTATCAGTTTTATTGGTGACTTCAATATCAATAGCATCCAATTTCGCATAAGAACTTAAAAGGCCATCGGTAACAGAAATTTCCAGCATATATTGAGAAATAGATAAATTACTTTTTGGGTTGATTAATTGATGTGCTGTTTCAAACTGTTTAAAATCTAAAGCATCGTAATATGCTAAAATGGCATTTTTAGGCGCATGGTGGCTATTGTTTTTTATATAAAATTGATAAAAGCCAAAGCCAACGATTATTACTAAAATGAAAGACCAAATATGATTTATGTTTAAAACCCGTTTGGAAAAATGGGTGTAGCTGGTTTTAAAATTCAGGTAATCAGGATTGTGTTTTAGTCTTGTTTTTAAAGCGCGTGCAATGAGCAAGTGCACGTTTAAAAAGAATGCCATAAGAACCGTTAAAAACGGAACTATTCCCCAAAGTATTTTTTGCCATTGTGCTACATCTTCTTTTGGAAGAATGGAAGAAATTGGTGGTACATTTAACTTTTCCCAAACCTGAATACCATTTTCTAGTTGCCTTAAGCGTTGCCATCCGCAGAAATACAGAATAGGGTCGTAAAACTTATCGTTAGAGAAAATGTATTTTAGATTATACTTTTCGGGTGTGGTTAAAAACTGTTGTAGTGATCCAATACCTTCTACACCTTTAAATTTTGAGTTTTCTAATCGTTCTATAGGTCTTGTGGTAAGCTCAGGAAGTCTTCTCGCAGAATGGTAGTTGCCATCTACACTCATGGCTTTAGTTTGAGCTGATAACCACGCCATTTGATCCCCAAACCCTAAAGTCATGTAACGCCATTGGTCATGCTGGTCTTGATTCAAAAAATTAATAATGGGTAACATTTTTATTTTCTGGGGTTGCCCTGGCCTAAAATATCCCAAACTCATGGTAAAGATGGTCATGAAAACAAATAACCCAGCAAACACACCCCCAATAATTCTATGGTAAACGGCTCCAAATTTATCCTGCATTAAGGTTTTTAAATCGCCTTCAACTAATCTATATGCAAACTCCCCAAAAAGTGGTATAGACATTATTGATGCCCAAAGTGTAAATCGGTCTAAGGTTAAAATATTAAACGCTGTTTCTCCTAAAAACAGTCTGGGAATGGGAGTAGTACCACCAGTACCAAGCACCGTTAATATGGTAATGGATAAGCCAAAAAACAAATAGCGTTTATTGTAATACCTATAAAAAATGTAAGGCAATATAATGAGTAAAACGCCCCAAGGAATTAAAAAGAATACCAAGCCAGAGGAGGTAATTTCTAAAAAATTATCTCTAGATCCATGTGGTATGGGAACTTGGGTTATGGGGTTGTTTTTAGAGTTTATCCAATAGGGTAAAATACAAGTGATGATAATAACTAAGGATAACAACCCAAAACTTACGATACGTTTAAAAAGGTTAAAGAAACTATTTAAAAATACTTTAAACGTAACGGCTTTCATGCTACCTGCCTTGTCTTTCGATACATCCATAAGTACCATACCAATAAGCGGAAAAATAAAGAAAACCATTCCAAAAATTGGCGTTACATGGTGGGAGGTAACCGTAACTGCTATAAGAGATAAAGAGGTGAATAAATATTTTATTTTACCAGTTTTTAACCATAAATATATTTCCGGTAACGCATGCATTAACACCGAAATACCAATGATACTTGGTAATTGTCCAAATACATGCAATGTTTCTGCAAATGAAGACGATAATGCTGCTAAAACAGATGCATAACCCGCTACAGTTCGGTTTCCAGTAATTAATAAGGAAAACCGGTAAGCACCAGTTATAAATAATACAATACCAATTAGCGCAACCGTAAAAAGCCCAAATTTTAAACCACCAATATAAGATAGTGCAGCTATAGATTGATGTACCAAAGGCGGGTAACTCATCACGGTAAAACCTGTGTACCATTTATAGTTCCACGGTTCAAACCAACTAGAAGCATAGTGTTCTGCAAAAAATAAGTGGATGAGGGCATCATAGGTACTTTCTAAAGTGAAAAATATAGAAGTCCCATGAAATGCAATACCTATAAGCAGTGCAACTATTAAGAATTTATTTGAGGTCTCTTTCATTATTTTTTTGAACGGTAATCGCTACATGGTAAAGATAAATAATTTAATTGCTGCCTTAAATTTTATTTATCTACACAAAATTACCATTCGTCTATACTTACCTATTAGTTAAGCTAAATATAGATTTTTGAAGATACTTCAAGTGTAAATTTGTCCTGTAATTAAAAAACAAAAACACTCAAAAATGAAAATATTAGCCATAGACGATCAACAATTAGTTTTATTACCATTACAAAAAAGATTAGCCGAATTAGGATATGAGGTTAAAATAGAAACAGATGCTAATGATGGTATTTTACTTTACAACTCATTTAATCCAGATTTAGTTATTGTAGATATTAATATGCCAGGTGTTTCTGGGTTAGATATTGTAAAATATATCAGAAATTCTAAAAATGCTGATACACCAATAATGGTTTTATCGGGTAATACAGAAGATAATATTATCACAACTGGTTTTGAATTAGGTATTAATGATTATATGAAAAAACCATTAAGCCTTAATGAAATTTGTGCACGTGTAAAGCGATTAATTGGTGCGCCTGAAGTTAAAAATATAGCCCACAAAAGTGATGTGATGATTCAAGAGCGTTGTGTAGGAGTTGTTATTCCTTGTTATAATGAAGAAGAACGATTACTTAGTAAAGAGTTTACAGATTATATAGATAAAAACTCTGGTTACCATTTATGTTTTGTAAACGATGGTAGTAAAGATAATACTCTAGAGGTTTTAAAAGCATTACAAAAAGGTAGAGAAGAGTTTATTACTGTATATGACTGTGAGAAAAATGGAGGGAAAGCAGAAGCTGTACGATTAGGAATGTTACATATGTCAAAAAAAGAAGATCTAGATTATATAGGATTTTTAGATGCTGATTTATCAACAGATTTAGCAGATTTTGATGACTTGGTTAAAACTATAGAACATTCAGAATTTAAAATTGTAAGTGGTTCTCGTATTGCTAGAATGGGTGCAAATATTACTAAAGAATCAGCCAGAAAAATTATCAGTTTAACTATCAATTTTATTATAAGAAAGATTTTAAAAATGGATTTTAAAGACACACAATGTGGTGCTAAAATCTTTAGAAAAGATGTGATTCAACTCGCTTTTGCAGAAAAATTTGTAACCCAATGGATTTTTGATGTTGAAATATTTAAGAGAATAAGTCAGTATTACGGATTATCTAAAGCAAAATCTATATTATGTGAGCAACCATTAAAAAGATGGATTCATGCTGATGGTTCTAAGCTTTCAATGAAAGATTCAGTTAAAATTGTTGGACAGTTAGCTCAAATTGCTTGGGTATATAGAGGTAGAAAAAAATTGGTTGATAGTACTCAGATTGAACTCAAATTAGTTCACTAGAGTTAATTTAGTTTGATTTGTTTATGTTTTTGTGATTAAAAGGCGGTACTTTTTGTACTGCCTTTTTATTTTATTATGACCTAGGCTTATCAATTCCTCTGTCATACATCACAATACTACCAGCAACAGAAACGTTTAAACTTAATTAAGACTTAAACTTCACTAAAAAATGACTTTTTTCAATAGCTTTTTTTGATAATCCTTAATCATCATTACCAAGCAAATACACACAATGTCTTGGATGATGAAATGCTTTCAGGCTTTCAGCATCATAGGTCAACTCAACGCCTAAAATTCTTGTGTCTTTTGGTAAGTTGTTATAAAACTCTTCAAAAGAATACGGCATCGCCCTAACGGTATTATGAGTATCACAAGCTTGTTTTGCATAGCGGTTGCCAATGGTGAAAATAAAGCTAGCTCCTAAATTATGTTCAGATAGCCAAAGTACGCCTAAGTTTTAAGGTGTTTTTCCGTTTTGGATGCCGATACCGAAGAATTCGTTTTCAAAGTTATTGTTCACCTTTTAAAAGTAAATATTCTTAAGATTATCCCCCAATAGTAATCATACTTCTATTTTTTGAATGTAAATCAGGTTTCTGAAGCTTCTTTAAAGTATCCATGCCACCTCGAACTTTAAATTTAGCTTGTACTGCTTTATCGATTATGGATTCAATGGGTTTTCCAGCTCGAAGCGATGTTAATAAATCAGATTCTGTAGCAGAAAATAAACAGTTTTTTAATTGGCCATTAGCCGTTAAACGTAGTCTATTGCAAGAATCGCAAAACGGATTTGTAACTGAACTAATGATTGCAAAGCTACCTTGATACCCTTTTATTTTATAGTTTTTTGATGTATCATTTGGCGAGTCTTGTAAGCGTATAATATCTTTTTCTTTAAATGCTTCGCTTACATATTTCATCACTTCGGCATACGACACCATTTTACTCATATCCCACTTATTGCCATCAAAAGGCATAAATTCTATAAACCGAACCGAAATGGGCAGATCTTTTGTAAAGTTGATAAAGTCAATAATTTCATTATCATTAAATCCTTTCATTAAAACAGCATTTACTTTTACCGTAAAGCCTTCTTTAACTAATAATAAAATATTATCATAAACTTTTTTGAATTCATGACGCCGTGTGATATGCTTAAATTTTGAAGCGTCCAAGGAGTCTAAACTCACATTAATTTTGTTGACACCATTAGCCTTTAAAATAGCAACAAATTTATCTATAATTACGGCATTAGATGTGATGGACAATTCCACAGGAAGCGACGCTAATTTTTCTAAAATTACAGGAATATCTTTTCTTACTAAAGGTTCACCACCCGTTAGGCGAATTTTTGTTACACCATGCTTTACAAAGGTTTTGGCAATTTCATATATTTCCTCATAAGTCATTAAATGACTTTTTGGCGATAGTTGAATACCATCCGCAGGCATACAATAGGTACAGCGTAAATTACAGCGCTCCGTTAACGAGATACGTAAATAGGCATGATCTCTACCGTGGGTGTCTTGTAATATGTTTTTGTTTTCGCTCATATTCTCACTCTGTTTAATCGTTGAATTGTTAAACCGTGTAATCGACTAAGCGATTTAACTATTCCACATATAAACAATTTTAATCGTGTCTAGCCCCTTTTAAAATTCTAAAACTGTGTAATACTGCTGGAAAAATGGCATCCATAGATTCTTTAGCTCCATTTGTGGAACCTGGTAATGCCAATACTAAAGTATCTCCCATAGTGCCAGCAACAGACCTAGATAGCATTGCAAAAGGCATGCGACCTTGACCGTAACTTCTAATCGCTTCCTCTATTCCAGAAACACGTCTGTCTAATAGTGGTAATAACGCTTCGGGTGTAACATCGCGTCCTGAAAGCCCTGTGCCTCCAGTATAGATTACCATATCAATACCCTGTTCTTGATAGGTTTTAGCCTTATCTTGAATAGTATCAATTTCATCAGGAATGATAACATATTCTGCAATAGAAACATTACAAGACTTCAGCTTTTCAATAATGGCCTTACCTGCTTTGTCTTCTTTATGCCCTGCTGAAATGGTATCACTACATACTACAACGGCTGCCTTCAAATCTTTTCTAAAACTATCTTTAAAATCAGATTTCCCACCTTTCTTTTTAAGGAGTTTTATGGTGCTAATTTCAATGCCTTTATCAATGGGCTTTAACATGTCGTACATATTTAATGCTACAACACTTGCGCCATGCATGGCTTCAACTTCAACGCCCGTTTTGTAAATGGTTTTAACGGTGAATAAAACAGTGATTTCTAATCCGTTAATTTCATATTCAACACTTGTAAATTCAATAGGTATGGGGTGGCAATCTGGTAAAATATCTGGGGTGCGCTTAACTCCAAGTAATCCCGCTGCTTTGCTCATTGCAAATACGTTTCCCTTTGGTACAGTATCATTTTTAATAGCTTCAATAGTTTCGGGTTTACTAACCTTTACTATGGCTTGCGAGACTGCTGTTCGTAATGTTGTTACTTTATGTGTTATATCGACCATTATTCAATTTTCAATTTTCTATTGATTATTTATTATTTGCTGTTTTTCTAGAGGCTATAAAGATTGCTGTTAACTCGCTAGATTCTTTCAGAAGAAATTCTACTTTATCTTTTTGAATTAAGTTTTCATCTAGTGTAAACTCTAACCAAAAATTGGATTCATCCACTTCTTCTATTACAATACTAATTTTGGCAACAAAACTGGCTTTGGATTGGGCTATACAAGTTGCTCTATAATTGGCTGCAACTGAAGTTGAAGACCTGATTAGTTGTCCTTTTATATGACTACCTAAATAAGTACTTGGAAGTAATTCAGTGAACTTTACACAATTATGAGCAAATAATTTAGTCCTTTTTTTGAGTTGTTCCTTCATAATAATCAATAATAAATAGTCAATAATCAATTATTCACTTTCCATTGGTGGCTAGTATCCTCAAAAATCTCTTTTCCAAAAACAGGAACATCTGCTTTTATGGCTTCAACAATATATTCAAGCGCTTCAAAAACGACTTTACGTCTTGGTGAGGACACAAAAACAAACAAACAGATTTCGCCTGCTTTTACAGTTCCTAAGCTGTGGTAGATGTGCATGCAGGTTAATTCAAATTTTTCAAAGGCAGCCTCTCTAATGTCATGGAACTTTTGGTTTGCCATGTCTTCATAAGCTGTGTATTCGATTGCAGCAACTGTTTTTCCATCAATCTCATCGGCACGTACTTGCCCTAAGAAAATATTGTGAGCTCCAATACTTGTTTTGGTTTGGTGTTTATATATAGAATTGCCTATAAAATCCGAAGAAATGGCTCCTTCTCTAAATACGTTTTTGGGTTTTTTATCTGACATTGGTCTTTTCTTAATATTGTTCTTTTAAATAGTTTTTTATTTCTAAAGCACCTTCAATAATGCTAAAGCAATTTTTAATTTTTTGTTCCTGTAATATCTTAACAGCGTGTTTGCTGCGTATTCCTGATTGACAAAAAATGGCTTTCTTTTTTATGGCATCAATTTCATTAATTCGGTTTTCAAGTTGGCTTAAAGGAATACGTGTAACTTCTAAACCTTCAATTTTAGGTTGTTCATCGGCTTCTCTAATATCTATAAATTGAATGTTGTTGTTGGATAAAAGGTCTTCAAATGAAGCCATTGTAACTTCAACTTCACAATGAAAATCTACTTTTGTTTTATGAAAGCCTTCTTTGTTTTTTAAAATAGATTTAAAAATAGCTTCATTTTTCTTCACATTTATAATTGATGTTTGAGACGTCAAAGCATTATAACACAATAGTTTTCCTGAAAGGGTAGTGCCAATACCTAAAATAATTTTTAAAATTTCATTGGCTTGCATGCTTCCAATAATACCTGGTAAAACCCCCAAGACCCCTATTTCTGAACAATTAGGTATGGCATCCTTTTTAGGTGGATGTGGAAACAAGCAACGGTAACTTGGACCATTTTTATAATTAAACACAGAAACCTGCCCTTCAAATTTATAGATAGCTCCAAACACCAAAGGTTTGTTGGTAATGACGCAAGCATCATTTACCAAATAGCGCGTTTCAAAATTATCAGAGCCATCTACAATAATGTCGTACTGACTAAATAGCTCAAGTGCATTTTGATAGGTAAGTGCTTCTGGATACACTTTAATTTCAATATCCGAGTTTAAATCTTCTAATCTATTTTTCGCAGCTATTGCTTTATTTTTACCTAAGGATGAAGTCCCAAATAACACTTGGCGTTGAAGATTAGACAATTCCACTTTATCAAAATCAATAATACCAATAGTACCAACGCCGGCAGCGGCTAAGTATTGTAATATAGGACAACCTAAACCACCTGCGCCAATAACTAACACTTTGGCTTTTGAGAGCTTGTCTTGACCCTCTTGACCAATTTCTGGTAAAATGGTATGTCTGTTATATCTGTTCACTTCGTGTTTAATTGTTTATTTATTGAATCGTTTAAACAGTTTAACGCATAAACGTTTCAACATTACATCATCCACCAGCAAATGGTGGTAATAATGCTATTTCCAATCCTATTAATTCGGTTTCTAATGAAACCAATTCCTGATTTTGTGCTATTTGAAAATCCTTTTTTTCTAATTGATCATATTTAGAATTGAGAACGCCCACTAAATCCGAGATATGACTACCTACAACTTCAATAGTTTCTTCTTGAGTATTGGTTACTTCAACTATTTGTCCAAAATATTTAACCGTTATATGCATTTGCAATAGATTTAAGTTCTTCCTGAGTATTTACATTCATAGTTGTGTTTTGTTCTTCGACAGTCAATACAACGTTTTTTGTTTTCAAGGTACTAATAACTCGTCTTAAATGCCGTTCATTATTTTTCAAAGACTTTAAAAATGTTGGTGCGCATTGCTTCTTATACAGCGCAATTAAAGGCATGGTCTTTCCATTGCTTTCAATTTGAATGATTTCAGAACACTCATCAATGTTATCAATCAACTTTTCTAAGATGCTCGTTTTTATTAAAGGAATATCACAACTCAGTATTAGGTTGTAATCAGTTTCCGAAGCTGACAACCCGGAATATATCCCCGAAACAGGACCAGCATCTTTTATGTCGTCTTCTATTCTTTTATATCCAAAAAAATTATAATCAGTATTATCTGAAACAATCAAAATATCTTTAACTAAAGGTTTCAAGGCTTTAATGCTATACTCAACAAAACGTTTATTGTTTAGTTTTATAAAGCCTTTATCAGAACCCATTCTGGAGCTTTTACCTCCAGCTAAAATAATACCTGTTATGTTCTTTTTATCGACCATATTAAGTAAACATCAATTTAGCACAGGCGATTATCAAAACAAATGCTAAAATGTATCTTAAGTGTTTGTTATTTATCTTTTTACTTCCATAGTAGCCGCCTAAAATACCTCCAACTAGAGCAATAGCCACCAATAGAAAAGATGCCATTTCTAATGTAACACCACTACTTAATTGTCCTACTAATCCAGATGCAGAATTCACCCAAATAAACAACGCCGAAACGGCTGCGGCTTCTTTCATTTTTCCCCAATGCAATAATAAAATAACGGGGCTTAGAATAATGCCACCACCAATACCTATTAACCCAGAAAAGAATCCGATGAACCCTCCAACCATGAGCCCTTGCCATAGTTTGACTTGTTTTGTTGAGTTGCTTTCCTTTCCAAAAACATTCAACATTTTAAGAATGGCGAATATTAATAGAACTGCCAATGTCTTTTTATAAATTGAAGCATCTACTTCAATACGTCCGCCTAAAAAGGCTAGGGGAATGGAAGCAATGGCGAATGATAAGAATAACTTTTTGTTGAAATACCCTTCTTTATAATAGTAATAAAAGGAAATCCCCGCTACAAATAAATTAAGCAATAGAGCAGTAGGTTTCATGGTTTCTGGAGCAAAAGAAAATAAAGCCATTAAAGCCAAATAGCCACTGGCACCTCCATGTCCTACACTCGAGTATAGAAACGACACTATTGGGAGTATTAGTAGAAAATAATATATGTTTTCGGTTTCAAGCATTTACATTATTTTTTTGTCATGTCGAAATGAGGTACGATTGAGACATCTCATAATATCTATTTTTTGGTAATGAGATTTCTCACTACGTTCGAAATGACAAAGCCCTAGTTTTCAATTTATAGTTGTTTTATTTTGTCTAATTGCTGGTCTAAAAAAGCCCAACAGTTTTTATTGATTTCATCAAAAGCGTTAATTAAGGAATGGCCATACTCCGTTAATTCGGCACCGCCGCCACCTTTGCCCCCAATACTATTTATGGTTACCGGTTTTTTTGCCGATTTGTTAACCGAGTCTAAAAGTTGCCATGCTTTCTTATAGGAAATATTAAGAGACTTAGCAGCCTTTGATAAAGAGCCTGTTTTCTGTATGGCTTTTAATAAATGAACACGACCTTCGCCTAACAAGACGTTGTTGTTAGATTCAATCCAAATGCGGCTTTTAATTTTGTAACTCATCGGCTTGTTTTTTTAAACTGGTAAAACAATAGTTTCTAATACATCACCCATATGAACTTCAGATATTTCAGCAGGAACAAATACCAAGGCATTTGATAAAGCGAAAGTTTGTAACATGGATGAGTTCTGTCCTTCTAAAAGTTCTACTTCACCATCATTATAAATCGCCTTTAAAAATTGAGGTCTATCACCTCTTTTTACGAATTTTGAAATGGATTTTGCTTGAGTTCTGGGTAGTTCTGTATCAGTTCTCTCCATCATATTCTGTAGTGCGATATAAACGTAAACATAAAAGCAGGTTAATGCCGCCGCAGGATTTCCAGGTAAGGCAAAAATGGAAGTATTCTCTTTTTTTCCAAAAAATAAAGGTTTGCCAGGTTTCTGCTGTACTTTATAGAAGATCTCTTCAACTTGTAATTCGTTTAAAGCTTTACCAACATAATCATAATCACCAACAGAGATTCCTCCAGTAATAAGTACCAAATCATTATTTTTTATAATAGACCTAAGCAAATTAACTGTCTTTTCATAATCGTCTTCAACCTTGTGAAGCGTAACATCATAGAATTTCAAACTATATAATACACCTTGTAGCATTTTAGAATTACTCTCGTAAATCTGTCCGTATTTTAGTTCTTGTCCTGGTTCAATTAATTCATTTCCTGTAGTTACAATGGCTATGGAAGGTTTTTTGTATACTGAAACCTCAGTAATTCCAAGGGAAGTGAGGTACCCAATGCCAGCTGGTGTTAATTTTGTGCCTTTTTTTAGGGCAATATCACCTTCTTTAACTTGTTCTCCCAAAGGGCGAATATTTTGCTCTAAATTAATTTGGTGTTCAATAGAGATGGTATCATTATTAGAAATAACCTTTTCCTGCATCATGATAGCATTAGCAGTGTCTGGTACTGGAGCACCTGTAAATATTCTAACCGCTTCACCTTTTTTTAAGTTTGGTTCATGTCCATCACCTGCTTTAACTTCTCCAATTAGCTTATAATGCAAATCGTTATGCAAATGCAATGCATAACCATCCATGGCTGATTGCCTATAAGGGGGCATGTTAATGGGCGAAATCACATCTTTATATAGGTAATATCCGTTGGCTTTTTCAATAACCTTGACATCTTCTTTTAAAAGTGGATTAACGTTTCTTTTTACTTTAAATAAAGCGTCCTCAATTGAAATCATATTCCTTTTACGTTATATCCATGCAAATATAGCGAATAGATTTTTTAAACAAACATGACAAAAGTCAGTTTTTTTCCTGCTATTAAACAGGATATTTATATCCGAATTATAATAACTCAAAAATGCCGATAATAAGTTATTTAGCTCATCCTCAGGATGGAAAGAAGGAGTCATTAATAAATGAAATTTCGCAACTCTCTAGCTGTGAGGTGATTCCTGCCGAAAATAAAGACTTGCTCATAGTCGTTACCGATACCAACAACAAAGAAGAAGACGAACAATTAAAAGAAAAGATAGAAGCTCTAGACAGTTTAAAGTTACTGGCAATGGTTTCAGGATTTGACACACCAAAAAACAATTAACGTATGTATACCTCTTTAACAAACAGAAGAAGTTTTATTAAAAAAATGGCAGCAGCGGCAGCGATGACTGCAGCGGCAACCATGTTTCCAGGTATTGTTTTTGCAAAGGAACAAGAGGCTGGAATTCCTAACGGAAATTTAGATTGGAAAAAAGGACCTTGTCGTTTTTGCGGTGTAGGTTGCGGTATTTTGGTTGGTGTTGAAAATGGTAAAGCTGTAGCTGTAAAAGGTGATCCAAATTCTTCAGTTAATAAAGGATTGCTTTGTGTAAAAGGATATCATCAAACAATGTGTATTCAAGCTAAAGACAGATTAGAACATGCTTTGGTGAAAAAGAATGGGACTTATATTAAAACACCATTAAATGAGGCTCTGGATTTAGTAGCCAGCAAAATGAAAGAAACCATAGAAAAACATGGCAAAGATTCTGTAGCTATGTACACGTCTGGGCAATCTACAATTCCTGAAGGTTATGTAGCGTCAAAATTAATGAAAGGTGCTATCGGTACTAATAATTTAGATTGTAATGCCCGTTTATGTATGGCAAGTGCTGTGGCTGGTTTCTTAACAACTTTTGGGGCTGATGAACCTATGGGGTGTTATGAAGATTTTGATTATGCCGATTACTACGTGACTTGGGGAAATAATATGGCAGAAATGCATCCGGTATTATTCTCAAGAATGTTAGAGCAAAAAAATAAAAGAGGCGCTAAAATAATTGACTTTGCAACAAGAACATCTCGTTCTAGTGCAGCTTCTGATAAATCCATTCTTTTCGAACCTCAAACCGATTTAGCAGTTGGTAATGCTATTTGTTATGAAATAATAAAAAATGGCTGGTTAAATAAATCTTTTGTAGAAAAACACTGTAACTTAAGTAAGGGGCTTACTAATATGGGATACGGTTTAGAGGATAATTATAGTTTTACTGACAAGCCAGAAAAAATAAATTTTGAAGAGTATAAGGCATTTTTAGAGGATTATACCCCAGAGAAAGTAGCAAAAATTTCTAGAGTATCTGTAAAAGATATTAAGTACTTAGCATCAATTTTTGGGGATCCTAACAAAAAAGTAATGTCGCTTTGGTGTATGGGTGTCAACCAACATACCAGAGGAACATGGATGAATAATATTATTTATAACATCCACTTGTTGACTGGTAAAATTTCACAACCAGGTAATGGTCCTTTTTCTTTAACGGGACAACCTTCTGCTTGTGGAACGGCTCGTGAAGTGGGTACTTTTACGCATAAATTACCAAAAGGTGTGGTTATGAATCCTGAGCATAGAGAATTAGCTGCAAAAATTTGGAAAGTGCCAGTAGAAAGAATTCCTGCTAAACCAACCTATCATACTACTGAAATGTTTAGAGCGGTAGATAGAGGCGATATTAAATTCATTTGGACTCAGGTAGTCAATCCATTAGTGTCTCTCCCTAGAACCAGTAGATTCCGTCCTGGAATGGAAAAAGACTCTTGCTTTGTGGTTGTTTCGGATGTGTTCCCAACACCAACAACAGATGTGGCTGATGTAATTTTACCAGCATCATGGCATATTGAAAAATCTGGTTTATATGGAAATTCAGAACGCCGTACACAACACTGGGATAAAATGATTGAAGGTCCTGGAGAAACCACACCAGATGCGTGGATGACCATTCAAGTTGCTAAACGTATGGGCTATGGTGATTTGTTTCCTTATTCTGAGGAAAACCACGTTGAAGAGATATACAACGAATACCGTCAGTTCCATGAAGGTAAAAAACATGGTATGGCTCCATTAGAAGTTCTTAAAAAAGAGTCTGGAGTAATTTGGCCATATGTAGATGGAAAATCAACACAATGGCGTTTTAATGCCAAGTTTGATCCAGCTTGTAGTAACGGAGAGGATTTTCATTTCTACGGAAAACCTGATGGAAAGGCAGTGATCTGGCAGCGTCCTTATGAACCAGCTGCAGAATCACCAGATAATGAGTATCCGTTCTGGCTAAATACAGGTCGTATAATAGAACACTGGCATACCGGATCTATGACACGTAGAATCCCTGTTTTGCATAAAGCAATGCCTCATAGTTATGTAGAGTTTCATCCAAAAGATGCTAAAGCTTTAGGTATAAGAAATGGTGAAAAGGTAAAAGTATCTTCAAGACGAGGGTCTTGTGTGCTACCAGCTTCAATAAACGAAAGAGGCTTGCCAACACAAGGACAGGTTTTTGTGCCATTCTTTGATGAAAACATGCTAATTAATGATGTGACTTTGGATGCTTTTTGCCCAATTTCAAAAGAACCTGACTTTAAAAAATGTGCTGTTAAAATAGAAAAAGCATAGGTTATGAAAAAACGACTGGGTATCATTTCATTATTTATTATTCTATTTATTGCGTTTATCGCTGTTTGGAATTTTAGCTATCAAATTGGAAAAGAAGAAGCTTATATTCCTTTTGAAAGAAGTACAGAAGTGTCTTCTATTATTCCATCAGAGAAAGGGGTTTTTGAGCGGTCTGAACATGCGTTGGATTACGCTAATATGCCCGTAGACGAAAATCATCAAAGATCTTTAAAAAATTATTATGATAACAGAGCTTATCACGGGGCACCACCAAGTATTCCACACCCTATAAAAGATGAAATGACAATTGGGGCAAATACTTGTTTAAAATGCCATGAAAATGGTGGTTTTACTGAAAAATTTAATGCTTACGCGCCTGTAGTGCCGCATCCAGAATTGGTTAATTGTAGGCAATGTCATGTGCCAACAAATACGAGTGGGGTATTTAAGCCTTTTGAGCATAGAAGTGTTGCTGCACCCAAAGCAGGAATTAATAATGCCTTGGCTGGAAGCCCACCAATTATTCCGCATCAAATTCAGATGCACGAAAATTGTTTGTCCTGTCACGCAGGGCCAAGTGCGCCAAAGGAAATAAGAGTTACGCATCCAGAGCGTATTAATTGCAGGCAATGTCACGTTCCAAACAATAAAGAAATGACCGATATAGGAACCTTTAAAAGAGCAAATAGCAATGAATAATTACATTATACATAGAATAGTTTGTATTTCGTTTATATCGCTTTTGTTCTTTTCATGTAAACATGGCGAAGGAGAATATCACGGAGTAACGGACAAAATTAAAGCAGAAAGCGAAAATTATCATGGTGTTTCTTTGTCTTCTGAAGCTTATTTGGAAGGTATTGAAACTATTGAGATTACAGAGGGAGGGCACACTTTTTTAATTCCAGAAAGAAAGCGTCATATAAAGTCATATGCCTGTACAGAGTGTCATTCCAAGCCATTATCACAATTACAAAGTAAGGATGGTAAAAAAGCGCATTGGGATATTAAGTTGCACCATGCCAATGAAAACACCATGAACTGCGCTACATGTCACGATGGAAATGATATGGACAACCTTAAGAGTTTAACAGGTAACAGTATCGATTTTAATAACAGTTATAATTTGTGTAACCAGTGTCATACCAAACAATTTGAAGATTGGAAAGGCGGCGCACATGGGAAACGTATTGGAGGTTGGGCGCCACCAAGAGCATCTATGACTTGTGTGAATTGTCATAATCCGCACAAACCCCATTTTGAGAAGAGATGGCCGGCACGTTTTAATACACAAAAAATAAAAGAAAGAGAATAAGAATAGGTATGAGCAGCAATAACAAAAAATGGTTTTCCTTAAATATTGGCCGTAAGAACCAAGAAACTTCCAGTAGTTGCAGTTGTGGAAAGCAATCTGGTGGTTGTGGTGGACATAATCATGAGGAAACTGATAAAATTGAAGAAAGAAAAAACGGTTTTGAACAGGTATTTGATGTGAAAATGGACCGTCGTTCAGCCTTTAAACAATTAGCAGCGAGTTTAGCTATTGGAGCTGGAGCCGTAAGTACTTCTTGTAGTATGTTTTCTGGTGATGAAAGCAAGGAAAAAGCCCAAATTGATTGGGAAGAGCAGTTTAAGGGGAACTACAAGTTAATGACAGATGAAGAAAAGCAAGCCACTGTAGATAGGTTAGTACGTTCGTATCAATTACGTACCGGAAAGACCATTAATATGTCGGCTAAAAATGCCGAGGAAAATGTCCTGTTCGGTTATGCTTTCAATATTTCAAAGTGTCAAGGTTATATGGACTGTGTGAGTGCCTGTGTTGAAGAGAACAACCAAGATAGAAACTCACAAATGCAATACATCCGTATTCATGAAATGAAAGACGGAAATGGATTTAACTTTAGTGAAGCCGATGATAATTATTACCATGAAGTGCCTGCCGAAGGTCATTTTTATATGGGAACCCAATGTTTTCATTGTGATAATCCACCTTGTGTAAATGTTTGTCCGGTACAAGCCACATGGAGAGAAGATGATGGGCTGGTTGTGGTTGATTATGATTGGTGTGTGGGCTGTAGATATTGTATGGCGGCATGCCCTTACGATGGACGACGTTTTAATTGGAGTAAACCTGAAGTACCAGAAGAAGAAATCAATAAAAACCAACACTACTTGGGTAACCGCCTTCGTAAAAAAGGTGTTATGGAAAAATGCACCTTCTGTGTGCAACGCTCTAGAGCGGGTAAAAACCCTGCTTGTGTTGAAGCGTGTCCAACAGGAGCGCGTATTTTTGGAAATCTACTAGACCCAAACAGTACCATTAGATGGGTACTGGAGAACAAGAAAGTATTTAGGCTAAAAGAAGACCTAGGAACAGAACCTAAGTTTTGGTATTTTATGGACTAATAATGAGTTAATTACATGAGACAAATTAAAGTTTTTAAAAGTTTAGTAAGAGATAGTTTAGATACTATAACGCGCGGTTCTAAGAAGTATCATTTATGGATGGCGGCTTTAACCTTTATGATGTTGGTTGGGATGTATTGTTATTCTATTCAGCTCAAAGAAGGATTGAGTGTAACAGGAATGACAGATAGGGTTAGCTGGGGATTATATATTTCAAATTTCACTTTTCTGGTGGGGGTTGCGGCTGCAGCTGTTATGTTGGTAATGCCAACGTATGTATTAAAAGATATCGATTTTAAACAAGCTGTATTAATTGGAGAAGGTGTTGCTGTAGCAGCACTTGTTATGTGTTTAGCCTTTGTAATAGCAGATATGGGAGGACCCTCGGTTCTTTGGCACATGATTCCAGGAATTGGTGTATTTAATTTTCCCAACTCTATGTTAACCTGGGATGTCTTAGTTCTTAATGGATATCTGTTTTTAAATATTACTATACCTTTTTATATCTTGTTTAGACACTATCAAGGCAAAGAATCTAAGAAAAGTGTTTATATTCCAGGTGCCTTTTTATCAGTTTTTTGGGCCGTGGCCATTCATTTGGTAACTGCATTTTTGTATCAAGGTTTACAGGCTAGACCGTTTTGGAACAATGCTTTATTAGGACCTAGGTTTTTAGCTTCTGCCTTTGCAGCAGGACCAGCGCTTATAATTTTGGTTTTGGCAGTTATTAGAACATATACTTCTTTTAAAATTGAAAATAAGACTATTAAAAAGATAGCTATGGTGGTTACAGTAGCAGCTCAGATTAATTTGATTATGCTTATTTCTGAGTTGTTCAAGGAGTTTTATGCACCTACACACCACAGTGAAAGTGCCTATTATCTTTTCTTTGGTTTACATGGGAAAGATGCATTGTTGCCCTGGATTTGGACGGCCATACCATTGAACGTTTTAGCTACTGTAATGTTGACTTTCCATAAGCTCAGGAACAATTTTAAAGTCCTATACTTTGCTTGTTTTATATTGTTCATTGCTATTTGGATTGAAAAAGGCTTTGGTTTAATTGTTCCTGGTTTTATTCCCGGACCTTATGGTAAAATAGCCGAATATATGCCCACTGGAATTGAAATAGGTGTTACGCTTGGTATTTGGGCTTTAGGAGCTTTTGTATTTACTATTCTAGCTAAAACAGCAATAGGTATTGAAATAGGAAAACTACGTTACAAGAAGTAGTTAATTGGTTTTACCTCACAAAAAGTAATCAAGTTTAAATCGTAGGGTAGTCTATCTCAAAATGGTTATGTATCCAGAGTGTGACCTATTGGTACCATCATTTAGTTGAAAGTAGTAATAATAGTTTCCAGATGGGAGAGGTTTTCCTTTATGCATTCCGTTCCAAGTGTTGTTATAACCCGTAGTACGGTAAACCATATTTCCCCATCGGTTGTATATTGTTAGCGTATTGTTAGAAAATTTTTCGATATTTTTTATGAAAAAGGTATCGTTACGACCATCACCATTTGGTGTCATGGTGTTAGCGAAAAATGGCATACAACGATTGTTTGTATCCGTATCGTCATTGTCCATCCTAATTTGAAATGTGCTTAATTCGAAGCACCTACTGTCCGTGATGTGTTCTGAACGTACATATAAAAGTATATCGAGACCAGCGTTAAGATTTAATTCTGTTATTTTATTAGTACCTAGAACGGCATCATTCTCAAAAAGATGATAACTTAATTTGATATTCGATTGGTCTATACCATCAAAAATCTTCGCATTTAGTTGAGACAAATCATATTCAGTATTGCTTTGATTAAAAGAACACAGGTGAATATTTTCAATAAGATTAACTGTTGGTGTATTTAATATATTAAGTGAAAACATAAATACTTCAACACAACCATTTTGATTAGCAATTCTGGCATAAATTTTTTGAGAACTTGAAAAGCTTGTAAATTCTAAAGGTAGTGGCCGTAGACCATTGAAAGCCTCGGGAGCGTTTAAGTGAAAACTAACTGATGGTAATTCGATATTGTTGTTTGCCAAACCTCTTAAAATAAAATCTTTTTGAGCAGCTAAATCAAATATTGGTGTATTGGTTGCACTCGGGTTTCTACATAATATCATATCTTGAGGTATGTTATAACCAGTAAGGCCATTTCCTGTGGTAAAAGATTTTGATATGCTAAAATCCTTGAGTCCATCATTTACAGTAAGTGTAACATTGTAGGTTTTGTTTAAATCATATCGATGTGTTGGGTTTTTTTCAGTACTGAAAGGGCTGCTATCTCCGAAATCCCATGTATAAGTTAATTCATCACAGCTATTGGTAAAGTTTGTAAAGCTAACAATGTCACACTTTATATCTAATTCAAAATCTGGTATCGTCTCTGTTGTAGTTACCGAAATTTCTTTAGTTTGTGATAAGCTTTCAGTTCCGTCAAGAATTGTTAGAGACACTTCGTAAGTCCCAGGAGTAGTATAAATATGCTTAGGGTTTTCTTGATTACTGGTAGGGCTGCCATCTCCGAAATCCCAGATATAGGTTGTTTTAGTTGAGCACTGAACGGACAAGTCCTCAAAAGTTACATCAAGACAATTAATTCTATAGTTAAAGTCTACATTGGTCTCTAAATCAATACGAACGATTCTACTGAAAGTTGAAATAATTACTCCTGGCTCATTTATATTTGTAATGGTAAGGGTAATATCATAAGTTCCAGACTTAGAGTATATGTGTGTTAATGAAGGCTCGTTATTAGAGGTCGTAATGTTTGGACTGCCATCACCAAAGTTCCAACTGTAAACTAAAGGTGTGAATTCAGATATTGAATTACTGCAAATATTACTGGAATTTACAATAGAAATAGTTTCACAATCTAATTTCGAAGTAGAGAAATCTGCTAAAATAAAAGTGTTGTACTCTACAGATTTTGTTATTATTGCGTTACTATCTGCTGATGTTACTGTTAATGTGATTATATAGGTTGTGTTTTCGTTAGTAGTGGGAAATGTATGCAAAGGATTAGTTTCTGAGCTTTTGGTACCATCTCCAAAGTCCCAATTATAAGTAAGTCCTCCTTTACAGTAACCTGAAAGATTTTTAAGTTGTATTGTATTGCATATGTTTTCTGTTCCCTCGGTTAGAGTTTCAATTTCAAAATCTGCTTTGGGAAATGGAGGGTCGTCAGAATTTATTACGTTTACTTTAAGAGTGGTAGATAAACCCTCACATCCATTTTTATTTCTAGCAATGATTGTATACGTTGTATTTTTTATTGGACTTAATACCGCAGAGGCACCAATGGGAGCAACATCAATGTATTCTCCTGGGTTTGTGGGGTCTGGCCTTGTAAAACGAAAATCTCCTACATTTACCCCTTTGGGTTGAACAAAAACACTGCCGCCCAAGCAAATCTCTTCATCTGGTAAGGCATCTATTCTAGCTGTAGATTTTGGTGCTAAATTAGTATAAATGGTCTTAGAGCAATCTGTGTTTGAGATAAGTGTAACACTGTAATTTTCTCCATATTGAGCGTTCTCAATTGTTATACTGGGGGTGGTTTCTCCGGTAGACCATAAATATTCAGAAAACCCTTCAGGTGCATGTAATGTAGCGGTATCACCATTATTACATAAGTTTTCAACGTTTATTTTTAAAGCACCTAAGGACGCATCTACATAGGCATAGGCACCATGTGCACCAAGAGAACAATCTAATATCATAAATTCAATGGTAATGTCTTCACCTATATAAGGTGTTAAGTCTGCACCGCTGGTTGTCCATGGTAGTATTTGATAATCCCCTTCACAATAGATGAAACCGTTATTGTCTGCATCGGGGCCTGCAGATACCTCAAACTCTCCACAAGTTGCTAAATTTCCCATAGAGTCTTTAATATTGACAACAAACTTAGGTTGTTCCTCTGCACCATGTCCTGGATCCTCCAATACAATAGCATAGCTATAGTTTAGAAATGTAGCGTTTTCGGTAACGGTGAACGTGCTACTAATTTTAGCCACATTATTACCGCCTTTTCTATCACCTAAACGTGCAGAGAACCTACCAGCGGGAAATGTGGTTGGTAAATCAACTGGTATAGGTAAACAGTCTAATCCAAGGTGGTCTTTAGGAGTGCTAGAAGGACTCATTAGTTTTATTTGAAGGCCTAAGTTGTCAGCAGGTCTTGGGTTCCAAATTATTTCATTGTCTACCCTAACCCCTGTATCTAAAATCCAATGGCCAAAATTACCAAATTCAAAATCCAATCTTGGTTGGGCAAGAGTTTCTTGTGTCCCAAAAAAATAAGGAAGGCATAATATCATTATTTTTAGTAGCTTCTTCATTATAAGGAATATTGTGGGCAAGCACAAAGTAATTTTCTTGGGTTAAACCGGTATCCAATAATTATTTCGTGAGAGCCAGACTGTTGTGTGCTAAAATCCGCGGTAATCCAGTCGTAAGAATAGCTTAAAAGTAGGTTTTCTGTAAGGCGTAAACCCAAAAAGCCTATAATGGCTTCCTCGTTACGATAAGCTAAACCTCCCCAGAACTTATCATTGTAAACTGTTTTAATACCAGCATCCCATTGTATTGGCGAGTTTTTTACCGTTTTTAATAAAGAGAAAGGTACAACTGTGAGAGCATCGTTAATTGATATTCTACTACCCAGAAGTAAATTATAACTAGGTAATAAAGATTCTTCAGTTGACGCATCTGAAAATCGAATTTCTTTGTTCAAAATTTTATTTGCTGCAATACCTAAAAAAAGATACTTCGAGTAGGCATATAGACCAAAACTTAAATCAAAGTTTAATTCTGAAACATTTTGAACAAGAGGGTCGATGGGGTTGTCCAACAAAACAACTTTTCTATCGTCGAATCTAAATTGAGAAACACCAGCAAATGTCCCAAAGGATAAAAACCATTCTTCTGAGACCTTAAGATGATAAGCATAGCTTCCATAGAGTCCATTTTGAGAAAGTGGTCCGTTAGTATCCGTGTAAAGAAAAACACCCAAACCATGATGTGTGGTACCTTCGTTAGGTAAATAACTTGCTCTAGAACGATACAGAGAACTATTAATACTAAACGTAGATGTTCTAGGGGCACCATCAAAACCTAACCATTGGTTTCTATGAGAGGCATTTATATCTATATAATTCTCAACTCCTGTCATTGCTGGATTTATAACAAACGGATTCTGTAAATATTGAGAAAATTGAGGGGTTTGTTGTGAATATGTTGATATATAGTGTAATGTAAAAAAAATAAAGAGGTGATTCTTGAACAAAAATCTCTTAATTTTTCTTATGATTAATTTGTTAAGTAGGTGTGGTATAAAAAAATGACCGTACATGTACGAAAATTATCGTGTAAGTTACATAGTTTTTTTTACATGCCCATAAGGGTAGAGTGTTTTTCAAAATAAGGTATTGTTCATTTCGTAAATTAAGGATATCTATTTTTCGGTTATTCTAAAATTAAACTCATTAAATTATCACCTTATCAAAAATGGACTTCATTACTTTAAAACTAAGTAGTATTACGTATATTTGATGTAACACTAAACACTATGGTTGCTTCTACGCCTTATTTAAAATCAAAACGAGGATCGACTGGCAAGGTTTCCTGTGGACTTTGTGAGAACGTTAAATGCCTAATAAAACGGAATTATAATTCTTTTGAAAATACTGAATTTTTAGAAAGTAAAAATGAGATATTCTGTAAAAAAGGACAACAGTTTGTAATTGAAGGCGCCCCTGTAAATGGTTTGTTTTTCATTCTAGGAGGAAAAGTAAAAGTTTTTAGAACAGGTATTAACGGTAAGGAACAAATAGTTCGTTTTGCTAAAGAAGGCGAGATAATTGGTCACCGCGGCTTTGGTACCGAAGAGTATTATTCTATAGGTGCTGTTGCCTTAGAAGATAGTTTATTGTGTTATTTTTCTAAAGATGCTTTGCAGAAGGCATTGCGCGATAACCCTCAGTTTACCTACGATATGATGCTTTTTTATGCTAACGAGCTAAACAAAAGTGAGTCTAAGGTAAAATCGTTATCCCAAATGACCGTTAGGGAACGTGTTGTAGATACTTTACTCTACATAAATAGAAAATTTGGTGAATTAAATGGCTTTTTAAATTTGCCTTTAAGCCGAAAAGAATATGCCGACTATGCAGGTACTTCTGAAGAACAAGTCATTAGGATTTTTTCTGCATTAAAAAAAGAGGGGCTGATTAGTGCTAGTGGAAAAAAAATTGGTATCAACGATATCGATTTACTGCGCCGCGAAATAAGCGAACACAACTATTTCTTAGATAGTTAATAATTGAGATTATTCCATATTCATAAAAACCATAAATTCTAAAGTATGGTGTAAAAACAGTTTATCAGCTGTTTTTTTTTAGATAAATATCTGAGGTAAAAAGATATTTTCTCCTGTGTATATACATATTAATTTTAGTTCTGTACTTATAATTTTGTTTTCAGATAAGTATTAATACTTATTTATTTTCTGGTGAGAAAATTTATTACAAAAGCAATATACTATGGAACAAAAAACAATAACACTTGTACAAGAATCTTTTGAAAAAGTAAAACCTATAGCCCCTGCCGCTGCAGAGATTTTTTACGGTAAACTATTTGAATTAGATCCAGAGTTGAAACCACTTTTTCCTAGTGACGAGGGAGCTATGAAACAACAGGGTAACAAACTAATGTCCATGCTAGCGGCAGCTGTGGCTGGTTTGAGTAATCTTGACGCTTTAATACCAATCCTTCAAGATTTAGGTAAACGTCATGTAGAGTATAAGGTAGAGGCTTTTCATTACGAAACTGTAGGTTCAGCACTTCTAAGTACGCTAGAAGCTGGCCTAGGAGACGACTTTACTCCCGAGGTAAAAGCAGCTTGGGCTTCTGTATATGGTATTATGGCAGATGTCATGATTAAAGCAGCATATTAATAACTAACACATAAAAGAAGGAATTATGGAATTAACTAAAATTAAAAACAGAATCATTGCACTTACTATATTGAGTACGCTACTAATTTCATGTGGCGGTGTACCAGAGGAAAAATCTGCAGTAGCTTTAGAAGAAAAAACATTTTCTGTCGAAGAAGTTCTGGAAATGGTAGCCAAAGAGAATGATGTGACAAGAACGCTCTATACAAAAGCTATTGTTGGCAAGGGTAAAAAGCAAGGCATGAAATTCGATGAAGATTGGAGAAAAGATGATATTGAGGCAGGTCCGCTTCCAGCATTATTTCTTAGAGGTGTGGCCACAAGTATTAGAAAGGGACCAGTTCCGTTGGGTCTTTACTTAGGTTCAGATTTTCCAGTAAATGCAGCCAATAAATTTGAAGGTAAACAAGCTGAATTATTTTCACAGATTAAAAAGGATCAAAAACCTCAATTTTTTTATGACGAAGATCAAAAATTACACACAGCTATGTTTGCAGATTTAGCAAGCGCAGGTGCCTGTGTATCTTGTCATAATGAACACCCACAAACAGCCAAATCTGATTGGAAATTGGGAGATGTTATGGGGGCAACAACATGGCAATATCCAAAAGACTCCCTAACATACAAAGAAACAGTAGCAGTATTGAATTCTTATGCTAAAGGTACAGTAGATATATACATGGAATACTTAGATGAAATCGAAGCCTTCAAAGAAAGTGAAAAACCAGAAATTGGCAGTAAATGGCCAGAAGAAGGAAACTATCTACCAACAGCCGAAGTTTTCTTAGATAGTGTTAGAAAACTAGCGTCTTATGAAACAATGAAGCAGTTAGTAGCTTCTAAATAAATAATTTTAGTGTTAATGAATGTTGCAATCTGGCTCATTACTTACATAGTATGGGCCTCTGATTGTGATATTATTTAATATTTATATTCATAATGGTATTAAGTAATAATAAATCTACGCTTTTTGGCTTGTTACTTTTCGTGGCATTTTTTGTACAATTTTTTCTAAAAATTGAATGGTCTTGGCTGTTAGAAATGCAACAAGACGAAATGTACAAAAGATGGTCTGGTTTATTGTTGGGGCTTCTAATAGCTTTTCAATGGCTGCTATCTCTTGTGAGAACTAGCAAAAAACTAAGAAAATATGCTATGTCAATGCAGAATATACACAAATGGTTAGGAGCTATTAGTCCGTTGATTTTTTACATACACAGTATAGGAATGGGTTATGGATATTTACTTTTACTATCTTATATATTCTTTTCAAATACCATTCTAGGATATTTCAATCTAGACGTTATTAAAAATAACAGTGATACACTATTTAAAGGCTGGATGATTGGTCATGTATCGTTATCATTAATTATTACCATTCTTATGGTATTCCATATAGTAATGGTGTTTTATTACAAGTAAATCTATGAAATTAGTAGTTAAAGATATAATAAGAGAAACCAATGATGCTGTAAGTTTATCTCTTAAAAATGGTAACTTCTTTAAGAAACTAAAGTACAAACCTGGTCAGTTTTTAACTATACATGTACCTATTGGTAATAAGGTTCATAAGCGTGCTTACTCATTTAGTAGTAATCCTTACACAGACAAGGATTTGAAAATAACTATAAAACGTGTTGAAAAGGGGGTAGTTTCTAACTATCTACATGATAATCTTAAAATTGGAGATAAACTGGAAGTAGATGCCCCTGCAGGTTCATTTTGTATTAATCCAAATAATAAAACTAAAAAGCAATATGTTTTATTTGCTGGTGGTAGTGGTGTCACACCCATGTTTTCCATAGTAAAATCCGTTCTAACGGAGGAAAAAGACTCTAAAGTTCTTTTGGTATACGCTAATCAAAATTTAGAATCCATTATTTTTCATAAGGAAATCAAAGCGCTAGAAAATGAGTATTCAAATAAGTTTGCTGTAGAGCATATTGTGTCTGTTTATGATGGTCCCAATAATAACTATCATGTTGGTTTGGCAACACGTAGACTTATTGATAAAATCTTTTTAAAGCATGATATTAGCTATAGTAGTGAACATGCTTACATGATATGTGGTCCTTTTGGCTACATGGAAAAGATAAAAGAAATTTTAAAAGACAATGGTATTACAAGAGATAAAATAAAACTAGAGGTTTTTAAGGCACCGCAGATTAAGGTATCTGGTAAAAATTTATTGAGCGATGTTACCCTTAAGTATAAAGGAAAAGAGTACCAATTACAAGTAAGAGGTGATAAGTCAATCCTTAATCAGGCTATGTCAGACAATATTGTGATACCATATTCATGTAGATCAGGAATGTGTTCTACATGTAAGGCTAAATGTATAGAAGGTGAAGTAAAAATGACTGATGGTCACCTGTTAGCAGATGAAGATGTTGCAAGTGGTAGCATACTTACCTGTATCACTTATCCTTTGAGTGAAAAAGTTGTTATAGAAATTTAGATAAAAAGTTAGTCTATGTTTAAAATAAGCCCTTTACGAAAACGGCAAGTGATAGGAGGAATTATTGGTTTAATACTTGGTAGTTCCTTATTTTATATATTGACGTTGGATTCTACAGAAAAGTATATCTCCATAGGTCCAATGAATACAGGGCATCAAGATTTATCCTGTTTTGCATGTCATGCAGATGCTAAAGGAAATTTGATGCAACAAATTCAGTCTAATATATCCCATGCTTTCGGTAATAGAAGTGAGGGGGTAGATTTTGGAACGCAAGATGTAACCGTAGATAATTGTTTAGAATGCCATGATAGAGCTAATGATAGGCACCCAACTTACCGATTTTCAGAACCTAGATTTAAAGATGCTATTAAAGTAATTAACACAACCACTTGTATTACTTGCCATACAGAACATCATGATAAAGAACGCGTATCTCTCAAAACAGCTGATTACTGTATGAACTGCCATCAAGAATTAGTAGTTGAGAATGACCCTCTGGATGTTTCTCATGAAGATTTAATTTCACAAAAGCAGTGGAATACCTGTATTCAATGTCATGATTTTCATGGTAACCACCGGTATGAAGTTCCTGAAAAAATGAAGGATACAATTCCTTTGCTTGATGTTCAAAAGTATTTTGAAGGAGGATTAGATCCATATGGAACAGACAAAAAATATATTGCACTTTCTCAAGAAGAATGGCTTAAAAAATTAAATAAAAACTAAGTATGTACTTAATTCTAAGTAATAATATTTTGTAACCACGTATAAAGTCACACATATCAATTGTCTTTATATCAAATAGTTAATTTTGAAACCTGCTTTTTAGCAGGTTTTTTTGTGGTATAAAAAGTGTTTTTCACATGGTGTTCATCATGAAACAGAAGTTATTATACTTATATATTTGCTTAAAAATTAAGTATTATTACTTAGAAATTAATTAAAACAATGAATATGAAAGCACTAATTAAAAAATCAATCTTAATCCTGCCGGTGGCGGTTATATTATTTTCTTGTGGTAACAAGAAAAAGGATGCAGCTATAGCAGAAAATGTTTCTACAGAAACTTCAAAAACTAAAACACTAGACATTGAAAAACCACAGTTAACTTTTGGTTTTATAAAATTAACAGATATGGCGCCCTTAGCTATTGCCAAAGAAAAAGGATTCTTTGAAGATGAAGGTTTATTTGTATCTGTAGAGGCACAATCAAACTGGAAGAACGTGTTAGATAGAGTAATTGATGGACAGTTAGACGGGTCTCATATGTTAGCGGGTCAGCCTATTGCTGCTGGTGCTGGTTTTGGTCGTCAAGCAGAGTTAGTGACACCATTTTCAATGGACTTAAATGGTAATGGTATTACTGTTTCAAATGATGTTTGGTCTAAAATGAAACCTAATGTGCCTAAAGATTCAAATGGTAAACCAATTCATCCTATCAAGGCCGATGCTCTAAAACCTGTAATTTCAGATTACAAAGCCAGTGGTAAAGCTTTTAAAATGGGTATGGTATTTCCAGTATCTACCCACAATTATGAAATAAGATATTGGTTGGCAGCAGCTGGTATTCATCCGGGAATGTATACTGCTGAAAACGTACAAGGGCAAATTGATGCTGAGGTTTTATTATCTGTAACACCGCCACCACAAATGCCAGCAACGCTAGAAGCAGGTACAATTTATGGTTACTGTGTGGGTGAGCCATGGAATCAACAGGCAGTATTTAAGGGCATTGGAGTGCCAGTAACTACTAACTACGATATCTGGAAAAACAACCCTGAGAAAGTATTTGTTATGACAAAGAAATTTGTTGAAGAATACCCAAATACAGCAGTGGCAGTTACTAAAGCTTTAATAAGAGCAGGTAAATGGTTAGATGAACCAGGAAATAGAGCAGAGGCTGTGAAAATCCTTTCTATGTCTCAATATGTTGGTGCTGATGAAGCTGTATTAGCAAACTCAATGACAGGTACTTTTGAATTTGAGAAAGGTGATAAAAGAGATATGCCAGATTTTAACGTATTCTACAAGTACAATGCAACCTATCCGTTCTACTCAGATGGAATTTGGTTCTTAACTCAAATGAGACGATGGGGGCAAATTCCAGAATCTAAACCAGCAGACTGGTATGAGAAAACAATTAAAGATATATACAGACCAGATATTTGGACAAAAGCTGCTAACCTTTTAGTAGAGGAAGGAAATATTCCAGCAAGCGATATTCCAACAACAGATGGCTATAAGCCCGCAACATCAGATTTTATTGATGGTACTACCTACGATGCTAAAGATCCAATAGGGTATATTAACAGTTTCACAATTGGAAACAAAGACGAGGCTGTAAAATAAAAAGAAATTTACTTAATAAATAGTTTGATTAGTCATGAAGCAAAGTATAACATTAGGAAAAGTAACCAAGTTTATGGGATTAGGTTTTTTAAGCACACTAAAAGACTTATTCACTGGGAAGTTAGAAAAAGAAGATTTTAAAGGTTTTCTTCGTAAAGTAGTCGTACCAATTGCTTCCATACTATTATTTTTAGGTCTGTGGCACTTAGGCTCTCAGTCTTTATACAACACAGAAGCAGAATTTAAAATAGAAAAAGCTCTTAATGATCAAGGTCCTGAGGCTGCCGAAGCAATGCGTGAATGCATTGCTTCGGGAGACATTAGTTGTCAACCAAATACATTGCCTTCACCAGCTAAGGTTTGGGATTCTTATAAATCTTTATTGAAAGATCACCAAATTATTAGTGCTGATAAGACTGAATTTGCAGAAAAAACGGCAACACTCAATGCTAAACGTATTGCTGAGGGTAAAGAACCTATTGTTTATACCGGTAGACCATCGTTTGTTGACCAGATTTTCAGAAGCTTAAAAACGGTATTTGCAGGGTTCTTGTTAGCGCTTTTTATTGCCGTGCCACTTGGAATATTCATTGGGTTAAGTCCTACTTTAAAGAGTGCTTTTAACTGGTTTATCCAAATTTTCAAACCAGTATCTCCTGTAGTTTGGTACTTGTTAGTATTCATGATTGTAAAGACATTATTAATTGACTCTAGTGAGGATAGCTCATTTACCATTTCATTTATCAGTGTTGGTTTATGTTCTATGTGGGCAACTTTAGTAAATACAGCTATGGGAGTGTCTTCTGTAGATAAAGATTACATCAATGTTGCAAAAGTGCTGAAGTTGGGAACGTTTCAAAAAATATTTAAAGTGATTTTACCATCGTCTTTACCATTAATATTTACAGGTTTAAAGATTACAATGTCAGTAGGGTGGATGGTACTAATTGCTATTGAGTTATTAGCACAAAGCCCAGGTTTAGGGACCTTTGTATGGGAAGAATTCCAAAATGGCGCTAATGATTCTAATGCAAAAATTATTGTGGCCATGTTTGTAATAGGCATCATAGGATTCTTATTAGACAGGTTAATGTTATTTGTTCAAAACACCGTGTCTTTTGAAAAAACGGATGCAATATAATGGTGTTGAAATATTTAAATGTGGAATCGTGTAATCGAATAAACAATTAAACGAATAAACGAATAAACGAATAAACAACAAGAAAATGGCATACTTAGAATTACATAATATTAGTAAAACTTACGGTCAAGGTGATTATGCTACCGAGGTACTATCAAATATCAACCTATCTATTGAAGAGGGCGAGTTTGTAGCCATTGTAGGATTTACAGGAAGTGGAAAAACAACCTTAGTTAACTTAATAAATGGCTTGTTGGAACCAAGCAGTGGAGAAGTTTTATTTAAAGGAAAACCTGTTTCAGGTACAAGTCACGAAAGAGGGGTTATTTTTCAGAATTATTCATTATTACCTTGGTTAACCGTAGAGCAAAATGTTTTAATGGCTGTTAAGGAAGCTTTTCCTAAACGAGAAAAAGCAGTTTATAAACGTAAAGCAGCTCATTATATAGAAATGGTAGGTTTAACCCCTGCTATAAATAAGTTACCAAGAGAATTATCTGGAGGAATGCGTCAACGGGTAGCTGTTGCAAGAGCTTTATCTATGAAACCAGATATGATTATTATGGATGAGCCCTTAGGAGCTTTAGATGCTTTAACAAGAGGAACACTTCAAGATCAGATTTTAAATATTTGGGGAAAGGATAAGCGTACCGCTTTATTGATTACCAATGATGTAGATGAAGGTATCTACATGGCAGATAGAATCATTCCTTTAAGACCAGGTCCAAGAGCTACTTTGGGGCCAGAGTTCAAAATTGACATTGAAAGACCTCGTGATAAAACCGAGATGAATGACAATGAAAGCTTTAAAAAAACGCGTAATGCCATAATAGAGTATTTAATGGATATAGGTAATGAAAGAAAATCTGAAGCAACAGAAGAATATGTACTACCAGATTTAACTCCAAAAGATTTTGTTTATCAATTTAAATAATAGCATCAAATGAGTACAACAATTGCAGATAAAAAAACAACAGGTCTCTTGGAAAACGGATTGTTCCCTTCAAATGAAGTGATGCTAGATTTAAGGCAGCTAAAGAAAGTTTATCCAACACCAAAAGGCGATTATGTGGTTTTAGAAGATTTAAATCTTCAAATTAAAAAGGAAGAGTTTGTTACCATCATTGGGCATTCTGGTTGTGGAAAAACTACCATGTTATCTATGATAGCTGGACTAAACCCAATTTCTGGGGGTAATATTTCGGTATTAGGAAGACATATTAAGGGGCCGGGTCCTGATAGAGGTGTTATTTTTCAAGCGCCTAGCTTAATGCCTTGGATGACATCACTTCAAAATGTAATGTTAGGTGTTAACCAAGTATTTCCTGATGCTACCAAAGCTCAACGAAATGACATTGCAAAGTATTATTTACAAAAGGTTGGTTTAGAAGATGCCTTTCATAAAAAAGCTTCAGATTTATCACAAGGTATGCAGCAGCGGGTTGGTATTGCTAGGGCGTTTGCTATAAAGCCCAAAGTGTTGTTGTTAGATGAACCTTTTGGGATGCTAGATTCTTTAACTAGAGGAGAGCTTCAAGATACATTAATTGATATCTGGAATAAAGAAAAAATTACAGCAGTTATGATTACCCATGATGTGGATGAAGCTATATTTTTAGCAGACAGAGTGGTGATGATGACCAGTGGTCCTAGAGCTAAAATTGGAGATGTTTTAGAAATTGACTTTGAGCGTCCAAGAACGCGTAAAGCGGTTCTTGAGCATGACGATTATTATAAATATAGAAAACACTTAATCGATTTCTTGGAACATTAAAATTAATATGAAAAAAGCAGTTACAAACATGAGTTTTGTCATAAAAGAGATATAAAGGTCTTTTTATATTTGCTTCGATGTTTCATACAATGAATAAATAACTAATTCAATTCAATAATAAATAACTAATTCAATAAAGAAAATTAAAATTAGAAAACATGAGAAAACAATACGTATTAATAACAATTTTGGCCTTAGCGGTGCAATTTGCACAAGCACAGTTTACTTTGGATGGTGAATTTAGGCCACGTAGTGAGTATTTTGGAAACGGAGGAAACTTTACAGGAGGCACATTTCCAGCTCAAACGGCTACCGATGCAGATGAAGGATTCATTAGAACAACGGTAAGAGCAGCATTAAATGCCAAGTATAAAGCAGAAACTTATACTGTTTATACAAGTTTTCAAGAAGTATTTGCATTTGGTGACCGACCACAGACTGCAACAAATGGAAATGGTAACTTTAGAGTACAAGAAGCTTGGGCAGATTTAAAATTAGGTGAATTTTCTAGTCTAAAACTCGGCCGTCAACAATTATCTTATGATGATCAAAGAATTCTTGGTGGTTTAGGATGGGCACAACAAGCACGTACTCATGATGCCGCTGTTTATAAGTATAAAAAGGAAAAATTTAGCCTTGATTTGGGAGGGTCTTTAAATACTACTACTGATGAAGTTTACAATACATCAGCATTGTTCTCTTACAGAGATATGGTTTTTGCAAGAGCAAATAGTAAAGGGGAGAAACTGAATTTTACTTTCTTGGGTTTAGTGAATACATTCCAAGATTCAAATGTAGACGGATCAAATAAATCCAGTTTAATAACTGCTGGTATTCATGCAGACTATAATTTAGGTGGTGTTAAGTTAACTACAAACTTATTTGTACAAGAAGGACAGAGAATAGGTGGAGTAGATGTTAAGGGTGCTTATTTAGCAAGTTTAGCGGCAAACTTAAAATTGAGTGATAAAAGCTCACTTACGGGTACAGTAGAGCGTATTTCAGGTAGAAATTCTGAGTCGGCAGCATTCTTTCCATTATATGGTACAAACCACGCATTTAATGGATTAATTGATAGATTCTATGTTGGTAACCACGCAAATGCGGGTGGATTAAACGATTTTCAATTATCTTATGCAACCAAAATTTCTGGGGTTGCAGTTACACTAGCAGGACACTACTTTACAGAACAATCAGATCTTGACGGTTTGGGTAACGATTTAGGATCGGAAATAGATATTGTTTTAGCCAAAAAATTTAAGGAGTTTACTTTAGTAGGGGGGTATTCTCATTTCTTTGAGCCAAGTGAAGTAGCAGATTTGCCTGGTGTAAAAGATACGCAAAACTGGGCTTGGGCCATGTTAGTAATCAAACCAAAGTTTTTAAATACAGCTAAATAATATTTAAATATAACCTGAATTCATTCAGGTTTATCATGACTAGTTTTAAAAATCCCGCCTGCTTGCGGGATTTTTTTATACTTTTAGGATTTGCTAATTAATACTAAAAAAAGAGTCTTCTATTTAATTTTAGAAGACTCTTTGTAAAAATTATTTAAAAATATCAAAGCTTACCACCCTGGGTTTTGAGGGAAACCTTCATAAAATTGTGTTTGATTCGCTTCAAAAGGTAACCAATAGTGTTTTGGATATTCACACACACGCTCTACAATAAGGAACTCTTCAAAGAAAGTCCAATCTTTATCAAAATATAACCCTGTTTTCATTTTGTATTTATCTTCATGGGCAACTCCCCAACGGCGTATATCCATCCATCGGTGTGCTTCCCAAGATAATTCTACAGCTCTTTCGCGTCTCAATTCGTCCATGAACTTAGTATTGTCTGCAACAATGGCAGGATGTACATGAGGAACTCCCGCTCTATCTCTTAGTGTATTGATAGCTTGTTCTGCAGTTAATCCAAAACCGTTAGATGCTGTAGTAGCTCCTTTAGCAACATGAAGGGACTCTGCATACATGAGGTACACATCTGTTAATCTCATATGAATGCGCATTCCTGTAAATCTTCTAATAATATTGTTTCCTTGCTGTACATGGTATTGACCATTAATCTCTGGATAAAACTTCTTAAACATGTAACCTGTTTGTGAAACATTATTCGCGCCACGGTGAGAACCAGAATTACCACTTCCATCATCCCATAACTGGGCAAATTTATTTGCTGCCGGCACACCTCCTCTGGTTGAAATCTGGTCTCTATCTGTAAAAATCCATGCTTTAAAACGAGGGTCACGATTGTCAAATGGTTTAGTAGGGTCATAAGTTGGGGTGCCATAAGCACCACTCATATCATCTTCAATAGACAATCCGTTGGCCATTCCAAAATTATTGTATATAAAATTATGGGTCGCACTTTCATTTCCTGATGACGATTGACCAATAGGTCTTGGAATACCAGCTGCCATAAAAGCAATTGTTTGACCAACAGATGAACCTCCTGAACCTGCAAAAATTAATTCTTTAGCTTCTGGAGCTAAACCAGGCCACCTGTTTGCTGGTGTTTCCCATAATACCTTCTTGTAGTCTTCCATGTTTTTTGCTAAGGAATACTCACCAGCTTGTTCTAGCTTAAGCACTTCTGCAAAAGCCTCGGCAGCCATAGCTGCTAGTTCGGTATCATAGGTATAGGTATCAATCCCTGGTTGGTTATTGAAATGCATTAACGGACTAGCCGCCCAAAGTAAGTTTTTACCTTGAAATGCGTAAGCAGCCCCCTTGGTTACTCTACCTGCATTGTCGCCTAGCGTATTTTGCCCGTAGGGTTCATCATCCCAATCTACAGGTAATAGTTCAATAGCTTTTTTGTAATCTTCATTAACAGACAACGCTACTTCTTTGTAAGTTTCTGGACGCGGTGTAGTAATGGCTCCTTCATATACCTCAGTGATATGTGGAAAACGCCCCCAGAACTTCATGATTTCGTTATGGAAGAATGCTCTAAAAAAGTAAGCTTGCCCCAATATAACACTCTTTTCTGTCGGGGTTAATCCTACCATTAAATCTTGGTTGGCAATTACCAAATTAGCCTTACGGATACCCAACATACTACCACGCCAAACTCTTGGTCTTTTCCTAGCTTCAGCATTATTAGTATCTCCAGGTAAATTTTGATGTGTATTCTTACCAAGGTAAGCGTATTGTTGGTTCACCCAATTGTTCAATTCTCCTCGATCCACGGCACCACTAAACTGGCTCCCCCTGTATGAGTCGTCCCCAAAAGTGTAATCCTGAAAGGAATGACCCGAAGTACCATATTCAACTACTAAGTTGTACATCTCTTCTACAAATCCTTGAGAAGACTGAAAAGTTGCAAATACATCTGTAATGTCAATTTCAGCTTCTGGTGCTATATCCAGGTATTCCTCACATGAAACCGTTAATAGCAATAAACTTAAGACTAGAAATAGTCTTAATTTAAAGTTTTTCATATTAATTATTATTTATAAAGATCTTTTAGTTTAGTTAAAATTAGTCTTTTTTATAATAGATTTCACATTGTTTATAACTTTTTATAAAAAATTATAAACCATTGATAAATAAGTATTTATATGTTATTTACGAGGTATTTATTGGTTAATATCCTAATTGATTTAATTTTAATTATGTATATTGATTGTTTTTTTTAATTTTTTTTATTTAATTAAAGATAACTTGGTGAAAAGTTGATTAAATAAGAAACAGGTTTTACTCAACCAAAGTTTATATTCCCTAAAACTTAATTCCTTAAAATGTTTTTTACATTTAGTTTCGAGATATTAAAAAACTATAATTATGAAAACACAATTTAGTATCTCAATCAACAATCCATGCAAAGCTCAGTTCAATACTTTTAACAAGACTTCAAACGGAGGGTTTTGTAATACTTGCAAAACAGAAGTTATAGACTTTAGAAATATGACTTCTACGGAACTTATCAGGTTCTTGAAACAAAACTATTCTGTCACTTGTGGAATTTTTAAATCATCTCAAATGAAAACACCATCTAACCTTTTAATTTATAAATCTAAAAGAGGTCTTAGCTACTTTAGGGCTTTATTAATAGCAGCATTTTCATTAGTTGCTATACAGAATGTACATGCCCAACAGAAAGGCACTTCAAATCAAGTTAGTCAATCAATTCAAACGGTTCAACAAGCAGATTTATTAACGGGAGTCGTTCTAGATCATGAAAACTTGCCACTACCAGGTTTAAGCATTGTTCTCAAAGGGACTAAAATTGGAACCGCTACAGATTTTGATGGTAAGTACACCTTTCCAGAAAAATTAAAAGAAGGAGATGTTTTAGTGTTTAGTTTTCTTGGGTACTCACCTAAAAAAGTAACCATAGCAAACAACCAAAAGATACTCAATGTAACCATGCAAGCTGAACTTGTAGAGCTCATGGGAGCTATTGACACCAATAGGCCCTACAAGTCTAGAAAATCAATTTGGCAAAAGGTAAAGAGTGTTTTTTAAATGAGGAAACTGATTGTATTATCATTTTTATTTGGTCTAAAGCTTTTTTCTCAAGCAACAGATTTTAAGCATATTAGTTTTGAAAAAGCAGATAATGTTGCGAAGCAATTTAATGGGGCTTCTTTACAGAATCTGCCAATATTAGTACATCAGCTTACTTCAAATTTAGATACGGATGTTGAAAAATTTAGGGCTATTTATACTTGGATATGTCTGAATATTAAAAATGACCACGGCAACCACGTTTTAAATTTACGTAAGCGAAAGAAATTTCAGAATGATACTGTGGCACTTCAAAATTGGAATAACCAGTTTAGAGAAAAAGTACTCAGGAATTTAAAAAAGCATAAAAAAACAATTTGCACAGGTTATACCTATTTGCTTCAAGAATTATCTTTGTTAGCAGGCTTAAATTGTAAAATGGTTCATGGCTATGGTAGAACAGTTTTGTCTAATATAGATGAGTTAAGTATCCCTAATCACTCATGGAATGTTATAGAATTAAATAATAAATGGTATTTAACGGACCCTACTTGGTCTAGCGGGTTTTTTCATATAGATGAGGGTTATTTTGTGGCTAACTTTAATGATGGGTACTTTTTAACAGATCCAGAGTTATTTGTAAAAAGTCATTATCCTTTAGAAAGTTTATGGAAATTAACCAGAAATTCATTTACCATAGAAGATTTTTTAAACGGGCCCTTAGTGTATGGTAATGCGTTTAAATATGGGGTTAAACCTATTGGTCTATCAAAAATGAAACTAGAAGTACTCCAAAATGACAGACTAAGTTTTAGGTTTGAAGTTCCTGAAGATTTTGATATTAATGCTCTGGAATTATTGGTTGGCAGTAATTCTAATAACTCTCCTATTGAAGTATTTCAATTAAATAGCGGAAATCGTATAGTTGAGTTTGAAAACACTTTTAAAAGGCGTGGCTTTTATGATGTTCATTTAAAACTAGGAGAGGATTTATTAGTGACCTACACAGTTAAAGTATTAAAAAATAAAAGCTAAATTAAAATATAGCATTAGTTAAATTACTTTTCTTACATTTAAGCTGAAAACAAGTTTTATGCTAAAGAAAGTATTTGGTAGCGCCGTTTTCGGAGTAGAGGCTACCACCATTACAGTTGAAGTTAATACAGATAAGGGTGTTGGTTATCATTTAGTGGGGTTGCCAGACAATGCCATTAAAGAAAGTAATTTTCGTATTGCTGCAGCTTTACAAAACAACGGTTACAGAATTCCCGGGAAGAAAATTATTATTAATATGTCTCCTGCCGATTTACGAAAGGAAGGAAGTGCTTACGATTTAACTTTAGCCATTGGAATTTTGGCATCTTCTAATCAAATTAAAGCAGAAGATTTAGATAAGTATTTAATTATGGGAGAACTATCGCTAGATGGTTCCTTGCAACCCATAAAAGGAGCCTTACCTATTGCTATTAAAGCTAGAGAAGAAGGCTTTAAAGGTTTTATCCTTCCAAGTCAGAATGCTAAAGAAGCAGCCATTGTTAATGATTTAGAGGTGTTTGGTGTTGATAATATTAAACAAGTTATTAATTATTTTGACAAAGGAGAAGCCTTAGAAAAGACTATTGTTGATACCCGAGAAGAATTTTATAAAAATTTAGAATTTCCAGATTTTGATTTTGCCGATGTTAAGGGGCAAGAAGGTATTAAACGGTGTATGGAAATAGCAGCAGCTGGCGGTCATAATATTATTTTAATTGGTCCACCTGGAGCCGGAAAAACCATGTTGGCTAAAAGACTGCCAAGTATTTTACCTCCTATGGCACTAAAAGAGGCTTTGGAAACTACCAAAATACATTCTGTTGTAGGGCGAGTAAAAGATAATACTGGGTTAATGGCTCAAAGACCTTTTAGAAGTCCGCACCACACCATTTCAGACGTGGCGCTTGTAGGTGGCGGAGCTTATCCACAACCTGGAGAAATTTCATTATCGCATAATGGGGTTTTGTTTTTAGACGAATTGCCTGAGTTTAAACGTTCTGTTCTAGAAGTGATGCGTCAACCTCTGGAAGATAGGGAAGTAACCATATCCAGAGCAAAATTTACGGTTACTTATCCGTCGTCTTTTATGCTGGTGGCTAGTATGAATCCAAGTCCAGGAGGCTATTTTAACGACCCTGATGCGCCTGTAACCTCAAGTCCTGCTGAAATGCAACGCTATTTAAGCAAAATTTCAGGACCACTTTTAGATAGAATCGATATTCACATTGAAGTTACGCCAGTACCATTTGAAAAACTCTCTGACGATAGAAAAGGAGAATCTTCAGTAGACATAAGAAAGCGTGTGACTGCAGCACGAGATATACAAAGTAAACGCTTTCGAGATAACGACACTGTGCATTATAATGCTCAAATGAATACCAAACAAATTAGAAAGTATTGTATTTTAGATGAAAATTCTAAGCAATTGTTAAAAACCGCCATGGAGCGATTGAATTTATCAGCTAGAGCTTATGATCGTATTTTGAAAGTGGCCAGAACTATTGCCGATTTAGAAGCTTCTGAAAATGTAAATGGCGCTCATATTAGTGAAGCCATTCAATATAGAAGTTTAGATAGAGAGGGTTGGTTGGGGTAAATTAAAAAAGTAAATTATGAAAAAACCGTTAGTATTTTTCCTTTTGTTATTTTTCATTTTCTCATGTACTAACACAAAAAAAGAGGAGAAGGAAACTTTAGATTCTCTAGGTAAAACAACCATTGATGAAATTCCAAGACTAGACTTAGCTCAGGCTAATACATTAACAGAGTTACCTCTACATTGTTTGAATGTTGAATATCCCAATAGGTTGTCTCAAACTTTAGGTGGCGATGAAGATTTAAAATCGCCCACAGAATTGCATCCTGCATTTTATGGGTGTTTTGATTGGCATTCATCTGTACACGCACATTGGAGTCTAGTAAGTTTATTAAAGCAGTTCCCCAACCTAGATAAAGCAGAAGACATTAAAAAGTGTTTATTGAACAATATTTCTAAAGAAAACATTGAAGCTGAAGTAGCTTATTTTTATGGAGAACATAATAAATCTTATGAACGTACTTATGGTTGGGCTTGGTTATTAAAATTGGCCGAGGAATTGCATACTTGGGATAACGATATTGCAAAAATTTTAGAAACTAACCTTCAGCCATTAACAGATTTAATTTGCGACAAGTATATTGAGTATTTGCCAAAACTTAATTATTCCCTGAGGGTAGGAACCCACACTAATACAGCTTTTGGTTTGTCTTTTGCATATGACTATGCAGAAACGGTTGGTCATGAAACTCTAAAAAGCGCTATTAAAGACAGAGCTTTATTTTTCTTTAAAAATGATAAAAACTGTCCCATGTCTTGGGAGCCTAGTGGTAGTGATTTTTTATCACCATGCTTAGAGGAAGCTGCCTTAATGAAGCGTTTATTACCCATTGAAGACTTCAAGATTTGGTTAGATACTTTTCTACCTCAATTAGGAAATAAAAACTACACTTTAGAACCAGGTTTGGTTTCAGATAGAACCGATGGACAATTAGTGCATTTAGATGGTGTGAATTTTTCAAGAGCATGGAATTTAAATACTATTGCTGACAGTTTCCAAGAGTATAGTCACTTAAAAAACATTGCAAATCAACATATTAATTATTCGTTACCAAATATTTTTAATGATGACTATATGGGTAGTCATTGGTTAGGTAGTTTTGCTATTTACGCATTGAATACGGTTTCTAATGATTAAAGACATCTTTAATAATATTGGTCCTGGCCCCTTGGTAGCTGCAGCTTTTATTGGTCCAGGAACTGTTACTTTGTGTACTATTGCAGGTATCAATTTTGGATTTGCATTGTTATGGGCTATGGGACTTTCTATTATCGCTACTGTTGTTTTACAGGAAATGGCAGCAAGATTAGGAATTATTACCCAAAAAGGGTTGTCTGAGATTATTAGAACGGAAATCTATAACCCTGTATTAAAATCTTTAACGGTTATTTTAATTATATCTGCTATAGTTATAGGAAATGCAGCCTATGAGGCTGGAAATATATCTGGGGGTGTTTTAGGTTTAGAAACCTTAGTTGGTAAGCATAATTTAGAATTATTTGGATTTTCTATAAACACTCTTTGTATTTTGACTGGCCTAATAGCATTTTCTCTTTTATATGTTGGTAATTACAAAACCATTGAACGAGCATTAATGGCTTTGGTTCTTCTTATGAGTTTAGCCTTTTTAATTACTGCTATTTTAACCAAACCTAATATAGCTAATATTTTAAAAGGAGTTTTTATTCCAGTATTTCCTGAGGATAGTTTACTCATCATTATTGGTTTAATTGGTACAACTGTGGTGCCTTATAATTTGTTTTTACATGCTTCACTGGTAAAAGAAAAATGGAAGTATAAAAGAGACTTAAGCTTAGCTAGAAAGGATGCTTACATATCTGTTGTATTAGGTGGGTTGGTGTCAATGTGCATTATTATTTCAGCAGCTTCTATTCAAAGTATGAATATTTCAAACGCATCTGACTTGGCTAAAGGATTAAAGCCCTTATTTGGAAGTTTTGCACAGTATTTCTTAGCTGTTGGTCTTTTTGCAGCAGGCATAACGAGTGCTATTACAGCACCTTTAGCAGCAGCTTATGTAAGTTGTGGTTGTTTAGGGTTTAAGTCGGATTTAAAATCGAAAAAATTTAAAGCTATTTGGATGTTCATTTTGGTGTTGGGGGTACTATTATCGTCACTGAATTTTAAACCAATTGATATCATTAAATTTGCTCAAGTGGCTAATGGTATTTTGTTGCCAATTATAGTGATAGTTTTGATTTGGATTATGAATAAATCATCTGTTTTAGGAACTTATAAAAATAACATTAAGCAAAATATTCTAGGAATTCTTATCTTGTGTATAACCATTTTGTTATCAATTTCGGCACTCCATAAAGTGTTTGGTTTAAATATTTTTTAATGAATTTTTTTGTGATAGATATTAATGCCGATGTGGGAGAGGGTATGGGCAATGAATCAGAATTAATGCCCTTTATATCGTCTTGTAACATAGCCTGTGGTGGGCATGCAGGAGATATTAGCACCATGCATGAAGTAGTGAAATTAGCCAAAAAACATAAAGTTAAAATTGGAGCACATCCTTCATTTCCAGACAAAGAAAACTTTGGGCGTGTGAAAATGGATATTTCCTGTGCAGCATTATTTACCTCATTGAAACATCAAGTAACAAACCTCCTAAATGTGCTAAAACAAGAAAATGCAACATTACATCATATTAAACCCCATGGGGCACTTTATAATTTAGCTGCTAAGAGTGAAAAAGTTGCTAACGTAATTCTTGAAGTAGTTAAAAGCATGCATATACCTGTAAAGTTATATGTACCTTACAAGTCGGTTATTGCAAAATTGGCCAAAGAGAACAAAATTGAAATTATTTATGAAGCTTTTGCAGATAGAAACTATAATGAAGATTTGAACCTAGTTTCAAGGCAAGAAAATAATGCCATGATTACTGATGAAAATGACATGGTTCAACATGTTTTACGTATAGTAAAGAACAAAAAAGTAAAAACGGTTTTAGGTAATGAATTTCCTATTCTAGCACAAACTATTTGTATTCATGGTGATAACTCTAATGCCATTAAAATGGTTGAAAATTTGAATAAAAAACTTAAAACAAACGGTATTAGTATAAGATAATTTAATGGATTACAACTTAGTGTTTAAGTCTTTTGGAGAGTGTTCTATTTTAATAGAATGGCCACAGATAATAGATAAGAATATTTTATATGATGTATTAGCATTAAAAGAAACTATTCAAAAAAAACACATTAAAGAATTAGTTAATGTAGTAAATGCATATAACTCATTGTTAATTGTTTATGATTCAATTAAATTCGATTTTGAACATTGTGTAAATGACTTAAAAGAAGTTTATAATTCACGTAAAAGTGTTAAAACCTCAACTTTCAATTTGTGGAAGATACCAGTATGTTATGATGTCTTTTTTGGGTTTGATATTGAGGAACTAGCCAATGCTAAAAATTTATCTACAGCAGACATAATTAAACTTCATTTCAGCACTAACTATACTATATACTTTATTGGTTTCCTGCCAGGGTTTTTGTATTTAGGAGGTCTAAATAAAGTGCTTCATACACCAAGGAGAGCCACACCTCGTTTAAAAATTGAAAAGGGAGCTGTTGCCATAGGAGGGGAACAAACAGGGGTGTATCCTAGTCAAAGTCCAGGAGGATGGAATATTATTGGTAATTCTCCAATTGACTTTTTCAATATTAAAAAGGAAGTACCATGTTTTGCCACTTCGGGAGACCAAATTCAATTTTACTCCATATCAAAAAAGGAGCATACACATATTAAAGCCCTAGTTGAGGCAGGTGTTTACCAAATAGAAAGTGAGGTGATACATGATTAAAGTTTTAAGTCCTGGCATTTATTCATCTATTCAAGATTTTGGTAGATTTAAATTTCAAGAATATGGAGTGCCCATATCTGGAATTATGGATAAAAAAGCAGCTTCATTTGCCAATGCTATTATTGGCAATTCTAAAAATTTACCAGTTCTTGAAATTACTATGGTTGGGCCTAAGCTAAAGTTTGATTGCAATACTTCTATTTGTATTTCTGGGGCTGATATAACCCCTAAACTAAACAATACTTTTGTTTCAAATAACAAAGCTATTTCTGTAGACAAAGGTGATGTGCTGTCGTTTGGTCAACTAAAAAAGGGAGTAAGAACATACTTAGCTGTTTCAGGTGGTTTTAAAACAGAAAGAATAATGCAAAGTTACAGCATGTACCAAGGATTAACCAGTAAATTTAAAATTGAAAAGAACGATGTTTTAAAAATAGAATCAGAAAACCTAACTACAGAAAACCAATACGCTTCTATTAAGGTGAACGATGAATATCTAAATTTAAAAACTATTGAAGTATTTAAGGGGCCAGAGTTTGATAACCTTACAGAGTATCAAAAGGATTGTCTTTTGAATCAAGATTTTACTATTTCCAAAGACAATAATAGAATGGCTTATCAGCTAAATGAAACTATTGAGAATAATTTAGAGCCCATAATTACATCACTTGTATTACCTGGAACAGTTCAGCTAACACCATCAGGAAGACTTATTGTTTTAATGCGAGATTGCCAAACTACAGGGGGGTATCCTAGGGTGTTACAGTTAAAAGAGTTTTCAATAAATGTAATGGCACAAAAGTTTACCGGACAACACATTGGTTTTAAACTAATTTGTAAAAACTAGGCCAGCTCCAAAGCTATGTTTATCATGTCTTTAAAGGTTGTTTCTCTATCTTTGCTTGAAAGCCTTTCACCAGTTACTAAAGAATCAGAAATAGTTAGAATACTTAAAGCATTTACATTGTGTTTTGATGCAATAGTATATAACCCCGCAGTTTCCATTTCAACACAGAGCACACCAAATTTTGACCATTTTTTGTAGGATTCAAAGTCATCGGCATAAAACTCATCCGAAGTGAATATGTTTCCAGCTTTAATGGTGATGTTTTTAGTTTTGGCTGCCTCTACCGCTTTTTGAAAAAGATCAAAATTTGCAGTTGGAGCATAATCTGCTCCACCAAATCTAAGTTCATTTAAGCCAGAATTAGAGGATGCAGCCATTGCCAAAACCACATCACGTATTTTAACATGTTCTTGATAGGAACCTGCACTACCAACCCGGATAAGGTTTTTTACGCCATATTCATTGATTAACTCATGAACATAAATAGAAATAGATGGCACACCCATACCAGTTCCCATAACCGATACTGCCTTCCGTTTATAAGTCCCCGTATAACCTAACATACCTCTAACTTTATTAAAACAAACAGGGTTTTCAAGAAATGTTTCTGCAATCCATTTAGCGCGGAGTGGATCTCCCGGAAGTAAAATAGTTTCTGCAATCTCGCCTTGTTTGGCTTCAATATGTACACTCATAAAATTTTAGTAATTAGATTTAGAAGAAGTGGTTCCTTCAACAATATCAATTCCAGATGAAGTACCTATTCTGTCTACGCCCAAATTAATATATTCTATAGCTGTTTTAGTATCTTTTATACCACCAGAGGCTTTTATTTTAATGCATTTTTTGCAAACACTTACCATAATTTTTACATCTTCTTTTGTAGCACCTCCAGTTCCAAATCCTGTTGAGGTTTTAACAAAATCTGCTCCACTTTGAATAGCTAATTCACTAGCTTTAATAATTTCAATCTCCTCAAGATAGCAAGTTTCTAAAATCACTTTTAAGACATTGTTTGGCATGATGGACTTTACAGATTCTATATCTTTCCAAACAGCATCAAAATCTTTACTTTTTAAGAGCCCTATATTGATAACCATATCAATTTCGTCAGCGCCGTCTTTCAAAGCAGATTTGGCCTCAGAAACTTTTGCTTTAGTAGACATGGCGCCTAAAGGGAAACCAACAACACTGCATACTTTTATGTCAGTTCCTTTAAGTTGTTCTTTTGCCAAATTTACATAACCGCTATTTACACAAACCGAAAAAAAATGATACTGTTTGGCTTCGTTACAAAGCTTAATAATATCATCTTTTGTGGCAGTTGCCTTTAAAAAAGTGTGGTCTATATATCTGCTTAAGGTGTTCAAAACTACGTTAAAGTTAAGATTATTTTAGTTTAAATCAAATACAATTGTATGTATGCAAAATAACGACTTTTAAGTATCCTTAAGAATGACTATTATCAGTTTAATGAAACAAAAAAGGCTATATAATAATGTATAGCCTTGTATAAACATGTTTTTGTTAAGCAGCTACTTCATTGGCTTTGAACGCAGAAGTTATGCCAATTCTGTCCACACCAATATCCATATACTTAGAGGCACTTTCTTCATCATTTATTCCGTCAAAGGCACATATTTTAATACGGTTTTTAACAGATTTTTTTAGGATTTTTACAACAGTTAAGGTAGCGCCACCTTTTGAAAAACCAGTTGAAGTTTTTATATAATCTACTTTGGCATCTAAGCAGATTTGGCAAGCTTTTATGACTTCGTTTTTATTTAATTCTGAAATCTCAATAATTACTTTTAAAGGTATACTTCCTATGGCTAACTTAACATCGATGACATCTTTCAAAACAGATACATAGTTTTTGCTTTTAAAAAGTCCTAAATTGATAACCATATCAATTTCGTTGGCTCCATTTTCAATAGCTTTTTTGGCTTCGTGGATTTTAGATAAGGTATCTGTGGTCCCAAATGGAAAGCCAACAGTAGATACTATTTTTACATTACTGCCTTCAAGAAGTTGTTTTGCTAAAGCAACATAACTGCTATTGATACATACCGAATGAGCTTCTATAGCTCTTGCTTCTTGGCATAAATCAATAATGTCTCGTTCTGTAGTGCTGGGATGTAACTGGGTAAGTTCAAAATTTTTGAATAAGTTCATTGTCTTAAGTAGGTTTAAAAATCTATTTTATTGGAGGGAAATCATAAAATAGGTGCTATTAATTATTAATAAATGTATAGTTAGGGGCCACACATTTCTTGGACTAAGTTATAAATAATTGTAGTTGAAAATCATATTAAAAAGAGATTTTCGATGAACTACAATCATAAATTTTTTAACTCCTTTATTTTCAAATTATTGCATTTTAGCTAGGTTTTAAGTTTTTAAACGATGTTTTTGGTGTTTAAACTATTAAACGAAATTCTTTAACCGATTTAGAAAAAAAAGCAACGATTATCTAACTAAAGATTCACGTTGCTTTTCAACTAACCAACCAACTAATAGACTGTTGAAACTAAATAATGTTACAACAATACTAGAGTATTTTTAAAGTTCTTTAGCTACTAGATCACTTTGATTTCTAAAAACAAGTTTATCATCAAATGCATCTAGTAAAATAATACTATCTGTAGTTACTTTACCTGCAAGTATTTCTTTACTTAAAGCGTTAAGTACTTCTTTTTGAATGATACGTTTTACGGGTCTTGCACCATATTCAGGATTATAACCTTTTTCTGCTAAATATTGTACTGCTTCAGTTGTTGCATCAAACGTGATATTTTGTTGCGCTAACATTTTGGTAACATTTTTAAGCTGTAAACCAACAATATCAAAAATGTTTTCCTTAGTTAAAGGTGTAAACATCACAGTATCATCTATTCTATTTAAAAACTCTGGTCTTACACTTTGTTTTAATAATGCTAACACATCAACTTTAGCAGCTTCAATGGCTGAATTAATATCCTTTGTAGCTTCAAAACGCTCTTGAATTATAGAACTACCCATATTTGAAGTCATAATAATAATAGTGTTTTTAAAATTTGCTACACGACCCTTATTATCAGTTAAATGGCCTTCATCCAGCACTTGTAATAAAATGTTAAACGTATCAGGATGCGCTTTCTCAATTTCATCTAATAGTACCACAGAATAAGGCTTTCTTCTAACGGCTTCCGTTAATTGACCACCTTCATCATAACCCACATATCCTGGAGGAGCTCCAACCAATCTACTTACCGCATGACGTTCTTGATATTCACTCATATCAATACGTGTCATGGCGTTTTCGTCATCAAACAAATATTCTGCCAATGCTTTTGCAAGCTCCGTTTTTCCAACCCCCGTTGTTCCTAAGAATAGAAAAGTTCCTATAGGTTTTTGTGGATTCTGCAATCCCGCTCTACTGCGTCTTACCGCATCACTCACCGCTTCAATAGCTTCTTCTTGTCCTACAACACGTTTGTGTAATTCGTCTTCTAACCTAAGTAGTTTTTCACGTTCACTCTGAATCATTTTGGTAACAGGAATTCCGGTCCATTTTGCCACTACTTCAGCTATATCATCATAGGTTACTTCTTCTTTAATCAAAGAGTTTTCAGACTGTTCTTGCAATTGCTTTTGGTAAACTTCAAGTTGCTCTTGCGCTTCTTTAATTTTACCATATCGCAATTCTGCTACTTTTCCGTAATCTCCATCGCGTTCTGCACGTTCAGCCTCTAACTTATAATTTTCAATATCCTGTTTAATGTTTTGAATATTATCTACCACCTCTTTTTCACTTTTCCATTTGGCGTTTATTTCGTTTCTAGCTTCTTTAAGGTTTGCTAAATCAGAACGTAATGATTTTAACTTAGCTTCATCTTTTTCGCGCTTAATGGCTTCAATTTCAATTTCCAACTGCATTATCTTTCTATCTAGCACATCTAATTCTTCCGGTTTAGAGTTGATTTCCATACGGAGTTTAGAGGCTGCCTCATCCATTAAATCAATGGCTTTATCTGGTAAAAACCGATTTGTAATATAGCGAGTAGATAATTCTACGGCACCAATAATAGCTTCATCTTTAATACGAACTTTATGATGTGTTTCGTATTTCTCTTTAATCCCACGAAGTATTGAGATAGCACTTTCGGTATCAGGCTCATCAACCACTACTTTTTGGAAACGACGCTCTAAAGCTTTATCTTTTTCAAAGTATTTTTGATACTCATCCAACGTAGTTGCACCAATAGCTCTCAATTCACCACGTGCCAGTGCAGGTTTTAAAATATTGGCTGCATCCATAGCGCCTTGGCCACCGCCAGCTCCCACAAGGGTGTGTATTTCGTCAATGAATAATACAATATCACCTTCACTTGTAGTAACCTCTTTAATAACAGCTTTTAAACGCTCCTCAAACTCACCTTTGTATTTGGCACCTGCAATTAAGGCGCCCATATCCAGAGCAAAAATTTGTTTGTCTTTTAAATTTTCTGGAATGTCGCCATCAATTATTCTATGTGCTAAACCTTCAGCAATGGCTGTTTTTCCTGTACCTGGTTCACCTACAAGTATAGGGTTGTTTTTGGTTCTACGAGATAGAATCTGAAGAATACGTCTAATTTCTTCGTCTCTACCAATCACAGGATCCAGTTTACCGTCTTTGGCTAATTGATTTAGGTTTTTAGCATACTTACCAAGTGCGTTATATGTGTCTTCCTGACTTTGGGAAGTTACACGGTCACCTTTACGTAGTTCTTCAATAGCTGCATTTAGTTCTTTTTCGGTAACACCTTGGTCTTTTAGCATTTGTGCTATTTTGCTTTTCGATTTAAAAACAGCAATAATTAAATGTTCAACGGATACAAAGTCATCTTTCATTTTTTTAGCAATGATAGAGGCTTCATTAAGGCTTTTACCTGCTTCTCTGGAGAGCATTAATTCTGATCCACTAACTTTTGAAAAGCTTTCTAATTGTTTATCTAAAGCTTGTTGAAGTACAGGTACATTAACATTGAGTTTCTTTAAAATAAAAGGCAGCACGTTTTCATCAACCTCAAAAAGGGCTTTGAAAATATGCTCATTTTCTATTTGTTGATGACTATAGCCTTGCGCTATCTGTTGCGCTTGTTGTATAGCCTCTTGTGATTTTATGGTATAATTATTTAAGTTCATAGCGTTAAATTTGTTTCTTTACACTGTGTATAAGTCAATAATCTTACCAATACACGTTAACAGACAAAATGTCGCTAAACCCCTTTTTTTTTATGACTTTTAGTCAGTTTGTAAGTTTGCAATATTAGTTCGACTTAAGGATAAAATAAAACACTTTGAAAAGTTATGGGATTATTAAAAAAATTGTTTGGAGGTGCTACAGAGAAAAAGGAAGAAAAGGTTTTACCCTGGATTGAGCTAAATAACGTTTCACAATTACAGGACATAGAAAAAAAATCTAAAAGCAAAGTTCAAGTCATATTTAAGCATTCTACGCGTTGTGGAGTTAGTAGAATGGTCATCAACCAGTTTGTGGCTTCTTATAATTTAACCGAGGAATTTATTGATTTATACTACCTAGATTTGTTGAATTACAGGGAAGTTTCTGATAAAATAGCTGAAAAATTTCAGGTATGGCATGAGTCGCCTCAACTTTTAGTTATCAAGAATGCAGTTGTGGTTGCGCATGCATCTCACGGACAAATTAATGCTGTTGATTTAAAAAGGTTTGTTGATTCTTCTAGAGTCATGGGTTAATATCAAATAATTGTTTTAGATAATTTGTTTGTAAGGACCAAACGTTGTTACATCAAGAAATTTTCAACGCACTTTTATTGTATAAAGAAATAACTTAGCTTTAAAGCTTTAAATTTCTTTATGCATATGAAAACGTATTTTTCCTTTGTGATTTTTATGATTTGTTTTACCACATGTAAATCACCTGAAAAAGAATACCTGTTTAATGGTAAAAATCTGGATGGTTGGACCATTTTTGTTAAAGATTCTACCATTAACCACAATGACTATTTTTATGTAAATGAAGGCATGATTGAGACTGTTGGAAAGCCTATTGGTTATTTAAGAACGGTTAAAGAATATGCAAATTACAAATTACATGTTGAATGGCGTTATCCCGAAAAACCTACCAATAGCGGTGTTTTTGTGCATGCCACGGGAGAGGATCTTATTTGGGTTGGTCATTATCAAGGGCAGTTAAAACATGAAAATGCAGGCGATTTCATAGTTCATGGCGTAGGTAGAAGCGCCACTATTGCCGATAGTATCTACACATCTATCATAGACCATAAACCACTTATTCCAAAATACGAGGCGTCAAGTGAGAAACCAGCTGGCGAATGGAATAGTTACGATATTACTTGTAATGCTGATACCATTGAGTTGTTTGTAAACGGTGTGCTTCAAAATGTAGCTACTAACTGTACGGTAACAAAAGGTAGTATTGGTTTACAAGCCGAAGGCTCTAAAATTCAGTTTAGAAATTTATGGATAGAGCCTTTAGATTAATATTTGTATTTCATTAAAACTATAGATTATAGATGCATTTCGTATTTTTACAAACCTAAATTTAAAAGTAATTATTTCTTATGCAATTATCTAAAGAAGTTCTGGTAGAGCGCTTTAAAGTCATAGCAAAAAATACCTTGTTAGAAACACTACACATTGAAATAATGGACTTTGGAGATGATTTTTTGATACTAAAAATGCCAGTAACTCCAAAAGTACATCAACCAGATGGGGTATTGCATGGTGGAGCTACCGTAGCTTTAGCCGAAACTTGTGGTAGTTTTGCTGCCGAATTACTTTTAGATACCAAACAATTTTTTGTGCGAGGCATTGAAATTTCTGCGAACCATATTAAAAGTGTGCGTGAGGGTAACGTGTATGCTAAAGCTACGTTTATTCATAAAGGGCGCACCACACAATTATTTCAAATTAGAGTAACTGATGATGATAATAATTTAATATCGTTGTGTAAACTAACCACTATTTCACTTCCAAGAACCAAATAACTAGTATGATTTTGGAAGCCTTTTTTAAACGTATTGAAACGCAATACGAGCAAGAATTACCATTTGTAGTTTATAGAAAACCTCATAAAAAAGAGGTTAAAGTATTATTGCAAAAAACTAATAATTTGTGCTTTGCTAGAGAATTTACAGAGCAAGGGTTTGTGTTTTCTCCCTTTGATGATAAAGTAGATACTGTTTTAATTCCTTTAAAAAACTCAGAGGTTATAAAAGCCTTATGTTATAATGAAGGTAGTCTTAATGTCTTTGAAACAAGCTTCAACTCTAAAGAATCTGTGGTTAGTGAAGAAGTTAAAAATCATCACATCAAGTTGGTTCAAAAAGGCATTAAGGCCATTAAAAATGATGTTTTTAAAAAAGTGGTGCTATCTAGAAAAGAAGATATTTTACTAAAAGAAGCAAACCCTATTACCATTTTTCAAAAGTTGCTAAATAAATATCCATCGGCTTTCGTGTATTGCTGGTATCACCCCAAAGTAGGCTTGTGGTTGGGAGCAACCCCTGAAACCTTGGTAAAGATTGAAGGTAACAGATTTTCTATCATGGCATTGGCTGGAACTCAAGTGTACAAAGATACATTAGATGTGGTATGGCAAGACAAAGAAATTCAAGAACAACAGTTTGTTACAGATTTTGTTGTAGATAATTTAAAGCCTTTAGTAGAAAGTATTGCGATCTCTGGGACTAATACAGTAAAAGCGGGGAATTTATTGCATTTAAAAACTATGATTTCGGCACAATTAAAAATGCGCTCTAATTTAAAAGAAGTAATTTCAGCAATTCATCCTACACCTGCGGTTTGTGGTGTACCAAAGCAAGCAGCTAAAGACTTTATTTTAAAGCATGAAAACTACAAACGCGAATTTTATACCGGTTTTTTAGGTGAATTGAATTTGGGAACCACAGTGGCACCACGTTCTGGAAAACGCAATATTGAAAATAGAGCCTATGCTTTAAATCGAAAAAGTACGCAGCTCTATGTAAACCTCCGCTGTATGCAGCTTAAAAACTTACAGGCTATTATTTATGTTGGTGGTGGTGTTACCATAAGTTCTGATGCGGAAAAAGAATGGAAAGAAACGGTAGATAAATCTCTTATCATTAAAAGCATTTTATAGTTTAAAGTGAAAAGACTTAATACGGGTAACCAAATTTGGATTTTTGAAGTTGAAATTTGAAAAATAATTACCTTGTATTTTGTAATTTTGCAAATAGATTTTTAAAGTATGGTATATCCTAAAATTCCGTTAGCACAAACTGTAATTCAACTATGTAAAGCTAAAGGTATTAAACATATTGTTATCTCACCAGGAAGCCGTAATGCTCCTTTAACTATTGGCTTTTCTCATGACAACTTTTTTAAAAGTTATAGCATTGTAGATGAACGTTGTGCGGCATTTTTTGCTTTAGGAATAGCGCAACAGTTACAAGAGCCAACAGCTCTAGTTTGTACCTCTGGAAGTGCTTTGCTTAATTATTATCCAGCTGTAGCCGAGGCCTATTATAGTGATATTCCGTTGGTGATAATATCGGCAGATAGACCTAAACATTTAATTGGTGTAGGTGACGGACAAACCATAAACCAGCCCAATGTTTTTGAAAATCATATTTTATACTCAGCTAACTTAAAATTAGATTTAAAAGAAGCAGAAACTGAAGCACACGAAGCGTTACCCATTTTTAAAAGCCTTGAAAATAAAGTAGAAACCTTGTTAGGGTTAAAGCAGTCTATTCAAGAGTTTAACGAATCTGAAATTAATAAAGCCATTAATATTGCATTGCAGAAAAGTGGTCCGGTACATTTAAATGTACCTTTTGATGAGCCTTTGTATGAACGCGTTGAAGCATTATCGGTACAACCAGAAATAGTTCCAGCTAAAGAAAAACCACTGGAAATAGAAGCATCTGTTTTAAGCAAATGTATCGATGATTGGAATACATCAAAACGAAAAATGATTTTGATAGGGGTAAAGCATCCTAATACCATAGAACAACAGTGGTTGGATATTTTAGCGAAAGACGACAGTGTTTTGGTATTTACAGAAACAACTTCAAATATAAATCATGAGGCATTTTTCCCGAGTATAGATAAAATCATTGCGCCTTTAGATAATGAAGGGTTTAAAAACCTCCAACCAGATATTCTATTAACTTTTGGCGGTCTCATAGTTTCCAAAAAAATAAAAGCCTTTTTAAGAACGTATCAACCCAAACAACATTGGCATATAGACACCCAAAAAGCCAATGATACATTTTTCTGTTTGAATAGGTTTATTGAAACAACTCCAAATTATTTTTTATCAAAATTACTGCCACAAACCCAGCCATTTTCAAGTAATTATAGATTATACTGGGAGGCTATAAAACAAGTAAGGCTACAAAAACACACTGTGTATATAGACCAAATTGAATTTACAGATTTAAAGGCATTTAATAGTATTTTAAAGGCCATTCCAAACCATTCAATTTTACAATTAAGTAATAGTTCTACGGTGCGTTATGCACAACTATTTAATATTAATAACACCTTAGAAGTGTATTGTAACCGTGGTACCAGTGGTATTGATGGAAGCACATCTACCGCTATAGGTTGTGCTGTAGCAACAGATAAACAAACTACTCTCATTTCTGGCGATTTAAGTTTTTTGTATGACAGTAATGCACTTTGGAACAATAATATTCCCAATGATTTCAGAATTATTGTAATAAACAATCAAGGTGGTGGCATTTTTAGGATATTGCCTGGGCATAAGAATACTGAGAATTTTAATACCTATTTTGAAACTAATCACCATTTAACCGCAGAGCATTTATGTAAGATGTTCGGTTTTGAATATGCAACCGCTTCAAACGAAATTGAGTTAGAAAGTAAGTTAGAAACCTTTTATTCTGAAAGTAACCAGCCAAAATTATTGGAGGTATTTACGCCTAAAAACATAAATGATGAGGTGCTTTTAAACTATTTTAAGTTTATAAAGTAAACTTTAAATTCATCGTCTAGATTCAAAATTAAATTTTGATGTAACTGCCATTCATGGCGTCTATTTTTAACGTATTCAAACCCTAATACTTATCATTACCAAGTAAAAATGTGACTTTCTTACAGGTACTGTGTCTAAAAAATAGTATCTTTCAAAAAGTTATCAATTCAAGTATTTTATTAACAATTAAACAATTTTTATCATGAGTAAACGTGACGAACTAATTGCAAAATATGCCGCAGATTTAAAGGAAAAGTGTGGTGTTAATGCAGACATGGATTTATTAACCAAAGTAACCATAGGTTGCGGGCCATCAATTTACAATGCAGATGCTTCAACAGTTTCAGGTTCAGACGAGTCAGAGTTAGAAACCGTAAAGAATAATTTCTTAATTAAAAAATTAGGATTGAGTGCAAGCGATGATTTAGATGGAGGTATAGCTGCTGTAATGAATCAATACGGTCAGTCTAACAGAAATAAATACCGTGCCGTTGTGTATTACCTATTAACAAAACACTTTGGTAAAGAATCTGCCTACTAGAAATCTATCAAACACTATATTCAAGCGCTGCAATTTTTGTGGCGCTTTTTTTATGTCCTGAATTCATTTCATGATGTCATTCGTTTCATTGGCGTTCCCTTTGTCCTGAAACAAGTTCAGGACTAAAGGTCAGGCTTTTTCGCTATATCTTTTTAAACGTCACAGCAAATTAAATTTCAAATTTACTGTTGCAATCTCACAACTAATAAGCACTTATTAAAATTAGTTTACTAGGTTTAAAAAGGATGCCGCTGCAATCCTTAACGCAAAGGTTATTTTGTAGCTTTATATTATTACCTTTGCCGCATGATGCAATTAGGGCAAATAAACACATTAGAAATACTTCGTGAAACAGATCACGGGATTTATTTAGTAGATGAAGAAAATAACGAAGTATTACTTCCCAATAGGTACGTTCCGGAGTCATTTAAAATTTGGGACAAGATAGATGTATTTGTATATCTTGATAATGAAGAACGCCCAGTGGCTACTACCGATAAGCCTCATATAAAACTAGGAGAATTTGCATTGCTAAGGTGTAGTCAAGTTACTGATTATGGCGCTTTTTTAGATTGGGGTTTGGTCAAAGAATTATTTTGTCCGTTTAAGGAGCAGGCCTTTAAAATGAAACCTGGCGGTTGGTATTTAGTGTATTGCTATCTAGACGAAAAAACAGAGAGACTTGTGGCATCAAGTAAAACTAACCAGTTTTTAAGCAATAAAGAACTAACTGTAAAAGAATTTGATGAGGTTGATATTATAGCTTCACATCCTTCAGAAATTGGATGGAATGTTATTGTTAATAAGCAGCATTCAGGACTTATTTTTAAGGATACAATTTTTACCGATATTAATGTAGGGGATAAGTTTAAGGGGATTGTTAAAAAAATTAGAAAAGGCAACAAATTAGATATTGTTTTAGGGCAGGTTGGTTATAGAAATATAGAACCTAATGCAAAACGTATCCTTGAAGAACTAGAAGACAATAGCGGTTATATTAATCTAACCGATAAATCAGATCCTGAAGCTATTAAGGAACAACTACAAATGAGTAAAAAAAGCTTTAAAAAAGCAGTGGGAACCTTATATAAACAACGTCAAATAGAGTTAAAACCAGATGGTATTTATCTGGTTAAGTAAAAACTGAGTGCTTTTTGTTACTTTTATTTTATGATTATTCAAGATACCATAGTAGCCTTAGCAACACCTTCGGGGGCAGGTGCCATTGCAGTTATTCGTTTGTCGGGCAAAGATGCTATTACCATTGCAGAAAATCAGTTTAAGTCGGTATCGGGTAAAACCTTGTCAGAGCAACCTACGCATACTATTCATTTAGGGCATATTGTTGATGGAGAAAGAGTTTTAGATGAGGTTTTGGTATCTGTATTTAAAGATCCCAATTCTTATACAGGTGAAAATGTAGTAGAGATTTCTTGCCATGGTTCTAATTATATCCAACAGGAAATTATTCAATTATTTCTGAGAAGTGGATGCCGAATGGCTAGTGCTGGTGAGTTTACATTACGTGCTTTTTTAAACGGAAAATTAGATTTAAGCCAAGCAGAAGCTGTGGCCGATTTAATAGCTAGTGATAATCAAGCATCACATCAAATTGCCATGCAGCAGATGCGTGGTGGTTTTTCTTCAGAAATAGCCAAACTACGTGAAGAACTATTAAATTTTGCATCCTTAATTGAATTAGAATTAGATTTTGCTGAGGAAGATGTAGAATTTGCAGACAGAACACAATTCAAGGAGCTAATAGATAGAATCATACACGTTTTAAAGCGATTGATTGATTCCTTTGCAGTTGGAAATGTTATAAAAAATGGTATTCCAGTGGCCATTGTTGGTGAGCCCAATGTAGGTAAATCTACATTACTTAATGCACTATTAAACGAGGAGCGCGCCATAGTTTCTGATATTGCTGGAACCACTAGAGACACTATTGAAGACGAAATTTCTATTGGCGGAATTGGGTTTCGTTTTATTGATACAGCAGGTATTCGTGATACTAATGATGTGGTGGAAAGTATAGGGATTAAGAGAACTTTTGAGAAAATTGAACAAGCACAGGTAGTTGTTTATTTGTTTGATGCCGTATCCATTTTTTCTCAAAAAGCTTCTGTTGAAAACATTAGTATTGAGATTGAAAAAATAAAAAACAAATACCCACAAAAGCCTTTAGTGGTTATTGCTAATAAGATTGATGCTATTTCTGGTAAAGAGTTAGAAGAACTCAAGAATAGTATTAAAGATATTAAACTTATTTCTGCTAAGACCAAGAAAGGGGTAGAGGATTTAAAAATTACCTTAACTAATTTTGTAAATACGGGAGCCTTACGTAATGATGAAACCATAGTAACCAATACTAGGCATTATGACTCATTGTTAAAAGCTTTAAAAGAAGTATCAAAAGTTAAAAGTGGCTTAAATACAGGTTTGTCTGGAGACTTGCTAGCCATAGATATCCGTCAGTCACTGTATCATTTTGGAGAAATCACAGGAGAAATATCATCAGATGATCTTCTAGGAAATATATTTGCTAACTTCTGTATTGGGAAGTAACTTACTTTATTTTATTTGTTAATCCCTTTTTATTGTTGACTTTATAGTGTTTTATCTTCTTTTATTTGTTGCTTATTTACTCTTTTTTGATTAAATTTGTTGTATATCTGTTGCCTTAAATACGGATTTGTTGCCCAAATCTGTTGGCGAAAATAAAGGCGAAATGATGCACCATAACGCACCACGTTGCACCATTACGCTACATAAAGCACCATTTATGAGCAGTAATTTATTCATTCCTAAAACTTGTAAGCATTGCGGTAATGCCTTCACAGCACGTACAACAGTTACTAAATACTGTGGCGATACTTGTGCAAAAAGAGCATATAAGGCACGTAAGCGTAAAGAAAAAATCCAAGCTACTCTTACTGAAGATATGCAACAGCAAAAACAAGTTGTTGAAGTTCACAATCCTAATGCTGTAAATAACAAGGATTTTTTAAGCGTTACAGAAGCCTCACAACTTATTGGTGTGAGTAGATGGACCATTCAAAGAATGATTCAACAAGGACGTTTAAAAGCAGTTCCTTTTGGTAGAAAGCGTATTGTGGCCAGATGGCAAATAGAAAACCTCTTTAATTAATTCCATTATGAAAGTAACATTAAGACAACGCAAGAAAAACGACAAAATAAGCCTGTATTTAGATTACTATCATAAAGGTAAACGTAAAACCGAATACTTACGCTTATACCTTACACCAAATCCTAAAACCAAAACGGAAAGAGAGGTAAACAGGAAAACGAAGCAACTTGCAGAAACTATTTGTGCACAACGACAGATTGAAATTCAAAACGGTATTTATGGCTTTCAAGATATTGAAAAGCTAAAAGGCAGTTTTATTACTTACATCACAGCTTTAGCAGAAAAGAAAAATACAAGCTCTGGCAATTATGGTAATTGGAATAGTATGCTAAAACATTTAAAAAAGTTTTGTCCAACTGATGTTAGTTTTCAAGATATAGACAAATCATTTGTTGAGCGTTTCAAAGAGTATTTAGATAAAGATGCAATAGGTAGAGCAGGTAAGCAATTGTCTCAAAATTCAAAATATTCATATTTCGGGAAATTTTCAGCAGCATTAAAACAGGCTGTAAAGGATGGTATATTAAAAGTAAATCCTGCAAATGGTGTTGAATACTTTAAACAAGGCGAACCTCAACGAGAATTTTTAACGCTTGATGAATTACAAAAGGCAGTTAATACAGAATGTGAACTACCTATTTTAAAAAATGCTTTTATTTTTTCAGCTTTAACCGGATTACGTTGGTCAGATATTGAAAAACTAATATGGTCAGAAATCCAGCACTCTAAAGAAATGGGATATTATATCAGATTTAGACAAAAGAAAACTAAAGGTGTAGAAACCTTACCAATATCAGACCAAGCAAGAAATCTATTAGGAGAAAAAGGTAATCCAGATGATAAAGTGTTTGATGGCTTACATTATAGTGCCTGGTCTAACTTAAAGCTACAACAATGGATGATGAAAGCAGGTATTACTAAAAATATAACCTTCCATTGCGCGCGCCATACCTACGCTACCTTACAATTAACATTGGGTACAGACATATATACAGTATCAAAATTATTAGGTCATAAAGAATTACGCACTACACAGATATATGCTAAAGTAATTGACGATAAAAAGAAAGAAGCTGCTAACCGTATTCAACTGGATTTATAATGAAAGGAAGTGTATTTTCAAGTTTGGTTTCTATAACCAATGGCTTACATAGAGATAATAGACAAAAAAAGGATTTTAAATACCTACTGTCTGATTTTAAATTGAATCCAAAAGCCAATAATGCAGTTTTTAAAGTAAACTTTAAAAAGCCTTTAAATGCGAAAAAAGAATACTACCAAAAGCTAATCTTTATTGAAACAGAAAATACAGTAGCATCATTTTCAAAAGAATTTCCCGTAAATGCAACTACACCGGAAAATAAATATAGCTATACTATTCTACTTAATAAATTTGATAAGTACTTAAATGACATTGCAACTTATATCAATAAGAGAGGAATAACAGCAGATTTAAATAATGATGATAATTATATCATAAACTACTTAAAAGTGTCTGCTATAAGATTGTATGCTGAACTACAAGAGCAATACGGTCAGTTTTCAGAAAACACAACATTTTCTATTTCAGAAATTGCAGAAAAATACTTTAATGATGAAACTTTTGATGTTAATGTGATAGAAAAGAGCACCACTAAAAAAGTTGCTACCAAAAAAACATCAAAAACGAAAGCAAAACCAAAGACTTCTTTCGGATATAAAAGTAATGACACTTCAACTTTGCTAACTGTGCTCAAACTGGTAAATCTAAAAATAGATTTGTTAGATAACCGTACAACTGTAGAACAGTTGCACGAACTCTTATTAGCAAAAGATTTCACAAATACAGAATCGCAAATTTATCTTCAATGCGAGACGACACAGTTTAGTTACCTTGTAACAAAACTTAAACCATTTTTTATTTATTTCAATCCTACGGCAATAGAACGTTCTGGAAAATTTGTTACCAAAACAGGTACGCTATTAAAGGCTAATAATCTTCACAAAAACAAAGTTCATAACCCAAAAGAAAAGGAAGAAATAGATAAAATTATCCAACAACTGCAATAAAAAACAGTAAGAATAGTAAGAAACCTTACTGTTGTCTTACCCTTGTTTTACACTCTTACTAAAATCGAGAAGCCAATTTTGAACCTTTGTCCTGTTCTTGAAAACCAAGAATGACATTTGGCCAGATGTCCTCATTTATTTAAAACAAAATAAACGATGGACACAAATATCATCGAAAAGTTAGACCGCATTGAAAAACTCTTGTTAGAGCAACAAACAATGCAAAAGCAAGTATTAAACTTTAATGAAACTTGCAAGTATTTAGAATTATCCCAATCGCACTTGTATAAACTTACAAGTACGGGAACCATTCCACATTATAAACCGAATGGTAAAAAGATTTATTTCCAACGAGAAGAGTTAGACCATTGGTTACTACGTAACCGTATGGACTCAAGAGATGAAATCGAACAGCAAGCTGCCGATTACCTAATTAAGAAAGGAGCGGTGAAGTTATGACAGAAATAATCGATTTACTCTTAACGCTCTCGCAAGATGTTAAGGACTTAAAAGCACGTATCGAATTGTTGCGACAATCGAGAGCAGAAGTATTAAAAGATACGTGGATAGACAATCAAGATGTATTGCAGACCTTACATATTAGTAAGCGTACGTTGCAAACTTTAAGAACCAATGGCACTTTACCTTACAGCAAAGTAAAAGGTAAATTTTACTATAGAGTTGCTGACATAGAGCAATTGCTTCAAGATAACTACTACAACCATAATTTCAAGCAAGATGGAAATAAGTAGAGAAGCAATTTTAGACAAAACACATTATGGTTTAAAAATCTATGCCTATGTGTTGAGACAGTATTATCCTAATCAAACAGTCCTTTCTGTAAAAGGAAGGGACTGTGGGATAACTCGAAACCCTTTTAATGGTGGTAAAGTAACCTTACGGATTCATATTGATGGTATTATAGCAACACATAGAGATACAGAATTAGAAGCCTTTAAAGGTGATGTATTCGATTTTGCACAATACCATTTTAGAATAACCGATGAAGAAGAATTATTCCAGAAGATAAATAAAGAGTTACATCTAAATTTAGAAGTCAAGGAAAAAGACGAATTGGAATGGCTTAATGAACCAGACGATACCTGGTATGCCAACTGTAGCTTTTTCAAAGCACCTGTTCGCAATGTATTTCCTTCGGAAACCTTGCAACTGCATCAAGTATTTGCATTAATCACAAGTGATAAATACAAAAGGATTACTGAAGAATTAAGAGCAATTACCAATGTAAAAGAAGCACGTAAATTCAAAGCAAATCGCTTTGATTACGTAACACTTTCAGGAATATTTGAAAAACGAGGCGATAAAAATTTGCTAAAGCATTCTAATTTATTAACCATTGATTTTGACCATTTAGAGAATCTACAAGAGTTAAGAACACAGCTCTTAAATGATGAATATTTTGAAACCGAAATGCTATTCATATCACCATCTGGTGATGGTTTAAAATGGATTATTAGAATAGATATTTCAGAAGTATCACATTCAGAATATTTCACAGCAGTAGCAAATTACATTAAACACAATTATAACATTGAGGTTGACCAGTCAGGTAAAGACGTTTCCAGAGCGTGTTTTTTACCATACGACCCAACAGCCTTTTTACATAAAAGACATCAAGCATTATGACTAAAATATTTAACCCAAAAGATTGGTTAGAAGTTCCTAAAGAGCCAATAAAACCAAAAAGCAACAAGACAATAACTCAAGTTGTTGCTGTTGCTGATAACGATATTGAATCCTACATTTCAGCAATCGAGCAATCAGGTACAGACATAACAGGAGGCTATGCCACTTGGAGAGATTTAGGCTTTGCTTTAGCAGAAGAGTATGGAGAAACAGGAAGGGATTATTTTCACCGTATAAGTAAAAATTATGCAGGTTACGATGCCAAAGAGTGTGACGCACAATTCAACAAATGCCTAAACGCAAAAGGACACGGAATTACAATTGCTACCTTTTACCATTACGCACATCAATCAGGTATCAAACCGACCAAACAACAAAACAACAACGAAGTTGCAACAAACGTTGCAACTATTGTTGATACACCCAACCAAGCAATGCCAACAATACCAGAAACGGTATATGAAAATTTGCCACAGTTTTTACAACAAGTTGTAAACCCTGCTAATGGACAGGAAGAAAAGGACATTTTGTTATTAGGTGCATTAACAGCGTTTAGTGCTTGTTTTCCTAAACTCTTCGGAATCTATGACCAACGTAAAGTGTTTTGTAATTTATATCTATTTGTTACAGCACCTGCATCTGCAGGTAAAGGAAGACTTAACCAAATTAAAAATTTGGTAGAACCTGTTCACAAGTTAAAACGGGAACAAGCCAAAGTATTAAAACAGCAATTTCAAGCAGAAACTGCTACTTACAATATGAACAAGGGTAAAGATGAAAACTTGGAAAAACCAAGTAAACCACCAGAAAGAATGCTGTTTATTCCTGCTAACAATAGTGTAACAGGCGTATATCAATTAATTTCTGATAATAAAGGCAGAGGGTTAATTTTTGAAACCGAAGGCGATACGTTAGCACAAGCCTTTAAAAGCGATTATGGTAATTATTCCGATGGTTTTCGTAAAGCCTTTCATCACGAAACTATAAGCTATTATCGCAGAACAGATAGAGAATATGTAGATATTGAGAAACCGTGTTTGTCAACAGTATTATCAGGCACACCTAAACAAGTGGCAACCTTAATACCCAATGCCGAAAATGGTTTGTTTAGTCGTTTTATGTTTTACTATATGAATATAAAACCAACTTGGAAAAACGTGTTTCAAAATAGCAATAAAGTAGGTTTAGATGATTACTATAACCAATTAGGTAGTGAGTTTTTAGAATTGTACAAAACGCTAAAAAACAATCCAGAGATTGAAATACGATTAACCACAACTCAACAACAGCAATTCAATACCTTTTTTGAATCCTTACAGACCAAATACATCAACCTACAACCTGAAGAGTACATCGCAACAATAAGGCGATTAGGCTTAATTGCGTTTAGGATAATGATGCTATTCACAGCATTCCGAATTATGGAAGATGGTGATGTAAATGCAACTAAAGAATGTGAGGATATGGATTTTGAAAACGCACTAACCATAATTTCAATTTTAGTAAAACACAGTAGTAAAGTATTTAATGATTTACCAATTGAGCAAAAAACAACAAAACGTTCAAATAGAAAAGAACGCTTTTTAGAAAGTTTACCAAAGCAGTTTAGCAGACAAGAGTATTTAGATTTAGCCACAAAACAGAGCATACCACATAAAACCGCAGAAGGTTATATTACCAAATTTGTTGATGCAGGATTAATACACAGAGAAGCACACAATAACTACTCAAATCCTGCAAAGACATAGTTAAGGATTTCGAGGATTTAAGGAAATGATTAAATGGATTTCCTCAAATCCTCAACTTCCTCATTACCTGTTAATAACTGTTTATATCTTTTTACTTTCCTTTTGTTTCCTTTTATTAAATTAGACAAATATTGACAAGTCAAAATATCTCTAAAATGACATTTGGTAATTATATAAGGAAGTTAAGGGAAGAAAAGCAACTATTACTGCGTGAGGTTGCCTCTCAAATGAACATTGATACCGCCTTATTAAGTAAAATTGAACGTGGTACACGTATGGCCCGAAAGGAACAGGTGGAAGATTTAGCAAAGGCATTAAACAAAAGTGAAAGTGATTTACTAAAGTTTTGGATGGCTGATAAAATTGTCAATATGCTTAAAGATGAATCCAACAGTACGGAAATCCTCAAAAAAGTAGAAGAAGAAATTAAGAACTTAACCAACCAAAAAAAGTAGCTTTAAATGGCATTATTTCAAACATCAGTATTAAAAACATATCTGGCGCAACAAGATAATTCAGTAGTAGAACGTGCCTATAAAAAATATACCAAGTATTTTCATAATGCTACCATTCAAGAGAATATTAAAAACTCTAAAGAAGAGCAATACCAGGCAAAGTTTCTGGACGAGCTGTTTGTCAATGTCTTGGGTTATACGCTAAATCCAAAGCCTAATTTTAATATTACTACCGAGTTTAAAAACCAAAAAGGAGCAGGAAAAGCAGATGGAGCTATTTTAAAGGAAACCAAAGCTATTGGAGTTATTGAGCTAAAGGGAACCAACACCAAAGATTTAGAAAGCATCCGTAAACAGGCATTCGACTATAAAGCCAACCAAAAGGGTTGTGTGTATGTCATCACATCCAACTTTGAGAAGTTGCGGTTTTACATCAATGATGCTACCGAGTTTTTAGAGTTTAATCTCTTTCAGTTAGCGCCCGAAGAATTTGCTTTAATGCACCTGTGCTTACAAAAGGATAACATTCTCAACAATCTACCATTAACCATTAAAGAAGCGTCTTTAGTTGAGGAAGACAAGATTACCAAACAGTTTTACAACGACTATTCCGTATTTAAACGCGAACTCTTTAGAGACCTCGTAAAACGAAATGCCAAACGCCTAAAACAAAATGTCATTGCGAGCGAAGCGCGGCAATCTCATAATGGAGACGATAGCACCGAACTAAAAGCACTCGAAAAAAACGTAAAACTATCCCTATTCAAAAAATCACAGAAACTCATAGACCGTTTCCTGTTCATTTTCTTTGCGGAAGATAGAGACTTATTACCACCAAACTCAACAATACAGATATTAGATAAGTGGAAAGCCGACATCGATTTTGGTGATGAACGCCCATTATACAACCTCTTTAAACAATACTTTCATTTTTTAGATGAAGGTAGAAAAGGCACAACCTCAAGAGCAGAAATCTATGCCTACAATGGCGGATTGTTTAAACCGGATGCCATTCTCGATAGTTTAGAGATTGATGATGACTTACTTTACAAACACACCTACAAACTCGCTAAATACGATTTTAGCAGTCAAGTAGATGTTAATATTTTAGGTCACATTTTTGAAAACTCACTTAACGAAATAGAAAGCGTTAATGCTGAAATTGAAGGTGGCGAGTTCGATAAGCAAAAGAGTAAGCGTAAAAAAGATGGCGTGTTCTACACACCAAAATACATTACCAAATACATTGTAGAAAATACCGTTGGTAAACTTTGCCAAGAGAAAAAAGACCAATTAGGTTTTAAGGAAGAAGCCTATTTCGAGATAAAAAAAGGGACACACCAAAACACCAAAAAACAACTATTAGAGGTTTTAGATAATTACAGAGCGTGGTTACTGCAAATAACCATTTGCGACCCTGCTTGTGGCTCTGGAGCATTTTTAAACCAAGCGTTAGATTTTCTTATTAAAGAACACCGTTACATCGATGAGCTAAAAGCAAAAGTATTAGGTGGTGGCCTTATATTAAGTGATATAGAAAACACCATTTTAGAAAACAATATTTATGGCGTAGACCTCAATGAAGAATCTGTAGAAATTGCCAAACTATCCCTATGGTTGCGTACCGCACAACCACGCCGAAAACTCAACGATTTAAGCAGCAACATTAAATGTGGCAACTCATTAATTGATAGCAAAACTGTAGCAGGAGATAAAGCCTTTAATTGGCATCAAGAATTTCCACAAATATTTGATAAAGGTGGTTTTGATGTCATTATTGGGAATCCACCTTATGTAAGAGTACAATTCCTTGAACATACTCAAATTGATTGGTTTAAAAAGAATAAAAAAGTTGCACACAAAAGGATAGATATTTCTCTTATGTTTTTTGAACTCGCAAGTGCGATTTTGAGAGAAAACGGATTGGTGTCATTCATAACATCTAATCAATTTTTAACAACAGAATATGGTAGAAACTGTAGAAAATTATTGTTGAAAGAATTTAAAATTGAGAGGTTAATAGATTTTGCTGATTTACCTGTTTTTGAAGGTGCTTTGACCTACGTCAGCATTTTTACATTGCGGAACAACAAACCGACAAACTTTAATTTATTTAATGTTGAATCTTTACAAAAAGCACAAGAATTAGATTTTGGGGAAGCTATAAACATTCAAATAAAGAATTTGACTGATGATAGTTGGACTTTAAAAGATTCAAGAGAAACTGAAATTATCGAAAAAATAAAACTTTATCCTAATCTAAAAAATATAGGTAATTGTAATTATGGAATTGTTTCAGGTAATGATTCAGTATTTATAGTTGACGCGAATGATTTAGCATTACACAGTATCGAAGATGGAATTTTATTGCCTTTATTAAGAGCTGAAAATTGTGGTAGATATAAAAAGGTTGAAGCCCTCAAAAGAATTATTTATCCTTATAAAAATTTAGATGGTGATACCATATTGTTTTCTGAAGAAGAACTAATGAATAATTTTCCAAACGCCTATGCTTATTTAAATGCTCACAAAAAAACATTAGAAGAAAGAAAGGATTCTCGGAAAACTCTTAAAGGTGCTAAAGATTGGTATAAGCTAACAAGATTTGGCACAATTGATATGTTTAATAAGACTAAAATTGTTTACCCAGGAGAAACCAAGAATAATAAATTTGGTATTGATTATAACAAATCTGGTTACAGTGGAGCAAGGGTTTTTTCAATTACTCTAAATTCAACAACTAATTATGAGGATAACCTATTGGCATTGTTAGCCCTTTTAAATTCTAAATTGGTTGAATTTTACTTGCATTCAACATCCCCATTAAAACAAGGAGGTTATTACTCATATTCATCAACTATTCTGAATACTATTCCTATTCCAGAAAAGTACGAAACAACAAGCCTCAAAGAAAAATCTTTAAAAATAATTGAACTATACAGTACGTATGATAATATTATATCAAAGTTTACAACCTATTTATTGCACCAATACAATGAATTAGTTGTAACCCGCAAACTCGATAACTGGCACGAGTTAGACTTTGCAGACTTTATAAAAGAACTCAACAAAGCCATTAAAAAAGCAGGTGGTACACCGCTTACTAAAAAAGACGAGTTTGAGTGGTTAGAACTCTTCGAGGATAACAAGAAAAAAGCCCAAGAGTTACAAACCCAAATCACCCAAACAGAAAAAACAATAGATACTATGGTGTACGACCTCTATGGTCTTACACAAGAAGAACGAGACATTATAGAAAACAGTTAAGTTATGGCAACAGAAGAAATGAAAGCAATGCGTTTGGAAGCATTCCTAAATAGAGCATATAATTAGGATAAAAGAATTAAAAGACCTTCAAAAGGTGAATACTATGCGCTTACAAGGGCAGAAGAAAAGGGTAATCCACAAAAGGAACTTAAAACTTTAAAAAGCAGAATAGAACAAGCTATTGAAGTGTTTTTTAAACAATCCATTGACTATAAAACGGAAGAGAGTTTAAAAATTTTAAGCTCATTAAATGCACAAACCAATAATAGTAATGATATAAGTTTAGTTATTGAAAAAGGATTAAAAATTACAGAGCAATTCAAATAAAAGTCTGCCTTGAGCGTAGTCGAAAGGTCATTGCGAGAGCAACGAAGCAATCTCATAAACAGATAGTAAAAACAAAAAATATGGTAAAAAGTAGTAAAATATGGTATAAAGTTTGTACTTTTGCCGTAACAGTACACACCACGCTACCCATTAGAACAGCGTCCCAGGGTGTGTCTTTTGCTTTATATACCTTCCTTTTGTTAAACAATAATACAACCTTCAATGTTTAGCAAAAAGCCAATTACCATACAACAACAGATTGCTCAATTACAAAAAAGAGGTTTGCAAATCTCTAATGTGCCATTGGCAGAAAAATACTTGGCTAATATAAGTTACTATCGTCTTGGGGAGTATTGGTACGTAATGCAAGCAGATAAGGAGCAACACATTTTTAAGCCCAATAGTAGATTTACAGATGTCGTAGCCTTATATAATTTTGATGCAGAATTACGCCTATTGTTATTTGATGTCATTGAAAAAATAGAAATTAGTTTAAGAACCAAACTCATTTATAATCTTTCACACGAAATTGACCCTTGGTGGTTTCAGAACAAAAAGTGTTTCATAAATTATCAATATTTCAAAGAGTCATTAGAATCTATTCAAAAAGAAGTTAAGCGTTCTCAAAGAAAGGATGTTACACTTAAAAAGCATTTTAAAAAATATACCAATAAAAAACTACCACCTGCTTGGAAAACCGTCGAACATACAAGTATTGGTAATTTATCAAAAATGTATAGAAATTTAAATAACAATTTAAAATCCAAAGATAGTATTGCCCAAGAATTTGGTGCAGTTAACCATACCTATTTACCAAGTTGGTTACAATCTATTGCACAAATACGCAACTTTTGTGCGCATCACTCACGTCTATGGAATCGTAATCTTCCAGGTACGGTAAAGCTGTTGCCAAAACCACCTAATCCTTGGATTACAGATATAGATAATGTACCAAAACAGCACGAGTTTAGTAAGCTGTATGTACATATGTGTTTAATGAAATATCTATTAAATACCATACAACCTAACAACCAATTTACAACCCGTTTAAATGACCTATTTGTTAAATATCCTAATGTAGACCCTAATGCATTGGGAATGAAACCTAATTGGCAAAAAGAACCTTTATGGCAATAATTTAAATACGAATACCAATGCAAGAACACCTCAAAACCAACATACTTAACTTTAAATGGCCTAATAGTGCGCCTACCATTTATTTAACTTCAGAGGATATAGAAGGTAGCCATCCCATACATAAATCTAAATTTTCAAGGCAGATTAAAGAGGTGTTTCCAGATGCAGACTTATCTAACAAAGACCAAATATTTACAACATTTACAACAGAAATACCAGATGCACCAAGCATTAAGCTAAATTTAGTAGATGGTAGAGAATTAAGAATTTACAAGCAATTCCTTAAACATCAATTAAGAAACTATTTTAAATCTAAAGACTATATAGTAGTAAAAAACTTTGTTGGCGATGTACAAGTGTGGATGCCATCAAAAAAAGGGAATACAGCAGACTATAACCTCTACTATAAATTCTCATTTAAAATACAATTTGCAAAATTAACCGACTTACCAGAGCTTATTGTATCGTATGATGGCACATCAAAAGTCCTTACAACTTCGGTTAAGGATATAGAGGATTCAGAGCTAATAAAACGTTGTGTATACGGTCAAAAAACGTTTAATTACCAAATGGACCTCGATACAGAGGAAAAACAAGAATTTCACAATGCCATTCAGTTTGACCAAGCATTCCCTATTTTTAATTTGCCATTAGCACGAGCATTAAACATACCTATTGAGGAACCTGTAAGACCAATTAATAAATACCAAAAGTACGTAGCACTTATTAATAATTTTGCAACCAACTATCTGTTTACAGAAGATTTTAAAGCCATATTTCCTTTTAAGACTTATGCATTTATTGATGTGCCACTTAATCGTATCAATCACATTGACCCACAAGTAGGATTATTAGAATTTGGTAAAGACCAATACGGTAACAAGAAAACCCATTTAGTGCCTAAATTGGCAATGAATAATCTTAATCCTTATAAGAGACCAAACAACCAAAACATTAAGTTTTTCTTTGTGTACCATACGTCTCATAAAGAAGCAATTAAAACCTTTTACAATAACCTTAAAACTGGCGTTACTGCGGATAAAAAGTATTTTAAAGGGATTGAGGCTTATGTAAACATTAAGGCTTCAACGTCTAAAGAACATTTTATTGAGTTTACCAATGAAAGCGACCCAATTCCAGAAATAGTTGAAAAGTTAGAGAGCTTAACCTTCGACCACGATAATGTACGTTATGCAGCGTTCTATTTAAGTCCTTTCGATAAATTCACACCAAATCCCGAAGACCGAGACATCTATATTCAAATCAAAGAATTGTTTTTAAATGAAGGCATTGTTACGCAGGTTGTGGATTATGAAAAAATGGTGGTCAATATCGAGAATCAATACAACTTCCAATTCACATTACAAAATATGGCATTAGCTATTCACGCTAAATTAGGTGGTGCACCTTGGAAACTCGCAGTAACCGATAAAAAAGAATTAGTAATTGGTGTTGGTGCTTTTACCAATCAAGGCGAAAACAGACGGTATATAGCAAGTGCCTTTAGTTTTCAAAACAATGGTTTATTTAGAAAGTTCGAATATTTTGACCAAAGCGAAACAGACCTATTGGCAGGAAGTATATGTAAAGCCATTAGAGATTTTACATCGGTTGCTGAAGCAGATAAAGTAGTCATTCACTTTTATAAGGAAATGAGCTACGAGGAACTAAAACCTATTATAAGAGGGATGCATACATTAGGGTTGAAAATTCCTCTTTACATTTTAAATATCAATAAAACAGAAGCAGAAGATATTATTGCTTACGACCTCAATTGGGGTAAAAAGTTAATGCCTGTAAGTGGCACATACATACGTATTAGCGAAAATCAATTCCTACTGTTTAATAATGCACGTTATCCTAATTCACAGCGATATGCAGATACAGATGGTTATCCGTTTCCAATAAAAATTAAGGTAAGCAGTCCAGATGAAGATGCTTTTGAAGATGCAGACGTGGTTTTAGAGTTATTAACACAGGTATATCAATTTAGCAGATTGTATTGGAAATCCTTACGCCAACAAAATGTACCAATCACTATAAAATATCCAGAGATGGTAGCTCAAATAGCACCACGATTTAATAATGGCGTTCCAGATGATGCTAAAGATGCGTTATGGTTTTTGTAATTAATTTGCACAACCATTGCATCATTAAATTTTTATCTTTGTAACTGTGAAATTTATAACAATCATATTATCCTTAATAATACTATTGCTTTCAGCAAAGCCTTGTTCTGATGGTCAAAATAAAGAAGACCAACACCAAGACGAGATAAGTGTTAATCACAACCACCAAGAAGATAGTGACGATTCTTGTCCTATTACGTGTATCTGCAATTGTTGTGGTATGTCCATTACTTACGAACCAATCAAGACATTTGATTTAAAACTCAATATTGAAATCTCATCGGAGTTAATTTCTACATATCAACCTATTTATAGGTTTAACTTCCTTTCCAATATTTGGCAACCGCCACAAGTAATAAGCTAAAACGTTTCGATTTTAAATCAATTATTTAGTTAATTACAATTATAATTCAATGAATAAATACCTATTGAGCCTAAAGCTCATATTAATACTTTGCCTATCGTTAAAGGCACAAACATCAGACATACAAATTAAAGTCATAACAGAGGCAGATAACGAACCTTTAATGGGCGCTACTGTTTACTTTGAAGCATTAGAAAAAGGAGCAGTCACCAATTTTGATGGTATTGCAGAATTTACAGAAATACCAGACGGTCAGCATCAAATAATAATTTCCTTTTTAGGTTTTGAAACATTTGAGACAACAATTCAAATTCCAAGTAATACAGAATTAATGTTTAAACTAAAAGAGGGCGGTAATCAATTAGATGCTGTAGTATTGCAATCTACAAGAAGCACAAGAACAGTACGAAAAATACCAACACGTATCGAGTTTATCGGTGCAGAGGAATTAGCAGAAAAAGCAATAATGAACCCTACTAATATTTCTATGGTGCTTCGTGAAAGTACAGGAATACAAATGCAACAAACATCATTAAGTAGTGGGAGCACCAACATTCGTATTCAAGGATTAGATGGTAGATACACACAACTTTTAAGAGATGGGTTTCCCTTATATGGTGGTTTCTCAAGTGGATTAAGTATTCTACAAATACCACCTTTAGACTTACAACAATTTGAAATTATAAAAGGAAGTTCATCAACCCTTTATGGTGGTGGTGCTATTGCAGGATTGGTAAATATGGTATCTAAAACACCAGACTTTGAACCTGCTTTAGATATAATGCTTACACAAACACAAGCATTAGGAAGTACAGCCAATGTATTTTATAGTAAAAGAAATGAAAAATTCGGTGTATCACTTTATGGTTCTGGTCATTATCAAAAAGCATACGACCCAGAAGATGATGGCTTTAGCAACCTGCCAAAAACAACATCAATTTCTTTTAATCCTAAACTGTTTTATTATCCATCAGATAAAACAATGCTCTGGTTTGGGTTAAACGGAACGTATGATGATAGAATTGGTGGAGATATTACCAAAATTGAAAGTGGTGCGGATGGTATTCATCAATATACAGAAGAAAACAACTCAAAACGATTAAGCAGTCAATTTGTATATCAAACACAATTAGATTCCGTTAGTTCATTAGAGTTTAAAAATAGTGTCTCTTTTTTCGATAGGAACTTAACTGTTCCGGATTTCAATTTTGATGGCAAACAAACAAATACGTTTACTGAAATATCTTATAATACAGCATCAGAAAATACGGATTGGATAGTTGGAGCTAATCTATATACCTCAAATTTCGATGAAAATGATAACGCACCATTACAGCGAGACCAAAAAGATGTAACCTTTGGTGCATTTGCAAATAATATCTTTGACATATCAGATAATTGGATATTAGAAACAGGATTAAGAGCAGATTATAATACGGATTTCGGTTTCTTTCCACTTCCAAGAATTTCATTACTTTATAAAAACAATAGTGGATTTTCAAGTAGAATTGGTGGAGGTTTAGGGTATAAGATTCCAGATATTTTTACAGAAGAAGCAGAGTATATCAATTTTGAAAATGTGCTTGCTATAGATAAATCTACAGTAGATGCAGAACGTTCTTATGGTGTTAATTTTGATTTGAATTATCAAACACGATTATCGGATGAGATTGGTTTTTCCATAAACCAATTATTCTATGTGACTGCTATTAATGATGGACTGCTTTTAAATTCAACAGATAACGGATTTTTTCAATTTGAAAATGCTTCAGATAAAATATTCAGCAAAGGTTCAGAAACGAACATCAAATTTACATATAAGGATTTTAGATGGTTTTTAAATTATGCATTTATTGATACAAGGCTAAATTATTTAGAAGGCAATCCTCAAAAACCCTTAACAGCAAAACATAATGCAGGTAGTGTTATAATGTACGAATCTAAAAAATGGCGCATAGGTTATGAAACTTATTATACAGGGAAACAGTTCTTGTCTAATGGTACAGAAACTACAGACTTTGTAACTATGGGTTTAATGGTGATGCGTAACTTTAAATTGGGAAGTGTATTTGTAAATTTCGAAAACTTTACAGATAGAAGACAAAGCAGGTTTTCACCTTTGGTTTTACCACCGCACGAAAATCCTGTTTTCCCAGAAATATATGCGCCTACAGATGGTTTTATATTTAGTGTAGGACTTATTATTAAACCATTTGGTAACGAAGACGACGATTAATTATGGAAACAATAGAACAAGTATTAGAATCAAAAAACATACGAGTTACTGCAATGCGTATGTTAATTTATAAGTTCCTAGTTGAGAAGGAGGTTGCAGTAACATTGAGTGATATTGAAAACGCATTTGAAAAAGCAGATAGAACAACACTTTACAGGACTATTAAAACCTTTGAAGAGAAAGTCATTGTTCATCAAATAGACGATGGTACAGGAATTACGAAATATGCGTTATGCGAAGAGGGATGTAATTGTGATATAAAAAACGATTTGCATTTACATTTCCATTGTAATAATTGCAATGAAACCATTTGCCTAACAGAACATAAAATACCACAAATTAAAGTACCTGATGGCTTTGTTTCGGAAAATGTAAACTTGGTTGTAAAAGGTATATGTGATAAGTGTAGTGGATAACAAATGCACTTCCATTGCACTTACTATTAAATTACTTTTATCCAAAATTAGTGGATATGAAGTTTAATACTAAAATACCTAAACATATCAAACAGGCTTATATCGAAGAATTAAAACAATACAGTTTCTGTTTAGAAAATAAGCGGTTTGGTAATGCTTGGTTTCATTTAGAACGCAGTCATATAATAGGACAGTCTTATCCTATAGAACATACCTATTCACATTGGCTAATGCTAAAGTTTGGATTTAGACAAAAAGATACTAAAGAAGTATTCGGTCAAATTATTAGATTGCTTGTTGGTGGTTGGAAATCATTTATAAATCACGTTCCTCTTGGTAATACAGGTGGCGCAAACGTACCACCATTAAAACGTATGCCTATTCCAAATGACATTGAAAAAGTATTAGATATAGAATGAAAAATAAATTAGCGGTTACAAGTATCCTAACAGCAATCACAGCTTCATTGTGTTGCATCACACCAGTTTTGGCATTAATTGCAGGAACAAGTGGTGTAGCTTCAACTTTTTCTTGGATAGAACCATTTAGACCTTACTTAATAGGGCTAACTATATTAGTTCTTCTCTTTGCTTGGTATCAAAAATTAAAACCAGAAAAAGAAATCGACTGTGAATGTGAAACGGATAAAAAACCAAAATTTATTCAGTCAAAAACCTTTTTAGGAGTTGTAACAGTATTCGCAATAGTGATGTTGGCATTTCCATACTACTCAAGTATGTTTTATCCAAATTCAGAGAAACAAATTGTTGTCGTTGATAAATCAAATATCAAAACAACAGAGTATAAAATAAGTGGAATGACTTGTCCCAGTTGTGAAGCTCACGTAAACCACGAAGTAAATAAACTTAACGGAATTGTGAACTCAAAAACATCATACAAGAATGGTAACGCAATCATTGAGTATGACCAAACTAAAACTAATGAATTAGAAATTGAGAAAGCAATTAATTCTACAGGTTATAAAGTAACTGATAAAAATTAAAATTGATGCAAACTATATTAAAATCTGAAATCACTTGCCCAACCTGTGGTCATAAAAAGGAAGAAGATATGCCAACAAATGCCTGTCAATTCTTTTATGAATGTGAGAAATGTAAAACAGTTTTAAAACCAAACAAAGGAGATTGTTGTGTGTATTGTTCTTATGGTACAGTTCCTTGTCCACCAATTCAACAAAACAAAAGTTGTTGTTAAAACTAACTTGATGAAAAAAAAGAAAATCAATTTAAAAGATTTAAAACCAAATTCAGAAGCACAACATTCTCACGATGATGGTCATAATCACGGTAATGGAAGTGCATTCAAAACATACATTCCTGCTATCATAAGTTTTGTTATGTTAATGGTAGGTATCGCTGTAGATTATTTTGATGCGATTCCTCAATTTCAAGGATGGATTCGAGTAGTTTGGTACACTTTAGCATATATTCCAGTTGGATTTCCTGTAATTAAAGAAGGTTGGAAAAGTCTTATAAAAGGCGATGTTTTTACCGAGTTCTTTTTAATGTCTATTGCCACCATTGGTGCGTTTATCATTGGTGAATATCCTGAAGGTGTGGCAGTAATGCTATTTTATGCAGTAGGAGAATTATTTCAAAACGCAGCAGTTAATAGAGCAAAAGGAAATATTAAAGCCTTATTAGATGTTCGACCAAAAGAAGCCAATGTATTTCGTGATGGTGATTATGTTAGTGTGTCGCCAGAAGCTGTAAATATTGGTGAAAAAATACAAATTCGAGTAGGTGAGAAAATACCGTTAGATGGGATTTTATTATCCGAAAAAGCATCTCTAAACACCGCAGCGTTAACAGGCGAGAGCAAACCAGATTCCATTCAGAAAGAAGCAAAGGTTTACGCAGGTAGTATCAATTTAGAAAGCGTTATTGAAGTTGAGGTAACTAATAAGTTTGAAGATAGTTCTATTGCCAGAATATTAGAATTGGTTCAAAATGCTACTGCACGTAAATCTAAAACAGAATTATTCATTAGACAGTTTGCTCGTATCTACACGCCAATTGTAGTATTCTTGGCTATTGGTGTTATTTTTATACCTTACTTTTTTGTAGATGATTATGCTTTTAGAGATTGGTTATACAGAGCATTAATATTCTTGGTGATTTCTTGTCCTTGTGCGTTAGTGATTTCAATACCATTAGGTTATTTCGGTGGTTTAGGTGTAGCTTCAAAGAATGGTATTTTATTTAAAGGGGCTTCATTTTTAGACGCTATGACCAAGATAAATACATTGGTAATGGACAAAACAGGAACCGTTACCAAAGGTGTATTTAAAATCAAAGAAATAAAAACTATTGGTTGGGATGAATCTGATTTTATGAAGTATTTAATGGCTATGGAAGAACAATCCACGCATCCAATTGCTAAAGCCATTTTAGAGTACAAAGCTGAAGGAGAAGATTTTGAAGCACAAGACGTTTCTGAAATTGCAGGTAAAGGTTTAAAAGGTATAGTAAACGGTAAAACTGTTTTAGTAGGTAACCAAGCCTTAATGACTGCGAATAATATAAATGTTCCATCTGAAACGGAATCTATTGTAGAATCGATAGTATTAGTTGCAATCGATAATCAATTTGCAGGTTATGTAGTCATAGCAGATGAATTAAAGGAAGATGCAAAAGAAACTATTACAGCATTACACAAAGTAGGCATTAAAAATATTATGATGCTTTCCGGTGATAAAGATTCCATCACGCAACAAGTCGCTAAAGAGTTGAATATCGAAAATGCTAAAGGTGGTTTACTTCCAGAAGATAAATTAAACGAAGTTGAATCTTTAAAGAAGAATCCTGAAAATAAAGTAGCTTTTATAGGTGATGGTATTAACGATGCACCTGTTTTAGCATTAAGTAACGTTGGTATTGCGATGGGTGGTTTAGGTAGTGATGTAGCTATTGAAACAGCAGATGTCATTATTCAAACAGACCAACCATCAAAAGTAGTGAGAGCCATTAAAATTAGTCGTTCTACACGCAAAGTAGTTTGGCAGAATATCATTTTAGCGTTTGGAGTTAAAGTTATTGTCTTGATATTAGGAGCAGGTGGTTTAGCCACAATGTGGGAAGCTGTTTTTGCAGATGTAGGAGTAGCATTATTAGCAATTTTAAATGCAGTTCGATTGCAGAAAATGAAATGGGATTAAGCAGATTAATCAATTAAACTTCTGTTAAACAAAATCAATAGTTGTTAAAATTTCGTAACTTCGCAATCAATATGAAGCAGATTTTCCATAAAATAATGTCTTTAGCAATGACTTTTGTAGTGTTATTCTCTACAATGTCATTTACTGTGAATATGCATTATTGTGGAGATACTTTAGTAGAATCTGCTATCTTTCAAAAAGCCAAAGGTTGCGGAATGGAAATGGAAAAGCCTTCAACCGAAGAATGTTCTATTACCAAGAAAAATTGTTGTGATGATAAACAATTAGCAATTGAAGGTCAAGACGAATTACAATTGCAAGTTGACAAAATCACGTTTGAGCAACAAGTATTCATCGCTTCATTTGTTTATACTTACATTAACCTTTTTGAAGGTTTAGACAGTAATGTATCTACCTACGAAGAATACAAACCACCACTCGTCATAAGGCAACTCTACAAGATTGACGAGACATACTTAATTTGATTTTTAAACAATAGACTCTTTTATCCTATGACTGCAATGTCGTAAGGATAATTTACTGTATTCGGTGTTTTTACAACACTATTGTCTAATTGTTTAAAATCAATCATATGCTAAATAAAAGCATCAAATTTTTAATAGAAAACAAACTCGTTGCAGTTTTACTACTTGTCCTTTTTATTGGATGGGGAACTGTTAATGCACCTTTTAATTGGGATACAGGATTTTTGCCAAGTAACCCTGTAGCAGTAGATGCTATTCCCGATATAGGTGAAAATCAACAAATCGTATTTACCAAGTGGGATGGTCGTTCCCCACAAGATATAGAAGACCAAATAACCTATCCATTAACCACATCATTATTGGGTATTCCTGGAGTGAAAACCATTCGTAGTTCCTCTATGTTTGGGTTTTCAAGCATCTATATCATTTTTGAAGAGGATATAGAATTTTACTGGAGCAGAAGTCGTATTCTCGAAAAACTTAATTCCTTACCAAGTGGTTTATTACCCGAAGGTGTTAATCCAGCGTTAGGTCCAGATGCCACAGGATTAGGACAAATATTTTGGTACACACTTGAAGGTCGTGATGAGAACGGTAATGTAACAGGTGGTTGGGATTTACACGAATTACGTAGTATTCAAGATTACTATGTTAAATATGCCTTGTCCTCTGCAAGCGGTGTTTCTGAAGTTGCATCAATTGGTGGTTATGTTCAAGAGTACCAAGTGGATGTAAACCCAGAACTAATGCGTCAATATAACATTGGGTTACATCATATTGTTAAAGCTGTAAAAGAAAGTAATAAGGATATTGGCGCACAAACCTTGGAAATTAACCAAGCAGAATATTTAGTTCGTGGTTTGGGTTATGTTAAATCCATTTCAGACATTGAAAATGCAGTAGTCACTTCAGAAGATTATACTTCAATTAGAATAAAGGATATAGGTAAAGTTTCATTAGGTCCTGCAACAAGACGTGGATTATTAGATAAGGAAGGTGCTGAAGTTGTTGGTGCTGTTGTGGTGGCTCGTTATGGAGCAAACCCAATGGAAGTCATTAATAACGTAAAGGAAAAAATTAATGAATTAAGTGCAGGATTACCTTCAAAAGTATTGGCGGATGGTAGAACTTCCCAAGTAACAATAGTCCCATTTTATGACAGAACAGAACTGATACAAGAAACTTTAGGGACTCTAAATGAAGCATTGACTTTAGAAATCTTAATTACCATTCTTGTCATTATTATTATGGTGTTTAATCTTCGAGCTTCAGTACTAATTTCTGGACTATTACCAGTAGCAGTATTAATGGTATTTATAGCGATGAAGCTATTTGGTGTCGATGCCAATATAGTCGCCTTGTCAGGTATTGCTATTGCTATTGGTACAATGGTCGATGTTGGTGTTATATTATCAGAAAATATAATTCGGCATTTAGATGAAGATGATGGAACACAATCCATTAATACAGTAGTTTACAACGCAACAGCCGAAGTTTCTGGTGCAATCGTAACCGCAGTAATGACTACAATTATAAGTTTCATTCCTGTATTTACAATGATTGGCGCTGAAGGTAAATTGTTCAGACCATTAGCATTCACAAAAACCTTTGCATTAACAGCTTCAATAATTGTAGCATTGTTTTTAATTCCACCTTTTGCAGCGTTTTTATTCAGAAAGAAAAGCATAAAAACGCATTTTAAATATGCTTTAAATGGCGTTTTAATAGTATTAGGGATAATAGCAATAATCTATGGTTATTGGTTAGGATTAATATTGATAGCTTTTGGTATCACAGCATTGTTAAGTACTCAAAATAAAATAACAGAAAAACAATCCAACTTAATTAATATCATAATATGTACATCAGCAATAGTGTTCCTATTAGCGGAATATTGGAGACCTTTAGGAGTTGATAAAAGTATCTTCTGGAACCTCATCTTTGTTGGTGTCATTTGCTTTGGCTTATTGGGTGTTTTCTCATTGTTTATCAGGTATTATACTCGAATTTTAAGATGGTGTTTAGATAATAAATTACTATTTCTTTCAATTCCAACTGCAATTGTCATTGCTGGTTTTTTCATTATGAAAAACACAGGCAAAGAATTTATGCCATCGTTAAATGAAGGTTCTTTTTTATTGATGCCTACTTCTATGCCACATTCTGGTGTAGAAGAAAATAAACGTGTTTTACAGCAGTTAGATATGGCAGTTGCCAGTATTCCTGAAATCGAAACTGTAGTTGGAAAAGCAGGTCGTACAGAATCTGCATTAGACCCAGCACCACTATCAATGTATGAAAATGTTATTCAGTATAAGTCAGAATATATGCTGAATGAAAACCGAGAACGTCAACGCTACAAAGTGAATAATGATGGCTTGTTTGAATTAAAAGATGGTCGATTTATCGCAAATCCAAATAATACAGAAAATGTCACCTTGAGCACAGTCGAAAGGTCTCAACTCATTCCAGACAATAATGGAGAGTTCTATCGAAATTGGAGACCTGAAATACAATCACCAGATGATATTTGGAACGAAATTGTAAAAGTGACCAAATTACCAGGCGTAACGTCTGCACCAAAGCTACAACCTATTGAAACCCGATTGGTAATGTTGCAAACAGGAATGCGAGCACCAATGGGTATTAAAATAAAAGGGCAAGATTTAAAGCAGATTGAAGCGTTTGGAATGCGATTAGAAGATATTTTAAAACAAGCTGAAGGTGTAAAAGATGAAGCTGTTTTTGCAGACCGTATTGTAGGTAAACCCTATTTGTTAATTGATATTGATAGAGAGAAAATTGCTCGTTATGGCGTAACCATTGAGGAAGTTCAAAATGTTTTGAAAGTGGCTGTTGGTGGTATGGTATTAACACAGACAGTAGAAGGTCGTGAGCGTTATGGTGTTAGAGTTCGTTACCCAAGAGAATTAAGAGCAAATCCAACCGATTTAAAACAAATCTATGTGCCTGTTGAAAAAGGAAGCCCTATTCCTTTAAGTGAATTAGCGACTATAAAATATGAACAAGGTCCACAAGTAATTAAAAGTGAAGACACTTTTTTAGTTGGCTATGTGTTATTTGATAAAATGGATGGTTTTGCAGAAGTCAATGTGGTAGAAAATGCACAAACCTTAATTCAAGAAAAGATAGATAATGGCGAATTGGTAGTCCCAAAAGGTATTAATTACCAATTTACGGGAACGTATGAAAACCAATTAAGAGCTGAAAAAACCTTATCGGTTGTTGTGCCTTTGGCATTGGCAATTATCTTTTTAATACTGTATTTCCAATTTCGTTCGGTAGGCACATCATTAATGGTGTTTACAGGTATTGCAGTTGCTTTTGCTGGTGGTTTCTTAATGATTTGGCTCTATGGTCAAGATTGGTTCTTAAACTTCAATGTCTTTGGTGAAAATCTGCGCGATTTATTTCAAATGCACCCCATTAATTTAAGTGTAGCGGTTTGGGTTGGGTTTATTGCACTATTTGGTATCGCAACCGATGATGGAGTTGTAATGGCAACTTATTTAACACAAACATTTGATAGAAATACACCAGAAAATAAAAAAGAAATCAGAGCATCAGTAGTAGAAGCAGGAGAAAAACGTATTAGACCTTGTTTAATGACAACTGCTACTACCATATTGGCATTATTACCAGTATTAACATCTACAGGAAGAGGTAGTGATATTATGATACCTATGGCAATACCAAGTTTTGGTGGAATGTTAATCGCTTTAATAACACTATTTGTAGTCCCTGTTTTATATAGTTGGAAATCAGAAGTTAAACTTAAAAGAACAGTATAATGAAACATATAAAATCACACATAAAGTCAGTCATTTTTCTTTGTTTTTTAATCTTTGTTCTCAAAGGAAATGCGCAACAATTAGATGTGCTCATTAATGAAGCATTAGATAACAATCCTGAAATTCAAAAATTTGAATTGCAGTACAAAAGAGCTTCAGAAAAGGTAAAAGAGGTCAACACCATTCCTAATACCGAATTTGGTGTCGGTTATTTTATAAGTGAGCCAGAAACCCGAACAGGTGCGCAACGCTTTAAGGTGTCAGCAAAACAAATGTTACCGTGGTTTGGTACGATTACTTCACGAGAAAATTATGTGAGTTCATTAGCTGATGCAAAATACGAAGATATTGTTATTGCAAAGCGAAAGTTAGTGGCTTCTGTATCACAATCCTATTACAATCTATATGCTAACAAAGCAAAACAAGAGGTGCTAACCGAAAACATTAAATTATTGGAAACCTATGAAACATTAGCATTAACATCGGTTGAGGTTGGTAAAGCATCTGCAGTAGATGTATTACGATTACAAATGCGTCAAAACGAATTGCAACAACTTAAAGATGTATTGCACCAACAATTTTTAGCAGAACAGACCAAATTCAATAACCTATTGAATAGGGAAAATGATGTTACAGTCTACGTGGTAGATAGCTTAATTATACCTTCAGAAGATTTTGAAATCAATACTGAAAATATAGCATTACATCCCGAATTACTTAAATATGATAAACTTTATCAATCCATAGAACAATCAGAATTGTTGAACCAAAAAGAAAGCAGTCCTATGATAGGTTTTGGGTTAGATTATATCAATGTTTCTGAAAGACCCAATATGGATTTTAGTGATAACGGAAAGGATATTGTTATGCCAATGGTTTCGGTATCTATCCCAATTTTTAATAAGAAATATAAATCCCAAACCAAACAAAATGATTTGCAACAGCAGGAAATTACTGCTCAAAAACAGGAACGTTTAAATGCATTGGAAACGCTTTTAGACAAAGCGAATAACGAACGCATTTCTGCAAGAATAAGTTATGCTACCCAAACCAAAAACCTACAGCAAGCCAAAGATGCAGAAGACATTTTAATCAAAAGCTATGAAACAGGAACGATTGATTTTAATGATGTTTTGGATATTCAAGAGTTGCAGCTAAAGTTTCAAATGAACCAAATAGAATCTGTGAAGACCTACTATGTGCAAAGTACAATCATTAATTATTTAATTCAGTAAAACAATGACACACACATATCACATACACGGAATGACCTGCAACGGTTGTCGCAGTCACGTTGAGGAAACGCTCTCTAAAGTAGGAGGTGTTTCAAAAGCAACAGTCGATTTAGATAAGGCAGAAGCTAACATAGAAATGGAATCACATATTCCCATAGAAACATTTCAAGAAGCCTTAAAAAAGGATGGTGGTACATATAGCATTCATAAACAAGGTGAACACCATCAGCATTCAGAAGCTAAAAAGGAAAAGCAACCTAAAGGTACAGGCACATTTTATTGTCCTATGCATTGCGAAGGCGATAAAATCTATAACAAACCAGGTGATTGTCCTGTTTGCGGAATGGATTTGGTGGAAGAACAAAATCTATCAGCAACTTCAAAGGAACAATGGACGTGTCCGATGCATCCAGAAATTGTAAAAGAAGAAGCAGGTTCGTGTCCTATTTGTGGGATGGATTTAGTGCCAATGGAAGCAGATAGTTCAGCAGAAGAAAAAACGTATAAAAAGCTATTAAAGAAATTTTGGATTGCCACAGCATTTACCTTGCCCATTTTCTTAATGGCTATGAGCGAAATGCTCAATAACAATCCGTTGTACGATATAATGGAACAGAAATATTGGAACTGGATTCAGTTTGCATTATCAATTCCAGTAGTGTTTTATGCCACTTGGATGTTCTTTGAACGTGCCTATAAAAGCATTAAGACTTGGAATCTCAATATGTTTACACTTATTGGGATTGGTGCAGGTGTGGCGTGGTCGTTTAGTGTTTTTGGTATGTTCTTTCCAGACGTATTTCCAAGTCAATTTAAAACAGAATCAGGTGCAGTTCACGTCTATTTTGAAGCAGCAACTGTGATTTTAACGTTAGTGCTTTTAGGTCAATTGTTAGAAGCTCGTGCACATAGTAAAACCAATTCGGCAGTAAAAGAACTGTTGAAATTAGCACCTAATAAAGCCATAAAAATAGTAGATGGTGAAGAAGTTGAAGTCAGTATTGACGAGATAGAACTTAATGATATTCTAAAAGTGAAACCAGGAGATAAAATTCCTGTGGATGGTGTGATAACTGAAGGCGAAACAACTATTGATGAATCTATGATTACAGGCGAACCTATTCCTGTAAACAAATCTCAAGAAGATAAAGTAAGTAGCGGAACCATTAATGGGAATCAATCCTTTTTAATGAAAGCAGAAAAGGTAGGAAGTGACACTTTATTATCACAAATCATTCATATGGTTAATGATGCCAGTAGAAGTCGTGCACCTATTCAAAATTTAGCAGATAAAGTTTCAGGCTATTTTGTGCCAGTTGTAGTTCTTATTTCTATTATCACATTTATTGTATGGTCTATTTGGGGACCAGAACCAGTTTATGTGTATGCGTTTGTCAATGCAATTGCAGTACTAATCATTGCTTGTCCTTGTGCTTTAGGTTTAGCAACACCAATGTCTGTAATGGTTGGTGTGGGTAAAGGTGCTCAAAATGGTGTATTGATTAAAAATGCTGAAGCTCTTGAAAAAATGGATAAGGTAAATACGCTTATCGTTGACAAGACAGGAACAATTACCGAAGGAAAACCAACAGTTGAAACCGTTGGAGCTTTTAATGATGCTTTAAGCGAAAAAGAAGTGTTACAATACATCGTGTCATTAAATACAAATAGCGAACATCCTTTGGCAGAAGCGACAGTTAAATATGGCAAAGAACACAACGCAGAAATTTTAAAGTCCGAAGATTTTAGTGCTGTTACAGGAAAAGGTGTTGAAGCTAAAATTGATGGAAAAAATGTAGCATTAGGTAATCCTAAAATGATGGAATATGCTAAAGCGGATATTACTTCTAAAATGAAAGACGAAGCTAAATCTTACCAAGAACAGGGTAAAACAGTTTCTTATTTGTCAATAGATGAAACCGTAGTTGGATATGTAGTTATAGGCGATAAAATAAAAGAAACAAGTGCTAAAGCCATTAAAGCACTTCAAGATAAAGGGATAGATGTAATAATGCTAACAGGTGATAATCACAATACAGCACAAGCAGTAGCATCAGAACTAAATCTTGCAGATTTTAAAGCCAGTATGCTACCAGAAGACAAACTCAAAGAAGTAGAGAAACTACAAAAAAATGGAAAAGTAGTTGCTATGGCAGGTGATGGCATTAATGATGCACCAGCATTGGCAAAAAGTGATGTAGGTATTGCAATGGGTACGGGAACAGATGTAGCGATAGAAAGTGCTATGATAACACTCGTAAAAGGCGATTTACACGGTATTGTAAAAGCAAAAAATTTAAGTAATGCTGTAATGAAGAACATTAAGCAGAACCTATTTTTTGCACTTATTTATAACACTTTAGGTGTGCCTATTGCAGCAGGTGTGTTGTTTCCATTCTTTGGAATATTGCTCTCGCCAATGATAGCAGCTTTAGCAATGAGTTTTAGTTCGGTTTCGGTAATAGGTAACGCACTACGATTAAGAACAAAAAACATTTAATTATATGCAGAAAACAGTTTTTAAAATATCAAAAATGGATTGTCCTTCTGAAGAAAATCTAATCAAGATGAAGCTATCTGATATAGATGGTATTAAACAACTTGATTTTAATTTAGAAGAAAGAATCTTAACATTATATCATAATGCTGATGTGAATATAATCAGTAATTCTATAAAAGAATTAAAACTTAATGAAACATTAATCAGTTCAGAAGAAACAAACCTAATCATTACTGAATCTACGAGGAATGAATCCAAACTATTGTGGTCAGTTCTAATAATCAATTTTGCATTTTTTATTGTTGAAATAAGTACTGGTCTTATTTCAAAATCGATGGGATTAATTGCGGATAGTTTAGATATGTTGGCAGATTCATTTGTTTATGGATTGAGTTTAATAGCGGTTGGTGGTACAGTTTTAAAAAAGAAACGTATTGCAAAATATGCAGGCTATTTTCAGATAGTACTTGCCACAATAGGTATTGTTGAGGTTATCCGAAGATTTTTAGGATTTGAGACATTACCTGTATTCTCAACAATGATTATCGTTTCAATATTTGCTTTAATAGCTAATGGTATCTGTCTTTATTTATTACAAAAATCAAAAAGTAATGAAGCGCATATGCGTGCAAGTATGATTTTCACATCAAACGATATTATAATAAATCTCGGAGTAATTGTAGCAGGTGTTTTAGTTCATTGGCTAAATACTGGATTACCAGATTTAATCATAGGAATAATAGTTTTTGGTTTAGTTATACAAGGAGCATTCAGAATATTAAAATTAAGTAAATAAAAAAATGTAAAATGAAAAAATATATAGTTTATATCGGAATATTGGCTTTAGGGCTACTTTTAGGTTGGGTAATTTTTGGTAAATCATCAAATGAAGAAATAGACCATAATCACGATGCGGTTGCAGCAACCAATCAAATGTGGACGTGTTCTATGCATCCACAGATTATGCAACCAGAGCCAGGCGACTGCCCCATTTGTGGTATGGATTTAATTCCTGCGGAAAGCGGAAGTGATGGCTTAATGGCAGACCAATTTAAACTAACAGAAAATGCGATGGCATTAGCCAATATTCAAACAACTGTTGTAGGCAAGGGAAATGTTGAAGGCAACACCATAAAGTTATCTGGTAAAATTGCTGAAAACGAAGAAGCCAATGCAGTACAGGTAAGTTATTTCGCTGGAAGAATTGAACGTTTGAATGTGAGTTTTACAGGCGAAGAAGTTCGTAAAGGTCAATTATTGGCAACCATTTATTCGCCAGAACTCTATGCAGCACAACAAGAATTAATCACAGCAGCTTCTTTAAAAGCATCGCAACCTGCTTTATACAAAGCAGTCCGTAATAAATTGAAATTATGGAAACTCTCTGAAAATCAAATCAACCAGATTGAAGAAACAGGAAAAGTAAAAGAAAACTTTCCTGTTTATGCAACCGTTTCGGGTACTGTTACAGAAAAATTGGTAGAGCAAGGCGATTACATCAAACAAGGACAACCCTTATTAAAAATTGCCAATCTCAACACAGTTTGGGGAAACTTTGATGTGTATGAAAATCAGATTGACCGCTTTAAAAAAGGACAGGAAGTGATGATAACAACCAATGCTTATCCTAATAAAGAGTTTAAAGGTAAAGTTGATTTCATTGACCCAGTTTTAAACACGAAAACAAGAACTGTAACCTTACGTGTTGTTTTAAGCAATAAGGACGATGTATTTAAACCAGGAATGTTTGTAACCGCAAATATTGAAGGCAGTACAGCTAAAAATGATGAAGTATTATCAATTCCTGCATCTTCTGTATTATGGACAGGTGAACGTTCTGTGGTGTACCTTAAAACAAATCCAGACCAACCTATTTTTGAAATGCGTGAAATTAAATTAGGCAATCAAATTGGTAATGAATATGAAGTTGTAGAAGGTTTATTTGTTGGAAATGAAATAGTGACTAACGGAACATTTACGGTTGATGCAGCAGCACAATTACAAGGCAAAAAGTCTATGATGAATAAAGATGGTGGTAAAGTAATGACTGGACACGAAGGTCATTTAGGTATGGATAACAATGCATCTAACAAAGAAAGTGACCACACTAATATGAATGAGCGTTTGGAAGTATCAGAGAAATTTCAACAACAGTTAAATAGTGTTTACAATGCGTATATCAATTTAAAAGATGCTTTAGTAAAAGAAGATTCAATAAGTACTTCAGCAAACGCAACAACTTTATTAAATAAATTGAACAAAGTAGATATGAAATTGTTGTCAGATAATAAGGCGCATAACCATTGGATGTCATTAGAAGGCGAAATAAAATCTTCTGCAACTTCAATTTCTGAAACGTCCGATATAAAATCACAAAGAGACCATTTTAAACATTTATCATCACATCTAATCAATGCTGTACAACTATTTGGTATCAATGAAAAGGTCTATGTAGAATTTTGTCCAATGGCAGATAACAATAATGGTGCTTATTGGTTAAGCAAAGAAGAAAAAGTAATCAATCCATATTTTGGCGAAGCAATGCTAACCTGTGGTGAAGTAAAACAAGTAATAGAATAATAAATCAAGTAATAACAATTAAATTTTAAACAATGAATTTTTCAAAGAAAAATCACGAACACAAAAACAAAAATGTAATCGACGTGAGTAAAAAAGTAATTTTAAGTGTAGCTGTAATAGCAGCATTAGGTTTAACAAGTTGTAAAAACGAAACCAAAAAAGAAACAGAAACCACAACTACTGAAATGTCAAAAGATATGGCAATGACAGACCTGTCTTTTGGTGTAAGAGGAAATTGCGGAATGTGTAAAAGCACAATCGAAAAAGCAGCTAACGGTGTTGAAGGTGTAGCAAGTGCTAATTGGGATGTCGATAAAAAGAAGATTGATGTGTCTTTTGATGATACAAAAACCGATGCAATGGCAATCCATAAAGCAATCGCAGCTTCAGGATATGATACCGAAAAAGTAGCAGGTGATGAAGAAGCATATGATGGTTTACCAGGTTGTTGTAAATACGACCACGAAATGATGATGAATCAATCTGGTGAAGAAAAAAGTGATGACCATTCAAATCACGACCATTAGGTCAATAATGAAAGAGTCTTTTTCGGAAGGCTCTTTTTTATTCCCCACAACCCAAAACCCAGTTTTTTCGCTTGCCTTGGCTTGAGCCTGTCGAAAGCTCAAAATCCTCTGTCTTTTGTGTTGTTCCGCGCGCCAATGCATAATTGGTTTTATGTCATAATACTTGTATCTAAAGCTATAATGGCACATTGCTTGTTTTATTTAAACGTCGTTATTTTATAAAATTGGTACAATAAAAAAGCAAAGAGCCATTGCCAACGCACAAACAACTATTACGCCACAAAACCAATCCCAAGCTATGTTACATAATAGAAGTTATAGGAGCAAAAATCCTTTCAGAGGTTGCCTACGGCTTGTTATTATATTTTCGTCGCTATAACTGCTATTATGTAAAATATCCACTCACCATCCGCACAAATCGGAACTAAAATTAAACTGTGCATATTCACGAGTACATTAATTTAAAATAAAAATGAAACGAGCTAAATATCCGCTCATCCAACGCTCACATCCGAACATTTAACTATATTTTGAACTATTATTAAACAGTAGAAAGTTTAAGTTAATTATAATATTAGTTATCTCATTCAACTGCACAAAACCATCGTTAAGTCCAAGTATTCCTTACCTCAAGTCTTTGTTTGTTTCATTTCGCTAACAAATATAAAAGTCCACTTTTCCCCACCACCCAAGAAATAGGATATAAAAAAATAGGTTTACAATATTTATAGTACGCCATAGCACATTACTTTTTATCGCTCGCCTTGTCTCGAGCGCCAGTCGAGAGGTCAAAAAAGTAATAAGCTATTGTCTAAAAGTCCTGTATAAGTAGCTTGTTTAAATGCTGTTTTATCAAACAACTATTTAAAATTCTACCCATACAAACGCTTCATCCACCGCTCAATGCGTTTAGTAAACCTATTTTTTTAAGAGTTAATTCCCCAGAAAATTTAAAAGCAAATTGAATCAAGTTTAAACCAATTTGAAATATTAAAATAAAAAAAGATGGCAAATATATGTGGCTACCTTTGCCAACCGCACAAGGCTATAAAGGTCAAGCCCTACGGGTTTTGAAAAAAATCTCCACCCCAATATTATTTAAAAAAGAGGGTAGTATTTTTTCCAAAAACCTTGACAGCCTTATCCACGCCACAAGAACATACGGCTTTCTTTTTTTATTGTTTTTCTTTTAAAAAATTAATGGTGCGAAGCGTAGCGAAGCAATTTTAAATTGGATAGCTATGTCAACTTTTGAACTAAAAACACACCAAATAGGAAGAATCTACTCGCAACCTCATTTTTTTATCCTGAACAAAGGGCAAAACAGCGGAAAGCCTTTAATAAATCCCTGTCCTAATTGCTTTGTGGTAACTGTACCAACAGAAGAAGAAAAAAACACCCTTTATCATTTATCAATGATGCTACAAATAGGTGGTTTCTATGCGTATCATCTAAAAGGTAGTGTTATTCCATTCATTTCTGTAAATGATTGCAGAAACACGCTTAAAGATGGTTACAATTCTATGCTAATTGAATTTGAAGAATTACAAAAGCATATTAACATAGTGTCAGCAATTAGCAAAAAAGAAGCAGAATTGCAAAAAGTCATTTTAAAAATGGAACATTTAAAGGTGTCATATATTCAAAGTTTATTTTCTAAAAAGCAAAATCGGGCAACAAAGGGCAACAAAAACCTAATCAATCTATTAGCATAGTATTTGCCATATATTACCTGTGTTGGTAAAAGACCATACCAAGTCCGTACCAACTTCGAATAAGTAATAATTTTAAATTTTATATGTTATGGGTGTAATTTCACAAGGAATCCTGGGCGGTGTATCAGGAAAAGTAGGAAACGTAGTCGGTGCTTCTTGGAAAGGTATTGACTATTTGAGAATCAAACCCTCAAGCGTGGCAAATCCACGTACAGAGGGGCAAGTTAACCAAAGAAACAAGTTTACGGTTACTTTGGAGTATCTTCAACCGAATTTAGGCTTTATCCAAAAGGGATATAAGTCTTATGCGGTGCAAAAAACAGAGTTTAATGCTGCAATGTCTTATGTATTGAATAATGCTATTACAGGAGCTGCACCAAACTTTACTGTAGATTATGCTTTAGCTTTATTAAGTAGAGGTAACTTATCAGGAGCATTAAACCCTGCAACAGATTTAGCAACTGCTGGACAAGTTGAGTTTACTTGGGATGATAACTCTGCTGAAGGTAATGCAAATGCAACCGATAAAGCAATGGTGTTAGTTTACAATCCAAGTAAAAAAGAATCAATGTATATTCTTGATGGTGCTGATAGAACTGTAGGATCACAAATCATTACAATTCCAAGTACATACGCAGGAGATACTGTTGAGCTTTTTATGGCATTTACTACTGCTGATGGTAGTGTTGTGTCAAACAGCGTTTATTTAGGCTCTGGAACAGCTAATTAACGGTTGATGTTTTTATGTATGAAACCACTCTTTATGAGTGGTTTTTTTATGCTATATTCGTAATTGGATTTATTAATAATTGCCCTTAATTTATCCTTTTTAGGTGTTTTTTGTATCCTATTTGTTGCCCAAATGTTCTAACCCTAATAAATACAAGGAAAATTACATATTGTATTGGGAAGTAACTATCGCAAAGCAAAAAAATACAAAACATATTGAAAAGCACAAATAACCCCATTATTAAGGACTTTCTAATAATTGTGGTTATTATTTAATGCTTATTTATTGTATTCAAGATTACATAAAAATACTCCATAAAATTAAATAGACATACATCCGCAGAACTCTAAAACGCTCTAATTGATCTATGTATAGGCCTTAAACAAATATTCCTCATTGTAAATTAATTGTTATGCAATTACATTTATTGATAATAGAACGCAGTTATGAAAGCAATAAAAACACATTTAAAAGCAGTTGCAGTATTCTTCTCAATCCTAATCTTCTTTCAAGGCTGTACGGTTTATAAATCTGCCAATGTAACACTTGATGAAGCCGCAGAGGCAAATACTAAAGTTAGAATTAAAACTATTGATAATAAATCTTTTAGGTTTGATAAAATTGAAGTTATAAAGAATAAAATTTTTGGTATTAACATAAATAGTGGAGAAAGGAGTATAGTCTCAATTAAAAAAGATAATATAGATAAAATTCAAGTTAAAGATAAAACAGGATCAACCATTGTTTCCATTGCAGTTCCTTTAGTTTTAGGAGTAGTTATGTTAGGAATAATAGTTAATGAAAGTTTAAACAATATGAGCTTTGATTTATCAAATTAGAATAAAATAATATTGTATCCATTATAATCTGGATTAAATGAAAACAAGCATTAAAGTAATTAGTTGGTTACCTAGAATTATTTGCATATTTGCTATTGTGTTTATAAGTATATTAGCACTTGATGCTTTTAATCCTGAAAGAACTCTCTTGCAACAGATTGGTGATTTTCTCATGCATCTCATTCCTTCTTTTGTATTAATCATCTTTCTCATCGTTGCATGGAAACGAGAACTTATAGGTGGTATAATATTTACAATAATTGGTCTTGGGTTTAGCCCTTTTATTTTCATGCATAATTACAGGATGAACCAATCTATTTGGATGAGTCTTTTAATTATTCTTCTCATTGCCATACCATTTGTCATTGTGGGAATTCTTTTTATAGTGAGTCATAAAATGAAGAAAAAAAATCCATCTTTTTAACTTAAAAATTAAGTAAAATTAAAACAACGATCGTAATAGTTCGATTTGCTTATTATACAAATTATCTGTTAGTTTATATTTACAATAGGGTATATTCAGGTTAATTTTTTAATAAAAACAGAAGCATTAATGATTTTGACAATTTTTAAACCAATACTGAAAGTTATCTAACCTGAAATAAGAATTTCTTACTTAACTTGATAGAATATATAATTTATTATATTGTAGCAACTTGATATTAAAATTTAAAAATGAACAAATTTCAAAAAGTCATATTCCTAATTATCGTACTTCTTGTAACTTTTTGTGCATACATCCAAGATAGTATAGAATTTCAGCAATTAACCGGAGATAATGTTTCTACACAAAGTATTACTTAGGCGATAGCCCAAGACAGTTTAGGGAATTTATGGATAGCTTCTGAAGAAGGTGTTCTAAAACATAATTCTAAATATTATTAAGTTTACAATACTTATAGCGGATTACCAGAAATTATAAGTAATCGTACTACCGAAGTTTTTATTGATTCCAAACAGCGAATTTGGATTGGATTAGAAAAGGTATTGGTCTTTATGATGAAGATTTAGTATATAAGGTATACTCATTATTTAGGGATAGCAGGGGCAATATTTGGGTAGGCGGTATGGATGCCAATTTAGCTGTAATTGATAAACAAGATAATATTTCCTATTACCCTATTCAACAGATAAAATCAATTTATCAAAGTAAAGACGGTCATATTTTAACTACTGGTCGTTTTTTTTTTTTTTGGTAAAATTAATCCAAAGACCAAAGAATTTGAGTCTATCGAAGCTTTAAAACCAGCTATTAATAAGCTTTCTTATGCTACATAAGCAATTTAGTAGAGAGTCAAGAATATTTAATATTGGCTACCAATAGTGGTTTTATAAGCGTATTAGTTATGGGGAGGATTAGATTCAGTTTAAATAGCAAGCAATATTAAAATTTATTAAAAAACCCGTTGTGCATTTTAATTAAACTCTGTCAATTCGAGTGGATTTCACGATTGAAATGAGTGAAATTTGTATCAAGAATTAAGGGTTTTGTAAGAAAAAAGCTCTCGATACAATTTTTCGTTCCTCAAAATCACTCGAACTGACATTAATTTCGTTTGAATGTTTCAAAATGCACAACGGGTTAAAAACTCTATTTAAGCTTGTTTTTATTGGTGGAGTTTCTGATAACCAAGTTAGATTTTAAAATCTTTTGGGTATAGTCGATGCTGGGGGTTTGTATTCTATCAAAAATTAATTTGGCTGCTTCATAACCCATTTTGAAAGAAGGTTGATTAATGCTTGTTAATGAAGGTTCTAAAAGTTCATCAACAGGCTCATTGTTAAAACCAATAATAGCCAAATCTTCAGGGATACTTAACCCTCTTTCTTTGGCTGCTAACATGGTGGAAATGGCAACCTGATCACTAAAAGCAATAATACCGTCAGGAGGGTTGGGTGAATACAATAGCTTTCTGGCTGCGCTTAAATTACTCTCTTTTGAAAAATTACAATACTCAATATATTCAACGCTTATACCAGCGTCAAGCAATGCTTGTTGGTAGCCTAATAAACGCGTATTACTTATTTGTAGCTTTTTAGGGCCACCAATATAGGCTATGTTTTTACAACCTATAGAAATGAGATGTTCAGTAGCATCATATGATGCTTTAAAATTATCAATAACCACTTTATCAGTCTCTACTTCGTCGCATTGCCTATTAAACAAAACCAATGGAATGTTTTTTTTCTTGAGTTCCAGAAAATGATCAAATTGTTTAGTCTCTCCAGCAAGAGATACTATTAATCCAGAAACACCTGTTTCAATGAGCTCTTTAGTTAAGCTTTCTTCACGTTCGAAAGATTCATTGGATTGACAAATAACTAGATGCATACCGTTTTCTTCGGCAACTTTTTCAATACCACTTATAGCCATAGCGTATAAATGATAACCTATTTTAGGTACAATAACACCTATAGCATTAAGCTTTTTAGGAGTAATAGTTTCAGGAAATTTTTTGTCGAAGTAATTTAATTCGTAAGCAAGGTCGATGACTTTCTTTCTCACCGTTTCACTAATTCTAGGATTATCTTGAAGCGCCCTGGAAACTGTAGAGGTAGAAATTCCTAAACTATTAGCAATATCTTGTAAAGTGGTTTTCTTTTTCACAAAGTTAATTTAATTGGACTCAAAATTAAGTAATTATGAATTTAATGCAAAAAATTGCGCAAATATTTTTGTAATAAATGAAATTTTAAATCAGTTTTTTAACAATATAGATTATATTTGTACTCTAAATTATTTAAATAACTATAAGTGTGCAAATAATTGCGCATAGAGAAAATTAAGATTAAATGAGTAAAGCATACAAAATTGCGGTAGTACCGGGTGATGGTATTGGAAATGAAATTGTACCAGAGGGTTTAAGGGTTATTAATGCAGTAGCTGAAAAACATGGTTTTTCAATTGAAACAGAATCGTTTGGTTGGGGAGCAGGCTATTATTTAAAGCACAATGAGTTTATGCCAGCAAACGGATTAGAAACACTAAAGGATTTTGACGCTGTTTATTTTGGGTCAGTTGGTTTACCTGCGGTAGATGATACGTTACCAGCTAAAGATTATACCTTTAAAGTACGTACCGGTTTCAATCAATATGTAAATTACAGACCAGTGAGAACTTATCCTGGTGTTACGCGTCCGTTGAGAAGTGACAAACATATAGACTTTGTAATTGTTAGAGAAAACACAGAAGGTGAGTTTGTTCAAATGGGAGGGCAATATCTTCCTGATGAGGAAAATGGAATGGGAACCGATATGAGTGTTTTTACCAGAAAAGGTATTGAGCGTGTGGCTCATTATGCTTTTAAATTGGCAAGAACCCGTCGTAAAAAAGTAACTCATATTACTAAATCTAATACATTAATTAATAGTTTGGCATATTGGGATAGGGTTATCAAAGAAGTTGCTCAAGAATATCCAGATGTAGAGCATGAACAAATGTATATTGATAACTCAACAGCTATGTTTGTTTTAAAGCCAGAGATTTTTGACGTGGTTTTAACAACTAACCTTTTTGGAGATATTTTAAGTGATTTAGGTGGCGCTGTTATGGGAAGTCTTGGTTTAGGAGGTAGTGGAAATATTAACCCAGAAAAAGAATTCCCTTCAATGTTTGAGCCTATTCATGGATCTGCTCCAGATATTGCTGGTAAAAATATTGCAAACCCTTACGGACAAATTTGGTCTGCGGCCATTATGTTAGAGCACATTGGTGAAGTTGAAGCTGCTAATAATATTATGGAAGCCATAGACAAAAGTACGTCAGAAGGTGTTTTAACAGTAGATTTAGGAGGAAGTGCTACTACCTCTGATGTAGCTGATGCTGTGATTAAAAACCTTTAATATTAATGAGCAATATTGTAGATCTTACAATAACTTATTTTAATGGTTTAAAAGGGTTTTCAAAAGAAACTGCAAGAACTATTGATAATGACGGGTGGAATGCTAGTACGCTAACATTCTACTCGCATTGTGGTACCCATATGGATGCCCCCATTCATTTTAATGTTAAAAATGAAACTATTGACGAAATTCCTGTTGATAATTTTGTTGGAAAAGCTTGGGTTGTAGATGTTAGACATATTGGCTCTAAGGGCATAATTGAAGTTGCTCATATTCCTGTAGATATCATTAAACATTTTACTGAAGGAGATAGCCTTATTTTTTGGACAGGCTGGTCACAGTATTTAAATGAAACAAAATATCGGGATGAATTACCAAGAATTAGTGAAGAATTAGCTCATTGGTGTCTTGATAATAAGGTAAAAATGGTTGGAGTAGAGCCTCCTTCGGTGGCAGATGTAAATAATATTGAAGAGGTTACAAAAATCCATCAAATTTTATTAGAAGGCGTGGTAATTATCGAAGGTTTAACTAATTTAGATAAACTTAAATCTAACTGTGTAGAGTTGATAGCGCTACCTCTTAAAATTGGTGCTGGTGATGGAGCACCAGCACGCGTAATAGCTATTGAGAAATATTAATGCGTATACCATTATCTCAAATATTATCAAATATACCTGAATCCGAGAAAAAGGATTTCAGAAGTTTGAATAAAACACTTTTTAAAGATTTAAATAAAGCTTGCATCATTGTTGATGACGACCCAACAGGAAACCAAACGGTTTATGATATTCCATTATTAAATAGTTGGACCGTAGAAATCTTGGTGGAGGAACTTAAACAATCACCTGCTTTTTTTCTTTTAACTAATTCCAGAAGTTTAAGCCCTGAAAAAGCAGCAATAGTTTATAAAGAAATTGCTGAGAATATAAAAAAGGCTTCAAATATAGTAGGTAAAGCGGTAAGTATTATAAGTAGAAGCGATTCTACTTTGAGAGGACATTTTCCTTTAGAGCCTTCAACACTTCAAAATACTCTAGGTTTAAAAGGTGCTGTGACAGTATTCATTCCTGTTATGTTTGAAGGAAAACGAATTACCTTGAATGATACCCATTTTATTGAAGATCATGGTGATTTAATACCGGTGAACGAAACGCCTTTTGCTCAAGATCACTCTTTTAAATATTCCAACGCTGATTTAAAAGACTATATTCAAGAAAAGTCAAATGGAGCTATAAAGGCTTCTGATGTATTTTCATTTTCCTTAAAAGCTATTAGAGAGAAAAACACTGAAGAATTGACCCAGGACATTATTAATCTCTCCAATGGGACTTACTGTATTTTCAACTGTATTAATTATACCGATTTAGATAAAATATCTCAGGTTTTACTGAATGCCGAAAAAAAAGGTAAGCAGATTATTTACAGAACGTCCAGTTCTTTTGTGCCTTCATACATAGGTTTACCACCAAAAGGTTTGCTAGATGTTTCTGAGATATTAACTTCTGATTCAAATCATGGGGGATTAACCATTGTAGGTTCTTATGTAAAAAAATCATCTGATCAACTAAAGGAAGCCTTAAAACTTTTTAATAAGGATACAATTATAGAAGTTGATATTGAAAAAGTATTAGGAGATAATTCAAAAGCATATATTCAATCTCTAATTAGCTTTATAGACACTAAAATAAAGGAAGAGCATAGTATTATTGTTTACACCAGTCGTAAATTAGTTACTGGAAATACCACAGCATCCACAATAAATATTGCTGCTAGTATTTCACAAGCACTTGTTAATATTGTTAACGGATTAACTATAAGACCTAAATATCTTATAGCTAAAGGAGGTATTACATCACATGATTTGGCAACAAAAGGTTTGGAAATGAAGCGCTCTAAAGTTATAGGGCAAATTATGCCCGGGATTCCTGTTTGGGAAATGGGGACCGACACAAAATTTCCTAAATTGCCTTATATTGTTTTTCCAGGTAATGTTGGAACCAACAAAACCTTAAAAGAAGTAATCACTAAACTAAAATAACATGAACCAACGCATACCCAAGAAAAGATATGGTTTCTTTTTAGGAACCTTTTTAATTACCCTTTTATTATATGTAGATAGGGTATGTATATCATCAGCAAAAGATTCAATAGGAACAGATTTAGACCTTTCAGATATTCAAATGGGTTGGGTGCTTAGTGCATTTGCTTTGGGGTATGCATTATTTCAAGTTCCAGGTGGTGCCATGGGAGATAAGTTTGGCGTTAGAAAAGTAATGACAACCATTATGGTATTGTGGTCTATATTTACCGCATTAACAGGTGCCGCATGGAATTATATATCTATGTTATTTTTCAGGTTTATTTTTGGAGCAGGAGAAGCAGGAGCTTTTCCAAACATTTCTAGAGCGGCTTTTTCATGGGTGCCTACTAAAGAGCGTGGTATTTTTCAAGGAATAAATTTTTCTGGATCTAGATTGGGAGCTGCTTTTGCATTACCCTTGGTAGCTTATCTCATTGATGCTTGGGGTTGGCGAAATATCTTTTATTTCTTTGGTGCCATAGGTGTCATATTTGCAGTTTTATTTTTCACACTCTTTAGAAATAAGCCAGAGGAACACAAGGCTTTGTCTGAAGCAGAGAAGGAATATATTGTAAAAAACCGTCAGCATGAAGTAGAAAAAGTAGGAGGGAATTTACCAATGAAAACGGTTTTAACATCAAAGAATGTTATACTTGCCATGATTCAATATATTGGAAGTAATTTTATTTTCTTCTTTACACTTACTTGGTTGTTTCCCTACATAAAAGCCAAATACGGACTTAGTTTGGTTACCACGGGCTTTTATGCTATGTTACCTTTATTAGGAGGTGCTGTGGGTAATTGGGTGTCTGGCTTTATGGTAGATGCTATATATAAAAAGGGTAAATGGAAGCAATCGAGACAATATCCAGCCACCATTGGTTTTGTATTTGTAGTTATTGGTATTATTTCAAGTTTGTATATGGATACGGCATTAGGAGCGGTACTGTGTTTAACGGTAGCTATTTTTGGAGCTGATATGACGCTGAGCCCTTCATGGTCCTTCTGTATGGATATTGGAGAGGAAAACTCTGGAAAAGTATCTGGAATGATGAATATGGCGGGTAACCTTGGTGCGTTTTCTACAGCTTTAGCATTCCCATACTTACGGGAGTGGACAGGAACCGATGCACCTTTCTTTTATGTAGCAGCAGTACTGGGAGGGGTTGCTATTTTTTGTTGGTCTTTTATGAACCCAAATAAAAAGCTAAACGATGAAATCTAAATTAAAAGGTGTAGCTATTGGAGCAGGTTATTTTAGTAAGTTTCAGTATGAAGCTTGGACCCGTATTCCAGAAGTTGAAATTACAGCACTTTGTAATTCTAATTTAGAGCGTGCCAGAGGGATTATGGAACCTTATGGAGTAAAAAATCATTACACTGATTATAAGGAAATGATTCTTAAGGAAAAACCTGATTTTGTTGATATTATAACACCGCCAGAAACACATTTTGAGATGTGCAAATTTGCTGCAGATCAGGGTGTACATATCATATGCCAAAAGCCTTTAGCACCTACCTACGAAGAGTCTAAAAAAATTGTAGATTATGTAGCTTCAAAAGGTGTTCGTTTTGTGGTTCATGAAAATTTTAGGTTTCAGCCCTGGCATAGAGAAATAAAGAAACTTATTAGTAATAACGAAATTGGAGACTTATTTAGTCTTAACTTTAGATCTAGAATGGGTGATGGTTGGGGAGATGATGCGTATTTAGCAAGACAACCGTATTTTAGAGATTACAAGAAATTACTTATTTATGAAACAGGTGTTCATTTTATTGATACGTTTCGTTGTCATGCAGGAGAAGTTACAAGTGCATATGCTATTTTAAAACGTTTAAATCCAGTGATTAAAGGGGAAGATTCTGGATTAATGATTTTAAATTTTGAAAACAATGCTCATGCTATTTGGGATGCGAATAGGTACAATGAAAATAATTTCAAAAAGTCTAGATATACATTTGGAGAGTACTTAATTGATGGTTCCCAAGGTTCTATCAGGCTTTATTCAGATGGAACAATTACTGTACAGAATTTAGGTGAAGCCGAGAAGAAGCATGAGTATGTTCATAATGACATTGGGTTTGCAGGAGATTGCTGTTATATTTTCCAAAGAGATTTTATTGATAAACTTAATTCTGGCATAGCATTTGAAACAAGTGGAGAAAATTATTTACGCACTTTACAAGCGCAAGAGGCAGTATATAAATCAGCCGAGATGAATACTCCTGTGGCTCTATAGATAACAGTATTAAACTAACTATAAATGAAATATTTTTATTATTTAATAATCACTTGTTTTAGTTTTCAACTATCACATGCTCAACAGCTAGAAAAAGACACCCAAAACATTTCAAGTAAGGCAAATAGCATTATTTTAACTGGTATTGATGATTTCAAAATAGATGGTGAAGGAGAAGCTATTTACTATCAGGAAAAAAAGCGTGGTACACTTGCAATAAATGCTGCAATAGTTGAATTAAGGGACAAGTGGGCTAGTGCAACACATATTTTTAAAGGGGAAACAGGTTATTATTCTGCTGAACTGAATACTATTACTGAAAATGACGGAGAATCAACTTATGAACTTTATGTTAATGGTAAAGTACTCAAGGCAATGGTGAACCCTGAAACTTCTGAATCTTTCAAGGAGGTAAAACTAAAAATAGGTAAGGTTTTTTTAAAGAAGGGAGATAAAATAAAAGTAACCTCTAAAGCAGTTACTAATGGTAAGATACCAGAAAATGGAGGTACCGCATGGTCTAGAGGAAGATGGAAATCGTTGGGATTGAGCCCTGTTGTTTTTAATTTAATAAATGAATTAAGTAATGTTAAGCCTTTTGAAGAAAAAGATGGGCTTTTAGTTGTTGAAGCTGAAAATTTCCATTTTAATACGGATAATGAAAGTCCTAGAAAATTTTTATTGCATACATATGGTGAAGATTTACCTATGGGAAATAAGAACAATCATACTGAAACTGCTAGTGGTAAAGCTTATTTAAAAGCATTACCAGACACTAGAGTCACACATGACGATAAGCTCATCATTAATGAGAATTTTTTCCCTATTCCGGGCATTGGGGGTATGGTATCTTATAAAGTAAAAATTAATAACCCAGGAACATATTACGTTTGGGTAAGAGCATTTTCAACGGGTGCTGAAGATAACGGGCTTCATGTTGGTGTTAATGGAACGTGGCCCAAAAGCGGACAAAGAATTCAGCTATGTCAAGGAAAACATAAATGGACTTGGTCTTCTGCACAAAGAGTACCGGAAAATCATTGTGGAGATCCACAAACAATTACATTGACTTTTGATGAGGCTGGAGAACATATTGTTTCTTTTTCTATGCGAGAAGATGGATTTGAACTTGACAAGTGGATTTTATCTAAGGATAAAGGTTATATTCCGACAAATTAAAAGAATTTTTAAGCTCTCAAATTTGAGAAAATCTAGCGTCTCCTTCGTTGTCCAGAGTATTCCAAGGCTTCACCCTTTCCAAAGCCATAACTAAAACCAAAGGTAACAAACCTACCTCTTAGACTTCTATTAAACAAGTAGAACTCTTCTTGAATAGTTTCAGATTTTCGGATTCTTGAAGCAAAAATATCTCTTACACTAAAATTTAAGACACCTTTTCCTTTTATAATTTTTTTTCGCAAACCAAGGTCAGCAAAAATATTTTCGGCTATTTTGCCTTGAACCGTTTTTACATCAGATTGGTAATTTCCGGTAACTTCAAAATCAATATCTGCAGGAAGCCCAAGTTTACTAGTAAGTTTTCCAGTCCATTGATTTGCATTGAAATCAATGGAAGTTCCATTAAAATCACCTTGTCTTTTAAAGGCGTTATAATTGATGTCACCATTAAAAACTAACCATTTTGCAACAGGATATTTTCCGTTAAATTCAATACCTATAGCGTCTGTGGTTCCTATGTTATAGGGTTTAAAAGTATTTACATTGTTTTCAAAAATAGAAACGCTTCTTTCTATGGTATTGGTAGTATAACGATAATAAACTCCAAAATTTAAAGAGGCTTTTCCTATGTTATAAATATTAGTCAATTCAAATGAATCTGTAAACTCAGGGAGTAATTCTGGGTTTCCAGTTCTTATATTAAAATTGTTTCTAATATTAAAAAATGGATTTAAATCCCATAACCTAGGTCTATAAACACGTCTTGAATATCCAATTTGTAAAGAGTAAGCATTATTAAACTTGTATGAGGAATGAAAACTAGGAAAGAGGTTAGAGTAGTTTTGGTTGTTTTGCTCATTGGTATTAACAAGAAAGGTTTCAAGGTCTGTGTTTTCAACACGTAAACCAACTTTTACCCCCCATTTATCAGCCTCATAGGCAGCAGTTCCGTAAATACCTAGTACATTTTGATTAAACTCAAATACATTAGTTTGATTAGGATCTGATATAAAATCACTTCCAACTAAATCCTGTACTTCAAAATCGTTACTTACATTGTTCAGTAGGTATTGTGCACCTGTTTCAATAGTAAATTTTTCATTAAAAGGTTTGGTGTAATCAAATTTAAACGTGTAGTTAGCTTCTTTAAAGTCGGTGCGTGTTTTTTGAATAGCATCTCTATCAGCCCCCATCAAAGTTAAATCTTCAAAATCTGAGGATTGTTCTTTACCAAAAAATTGTCCTAATGCACTAAAAAGAAGCATATGATCTTCATGGTCATCAAAATCTCTTTTGTATTGCAATTCATATTGATACTTTGGGTTGGTGGCTTCGGTTTCTTCTGTTCTTTTCCAGTTAGCCCTTTCAGTACCATCAAATAAACTAAAATTAGTTTCGGAAGGTTGTTCTTCAATCTCGTAAGCAAAATTTCCAGAAAGCGTTAAAACATTGTTTTTGTTTATATGATAATCGGTTCCTAGAACAATATTATAATACTTTTCATTTCTGAATTCAGTACCTTCAGATTCCAAGATGGTGTTATTTATCAAATCTCTATTGATGTTTTTCCTGTTATTTGGTAATTTTCTGTAGCCTACACCCAATTGGCTAAAAAGATTAAATTTTTCGGTACGTCTATTTAAACTCAAACCAAAACTATGATTTGTAGGATCACCAATATTTATACTAGCAGAACCGTTTAAGCCTTTACGCTCCTCTTTTTTAAGAACAATGTTGATGATTCCTGAAGTTCCTTCAGCATCATATTTGGCTGAGGGGTTGGTAATAACTTCAACACGCTCCATCATATCTGCTGTAATTGTTCCTAATGCATTTCCACTGTCACTAGCAATAATTGAAGGTTTTCCATTTATTAATATTTGAACGCCTTGACTCCCTCGTAAACTAATGTCTCCCTCAATATTGACGTTTACTGAAGGAACATTGTTTAATACTTCTAAAGCGCTAGCACCAGTGCTACTTAAATCTTTACCAATATTGAAAATGCGTTTGTCTAGTTTAAACTCGGTTTTAGAAACTTCGGCTTCTACAACAATGGCATCAAGTTTTTCTAAATCTTCTTCAAGAAAGATGTTGCCTAAATCAATAGTTCCATTATGCTGCTGAAAATCAAAAATTCTTTTTGTTTTAAGGCCAATAAAAGTAATCTCTATATAAAATTTTGAAACTACTGTTTGAAGCTTAAATGTGCCGTCATCCATAGTTGTTGTTCCTGTTATATTTTCTTTGGTATTGACATCAACCAATAAAACTGTGGCATAAGCTACTGGTTGATTACTAGAAGACTCAATTATCTTTCCTGTAATGCTAACATTTTTTTTCTGACTAAAGCCTGAAATTGTTAATAGAAGAAAGAAAAGATTAAAAATTAAAGATTTTTTTTTCTTTAATAAATGAAAAGGATTCAAGAAATATGATTTATTTAGGCTTAGTATAGAAGGTTTTGATATAAACATATTAATTGTTAAACCATAATGATAAATATATACAGAAAATAATTAGGACTTGTATAAATTATAACAGTTTTTAACACAAGACTAACATTGGAAACAATAATTTTGTAAAATCTAAAAAAATAGAATATACCATGTATATAAAAAAGTTGCTAACATGTCTTTTATTTTTATGTTCAATAAACAGTTTTTCACAAATTTTAGAACCGGTAAAATGGTCAACGTCTGTTGAAAAAGTCTCAGATACAGAATATGTATTAATTAGCAAGGCTGAAATTGATACTGGGTGGCATCTGTACTCACAAAATGTTCCAGAAGATGGACCAATACCAACAACATTTTCTTATGTAATTGAAAATGATAATGACTTCAATATTATTGGAAAAACTATAGAGGAAGAGGGCTATACGGTTGATGACCCAGTGTTTGGTATGAAAATAAAGTATTTTGAAGATTCAGCAACCTTTGAACAGAGAATTGAAATTACTGGTAAAATTAGCAAGATTAGAGGGACTGTAGATTTTATGGTTTGTGATGACACAAGATGTTTACCGCCAACTACTATTGATTTAATATTTCAGTTTAAAGGGGAATCTGCAATTTCTGGTTCAAACGAAAACACTCAGCTTGATTCAAAGACAGACAACTCAGCTGCTAATATCAACCTCTATGGTATGAATCCAGAGGACATAAAGTTAATTGAAAATCAAATCAAGGAAAAAAAATCTCTTTGGACAATTTTTGGACTTGGTTTTCTTGGTGGACTATTGGCCTTGTTAACCCCTTGCGTATTTCCGATGATACCATTAACAGTAAGCTTCTTTACCAAGAGTGAGGGGGCAAACAAAAGCTCTGGTATTGGAAAAGCTTTATTGTATGGTTTTTTTATTTTGCTGGTTTACCTCATATTAAGTGTTCCTTTTCACCTTTTAGATTCTGTAAACCCTGACATCCTTAATGAAATATCTACCAATATTTGGCTCAATATTATTTTCTTTGCCATTTTTGTGTTTTTTGCATTTTCATTTTTTGGGTACTATGAATTAACCTTGCCTGAAAGCTGGACGAATAAAACAACCAAAGGAGAAAATCTAGGAGGAATTGTTGGCGTGTTTTTCATGGCATTAACTTTAGCTATTGTTTCATTTTCGTGTACTGGACCAATATTAGGTTCGTTGTTAGCAGGCTCATTAACTGCAGATGGAGGTGCATGGCAGCTTACAGCTGGTATGGCTGGCTTTGGGGTTTCGTTAGGGTTGCCATTTGCATTGTTTGCTATGTTCCCTAATATGATGAATGCCTTACCAAAATCAGGTGGATGGCTAAATACCACCAAAGTGGTTTTAGGGTTTTTAGAATTAGCATTGGCTTTTAAATTCTTATCTAATGCTGATTTAGTGGCCCATTGGGGGCTTTTAAAAATTGAGCCTTTTCTCATTATTTGGATTATTATTTTTGGAGGTTTGGCACTTTATCTTTTTGGAAAAATTAAATTCCCACATGATTCTCCTATCATTAAACTGTCATTTTTTAGAATTTCTACGGCCTTCTTAGTTACAGCATTTACTGTGTATCTAGTTTCTGGTTTTAGAGTAAATAAAGAAACAGATACATTTATGTCACTAACGCTTTTGAGTGGATTAGCCCCTCCTGTAGGATATAGTTGGTTTTTACCAAGTAATACAACAAATAACCTAAAAACCTTCAAGGATTTAAAAGAGGGTATCGCCTATGCCCAAAAAGTAAATAAGCCCATTATGATAGATTTTACGGGTTATGCCTGTGTAAACTGTAGAAAAATGGAAGAACACGTTTGGCCATTGGAGCAAATTGATAAATATTTGAGAGATGAGTATGTTTTAATATCACTTTATGTTGATGATAAAAAAGAATTACCAAAAAATGAACAAGTAGAAGTTAATAGGGTTAATGGCGGAACCCGATTGCTAAAGAATTATGGTCACAAATGGGCTAATTTTCAAACACAGTTTTTTAAATCCAATTCGCAACCCTATTATGTGCTTTTGAGTTCTGACGGTAAACAAATGCTAAGTGAGCCTGTAGGCTACACTCCAAATGAAAAGGAATATGCTAAGTTTTTAAAAACAGGAATAGACACTTATAAAGGTTTTTTAAAAAGGTAAACTAACTACTCCAATATTTCAACTTCAAAAAGTTTATCCCAACGTTTACCGGTAACAAAAATAGTTTTAGTTTGTGGATTATAGGCTATTCCGTTTAGGACATCAAGTTTAGCGTGTTGTGTTACTTGTTCTTTTAAAGGGGTAAAATCTACAACGCCTATAACGCCACCGTTTTTGGGATTTATGATAGCAACCCCATTTTTTTGATATCGGTTAGCATAAATTTTACCTTCAATCCATTCCATTTCGTTTATTTGAGTAATCAATCCTTTGTTTGTACATACTTGAATGTAATCTTCCTCTACTAAAGTTTCTGGATTTAGAAGCCATATTTTTTCAGAGCCATCACTTTTATAAATTATATTGTTGTGATTACATAACCCCCAACCTTCTTTACTATTGCCATATTTAAAACTACTCATTTTTTCAAGAGTATCAACATCGTATACAAAACCTATATTTTTTTTCCAAGTTAATTGGAATACTTTATTGTTTAAAATAGTAAGTCCCTCACCAAAATAGTCATTAGCCAAATCAACATTTTTTAAAACTTCACCAGTTTTATAGTTAAGTTTTCGGAGTTTGGATTCTTTATACTGTCCGGTACTCTCGTATAAATATCCGTTATAAAATTCTAATCCTTGGGTATAGGAAGTTATGTCATGTGGATACTCATTAATGATTTTGTATTTATAAATTTTGGGAGCAACATTATTTAAAATTGTAATTGCCGTAGTTGTGGTCTGTACATCGCCTTCAAAATAAATGGTAGCTTCAAGGGTTTGCTTTCCTAGTTTAAAATCTAGCAAATGCGTGTTATTGGTTATTGTTTGATTGTTAATCTTGTAAACAACCGAGTCAATGACATGTTTCTTTTTATTTATAATAGAAAGCGATAAAGTTTCATTATTAGTTATATTGCCCTTTTCAGTATTGGTTTTAATTAAAAAATCATCTTTTTTCTTTCCGCTATTAGAGCCGCAGGAAATAATAAACCCACTTAAAAATATGATAAATAGATACTTGACTATATACATGGTAAATCTTAAAAATTTCAAGCAAGATATTTATTTAAAATCAGTTTAGAAAAACATTGTGAAAATTTTAAAAGGTTGTATCTTTGCAGCCGGCAAGTCCTACACAACCAGCTCCTGTTGAATCCTCCAGGGCGGGAACGCAGCAAAGGTAAACGGTTGTAGCGGTGTGATGTAGGTAGCTTGCCTTTTTTTATGCGCTAAAGTTAAATTTTCTTTTCGGCAATCTATGTTGTATTTTGTCACTTCGTTTTAAATAAAGTTTAAAAATGTCTAAAGTTGTATTGATAACAGGTGGTTCATCAGGAATAGGTAAATCTATTGGTGAATTTCTTTCAGAAAAAGGTTTTGAAGTGTATGGTACTAGCCGTAATCCCTCAAAATATAAAGGCAGTAAATTTCCTATTTTGGCTTTGGATGTAAAAGATGTTTCTTCTATTAAAAGTGCTGTTAAAACTGTTATTGAAAAAGAGGGAAAATTAGATGTATTAATTAACAATGCAGGGGCAGGAATCACAGGACCCATTGAGGAGATTCCGGAAGCTGAAATACAAAATAACTTCGATACTAATTTTTTTGGACCTATCAATGTCATTAAATCTATTTTACCACAAATGCGTGAGCAGAATAGTGGTTTGATAATTAATGTAACCTCAATAGCAGGTTATATGGGATTACCCTACCGAGGTATTTATAGTGCCAGTAAAGGTGCTTTAGAATTGATAACTGAAGCTTTTAGAATGGAGCTTAAAGATTTCAATATTAAAATGACTAATGTGGCACCTGGAGATTTTGCTACCAATATTGCAGCTGGCAGATATCATGCACCACTTATAGAAGATTCGCCATATAAAAAGCCTTATGGAAATACCTTAAAGCTTATGAATGCACATGTTAACTCTGGAAGTGATCCTAATTTAATGGCAAAGGAAGTTTTTAAAATAATAAACACTACCAACCCTAAAGTTCACTATAAGGTGGGTGAGTTCATGCAGAAATTCTCTATTGTTTTAAAACGAATTTTACCTGATAAGGTTTATGAAAAGCTTTTGATGAATCATTATAAACTTTAAGCTTTGATTACAATTTTGTGATTGGTATACTATTTGATTCTGTTGTTTCTAAAGTCATCGATAATGAAGAGACAATATTTATACTATTTACTTTCAATGTTTTTTATTTTTTTTGCTTCTTGTGATGATGTTCTGGATTGTATCATAAATGTTAGGCCTGAATTGCAAAATAAAAGTTTGGAATTTGCCCGTGTTGACCAGTTTTATCTTGAGACTATTTCGGCCGAAGTAAAAAATGAACCTAACGATAATGGCTACAACTACTATTTTACTGTAACTGGTAATATTCCTAAGGGTATTGAAGTGTATTATGATTATAGAAAAGTCATATTTGAGGGTACACCTATAGAAAAAGGAAGGTTTACAATTAGAGTGTCTTTGTATGTAGAATCTTTAGATGAGTGCTATTATGATGATTTTGAAGGGCGAACCATTTGTCATGACCCTTTATGTACAAATAATACTTCTAGAGCCTATACTTTATCTATACACTAATTATTTATTAAACCAAGAAGTTGTTCTTCAAAACTCATTGAAAAGATATTAGCGTTAGATCTTACTATTTCCTTATTTTCATTGATAATAAAGGTTTTGGTAACAGGGTAAATGACTAAAGCTTTTTTACTTTCCTCTGGGTTTTTAAATAAATATTGATTATCACAATTAAACTTACAATCTTTTAGTATTTGCTTTGGTTTTTCAAGACCGATATCATCAACATTTATTGTGATGAAATTTACTTCAGGATATTTAACTGTTAGTTCTTTTATTTTTAGATAATTATCTTTAAAATGGCTATACATACCATTAGACCAAAAGGTAATTATTGTAGGTTTATTGATAACAGAGTTTATTTCATACTCATTGTTATTGTAATCTAAAATTGGTATGCTAGGAAGTTTTGAGCCGGGTTCTAATTTTTGTAATGCCCTAACATAATGTTCCATAGAGTTTTTAGAAAATTCATTATTGGTCTTTTCAGAAAAAGATGCCAATATTAGGCTATTACCCTTTGGGTTATTACTTAATGAAATATATTTAATTGTAAAATAATAAAGTAATTCATCCTTAATACTTTCATCTGTAACTAAGCTATCTATGAGATGCAATCTGTCTAAATTAAAACAAGCAGAGCTCCATTTAAAACGTTCATCTCCCTTGTGTTTGTAGTGTGCTTCGAGAGAGATGTTGTTGAAATTACTTCTCAAAAACTTATGGTAGTTATGATAATGTTTAAAAAAAGTATCATTGTAGTTTATGGTTTCTCTATAACTGTAAAAATCGTCAGGTAATTTTATTAAAAAATCACCTTTGTTATTGCCATAATGCATAAACGGATACATTTCTTTACTAGCATTGTAGTTAAAACCTATGTTAGCTAGTGCTATTTTATGGAATAAATCTGAAACATCGTATTTTTTTGTAAAACGTTCTAAATTATCAAGTCTTCTCTGCTTTAAAGAATCAACACGCTTTAGATATTCCAAAGGCTCTAATTGACACAGTTTAAGGATATATTTTTCTTCTTTTTCGTTTTCTAAGAACTCATTTATGAAATAATTATTCTTTTTAGCTCCTTTCCCCGTATAAACTAAAGATTCATCAAACTCTAAAGTGTTAAGTCTGAGCAACACGCTATCATTTGGTTCTAGTAAAATAGATTGATATTCTCCTCCATGTTTAAAAGTATAAATACCTTCTTTAAGACTATCTATTTTATAAAGAAAGCGATTTCTTCCATCAAGTCTGATAGTATCTGTTTTGTGTTCTCCTTTTTCAAGAACTAAAAATTTAGTGGTGGGGTTTATGATTTCCCCACCAAAATAGGCAATGTTATTTTCAGTACTAGAGCTATTTTTTTCACAGCTCCAAAAAAACATTAATGAGGATAATAATATAGAAACATATATTTTCATGAATCCCTCGTCAGTTATGATTTGCTATACAAAAATATGTGTTGTTGTTATAAAGTGTTGTTAATGCGTTGTTAAATATTGAAAACGTTAAGTTAAACAGTTCTTTTAAGCGGTTTAAAATAGGCTATTTAAGTTTCCTCTTACCAATTCATTTTTCTACTTTTGCCAAAAATTTAAAATAAGCACATGTTATCAGTATCAAATCTTTCAGTTCAATTTGGAAAACGTATTCTTTTTGATGAAGTAAGCACAACCTTTACACAAGGAAACTGTTATGGTATTATAGGAGCTAATGGTTCAGGGAAATCCACATTCTTAAAGATATTGTCTGGAAAAATGGAACCAACATCAGGGCACGTGTCATTAGAATCTGGTAAACGTATGTCTGTTTTAGAGCAAAATCATAATTTATATGATGAGCAAACGGTACTAGAAACAGTTTTAATGGGAAATAAGCCATTATTTAAAATTAAGACTGAAATAGATACTTTATATGCTGATTATACTGATGAAAATGCTGAAAAGATTGGTGAACTTCAGGTACAGTTTGAAGAAATGAATGGTTGGAACGCCGAAAGTGATGCTGCAGCTATGTTATCTAACTTAGGAATAAAAGAAGATTTTCATTACACTTTGATGAGTGATTTAGACGGAAAGCAAAAAGTACGTGTATTACTGGCACAAGCGCTTTTTGGAAACCCGGATGTGCTTATTATGGATGAGCCTACCAATGACTTGGACTATGAAACCATTTCTTGGCTTGAAACCTTTTTAGCAAATTACGATAATTGTGTTATTGTGGTATCTCACGACCGTCATTTTTTAGATGCAGTATGTACACATATTTCAGATATTGATTTTGGAAAAATAAACCATTATTCCGGTAACTATACATTTTGGTATGAATCATCGCAATTAGCAGCACGCCAAAGAGCACAACAAAATAAAAAAGCAGAAGAGAAGAAGAAAGAGTTAGAAGAATTTATCCGTCGTTTTTCTGCCAATGTTGCAAAAAGTAAGCAAGCAACTAGTAGAAAGAAAATGATTGAAAAATTAAATATTGAAGATATTAGACCCTCTTCTCGCAGGTATCCCGCTATTATATTCGAGCGTGAAAGAGAAGCAGGTGACCAGATTTTAAATGTTGAAGGACTTTCAGCTTCTATTGATGGAGAAATTCTGTTTCAAAATATAGATCTAAATCTTGTAAAAAGTGATAAGGTTGTTGTGTTTTCAAGAGATTCTAGAGCTACAACGGCGTTTTATCAAATTTTAAACAACAATGAAAAACCAGATGCTGGAAAATTCTCTTGGGGAATAACTACAACGCAATCGTATTTACCATTAGATAATAGCGAATTTTTTGATAATAATTTAACTCTTGTTGACTGGTTACGCCAATGGGCTAAAACAGAAGAGGAACGCGAAGAAGTTAACATACGTGGTTTTCTTGGGAAAATGATTTTTAGCGGTGAAGAGGCTTTAAAGAAAAGTAACGTACTTTCGGGAGGAGAAAAGGTACGTTGTATGTTAAGTAGAATGATGATGTTAAGAGCTAATGTACTCATGCTAGATGAACCTACAAACCACTTAGACTTAGAGAGTATTACAGCCTTTAATAATTCACTTAAAAATTTTAAAGGTACTATCTTATTCACGACGCACGACCATGAGTTTGCGCAAACGGTTGCTAACAGAGTAGTGGAATTAACACCAAACGGCGTGATTGATAGATACACAACCTTTGATGAGTATATGCAAGACCCAAAGATTAAGGATTTACGCAATAAAATGTACGGTGTAACAGTTTAAGCTTGTAACTCTGAGTTTATTTCCTCAATTACAAGAACAGCCTTATCAAGTTCATCTTTATTTACATATATTTCTTGAAAGTGTGAAACAGAACTTCCTAAAATGTCTGTTATAATTCCTGAATCTGTTTGGTCTTTTACTATGGGGTTAATGTCTACCTTTTCAAGTTCATTTATAATACGTTGAACAATAATTAAATCCCCTGTAAAAACCTTTATATAGTTAGAATCTGTCATGGTTAATAAATTTAAGTGTTCTTTTAAATATACAAAATTTAATCGAAAAAAAAGCCAGCTAATGCTGGCTTTTAAAATTTATATTCAAACTATATTATCTTAGTTCTGCACCTAATTCTTTTTCAAAATTAGCTTGCAGTTTTTTCATTATTTTATCAATTTGTTTATCGGTAAGTGTTTTATTTTCGTCCTGTAAGGTGAAGCTAATGGCATAACTCTTTTTACCATTTGGTAAATTTTTACCCTGGTAAACATCAAATAAATCAACATGTTTAAGTAATTGTTTTTCGGTTTGAGATGCTATTTTGTCTATATCTTCAAAAGAAACGGAGTCATCTAATAGCAATGCGAAATCTCGTCTTACTGCCGGGTATTTAGGTATTTCTTTAAACTTTACATTGTTATGTTTTACCATATCTAAAATAGAATCCCAATCAAAATCAGCATACAAAACATCCTGAGTAATTCCAAAGTGCTTCAAAACCTTTTTATTTATCAATCCAAAGTCTACTAATTTATTTTTTCCCAATGATAAGCTAATACCCTCACTAAAAATATCATTTTTTACAGGTGAGACTTTGTAACGAGATAAACCTAAACGATCTAAAACAGCAGTAATAGTTCCTTTTAGAAAAAAGAAATCACTTTTTGTAACTGTATTGGTCCAACGTTCTTGTGAACGATTTCCTGTTACAAAAACAGATAAGTGTTTGAATTCTTCTCTGGAGTCATCATATTGATGATATGTTTTACCAAACTCAAACAGTTTTAAGTTATCTTGTTTTCTATTTATGTTATAACTAACTGTTTCTAATCCAGAAAATAATAGGCTTTGGCGCATGACCCCTAAGTCAGTGCTTAAATGATTTAAAATAGAGATGTTATGCGTTTCTTTTAAATGCTCACTTAACTCAATGTATTTGGCCGTAGTTAATGAGTTGGTCATAATTTCAAAGAACCCTTGTGATACTAATTGGTTTCCAACCACATTTTGTATTCTGTAATCATCAAATTTTAAAGTACTGGAGATAGAAGCATTTAATTTTTTTGTAGTACCAATATTGTTATAACCATAAACGCGTAATATTTCTTCAATAACATCGGCTTCACGTTGAACATCATTTCTGTAAGCAGGAACGGTTAAACCTAACCCCGTTTCGGTAACATTATTCACTTTTATTTCAAGTGAGGTTAAAATACTTTTAATAGTTTCTTTTGGAATTTCTTCTCCAATTAAATTTTTGGTATTTTCAAAGCTTAAGCGTACCTGGAAATCTTCAATTTTATTGGGATAAATATCAACAATATCACTAGTAATTTCACCACCTGCTACTTCTTGAATCAATAAAGTAGCGCGTTTTAGCGCATATTCAGTTATATTTGGGTCAATACCTCTTTCAAATCGGAATGAGGCATCAGTATTTAATCCGTGACGTTTGGCAGATTTTCTAATTGAAACTGGGTTGAAATAAGCGCTTTCTAAAAATATACTGGTAGTACTTTCTGAAACTCCCGAGTGCTCACCTCCAAACACTCCTGCAATACACATAGGTTTTTCAGCATCACATATCATTAAATCATCCTCATGCAATTCTCGTTCTATACCATCTAAAGTTGTAAACTTAGTTCCTTTTTTCAAAGTTTGAACTTTAATTTTGTTACCAGCTATTTTTAGAGCATCAAAAGCGTGTAGGGGTTGTCCGAGTTCGTGAAGCACATAATTGGTAGCATCAACCACATTATTAATAGGAACTAAACCAATAGCTTTTAATCTGTTTTGAAGCCAACTAGGAGATTCTTTAACTTTTAGCCCAGAAATTGTAACACCGCAGTATCGTGGCGCCAAATCTTTATTGATGACATCAACATCCATCTTCAACATACGGTTATCGATACGAAATGCACTTACTGATGGTGTAATGAGCTCCAGATTTATATCCTTTTGTAATAAACCAGATTTTAAATCTCTTGCAGTACCTAAATGACTCATGGCATCTGCTCTGTTGGGTGTTAAACCTATTTCAAAGACGTGGTCGTTTTCAATATCAAAAATATCAGCGCAAGGAGTTCCAACTTTAACGTTTTTATCTAATACCATAATGCCCTCATGAGATTTTCCAAGTCCCAATTCATCTTCGGCACAAATCATTCCGTAGCTTTCTTCACCACGAATCTTTCCTTTTTTTATTGTCCAACTCTCTCCTTCAGGAGAATATAAAGTTGTGCCAATAGTGGCAACAGGTACTTTTTGACCAGTAGCAACATTAGGGGCACCACAAACTATTTGCAAAGGTTCTTCACCTCCAATATTAACGGTAGTAACTTTTAATTTATCTGCGTTTGGATGTTTTTTACAGGTTAAAACCTCACCAACAACCACACCTTCTAAGCCGCCTTTTACAGATTGGTAAATGTCAATACCTTCTACCTCTAAACCCAAATCTGTTAATAGTTCTCCGGTTTTTTCAGGAGTCCAATCTATTTTAATGAATTGCTTTAACCAATTGTATGAAATCTTCATAGAGTCGCTTCTAATTTAGGGTGCAAACCTACAATTTTTTCATCTTTTTTTTATCATATTGAATCTGTAAATTGTACGTGCATGGAGCCTGAAGTATAAAATGATGTCTTCTTAGTGAATATAAAACTGAAGAAGGATGGGATTCAATAAGTACGTGTGTGTCTTTTAACTATATGTACTTAAGTAGTATTTGAAAATAAATTTTAAAACTTTGAGAATGGTAATTAATTTAAATTCAATTAACTAATGCAACTATCAAAAATTATACTGAATTTGAGCTTTTAGAAAAAAGGGCGTACCAGGTGTGAAATGAATTTCTTCTACTGGGCTTGTTTCGTTTACTAGTCTAGATTCCGTGGCAAATTGTGCCTCATTCCATTCTGTATTAAATAGATTTTGAATTTGAATTCCTAAGCTCATTTTCTTCCATTTGTAACCTGCATTTAAATCGGTTACCGTAAAACCTTTTGCTATAATGGAATTATCTTCATTTGCTGGACGGTCTGCTAAATGTCTAACATTTATGCTACCAAAAAATCCTGATTTACATACAAAATTAAGGCCACTTACTAAAGTGAAGTCTGGAGCAAGAGGAATATAATCTTCCCCTTCGGGTTCATTAATGGTACGTGCATAAGTGTAATTGGCATCAAAATTCCAGAACAGCCATGACAAAGGTTGGTATCTGTAGTTTATATCTATTCCTTGTCTTCTTGTTTTTCCGCTTGGTTCCACGATGCCTGCATCACCTACATAAACAAATTCTTGTTCAAGATAAAGATACCAATAAGCCATACTTAAAATCATATTTGGTTTAGGTTTCCATATATAACCAACATCAAACCCATAAGCTGCAGGTAAAATATCTCTGCCTTGTTCAGCAATGACCACTCTAGTATCATTAGAATGAAATCCCTTACCTGTTTTTAGGTATAGCTGCAATTCTTGATTTGGGTTAAAAAGAATATTGAACTTTGGACTAATAATAGCTTTGTTCTCTTCTTGAGTTGTATAGGCAGAAATCAAATGGTCGTTATATTGAAAATTAAAATAATCTATTCTTAAGGAAGGATTAAAACGCCATTTTTTTACATCAAATTTTACGCCTGCATAGGCTCCTATATTGGTCTCATTTACATCTCCTAGCTGTAATTGTTCAAGTGTCTCAATTCTATTTCGTGTATGCGAAAGTTCATTGTCCTTGCTTTGGTCATTTCGTAAACTTATACCTGCTTGCCAACTTCCATTAAGGTTAGCGTTCGAGAAGGATTGATTATACTCTGAGTTTAAACCAAAAATTACACGGTCTTCTTTTTGTCTTATTTGGTCGCCGTTAATAAGGTCATCTAGAAAAAAAGTAAAGTTTGAATAGAGTTCAAAATCGTATTGGTTGAAAAAGACTTTATTACTAATTGACGAGCGGTCATCAATTATTCTATCATAGTCAATTAACACATTGGTACGTGAGGTATAACCTCCTTCTGTATCATCTATAGCGCCAAATCGAGATATTAAACCACTATCTATTGCCCGCTGTGGAATTTGGCCTGAAGCATCCCATTTACTGTTGAAATGTGAAAGTGTTACACCCAATTTGTCTTGGATAGATAATGCACCAGAATATTTACCAAAGACATTCGTTCTGTTAAAATTTTGAGGACTATCAAAGAAACCATCAGTAGATATATATTCAGTGGCAACATAGGCATTATGTTTATCACCATCTATAATATTAAACATTCCTAGCATCCTGTAGGTATCAAATTGCCCTACTTCCATTTGAAGGGAGCTTTTGTCTAATTGCTCCTTTGTTTTAAAGTTTACATATCCCGCTGTGGTAAAGTTGCCCTTGTTTTGATAATACGGACCTGTGCCAAAATCTATATTTTCTATGGTTTCTGGTATGATAAAATGTAAATCGGAATAACCTTGTCCATGAGCATGTGATACCATATTAACAGGCAATCCGTCGACGGTAATATTTATATCGGTCCCATGATCTATATCAAAACCGCGTAAAAATATTTGTTCAGCTTTTCCTCCTCCAGCATGTTGCCCTATAAAAAGCCCAGGTACTCTTCTTAATATATCCTGGGATGAATTTACTGGATTGGTCTGGATATCTATATCTGTAATAATATGAAGTGCATTTATTTTAGGAGAAATAACTATTTCTTTTAAAGTAATAATCTTTTCATTTAAAACTAAAGTTAAATACTGTTCTAAATTTTTTATTACAAATAATTTTGTTTCAAAGCCTACATTTGAAATTTGTAAAGTATCGCCAACAGAACAACTTTCTATAGTAAACTCTCCACGCTCATTGGAATGCGTGTGTTTATCAGATGATTTATTAATAATATTGGCACCCTGGAAGGGTTGTTTAAACTCATCTATTATTTTTCCCGAGAGCGTTTGGGCAAAAAGCGTGGCATTGAATAAAAGAATTACAACAGTAAATAAATTTAATTTCATTGTATGTTTCTTGAATGAAGTTTAAATTGATTGAATCAAAAGAATACACAAATAAAGTTAAATTCACTTACTGTTTGGGTGAAAATTTGATCAATAAAAAGTTAAATTTTTAATAAATGTAAATATTAAAAGGTTACATTCACTTTAATTCTTCTATCAAAATATGATAGTCATACTGTAAATCATCATGAAACTTAGAAATAAGCTTTTTAGCCAATATCAATTGGCGATGATACATATTTTGTAATTGAGTACTACGGTTAATACTTGGTTTAAAAGATTTTAGTTTTTTACAAAAGTAGAGTAGGAGCTCCACTTCAGTTTCTTTGTTTTGAGAGTATCTAATGTATTTTTTAATATTTCTGAGAATTTTTCTAACACTTTTTCTAATGTAATAAAAACTGTCTTTGTTAATGATTTCAAACTCATTATCTATATACCCTTTAACACTTTCTATATATTCTGCTTCGTTATGCGATTCAAATAATAGATAGGTAAGGAGTTCTTTATTTTCCTTTTTAAATCGAGATAATCGTAAACAAATATCCTGTAATTCTTTATGAGATAGTGTATTGAGTTCTTGTTTTATTTCTTTTACGGAGACGGCTTTCAAAAAAATGATTTCTAATTATACTGAAACTCTTTACTTAAATTTACATTTTCAAAATCTTTACTTACGGGTAAATCAAATTTGTATTTGATTTTGGTGTCAAACTGAACTTCTAATGTAGAAGAAGATTCAAAATCCATCACGTGCCCACCCCATTTTTTATCATCACTGATAAAGTGAAAATGGTGCCCTTTAGCATTGATGTTTCCAATATAATCCGGACAATAAAACCCAACTAACGTGCCCGTAATATTTTCTGCATCAAATACAGGTCTGTTAGGAATTAAAACGTCTAAACCTTCTGTAAATGGCGGTTCTACTTTAGGTACTCCGCCTAATTTAATACGTTTAAAAGAACCATGAATTTTATAAATATAGAAGTAATGTGGCGATTTCTTTTTGATATCTAGTTTAGCTGCTAAATCGTTAAAAATTAAAGGTTCTTCAATAAAAAAAACATCCTCTTTATTGAAGAATGCAGCATCAGCATATACAATTTCATCATTATCTTGACCAACACTAATTTCTCCATTTTCTCTAATTCTGTATGCGATACCATCAAGCATTACCAACTCACCATCTAACAAGTCAAAGGAACCCAAACCCACATCACCATGTGTTTTAAGCTCTTTTACGGTAAGGCTACCGTCAAAAACCCTATTAACAAAAGCAAACCAAATAGAGTATTGGTAAAAGGTGTCTTGTTTATCACCATTAACAGATGGAATCTCATTAATGATTGTATTTGTGGTTTCAGTTTTTTCAGTTTTATTCTGGCATGATAACAAAACCCCCATTGCCAATGTTAGCACAACAAGTTTAAATGCAAATTTCATGTTTTAATTTATTAAGTTGATGAAAAAGATAGATAAACGAATTTAGTTAATTTATACAGTAAATTCAATGAGGATATCATTAAAATAACTCAATGTGTATTTGGTTTGTAAAAAAGCCTTTCAAAAAACGAAAGACTTCAAATTTATATGATTTTATCTTAATTTCGGATAATCCATAGGGTTAGCCTCATGCATTACACTGTAAACCGCTTCAAAAATATCTTCAGACGATGGTTTAGAGAAATAATCGCCATCATCTCCATAGGCAGGTCTGTGTGCTTTTGCAGTTAACATTTTTGGTTCACTATCCAAATACTGAAAAGCTTTTTGTTTGCTTAATAATTCATCTAAAATGTATGCAGATGCACCACCAGGAACATCCTCATCAATTATCATGAGTCTGTTTGTTTTTTCAATACTCTTCACAATGTCATGATTCAAATCAAAAGGCAGTAATGACTGTACATCAATAACTTCGGCATTAATACCAACAGTTAACAATTCTTTTGCAGTTTTTTCAACAATACGCAAGGTTGAGCCATAAGATACTAGTGTAATATCTGTTCCTTCTTTAACCGTTTCTACAACACCAATGGGGGTTTTTAAAGACCCTAAATTGTTTGGCATTTTTTCCTTTAGCCTATAACCATTAAGCGATTCAACAACAATAGCAGGGTCATCACCCTGTAATAAAGTGTTATAAAAACCAGCTGCTTTGGTCATGTTTCTTGGTACTAATAAATTAACGCCTCTGGTCAAATGTAGAATCCCACCCATTTGTGAACCTGAATGCCAAATACCTTCAAGTCTGTGCCCGCGAGTTCTAATTATTAAAGGCACTTTTTGTTTTCCTTTGGTGCGGTAATGGGTTGTAGCTAAATCATCACTTATGGTTTGCATAGCGTAAAGAATATAGTCTAAATACTGAATCTCAGCAATAGGCCTTAGTCCACGTAAAGCCATACCAATACCTTGCCCTATGATAGTAGATTCCCTTATGCCAGTATCTGCAATTCTAAGTTCACCGTATTTTACTTGTAACCCTTCAAGTCCTTGGTTTACATCACCAATATTTCCAGTATCTTCACCAAAAACTAATGCTTCTGGGTGATTTCTGAAAATGGCGTCAAAATTATCCCTTAAAATAATTCTACCATCAACTTGTTGTGCATTATTGTCATAAGTTGGTTTTACCTCTTTTATACGGGTATTTGAATGCGCGGTTTCTGAAAATAAATGAGAACTGAATTTAGGTTGAGTTTCTTCAAAATAAGCATCTATCCATTGAGATAAATTTTGTTTTTCAACTGATGTTTCTCCAATAGTATATCTTAGCGCTTTTCTGGCATGAGTGAGAATGTCTTTCCTTGTTGGTTCGTCTATAGACACTAAGTTGTCCTTTAACTTAGAAATAAACACTCCATTAGTAGTTTTAGAAGCAAGTTGAGTTAAAAGAGAAACCAAATCTGTTTTGTCTTTTAAAATAGGTCTTAAAAAGGTATTCCAAGCGTTCTTTTTTGCTTCTCTGACCTCTCTTTTTATGATGCGTTCAATTTCAACAAGTGCTTCATTGGTTGAAATTCCGCTATCAATTATCCATTCACGCATTTTTAGGTTACAATCATGTTGTCTTTCCCATTCTAAACGTTCAGCATTTTTATAACGTTCATGTGAACCAGAAGTGGAATGTCCTTGTGGTTGCGTAAGCTCAGTAACATGAATTAAAACGGGTACGTGCTCTTCTCTGGCTATATCTCCAGCCTCTTGAAAAGTAGCAACAAGGTTTGCGTAATCCCAACCTTTTACGCGTAATATTTCATAACCATTATTTTCGTTATCGCGTTGAAACCCCTTTAAAATTTCTGATATGTTTTCTTTTGTGGTTTGATGTTTGGCGTGCACGGAAATACCATAATCATCATCCCAAACACTAATTACCATAGGGACTTGAAGCACTCCTGCGGCATTGATAGTTTCAAAAAATAAGCCTTCACTTGTACTAGCGTTTCCAATAGTTCCCCAAGCAACTTCATTCCCGTTTACCGAAAAGTTATTAGACTTGATACCTTTGACGTTTCTGTAAATTTTTGATGCTTGAGCCAGCCCTAATAAACGAGGCATTTGACCTGCAGTACAAGAGATATCGGCGCTGGAATTATACTGTTTGGTTAGGTCTTTCCAATTACCATTTTCATCAAGACTGTGTGTTACAAAATGTCCTCCCATTTGTCTGCCAGCAGACATAGGTTCTTGCTTAATATTTGTATTAGCGTAAAGGCCAGCAAAAAATTGTTCAGCACTAAGTTCGTCTAAAGCCATCATAAAAGTTTGGTCACGGTAGTAACCAGACCTCCAATCACCTTTTTTAAAGGCTTTTGCCATGGCTAGCTGCGGTATTTCTTTGCCATCACCAAAAATACCAAATTTAGCTTTTCCTGTTAAAACTTCACGTCTTCCTAATAAGCTACATTCTCTACTTTTAAAGGCTATTTTGTAATCATTGATTACCTCTGTTTTAAAATCTTCAAATGAAATGTTTCTTAAATCAGGAATCTCTTGCATAAGTCAAGGTTTTTGGCTTTCGCAAAAATAGCTAAACTTTAGGTTTTTTGCAATTATATTAAAAGGTATGTTGTTGATGATTTTTTAAAAATAACTAAAAAATCATTGAAAAAATAATTATTTTTCATTTAAAACAATTTATAAATAAGAATATGTTAAAAACACTAACACTAAAACCAACGTCTTCTGAATAAGCCTAACAATACTTCAGGGTCTGCTGTGAATTTAAATCTGATTTTTTGATCGTAGTTGGGTTGTCCAATTTCCCATCCTAAATTTGAATATATAGGAAAGTAAATCTCAAAGTAGTCTGTTACTAAATTTAGACGTATTCCTGAATCATAGACAAAATGAGCAGAATCAAATTTGTTTTTAACCAGTCCAATATCGCCGTAGGCTAAAATATATTGCCAGAGTGTTGTGCTTGCATTTAAGGTGCTAATCCATTGATTGGCAAAAGGAAAATCTAATTTCGACTTAAAACCGCCTTCAGCTGTAATGAATTGTTGGCTAAAAATACCTGTTGACTCAGATCTACCTAAGTAGGCATAATCAAATAAATAATCTGTAGGTCTATCAAGAGCAAAACTAAAGTAGTTAGAATTTAAATCGGTATTATTTTTAAGGAATGCACCAGTAAAAACTCTTAAATTTATTTGTCTATTGCTTTCAAAAAGCTTTCTGTATTCATAGTTAAAGCCAATTTTACTAAAGTTTTTTGCTAGCTGAAAATCCACATACCATTTTTTAAAATTTATCAGGTTGTCGTTTGAGTATACATAGCGGGCATTAAATATAGCATAATTGGGTTCACTAGAGGTTAATATATTATTTTCGTCTTTATCTCTTTTAATGTCAATGTACCTAAATCTTAAAAATTGACGTTCATTTGAACGAAAGTCATTATCATTTCTAAAAGAAAACGTTATTGATGGTGTAACTTGCCTTACAAAAAGATCTTCTGCATATGAAGAATAACCTGCTGCAATTCCATAAGTAAGATTAAATAGGTCAGAATTATTAAAATAATGTGTGTTTGAAACAAAGCCGGAGCCAGTAAGAGTTTTAGAATTTAAGGCATATTGTGGTTCTATTCTATAGTTAAATAGCTTTCTAAGTACTGTTCTGTTATAAATTCTTGTTCCTAAGGTAAGTCCGTCATAAATATTATTAAATTCAGCTACAGGCATCAAGAATACCTGGTTATAATGCGGATCTTCAATATCTTGAAACACTCTAAATTGAAAAGGTTTGTTATTAAAAAAGAAGCCTTTTAAAGATTTCCAATTGTCTCTAATGTTTATTTCGGGTATTACTTTATTATAGTTTAAAACAAGTTTATTGGCTTCATTTCTAGGAATAGTAATGGTTTTACGGTCTGTAATGTTTTCAATCCAAGTTTTTGAAATAATACTATCATCCTTTAAACTGTAAAGCGATATAGGCATACTATTATCTCGCTTATTTTTAATGGTGAGTGTTACAGAATCTTCTGTTTTAACAACTTTTCCAATTTTGAAATCGATTTTCTTTCTAGTATTTATAAAATCATTAAAAAACCAATCAATGTTTTTATTAGTTTTAGATTTTATATAGCTTTCAAAAGCTCTAGTAGAGGTCTCTTTGAGTTTAGTGTTTTTTAAAAAGGTGGTTAGACTACTTTCCACAATATCATGATTAATAAAATCGTCTAAATAACTTAAACCAACACCAGCTTTGTATTTACTAGATATATTAGCATTAAATTTTAAAAGAGAATCTTTAGCCATGGTTAGTTTTTGGTCTCTATTGGTTCTAGCCATTAACATGAATGCTAATGAATATTTATCATTAAATTTCATATCGGCTATATGAAAAGATCGGACTCCCCAAATATCTGCAATGGTTCCCAAAAACTTCATATTGGGATAGTGCTCATCTACGTACTTCATGGCAAAGTAAATTTGAACAGCATCTATAAGCCATTGTTCTTTTCTAGGGTTAATTAAAAGGGTGTTTTCTAAATGATTGTGAAGTGCAATTTTTAAAATTTTCAATTCATATTGAAAATGGTTTGGATATGGCTTAATAAATTTGGGAAGAAAGTTTAAACCGTAAATTGGGGCTTTGTCATAATCAACCTGACTTATTAAAAGTCTTTCATGCGGATAGCTCCCAATGTTTTTATTTATAAATTCTAAAACTTTTTCTGTTATTAACACCTTATCTATAACCTCTAAACCTTCATCATCTATACTAGAAACTAGTGCTAAATTTTCATTTTGAATGGTTTCGAAATCTTTAGTTTTACTTAAAAAGAGTTTTGTACTTCTCCTATTTAAACCATAAAGACTTATTGTCTGTGATTTAGAATTTTGAGTGTGTATTCTTGAGTTTAACTCAGAGGTTATATAATATCCGTTAGGAAAACTTATTTCAAAATTTAAATCGGCAATAGGGATGTATAAATCATCTAAATCTTTGTTACTATAATACTGCCATTGACCATTATAAATAGCAGGAGTTATGTACCAATATCTTAAATTAAGATTACCAATATCTGTTATACCATATTTTGTAAACTTTGCAGTTGGTATTTGAACAATATTTTCTAAAGATAAGCTGTAGGAATCTCCTGGCTTTAAAGGTTTATTGAGAGTAACTTTTATAACGTCTGGGTGATTTTCGAGTTCACAGTATTGAACATCTTCATTATTGTGTTTGATTGAAGTTACAATGGAATAACCTCTATCTTCATTTTTCGCTAAGTGAAAATCATTGATATATTCATCAGCAATACGTTGCGCTAAAGGTGTATTTTTGGTAGCATAACTATTAGCCCAATTGTTTAAATATATAATTTGTAACTCATCTTGCGAAGTATTTTGATATTGAATGGTTTGAGAAATTGTTATCTTCTTGTTTTCAATATCAAAAATTGCCCTAAGGTCAATCTTGTTTTGACCAAAGCTATAAAAGCATATTAAGCTGAAAATTAGGCAATTTATTAGACGATAATTCAAACTAAATGAGACATTATAAAGGTTAAAATTGATTTAAAGGCATGATAATATAAAAAATAGGTTTTTACCCGTTTGCAATTATTAAACAAGCTAAAAGGTTAAATTCCTAATTTAGAAGTTAGGACTTAACTGAGATTCTTTATAGAAATTATCCAGTATAGTTATAACCTCATCTGAAGAATCTACCAAATGAATGAGATTCAAATCTTTTGGACTTATGTTTCCAAATTGCTCTAGCAAAGTTTTCTTTACCCAATCTAATAAACCTTTCCAGAAATCTGTTCCAACAAGAATGATAGGAAATTTACCAATTTTATGTGTTTGAATTAAAGTGAGTGCCTCGAAAAATTCGTCCAAAGTTCCAAAGCCACCAGGCATAACAACAAAACCTTGTGCATATTTTACAAACATAACTTTACGAACAAAAAAGTAGTCAAAATCTAAACTCTTATCGTGATCAATATAGGGATTGTCATGTTGTTCAAAGGGCAATTCAATATTCAATCCAACTGATACGCCACCTCCAAGATGGGCTCCTTTGTTTCCTGCTTCCATAATCCCTGGTCCACCGCCCGTAATAACCCCATATCCAGCTTCTACAATTTTTTCTGAAATGTCAACGGTTAGCTTGTAATACTTATTGTCTGGTTTTGTTCTGGCAGATCCAAAAATTGAAACGCATGGACCAATTTTACTCATTTTCTCAAAACCATTGACAAACTCACCCATGATTTTAAAAATTGCCCAAGAATCGTTTGTTTTTATTTCATTCCAGCCCTTGTGGCGCAGTTCTTTTCTCATATAAAAATATTTTTTTAAATGCTAATGTAATTCTTTTTTAAGGAATTTAGCCGTGTAGCTTTTTTTGTGTTTTATAATGTCTTCTGGGGTACCTTCAACCACTATTTGTCCGCCTCCTTTACCGCCTTCGTAGCCAATATCAATGATATGGTCAACGGTTTTTATTACGTCTAAATTGTGTTCAATTATTAAAACAGTATTGCCTTTGTCTACAAGTTTGTTTAAAACTTGCATGAGAATTCTAATATCCTCAAAATGAAGCCCAGTAGTTGGTTCATCTAATATATAGAAAGTATTTCCAGTGTCACGTTTGCTTAGTTCTGTAGCCAATTTGATACGTTGTGCTTCACCACCTGATAGCGTTGTGCTTTGTTGACCCAAAGTAATGTAGCCTAAGCCTACATCCTGAATGGTTTTAAGTTTTTTATGAATTTTTGGAATATGCTCAAAAAATACTACCGCTTCATTGATAGTCATATCTAAAACATCACTAATAGATTTTCCTTTATATCTAATTTCCAATGTTTCTCTGTTAAAACGTTTACCTTGGCACGTTTCGCATTCTACATAAACATCAGGTAAAAAATTCATTTCAATAACACGTAGACCACCACCTTGACAGGTTTCACACCGTCCGCCTTTTACATTAAAGCTAAATCTGCCTGCTTTGTAGCCACGTATCATAGCCTCAGGAATTTTGGCAAATAAACTTCTTATTTCGTCAAATGTTTTTGTATATGTTACAGGATTGCTTCTAGGAGTTCGCCCAATAGGAGATTGGTTAATATCAATAACTTTATCAATATGTTCTAAACCCTTTATACTTTTATAGGGCATAGGTATTTTAACGCCATTAAAATAATATGCGTTAAGAATAGGGTAGAGTGTTTCGTTTATGAGTGTAGATTTTCCACTGCCTGAGACTCCTGTAACCCCAATCATTTTTCCTAACGGGAATTTTACAGATACATTTTTTAGGTTATTACCGGTGCATCCATTCAATTCTAAAAACTTATTATTACCTGTTCTCCGTTTTTCAGGAATTTCAATTTCTTTAGTGCCATTAAGGTAATCGGCAGTTAAAGTATGATGAGTTTTTAATTCATCAATGTTGCCAGTACTAATAATTTTACCACCGTGTTTTCCTGCCTTTGGTCCTATATCAATGACATAATCGGCACGCTCGATCATATCTTTGTCATGTTCAACAACAATAACGGAATTCCCAATATCTCGAAGTGAAATCAAAGAATTGATAAGCTTTTCATTATCTCGTTGGTGCAAGCCTATACTAGGTTCATCTAAAATGTAAAGCACACCAACTAATTGGGATCCAATTTGTGTGGCTAATCTAATGCGCTGCGCTTCACCACCAGACAATGATTTTGAACTTCTGTTTAAGGATAAATAATCTAACCCAACATCTAATAAAAATTGAAGTCTTGCTTTGATTTCTTTTAAGATTTCTTCGGCAATTTTGAATTGTTTTTCAGTTAAATAATTTTCTAAATCGTTAAACCATTCAGCTAGTTCAAGGATATCTTTATTTGCCAGTTCAGCAATGTTTTTATCATTTATCTTGAAATAAAGCGATTCTTTCTTAAGCCGACTTCCTTCACATTCTGGACACTTAATTTTGTCCATAAAACCTTTTGCCCATCGCTTCAAGGAAGTGGATTCTGCTGTTGAATATTGGTTTTCTATAAAGTTAGCTACGCCTTCAAAATCAATGCTGTAATTTCTGGTAACACCTAGTGTTTTACTGTTAACAGAAAACTTTTCATTACCACCATATAGAATCATATCCTTAGCTTCCTGAGGAATACTTTTGTAAGGATCTGTTAACTTAAAGTTGAAACGTTGCGCTATGGTTTCAAACTGCTTGAAAATCCAACTGCTTTTTTTGGGTCCGTGGGGGGCAATGGCACCATTAGCTATTGAAAGCGAATCATCAGGGACAATTTTATTTACGTTTACTTTATGCAATTCTCCAATACCATTACAAGTAGAACAAGCCCCTTTTGGTGAGTTGAAAGAGAAATTGTTAGGCTCTGGATTGGGATATGAAATACCTGAAGAAGGACACATTAAACTTCTACTAAAATAACGAGTTTTATTGGTGTCTTGATCAATGACTAAAAGCACATCCTCACCATGATACATGGCTGTATTAATAGTTTCTGTAAGTCTCTTGTCTGTATCTGTAGAATCATTTACAACCAATCTATCAATAACAATTTCAATATCATGAGTTTTGTAACGGTCTACTTTCATGCCCTTGACAATATCACGAATTTCACCGTCTACTCTTACCTTGACAAAGCCCTGTTTTGCTATTTGCTCAAATAGTTCTCTGTAATGTCCTTTTCGTGAACGAACCACGGGTGCTAAAACATTAATACGTTTACCAGAAAAATCATTAATAATAAGTGCTTTTATTTGCTCATCACTGTAGCTAACCATTTTATCGCCTGTGTTATAACTGTAAGCATCACTAGCGCGAGCAAACAAAAGACGCAAGAAGTCATAGATTTCTGTTATTGTACCAACGGTAGATCGGGGTGATTTACTGGTTGTTTTTTGCTCAATAGCAATCACTGGAGATAGACCATCAATTTTATCAACATCGGGTCGTTCTAAACCGCCTAAGAATTGGCGTGCATAAGCCGAAAATGTTTCAATATATCTGCGTTGTCCTTCAGCATAAATAGTATCAAAAGCCAAAGACGATTTACCACTACCGGAAAGCCCTGTGATTACTACAAGTTTTTCTCTGGGTATGGAAACATCAATATTTTTAAGGTTGTGTACCCTAGCACCTTTTACTTCAATAAATTCGTCAAAATGGCTCATAAATAGGCAAAAGTGCAAAGTTACAATTTTAGTTGTTAAATTTATGTGAAGTTTAATCTTGGATTTACTATACTTGTAATAGAAAGTATGAAGACTCAAATTAAATTGTAGATATGAAATTATTAGGTATAAGTTCTAGAATAAATCATCCAGATTATGGAAAAGGTGTAATAACCAATGTAACATCACAGCACTATTGGGTAACGTTTATTGATAAAGGTTTAGAAACAATTGATTTGGATAGTGAATTTGATGTTATTGAAGCGGCGTATGATGACGTAGACACCGTTAGTTTTTTTGATATCGAATCTAGTTTGGTTGATATTTTAAAAAAATGGAGTGATGCCTCAGAAATTGTGCCAATTGCAGATAAGTTTAAGGGAGGAAAAATTATACTACAACCAGCAGATAAGAGTTTAAAATCTTATGAACTTCCAATTGATAAATTTTTTCATAAAATTATAATGGTAAGGGATAGGTTACGTGTTATGGAGCAGCGTATAAATTCAAGTGATTTAGATGAACAAGGAAAAATAGATTTACAACAATATATTACTAGAATTTATGGTAGTTTAACCAGTTTTAATGTTTTATTTAAATCAAAATCTCACAACTTTATAGGCCAAAGCAGTAAGAGATAAATTTTACTAATAAATTTAGTTGTAATTTACTTGATAAGAGTAGTGTTTTTTTACCCAGTACCTTTTATATCGGTTATTTCTGTACCAAAAATAAAAAACTTAATTAGAGTAGGTAATTTTGCTCCTGTCTCTGTAGTTTTCCAGTGACTCCATAAAACTTCTATACCATCAATAGGAAACTGAGAAGTCCACATTTTAAAACTAATAGGCATACCATGATCATCTAAAATCCATAAATAAGAGTCGCCATTTTTATAGGTTACCAATAAATCATTATTATCAACAAGTTCACGTTTTACACCTTCATCAAAAACTCTATAAGGGGCAAATACCCAAAAGGAATCATTTTCATAATACTTTACAGCTTTTCTTATAAGTTTTTCTGCTAAGTCACCATCAACTTTAAAACTGTGCACATGTGCCTTGTGTAACCTAGAATCATTTAGGTTTAGACTAACTTTGTATTGTTTCCAATAAACTTCACAAATATTTTTTGTTTTTTCCCATTTGTAATGTCGTCTATTTTTATAAGTCCATTCAAAAACATCTGTACCAACAAAAGCTTCATAATTGACAGCAACAAGCATTTTAGTAGCTAAATCATCTGCTTTTTTCCCTTTTGAGCCATAAGGTAAAGGCTCATGATACTTTATATATAAAAAACAAAAAAACAGGAGTGTAGGTAAGGTGAAAAATATTATAACCCCAACAATAATTTTATATGTTTTTTTAAATTTCAGAAACTTGTAATTATTGCATAATATTGGCTCTAAGTTATTAAATACTAATGAGTGTCTAAAACAAAATTCGCAAAAACCGATGCTTGTGTTTTCTACTCGATGATTGGTAATAACACCTTTAGTTAATCTATGAAACAAGTATTTGGTCAAATAATAGTTTTATTTAACTCTTGAAGTTTTTTGTTTGAAGAATCTATTAATTCTTTAAAAAAAGCAGTAAACTCACTTTCAAATTCATTGTAAGACTCTTTCAATTCATTAATGGCTAGATTCATTTTAGACCTGTTTTTGGTACGTTTGTTCATACCTTCTAAAACCTTTTGAATGCCATCAGTACTGGCATAACTCAATAGCCAGTTACCGTTTATCATATATGGCACCATGTGTTTTACTTTAGGGGTAAGTATTTCAAAATTTGCTTCTAGAGAATCATAAAAATTCATGACATATTCGTTAAGAGGAATTTTAGAGTAGTTACTCCAGTTTTTGGCTAAAAAATGATCGTAAAAAATATCTACAATAACCCCAGAGTAATGTCCATAATTTTTATGTAAGCGTTTTGTGCTAAGTCTCACTGTTTTATGAGCATCGGTAAATGTGTCAATATGCCTGTGTAGCAGTATTCCAATTTGTAGTTCTTTTGAATAGTTTTTGTAATTGCTACCTTTTACGCTATCTGCTATAAAGTTTCCAATTGTAATCAATTCATTATTTCCAGAAAGGTAAATATGGGCGAGGTAATTCATTTGTGAAAAGTACGAATTGATTTTTTAAGTTTAGTTAAAATATAAGCTAAAAAAAATATGTACGTTTGCAGAAATCAGATTGAAAACTATGACACTTATTAAATCAATTTCAGGAATTAGAGGAACCATCGGAGGACAAGTTGGTGAAAATTTAACGCCTATTGATGCCGTTAAATTTGCTGCTGCTTATGGACATTGGATTAAACAACAACGAAATAAAAAAAATTACCGTGTAGTAGTTGGTAGAGATGCTAGAATTTCTGGGAAAATGATTCAAAATTTGGTTATGAACACCTTAGTAGGTCAAGGTATTCACGTTATTAATTTAGGCCTTTCAACAACCCCAACAGTAGAAGTTGCAGTGCCTATGGAACATGCTGATGGCGGTATTATTCTAACAGCAAGCCATAACCCCAAACAATGGAATGCATTAAAATTATTAAATGAAAAGGGCGAATTTTTAGATGCTGTTGAAGGTGCAAAAATATTAGAGATTGCAGAAAGCAATAGCATTAATTTTGCTGATGTAGATAGTTTAGGAAAAATAACAAAGAATGATGCTTACATAGATTTACATATCATTGAAGTTTTAGATTTACCCTTAGTAACTGTTAAACCCATTGAGCAGGCAAAATTTAGGGTAGTAGTTGATGGTGTGAACTCTACTGGTGGTATTGCTATACCATTACTCTTGGAACGATTAGGAGTAGATGTGATAAAGATACATTGTGAACCTAACGGGCATTTCCCTCACAATCCAGAACCGTTAAAGGAACACTTGACTGATTTGTCTGAGGCGGTAAAGAAATACAAAGCAGATTTTGGAATAGTTGTAGACCCTGATGTTGATAGGTTAGCCTTTATGGATGAAAATGGTGAAATGTTTGGTGAAGAGTATACATTAGTGGCTTGTGCAGATTATGTACTTAGCAAAACTCCGGGAAATACCGTGAGTAATATGAGTTCTACCAGAGCTTTAAGAGATGTTACCCAAAAGTATGGTGGCGCCTATGAGGCTAGTGCAGTTGGAGAGGTTAATGTTGTTAAACTTATGAAGAAAAATAAAGTGGTGATAGGTGGAGAAGGTAATGGAGGAATTATTTATCCAGAGTCTCATTATGGTCGTGATGCATTGGTTGGGGTTGCTCTGTTTTTAAGTCTTCTGGCAGATAAAAATATTTCTGTTAGTCAGCTTAGGAAAACCTATCCTAATTATTTTATGAGTAAAAAAAAGATTGAATTAACTCCAGATTTGGATGTTGATGCTATTTTAAAGGAGATAGAAAATAAATATCAAAATGAACAACTCACCACTATTGATGGTGTAAAAATTGATTTTCTGGATAATTGGGTACACCTTCGTAAAAGTAATACAGAACCTATTATCAGAATTTACACTGAAGCCAAAACACAGGCACAAGCAGATGAATTAGCAGATAGATTTATTGGAGAATTAAAGGCTATAGCTAACAGTTAGTTGGTTTTTTTGTCTTTATGTTTCCAACGTTTATGGGTCCAGAAATAATATTCTGGCGCTTCCTTTATTTGTTTTTCAACTTCAGTAAGAAACAAATCAGTTAGTTTGTAATCTGGGTATTCCTTTGAGTTTTCAGCAAGGGTAATAATTTCGGCTTGATAATAACCTCGCTTCACTTTATTTATTTTTAGGTATGCCGTTGAAAAATCTAGTTTTTTTGCTAATCGTTCTGCTCCAGTAAAACATGGTACATTAATACCCATAAACTTGCCCCAGTAAACATCTTTTGAAACACGAGGAGATTGGTCACTTAAAAAACCCGTAATACTCTTAATGCCTTGAGCCTCTGTATCGGTGATCATGTTAATGGTTTCCTTGGTACTAATTAAATCGGTTTTAAATTTAGTACGTATACCACGTACCAACGTATCAAAATACTTGTTGGCCAGTTTTTTATAAACTGCAAATCCTTTAAAATTGATGTAGTGCTGTACTATGATAGCCCATTCCCAACTGGCGTAGTGTCCAAAAATAAGTATGATACTTTTATTCAGTTCCTCAAGTCTTTTAAATTCCTCGGGGTTCGTAATTAAAAAACGTTGTTTTAGTTCTTCTTCTGTAATAGACATGGTTTTAGCCATTTCTAAAAACATATCGCATAAATGCTTATAAAACTTCTTTCTGATTGTTGCAATTTCGGATTCAGATTTATCTGGAAAAACTAATTTCAAATTATTGGTAACTACTTTTTTTCTGTAGCCAATAGCGTAGTATAATATAAAAAACAATCCATCTGAAAGTAAATAAAGCAATTTAAAGGGAAGTTTTGAAATACACCACAAAAGCGGATAAACAACAATATATACTAGAAATTGCATGAATTAGTTTTAGATTTGTAAGCGCAAAAGTAAATGAAAAAAATCATTTACTGATGAAGTGTTAAATGAAGTAAGACTAATTTTTAATAGATTGTTTTTAATATAAAATTTAGTTCTTTACTCTGTAAACACATATTAATATGATTTTAAACGTACACAAAATATGCATTTAGACGGTATAACAATTGCAATTATAGCAGCTAATGTTTTGGTTTCAGTAAAAGGCTTAAATGATTACAGTTTTTTAGATAAATATAAGTTTCATGTTGGTGCTGTTCAAAGAGGAGAAAAAATAAGGTTACTAAGTGCAGGCTTTTTGCATATAGATATGCAACATTTGTTGTTTAATATGATAACACTGTTCTTTTTTGCTAGTATTGTAATAGACTATTTAGGCATTAGTGGATTCATATTGGTCTATTTAATGAGCTTATTGTTTGGTAATTTACTATCGCTTTATTTTCACAAGAATGAATATCACTATAGTGCCGTAGGGGCAAGTGGAGCTGTTACAGGTATATTATATTCGGCTATTTTACTACAACCAGGCATGACTTTAGGACTCTATTTTATTATACCAATACCAGCTTATGTGTTTGGAATAGCTTATTTGTTATATTCTATTTACGGAATGAAAAAACGTATTGGTAACATTGGACATGATGCCCATTTTGGTGGAGCTATTGGAGGTTATGTAATTACTTTACTTTTGGCACCTTGGATTTTTGGTTCAAATTTACTTATGGTTGGTTTACTAGCCATTCCAATTGTATTATTATTTGCTTTAAAAAAAGCGGGCAAGTTATAACTCCTAAACTTTAGCTTTGTAAACTTACTTATGGCACAAGTATTGACTTTATACAGGTGATAATTATCTTGATTTCTTTTTAATTAACAGAAAATCAAATAATTAAATTTGTATAAAACTTTAAAATTGATTGAAGTTTATATGTTTTAATGACATATTGACTTAAAATAATATATGAAAAAATCTAATTTTTTATCGCTTGACAGTTTGTCATTTCAGGAGTTTGACGAAAATTCAGAGTTAATTCCGTTAATGACACCAGAAGATGAAGAGGAAATGAATAAAGAAGAGTTACCAGAAACTTTACCGATACTTTCTTTAAGAAACACCGTATTGTTTCCAGGGGTTGTTATTCCTATTACGGCTGGTAGAGATAAATCTATCAAACTTATAAACGACGCTAATAAGGGTAGTAAAGTTATTGGCGTGGTAGCTCAAAAAGATGAATCTGTAGAAAATCCTACGGCCCAAGAAATACACGAAACAGGTACAGTAGCCAGAATTTTAAGAGTTTTAAAAATGCCCGATGGTAATGTTACGGTTATTATTCAAGGAAAAAAGCGCTTTAAAGTAGCAGAAGTGTTGACTGAAGACCCATATATGAACGCTACCATTAGAGATCTACCTGAGGCTAAGCCTGCTCTTAACAATAAGGAGTTTAGAGCAATAATAGACTCTATAAAAGATTTGGCACTTGAAATAATAAAGGAAAATCCAAATATTCCTAGCGAGGCTTCTTTTGCCATCAAAAATATTGAAAGCAGTTCGTTTTTAGTAAATTTTGTGTCTTCTAATATGAATCTTTCTGTTGCGGAGAAACAGAAACTATTAGAGATGAATGACCTTAAACAACGTGCTTTGGCAACTTTAAAGCATATGAATGTTGAGTTTCAGAGGTTAGAGCTGAAAAATGATATCCAGTCTAAGGTTCAAATGGATATGAGTCAACAGCAGCGCGAATATTTCTTGCACCAACAAATGAAAACCATTCAGGAAGAATTAGGAGGTGTGAGTCATGATGAAGAAATTGAAGAAATGAAAGCCAAGGCTAAAGAGAAGCTTTGGGATGAAAAAATAGCAAAACATTTCGATAAAGAAATAAGCAAGTTGCAGCGTATGAATCCTCAAGTTTCTGAGTACTCTATTCAGCGCAATTACCTAGAACTGTTCTTAGATTTACCATGGAACGAGTTTAGTGAAGATAAATTCGATTTAAAACGTGCCAAGAAAATTCTTGATAGAGACCACTACGGTTTAGATGATGTAAAGCGAAGAATTATTGAATATTTAGCGGTGTTGAAGTTACGTAACGACATGAAATCACCTATTTTGTGTTTATACGGTCCTCCAGGAGTTGGTAAAACATCACTGGGTAAATCTATCGCAGAGGCTCTTGGTAGAGAATATGTTAGAATTTCATTGGGTGGTTTACGTGACGAAGCAGAGATTAGAGGGCACCGTAAAACATATATTGGCGCTATGCCAGGGCGTATTATCCAGAGTTTGAAAAAAGCAGGAACATCCAATCCTGTATTTGTTTTAGATGAAATTGATAAGTTGTCAAATTCTCATCAAGGAGATCCTTCTTCAGCTATGTTAGAAGTATTAGATCCTGAGCAAAACAGTGAGTTTTATGATAACTTTTTAGAAATGGGCTATGACCTTTCTAAAGTTATGTTTATTGCAACTTCAAATAGTTTAGCAACTATTCAACCTGCATTATTAGACCGTATGGAAATTATTAATGTAACAGGTTATACCATTGAAGAAAAAGTTGAAATTGCAAAACGTCATTTACTTCCAAAGCAATTAAAAGAGCATGGTTTGTCTACTCAAAACTTAAAAATAGGAAAACCTCAGTTAGAAAAGATTGTTGAGGGATATACAAGGGAGTCTGGTGTTCGTGGTCTTGAAAAGCAAATAGCAAAAATGGTACGTTATGCGGCCAAAAATATTGCTATGGAAGAAGAGTACAATGTAAAAGTATCAAATGAAGATATTGTTGAAGTTTTAGGAAGGCCTAAATTAGAACGTGATAAGTATGAAAATAACAATGTAGCCGGTGTGGTCACTGGTTTAGCTTGGACCCGAGTTGGTGGCGATATTTTATTTATTGAATCTATTTTGTCTAAAGGAAAAGGTAGTTTAACTATTACCGGAAACCTTGGTAAAGTCATGAGAGAATCGGCAACTATCGCCATGGAATTTATAAAATCAAATGCTGATAAATATGGGATTAATCCCGAAGTATTTGATAAATACAATGTTCATATTCACGTACCTGAAGGCGCAACTCCTAAAGATGGACCAAGTGCAGGCGTTACTATGTTAACGTCTTTAGTCTCTTTATTCACCCAACGTAAGGTTAAACGAAGTCTAGCCATGACAGGTGAAATTACCCTTAGAGGAAAGGTGCTTCCTGTAGGTGGTATTAAAGAGAAGATTTTAGCAGCTAAACGAGCTAAAATAAAAGAGATTTTACTTTGTGAAGATAACAAGCGAGATATTGAGGAAATAAAGGAAGAATATCTCAAAGGTTTGACCTTTCATTATGTGACTGATATGAGTGATGTTATAAAAATAGCACTTACAAAGCAAAAGGTAAAAAACGCTAAAACACTTTAAAGTTACAAACCTCGATTTTAATCGAGGTTTTTTTATATTCTAAAATAAATAATAGTAACTAGCGTTTTAAGATAGATTTACTTTCTTTGTAACGTAAATATGCTAAGGAAAATTATCACTTTATTCATTTTGTGCTTCAGTGCCTCAATTTATGCACAAATAGGGGGGGAGTACACTTATCAATTTCTTAATCTGGTTTCTTCACCAAGGCAAGCAGCACTAGGAGGGAAAGTGTTAACAAATGTAGATTATGATGTAACTCAAGGTTTGTTTAATCCAGCAACAATAAATGTTGAAATGGATAATCAGCTAGCTCTAAATTACACCAATTATTTAGGAGGTATTGGCTACGGTACCGCCTCTTATGCCTATACTGTAGATAGACGTACGCAAACATTTCATGGAGGCATAACATATATTAATTACGGTTCTTTTGATGGTTATGATGAGCAAGGAAATGCTACAGGAACATTTTCTGGAGGAGAAACAGCCTTATCGTTTGGATATGCAAGCCAAATAGGATATTCAGATTTTTATATGGGAGGAAATATTAAACTAATAAGCTCTAAATTAGAACAGTACGCCTCTTTTGGCGCTGCTATTGATGTTGGTTTGTTGTATGTGAATGAATACCTAGATTTCAATGCGGCATTAGTTATAAGAAATGTAGGTACACAAATAACAACTTATGCTGGATTGCAAGAGCGTTTGCCTTTTGAGGTTAGTTTTGGAATGTCTCAGCGTTTAGAGAATGTACCAATACGATGGCATATAACTTTAGAAAATTTACAGACTTGGCCAATATCCAGACCAAATCCAGCTAGGGTAACAAGTGATTTAAGTGGAAACCAATCTAATGAAAAAGTGGGGTTTTTGGGTCAAGTTATAAGGCATACTATTGTTGGGGCTGAGATATTCCCCGATGGAGGTTTTAATATCAGATTAGGATATAATTTTAGAAGAGGCGAAGAATTACGCATTGTTGACCAACGAAATTTTTCAGGCTTGTCGGCAGGTATTTCTATTAAAATGAATAAAATGCGTTTTAGCTACACGCATGCTAAATATACTAGCGCAGCTAATTCTAATTTTTTCGGACTTCAAATTGATTTGAATTAGGTAAAACATCTAAAATACGAGTAGTAAGTATTTAAAGTAGAAGCTATATGAATCAACTTTAAAATACTTTAAATACTCTAGCCACTTCAAACTTCATACATTTTAGTAATTTAGCCATTACAAAATTAATAAATGAACAAAATTACCATAGCTATAGACGGTTTTTCTTCAACAGGAAAAAGTACCATTGCAAAGCAAGTTGCAAATCATTTAGGATATATTTATGTGGATTCTGGAGCCATGTATAGAGCTGTAACATTGTATGCCATGAATCAAGGTATTATTAATAAAAATGGTTTTGATGTTGAAACGCTTATTAAGAAACTTAAGGATATTAAAATCAGTTTTAAATTTAACAAAGACTTAGGTTTTGCAGAAGTTTATTTAAATGGTAACAATGTTGAGCAAACTATTAGGAGTTTAGAGGTATCTCGTTTTGTTAGTAAGGTAGCTGCTGTTTCGGCAGTACGAAAAAAACTGGTGGCAATTCAACGTAACATTGGAAAAAGTAAAGGAGTTGTTATGGATGGGCGTGATATTGGAACGGTAGTTTTTCCAGATGCCGAATTAAAACTATTTATGACCGCCTCACCCGAAACACGTGCTAAAAGGCGTTTTAAAGAATTGATAAGTAGAGGTGATGATGTTGTGTATGAAAATGTTCTTAAGAATGTTCAAGAGCGTGACTATATAGATTCTAATCGTAAAGACTCACCTTTAATAAAGGCCAATGATGCCATTGAGATAGACAATTCTAATCTTTCACTTGAGGAGCAATTTGAAAAAGTATTACAGCTTGTTGGGATAGCTTTGGAGGTTAGTGAAATTAAAAAAAGCGACTAATGTCGCCTTTTTTATCTCATTGATTTTATAAGTTAGGAATAACTAATTCCTGATCTGGATAAATTAAATCTGGGTTTTTTAAGATGTTTGTGTTAGCTTCAAAAATCTCTTTGTACTTCATAGCATTACCATAATAGTGTTTAGCTATTTTGCCAAGTGTCTCACCACTTTTAACGGTGTGCCTGTGAAAGACAGTTTCGTCGGCTACTTTAATATCTGCCACAATATCGGTTGGTTTTTCACCGCCAATTTCCTTAATCTTGTCCCAAATAAGGTTTTTTTCGTATTGTGTATTAGCTGTTCCCTTCACTTTTAAAAGGTTGCCTTCAACTTTTACATCGCCGTTTTGAATGTTTAAAGATTCTCCCAAATCCAAAACGGGTTGATATTTTTCTTTTACTGCCATATTTATATAAATTTAAATGTTAAAATATTTTTTACTAATATAAGGAAATTCCTTCGCTGTAAAAACTAATCTCATTTTTAGATTACTATTAATATTTAGACATAAAAAACTCGTATAAGTCACAATTTTTATATTATCTATTCATTTTTAGGTAATTAGTGTAATTATATGTATTTTTGCACTCCTTTTGGCAAAACATGGAAAGGCAAAAGGTGTGAAACAATAATAAAATTAACGCTTCTACGTGTTATTTGCTTAATTCTTTCCTAGCATGTGGAATACAAATTTTAATCAGCACATGGCTGAAAACGAAAAACAAGCTCAGGTTGAAGCAACCGAAGCAAAAACTGCCGAAGCACCAGTAGTATCTGAAGCTCAAGCAAACCCTGAAAAATTCTTAAAAGAGTTTAATTGGCACAATTATCAAGAAGGAATTGATGAAGTTGATGACAAACAACTTAAAGAATTTGAAAAATTAGTAGCAGAAAACTTTGTTGATACCTTAGATGATGAGGTGGTTGAAGGTACTGTAGTTCATATTACAGACAGAGATGCCATTATTGATATCAATGCAAAATCAGAAGGTGTTATTTCTTTAAACGAGTTTCGTTACAACCCTAACTTATCAGTAGGTGATAAAGTTGAGGTATTAATTGATGTACGTGAAGATGCAACAGGACAATTAGTATTATCTCATAGAAAAGCAAGAGTAATTAAAGCTTGGGATAGAGTAAACGCTGCCCATGATACTGGTGAGATTGTAAATGGTTTTGTTAAATGCAGAACTAAAGGAGGTATGATTGTAGATGTTTTTGGAATTGAAGCATTCTTACCAGGTTCTCAAATTGATGTTAAGCCAATTAGAGATTACGATCAGTACGTAAATAAAACTATGGAATTCAAGGTTGTAAAAATTAACCACGAGTTCAAAAACGTAGTAGTGTCTCACAAGGCTTTAATTGAAGCTGATATCGAAGAGCAAAAGAAAGAAATAATTGGTCAATTAGAAAAAGGTCAAGTACTAGAAGGTATTGTTAAAAACGTAACTTCTTACGGTGTATTTATTGATCTTGGTGGTGTTGATGGATTAATTCATATTACAGACCTTTCTTGGTCTAGAATTAACCACCCGAATGAAATTGTTGAATTAGACCAAAAACTTAATGTGGTTATCCTTGATTTTGATGAAGATAAATCAAGAATCCAGTTAGGATTAAAACAATTAAGCAAACACCCATGGGAAGCTCTTGCAGAAGAGGTTAAAGTAGGTGATAAAGTTAAAGGTAAAGTAGTAGTTATTGCAGATTACGGTGCGTTTATTGAGGTAGCTGATGGTGTTGAAGGGTTAATCCACGTTTCTGAAATGTCTTGGTCTACGCACTTACGTTCAGCTCAAGATTTTGTAGCTGTAGGTGATGAGGTTGAAGCAGTTATCCTAACACTTGATAGAGAAGATCGCAAGATGTCTTTAGGTATTAAGCAATTAACTCCAGACCCATGGACAGATATCACATCTAAATACCCACTAGGATCAAAACACAATGGTATTGTACGTAACTTTACAAACTTTGGTGTATTTGTTGAATTAGAAGAAGGAATTGACGGATTAATTTACATCTCTGATTTATCTTGGACTAAGAAAATCAAGCACCCAAGCGAGTTTTGTACTGTAGGTGATAAATTGGATGTTGTTGTTTTAGAATTGGATGTAGAAGGGCGTAAATTAAGTTTAGGTCACAAACAAACAACTGAGAATCCTTGGGATAAATACGAAACAGACTTCGCTTTAGATACCACTCATACAGCTAGCATTGAAGAGTTAGTAGATAAAGGCGCTACTGTTAAATTTAATGATGATATAACAGCGTTTGTTCCTGCACGTCATTTAGAAAAAGAAGACGGAAGCAAACTTAAAAAAGGAGAAGAGGCTACGTTTAAAATCATTGAGTTTAGTAAAGAGTTTAAACGTGTTGTAGCATCTCATACAGCTGTATTTAAAGCTGAAGAGGCTAAAATAGTGAAGCAAGCTGCTAGAAAGGCTGAAGCTGCTGCTGCAGAAGCAAAACCAACTTTAGGTGATGCTAATGATGCTTTACAAGCGCTTAAGGATAAAATGGATGGAAAGAAGAAATAAAATTTCCAACAAATAAACATCAAAGCCTTCAATTTTTTGAAGGCTTTTTTTATGATCATTTAATTACAAGGAATCAATCCATTTCATCTTATAGAAAAACCTATCTGTAATAATCCAGATAAAGTACACAATGCCAATAACAATTACAAATATAGCGAGCCAATAAAGAATCAAACTAATGAATTTAATAATATGTTTAATAGCTGATTTCATGAAGCAACATTTTTTTCCAATCAAAATGATTCATGTCATCAGTTTTAAAACCTTTCTTGTATTTATTTATAAATATTGGTATGATAACAATTAAAACAAGCATAATGATTATATCAGATTTCAACATAATAATTCAAATATAAGCAATCAAAAAGTTGTTGTTTACTGGGTATCGTCTAAATCCTATTTTATCTTTAAATTTGTAATTTATTATATTACCTTTGTACTCCAGACACGTTTGGATAATTTATGAGTCAAAAAGTTTTACTTAACGCAAAAGAGGTAAACATCATTCTACATCGATTGGCTTGTCAACTTATTGAAAAACACAACGATTTCTCAAATACTGTTTTAATTGGGCTACAACCCAGAGGTATTTATTTGGCTGATAGATTAACTAAAATTTTGAAATCTGATTATAAGGTTAAAGATATAAAATCTGGTCAGTTAGACATCACGTTTTACAGAGACGATTTTAGGAGAGGTGATAAAACCCTGAAAGCGAATTCTACAGAATTAAATTTTTTAGTAGAGGATAAAAATATCGTGTTTATTGATGATGTTTTATATACTGGCCGAAGTATTAGGGCAGCATTAACAGCTATTCAATCTTTTGGAAGGCCTAATGAGATTGAACTTTTAACCCTGATTGACAGGCGTTTCAGTAGGCATTTACCCATTCAACCAGATTATAGAGGAAGACAAGTAGATGCCATAAATAATGAAAAAGTTATAGTACATTGGCAAGAAAACGAAGGAGAAGATGCCGTGTACTTAATAGAAAAATAATATTATGTAACTAAAGTTAAAGTATAAGAGGGTATAAACTTCTAACTTTTAACTTCTAACGTTTAAATGGATAATGAGCGAATTAAGTGTTAATCACTTATTAGGAATAAAATATCTTAACAAGAAAGATATTCAACTTATTTTTGAAACGGCAGATCATTTTAAAGAAGTGATTAACAGGCCCATTAAAAAAGTACCTTCGCTAAGAGATATTACCATTGCCAACCTTTTCTTTGAAAATTCTACCAGAACGAAATTATCTTTTGAACTAGCAGAAAAGCGTTTATCTGCAGATGTTATCAATTTTTCATCGGGGCAATCGTCTGTAAAAAAAGGCGAAACTTTAATAGACACCGTTAATAATATATTATCTATGAAAGTAGATATGGTGGTCATGCGTCATCCTAATCCTGGAGCTGGAATCTTTTTGTCAAATCATGTAAATGCTAGTATAGTAAATGCTGGTGATGGTGCCCATGAACATCCTACACAGGCGCTGTTAGATTCCTATTCAATAAGAGAAAAACTAGGGGAGGTTAAAGGAAAAAAAGTAGTTATTGTTGGTGATGTTTTACATAGTAGAGTAGCACTATCTAATATATTTGCCTTACAACTTCAGGGAGCAGAAGTCATGGTTTGTGGACCAAAAACCTTGTTGCCTAAGTATATAGATAAGCTTGGAGTAAAAGTTGAAACAAACCTCCGTAAAGCATTAAATTGGTGCGATGTAGCAAATATGCTAAGAGTTCAGAATGAGCGAATGGATATTAGCTATTTTCCATCAACAAGAGAATACACACAACAGTTTGGAGTTAACAAAGATTTGTTGGATTCTTTAGATAAAGAAATCATCATCATGCATCCAGGACCAATAAACAGAGGTGTTGAAATCACCAGTGATGTTGCTGATTCTAGTCAAGCAATTATTTTAGATCAAGTAGAGAATGGCGTGGCTATACGAATGGCAGTGATTTATTTATTAGCTTCAAAAATAAAGCAGTAATCTATGATTTTTGATCAAGACGGAAGTATAACTATCATAACCCAAGAAAAAGCAACTACCATTGAGCTTGTAAAAAAGCTTGAGACCTTATATCCTAAATATAAAAACAATAATATCATTATTAGCTTAACTACTCTTGGTAAAATCAGCACAGAGGAGATTATTGAGTTTTTACAACTTTCAAACACTCACAGGGCGTCTAAGCATTCTTTTATAATAGTTACTAATAAAGTAGATTTGGACGAGGTTCCTGATGAAATTATAGTAGTCCCTACATTGCAGGAAGCTTATGATATTATTGAAATGGAAGAAATGGAGCGAGACCTCGGATTTTAATTAGTTTGTTGTTTAGTTGTATTTAATTAAGTCAATACAGCTATACAACTTAACAACGCATATCTTTACATGAAACTGACCATTTTAGGCTGTTATAGTGCCACTCCAAGAATTTTAACCAACCCAACTTCACAAGTTTTAGAAACCAAGGGGCATATGTTTTTAATTGATTGTGGAGAGGGAACGCAAGTTCAATTGAGAAAGCATAAAGTTAAGTTTAGCCGTATTAAGCATGTATTTATTTCACATTTACATGGCGATCATTTTTTTGGATTGGTTGGTTTAATTTCAACATTTAGATTGCTTACTAGAGAAGCAGATTTACATATTTATGGCCCAAAGGGTATTAAAGAAATAATCACACTTCAAATGAAACTAGCAGATTCTTGGACCAATTATAAGCTTATTTTTCATGAGCTAACTTCCAAAGAATCTGAATTAATTTTTGAAGATGAAAAAGTTGAAGTACATACCATTCCTTTAAACCATAGAATTTATACAAACGGCTTCTTATTTAAGGAAAAAGCAGGTAAACGAAAATTAAATATTGCCGCCGTTGAAAACGCTAATATTAATGTAGCGTATTACCGTAAACTTACTCAAGGTTTTGATGTAGTTAATGAAGATGGTGTTACAATTAAAAACGAAACAGTAACAAGATCTGGTAACAAACCAAAAAGTTATGCGTTTTGTAGTGATACCATGTACAAAGAAGATATTGTTCCCATTATTGAGAATACCGATGTCTTATACCACGAATCTACTTTTTTAGAAACCCAAGCACATATAGCATTAAGAACAAAACATTCAACAGCTAAAGAAGCTGCTAAAATTGCTAAAAAAGCTAATGTAGGTAAATTGTTATTGGGGCATTATTCTACACGCTACAAAGGATTAGATGCTTTTAAAGCAGAAGCAAAAGAGGTGTTTGAAGCTGTAGAACTTTCTGAAGATGGAAAAGTTTTTGAGTTTTAAAATGATTTAATACTTATTCAATACATTTGAATATGGAAAATGACTTAAGCAATTACAGAAAGTCTTATGAAAAAGGGGAACTACTTTTAAGCAACGTTCCAGAAAACCCAATGGAGTTATTCCAGAAATGGTTTTTTGAGGTAGACAGGTTTTTTTCTATAGATGAAACCAACGCCATGACCATTTCTACTATTGGTTTAGACGGTTACCCAAAGAATAGGGTAGTGTTGTTAAAAAAATACACCTACGAGGGATTTATTTTCTATACCAATTATTTAAGTGAAAAAGGAAAGGCTATTGAACAAAACCCTAATGTATGTCTATCATTTTTCTGGCACGGGGCCGAACGACAAATCATTATAAAAGGAAAAGCAGAAAAAATAGCCGAAAATTTGAGTGATGGTTATTTTGAATCTCGACCACGCGGTAGTCAGTTAGGGGCATTAGCATCTAATCAAAGTGAGGAGATTAAAGATCGCCAATGTTTAGAGCAAAAATTATCTGATTTAGAAAAGGAATTTCAAGGAAAAGAAATCCCAAGACCCAAAAACTGGGGTGGATATATTGTAAAGCCTATTGAAATTGAATTTTGGCAGGGGAGACCTAACCGTTTACATGATAGAATTAGATATAAACTTCAGCCAGATTACAATTGGTTAATTAATCGACTATCTCCTTAAAAAATACGATTAAATACATACATCCGAATTTTTAATGTCATTTTATCGATTAAAAATGTTTTTTATCGATTTTAAAAATGCATTTCATCGATTTTTAGTACAAATAAAATTGTAGGCTGAATTAGGTTAATAACTTTATGGGACCAAATCTAAATTTACCTACTTATGAAGTTATTAACAAAGTTGCCAATATTGGCATTGTTAGCTGTGTTGAGTTTTTCCTGCTCTACAGACAGCATCGATGAAAAGGTTGATAGTATTGAATTAAGCCTTAAAACTCCCCAAACAAAATCTATTGAAATTGAAATCTTAGAACAAATTAACAATCATAGGTTGTCAGTAGGACTTAGCCCATTGTCTAATATGAGCATTGTTAAATCAGTAGCTTTTAGTCACACAGATTATATGGTTGATAAAGATCAAATTTCTCACGATAATTTCTTTACACGAAGTAGTTATTTAAAAGAAAATGTTGGCGCTAAAAGTGTTTCTGAAAACGTGGCTTATGGCTATACTTCTGCCGAAACTGTTGTTAGGGCTTGGTTAAGAAGTGAAGGACATAGAGAAACAATTGAAGGAGACTTTACCAATTTTGATGTCTCAGCAGAAAAAAATGCTGATGGTAAATGGTATTACACTAATATATTTATAAAAAAATAACGTTACTTCCTTTACAAGTAATGTAAACTCATAACCTTATTTGATTTACTGATTATTAGCAACTTTGCATAATAGAGGTATTGTGCAATTAAAAAATTAAATAGGTTATTTATTGATAACTTTATGTTATTGAATTTAGCTTTAGGTATAAAACCTTCCCTATACTGGGAAGGTTTTTTGTTTTCATATTTCATTACTGTTGAATCAATAAGTTACATATGAAATCTTTTTCAATGTCAATGATGGAATTTTCTCTGTATCTCATATGAGTTAAAACTCCTATTAATGGAAAATCTTTATACATATAATTTAAATATTTAACCTTTCCATTTCTGATTAAAATATCTTCAGAACTTAAAATCCCATTAATTCTATACTTTAAATTTTCATCCTTAATTAGTTTTAGAATTTCATTTCTATAATTATTCATTTTAGCAACAAACTCTTTCCCTTTTTCAGAGTAATTATCTTTAATAAAGAACATATTATTAACATATTCTACTTTTGTAAGTTCACCTTCATAATCACTTGGATCAACTATTCTTGAATTATTTAAAAGATGGTAATACGTTCTACTTAGATAATTTAAATATTCAGTAGTAAGGCTATCATAATCCATTATAGATTTATTCTGAGCAATTGTATGGTTTGCAAGATATTTTTTTATCTGTTTTTTAAGTATTTGGTTAGTTTGGGTCAGTTATTCGTTTAGTAAACCAAACATAGAATAATGTTCATTATTTTTTTGGAAAGAAAAAAATTATGATAAGCAAGAGAATAGAAAGTTTTTTTATGGGTGATAAATATAATTACAACAAAGAAAAAACCATCAAAAGAAAATATCTAATGATGGTTTTTTATAGATTGAATGTAGCTTTATTATGCTATTCCATTTTGATAATGATAAACTCCGTACGTCTGTTTAACTGATGACTGTTTTCTTCACAATTAACGCTGCCATCACATCCATTAGTTAACCTACGCTCACCAAATCCTTCATGAGCTGTAATTCTAGCAGGATCAACGCCATTATCAATTAAGTATTGATAGGTTGAATTAGCTCTGTCAATAGATAGTTTATCGTTATATGTTAATGTTCCCCTAGAATCAGTATGTGATTCTATTCTAATCACCATTCCAGGATATGTTTCGTTCATTAACTTAACAATCTTGTCAAGTTCTACTGCTGCATCCTGACGAATATTATGCTTGTCAAAATCGAAGTAGATAATACCTAAGTCAGCTAATATTGGAACATCTCTTACAGGTGTTAATTCTAAGTTAGCCGTAATAGTGGTAACTTTTGTTTCAATACCTTTAGAGGTAAATTCTTTAACATCGTCTTCGTATTTCTTTTGACTAGCGGTAATTTTATAATCCACATCTCTATCAATGTTTATTTCATAATAACCTACTTCATCGGTTTCCATGTAAGCAATTTGTTTACCATTACCATCTAATAAGGTAATGATTGCATTTGGTACAGGCTTTTTATTTACAATATCTGTTACAACGCCTTCTACATTCAATAGAGGTACTCTGTTATAAGCATAAATATCGTCATCTCCCATACCGCCTGAACGGTTAGAAGCAAAGTAACCCGTTAAACCATCTTCATTCATAGTAAACGAAAAATCGTCTTTACTGGAGTTTACCGGAACTCCAAGATTAATAACATCTACTATTTCATCATCTTCATTAGCAATAGTTCCAAAAACATCAAGCATTCCTAAACCTATATGTCCATCAGAAGAAAAGAATAAGCTTCCTTCATTGTTAATAAATGGCATCCCTTCAGAACCAGTTGTATTTACTACATTTCCTAAGTTTTTAGGTTCTCCTAAAGTTCCATCCTCGTTAATATCTACGACATAGATATCCGAAGATCCAATACCACCAGGTCTATCTGAAGCGAAGTAAAGTTTTTTGTTATCAGGGCTTAAAGCAGGGTGCTGTGTACTAAATTCTGAATCATTAATTGATAAATCAACAACATCTGTCCAAATACTATCTTTAAGAGTAGCTCTATAAATTTTTACTTGGTTAATACCTTTACTATTACTATCATAAACATTTTTAATAAAACTATTTCTAGTAAAATACATTGTATTACCATCGCTAGTAATGGCTACAGGGCCATCATGATAAATAGAATTTACATCACCCTTTAATTTTGAAGTGTGGTCTGCAGGTTCCTTACTATCTTTATCTACAGCATACACATCTAAGAATGGTTGCTCATTCCAGCCATAAAGTCTTTTAATAGAAACGCCTTCATCTCTTGTTGAAGCAAAGTATATTTTACCATTGTGCTCATAGGCACCAAAGTCACTTAGTTTAGAATTATGATTGAATTTGCTTAAAAAATACTGTTGCTTTGCATTGAAAATATTGGTAATAAAGTTACCTTTCTTCAAATATTTACTGGTATTCACAACACCTCCAGAATCTTTGTAGCGTTTCATCCATTCTTTAGATTCCTCATATTTTTCAACACCTCTAAGTGCTTGCGCATAATTATAATAATATTCAATTGGAACATTTTCTTGAGCAACCGCCTTTTTGTAATATTTTGCGGCATTTTTAGCATCTCTCATAAGCGCATAGCAATCAGCTAAACGTCTAATAACATAATCTTCATTATACTTATTTTCAAGAAGCTCTAGATAGGTTTCTGTAGCTTTTACAAAGGAGAACTTATTAAATAAGGTATCTGCTTTTTTCTGTTTTCCATATTGCGCAGAGGCCGAAATACTCACCGTCAATAGGATACAAACTAATATGTAATTTTTTAATTTCATGGGTGATTTTTTTTATTAGAAATATCTAGGTGATTTTAATTTATTGCTCATAAACTTAAATTCATAAATTAACAATATTTCATGGGTTCCACTAGTATAATTGTTTATATCTGAATTAGGTTTCTCGTATGCATATCCTAAACGCAATTGCCTTGAGATTTGAAAATCCATAAAACCTCCAAAAGCTCCGGTCTGTTCATTCATTCTATAGGAACCACCTATCCAAAATTTCTCATTAAATAAGAAATTGGCAGTAAAGTCGTATGAAATAGGCGCTCCATTAGTGGCCTTAATCAAGTAAGAAGGTTTAAACTTTAACTTGTCGTTTAGGTTAAATACATAACCACCAGTAAAGTAATAACTTATTCTTTCTAATGCTTCAAATCCTTCCTCTTTGTTCTGGTCATTATTCAGTACACGTGGAGTAGATAAACCTAGATACCATTTATTAGTGTGCCAAAAAAGACCTAAACCTATATTTGGTGCCCATCTATTTTGGGTTCCATTAAAAAATGGATCGTTCATAATACTAGGGTCATTTAAGAACTGCTGATCAAAACTGTAACCCGTAAAACCAGCTTTTAAACCAAAAGCTAACTTACCATCAACTCCTGTTGGAATACTATAAGAGAAATCTCCATATAGATAGGAATAGTTTTGAGGGCCTAAATCATCTTGTATAAAAGATAACCCTAAACCTACTCTATCATTCCTTAAAGGAGAATGGATTGACAGTGTTTGCGTTACAGGACCACCATTAAAGTCAACCCATTGGCTTCTGTGTAATCCTACAATGCTTAGAGCATCTCTACTTCCTGCATAAGCTGGATTTATTGAGATTGTATTGTACATATACTGCGTAAACTGGGGTAGCTGTTGAGCTACTCCAAACGCAGAGCTAAACAATGCAATAGCGATTATGTAATGTTTAATAAGTTTCATAGGTTAAAGTTTTTTATTTGGTTCCTAAGTATACTGGTCCGGTAAATGGAGCTAGTCCAGATGCTGATCCATCACTATTTTTGAGTATTACTATATAATAATATGTTCCGTTTGGAGCTTTATCTGCGTTTCCTATAGAGCCATTAGCTTGTCCTTCCCATTTGGCTGGATCTGGACTACCTGATTCATTGGCACCAATAGGGTAGTTGTTAGATTCATATATTAAGGCTCCCCATCTATTAAATATCTTCACTTCAGAAGTAAATCCACAATTTGGGTCAGCATCAATATCAAAACTTTGGTTATAGAAATCACCATTAGGTGTGACTGCTTTAGATATGATAATATCATCAGAACTACATGGGAAGACAATACAATCATCATTAATATTGATTGTTACTTCAGTCGTTTCCAAACAACCTGTAGGGCTTGTGTAAGTGTAACTAAATACATAGTCTCCTAAGAAGTTTGTGTCGCTTCCAACAGTAACTAAGTTTGAAGGATCGAACTCACTTCCAACAAAATTGATATTATTGGTTACACCTGAAACAAATGTCCAAGAGGCATCATCGTTAAAATCGTTGATGTAATCATCTAAATTTATAACGCCATCATCCGCACAGGCCTCATCAGTTACTTGACTAACAAACTCATCAATACTAACAGTAACTATTTGTTCAACTACTCTAGTGTTATTACATTCGTCAACCGCTGTCCATTTTCTAATAATTTCATATTCCTCGGTAGCATTCGTTGTGTACATATATTCTTCACTAAACGTTACCTGAACATTTTCAGAACAATTATCAGCAAAACCAAGCTCAGGTGCATCAGGAATAGCATCACAGCTTACTGAAATAGTACCAGGTAATTGGGTTACTAATTCAGGAGCTTCATCATCAATCACTGTTATTATTTGTACTTGATCAGCAGCTGGATTGTTACAATTATCAACCAAAGACCAAGTTCTAGTAATGATGCGTTCATTTGGACAGTCACCATCGGCAATGCTATCAGAATATCTAGCTTCTATACCTGTTGAACAATTATCACTTTCATCGGTTACATCACCTGAAATTGCTAAATCACTAACATCATCTTGACAATTAATAGTAATATCAGCAGGTGCTGTAAAAGTAGGAGCCGTGTTATCAGAAATTGTAATAGTTTGTGTTTGATCTTCAGCAGCATTACCACAGTTATCAACCAATGACCAAGTTCTAGTGATTACAAACGTACCTTCACAAGGACCAGCCACAGGCTCACTATCAGCATAGGTAGCTTCAATACTTGTAGAACAGTTATCAGCTTCATCTGTCACATCTCCAACATTACCAACAGACACATCGTAGTTACAATCAGCATCGGTGAATATTTCAATATCAGCAGGTGCAGTAAATGTAGGTGCTGTATTATCTGAGATGGTTATAGTTTGTGTTTGATCTTCAGCAGCATTACCACAGTTATCAACCAATGACCAAGTTCTAGTAATTACGAACGTACCTTCACAAGGACCGGCTACAGGAGCACTATCCGAATAGGTAGCTTCTATACCTGTAGAACAATTATCAGCTTCATCTGTCACATCTCCAACATTACCAACAGACACATCGTAGTTACAATCAGCATCAGTGAATATTTCAATATCAGCAGGTGCAGTAAACGTAGGTGCTGTATTATCTGAGATTGTTATTGTTTGTGTTTGATCTTCAGCGGCATTACCACAGTTATCAACCAATGACCAAGTTCTAGTAATTACGAATGTACCTTCACAAGGACCAGCTACAGGTTCACTATCAGCATAGGTAGCTTCAATACCTGTAGAACAATTATCAGCTTCATCTGTCACGTCACCAACATTAGCAACAGACACATCGTAGTTACAATCAGCATCCGTGAATATTTCTATATCCGCAGGCGCCGTAAATGTAGGTGCTGTATTATCTGAGATTGTTATTGTTTGTGTTTGATCTTCAGCGGCATTACCACAGCTATCAACCAACGACCATGTTCTTGTAATTACGAAGGTACCTTCACAAGGACCAGCTACAGGAGCACTATCCGAATAGGTAGCTTCTATACCTGTAGAACAATTATCAGCTTCATCTGTCACATCTCCAACATTAGCAACAGACACATCGTAGTTACAATCGGCATCAGTGAATATTTCAATATCAGCAGGCGCCGTAAATGTAGGTGCTGTATTATCAGAAATGGTTATAGTTTGTGTTTGATCTTCAGCGGCATTACCACAGCTATCAACCAATGACCACGTTCTTGTGATAACGAACGTACCTTCACAAGGTCCTGCTACAGGGGCACTATCAGAGTAAGTAGCTTGGATACCTGTAGAACAGTTATCGGCTTCATCGGTCACATCGCCAACATTGCTAACCGATACATCATAGTTACAATCAGCATTTGTGAATATTTCTATATCAGCAGGTGCCGTAAATGTCGGTATGATATTATCAGAGATGGTTATGGTTTGTGTTTGATCTTCAGCGGCATTACCACAGTTATCAACCAATGACCACGTTCTTGTGATAACGAACGTACCTTCACAAGGTCCTGCTACAGGGGCACTATCAGAGTAAGTAGCTTCGATACCTGTAGAACAGTTATCGGCTTCATCTGTCACATCGCCAACATTGCTAACCGATACATCATAGTTACAATCAGCATCTGTGAATATTTCTATATCAGCAGGCGCTGTAAATGTCGGTGTGATATTATCAGAGATGGTTATGGTTTGTATTTGATCAGCAGCGGCATTACCACAGTTATCAACCAATGACCACGTTCTTGTGATAACGAACGTACCTTCACAAGGTCCTGCTACAGGTGCACTATCAGAGTAAGTAGCTTCGATACCTGTAGAACAGTTATCGGCTTCATCGGTCACATCGCCAACATTGCTAACCGATACATCATAGTTACAATCGGCATCGGTGAATATTTCAATATCAGCAGGGGCTGTAAATGTAGGTGCTGTGTTATCTGTAACAGTAATCGTTTGAGTTTTTACAGTAGTATTATCGCAATCGTCTTTTAATGTCCAAGTTCTAGTGATTACTACAGAGCCTTCACAAGGACCAGCTACTGTTTCATCTTGATACGTTGCTTGAATGTTAGGAGAACATACATCTCCTTCATCGGTTACATCACCTGTTACAGCAGGAGAGGTATCATAGTTACAATCTGCATCAGTGAATATTTCAATATCAGCAGGAACTGTAAATTCAGGAGCAATAGTATCTTCAATAGTAAACTTAGCCGTTGTTTCACTAAAGTTGCCACAAGCATCTGTAGCTCTAAAAGTAACAATAGCACTACCAGTCATACCACAGTCATCACTTAATGTAATAAAGTTATTAGTCCATGAAACAGCAGAACAATCATCTGTTGCTTCAGCACCGGCGTTCGAAGATAACCAAGTGTTAAATTCACTTAAGTTACCTGCACCGTCACATTGTACTGTTTGATCTGAAGCTGGAACAGTAATTGTTGGGTTTTCAGTATCTTTAATTAAGTATGTTGCTGTTGTAGAAGTTGAATTATTACATTCATCAGTAGCAGTAAATGTTACTGTAATAGCACCATTTTCACACTGAACTGAAGTGTCTTGTCCATAATCATTAGTCCAAGTTACAGCACTACAGTTGTCTGTAGCTATAGCACCACCATTGGTGTCTAACCAGTTCTGAAGTGCCATTTCATCGGCATCACTATCGCTTAAACATTCTATTTCGATATTTTGGGCTTGCGTAGTTATGGTTGGAACAATCTCATCGTCGATAATTATTAATTGTGTACATGTCATTGTATTCCCAGCCATATCAGCAATCTGATATGTTCTGGTTACCGTTTCAGGACAGCTTAAGTTATCACTAACTTCACTTATTAATGTAAAGCTAGCTTCATTAATACTACAGTTATCATTGGCGCTTCCTCCTGCATTTGTAAATTCTGCATAGGTAGTATAAGCAGGTTGTTCTGAAATATCACACATTGCTGTTAGGTTGCCTGGACAAGTAATAAAAGGTGCTTGGTTATCAGTAACCACGACATCTTGTGTACATACAGTATCATTACCAGCAGTATCTGTAAACGTCCAAGTAATGGTAGTCGTACCTAATGGCCAAGGGTCATTAAGCGCAGCGTTGTCACTTCTAGTACCAACAGCGTTTATAGTACCATCACAATTATCATTAGCCTGAGGTACCGATACATCCGTACTGTTAGAACATACAGTGTCTGAATCGGAGTTAAAATCTATTTGAGACAATGAGTCACAATCGAATACAGGTGCTTGGTTATCAGTAACCACGACATCTTGTGTACATACAGTATCATTACCAGCAGTATCTGTAAACGTCCAAGTAATGGTAGTCGTACCTAATGGCCAAGGGTCATTAAGCGCAGCGTTGTCACTTCTAGTACCAACAGCGTTTATAGTACCATCACAATTATCATTAGCCTGAGGCACCGATACATCCGTACTGTTAGAACATACGGTATCTGAATCGGAGTTAAAATCTATTTGAGACAATGAGTCACAATCGAATACAGGTGCTTGGTTATCAGTAACCACGACATCAATACTACAAGAAGCAGTATTTCCAGAGCCATCGGTAACAGTCCAAATAACTGTTGTAGTACCTAATTGGAAAACAGCGCCGTTCAGAGTTGAACCATTATTATAGTCATTGATTACAGATGCAACACCACAATTATCTAAAGTACTAGTTGGATTTAAACTAGCATCAGGAACTGTAAAAGTACAAACCCCATTATCAGTATCATAAGAAGCATCAGGAGTTGCACAAGTAATGGTAGGGTTTTCATTATCTATAACCACGACATCAATACTACAAGAAGCAGTATTTCCAGAGCCATCGGTAACAGTCCAAATAACTGTTGTAGTACCTAATTGGAAAACAGCGCCGTTCAGAGTTGAACCATTATTATAGTCATTGATTACAGATGCAACACCACAATTATCTAAAGCACTAGTTGGATTTAAACTAGCGTCAGGAACTGTAAAAGTACAAACCCCATTGTCAGTATCATAGGAAGCATCAAGAGTTGCACAAGTAATGGTAGGGTTTTCGCTATCAGTAACGGTAACCGTTTGATCACAAGTAGCAGTATTACCCGAAGCATCTTCAACAGTCCATGTTACAGTAGTTGAGCCAAAAGGGAATTGAAAGTTATCGGGAATATTTTTGGTAATTGTTAAATCATTTGTGTCACAATCGTCACCCACGGTTGGATCACCAAGGGCAACATTAGACGCATAACAGAAGCCATTATCAGCACTCACATTAACAGTAGGAGGACAAGTAATAGTTGGTGCAGTGTCTGTAATTGTAATATCGTCCGAAACAGTAACACTATTACATCCCTTAATAGCGTCAGGATCATATATAGTAAGTGTTACAGTGTAGGTTCCATCTTGTGCATAAATATGAGATGGATTTTGAATATTATCAACACTATTACCATCTCCAAAATTCCAATCATATTCCGTGTTAAGCCCACCACTTGATGATCCCGTAAAATCAACCGTTAAACTACATCCATCGCTATCAGGCTCAACAGTCATTAAAGTTCCAGTTACACCGGCAATAAACTCCATTTCAATATCAGCATCAACGGTAATAAATGTGCTTGTACATTCATCACTCAAGGATACTGTAACAGCAACATTAAACACATATTGACCAGGTTCTGAAACTGTAATAGTAGGATCTTCAACAGTATTACTTGGGGCAAAATCAACTGTTGCCCCAGAAGGGGAAGAAACTACTGTCCATAAATAAGTAGGAGTACCTTCAACAAACCCATTTAATTCTAAATCTACAAAGGTAGGTTCAAAACAAAACTGATTCTCTCCAAGACCTGGATCAATATCAATGTTTGGATCAATCTGTATGGTACCTCCTGCAGCTACTACTTCACTAAAGATAATACATACATTTCCTCCTCCAGTACAAGCCGTATATTCAACTGTACCAATATTTATCCTTTTATTGTTATTACAAGGTCCTATAGTAGACAAAGCTGCAGTACCATTACTGGTATTAAGGTCTGTAGTGTTTTCAATAACAATTGCGGTATTTGGGGCTAAAGTTAATGTGGCGTTTGCAGTCCAAATAATTTGACCACCATCTTCTATAATAACTCTATCTATGCTAGAAGGTATAGTGGTATCAACACTTATAAATATATCAATACCATTAGGGATAATAACAGTACCATCACACGTCGCTGCATTTGTAGTAACAAAAGTAACTAATTGGGCACCTGTCATATTATTTGGTACAGTACACTGAGCATTTACCTCAGAAATTCCTGCTAATAAAAAAGATATCGCAAACAATAATATCGTTTTACTGCGGATAATTGCAATTAGACTATAAGTATTAGTTTTCATAAGCTTGTAGATTTGTATTGACTTTAGCAAGATTTTTATATATATAAATGGGTTGCACAACATTGGTGTTGAGCAAACATGCTTCGCTTCTTAAAAAAAGTAATGAGGGAAAAATGCCAACAAGGGCATTAACAACTTTTGTAGTGAAATTTAGATTTGGGGTCATGATTTCAGTTAATAGCTACAACAAAGCAACGTACATATCTTTATTTATTCAAAAAAATATGTCAAATCACTCAAAAAGTCGACAAAGAGCTTTTTAGACTCGTTTAATCGGATTATCTGAATCATTTGACGACTTGAATATCTAATGATGCCTCTTACTAAGGTTTTTATAATCCATATTTAATTGAATTTTGGTTATTTAAAGTCGTAATTTTACAATTACAATAAGCAAATAAAGTTCTTTTTATCGAAAAAAACAACATTTAATCGATAAAAAATAACATTTTATCTAATAACTATGAGAAAATTAACCTTAATTAGGCATGCCAAGTCTTCATGGGAGCATGATGTTGTTGATCATGAACGTCCATTAAACACAAGAGGATTTAAAGATGCGGCACTCGTTTCAAAAAATTTGTCCAAAAAATATGATTTAAAATTTGATAAAATTTTATCAAGTGATGCTGTAAGAGCTAGAACCACTGCCAACATTTTTATGGACCACCTGGGTATTGATGAAGAACATATAAACTTAAGTTATAAACTATATGACTTTGCTGGTAGAGATTTATTTGAAGTTATTAAAGAGTGTGATAACAATATTAATAGTCTGCTGATTTTTGGACATAATCATGCTATTACAGCATTTGTAAATACTTATGGCGATGTTCATATAGATAATGTACCTACAAGCGGTGTAGTTTCCATTGAGTTTGATATTATTGATTGGAACGAGTTGAAAAAAGGAAAGACCGTATTAACATTATTCCCAAGGGATTTAAAGGAATAGCTTTATGCTATTCATGTCCATAAAACAGGTTTGTTTTCTGTAAGATAGCTCATGGTTTTAGTTTTATATTTCAATGTATAATAGCTTGTAAATAGACGTGATTTCTTATTAAATATAAAAAAAATATAAAAAAATCGATAAAACGATTGTTTTTAACGATAAAATGTATAAATTAGCGCACTGAACCTCAAATCTATTTTTATGAAAACAAAAATATTCCTACTTAGTTTTTGTCTTTTCTTAGTTACTGGGCTTAGTTTTGCCCAAAAAAAGAAACAACCTAAAAGCATTATTAATGATAAGGTAGCTATAAAGAAATACCATAATAAAGATGAATTAGATAGAAAACAAAAAGGTGAGTTATTAGTATTGTATATTGAAAGAATAGAAAGCTTAGTACAGCTAATGCCTTACATCGCCTTTGCTACTAAACCAGGAATTACGATGTCTACCTTAGGAATTCCAAATGATAGTGATAATAGAAAAATTCTGGATGATCAGTTTGAAGCGACCGATGATTTTATTGAAAAAAACAAGGAGTTTCAGCAACGAATATTACCCTATTCGGATACTGATGACTTAATCTCAGCCATTTTATTTTATGAAGATACACTAAAATCACTTCATGAGTACAGTGAATTCCATTAGCAATTTTTAAAATGACAAAAATGTTATTAAGGAGCACTTTTCGTTTGCTCCTTTTTTTATGCTTTAACCTTTGGTGATTGGTTTGCTAATAGGACCTTATTATATTTTTTTATGGTATCTAAAGTATAATAATAACCATTATTTGTCTAAATAAAGCGCATTTAATCGATAAAATATGAAAAATATTACATGTATAATACATTTTAACGATATATTTGGTATTTCATGGAATTAATATTATATTTGAAAATTAATTAATAAACCATTTCTACTGAAATCAAAAATGCTTGATTATGAAAAAACTTAATGTATTAATATGGGTATTGCTTTTTGGTACTTTGAACCTTTTTGCTCAGCAGGAAAAAGGTATTATAGGAGCAACCAATTGGTTAAATAATTGGACAGATTTTCAATTTGATAAGCAGTATTACAGAGAGCCAACTCAAATTATCACTGGAAATATAACTAAAGACACTAAGCTATTTAAAAGAGATGCCTATCTACTTGTTGGAAGTGTATTTGTTACAAATGGGGCTACACTTTATATTGAACCCGGTACAGTAATTCTAGGCGATTATGATTCCAAAGCCTCTCTAACAATTTCTAAAGGATCTAAAATAATGGCTGAAGGTACTGAAACAGACCCTATTATATTTTCTTCAAACAAAAGTGTTAAGAAAGCTGGAGATTGGGGCGGGCTTATTCTTTTGGGTGATGCTCCTTTAAACAGGTTTGGTAACGGATCTGTAGCAAACTTTCATAATAATTTGCAACCTGAAAATTACGTAAATACTAATTATGGTGGGAATAACTCAGAAGGTAGTTCTGGTATTCTTAAATACGTTAGAATTGAATACACAGGAAAAAGGATTAAAGGGGCGGGCTATTTTAATGGCTTGCTTTTAGCAGGTGTTGGGTCTAAAACTGTATTAGAAAATATTATGGTAACCTATTCTGCTGGTGATGCTTTTGAAATTTGGGGTGGTAATATTACACTTAGTCAAGCGGTATCATACAGAACAAGTAGTAACGATTTCAATTTTAATTACGGCACCCAATGTAAGTTAAATAACTCTTTAGCTATTAGGTCTCCTTACATTTCTAGTAGTGAAGGGTCTCGTTGTTTAAAAGTGTTATCATATGATAAACGAGAAGATGTTGACTTTTCTAAAAATTCTACTTTGGTTATAGCAAACAATATTACAATCTTAAACGATACTGAAAATTTAAAGGAGGATATTGAAAAAGGATTGGTTAAGGAAGGCGTTTTTGTTGGTCAAAATGCGTCTTTAGAGATGAGTAAAAGTGTTATTTCAGGATTTAATCCCGCTGTTATACTAGATGATAGAATATCCATTAATCAAACAAACCTTGAAAAAATTAAGTTTACAGATATGTATTTTAATAACTGTAATGGAAATATTTTTACTGCATATAACAGTAATAATGATGATTTAGAGAATTGGTATGGAAATGCAGCTTTCTTTAATGTCTATTCTAAAAGCAGTAATAAAGAGACTTTTATCGATATTGAAAACCAGAGAAGGCCAGATTACAGGCTAAGAATTAACAAAATAATTGCTATTAATAAACCTGATGTTGATGAAGACTAAATAATGGCCGTTTATTTAGTGAATTACATAGTAATAAAAGAACCTGCTTATGAAGAAGAATATTACCTTATTGCTTTTTGGGGTGCTCTCATTTTCATTAATGCATGCACAAATAGTTATTAGTAAACCAACTTTGGGTTTTACTCAGGCATGCGCAAGTTCTTCGTTCAATAATTATAATGTTACTTTTTCTTTTTCACCCGATACTGCTCTAACAGGATCTAATCAATTTATTGTTGAGCTTTCTGATGAAACAGGAGATTTCTCTAATGCTACAACTGTTTTTACCTCTACGGCTGGAAGTGTTACTAGTTCTCCAGCAACTCTAAGCTTTTCATTACCAGAGGTCACAGCTGGTGAAGCTTATAAAGTAAGAATTAAAAGCACATCGCCTATTGCAACTAGTAGTGGTTCTGATCCTTTTGCTGCTTATTATAAGATTCAAGATTCACCATTTACAATAAACAATTTAATAGAAACTGCAGTTTTTTGTTCTGGCAGTAGTTATGTGTTAACTATAGATAATCCTGGGGGTGCCATGAATGATTCGCCATTACAATACCCGTCATTAACATTTAATTGGTATAAAGAGACTGGTCCATCAACCTCTGTTTTCGTATCGTCTGGTGAAACATTAGAAGTTACAGAATCGGGTACGTATTTTGTAGAAACTAATTACGGAACTTGTACTTCAGACTCCTTTTCAAACAGAGTTACAGTAAGTGAAGCTACTAATGGAGAAACAACAACTGCTATAAATTCCCTTTTAGGTAATCCATATTGTCAAGAAGATGGTCCCACTACCTTAAGCACCATATCAGGAAATAGTTATCAATGGTTTAAAGATGGAGAAAGCATTGTAGGAGCTACCAGTCAAATGTTAGAAACTAATGAATCTGGTACTTATTCAGTTAATATAGATTTAGGAAATTGTACAGCTATTGCCACTATTGATTTAGAAAATACTGGATTTACAAGTAATATTGATGTTGATGATTTGAATATGTTAGAAGAGGGGCAAACGTTAATTGCCACAGTAACCACTAGCGCAAATACACCAACTTATAAATGGTATCTTGATGGTTCTGAAATTTCAGGAGCTACATTTAGTAGTTATGAAATTAATAGTGCTGGTAATTATAAAGTAACTATAAATCAAACGGTTGGTTGTTTGTCTTCAAAAGAATTTTTGTTTAGAGTTACAGAACCTTTTCCTAATGTATCTCAAATTCCTAATTTAATTAGTCCAAATGGCGATGGTGTAAATGATACTTGGATAATTCCGCAAGAGTATGTTAGCGGGTCAGGTGCTCAAGTCATGATTGTAAGCGAACAAGGAAAAATAGTTTTAAATACTAATAATTATCAAAATAACTGGCCAGAAAATATAAGCTTAAAAGATGTAAACCCAGTGTATTATTACATAATAACAACCCCAAATAACAAGACTCGTAAAGGATCAATTACGCTTGTAAAGTGACATGAATAAATACCTCCTATATTGTATACTGTTTTTGTTTACGGTACAAATGATCCATTCTCAAGAGAATGGTGTTGTTGCGTTTGATCTACCTGTAAGAAACTCTTTGAAATTTAACAGGCATGTTCTAAACCCTACCTTTAGTTTTGTTAGAGAACAAAACAAGTATATAAGTTTTACTAATAAAAGACAATGGCTTCAATTTGATAATGCACCCCAGACTTTTCTATTTGGTTATTCCGGAAGGTTTAGAGAAAACATAGGAATGGGCTTAAGTCTTTTTCAACAAGATTATGGTGTGCAAACTACCTTTGGAGGTGTTCTAAACTTTGCCTATAATGTGTCATTAAGCAGAGAGAGCAATTTAACATTCGGGCTTAATCTAGGTGCATATCAAAGTGGTATAAATGAAGGAAGCGTCATTATAAATGAACCAGACCCCTCACTTCAAAACATACCAAAGCACTTTATGTTAACCATCAATCCAGGTATTAATTATGGCACTGGTTTTTTTGATTTTGGCTTTTCAGTAAATAATTTGGTTTCCTATAATTTTAACAATTCAAAATTAATAGAAGAAAATCCTGCGCAGGGTTTACAGGCTCATATTATGTATACGGGCTACATGAATAGCAGAGGTTTTTTTGATGAAAGTAAATTTTCCAGTCTATTCCGGTCTGAATTCAGAAAAGGTGAAACAATTTTTTCTGGTTTAGCTATGTTAACCATTCCTAGAGGGCTTTGGGGTCAAATAGGATATAATTCGTTATATGGTGCCTCTGTAGGTCTTGGTATTAATATTAGTGAGCAAATTGCTATAGAATATAATTATGAACAATCTCTAGGAGATTTAGTTGAGTTTGGAAGTTCACATGAAGTTACATTGGCGTATAGATTCAAGAACCAAAGATTCAATTACAGTGGTGATGATGATGAAAAATCGGTTTTTACATCTTCAAGAAAAGTAAGGCGAGTTCTTGCTAGTAAAAATCCAACCAAGAAAACTGGATCTGCTACACCAGGTAGATTAAAATCTAGAAAAGTAAATCTAGAAGAAAATGATAATTCGGTTGCAGAAGAAGAACAAGAAATAATTGATAATACTAATAGTCAAGAAGACAAAGCAAATTTAGAAGAAGAGAAACGAAAAGCAGAAGAAGCTGCTAAACTTGAAGCAGAGAGGATAGCTCAAGAAGAAGCAAATAGAATTAAAGCCGAAGCGGAAGCCAGAATCAAGGCAGAAAAAGAGCAACAAGAAAAACAAAGGGCTGAAGCATTGAAGCGTAAACAGGAGGCAGAGGCCAAGGCAAGACAAGATGCAAAATTAAAAGCTGAAGCGGAAGCAAAGGCTAGAATGGAAGAGGTAAAACGCAAGGCAGAAGCGGCTGCGAGACTTGAGGCTGAAAGAATTAAAACAGAGGCGGAAGAAAAAGCTAGGTTAGAAGCCGAAAGATTGCAGACTGAAAAAGATGCTTTAGAGAAAGCCAAAAGAGACGAGGAAGAAGCAGTATCTAAATTGGAGGAGCAAACCATAGAAGAAAATAACTTAAGTGATCCAGAGCTAGATAAAGAAACAATTAATGAAATAAATAATTTGAATCAAATAGCTGAAAACTCAGTAAACCTGCAGCATATGCTATTAGATAGATTATCTAATAAAGTTAATATCAAACAACAAGATTTAGATGATTTAAAGGAAGAAAACGATTTAAGTGAACAAGGAATTTATGTAGCTCCTAAACCATTTAAGAGTATTAGTGCGGAAAATGCTGAAATTGAATCTATTAAAATCGAAATAGACAAGGTAATTGAAGAGCAGGATATTAAAATTCAAGAGTTAGAAGCTGTTCTAATTAAGCGAAAAGGGAAGAAACGGGATAAGTTAGATCCTTTATCTGCTAGTTATTTAAAAACCATTGAAGCACTAAAAGCCGAAAGATTAAAAACCATTAGATTGAAAGAAGATTTAATTGAAGAATTGAAAACTATTAAAGAAGCCACAGAGGTTGAAAGAAAGCGAAGAATTAAACGAGCAGCTTATCAAAATCAACAAGATAGATATGTGAAGGATAGAGCAACTCTAGAAAGAATAAGAAAATTTACAGAACCTAGTTTGGTACCATTACAAGAAGAAGATTTTGATTTTGGAGAAGAACAAAGTAATAGCATTAAAATTATTAAAGATGTTAGCAATGAGGAAAACGGATTTTATATGGTTATAGCGGTTCATGATTCTGAAGAAAAAAGAGATGAATTTTTGAGAAAAGCGGTGGCATCTGGTGAAACCAATATTAATTTCTTCTTTGATGTGAATTCAAACAAGTATTTTATATACTACGATAAGTTTAACAATATTGAAGCGGCTCAAAAGACTTTGGAATCAAAAGGAACCAAACCATATAATAGTAAAATGTCTATTGTTAAAATAGAGAATTAATTAACTACATAAATATCTTTTAGAAAATCGGTTTTTGGCACTATCCGATTTTTTTTAGGTTAATATATAATAAATGGTTTTTGTTGGGATACTTGGTCTTTTTATGTTTTTTGTGTAAATAATAGTACAAAAATATTATTATTTAACGCTTAAAAGCATTTTATTTTCGATGAAATACATAAAATGTGTCGATTTACTTCTTAGTTATAAAAAAAAATACGATATTTACCTCGTTTAAGTGTGTTTTATGTAGGTTGAATGACGCTGAAAAACAAAATAAACTTACAAATTAAATTGATTTATTAAGAATTGTAATAAGATATATTTCTTTTTATAGCCTCAATAAAAGAAATAAAATTAAATGACTGCCATGAAAAAAACTACTTATGTAAGCTATGGACTTGTTATTATTTTTCTTTTTCTAAGCATTCAATTGTCTGCTCAGACTTATGATCCATTCACGGAGAGAGAAAAAATCGAGGTACGTGGTAGTATGTTGGTTGTTGGAAACAGCATTATTGGAGAAAATAACTTACCTTTTAATGATTTAACTAGAGATAATCAAGATGTCGATATGAGATATATCGATATTGACTCAGATGCAACTACTTTTAGTTCCAGTAGTGCAGAAATACAATTACCTCCTCATGAAGATGGAAGTCCAACAGATTGTTACAGGGTAGTCTATGCAGGTTTATATTGGGCGGCATCACTTCAATCTGGAGATAGAAGTGATATTGATGAAGTAAAGTTTAAGCTGGCTGGAAGTTCAACATATATCGATATTACTGGAGAAATTATTTACGATGCTATCGTAAGTCCAATAGTAGCTGAAACTGGAGAGCCAGGAAATACGCCGTATGCTTGTTATGCCGATGTAACCAATTTATTTAGTGGTTTAACAAATATAGAAGGAAATTATACGGTTGCCAATGTTACTTCCAGTGAAGGATTTAACAATTCAACAGGGTTATCTGCAGGATGGACACTCCTTCTAATTTATGAGGATCCTGAACTCTATACAAAATCGTTTACAATTTTTGATGGTTTTAGCCATATTTTTGATGGTCATCAAGAAACCGTTAATGTTACAGGCTTCCGAACACCTCCAGCCGGAAATATCGATTTACAATTTGCTTATGGAACCTTAGATGGCGATCGTACCAAGCGAGCCACCAAATTAGAAATAAATGGTAAAGAAGTAACAACAGAATTAAGGCCAGCCAATAAATTCTTTGGTTCTGTAATTGAAAACTTGGGTTATGATGGTAACCCTAATCCTCCAAGTCTAGTTTATCCTAGAAATCCTCAAAGTACCAATACATTAGGATATGATACAGGGCTTTTGGAAATAATTAATTCCGAACCGGAATTCATAAGGAACGATGATACGGCAGCCGATTTTAGACTTCAGGTTGCAAGGGGTCAAGCAGATCCTATTTTTGCTTTTATGAGTGCATTTGGTGTAGATATAATCGCACCAGATATAGATCTTACAAAAATTGTTTTGGATGAATTAGGAAATGATATTGATGGAGATGATGTGATTTTAGGCCAGAATCTATTCTATGAAATTACCTATCAAAGTGTTGGTAATGATAATGTAACACAATTTACAATTAAAGATATATTACCAGACAATATCATTTTTGATCCTACTACCGATATTGATTTGAGTAATGCTGGCGGTGCAACTTTGCAGTCATGGGATCCAGTAACTAGAGAATTGATATTCAGTATACCAGATGGCTCAGTTGAAGTTGATGATCCAGCGTTCACGATTCGCATTGCCATTCAGGTGGTACCAAATTGCTACGATTTAAGTCAGGCTTGTTCTAATGAAATTAAGAACCAAGCTTTTGCTACTTATAGAGGTGTTATAAATCCAACAATAATTGAAGAAGAAGGAAGTTTTGCAACTGAAGAGTGTTTGGGAGTTCCAGGCTCTACTAACTTTATCGTGGATATATCAAACTGTGATTTTGCTAGAACTGAAATTTTATGTGGTAGTAGTGTTGTTTTAACCGCTGCTTCAGGATATGATACTTATTCTTGGTCTACAAGTCCAACGGGAACTCCTGTAATTGGTACAGGTCAAACCTATACCGCTACAGAGGTAGGAACATACTATGTTAATAATACCACAACATCAACGTGTATTTCTATAGAGGAAGCTATAACAGTGGCGCTTTATGGTAATACACAAACTAATCCAGTTATTCCTTACGCAGATCAAGTAGTTACTTGTCCTAATGACGGTAAGCAACTGCCATATATATTCTTATGTGGAGCAAATGAAACAAGAGAGATTTTAACAGGTATAAGTGATGCAGTATCTATTGTTTGGGAACAACTGGATGAAAGTAGTTGTGCGGCATTAACTGTAGATGATTGTGCTAACGAAAGTGATGATTGTACATGGAACCAAGTGGGAACAGGATCAGATTACGTAGCTAATATGGCAGGTGAGTTTAGACTTGTTATTAATTATCCTGGCGGATGTTTTAGTATTTTCTATTTTAATGTGTATCAAAACTTATTAGATCCAACCATAACGGCCGAGGATATCATTTGTACCACTCCTGGTCAGGTAACCGTTGGAGGTGTACCCTCAGGTTATGAGTATAGCTTAGACCCTAATGGACCTTATCAGGCATCAAATACATTTACAGTTAATACTCCCGGGTATTATACAGTTTATATTCAGCAAACAGTAGCCGATTCATTTCCATGTACTTTTCAAACTCCTAGTATATATGTGAGACAGCGTGATGCTAACCTAACTACGGTGGTTACACAGCCAGATTGTAATGGAGATAAAGGTAGTATTCAGTTACAGGTAAACGATGCGCTTCCACAATATTACTATAGTCTATCACAAGGAGGTACTTTAATTAATAGTGTAGGGCCTATTATGGATAGTAATTACGCCTTTGATAATTTAAACTCAGGAACATATACATATTCGGTAACCACAGATGATGGCTGCATTTTTACAGATGATATAGATATAATTGATCCACCAGTAATAACGGTAACAGCAGCTTTAACGCAACCTTTAACCTGTACCGATGGTGAAATAACAATTTATCCGGTTGGTGGTACACCACCTTATAACTATTTTATTAATAGTACTACCATTTCACAGAATTACCCAGAATATGTTGTTACTACAGCGGGTGTATACAATATTACTGTTCTGGATTTCAATGGTTGTGAAGCTTCAACATCAATTACTGTTGATGGTATTTTACCACCTGAGTTTAACATAAATCAAAACAATATTTTATGTGCAGACGATCCTAATAGTGGCTCTATAACCGTTAATGTTACCAATGCCAACGGTAATAGTTTAATGTATAGTATAGATGGCGGAACTACCTTTGTGAGTTCCAATGTGTTTACAGGTCTAGTGGCTGGCAACTATGATGTGGTTGTACAATATACTTACGATGCTGATGTATGTGCTTCTGTAGCTCAGAACATTACAATTACAACACAGGCTCCAATTACAGGAACAGCCACATTAACAACACCGTTAACTTGTACAACAAATGGGGTAATTGCAGTTTCTGGAGTATCTGGAGGAACATCACCTTACGAATATAGTATTGATGGTGTTAACTTTCAGTCAGGAAACACGTTCTCAGGTTTAACTAATGGAACTTATACGGTTACTGTAAGAGATGCAAGTGGTTGTTCTTCAGTATTAACACCTATTACAATTGATGCTCTAGATCCACCTACCGATATGGACTTTAGCAGCACACCATTAACATGTCCCACCAATACTTCTGATATAACTATTACTGGAGTAACAGGTGGTACACCACCTTTAGAATATCAAATTATTGCACCTTCAGGTTCAGCTACTGCATATCAATCGTCTAATGTTTTCAATGGATTGGGGTCTGATACTTATACCTTCCAAGTAAGGGATGCTAATAACTGTACTTATAGCGAATCGTATACCATAGATTCATTACCTACACTTTCGGTAATTGGATTGGTTTTAAATAACGAGACTTGTTTTGGTGCTTCAGATGGTACTGCAGAATTTACAGTAACTGGAACAACAAGTTTTACCTATACTATTAATGGTGGAGCATCTGTAGCTGGTAGTTCACCAATCAATATAACAGGATTAGCTGCAGGTAGTAGTTATACCATAGCCATTACAGATACAACAACTAATTGTACCGCAACCGATACGGTAAGTATATCTGGACCACCTTTTGCATTAAATATTACTGTAACAGAAACACCTATAACCTGTACTGCAAATGGAAGTGTCGCTGTCACTGCTACCGGTGGTTGGGGTGGTTATAGTTATGAATTAGAACAACCTGACACTTCAATATTAGGTTCTCAAGGCAGTAATATTTTTGGAGGTTTATCCCAAACAGGAACGTATACGGTTACGGTGACTGATGCCAACGGATGTCAAGTTACAACAACCTTTGTATTGAGTACGCCAAGTAACCCAACGGCTACGATAATCAATGCCAATTATTGTTATGATGGTACGAATGCTTCTTCTCTTGAAGTGAGTGCTTCCGGAGGTAATCCACCATATGAATACAGTAACAACGGAAGTGTATTTCAAACAAATCCGGTTTTCTCAAACTTAGCACCCGGGACTTACGATATTATAGTAAGAGATGCTTTTGGATGTACCTTTACTTTACCAACTGAGACCATAGCAGACCAATTAACAGCTTCAGCTAGTTTAGTTAAAGGATTGGATTGTACTACGAGTCCAGATGCAGAAGTTAATGTTACGGTTTCTGGAGGTATTGCCCCATACAATTACGAAGTATCCTTTAATGGAGGTGTGTTTATCGCAACAGGTAATCCACCATATACCTATAATAGTGGACAGACGGGGGATTATCAATACAGGATTACGGATGCTTTAGGTTGTACGGCATTAACCAATGTGATTACTATTCAGCCTATTTCAAATCCATTGGCCACAGCCATAGCTACTGATGTATTCTGTAGTGGAGACGCCACCGGAATTGTAGCAATTGATATAGATGAAACCTTAGGGGTACCACCTTATCAAGTTAGCTTTAATGGTTCAGGATTCACATCTCAAGCAGTTTATAACGGATTAATAACTGGAACCTATAATTACATTGTTAGGGATGCCAACAGTTGTGAATTTAATGGTTCTGTAGTTGTTAATGAGCCTAGTGTTATTGCTTTGGGTTCTGAAATCATTACACCTATTACTTGTGGTGTAGGTGGCAATGTACTTGGAGCTATTCAAATACTCAATGTTACTGGTGGAACACCTAATTATACTTATACGCTTTTAAATAGTTCAGGTGCTGTTGCTACAACATCGTCCTCAAATCCTTTTGGACCTACACCAAATGATAATGTAACGTTTAACGATTTAAGTTTTGGCAATTATTACCTAAGAATAGTAGATGCTAATGGTTGTGAGTATAACTTTGGGCCTTATTTAGTGGCTTCTGATGTTGATAACTTAGATATTAATACAAATGCAACAGGAACTTGTATAGCTGGGGTAGAATACAATATTGAAATTGTTAACGGTACGGGACCTTTTAGAGTACGTATTTATGATGGTACAACAACATTTAACCCAACAGATGGCACTGCACCTAATGGATTACCAATTTCTAATATGTCGCCAAATGAAAGAAACCATCAGTTTTCTGGACTCCAGTTTGATGTGAGCTATACTTTTGAAGTATTAGATACTAGTACAGGTTGTACCTATATTGAAAATGTACCTGCTATACCAAGCCCGTCTACTATTGCTGTTTCTGGAACTGCTACAGATATTACTTGTTATGAAATCCCAGGATTAGATGACGGTACTTTCGACTTTACGGTAACCGCTTATAGTGGTAACGAATTATCATGGGAAGTTTTTAATAACCTTTCAAATACAACAACTGGTATTACAGGCAATGCAACTGGCTTGTCTGGAGCAGATTATTCAGATACTGTTTCTGGTTTGGCCCCAGGAGATTATTATTTATTGGTTTCTGAAACAGACTTAACCTCTACGCAGTGTACAGCTTTAGTGAATTTCCAGATTATACAGCCTACAGAATTATTATTAGCTGAAGTAGTTAATACAAATGCTAATTGTAATCAAGATGCACAGGTTGTTGTAAATGGTAGTGGGGGTACACCGCCATATGAATATGCTTTTGTTGAGGATGGTGTTACACCAACAATTGGAGATTGGACTGCTAATAATTTAGCTATTTTGGATGTTAATATCAATATTAATTGGGATGTTTACGTTCGTGATACTAATGGATGTGATATATCATCTCCATTAGATGTTTCTATTTCGGCAGATCCGCTACCAGTAGTAACATTGCCTACTATTGCAAACGATCAATGTACATCAAATGGTAGTTCCTATACTTTTACAGCTACACCTGGAGGAGGAGAGATAACACCTGTTACTTATAGTATAGATGGAGTAAACTTTCAATCAAGCCCAACATTTATAGTCACTTCAACAGGAACATTTACGGTAACCATACGTGATGGAAATGGATGTACAGCAACCGATACTATTACTATTTATGAACCTATACAAATTAGTGCTCAGGTAACGGCACTAACATCTTGTACCAATAACGATGGCATCATAACGATGACAGGGTATGGTGGTTCTGGAAATTATACTTATGAAATCACCTCTGGTCCTGTTTTAGTTGGTCCTCAGGCATCAAATGTGTTTAACGGTTTACCAAGTGGGACTTATACCATTACCATAGCAGATACTACTACAGCATGTACAGACCAAGTAGATATTACTTTGGACGCTGCAACCCCAGTTCTATTTACACCTGTAGCAACCAATGTTAGTTGTAATGGAGGTAATGATGGAATTATAACAGTAAATCTACCAGCGAGTAACGATAATCCTCCATATACTTATGAGATTACTTCAGGCCCTGTGTTATTAGGGCCACAAAGCTCAAATATATTCACTGGATTACCAGCAGGAAATTATGATATCACTGTAATTTCAGGTAGAAATTGTAGTACAACTGAGCCAATAACCATAGGAGAGCCTGTGCTTTTAGATGTATCGGGAACAGCAACCGATTTTGCATGTGCTCCAGACAATTCGGTGAACACATCAATATTGACCATTGTAGAAAACGGAGGGACATTTCCATATACATTCAGTATAGATGGTACTAACTATTTTACAACCAATACATTTGATATTATAGATACCGGAAGTGTTCAAACTGTTGATATTTATGTAAGGGATGCTAATGGATGTGTGGCCTCAAACACTGTAAGTATAAATCCCTTACCGGCATTAACTTTGGCTACGGCAGCCATAGCAACTCCAATTGATTGTAATAACACTGGCACTGTTTCAATTACTGTTACGGGTGGGTCTGGGAATTTTAATTATCAGATGTTACCTAATGGAACACCTCAGGCTTCAAATACGTTTGCTATTACAGGCCCAGGAACCTATTATTTTAGAGTTAACGACGTAGACACTGGTTGTAGTATAGATACATCAGGGTTAACCATAGCACCTTATGATACCATAAATATTACAGCCACTGTAACTACAGATGTAACTTGCTATGGAGATAACAATGGCGTAATTGAATTTCTTGTAAATGGTTATACGGGGACATATAATTATGAAGTATTTAATAGTTTGGGAGTATCCATAAGTGGTGTTGTTGCTAGCGATACTTCAACTAACCCACAAACTATAACAGGAATGACTGCCGGTAACTATTATGTTGAAGTCACTGAAACAGCAAGTCCGTTCTGTTCGACGTCTTCCAACATAGTAAACATATTATCCCCAACAGAACCATTGACCTTATCGGCAACGGAAACATCAAATGTTACCTGTGATGATAATCAAGGCACTATCATTGCTATAGCTAGTAATGGATGGGGTGGTTATGAATACCAATTAACCGGTGCTGCTACGGTACCATACTCAACAAACGGAACATTTAGTAACCTTTCAGCAGGAACGTACACTATCAGTGTTAGAGATGCAGGTGGTTGTATTGTTTCAGAAAGCATAACATTAAATTTACCAATACCAATCAACGCTACTGTAGTGGCTACACCAACACTATTAAGTTGTTTTGGTGATACCAACGCAATGATTACGGTTAGTAATGTAACAGGAGGTCAAGGCAGTAACTACAGTTATACATTAAACATGACTGCTCCAACAGTTAGTGCTTCAGGACCACAGGCATCGCCAGTATTTAGCGGGTTAGCAGCAGGTACCTATAACGTAACTGTAACTGATGGTTATAACTGTACATTTAATACACCAGATGTAGTTATTTCAGAACCTACTCAAATAGTAGCTTCTTTAGTTACGGCAAGTACCCAAACTTGTATTAATGATGCTACCCTTACCTTAAGTGCAACAGGGGGTACAGGAAGTTATGAGTATAGCAATACTGATAATTTTACAACAGTCTTGGGTTCTTTTGCAACATCAATAACCTTTTCAGTAAGTCCGGGAACCTATCAATATTATGTAAGGGATGCTAATGGATGTGTGTCTAGTGTTTCTAATGGTATTACTATAGAACCTTTAGTCCCATTAACGGTTAATCTAGACACAACCAATTCAACGGTTAACTGCGCTGGAGATTCTACAGGTGTTATTGTGGCAGAGGCACAAGGTGCTTTAGGAAATTATGTTTATACACTTCAAGATGGTAGTGGGAATGATATATTAGGAGCGGTACAAAATAATCCAGGTGTTTTTACAGAATTACCAATAGGAACGTATCAAGTATATGTTGAAAGTGTGGATTGTGATATAACCTCATCAGCAGTTATTATTACAGAACCAACAGAACCTTTAACGGCTCAATATATTGTAACCGATATTACTTGTAATGGTGAAAATGATGGTATCATTGAAGTAAGTGCTTCTGGAGGAACAGGCATCATAAAGTACGCAATTACTCCTAGACTGGATCAGTTTTTTGACGAACCTATTTTTGACGAACTGTCACCAGGATTTTATGATATTATTGTACAAGATGAACTTGGTTGCTATGTACTGCTTGAAGATATAGAAATTGTAGAAGCAACTCCCGTTATACTTACCATAGTACCCAATTCCATATTGCCAGAGGTTTGTGAAGGCGATATGAATGGGGAGTTTAGTATTGATATTTCTGGAGGAACATTACCTTATAACGTTGCTTTAGATGATATTAATGGTGCATATACAACTGGTGGACCAACACAAACCATATTTGATTTTAATGGATTAAGTGGTGGTGATCATATAGTTTATGTTATAGATGCTCAAGGGTGTGAGTCTGAATGGAATATTACGTTTCCAGAATCTGTAAGATTAGATCCGTCAGTTGAGGTTGATTATTGTACAGATATTTATGATGCGAGTAGTAATGCGGTAACTGTGAGTATAGACTCTAGTGTAGATTCTGTAGAAGTTGATTACTCTTTAGACGGTATAAACTTCCAAAGTAACAATGTATTTGTTGATGTTGCTCCAGGTTTAAATCAATCAATAACCGTAAGGCATTCTAACGGATGTGAGCAACAAGTATTTTTCGATATTAATCAATATGATCCATTACAAATAGCGATTAGTGATGGTAATATTAATGAAATTGTATCGGCTGTTTCTGGTGGTTCAGGAGATTATGAATACGCCATTCAAAGGGTGAATTCAATCGACTTTGAGCCATATCAAGACACAGGTACTTTTATTATTTATGAATCTGGAACCTACACTATTCAAGTAACTGATAGTAACGGTTGTGTTGCTTCTGCATCAAGACAATTTGAGTTTGTTGATGTTTGTATTGCAAATTATTTTGTACCAGGAAGAAATGAGGATTGGGGGCCTGGATGTACATCACAATATAGAAACTTAACTGTTGATATTTTTGATAGATACGGACGTAAAATAGCTACGCTTGGTGTTGATGAAACATGGGATGGAACTTATAATGGCAAACAATTGCCTACTGGTGATTATTGGTATGTAGTGAACCTTAATGATGAAAGAGATAAACGAAGTTTTGTTGGACACTTTACACTTTACAGGTAATTAATTAAGTTATGTTACAAAAAATCTTTACATATATAGTTTTTCTCTTTGTAGTAAATGTTTTTGCTCAAGAGCTCAATTTACCAGTATTTACACAATATTTGGCAGATAATAATTTTGTTGTTTCCCCAACGTTTGCAGGAATTGGTGATAATGTGAAATTAAGAGCTAATGGATTGACTCAATGGGTTGGTATTAAAGGAGCTCCCGATAATCAATCTTTTTATGGAGATGTAAGAATTGCCGATAGAACAGGAGTGGGACTGTCTTTATACAATGATAGAAATGGCAATACCATTCAAACAGGTGCTAAATTTTCTTTTGCACATCACTTGGTATTAGATTATTACTCTAAAATGTATTTGTCTTTCGGAATTTCATACAACATGAACAATTTTAGAATTGATACTCAGAATTTCACCAATAACGGAAATCCAAATTATCAATTTGATCCGCCAACTGACCCTAGGCGTACTACTAATCATAATTTTGATATAGGAGCTCTTTACAGGCTTAAAGGTTTCTTTTTAAGCTTAAACCTAAATAACGTTTTAGATAAAGATTTTGATTCATCAGAGCGTGTTTTTGAGCCGAATCTCCTTTTGAATTACCAAATTTATTCGGGATACACTTTTAGAGGAACCATACATAAAAGAAACCGATTGGAATTTGAACCTTCCATTTTCTATCAAATGTTTACCAGTGATAAGCGTTCTGCTACTGATATAAATTTTAAGTTCAGAAAATATGGTAGAAACGACGATTATTTTTGGGGTGGTATCTCTTACCGTTTTCTGAATGACCAGTTTCTAAAACCTTTAAACATAGGCCCTATGGTTGGTTTTAAAAAATCACTTTTCTATTTTGGGTATGCTTACCAGATAACTACAAATGATTTGTCTGGTTACAACTCTGGAACACACGTGGTTACTGTAGGTATTGACTTTTTACAAGGTATTAGTAATTGTCCGTGCACACAAAGTGTAACACGCAGTGATATGAAATAGGCTTATTATAAGAATAATTACTAAATATCAAGGTCTATATTTAAAGCAAATTTAAAGTATACTGAATTCATTTTTTATCTTAAATAGAATATATTTGTTAGGATATTAAGCCTGACAATATGATTGCTACGGAAACTACTACAAACACTTACATAAACAGAGAAATAAGCTGGTTGCAATTTAATGCAAGAGTTTTACAAGAAGCCGATGATGAAAGAGTTCCATTAATTGAAAGATTACGATTTTTAGGTATTTTCTCAAACAATTTAGACGAGTTTTTTAAGGTGCGTTATGCTACTGTAAAGCGCATTGTAGAAGCGGGAAAAGAAGGTAAGAACCAATTAGGAGGAATTGCAGCAGCAGAATTACTTGAGATTATTACTCAAATTGTAATTGAGCAACAAGCAGAGAGTATTAGGGTGTTAAATGACATTGACTATAAGTTAAAGAAAGAAAATATTTTTGTCATTGATGAAACCGAAGTAGATAGTAGTCAGCATGATTTCATTAAAGATTATTTCTTTCAAAATGTAAGTTCAGAGTTGGTAACTATTATCCTAAACGATTTAGTGCAGTTACCCAATTTAAAGGATACCGCAGCATATTTAGCCGTTAAAATGCAAATGCAGGATGGGGCTAAACAATTTGCTTTGATTGAGATTCCTAAGGGTATTGATCGTTTTGTTGTGTTACCCAAACAAAATGGATATAGTTATATCATCATGTATGATGACCTATTAAGGTATTGCCTAAGCGATATTTTTAGCAATTTTGAATATGAAACCATCTCTGCACATATGATTAAAATCACAAGAGATGCAGAATTAGATTTTGATGGTGATTTAAGTAAAAGTTTTATTGAAAAAATCTCTGATAGTGTCAAGCATCGTGAAGTAGGTGACCCTGTACGTTTTGTCTATGATGAAACCATTGATAAAGATACACTACAGTATCTTATGGAAAAAATGGGTGTTGATAATACTGACAGTATAATACCTGGTGGGCGTTATCATAACCGAAGAGATTATATGAGTTTTCCTAGTTTAGGAAGAACAGATTTAATGTATGATAGAATAGAAGGCTTACAGGTAAAAGGTCTAAGTCTAAAAACAAGTCTTTTCAAAGCTATAAAAGAAAAAGACTATATGGTACATGCACCTTATCACACCTTTTCATACATAGTAAAATTTTTACGTGAGGCCGCTTTAGACCCCAAAGTAAGTACTATTAAAATAACCATTTATAGACTAGCAGAAATATCGCATGTAGCCAGTGCCTTAATAAATGCCGCTATTAATGGTAAAGCAGTTACAGTATCTATTGAGTTGAGAGCTAGGTTTGATGAAAGGGCCAATATATACTACGCTGAACAAATGAAAAAAGAAGGTATAAACCTTATATTTGGTGTACCTGGTTTAAAAGTTCACAGTAAAATGTGTGTTATTGAGCGTGAGGAAGGGAAGAAAATAAGACGATATGGCTTTATAAGTACCGGTAATTTTAACGAATCTACTGCTAAAATTTATACAGATTTTACGTTGTTTACATATAATCAAGCTATTCTAAAAGAGGTTAATAAAATTTTTAATTTCTTTGATACCAACTACCGGGTATATTCATACAAGCATTTAATAGTTTCACCACATTACACAGAGAACAGGATTTTTAAACTAATTGATGAACAAATAAAGTTAAGTAAGAAGGGCAAAGACGGATACATTAGAGTTAAAATGAATAGTATCTCAAATTATGCCATGGTTGATAAACTTTACGAAGCCAGTAATGCGGGTGTTAAAATAGATATGATTGTACGTGGTATATGTTGTTTAATACCAGGTATTGAAGGTATGAGCGAGAACATCACAGTTATTAGTATAGTAGACAAGTTTTTAGAACACCCTAGAATTTATATGTTTGGTAAAGATGAAGATGTTAAAATATACATATCTTCTGCAGATTGGATGACAAGGAATATTCACAATAGAGTAGAAGTGAGTTGTCCAATTTATGACCCAGAAATCAAGCAAGAAATAATAGATACATTTAATATTTGTTGGAGTGATAATGTAAAAGCTAGACTGATAAATACAGATAATGAAAACGAATATAAAACAGACAATAATCGTAAAGTAAGATCACAAATTGCTATCTATGATTATTATCTAGATAAGCTCAAAGATTAATATGCTTTCAATTAAAAAATATGCTGCCATTGATATTGGTTCCAATGCTGTTAGATTATTAATTTCAAATGTAATTGAAGAAAAAGGTAAGCCCGTAAGGTTTAAAAAGAATTCTTTAGTAAGGGTACCTATTCGCTTAGGTGCTGATGTTTTTATAAAGCAGCGAATTTCAAAAGAAAATACTAAAAGAATGTTAGATACCATGCTAGCATTCAAATTACTCATGCAATCGCATAAAGTAGTTAAGTATAAGGCTTGTGCAACATCTGCGATGCGTGAGTCTAAAAATGGTAAAGCTATTGTTGATGCGGTTTTAGAGCATGCTAACATAAACATAGATATTATAGGGGGCGAAGAAGAGGCTGCTATAATTGCAGCTACAGATTTAAATAAATATATAGATCCGGAAAAGACATACTTATATGTAGATGTTGGTGGGGGAAGTACAGAATTTACGGTGATTCATAGAGGAAATCAAATAACATCAAAATCTTTTAAAATAGGTACTGTTAGGTTGCTCAATGATATGGTTCTAAAGGAAACATGGCAAGAGCTGCAGGAATGGATTGAATCTAATGCAAAGCAATATTCTAAAATATCTGTTTTAGGTTCAGGCGGGAATATTAATAAAATATTTAAAATCTCTGGTAAAGCCTTGGGAAAACCACTATCATATTTTTATATGACATCCTATTATAATACGCTGCAAACGTATTCTTATGAGGAGAGAATAACAGAGTTAGATTTAAATCAAGATAGGGCAGATGTTATTATTCCAGCTATGAGAATTTATCTTTCTGCAATGAAATGGAGTGGCTCAAAAAACATATATGTACCCAAAATAGGGCTCGCAGATGGTATTATAAAGAGTATATATTATGATACTGTTTCTAGTAATACACAGTAAAATTATGCACTTCATCTTTTAAATAACTCTAATTTATTGAAAAAATATATCTTCGTTGTAAGAATGTTTGCTATAAAATAAACCCAAACCTATTAATTATGAAAAAAACATTACTCTTAACCGTACTTATTGGTCTAGCTACTCTTTACGGGTTTTCTCAAGACACAAAATTTGGAGTTCGTGCTGGTTTAAATATCTCTAACATGGATTTTAAACCTGATGCTACTTTTAGTAATAAACACAGAAACGGTTTTATGATTGGTTTCTTTAGTGAATTAAGATTAGCTAAAGGCGTTGCTTTTGCTCCTGAACTTCAGTTTTCATCTGAAGGAGGTAAGGAAGAATCTATAAGAATAGATTATATTCAGGTTCCTGCATTTTTTAAATTTAAATTAAGTGATAAATTGCATATTGGTGCAGGTCCTCAAGTAGGAATTAAAGTGCACGAATACGAAGATGGATTTAAAAACTTTGGATACTCAGCCATAGGTGGGATAGAATTTAAAATATCCCATCAATTATTTGTGGATGCTAGGTACACTTATGGACTTGTAAATGTTTTAGACGATATTGAAAGTTTTGAAGCCATAAATACGAAAATCCAGTTCGGATTTGGTTATAAATTTTAACCGTGAACGGTTTCTTTTTTTCCTAAATTAGACATAATTTTAGCTTCATATTCAAGAAGTTGTTGCCATTTGGTGTCAACTTCTTTTTTATTTCCATATTGTCTGGCAAAACCTAAAAACATGGTATAGTGGTTGGCTTCGCTTACCATTAACTTTCTATAAAACTCAGCTAATTCTTTATCTTCTAATGCTTCTGAAAGTAACCTGAAGCGCTCGCAACTTCTGGCTTCAATTAAAGCGGCATAAAGTAATCTGTGTACTAATTGTGTAGTTCTACTACCACCTTTTGGGAAAAACTTCATTAACTCAATAACATATTCATCTTTTCGGTCTCTTCCTAAAACCCAGCCGCGTTCTAAAATTTTATCATGAACCATTTTAAAATGACTTATTTCTTCTTTGACCAAAGCCACCATTTCCTGAACCAATTCGGTGTATTCAGGGAAACTAACAATCAAGGAAATAGCTGTACTGGTAGCTTTTTGCTCGCAAAAGGCATGATCTGTTAAAATTTCTTCAATGTTCTTTTCAACAATATTAACCCACCTTGGGTCTGTTGGTAATTTAAGTCCTAACATAGTTCATGTGGTTTTTTAAACATCCAAATTAAAAGCTTTCTTTAATAACTCTATATTAGGGTTTTTCTCTTTAAGTTTTTCAAACTTTTCAATAGGCGTATAGGCGTATTGTTTTTCCATGACTTCATTAACAGTAATGGCAAGGTCTATATCAAAGTTATTGAGTGATTTTCTTATAAACCCTAATAAATCGTACTGATTGCGTTCAATTTCCAATTTATTTGTTTCAGTTGGAAATTCAAGATGAATGGTGGTTTCTTTAAGTTTAGGTTTATCTATAGATAAAATAGAAGCCAAATTTCGTTTTCCAGACTTTTGCAAGTTTTCAATATAGGTATTCCAGACTTTTAAGAGTTCACGCTCTGTAAAATCGTCTTTAGGCAAGTCTTCTTCGTCAATAACCACGTTCATTTGCCTTATTTGGTGCTCCTTTTTTGTTTTTAAGCTACTTAATGAGAGACCAGATTTGCGCTTTGTTTCTTGTTTTAAAATAATTTTTGGAGGTTCTTTAACTTGAAAAGCTTCAACAGTTTTAGCAACTGGTTCAATAGGATTAACTATTGCTTGTTCCGTTTCATCAGAAACCTCATTGGACTCTTGTTTTTTCGGCACAGAAACCACAACAGGAGTGATGCCTTTGTTTTTAAAATAGGAAGGCGGTATTATGTAATGTCTGCTATTTTTTTTTTCTCCATCAAAAGTGATAGAGGCAAGTTGCATAAGACAAAGTTCAACCAACAAACGTTGATTTTTACTGCTTTTGTATTTGAGATCACAATCATTGGCCAAATGTATACCTTGTATTAAAAAATCTCTGGTAGCCTTTCTAGACTGTTCCAAATATTTTTGTTTGGTCTGGTCACCAACTTCTAAAAGCGCAATAGTATTTTCTGTTTTACTTACCAATAAATCTCTAAAATGAGATGCTAAACCAGCAATGTAATGGTGGCCATCAAAGCCTTTAGAAAGTGTATTATTAAAAAGAAGCAGTAATTCTGGTATTTTATTTTGTAGTATTAAATCAGTACTTTCAAAATAGGTTTCATAATCCAGTACATTTAAATTCTCTGTTACCGCTTGTCTGGTTAAATTTTTACCAGAAAAGCTAACAACTCTATCAAAAATGGAAAGCGCATCTCTCATAGCGCCATCTGCTTTTTGTGCAATAATATGAAGGGCGTCATCTTCGGCACTAACACCTTGCTCTTCGGCAATATACTGTAAGTACGCTTTAGCATCTTTAACCGTAATTCGTTTAAAATCGAAAATCTGGCACCGCGATAAAATGGTTGGTATAATTTTATGCTTTTCAGTAGTTGCTAAAATAAAAATACAGTGTTTTGGTGGTTCTTCTAAGGTTTTTAAAAAGGCATTAAAGGCAGCTTGTGATAACATGTGTACCTCATCTATAATGTACACCTTGTATTTTCCAACCTGGGGCGGAATTCTAACTTGGTCTGTTAGATTTCTAATATCATCAACAGAGTTGTTTGACGCTGCATCTAGCTCAAAAATATTAAACGCAAAGTCCTCATCTGTTTCTGTACCATCACTGTTAATCATTTTGGCCAATATACGGGCACAGGTAGTTTTACCAACACCTCTGGGACCCGTAAACAGTAAAGCCTGTGCCAAATGATTATTTTCAATGGCATTTAAGAGCGTATTGGTAATAGCCTGTTGGCCAACAACATCCTTAAAGGTTTGTGGTCTGTACTTTCTGGCTGATACTACAAAGTGCTCCATTGAAATTTACGTAAGCTTGAGTGATTTTCAATATAAAATTGTACTTAGACTACGCTAAGTAGAACTAACGAAAATCAGTAAATTTTAGCTAACATGTTTCTCGATACGTTTTGAATGTATTCGAAACATTCGAAATGACATTTTAACTGTAACAAAGTTAAAAATTCGTCTTAAAATTTAGAATTTTGAACATACTATTTAATAAGAGTTATTAACAAATAGATGTTATTGATTACTATATTTAGTTGTTGATTTTGTAAAAAATTTCAACTACTTTCGTTTAACAGCCGATAAAAGCAATTGAAACTGATTTTATCTTATAGTTAAACGAACCTTTTCAAACATAACCGGTCTATTCAATAACTTAACGCAACAAATCTAAACTTCTAGATATTTAAATTTAAGTTTAAACAGGGTATACGGGTAAGTGCGTTAAGGATTGTAGTGAAAAGCCCACAGCGCCGTAAGGAGCGCGGACTTGTAACGAAAAGCCTGACCCCGATTTTAAGAGGGGTAACGCCAAAACATTTATTTGTTTAGATTTTAATAGTATTGTATTGTACCTTTGCATGTAAGTAGATTGCCTTATCGCTACTATTTTATAGTAGAGGAAAGTCCGAACACCGTAGTGCATTATAGTGGTTAATGGCCACCAGTTGTGAAACTAGGAAAAGTGCAACAGAAAGTATGTACAGGTAATGCTGTAGTGAAATCAGGTAAACTCTATATGGTGCAATGTCATGTATACCAGCGTCCCGATAGCAATCGGGAAAGGGTTGCACGCCCAATGTTGGAGGGTAGACAGCTAAAGTGTATTGGCAACAATGCATTGAGATAAATGATAGGGTATTTTTGTTCTTCTTTCAGGGAATCCTGAAACAAGTTCAGGATGAACAGAATTCGGCTTATAGATTTACTTAGAAATAATAAACCCTTCTTAAATAGAAGGGTTTATCTGTTAAAATGGGTTGGTTTCTATTCTTCTTTGGGAGCATATGATAAATCTCTTCTAATCTCTCCAGTTACTTCTTCCATTTTTGTGGCATAATCCATAACCTTTTTAAAGGTTTCAAATCTGTCCGGCCCCAATAATTCTTCATTTGTTTTTTGTTTGTTTGCAGAATCTATAGCATCTTTGCTAGACATGGCTACCATATAATAGCTTTCCATAGCACCAAATCCTGTTCTGTAAACTCTATAATGGCTTTTAGAGCCCTTGGCGGCAAACATTTCTTTTACGGCTTTCATACCTTCCCTAACGTTCTTACCATTTTTTGGTTTGTAGTAGATGAAATAATAATCTCTATAATCTTGTCCTTCTTGAGTTTGTGAAATACCATCTGGCATATAGGTTAATTCTTCATCTAACACAATGATATAGTCTCCATGAGAACCATAGCATTGATCAAATTTTTTAAACATTTCACTAAATTTATCTCCCATGGCCTTAGCCATATCGGCAAAGGGACGTTCATCTAAATCAGCAAAATTTTCCATGGGTGAAACGTATAAATACCGCATATCATCCATAGTGGCACATAACCATGTTGTTTGAGGATTATGTTCTACACACGCAGCATGAAATTCCTTGGCTATTTTCTCATAATCCCAAATTTTTGATGGCATTACATTGTCTTGGTGCACCTGATAATACTTTTGTGCATAGCTTATGTTGCAGAAAAAGCATAAAGTACAAATTAGTAAAAGCGTTTTTTTAATTGTTTTCATAATTTATAAGGTTATTGATTAGTTGTTATTATACTTTAGGTGGGCTTATACCTAATTGGCTATAGATGGCTTGGTTATCGAAAAAGGCTTCCTCACTTACAAATTGACCTTCATTGTTTAGTGTCCATACACTAAAACCAGGAACTTTAATTTTTTTTCCGGTTGCGGCATTGCCCATAAAATCACCATTATGAGTTCCCGTAACCGTCCAATTAATATACACTTTATTGTCTGCAATATCTACAGTGCTTACATGAACTTTAAAGTCTGGAAAAGCAGTAACAAATACGCTCATAAAGCTTTCATATTCATCAATACTTTTAATATCAACAACACCGTTGGATGCTCTGGTAAGGTTTGGCACAGACAAAGCTTTAAGATTGGCAATGTTATGAGTATTCCAACCATCTACAACTTTATTCACGGCATCTGTAATTGCTTTTTCATCTGCAGGTAGATTATTATAAGCTTGTAAGTCTTGCATGGCATCTACATACTCTGATAGGTTATAATAAGCATATTCCTGAACGATTTTGCCATCTACAAATTCTGATGTAATATGAACTGGGATACTAATTTCTTTTCCATTTGCTTTCAATTTACCTCTCCAGGTATTCCAATAGTTTACCCAAGTTTTATTGTTTTTGTCAACTACCATTTCGCTAACGGCATTTTCCTTACTAAAAGCATAGGAGGAAAGTGTAGAAAGCATGTCTTTCATTCCTGCCATGGTTTCATCTGGAGAATTACCCTTGTTTGAATTGTGAAAGATTTTTGCAGTGTCGGCATAATGACTTTTCCAAGTATCCCAATCTTGGGCTTCATAGGCGGCAACACCCGCTTTAAAGGTTTCTAATTCAGGAGAAGCATTAAAGTAATTCTGTGGTTGATTTTGGCAAGCAATAAATAAAATCATCGCTAGGCCAAGTACTAAAAGTTTTTTCATTGGTTAGTGTTTTAGTTAATTAATAGCATCCATAACCAAAGTAAAATTCATCTCAGAAATACTGAAATAAACTATTAAGATAAGAAGATAAATTTAGGGTGCTATCTTAAGGAGAACTCTAATATACTGAAAAAAAGGTAATTATTGAAGATGGTGCTACGTTTTGTTTGTTTCAAAAAAACTAAAAACATTTCCGCCATAACTTTTGGAGTAACTAAAGTGATGTAATTTGGATAAATTTGTATGTTTTGAATGCTCAATAATTAATAGCCCACTTTCTGTTATTAGTTTATTACTGAAAACTAAATCTGGTATAGCAGAAAACTGTTCGAAAGTAAAATTATAAGGAGGGTCTGCAAAGATAATATCAGACTTTATTGTAGTCTTTTCTAAAAATTTGAAGACATCACTTTTTATTGTTTGAATGGGCATTTCAAACATTTCAGCAGTTTTATTTATAAACTTTACACAGTTAAAATTTTGATCCACACAAATGATATTTTGTGTTCCTCTAGAAGCAAATTCATAACTAATATTACCAGTGCCAGCAAACAAATCTAAGACGGCAACATCTTCAAAATAGTAAAGGTTATTTAGAATATTAAACAACGATTCTTTTGCCATATCTGTAGTTGGACGTACAGGAAGATTTTTGGGAGCTGTAATCTTTCTTCTTTTGTATATACCTGATATTATTCGCATTAAAAACTTTTAATTAAAGCAAAATTTGAATATTTAGATTTGGGTAGTTCAGAATATTTGAATACATCATTTCTGTTACCAAATTCAACATGCCGCACATATCTGTAAGTAATTTTGTAAAATTCATCATCTTTATTAATATCACCTATAAATACAAGATTGAATACTTCTGGATTTAAGTTTAGTTGCTCTGCAGTAAACAAAATATAATAAATAAAATCTTCTTTAGTAACGTATTCAAACGTATTGTAAAATAATAATTTAGATTTATCTACAATTATGAGTTCTATATGGTTTAAACTTACATTTACATAAAATTTTGTGCTTTCGGAGTTCTTTTCCAATTGAAGAATTGACTCAATTAAAATGCATGAAATATGCATAAAGGTAAATTCTCCGTACTTATCATATAAATAGTTGTTAATATTAATATAGGGCACGTATACGCATATACTATCGTTCAAAGCGATATGGTCATACGTTATAAAATCAGACTTTAAAATCTTAGAGTTAAATTTTAAATAATCGGCTAAAGCAACGTCATTAAATAAAGATTTAGGTACTAGTGTAGACAAGTCGTTGTCATGAATAACATGTACTTTACTAAAATTTGTTTGAAGTGCATGTTCTGAATTAAATATCCCTTTTAATTGATCTAATAACTCTAGAGGATTTAGTTTTTTTTCAAAACTAATTTGTTTTAGATTAGTTATCGTGTTAGTATTTCTTTCTAGGATACAAAAAGAAAGTCCATTCAAACTTATTTGAATGGACAGTTCTAAATTAGTTAGTTTATTTATAGTGTTGTTACTACTCGTTATCGCCATAAGTTTTAGGCCAATTTCCAGATGTATTAACCTCATCCATTGATCCAACTTTTAAGGCATCTCCGTTTACACCATCAACCGATACAACTTGGTTCTCTTGAACCAATAAATCGGGGTTTTGGTCATGTAAAATAACATTCTTTTTTACAGAGGCTTCAAAAACAGGAATATTAATACCATTTTGCTCCAAATAGCCTGCTTGTAGTTTAAATTTCTCTCCAGCTTTACCAATAGGTACATTCATCATGGTTTTATACCTGTCAGAATTTTTAAATAATGAATCTTTAATAGGAACAAATCCTAAAGTATCAATAATAACAATATCTTTAAAGGTATCTACTTGATATAATTTAGTTAAGGCATCATCAATGATACTAGAATCTCTTCTTTGTGTTATTGTAAATTCTGCAGTATCTATGAACTTTACTAAACCATCAAAATCTTTGGCAAATTTGCCAGTTACGGTCTTGTGTGCTAACTGTGCATCTCTAATATCAATTAAACTTTCAATTATTTGTGCATAACGCTTTTTCTTTACCTTATTAAATTTAATAGGCTCGTAAATAGACATGTAAGTTTGATAGCCTAAAAAAGCAATTAATAACCAAAGGGCTATGGTTAAAAAAGGTTTAGCTTTAGCTGGTACAAATTTGTCTATTAATTTAACTAATACTATTGTTAGTACAATAACACCAACTGCAATAAGGATAAATGTTAACATTGTTATTTTTTAATTAAAAGTTATCAAAGGTCTTTCGCAAATCTACAATTTTTTTTTAATCGTTAAAACACCCAGCTAATAAAAATCATTTCTATATTTGAATAATTTATTTTTTGTTAAATCCTTAATGACGCCTCCAGAATTTTATTCTCTTATAAAACAGCAATTTCCGTTTCAACCCACATTAAAACAGGATATTGTTCTACAGCAGCTGTCAGATTTTATTTTTAGTAAATCTCCTAATGCTATATACATTTTAAAAGGATATGCTGGTACGGGTAAAACTACAATCATTAGCTCTATTGTCACTAATTTATGGAAAGCTAAAAAGAGTGCTGTTTTAATGGCTCCAACAGGTAGAGCTGCCAAGGTAATTGCAAACTATTCCAAAAAAGAGGCATTTACTATTCATAAAAAAATATACTTCCCTAAGAAAGAGAAAAATGGTGGAGTAAAATTTGTTTTACAACCTAATAAGCATAAGGATACTATTTTTATTGTTGATGAGGCCTCTATGATTCCAGATACTCCAGGGGAATCCAAGCTTTTTGAAAACGGGTCCTTACTAGATGACTTAATGCAGTATGTGTATTCAGGTCATAAATGTAAACTGCTTTTAATTGGAGATACCGCTCAATTACCACCTGTTAAGTTAGATTTAAGCCCTGCATTAAATGAAAATTCTATTAGTTTAAATTACAACAAAGAAGTTAGTAAAATGGAACTAGACGAGGTTGTAAGGCAAGAATATGATTCGGGTATTTTAGTTAATGCTACTGTTTTAAGAGAAGCTCTTTCTAGTGAGGAACAGAATTACTTTAAGTTTGATTTAAATGGGTTTACAGATATTGTTAGACTTATTGACGGTCATGAAATCATGGACGCTATTAATGGGGCTTATTCAGATTTAGGAAACGAAGAAACTACCATTATAGTTAGGAGCAATAAAAGGGCAAATTTATACAACCAGCAAATACGAAGTAGGATTCTTTTTAATGAAAATGAATTGTCTACAGGCGATTATTTAATGGTGGTAAAGAATAACTATTTTTGGATTAAACCTACTACTGAAGCAGGTTTTATTGCTAATGGTGATATTATTGAAGTTTTAGAAATCTTTAGTATAGAAGAACTTTATGGTTTTAGATTTGCATCTGTAAAAATTAGGATGGTTGATTATCCTAGAATGCGTCCTTTTGAAACCGTTTTGCTTTTAGATACCATAAATGCAGAAACTCCTTCTTTATCTTATGAAGACTCAAACAGACTTTATCAAGAAGTGGCTAAAGACTTTGAAACCGAAACGAGTAATTATCGTAGGTTTTTAAAAATTAAAAGTAGTAAGCATTTCAATGCATTACAAGTAAAATTCTCTTATGCTATTACATGCCATAAATCTCAAGGTGGGCAATGGCACACTGTTTTTGTAGAGCAACCTTACTTGCCAAATGGAATTGACAAAGAATATTTACGATGGCTTTATACCGCAATTACAAGAGCCAAAGAAAAATTGTATCTTATTGGTTTTAAAGACGATTTTTTTGAAGTGTAAATTATTAGTTCTTCCTTGAAATAATTATTTATTTTTGATTGCAAATTGATTAATAGTTTATGAAATAAGCCCTAATAACTAAATGCACATAATCATAAAAATGTCTTTTGGCGAATTACCTCTGAGCCTATGAAAAACAATAAAAATTAGTAGATGAAAATAATTTCAATGATTCCCGCACGCTATAATGCTTCTAGATTTCCTGGGAAACTTATGCAAGATTTGAATGGTAAATCGGTGATTTTACGAACGTATGAGGCCACTGTGGGAACCAATTTATTTGATGAGGTTTTTGTTGTGACAGATAATGATATTATCTACAATGAAATTGTAAACAATGGCGGAAAAGCTATTATGAGTGTAAAACAACATGATTGTGGTAGTGATAGAATAGCTGAGGCTGTTGCAAACATGGACATTGATGTGGTCATTAATGTTCAAGGTGATGAACCTTTCACCGATAAAGAGTCGCTATCAAAATTAATTCAGGTTTTCAAAGCCGATGATAAAGGCGAAGTAGATTTAGCATCATTAATGGTTCATATTACAGATGCTGACGAGGTTAAAAATCCCAATACGGTTAAAGTAATCATAGACCAATCAAACTTCGCTTTGTATTTTTCCAGAAGCCCTATACCATATTTACGAGATGAAAGCGTTAAGGTAAAGTATTATAAACACAAAGGCGTTTATGCTTTTAGAAAGCAGGCTATTTTAGACTTTTCTAGATTACCAATGAAAACTTTAGAAGCTGCTGAAAAATTAGAACAGCTACGATATTTAGAATATGGGAAACGAATTAAAATGGTTGAAACTAATGTACAAGGTATTGAAATTGATACCCCAGAAGATTTAGAGCGAGCCAAAAAAGCTTGGAAATAGCTTGCATAAGTTCTCTTTTGGAAACTTAAATTTTGCTAATGAGTGATTATAAAAATATAAAAGTTATAGGTTTTGATGCCGACGATACCTTATGGGTAAACGAAACTTATTTTAGAGAAGCAGAGGAAACCTTTTGTAAGTTGTTATCTGAATACGAAACGCCAAATAAAATAGATCAAGAGCTATTTAAAATAGAAATAGCCAATTTAGAACTTTATGGTTATGGTGTTAAAGCTTTTATACTATCTATGGTACAATCTGCTTTAGAGCTTTCAAATTATAATGTGCCTCATAAAACCATTGAAAACATATTGAATATTGGTAAAGATATGTTAAACAAACCAGTAGAGTTATTAGATGGCGTAGAAGAGGTTTTAAAATTACTTTCAAAAAAGTATCGGTTAATTTTAGCAACTAAAGGAGATTTGCTAGACCAAGAAAGAAAACTAGAAAAGTCTGGATTAACAAGTTATTTTCATCATATTGAAGTATTAAGTGATAAAAAAGAGGTTAACTATTCAAGGTTACTTAGTCATTTAGATATTGAGCCTTCTCAGTTTTTAATGATTGGGAACTCGCTTAAGTCTGATGTATTACCATTAATCAACTTAAATGCGCATGCTATTCACGTACCATTTCATACCACTTGGGTTCATGAGCAAGTAAGCGATAAAGAAACTAATGGAAAAAAGTATAAAACAATAAAAAGTTTAAGAGAGCTTCTTAAACTATTAGATTAAAATTAAAAACTAAGATGTTGAAGTTTTAAGAAAGTTCAACATGATTTAAACCTGTAAAGATTAAAATAATTTTATTTTTACATCTCGAAAAAGAATCGAAATAAATGAGTTATAAAAACTTTCCCATGGTGCCAAGAGTTATTTTTGGCAGAGGTAGTTTCAATCAGTTAAGCGATATATTAACCCCAAAACGTTTAGGCATAAATGCCCCGTTTATATTTTTAGTAGATGATGTTTTTAAGTCTAATTCATGGCTAACCTCAAGAATACCATTGTCTTATGAAGATATAATTATTTACATATCTGCAGCAGAAGAACCTAAAACAGATCAAATTGATATATTGGTAGAAGAGATTATTGTAAATTCCAAAGAAAGACCATCTGGAATTATTGGTATAGGTGGTGGAACACTATTAGATATAGCCAAAGCCGTTTCAATTATGCTTACCAATGAAGGAAAGGCAGAAGATTACCAAGGGTGGGATTTGGTTAAAAATGAAGCTATTTATCACGTAGGCATTCCAACCATTTCAGGTACAGGTGCTGAAGTTTCTAGAACCACTGTTCTTACAGGACCTGAACGTAAACTAGGAATAAATTCAGATTTTACACCTTTTGATCAAGTTGTTTTAGATTCTGAACTTACAAAAGATGTACCAAAAAACCAGTGGTTTTATACGGGTATGGATTGCTATATTCACTGCATTGAGTCACTTCAAGGCACTTACTTAAATGCGTTTAGTCAAAGTTATGGTGACATGGCCTTAGAGCTTTGTAAGGAAATATTTTTAGGAGATGATTTAACTAATATAGAAGCTCAAGAAAAACTCATGATGGCCTCATGGCATGGGGGTATGAGTATAGTGTATTCTCAGGTTGGTGTAGCACACGCTATGAGTTATGGATTGTCTTATTTGTTAGGAACTAAGCATGGTATTGGTAATTGTATTGTTTTTAATCATTTAGATGAATTTTATCCAGAAGGTGTGAAGCTTTTTAAGGAAATGAAAGTGAAGCATGATATTTTGCTACCGCAAGGTATTTGTACCGATTTGAGTGATAAAGAGTTTGATATAATGATTGATGTAGCATTAAATTTAGTACCACTTTGGGAGAATGCCCTAGGAAAGAATTGGAAGAAAACAATTACCAGAAAAAAGCTTAAGTTACTGTATAAAAAAATGTAATATGCAATGGCTTGCTAAATTTATTTATCACAAAATTTTAGGTTGGAAAGTTGTTGGAAACACTAACCTGTCAAAAGATAATATAAAAAAAGCGGTCATTATTGCTGCGCCTCACACTAGTTGGCATGATTTCTACATAGGTATTCTTTTACGTTCGGTTTTGGGCGTTAAAACAAATTTTATTGGAAAAAAGAGTTTATTCAATTTTCCCTTTGGTTGGTTTTTTAGAGCGCTAGGAGGTACACCTGTTAATAGGTTCTCCAGTGAGAATAAAGTCAAGGAAATAGTAAAAATTTTTAATGAAAGAGACGAATTTAGATTAGGAATGTCTCCCGAGGGAACCAGAAAAAAAACAGATAAATGGCGAACAGGGTTTTATTACATAGCTAAAGAGGCTAACGTACCAATCATTATGTTTACTTTAGATTTTGAAAATAAGCAAAACAGCATATCTAAACCATTTTATCCAACTGATGATATAGAAGCAGATTTTAAATTTATAAAAGCCTTTTTTAAAGGGGTAAAAGGTAAAATTCCTGAGTATTCATGACATCATGAATTTTATTTAAGATTGGCACAGAAATTGCAAACAAATTAGTGTATTAGTAAATGAAACATAAAGTAAACAATATTTGTCCCTAAAAAGAAACATCAACTTATACACTTAAAAATAAAAAAAGCTATTTCACATTGAAATAGCTTTTTTCTTCACTATAAATATCTTTGTTTTACTTAATTTCTGTTAAGGCATTATCAATTAAAGTTCTTAAATGTTGCTTATGTGCCTTAGATGCTGTATTTCCTGAAGGAGCAGCCATAGTTCTTATTCGTTTTAAATTATATAGTGCCATAGATTTAGAATTGTAACTAAATCTGTCTTTTTGCTTTCCAGTTAGCATGTCAATTAATCGATTGGTATATTCAAGTTGTAAATTTTGTCTAAAGGTATTTACATTACCATAAATATCGGCACTAAAAATGGCTGTATTTAAATCACTCATGAACTGTGGTAACGTATATTTATTTCCATAAAGTTCAGAATCTGTAATACGCTGTAATGTATTTGGATGAAGTATATGGTCTAAAACACTTTTTTGTGCTCTGAGCACTAGGTTATGTATTTTGGGGTCTTCGGGTGCACTTGCCAGATTCGAACCACGCCTTTGTCTTGCTAAATAGTTGTATAAATTATTTGGTGCATCAAAAGCCTTAGGCGCAAAAGCATAATCTTTTAAAGCTTTCATAGCCCTTTTTTGATCATCTAAACTTACAGGAGTATAGGGTTGAGTAGCGGCTTTTTGACCTGCCATAGCTCTGTCCACATAAACACCGCCTATGTATCTTGAAATAATATTTAAACCTAAAGCTTTTTGAGTATTTAACACAAAATATACATTTCTTAGTTCCTGATATGATTTACCTTCTGTTATGAAGTTATCTTTTGAAGTTTTCATTAAATCACTAGCAATCTCTATTCTATCTATTGAATATTGAATCGCATCGTTGGATTGATCCCAAGTATTTACTCTAGGATCGATGGCTTTTCCAGGAGAACGCATATCATCAGCATCATTACCAAAAATTAACTCGGGTTCTGTTGATCTATTTAAAAGCGCTTCTCTTTCGGTATCTGTTTTAAAAGGTGTGTATCCAAACTGAATAGCCCAAATATCATAAGGGCCAACAGACATGTCGTCATACTGCCCTTGTTTGCTTCTATCTCTGGTAACATTTAATAATGTATAATCCATTACAGAGGCCGTTAAACATTTGCCTGCAATAAAATCAGGATTGGAAAGCTGTTGAGGAGAAAATAATTGACTGGCTTTAAAATTATGGTATAACCCAAGCGTATGACCAATTTCATGCATTACTAATCCGGTGATAACTTCTTTTTCTATCTGGTTTAGTTCTAAATAGGAACCACCAAAGGCAGAAGCAACAATTTTGGCAAATATGACATTTTCTTGTAAAGATTCAGTATAATTACACTCCAAATGGTCATTATTATGGTTTTTTTCAACTAAATCATTTGATAATGAAGACATACCAAAAACCTTGTCTATAAAAACCATATTTGAGAACGTGGAATATTCTAGCATAACATCAGCCCCCAAAATTTGACCTGTTCGTGGATTTACAAACGAAGGACCATAACCTCCAAAGGGTGGTTGAGGAGAAGAGGTCCAGCGCAGTACGTTATAACGTATGTCACCAGCATCCCAATCGGCATCATCAGGTTGTTGCTTTACTACAATGGCATTTTTAAAACCAGCTTTTTCAAAGGCTTTGTTCCATTGTAAGACGGCGTCTTTTATGGTTTCTCTCCATTCATGAGGTGTTGTGTTTTCCATCCACCAAACTATGGGTTCAACAGGCTCTGAAATATCGGCTTCTGGATTTTTTTTCTTTAGATACCATCTCTGGATCAAGTCCCTATAAGGGGTAACACTTGTTGATGTTTTATTATCAATTTCCGTAATAAAAAAACCAACTCTAGGGTCATCAAATCTGGGCTCATAATCATTTTCAGGCATTGCAATAAGGCTATGAAACACTTTTATACTTACATTTCTCCCGTCGGCTAAGGCATTAGAACCACCATTTAAAGTTGAAGGATTTGAATACACATATTCTACTTTTAAATTTGTGTTTTTTGGGTAATTTTTTATACTATTTATTTTTGTTTTGTTCTTATCCAAAACGCCAAGTTTGAAGGACATAGGTGAAGTTCCGGGAGTCGATGGCTGTTTTATTCTTGAAAAAGTTTCTTGCAAAAAAAGATCATCAGCTTTAATAAGATAGAGCTCTTTATTATCATCCATTGCTTCAATTTTAATACTGGCTAAAACACCATTGCTTACATTCGTGTTTGCAGATTTTGAAACAGGGTTATTTGGATCGTAGTAAAATGAGGTGTTTTGTGCAATAAACTCTATTTTGTTAAAGTATTTTTCTATTTTAAAAATCTTCTCTTCTTTGTATTGACCTTTTATTATTCTACCAGCATCTAGAACTCCATTTGCTATCTGACTGAAATAAATAAATTCTTTTCCAATTTGATCTTTAGAAATTAGCATTTGAAGTGACCCATTTACAGTGTCTTGATATATAGTGAAAAGACCTTCTATCTTTTTACTTTTTTTCACCAAATCAGCAATCGTTTTTTCTTTTGGTGCTTTTGGTTTTGCAGCCACTGCAGTTACTTCATCTTTTTTCTTTTTATTCTTTTTCTTTTGTGCTTCTATATTTTGAGGCATTAAAAAAGCCATTAAAATAACGGCTGTTAAAAAGAATCTGATCTTTATGAATAATCTAAAATACATGTGATTTACATTAAATTTGAATAAGAATAAATCATTTTTAAATGATAGCTAATGTAATTAAAACCCTAATAAATTAATACAATAAAATGTTAAAGTGTTATGTTTGGTAAGCAAATCAGGGTGTTTTAAGCTACTTTATAGATAGGTGAGTTCTATAAGTATTAATTAATATAGGTAATCTAACACATTACAATATTTCTTATCAAATAAGGGGAATTTATATAAATTAACTTGAAAGGCGTATTATTCTGAAAGTTCTTGCATAGTATGATATACATTTTGCACATCATCATCTTCTTCAAGTTTTTCTAGAAGCTTTTCAACATCTGCAACCTTTTCTGCTTCCAAGGGTTTTGTAACTTGAGGAATGCGTTCAAATCCAGATGAAAGTATTTCAATATTGTTAGCTTCTAGATACGATTGAATCTTACCAAAGCTTTCAAAAGGGGCGTAAACCATAACGCTATTTAATTCATTTCCGTCAGCATCTTCATCGGTATCTTCAAATATTTCCTCAACACCAAAATCTATGAGTTCTAGTTCTAATTCTTCTAAATCTAAATTATCACCTTTAATTTTGAAGTTACAAGTATGGTCAAACATAAAAACTACAGATCCTGAAGTTCCTAAACTGCCATCACATTTATTAAAATAACTACGTACGTTGGCAACAGTGCGCGTATTGTTGTCGGTGGCTGTTTCAACTAAAATCGCAATTCCATGCGGTGCGTACCCTTCAAAAATAACTTCTTTATAATCGCCTTGACTTTTATCGGAAGCACGTTTAATGGCACGTTCAATATTGTCTTTTGGCATATTAACAGACTTTGCATTCTGTATAACAGCACGTAAACGGGAATTACTATCTGGATCAGGGCCGCCTTCTTTTACAGCCATTACAATATCTTTACCTATACGAGTAAAGGCTTTACTCATAGCAGACCAGCGCTTCATTTTTCTTGCTTTTCTAAACTCAAAAGCTCTTCCCATAATTTGTTAAGTTATTTGTTGTTAAGTTGAAATTGATATAGCCACAAAAATATAAAATCTATACAGATAATTAATCTAAGACAACGTTATAATTGAAACCGAATAGAATAGATTATTCAACGGGTTCTACTATAGTTTCAATGGCTTCAGCCAATTCAAAATCTTTATGAGTTACACCACCAGCATCATGTGTTGAAAGTGAGATGGTTAATACGTTGTAAACGTTAGTCCAGTTAGGGTGGTGGTTTAAGGCCTCACATTCAAAAGCAATGCGGCTCATAGCGCTAAAGCAATCCCTAAAGTTTTCAAACTCAAATTCAGCATGAATGGCATTGTCAAAGTATTCCCAGTCAGGAAAATGCAATAGTTTTTTTTCTATGTCTTGTTCAGATAATTTGCTCATCTATTTATTTTTTTTAAAAATAATGAATATTAATATTTGAATCAATTAATTTTTAAGGCTTCCAAAATGTGACCACTATCCATTTGCAGATGCTTTGGTAGTGTATTAGTTTTTGGTAACACTGCCAAATAACGTTCTTCATTTGTAGTATAAACCCGTTTGTATATGGCTTTTTGATGTGTAAGTGTTTCAATTATTTCTTTGATAAAATCGTCATGATGAACCAAATCGTTGCTACCCAAATGAAATACTCCAGACTTATTTCTGTTAATTATATAGTGAATTTGTTGCGTTAATTTATCATCAGAAGTTACATTCATAACTAGATTAGGAAACACCTCAACAGGTTCTCCATCTTTTATGTTTTTAAGAATTTCTTTTACTCTTGGTGATTGTGCACCAAAAACCATAGGTAACCTTAGTATTGCTACCTGTTTTTTAGGTAGGCGTAATAACATATTTTCTATTTTTATTTTGAAATGCCCGTATATACTATTACTAAGGGTTTTATCATTTTCATAACTAGGGTATTTGCTATAAGCATCAAAAACGTTGGCAGAAGACAGGAATATGAGCTTTACCTTCTTAGCAAAAACATATTCTGAAAGGTGTTGATGTAAAAGCACTTGCTTTGAAAAATCTCCTCTCAAAGCAGAAATAATTATTGTGGGTTTTATGATATCAAGAATTTCGTAAATATCATCTTCCTCAAAATTATATTGAAAAAAATGATGGTTTTTTTCAAAGAGATTATTAGAAACACAGTATGTACCAAAGGTTTTAAAGTAGGAGCAGAGTTCTTTGTATAGGGCGTTACCTAAAAAGCCACTAGCTCCCAAAATTAAAATGCTATGTTTACTTTCTTTCTCCTCCTGCTTCATTTAAATAAAATTTTCAACCTTTATAAAAAGGCAACTTAACCACCGTTGCAGGAATTACTTTTTTTCTAATTTGAATATTAATTTTACTGCCAATTTCAGAAAGAGTGGTTGGAACATAACCTAAACCAATACCTTTACCAAGGCTAGGAGACATTGTGCCAGAGGTAACGCGGCCAATTTTATTGCCATCACTATCAACAATATCATAATCTTTGCGTGGAATACCTCGGTCATCCAATTCAAAAGCTATAAGCTTATTTTCTGGCCCGCGACGTTTTTCATCTTCTAAAGCTTTAGAATTAGTGAATTTTTTAGTGAATTTGGTTATCCAACCCAATCCAGCTTCAATGGGTGATGTAGTGTCATCAATGTCATTTCCGTACAGGCAATATCCCATTTCTAGTCGTAGGGTATCACGAGCTGCCAAGCCTATTGGTTTGATACCATAATTGGCTCCAGCTTCAAAAACTTTATCCCATATCTGTTGTACTTCGCTGTTTTTACAGTATATTTCAAAGCCACCGCTTCCGGTATAACCAGTGGCAGAAATAATAACATGGGCAATGCCTGCAAAATCACCAACTATAAAATTGTAAAATTTAATAGCTGCTAAATCATGGTTGCTTAAACTTTGCATAGCTTCAACGGCTTTAGGGCCTTGGATGGCAAGTAAGGAATAATCATCACTTAAATTTCGCATAGTGGCACTAAAATCATTTTTTGAAGAAATCCAATTCCAGTCTTTTTCAATATTACTAGCATTAACTACCAATAAGTAGGTGTTTTCTTTAACTCTGTAAATAATTAAATCATCAACAATACCACCTGTTTCATTAGGCATACAACTATATTGTGCTTTACCAATGGTGAGTTTTGATGCATCATTGCTACTCACTTTCTGAATTAAATCTAATGCTTGATCACCTTCAATTAGAAATTCACCCATGTGAGATACGTCAAATACTCCAACAGCATTTCTAACAGTTTCATGTTCTATATTTACACCCTCGTATTGTACAGGCATATTAAAACCTGCAAAAGGCACCATTTTAGCACCTAAAGCTTTATGTGTTGTTGTTAAAGCTGTATTTTTCATTCAACAGGTATTTTTAGTTCTTTTAGCCGTTTATGTTTTTTTAAATAGTTTAGTTTTATTTCAAACATGGGCAAATTTATGTAAAAAAGCATTATTCACCAGCATAAAAAAAAAAGCTGTCGTAAATGACAGCTTTAATAATTTGACAAGAAATATTTTCTACTAGATTTTGATAATTTTTTTCACAAATTTATTAATGGGGTCCATGCTTGTAATAAAATAAACACCACTACTTAGTTCACTAATATCTATTGTTTTACTAGATGATGAGTATTTTACTTTTTTCACAGTTACTCCATAGGTATTTGTAATAGATATTGTACCTCCAACATTAGGTAGGTTACTAAGGTTTAAAATATTTTTAGTTGGATTAGGGCTCACTTTTATATTATTGGTTTTTGAGAATTCATCCGTAGATAACGCATTAAAACAAGAAGATTCGTTGTTATTTAGGTTGAAAGCATTGCTATCGCTAACATTGGTTCTGCGAAGTACCATTTTATCCATAAAAAAGAAACTAGAACGAGCATCAATAATAACAGAATAGTTTCCTGGGGTATCAAACGTTGCCCATATAAATCTTTGGGAAACTCCATTAAATTTGGAGTTAGTTACAAACCCCCAACGATTTTCAATGGGTCCAGTAGGGGATCTGTTCATAAAAGCTTTAATATAGCCATTTACTTTAGCATCATCAGGACAACCTCTATCAGGATTAGAATTACAGGTGGGGATGGGTTCAATAGCACTTGCATTAGGATCACCATTTTGTGTCATGTACCAATCATCTGCCACTATTCTTAACCAGGCATCATTATGTTCTCCACTTAAGGTTCCCGTGCCTATTCTACCTCTCCAAGCAAAACGATATGTGCCTGTAGTGTTAATTTTAATATTATAGGTTATTTGCGCGTTTGACAGTGCATTAAAGGATTGTGGCCCATCCCAGTAGATGAAAGTAATAGTCGATCCAGAAAGATTAGGGTCAGCCTCACTTCCTGTTTTCCAATTAGTTCCAGTAGGTAAATTACCCGATTCCATTTCAATGGTTAACAAGCCGTTTTGCTCCTCAAAAGGTAATGTGCCATCACAAGTAGATGTTTGTGCTGAAAGGTTCAAACTAAAGATGAAAGCTATACAAAACAGTGTAGTTCTAAGGGTGGTTTTTCTCATAACTTATATTTTTTTACAATTTCTTAAAAACCAGTCTATAAACCGTCATGAGGTATCCTGTATTATAAACTATTTGAAAGTAGAAAATGTTTTAGTTCCTCATAGTTTGAAATAACCGTAGATTCTTTTTCCTTACCCATAACCTCTTGAATTTGCTCTGGTAATGGTTGTTCTTTTTTGATTACTTCTTCAACCACATCTAAAAACTTAGTAGGATGCGCAGTTTCTAAGAATACGCAATGTGCGTTTGGGTTTTCTTTTAAGTATTCTTTACTTCCTAAGTAGCCTACGGCACCGTGTGGGTCTGCTACGTAATTAAATTCATCATACATTTCCAACATGGCTGCTTTTGTTTCGTTATCGGTGAAACTATAAGAAGAAACGTTTTTTCTTAAATTTTCAAACTGATTTTTGTAAATCTCTTGAATACGAATAAAATTACTTGGCGCACCTACATCCATCGCATTACTAATAGTTTGGATAGATGGTTTTGGTTCGTATAACTGTGATTGTAAATAACGTGTTACTACATTATTGACATTGTTTGAAGCAATAAAATGTTTAATTGGTAATCCTAATTGTTGCGCCATCATACCAGCACAAATGTTACCAAAGTTTCCGCTAGGAACCGAAAACACAATATCCTCATATTTTTTGTAAAGTTGCTTATAAGCAAACATAAAATAGAATAATTGTGGTAACCAGCGCGCTACGTTAATAGAGTTGGCAGATGTTAATTGCATTTGGCTTGTTAAGGCTTCATCTAAGAAGGCTGTTTTAACCATGGCTTGACAATCGTCAAAAGTGCCGTTAACCTCTAATGCCTTTATGTTTTGACCAAGAGTAGTTAATTGCTTTTCCTGAATATCACTTACTTTACCGCTAGGGTAAAGAATCACAACTTTTACACCTTTTACGCCTAAGAATCCATTGGCTACGGCTCCTCCAGTGTCGCCTGAGGTAGCTACTAAAACAGTAACTTCATTATTATTATCCTTATTAAAATACCCAAGACATCTAGCCATAAATCGCGCTCCAACATCTTTAAAAGCCATGGTTGGTCCGTGAAATAATTCTAAAGTTGAAATATTGTCATTTAATTGAACCACGGGGAAATCAAACGATAGGGTTTCTTCAACAATAGTTTTTAAAATAGCTTCAGGGATTTCTGGAGAAACAAATTGCTTAATAGCTTCAAAAGCTATTTCAGTATTGGAAAGGCTGTCTATGTTTTCAAAGAAATTAGTAGGTAAAGGTGTGATGTTTTCTGGAAAGTATAACCCTTTGTCTGGTGCTAATCCTTTAACAACCGCATTTTCAAAACTTGAATCTGGTGCTTGTTTGTTTAGAGAGTAGTATTTCATGGTTTCTGTCATTCCTACGAAGGCAGGAATCTATCTGGTTTTTATGTTTGAGACCTTTCGACTGCGCTCAAGGTGACAAGTTTAGTTCAATATTTTAATTCCTTTGGTGTTTATTTTTGACACATGCATATCATACTCAATACCTGCTTTAGAATATGTTTTTTCAATGGCCTCTTTCACATTTATAGCAGTTTCTTCACCTTGACTTAGTGAAAAAATTGAAGGTCCCGAGCCCGATATTCCTGAGCCTAAAGCACCAGCATTAATAGCCGCTTTAGTAACCGCATCAAAATATGGAATGAGTTTACTTCTATGAGGTTCTACAATGACATCTTTCAAAGACTTACCAATTATTTCATAATTATTAGTGTGCAAACCGTGAATTAAACTTCCAAAATTAGCCCATTGTGTAATGGCGTCTTCTAATTTCACTTCTTTTGGTAAAAGTGCTCTAGATTCAGAAGTTTTAATTTCAATTTGTGGATGAATGATGGTGGCATATAATTCTTTAGGCGAAGGAATTTCTAGTATTTCAAGAGGGGAAACGCTTTTAACCAAAGCAAATCCTCCAAACATAGCAGGTGCTAAATTATCGGCGTGTTCACATTTACTAGCTAAGGCCTCTCCTTTAATAGCAAATTCTGTTAATTGTCTTTTGCTGTAAGGCCTGCCCAAAAGTTCATTCATTCCAAAAACACTACCTACGGCACTGGCCGCACTGCTACCAATACCACTACCAGGTTTTATTTTTTTATAGATTTCAATTTCAAATCCAAAATCTAAATCTAAATCGTTATACATGGCTAAGGCCGATACTCCAGAAACGTTTTTATCAGTTTCATAAGGTAAATTAAAACCTTCTATGTGTGTGATATGAATCCCTTTCTTCTCAGTTTTTCTTATTACCATTTCATCACCAACACTGTCTAAGCAAAATCCCATAACATCGAACCCACAGGATACGTTGGCTACGGTAGCTGGAGAAAATATCTTTATTTCGTTCATTTTTTCTATTAAATAGTTTTCTGCAGCACTAGAGCAGGAAATATCACTTTCTTTATGCAATTCCATAATTTAATTAATCATTTCCTAATCTTATGATATCTGCAAATAATCCGGAAGCAGTAACATCTGCGCCAGCACCAGCACCTTTAATTATCATGGGTTGTTTTGGATAACGCTCTGTATAAAACATCACAATGTTATCACTTCCTTCTAAGTTATAGAACGGGTGTCCCACAGGAATTTCCTGCAAACTAACACTAGCTTTTCCATTATCAAATTTGGCAACATATTTTAATTGACAATCATTTGCTTTCGCTGAAGCATATAAGTCTTGATAATGGGCTTCGTCATCAATCAAAGTCTGGTAAAAATCATCAACTGTATCACTTTTTAAACCAGATTCCGACAGAAATGAAGTGTTTTCAATGTCTTCTAAATTCATTTCAACGCCACTTTCACGTGCTAAAATCAAAATTTTTCTCGCCACATCCACACCACTTAAGTCTATTCTTGGGTCTGGTTCAGTATAACCCTGGGCAGCAGCTTGTTTAACAACATCATAGAATTTAGTGGTATCATTAAAGTTGTTGAAAACAAAATTTAAACTCCCCGATAATACTGCTTGTATAGAATTTACTTTGTCGCCAGAAGCAATTAAATTATTCAAAGTATCAATAACGGGTAGGCCAGCACCAACATTAGTTTCGAATAAGAATGGGGCATTGTATTTTAATGATAATCGTTTTAATTCTTTATAATTTTCATAATCACTTGAACAAGCAATTTTATTACAGGCAACTACTGAAATACTTTCTCTTAAATACTGAGCGTACCACTGGGCCACCTCTTTATTAGCTGTTACATCAACAAAAATACTATTGCGCAAATTAAGTGCTTTTGCCTTATCAAAGAATCCTTGTAATGATGCTTCTTCACCATCGGATAACTGTTCTTTCCATGACTTTAAATCGATACCAGCATCTTTAAAAATCATTTTTCTAGAGTTTGATAAACCAACAATGCGCATATTAATTTTAAGGTTATCTTTTAAATATTTGCGTTGCTGTTTTATCTGCTCAACTAAACGCTCTCCTACATTGCCAACACCTGTGATGAATACATTTAATTGTTTTGTTTTTGACTCAAAGAATTGTTCATGTAATACATTCAATGCTTTTTTCACATCTTTTTCAGCAATAACAACTGAGATGTTTTTTTCTGATGCACCTTGTGCAATGGCTCTAACATTGACGTTATTCTTTCCTAAGGCACTGAATAATTTTCCACTAATTCCTTGGTGATTTTTCATATTATCGCCTACAAGAGCTACAATTGACAAGCCATCCTCAACAATAATAGGGTCTATTTTATGAAGTGCAATTTCGTTCTCAAAAGTTGCATCAATAGCTGCTTTAGCTATTTGAGCATCTTTGGCCTCAATCCCTAAACAAATAGAATGTTCTGAAGATGCCTGAGTAATAAGTATCACATTAATTTTCTCTTGAGATAAGGTTTCAAATAAACGTTTTGAAAACCCAGGAATACCAACCATTCCGCTGCCTTCAAGCGTTAGTAAAGCAATATTTCCAATATTACTAATCCCCTTTACAGGTTTTTTAGAATTAATAGCATCATTGGAAATTTTAGTGCCAGCCGCTTTAGGTTCTAAAGTGTTTTTTATAAAAATAGGAATCTCTAAATCTAAAACAGGCTGTACTGTTGGAGGATAAAGCACTTTAGCCCCAAAGTGCGACAGTTCCATAGCTTCTTGATACGAAATCTCTTCTATTGGGTAGGCTTGCTTTACAATTTTTGGGTTGGTGGTAAACATACCGCTAACATCGGTCCATATTTCCAATTGAGATACTTTTAAAGCTGCAGCTACAATAGCTGCTGTGAAATCTGATCCGCCACGACCAAGAGTGGTTTGTTCTCCGTTTTCAGATTTTGAAACAAACCCTGGTAAAATGGTTATTTTTTGATTAACAGATTTAAAGTAATCCTGAATATTCTTGTTTGTAATCTTGTAATTAACCTCAGCTTTAGTAAAAACTGAGTTTGTGATAACCAGTTCTTGAGAATTTTTTCTTTCAGCAGAAAGACCTCTACTTTTCATAGTTTCCGCAATAATAAACGACGATAACAACTCTCCAAAACTCACTAATTTATCAGATGTTTTTGGTGATAATTCGTTAATTAAGAAAATACCATCCAATAAACTATTTAACTCTTCTAATCGTTTATTTACAAAGTCTTTAACAAGGGTGTTGTTATTTGGAATTAATTCGTTAACAATGTTTAAGTGAAGTTCTTTTATAGTATTGAAAACTTCTAAAAACGCAGCATCTTTATTTTGAGCCTTTTTTCCAGCAAGAAGCAGCTTATCTGTAATGCCTCCAACAGCAGAAACTACACAGATTACAGAATCGTTTTTAGAATAATCTTCTAAGATATTTATGACATTATTTATGTTTTTTGAAGAACCTACTGAAGTTCCTCCAAATTTTAAAACCTTCATTTTTAATGAATTGATAGTTGAAAATATATTTTTAAGTGGTGATTACTTTTAAAATCACAAAGATAGCCTGAAGTATATATAATTAACAACCCCAAAGGGTAATAGTTGTAGTAGTACCAATAAAAGACGTTGTTCCTTTGGTAAAGGAAGCGAAAGTAAATCTTATTTTTTGGTCCAAATGATTCATAAGAGCTATGATAATACTGCCCAAAAGTATTACATTTAGGCTAATAAAAAAACTAAAAGCTTTTTTTTGTAAAATTCTTAAGCAGATTTCATTTTCTTTTAAGAAATTCAACGTTCTTGTAGAAGAAATGGAAAATTGATAATCAAAATCACAGAGTGAAATAAACCATTATCCATCAATATATAATTAAGGAATAATTATTCAGCTAATTTCAATTAACAGATTTAAACAAGTAAAAAATACAGATGAAAATTTTCTCAAGAGAGCAGATTTATGAGGGTGACAAGTTAACTGTAGAAAGACAAAACATTTCTTCAACAGAATTAATGGAACGTGCTGCTACCCAAATTTTTAATTGGATGCATCTTCGTATGCAAGGAGCTCAAGTACCAATACATGTATTTTGCGGTATTGGTAATAATGGTGGTGATGGACTTGTATTAGCAAGACATCTTATAATCCATGGGTATAATGTTAAAACATATGTTGTTAATTACAGTGATAAACGCTCTAAGGATTTTTTAATTAATTATGATCGTATAAAAACGGTAACTAAAGCGTGGCCTACTTTAATGAAGAGTGAAGCTGACTTTCCTCAAATTCATCCAAATGATATTATTGTAGATGCCATCTTTGGAATAGGTTTGAATAGGGCAGTAGTAGATTGGGTGAAAAATCTTTTTAAGTATTTTAGAGAAACAAAGGCTTTCACACTTTCGATTGATATTCCCTCTGGATTGAGTACTGATAAAGTTCCAAAAAGTGAGGATGATGTGGTCTGGGCAGGTTATACACTTAGTTTCGCATCGCCAAAATTAGTATTCTTTTTACCTCAAACAGCAAAATACACTGTACAATGGGAGGTTTTGGACATAGGTTTAGACCAAGAATTTTTAAGTACCACAGAAACGGATGTAGCACTTATAGGAAAGCATGAAGTGTTGCCAATTTATATGCCTCGAGATAAGTTTTCACATAAAGGACTATTTGGACACAGTTTGATAATTGGAGGGAGCTACGGAAAAATAGGAGCAGTGACTTTGGCCAGTAAAGGAGCCCTGTCTGCAGGAGCAGGACTAGTCTCAGTTTTTGTTCCTAAATGCGGCTATAATGTGTTGCAAACAGCTTTCCCAGAGGCCATGGTTTTCACAGATGCCAATGAAGCTATTATAACAGATATAAAATTCGACATAAAACCAACTGTGGTTGGAATTGGAATGGGAGTGGGAACAGATTCTAAAACTGTGAGTGCTTTGGACGCATTTTTAAAACAAAATAAAGTTCCTTTAGTAATTGATGCCGATGGCATTAATATGATATCTAAAAAGAAATCTTTATTAAAACTACTACCTGAAAACACAGTTTTAACCCCACACCCAAAAGAATTAGAGCGTTTAATTGGAAGTTGGGAAGACGACTTTGACAAGCTTAACAAGGTAAAGGCTTTTTCAAAAAAGCACAAGGTCATTATTGTTATTAAAGGCGCTAATACCATTACCGTTTTACATGATAAGCTTTATGTAAATACTACTGGAAATCCAGGGTTGTCTACAGCAGGTAGTGGTGATGTGCTTTCTGGTATTATAACGGGGTTAATATCTCAAGGATATAATCCGTTATTGGCCTCAATTTTTGGAGTGTATCTTCATGGTAAATCAGCAGATATTGCTGTTGAAGATTTTGGCTACCAAAGTCTAGTGGCTAGCCATATAATTGATTATTTAGGGGAAGCCTTTATTGATCTATTTAAGCAACCAGAAAATGCTCAAGAGACTGTAGACACTGCCGATACGGAAGAATAAAAAAAGCCGCTAGAAGCGGCTTTTTTATTGTAACTAAATAATTATTCAACTAATATTTTTCGAACAGCTTTTTTATTACCCTGCTGTATTTCTAATAGATATATTCCATTAGTAACATTTGATAAATCAAGGGTTTTAGTTAAACTACTTGAGTTCATTTTATAGCTAAAGTTTTTTATTTTTCTACCTTGAATATCAAAAATATTTACCTTAATATCATTATCTGAAGACAGATTATTTAGCTTTATATTAATATTACCATTGGTTGGATTTGGCCAAACAGCAATATCACCAAAGCTTGAATTTTCATTACTAAGACTATTTTCCTCATACAGACAAAAATTTAAACTAAACGCCGTTATTTGACCACCATCATTATTATTAGGGTCTACAATTCTAAGAGTCCAGACACCATCGGCAGCAATTCCTGCGAAATTTGATAATTTTTCTAAAGGTTTAATTGTTCCACTAATACTTGGAACTACTGGGTCATCACAAAATAAATCAGATCCAGAATCAGAATATGTAACATCAAAATTATCACCATCTCCTGGATTAGGTCCTTCACCGCCATTATCTATAGTGCACGAACTTTCAAATAGTAGGACCTGCTTATTACCATTTGCAGTTGGGCTTTCTAAAGCAATCAATATATCATTAACCCAAGTGTGCTCAATAACAAAACTAGCCTCAACAGAATCAACTCTTAATCCACCAGTAGAAACGGTAACTGGAGCTGATGCAGTAACACCTGGAGTTTCTAATATGATTCCATCAGAAAAATCAGTAGCAGTAAAAATGTTATCAGTACAATCTATTTCGGCTACCTTAAAATTATATGTTTGGGAGTAATTACCGGTATTACATTGATTAGATGGCCTAACCCTCCAGTAATACATGGTATTACTTGTTAAACCAGATAAGTCGTATTCAAGACCCGTTTGAGTATTTGAAAACAAAATTGATGAGAATGCTGGATCTGTTGAAACTTCTACTAAATAACTTTCAGCATTTAAGTTTTCTTCCCAAGCTAATGTGAACGTTGTTGGCATACTCATGGATCCATTTACTGGAAACGAAAGATTTTGTGGGTATGGTGTAAAATCTGGGTGTAAAACTCTTAGCTTAATAGTTTTAGTTTCAGTTTCGCTTCCATCGTCTCCAACAACTTTAATCTCATAATTGTTCGCGCTTACATTCGATAAATTACTAAACGTAACATCAAACGTTCCATTCGCATTTAATGAGTTTGGTAAAATGCTAGAATTTGCACCTGCTGGTACATCTAATAAAGAGAAGTTGGTAGTTCCACCTCCTGTTTGTTGATAATTAAAATTATAAACTGCATCATTAGGTGTGCATATAATTTGATCAGACGTTTGCGTATTAAAAGTAAAGTTTGATGTTAAACCAGTAACAATTAATGAGAAATTCTGAGCTCCACCAACTAAAGTACCTTTGTGGGTTACTGTAATGGTGTAAACTCCAGAAGCACCATTAACATCAACACGTTCGTAAGGATCTACTAAATTATCTCCTTGTGCATTAGCATCAACGGCTGTTAACAACCAAGGCATATAGGTGTTTGAGGCTTGAGTAATTCTTATATCTAAATCATTAACTAAAGCTGGGGTGTTATCATTATTTAAAATGATACCATTGTTTACCGTTCCAGTAGGGTTTATAGTACCTCCTTGATCAGTCCAAGAAATGGATGCTTGTAAAGGGCTTGATCCGTCAGATACAACATCTATTGAAAAAGATGCCGTATTAGTTAAGGTTTCTTCAGAAATCCATGATGAAAATCCGTTTTCAGTTATGGTCTCAGCAGCTTTTTTGGCATTCAATAACCCCCATCCTGAATTCGCATCCGGTCCAATGGCATCCATATCATCTGCCGTGTGTAACGCTAAGCCTTTTAAAGTAGCTGCTTTCATGTAATAGCCATTAACATTATTATGGTGTTGTTGTAGCAACAATAAAGAACCACAAACGTTTGGTGATGACATAGAAGTACCACTATTATTACTATACCTTAGAGCTGGCGTAGCTGCTCTACCTGTTGACAAGAGGCTTTCACCATTTCCTGTAATATCTGGCTTTATTCTTAAGTCGTCTGTTGGCCCTTCAGAACTAAAAGAACTTCTAGTAACAGCGTTTAGGGTACCGTCTACATTAATTACAGCATCAGACCCAGAGGCTACTATCAATGAATTTTTGGAGGTTTTATCTCCTAATAGCTTATCATAACTACTATTACCTCCCAAAGGGGCAGAATTTGAAGTATCATCAGCTCCTGCGTTGCCTGCCGAAAAAACCGCTAAATAATAAGGGGCATTGTACATTAAGTCATCCCAATCTTTAGATTCTTGAACATAAGCGCCAAAATACCAACTAAGATCATCTACAAAATCTGCCGAATCAAAACCGTAAGAATGATTTGATAATAGCATACCGTTATTGAGAGCAGCCTCAGTAGCTTCTGATAAATCATTAATAGCATTATAACCAACAGCACTGGCTTGAGGTGCCATGCCCTTAACACTGGGGTTAATACCAGCCGCAATTAAGGTACCTGTTACATGAGCAGCATGATTGTCTACAGTTGTTTCGTCATCACCAATAGATAACCTATCAGTACCTCCAGGACCGTCATATTCTTCATGGGTTAATAAACCTATACCGTCAACTTCCCATAGATATACCGTCATATTTTGTCCTTCTAAATTAAGACCCAAGTCACCTCCACTGTGTAAATAGTTGGTTCTTGTAGAAATGGCAGCATTGGCATTGTCACTCTTTATGTATATGGGCTTACCGTTTAATACTTTTCTTAAGTGATAGTTTGTATTACCGTCCTTATATTTAACAGGCCAATTGTTTCTCTTTGCTTCTTTGAGAGCATCATTATACGCCGAGTAAAAGGATTTCTCAAAAGACGTTTCTAATTTTTTTAACTTTTCTTTATTGTAATTTTTAGTCGTTTGTTTTATCTGTTTTTGGGTTTGAGAAAACCCTATAGAAGTTAAAAACAAGCACAGTAAAATAATCAATTTTACGTGAAAATAATTCTTAGTCATAGTACGCAATAAAAAATTTTGAGAAAGATAATGAATTATAGTTAAAAATGATATATCAGTAGTATATAAACTATGTTAATAATGAAACTATACTTATTTGTAAGTGTAAATGACATTGTGATTAAAAATATTAACTTGGTTACACAAAAAAACCTCTTTGTATAAAGAGGCTTAAACGCTTGTGCATTTTGATGAAATTCTATGACATTTTCAATGCGATTGAAAAAAGTGCAGCGCTATGCTTTTAAATATTCAACTCATTAAATAACTCAATAAGTTTAGAGCTAGAAGGTCTGGGCGCATTGGCATCAACTACATTTCCGTCAGGATCAATCAAAATAAACCTAGGTATTCCAGTTATTTTATAGCCTTGTACAAAATCAGATTTCCAAGCCTTGTCTGCAAATAATTGAATGCCTCCCATGTCTTTTTCTGCAATCATTTTCTTCCAACCTGCTTTGGCAGCAATAAGTTTTTCTTCAGGAGTATCTCCTTTAAAACCCCTTCCTTCATCAACAGAAATACTCACAAATTCTATATTTTTACCATGGTACTTTTCTTCTATGTCTTTTAAAAATGGAATTTCTCTTTTACAGGGGCCACACCAAGTTGCCCATACATCAACATATACATATTTTCCTTTCAAATCACTTAATGAGGTGGTGCCTCCTTTATAATTTTCATAATTCACAAAAGTAGGTGACGGCTTTCCAATGAGATCATCATACTGACTAGCCATAGCTTTTTGTCGCTGGTACATGCTCAAAAGACCTTTTTGCATCTTATCAAAACTTTCCTTTTCTCTAGCTGCAAAAGAAGAATCTAAATTTTTAGAGCTTTCAAATAATTCAGAAAAGCGCTTGTGTATGTTAGCTATTTTAGTTTTAAAACTTGCTTCATCTAAATCCAATAAATCTGGTTTTAATTCCTTTTCCTGTATAAGCGTTTTTTTTGCTATATAATTACTGGTTTCAGAACCTTTTCCAGTATAAGTTATTGTTTCATCAAATGCTTCAGTATCTAAAGTTAGGTTTATATCCATATCCTCTTTTAGGAATAAGTAGGTAGATTCTACACCATCAAAAAGATTAAATATACCAGCTTCTACTTTTAGGGTATCGGTAAAAGAACCATCCTCATGAACCTTGATGGTTTTAGAATAGGTTCTACTTCTAATGACCAGAGAATCACTATTTTTATTGGTGATTTTTCCAGAAAGGGTGGCGTAATCTTTAGGTTCTTCTTTACAAGATACAAAGGCCATTATGGCCAGAGTAATAAAAAGTGTCTTTTTCATGTCTAAATTTCAATTATGCTCCAAAAGTAAGTAATTACAATTCCTCATAGGGTTAATTTTATTTAATATTAACATTTTGGCGACCAAACAATAACAGAAAGTTTCTGTGTTTTAAGAGAAACTATTCATTTTTAAACGTTTTTTAGAAATTTTGCCTCAATTAATTAACTGCTTTAAATTGGTTATTTATTTTGAGGGTTTGAGTTATTTTAAGTTAATATCAACGTGGTAAAAAACACTTTATCGAACAAAATATGTGTCTTGTCTAAAATTCATTAATATTTTTAAGAAAAAGAGTCAGTAGTCTAAAAATTTAAACGGATAATCTAAAAGTTGAAATAACACTTTTTTATGCACACATAATTTATCTACCTTTGATATGCCCTCTTATCTACAATTTATTTTTCCATACTTATCTCAGTTAGGTGCATATTTGATTAATAGCAGAATTAAAGATGCCCTCGTCTTACCAAAATTTAACAGCAGTGTAGGTTGTATGTACCCATACAGTTTAATGCTTGTTGTATAGCTTACTTAATGTAGCATGGTGTTTTATTAATTAAACAAAAATGTTATGTTAATGTACAATTTTACCCAAAAATCAAAGAGCACGACCTCTTTAAATTTGATGGCTTGTTGTCTTAGTTTATTAAGAAAACAAGCTAAAAGTATAACCGGTATAGCCGTTGTTATGCTTTTTTTGTTGACCACAAATATGGCTTCTGCCAATTCTTATGATGGTCCCCTTAGAATAGAAAAAGAAACTAGTTTTAATAACTATGTTGATTTTTCTGGATTAGCAAAGTATTTGAGTGATAATAACTCAGAAAGCAATAGTAAAAATTCATTGGCTAAGTTGTTTTCTTATGAAGAGAGTTTAAATACCTTAGCTTTTGATAATGTCCCTGTAGGTTGTGATAGCAATAGAGCACCAGTTATTGGAGATGGATCATGTCCAGGAACCTATGATGGTTACAGTGAAGTTGTAAAACTTGATGAAGGGATTGCCAACCCTGGACCTCAGATTGTGTTATTAAAGGTACAAGGTAATGCCTGCTGCGGCGAAGTTTTTGTAAACCCCAAAAGTGGTAGTCCCAAAAACCCTAATGGTATTTGTACACTTTTGCCAATTATAGGACCACAGGGTATTATGTCTAGCGATATATTAGCTTTTGATTATGTAGATTGTGCTCCTGAAGGTTTGGAATTTGATGTTTTAGGAACATGTTTTGACGCACCAAGTACTGCTAATATAAGTTGTGCCAATGGTAGTCAATTAGAGGGGCATGAAATTAATTTTTTGGGTAAAGTATATGATGCTCAAAGTGATGCCAGTTATTGGTATTATGAATTTGATAGCCAAATAAATAATTGTTTACCGGGGATTAGTCATATTACATTTGCTTGGAATGCCCAATCTTGTTGCGTTCCTGCGGCTATGTGTTTATTAGATGACGTGACTGCAGATTGCGCTATGCCATCTGATTATCCTGCAGAAACCGATTACTCTCAAGTATTTAATGTAACCGAGTCATGTGGTGGAGAGACTACAATGATGTCTATGGATACAGATGTTGTTGTTGAACTTAATGATGATGCTACAGCTCAGGTTTACACATGGACACGCACTTATACTTTAAAGATAGACGGTGAGGTTGTTGAAACTTGCGTGCAAAACTTTACGCTTACCAATTCTCTGCCGGTTTGGGAAGATAGTGATGATCTTGGTGTAGGTGATTTTAATATACCAGATTTAACAGATTGTAAACCAGCAGATAATTTTCAAGCGCAACTCGTAAATAATCTATTTCAAGATTGCTTCGGAGCAGTTAACTCTAATGATTTATTAGTAGAAACTGTTTTGGTATCTGGAGATGATTGTGCATGGAGCGTTCGTATTAGAGTTTCAGTTACTTTAGGTAATGGGCAAACACACATTATTAGAGATGAAACTTATAATGGAGGAGATACTCAAATTCCTGTTATAACAATCAACGATAATGGTAATTCTGATGGAACAGATTTTGGTTGTGACCCTCTAGTTCCACCAACATTTAGTGCTACAGATAATTGTTCAGAGAATTTGGTAGTGATAGTTACAGGAGATCCAATTCAAGATGGATGTAGCTTTAGCCAAACCTGGACGGCTAATGTAAGTGATGATTGTGGTAATGCAGCAGATACAAAGAGTATAACATATTACTGGACGGATGCCCCAGCATTAGTTATCAATGAAGTTGGAGACGATATGGATAATAGTTCTTGTGACTATGCAGACCAAGCTGCTTTAGATTTAGCCTTCCAAGGTTTCTTAGATCAATTTGGGGCAAGTGGCGGATGCAGCCCACAAGGCTCGTTTGCGGATGAGTATAGTGCTCCTGTATTATGTGAAGGCGGAGAGGTTGTTGTAATCTATAATGTTACAGATACTTGTGATAGTGGATCAGAAACAGCAACGTTTAGTGTAACAGCGCCAACAGAGATATCAGTAGGAACACCACCTAGTGATGCGATGGCAGATTCATGTACGTTTGCAGATCAAGATGCAGTAGATGCAGCTTATGCACAATGGATAACAGCTACGACCAATGCAGCCGTAGGCAGTATAACAGGCGGATGTGATCCACAAGGAAGTATTAAGTCACAGGATGCCGCACCAGCTTTATGTGAAGNGCTACATGGAAATTGAATGCGCCAACAGAGATATCAGTAGGAACACCACCTAGTGATGCGATGGCAGATTCATGTACGTTTGCAGATCAAGATGCAGTAGATGCAGCTTATGCACAATGGATAACAGCTACGACCAATGCAGCCGTAGGCAGTATAACAGGCGGATGTGATCCACAAGGAAGTATTAAGTCACAGGATGCCGCACCAGCTTTATGTGAAGGCGGAGAGGCGACTGTAGTATGGACTATTACTGATTTATGTGAGACTTTTGATGTAAGTGCTACATGGAAGCTAACTGCTGATGAAGCTCCAGTTGTAACTTGTCCTGCAACAGATGAGGGTAGTGATCATATATTTTTAGGTTGTGATCCAACACTTAATGGTGATGGAATACCAACAAATGTTGTTACAGAAGTACCATATAGCGATGATTGCGACGGTAATGGAATGACAGATATCTATAACGATGGTGAAGGTATAACATTCGATGATGTAGCATGTGAATATAGCTTAACAAGAACATTTAGCTATACCGATAGATGTGGTAAAATGGATAGCTGTAGCATTACATACAAATGGAAAGACCCAGAAACAGAAACAGCATTTGCATTCTTAAATGATGATGATGACATCACAATGGCTGATGAAGAAAGTCAATGTTTTATTCCGGACTTTAGTCGTTGGGGGTGGACAACAATGTTTGATTTCTCAGAAGTAACTTCGTATACAATGGATATTTACGCAGGGGCTGCACAGTGTGATCTTTCTAAAGGAACAGATATAGGTAGTGTGAATATTGAGTACAATGGTGATAGCGTAACATTTAGTTATAATTTAGATGGTTATGCAATTAGTGAAGCACATATTTATATTGGTTGTGGTGAATATCCAACACGTAAAAACGGTGGAGAAACAGTTGCACCGGGACAATATACTTATGTAGATTCAGGATTTGGTTATGTTGAGAATTATGAAGTAACTATTCCTGTAGATGGTACCCAATTCTATATTATAGTGCATGGGGTTTCATCAGAATCTAATTGTTCTTGCTTAACAGATACAACCGTAGAAAATCCATATTCTGGAAATTATACTGGAGGTACAGTTGAAGGATGTGATGCTGGGGAAGAAAATGATTTACAAGTAGAGGCTAAATCACTAGATTTCAAAGCCTACCCAGTACCATTTGATTCTGAAGTAACCTTGAAATACTCATTTGAATACGAAACCGATGTTAAGGTAGAAGTATATGATATGAAAGGGGCTTTAATTAGACAAGTTGAAAATACTAGTTATGCCAAAGGAAGCATTGGTGAAACTAAATTAAATTTATCTGGAACTGATGATCAATTATTATTAGTTAAAATGACAACTAGTAAAGGCGTTATCACTAAGAAGATTATTTCTTCAGATTCCGCTAGGTAATATAATAACCTTAATTATTAAATTAAAAAGCTGCAACATGATGTTGCAGCTTTTTTTATATACCTAAATAACCATTTAAAAATACCAGATTAGTATAGGTATTTAACCCGTTGTGCATTTTGGACAAAAATTGGATCTCAATGTCAGTTCGAGTGATTTTGAGGCACGAAAAATCGTATCGAGAGCTTCTTAAGAGGCTAAAATTCTTATTCTCGATACAAATTTCACTCATTTCAATCGTAAAATTTACTCGAATTGACAGAATTTAATCAAAATGCACAACGGGTGTATTTAATTATTTTAAGGTTATTAACAATACGCTTTAAAAAGTTTTTAAATTTTAACAATTGAGCCGAGATCTATAATTGTAATATTGCCGTATTACTAACAGGGATTGATTAATAGCATTTTCTTCTCTAATATACTATGTATTTAATAACTTACATTATTTGTTAAAAAACAAGTATTTCGTCGATTAAATACATAAAAATCAGTTAAATTGATTTTGTTTTTATAAGTTTGGATTTCAAACCTACTATGTTATGAATACGTTTTACAATAAATTAAGCCTTGGGCTTATACTAATATTTGGTGTATACACACTAAATCTTCATGCTCAAGATCATAGTTTAATTCAAAAGATTTCATTAGATAAACAAGTTGAATTATCAGATGCCATTATTGAAGGTGAAGTCATATCCAAAACTTCGTATTGGGATGCTGCTCACAAAAATATTTATACCTCAAACCTTATTAAGGTGTATAAAGTATTTAAAGGAGAAACGGTTTCTGAAACTGTTGAAATTATAACACCAGGTGGCGTTGTAGATTTAAAGGCATTAGTAGTGTCGCACAGTTTGCAATTAAAAAAGGGCGATATAGGTGTTTTTATGTTAGAAAGTAGTAATGCTTCAAAAGATACAGAAAGCATTCAGGGTAAATCTATGAATTTAAAGAATGTATTTAAATCAGTGAGCGATGTTCAAGGGTTTTATAAGTATGATTTGCTAAATGATAAAGTTGCTAACACTTACTCAAAAACCAAGAGTATAGAAGATAATTTTTATACTCAGATAACAAATAAGAGCGGTAAACAACCCATTGAAGTAACAGCGTTTAATTTAAGAGAAGAAATAGAACACAATAAACAGGCTGCCAAGACAACTAGTATTAGCAAGTCATCCATGGCGGTACCAACAATAACCTCATTTTCGGCAACCCAGTATTCTGCAGGAACCAAGAGTGTCTTAACCATTAACGGAACTGGTTTTGGGGCCACCAAAGGAAGCGTTGGTTTTAGTGATGCCGATTATGGCGGGTATCTTCATACCGACGCATTAGACAATCAGGTGCTTAGCTGGACCAATACGCAAATAGAAGTAGAAATCCCCGATGTAGCGGGAACAGGGACTATTAAAGTCAATACAACGTCAAACGGATCTATTGAATCTAGCAACGTCTTACCTATTGAGTTTGCCCAGATAAATTTACAATATAGTGACACTGCCTACCAAACACAACATGTAGAAACCGATGGTAGTGGTGGTAATACATGGACCATGAATGCAGACTTCTATAACTCTGGTGCTAGAGACGCTTTTATCAGAGCTTTTGAAAATTGGTCATGTAGTACAGGTGTTAATTGGAAGATTGATAACCAAACCACAGCTATAAATACCAATGCTAGTGATGGAATTAGCGTTATTACTTTTGATAACAGCATGGGCAGTGGAACTTTGGGTCAATGTTATTCCAGGTACCAGGGCTGCTATGAGGGCGCAGAAATTAAATGGTATGTATCAGAAATGGATATTGTATTTAATGCTACTAAAACATGGAATTATACTACGGGTGTTCCCACACCTAGTGAAATAGACTTTGAGAGTGTAGCGTTGCATGAGTTGGGGCATGGGCATCAATTAGGGCATGTAGTAGATACCAATGTGGCTATGCACTATTCCTTATCGGCAGGTGAAACCTTACGTAGTTTAAATTCTGGCGATTTAAACGGCGCTTTAGATGTTCAGTCAAGAAGTACAACATCACCGGTTTGTACACAGAATATCATGGAACAATCTACCTGCTATCAATCCAGTTTAAGTAATGATGAATTTAGTCTTGAAAAAGAAATAAAAATATATCCAAACCCAGCGTCTAACAGAGTATTTGTTAAATCCAGTAGTGTAAATATAGATAATATTGAACTATACAATGTTTTAGGTCGATTAGTGCGTAGAACAAAAATTAGAAATCAATACAGACTCAGCCTAGACTTAAGTGATTTTAGTGCGGGGATATATCTTTTAAAAGTTAATACAGAATTTGCTAGTCATACCCAAAAATTAATTGTTAGTAAATAGATTGATTATACCCTTTTGTTATCCACTGTCATTCTGAATGAAGTGAAACGAAATGAAGAATCTTAAACACACACACATCCAGAAACAGGTTGTTTTGTCATTCAGAACGAAACGTAGTGCAATGAAGAATCTCAATAGTTGTTGCATACCGATATTTTTTTAATAGATCCTTCGCTATGCTCAGGATAACATTTGTCATTCAGAACGGAATGCAATGTAGTGAAGAATCTCAATTGTTGTTAATCTAGGTTAACTGCGCTAATAAGAGAACCTTCGCTATGCTCAGGATGACAATCGTGTCATTCAGAACGAAATGCAATGGAGTGAAGAATCTCAATTGTTGTTAATCTAGGTTAACTACGCTTTTAATAATAGATCCTTCGCTATGCTCAGGACAACCTTGTCATTCAGAACGAAACGCAGTGTAGTGAAGAATCTCATTATTGTTGTATACCGGTATTTTTTTAAAGAGATCCTTAGATATACTCAGGATGACATTGTCATTCAGAACGAAACGTAGTGCAGTGAAGAATCTCATTATTGTTGTATACCGGTATTTTTTTTAAAGGTATCCTTCGCTATACTCAGGACAACCTTATCATTCAGAACGAAACGCAGTGCAGTGAAGAATCTCATAGTTTCAAAGATATCCTTCGCTATACTCAGGACAACCTTGTCATTCAGAACGAAACGTAGTGCAGTGAAGAATCTCATAGTTTCAAAGATATCCTTCGCTATACTCAGGACAACCTTGTCATTCAGAACGAAACGTAGTGCAGTGAAGAATCTTAATTGTTGTTGAATATAAAGTTATTCTTGTTTAAATAGATCCTTCGCTGTGCTCAGGATGACATTGTCATTCTGAATGAAGTGAAACGTAATGAAGAATCTAAAAATGATTTCTTTATTGCAAAATGCCTGTTAAAAGACAATCATTGTATTTCATCGATGATATAAGTTACTTAGCTAAAACTGCTAAAATGTAAGTGAATTCGCTTTTTAATTTCATTTTTTTTATTTAAGTTTACTTTAACTTATTGAAAAATAGGTATTTCTTCCTTAAAAGAAATCATTTGATTAATAGCACATTAAATGATTATAGCATTTGATTAATAGCAGAAGTTAAATGCCCTTTTTCTTCTAAATACTTAGACTACCTTGGTTATGCAAAATTTTGTTATTAAATAAAATTTGTACGAGCCCTCACTCTACATAGTTCTTAATGTACGGTTGTTATGTAAATATTAACTTAATTTAAATGTTATGTTTATGTACAATTTTACTAAGAAACAGAACAAAGATGGTTTAACCTATGTGTCTTTAGTTCTAAAAAAGTGCTTTAAACACATTTCCAGTTTGGGGGTGGTGTTAGTTTTTATGGTAGCTGCAAGTGGTAATTTACAGGCCCAAGTGGTTCCATGTGTTGACGGGCAATCCTCTGAATGGGGAACCGTTCAAATGTGGGCAGAACCTAATCACGATTATCAGATGGATTCTTTTGATGTACCAAATGGAGATGATATTTTCACATCTTCCAAAGATTTTAAATTATATAATGGAGATGGTCAGGAGTATAACAATTGGACAATTAGTTCCATGCAGCCAAAGAGTGATATCATGAATGCTGCAGCTGTAATTTTAACTGGTATAGTTCCAGATGCAGGAGCAGGAGATTGTCTTGGTTATACGGATAATAAGGGTACTCCAGATGATAATACCGATGATGAATTTGTGCCTTATGACCCTGAAGCCACCTATCTCTTTTTTGCTGGAGATAGAGAAACTACAAATGGAGATGGTCAAATAGGATTTTGGTTCTTAATAAATGGATCTGGTCCGACAACAGATGGCGATGGCAACAAAATATTTTCCCCGGCACATTACACCAATTTTGGTACTCCTAAACCTGGAGCAGGAAGAGATTATGATCTAACGGATATTGATGATGGTTTAGCTGGTGATCTTTTAGTTTTGGCTAATTTTGAAGGTGGCGGTAGAGATGCTGTTGTTACCGTACTTATGTGGGTAGGTGCTGGAAATGGAACACAAGGTAATAACAATTCACTAATTGTTATAAATAGTACAGCTCAGGTGGCCGAAAATAATGCAGGCACAGCTGCTGTACCTGGGTTATGGACTGTTCCTGACGATCTAATGGAATATGCAGCTAACCAATTTTATGAAGGAGTTATTGATTTAAGTCAGGTTTTTGATTTAAGTACTCAAGATATTTGTAGTACCACTTGGATGTTAGAAACTAGAGCAACCAAAGAAATAACAGCAGACGCAAAAGATTTTGCAGCAGGTACTTTTAATTTAGCCCCTCAAATTCGCGCTGAAGGTGATGAAGTTTGTGAAGGTGATTCAGGTACTTTAGAAGCCGAATTATATATTTTTACTGATGATGGTGTAGATGATAACGATACTATTATACCAAACGCAGGTTATACCTTCCATTGGTTTGCGGCTGCAGATTGGAATGGAGGAGACCCTAACCTTGGTGATGCTATTGGTGATGGAACATATCAGCTTACTGTAAATACAGCAGGAACTTATTATGTTATTGCTACAAGTGTTACTAAATGTGATGCTCTTGGTTTTGGAACGGCAATATTAACAGTAAATGACAATCCAGATCCGACTGCAAATAACTTAGCTGAATGTGAATCAGGTGCAGATAATGGTAGTGCGAGTTTTGATTTAACATCAGCTTTAACAGCTGCAGATGGAGGAACTGTGAGTTATCACACAAGTCAGGCAGATGCTAATAATGGAGCAAATGCGATAGGTGATCCTGCGAATTATGTATCTTCTGGAGAGACTATTTATATACGTAGTTATAATGCACAGACCATGTGTTACGGAACTACTTCATTTACCTTAACAGTAAATGACAATCCAGATCCGACTGCAAATAACTTGACTTTATGTGAGATTGGATATACAGGATCTAATACTTTTGATTTAACATCAGCTTTAACAGCTGCAGATGGAGGAACTGTGAGTTATCACACAAGTCAGGCAGATGCTAATAATGGAGCAAATGCGATAGGTGATCCTGCGAATTATGTATCTTCTGGAGAGACTATTTATATACGTAGTTATAATGCACAGACCATGTGTTACGGAACTACTTCATTTACCTTAACAGTAAATGACAATCCAGATCCGACTGCAAATAACTTAGCTGAATGTGAATCAGGTGCAGATAATGGTAGTGCGAGTTTTGATTTAACATCAGCTTTAACAGCTGCAGATGGAGGAACTGTGAGTTATCACACAAGTCAGGCAGATGCTAATAATGGAGCAAATGCGATAGGTGATCCTGCGAATTATGTATCTTCTGGAGAGACTATTTATATACGTAGTTATAATGCACAGACCATGTGTTACGGAACTATTTCATTTACTTTAACTGTAAATCCAAATCCAGCTTGTAACGCATCTAACTCATCCGAAGGATTAGAATTTGGTTTATGTGAAGGCACTACATTAAGTTTGAGTGTATTACCAGCTGATACCAATTTATATACTTACTCTTGGACATCAAACATGGGTGCTACTATTAATAATGCTAATATGCCTAATGCAACAGCAGATGATGTTGCTGATGGAGAGGTGTTTACGGTAGTAATTACTAATAAACAAACAGAGTGTTATTCATCTTGTACAACTACAGCTAGATATTATGATTGTACACCAGATTGTGAAACGGCTTTTGCAGTAAGAACAGAAGATGTAGAAGGATTTGACAGTGTTGTTGAAGACAGTGGACAGGCTACTTACAGCAGTTGCTTTAGAAATGATGGCTTTAAACGTTGGGGGTGGACAAATACTATTACATCTCATGGAACATATACATATTCTGTTTATCAAGGAGCAGGGCGATGTGATTTAAGTAAGGGAACTTATGTAGGTGATTTAATAGTAGAATATAAGGATGATGATACTGTAAGTTTTGAATATGACTTATTAACATGGGATCATGATAATGATGGTGGAACACCAGAAGTTCCTTTATATTTAATTTCTGAAGTTCATTTATACGTTGGATGTAATCCGTATCCAACTAAGAAAAATGGTGATCTAAATGACCCAGAAGATTATACAGTGGCTCCTGGTCAATATTCATTCAATGCGAATATACCTGAGGGTGATTATTACCCGGGATATACTGCAGACCTATCTGGTGTAACAGGCGCATTCTACTTTATTGCTCACACCGTGATATGTTCTAGAGATGTACCGGATGAAGCCAATATGCATATTCCTGGAGAGTCTAGAGATTATGGAGAAATAGATCCGTTAACACCTAATCAGCCAATTCAAGGAGATTGTTATGTTCCAACAGATGGTTGGGGTAAAATTGACGGTGATAAAGAAGTTGCATTTACAGCATACCCGGTACCATTCAAAGATGAAGTAAATGTAAGCTATAGATTTGAGTATGATACTAATGTTAATATTGATGTTTATGATATGAAAGGCGCATTAATTAGACATGCTGAAAACACAAACTACATCAAAGGTACGGTAGATAAAACAAGCATTGATTTATCTAGAGCTGATGATCAGATGTATTTTGTAAGAGTAACTACTAGTAAAGGAACCCTCATTAAGAAAATTATTTCCGCAAATAATTTAAGCAGGGAATAGCATTAACATAACAAACCACTAGTAAGTTTAAGAGCAGCTAAATAATTAGCTGCTCTTTTTTTTGTTAAGTCATTACGTATAGGCACTAATGAAGCAATTTGTTAATTCTTAATTCTATTTATACGATTGCCCAATGGGCTTGCATAACAATAAAAAAACTCGCACTCAATAAATAAATTATTCGTTGCGAGTTTATAAAATTTGTTCTTTGATAATCTTTACTGCTTCACAAACTTAATAGTCTTTATTACATTGTCAAGTTTTACCTGTCCAATATAAATACCTTTATTTAAATTTGAAAGATCAATTTTTTCTTCAGTTTGAGAAAGCGTTTTGTTCAACACATTTTGTCCAATAATATTAAATAAAGCAATATTATCGATTGGTATACTGTCAGATTTTAAAGTTAATTCCTTTGTACTGATATTATAAAAATGCTTAAAGTTATTTATTTGTAAATCATCTACACCTAGTGATGAATTGCTAATTGACACATCATCTATGTTTAAAATAAATTGTGATCCTGAAATATTTTGATGTCTAAAAGCAATATAGATCATATTTCCAGCCAATGCAGAGATATCTAAATTTCTAGTAACAAAAACACCGTCAGCCCCAACTTCATCAGCATATTCACTTAGTTGTACAGAGCTCGATTCGAAATCAGTTATTTGATTCCCTGTAGCAGCATATACAGTATAATATTCATGCGCTACAGTAGCAAGTTCCCCTCTAACTTTCCATGTTAACTCAATAGTTTCACTTGTTGAATATGACGTTAAATCTATGGCATACGAATACACCCAATTATCTGGATATAGATCTCCTTGGCTCGAATTCCAAGATCGAGAGACTAAACATTTGTAACCACCATAAACAGATCCGTAATCTCTCCAATACCAATCCCAACCATCACCGTCACCGTCAACAATATTCCAACACACATTGATTGTATTTGTATCAAAATGTTCCATGACAGGCAAGTTACTGTCACATTGTGCTTTACTGTTAAGGCTAAAGCATAAAATCAAAAGTATAAATGTAATTTTTTTCATAACGAAAGAGGTTAAATTCAAAACAAATATATATGATTTATGTCAATTAAACGTTTTTATTAGTATTTAATCGATAAAATACATGAATTTTAACAAAAAACGTAAGAATATATCTATAATTACAATTGAAGATGTTGCTATTAATCCTTCTTTAGGTGTTCTAGAAATAGATATTTTCTTTAAAACTGCGCAAAAATAACTATATAATTGATTGTTAGACTATTAAATAAAAAAACTTATTAACAATTTATTAGATGTTCAAAATTTCATAAGTACGAGTTATAACCCCTTGTGTATTTTTATTAAATTCTGTCAATTCGAGTGTCGCGCCTCAGCGTGATGTATCGAGAATAGGGATTTTTAGAACTTTTAATTAGTTGGCGATACAATTTTTAAATTGGGTTTTGATATTCTCATTATTACTAGAACTGAGCTAAAATTTTTTTTTGGTTTAAAAAGAGCAACGGGTGAGCTATAGTATCACAGGGCAATAGACCTTTTAACGATAATATTAAGGCTTTATCTAGTTATTAGTGTTTACATCATTTTTTTAAATAAATTCAATATGGTGTATTAACACACTCCGATTGATAGCAAGACAAAATTTACTGAACCCTTAATTTAAAGATCATGAAAAAGATCACTTTTGCTATTTTGGTTTTAAGTCATTCAATTTTTACTTATTCACAAAATTGTAACAGCGGTACTCAGGAAACTACTTTTAATGCTGCTAATACCGGATATGATGAAACGGTTACTAGCACAATAGTACCTGGAGAGTACGTAACAATAACAAATATTTTAGAAAATGAATATACATTTAGTTCTGAAATAACAGGTACGCCTGATTATATTACAATAAGAAAGAACTCTGATGATAGTATTATAACCCAAGGGACTTCTCCCTTAACGTATACTTTTGTTTCAGGAGATGTAGCAGATAATTCAATAAAACTAATAATCCATTTAGATAATACCTGTGATAACACAGACAATGGTAATCATACCATTACTTTGCTAAATGTGACGAACCTACCCACTTGCTTTGAACCCGAAAACCCACGAGTAAGTTATTTATCCAATAGACGCATCGATTTCTATTGGGATGCTCCCAGTAGTGGTTCTGCTCCGGTTGATTATGAATGGGAAATAGGCCTGCCAGGATTTACACCCGGTACAGGCGCTCATGTTGCTATGGGGTCTACCGGAGGCCCTACCAATGCCAGTTCAGGCGAAACCCTAACCCCAACTACAGCCTACGAAGTCGCCATTAGATCTGATTGCGGCTCCGGGGATTTTAGTATTTGGTTAGTAACCCCATCTATTACAACACTTGCAGTAGATCCACCCTCAAATGATTTTTGTGATGGTGCTACATACATAATACAAGAGTTTGGAAAGGCGGTTGACGGTAGTGATGCCACCTCCATTCCCAGTAGTGTAGTAGGAGGAGCAGGAACCAATTTAGATGCCGAAGCCTGTAATGGAAGTGCTAATGCCCGAGATGATGTTTGGTATTCGTTTATAGCACAAACTACCGATATCAATATAAGTTTAAGCCCGGATTTTAACGGTATCTTAACCTTATTCTCAGGAGATTGTAATAGTTTAATACAATTGGCTTGTAGTGATGCAAATGGCGGATTAGTACCCAGAGAGGAATCCATTTATCGAACAGGCCTTACCATAGGGGATACCTATTATTTTAGGGTGTATTCTCAAGGGTTCTCAACTTCAAACCCTGATTTTACATTTAAATTATTGTCATCGCAGGATCCTCCTGATTTAGATGGGGATAGATATACCTCCAATGGAGAAATTGATTGTAATGATTCCGATAGTGCTATTAACCCAGATGCTACCGAAATACCAGGTAATAGCGTGGATGAAAACTGTGATGGGCTGTATGCGTGGTATCAAGACAACGATAATGATGGCTTTGGGAGTAGTATTGTTGTAGAATCCTCTAATAGTAATGCAGGTACAGGAGAGTCAGCATTAAGTACAGATTGTAACGATAACGAACCGAACGCCTATCCTGGAAATACCGAAGTCTGTGATGGCATTGATAATGACTGCGATGGTGATATTGATGATGCCGACTCCAGTGTTACCGGTCAGACCACATATTATGTGGATTCAGATGGGGATGGTTATGGTGATGCCAGTGATTCGGGTACGCTGTTTTGTTTCAACCCGGGGGCCGGCTATAGTTTAAGCAACGACGATTGTAACGATGCTGTTACTGCCATTAATCCAGGAGCTCAGGAAGTCTGTGATGGCATAGACAACGATTGTGATGGAGATATTGATGATGCCGACTCTAGTGTTACCGGTCAGACCACCTATCATACAGATTCAGATGGGGATGGTTATGGGGATGAAAACGATAGTGGCACAAGCTTTTGCTCAAATCCCGGTGCTGGCTATAGTATTACAAATGATGACTGCAATGATGGTAATATTGCTGTTAATCCTGGAGCAACTGAAATACCTGGTAATGGGATTGATGACGATTGTAACCCGGCCACTGAAGATACGCTTAGTGATGACACATTTAGTTTAGAACAAATATTAATTTCACCTAATCCTTTTAAAACTTCAATTAGAATTCAGTTAAAAAACAATACGGGTTCCGAATTTTTAAATATTCAGATGATGGATTTAAATGGTAGAAGTATTTACAACTACAATAAACCCAAGGCATTTAATAGAATCATTACCTTAGATAATCTACAAGGTTTGCATCAGGGGATTTATTTTATAAAAATTTCAAATCTGGATAGAAGCGTTGTAAAAAGAGTCGTTAAGATTTAAAATTTCCTGTCATTCACACATCAGTGCCTACCGAGGTGGAAAACGCTCTGACAAAAACCTTTCAAATCGTCACCCTGAATTCTTGTACTGAGCGGAGTCGAAGTATAGTTTAGGGTCTATTTGAGGATCCCCTAGGGTTAAAACTGAAATATTGAAATACTGAAATACTGAAACAAGTGCAGCAAAGGCAAGTTCAGTATAACCATTGTTTTAGTAGGGGCAATACCTTGTCGCACGGTACATTACTGAGAGCATAATGTATTTTATTTGATAGTTGCTAGTACAGCTACTCGAAATGCCATATAGTATTAGTTAAAATAGTTCTCCGTTGTCACACTGAGCACAGTCGAAGTGCCTGTTATAGTAAGTTATTATAAACCAATAGTTGTCACACTAAGCATTGCTGAGAACAAAATACACTTTGTTTGAAGTAGCTAACGTAGTTAGTCGAAGTGTCTTTTAAATATATAATAAACAAACTGTTGTTACACTGAGCGCAGTCGAAGTGTCCCTTGTAATTATGTTATATCAAGCCCCACCATAAATTAACGTGAGTTCGATATAAATTTCAGAGTTTTAATAGAGCCGAAGTAATTAAAAAACAATTGATTGTCATTTCGACAGAGCGAGTAACAAGCGACGAGAAATCTCAAAAGAGATGAGATTCCTCCTCATAAACTCCGCTTGGGTATTATCAATCAAAATATATTTTGATTTCAATAACGTTCGGAATGACATACAGGCTATTGTTGTGTTTGTTAGAGTGTGGATACTAAATAGTTAAGGAGTAAGTTTTATCGAACTCACTTTAAATTAAAGCTACCACTAAGTAGATACTATATATGCATCGCTTCATAAATAAAAATTTAGATCACCATTCATAGAAGAATCCCCTACCTTAGCCATTTATCGATATTTTAAGTAGTTAATCTACTTTTAATATGTTTGTGATATATAATAAATAAATTTAAGTAACGCCCTTTAGGATCTATCGAATTTACTTAGTTATTATAATAATTTTTCCCTAAAATTAGTAATGGCTTTAGATGCTAAGATTTAGATCCATGATAAAAAACACCCTCATTTTTCTTGCCCTATGTCTCTCTGGTTTCATATACGCTCAAAATTGTAATAGTGGTACAACTAATGTACCCATTTATGTTGCCCAGAATACCGAAGACATCGAACCGGTGACGAATTCTATATATGCCGGTGAATATGTAGAAATTACAAATTTATTAGATGAAGAATATCGCTTTACATCTAATTATTTAGGAAGTGATGACCATATTACGATAAGAAATTCTGCAGGGACTATCATAATAGCAGAAGGAACTTCCCCGTTGATTCATACATTTCAGGCTATTGAAATACCAGATGACACCATTAGATTAATTGTACATTTAGATAGTGGCTGTTCTTCAGATTCAAATACACATACCGTAACCTTACAAAAGGTTCCAACCTGTTACAAACCAGAAAATCCACGTGTTAGTTATTTATCCAATAGACGCATCGATTTCTATTGGGATGCTCCCAGTAGTGGTTCTTCTCCGGTTGATTATGAATGGGAAATAGGCCTCCCAGGATTTACACCGGGCACCAGTAGTTATGTGGTCAATGGTTCAACCGGAGGTCCTACCAATGCCAGTTCAGGCGAAACCCTAACCCCAAGTACAGACTACGAAGTCGCTATCAGATCTGATTGTGGCTCCGGAGATTATAGTATTTGGTTAGTAACCCCATCTATTACTACCTTATCTGTAGATCCTCCCTCAAATGATTTTTGCGATGGTGCCACATACATAATACAAGAGTTTGGGAAAGCGGTTGATGGTAGTGATGCCACCTCCATTCCCAGTAGTGTCGTAGGAGGGGCAGGAACCAATTTAGATGCTGAAAATTGTAACGGTAATGCCAATGCCCGGGATGATGTATGGTATACCTTTTTAGCACAGACAACAGATATTAATATAGATGTAACTCCAGATTTTGATGGTATTGTTACCTTGTTTTCAGGAGATTGTAATAGTTTAACACAACTGGCTTGTAGTGATACTAATGGTGGATTAGTACCCAGAGAGGAATCCATTTTTCAAACAGGCCTTTCAGTTGGAGGTATCTATTATTTTAGAGTGTATTCCCAAGGGTTCTCAACTTCTAACCCTGATTTTACATTTAAGCTATGGTCATCGCAGGATCCTCCTGATTTAGATGGGGATAGATATACCTCCAATGGAGGAATTGATTGTAATGATTCCGATAGTGCTATTAACCCAGATGCTACCGAAATACCAGGTAATAGCGTGGATGAAAACTGTGATGGGCTGTATGCGTGGTATCAAGACAACGATAATGATGGCTTTGGGAGTAGTATTGTTGTAGAATCCTCTAATAGTAATGCAGGTACAGGAGAGTCAGCATTAAGTACAGATTGTAACGATAACGAACCGAACGCCTATCCTGGAAATACCGAAGTCTGTGATGGCATTGATAATGATTGTGATGGCTTGGTTGATGATGACGATGATTCAGTAACCGGTCAGACTTTATATTATGTAGATGCCGATGGCGATACTTATGGAGATTCCGGTGATTCAGGTACTTTATATTGTTCAGATCCTGGAAATGGCTGGAGTACCAATAAATTAGATTGTAATGATAGTGATGCAGACATCAACCCGGACACGATTTGGTATTTAGATGGCGATGGAGACAATTATGCAATATCTACCATGACGCAATGTACAAGTCCTGGAGTAGGTTATACCACTAGTTTATTACCCTTAACCGATTGTAACGACAGTGATGCAGACATCAACCCGGATACAGTATGGTATTTAGATGCTGATGGAGACAACTATGCAGTATCTACCATGACCCAATGTACGAGTCCCGGAGCGGGTTATACTACCAGTGTACTGCCCTTAACCGATTGTAACGACGGTGATTCAGGGATCAACCCAGATACGGTTTGGTATTTAGATGCTGATGGAGACAACTATGCAGTATCTACCATGACCCAATGTACCAGTCCCGGAGCAGGGTATACCACCAGCGTATTACCCTTAACCGATTGTAATGACAGTGATGCTGACATCAACCCGGATACGGTTTGGTATTTAGATGGCGATGGAGACAATTATGCAGTATCGACCATGACGCAATGTACAAGTCCTGGAGTAGGTTATACCACTAGTGTATTACCCTTAACCGATTGTAACGACAATGATGCAGACATCAACCCGGATACGGTTTGGTATTTAGATGCCGATGGTGATAACTATGCAGTATCTACCATGACCCAATGTACCAGTCCCGGAGCAGGGTATACCACCAGCGTATTACCCTTAACCGATTGTAATGACAGTGATGCAGACATCAACCCGGATACGGTTTGGTATTTAGATGCCGATGGTGATAACTATGCAGTATCGACCATGACCCAATGTACGAGTCCCGGAGCAGGTTATACTACCAATGTATTACCATTAACCGACTGTAATGACAGTGATGCAGACATCAACCCGGATACAATCTGGTATTTAGATGCCGATGGAGACAACTATGCAGTATCTACCATGACGCAATGCACCAGTCCCGGAGCGGGCTATACTACCAGTGTATTACCCTTAACCGATTGTAACGATGGGGATATAGATGTAAACCCGGGAGCTACGGAGATTTTAGATAATGGTGTTGATGATGATTGTAATCCATCTACCTTGGATAGTTCGGCGGATGTAGATGATGACGGAGATGGATTTACAGAAAATGAGGGAGATTGTGATGATACCAAGGATACTATTTACCCAGGATCAACTGAAACTCCTGATAACGGTATCGATGAAGACTGTGACGGTGCAGATTTAAGAACGTGGTATCAAGATAGTGATGGGGATAACTATGGAAATGCAAGTGTTAGCCAAACCTCTAATAGTCAACCAACAGATTATGTATTGGATAATACCGATTGCGATGATTCGGAATCAACGGTTTATCCAGGCGCCCTAGAACTATGTGATGGATTGGACAATGATTGCGCTAATGGTATAGATGATGGGCTGACCTTTGAAGACTATTATACAGATTCAGATGGTGATGGTTATGGAGATAGTATTGATAGTCCTGAGAGTTCCTGTAAGCTCATATCAGGTAAGGTTACCAATAATTTTGATTGTAATGACAGTGATGCAGCAATCAACCCGGATACAGTATGGTATTTAGATGCTGATGGAGACAATTATGCAGTATCGACCATGACGCAATGTACAAGTCCTGGAGTAGGTTATACCACTAGTGTATTACCCTTAACCGATTGTAACGACAATGATGCAGACATCAACCCGGATACAGTCTGGTATTTAGATGCTGATGGAGACAATTATGCAGTATCGACCATGACCCAATGTACCAGTCCCGGAGCGGGTTATACCACTAGTGTACTGCCTTTAACTGATTGTAATGACAGTGATTCAGGGATCAACCCGGATACAGTATGGTATTTAGATGCCGATGGAGATAACTATGCAGTATCTACCATGACCCAATGTACCAGTCCCGGAGCAGGGTATACCACCAGCGTATTACCCTTAACCGATTGTAACGATAGTGATATTGATGTAAACCCGGGAGCTACGGAGATTTTAGATAATGGTGTTGATGATGATTGTAATCCATCTACCTTGGATAGTTCGGCGGATGTAGATGATGACGGAGATGGATTTACAGAAAATGAGGGAGATTGCGATGATACCAAGGATACCATTTACCCGGGAGCAACTGAAACTCCTGATAACGGTATCGATGAAGACTGTGACGGTGCAGATTTAAGAACGTGGTATCAAGATAGTGATGGGGATAACTATGGAAATGCAAGTGTTAGCCAAACCTCTAATAGTCAACCAACAGATTATGTATTGGATAATACCGATTGCGATGATACAGAATCAACGGTTTACCCAGGCGCCCTAGAACTATGTGATGGATTGGACAATGATTGCGCTAATGGTATAGATGATGGGCTGACCTTTGAAGACTATTATACAGATTCAGATGGTGATGGTTATGGAGATAGTATTGATAGTCCTGAGAGTTCCTGTAAGCTCATATCAGGTAAGGTTACCAATAATTTTGATTGTAACGACGGTGATTCGGCTATCAACCCTGATACAGTTTGGTATTTAGATGCTGATGGAGACAATTATGCAGTATCTACCATGACCCAATGTACCAGTCCCGGAGCAGGGTATACCACCAGCGTATTACCCTTAACCGATTGTAANCAGATTCAGATGGTGATGGTTATGGAGATAGTATTGATAGTCCTGAGAGTTCCTGTAAGCTCATATCAGGTAAGGTTACCAATAATTTTGATTGTAACGACGGTGATTCGGCTATCAACCCTGATACAGTTTGGTATTTAGATGCTGATGGAGACAATTATGCAGTATCTACCATGACCCAATGTACCAGTCCCGGAGCAGGTTATACTACCAATGTATTACCATTAACCGACTGCAATGACAGTGATGCAGACATCAACCCGGATACAATCTGGTATTTAGATGCCGATGGAGACAACTATGCAGTATCTACCATGACCCAATGCACCAGTCCCGGAGCGGGCTATACTACCAGTGTATTACCCTTAACCGATTGTAACGATGGGGATATAGATGTAAACCCGGGAGCTACGGAGATTTTAGATAATGGTGTTGATGATGATTGTAATCCATCTACCTTGGATAGTTCAGCGGATGTAGATGATGACGGAGATGGATTTACAGAAAATGAGGGAGATTGTGATGATACCAAGGATACCATTTACCCAGGAGCAACGGAAACCCCGGATAACGGTATCGATGAAGACTGTGACGGTGCAGATTTAAGAACGTGGTATCAAGATAGTGACAGTGATAATTATGGTAATATAAATGTAAGTCAAACATCTAATAATCAACCAACAGATTATGTTTTAGATAATACCGATTGCGATGATACAGAATCAACGGTTTACCCAGGCGCTCCAGAACTATGTGATGGATTGGATAATGATTGTGATGGTCTCACCGATGACGATGATGGAGATATCACAGGACAAAGTACTTGGTATGCCGATACAGACAATGATGGGTTTGGAGATAGCAGCAGCAGTGTTCTAGCATGTGATAAGCCTAATGGCTATGTAGCAGATAACACTGATTGTGATGATACAGAATCTACGGTTTACCTTGGTGCTCCCGAGATTTGTGATGGATTGGACAATGATTGTGCTAATGGCGTTGATGATGGATTGACTTTTACAACGTATTATATAGATGGGGATGGAGATACCTATGGGGATGAAAATCATTCAGGTACAAGTTTTTGTTCTGATCCGGGAGCTGGATATAGCCTTACAAATAATGATTGTGACGATGGGAATGGAGCTGTAAACCCTGGAGCCACTGAAATACCCAATAATGGAGTGGATGAAGATTGCAATCCTGCAAATGATGGTTCTTTAAGTGACCAAATATTTGATATTGATTCGATAGGAGTTTTTCCTAATCCGTTTCAAAATGAAATAATGATCCGTCTTCCACAAAATGAAGGAAATGAAGTTTATGAAATAAAGCTATTTAATTTATTGGGTAAATTAATTACCATGAAGGAATTAAAAAGTTTCCATGGTATTTTAAAAATTGAAGATTTAGACTATTTACAACAAGGTATTTACTTAATAAAACTTTCAATTAAAGAATCTAATAAGAGTATAATAAGGCGCGTTGTTAAATTTTAAACTAAAAAAGCTTACTTGGTAAGCTTTTTTAGTTCTTTTAAATTAGCTAATTCTATTTATTTCACAATAAGTTTTTTAGTGATTTCATTTTCATCAGCTAGAACATTTAAAAAGTATAAACCGCTTCTTAATGATGAAATATCAACATTAACAAGATTGTTAATAGATTTACTTGCTGAATTAAGTACTAGTTTACCTTGTAGATCATAAACTCTAATACCAACATTGCTTGAAGATAATGTCTTAAATTTCAAGTTAACTTTATTAGACGCCGGGTTCGGAAACAATGCAAATTCAAGAATTCCTTTTTCCTCTGTACCTAGTGTTCCTGTAGCTGTAGCACAAATATTAAAAGTACCACTTTGAGCAAAATCTACCATAAATACACGAATAAATAAAACTTCATTTCGCCTATTTGTTAAGTTTACTTTCGAAAAAAGGTTGGTTCCTCCATCATCGTCACACCCTTCTTCGACAAGAGAACCACAACTACCAGAATAAACAGCTATTCCCGTATCTTGTACAGGAGATCCCGTGTCTTCAAAGGTCTCAATTATAACCTCGTAATCATCATTATCATCTAAAGTAATTTTATACCAAACATCTTTACCAGCGTAATATTGACCACACGGATTCGCAGGAGCAGCATTAGGAGAATCAGTAGATTGTAAATTGGTAGTTAGTGTAGGAGTAGAACAGTCATTAGTAATTGTTAGATGGTTGGCGGTGGAACATTCATCGTTATCTGCAATCAAAGGAGCATCAATTTCATAAATACAAATATTTAAAGATCCTGCACCTACATCATCTAAGTCCCATATTCTTAAATAAACTATAGAGGAAGCAGGTTGAATAACTTCTATTTGAGAAAACAAATCATCAGGTGGTCCATTAGGATTTCCATCATCATCACAAGCATGAGCTGTTAAATTAGAACAATTTGGTCCTGTGAAGATTTCAACAGCTGCATCAGAAATATTGTCATTATTAGAAGAGGTAATAATTCTAACAGCTCCTTTTGGAGGCATAGTGAATGTGTACCATAAATCGTTATCCTTATAATATTGAGCAGAACAACTAGGATCTCCTATTCCTGAATCAGTTTCGGCACCAGTAAAAGTTATAATTTCATTTGTACAGGTTTCACTTAAATTTACAGTCAATTCGGGTAAAGTTCCACAAGGTATATTATTTGCTGGTTGAGCAAAACCATTTAAGTAAAAACATAAAGAAAGAATAAGGAATGACAAAGTAATTTTTTTCATAAGTATATGTGTTAAGTTAATAGCCTTTTAAATTTATGAAAAAAAAATAATGCTTTGCCGTTTTATGGTTTAAAGGTTTAATTATTTAGTTTAAATGTAAGTAAAGGAGAAGTTGTTTTAATAGTGTGCTTCCAGCTGCTCCATATCTCCTTCTTTTCTTAGGGCGGTCAAAGCCATATCAAAGGTATGGATACTGTATAGATACTGTATAGATAGTGTATGGATAGTGTATGGATAGTGTATGGATAGAGAATAGGTAAAGTATCAAAGAAACTTAAAAATACTTTTTAACTAAAGCTTATAAACAAGTTTTTTGTAGTCAATTATCTCAGGAATAATATCAAGGCTGAAAAGCTCTTTTTGAATTTTCATAGTAGTGTCTTTGTCAATCACCTCTTGTGACCATTCGGTTAAGCCTAACCATTCCTGTACATCCTCTAGTTTTTGTTCATATCTATTAGCAATGGTTTTATCAATACTTGGAATAAGTTTGAAGTCTTTGGTAGTATTGTTTATAATATTAAGAATGGTTTTTAAAGTTTCGTTTTCATTTTCTATAAAATCTTCTCTCGCGGCAATAACAAAACAAGGCCAAGGTGTTGGGCAATGACCAATATTTCTGAATATACCGTTATCTACCAAAGGTTTGGTGGTGAATTTTTCCCAAAGAAAGTAGTCTGCTTTTCCCTTTGTTAATCCTTCAACAGCACCATCTAGGTTTTTAATAACTTCAAAGTCTAGATCGTTTTCTAAATCCCAATTATTGTATTCGGCATTTATATAAGCCATTAAATGAGAGCCAGAGCCATACCTACTAATAGCAGCTTTTGTTCCTTTTAAATCATCAATAGTTTGATATTTAGATTTAGCAGCTACATGAATGCCCCAAATTAGAGGTGATTGTACATAAGTTTGCACTATTTTACTGGGGTTACCAGCAATGATATCTTTTATAATACCTTCAGTAAGAATAACGGCAATATCAATGTCTTTATCTCTAAGTGCTTTACACATAGCTCCGGTGCCACCATAGTAGTCGTGCCATCTTAAATTGATGCCTTCGTCTTTGTATTCGCCGTTTTTAAGTGTTAAGTACCAGGCTAAATTAAAATGTTCTGGTACACCTCCAATATTTACCTCTTTCATGAATCTATTTTTGCAATTTTATTAAGGGTATAAATAATAAGATTTTCTACTGCTTTTGCTGGGTTTTTACTAAAATTTCCAGTGGCTCTGTTGGCAATTATAGCGTTTAGGGATACGGCATGATGCCCTAAGAGTTTTGATAACCCATAAATGGCAGAGGTTTCCATTTCTAAATTGGTTACTCGTATACCATTATAATTAAAACAATCCATTTTATTATTTAAATCAGGGTTTTCAATAGGTAATCTTAAAATACGTCCTTGTGGACCATAAAAACCTAAAGCAGTTGCGGTCATGCCTTTAAAAGTTGCACTACTTTCAAGTTTTTTTTCTAACCACAAACTGTTTTTAACTACAATAGGCGTTGCTTTGTCTTTACTCCAATGAGTTTGCTTTATAAAAGCCTGTTCAATATCAGGATTTTTAATAGCGTCTATTTGGTAGAAGTGTAGCAAACCATTTAAATCCAATCCGTAATCACTTAAAACAAAAGAATCTATAGGGATGTCTTTTTGGAGCGACCCAGAAGTCCCAATTCTAATAATATGAAGGCTTTTAAGAGTACTCTTTGGTTTTCTTGATTCTAAATCAATATTAACAAGTGCGTCTAACTCGTTTAAAACAATGTCTATATTATCTGGCCCAATACCGGTTGAGAGTACTGAAATTCTTTTCCCTTTATAATGACCAGTGTGTGTTTTAAACTCACGTTTTTGAGTTTCAAATTCTATAGAGTCAAAATGTTTTGAAACTTTTTCAACACGATTTTGGTCACCTACTAAAATGATAGTATTGGCTATGTGTTCTGGTTTTAAGTTTAGGTGATAAACACTACCATCAGGATTTAAAATCAGTTCAGATTCTTTAATGAGCATTTATTACTGTTTTTACAAGCTTATTTTCATCTTTGTTGAATTGAAAGTCTAGTTTTCTAACACCTCCAAAAACGGTATTGTCATTTATTTCAGTAGAAAAATTATGCTGACCCAATAAAGCTTCGTATCCTTTTCGGTTTAGCTTGATGCCATTCTTGTCTTTAGTATAAAACAAGGAGAGCTGTTCAATGATTCTATTTAGTTGTAAGTCTCCAAACCCATAAAACCCTTGATAGTTTAGAGCATACCCTAAAAGGTGATGTTGAGATTTTATAGTGTTTTTTTCAAGAATTTCTAGTATGTTTTTCTCAATGGTACTTAAACCACTTTTACTGTCGGGGAATCGTTTTAAATGTGCTTTTAAACAATTACTCATATAATCAAAAGATGAACTTTTAACTATAAAAGGTTTAAACAAGTTATGGTCTTTACCATTATAAATTTGCCAAAGTGTTTGAGCCAATTCTATATCATCTTCATTAAGTTTAATTCTATCTGTGTAGTGCGCAGTGAGTTCTTCAGTACTTAATTCTGAAAGTCCTTTGAGGTTTTTGCTACTACTAACCCTTCCGCTGCAAACTAGAAATAAAGGTCGTTTGATTTTCTTCTGTTGAATAAGGCTAATAACTGCTATGAGATTGATATGACAGAACAAATCATATTCAAACCAAAGCACAATTTCAGAATAATTGTCTACATAATCTAGCTTACTTATTTCAGATTTAAATGCTTTAATATCAAGTTCTATATTATAGGAAGTATTAAAAAAATCGGCTCTAGTTTTTAAGAATTTATCAGATAATAAATTAACATGTGTTGGTCCTTCACAAAGCATTTCGTGCCATGTAAAGATATCTCCTTGGTACCCTGAATCATTGAGATAATTGGTTAAAGCTGAACCATTGGTAATATGTAGTTGTTTTTTAGCCATACTTAACCACCTACACGTTTTACTTTAAAACCTTTAGCTTTAAGCATGCTCATTATTTTGTCTCTATAATCACCTTGAATGATGATTTTATCGTCTTTAAAAGTACCTCCTACACTAAGCTTAGTCTTTAATTCTTTAGCAAGTTGTTTAAAGTCTTCAGTGGCTCCTGTATAACCTTCAAGGATGGTGATGGGTTTGCCTTTTCTCTTTTCGTATTTACAAATTATAGGATCGTCTTGTATCCAGAGTCCATTTTCATTATTTGTTTCTTCAGAAATATTTTCAGAAACATGGTCTGGAAACAAGTTTTTTAGTTGATCTTGTAAATCCATACTTTTTTACTTTTTGATAAGCCCTAGTTCTATTAACCGTTCATTTAAAAATTCTCCAGCTGTAATATCTTCAAATTGTTTGGGGTTATTTTCATCAATACAACTATTAAGTACATTTAATTTCATATCGCTAATTGGATGCATAAAGAACGGAATGGAATAACGTGAAGTTCCCCAAAACTCTTTTGGTGGATTAACCACACGGTGAATAGTTGATTTTAGTTTATTGTTAGAATGCCTAGACAACATATCGCCAACATTTATCATTAACTCATCGGGTTGAGCAATGGCATCAATCCATTCACCTTTATGGTTTTGAACCTGTAACCCTTTACCTTGAGCCCCCATTAGAAGTGTAATTAAATTAATATCACCATGAGCTGCGGCTCTTACTGCTTCTTTGGGTTCTTCTGTAATTGGCGGGTAATGAATAGGTCTTAAAATAGAATTTCCATTATAAATATAGTCATCAAAATAGGTTTCTTCTAGCCCAAGGTGAAGGGCTAACGCTCGTAAAACATACTTTGCCGTTTTTTCAAGCATTCTGTAAGCTTCTTTGCCAACTTTGTTAAACTCTGGTAGCTCCTCAACAATAACATTGTCTGGGTATTCAATTTTAAGCTTATCGTTGTTTTCAACATATTGTCCAAAATGCCAAAACTCTTTTAAATCACCTTCTTTTTTACCTTTAGCACTTTCTTTTCCAAAAGAAACATAACCGCGTTGACCTCCAATTCCGGGAATTTCATATTTCTGTTTGGTTTCAATAGGTAAACTAAAAAAGTTTTTTATTTCAGCGTATAATCTTTCAACCAAAACATCATCTAAAAAATGTCCTTTTAAAGCCACAAAACCTATGTCTTCATAGGCTTTCCCAATGGCGTTAACAAAGCGCTTTTTTTTTGAGGGATCATCAGAAAGAAAATCTTTTAAATTAACACTAGGAATATTATCCATGAGATTGCGTGTTTTTGCATGTATTGTTACAAAAATACAAAAACAATATGAAGTTTAATTCCTGTTTTTCTGATTGTATGGTATATTTTAAAACAAAAAAAATACTGTACTTTTGATTTGATTGACATTCATTTTATGGACAACGATTTTTCTTTTAAACCTCTGCAATATCATTCTGGAAATCTTGAAAAGGAAACATTAATTCAGTTATACAAGAATATACTGAAACCTAGACTGATAGAGGAAAAGATGCTGGTACTATTAAGGCAAGGGAAAATAAGCAAGTGGTTTTCTGGTATTGGACAGGAAGCTATTGCTGTTGGGGTTACTATGGCTTTAAATGATGAAGACTATATTTTACCAATGCACAGAAACTTAGGTGTTTTTACCACTCGAAAAATCCCTTTATATAGACTATTTGCACAATGGCAAGGTAAAATGTCGGGTTTTACTAAAGGGCGCGATAGGTCGTTTCATTTTGGGACCCAACAATATAAAATTGTTGGTATGATTTCACATTTGGGACCTCAACTTGGTGTGGCTGATGGTATAGCGCTGGCAAGTAAATTAAAAAGTAAAAGTCAAGTTACTGCTGTTTTTACAGGTGAAGGCGGTACTAGCGAAGGCGATTTTCATGAGGCTTTAAATGTGGCGTCGGTGTGGCAGTTACCCGTTATGTTTTGTGTTGAAAATAATGGTTATGGATTATCAACTCCAACAAACGAGCAATATAACTGCAATCATATAGCCGATAGGGGGATAGGTTACGGCATGGAGTCTTACATTATTGATGGTAATAATATTATAGAAGTTTTTACTAAAGTTGCTGAAATAGCAGAAAGTATTCGTAGAAACCCGCACCCTGTTTTACTGGAATTTAAAACATTTAGAGTTCGCGGACATGAAGAAGCCAGCGGGACTACATATGTACCTCAAGAATTATTAGATTTATGGACTGAAAAAGATCCAGTTGAAAGTTATCAGAAATTTTTAATAGAAACGGGTATCATTGATAGGGCTTTAGAAGCCGATATTAAGAATGAAATTAGTCTTGAAATTAATGAACATTTAGAAGTTGCAATAAATGAAGAACACATACTTCCTAATGAAACAATTGAGTTAAATAATGTATTTAAAAAGTTTGAATATCAGAGTGTTAAAAGTGTTTCAAAATCTAAAGAGATAAGGTTTGTTGATGCTGTTTCTGAGGGACTCAAACAAAGCATGGAGCGTTATGATGACCTAATCATTATGGGGCAGGATATAGCAGAATACGGCGGAGTATTTAAAATAACCGAAGGCTTTGTTGAACAGTTTGGAAAAGATCGTATTCGTAACACACCTATTTGTGAATCGGCTATAATTGAAACTGCTATGGGATTATCAATAGCAGGTATGAAGGCGGTTGTAGAATTACAATTTGCAGACTTTATTAGTTCTGGCTTTAATCCGGTGGTTAACTATTTGGCAAAATCTTATTACAGATGGCAGCAAAACGCCCCTGTAGTATTACGAATGCCTTGTGGTGGTGGTGTAGGTGCAGGCCCTTTTCATTCACAAACCAATGAAGCGTGGTTTACGAAAACTCCTGGATTAAAAGTGGTTTATCCTGCATTTCCTTATGATGCTAAGGGATTATTGGCTACCGCTATTAATGACCCAAATCCTGTGTTGTTTTTTGAACATAAAGCATTATATAGAACTATAAGTCAATACGTACCAACAGATTATTACACAGTGCCTTTTGGAAAAGCGTCCGTTTTAAAGGTGGGGGGTGACATAACTATCATTTCTTATGGAGCTGGGGTACATTGGGCCTTAGAAGTTTTAGATAAACATCTAGATATTTCGGCTGATGTTATTGATTTGAGAACACTTCAGCCTTTAGATACAAATGCAATTTATGCATCTGTTAAGAAAACAGGAAAAGTTATAGTACTTCAAGAAGACTCACTTTTTGGAGGTATTGCTAGTGATATTTCAGCATTAATTACTGAAAATTGTTTCGAGTTTTTAGATGCCCCCGTAAAACGTGTAGCCAGTTTAGATACACCGATACCTTTTGCTAAATTATTAGAAAATCAATATTTACCAAAAGATAGGTTTGAAACTGAATTATTAACGCTATTACATTATTAATTCGTTGAAAATAAAATGTTTACAAGTTGATAGAACTCAAACATGGTATTTATATGTAATTTCATTAAGTTGTAAAAACTATTTCGTCTCTGCTTCCGATAAAATAAACGGATACGCATCCCTTACTTGTTTTTGCTCTACTTTTGTTAAATCATCTGTAGACTTATGCAATATATTTTTAGCGTATGCATTTCTCAATTCACAATATGCTTTTGTTAGTTCGTTTTGAACCGCAACATATTGTTTATAGCTAGTTAATTTAGAGTTTTGTAATGAGATAACCGCTTCTTTTGGGTTGTCAGAAGAAACTGTATCCTTCTTACCATTGCAATACATGCAAGAGCCATCGCCATTATTGTCAAGAAAATCTTTGGCAATATCTCTTAAATCTTCAAGTTTAATTATGGTATTTCCCCCTATCATGATTTGATCCTTGTCGTTAATCATTACTTGCAAAATATTGCGCTTATTAATAGGAGGTGTACAATCTATCTCTGTAGGGCACTCCTTTGGAAGCATTCTGTTAATGCCTTCATCGGTTGAAATGGTGGCGGTTACTAAGAAAAAAATAAGCAGCAAAAAAGCAATATCTGCCATAGACCCTGCATTAATTTCTGGTCTGAATTTTGAATGTCTCATATAACTATAGTTTAAATATCTGCCTTAAGGCAGACTGGTTAATATGAAAGAATTCACAAAAATAATACCATAACTATTTAACTAATTATTTAGTGAGCATAACGTTTGGAGCCTCTCCACACAATATTATTTGAAGATTTAAAGTTTATATACCGTTTAGATGGTAAGAAAGTTTCTTGGGTGATTTGATTTAAATGATTTGATATTTTAAGTACTGTTCGCATTTTGATTGATGATTGAAAAAAATTGATAAAAAGACGTTACTTATCTGTAACGTCTTTTAGTGTTCCAAGTGTAAGTTTTTGTATTACTTAAAGTTCCTGAAATTTGATTGTTGTTTAAAGTTCTCATAATTATTCGTTTTTTTATTGATTATACTAAATAGACGATCAATTTCTGATTTTGTTACAGTACTATGTATTGCAAAGTAGTTAATTAACACTTTTTAACAAAAAAGGGTAGGGTTAACGTTAATTTTGGATGAAAAATAACTGTTACGGAACAGTTTTTGAATTAAAAAAACACAAAAAATTATGCTTTTAGAGATTATGAAATATCTTTGAAGTATGGAATAGTTATCATGTTACAACAAATTAGAACATATTTAGTTTTTTTTATTCTACTATTATTTTCGGTGTCAGTTAATGCACAAATTGATTCTAAGAAGAAAAATGTGTCTATTCCTGCCATAGAAAATGAAAATGATACTTTGGATGCTTCACCTACAACCCCGGCAAAGTCTTTAGGTAATACAGGTAATTTTGGAGGCATTACTATACCAAAATCTACTCCTAATCTAAAAATGCCTAAAAAGGAATTTTCTATGTTTGGTGAAGACTTTGGGGATCCTGGAGAATTATATGCTGATAGACTAAAAAAACAACAAAGTTCTATTACTAATAAATTAGAATTAGGTACTAAAGGCAGTAAAGTGGACGTGTTTTTTGGTAACCATAGAACAACATCAAAAACTGTTCAAGTACTGTACAGGGATTATGGCTTAGAAGATGGCGATTTAATTAGGGTGTCAGTTAATGATGAAATTGTTGAATATAGGGTTGGCTTAATTAATGTTTTTAGAGGATTTACAATTAAGCTCAGGGAAGGTGTAAATAAAATTGAATTTCTAGCTTTAAATGAAGGCTATGCACTACCAAATACTGCGCACTTTAGGGTGCTTGATGAAAACAAAAATATCATTGCTGCAGATATGTGGGCGCTTTCCATAAATGTTAAAGGAACAGTGAATATTATAAAAGACCCAAATTAAGAAACTATCCTATTAATCAACTCTAATTCTTCATCAGAAAACTCTAAGTTATCTAAAGCTTTTACATTTTCTTTTAACTGATTTGCAGAGCTTGCTCCCAGTAAAACAGATGCTATGGTTGGTTGCCTTAAAATCCATGCTATAGCCATTTGTGATAGTTTTTGTCCGCGTTCTTGTGCAATGTCATGTAACTTTTTAATTTTTTCAAGATTACCATAAACCGTATCAGTGTTTAAATAAGTTAAACTTTTTGCAGCTCTGGAATCTTCTGGGACACCGTGTAAATATTTATTTGTTAACATTCCTTGTGCTAAAGGAGAAAAAGCAATACAGCCTACACCATTCCTTTCTAATGTATCTAGGAGCCCGTTTTCAACCCAACGATCAAACATCGAGTATCTAGCTTGGTGCAAAACAAAAGGCACTTTCAACTCTTTAAGAAAAGATGCTGCCTGTTGGGTTTCTTCTAGTTTATAGTTTGAAATTCCCACATATAAGGCTTTTCCTTGCCGCACAATGTCTGCCAAAGCTCCCATGGTTTCTTCTAAAGGGGTTTGTGAATCTGGTCTATGGTGATAAAAAATATCAACATAATCTAGCCCCATACGTTTTAAACTTTGGTCTAAACTAGCTATTAAATATTTTCTTGAACCCCAATTACCATAAGGGCCTGGCCACATATCATAACCCGCTTTGGTTGCAATAAAAAGTTCGTCTCTATACTGTTTAAAATCTTCTTTTAGAATAGTTCCGAAATTTTTTTCTGCAGAACCATATGGTGGTCCGTAATTGTTTGCCAAATCAAAGTGTGTAATTCCTAAATCGAAGGCACTACGCATAATTTCCCTTCCATTTTGAAGATTGTCAATAAATCCGAAGTTATGCCATAACCCAAGAGAAATTGCCGGTAGTAGTACACCACTTTTACCAGTACGGTTATAAGTCATGTTTTGATAACGTTTTTGAGACGCTTTGTATTCTGTCACTCCAGATTTATCGTTGATTTCCATACCTTAATTATAATTAAGTAAATGTATTAATTTAGTTTTAGAATGAAATAAAAAAGCCCTTAGATTGTATCTAAAGGCTTTTCATTATTATTAAATAGATGTCTAATCTTTTAAAGGTTTCTCCGTTTTTTTCTTTAAATGTTTTGCGTAAAAGCCCATCATAGCTTCATATAAAGCAATACGATTTTCTTCTTTACCAAAACCATGTCCTTCATCATATTTCACCATATAGGGAACATCAACACCCTTAGCTCTTAATGCTTTAACAATCTGGTCTGATTCATCAATGTTAACTCTAGGGTCATTAGCACCTTGAACAACAAATAAAGGCTTTTTAATTTTATCCACATGAAATACAGGAGATACTTCCTCCATAATAGCTTTTTCTTCAGGAATATCAGAATCGTACCAGATTTCCTTTACTATTTTGGTGTATGGTTTCCAATATTCTGGGAACGAATCAAAGAAGGTAAAAATATTTGAAACCCCAACATAATCAACACCACATGCATATAAATCTGGAGTTTTTGTTAAACCTCTTAATACCGCATAACCTCCGTGGCTTCCTCCATATATAGCGGCATTGTCTTTATCTACCCAGCCTTGGTCTATTATATATTGAAGTCCATCTTCAACATCATCCATAGCTTTTCTTCCAATTTGTTTGAAACCAGACTCTAGAAACCCTCTACCATAACCACCTGAAATCCTAAAATTAACCTGAAGTGTAGCATAGCCTCTACTAGCAAATAGTTGCGCCTCTGGATTAAAGCCCCAAGAATCTCTAATACCCTGAGGGCCACCATGTGGATTAACTATTACAGGAACTCTTTTGCCTTGCAATGCTTCTTTTGGTAATGTGATATAACCATGTATAGTTAATCCGTCTCTACTCTTAAATGTAATTGGACGCATTTCTGCCATATCACTTTCTATAAGATTAGGCATTAAATTATAAAGTAGTTCAAATTCATCTTTTTTGGGATCATACGAATAATAGGTACCATATAATTTGTCGCTTTGAATGAAAAACAGATATTTGCTTTCATCATCAGTAACATCAGCTATAGAAATGTTATAGCCGGGAAATTTATCAGTTAATTTTTTGTGCATTTTTTTGGCATAATCACTAACAGGTACAATAACCCTTTTTTCTCCTTGATAGGAAAAATAGTCTAGTTCATAACCTCTGTATCTAGATAAACCAAGGCCTGATACGTCATATTCGTTATTTGAAAAAAGTTTTTTAATGACTTTATCTTCTTTTAAATCATATAAGAAAATCTGTGTTTTGTCTGTTTCAAGATTAGAAACTACGTATGCTTCATGTGGGTTATTTGATGCATAATTGAAGGATGAAATGCTAAAACTATCTTTCCAAGATAACTCCTTCTTCAAATCAAAATTTTCACCGTCAACACTATAATAAAAATCCATGTGAACACCGTCTCTCATTTTAACAAATCCACGTAAGTTTCCATCTTTATCAAACACATAACTATTTATTGGATTGGCAGCGTCATCGTTTTTGTATAATTGTTTTAGTTCACCTGTTACAATGTTAATTTTATAAGGTTCGAATATTTGTGGGTTATTCCGATTCATTGATATAATCATGTGATCCTTATCATCTTTTAACCCATTTAAGATGTTTACCTTGACACCATCAAAAGGCGTTAGTTCCTTTTGATTTGAACCATCTAAGTTTACTGCAAATAAATGATAGTCTTCATTACCGCCTTTATCCATGATATAAACCAACCTTGAATTGTTAGCCCAACCAAAGCCTCTTACTAATTCCTCTTTTTCCTCAATGACTCTTATCACTTCTCCAGTTTTCAAATTCTTTACATAAACATGATTTTTAGCATTTTCGTCTTTTTCTCTGTAAGACATATAATCTCCATTAGGAGATAAGTTAAAAGAACTGGCTTTTGGTCTTGCAAAATAGTCCTTAACAGAGTATTTATAATTTGTAGGATTCCAATTAGCTAATTTTTCTAATTCGGTATCTGAGGTGGGCAGTGATGTGTCACCTGGCAATGTTTTTTCGGTTTTTTCAAGTGATAAAGGAAATTCCATACCTCCTTGATAAAAAGTACCGCTTAGTTTAGATTCTTTTAATGTTGCAATGTATTTAATACCCGCCTTTGTAAATTTTATGGTCAAGGTGTCATTGGTAAACGTAGTTTCATCCATTGGAATACCCGTGGCGCCCTGCGCAGGACTATCCATGGTAGATGAGAACCCTTCGTCACTGCTTTTTATATCAAAAACTAATGGTAACTCGGTTCCTTGTACCGATAAATTTCCTTTCCACGATCCTGTAATGTCTTGTGCTTGTAGTTGTGTAGTTATAATTATGAGAAGAATAACTACTGTGCCTAATTTTGATATCGTACTCATTTTATTGATTAAAATTGATAGATAAATATGCCTTTAGCCCTTTAAAAACATATCATAACACGATGTTATTTCAGTTAGAATACAAAATTTGGTATTTGTTACAATACAAATAAAATTTTAACAACAATTTAAGGTTTCTAGTTTGAGATATGAAATATCCATTAAGTTTGATGGTTAGTAATTAGTAGAGGGTAAGCCTTAGGTTTTTTTTGGAATTATTTTTGCCTGTTCTAGAGCTTTAATAATCTTTTTAGTATAAATGTTTATAGTTTTTTTTGAGTTATTTGGGTCTATCAAATCAAATGAGGCATTCCAAATTAAAGACTTATCATTATAAGCTTTAAGGTTATATAAAGAAGTTTCAATATTAAAAACCTTATAGCTTGTGTAATGGTTTTGCTCAAAATATTTATCTTGATAGAATAAGTAATAAAGAGCAAAACGTCTTAAGTGATAATCTGTTTTTGCAGATTCAATTCCATATGATAAATTATTATCCACCCCTTTAACTAGTGAAATCAAAATAGAATCATAGCCGTTAGAGATTAATTTGTTTACCTCCAACTCAATATCTTTTTCGGTTTGTCTAGAGTCTTGAAATGAAGATTCAAAAACCACAGAACTCTGCAATGCATTAATTTTCCTAATATTTAATTCAGTAATAATTTGAAATTCAAATGCTTTTCTAGCTTCGTGGTTAGGTGTTACGCCAATCACTAATATTTTTTTTGGTTCATATTTTGTAAAATCTGGATTTTTCCAACTATCAATCATTTTTACAGAAGAACAACTCATAAAAAGTACAATTAATATAATATTAATTAATAGCGTCTTCATTAGGTCTGTTTTCTAATATATTAGGATAGATAAGTTGTTCTTCTTCTAAAACAATAACTACCAATTTCACATAATCATTTATAGTTTCACTTATTGAGCTTGGGTCTGTAATATCTATAAACCCTTTCCAGATGAGTTCTCTGTCTTTAGTAGGACAAATACAATACAAAGAGGTCTCTGTATGATAAACTGTATATTCATTATAATATTCTGGGTTATAATATGCATCTTGATATCGCAAATAGTCTTCTTTAAACTTAATATACGTGCTTTCTTCATTATTAAAATTTTCTTTGTAGACAATCTTATCTTCTACACCAATAACTTTAGACAAAATAACAGTATCAAATTCATTATATACTAGGCTATCTTCAAGAGCTTTAAGTTCTTGTTCCGTTTTCTTTTTTGACGTAAAACTAGGAGCTAAATAATCTATACTCATTATAGCCTCTATACCTCTAGAGGTATATTCATCTCTTAATTGTTTTTCAAATTGTTTCCTTGCTTCAATATTTGGAGTTAAGCCTACAATTAAAACTTTATTAGGGCTATAAGTTTCAATATCTGGGTTTTTCCAATTTTCAACTAATTCAGTTGAAAAACAACTTATTAAAAGAGAACTAAGTACTAGTAAGCATAGATGTTTCATTACATTTAAGTTTTATTTAATAGATATTTTTGTTTATTCTCTTTTACAATACCTTTTACGTGAGTAAATAATTGTGATTTTTGTATCCTATAATTTTTAAAAAAAGTAGCTACTTTAGAAGCATATTTTTCATGTTCTTTTTTGTAGGTGCGTTCTTCTTCTAATTGGTCTATACCATCAATCATTATTTGAAGATCTCTGGCATGCTCTTTTATAGTTTCAATTAGTTTGTCTGTAATTTTTTGCAGTTTACTAAGGTTGTTTATGATGGTTTTACTTTTACTAAAATATTTTGAATCTATAAGTTGTAAGGTGTATGTTTTTACCAAATCATTAAAAAACAATTGTTCGTCTTTTGCAAACTCTAATTCTGATAGCCATTTTTTTGAATCATTGTGCATGACTTCTGGACTCAACCATGCAATGTATTTAGTATTGGTTTGTAATGTTTTCATGATGTGGATTTATAAAGTTAAAAAAGGCAGAAAGCTTTATACTTTCTGCCTACTTAATTCTAAAGAACCTCTATTACTTTTTTAGGAGTTTCTTTTACACTGGTCTCTTCCTTTTTCAAAAGATTTATTTTTAAAATACCGTTTTCATAGATGGCTTTTATGTCTTGGTCTAAATCAATTGAAGGTGGGAGTAATAATGATTTTCTAAAGGACTTATAGCTAAATTCTTTACGAGAAAAATCATCTTCTTTTTCCTCTTCTTCAATTTCTTTTGTACCGCTTACATGAAGCACATCATCTTCTATGGTTATTTCAAAATCATCCTTATTAAAGCTAGGTGCCGCAAATTCAACTTCAAAATCTTTTTCATTTTCTTTAACATTCATTGCTGGCATTAAGCTATCTTCTTCAAAGAAATCACCATTAAAAATGTCGTCAAACCTTGAAATATTGCTCCAATTTTTATCAAAAAATCTATTTTCCCAAGGTGAAATTAATAGGTCTCTAAAAGGTGACAACCTATTTTGTCTTCTGCTTTTTAATAATGTTGTCATGGTATTAATTATTTATATTAAACTTAACTTTCACCCTAATGTATTTATAGAAATAGATTTATGCAATGATATAAATCAGTCTGGAAATAAGAAGGTTAATGAATAACTATGCTAGGTTTAAGATAATTTTATATTAATTTAGAAATTTAAGGTCGATACTAAATTAATGTCTCATGAACTTATAATTTTATATCATCACTTTATCAATCTGTAAAAGCTTTGGTATCGTAGAGTTCCAGTTATAAACATGTTTTATCTTTAGTCTAAGCGCATCTAAGGCATTAGGTTCTCCGTGAGTTAAATAAATGCCTTCTGGTATATTTTTAATTTGGCTCATCCATTCTAATAGTTCGTTTTGATCTGCGTGAGCCGATAAACTTTCTATGTTTTTAATAGTGGCTTTTACAGGATAATATTTTCCGAAGAAACGAATTTCATGAGCGCCTTCTTCCAATTGCCTTCCTCTGGTTGCTTCAGCTTGATAGCCTACTAACAAAACAGTTGTTTTTGGATTGTCTATTAGTTGTTGAAGATAGGTAAGAACCCGCCCGCCAGTAACCATACCACTTCCAGCAATTATAATTTTTGATCTTTTGTCATCTATGGTTTCCCAGGTTTCTCTATACGATTGAATAATGTTTATATGATTACACATAGCATTATAATCCTGAGTTGATAATTTATGCCATTTAGGAAAACGATTAAAGACTTCTAATACATTATTACCCATTGGACTATCAATAAAAATAGGAATATTAGGTATTTTATTTTTTTGATAAAGTTTCCATAAAATGAACATTAAAGTTTGTAAACGCTCTACTGCAAAACTTGGAATAATTAGATTTCCCTTCTTTAAGATGATTTCTTTTACAAGTTCAGTAATGGTGTTTTCTATGTTTTCCTTAGGGTGAAGTTTATTGCCATAAGTGCTTTCTATAAATAAAAAATCTGCCCATTCAGGTCTCTTAGGATCTTCTAACAAATAATCATTAGGTCTTCCAATATCTCCTGAAAAAACAAAACGTTTACCATTTATATCTAATTCTATAAAAGTAGCTCCAATAATATGGCCGTTATATTGAAAACGGTATGAAATATTTTGAGAAAGTGTAACCCATTTACCAATCATTTCAACATTGAATAATCTTAATGTTTCTTCAACGTCTTCTTTGGTGAAAAACGGTAGTGCAGGATTATGCTTTGAGAATTTTTCTTTGTTTGCCTTTTCAGCATGTTCAGCGTGTATTTTTGCGCTGTCCTTTAGAATTATTTCTGCTATGGCCAACGTGGGTGCTGTACCAATAATTTTACCTCTATAGCCTTGTTTTATTAGTCTGGGTAAGTAACCAACATGATCTAAATGTCCATGTGTTAACAACACCACATCTATAGTTTGAATATCAAAAGGTATATTATTCCAGTTAAGTTCCCTCAATTCTTTTAAACCTTGAAACATACCACAATCTATTAGGATATTTTTCTCTGAAGTTTCTATTAAAAACTTAGACCCAGTAACCACCCCGGCACCACCTAAAAAGTGTATGTTTACATTTTTATTCATGGTTTTGATTTTTACAAAGCATTTTTATTTCATTGGTAATCTTTTCCTTCCGTATTTCTGAAATTCCTAGATGATCTAGGTAAAAAACATCATCAATAAGTTCTCTACATAGTACTACATCTCGACTTAATAGAAATTGTTTTTCTCTTTTAGTTAGTAGTGTTGAAACCGTAATAGGGTAGAGCCCTAAGCGATCAATACGGTCTTTTAAACCATCATCTTTCGGGTAATCCCAACTAAGTAAATACAGGTCAGTACAATTGCCGTATTGAATAGCATCTTCTGTAAAACGTGTGTTTGTAACTACCCAACCTTTGGTAAGTACAGATGTGTTTTTAGAATTTCTATTCCAATGTGCTTGTACATCTTTATAACGAGAATTAATATATAGAGGAATTTTTACATTACAATTGAGTCCTTCTTCGTTATGAAATTTACATTCAACAATGGTTGTCTCATTATTTTTATGGGCTACTATATCTATTTCGTGAGTTACACATTGCCCTTGAAGAATCTTGCCAACTTCTGTTCTATATCCTGAATACGTTAAAATAGAGCTTACAAAACGTTCAAAAGGAAAGCCTGTTGGTCCCAATTCATAGATTGCTTTTTTTAGTTTGTATTTAGAGGCCAGATAACTTTTCTTTCTTTTGAGTAAAGCGTAAGCTCTATTGTAAATTTCGTTTGTAGAGATACCATGATATAATTCATCCCTTACTTTATTGATTATTTCAGTTATTGTTTGAGAATCTGCTCCAGTTCTCTTAAGCGAAGCTCTTAGCTTGTTTAATGAAAACTTAACTGTTTTGCCAGAAGTTTTTATAATATCAATTGTATTAGCTTCCATTTTAGATGTTTTTCTTAAATTACTAGAACTACAATATTTTAACAAACATTTGTTTAGTTAAAATAGGTTTTTACCCAAGCTATGACTTGATTATTGGTCATGCTATCAGCTTTTATTACTTCTGTAACTTTAGATTCTAATTCTTTATAGTTATTTGATAGTTCCTTATGAAATTTGAATCCAGTTTCAGCAGGACCAAAAAGAACTATAGCCTCAGCATCTTTAATTTCTGTTGCTAAATCTTTAAAATATGCTTTTATTTGGTGTTTTTCACGTTCTAAGTACTTACTATCTTGAACAACATCTTGAGGGCCTCCTTTAAATTTTGTTCCAGCGCCACCATGAATTTTAAAGTTCTCTACATTTGATAAAACTGTTTTAAAATCTGCTACGCCATCATGTAAACAAACTATATGGGCTTTTTCTTTATCTAGCCAAACTCCTATTTTCATGTTTTATAATTTTAAAATTAATTTCTTAGGTCATGCATAACTAGTATGGGGACTTTTGAATGATAACTAAGTTCTTTTGCTAAAGGCTGCATTAACAAACTTTTAAAAAAGAAATGTTTTTTATTAATAAAGGCTATCATATCACTAGCCCTGCTTTCCACAAAACAGTTTATAGCCACTGGTATTGCTGTGAAACTAATGGTATGAAAGGAGTGATCTACATCTTCAAAACACTCTGCCAATAGTTTTTTATTATTTATTTGTTTTTTATCAAGTTGCGCTTCTTCTAACACATGTAAAATTAGTATAGATGCTTTACAATTTTTAGCTAAATGGATAAGATGGCTTAATTCATTTCTTTTTAAATGTGTATTATAACTTGTTGGAAAAACAATTTCTTTTGGCACATTATGTTTTGCCAATTCAGGCACTATAATTACAGGGCAATTCCTAACGTTTTCCATAACATTAAAAGCAGTACTACCATAAATTACTGTTTTGGAACCAGTTTTTCCTTTAGTTCCCATAACAATGATGTCAATATCCCTTTCTTCCACTATGTTTTTTATGGCTTCAACTGTGCTATTAAATGTTGAAATAACCTCAAAATGATGTTTAGGATTATGTTGTTTATTTAGAGTTAACATATTTAATACTTTAGCTAATTTATTTTCAGATTCCAACTTAGCGGTTTCATACATTTCACTGCCAGGTTCCATGAGTATTAAACTGTCTATTATGTTATTAGTAAACGAAAAGACATTCAAAATATAAAAGTTACAATAATCGTTTTTGTATAACTCTAATGCATAATTTATAGCATGCCATGCATTTTTAGAGAAATCTGTGGGTAACAAGATTTTACGTTTCATAATTCATTATTTACCTTGAATTAATTAGAAAATATAATAAAGTAATGACTACTATTAACCTTCATAATATTTTATAAGCCTAAGCAGAAATAACTAAAAACGGTATTGTAGGTTGGAAACCTATTTTTTTTATTACAGGCTCTTTGGTAAACTTTTCAATAATACTTTTTTTATAATTTACCATGGCAAGTATATCAATATTCAACTCCTCAATAAAATCATTAATCTCTGTTGTTTTATTTGCATAATCTGGCATCCAATGAAATGAGTGTTCGTAATTTGATAAGAATTTATCAAGCACTGATAAATTGCGTTCTTGTTTATCATCTAAATGTTCTTTTTCTTCTATATGAAGAACTCTAATTTTAGAATTATACAGTTCAACCAATTCTTTTAATGAGTTTAATTCCTTATCTGTATAAAGCTTATTGAAATCTGTTGGGAAGGCAATTTGATGAGGTTTTACAAAATCAAATTCATCAGGAACTATTAATAAGGGACAAAGCTTATTGCTATTAATAACATGCACCGTATTACTTCCAAAGAAAAACTCTTTTGAAGCGGTACTACCTTTAGTACCCATAACAATCATATCAATATTTAATTCTTTGATAGATTTTTTAATAGCAGTGGTTAGATCTAGGGTACTCAATATTGTTTTAAATTCATGGTTTGCATTAGCATTACATGTTTCAGCTAATTCTTTAAGTGCTTTTAACTCTTTTAAAGACTCTTTCTTCATTGTTTCTAATAGTTTGTTAGAAAGGTTTGATAGTGTAGAAACCTTTATTGTTTGTGAGTTTAAAAAGTAAAATGTACATTCTTTATTAGCATAAAGTTTTAGAGCGTAAACCGCAGCACTCCAAGCATTGTCTGAGAAATCTGTTGGTAATAAAATATTTCTTTTCATAGCATTTGTTTTTATTGAGCAGGAATCACCAAGAATGGAATGTTTAAGTGAAAACCTATTTGGTTGATTGTAGATTTAAAAAATAGATTATCAAAAAATGAGTGTTTATTATTAATCATAACCAATAGATTAATGCGAGCATTTAATTGAAAATCACTGATGGCCTGAGGGACCGTTTGGTTGCTCACACTATGGAACATATGTGAAATATTTTTAAGGTATGTCTCTAGTTTACTTTTGTTTATGGTTTGTTTTTCAGAGAGATCATAGCCATAAGACACATTTAAAACATTAACTCTAGTTTTATAAAGAGAGAGAATATCAATGATAGGTTTCATGTAAATATCATTATAGTCAATCTCATAATCTGTTGGAAATAAAACTTCATGTGGTGCTTCAAATGTATATTTCTCGGGTATTGCTAAAATGGAGCATTTAACATTTTTAAAAACATGAACGGTATTAGAACCAAATAAAACTTCTTCAATCCCAGAAGCCCCTTTTGTACCCATTATAACGTAGTCTATATTTTCCTCCTGAACCATATCCTTTATTTCTGTTACTAGAGTATTAAAAACTGCTTTAACTTCTATGGAGTGCTTGGGGTTTTTAAAAGTTGTTTCAATTTGTTCTTTTAATAGGTCAAACTTTTTAAGTGCTTTTTCCATCACAGCGTCACCTAAGCCATATTGAGATGGATTAACTAAAACAAACTCTGTGTGATAAATCATTGGTGTGTAGGTGTGTAGCAAATAGAATTTACAAACCTTATCTTTAAAAAGTTGCAAGGCATAGCTTATGGCATTCCAGGAATTGCTTGAGAAATCGGTGGGTAAAAGTATTTTTTTCATGGTTACGAATGCTTTATAACTAAAGTTAGGTGCCAAAAAAAAAATACACAATGATATATATCAGATTAAGCCAGATCTATAAGGAGTATAGTCTTTTGTTTTTCAGGTTTTTATAACGAATTAAAAAAGGGAGTATTAATAAAAAAACACTCCCTTTTTCAATCACAATACAAGTTGTGACTTAATTAATAGCCTTTAAATAAACAGAAACAGGAAGATAGAACTTCCTGTTTCCTTTTTTGAAATATTTAATTCTGTCAACTAGCCTTTTCTAATCATTAATATTCCCAATAGTTATATTAAATTTTTGGATAACTAATAGATTTAAATATTTCTGAAACAGTCTTTTTTTGCAATACAAAAAACTGTATTTTTTAGAAACAGGAAGCAAAGGCTTCCTGTTTCCTTAAGGTAATCAATATTATTGTTCAACTTTCGGTTTTCTTCAACATAACCTTTTTAACTAAAAACTATGTTGATGTTTTCATTTTAAACAATAGCTTTAAATACCTTGTTTTGTATTATTAAAAAAATAACACTTAAGATTTATCAATATGTATTAGAACTTTTTAATTATAGAGCCAATATATGCTTGAAAATATAAATAGTAAATGATATTCCTCAGTTTTCATGAAATTTATGATGGAATAATTTCGTAAGCAATGTTTAATAAAAACAAGCCAGCAAATAATAGTAAGGTGTAAATAACTTGTACTAATTTAATATTCATGATTTGTAAGACTGGTACTGTACGTTTTGGAAACATAAATAATGATAAACCAATAAAAAGAGATGACCAACCAATGAGTGTAATTAACAATTTCCAGTTTGGCTCCCAGACATTATGGAATAATATATTTATTAACCCCACAATAATAGCCACAAATGCAGAGATAATTAAAAATTTCTCATCATGGAGATCATTGAAAATTTGTTTTATTCGTTTTGGGTTCAAACTAAGTATCAAGAAGAAAATGAGTAGATACCAACCCCAGAATTTTGCTAAAAAAAGTGATGTATCCATAGTTTTTTTAATTATTCATGTAATACCAAAAATGGTGTTTCTATATTATAACTTATTTGTTCTACTTTAGAATGAAATAGAATTTGTTGAAAGTAGTTAAGGTTTTTTGCTACCATACAAATCATGTCTGTATTTCTGCTTTCAACAAAGCATTGTATAGCGTCTTCAACTTTTTTATTAGTTAAATAGTGAAAACTGTGATTAAAATGTCCAAAATAGTCCTCTAATAACTCCCTATTTCTATTTTGTTCTTTATTTAAATTAATCTCTTTCTTACAGATATGAAGAATTCTTAATGCAGATGGGTGTTTTTCTAAAATTTCATATAAAGGTTTTAAAATGCTAATATCATATGTTAAAGAAAAATCTGTTGGGAAAGCAATTTCTTTAATCTCTGAAAATTGAGCAAGCTCAGGAACCGCTAAAGTGTTACATTTTACTTTTGTGATAACACCTCCTGTATTACTTCCCACTATAACTTTTTTTACACCAGAGACCCCTTTGGTACCCATTACTATAAAATCTATTTTTTTATCTTCTACATGGTTTCTAATAGATTCAATAAAAAAACCATAATCAGAAATAGTATAGAACTTGTGTTTTTCATTGGGTGTAAGCTGCTTTGTTATGCGTTTTATTAATTTACGTAGCTCTAGTTTACCTGTTAAGGTGTAAACATCACTAATAGTATCTTCCTCAAAAATGTATGGTGAACTATCAGTCATAAAGTTATCAAATCTATTTACATGTAATATGTAAAAATTACATGTCTCTGCTCCAAAAAATTTAATAGCATACTTTATTGCATTCCAGGAGTTTTCTGAAAAATCTGTTGGAAGTAATATATTTTTCATCTTTTGGTATTTTCTCATACTAATGTATGTAGTAGACACTTAAAAGGAAATGATATCGGTCATTTTCAGCTTATTAAGCTAGCTAACAGATTTTTTTAAGCTTTTCTATATCAATTACTTTAATGTTTCTCCCATCTGCTTTAATGATGCCTTCTTTTTTAAAAATTGATAATGTTCTAATAAAAGTTTCTGGAGATATACCAGCAACACTGGCTAAATCATTCCTAGATATTTTTATGAGCTTCTCTGGATTGCGGTTCATTTTTTCGGCAAATTTCAAAATGGTAGCTGCCGTTTTCTTATTAACAGAGCTATAAGCCATTTGAATTAGCTCTTTCTTTACTGAAGATAGATTGTCTGCTAGCAATTCAGCAAGCTCAATTACAACTTTATGATTTTGATCTAGTAGTTTCTTAAATTCTAAAATTGAAATACCAACCAATTTGGTGTCCTCAATTGCAGAGGCTGTTTCTCTGTGAGGTGTATTTTGAGTAAAAGAGTTGTATCCAAATAAATCATCTTCTTTGTACAAAGCCGTGACAAGTTCCTTACCTAATTCGTTTATTTGAAAACATTTAACAGCACCTTTACTTATTAAATAAATATAGTTAGAGTGGTCTCCTTCTCGATAGATAATTTCATCTTGGTTAAATGCAAATTCGTCACCAAAATCATCAAAAAAAATCTTTAAATCATTAAGTGTTTTTATTTTATCGTCATTTTCTGTGGGCAGTTTATCTTTTTCTTTTAGAATAGATACTTTTGCCAAACGGCTTTCAATAGCACTTATAAGATCATCTTCAGAGAATGGTTTAGTAATGTAGTCATCGGCACCTAAATTCATACCTTTCCTAACATCTTCATGCTCTGTTTTAGCAGACAAGAATATGAATGGGGTGTACTTTGTTAGTTTGTTTTTATAAAGTGCTTTTAATACGCCATAGCCATCTAGTTCTGGCATCATTATATCACATATAATAATGTCTGGTTGATGTTTTTTTGCTAATGCTACGCCCGTTTTTCCGTTTGATGCAGTTAAGACTTTATAGTCAGACAGTTCTAAAAGTTCTGCTGTATTTTCTCTTAAAACAACATCATCCTCTATTAACAAAATTGTTTTCATGAGTTTGCGTTTTTTGGTTTATGCCTCTAAGATTATATTTCATGTTGATTTTGTTCACTATTATTTGGAAAAGTAATGATGAAAGTAGAGCCCATATTTTCTTTACTCTGAAATTTTATAGTACCTCCCAAGTTTTCTAAGTGATTTTTTACTATATTTAATCCTATGCCAGTACCTTGCGTATTCATTACGTTATCTGCTCTAAAATACCTTTGGAATATTCTTTCTTGATCTTTTTTGGGTATACCAATGCCTTTATCTTTTATTATTAAGGTGGTAAACTCATCACCCTGTTTAATTTGTAAATCTATACAGCTCTCCTCAGGTGAATATTTAATGGCATTGTGTAATAGATTTGAAAAGATTAACTGAATTATCTTTTCATCTTGGTAAACTGATATGTCATCAATATCTTCTGGATAATTTATTTTCTGCCCTTCTTTTAATAGCATGTTATAATTGTAAACCACCTCATTAACCACCTTACTCAATTTAAAATTGGTAAACTTATAATTTGCTTTACCTGATTCTAATTTTTCAACAGATAAAAAGTCATTTAAAATATTATTTAAAAAATGAACCTTATCGGTAATTGTTTTTATGTGTTTATTTCTTTTTTCTTGATGTTCAGTTAACTGGTATTTACTCAAAAGCTCTGTAGAGGTTAAAATACCACTTAAAGGGGTTTTAAACTCATGAGAAACCAGAGATAGAAATTTAGATTTTAATTCATTTAGCTCTTTCTCCTTGCTTAAGGCATTCTCTAATTGCTGCGTTCTTAATTCTACTTCGGTCTCTAATTTGGTGGTATAATTTTTTCTTTCTGTAATGTCTAAAACAATAGCAACAAATACTTTTTTTTCTCCCAATTCTGAAATTTGCAAATGAACTTCTACGGGATAGGTTGAGCCATTTTTTCGCTGGTGTACAATTTCAAACTCAATCTTATCCGTGTTTCCTTTTAACAGAATATCAATAGATTCTTTTAAATTAGATTGGTTGCTTATAGTAGTAATGTCTAAAGGAGTCATTTCCTTCAATTCACCTAAACTATACCCAATGTTTTTTTTTGCACCGTAATTGGCATTTAAGAAGATTAATGTTTCAACATCAAAGACATAAATTTCGTTTAGTGATTCATGAAAAATGGTTGCTAGATGATGTCGTTCTTCTTCAACTTGTTTACGTTGGGTAACGTCGTTTTGTATTCCAATAAAATTTGTTACGGTTCCTCGTGTATTGGTTATAGGAAAAACATAAAGATCATTCCAAAACATAGTACCGTCTTTTTTATAATTACGTAACGTAGCCTGACAACTCTCACCATTTTTGATAGCCTCTCTAAGCTTTTTTAGTGGTAGTTGTTCTCGATCTTTACCCTGCAAAAACCGGCAATTATGATTGAGTATTTCTGCATCAGAATATCCAGTAAGTTCTTGAAAGGCAGAATTGAAATATACCACAGGGTTATCGGGTTTTAAGGCATCAGTTATTATAATACCATTTCTGGCAGATTGCAACGCTTTTGTTCTAAGCATTAGGCTTTCTTCAATCTTTTTTCTTTCAGAAATATCTCTAATTAAAGCCATAACATAGGTTTTGTTATAGATTGAAAATAGATTCAATTCAATATCCATTGGAAAAACAGTACCATCTTTTTTCATGCCATAAACATCTCTGGTTTCACCCATCTTTCTACGCGAGCCTCTTTTTAAAAATATGTTGAAAAAAGTAGTATGCTTTTTTCGGTAATCTGCAGGAAGAAGGAAACTTAGTTTTTTATCAATCAACTCATTTTTTGTATATCCAAAAATATTTTCAGCGGACCCATTAACCTCCATAATTTTTTGATGATTATCAAGAATGATAACACCTTCAAAAACGGCTTCTAACAGAATATTGAATATTTCTTGGTCCTGATTGAACATAATAGACGATGTTTTTAGTATGCTATGAAATTTTATATATAAAAATACAAATTACTACTTTGGCTATGACTGACTTATGTCATATGAAATAACCTAACAAGTATGTAGTTTTAGTAAAACTAAATTTTGTAGACATGAGAACTCAAAAAAAGATGACACTTAAGTTCTATCAAAATCTTGGTAGGTTGTTCTACGCTATAGCTGCAGCAGATAAACAGGTGAGAAAAGTAGAATTTGATAAACTTAAGGAGTTGGTTAGAGAGCAGTGGTTACCTGTTGACCCTATAGAAGATGAGTATTTTACAGATGGCGCTTATCAAATAGAAATTGTTTTTGATTGGCTCAATAATGAAGAAAACTTAAATGCTCAAGCTTGTTATGATACTTTTATAAATTATAAAAATGAACAACCTCATTTATTTACTGAAGAGATAAAGCGTTTGATACTCAAAACAGGAAATGCCATTGCCAATGCATTTGCTGGTATAAATAAATCAGAACTAATGATGCTCGCTAATTTGAGTATAGAATTAAAAAAATAAGTTAAGAGAAAGGTTTGTTATATGAATTACTCTGTGTTTTAATCCTTTTTTAAAAACAATTATTTAGATGGCATTTATAGACTATTATAAAATACTTGGTATTTCAAAAACTGCCAATGAGGCAGACATTAAAAAAGCCTACCGGAAATTGGCTCGCAAATATCATCCAGATTTAAACCCTAATGATAAGGTAGCCGAAAAAAAATTCAAAGAAATTAATGAAGCCAATGAGGTATTGAGTCATCCTGAAAACAGGAAGAAATATGATCAATATGGTGAGAATTGGCAACATGCTGAAGAATTTGAGAAAGCCAAACAGCAACAGCAATATAAAGGCAGTTATGCTAGTTCTGGAGGGTATGCAGAACAGGATTTTTCAGATTTTTTTGAACACATGTTTGGCGGGGCATCATCTGGAGCCAGTGGAAGACAAGTGAAATTTAGAGGACAAGATTATAATGCAGAATTACAATTAACCCTTCAGGATGTTTATACAACTCATAAACGCACACTAACAGTAAACAATAAAAATATACGAATTACTATACCTGCTGGTGTAGAAAACGGTCAGATAATTAAAATCAAAGGGCATGGTGGACAAGGCGTTAATGGGGGGCCTAATGGTGATTTATACATTCAGTTTTCAATTTCAAACCCAACAAATTTTAAAAGAGATAAAAACAACCTCTATGTTGATGTAGATTTAGATTTATATACAGCTATATTAGGAGGAGAACTTACCATTGATACTTTTGACAGTAAGGTTAAGCTCAATATAAAACCAGAAACACAAAATGGAACTAAAGTTAAGTTGAAGGGAAAGGGCTTTCCAAAATACAAAAAAGAAAACCAGTTTGGCGACCTTTATGTTACTTACCATGTAAAAATACCAACCAACTTAACTGCTAAAGAAAAGGAATTAATGAACGCATTAAAAAATTTAAGAAAGTAATGAAAGAACAGGATTTAATATCAGTACAATTACTTTGTAGACGTTATAATGTTCCAAATTCGTTTATAATAAAACTACAGGAATACCAACTTATTGAGGTTATTGTTAGACAAGATGATTTCTTTATTAATGTAAAACAGATAAAAAAAATTGAAAAACTAATGCGTTTACATTATGACCTAGATATCAATTTAGAGGGAGTAGATGCTATTTATAATTTATTGCAACAAGTAGAGGATTTACAAGAAGAAATAAAGTTTCTCAAAAATAAGTTAAACCGTTATGAGTAAAATAATATGCTTACGTTTAAAAACTTTAACATAGCAGATTGGTTTTCATTTTACAGGGTAGTAGCTGCGCCATTCTTGTTGGTGCTAATCTGGTTTGACTTAAGGTTGGTTTTTACATGGTTTTTAATGGTTAGCTATCTTACCGATGCTCTTGATGGTTATTTAGCCAGAAAATTAAAAATTACAAGTCCTAGGGGTTCTCAGCTAGATTCTATTGGAGATCAAATAACGCTTACTATAGGATTAATAGGGTTGTTTTATTTTGAAACACAATTCATTAAATTAAATCTTGTTTTAATAGTAATTGCATTTGTGCCTTACTTTGTACAAATGCTTTTAGCTTATTTTAAATACGGTAAAGCAACCGCTTTCCATACATATTTGGCTAAGTTTTCAGCATTACTCCAGAGTCTATTTATTTTATGGTCCTTATTCTTTTCTCCTGAGTACTTATTGTTTTATGTTATGATAGTTGTTGGTTTACTGGAGACTTTTGAGGAAATAACACTCATTTTCATGTATGACAATTGGGTGTCTGATGTTAAAGGGTTTTATTGGGCTTTGCGCGATAAGCGAAGACTAAAGCATAACAATTCCAAATAATTGTGTTATGCGTAGCTACTCAATATTTACTATATTACTTTTATGTTTAGTTATTTTAGGTGTAGATATTTTGGCTTTTTATTGGCTACAATCTATTACTAAATTATTACCTTCATTTTTTGAAGTACTGATACATATTTTATTCTGGTTTTTTACCTTAGGACTAATATCAGCTATTTTAACCCTTAAAGTAACTTTAGATGATATTCCTCCAAAACGAAAGCATGTACTTATATCGTCATTATATGGACTTACTGTAGCATCTTTCATTCCCAAAATCATATTTGTAGTAGTTATATCCATATTGTTTTTTACTAATTATGTGTTTTCAGAACAGGCTTCAGTTTTAATTATTCCTTTAATAGGTTTGTTGTCTGGGGTGATACCGTTTTTTGCTGTGTTGTATGCCATTTTTAAAGCAGTGCATCGTTTTAAAATTCATCATCATAAAATACGTTTTAATAAACTACCAATAGTGTTTAAGGGTTTAAAAATAGTTCATATATCAGATCTGCATTTAGGAAGTTTCAATTACCGTTACAAAATTTTAAATCCAGCTATAAAGCTCATTAATAATCTACATCCAGATTTAATATTTTTTACAGGAGACATAGTGAATAACTATGCTTGGGAACTTGTTGGTTGGGAACACGTTTTTAATAAACTAAAAGCAAACATTGGTAAATATGCAATTTTGGGAAACCATGATTATGGCGATTATTCCAATTGGAAAAGTGGAGAAGAGAAGTTTATAAATTTTATTAAAATCAAACAATTTTATAAAGATATAGGATTTTCACTTCTTCTTAATGACTCTGATACTATTGAGAGGAATAATGAAAAGATAGCCATTATTGGTGTTGAAAACTGGGGTAAACCACCCTTTAATACCTATGGAGATATTGCTGTTGCGTTGAGAAATTGTAATAACATTCCTTTTAAAATTCTACTGTCTCACGATCCTACCTTTTGGGAGGAAATGGTTGTTAAAGAAACAAATATTTCACTTACGCTTTCAGGGCATACACATGGTATGCAACTAGGTTTCCAATTTAAAAACTTTAAATGGAGCCCCGTAAAATATAAGTACAAACATTGGGCTGGTTTGTATGAAAAAAACAATCAATTCTTATATGTAAATAGAGGGTTAGGGTGGTTAGGTTTTCCTGGTAGGTTGGGGATGCGTCCAGAAATCACCTATTTAGAACTAAATTGATTAAATTAATTGTACAACTGATTTTTATCATTGTTCTAGTTTTAAAAATAGGGTAGTTTAATTCATTTACATAAAAAGAGTACCGTTTTGTTAAATTATAATTCTGCAATTCTGAATAAGCTAAAATACATTCACAAATGAAAGATTTAAATAAATTTGAAAGTTCCTGCGTTTTAAAAAACAACTACATTGGTTATTTGTCTTATATAAGTAATGGTAGTCCTTATGTGGTTCCAATCACTTACTATTACTACGAGGAAGGAAATTGTTTAATTAGCTATTCTGGAGAAGGGCATAAAATAGATGCTATGCGTTCAAATGATCTAGTCTCTTTTTGTGTGACTGAAATAGATAATGTCAATAAATGGGATTCTGTAATGGTACAAGGTCAATTTAAGGAACTTGAGGGTACCTATGCTAAACAACAATTACATAAGTTTGTTTTAGGAGTTAAAAAATTGATATTTAAAGAAAGTAACAAACACCCAGATTTGATAAGTGATTTTTCTAGCAAAGTAACCTCAGGTGCACCCATAATATATGCCATAAACGTATTGGGTATAACTGGAAAAAGTAGAGAATACTAAGAGAAAAACAATAATTAGTCTTTAAATTGCTGTTGTTCCTTATTTAATTTGGCTTCTCGTTTTTGTTTTCGTTCTAGTTTTCTAAAATAGCCTCTGGTTAAAAAATTATGCTTCAAGGCTTCCATGTTTTTGTTAAATTTATCTGCTCCATTATTAATGTTCTTTATGGCTTCATCTAGATTTTTAACAAATATTGTGTCATTAGCAAGGTAATTTATAGCACCATCTCCATCTTTTAAACTCAATAAGGTTTTGTTTAAATTAATGACTACCTCATTAATATTTTTACTGGAGGCTTCAAGGTTGTCAATAACCTGTTTTACTTTTTTACTCTCTAAAGTGTCTTTTAGTAATACCCCAGCAACACTTTTATCTAAATTCAAATTATTAACCAGTTGATTTATTTCACCCATAGTTTTATTGGCTTCTATACTTGTAAGTTTCAAATTATTTATGGTTTGGCGTATATTTTTGGCAGTAATAGAATCATTTATAAGCATGCCTATTGTGCCATTTCCGTTAGTTATAGAGTTTGTAATATCAAGTAGTTTTGCTGTTAATAAAGCAGCATTTTCATTGGTTACATTCAAGGTATTAAGCATGTCATCTGTACCAATTTTAGAATACGACTTGATTATGTCACCTTGAGAAATGACGGTAGTATTGCCATTACCTGGTATAATATTAACAAGCATATTGCCTACTAATCCATCGGTTCCTATAGTGGCAATAGCATCCTTTTTAATATGTTTCACCATTTTTTCATCTATAGCCATTATAACATTAATGGTAGAATCGTTAATCATGTTTATTCTTTTTACAGTTCCTACGTTTATTCCTGAATACCTTACGTTATTGCCCTGTAAAAGGCCGTTTACATTGTTAAAATTAGCGCTTATAGAAAAAGTTTTAGTGAACATATTTTTACGTTGCCCTATTAAGTAAATAGCAGTAATAAAAAGGAGTAAACCAACAATAACAAAGATGCCTAGTTTTAATTTTTCATTGCTTGTTTTTTTCATAACTAAAGTTTTTATTATTTAAAAAAGGCTCTTATTTTATCATCTTCAGAAGCTTCTAATTCTTTAAAAGAGCCTTCAGCATAGTTTATACCATCTACAAGTAAAATCATGCGTTCAGATATGACCCGCGCGCAATCTACATCGTGTGTTATTATCAAGGATGAGGTTTTGTATTGTTTTTGAACATGTCTCATGAGTTCAATAATTTCTTTAGATGTTATTGGGTCTAAACCACTAGTAGGTTCATCATACAAAATAATTTTAGGTTTTAATATCAGTGTTCTAGCCAAGGCTATTCTACGTTTCATACCCCCCGAAAGCTGTGAAGGCATTAAATCTATAGCCTTCAACAAACCAACACTATTTAAGGTTTCTTCTACAAGTGGAGTAGTGTCTTTTAAATTACCAAACTTATTTTTGTGTCTACGTAATGGGAATTCCAGATTTTCTCTAACGGTCATAGAATCATATAAGGCACTACCTTGAAATAAAAAACCGATGTTTGTTCTTAGGGCATCTAATTCTAATTGATTGAGGTTTAGCAGGTTTTTACCCATAACATGGATGCTTCCTGAGTCAGGCTCCATGAGTCCAACCAAACATTTTATCATAACCGACTTTCCAGAACCCGATTTACCCATAATAACGAGGTTTTCACCTTCAAAAAGCTCTAAATTAAACCCATTCAAAACATGATTATCACCAAAGCTTTTTCGCAAATCTTTAATTTTTAATATCAACTTCTTTTGTATGTTTTCAATGATAGTCATTTCTTAAATTTCAAAAAATAAGTCTGTTATAAACACAGCTATAAAATCTAAAACAAAAAGTAGCATTGATGAAAACACCACTGCCGAATTAGCAGCTGCACCAACGCCAACGGTACCTTTTTCACAATAATAGCCTTTATAACACCCTACAAGGCCAATGGCAAACCCAAAGAAAAAAGTCTTAATAGTAGCAGGAATGATATCTCCAAAGGCTATGGAATTAAATACTTTGTTAAAGTATAATTGAAAAGATACATCTCCTTTAATGTTTTCTACCAAATAAGATCCATATAAGGCAATAGCATCTCCAAAAATTACTAAAATAGGTAAGGTAAGAGTTGCAGCTAAAACTCTTGTAACCACTAGAAATTTGAATGGATTTGTGCCAGAAACTTCCATGGCATCAATCTGCTCAGTGACTCGCATGGACCCTAATTCAGCACCTATGCCAGAGGCTATTCTGCCAGCAAATGTAAGCGCTATAATAACGGGGCCAATTTCTCTTATTATAGAAATACTTACCATTGAAGGCATCCATGACTCTGCACCAAATTCTTCTAATGTAGGGCGGGTTTGTAGTGTAATTACCAAGCCAATAATAAAACCAGTTACACTAACTAATAAAAGTGATTTGTTTCCTATGCTATAGCACTGTCTTATAAGTGCTTTAAACTCAAAAGGTTTGGAAAATAATTCTCTGAAAAACCGAAGAGCAAAATATGTAAGCTCACCAATTTCTATAAAAAAGCACTTTATAAGGCTTGATTTTGCCATAATATATAACCTCCAATCTAATAAATTTACATATTAATTGTTAGACACTGAATGACATATATCATATTAGAATACCAACATTTATTATCTTTAATTTACTTCGTGAGATTTTATTACCACTATAAATTGATTTTAAACTAATCATATTTTAGTTTAACCAAATTAAGTATGTAAAAAAAGGAGGGCTTGAGTGATATTTCCTTTTTTTGCTCCTAATTTTGATAATAGTGTAAAACTTCGTTAATATTTTTAACGCAATCATTCGTCATAAACCTTTTAAAGGTGTTATTTTTGTTGGGTCAAAATTTTTTGCATGTCCGTTATATCTCAAATCGAATTAGAAGAAAGAAAAACCGGTAAAGATCTTTACAGCTATCAAAAAGGTGCCATTGATAAAATTTTCAAAAGTTTTGATGAGTCGCCTTCAGATTATCACTTACTATATCAATTACCAACAGGAGGAGGAAAAACTGTTATTTTTTCCGAAATAGTTAGGCAATACCTTAAAAATCACCAGAAAAAAGTTTTAGTGATGACACACCGCATAGAGTTATGTAAACAAACATCTAGTATGCTTACTGAGTTTGGTGTGGTGAACAAGGTAGTTGACAGTAAGGCAAATTTAAATGATCAAGCTCAATATAGTTGTTTTGTGGCTATGGTAGAAACCTTGAACAATAGGTTACATGATGATAAACTTGATATTTCAGATATTGGGTTGGTAATTATAGATGAAGCCCATTACAACTCCTTTACTAAACTATTTAAATTTTTCAGCCAGTCGTTTATTTTAGGGGTTACTGCAACACCTTTAAGTTCGAGCATAGAACTACCAATGACCGATAATTATGACGAGTTAATTGTAGGCGAAAGCATTGAGTCTTTAATAGAAAATGGTTTTTTGGCAAGAGCAGAAATGTTTAGTTATAATGTTGGATTAACCTCTTTGGTGGTTGGAGCTAATGGTGATTATACGGTAAAATCTTCAGAAGACTTATATACTGATGATAACATGCTCACCAAGCTTTTAAGAGCTTATGAGGAACGCTCAAAACACAAAAAAACATTAATTTTTAATAATGGTATCAACACGTCCCTGCATGTATATGATACTTTTAGAAGAGCAGGCTACCCCATAGCTCATCTGGATAATACACACTCTAAAAAAGAACGTGCTAAAATTTTAAAGTGGTTTAAAAATACCCCAGATGCTATTTTAACTTCGGTTAGTATTTTAACAACCGGTTTTGATGAACCCACCGTTGAAAGTATTATTCTAAACAGAGCTACAAAATCACTTACCTTATACTATCAAATGATAGGTAGGGGTTCTAGGGTGTTAGAAAATAAAAAGACATTTCAAGTAATTGATTTAGGAAATAACTTTCATCGTTTTGGACCTTGGGGAGATAATTTAGATTGGCAACGTATTTTCAAATCACCTAATTATTATTTAGATTCCTTATTAAGTGATGAGGAATTAGAAAGTAATTTTAGGTACGAAATGCCTGATGACCTAAGGGAAGAATTTGCAAATTCTGATGACGTTCATTTCGACATTCAAAAAACCTATGTAGATTCTATAAGAGCAGGCGAGTCTTCAAAAGTAGTATTAGAGCGCTCTATTGCACAACACGGTCATATATGTATTGAGAACAGTGAAGATGTTTATGATGCTTTGACTTTAGCTAGAAAATTAGGCGACGATATAGATTTTAGAATTAACAGATATACCAAATGTATTAGTAAAAGTACCTACAATTTTGTAGAGTGGTTGAAGGGTGAATACAGAAAAAAGCTCAACTCTTATATTCGTGTAAACTTTGATGAGGTTTTTGAAACCATACACGGATACCCACCTGAAGATTAAAAATTCATTCCAATTAAAAACTAAAGCTATTGGACATTAGAAGGGCTTTAAAATTTATGCTTATTAGTACATTGTCTTTTGCTTGTATGAACAGCATTGTAAAGTACTTAGTTCACTTTAGCGCTTATCAAATAGTGTTCTTTAGGTCTATTTCTACTTTGGTATTTACTATGGTATTTCTTCTACGAAATCGTGTGCCTATTATGGGGAATAACAAAAAGATTTTGGTTTTAAGGGGTTTGGTAGGGGTTACCTCTATGACACTCTTTTTTATGTCTACCAAGTATTTACCAATAGGAACGGCAGTTTCATTAAGATATTTAGCACCTGTTTTTGCAGCTATTTTTGCCATTTTATTTTTAAAGGAAACAATAAGGCCTGTGCAATGGTTATTTTTCTTAATGGCTTTTAGTGGGGTTGTTATTTTAAAAGGCTTTGACATGGAACTAAATAGCTATGGGCTAATACTTATTTTAATTTCGGCATTATTTAGTGGTTTGGTTTATGTTGTTCTGAGTAAGATTGGAAAAACCGAGCATCCAGTTGTAGTAGTTAATTATTTTATGGCGGTGTCTGTTTTGGTTGGAGGGTTATTATCAATTGGTAATTGGGTGAACCCTATTGGTATTGAATGGATCTTATTACTTGGTTTAGGTGTTTTTGGGTATTTTGGACAAGTGTATATGACCAAAGCATTCCAAACCGTATCATCTACAAGTCAGATTGCACCACTTAAATATCTAGAAACCATTTTTACACTGCTTCTTGGAGTCTTTATTTTTGCCGAAGTTTATACATTCTGGAGCTTGTTGGGAATTTGCTTAATCATTGTGGGGTTGATATTAAATGCACAGTTCAAGGAAAAAATAAAAAGTTAGGTATTTATGCGGCGAGCAAATAAGTTTTCCTTTGTAGAACCAAAAAAATCACCTGTATTCTATGGGTATTTTATTCTTCTTTTTGGAACCATAGGTATTCTGGCCAGTATTCCAGGTCAAACGGTTGGTGTTTCAGTATTTACAGACCCTGTAAAAGATGCTTTAGAACTTACCAGAAACCAATTTAGTAATGCTTATATGATTGGTACATTGTCAAGCTCACTATTAATAGGAAGAGCTGGAAGGTGGTTTGATAAATTTGGAGCTCGCTTTGTAGCTTTTTTTGCAGCATTATTACTTGGCATTTCCCTAGTTTTGTGTTCACTTTCGGTTAATATTAGTAAAAGTATTTCAGATGCTTTTAATACCCAGTCTTGGTTCATTCCATTTACTATTATAACTGTTTTGTTTTTTTTAATACGGTTTAGCGGACAAGGCGTTATAACAATGGCATCACGTAATATGATCATGCTTTGGTTTGATAAAAATAGAGGTAAAGTAAACTCCATAAGCAGTATAGCAGTGTCATTAGGGTTTTCAATGTCTCCAATAGTGTTTAGTAGTTTAATTGACAACTACGGATGGCAGAAAAGTTGGCTAATATTGGCACTTTGTTTGTTTTCTTTTAGCTTTTTCATCATTCAGTTTTATAGAGATAAACCAGAAGATTTTAGATTGATGCCAGATGGCTTTAATTCTAATAAAAAAGACACCAATAAAATTATAATTAAAAGTGATTTTACACTTGCTGAAGCCAAAAAAACAAGAGCTTTCTGGATTATTGGATTTATTTTAGCATTTAACAGTTTTTTTATAACGGGCTTTACATTTCATGTGGTTTCAATTTTTGAAAGTCAAGGGTTTATTAAATCACAGGCAATTGCTGTTTTTGTACCTATTTCTATCATAGCTATAATAGTTTCAACGTTATGTAATATTTTAAGCGATTACATTAAGCATAGAATCTATATCCTCATAATGATTATAAGTGGTTTTATAGCCTCATTGGGGTTGTTGTTTTTATCAAAAACTATAGGTGTATACCTTTTGATAGTTGGTTTAGGAATTTTAGGTGGGTTATTTGCCGTTGTAAATGCTGTAACATGGCCAAAATATTTTGGAAGAAAACATTTGGGAGCCATAACGGGGAAAATCATGAGCTTTTTGGTGGTTGCCAGTGCCATAGCCCCTACAGTATTTAGTTATTGTTTTAGTACTCTTGGAACATATGAATTCATTAGTTTAATAAACATAGTGTTTTTATTGGTTCTTTTTATTGGGTTTTTTAAGGTGAAAAACCCACAATAAGCAATAGGTTTATGTTGCTTATTAATCTTGATTAACCCATACGATATTTGTACTTTTGGATGCTTTTAATTATTAGCTTAATAAATAAATGACCTTTAAAACCCGTATTAATAGTTTTAGGAGAAAATTAATGAAAGGACTTACCAAAAATGTTGGTAGTTCTTCTGTAGCTCCAAAAAAAGGTGATCTTAAAAGAGAGGATGTTAAAAATGTTTTAATTATACGTCCAAATCACCGTTTGGGAAATCAACTATTGCTAACACCTCTTGTTCAGGAGGTCTTAAACACGTTTCCTAATTGCCAAGTAGATTTATTTGTAAAAGGAGGGGTAGCACATCCTGTTTTTCAAAATTATGATAGAGTAGACAAAATCATTAAACTTCCAAGAAAGCCTTTTAATAACTTGTTTAAATATGCCAAAAGTTGGTTATCTATTAAAGGTAAACCTTATGATTTGGTTATCAATGGGGATAAAAACTCCTCTTCTGGTAGGTTATTGACCAAACTAGCTAGAGCTAAATTTAAAATTTTTGGTGAAGCTATTGAAGCCATTCAAAGTAAATATGATGATTATGAACATATCTCAAAATGTCCTATTTATAATCTACGTTACTATTTAGAAAAAGCTGATTTTGATTACAGTGAGGATTTACCAGTATTGGATATCAAATTAAGTGAAATAGAAATAGCCGAAGGAAAAAAGACCCTTAAAGATTTAGTAAATAACGATAAAAAGACCATTTGTATTTATACCAATGCCACTGGAGATAAGTGCTATTCTGAAACTTGGTGGGACATATTTTATCAAAGGTTATTAAAAGAGTTTCCAGAATATAACATCATAGAAATGTTACCTATAGAAAACATTTCAAAAATTAATTTTAAGGCTACAAATTTCTACAGCAAGGATATAAGGGAAATGGGTGGTATATTGCACAATACAGCTATTTTTATTGCGGCTGATAATGGTGTGATGCATTTAGCTAGTGCTTCGTTAGTACCTACAATTGGTTTCTTTTCAGTTACTAATGAAGCTATTTACAGGCCTTATGGAAATGGTAGTATGGCACTAAACACGAATAACACCAATATAGAAGACTGGTTTAAAGCTATTAAAGTTGTTTTATGTTAGTAACGCTTTTAATTTTTTTGGTAGTTAGTTAACAACTATTAGTCTTTTATTTGTAAATTAATTGACGGACGTCATAATAAATCTTATTTTAGAATTCATATTTCAAATAAATGAACCCAAACAAAGCTTTTTTAAATTCTTTTGTTAATGTTTCAGAAGAAACCTTTGCCGAATTAGAAGCCATAACTAATTACATAAAAGTTCCTGCAGGAACAGAATTGGTAGGATTAGGAGACGTTCCATCAAAAATATATTTATTGGTATCTGGAGTTGTAAGATGTTATTTAACTACTGAATCTGGGAAAGAATTTAACAAGAGTTTTTACTTACCAACATGTTTTTTTGCATCTCTAACAGCATTAATAAAAAAAAGCCCATCAATATTTGTTTTTGAAACCATAACAGATTGTAAAATTTATGAAATAGATTACTATAAATTCAGAGGTCTTTGTAAAAGCCATGAATCTATAAATACCCTTTATTCAAAAGTTTTGGAAGAGGTTTATATGAAGTATGAAAACCGCCTTGTGGAACTAATATCACTTGATGCCAAAGACAGATATTTTGCTTTACTGGAGCAAACCCCAAATATAGATGAGTTAATCCCGCAATATCATATTGCTTCTTATTTAGGTATTACACCAGTACAATTAAGCCGGATTAGAAAAAAAATAGAAGACAATTAACATTTGTTAACAGTTAAAAAAATGTTAAGTAATATATTTGAAGGATTTCCTTTAACAGATGTAAAGTATAAAGGATTGATAGCTAACCAACCAAAAAAAACAGGTAAATAAATATTTACCTGTTTTTTATTTTATATTGAATCCTACTTTTTATTTCATACTACCAACCATGTCTTCGGGTTTTACCCAAGCATCATATTCTTCAGCGGTAACATAGCCTAAATTAATAGCTTCCTCTTTTAAAGTGGTTCCATTTTTATGGGCTGTATTAGCAATCTCTGCGGCTTTGTAATAGCCTATTTTGGTGTTCAAGGCAGTTACAAGCATTAAAGAATTATTTAATAATTCTTTAATAGTTGCATAATTAGGTTCTATGCCAACAGCGCAATTAACATCAAAACTTATACAAGCATCACCAATTAATTGGGCAGATTGCAATACGTTAGCTGCCATAACGGGCTTAAATACATTCAATTCATAGTGTCCTTGTGTACCACCAACAGAGACGGTAACATCGTTACCAATTACTTGAGCACATACCATAGTCATGGCTTCACATTGCGTTGGGTTGACTTTACCAGGCATAATAGAACTTCCTGGTTCATTGGCAGGGATTATAATTTCACCAATACCGCTTCTTGGGCCAGAGGCCATCATTCTAATATCATTGGCAATTTTATTTAATGAAACAGCCAATTGTTTCAAAGCGCCATGAGTTTCAACTAAAGCATCATGAGCAGCTAATGCTTCAAATTTATTGGGTGCTGTTATAAAAGGTAAATTGGTAAATTTAGCTATATACTCTGCTACGCGTTTGTCATATCCTTTTGGTGTATTTAATCCCGTACCAACAGCAGTTCCTCCTAAAGCTAATTCGCTTAAATGCGGTAATGTGTTTTCAAGGGCTTTAATGCCGTGGTCTAATTGTGCTACATAACCCGAGATTTCTTGTCCTAAGGTTAAAGGTGTTGCATCCATTAAGTGCGTTCTACCTATTTTAACCACATCTTTGAAAGCTTCAGATTTTTTCTTTAATGTATCTCGTAGCTTTTTTACTCCAGGAATAGTAACTTCTACAACTTTTTTATAGGCAGCAATATGCATGCCGGTAGGGAAGGTGTCATTAGATGATTGTGATTTATTAACATCGTCATTAGGCTGTATGGTTTTTTCGCCCTCACCAATAACCTTTCCAGCCAATTGATGTGCTCTATTAGCTATAACTTCGTTAACATTCATATTGCTTTGAGTACCAGAACCTGTTTGCCAAATAACCAATGGAAATTGGTTATCATGTTTCCCTTCTAGAATCTCATCACAAACTTGAGCTATTAAATCGCGCTTTTCTATAGGTAAAACCCCCAACTCACAATTGGTAAATGCGGCTGCTTTTTTTAAGTACGCAAAACCATAAACTACTTCTAATGGCATTGATGCAGCTGGTCCAATTTTAAAGTTATTTCTAGACCTCTCAGTTTGGGCACCCCAAAGTTTATCGGCAGGTACTTTAACCTCACCCATAGTATCTTTCTCTATTCTGAAACTCATAGTGTTTTATTATTAATAATGAAGCACAAAGTTACCCTTTTTTAAGTGGTTATTGATATGATTTTTGTTAGTTTTTAGCTATATATTCATGTAGTTTATGGTGGAAAACTATGTTGATAAAATTCAATGACATATTGTATAACAAATAGCTTTGTATTATCTTTGCACAAGATTTATAAAAAGACAACCAAAGAATTATGTTTGAATTTGACCAATATTTAGGATTTTTAGCCTTTTTAACTATTTTAACCATTGGGTTTTGGCTAATGATTTTTTTGTTAACCTTTGTAATACCTTACTGGATTGGTGGAGCATTTATTGAAAGAATGAAAGAAATAAAAGAAGCAAAAAAAGCTAAACGCCAAGAAGCATAAATTCTTTGAATAAAAATTAATACAATATAAGGAAGCTCATTGAGCTTCCTTTTTTATTTGTTAGAAATCCATGTCATCATCATCACCGCCACCACCATTGTTGTTTCTATTACGGTTGTTACGTTGTTTTTGTTGATTAAATCTATACATGAATGATAAATTCACTTGGCGCTGTCTCCATTGTGTTTCATTCTCTCTTTGGAAGAATTCTGTAGTAGTTAAGGAATTTCTCCTTCGGGAGTTTAGAAGGTCTCTAATATTAAAAGCGATAGTAGCATTATCATTAAAAACTTCTTTACTCAAGGCTAAATCTATTGATAATATGCCATCTGTTCTGGTTTGAGCATCTTCTCTTGCTCCTCGGTAAAACAGATTTGTTTGCCAATCTACTTTAGCTGGCAAGGTTACTTTACTACTAAACCTAGCAAACCAACTGGTATTTTTTACACCGTAATCAACGTTATTAAATTCACCTACCGATGTAAATTGAAAAATATTAAAACTTGAATTTAAGCGTAGCCATTTTTTGGGATTATATAATATGGCTAGTTCACCACCTGTCCTGGAATTAGATGATAAGTTAATAGGAATAACGCGTATTATGTCAATACCATCAGTAGTTTGTTGTCCTGTATTTTCTTCAACGCGTTCAAAAGAATTGGTTTCATACTGGTAATAAACAGAGGTTGTAAACGTAAGCTTATCCCAACGTTTTAAATAGCCAATATCAAAAGCACTAGCAAAAGCAGGTTTTAAATTGGGGTTTCCTTGAAACACATTAATTCTACTTGATCTTGAAGGGAACGGATTGATAAAATATCCTCTGGGTCTATTTATTCTTCTGTTATAACCTAAGGTAATACTTTCTTCAGAATCTGAATCATTACCACCAAAGTTATAAATAAGATTAAGAGTAGGGAAGAGCCCTAAATAATGATTATCAAAATCTGTATCAATGGGAAAACCGAAAGCTTCTTGTAATTGAGTTGCTGATAAACGAGAGTCAATAACCCCTTTTAATTGTGTGTTTTCTAAACGCAAACCTAATAAGAATGAAAATTTACCAAATTTAGAACCGTATTGTGTATACAAAGCATTTACATTTTCAGAATAATCAAAAATATTCGAAATAGTATCGTTTATAAAAAAACTGTTATCTGTGATATCTTCTTGTTGAAGCACATAATCAGTTACTTCATTATCAAATTTACCACGGTATCCAGCTTCAAACCTACTATTTTCTCCAATAGGCAAAACATAGTCAATTTGAAATAGATATTCTTTTTCATCTTCAGTTTCATCTTCTATTTCGTCCTGAAAAGATTCTGGGTTAATATCATTTGTAATGATATAATCTTCATTTATTGAGGTGTACTGGTTGTCAGACCCAGTTTCAAATTGAAAATCAGCAGTTAGCTCATGTCCTTCTTCATTAAACTTGGTTATATAATTAATGGCTATTTGGTAATTATTGCCATCTTCGTTTTGTTGTTCCTTTCTTAGTGTTTGTTCTACTAAGGTGTTGTTATTAAATCTATCACTGTAAACTCTTGATAGGTCTGCATCTTCACCATGTCTGTAAAATAAACTTCCTGTTATAGATGTTTTTTTAGATAAGAAATATTCCATACCAATATTGGCATTATAATTTCTATTTAAGCGTGTAACATTTTGGTCTTCTATTATTTGTCTATATTCTGGTGTTACAGTATTACCATTTTGAATTCTATCAAAAAAAGTTGTGTTATTGAAACTATTTCGAGGAGCATCATAATATCTAAAGCCTAAGTTTGAAAATAGATTGAATTTTTGAGTACGATAATTAATATTAGCAGCAAAACCTGCATATTCAGGATTACCTCCCGTAACTGTAATTGAACCATTAAAACCAAGTGTTTCTTTTTGTCTTAAAATAATATTTAGTATGCCTGCAGTACCCTCGGCGTCATAGCGGGCTGAGGGAGAGGTGATTACCTCTACACGTTCAATAGCTTCAGCTGGTAGCTGACTTAAAACGTTGGTATCACCAAAGCCAGCCATTGCAGAAGGTTTTCCATTAATTAAAATTCTAACATTTTCATTACCTCTTAAACTAATGCTACCCTCAATATCAACAGTTACAGAGGGCACATTATTAAGTGCATCACTCACAGTTCCTCCAGCAGTAGTGAGGTCTTTTCCTATGTTATATATTTTTTTGTCTAATTTTATTTCAACGGTGGTTCTTTCGGCAATAATTTCTACTTCACCCAAAGATTGAATATCTACCTCTAGTTCAAAAACACCCAAATATTCGTTTTTTGTAATTTGTTTATTGGGAATTTTCATGGTTTTAAATGAGATATATTCAATTGATATATCATAGACGCCCTTAGGTACCGGGATGTTAAAATTGCCTTTAGCATCTGTAATACTACCTGCTACAATGGTGTTTTTTTCTTTACTAAAAAAAGAAACGGTAGCATACTCTAAAGGGTCTTTGGTTTCTTTATCTACTACTTTCCCTGTAATAATAGCGTCTTTTATTCCATAAAAAGCCGATGAGGAATTATTTTGAACCTTTGGTTGAGCTTTGATTAAAGATATACAAAGTATAACCAAAATACAGGAAAGAAATGGTTTCATTAAAACGTTTAAACATTTAGACCACTAAATTACCCTATGGTTTAGTGATACTTGGTTAAAGTTTTGTTAATAGAATTTTTTGAAAATTAAATGATATCAAGAATGTTTTCTGTGGGCCTACCAATGACTGCTTTGTTTCCATTTACAACTATTGGTCTTTCAATTAACTTAGGGTTTTCTATCATAGCAGTAATAATATCAGAATCCGTTAAATCCTTACCTTTATAGTGTTGTTTCCAAACAGCTTCGTTTTTTCTAACAAGGTCTATAGGCTTTATACCTAAAAGGTTAATGATTTTTTTTAATTCGTCTTTAGTTGGTACATTTTCTAAATATTTTATAATTTCAAAATCTTTACCAGATTTTTCTAAGGCAGCAAGCCCTAAACGTGATTTGCTACAGCGATTGTTGTGATAAATTTTGATCATTATAATTTGATATTATATTGTTTTAAATCTTCAATTAATTGTTCAGGACTTTTAAACCTAATACCATTAATACCCAAATTATTTGCCGCTTGAATATTTCTAGCATTATCATCAATAAAAATTGAATTTTCTGGTTTTATATGAAAACGATTTAAGGTTAAATGGTAAATATCATCAAAAGGTTTTCTGGTTTTTTCTTCTCCCGAAACTATAATACCTTCAAACCACTGCAAAAATTCAAATCTGTTTAATGCTATTGGAAACGTTTCTGCACTCCAATTAGTTAAAGCTACTACTTTATAATTCTGGGACTCTATAAGTTTTTGTAAAATTTCAACGGTACCTGATATAGAATCTCCCAGCATATCTATCCATCTGCCATAAAACATCCTTATAAGTTCTTCATACTCTGGAAACATAGCTACACGTTCCTCAGTAGCTTTTGCCATGGGATAACCAGCATCTTGATTTTCATTCCAATCGTTGGTGCAAATGTTATCAAAAAACCATTGCATTTTTTCTCTATCACCATTAAATGCTTCAAGGTAAACATATTCTGGATTCCAATCTATTAGAACACCACCAAGGTCGAAAATAAAGGTATCTATTTTATGCATTCTATAATTGATCTGTTTCTTCTTGTTTTTGTCCCATACTCATTAAATAAGACTTTAAGAATGAATCTATATCACCATTCATTACGGCATCTACATTACCAGTTTCATGACCTGTTCTCACATCTTTTACTAATTTATAGGGATGCATCACATAATTTCTAATTTGGCTACCCCATTCAATTTTCATTTTACTGGCTTCAATATCGTCTCTTTGAGCACGTTGTTTTTCTAGTTCTATTTCATATAATTGAGACCGTAACATTTGCATAGCACGTTCTCTGTTATCATGCTGTGAACGCGTTTCTGAACATGAAATTTGAATTCCTGTAGGCTTATGAACTAGCTGTACTTTGGTTTCAACTTTATTAACGTTTTGTCCGCCAGCACCACTAGAACGTGCCGTAGTTATCTCAATATCCGCAGGATTAATTTCAATTTCTATGGTATCATCAACTAGTGGATATACATACACCGAAGCAAAACTTGTATGACGTTTAGCATTGCTATCAAATGGAGAAATCCTAACCAATCTGTGTACACCGTTTTCTCCTTTTAGCCAGCCAAAAGCAAAATCACCATCAATTTCAAGGGTAACCGTTTTTATGCCTGCAACATCACCTTCCTGGTAGTTTAGTTCTTTGACTTTAAAACCACTTTTTTCGGCATACATTAAATACATTCGCATGAGCATACTAGCCCAGTCACAACTTTCGGTACCACCGGCACCAGCTGTAATTTGAAGTACGGCACTTAGGCTATCCCCTTCATCAGAAAGCATGTTTTTAAACTCGATGTCTTCAAGAAATACAGAAGATTTATTGTAATGTGATTCAATTTCTTCGGCAGGTGTTTCTCCTTCTTTATAGAACTCATAAAGCACTTCTAAATCCTCAATCTGTGCCTTAATTGTGTCATAATCTTCTACCCATTTCTTTTTTACGCGAAGGGATTTCATTATAACTTCGGCAGATTTAGGATCATCCCAAAAATTGGGATCAAAGGTTTGTTCTTCCTCGTTTTGAATTTCAATAAGCTTTCTATCTATGTCAAAGATAGTGCCTTAGTTTGTCAAGGCGGGTATTAAGATCTTTAATTTGATCTGATGTAATCATAATAATATTTGTTTGAAGCAAAAATATAATTAATAGTGATTAGCAGAAATAACTTCGTATATTTTTTTAGATTTAATGCTTCAAATTAAGTTTTATAAGCGTTCTACAAATTGTTCAATATGAAAATAGATTTAAGAAGCGATACGGTTACAAAACCAACAAAGGCTATGTTGGAATTTATGATGCAAGCCCAAGTTGGGGATGATGTTTTTGGAGAAGACCCAACCGTAAAAAAGTTGGAACAGCAAATGGCTAAAATGTTTGGAAAAGAAAAGGCGTTGTTTTTTCCTAGTGGTACCATGGCAAACCAAACAGCTATTAAGTTGCACACAAAACCTGGTGATCAAATTATTTGTGACCAATATGCCCATGTTTACAATTATGAATCAGGAGGCGTAGCTTTTAATAGCGGCGCTACCTGTAAATTATTAAATGGAAATAGAGGCATGTTTACTGCAAAACAAGTTGAAGAGGCTATTAACCCCAAAGACTATTGGTATGCGCCTTCAAGTTTGGTAACTATTGAAAACACAACCAACAAAGGCGGAGGTGCCTGTTGGGATTATAATGAATTACTAAAAATTAAAACTGTTTGTACCAATAACAATTTAGGTTTTCATTTAGATGGTGCCAGATTATGGAATGCATTAGTTGCAAATAATGAAACCACACGGCAATATGGAGAGATTTTTGATACTATTTCGGTTTGTTTAAGCAAAGGGTTAGGCTGTCCTGTGGGGTCTGTTTTGGTTGGAAATGAGGCTATCATGCAAAATGCTTTAAGACTTCGAAAAGTTTTTGGAGGTAATATGAGGCAAGTAGGTTATTTAGCAGCTGCAGGTCTTTATGCTATAGAAAATAATATAGAGAGATTGGTTGAGGATCATAAAAAAGCTAAAGACATAGGAGAAGTGCTTTCAAAACTATCTGGTATAAAAAAAGTAGAAGCTATAGAAACCAATATTGTGATTTTTGAACTAAATGATGATGTAAATGAACACGAATTCGTTAAAAAGTTAGCCCATAAAAACATAAACATCATTAGTATGGGAAGCAATAAACTAAGAATGGTCACCCATCTAGATTATACAGATGTTATGCATAACAAACTGTTAATAGAATTAAAAAAGATTAATTTTTATAAGAACTAAACTATTTAAACATATCCATTCCAGGAATATTGGGCATCCCTTCTTTAGCTACCGCAGCCAACTCACTTTCGTTAACTTTAGTTGCTTTTTCAATAGCTTTGTTTAGTGTTAAAATTAAGTAATCTTCAAGTTGTTCTTTATCCTGCAATAGGTCGTCATTAATTTCAATAGACTTTATTTCTCTATTAGCAGTAAGCGTAACACTTAATTTGTTATCAGAGCTTTTCTCATCAACTAAAACGGTGTCCAAACGCTTTTTGGTGGCTTCAACTTTTCTCTGGGTTTCCTTTAGTTTACCCATCATATTCATCATATCTCCAAACATAAACCTTCTTTTAAGGGTTAGAAGCACAAATTTAATAGGTAAATTTATTACATAGAAATTTTAAAATGAAAAGTTGGAGTTTTATTTTGTTCTTAAGTGTTATTTTTGCGCTTTCGTGTAAAAAAGAAACTAAAATGACAGAAACTAATATTCTGGATGGTGCACCTGTTGCTATAAAAAAACCAAAAAAACTAACCATTCATAACGATGTTAGAATTGATAATTACTATTGGTTAAACCAGCGGGAAAATCAAGAGGTTATTGATTATTTGAATGCTGAAAATGAATACACTAAAAAAGTAATGCAACATACAGAGTCTTTTCAAAAAGAATTATTTGAAGAGATGAAATCTAGAATAAAAGAAGAAGATACTACGGTTCCTTATAAACTTAACGGGTATTGGTACATGACACGTTATGAAAAAGGCAAAGATTATCCTATTTATGTAAGAAAGAAGGAGTCTCTTCAAGCCCAAGAAGAATTGCTGTTTAATTGTAATGAAATGGCAAAAGAGCACCCTTATTTTAAGTTGGGTGGTATTGCCATAAGTCCAGATAACAAATTAGCGGCATTTTCAACAGATGTGGTAAGTAGGCGGCAATACACCATTCAAATTAAGAACTTAGAAACAGGTGAGATTTTAGATGATATTATTAAAAACACCACAGGAAGTATAACTTGGGCTAATGACAACAAGACCTTGTTTTACACCATGAAAGACGACGTGACATTACGCTCACACAAAATTTTTAAGCATAAATTAGGTTCTAAGGTAGAGGAAGATATTGAGGTATATCATGAAGCGGATGATACTTTTAACACCTTTGTATATAAATCAAAATCAAGACAATATATTATCATTGGTTCCTCAAGTACCTTGTCAACAGAGTATAGATTTTTAAATGCTGATGACCCTGATGGTACATTTAAAGTGTTTCAAGAGCGTCAAAAAAATTTAGAATATAGTATAGCGCATTTTAATGGCTCTTTTTACATTATGGCTAACGCCAATGGTGCTACTAATTTTAAGTTGTTAAAAACTGATGACAATAACACATCTATAGATAATTGGCAAGAAGTTATTCCACACCGAAATGATGTTTTGCTTGAGGATATCGAGATTTTCAAAAACTACTTAGTGGTTAACGAGCGTGAAAAAGGATTGAATAAATTACGGATAATTAGTTGGGATGGAACTGAGGATTATTATCTGCCATTTACGTCTGAAACCTACACCGTTTATATTGGTAATAATCCAGATTTTGATAGTGAGTTTCTTCGTTATTCCTATAACTCCTTAACAACTCCAAGTTCAGTTATAGATTATAATTTTAAAACCAAACAAAGTGAGATTAAAAAAGAACAAGAGGTTTTAGGAGGAAAATTTAATAAAAACAACTATGAGTCTAAAAGAATTTGGGCAACAGCAAGAGATGGTGTGAAAGTTCCTATTTCATTGGTTTATAAGAAAGGAATAAAACTAGATGGTAACAACCCATTGTTACAATATGCCTATGGGTCATATGGCTCTACAATAGATCCATCGTTTTCTAGTATTAGATTGAGTTTACTAGATCGCGGATTTATATATGCCATTGCGCATGTTCGGGGTGGGGAATATCTTGGAAGAAGTTGGTATGAGCATGGAAAATTACTAACTAAAAAGAATACATTTTTTGATTTTATTGATTGTTCTAAATATTTAATTCAAAAAAAATACACATCTCAAAATCATTTATATGCCTATGGAGGATCTGCAGGGGGGCTTTTAATGGGGGCTGTTATAAATTTGAATCCAGAATTATATAGAGGCGTTTTAGCAGCCGTTCCTTTTTTAGACGTTGTTACTACCATGTTAGATGATAGTATTCCATTAACAACAGGAGAGTATGATGAATGGGGAAACCCCAATAATAAAGCGTATTACCATTACATGAAGTCTTATTCTCCATATGATAATGTAGAGGCTAAAGATTACCCCAATATACTGGTAACAACAGGTTTGCACGATTCCCAAGTGCAATATTGGGAGCCTGCTAAGTGGGTTGCTAAATTACGCGAGCTGAAAACAGATTCAAACATACTTTTGTTACATACTGACATGGATTCTGGTCATGGCGGGGCATCCGGGAGATTTGAAAGTCTAAAAGAAGTCGCCTTAGAATATGCATTTTTATTAGATTTAGAGGGTGTTAATGATTAATTTAAAAAAAAACCTTACTTTTGTCAGGTTTTAAGACGTGTATTAATTAGTATATTGCGGCTTATAAAATTCATTTAATGAAACAAGAACATAAGGTTTATAACAGTGTATTAGACTTAATAGGTAATACGCCACTTGTTAAGCTTAATAGAATAACCTCTAAATTTAAAGGAGATTTTTACGCTAAAATTGAATCCTTTAATCCCGGACACTCGTCAAAAGACAGAATAGCACTTTACATTATTGAACAAGCCGAAAAACAAGGCATTTTAAAACCAGGTGATACAATCATAGAAACTACCTCTGGTAATACAGGGTTTAGTTTGGCTATGGTTAGCATTATTAAAGGTTATGAATGTGTTTTGGCAGTAAGTTCTAAATCATCACCAGACAAGATAGATATGCTCAAAACTATGGGAGCAAAGGTTTATGTTTGTCCAGCACATGTTAGTGCTGATGATCCTAGATCTTATTATGAAGTTGCTAAAAGATTACACGAGGAAAGAAAAGGTTCTGTGTATATCAATCAATATTTTAATCAATTAAATATTGATGCGCATTACCATTCTACGGGAGCTGAGATTTGGAATCAAACAGAAGGAAAAATTACACATTTAGTAGCCTGTAGCGGAACAGGAGGTACTATTAGTGGTACAGCAAAATATTTAAAAGAGCAAAATTCAAATATTAAAATCATTGGCGTTGATGCGTTTGGCTCTGTGATTAAAAAGTATCATGAAACCAGAGAATTTGATGACAAGGAAATATATCCGTATAGAATTGAAGGTTTAGGAAAAAACTTAATTCCAGCGGCAACAGATTTTGACATCATAGATGAGTTTATAAAAGTAACCGATGAAGATAGTGCTCACACAGCAAGACAAATAGCCAGAACAGAAGGTATGTTTGTAGGGTATACGTCTGGAGCTGCTGTACAGGCTTTAAAACAGCTTGGAGAGGCTGGTGCGTTTAAAAAAGGAGATAAAGTTGTAGTGATATTTCCAGACCACGGTTCAAGATATATGAGTAAGGTTTACAGTGATAAATGGATGAACGACCAAGGATTTTTTGATAGTATTCATGAAGAATCTTTAGAAAAAGTTCAATATATAAAATAAAAAGTTTTTCTTTTAAAAAAAAAGAGATTGAGTTTTGTTAAAACACAGAATTTAATCTCTTTTTTTGTTTTATGAATAATTGGGCTGTAAAAATTATGGTTAAATCATATAAATAGTTAATTTTGCACGTACTAACTAAGGACTAATTTTTTAAGAATTTCGTCTTAATAAGACATAATTAATAGGTTACAATGCACTTCCTTTTTTAGTTATATCATAGTTTTATAGCATTTAGATTTATATTATATAAATGAAAGATTTATTTGAAAAGATTTATAGAGATAAAGGGCCATTAGGAAAATGGGCGTCTCAAGCAGAAGGGTATTTTGTATTCCCCAAGTTAGAAGGAGAGATTTCAAATAGAATGAAGTTTCAAGGAAAAGAGGTAATTACTTGGAGTATTAACGATTATTTGGGATTAGCAAATCATCCTGAAGTTAGAAAAGTAGATGCCGAAGCTGCCGCTCAATATGGTTCTGCATATCCAATGGGTGCTAGAATGATGTCTGGTCATACAGACTTACATGAGAAGCTTCAAAATGAATTAGCAGCATTTGTTAAAAAAGAGGCTGCTTACCTTTTAAATTTTGGGTATCAAGGTATGGTATCAACTATTGATGCGCTTGTTTCTAAAGATGATATCATTGTTTATGATGTTGATGCTCATGCTTGTATTATTGATGGCGTGCGTTTACATATGGGAAAACGCTTTACCTACAAGCACAATGATGTTGAAAGTTTAGAGAAAAACTTAGAACGCGCCAGTAAAATGGCAGAACAAACGGGAGGCGGCATTTTAGTTATCTCTGAAGGTGTATTTGGAATGCGTGGAGAACAAGGTCGTTTAAAAGAAATTGTGGCTTTAAAGAAAAAGTTTAATTTCAGACTGTTTGTTGATGATGCACATGGTTTTGGAACTCTGGGTGCTACAGGTGCAGGAGCAGGAGAAGGGCAGGGAGTTCAAGATGATATAGATGTATATTTTGCAACATTTGCTAAGTCATTAGCAAGTACAGGGGCGTTTATAGCTGGAGATAAAGAAATTATAGATTATTTAAAGTATAATTTAAGATCTCAAATGTTTGCTAAATCGCTACAAATGCAACTTGTAGTTGGTGCACTTAAGCGTTTGGATATGCTTAAAACCATGCCAGAACTAAAGGCCAAGTTATGGGAAAATGTTAATGCGTTACAATCTGGATTAAAAGCGCGTGGATTTGATATTGGTACTACACAAAGTTGTGTTACTCCTGTTTATTTAAAAGGAAGTATCCCAGAGGCAATGGCGTTAGTAAAAGATTTGCGTGAAAATTATGGAATCTTCTGTTCTATAGTGGTTTACCCTGTAATACCTAAAGGAATGATTCTACTTCGTTTAATCCCAACAGCTACTCATACTTTAGAAGATGTTAACGAAACTTTAGCTGCCTTTGAAGGTATAAGAGACAGACTTGAAAATGGAACCTACAAGCGTTTATCAGCAGCAGTTATGGCTGCCATGGGTGAGTGATGATATATTAGGTTTTTAACAATAATAAGAAAAGTCCGATTTTAAAATCGGACTTTTTTATGTCAAGTTTTTTCTAAATGTTTTTCGTCGCCTATATACCTTCGGATCAAAATGTTTCCAAATTTTCTGTATCGCTAAATTATCTTCCAATTCGGGAGTTCTATAGCAATATTTAATGCCTTTTTCTGTGAAAGTATTGTAATATTCATTAAATATGATGGCATGAACCCCTTTGTTTTGATATTCTGGATGAATGCCAATAAGGTAAAAATTAACATCTTTACTGTGCTTTTTTGCTTTTAAAATATGTATAAAACCAAACGGAAAAAGTTTGCCTTTAGCTTTTTGTAATGCTTTTGAAAATGATGGCATAACTATAGCAAACCCAATTAAGTTGTCATCTTTATCTGTTACAAACTTTATGTATTCAGGATTAACAAAACTTATAAACTTCTTTTTAAAATATTCTTTTTGAATATCAGTGATAGCAACAAATGATGATAATGATGCGTAACTTTCATTAAACAAATCAAACATGCTATCAACATAAGGCATTACCTGTGCTGTTTTGGTAAATTTTAAAGCTGTTAATTGGTAACGTTTTTTAATAAGCGTTTGTGCTTTCTCAAAGGCTTCAGGTTTAACGTTACTAAAAGGAAACTCGCTTTCTACATAAGCTTTTTCAACCTCATAACCAGCTGCTTCATAATGTTTTACATAATAAGGGTGGTTGTACCATGTTACCATAGGAGAACTATGTTCAAAACCTTCAGTAACAACCCCAACTTTATCGAGGTTAGAAAACCCTACAGGGCCTTCGGTATATTCTAGGTTATGTGCTTTACCAATAGTTTCAACTTCCTGTAATAATGCTTTTGACACCTCTAAATCATCAATAAAATCAAACCACCCAAAGCGCATTTTTTTTTGATTTTGATGCGTCACTTCTAACCAATTAATAATGGCTGCAACTCTACCAACTATTTCATTGTTTTTGTAAGCCAAAAATAGTCTAGCTTCAGCATCGTTAAATACGGGGTTTTCGTTTTTATCAAAGGTTTTTAATTCTTGACTAATAATTGGTGGGGTCCAATATTTAGAGCCCCTATAAAGTTTGAAAGGAAATTTTACAAATGCCTTTAGGTCTTTTTTAGAGCCAACCTCTTTAATTGTAATCATATTTAGTTAACGTCTTTGTTTGCTTGAATTGGTTTGTTTAATCAAAATCTATTACCCTCTTTTTACGTTTGTTTGTTTCATTTTCATTGGTAGCACCTCTATTTGTTTTTCTTTTTGTAGAGTTTCTTCTTGATTTCCGATTACTTCCTTCTATCGCATCTGTGCCATTATCAGTAATTGGGTCTTTATGAAAATCTAACCTATAAGACGCTCCAATACTTGCGTTAAAAACTGAAGGGGTGTCTTTGGTGTTAAAAGTTATAGCGGCATCTAACTGGAAATCTTTTCCTAGTAGGTGGGCACCTCCAACTCTAAAAAGGTTGTCTGCATAAAAATCACTTTGAATACCTTGTGTTTCACCAAAAATAACCCACTTTGGATTAAAAGAGTGTGTGAGTGTTAATATATATTGAAAATCAGATTGTTCTGTTCCAATTCTATCTTTTATTAAATTCATTATAAACACCCAGCCACCAGAAAAATTATTTTGAGTGGCTACCATTATTTTAGGGCTAAACCCATCAATACCGGGAGCTGTGTAAGGATTGTTTTTAGTGTCATAATTCACACCAGCATAAATGGATACAGCAGGGATTAAATGACTCCATTGAAAGCTATGATTCGCTTTCCAACTATATAGATTTGGTTTGTTTGCTTCTTCATTCTTATAGGGGTCAAAAATTAAGTATTTAGCTCCTATAGCAAGCTGTTTAAAGTTGGCGCGTTTATCTTCTGCATTAGCATTATAGGTGTATTTCTTAATGTCATTTTGATAATTACCTTCAATATTAATTTCTAATTCTTCAAACAAAAGACCATATCTAGCTGCAAAATCTGCACCTAACCCAGAGACTTCATAAGTGGTAGCAGGCGTTCGTTTTTCTTTTACAAAATAAGGACCTATTTCAAACTGGACTACGTTTTTACCAACTGAAAATGCGCTTCTTGATGCCCCCGGCCGGTTAGAATTAATAACCTCTGTATATTGACTAAAGCCGTGCGTTGTACACATAAAGAATAAAATGAATAGGGCAGATTTGAAAGGACTCATAATTAAATATTTATGTTTTTTTTTAAATGTATAGAACACTACAAATATTAAATACATTATCAATATACTATCAAAAGTACATGAATTTTTTCACTTTTAAATTACAAATAGTCATTGAAAAAAATAGATATTTAAATGACCTACTTATTAAAGTAGAGCTAAATTTTACAATTTACTCGCATCTATTAAAACCTAGTTTTTATGTAAGATATACAAATGTTTTAAGCTTTTTTTATCATTTTTAAGAGGGTATTAAGCAAGTAGAATTGTATTTTTGCTAAAAAGAAATTTTATGCTTCAGTATGCATCGGCAGTAGGTTTGGTTAGAACAATTCTCATCATTTTATTAATATATTTTGGAGTTAAAATTATAGCACGCTTATTATCACCTTTTTTAATGCGTTTTGTTGCAAAGAAAGCCGAAGAACGCTTTGGTCAGCAATTTGGCGGACAATTCCAAAGAAAACAAGCGCAAGAAAAACCTAAAAAGGAGGGTGAGGTGTCTATAGATAAAATGCCCAATAAAAAGTCTTCTAATAAAGATGTAGGTGATTATGTTGATTTCGAAGAAATTGATTAATTTCACCATCAGTTGATTTTAAAGCACTTTCATGCCATTTTCATTTAAAAAATTCTTACCTCATATACTAATTTTATTGGGGTTTGTAGTTATTTCGCTAGCCTATTTTAGTCCAGTTTTACAAGGAAAAGTTATTTTTCAGAATGACATCAAGCAATACATTGGGATGTCTAAACAGCAAAAGGATTTTAGAGCTGAAACTGGTGAAGAAACTTATTGGACTAACAGTGCTTTTGGTGGTATGCCTACCTACCAACTAGGAGCCATATACCCAAATAACTATATTAAAAAACTAGATTTGGCTTTAAGGTTTCTGCCAAGGCCATCAGATTATTTGTTTCTCTACTTATTAAGTTTTTACATTTTACTTTTAGTTTTAAAAGTGGATTTTAGGTTAGCTGCTATTGGCGCTTTAGCCTTTGGGTTTTCAACGTACTTAATCATTATACTTGGTGTAGGGCATAATAGTAAAGCGCATGCTATTGCTTACATGCCTTTGGTGTTAAGTGGTATTTTGCTAACATTTCAGAGAAAATACATTACTGGTTTTTTATTGACTACGGTAGCTATGGGCTTAGAGATTGTTTCCAACCATTTTCAAATGACTTATTATTTGTTACTGCTTGTCATTGTTTTGGGTATCGTATATTTAGTTGATGCTTTTAAAAAGAACGTGTTACCACACTATTTTAAATCGGTAGGAATATTGGTTTTAGCTGTTATGCTATCTATAGGACTCAATGCTACAGGAGTCATGGCCACACAAGAATATGTTAAGGAAAGTACCAGAGGAAAAAGTGAGTTAACAATACATCCCGATGGTTCACCTAAAGAAGTAACTTCTGGCTTAGACAGAGATTATATTACCCAGTTTAGTTATGGATTGGTAGAGACTTTTAACCTATTTATTCCACGATTTATGGGTGGGGGTAATTCCGAAAATCTGGGAAAAGATTCACATACCTATGAGGCTTACAGAAAGTTAGGGGCATCTCATGCTCAAGCGTTAGAAGCCTCGGAATACGCCCCTATGTATTGGGGAAAACAGCCTATTGTAGAAGCGCCAGCTTATGTAGGCGCCGTGGTATTGTTTTTGTTTATTTTAGGGTTGTTTTTGGTGAAAGGACGCTTAAAATGGTGGTTGGTTGGAGGAACCATGCTATCGTTACTGCTTTCCTATGGTAAAAATTTAAGTTTTTTAACTGACTTCTTTATTGATTATGTACCGCTATACAATAAGTTTAGAGCAGTAAGTTCCATTCAAGTCATCTTAGAGCTATGTGTTCCAGTATTAGCAATATTTGGATTAGTGAAGTTGTTAAACAATTTTGAAAAGAACGAAGAAAAGTTAAAAGCTTTAAAATACACCACAGTTATAACAGGAGGTTTAGCACTATTGTTTCTATTATTAAAGGATACGTTGTTTAATTTCTCTGGAGCTTCAGATGGTATTTATATTCAGAATTACGGGCAAGACTTTATACGAGCTATAAAAGAAGATAGGAAGGCCATTTTTACAACCGATACCATAAGAACTCTTGTTTTAGTGGTTCTTTCCGCTGCCACTATTTTCTATTATTTAAAAGGCAAGCTCAAAGAACAATGGTTGATTGTAATTTTTGGAGCACTCATTCTTTTTGATTTAATTGGTGTTAACAGACGCTATGTTACTAATGATGATTTTGTACCCGCCATTAGCATGAATAAGCCTTTTACTGCTAACACTGCCGATAAGGAAATACTCAATGATAAATCGCATTTTAGAGTGTTTGATATTTCTAATGAAGGGCTTCAAAACAGAACTAAGGCATCTTATTTTCATAACTCCCTTAACGGATATAATGCGGCTGAATTGAAGCGCTACAGAGAGGTTTTTGATTTTTATGTAGCCAAGAATAATATTAACGTGTTAAATATGCTGAACACCAAATATATTATTGCTGATGGTGAAGAAGGCATAATATCTTATGTAAATGATAAAGCCAATGGTAATGCGTGGTTTGTTAAGAAATTAAACGTAGTTGAAACAGCCAATGAGGAAATTTTAGCGTTGGATAGTTTGGATAATAAAAATGTTGCTATTTTTTCTAGAACTAAAAATCTTCTTAAAAAGCAAAGAGGAAGAGTGTATGAATTAGATTCAACAGCATCAATTATTTTAAAAGAAGTAAAGCCTAATTATTTAAAATATGAGTCAAACAATTCAAATGATGGGTTTGCGGTGTTTTCTGAGGTTTATTACGGTAATGGTTGGAAAACCTTTATTAATGGAGAACCAACTACTCATATACGTGTAAACTATACCTTAAGAGGTATGAGCATACCAAAAGGTAAACATACTATCGAATTTAAATTTGATCCAGATGTTGTTAAAACAGGCAGTAATATTGCTTTAGGAAGTTCTATATTATTTGGATTATTGGTGCTAGGAGGTTTGTTTTTTGAGTTTAAGCAAAACAAAAAGTAAAGTGCATAAAAAAGCACTCATAATAACCTATTATTGGCCACCCGCAGGTGGCCCAGGAGTGCAACGCTGGTTGAAGTTTGTTAAGTATCTGCCAGATTTTAATATAGAACCTATTGTATTTATTCCAGAAAACCCCAATTATGCTTTAACCGATGAGACTCTGGCTGATGAAGTGCCTAAACATGTCACTATTTTAAAACGTCCTATAAAAGAGCCTTATAAATTGGCCCGATTCTTTTCTAAAAAGAAATCAAATACTATTAGTAAAGGTATTATTTCAGATAACCATAATCAGGGTTTGGCTGAAAAACTGATGCTTTATGTTAGGGGTAATTTCTTTATTCCCGATGCAAGAAAAAATTGGGTAGCACCATCGGTTAAGTTTCTTTCTAAATATATTATTAAAGAAAACATTGAAACTATCATTACCACAGGACCACCTCATAGCTTACACTTAATTGGTATGCGGCTCAAAGAAAATTTGAACGTTAAGTGGATTGCAGATTTCAGGGATCCATGGACAACCATAGGATACCATAAAAAGCTGAAGCTAACCAAGCGCTCTAGAAAAAAACATTTGTTTTTAGAAAAAGGTGTATTACATAGTGCAGATCAAGTGGTTGTAACTAGTTGTGTTACCAAAGATGAATTTTCAAAAATCACCTCGAAACCCATTAACGTTATTACCAATGGTTATGATTATGAATCTGTTGAGCCAGTGGGTTTAGATTCTAAATTTAGTTTAGCTCATATAGGGTCTTTATTATCAAAACGAAATCCAGAAATCCTTTGGAAAGCTTTGAGTGACTTGATAACAGAAGAACCAGACTTTTCAAACCATTTACAACTTAATTTTGTTGGCGCGGTAAGCAATGAAGTGCTTGAATCTATTAAAAAGTTTAATTTAACTAACTATCTAAGTAGTTTAGGTTATGTTTCACATAAAGAAGCACTTAAGTTTCAAAAAAAATCACAAGTATTATTGTTAATTGAAATCAATTCCGAAGAAACTAAAAGTATTATTCCAGGAAAACTTTTTGAATATATGATTTCTAATAGACCTATTATTGCTCTAGGCCCTAAAGGGTCTGATGTGGAAAAAATAATACAGGAGACCAATACTGGAAACTACTATAGTTATGATGATTACCACGCATTAAAAACAAGCATATTGAGTCATTACAAAGCCTTTAAAACGGGAAGTTTGCAAACATTCCCAATTGGTTTGCAACAGTATAGTAGAAAAAAATTAACAGAATCACTATCTAAATTAATCTAATGGGTATTGTTGCTTCACAATCATTTAAAAATGTTATCTCAACCTATTTGGGGTTTTCAATTGGAGCCATTAATACCCTGTTTTTATATACAAAATTCCTTAGTGACGCATACTACGGTATGGTTGGTTTTATGTTATCTGCTGCTTATGTTATGATGCCTTTAATGGCCTTTGGGGTTCATAATACGTTGGTAAAATTCTATTCATTGTTTAAAACACGCTCGTCACTGAATAGCTTTTTAACGCTCATGATATTGATGCCTTTAGCTATCATACTTCCAGTAAGTTTTATTGGTTATATCTGTTATGAATCTATTGGGAGATTTCTATCAACAGAAAACGCTATGATAAAAAACTACCTATGGCATACCTTACTCATAGCCATAGCATTGGCTTATTTTGAAGTGTTTTTTGCTTGGGCAAAAGTACAGATGAAAACAGTTTTTGGAAACTTCATGAAAGAGGTCTTTCATAGAGTAGGCACCATGATTTTGTTATTTTCACTATTCTTTGAAATTATTACTGTAGAGCAGTTTATGATAGGGCTTGTTATTGTTTACTTAATAAGGACTTTAATAATGACATTATTTGCTTTTAGTATTAAATTACCAGTAATCACTTTTAATAAAATTAATAATTTAAAGCGTATTTTAAAATATTCGTTTCTAATAATTATTGCAGGATCTGTAGCCACCGTTTTATTAGATATAGACAAGGTTATGCTTGGGAAATACATACCCATAGAGCAGATAGCCTATTACAACGTAGCCATATTTATAGCAGCAGTCATAGCTGTTCCCCAAAGATCTATGCATCAAATTTTATTACCTCTAGCCGCAACCTTTTTAAATGAAAAAAACTATGATGCCTTAGAGAGTTTGTACAAAAAAAGCTCTTTAAACTTGTTAATAATAAGCGGTCTAGTTTTTTTATTAATCATATTGAATATTAATCAGTTATATCTTTTGATTGATGAGGCGTTTAGCGTGGGTTTAAACGTTGTTTTATTGATAAGTGTCGCTAAACTTTACGACGCTCTTTTAGGTAGTAACAATGCCATTTTGTTTAATAGCGATTATTATCGTATCGTATTGGTTTTAGGGGTTGTTTTAGTGTTATTAATGATAGTGCTCAACATTATTTTTATTCCACTATATGGTATTCATGGTGCAGCCTTAGCTACTTTTTTGGCTATTTTTTTCTATAATACTGGTAAGTTACTTTTTGTATACAAATACTTTAAAATATTACCTTTTACAACAAATAGTTTTAGAATAGGAGGACTCATTTTGTCAATGGCTTTGCTCTTTTACTTTTGGGATTTTTCTTTTACTCCTGTCATAAACATAGGGTTAAAATCCATAATTATTTGTGTAATTTATGTTGTATTGATCTATAAGTTTAACGTATCCGATGATATTTCAAGCATCATTAATAAAATGATAAGAAGAAATCATTAAAAAAGAAAATCCCACGACTTTGCTTTGAGGCAAACATATCGCAGGACTTTCCAACTAACCAACCAAAACGGTTATGATCTTCTTCTTGATGGAGTAGATCTTGTATTTCTACTAGAGGAACTTCTACTTTGAGTTGCTCTAGAATTGTTGCTTTTTGACGCTCTAGATACCGACGACTTTTGCGGTGAACTAGAGTTTCTTTGTATACTTGGTCTAGAAGTTACGCTTTGCGTTGATCTGGAAGATCGACTAGCAACTTGTGACACTTTTCTAGAACTCATGTTATTATAAGTACGAGCGTTTGAGCTTTTTGGTTTTTCAATTATTGAATTATTTCTAACTCCCGCTACAGAACGTGACGACCTATCTATACTTGTTGATGGTCTTGTTGTTCTACTAACGTTTTCCCGCATTCTTTTAGTATCCGAAATTTGAGAATTTCTTCCACTATTATTTCCTCTTACTATTTTTGAATCATTACTTCTTGAACTTCTGTTAGTCACAGTATGTCTTCCAGAAGTTGTTGATTTCCTTGAAGGGCTCACTTTTGCTAAATCTCTTCGTTGATTTACGTTTCTATTAATTCTTGTAACGTTTCTAGAACTTCTGTTTACTGTTGCGTATTTTCTATTTCTAACAATAGTATTTCCTCTTCTACTAGCAACCGATGTAATAGGTCTGTAATTATTATAAAAAGGTCTAGAATATACATAGCGCACTGGATTATAGAACCTTCTGTATGGCCTATTGTACACTACACAATAGTTTACTGAAGGCATTGTGTAAAACCTGTGCCATGGTCTAAATACATAGTGTCTATTATATACGTTAATAAACCCTGTATAGTGAGAGAACACATTGTATCTATTGTAATGTAAAAATAACCCTCCAATTCTATTAATATACCCAAAGTTGTTATAGTGAATATTGATATTTCCAGCCTGAATAATACGACCGTAGTAATCATAAAAAACAGGTGTATTTTCAATTTGAATTACAGCACCATATTCATCGTACTGAACAAAAGCGTTGTAGTTGTACCCAGAATTGAAACTGATACTAACGTGAGGTGAATTAAATGAAGCGTTGAAACGAGAATTACCTCTTAAAATATTGAAATCAAATTGTCCGTCTGGAAAAACTGAAAATTCAATACCATTTTCTACAAATATGAAAGAATTACCATAACCTCCAATATATGTAGTTGCCATTAAATTATTTGAACTGGTGGTTGAAGCGCTAACAGTAAATCCTGTGAGGATGAATCCTGCTATTAAGAATAGTAAATTTTTCATAATCGTAAAATTTTAATGTGAATACACTTAAAGATTACCAAACAGCGTGCCAAAAAAAATAAAGGTCTTTAAAGCCACATTATTAAAGGGATTAATTATTAGTTTTTTATTTGCAAGCATTTTATTGAAGATTTGTTTTGTAGTGTCTAACACTTATTGCGTCTTTTTTTAAGGTTATATCTAATTAAAAGATTGATAATGCATAATAAACATAAACTTCTTACAGTTGGTTTTAGTCTTATTCTAAAAACTTTTATATTTTTATGAAAACTGTTTTAATTTGACCAGACATTCTACAGACATCTGCAAAAATTGTGAACAAACCTTTGAAAAGAGCTTCAAATTTTGTCCGCATTGTGGGCAACAAGCCAAAGATGACCTTACGGTAGGTGTGCTGTTTTATAATACCATTAGCAATTATTTTTCTTTTGATGCACGTTTTTTCAAAAGTTTCCTGCCTTTAATGTTGAAACCAGGCTATTTAGCAAAAAAATTTGTTGGAGGAAAGCGTTTGCTTTATTTACACCCTGCTCAATTGTATCTGTTCATATCGGTTATTTTTTTCTTTTTAATGTCTACTATTGTAGTAAGGGAAAATGTTCAAAATATTGACAAAGCCTTAAAAAACGCAAAAATTAATCCCCAAATCACTGATAGTTTAAAATTAAAAACAACAAAAAACCTTGATTCGGTAAAAATTGATAGCATAATAAAACCCCTAACTTATAAAGGAATTGCAGGCTTAGATGTAGAACAAAAACGAGTTATTGATTCATTAATTAATGTTGAATTAGATGAAGATAAAAATACCCCTTTAAAATTTGGTTATAGCACAAAAAAGGTTGACTCATTGATAAAAATTGATGCTCCGGATAAGGAAATATACAAGGCAATGGGGATGAATAAAGATGCAGGCTACTTAAAACGAAAACTCTATGCACAAACCTTAAAGTTTCAAAAGCAACGTAATGGTGGCCAAATACTTCAAGCAGCTTATGATGCTATTCCAGTTGCATTGTTTATTCTACTCCCAATTTTTGCATTGATTCTAAAACTATTCTTTTATAAAAAAGGTACCTATGCACATCATTTAGTATTTAGCTTTTATTATTTCTCTTTTTTGTTTACCGTTTTTAGCATCATACTTATAATAAATACTATTATAGATATCCCTGGGTGGATAGATTTTCTTATTATAATGTCAACCTTCTTTTATTTGCTTGTGGCTGTTAAAAAATTTTATGAAAATGGCTGGTTGTCTAGCATTATTAAGACCGGACTTATTTCATTTTTTTATCTAAGTTTTGTGCTTCCAATAGCCTTTTTTGTTTTAATATTTGTTGGCTTTTTGTTTTACTAGAAAAAACCTCACTAAAGCTTATTTTTTAGGTATTTTCCGGTGACCGACTTTTTATTTTTAATGAGGTCTTCGGGAGTTCCAAAGGCTACTAAATTTCCGCCATTTTCTCCACCTTCAGGACCTAAATCTATAATGTGGTCTGCACATTTTATGAGTTCTATATTATGCTCTACAACTATAATGGAGTGCCCATTTTTTATCAACGCATTAAAAGATGTTAACAATTTCTGAATATCATGAAAATGTAACCCTGTAGTGGGTTCATCAAAAATAAAGAGCGCCTTATCTTTATTATTTCCCTTTCCTAAAAAAGAGGCTAATTTAATACGTTGTGCTTCACCTCCAGAGAGGGTAGAAGAACTTTGTCCCAAAGCTACATAACCCAGCCCCACATCCTGAAGCGGCTGTAGTTTATTCTTAATTTTAGTTTGATTATTGATTTCAAAAAATGTAATGGCATCATCAATCGTAAAGTTTAATATATCATCAATGGTTTTGTCTGCAAACCTAACCTCTAAAACCTCCTTTTTAAAACGTTTGCCTTTACAAGTTTCACATTCTAAATGAACATCGGCCATAAATTGCATTTCAATGGTAACTTCACCTTCGCCCTTACAAGTTTCGCATCGTCCGCCATCTACATTAAACGAAAAATGTTTTGCTTTATAATTTCTTATTTTACTAAGCTTCTGATTTGCAAATAATGATCTAATATCATCATAGGCTTTAATATATGTAACGGGATTCGATCTAGAAGAACGCCCAATGGGGTTTTGGTCTACAAATTCAATAGCCTGTATATTCCCAAAATTACCTTTTAGCGCCGTAAACTGCCCTGGTCTATCACTAAAATCAGTAAGTTGCTTTTGCAATGCTGGAAATAAAATCTTTTTCACAAGGGTGCTTTTTCCACTACCTGATACGCCCGTAACTACGGTTAACATGCCTAAAGGAAATGTAACATTGATGTTTTTAAGGTTGTTTTCTCTAGCGCCTATAACATCAACATGATACTTTGAAGTTCGTCTGGTTTTTGGAACCTCAATTTTAAGTGATTCATTGAGGTATTGAGCAGTTAACGAGTCTGACGCAAGAATAGTATCAAAATGGCCTTTGGCAACAACATTACCACCAAACGTACCTGCTTCAGGACCAATATCAATAATAGTATCTGAGGCTTTCATAATATCTTCGTCATGCTCAACGACGATAACCGTATTTCCTAAGTCTCTTAGTGATTTTAATACAGAAACCAGTTTTTCGGTATCTTTAGGGTGCAATCCAATACTTGGTTCATCTAAAATATACATAGAACCCACTAAACTACTCCCTAAAGAAGTAGCTAAATTAATTCTTTGACTTTCCCCTCCAGATAGGGTATTGGAACGTCTATTTAGTGTTAAGTAATCCAACCCTACATGAGATAAAAACAAGAGGCGGTTGTTTATTTCTTTAAGTAGCCTTGAAGCAATTTGATGGTCATAATCATTTAACGCTAAATGTTTAAAGAAAACAGACAGCTTCTTCAGAGGCATTTCCACTAAATCTGTAATGGTAGCACCACCAACTTGCACATAGTTAGCTTCAATACGTAAACGTTTCCCGTTACAGGCTTTACACTTAGTTTTTCCACGATAACGTGATAACATTACCCGATTTTGAATTTTATAGGCTTTTGACTCTAATTCTGAAAAAAATGAGTTAAGCCCCTCAAAATATTGATTTCCGTCCCAAATTAATTGTTTTTGTTCCTGGGTTAATTCAAAATAGGGCTTATGGATTGGGAAATTAAACTTATGTGAATTATTTACTAATTGGTCCTTATACCAGCTCATACTTTCCCCTCGCCAAGGGAAAATAGCATTTTCATAAACTGAAAGCCCTGTATTGGGGATTACCAAATCTTCATCTATTCCTATAATATCACCATAACCTTCGCATTTAGGGCAAGCGCCATAGGGATTATTAAAACTGAACAGGTGTAGGTTTGGTTCTAAAAACGTAATACCATCCAATTCAAAGCGATTGCTAAAAACACGTTGCGTGTTACTTTTAAGTGTTTCAATGATACAGTCGCCTTTACCTTCAAAAAAAGCGGTTTGAACAGCATCGGCTAATCGGTTATAGAAATCCTCTTCATTTTTAGTAATAACCCTATCAACTACTAAGTAAATATCCTTGGCGTTCTTATTAGAAACTTGCATCTCATCAATTCTCACCACCGTATCATCTACTTTAATTCTGGCATAACCCTGTTGGTTCAAGACTTTTAATTTGTCTTCTAAAGCTCTGCCGTTTTCTAGATGAATAGGGGCGAGGAGCAATAGTTTTTCGCTATCATCAAATGTTTTTACATAGTTTAATACCTCTGTAACCGTTGCCTTTTTAACTTCATTGCCCGAAATAGGCGAGTACGTTTTACCAATTCTAGCAAATAATAACTTAAGGTAATCGTAAATTTCGGTAGTAGTACCAACTGTAGACCTAGGATTGGTTGAATTTACCTTTTGTTCAATGGCAATTGCTGGGGCAATCCCTTTAATATAATCCACTTTAGGTTTATTAAGTCTGCCTAAAAACTGTCGCGCATAACTTGATAAACTCTCCACATAGCGTCTTTGACCCTCGGCATACAAGGTGTCAAACGCTAAACTAGACTTTCCTGAACCCGATAAGCCTGTTATAACCACCAATTGATTTCTTGGTATCACAACATCAATATTTTTTAGATTGTGCAGTTTGGCACCTTTAATAATGATGTTTTCCTTAGGATTAACGTCCAAAATATTAGTGTTCATAGGCTTTTAAAGGAATAATCTTGCAAAGATACTACAAGTATTTGAACTTTTAAAGTGTCGACCAACTACAATGCTGTGTGAAAAAAATCTTCAAAATCTTGTTTTTTAGGAATGATTGTTGTTATATTTGATACATCAATCTTAAGCTTTAATCAACATTTCGCCTATAGTATAACATTACTTTTACAAAAATAACCCCAAGCAAAGAAGCCTTGCTTCTTGTATTAAAAGTAATGATTATGCAAAATACACCAAAAACAGACGCTACGCTTGTTAAAAATTATATTAAAGGCGATGAGTACGCTCTAGAAACCCTTGTTTATAGACACAAACAAAAAATTTACAGTTTTATCTACTCTAAAGTGTATGATAGAGATGTTACTGAAGATATTTTTCAGGACACCTTTATAAAAGTAATAAGAACATTAAAAGCAGGTTCTTACAACGAAGAGGGTAAGTTTTTACCTTGGGTGATGCGAATAGCCCATAATTTGGTAATTGATTTCTTTAGAAAGAATAACCGTATGCCTAAATTTGACAACACTGGTGAATTTAGTATTTTTTCTGTATTAAGTGATTCTACTTTAAATGCCGAAAAATCTATTATTAAAGAACAGGTTGAAAGTGATGTGAGACGCTTAGTAGAAGAACTTCCAGACGACCAAAAAGAGGTGTTATTAATGCGCATATACAATGATATGAGCTTTAAAGAAATATCAGAAAGAACGGGTGTTAGCATTAATACTGCCTTAGGTAGAATGCGTTATGCACTCATTAATTTACGTAAGATTATTGAGAAACACCATATAGTGCTTACTAATTAATACAATAAAGTAAATTTTGCTGCGTTATCTTTTAAGATTAACCCTTAAATTAAGATAATGGCAAAACTTTACACTGAAAAAAATTTTATTAAAAATGAACTAGAACCTAGAGAAGAAACGGTTAAATTTCTTCTTGATTATTCAAAGGCTTTAAGTGTTGTAAATTGTAATACATTGAAGTTTGAAACGCTTCTAAATTAAACCAGTAAAAAGTCCTGATTCATCAGGACTTTTTCAATTTATAGTAGGCTTGAATAACTGACTTTCTGCCAATTGTTTTGGTAATAATGTCCTTTTCTAAGTCCCATCCTCTAGCAGGTGAGTACTCTCTACCGTACCAAATTATTTGAAGGTGTAAATCATTCCACAGCTCTTTTGGAAATAAGCGCTTTGCATCTTTTTCGGTTTGGACTACATTTTTGCCATTACTAAAATTCCACCGGTACATAAGTCTATGAATATGGGTATCGACTGGAAAAGCCGGTACACCAAAAGCTTGAGACATCACTACGCTGGCCGTTTTATGGCCCACAGCTGGCAGTGCTTCTAAAGCCTCAAAACTTTGAGGCACTTTACCATCATGTTTTTCTATAAGAATTTTAGAAAGCCCGTAAATACCTTTACTTTTCATGGGTGATAATCCTACGGGTTTTATAATCTCTCTAATCTCTTGTTCGGTTAGTTTTACCATATCATAAGGGTTATCAGCCCTTTCAAATAACAGAGGGGTGATTTGATTTACTCTAACATCGGTGCTTTGTGCAGACATTAAAACAGCAATTAATAAGGTATAAGGATCTTTGTGATCTAAAGGAATGGGTATTTCGGGGTACAGCTTATAAAGTGTATTAATAACAAAGTTTACCCTTTCTTGTTTGGTCATAGGATTGTATTTTTGTAAAAAGCAAAGTTAAAAATTATGACCACATTAAACGTAGGAGACAAGGCTCCAGATTTTTCTGTAAATGATCAAGACGGACATTTAATTTCATTAAAAGATTACCAAGGCAAGAAGTTAGTATTGTTTTTTTATCCAAAAGCCAATACACCGGGTTGTACGCTAGAAGCCTGTAATTTAAGTGATAACTATGAGCGTTTTGTGTCTCAGGGCTATGATGTTTTAGGCGTAAGTGCCGATACAGAAAAAAAGCAACGTAATTTTAGAGATAAGTTTAAATTCCCATATCCTTTATTAGCCGACGTTGATAAAGAAGTTATCAATGCCTATAGGGTTTGGGGGCCAAAGAAATTCATGGGACGTGAATTTGATGGTATTCACAGAACCACTTTTGTTATTGATGAAGAGGGCGTTATTGAAGATATTATTACTAAGGTTAAAACCAAAGATCACACCAATCAGATATTGAAATAAAGCTAGGTAAAACAAATAGGAGAGACTATCTCTTATTAATAGCGATTTTCTAGTTTTAAGTAAAAAAAGCGCCTTTTTAGGGCGCTTTTTTTACTATTTTAATTTAAGGATTAGAATTGATAACGAATGCTTAAAGCAATATCAAAGTCTAAATCATTGTTGTTATAGGCATCATCTCCAAAACCAATTTCTGGCCTAAAGTCTAAAGATATCAGTAATGGTATTTCAAAATCATATTCAATTCCAATGTCTCCAGCGGCAAAAATAAAAGTATCTGTTTTATCCATGCCGTCCGTTTGAAAACTGTAAGATCCTATTCCTCCACCAGCACCAACATACCAATTAAAGCCACCATCTAACGGATAAACCCATTGATATAATCCTGCAAGTTTAAAACCATCAAAATCAAAATTACTAGACCTTCCATCTCTCCATCCTAAATCTAATTCTAAACGATTATTGTCTCCAAGAGCTCTTTGATAGGATATTTCAGCTCCAAAACCATCACTATCACCCATTCGCAATCCAATGGCATTGTCGGAAATAACTTGGGCATCTGTAGTTAAGGCAAACCCAATTAATGCTAACGATACTAAAACTAATTTCTTCATAAGTTTAATTTTTAATGTTCAAATGTTCGTATTAACTATAAATACGTTGTTTTTATAATTTCAGATTTGTTTGACAAAAATAACGCCAAAAAAGAAGATATATTTAATTTAATTAAACAATTATCTGATATGGATTGTAATTGTTTGTAAAAGAAGTGTTTCTGTTTTTAAGACCAATTCTATATCTTATTTTTTTCATGCTTTTCAACTATGGTAATGGCAGCAATAAGGTCTTTTACATCCAAATCTTCCATAGATTCATCAATGTAAAAAGGGGCTAATTTATCTTTATTGTAGTTGTATATTTTCCAGCGTTTAAACTGATATTCTAAGGCAGTAAAGTTTTCAACCCAATCTCCTGAATTTAAATATATGGTACTACCGTGTTTATTTTCTTTAAATTCCATTTTAGGTTGGTGTATATGACCACAAACTACATAATCATAATCGTTTTCAATAGCTAGATCTGATATAACTGATTCATAATCGTTTATAAACTTAACCGCTTTTTTTACACTGTTTTTTATCTTTTTAGACAAGGAGTAACGCTCTTTGCCTCTTTTAGCTAAGTACCAATTAACTAACCTGTTTAAAAGAATAAGCAAATCATAACCATAGCCACCAAGTTTGGCTAGCCATTTGGCCTGTTGTATAGAAACATCAAAAACATCGCCGTGAAAGAACCATCCTTTTTTACCATCAAGCTCCAAAACTAATTTGTCAACAATAGAAATATTGCCAATATTGGTGCCACTAAATTTACGAAGCATTTCATCATGGTTACCTGTAATGTAGTACACCTCAACACCATCGGCAGCCATATCCATGATTCTTTTAATGACTTTTAAATGAGACTTAGGAAAATAACGTTTGCTAAATTGCCAAATATCAATAATATCACCATTTAAAATCAGTTTTTTAGGTTCAATACTATTTAAATACGTGAGTAAATGTTTGGCATGACAACCGTAGGTGCCTAAATGTACATCAGAGATTACAGCAATTTCTATTTTCCTTTTTATTTTCAATATTAGGGTGGGTTTATTAGTTACAAATAACTATAATTTCTGTTATGTAAAGATTATCTTATAATTACCTATATATGAGTATATTGTTAAGTAAATGTTATGTTATTTTGGTGTTCTCATTGTAGGTTTAAGTCAATTTCATTTTCGTATATGTGATAATAGATTTATTTTAGCGCAAAACTTTTACTATGGCTGGAAATTCCTTTGGAAAATTATTTAATTTAACTACTTACGGAGAGTCTCATGGTACTGCTTTAGGTGGTGTTATAGACGGATGTCCTCCTGGTATTGCATTAGATTTTAATGCTATCCAGCATGAGTTAGATAGACGTAAACCTGGGCAATCTGCCATTGTAACGCAACGAAAAGAACCAGACACCGTAACATTTCATTCTGGTATTTTTGAAGGCAAAACTACCGGAACTCCCATTGGTTTTGTTATTGAGAATACCAATCAGAAATCTCATGATTACTCCCATATAAAAGATAGTTACCGCCCTAGCCATGCCGATTATGTGTATGACAAAAAGTATGGTGTTAGAGATTACCGTGGTGGCGGACGCAGTTCTGCACGCGAAACCTCATGTAGAGTAGTGGCGGGTGCTATAGCTAAACAGCTTTTAAAAGATGTTGAAATTACGGCTTATGTATCTAGCGTAGGCACTATGAAATTAGAGAAGCCTTACACTGAGCTAGATTTGTCTAAAGCAGAAGACAATATTGTACGCTGCCCTGATATGGACATGGCATCACAGATGGAAAGTTACATTAAAAAGGTAAGAAGTAAAGGAGATACTGTGGGCGGTGTAGTAAGCTGTGTTATAAAAAATGTGCCTGTTGGATTGGGAGAACCTGTGTTTGATAAATTACATGCCGAATTAGGTAAAGCCATGCTTTCTATTAATGCGGTGAAAGGGTTTGAATACGGAAGCGGTTTCCATGGTAGCACTATGTATGGCAGTGACCATAACGATGCTTTTAATAATGATGGTTCTACAAAAACCAATTATTCAGGAGGTATTCAAGGGGGCATTAGTAATGGTATGGACATTTATTTTAATGTAGCCTTCAAGCCTGTTGCAACACTTATCCAGAAATACGAAACCATTGATAAAGACGGGAATACCGTTGAGATGCAAGGCAAGGGACGTCATGACCCCTGCGTGGTTCCGCGTGCAGTTCCCATTGTAGAGGCCATGGCAGCATTGGTTTTAGCAGATTTTTACTTATTAAACAAAATGTATTCTTAGTAGCTGTTTCCCGCTTTCAGTAGTCGCTTCCCTATTTAACATCGGGAGAGCTCCAACAAATACTTCAATCGGGGCTAGAGTTTTGGCTTTAAACAAACAGTAGCTATTTAATGTTTATATTTAAGTCATTCAATTGTTATGCTGTACTACTGGTTACATCTGGCGTATATTTTTATTGGTGCCAAGTTTTTTTGGAAACGGGTTCATTTAGCAGCTAACCTCACCCGAACCAGGCGTGTAAGTATTCTAGATTGCGAAGCCTTTCGGTTTATGGCAAACTCCAAGTATTTCTACTACATGGATTTAATCCGATTTGAAATTATGTTTCGAACCAATTTATACAAGTACACCGTTAATAAAGGTAAATTTCCAGTACTTGGCGGACAAAAAATAATTTATAAAAAACCATTAAAACGTTTTGAGAAGTTTAGTATTACTTTAATACTAGAAGGTTGGGATGACCATTGGGTATATCACCGTCAAGTATTTACCAGAAATAATGAGGTCTATGCTATGGGGTTTACCAAAGTAGGGTTTTGGCATAAACATAAAATTCAGGAAATACGGCCTATTATTAAAAAAAGCGGTATAACATTTCCAGAAAAACTAGTATCACCCGAAGTTTTAAATATGTTCAGTAACGATTATAATATTCTTAAAAATGTCAGTAATACTTAAAAAGCCTTTAGTTTCAGTAACATGGTTATATCAAAATTTAGAGGCTGAAAACCTTATTGTGTTAGATGCAACTATTAACAAGCATTATGATGCTAAACAAGCTCAGATTCCTAAAGCGCGCTTTTTTGATATAAAAAATAAGTTTAGTGATGTATCGGGGGCATTTCCAAGCACCTTTCCAAGTCAAGAGCAATTTCAGGAAGAAGCTAGAAACTTAGGTATTAATAATAATAGTGCAATTGTGGTGTATGATGATAAAGGTATCTATTCCAGTGCACGTGTTTGGTGGTTATTTAAGGCTTTTGGTTTTCAAAATATAGCGGTTTTAGATGGTGGTTTTCCGGCATGGTTAAGTTCCGGGTTTCCAACCGCGTTTATGACTAAGTATGAAGGCGATAAAGGAGATTTTGAAGCCAATCTCCAACCAAGATTCATGACATTTTTTGAAGATGTAAAAAATGCGTCTAAAAACAAAACACATACCATTGTAGATGCCCGTTCTAGTGAACGTTTTCTTTGTAAAGTTCCAGAACCCAGAGCAGGTTTAAGACGCGGAACCATACCTAATTCTATAAATTTACCTTTTACCAATTTACTAATTAATGGCGTTTTTAAATCGGAAGCAGAAGTCAAAGAAATCTTTTCAAAAACAATTGCTTCAACACTGGACCCCGTTATTTTTTCGTGCGGTTCTGGTATTACAGCCTGTGTTTTGGCCTTAGGAGCTACCATGTCAGGTTATAAAAATATAGCAGTATATGATGGTTCTTGGACCGAGTGGGGGAGTTTGGTAAAGGCGTAGAAGCAGAAATTTTGTGAGTAGGCGAGAACGAGAAATATTTTATGGACATTGTTGTACAACGAACTTTATTTTAAATAAGCAAAGGATTGTGGGGGTCTAATTCCAAAAGTTTGCATTATACAGAGTTCCTTATCATACTTTTTTGGATTCTTTACCTTGATTGCATAACCTGCTTTTTTGCCTTGAAAATATTCAGAATAATAGTCCAATGAAATTCCAGAATATTCAGATGTTTTATCCCAAAGAGCATTTAGATTCTCGTGCACAATGTCCTCAATTTCGAATTCACCTATAACTTTACTAATTGGTGATGAAGCATATACGACAATTTTATTAACTTCTTTTTTCTTGAAAAGTGTTCTTCTAAATTCGAATTTTTTTGTTCCATTGAAAATTTTGTTTGCGAATTCTGGTTTAATCGATAATATAACTTTCATTAGCTCTTGCTTCTATTAAAATTTGTTCAAATTTTACATCACTTATTGGTTCAAAACCTCTTGGTGCATCCTGTAAAATGTTTAAGTCCCTTAATTTCTTTAAATTAACTTTTGGCATAGGGAACGACTCAATATATAAAAAATTTACAATAAATGGTCTATTATATTTATTCCAATTCCAATGCTTTTTTAGTTCCTCATTATCAAAAACACTTCTTTTTCGACAGAGTTCGATAAAGTGATTTTCATCTCTAATATTAGTTACTACATTTTCTACTACTCCAATAGTCGATATTACAGAAGTGTGGTGTGCAGGTCCGTTAAACTTAGTTCTATAAAAAAGCACTAAATCACCACCATTCAAATTTCTATTAATTGAGCGAGATATATAAACTTTTTTAATCGCATTTCTGTAAGGTTTATTTTCGCTAAAATCTTGTGGTGATTCGTTATTTAGAATTGAATCAGGAAATAATTCAGTATGATATGCTGGGTAAATTGGAACAATCCATTTTCTAGTGTTTTTCGACACAGCAGGAAAGGATAATTTGGGTTGTTGAAGATTAGGTGTTGGTTTGAATTCTCGAACAAAAACTTGTTCAACACCATTGTCTGTTGTTTTAGTTCCCCAATGTCTAAATCCCCAATCTTCAAGCAAATAAATAAGTCTTAGCTGTTCGTCTCTTTTATCGAAAATTGTAACATAAATTTCTTCAACATTATATTGTAAAGCATTGTCAAATATCACCTTAAGAAACCGTTCTCCTAATTTATAACCTGTAGAAGTTACCTTGAAAGTTCCAATTTTTAACCTTCTCTTTTGAGGAAAGGAAGGTTCTATGTCATTGTAAATCTCATTTTTATCTTCTTGTTTTAAATATAAAAATGCTTTTACATTTCCATCTGTTATACACACATAAGAAATATTGTCAGCTTTTTTGTTGAACCAATTTTCGAATTCATCGTAGTCTTGTTTGAATGAATCAAAAAATACATCGTTAATGTTAATATTACCAAAGTATTCTTTTTTTACTGCTAATACTTGATAATTTTTTAATTCAGGATTCTCTGCAATACATTTTTCTAAAAAAGTATCTATTTTAAACACTTTCTCAGAACAACCTAAAAGGTTAGCTTTTCTATGAATTCCTCTGTCCTCTGTTATTAAATAGTCAACACGGTTATTATAGACTTCTTTAACTATACTTGTATCTATAAAATCATTTCGTGAATTATCTGTTTGTCGAATTTGCCTTATTAGTTGGTCATCTACAGATTCTGTTTTTAATTGATTGTAGTTGTCAATTTTAATTTTCATTGTTTTGACTACATTCTCGTCTTGATAACCAGAAATTTCTTCAATCGAAAGCGGATGAATACATTTATCAAATTTTAATTTATCAAGCCAGTTAAATAGTAGTCCAATATCTTCGTTTATAACACGATTTGCTTCACGATGAATGATTATATTTGTATCAATTAATATCCTCATAATTTTGTAAATGTTCAAACATTGAACTTGTATTTCCATTGATGACGGTAATCAAAGGTATATTTAGTTTCTTCGAGATGTAATCGGCGTATTTGATTTCCATTTGTTGCATTTTTTCAAGAACACTTAACTTATATATTGAATCATCTCTTTTCTTTAATCGTTCAAAGATTACTTTTGGATCACAAGTCAACAATATAATTGATTCAGGTTGAATTCCAATAAATGTAGACTCATCAATTTTTTCAGGTTGTCCATTTGAGTTTAATAACGTAAAATGTCCATCGAGTAAATACTTTTTATTTGGTTCAATTATCTTATTTAGGTTAGTTAATAATCTATCTTGGGTTGTATTGATATTTTGAACTTTTTTGTTTTTCGAGTCACTTATTTCATTCCATTTAAGAACTTGACTCGCAGACAAGTGTTCAAAGTTGAATTTTTCGGCCAATTCTTTGCAAAAAGCTCCTTTTCCAACAGCATGAATTCCTCCGACGAATATTATTTTACCATTCATAGTGTAAATTCGGCATATTACATAGCTAGATTATAAATTCCATTTTCATGGCGTTTATAGTCATGATAAGCGAAGTTAGGTTTTAAACACTTAAAAGTCAATATGTATGACTTATTTTGAAAGAAAAGTTGTAAACAATTATAAGTTAATTACTGTAAACACTTACGTTGTAACTCAGGAGTAGGCAGTATTCAAACCCTTTCTTAGCACCGTTTTTAATGGGTTTTTATAACTCATGAACAGAGTAGAGAACTTTGGTAAAGTAATTAGTATAAAGTTAAAACAGAAATTTTGAGAGTTTGCTTTTATTGTGTTTGGAAATGGTTTAGTTGCGTGAAAATCTAAGAGGGTTTTCGTAAACAGGTTAATACCAAGCAACTATTTTTTTCATTTGTTGGGCAACGTTTTTATTTAAATAGTTTAGTATATTCTCTGAATAAATATATTTTTCCTCTTTTTCCACCAGTTATTTCATTTACTATTTCTAATTTTTCTAGCTCTTCTATTAATTTATAAACCGAAGGTGATGATAAGCCTGTCAATTCTTTAATTTTTTGAGCATCAATAATTGGTCGTTGGTAAAGATGATTTAAAATCAATTGAGCATTGTGTGAACGACTTCCTAAGGTTTGTAATTTAATTTCAACTTCTTTTTGTAGTTTTAAAATACTATCAAATGTGTTTATTCCGTTTTTTGCAGTTTCAATTATACCAACTAAGAAGAACTTAAACCATTGACTTAAATCATTTTTTTCTCTAACTCTTGTTAGGTTGTCATAATAAAGCATTCTGTTTCTTTCAAAAAAATCAGAAAGATAGAGAATAGGCTTTTTTAATATACCTTTTTCAATTAAATACAATGTAATCATTAATCGACCAACTCTTCCATTACCGTCTAAAAAAGGATGAATAGTTTCAAATTGATAGTGAATTAAAGCAATTTTTAATAAATCAGGGAAAAATGATTCGGAATTATGAGCAAAATTCTCTAAATCGCCCATATATTCATTTACAGTCGTATGGATAGGTGGAATAAACGTGGCATCATTAATACTTGCTCCTCCAATCCAGTTTTGACTGCTTCTAAATTCTCCGGGAAGTTTATATTTCCCTCTTACTCCTTGTAATAGTATTTTGTGTGTTTCCCGTATTAATCTAGATGAAAAAGGTAATTTTTCTAAACTTTTGATGGCAGAATTTAATGCTTCGATATAATTTTGCACCTCTTCCCAATCATCTCGTTTTTCATCATTTACGTCTTTTTTATCTAATAAGGCATCTTCTATGTTTGTTTTCGTTCCCTCAATTTTACTTGATTGTGTTGCCTCTTTTAAAACGTGCATACTGATAAATAAATCGATATTTGGAATGTATTCTGAATACATATCAAGTCTTCCTAGTTGTCTGTCAGCTTGACTTAAAAGCGTTAACACCTCCATATCTTCAATTGTCCATTGTTGATTTATTTTAGTAGGCTGAAAGCTTTTATGAGTACCTTGGTTTATATAGTTACCAGATTTAAATGTTTTCATATTTTACTTAAGTATAAACTTAAACAAATATACATCTTAATTAAGAATATATAAAAAATATTAAATAAGGAACAGTTTAAATTAAGTATATGTTTAAATTATTAATTAAAGGAGTGTGTTATTTAATGTTGTCTAAGTTTAAGTTATAAGTGCAACACGAATATTTAAAACTAATGTTTTTAAACACTTAAAAGTCAGTATGTACGACTTATTTTGAAAGAAAAGTTGTAAACAATTATAAGTTAATTACTGTAAACACTTACGTTGTAACTCAGGAGTAGGCAGTATTCAAACCCTTTCTTAGCACCGTTTTTAATAGGTTTTTTATAACTCATGAACAGAGTAGGGAATTTAGGTAAAGGGTAGTGTAAAGTTAAAGCAGAAATTTTGCGAGTTTGCTTTTATTGTTTTTGAAAATGGTTTAGTTACGTGAAAATCTAAGAGGACTTTTAGAAGTAGGTGAGAACTAGCAATGAATTATAACATTGTTGTAAAACCTTTTATTCAACTGTGAAGTAATATTCTTGTTCTGATTCATTTAAAAATCTCCACGAAACATTATCACAGCTATTAAAACCAATTTGATTTGGGTGATTTGCAATTGGATAATTATTTATGATGAATTCATTTCTATCTAAGTTTTGAATTACTCCATCTTGCCAGCTAATTACATAATCACCTGTAGAGTTTGGTTTTAATCCTATTTTATAAGTATAAGATGTGCTATTACTTTCTAATTCAGGAATAACCTCTAGTTGTGCATTTTCACACCTTGGAAGCGCCGAAAATTGACCAATATCAAACGTTAAATCAAATTTATCAATAGCGTCCTTACAATTGTATACTTCAGTGGGTTCAATAAATTTATAAATTGAAAAAATATCGCTTCGTGGATTCTCAGCAAGAATAGAATCATTAAGTTTTAAATCAAATACCTTACTTGATGTCCTACCAGTTATCCATATGGTATCATTAAGTGAAAAATTAGATTGAGCGGTAATGGTTACTTTAAATGAATTAAATACTAATGTGCTTTCTTCAAATTCCTCTTCACATTGAAAAGCCATTAATAAAGGAGCTAAAAGGATAAATTTTAAAATTTTCTTTAACATATTTTTTAGGTACAGATTAAAGTTCACCATCAGCGAATGTGTTCCATCGGCTTTTGTATATGAGTAGTAGCGTATTAATGCAATTACTTTTTAGATAGCAAGATACTTAATTAAGCACAATAGCGGTTCGATTTTTCAATCAAACCGCTATTGTTTTTACACAGTGTGTACTGCCTTTTATTTTTCTTTAATCTTGCAGGTTTTAATTCCAAAAGGCACATAAAGCGGACAAAAGCTTATCATACTTGTTAAAACGAAAACTCCTGCAAGAACTAATAAAATAATTCCTAAGGTTCCTGATATTATTCCAGTAAAATAAAGAATACCAACTATTGCAGCAATTATAATTCTTATAATTTTGTCTGCTGCACCCATATTTTTTGCCATAATTAAAAATTTTAAATGTTTTTACAATACAAAGTTAAATAGTCTATAATTGCTGTGCAGTGACTGTGGTCACCATTGGCCAATAATTCTTATTTCACCTGATTTTTGTAAAACTTTTCCATCTGTTTCAAGCTTTTTCAAAACTCTCGAAATCACTTCACGAGCAGTTCCTAATTCATTTGCTATTTGGGTATGACTCATTTTAATTGAATTACTAAGACTTAATTCTGTTTTCTTTTTCAAATGGTCATAAAGTCTTTTATCCATTTTGTCTAATAACAAGCTACCTATTGTATCTAGAAGCTCTGAATATCTTAGATTAAACTGATTATAGAAAAGTTCGTTGAACTCTGGGTATTCTTTTAGCCAATTTGGTAATAGATTAACAGGCAATAAAAGAACAATTGAATCTTCTTCCGTTTTTGCAAATACTTTACTTGGTGTGTTTTTTAAAGCGGCATAAAAAGTCATTACGCAACTTTGAGCTGATTCTATATAGTATAGCAACAATTCTTTCTCATCAAATCTAGAATATACCTTTATTAGGCCATTAATAACAATGGGTAACACTTTAACATACTGTTGTTCCCTTAAAATTTCAGTTCCTTTTGGGAATTCCTTAATACTAGATTTTTGCAGTATTTTTTCAACTAAATCAGGTTTTAAAAAAGACAATATTCTTTTGTCAAACTCCATTTTAGGTTTTTTTGCTAGGTTACACACAACTAGATTATAAATTCCGTTTTAATGATGATTACAATCAGATAAGCGAAGTTAGGTTTTAAACGCTTAAAAGACAATATGTATAACTTCTTTTGAGAGAAAAGTTGCAAACAATAAAAAGTTAATTATTCTAAAAACTTATTTTGTAACTCAGGAGTAGGTATCATATAAGCTCCTTCTTAGCACCGTATTTTTAATGGTTTCTTGTTATAGTTTTGATTTAAAAAACTTAAGCTAAAGCCTCAATAACTGAGGCTTTGGTGTTATAAATTTACGCGTTTATATTTTGGATATTTTACAGAATATGAAAGTTTGAGATTTTCAGAGGTATGTGATAGTAGTTTTAGATTCCATTTTAAAAGGCCTTTTTTAGAGTCATATTCAGAAGTTCCAGAATCTATATCATCAATTTTAATGTCTTTATTTTGGCTTACTGGAATTCTATCCATGAGTATTAAACTTATTGTTGAAGCCTTGTTGTTTTTTACTTCAATTTCAAAAGCTTTGCTTAAGGTTTTATTACTACCAAGTAAGGCAGCCTTTTTAAAGTTATTTAAAGTGTTTCGTTTTACAACCACATTAGGATCAATACCTAATGATACCGTTAAGCTATCTGTAGTTGCTTGCGGATTGATATTGGTTTTTCCAGAGTAGCTTCCTTCAAAATAAACATTAGCTTCTCCTGGTAATAAATTATACTGTTCCCAATCGCCTATTTTGGCAGTCAAAAAAACATTTTCATTAACTACAGGAGCAGCATAATATGAATATTGCGCAGCAACTTGAAAGTTGTCTATATTGATTACTGTTAAATCACCATCAGAAGGAATAGAGTAAGTCTTTTTTATTTCAAACCGTCTGTTTGTAATGCCTTCTTCAATAATATCTCCGTAGTTTGTTTTAACTTCCTTTTTACTTTTATAGTTTGATGAGGAGTAACCTCTGCTTGAGATACCACGTATTGCTATTCCTGAAGCTTGACCTTGAAGAGCACTTGATACACCCCCTAAGTTAATAGATGAAACAGCTCCTGTGACATCTCTTTCCTTTTTTGTTCCATAGCACATTACAACAACTTCATCAAGCATTTCTAATGTTTCTTTCATACTTAGGTTGATATTAGTTGAATGAATTGGAATTGTTTCTGTGTTATATCCTAAAAAGGAAATCTCTAATTCCTTACCATTACTAACATCAATGTTAAAATTTCCATCAAAGTCTGTAACCACACCATTACTAGTGCCTTTAACCAATACATTAGCTCCAGGTAAAGGAGAACCACTTTCATCTGTAATAATGCCACTTACCGTTTTTACAAACGGATTGTATTTATAATTGTAGTTTTTAGTAGCGCTAGCAGAATTGTAATTTGAATAACGACTTATAAAATTCAAATACTTGGGTTTTAGGTCTGGTTTTATGTTATTTGTGTTGGGGTCTCCAGTGGAAAGTATCAATTTTACGTTTTCCCAGTTGCTTCCTGTTTTTTGATAGATGTGCGCTTTGTAGTTTAGTTGTAAAGGTGAGTTGATTTTATCAGCTTTTAAATCGTAAACCGGAAACCAACCAGTATCAGTAACATTATACTTAATGATAAGATTTAATTGCTGCGTAATTTCAGAATTTAATTTTACCGTTATTTCACCCGTTTCAATTTTTTCTTCAACATTTAATTCTACAAGCTGCTGATTAATTTCTTTTATTTGATTATCAAGATGACGCTTCTTTTTTAATGATTTGTATATCAGTCCCCTTATTTCTGTAACTCGCTTTCTGTAATAGTTGGTAAATTGTTGAAGTTTATCAAGATTCACTACTTGATTTTCGTTCCCTAACTGTCTGTTATTTTGGATGATTTCTAATTCTTCTTCGTATCCAGCTATTAAATTGTCTTCAAGCTGAATAGCATAATTTAATTCATCTATCTTATCTCGAAATTCTGTAATGTTTTCTGCTCTATCTTGTTTGTTAATGTGGTTTATACCATAGTTGATTGATAAAATAGAAGCTTGATTTAATCCTGAAATCTGAATGCTATTTTCTTGTATTTTAGGAGAGAGCTTTTTAAAAATAAACTCCCCAGTTCCAGAATTTAAAGTAATTTTTGCGGTTCGGGTAATTTGAGCGCCATTTACATAAATAGTAACTTCTTTTATTGTAGATGGTGTTTGATTTGTGGTATTCGCAAAAGAGAAATAGCTATTAAATACCAGTAATAATACTAATTTTTTCATGATGACAGACCTTTAGTTTGAAGTAAAACTACGATCATACTATTGCAATTAATATATAAAATGAGTAAATGGTATTTGTTACAAAGTGAATACCGCTTTTAAATTAGTTTTTAGAAAAAAATCAATCTAAAAACTTACTTCTTAATTCAGGAGTAGGTATCATACAAGCCTCTTTTTTACCATACCATTTATAGCGGTTTTTGGCAATGAAGTCATACACCCAATTACGCAGAAAGGTTGGGATGATGAAAAAGATAACAGCAAGGTTTCTTGGAAACCCTAGGTATTTGGCAATTTTTAAAGCGGCTGTAGATTTGTAAGTGATACCTTGTTCTGGGGTATATAGCAGAATGGAATCTATTCTGTTGGTATCAATGGTGTAATGTTTTATGATGCTTTGTCCAACTTGGCTTTGCAGTGGTGTAAATAAAAAAACATTGTTTTTATCGTGTTTAATAACATATTGCACAGAACTGTTGCAAAGGTTGCAAACACCGTCAAACAGGATAAGTTTTTTATTATTTGGGACCTCTAGTTTCATAAAGTAAATATATAGCTTTAAAGACTATTTAAAAAAGCGTTTAAATCGGTTTCTTTATCCAGATTTAGTTTCTTTTTAAGGCGATATTTACTTTTCAAAACACTTTCAGGTAGCACATTTAACATAGATGCTATTTCTTTTGTAGATAGATTCATGCGTAAAAATGAAGCCAATCGTATTTCTTTTTCGGTAATATCAGCATAAACTGTTTTAAGTTTGTTGTCAAAGTTATTGTGTACTTCAGAAAAATAAGATTTGAAAACTTCCCAATCTTTATCCTCGGCACTTTCTTTTTTTAGTAGCATGACCAATCGCCTAAATTCAATTTTAAATAACTCTGGCGACTGTTTAATCTTTTCTAAGTTTTCTTTTAACTCTTGTATAAACGTATTTTTTTGTACTAAATGCAAGGTCTGACTTGCTAATTCTTTCTTCTTAAAGGCAATTTCCTGTTTGTATATTTCCTCTTGTTTTTCACGTTCTATTTTGTTTTTCTTAATACGTTGTTTAAAACCAAAAAATAATAATCCGGCAATGACTATAAAAGAAATCATGCCTGTACCATAAAGGGTTTTAGTGAGCTTATCGTTTTTAGCTTGAATATTTAAGGTTTTAATTTCTTCATTTTGTAAAGCTATTTGAGCTTCTTTTTTTTCGGTTTCGTAGATGGTTTTTAATTCTTCTATTTGCTGTATTTTTTTTATTGAAAGAATGCTGTCATTGATTCTTTGCGATGCTTTTAAAAATTTAATTGATTCTTTATTTCTATTAAGTGATTCTAAAATGGTAGATTTAAAATCATATAGATCACTTAAGCTTAAAATAGCTCCTGATTTTTTTGTAATTGAAATGGCATAATCAATTTTACTGAGCGCTTTATGAAAGTCATTTTCATAATAGTCAATTTTAGAAAGAGCTTCATAAGCTTGAATTATTGCTATATTCATGTTTTCTTTTTCTGATATTGTTCTAGATTTTTTTAATACTTTTCTAGCCAAAGTATAATTCTGTCTTATCATATAAATATGACCCAAATCATGTAAAGCACTAGCTAAAGTTGAATTAATATTGTGTTCTTTTGATAAGTCAATTGCCTTTAATAGATAGTTTTCAGCATTTTTTAATTCACCTAATTCCTTATACACACGTCCGATATCACCAGTAGTATTTATTACATATATAATATCATTAAATGAATTATAAATTTTTAAAGCCTTTAGATAGTAGTCTAAGGAGGATTTTAAATGTTCTAATTGCCTTTCTATATGACCAATCTGTCTTAAAGCATCCCCCAATCTTGGACCATCGTTAATTTTTTCGAATAGATCCTTAGCTTTTAATGAATTTGTTAAAGCTAAATTCAAATCTCCTTTTTCCAAATAGCATGACCCAATTGCTAAATAAGAGCCTCCATTAAATTGTTTTTTATAATATGGTTCCTTAATATGTTTATTTATCTCATCTAAGCTTTCATTAAAAATTTTTAGAGCTTTATGATATTCTCCTTCTGTTTTATATATTTCAGCTAGAGTGTAGTTTACGAAAATCAAACCTCTTGTTTTCTTATTTTTTAAAAAGGATTGTTTTGCAATCTTGTAGTAGTATTTGGCGCTATCATTTTTTGTTTTATTATAAAAGTAATCACCTAAATGTAAATTGCCTAGGCCGTATGCTAATTCTAAACCATTTTTTTTATAAATATTCAGTTCTTGCATTGCATAATTTCTGGCTTCTTCTGGATTTGAAAACATAAGGTTTTCATGAAGCATTGTCAAAATTACAACCTTAATGGAATCATCTTCCTTTCTGTTTTTTAGTTCATTTTTTAAACTGTCAATATATTTTTGATTTTGAGTAATTGCTGAATTACAAATAAAAATTACCAGCAAAAAGAATAAAAAATTACGTTTCATGTGTTGGTGTTTTGTTCATCTAAGATAGATATAATATTCTTTCTAAATTCAAGAAGGTCTAGTTGGTAAAAATTACTTGTCCATAAAAAATCTATTGATTTCAAAATTGTATTCAAACAAAAAATTATTTAAAACATTGTTAATCAATTGTTTAAATAGTGTATTGAGTTTTTATGATTTGTTCATGTCCATAGGGTGTTTGTGTGTTTTTATTAAAAGATGTCCATACTTTGTCCATGCCAAAAATTAGATTTTAGTTTCATTGGTATCTAGTTTTGACTTGTTGAATCACAAAAAATTAGAAATTATGAAAACACAGCTATTAACATTGAAACCAATAATATATTTATTGGTATTTGCAACTATTTTACTTTTATGTAACGGATGTAGTACCGAAAGTGTAAAAGAAGATGGTAACCAGCAAGTTTCTGGAGAAACTTTAAACGAAGTTAACGCATATTTGGCAAGCTTAAGCAATTTTGAGCAACCAGATGTATCAGAAGAAGAATTTATTGAAGAGGTAACAAAAGAACGTGAAGGTCAAAAAAACGAGTGTGTTGTAAACAAATATAAAATGGCACCGGGCTTTAGCGAAATGATACTTTTAGATCCCACTAGCGATGTTATTTATCCTGGCGCTATGCTTAAAGGTGAATCTATTCCAACAGGAGAGTATATTGGTATTACAGGTAATAGAGCTCCCATTACTTTGTCAGTTTCTTTAGAAAACTTAAATGGAAAACCTTCAGCATATATTGAAAACCCTAATGTGAATACCGTAAGAACAGGTGTAAAAGATATGCTACAACAAGGCATTACAGGGTCTGCTTCAGCTAAGGTTAATTTTACTACAGAAGAAGTATATTCCGAAGAACATCTAAGTATTGCTTTGGGAGCTAGTTACACCAAAGGTAAAAATAGTGTGTCTGGGTCATTTAATTTTAGTAGTTCTGAAAAGAAATACAAATACGTCATTAAATATTTACAGGTGTATTACACCATTGACTTAACTATTGAAGATAGTGAAAACCCTGGGAAATTATTTGCATCTACACCTAATTTAGATAGTACAAGCCCAGTGATTGTGTCCTCAGTTAAATATGGGCGTATGTTAATTTATACTGTAGAAACAAACTCAAAATTTACAGATACGCAAGCAGCCTTTAACGCGGCATTTAATGGGGGTAATGCTGGTGTTAACGGCGAGCATCAGAGTTTTTGGAATAGTTCTACAGTAAAAGCATTAGTAGTTGGTGGCTCGTCTGGAGATGCTGCAAAAGTAGTTTCAGGTCCGCAAGGCGTTTATGAGTATATTACCGAAGGCGGAGAGTATTCTATTGACTCTCCAGGAGCGCCGCTAGGGTATACTTTGAGATATATAAGAAAAGGATTTCCAGTGGCAAACGTAGTGCTTTCTAGTGAATATAATATTAGAACTTGTTATGAAGCTTACCACAAATTTGGTATTCAACTTTACGGTTTAAATCTTTATGATAATAAAGAATTTAATGACAACCTTAGTTTACGTGGTAATATGCAAGCGGCTATTTATCAAGATGGTGTGAAAAAGGGGTCTGTATCTTATACCCGTACCTCAAATGATTATATTAAACCCAATGAAGGTCAATTTTGGGCCATTCCATCAGGTGATGAAATTAGAGAGGTTGAATTGTATATGCCTGACTTAGAAACTGATTACGTGTTTCTTTCGGCTGAATTTACCGAAGATGACTCCATTGGTTCAAATGACTACTTAGGGAAAACGGAGCGCACTATCTTTTTAAAAGATGTTCAAAATGGCAAAGATAAGGATGGTGATGGTGATGACGATTATATTAGATTACTTTTAACCGAAGACCCTGATGTTGATATGCGTACCTATTTCTATGTTTGGAGAGTTTATTAAATAACAATTAGTTTTGCTATTAATCAAAGCAGCTGGCGTCTAAAGTTGTAGATTCAACAACTTGATGCTGGCTGTTATTTTTTGGCTTCAACCAACTCCAGTTGCTCTATGCTAACGTTGGTTGTAAACATACCGTAGTTAACAATGGCTTTGTTTTTTTCAATTTTATCAATGGTGCCTATAGAACGTCCGTCTTCTATTCTTACGCGGTCTCCAATTTTTAAAATAGGTTTGGGTTTGGGGGGTTGTTGCGCTTTTAGGGCTTTTTCTTCTTTTTTCTTTTTTCTAATCACTTCTACTTTCTTTTCAACCTCTTGTTTAACCTTTGTTTCTTTGGCTTTTTCAACTTTTTTCTGTTTAGCAGAAACGCGTTTGCGTTTAGAGTTCTCTATTTGAACTAGTTTAAAAAGTTCATTCATTAACTCACGTTTCTGTTTATTATTAAAGTATTTTTCAGCAAGATCGTTTACTTTTTGGCCTAGGTAGATTAAACGCTGATTGCTATCATATAATTCTTGGTAACTCTCTAGCTTTTTTTGGATTTTAGCATTGATTTCTTCTAATTTATCAGCTTCTTCACTTTTTTTCTTTTCATTTAGTTTGAGTGATTGTCCTGTTTTTTCTAACCTAGAACGTTCTTTTTGAAGTTTCGCAATGGTAGCATCAAATCTTACTTTGCTGCGTTCAATTTTCTTTTTAGCTCTATTTATTAAACTATAAGGAATACCATTCTTTTGGGCTACCTCAAAAGTAAAACTACTTCCTGCTTGTCCCACAACCAATTTAAACATGGGTTCCAAGTTCCGTTCGTTAAATAACATATTGGCATTCGTCATATCAGGCAATTCTGTAGCCAATATCTTTAAATTAGAGTAATGCGTAGTAATGATTCCGAAGGCTTCACGATGATAAAATTCTTCTAAAAAAGTTTCGGCCAAGGCGCCACCAAGTTCAGGATCACTACCGGTTCCAAATTCATCAATTAAGAATAAGGTATTGCGGTTACACTTTTTTAGAAAATAGTTCATTTGCTTCAACCTATAGCTATAGGTACTTAAATGGTTTTCAATAGACTGGTTATCACCAATATCACTTAAAATTCTATCAAAAAAGCATGCTTTACTGCGTTCGTGAACTGGAATAAGCATACCACTTTGTAACATAACCTGTAACAAACCAATAGTTTTAAGCGTAATACTTTTTCCACCTGCATTGGGCCCAGAAATAACTATAATCCTACTATCTTGTTTCAACTCTATAGTTTGTGGAAATGTTTTTTCGCGCTTTTGTACATTGGTTAAATAGAGTAGCGGATGGTAGGCATCGCGAAAAAACATCGTGCGTTCTTGAGTTATTTCAGGAAGTATAGCGTCCATTGAACGCGCGTATTTAGCTTTAGCAGAAATAACGTCTATGGCAGTCAAAAAATCTTGTGAGTCTTTTAAAAGAGTTTTAAACGGACGGATATCATTGGTGACCTCTTTTAAAATCCTGATAATTTCTTCTTTCTCCTCATATTCTAAATTGCTGAGTTCTCTACTGTGTTGTAAGGTGGTCTCTGGTTCAATATAAACAATACTACCCGTTTTGCTACTGCCCATTATAGAACCTCGAACTTTCTTTCTATACATGGCCTTAACAGCAAGTACACGCCTGTTTTCTACAACAGTTTCTCTAATATCATCTAAAAAATCCTGGTTGTGATACATGTTTAAAGCTGTAGCAAAACTTTGATTTATTTTTCCTTTTACCAGATTAATGGATTGTCTAAGTTGATATAGTAAATCTGAGGCATTGTTTTTTATATCTCCAAATCTATCAATAATGGTATCAATTTTTTGTATGATCTCATTGGTCACTTCAATATTTGAGGCAAACGTATTTAGTTGTGGATAGTATTCCTTAAACTTCTCTAAAAAACGAACAATCTCGTTGGTTGTGGATGATATTGAAACTATTTTTTTTAAACTGTAAACCTCTAAGTATGTGTTTTCTATAGCTATTAACTTTAATTCTTTGTTTATGATTTCAAAACGATGACCGGGTATGTGATTATCATTCTCAAATGATGCTAAATATTCATTAGTTAGTGCAAGAGAATCTAAAATATCCTTTTGATTTTTAAAAGGGGTAATTTGTAAAGCGCTTTCGTTTCCTAAAGGCGTAATACAATATTCACTTACCTGTTCTAAAACGGTATAAAACTCTAAATCTTCTAATGTTTTATTGTGAATATTAATCATCCTATTTTTCATAAGGCTAGCAAATTTAAACATAATCTGTAGATGTTTGCAATGTTAAAGGCTTCTTAATAAATGTTAATTAACATAGCTGCATAATTCTTTAACAAAATTCTAACGTATATGCATTTGTTAGTGTTTAACTTGTGTAATGAAATACAACATTAATCAAACTACAAACAGTTACGTTCAGAGTCCAATCATAAATTTTGATTGGGCTTTTTTTTAACTAATATAGTTCCAGATGTTTTTGTATTTTGAAAGGGCTTTATAAGTATTTAGAATGCTTTGGTTTTCTGTTTTAGAAAGGGTTGAATCTGCTTTTAAAACTTTTTTGGTGTAATATCTAGCTTGCTGCAGAACATCTTTGTCTTTTACTATGTCTGCTATCCTAAGATTTAAAACACCACTTTGTTGGGTGCCCATAATATCACCAGGGCCCCGAAGTTTTAAATCTGCTTCTGCTATCTCAAAACCATCATTAGTTTTAACCATAGTTTCCAAACGAGTTTTACTGTCGTTTGTTAATTTATGACCTGTCATTAAAATACAATAGCTTTGTTCAGCACCCCGTCCCACACGGCCACGTAATTGATGTAATTGTGATAAACCAAAACGTTCAGCGCTTTCTATTATCATTACAGAAGCATTTGGCACATTAACTCCAACCTCAATAACGGTTGTGGCAACCATGATTTGCGTTTCGCCTTTAATAAAGCGTTGCATTTCGTAATCTTTATCTGCGGGCTTCATCTTACCATGAACAATGGAGATTTGGTATTCTGGCATAGGAAAGTCTCTTGAAATACTTTCATAACCGTCCAACAAGTCTTTGTAATCCATGGTTTCACTTTCCTTGATTAGTGGATACACAATATAAATCTGTCTTCCTTTTTTTATTTCATCTTTTATAAATCGAAACACATTAAGGCGGTTTTTATCATAACGGTGAACGGTTTTAATCAATTTTCTACCAGGGGGTAATTCATCAATGATGGAGATATCTAAATCACCATAGACAGACATGGCTAGCGTGCGTGGTATAGGGGTGGCGGTCATGACTAGAATGTGAGGAGGGCTTTGAGAGCTTTTATGCCACAATTTACTTCTTTGAGCAACACCAAACCGATGTTGTTCGTCAATAATGGCAAGTCCTAAATTTTTGAATTTCACCTTATCTTCAAGCAAGGCATGAGTGCCGATGAGTATCTGTAAATTGCCACTCTCTAAAGATTTGTAAATTTCTTTCCTAATTGAAGCTTTAGTTGATCCTGTTAGTATTTCTATACTGATATTCAGTTTTTTACACCATTCATATAAACCGTTGTAGTGTTGAACTGACAAAATTTCAGTCGGAGCCATCAAACAAGTCTGAAACCCATTGTCAAGCGCCATTAACATTGACATAAACGCTACTATAGTCTTTCCAGAACCTACATCGCCCTGTAAAAGACGATTCATTTGCGCATGACTTCCTAAATCATATCTAATTTCTTTTAAAACACGTTTCTGAGCATTGGTTAAATTAAAGGGTAAATGCTCATTAAAAAAGGTGTTAAAATAATTACCAACTGTATCAAACGTATGTCCTTTAATTTTAGATTTATGAATTAAGTTTTTCAAAATTAATTGCAATTGGATATAAAATAACTCTTCAAATTTCAATCTAAATTGGGCTTTTGAGAGTAGCTCTTGATTTTTAGGAAAATGAATGTTTAGAAGTGCTTCACTTTTAGATATCAATTTTAATTCTGAAAGTAAAAAAGGTGATAGTGTTTCAGAGAAATTTCCTTTAGTCTCTAAAAAGAGTTGTTGCACAATTTTACTAACCACACGGTTGCTTATGCCTTTATTTGATAGTTTTTCAGTAGAGGGATAAATAGGTTGGATTCCAGAGCTTAAACTTTTTTTATGCTCATCGGTGGTTTCAATATCGGGGTGCGGCATGCTAAATTTGCCATTAAACCAATTGGTTTTTCCAAAAATGACGTAAAGTGTATTGAGTTTTAAACTTTCCCTAATCCACTTTTGGCCTCTAAACCAAACCAATTCCATAGTTCCTGTGTCATCTTGAAACGTGGCAACCAAGCGTTTACCACGTTTTTGAGCTACTTCTTTAAAACCAGTTATTTTACCAACTACCTGTATTTCGGCATTACTCTGTTGAATTTGATTGATTTTGTAATAGCGCGTGCGATCTATATAACGATTGGGAAATAGATTTAATAAATCTTGGTAGGTATGAATATTTAGCTCTTTCCGAAGTAAATCGGCTCTGTTTGGGCCAACACCTTTTAAGTAGTCTATGGGCGTTTGTAAAAAAGCGGTATTCATGAAACTAAAATAATTCTTTTGAGATAATTACAAATGGCATTTTGGACTAAAGTTTGCTATATTCACCTTATGAAATTTAGACTATTCATTTTATTGGTTCTTGCAGTTAACTTTTGTTTTCCGCAACAAACGCATTATGTGGATTTTAAAAGGGCTAAAGTCAGTAAATTAATGGTTGATACTGATAGTAAAGGGATTGGTGGTAATATGGTCTATGAGTTAGAAATTTTAAAAGATATTGACTCTATTTATTTGGACGCTCAAAATATTGAATTAAAAGAAATTCAACTGTTAGAAGCTAGACCGCACGTACATGTTGAATATGCCAATTTAAAATATTTAAACAACTCAAAACAGATTATAGTTTATAATAAATTCAAAAAAGGACAAGTTTTTGAGTTGCATTTGAATTATTCTGCTTTACCAAAAAAAGCGCTTTACTTTATCGATTGGGATTATGAAAACGGTAATAAGCAAATTTGGACTCAAGGCCAAGGCAAATACACCAGCAATTGGTTGCCTAGTATTGATGATATGAACGATAAGATAGAGTTTGATTTGTCAATAAGATTTGATAAAGATTATGAAGTAATCGCCAATGGCAACTTAACAAATAAACAATTCAACGATTCCACAATCACTTGGCATTACGATATGCAAAAACCTATGTCTAGTTATTTGGTGGCTTTAGCTATTGGGAAATATGATAAAAAGGTTGAATACTCTAAAAGCGGCATTCCTTTAGAAATGTACTATTACCCAGAGGATTCACTAAAACTGGAGCCTACATATCGTTACACCAAACAAATGTTCGATTTTCTGGAAGAAGAAATCGGTGTACCTTATCCATGGCAAAACTATAAAATGGTGCCTGTTAAGGACTTTTTATATGCTGGAATGGAAAACACTACCTTAAATCTTTATTCCGATAGTTTTGTGGTTGACTCCATTGCTTTTGTTGATAAGAATTTTGTAAACATTAATGCGCATGAACTAGCGCATCAATGGTTTGGTGATTTGGTTACTGAAGTTTCAGGAACACACCATTGGTTACAAGAAGGTTTTGCAACCTATTATGCTTTATTGGCCGAAAAAGATGTCTTTGGAGAAGATTATTACTATTGGAGATTGTATGAATACGCTCAAGAATTGTTAGAGCAAGATAAGGCAGGACAAAGCACTTCTTTGTTAAATCCAAAATCTAGTAGCACAACCTTTTATAAAAAAGGTGCGTGGGTCTTGCACATGCTAAGAAATAATGTAGGCGATAAAGCATTTAGAGAGGCGGTTAAAAACTATTTAATAAAACATCAATTTAAAAATGTAGAGACTGATGATTTTATAAGTGAAGTAGAGAAGGCTAGTGGACAACATTTGGATGACTTTGTAGCGGTTTGGCTGAAAGATGATAGTTTTAATTATTCTAAATGTTATGATGTGTTAAAAAAAGAATCAAGAGTTATTTCTAATTTAGATGCATTAGAAAACGAATTACTTTTTTCATCACATGCACCAGATGTTACAATAAATCGCTTTTATGATATAGCCAAATATTTTGAAATAAAAAGACTTATTTTTTCTAAAAATTTGATGAAATTAGTTGAAGGTTATAGTATATATAAAAAAGGTTTCAACTCAAAAGACCTCAAAGTACGTCAAGCCATTGCTCAAAATTTAACAGACATACCTTTGAACTTGAAAGCTGATTACGAATCCCTCTTAAACGATAAATCCTATATAACTATTGAAGCCGCCTTGTTTAATTTATGGCGAAATTTTCCAAAGGATAGAGAAAAATACCTTAACCAGACTAAGGGGGTTGTTGGTTTTAGCGATAAAAATGTAGAGATGCTTTGGTTGACTTTAGCTTTGATAACCGAAGATTATGAGGTAGAAAGTAAGAAACAATATTTTAATGAGTTAGTAGATTATACAGCTTCAAAATATGGGTTTGAAGTCCGTCAAAATGCTTTTCAATATTTAAATCAAATACAAGCGTGTAATGATATTTGTAAAGAGAATTTAATACAAGCTAGCAATCATCATAATTGGCGGTTTAAAAAGTTTGCGAAGTCGCTTTTAGAGAGGTTATAAAGCCGCAGACTTGTCATTTTCAATTTATTTCTGAATCTACATCACATAGAAAATAATTTTACAAGTCCTTGAAACAAGACTTCGACTGCGCTCAGTCTAACAGTACAGGGTGACAAAAGGTTATTTCCGTCGTTCGTTATTTGTAGGGCTTCTACATATTAAACAGTCTGCCAAATAAGTAATAGATAGTTCGTAAACACCATCAGTTCTACCAATTCCAGATGTGTTAAAATCGTAAGAAAACCCAAAGCGTAAACGTTCAAACTCCAATCCTGCAAATGCATTTATAGATGTTAATAAATGACTGTTATTGCTGTTTTTAGCAGGGTTTGTAACTGCTGTTGCTCCTAAAAATAGTTTTTCCAATTTTAACATAGAGGTAAGATCTAACCTATTATATGCGCCTTGCTGCATATAATTGGCAGAAAACATAATGTCATTATAATCATAATAAGGAAACTTGTAACTGGCATGTATGGAGTAAAATATATCTAATGGGGTATGGCCATTTTCAACAAAAGAAATATTAGGTGTATTTAAGTGTTTTATAACTGCGCCTAGCCATAAATCTGTATCATTATTAGTGTTTTTTTTGTCGAATACGAATCCTGCTGTGAAATCGAAAAAAGTAATGTTTCTATTGGCGTTAAGAGCAAATACATCTGTAGAAACAGGATTTATAGTGCCACTATTAATATTTATTTGATCTGATAATAATATATTTCTAAAATTAAACGATTTTGTACCAAACCCAATTTCTAAAGCAGGTCTAAAATACCAATCATTAGATAGTCTTACATGGTAAGCATAGTTTATATTGCCTTGTAAATGGTTGTATTTTGTATTACTTTCATGCTGATTTAGTATGCTAAACCCCAAACCGCCTACATGTTCTACCCAAGTATTAAAAAAAACGTAATCGGTATTTACGCGCAAATCCAAATTTGGCCATTGGGTTCTGTGAATAAGTCCAAAGTAGGATGCGTTTTCAAAACCAGAAAACGCAGGATTTAAAGTCTCTGGAACTTGAAAATACTGTGAAAATATTGGGTCTTGAGCAGCTCCTTTAATACTAAAGAAACAACTAAAGATAGCAATAGAAATATATAATTTTATCTTCATTAGTTTTATTTAATTAATACAAAAGCGCCTTTAGATGTAATGGTTTCACCGTAAAAGGTATCTCCCGAAAAAGTATAGTAATAGTTGCCGTTCTCTGCATTAGTATCCTTAATTTGCCCATTCCAACCTTTTAAACTGTCTCCTTTTTCAGAATGAATTAAACTGCCCCAAGTGTCATAAATGTTAAACTCTAAGTTGTTTAATGCAAGGACAGAAGGCATAAAATTATCGTTAAGAGTATCATCATTTGGAGTGAATGCATTTGGGATAATAATTTTATAACCCAATTCTACATTAACTATAATTGTTTGTGTGTAAACACAATCAAATGGATAAATTACAGTTTGTGTTACGGTATAAGTGCCCACAGTGTTGTAGATATGCTTAGGATTCTCTTCTTGTGAAAAAGTGCCATCACCAAAATCCCAAGAAACACTTACATAATCACCATAAGAGGTGTTTGTAAATTGAATAGGATCTTGAATGGAATAAAATCCGTAGGTATCATACATTTGTGAATTGATATTAAAATTGGCGTCTCCTAATTCAGGAATGTCTACATTATAGGAAATGCTTGATGTACAGCCAACGCTGTCAGTAACTTCAAGAAGCACAAGACCACTAATTGATGTTTCCATAACTTCATTATTTGCTCCGCTAATAGTTCCGCTAGACCACAAAATTTGGTATGGGGGAACACCTCCACTAGGTTGTGCTACAAAAGATTGGTTAACGACTCTGGTTTCGCAATTTAAATCTGTAACAACATCTACATCAATTTCTATAGGAACGAATCTATTAATAATGAACTCACCAGAGACCTCACACCCATTAGCATCTATAACATTTACGGTGTAATTCCCTGGTGGGATATTGTTTAAATCTTCGGAAGCAGCTCCATTGGACCAATAATAGCTTAAAGGCAGAGTGCCGCCTGTAACTATCAAATTAATATTACCGCTGTTGGCATCATCGCAATCTAAGGCATCTTGTGAATTGCCAGAAAGCATCAATTCAGTAGGTTCTGTGATTTCAAAAGTTTCAATTATTTCACAGGGTTGTCCATCGGTTATTGTAACTGTATAAGTGCCTGGACCAATATTGTTGCGTTCTACTCCAGCTGTTGGGTCGTCGTCCCATACCAAGTTTACAGGATCAATACCACCTTCGAGGTTTAGAACAATTCTTGCATCATTTGCTCCGAAACAAGATACGTGTTCTACTTGAGGTGTAATTCTAAATAAAGGTGCATCATCAATTACAATAGTTGCCTGTTTAACACAATTTGTATTATCGGTTACGGTAATAACATAAGTGCCTGGGGAAAGGTTAGTTTGTGTCATTCCAGATCCAAAGTTGCTCCAACTAACCGAGTATGGCGCATTGCCTCCAGAAATATTATTTATGGTTATAGAAGCATTGTTGTTTCCATAGCATTCAATTTCTGTTGCTGTGTAATCGATAATAATTTCATCTGTTTGGTTGAGTATAACTTCTAAGGTGTCTGTACAATTAGATCTATCTGTTACTGTAAGGGTGTAAGTTCCAGCGATTAATCCTGTTAGATTCTGGTTGGTACTTGTAAAACCATTAGGTCCTGTCCAATTATAATTATAATCAAAAACACCAGAGCTTATTTCAAAAAGGCGTCCACCAGTTACCGACACATTAATTTCTCCAGTGGCATCTCCAAAGCAAATAACATCTAATTGGTTTACTAGACTAATATCTAACTCATCAGGTTCTACAATTAAAAAGTTTTGAATAATGGGAGGGCAATTGTTGGCGTCTGTTACTGTAACCTCATAATCTCCAGATCCAAGGTTTGAGATGTCTTCTGAAGTATTATATGCAAGTCCGTCTCTTGTCCAGCTATATTGATAAGGAGGTGTACCGCCTGAAATATCGATACCGATAGATCCATCGTTAGCACCAAAACAAGAAATGGTTTCAGGATCAAAATCAACTGAATTGAATATTAATTCATCTGGTTCTGTAATAGTGAATGCCTGTGTAAAAGGGCAGCCGCCATCATCAATTAGTGTTAACGAATAATTTCCAGGAGCTAAATTAAAAATGTCTTCATCTGAACTTGTATAGCCATTAGGACCATTCCAAGTAATTTGGTATGGGGTTCCTGTGGTAAAAGGAACACCTCCAGATATTTCAATTTCAATAGATCCATTATTTCCAAGATAACAAGTACTATTTGCTACACTTTGTGTAATACTAATTGAAGGATTAACGGTTATTATAACTTCAAAATCTAACCCAGTACAAATACCAGAAACGGGGGTTACGGTATAGGTAACCGTAGCTGGATTTGTAGTTGTGTTGGTTAAAGTTTGACTAATAGTTGCTTGAGGAACGGTTTCTTGTGAAGCACCTGTAATAGTACCCGAAGGATTAACTACTGGATTAGTCCATGTGTAAGTGGTGCCTGCAGGGGTATTGTCGCCCCCTGAATTATCTGGTATAATATTGAATGGGTTTCCGCTACAAATAATATCCGATTTATCACTAATGCCTGGTGTATCATCAACTGTATTTTCGGAAACTAATGATGTTATTTGAGTACATCCCCCAGACGAAAACGTAATAATAGCATAATAATACACGGTTCCAACGGTTGCAGATGGCGGCGTGTAATTTGGATTAGTTGCTCCAGAAATTGCAGTTCCAGAGGTGTTGTCGTTTATAGTATTACTATACCACTGGTATGTTGGGGTGCCTACACCATCACTATATGAAACAGTTAGTGTGTTAAAAGTATTTCCAAAGCAAATAGTTTCAGAAATAGGCTGGCTGGTAAAGTTTGGAGCTGGATTAACAATAAGTTCAGAAACATTACTTATTACACTACAGCCTGGGTCTGGTTGTGTAACCACAATATAATAATAAAATGTACCAACAGTATTTGTTGGTGGTGTAAATGTGCTGTTTGTTGTTCCAGAAATTGGCGTACCACCTACATTACTATTTACCGTATTACTGTACCACTGATAGCTATATGTGCTACCTATGCCACCAGATGGAATAACTTCTAAATCTTGAGGTGTAGTTCCTTGACACAATTCTTGAGAAACAATGGGTTGTGTGCTAATGGTAGGGTCGTTAACTACGATAACTTCGGAAACTTCACTAGTAACAACCCCACAACCACTACCGTTTATAGAAATTTCAACATAAAAATAATAGTTTCCAGGGACAGAAAAAGCAGGAGGTGTGTAACTAATAGATGTTGCTCCAGAAATGGCTGTACCTCCCATATTAGAACTAGTAGTATTTGAATACCACTGATAACTAACAGTGCCTGTGCCGCCAGAATGTATAGCATTTAAAGAGGTGTTAACAATTCCGTCTACACAAATATTTTGAGTTGAAATGGGTTCACCATCTATTTGTATACCACTAACAATTTCTATTTGAGCAACATTTGATACAATTTCATTACAACCAGCACCTGAAGTAAAAGATGCAATAACATAATAATAGGTAACACCAACAGGACTATTTAGAGGTGTAAAAGTAGCATTTGTTTCTCCCGAAATAGCTGTTCCGCTACTATTATCGTTTACTGTATTACGATACCACTGATAAGTTGGAGTGCCAGGTCCATTTACAGATACCGAAAGCGGGGTAATAGTGCCACCATCACAAATTGACTCTGATAATGGATGATTAATAAATTCTGGAGCTGGGTCAACTGTAATTACTAAATTTACGGGTGTTCCAGAACAGTTGCCAACAGTAGGTGTGATTACAAAAGTAACGTCTTCTGATGTTGTGTTAGAATTAAATATGGTTTGAATAGGAATTGTATCGGTATTTCCACTAGTGGTATATCCTGAAACTCCCGCTGGTGCCGTAGCTGTCCACGTATAGGTAGTGCCGCTAAGCGTTGATGTTAAATTAACTTCGTCTGTTTCGGTTCCAGAGCATATAGTTTGAGTTAAATTGGTATTAGTAATAACTGGAATTTCATGTATAGTAAAATCTTCAGTATCGGTAGTGGTGCCACAACTTGTAGTAACACTAAAAGTGACTTGATAATCTCCCGGGGTATTATAAGTTATTGTTCCAGGATCTAATGTGTTAGTAGATGCGGGTGAGCCCCCAGGAAAACTCCAATTATAAGTTACAATTTCTGTATTCGGCGCGCAATTATCTACAGTTGAAGTTGGTACAAATGTGGCGCTACCACAAAAATCTGCAATAGGATTTATAGCTACAGAAGGTGGCTGTTTAACTTCTATAATTTCTGAAGCCATACTTGACCCACATGAGTTTGTTGTGGTTAAGGTTAATGTGTAAGTCCCTGCTGTAACAAAGTCGATTGAAGGCGCAGCAGAGATTTCATCTGTTCCATTAGTGAAGTTCCAAACTTCTGGTATTGTTCCACAGAATCCACTTGTATAACTAACTTCCCATAGGTAGGTTTCGTCTCCACAACTTTCACTTAAGTCTGTAGTATTGGTGGTTTGAACGCTAAGTGTAGAGCATCCGTTATTAGAGTCTAGGGTGAAACTAGCGGTTAGTTCTGGTTCTATACAAATATCTTTTGTTACGGTTTCGGTAGTTCCACAAAAATTTTGAGCATATAATGAAACGGTATATGTTCCAGATGCTGTGTAGGTATGCTGTGGATCCCTTAAAGTAGATGTGTTCCCGTCTCCAAAATCCCAAAAGAAACCTTCATCTGTATTACAATTTTGATTATACCCCTGTACAGTAGTATTATCAAACTGAATAGCAATATTTTGGCAACCATTATCTGGAGTATCAAACGAAACTTCGGGTTGTTTAAGAATAATGATTGGGCCAGCAGTTAAATTTGAAGCGCCACAAGAAGTTATAATATCTAAGTATACAGTGTAACTGCTATTAGGGCAATTAGATTCTGTGTAAGTATGTGGTATTGGGAAATTTTGAGAGCTACTAGGGTCTGAAGCGTTATAATATACTGAGCTCTCAAGATCTGCCTGCGTATAAGTTTCTACAGTTCCATCTCCATAATTAACAAAATAAAAGGTGTCTGGAGGATTGCTTCCCCAAGAACCTATAGCAAATTCTATTGGAGCTACAGGTATGCATAAATTAACTGTATTTCCTGGGTTAACAATAGCTCCTGTAGGGTTGCTTGAATTTTTAATTAAATAGGTGACTGTGTTGTCGCAATCTGTACCTAGTCCCGTAATTTCCATATTAAAAGAACCTAATTGGGAATAGGTATGTGTGGCAGGAAATGTAACACCAGTTTCAATAGGACTGCCATCGCCCCAATCTATATTATAACTAGAAATACAAGATGTTGAACTAGATTCGTTACCAACAGTAACAGTATACGATGGATCTGTTGTGTTGTTTCCACAGTTATCAAATTGGGCAGTGAAATTTTGTCTCGCAGTAACGTCATAGAAAGATAAATTTGGTTTTTGTCTAACCGAAACTTGCTTAGTTACAGAGTTAGAACATCCATAATCATCTGTAACAGTAAGTACAACGCTGTATAATTGTGTGGCGCAACCAAGCGATTCAAAGACATGCGAAGGGTTTGAGCTCGAAGAGGTTTCTCCATCACCAAAATTCCAACTATAAGTATATGGGCCATTGCCAGTAATGTTAGACGTAAAATTTACGCTAGTATCAGAACAAGCTCCATTATTGGTAAATGTGAAATCAACACTTGGTTCGCTAACAACTACTGTAGCGGTGCCATTTTCAGTAGAGGTTTCATTGTCATCATCTATAACAGAAACGAGTTTATAAACAAACTCGCCAACAGTATTAGTACTAACCGATATACTAACGGAATTATTATTCCCTACAGTAGATATTGTTTGATTTGCACCATTGTTTATTGTATATGTAAATGTATAAGGCGCATTTCCTCCCGAGCCTGTAAAAGTAATTTCAGGGTTAGGAGAACTATTAATACATACTTGGGTATTTCCAGACACAGAAGCTGAGGGGGGTAACTCTAATCGAGACTCAATATTTTTAACAATTAAATATTGACTTTTATTAATCTTTGAACTATGGGAATTTAATAAGTCTAAACTTAAAAACGATGCAATTATTAAAAACGAGAATAATGCAACAAGAAAAAATTTCTTCAGCATAAATAAAAAATGGGTTAATAGCGAAACTAAAATATAGATTCTTTTTTAGTTCACCCAATTTAATATATATTAACATGAGTTTTACCCTTAAAATACCCATTATTGGGTATTTTGTAAAAGTTTCTAACTTAAATACTAATCACTAAATTAGTATTTAGTTTTATAATAATTAATTTTTAAAAATGAAAGCATTAGTTATATCTGGAGGTGGTAGTAAAGGGGCTTATGCCGGTGGTGTAGCCCAATATCTCATTGAAGAAGACGGTAGAGATTACGATATGTTTTTAGGAACTTCAACAGGGAGTTTGTTAGTGCCCCACCTAGCCGCTGGAAGGATTGACAAGTTACATGATATATACACAAGCGTCAATCAAAATGATATTTTTAGTGTCAATCCATTTGTTATAAGAAAAAAGGGAAAGCGCGAATTTGTTTCTATAGATTTCATAAACACGCTTTGGCAATTTATAAAAATGAAGCGAACTTTTGGAGAAAGTAAAAATTTACGAAAGTTAATTAGAAAACGCTTTACAGAAGAAGAATTTGCACTTATAAAAGAAACTAAAGATGATGTGGTAATAACGGTATCTAACCTATCAAAAAATAGAGTAGAGTATAAGTCTATTAATGATTATAATTATGATGAATTTTGCGAGTGGGTATGGATTTCGTGCAATTTCATTCCGTTTATGTCTTTGGTTAAAAAAAATGGACATGAATACGGTGATGGAGGCTTAGGATGCATTGTTCCTATTAGAGAGGCTATATTAAGAGGCGCTACTGTAGTAGACGCTATTGTACTAAAATCTGAATCTATGGATCAAAACAAAGTATTAGGTAAAAACCCTTTTTCTTTAATGGTAAGTTTATTTGGGCATGTTCTGGACAGATTAGAGCGCAATGATGTGACCATAGGAAAACTAGCAGCTAAAACCAACAATGTACAACTCAATTTATTTTACACACCGTCAAAACTTACAGAGAATTCTTTAATTTTTAACAAAAAGTTAATGACAGCCTGGTGGCAACAAGGATTTGAATATGCGAAGAAAAAATGTGGAGAAGCCAGTTCTAATGAACTTAGATTAGAAGACAAATAAATTGTTACCACAAATCAGATACTTCTTCTTTAATGAAAGATAAAGCAGCATCACTGGGGGCTTTCCGTTCCATCATTTCAGTTAAGATAACTTCACGCAATTTATTGGCTGTATCTGTTTTTTCTAATAAGCTAGCCTTTCTTATAAGTTGAATGGTAGCATTTTTTGCAGCTGTAATAATATTCCAGCACCTATCACTAATATAAATTTGTTGAGTAAGATTATGTTCAAATTCTTGTTCTATACTTTGAATAAGTAATGATTCATACATTTCTTTGTCTGGAGAATTTGGTACAACTCTAATGAGTAATTTAGAAGGCGTAATGCGTTCAAGAAATAAGGCCATGCGCTCATAAGCTTGCAAACGCAAAGGAAGTGAATTTGCTTGTAAATCTTTTCTCAAAAGAAAGCGTCTTCTACCATCTTCGTTTTTGGTATGTTCTCTGAAAAAATAATAAGCAATAACTCCCGTGATTATGGCAGGAAGTGTGTATAAAAATAGGTCAATAATTCTGGAGACATCCATAGTTTTACTGGGTTTGGGTATTGTATTTACCTCCCAAATATACGCAATCTTTTAAATCCTGCATACCTGAAAAGGGAACCGCTTTCTTTTCATACATGTAGGTTTTGTTTAGCTCTTTTGAAAGGTTATGATCATCAACATTCATTTCAATATCTTCCATTTTAAATTGACAAGGATGCTCATATCCTGCCGCATGAGTGATTTCTAAAAATTCTTTTCTAAAGGTATTAAAATATTGCGCTAGTCTAACTGATTTTAAAGTTGGGTCTATACCGTTTTGCAACCATTTACTTTGCGTGGCAACACCACTAGGACAGCGATTGGTATGACACACTTGAGCCTGTATACAGCCAATACTTAACATAGCTTCTCGTGCAACATTAATACAATCAACACCCATAGCAAAAGCCATAGCAGCCTTTGCTGGAAACCCCAATTTACCACTTCCAACAAACACAATACGCTCTGTTAATCCTTTACTTTTAAATAGTTTATATAAATCACTAAAGCCATAAACCCAAGGTAAAGACACATGGTCTGCAAAACTAGGTGGTGCTGCACCCGTACCACCTTCGCCACCATCAACTGTAATAAAATCTGGGCCTTTGTTAGTCTTTTTCATTATTGATGCTAGTTCTTCCCATTGATCTAATTTTCCAATAGCAGCTTTAATACCTACAGGTAAACCAGTGGCTTGGGCAATGTCTTCAATGAAATTCATCATTTCAGGAACATTTGAAAAAGCAGAGTGATTTGGAGGTGATAATACATCCTTTCCTACTTCAACTCCTCGTATTTTTGCTATTTCTTTTGAGATTTTTTTCCCAGGCAGTACACCTCCTTTTCCTGGTTTTGCACCTTGCGATAATTTAATTTCAATAGCTTTTATAAATGGATTGTCTTGTACAAGTTTCACCATTTTTTCCATAGAAAAATTACCGTTTTCATCTCTCACACCAAAATAACCAGTACCAAAATGAAAAATTACATCACCACCGTTGCTATGGTAAGGAGATAAACCGCCCTCTCCTGTGTTATGGTATGCATTAGCCAAATAAACACCTTTATTTAAAGATTCCACAGCTTTAGCAGATAATGAGCCAAAGCTCATAGCAGATACATTTATTATGGATGCTGGCCTGTATGGCTTTTTACGTTTGTTGTAAATCCCCATGACTTTTGCACAAGGGAGAAAAGCTTTGTCAAAAGCATTTGGGTGCTGTTTTTCAATTGTAAACGGCATCATAGCATTATTTATAAAAATATGTTGGTGCTCATAAATATCTCTATCTGTGCCAAAACCTTCGTAATTATTTTCTTTTTTAGCCGAGGCGTAGATCCAACTACGCTCAATACGGTTAAATGGTAATTCTTCTCTATTATTGGCAACAAAATATTGACGCATTTCAGGACCAAATTTTTCTAGCATATATCTTAAATGTCCCACAACAGGGTAATTATGACTGATTGTGTGTGCTTTTTGAAAAAAAATATCTCTAATAGCCACAAGAGCTAAAGCTATTAAAACCCAACCCCACCATGGTGTGTTTGAGAGCATATTTATAAATGAATCCATAGGTTAATAATGTATTTGGGTTTAAATATATTTAAAATTTTAGAGACGCATGAATTGTTTATAATTATTAATAAATAGCACCTGTTAAACCACAAACAATAGTTATTTTAGTTTCCCGTTTTAACGGGAATGATAGTATCAAAGGAAGCCCAGATATAAGCATCTGGGAAATTCTTTTTTGAATTAAAAATGAAGAGGATTTGGAAAAGTACTTAAGTCAATTAAATGAAGCCCAATTAGAGCCTACTACCCAAATAGATGGTCCTATGATTGTTATTGCAGGTGCGGGCTCTGGAAAAACACGCGTACTCACTTACAGGATTGCATATATGATGAGTAAGGGAATAGATGCCTTTAACATTCTAGCATTAACGTTTACCAATAAGGCGGCGCGGGAAATGAAAGAACGTATTGCTAGTATTGTTGGCAATAGCGAAGCAAAGAATTTATGGATGGGCACGTTTCACTCAGTGTTTGCAAGAATATTACGTTCTGAAGCAGAAAAGTTAGGATACCCAAGTAATTTTACTATTTATGACACACAAGATTCTGATAGATTAATTGCTTCTATTATTAAGGAAATGAACCTTGATAAGGATATTTATAAATATAAACAGATTCGTTCCAGAATCTCCTCATATAAAAATAGCTTGATTACGGTTAGAGCTTATTTTCAAAATCCAGAATTAATTGAAGCCGATGCTACGGCTCGTAGACCACGTATGGGAGATATTTACAAAACGTATGTAGACCGCTGTTTTAAAGCTGGTGCTATGGATTTTGACGATTTATTACTAAAAACAAATGAGCTTTTAACACGATTTCCAGAAGTCTTGGCTAAATATCAAAACCGCTTTAAATATATTTTGGTTGATGAGTATCAGGATACCAACCATTCTCAGTATTTAATTGTGAGGGCTTTGTCTGATAAGTTTCAGAATATTTGTGTTGTAGGTGATGATGCGCAAAGTATTTATGCTTTTAGAGGTGCCAACATAAATAATATCCTAAATTTCCAAAAGGATTATGATGACGTAAAAGTATTTAGGCTTGAACAGAATTATCGTTCTACTAAAAACATTGTAAATGCTGCTAATTCGGTTATTGATAAAAACCAGACAAAGCTTGATAAGATAGTTTGGACGGCCAATGAAGAGGGTGGAAAAATAAAAGTGCATCGTTCTCTAACCGATGCAGATGAAGGACGTTATGTTGCCAGTACCATTTTTGAAAATAAAATGAATGAGCAATTACAAAATAGTGATTTTGCAATTTTATACCGTACCAACGCACAATCGCGCTCAATAGAGGATGCGTTGCGCAAACGCGATATCCCTTACAGAATTTATGGTGGTTTATCATTCTATCAGCGTAAGGAAATTAAAGATGTATTGTCTTATTTACGATTGGTTATTAATCCAAAAGACGAAGAAGCCCTGAAACGTGTGATTAATTTTCCACCAAGAGGCATAGGTCAAACCACGGTAGATAAGTTAATTGTTGCTGCAAATGGATATAATCGTTCCATTTTTGAGGTAATGAAAAATATTGATAAGACCGATATTAAAATAAATTCTGGAACCAGAACTAAACTTCAAAATTTTGTAACACTCATTGAGAGCTATCAGGTAATGAATCAAACGACTGATGTTTTTGAGTTGGCAGAACATGTTACAAGAAGTAGTGGGTTGATACGAGAATTCAATAAAGATGGAACACCAGAGGGGGTTACCAGAATGGAAAATATTGAGGAGCTCCTTAATGGTATGAAAGACTTTGTTGAAGGCCAAAAAGAATTGGCAGATGCTACAGGGTCTTTAGCGGAATTTCTAGAAGATGTGGCTTTGGCAACCGATTTAGATAATGATAAAGGTGACACCAATAGAGTAGCGCTAATGACTATTCATTTAGCTAAAGGCTTAGAGTTTCCTTATGTTTATATTGTTGGACTGGAAGAGGACTTATTTCCAAGTGCTATGAGTATGAACACACGTAGTGAATTGGAGGAGGAGCGTAGATTATTTTATGTAGCGCTTACTCGTGCTGAAAAACAGGCTTATTTAACATATGCGTTGTCGCGTTATCGTTGGGGTAAGTTAATTGACTCAGAGCCAAGTAGATTTATTGAGGAGATAGACGACCAATATTTAGATATTTTAACACCACCAGAAGAACGTCGGTTCAACCCTATGTTAGATGCCGATATTTTTGGTGATGTAGAGCCCAATAAGATTAGATTTAAACCTGCCAAACAACCAAGTTTTAAAAAGGGAGTTTCTAAAAAAGACCCCGTTAAATTTCAGATAACAACACCTAAAAACCTCAAACCTGTTTCAAAACCTAATAGTTCTGATGAAGGTAGAGACACCAACTTGTTTGATAGTGAATTAGTAGTTGGTAATATGGTAAAACACTTGCGTTTTGGAACTGGGGAAGTTATAAAAATAGAGGGTAATGGAGCCGATATGAAAGCCGAAATTAAATTTGATACGGGGGGTGTTAAGAAATTGTTGTTAAGATTTGCTAAATTAGAAGTGGTTGGGTGATTAAAAAATTATTTAGTTATGAAGTATTTTATTTTAATCTTTTCTTTTGTAACCTCTCTAAGTTTATATGCCCAAAGGCCAGATGGAGGAGGCGGTTTTCAAAGAGGGAATCAGGGTGATAGACCAATACAAGGTGGCGAGCCTCAAGGACAAAGACTGGGTAAATTTGATCCTTACAAATCAGCAGGTATAGTATATCTTGATGTTGAAACTGTTATAAAAAAACTTAAAATCAAAAATGATAAAGAGCTAAAGCAGAACGTTGAAGCGGTTATTTTAGATTACAATAAAAGATTAAAGGAAATTAGTTTAGAGAACAAAACTAATTTTGATACACTTAATGTATACATGAACAACACCTTAAAGTTATTAATGCTAAATGGTGAAGACTCAAATAAAATGCAAGAAGTAAGAGCGTCTGTTAGAGATAAAATAAAGCCTGTGAGACAAATGGTGATGGAAGAAGAAAGACATCTAAATAAGTCGGTTACAAGTCTATTAGATGAAAAGCAACTAAAGCGTTGGAAAAACTACATTAAGGAATTTAAAACTAGCTCAAGACCTCAGAGAAATGGAGGACAAAGACCAAATGGAAATACTCAAGGTAATTTTCAAAGGGGATTAAATCAACAAGGTTATGGCTCTCAAGGTGGACAAGGATTTAGTGGAGGAGGTAGACAAAGGTAATTGTTACAATAGTTTACCTAACATCAATCTATTAACAGAAGTCGAGCAGGATTTTAAAATGTATTTTACAGGAATATTTATAAATAAGCCTACAAATTATTAATTAAGAAAACTTTAAGTTTAGTCCAAGTATCTAAGAGGTTTAAACCAGTCCAACCATGACCTTCATTTGAGTATAATGTAAATTGGTGATTTACATTTAATGCTATAAGTCTGTCTCTTAAATTGGTTCCTTGACTTGTAGGAACCAGTGGGTCTTGCCCTCCATAAAATAAAATTGTGGAAGGAGCATTTGGAGTCACTTGGTGAAAGGGGCTTATTTCTTCTAAAAAAGCTATAGTTGGATTTGGTTCAAAAGCATCAATAAGTGGTTGCAATTCAGGGTTAGAATTATTTAAATAAACAGGGTCTGTAAAGTTGGTTGGTCCTACAATACTACAAACCATGTTTACATTGGAATTGATGTCAAAAGCATAACTCCAGAGTAGTGATAAATGACCACCTGCACTAACACCAATAAATCCAATTTTATCTGAAATACTATATCTTTCTTTGTTGCTTTTTAAGAAATTCACAACGTTTGTAATATCATCAATTTGCATTGGATATGGAGGGTTATTGCTATCTGCCAGTCTGTAATTAATATTAACGATGGCAATATTTGGAATTTCCAATTGAATTAAGTCTTTCAAATAATTCATAGAGCTTTTATCTCCCGACGTCCATCCACCACCATGAACTAATATAACGGTTTTAGTATTTGAATTTCTGTTGGCAGGTAAATACAAATCAATGGTTTGATTAGCACTACTTCCATATAAAATATCTAATTTTTCATAAACTTCAGAAGTATCTAAACTATCGGTAGTATTACTTAAATCTACACTTTCTGTGGAGCAACTTAAAAAGGTTGCTAGAATCAAAATATTTAAGATGATAAATCTCAGCAATTTCATAAAAAAATAATAGTTACTTTGTAAACGCTATTGCAATGTAAATATTATGGCCGAGTTTTTAAAGATATATGAAGAAAACCCCAACCCCAAAGCGGTTGAAAAAGTAGTATCGGTTCTTAAAAGAGGGGGGTTGATTATATATCCAACAGATACAGTTTATGGCTTAGGGTGTGATATTACAAATGTACGAGCTTTAGAGCGTGTAGCGCAAATTAAAGGCATTAAGCTGGAAAAGGCCAACTTCTCTTTTGTTTGCCATGACTTAAGTAATTTAAGTGATTATGTGAAACAAATTGACACTTCGGTTTTTAAGATTTTAAAAAGAGCGCTTCCTGGGCCCTACACCTTTGTGCTTCCTGGGTCTCGCACACTACCCAATGCTTTTAAAAAGAAAAAGACCGTGGGTATTCGTGTTCCAAACAACACTATTGCCACAGCTATAGTTAAACATTTAGGTAATCCAATTATTTCTACTTCTATTTATGATGAAGACGAAGTAATTGAATACACTACAGACCCTGAGCTTATATATGAGAAATGGAGTCATTTAGTTGATTTGGTTATTGATGGTGGTTATGGTGATAACGAACCTTCAACTGTTATAGATTTATCTGGTGATGAACCTTTAATTGTTAGGGAGGGGAAAGGCAGTGTGGATATATTTTAGATACTACACAGTGGTATTAATTTAATAATGCTTGCAACAAAAGGACATAAAAAAGCCCAACTTTAAAGTTGGGCCTTTTAAATATTTTATAGAGTGTTTCTTAGTTGCCACCAGCAGAAAGTGTTTTCATTTCTTTCTCAATCATGTCATAAAACTGATCTATTTTCGGTAACACTACAACACGTGTGCGTCTGTTTTTTGCTCTGTTTTCAGCAGTATCATTATCAACTAAAGGAACAAATTCTGCTCTACCAGCAGCTATAAGTTGCTCAGGTTTAACACCTAAGTCTAATAATACTCTAATAATTGAAGTAGAACGCTTAACACTTAAATCCCAGTTATCTAACAATGGCTCTTTTCTGTAAGATACATTATCTGTGTGTCCTTCAATCATAGCTTCAAAATTTGGTTTGCTATTGATAACTTTAGCTACTTTTGCAAGTACATCTTTGGCTTGTGAAGTAACAGTATAACTACCACTCTTAAATAATAATTTGTCTGCAATGGAGATAAAAACAACACCTTTTTCTACACTAACTTCAATATCTGGATCATTGATACCTACTTCGCGTTTTAAACTAGTTACTAACGCTAAAGTAACGCTATCCTTTTTATTTATGGCATCTTGTAAACGCGTAATTTTTAGGTCTTTTTCTTGAAGGCTTTCAAGAGTTTTTTCTATACTACTAGCACTTTTAGAAGATATGATTTGTAAATTGTCAATTTGATTGTTTAGTCTATCTACTTGACTTTCTAGTGCTTTTGCCTTAGCTGTTGAGGATGCTCTTTCTTCTAAACAAGAGTTCAATTTTACGGTTGCAGAATTTAATAAATCTTGAGTTTCTTTTTGTTTTTCCTGCAGCGCGGTATATTCTTTTTTAGAAACGCATGAGCTTAAAATTATTAATGATAAGCTAAATAATAAGATTTTTTTCATAATGGTTTTTAAGAAAATTATATGGATTAATATATTTAGTTGACACTTCTGCAAAAGTATAGAAAAAACTACTTATATCGAAGTTGTTAACAAAACTTTTACGAAGTATTTATAAACTTTGGTAATACTTCTTTTTATTTACGAAATAATCTATAACTATGGATTTTCTTTGGTAATATTTAAACTTTATTTTTTGAGTTTTTCGCTTTTTTAGCATTTGTTTTAAATTACTGTAAAAGCTAAAATGAGCTTTTAAAATGGCTAAGGTGAGCCTTGGCTGAAGTTCTAGTAAAAATTTAATACCCGCAATACCATCTAAAATGAGTCTAATAAAAATGATTGGGAATAAAGGTCCTTTGGCATTTTTGGTTAAAGCAAACAAACTATTTCTAAAATTAAGAAACGTTTTTTGGGGACTGGTATTTTTTAATGTAGCTCCGCCAATATGGTATACTTTAGAGGTACCAATATAACAAACATTAAGGCCTAAATTTTTGGCACGCCAGCAAAGGTCAATTTCTTCCATATGGGCAAAAAAGGTTTTATCAAAGCCATTTAAATTTTTAAATGTCTTTTTTCTAATAAAAAGACAAGCACCAGAAGCCCAAAAAATATCTGCAATATCATCAAATTGACCAGAGTCTTTTTCAATGGTATTAAAAATTCTACCACGGCAATAGGGGTAGCCGTATTTGTCAATAAAACCCCCAGCAGCTCCTGCATATTCAAAATAATCCTTTTGTTTGAAATCTAAGATTTTAGGTTGGATTATAACGGTTTTATTATTATTATTAAAACCTTCAATTATTGGTTGCAGCCAATTTTCTGTAACTTCAATATCGCTATTTAATAAGCAGAAAATATCTTCTTCTAGATTTTTTAACGCATCATTATAGCCCTTAGTGAAACCACCATTTTCTTTATTTTGAATAATTTGAATTGATGGATAAAGAGACTTAACAAAGTGAACAGAATCATCTGTAGAGGCATTATCTGCCACATACACAGTAGCTTCTTTAGAGTACTCTACAACCGAAGGTAAAAATTGCTCTAATAGTGCCCTCCCGTTCCAGTTTAATATGACTACAGCTATTTTCACTTAATTATAATCAGGAATATCTTTTAAAAAAACATAACGTTCATTCTTAAAGTCCATTTGGCAATAATAATGATTTAATCCGTTTGTTACCATTAAATAACTGGCATTGAGTGCCAAATTATATCTAGCAATTTGGTCGAAGGTATCCTGGTTAATCTCAATATTTGGTGCCTTACATTCTACAATTAAATGAATACTGCCATTTGGATTAAATATTACAATGTCATATCGTTTCTTCAAATCATTCACAATGAGTTCTTTTTCAATGTTAATCAATGATTTTGGATATTTTTTTTCATCAATTAGGTATTGTATACAGTGTTGTCTCACCCATTCTTCGGGCTGCAAAACCACAAACTTTTTACGAATACTATCAAAAATAGAAACTTTATTTTCGTTACTTTTGAATCGAAACGAATATATAGGGAAATTTAATTTTTGCACTACACAAATTTAGAATTATAATGTCATTTGGAGTTATTTTTGTTAGAAATATTATCTGTGAGTTCTCAAAATTTGATTCAAAAAAATTCTAATAGAACTAACTTAACCCAGAAAAACTAGACCTTTGGACGAAGTCAAACAGCTTGTAACTGATATTAAAAACCGTAATCTAAAACCCATTTATTTTTTAATGGGAGAAGAGCCTTATTACATTGATAAGATTTCAGATTTTATTGAAGATAATGTGTTGACTGAGGAAGAACGCGGATTTAATCAAATGGTTTTGTATGGACGCGATGTATCAGTTGAAGACATCGTGGGTAATGCTAAACGTTTTCCTATGATGGCGGAGTATCAGGTAGTAATAATTAAAGAAGCCCAAGACCTTTCACGTACCATAGAAAAACTGGCTTCTTATGCTGAAAACCCACAACCCACAACAGTTTTAGTAGTTAACTACAAGTATAAAAAAATAGATAAACGTAAAGCACTTTACAAGGCCATAAAGAAAACAGGTGTTGTATACGAAAGCAAAAAGCTTTATGAAAACCAGGTAGCTGACTGGATTAGACGTGTTTTGTCGCCAAAGGGTTATTCTATTACACCTAAAGCTGCTCAGATGTTAGTGGAGTTTTTAGGAACCGATTTGAGTAAAATCAATAACGAGTTAGAAAAACTGCAAATAATTTTACCAAAAGACTCTCAAATTACTCCGGAACACATCGAGGAAAATATTGGAATTAGTAAAGATTTTAATAATTTTGAATTACGTAAGGCTATAGGAGAGCGCAATGCCATTAAGGCCTACAGAATAGTCAATTACTTTGCTGACAACCCCAAGGACAATCCAATGGTGGTCACCGTTTCGTTACTATTTAATTTCTTTTCACAATTGCTTCATTTTCATGGCTTGAATGATAAATCACCAAGAAATGTAGCGTCGGCTTTAAAAGTAAATCCTTATTTTGTTAATGAATATATTACTGCTGCCAGAAATTACCCTATGAAAAAAGTGAGTACGGTTGTGGCTACTTTAAGAACCTTTGATGTAAAAAGCAAAGGCGTTGGTGCCAACGCAGTGTCTCAAGGAGATTTATTAAGAGAACTACTTTCTATTATTTTAAATTAAACCTCTATAAATAAACCGAAAGAGTTAATACAAGCATAGTAAAAATAAGGAGTATAATTACTAGTGGCATTACAAACTTTAACCATTTATTATAACCTACTTTTACTATAGCTAATGAAGCTAGAATTAAACCAGTAGGGTTTATAAAAGCGAATAATCCCATACCATATTGGTAAGCGTTTACAACATACTCTCTGCCTATGCCAATACCATCGGCTAGGGGAGACATAATGGGCATGGTTAAAACGGCCATTCCAGAGGATGATGGAATAAAAAAAGACAACCCCCCATAAATATATAACATAGCATTTATGAAGACACCCTTATTCATATCGTTAGTAGCAGTACTCGCATAATACAGCATGGTATCACTTATTTGACCATCATCCATAAGCACAGAAACACCTCTGGCAATACCAATAATAATAGCAACACCCAACAAATCTCCAGCGCCTTTTACAAAGATTTCAACAAAAGTATATTCTTTAATTTGACCAATAACACCAATAACAATGGCCCCAACAAAAAAGACAGCTGTCATTTCTTCAAACCACCATTCAAACATAGATACACCAATGACCATCACAATAAAGCATAAAGCAAATACGGTTAAAATTAAAACTGTTTTAGCTGTAAGTTTTTCATTTGAATTAATCTTGCTTTTAAATTGATTTTCTATAGCTTCTTTTTGGTCAAATATCACAGATTTTGAGGGGTCGTTTTTTACACGTTTGGCATAAACAAGAATATAGATAACACAAATGAGCAACCCAATTATCCACATAATTATTCTGGTAGTTAATCCAGTTGTCCAATTAATTCCCGCAGCATCTGATGCAATTATGGCACTAAACGGATTTACCGTAGAGCACATAGTGCCAATAGATGAGCCAATATAAATACAAGCAAGGGCTACCATGGCATCATATTTAGCAGCCAAAAAAATAGGAATTAAAATTGGGTAGAAAGCAATGGTCTCTTCGGCTAACCCAAAAGTAGTGCCTCCTAATGCAATAAGCGTGGTAACCATTATAATTAAAATAAACTCTTTACCCTTTAAAGTTATTGCTAGCCATGATATACCTACATCAAAAGCTCCAGTATAGTTCATGATTCCTATTAAACCACCGATAAAAAGTACTAGAAAAATAATATCTGCAGCTTCAATAATGCCTTTTATTGGTGATTTGATTAATGCTGAAATCCCTTGGGGTGTTGCTTCAACTTTTTTGAATGTGTCTGGAATACTAATAGGTTTCCAAATGTCTCCATTTGTGAATTTTTCCAATGGAATTTTAATATTAAGATTGTTTAAAGTTTCTTGGGTTGCATCTAAGGTTTGGGTATTTTTAAAACTGGTCCTTATAAAAGAATCTTCAGTTTTGTTGTAGGTTATGGTGTCATATTTTCCCGAAGGTACAATCCAAGTTAAAATTGCAGTAAGGGCCGCAATGATTAAAAGAATAGTTTGAGCGGTTGGAAATTTTATTTTTTTCAACTGAAAATATTTTTAATTCCCCCGAAGATAATATTATTTTAGTTTGAATTATAAACTCTCATTATGAATGTAGATATTCACCCTAGTTGGAAATCCTATTTAGAAGAAGAATTCAATAAACCTTATTTTAAAAATTTGGTAGATTTTGTAAAATCAGAATACCAAAACCATACGTGTTTTCCTCCCGGGAAAAAGATATTTAATGCCTTTAACCATTGTTATTTTAACGATGTTAAGGTGGTTATTATTGGTCAAGATCCGTATCATGGGCCTGGACAAGCCAATGGTTTGTGTTTTTCTGTTAATGACGATATAGTACATCCACCATCTTTAATAAATATTTTTAAGGAAATTGAAACCGATCTTGGTATTCCATACCCAAAAAGTGGCAATTTAATAAGGTGGTCAGAGCAAGGAATTATGCTTTTAAATGCTACGCTTACAGTACGTGCACACAATGCAGGAAGCCATCAAAAAAAAGGCTGGGAGATATTTACTGATACTGTTATTAAGATTATAAGTGAGCATAAAACAGATGTAGTTTTTTTACTATGGGGAGGCTATGCAAAACAAAAAACTAAACTAATTGATAAAAAAAAGCATCATATTTTAACATCAGGTCACCCTTCCCCCTTAAGTGCTAATAGGGGTTATTGGTTTGGTAATAAGCACTTTAGTAAAACCAATAATATTTTGAGAGATTTAAAAATTTCCCAAATTAAATGGTAGTATGTTGGCCGACTAACTTCCTGTTGGTGCTAATACCTTCTTACTCGAAGCAAAGGATGTATTTGGGTGTATTACAATTGGTCTTCTAGTAGCTTTAGGAGACTTTTTGGTTTTGTTAACACTAAATTTTAATAAAATAAAGTTAATGAGAACCAATACAGAAATGATAAAAGTAATTGTTAATAACATAGGCGTTTAGGGATTAAAAACTTAGGCAAAATACATATTTTTTCGATTAAATGCAAATTTATCTAAATAATACTACGTTTACACTACAAAAATAATAAAAAAAAGACTACATAAACATACGTGCTTCTACTTAATTTTCTTTTTATAGAATACATAATTTTTGATATTAGTTTTAGTTAATATGTGAATTTTTTAACTCAAAATTTATTTAATTAATAGCTACCTATTTCTTGAAATAAATTTATTTTTGATAAAAATCTAAAATATGGAGAAAGCCAATTGGGTTACAGCCAAAGAATACGAAGACATTACGTATAAGAAATGTAATGGTGTGGCTAGGATAGCATTTAACAGACCAAATGTTAGGAACGCATTCAGACCCAAAACTACCAGTGAGTTATACGATGCTTTTTATGATGCCAATGAAGATATAAACATTGGTGTGGTATTGTTATCGGCCGAGGGACCTTCCACCAAAGACGGGGTTTATTCTTTTTGTAGTGGTGGAGACCAAAAGGCTAGGGGCCATCAAGGATATGTGGGTGAAGATGGTTATCACCGTTTAAATATTTTAGAAGTACAACGCTTAATTAGGTTTATGCCAAAGGCGGTGATAGCAGTTGTTCCTGGTTGGGCAGTTGGTGGTGGTCATAGTTTACATGTGGTTTGTGATTTAACCCTTGCCAGCAATGAGCACGCTATTTTTAAACAAACAGATGCTGATGTAACCAGCTTTGACGGCGGTTATGGATCGGCATATTTAGCGAAAATGGTTGGGCAGAAAAAAGCACGGGAAATTTTCTTTTTAGGAAGAAACTACTCTGCGCAAGAGGCTTTTGAAATGGGAATGGTTAATGCAGTAATTCCTCATAACGAACTTGAAGACACTGCTTACCAATGGGCACAAGAAATACTAGCTAAATCTCCTACCTCCATCAAGATGCTTAAATTTGCTATGAACCTAACGGATGATGGGATGGTTGGTCAGCAGGTATTTGCTGGTGAAGCCACTAGATTAGCTTATATGACAGACGAAGCAAAAGAGGGGAGAGATGCTTTTCTAGAGAAGAGGGCACCCAACTTTGAAAAAAAATGGATTCCATAATATGAAGAAACTTTCAGTTTGGATTTCATCAATGCGTTTGCGCACGCTTCCACTATCAATTTCAGGAATAATAGTAGCCTCTTGTTTGGCAGAATATAATGGACACTTTAGTTGGATAATATTCGTTTTAGCTATATTAACAACACTAAGTTTTCAAATACTTTCAAATTTAGCCAATGATTATGGCGATGGTGTAAAAGGAACCGATAATGAGGATAGAATTGGACCAGAAAGAGCCATTCAATCTGGAAAAATATCACCCGATGAAATGTTTAATGCTATTAAAATTAATGTGCTCATTTCAATAGGGTTGGCATTTGCATTAATCTTTAAGGCTTTTGGAGTGGAACATTTTTTACTCACTTTAATTTTCTTTGCGCTAGCAGTTACTAGTATAGTGGCCGCTATAAAATATACAGTTGGTGGAAACGCTTATGGTTACAAAGGTTTTGGAGATATTTTTGTGTTTATTTTCTTCGGATTAGTAAGCGTCTGTGGATGCTATGTGCTGTATGCCAAAACTATAGACCATGTTACTATCTTACCTGCTTGCACCATTGGTTTATTGAGTACTGCTGTACTTAATTTAAACAATATGCGCGATTTAGTTTCTGATGAACAGTCTAGAAAGAATACACTAGCAGTGAAGCTAGGGCAGAAGACAATTAAAATATACCACCATATATTAATAATATTAGCTATAATCCTTTCTGGATTATTTGGCGTGTTATATTATACATCCCCATTTAACTTAATATTTGTGGTAGCTTATATTCCTTTGGTTTTACATTTAATTAAAGTTTATAAAAATACAGAGCCAAAATTGTTAGATCCAGAATTAAAAAAATTAGCGCTAACAACCGTATTATTGGCTCTTCTTTTAGGTATAGGGCATTTAATGTAGATAATTTTCGTAAATTTCTGATTTTAAAACTTAATTTCATTTCAAATGAAAATTACATTCCTAGGTCACGCCAGTTTATCAATTAAAGTTAGTGGTATAAATATAATTGTAGATCCTTTTATTACAGGAAATCCCAATGCTTCTAATATTAATATTGAATCACTTAAAGCAGATTATATTTTGATAACACACGCGCATCAAGATCATATTCTAGATGTTGAATCTATTGCGAAGAATACAGGAGCAAAAATTATTTCTAATTATGAAATTGTAACGCATTATGGTAGTTTAGGTATTGAGGGACATCCAATGAATCATGGTGGGCAGTGGGAATTTGATTTTGGAACTGTAAAATATGTAAATGCCATTCATACTTCATCTTTCCCAGATGGTAGCTACGGAGGGCAACCTGGGGGTTTTGTAATAGAAGGTGAACATAAAAATATATATATAGCAGGTGATACAGCCCTAACTTTTGATATGAAGTTGATTCCTATGCAAACAAAACTAGATTTAGCTATTCTGCCAGTTGGTGATAACTTTACCATGGGAATTAATGATGCTATTATGGCTAGCGAATTTGTAGAATGTGACAAGGTTTTGGGTTATCATTTTGATACCTTTGGTTACATAGAAATAGATCATGATGCCGCAAAGCGAAAATTCTATGAAAGAGGAAAAGACTTAATGCTGCTTGATATTGGTGAATCAATAGAACTTTAGGTTTTTTATTAACTATACTGTTGGAAAATTTCTAGATACCATAAGTAGGATGAAAGATATATAATGAAGATAAATTGACTAACACTCCAATAACCTAGTGCTTAAAGCTTCCTATAAAAAATATACTCTCGATTTTAAACAGGCCAGTGGAACTTCTCGTGGTATTTTAAAAACCAAAGAAACTTGGTTTATACTTTTAAACTCAAATGGTAAGAAGGGTATTGGTGAGTGTGGCATTTTTAGGGGGCTGTCTGCCGATGACCGACCAGATTATGAAGCAAAACTAAAATGGGTTTGCGAAAATATAAGTCTTGGTTTAGATGTTTTACTTAATGAACTACTAGAATTTCCCAGTATTCAGTTTGGACTAGAAATGGCCTTTAAGTCTTTAAACAGTAAGTCGCTCTTTCAACTCTTTCCCTCTAAATTTACTCAAGATGAAGATGTAATTCCTATAAATGGTTTAATATGGATGGGGTCTGAAACCTTTATGAAACAGCAAATTGAAGATAAAATCAATACAGGTTTCAAATGTATTAAAATGAAGATAGGGGCTCTTGATTTTAAGAACGAATGTCTTCTTTTGAAATCGATTAGAGATTCTTTCACTTCAAAAGAAATAGAACTTCGTGTTGATGCTAATGGCGCTTTTTCCCCTTCAGAAGCCCTAGAAAAACTAAAGGTTTTGTCTGATTTCGATTTACATTCTATTGAACAACCCATAAAGCAAGGACAAGTTGATGCTATGGCAAGATTATGCGAAGACACACCTTTGCCTATTGCTCTAGACGAAGAATTAATTGGTGTTTTTACTGTAACAAAAAAACGCCAATTGATACAAACCATAAATCCGCAATATATTATATTAAAACCCAGTTTAATTGGTGGTTTTATAGGCAGTGACCAATGGATAGATATAGCAGAACAAAATAATATAGGTTGGTGGGTTACTAGTGCTTTGGAAAGTAATATTGGATTAAACGCTATAGCGCAATATACCTATATCAAACAGAGTGATTTACCACAGGGGTTGGGAACGGGTAGTTTATTTACAAACAATTTTGACAGCCCATTACAAGTAAAAAGTGGTACCTTGCGGTACAAAAAAAATAAATTCTGGAATTTAGAATCTTTAATCAAAAAATTTTAAAATGTATATAGCTCAAGCATTTAATGTATTACACGATTGGTGGCGGTATTTAGTAGGTGTTGTAATCGTTGTTATAGCAGTTGTTATAGGACAAGTTCCTTTTACAGTGGCAGTTGTAGCAAAAGTGTTTAGTGAGGGTGGTGATATGGCTAATTTAGATGAATCTAAAATGTTATCACTTTTAGAGCCCAATTTAAGTTTATTTTTAATGCTCTTGTCTTTTGTTGCAGGATTAGTAGGTGTAATTTTAGTATCTAAATTATTGCATAAACAATCATTTACACATCTAACAACCAGTAGAAAAAAAATAGATTGGAAACGCTTTTGGTTTGTATTTATACTTTGGGGAGTGGTATCTAGCGGATTGGTATTAATTGATTACTTTTTTATTGCAGAGCCAGGAGATTATCAGGTGAATTTTAAATTAGTTCCTTTTGTAATCCTGTGTGTCATAGCCATAATCATGGTGCCTTTACAGACCAGTTTTGAGGAATATTTATTTCGAGGATATTTAATGCAGGGCATTGGAGTTATTGTAAAAAACAAGTGGATTCCTCTTATCATGACGTCTGCTGTTTTTGGTTTATTACATATTGCTAACCCAGAAGTAGAAAAATTGGGGTATATAATAATGGTGTATTATATAGGAACAGGATTGTTTTTAGGTATAACAACACTAATGGATGAAGGTATGGAGTTGGCACTTGGCTTTCACGCTGCCAATAATTTGTTTACAGCGTTATTGGTAACTGCCGATTGGACTGCTTTCCAAACGCATTCTGTCTTAAAAGACATGTCAGACCCTGGAAAGATTGGATTTATGGAAATATTTTTTCCAGTTTTTATTGTATTTCCAATTTTACTTTTTATTCTTTCTAAGAAATATAAATGGACCAATTGGAAAGATAGGTTGTTTGGTACAGTTGAGGTACCAACCAAAGAAGATTATAAAATTATAGACGAGATAAGAACAAATTAATTGACAAAATATAAAATTCATGACTCCTACATATAAAAATGTACACAATAGATTTAAACTAAACAATTACCATTATAATTATGAAGACCTCATGGAGGTTGCTTACAGTTTTACAAAAGAAGGCGAGCCATACCAAGTAGAGTTAGGACTGTTTTTATTAGATTGGTTAGATAGAGAAGATTTTGTTGAAGTTCAAACATCTGGTTCTACAGGAAAGCCTAAAAAGATTAAAATTAAAAAGCAGGCTATGGTAAATTCTGCCATAGTTACTGGTGATTTTTTTAATCTTACACCGGGTAAAAAAATCTTGAATTGTTTACCCTCAAACTTTATAGCAGGTAAGATGATGATTGTTAGAGCCGTCATTCTTGGTTTAGAGTTAGATATAGTAAAACCTTCTGCAAATCCAAGAATAGACTTGGTGAAAGATTATGACTTCTGTGCTTTTACTCCACTGCAGCTTAAAAACTTTGCTAAATACCTTAAATCGTTAAAAACTGCTATTGTAGGTGGTGGACGTGTTTCAAATAGTATTAAGGAAATGATTCAGGATAAAAAAACCCAAATTTATGAAACGTTTGGCATGACAGAAACTATTTCTCATATAGCAGTTAGAAAGCTGAATAATTTTACGGGTGATGATTCTGAAAAATATTTCCAAACCTTACCAGGTGTAACCGTATCAAAAGATGAAAGAGACTGTTTAGTTATTGAGGCTCCTCATTTAACTGACGAAAAGTTAGTAACCAACGATATTGTTGAAGTATATTCCAACACTACATTTGATTGGTTGGGAAGGTATGACAATGTTATTAATTCTGGCGGAATAAAGTTATATCCTGAGCAAATAGAGCAGAAACTTCGGGGGAAAATTAAAGGTGAATTTTTTGTGTCTTCATTACCAGATGATGAGTTGGGAGAGAAATTAGTGCTCTTGATAGAAGGAGAAGAAAACTCATTAAACAAAGCTATTTTTGAAACTTTAAACAAATATGAGGTACCAAAGAATATTTACTATTTACCAAAATTTGCAGAAACACTTTCGGGTAAAATACACAGACAAAAAACATTAAAATTATTGAAGTAGATACTCAAAAAAGTAAAAAGCGCAAATCTTAGAGTTGCGCTTTTTTTATTTCTATTTCTGCATCTTAAAATAATAATCGCAAGAGTGTTTCCCAGAACCATAAACTAAAAAGAATCCACAAACCAGCAAAGTAGTTATTGCTAAAACAAGGTTAGTAGTGTGCATTTCTCCAATAAAATTGATGGCAACAGCACCTATCACTATTGGTATTTGAGCAATTATAGCCCACCTAGTTAATAGTCCAAAAGCAATTAAAATGCCTCCAAGAAAATGTGCTGGAGCTACATAATGAACTACAATCATAGTGCCTGCCATATTTTGGACAGGTTTTAATAATTGTGCCAACATCTCGCTATTTCCCATAAAGTCAATTCCTTTAACAAAAAGAAAAACCCCCAGAGCAATGCGTAAAATATCAATTGGAAAATAGGAATGCCTATTTGCCCATTTGTTTAATACTTTAATTGTTCCCATGACTTATAAGTTGTTGATTTATAAATCATAAGTTACGAAAAAATAAAATAGAATTGAAACTATACCTGAAGTATTCCTAAGTTAAAGGGTTTATTAATTGGGGCATGGTTTGCAGCCTCAATACCCATGCTTATCCATTTTCTGGTATCCAAAGGGTCTATAATAGCATCTATCCAAATTCTAGCAGCAGCATAGTAGGGGGATACCTGATTATCGTATCTAGCCTTGATTTTATTATAAAGTAATTCTTCCTTCTCTTTAGTAAACTTTTCACCTTGCTTTTCTAAAGATGCTTTTTCAATTTGAAGCAAAACTTTAGCAGCAGAATTACCACTCATAACTGCTAATTCTGCACTTGGCCATGATACAATCAATCTTGGGTCATAGGCTTTTCCGCACATGGCATAGTTGCCAGCTCCGTAGCTATTTCCAATAATTACAGTAAATTTTGGAACAACCGAATTACTAACTGCATTTACCATTTTAGCACCGTCTTTAATAATGCCACTATGTTCACTCTTACTTCCTACCATAAAACCGGTTACATCTTGTAAAAACACTAGCGGGATTTTCTTCTGGTTACAATTCGCAATAAATCGTGTGGCTTTGTCTGCCGAATCATTATAAATCACACCACCAAACTGCATTTCGGTAGGTTTGGTTTTAGAGCCTGTGGTTTTTAAAACTTGGCGTTGATTAGCTACAATTCCAACCGCCCAACCATCGATACGCGCATAACAGGTGATGATGGTTTGTCCGTAACCTGCTTTATATTCTTCGTATTCCGAATTATCAACTAATCGTTTTATAATTTCATACATGTCATATTGATCTGCACGACTTTTAGGCAAAATACCAAAAATATCTTCTGGATTCTCAGTAGGTTTTTTAGCATCAATTCTATTAAATCCCGCTTTATCGTAATCTCCAATTTTATCAACGATATTTTTTATTTTATCTAAAGCGTCCTTATCGTCTTTAGCCTTATAATCGGTAACGCCACTAATTTCACAATGCGTGGTTGCACCACCCAAAGTTTCATTATCAATACTTTCACCAATAGCAGCTTTTACCAAATAGCTACCTGCTAAAAATATGCTTCCGGTTTTATCAACTATTAAAGCCTCATCACTCATAATAGGCAAGTACGCACCACCAGCAACACAACTACCCATTACCGCAGCAATCTGGGTAATGCCCATGCTGCTCATTATGGCGTTATTTCTAAAAATGCGTCCAAAATGTTCTTTATCAGGAAAAATTTCGTCTTGCATTGGCAGATATACACCTGCAGAATCCACTAAATAAATAATAGGCAACCTGTTTTCTATAGCAATTTCCTGTGCTCTAAGATTCTTTTTCCCAGTAATAGGAAACCATGCTCCAGCTTTAACAGTAGCATCATTTGCAACAACTATGCATTGTTTACCTTTAATGTATCCAATCTTAACAACCACACCACCAGAGGGGCAACCCCCATGTTCAGGATACATATCTTCACCTGCTAATGATGCAATTTCAATACTTTTAACATTCTTATCTAATAAATAGTCAATACGCTCCCTGGCAGTTAATTTTCCTTTTGTATGTTGTTTTTCAATGCCTTTTGTACCGCCTCCTAGCTTGACTTTTATAAGTCTTCTGTTTAGTTCTGAAAGTAAAAGTTTGTTATGATCTTCGTTTTTGTTGAAGTTAATATCCATGTGTAGATTCGTTTATGCTAATGTACAAAAAGTTACTTTTTTTATGAAAATAGTTAATAAAATCATAAAATATATAACATGGAATTATATTCCTTGGAATATATTATTGTTATTTCTATATTTGTAAGTGAAAAAATAGCAATATGAAACAAATTTTAGCATTCGCAGGAAGTAACAGCAAAAAATCCATAAACAAACAATTAGTTATTTATGCAGCTAGTTTAGTTGAAGATGTTGATGCTTACATATTAGATTTAAATGATTATGAATTGCCATTGTACAGTATAGATTATGAAAATGAATATGGTATTCCAGATAATGCACATAAGTTCCTGAAAGCTATAAATGAAGCAGATGGTGTGTTATTGTCTTTAGCAGAACATAATGGAGCCTATTCAGCAGTTTTTAAAAATATTTTTGATTGGACATCTAGAATTAACGGTAATTTTTGGGGTGAAAAGCCCATGCTACTCATGGCAACATCACCAGGAGCTAGAGGAGGAGCTTCCGTTTTGAGTATAGCTCAAGACCGTTTTCCTAGGCATGCAGCAAACATTACAGGTGTGTTTTCTTTACCATCTTTTAAAGTAAATTTTTCGGAACAAAAGATAATTGACAAAACTTTAAATGATGAACTAAAAAAACATATAAAAGTATTTAATAAAGCACTTTAGCACTATATAAATTCACCATAAAATCTATCTTGATGGGAGACATTTCAAAAGACATAAATTCTACGTTCCTTAATAATAAAGTAAAAGCTTTGGTAAATATTATTTATACAGCTAATTGGATAAATAGCCACCAAAATGAGTTTTTTAAACCATTCGGGATTTCACCTCAGCAGTTTAACATTTTACGTATTTTAAGAGGTGCAGGAAAACCCATAAAAGTACAAACTATTAAAGAGCGTATGATAGAAAGAGCTCCCAACGCTACACGGTTAATGGATAAGTTATGCGCTAAAGAACTTATAAGAAGACTACCCTGTTCCAGTGATAGACGTGTGGTACACATTGAAATTACAGCAGAAGGTTTACAATTGTTAGAGTCAATTGATAAAGATTTTAAAGAAGATTTATTAGAAAACTTAACTACTGCCGAGGCAGAACAATTAAGTTTTCTCTTAGATAAAATTAGATAATTAAAAAAAGGGGTAACCCAGAAAGGATTTATAATGAAAACGATTATACATAAAAAAGATACTAGAGGCTTTGCAAACCATGGTTGGTTGCAAGCAAACCATTCATTTAGTTTTGCTGGTTGGTTTAATCCAGAACGCATTCATTTTGGAGCCTTACGCGTTTTGAATGATGATATAATAGCACCTAAAATGGGGTTTGGAACGCATCCGCATGACAATATGGAGATTATTACTATCCCATTAAAAGGGGTATTAAAACACAGAGATAATATGCATGATGTTTGGGAAGAAGTATTGCCTGGAGAAGTGCAGGTCATGAGTGCTGGTACAGGGGTGCAACACTCAGAAATTAATGGTTCTAATAATGAGTATTTAAGCTTATTTCAAATTTGGGTCATTCCCAAAGTGCGTGATGTAACACCAAGATATGGTCAAAAATCTTTTAAAGTTGACGATAGAAAAGGAAAGCTTCAAACGTTGGTTACATCTATTAAAGATGCTGATACTACAAGCTTAAAAATTCATCAAGATGTTAAAATATCTAGAATTGATCTGGAAGAAGGTGAAACATTTAATTACAACCTTAAAAGTAAAGATCATGGGGTATATGTTATGAATATTTCAGGAACATATAATTTAGCTGACACAAAACTTAGTTCTAGAGATGCTGTTGGTATTTCGGAAACTGATAGCTTTACCATAAAGACTATAGAAACCACAGAACTATTATTTATTGAAGTTCCTATGATTTCACTGTAGCTTTTATTAAAGTAAAATTTCATTAAAGCGTCCAAATTTTGGATGCTTTTTTATTTAAAAATACGATATTTGCTACTCTCAATAATAAAAAGAAAAGATTATGGCAATGAATAAAAACACCGTGTTGTCTTGGGCAACATGGATAATGATTTTTGTAGGACTAGGGTTGATTGCTCTAGGAGCTTTTAGATATGATGAAATAGCAGGTTGGGGATTTGCAGCAGTAGGTTTTGGTTTTTTCGCTATTGCTTGGGTGTTTAACGCATTAAAAGGAAGAGTGTAATGAGTGATGATAAAAAGATAATTTTTTCAATGTCTGGTGTTACCAAGACATTTCAAAGTGCAAATACACCAGTTTTAAAGAATATTTATTTAAGTTTCTTTTATGGAGCTAAAATTGGGATACTAGGACTTAACGGTTCAGGTAAATCCACATTATTGAAAATTATTGCTGGCGTTGATAAAAATTATCAAGGGGATGTGGTGTTTTCTCAAGGTTACACCGTTGGATATCTAGAGCAAGAACCTCAATTAGATGATGAAAAAACGGTTTTAGAGGTTGTTAAAGAAGGTGCTGCTGAAACCGTTGCAATTCTTGATGAATACAACAAAATAAACGATATGTTTGGTTTGGAAGAGGTTTATAGTGATCCTGATAAAATGGAGAAACTCATGAACCGTCAAGCTGAACTTCAGGATCAGATTGATGCTGCCAATGCTTGGGAATTAGATACCAAACTTGAAATAGCTATGGATGCACTTAGAACACCAGATAGCGATAAAAAAATAGGGGTGTTATCAGGAGGTGAACGTCGTCGTGTGGCTTTGTGCCGATTATTACTTCAAGAGCCAGATGTGTTGCTTTTAGATGAGCCTACCAACCATTTAGATGCAGAGTCAGTACATTGGTTGGAGCATCATTTGGCACAGTATAAAGGAACTGTTATAGCGGTTACTCATGATAGATACTTTTTAGATAATGTAGCTGGTTGGATTCTAGAGTTAGATAGAGGTGAAGGTATTCCTTGGAAAGGAAACTATTCTTCTTGGTTAGACCAAAAATCTAAACGAATGGCTCAAGAAGGAAAAGCAGCTTCAAAACGTCAAAAAACTTTAGAACGAGAGCTAGAATGGGTAAGACAAGGTGCTAAAGGACGCCAGACGAAACAGAAAGCCCGTTTAAAGAATTATGATAGGTTATTAAGTCAAGATCAAAAACAATTAGATGAAAAACTTGAAATCTACATCCCTAATGGTCCGCGACTAGGAACCAATGTTATTGAAGCTGTTGGTGTTAGTAAAGGATACGATGATAAACTATTATATGAAGATTTAAACTTCAAGTTACCACAAGCAGGAATAGTTGGTGTTATTGGTCCTAATGGTGCTGGAAAAACTACCATTTTTAGAATGATTATGGGAGAGGAAACCCCAGACAAAGGAGCGTTTATTGTAGGTGATACAGCTAAAATTGCTTACGTAGATCAAAGTCATTCTAACATAGACCCAGAAAAGACTATCTGGCAAAACTTTAGTGATGGACAGGAGTTGGTTATGATGGGTGGCAGACAAGTTAACTCTAGAGCCTATTTAAGTAGGTTTAATTTCTCTGGAAGTGAGCAAAACAAAAAGGTTAAGCTTCTTTCTGGAGGAGAGAGAAACCGTTTACATTTAGCAATGACACTAAAGGAGGAAGGTAATGTATTGCTTTTAGATGAGCCTACTAACGACCTTGATGTTAATACATTACGTGCTTTAGAAGAAGGATTAGAGAATTTTGCAGGTTGCGCAGTGGTTATTAGTCATGACCGTTGGTTTTTAGACAGAATTTGCACCCATATTTTAGCTTTTGAAGGCGATTCTCAAGTGTATTTCTTTGAAGGAAGTTTTTCAGATTATGAAGAAAATAAAAAGAAAAGATTGGGTGGCGATATCATGCCGAAACGAATTAAGTATAAGAAATTAGTAAGATAATTGTTTCGTCAACCTAAACTTGTTTCAGGTTCTCATAACGTTGCTTATTAGAAGAAAGAGATTCTGAAATAAATTCAGAACCACAGGTTTTCGTTCTTTTTAGAACATTACTTTATGAATTCAGTTGATTTTCTAAAAATTTGATTCTCTTATTCTGTTTGTAGACCTTTTTAAGGTTTAAAACTAAAAGGAGTAGTACCGTAATTGAGAATATTGACAAAATACTAATTAGAGTCCTTATTGACTCAACTTCAGCTTGCTCAATACTATTTTGAGCTAAAAAAACAAGTAAAGCTTTCATGATATTTGGGGTTATTGATACATATGCCCACTAGTAAAGTCTTTATATTCCTCTTCTTTTTTCTTGGCTAGTTCTTGACTAATTTGATCTAATCGTTCATTTTCCTTTTTTAATTTATAGGACTTTCTAATGCCTAATATCAACAATAAAGCAAAAAAGATTACCACTACAATTAAAACGGTAAGTATCGTGTATTCCGCTACAAGTAGAAAATATGAGGTTAGGTTAAGAGACATAAATAGGTGAAATCTGGTTAATTGCATGTCAAATATAGCATTTAAAAGCACTCTAAACAATTAATAATGAAAAGGATATAAACAAATTATGTTAATAGATTTGACGTAATACAACGATAATACATTTATAACCAAGGAGTTTAGATTACTTTTAAAGAAATAAAATCTTACATAAACAACCTGCATTTCATCGAAAAATTAAAAAATTGTAACAATTTGATAATATTAAATACAAATAATTATGAGTGATTTCTATTTCAAAAGTCATCTTTTTTAACGAAATTGCTTGTCAGTAAATTTGTTCAACTTTAATACTATACCGACTATGTCTGATGATTTCGATTTATTAGAAACCAGTTCAAATGAAAAAACAGAAAAAGTAGATGTTAACTGGGGAAAAGCCATTGACACCATGAAATCTAAATTAGCACAAGAAGATGATCCAGAAGTACGCCAAAAAATATTGAATGCCACATTAGATGATGTGGTTCACATGGCAGAAAAAGACAGAACAACGCTTCTTGATGCCATTAAAGATTTAACTGATTATCAAGATGAGGTTGGTATTTTGTTTGAGAAATTTTCATCATTAAATGCCACAGAGCAAAAAGTGATTGATGATGCTCAAAAAGCTTTAGAACGAGCTAAAGTTGAGTTAGAAGATGCCGAAAGTAAACCTGATACGTGGTGGAATAACCTTTGGGGGCGTAAAAGTAAAATTGCTAAAGCAGAACAAACCTTAAAAAATGCTGAAAAAGTTAGAGCTGCAGCTGATAATAAAGCTAAAGCCATGTTTCAAGAGCGTATTGAAAATGCCGATGTTCAAACCCTCTTAAGCGAATTATCATACAAGAGTCAAGCTGCCGTTACACGTTTAAAAAATCGTGAAGTTGAAATTAAGGAAGTAGAAGATAAATTGCAAGACGCTATTGTAGAAGCTACAAAAAACCACACAAAAGCTTTAGAAAAAAAGAAAGAAGTAGAGGACAGGCTTGAAGAACAATATGCTTTATTAAAGCAAGCACGACAAGAATTGGAGGATATTGCCGATAAACAATCTGCAGAATATGCACAGGCCATTGGAAAAGTTACAGAACTTGAGCAAAAAGTAGAGGAATTAGAAGGGCTTAAAAACGCTTATACTACTTTAGCTGCCAGTAAAGACAGCTTTGTACACAAGCACAACTTAACCATAAAAGTATTAACGTCGTTACGCAGTAATTTACAAACGCATCGAGCTAAATTAAAATCAGATACCGAAGAAAGATTGAAGTATTACGACGGTTATGTGGTGGCTCTAAAAGCTCGTACAGACCAAGAGTTTGCTGCAATTTTAGAACACCTGGGTGTTAAAACCGATGAGCATATTGGCGAAACATTGGCAGCTATGCATACAGCAAGTGCCAAAGCACGTCAGGATATGATGGACAATATTCCAGTTCATGAAAAAGTAATGCAGGGAGTTTATAGTAGTTATGCTGAGGCTTTACAAGAAATTAGAGCTAAAGATATTGATATCCAAAAGAATTTTGCAGAGCGCTATGGTATAGATATGAAAGAACTTTTTGAAGACTATTACAAAGCAGAAGCTAACAAACCAGATGGATCTGTTAATGCTCCTGAAGGAAGCCCTAAACCCAAAACCGAAGAAGACGATTTACTATCTTAAAATTATAGAGCGTTGCCGCGCTTTTTTTTAAAAGCGCGGTCCGGCTTTCTATTTAATCTTATTTAAAAAAAGAGAAGTTAATCCTGAGCAAATTAGAAGGGCTTTAATCCTTAACGCAAATCAAATTCTTGTCAATTATTTTAAAACATGACAATTAATCATATTACTACACCTTTAGATTCAACAACATTAGATTCTAAGGAACACTATGTTTTTTATCATAAAATGGTAGATTATGTGTTCAAGGAACTAATAGTAGCTATGCAACAAAACAGTATTATTAATAATCAAGAGCTTAACATGTTTAAGCAATATTGTGATTTGTTACTATATTCAATAGAGTCCATGCGTGTTAAGTATATGTATGATGAGGAAGATAATATGAAGGTAGATTTAACGGAGTCTGGCTTCCCTAATTACCTAGAGTTTAGATATTTGTTTAACGATTTAGAGTTGCGAGATGATTATCTAGGTAAGTTAACTCCGGTTAGTGAATTGCAAGAAGAATTTCTTGATACGTTGTTACGAAAAAAGGAACCTATTAAAAAAACAAAGCTGTTTCAAGCAGCATCTATTGTGTACTATTCATCTGTTAATAAACGATACATATTTAACAGGTTTGTTCAGGGTAAAATTGTTAATGCCCCCAAAGATTCGGGTGCCCATTTATTAACTAGTTGGAGTTTTTATGATGTAGCAAGTAATCGTCCATTTGTCTGTTTTATGTACTTCAATTATGATGGAAATATAATAAACGATTATAAAGATGATATTTATGAAGTATTAAAGCATGTAGCAGATAGAAAAATGAATCTAGATACCATGGCCTATGGTATTGACAGAAAGTTAGACAAAGTTTCACCAAAACTTATAAAAAGAATAGACTTGGGACCACTACACAATATGTTTGCTAAAGATGCCAATGAACTTACCCATCTTATTTTGGAGGGCATTATTAAAAAAGAAATTCCTGTGGAATCTTATGCCTTATCAATGAAAATAGACCAAGTGGCATCTAAAAGTGAATTTAAGGAAGGGAGCTTCTTTAGCAAGCAAATTTTACAACGATGGGATGAAGTTTATAAACAAAAGTATGTCTTTGCGCCTCATAGAATCATTCAGTTATTCTACAACAAAAGTCCAGAGCTTATGAATACATTGGCTAAACCGCCTATTGAAATGGCAGAATTGAAAATTGAAAAAATAAAAAGTTAAAAGTATAAATACAATAGGCCTAAGCCTCTCACAACTTTTAATATGTAACTTTTTAACTTGAATATGGAACACAACTCAACTTTCCCAATAAAACAATCAGAATTAGATATGCTTCGTGATGAGGCAACATCTTATTTAAAAAGTATTCAATGGCAGCAGGGAGCTCGCGCAAAAAATCGAGATAAAGATGCCAAAGATGATTCTATTCTCTTGTATTTGTCTCGGGCTAATAATGGAAGCTCGACCAGTGAAATAACATCAGTTTCAAAAACTATTTTAGCATTAAAAAAGCGCTTATTGCCAGATTCTGTAGCTATTCCTATTTATTTAAATCAAACACTCTATGCTGTTCAAGAAGGGATTACTATGGGTATATGGGTAAAAGACAGTTATTATGATGCATCCGGATTAACAAGTTTAAATGAAAATAAGTCGGCTTTAGATGCCAGCGGAAAACGTGAGTTTGAAAGTAAAATGCATACTGCTACAGCATTTATGCTATTTTCAATGGCTTACAAAATATTACATGATTTAAAAACACATGCTTCAGATGATTTAAGTGTAATGAAACAGAAGTTTGTTGGCATTCCAGAGATGTCATTATTATCACCCATAAAAGGAATTTCTTGTGCATTGTTTTATTATGATAAATATTTGGGACATCCTGAAATTGTAAAATCAGATAAAGATGTCATTGATTTTACCGTGGTGTATTTTGAAGCTTTAATTGATGAGATTCAACTACGCAAAAGTAGTTTAGAGTATACCGAAACTATTGAAGACAGGACCTATAAGTTAGAAAGTTCTGAGTTTGCAATTTCTGGATGGAATAATGTGTTTGCAGGTACCGCCAAAAGTGTAGCGTTTAATAAAATTAAATTTGAACAGATAGTTGGTAACCGAGATGCTAAACATTTTGCACGTAGACTAACCGAGCGTTTGTTGAGTTACGACTTCATTGCTAAAAAGAATCCGTTTCAAGAACTTGGAGGTTTTATGCCCGTTTTTATGGGTTACGGTATACCTGGCACAGGAAAGAGTATGCTCATTGCAGCTATTGCAACTAAACTTAAAGAACATTGTGATACCTTAGATATTCCATTTCTATTTCATCCCATGCCAGACACCTTGATAAGTACGTTTCAAGGCGGTTCTGCAGAAAAAATGGTGGAATGGATGAAACCCCTTCAAGATCCTTCAAAATTAATATTTGCGCCCATTGATGATGCTGAAAATAATTTACAGGAACGTACCGCTCAAGGAGTGTCAGCAGGTGTAAAGGAAGTTATAGGCGTGTTTTTACGCTATACCGAAGGAGCTTATGCAGTAAATTATGGCAACAGTTCTATAGGTTTGTTCACTAATCTACCAGAAATGTTAGATAAGGCTGTTATTTCACGTGTTCAAGGACGATTTAAAATTGATGGAGCACGAACAGAACATGATTTTCTAGATCAAGATTTTCTTTGGTGGCATAAATTAGATGATACGTTGCCAGATTTTGTAAACATGCAAGAGCCTAGCAATTATAAGTATTTGCAAAATCAAGGTTTAGCCAAAAATATGGGTGAAATTTTAAGCGCTATTGAAAAACCTTCGGAGCAACGTGTGCATGAGATTTATGAGGATGTTGAGAAAAAGTTTAAAACTAATGAACATTTGTTCTATGCCAATTTATATAAGGAAATGCAAAAAGAGTTTCCATTCTTTTCATCTAGAGATGTTAGAAATATTCAAAGTGCAGTATCATTGCGTTTAACCGATTTTGACTTAGAGGATGATTGGTTTGATAATCCTGAGGTTTATTTCAAACAAGATTACGAAACCAAATTCAATATGCTTCAGGAATTAATGAGAGCCAATATGAAAGGGCTGGATTTCTCTGAAATAAGAAGACAAGAAGTAGTGAGATATTTAGATAATGTGGCTACAATAGCAGATACCGATTTTAAACGAAAAGTTGATGCTAGAGTAAATCAGTTAAATATTGAAATGGAGGCCAGAAAAACATTTGAAGATGATTAACAAAAAGATAAGAAATATTGAGAAAACACTGCTTTCTGATAACTACTATGTTCTGAATCGGGTAACTTTTGATTATTTAATGCCTAACGGATGTTGGGTGAATCAAATGCGAGAGGTATATGATAGAGGAGATGGTGCTGGTATTTTACTTTACAATAAAGAAAAAAGAACCGTTATACTTATCAAACAATTTAGGATGCCTACTTATTTAAATGACAATGAAGATGGGGCTTTAATAGAAATAGCCGCGGGAATGTTAGATAAAGACAACCCTGAAGCATGTATTATTAGAGAAACCGAAGAAGAAACTGGCTTTAGGCTTAAAGAAGTAAAAAAAGTATATGAAGGATATTCATCACCAGGTGTTATGACAGAAAAAATGCATTTTTTTGTTGGTGAATATACAGATGCCATGAAAGTAAATCAAGGCGGTGGATTAGATAGTGAAGCTGAAGATATTGAGGTTATTGAAATTCCTTTTGATAGAGCCGTGAACATGCTTCATAATGGAGAAATAATTGATACGCGTACTATTGTGTTATTGCAATATGCGATAATTCATAAACTAATAGCATAGTTTGTCATTCCCGCGTAGGCGGGAATCCACAAAGCAATAAATATAATAAAAATAGATTCCTGCCTTCGCAGGAATGACAGAAATGCAAAAACTAATAGAAGCCAATTTATATAGAAGTGAACTAATTCCGGTAAGTGGAAAATTGGTAGACCGTTATAATAAATGCCTAACAAAACTTGGCTTTACTCCAACAAAACTTAAGAGTTTTTTAATTGATGGAATTGGTTGGAGTCCTGAAATAGCTGAAGAAAAGCAGAATTTAAATTATCTAAATAACGGAGAAGCAAATCCGCATGGTATCATAATTACACCTTTGCAAAAAGGAAAGCCTGTGTATTTTCCATTCCATACCTTTGATCGAGAGATGATTAAGTACATTTTTAAGATGTATGGTGATAAAATTAAAGATATTACTAGAGACTCTGCCATTTGTATTGATTTTGATCAGAAAATTGATGCTTTTTATGAACCATTGGATGTTTTAAAGTATGATACAATACATATTAATTTTCATTTAATGAATAATTTGTATCATCAGCAACAAGAACAATTTCAGTTAATAGAAAAGTTTAAACATGATTATAATTTTATTAATGAAGATGTTCATGCAGAGTTGTTAAAATCGGCTAAAGAATATGGTGATTTGCGTCAAAGGGATTTAGAGCTTCCAGCCATAGATTTTAAAGTAAGTTCATTCTACACAAGAGCCTTTGGTGGGGTTTATGTATTGAGAGATTTTATTTCTCCCATAGTAATTTTTGAAGACAGAAAATGGCATAAAGAGGCCATAAAGGATACTAACCATGAAGTACTCATATATCATATTCACCAAAAGGAATTAATGGTGAAATTAAGAGAACATATCATAATTGAATACAATTTGGAAAAGGCTGTAAAAACAGATCGTTATGAACGTATCAAAAAATATGAAATGTCGCTTCAGCTAAAGAAAACAGAACATCCTATAAATGATATTTTAAGTAACCCAATTCTTTTTAAAAGCTACTTAAATAAATTGGATATAGATACACGTAAAAAAGTGATGAGTGTTGAAAGGTATCTAGAAAAACTAGAAACAAGCAACCAGTTTAAAATATCTGATATTGTTGAGCCTAAAATGTTTGATGCCCTACATAGACCTCATTCATCACTAGAACCTAAGCATCAAGATTTAATTTGGAAATTACTAGTTAATATAGCTCCCAAAGATGTTTTGTATTGGTATTGGTATGATAAGGAAGATTTCTATAAAAACTATGAAGGTTGGGATGACTCATTAAAGACGTGGGTTGTGGAGACTATTAGTAACAATATTTAAGAAATTTAGACTAATAGGCAGAAGATTAAATATTATAACTTTTAACTAACAAAATAACATGGGACTAGAATTAGTAATTTTTATTGCGGCCATTTTATTTGGGATTTTTATTTATTGGCGGGAATCCCAAGCAAATAAACTTTATCGGTTTTTCAACAAAATATTTAATAGCAAAGAATTACAAATGAAACCAGAGAATAAAAAGGGGTTTGTATTCAAACAAGCCTTTTTGCCAAGGTTGGTTTACGTGGTTGGTTTCTTTTTGGTAACAGGGTTGATTATACAATTTTTATCCCCTTTTGAAATTTTTACAAGTTATAACGGTATTTCAGCCTTTGCATCAATTTCTGTAGGGACTCTAATAGGAACTTACCTAGCCAATTTTGTTTTAAAATCAGGTAAAGTAATTGAAGAAAAAAGTGATAGTTTAGGTGAGGTTGTTAATGCAACTATTGAAAAAGGAAAAGACATTATTGAAGATATAAAAACCAAAGATTTCAAAGAAGAGCCTGAAGAAGACTTACAGAAGGAACCTAAAAAACAAGGTAAAAGTGCCAGAGAGCGTCTAAAAGATAAAGGATATTTAAAATAAACCTTTTTGTCATCCCGAACTGGTTTCGGGATCTCAAAAAAGAGAAAAATAATTAACAAATAAGATTCTGAAACAAGTACAGAATGACAAATATAATATGATAAAATCTTATTGGAATAAAGGAAGAAAACAAAAGCGAAATACAATTATTATTGGATTAATTTTACTAATTCTGTTATTTGTTTTAAGGGATGATTATCAGCCATTTCTATTATTTTTAAGAAAATTTGTTTTCATCATTTTATTAAGTGGGTTGGTTTTGTTCTTTGGTTTAAGAAAATTTAGAAAAACAGCTAGTACTGGTGGTAGATTAGGTGTTTTAGGGGTTTTGATTTCGTTTTTTGGTATTTTATATGTAGTTGGTTGGCATTTTAAAATGTACGATTACATGAAAACATATAATGTCTTCAATAGTTTAAATCGGGTTGAAATTAATGAATTACCTCTAACACAAAACGAACGCATACAACCATTGCGTAACATTTTTTCAATGGCAAATGAAAGTGTAGGAGAGACCAAAGATGTATCATTACCACATTTAGTTAGAGTTGATGATGAAAATAAATGGACTATGGCCATTCAACCCACTGAAAAGTATGTGTGGCAAGGTATTACAGATAATACTGAGGAAGTATTTTCGGTATCAAGTACCACACCTTTTCCAAGGTTTTCAAATGAAAATAGAATACCTGTTACTTTTTCCATAGGAGAATCTTTAAAGTTTAGTAGAAACACCTATAATGCCGTAGTGCAACGATTTAATATTTTTAAGTTGTTTACTATGGAACCCAGTGACACCTATTATATGAAAAATGATACTGGACAGTGGGTTCAAGTGGTAAGTTTAATTAAATGGAAGGGGTTCTTATTTCCTTACCCAACCTTTGGAGGGGTTATGGTGATAGACGCTGGAGAACACAATTTTAAAGATTATATAGAACGCATATTAATAGGTAAGGGCACATACATAAGTCCAAATGAAATGAACAACCATCCCTATCTAACAAGGCAAAATACACTTGCTGAAAAAGTATCAAGAATACAAGCGGAGTCTTTAAAATTTTTAGGTGGTTTTAGTGACCCTCTACCTTGGAATATGGAAACAGCTGTTAAAATTCCAGATTTACCAGACGATCAAAATCAACAACCTTTTGTAACCGATTTTGATTTTTCTGATACAGATTCTGATGCGTATAGCGGATTGTATCATTGGTTTGGACTAGAGCCTGTTGGTGATCAGCGTACCAGTTTAACCTTTAGTGTTTTTATTCCTGCTGATGGAACCAAAAAACTTTATTATTATGACCATGCATCAAAGAAACAAGGCTATGCAGGAGTCTCGGCAATGCCTTTAAAAGTAATCGAGTCTAGGAAAGAATTTGATTGGTCGGTTAACAAACCCGTAGAATTTAGACCATACATCAAAAATATAGCGGGTAGAAAACGCATGTTTTTCTTAGGAACCATTTCTGCTATAAGAGACAATGAAGCTGATAAATTTGATGGCTCAGCCACACCAGATTTAGCTTTGGTTGATAGTGAATACCGTGATGTTGTTTGGATAGATGTAAAACACCCAAGCCAATGGGATAAAACGGTGTATGATCAATTAAATGAGGCTTGGAGAGCTAGTGAGGGTATAAGTCATTATTTTATTGAAGAAACAAAAAAGATTGATGTTGTTGAGCAATTAATAGATTCATCATTAATTAAAACTGAAAAGGAAATTCAAATTGAAACTCTCCAAAGAAAAATAGATTCTTTAAAAGCAAATAATAATTAAGATGCTATGGACTAGAAATCATTTTAAGAATGTTTTGCAGAGACAAAAGGAACGAATTGAAGAAGTCAATGCTAGGTTTGATAAAAGAAAAGATTTGTCTAAAGGTGCAAGTAAAAAACTAGAATTCAATCATCCAGAACTAAGTTCTATAGAACAAAAAAAATTAAAAGCTAAGATGAAATCAAAGATGAAAAGGGATAATTTCAATGATTATGTCTTATATTTCCTCATTTTTTTAGTCCTATTTATTTCTTTCTATTTTTTCATGAATTAATATAATTGGTGCCAGTGTTTTCCGTAACATTTATGAAAACAATTAGACTTATAAATAAAGTCTATTATGTTCAATTATTTAGAGTTAGATTATAAAACCAAAAAGGAAAGAGAATTAAGAAACGCTATAAGGAAACTACAGTCTCATAGAATAAATACTTCTTTTAGGTCTTCATTTTCAAATAGTTTAAATAAGTTCATAGTAAAACTTAAGTTGCATTGGGGAAAAACAATTTTATTTACAACCACTGTATTGTTTGCTATTATTACAGCAATATTATTGTTAAACCCTATAATCTCTAGATATGAGAAATACTCCAATACGCAGAGAGAGGAAATTATTTTGCTACGTAAAAGAAATAATCAAAGAGCTTTTAATTTTTTGATAAATTCTGGAAAAAAAAGATTGTACCATGGGAACATTAGTGGTGCTTACAAAGAATTTAAATTAGCTCATGCTATTTATCCTGATAATAAAGAATTAAATAAATTACTTGTAAAAACTTTAAATATTCTGTGTGAAAAGCAAGTAAGTTATTGCGAAGTGTTAGATGTTTTTAAACCTTGATAAAATCAGTGATCAAATAAGTAATAAGTTTTCCTATTTGGTACTCTGTTTTCTTTTTAGGAGTTGCTTCACAAACATGTAAATACTGCGCATGCTCATGCTTTGCAAAATAATTTACAAATCGTCTCACTTTATTTACACTGAACGCACTAGGAGTCATAGCGCTACTTGGTATACCCTCAATGGCATCACAATCTATTTCAATACCAAAAGTATCTTTAGACACATGTTTCAAGGCACGTTCCATTTGAGAATCAAACTCTAAATCCTTTTTAACTTCAATACTTTCAAACGTATTATATTTTACCGCCTTAATTTTGTTGAGTGTGGTTAGCGTTTTTTCAGAAGTATAGTTTTCATGTAATCCAAAAGCAAAATACCTACCTAAAAACCCTTCGGCAAAAGCATAGCTAAAACCGTTTCCGCTATGGCGACCTTCTTCGGGTTTAAAATCGGGGTAGGCATCAAGGTTTACAGCATTCACAGCTTTATTTAATGCTAAACTTGTTCCTTTTATAATACCGTAAGCATTATTTTGACCACCACCAACTATAATAGGTTTTTTACCAGCAGAAACAATTTGATTCACCAAATATGTTATATGCGTATCTATTTGGCTAACCAAATCTCTAATTTTTTTTAAATCTTTTTTCTGAGCTACATCAAGCTTAGCACAATACTCCATTTCTTGTGAGAAATCTAAATGCCCCAGTATTAAAATATCTTTTGCTCTAGTATATATATTACTTTGAATGTTTAACAAAACTTTAATTGTGGCATCCCATGCCTTAGAGGTTCCCAATTTTCCTTGGTTTGCTAAAACACCAATATCTTCAGGAATTCCAAAAATAACATACTCGACGTCCAAATTTTTAAGTTGTTCGTATATGTTAGAAATGTTCGTTAAAATTTTGACGTGTTGCCCAAATTTAGTTTCGCCTTGGCGTTTGCTTAAAAGTTTATTTAAGTTCGATTTTTTAAATAAAATCAGTTTGTCCATCCAGAAATTAGTTTGAATAAAAATACATCAATATTTAATTATAGCGTAATAAAATCAGAAGTAAAACTAAGTAAGTATTAAACTTAACAGAAACATTAAAAACAAGTAATTATGGAAGGAAACAAAAGTAGTCAGGGGTTAAAAATTGCACTAGGTGTAGCATTAGCTCTTTTTTTAGGAGTTGGATTTTACACTATGAATCTTTATAGTGATAGCAAAGAAAACGAGAAACAATTAACTGAGGAGAAACAGTTAGTTATGAACGATTTAAACGCCATGGCAAAGCAATATGATGAAGCTATAAGCGAAAATAAAGTTACTAACGAGAGTTTAGTAGAGGCAAGAGAAAGAATTCAAGGCTTAATAGATTCTTTAAAAATTTCTGAAACAAATGTAAGAAGCCTATGGAGATATAAGAAGAAGTACTTATCACTTCAAAAAGAAATGGATGTATTATTGGCTCAAAATGATTCATTACGAGTTGAGAATTCTTATTTAGCAACTTCTTTAGATAGTACGAGAGTAAAACTAGAAGAGCGTACTATGTTTACAGATTCTTTATTAGTACAAAATACAGCTTTAGCTGAAGTTGTAGAAAATGCCTCTATTTTAGGAACTGTTGGTTTAAAAGGTTTTGGCGTTATAGAAAGAACATCTGGTAAATTAATTCCAACAGAAAGAGCTGGCAGAACAGATAAAATTAGAGTTTGCTTTACAGTTGCCAAAAATAACTTGGTACAAGCAGGAGATCAAGAATTATATGTTCAGGTAATTGACCCAAAAAACAATACATTAGGTTTAAATGAGCAAGTAGAATTTGAAGATAAAACTTTAAACTACAGTATTATTAGTAAGTTTAATTATGAAAATGCCAACCTTAATGTTTGTGAGTTTGTAACAACTAAAGGACAAGACTATGAGAAAGGTCGCTATGTAGTGAATGTTTTCAATCATAAAGATCTTGTATCAACCTCAGAGTTTACTTTGAAATAGAAAAAGAAAAATCTATTTATTAATTTACAAGTAACCCCAAGTCCTCTTGGGGTTTTTTGTAGCCTTATATTTAAGTTTTAAATATTTATGAACTGATTAAGAGAATGATTTAAATGGTATTATAAGAGATATTATAATGTCATTTCATCGGTAATTTTTACATAAAATCGCAATTCATCGTTTTATTTTAAAGTTCACATAGTTTTTATTAGTTCTGGGATATAATATTCTAATTTTAAATAAATTAATTTTTGTCCCCATGAAATTTAAATACATAATAGTCATAATTTCTGTTATTTTAATTTTAGCAAATTGTTATGTAGTAACAGCTCAGGAACCTACTGATGTTTTAAAAGATATTCCTGAAAATTATAAAAAGCGTAGTCCTATTTATGATTTTTCGGAAAAGAATTTGAATAGTATTGATACCATTCCTGATTTTTCTTCAAAAAAAAATAAACTCAAAATAACTGGAACTATTTACGAAAGTGATGGTGTCACACCGGCAAAAAACATATTACTCTTTGTTCACCAAACTGATGAAAACGGAAATTTTGAGCTAAAAAGACATAACAAAAAGCGTTATGTACACCACAGAGGTTGGGTAAGAACAGATGAAAATGGTAAATACACCTTGTATACGTTTGTCCCTGGAAGTTTTATTTACGGAAAAGAATTAAAACAAATTTACCCAATAGTTAAAGAACCTAATAAACCTGAATATAAAATAGAAACATTTCTATTTGATGACGATCCTTTGCTTACTGGTAAATGTAGAGCTAAAGTAGAAGACACAGACCCTCAAAGAATTTTAAAGTTAGATAAAAAAGAAGGTTTATGGGTTGCTACCAGAGACATTGTTCTTGGTAAAGAAATAGAATCTTACTAGAGTTTTAAAAATATACCCGTTTATTTTTCAATAAGTAATTTCTGCCCAATTTTAATGACAGAGTTTCTCCTAATCTGGTTAAGTTTACAAATAGAAGCAATAGTTACATTGTTGTTTACTGAAATTCTGGATAATGTGTCGCCAGGTCTTACCACATAAATAGAACGCTGTTTTATTAAACTAGCCAAGGCTTCCTTTTTGGTTAATAAAGGCTTAATATGGCTTTGTCTTCTTGAATTATGAAAAATAGGTTGTGTCCATTTTTTAGTTACCCAAAGCTCTTTAGCTCTTATGGTATTATTATCATCAAACTTGAATAAATATTCAGGATTTATTGAAACCCCCTTGTAATTTATAACCAAGTGTAAATGGCTCCCACGGGCATTACCAGATGTGCCACCTTTACCTAAATAATCACCTTTAGCAACCGTATCATTTTCTTTAACACCATATCTTGATAAATGGGCGTAAACAGTCTCTAAACCATTGTAATGTCTTACCACTACTGTTCTTCCATGACCACTAGTGTATCTAGACATCCTCACTACACCATCAAACATGGCAAATATACTATCTCCAGTAATTAGGTCTATATCAATACCTTTGTGAGCACGTCCCCATCTCCATCCGTAGTGCGACGTAACTACTTTATCCTTTCCAATAGGAGAGTGATACGTGGAGTCTTCAAATTGTATTTTTAATGGAAATTTAACATGAACTTCTTTGTATGGGTTATAAACAGTATGATTCCAATATTCTGATTTGATGTTTGGCTTATCAGAAACCACATTCAAGGAATCTGTTTTAGTTGAATCTTCTAAAATAGATTCGATAGCCATAGCAAGTGATTCTATATCATTGAAGCGATTCTGGCTAAGCGCATCGAAAGAAATAAAAAGTAATAAGCTGGTTATTAAAAACTTCATTCTAGATACCTGACGAATATAACTTTTTGAATTGCGAATATAAGTATTATTAACGCTTCGTTTGTAATTGTATTGTTTGAGTTATTAACATAGAAAAGTAAAAAGTACTTTATATAATGTCAACAAAATAATAAAAGACTAGCTTATAGTTTCATTCTCTTACCTTATTACAATACGCCTATTGATAGATTTATTATCCCAACTTATTTTAAGAATATATGTGCCACCTGATAGATCAGAAGTATCAAGTTTTATAATTTCAAAGCTTGTATTAGTTTTATCGAAAGCAACAGTCTTAATCTTTCTACCAGAGATATTGAACAAATCAATTTGTAAATTATTAGATGATATTTTTTCTAAATCAATATTTAAAATATCATATGTTGGGTTAGGGTAAATTTTTAGAGTGCCTTCTAATTTCTTTTCAGCATTATTTAGGGTGTTTGTATAAAATTGGGCCTCTTGCATAATTTCTGGACTTGACTTTCCATGGGTACTCCAGAGATCATAAAGCTCAATTCCCTTGGTATTTGTAATATTCTTGTCTCTCAGGAACTCAATATATTCTTTAGAAACGGTTTGGTAGAGTAATTTTACTTCAATTTCATAAGTATCTATTGGTAAAGTATAAGAAGTAATATCAGAATACGCCCCATCAGCGTATGAATATCCTACCGGCGCTGCTTGAATGGCTTCAAAATTAGCATTAGTAAAACCTCGTGGGGGTATTCTGTTGTCTTTTACAACCATATTATTAAGTGCAAAATGGAAAGATTCTCCAGCTACATAACTTCCCATACCATTAATGTTTGCTAATGCAGCTACGTCATCACTCATACCTAATTTAGCTTCATAAATTTTAGTGCTATTTTGGTCTAATGTTGCTGTTTCACTATCATAAGCACCAGATTCATATATCAAGTTATCTGAGATATCATAGCCCCTTACATTAATCCACATACGCCTGCCTTCGGGATAACCAGAGGGTAGTTTGTGCCCTGTTTCATTTATGATCTCTACATCTAGATTATAGCCGCTTCCAGATTCTGTCACAAACAAATTCATAGTGGCTGCATTCTCTAACATATATCTGGCTCTTTCAATTCCAGCGTTAATGGCATTTTGAATTTCAATATTATCTGGAAAATGCAATGTTTTAACTAATTCTGGAACAAAAGTGTTACCTCCGGTTAAGTCATGTTGGCCAATATCATTTCTAACAGGAACGTAGTTTTTATTAGCTCCTTTACCCGTCATATCCTGCATATGACAATCCTGACATGAAATTACATTCTCTTTATTTCCTCCAAATACAGACGAAGGTACACCTGTTGGTGTATTGTAGGCACTCATTTTCCATTCGCTATACGTTCGTTCTACAGGAAACATTTCATAAGTATCAAATGAAGGCGCCTGCAAATCCAAAGTATTTGGTTTATAGGTGCCATCAGCCTGTTTTGAAAATACAGGGTTACTCACATCATGACAGGTGGCACATAATTCTGATTTAGTATGAAATTCAGAATAAAGTACATCATGATTTACTTGCGTTATATCATTATAAGGACCACGACGTAAATCTTGAGAATCTACAATAAACATACCATTGCCGTGTATTGTAGTTGGATTGCTTAAGGTATTTATATAGGCAAGATCTGTAGGGCTTGTACTTAAAGGGTCTGTTAATTTATGGCAAAAATGACATTGTACGCCTTCATGATCATTATCAGTAAGGGCAGAGCCATCAGTAGGAGTAGAGCGACCTTCTAACCAACCTACAGGGGAGTGACATCTAATACATAAATCACCACTATCAATGGCATCTTGATTGGCTATTGTTAAGGAGGCCTCAAATAATGGGTCTCGCATACTATGTGCCATCATACTACCGCGCCAGGTAAAAGCTGGTTCAATGGCTGAGTCATAACCGCCATGACAATTGTCACACTGTTCTGGGTGGTTAAATGTTCCTGATTCCAAGGGTTGCGAACCAGGCATGAAAAAATCATTTAAAGTTGTAGGGACATAACCGGGTTGTATATTAATGTTAATCCATCCTATTAAGGTAAGAATCAACCCCAGTAATATTATTAGTATGAAATAATAGCGCTTCATGATACTGAAATTGAGTAAGATTATAGTAACTAATAAAGTTACTCAACAAGCGAAGAAATTAATATGATAAAGATCAGTTTAAAAATAAAATTTAACGATTTTTAGAATAACATTATTAATGACCTTTGATGCGTTTTGTTTCTATTTTCATAAGTGAAACAAGATATATTTATCCTAAACCTGATAAATCTCATGTTTGATAATTTATTTGAGAAGTATTTTTGTTGAATCAAAAAGCGAAATAGGAATTCAACTAACCACAAATGGAGGAAAAAAACCAAAACACGTATCAAGAGAAACGTAAAAAATCAGAAGAATTTAAAAGTAGAGAAGACTATTTAGAGCACGAATTACTTAGTATGAAATTTAGAAGATGGCGTATTCATATGCCATTTAGAGATTTTCATATAGAATTTGAAGATTTGGTACCCGCATTAGCAGCAACCATAGGAAAAGTAGTTATGGTAACAGCAATGGTAGCGGCATTTGCAGTACAATTTGGACTATCTCCTGAGTTTGTAGCTGAGAATGTTAGATATGAGTTACTAATAGCTGGTGGTATTTTTGTGCTAATTTTTTCAGCTATTTTAAACCCTAGAGCCAATTTGGCAGGCACACATGGCCCTATGATTCCGTTGATACCCATTATAGCAGCTGCTGGTGGACACCCACTAGCTTTGGGTATTTTAATTGGTGTTTTTGGCCTTTTTTTAAGTATAACAAAAGGAGGTTCTAAATTAATGGAATTAACAGGAGTAGGGGTAAGAGGAGGGCTTCTTATTTATTTAGGTGCCGTTGGTCTCATAGGGCAAATATCAAAATTCGAATTGTGGACATCATCTCAAGATGCTAGTACAGTATCTTTTGCCGTAATAGGTATTACCGTTTTTGTTTATGCCTATTTAGCAAGGATTAAAAAGCGGTGGCTAGCAATTCCATTATGTTCTGCAATAGCTGGAATAACAGCGTATGTTATGGGTGTTGGCTTTGAATTTTCTACTGCACCAGGACTTCCGCATTTCAATCCATTCTGGTGGTGGGGCGAAGATACAGGATGGCAATTAGGGTGGCCAGATTTTGGACATTTTGTAGCGGTGATTCCTTTTGCAATTCTTGCAGTGGCCATGTGGTCTCCAGATTATTTAGGTCATCGTGTTTTTCAGGAAATGAATTATCCTAAAAAAGCAAAAGATGTTTTAATGGATGTAGATGATACTATGACCGTTTCTTCTATACGACAAGTTGTTGGAGCCTTTTTAGGAGGCGGTAATATTGCATCTTCATGGGGAACTTATATGATTCCAGCTGCCATTGCAAAAAGACCAATACCGGGTGGCGCCATTCTAACAGCTATACTATGTATTTTGGCATCGGTATTTGGCTATCCTATGGATTTAGCTATGTGGGAACCAGTACTAAGAGTCGCCTTAATAGTTGGTGTGTTTTTACCTCTACTAGAGGCTGGTATGCAAATGGTACAAAAGCAAAACGATTCTTTAAGTGCCGGTACCTGTATTTTTGCGTGTGCATTTGTTAATCCTGTTTTTGGTTGGGCCTTAACTATGCTGCTTGATAATCTTGGGTTAATAGGTGATAGAGACAGGGCTAAAAAACTATCCTTAAAAGAACGATTAATCATTCCTGGTATCATGTTTTTAGTATGTGTTGTAGCACTAGCTTTAGTAGGCCAATTACCAGGCATTCCTGGAATATTTTAAATGTAATGTGATGATTTTGTCAAAATAGAAGATACGTCGTCTGGATATAAGAAATAAAAAAAATCAAAAAAATTTAAATCAAAGACTGAAGTTTATGAAATAGTTAAGCTGCTTTTTTTCTTTTCTTTTTTTTGGTTTATTAATTGTAATACAATGAAATCCGCCACCGTTTCTATTAAGTTCAATACAATCCAGCATAACTATTTTCTTTTCAGGAAAAATACTTTTAAATATAACTTCTATCTCGGCATCTTTAGCTATAGCATAATCACTTCCCAAATGTTGTGCATAACTTGGTACAATAACTTTATTTTTGGTAATTATAAAATTTAAATAGCTGGTAGATCTTATAAAAGTTCTGGTTTCGTTTTCATATGCTTCAATTTCAAAAAGCAATGGAGCCATGGGAACTCTAATAATATTTAAAGGGTTCCCATCATGATCAGAAGCATTTTTAAGAATAGCGTAATTTTCCTCTAAGCGCTCATGAGCAATCTTCATAATAGGGTTTGTAATTAATTCACTACTATCTACCTTGGCCAATAATACAGTATTAGGGGAAATAAACCTACAAAAACTATCGATATGATTACCCGCTCCATTGGTATAAATACTATCTAAAAATGGCTTAACAGCACGCAATTCATCTTGAGGAAGTCCACTTTTTAACCAAATAATTTTTTTGACGCCTAATTTCTTTTTCAACTCTTTTCCTATTTGTTCTTTAGTTAGCTTAGGATTATTGGCCATTTCATGCTTTTCAACTAAAATAGCTAATCCTTTGCCATTTAACTCTCTTGCTCCACCAACACTAACAAGTTTAGAGGCTCTTAACCTTTCTTTGAATAAATTTTGGTACTCATATGGAAAGGTATTTCTCTTGCTATTGTGATAATTAAAACTTATGGTTTTGAATTTTCCACTTTTATTTAATAGAAATAGGGGGCCAAAATCTCTAATCCAAATATCAGCACTGTTAATAGTTTGCAGTAGAATGTTATCCATATTGACACCAAACAATTTAAGTTCATTAAATAAGCTATCAGAATCAATGGTGTCTGGTACAAATAAAATAACATGGTCATCTTCAGCTAAATTTTTAATAAAATTACGATACGTATTTCTATGATAAGGTGACCAAACTAATAGATGAGATTCTGTTTCATCAAAATCTGTAGAAGGTTGGTAATCTCGGTCTAAAGTAATAAAATACCAAGCTAAACTTATTGCCAATACAAGTCCAATAAGCACAATTATTTTTCTTTTCATTGAGCGTTACTATAAACTCTGTAATTAATACTAAATTAGTAATTAGTTTAATGCAAAAAACGGTCTTCCTAAAAAAAATCATTAATTTTTTTCACTTAAATACATTCAAATTATGGTGCGTGAAATGAGTTTTAAACAGATATTTTTTTAAAACATAGTTGTTTTGTGAAAATAAAAGCCTTAATTTGCAGTGTTCGAATAGAGCACCTTTCAGTTTTCAAGGTAGTTATTTAGTAATTAGTTTTTTCGAGTTTTTCTCTTCTTATCTTTTTTATTTCATCATTACTTTATTAGTTGTTTAAGTATTTTTAAGAAGCATTTAGCTGTATAGTGATTGCTACATACTTAGTAAGGGAGGTTAATTGAACAAAAAAGAATTAATAATATATAAACACTAGTAAAGATGCAAGAAGGCACAGTAAAATTTTTTAATAACTCAAAAGGATTTGGGTTTATAACATCATCAGAAGGCGAAGATATTTTTGTTCACAATTCAGGCTTAATTGATGATATAAGAGAAAATGACAAAGTACAGTACTCTACTCAACCTGGAAAAAAAGGTTTAAATGCTGTTAATGTAGAAGTTCTATAAAAATAGAGTTATGCAAAAATTTAAAACCTATTACTAAAAAAGTGATAGGTTTTTTTTATGATTTTAAAAAAATAAAGTCAGTAGGAATATGATTAAATTAATAGTAGTATCTTAAATAATTTATGGGGAGATCGCAACAAACTTTCGGCAAAAGTGAAAGAGAAAAAAAGCGTTTAAAAAAGCGTGAAGAGAAGAAAAAGAAAATGGAAGCTCGCAAACTAGACGCAAAAGAAAATGGGAAAAAAGGCATTGAATTTGCCTACGTTGGCTATGATGGTCAGCTAACAGATACACCACCAGATCCTTCAAAAAAGATAAAGGTAAAAGCTAAAACTATAGAGCTTGGTATTCCAAAAAAGACTGAGGAAACTGAAGTTTTTAATCCGGTAAGAAAAGGAACCGTTTCATTTTTTGATCATTCTAAAGGTTTTGGTTTTATAATAGATTCAGAAACTCAAGAAAAATTCTTTACACATGTTAGCGGTCTTATTGATGAAATCTCTGAAGCCAATAAGGTTCTATTTGAACTTGAAAAAGGTCAAAAAGGCATGAATGCGGTTAGAGTAAAGCTTTTATGATTACAGGTAACTATCTACTTAGTAAATACAAGGATTAATTACTAAAACACCATAGTTTTTCTAATATTGTTTCTAACCCAAAACTGGATAAGCCAATAAAAAAACACTAAAGTTTATCGCATGATGTCTGTTAACGGCTAATTATAGATACATATGTTTTTTAAACGCTGCGAAGCAAACCGCTTATTAGTTTAATGACCCAAGTTCTAATTATTCTTATGAAAACGAATGTTTCTGGGACATTTTACATAATAGAGAATTATAGCTATCATTTTATAAATACGCTAAGCATTTCAATAACGACGTAAATTATGTTTTAATATTTAATCATCCACTGGATAATCAAATATTAAAAATGTACTATAATTTATATTATGTAAAATAGAATATTTAGCAGTGTGTTCATCATACACCACATCGAATAAACCTGTTAAAATTAATTTAAAGCTGCTCTATTTCTTTATAAGAACAAAAAAAGAAGCTACTTTCGCCTTTCTGAAATTGCATTTGAAAATGAAACCCAAAGCCAAGACTAAAACTTACGGGAAATCCCGTTTACGTTTATTACATCAGTATTATAGTTATACCGGCTTTTATAGCTTTGTAGGTAAAAGTGTTCTTAAAGCTTTACCTTATATTTTATTGGCCGTCATTGTTATTTACGTGGTTAATACCTTTTTTAATATTAATGAGCTGCTTACAAATATTACAGAGGTTTTGCCTATTTATGGTGTTTTAATTTTCTTTTTTATTTCTGAAACCTTGTTGGGGCTCATACCTCCAGAATTGTTTATTGCATGGTCTGGTAAGCTTAGTGCACCTTGGGGTTACCTTATTTTATTGGCTATATTGTCTTATATAGGTGGTCTGTTAAGCTATTACATTGGTGCTGTAATCACCAATATACCAAGGGTACACCGTTATTTAGAAGAAAAAATGCAAAAACAGCTTAAAAATTCTAAAAAATGGGGCGGTTTTCTAATAGTTGTAGGCGCCTTATTGCCACTACCCTTTTCAATTTCATGCTTAGCTGCTGGTATTATTAACTACCCGTTTAAAGGTGTGGTTTCCTTTGGATCTTTGCGTTTATTACGTTTTGTGATTTACGGACTGGTTATTTTTAATGTATTCTAAGTATTATTTCTCAATAACTTCACCTCTATAACCTATATAAGCTCGTAAATTACTATTTACATGTATATCGGTGTTTAAATTAGGGAAAAGTGTCAGGTTAATTTGAAAAATTTCGGCGTTGTTTTTTAATTCAAAATAGTACTCATACTTATTCTTTTTCTTATTGAAGGTTTGTTTATATTCTTTGGGCTTTCCATCAAAACTTATACCTGTTTCTCTAGCGCCATAAGGAGGTGCAAATCGCCATTCCCCATAGTATGGTAGATAAATGGATACACTATCTCCTATTATCTTGAAGTAATTGGCATTACCTATAAGACTTATATTTCCTGCAGTGGAGCCAACCGGAAGCAATCCTGTATTAGCTATCATATTGGAATTTAAGGGGTTTGCCCAATTTGATATTATGTTTATGGTATCCATTTTTACAATGGCATGAATTTTTTCCATTTTATCTGCTGTAGCGGTTAGTTGTTTTCTGGAACTACAGCCAATGATAATGATAGAAAACATAAATATCCAAACAATTCTAAGCATCATAAACTTTTATATTTTATTTAATAAAGACACAACATTCATACCATTATAAATCAATATCATCAAATTACTAATTAATTGATTAACATAAAAAAAGCTAGAACATTTTAACATTCTAGCTTTTTTTACTTCTTGAAGTTTAATTTATAACCACTCTCTAAAGAAATCCATCATTTCCTCTTTGAGGTCGTAATGCATTTTAATATACGTACGCATATCATCCTTTAAAGTATGCTGTTCATTTTGAAATCTGCCTTCAATGTTTTCGTTATAATCGGCTTGATTTATATTGGCCATTTTATTTCTAATACGGTGTTTTAATTTAGAAATAGCGTCTTTTTCAATCATGATTCTATTTTGAAAATTCTCCAAGGGCACCGTTGCTTTTTTACCAAATTCTCGTGCTGCTATTTCTTCTAATTTTTCTTCAAAGGTATCCATTTCGTTAAAATGAAACCGTAATTCTCTTTTCCATGTATCTAAATTAAATTTAAGGTCGCTTAAATAATTTGCTTTCGTTATCATAGTTACATACTTATTTAATTATACTTCTTCTTTTACTAATTGTTTTTGAATGTTATTTGGTACCGGTTGGTATGATGAAAACCTGGAACTAAATGTAGCTTTTCCTTGTGTTAACGATCGTAAATCTGTAGAATAGCCAAATAGTTCTGCTGCAGGAATGGTACATTTTAGTATTTGATAATGGTCTAAATTGTCAAATCCTTGAATGATAGAGCGTCTACTTTGTAAATCGGTCATCACATTACCTACCATATCTTCAGGTACTTTAACGGTTAACTCGTTTGTAGGTTCTAATAACTTAGGATTGGCGTTTAAAAAGGCTTCTTTAAAAGCGTGCGCCCCTGCTATTTTAAACGATATATCATTAGAATCTACTGGATGCATTTTGCCATCATAAACCATCACCCTCACATCGCGTATATAAGATCCTGTTAAAGGGCCTTCTTCCATAACTTCTAAAACCCCTTTCATAACCGAAGGAATATAGCGCGCATCAATAACACCTCCTACAATACAGTTGTAAAATACCAGTTTTCCACCCCAAGGTAAACTTACTTCCTCTTTACCTCTAATATTAAAACCTTCAGGTTCTGGCATACCTTCAAACCATGGCTCTATTTTAAGGTGTACCTGTGCAAATTGACCAGAGCCCCCCGATTGTTTTTTGTGTCGGTAATTAGCCGTTGAAGAACGTTGTATGGTCTCCCTATATTTAATTTTAGGTTTTTCATAATGAGCAGTTATTTTATAGTCACTTTTCAACGTCATATCTATAATAGCCAAGTGTAACTCTCCTTGACAACCTAAAACTTGCTCTTTAGATTCTTTAGAATAGTTAATAACCACCGTTGGATCTTGTTTATGAATTTTACGTAGTGCATCGCTTAATTTTTCCTCATCGGCTTTGTTACTAGCAGTCACAGCTTTATTAATTCTTGGTTCTGGGTATTGAATGGGTTTTATGGTAATAGGCTTACTGCCACTATAAAGCGTGTCATTAGTTTCAGTGTCTTTTAATTTTAAACTGGCACCAATATCACCCGTACTTAATTTATTTACAGGTTCACGGTTCTTGCCATCCATAATAAATAACTGATTGATAACCTCAGTTTCTCCAGTTCTAGAATTGGTTAACCTGTCATTAAGGTTAATTTCTCCAGACTTAACTTTAAAGAAAGTAATCTGACCCAAATTAGGTTGATATAAGGTTTTAAAAACAAAAAGTGAGGTGTCTGCTTCTGCCTTGGGCACAATCTCCTCGCCCTCTAAACTTTGTTCTGGTTTTAAATCGGCCGCAGCAGGCGCAACATTATCAATGAATCCCATTAATCGTCCGCTGCCCATATCTTGTAAGGCCGATACGCAGAATACTGGGAACAAGTCATGGTTTAGCATACCTGCCTTAATACCTTGGCGCATTTCATCTTCATTTAAAGTACCTTTGTCAAAATAAAGTTCCATAAGTGCTTCATCATTCTCGGCAGCCTTTTCAACTAGCTCGTTATGTAAAGCTTCAGCTTTTGCTTTTTCAAAATCAGGAATTTCTAATTTTTCTGGCTTTCCTCCTTCGGGTCCAAACTTATAGCATTTCATTTTTAAAACATCAACAATACATTGCGCACCATCAAGTTTTATGGGGTATTGTATTTGTGCAACATTATTTCCTACTAATGTTTTTATACTTTTAAAGGCATCTTCAAAATTACAATCGGGGTGATCAATTTGGTTTATAATAAATAAGGTTGGCTTGTTGTATTTATCTATATAATTCCAGATAATTTCAGTGCCAACCTCTACGCCGTGTTTTCCATTAATCACGGTAGCTATGGTGTCTCCCACCCTGATGGATGAAATAATTTCCCCAATAAAATCGTCTAAACCAGGAGTGTCAATAATATTAATTTTGTAATTGCGCCATTCGGTATGTATAGGCGTTGCAAATACCGATGCTTGACGTTGGTGTTCAATCTCATGGTAATCTGAAACCGTGTTTTGATCTTCAATGGTACCACGTCTATTAATCAGTCCTGCTTCAAATAGCATGGTTTCTGCCAAAGTAGTTTTACCGCTATTATGGGCCCCTACAAATACCACATTTTTAATGTGCTTATCATCAAATACTTTCATACGTTTAAATTTTAATAATTAGTAGATTTCATGTTAATTATAAAATTGAGAACGTATGTCATTGTTACGCTCTCACATTAAAACTTTAAACATTCCATTAATAACAATGTTCAAAATTTATTAACACTCGTTTCATTTGCCTTTGGTTTAATTTAAGTTGATATTTTTTTAAAAAAAGAAACTCTTTAAATTTTTAAGATGATATAAAGCTACCCTCAATATTTATAAAAAAATATGATTATTGTCATACCCTGAGGCAAGTATCAAATGATAAATGTGGCAAGTCCTATAAAGTTACAACAAAATTGCAGTATCTCAACCATTATTTAATCAGTCTGTGTATTTTTGTCTAAAATTTTGTATATGTTTTCACTCCTTAATATATTTAGAGTAGTCGCTTTTTTAGAAGGTGTATCTTATATACTTCTACTTTTTATCGCTACCCCCATGAAACATTTTGCAGAAGATCCTCAATATGTAAAACTATTAGGAATGCCTCATGGAATTCTTTTCATGTTATATATAGTATTAGCTTTTGTTTTGAAACCTGATTTTAACTGGTGTAAAAAGGCTTTTAGTGGTGTGCTTTTAGCAGCTATTATTCCATTTGGGACTTTTTTAATTGAACGTAAATATTTAAAACCTGTAAAATGATTCAAGACAAGGAAAATACAGAGGTACTAACAGAAGCTACTCTTGATTTTAATAGGTTTTTCTTTGATTTTTTAACACAAAAAGATATTGAAGAAGATACAGCTGTATGGTTAAACATGGCAGGGTTGTTAATTGCTTCTACCATCATTGTGTTTTTAATTGACTTTCTAATTAGAAAGATTCTCTTGCAAATGTTTACGCGGTTTGCAAGTGCTTCAAAGTCTAATTTTGATGATTTATTAGTTGCTAATAAGGTTCCAAGAAATGTAGCACATATCATTCCTCTGCTTATAGCTTTAGAATTGGTTCCTATAATATTTTATGATTTCCCTGACTTTGAAATAGTTGTTGAAAAAGGGTTGCAAGTATTTGCTATTGTACTAACGCTTTGGATAGTGAGAAGCCTTTTATTCACTGTAAAAGATTTTTTAAAGACCTTGCCAAGTTTAAGAGATAAACCTGTAGAAAGTTATATACAGGTCTTTATGATATTTGCTTGGGTTGCAGGCATCATGTCTGCTATAGCTGTAATAACAGATATTCCTTTCTTAAAATTTTTGACTGGTTTAGGGGCTGCCTCTGCCGTGATTATATTAATATTTAAAGATACCATTCTAGGTTTTGTTGCTAGTATTCAGGTATCTATAAATGATATGGTACGTATTGGTGATTGGGTGACTTTTGAAAAATTTGGAGCTGATGGTGATGTTATTGAAATTACCCTAGCTACTGTAAAGGTTCAGAATTGGGATAAAACCATTACTACTATTCCAACTTATGCGTTGATTTCGGAATCTTTTAAGAACTGGCGAGGAATGACTAGTTCTGATGGTAGACGTATAAAGCGTTCATTAAGTATTAAAATGGAAAGTGTTAAATATTTAAATCAAGCCGATATTGAAAAACTTAAGGGTATTGAGCTTATTGAAAAATATTTAGATAAACGACAAAGTGATATTGATACCCATAATAAAACAAACCAAATTGATAAGTCTTTAGCTATAAATGGAAGAAACCTAACCAACCTTGGAGTTTTTAGAAAGTATGTTCAAGAATATATTGAAAACCATGCTGCTATAAACAAGGATATGACTATCATGGTGCGCCAATTAGCACCATCATCTCAAGGTATACCTATTGAAATTTATGCTTTCAGTAGTGATAAACGCTGGGTTAATTATGAATATATCATGGCCGATATTTTTGACCATGTTATAGCTGCTACGCCTTATTTTGATTTAGAAATATTTGAATTGCCTAGTGGTTCTAGTTTTTCTATCAAAGAATAGACATACCCTTTTATCGGTAAAATTTTACTTTTTAACGTAAAATAACGTATATTTGAACACTTCCCTCAATTAAGTGTTTGTAGTTATGCCACTTAATTTTCATTATAAAATAATATATTGTTATGAAATTTTTATGTTTTATAGCTACGTTGGTTTCAATATGTTCTCAGCTAAATGCTCAAAATACAGAATTTGTTTTTGACAAAGAGCTAAACAAATTAATTGCTTTAAAAGAAGGGGGATCTCCTTACGTGTTTGAGGTATTATCAAAAGAATACACTACAGCCATAAAAAAACCTGAGACAAAAAGAGTATCTAAATTTTATAAAAAGGCTTTAGCATTTGCTAATAAGGCTAAGAATGATAGCGTGAAAATAGCAGAACTAAAAAAAGAATCAAATTACACCCCTAACAAGGTGAAAGAACTTAATGCAGAGGAAATTAATAATCGTTTAAGAACTGCTAGTCGAATCTTGAAAAATACTAAGAAGTATGAATTAGTGTCAAGTAAAATTGTACTTCAAAAACAAGAAGATTTAAAAATGAGACGAAGTATTTTTAAGCCTCAGAATATAATAATCGGAAAATTTAAATATTTAGGCTCATATTATGTCGCTAAGGGTTTTGATGGTTACTCAGAACGAAGCTTAATTTCGGTTACCGATGCACAAAAAAATAAATTAACAAAAGAGCACTTTCTTTTAGATACTGTATTTCAATTAATTCAAAATGTTAAAACAAAAGTATTATATATTGTTTACACAGATTTTTTAGAAAAATATCCAATAAATATGGTAGCATCTCAAAATAAATACAAAGGAAAAATAACCTTATCAGCCTCCTATGTTAATGAGATAGATAAAAACTTAGATGCAATCATTATAGAATATAATAGAAGTTTATTGAAAATTATGTAGAATTAAAAAAGACCTATCAATTTTGATAGGTCTTTCCAGTTTTAGTTAGTTTTATGTAGTAATATAATATTAAATATTGGCCGCTAACCAGTCTCCTACTTCACTAGTTCCATAAGCTTTATCGCCTTCCGATAGGTCTTCTGTAACTATTCCTTCAGCCAGAGCTTTGTTTACAGCTTCTCTTATTACTTTGCCTTCTTCGATTAAATCAAAATTTTCAAACATCATAGCTGCTGATAATACGGTTGCCATAGGATTCGCTATATTTTTTCCTGCCGCTTGCGGGTATGATCCGTGAATTGGCTCAAATAAACCAATGTCAGACCCTAAAGATGCTGATGGCATTAAACCCATAGACCCTGAAATCACAGAAGCTTCATCGGTTAAGATATCTCCAAATAAGTTTTCTGTAATTAACACATCATAATCAGAAGGCCATTGAACTAAACGCATGGCTACAGCATCAACAAACTCATAAGATACTTCTACTTCTGGGTATTCAGCTTCTAAACCTTGTACAGTTTCTCTCCACAAACGAGATGTTTCCAACACGTTAGCTTTATCAACGCAACACAAGCGCTTAGAACGTTGCATAGCTAATTCAAAGCCTTTACGAGCTAAACGTGTTACTTCTTCTTTAGTGTATACACAATTGTCATATGCTGTGTTTCTATCATCTCTCCTGCCCTTTTCTCCAAAGTAAATCCCACCAGTTAGTTCACGTAAAAACACTAAATCTGTTCCTTCAATACGTTCTTTTTTTAACGGTGATTTGTCTAATAATGATGGGAATACAAAAGTTGGGCGAACATTAGCAAATAACCCTAAGGCTTTTCGCATTTTTAATAAACCCTGTTCCGGACGTACAGGTGCAGATGGATCATTATCGTATTTGGGGTCTCCAATAGCTCCAAACAACACAGCATCAGATGTTTTACAAATATTATGAGTTTCATCTGGATATGGCTCGCCAACAGCATCAATAGCTGCAGCTCCTGTTAATGCAGGTTTCCAAGTAATCTCATGACCAAATTTTTTGGCAACAGCATCACTTACTTTTACAGCTTGATCTATAACTTCTGGTCCTATACCATCTCCGGCTAAAAGGGCTATGTTTAATTTCATTTTATAGTTTTATTATATCTAATTATTAATAATGTTAAGCATTTTCTCTGTGGCTTTTATAGCCGATACCGTTTGATCTGAGTCTAACCCTCTAGTTTTAAATTCAGATGCTTTATTTTTCCATGTAATTATGGTTTCACACAATGCATCAGAACGACTACCAGGGGGGATTCTCACAGCATAGTCAACTAAATCTGGAAGCACCAGTTTTTTCTTTTTAAAAATCTTTCTAATGGCATTCATAAACGCATCAAATTGCCCATCGCCTTGAGCATTTTCTTCAAATGATTCACCCTCAATGTTAAGCGCTATTGTAGTAGATGGTTTTAAACCTTTAGAATGTGTTAAAACATAAGAATCTACCGTTATCTTCTCTTCATAAGAGCCACTATCTAAAACATCTGAAATGATATATGGTAAATCTTCTTTTGTTACAACTTGTTTTTTATCACCAAGCTCAATAATACGTTGGGTTACTTTTTTAAGTTCGTCTTCATTTAGTTTTAACCCTAATTCTTGTAAATTTTTCTGGATATTAGCTTTACCAGAAGCCTTACCAAGTGCATATTGTCTTGTTCTACCAAAGCGTTCTGGTAACAAATCACTAAAATAGAGATTGTTTTTGTTATCACCATCGGCATGAATACCAGCGGTTTGGGTAAAAACGTTGGCTCCTATGATAGGCTTGTTTGCAGGAATCATAATTCCAGAAAAGTTCTCTACTAATTTACTTACGGTGTAGAGCACCTTTTCATTAACCCCAATGGTAACGTTTGGGACAAAATCGTTGATAACTGCAATGGTACTAGACATGGGGGCATTACCAGCACGTTCACCCATTCCGTTCACAGTTAGATGTAATCCGTCTGCTCCAGCTCTTAAGCCTTCAATAGCATTAGAAACCCCTAAATCATAATCATTATGGGCATGAAAGTCAAAATGTATATTAGGATATGCATTCTTTATTTCAAAAACAAAATCATAAGATTCCTTTGGCGTTAAGATTCCCAAAGTGTCTGGAAGCATAATACGCTTAATAGGTTGTGTTGATAAAAATTCTAAAAATTCAAAAACATAATCTTTAGAATTACGCATACCATTACTCCAATCTTCTAAATAAACATTGGTAGCTATACCCTTATCTGAAGCTAAAGAAATAACATTTTTCGCTTCATTAAAGTGCTGATTTGGAGTCTTTTTTAACTGATGAGTTAAATGGTTAAGTGAACCTTTAGTGAGAAGGTTTTGCACTCTAGCTCCAGCCTTTACCATCCAATCTATAGAAACACCACCGTCTACAAACGATAATACCTCTACAGCATTTAAATGGTTGTATTCATTTGCCCATTCTGTGATGTTTTTTACTGCTTGAAATTCACCTTCTGACACTCGCGCCGAAGCTATTTCTATTCTATCAACCTTAAGTTCTTCTAATAGAAGTTTTGCTAATGTAAGTTTTTCAGAAGCAGAAAACGACACACTCGATGTTTGTTCACCATCGCGTAATGTCGTATCCATTATCTCAATTTTCTTCATGTAAAATGAATGAGCTATTAAATTGTTTTGATGTGTTATTAAAAAGGTCTAGTTTCACCAAAGGCAGCAATTTCTTCCTTCATGTTTTGTAAATAATCTATATCGTCAAAACCATTTAGCATATTACCTTTTTTGTAGCCATTAATATCAAAAGATTCAGATTCACCAGTTGATACCAATGTAACTGTTTGGTTTGGTAAATCTACTTTTATTTCAGTTTTCGAGTCTGCTTCAATGGCATCAAATAATTTTTGAGCAAACTCAGGAGACACCTGAACAGGAAGCACGCCAATGTTTAAACAGTTGTTTCTAAATATATCTGCAAAGAATGATGAAATTACACAACGTAATCCAAAATCATACACAGACCAAGCAGCATGCTCTCTTGACGAGCCAGAACCAAAGTTCTTACCACCAACCAATATTTTAGAACCCTCATATTTTGCATCATTTAAAGGAAAATCTGGAATAGGGTTTCCTTCAGAATCGTATCTCCAATCTCTAAAAAAATTATCTCCAAAACCTTTACGCTCTGTAGCTTTTAAGAAACGTGCAGGAATGATTTGGTCTGTATCTACGTTTTCTATTGGTAACGGATACGCTGTGCTTGTTAATACTTCAAATTTATCGTAAGCCATGTTTTTTATGCTTTTAGCCAATACGTGTTTTTTATTGACAATATTTTTTTAATTACTAATTTATACGGCAACTTCTTCAAGTAATGTTCTTGGGTCTGTAACAACTCCTGAAACAGCTGTTGCTGCTGCCACTAATGGTGATGCTAACAAGGTTCTAGAACCTGGTCCTTGACGGCCTTCAAAGTTTCTGTTAGATGTTGATACCGCTAATTTACCTGCAGGAACTTTATCGTCATTCATTGCAAGACAAGCAGAACATCCAGGTTCTCTTAATACAAAACCTGCAGCATTTAAGATTTTATCTAAACCTTCTTCTTTGATTTGGTCTACTACTTTATGTGATCCAGGTACTAACCAAGCCGTAATATTATCTGCTTTTTGACGTCCTTCTACAATTGAGCAAAACGCTCTAAAGTCTTCAATTCTTCCATTAGTACAAGACCCCAAGAAAACATAATCTACTTCTTTACCAATCATGTTATCACCTTCATTGAACTTCATGTAGCCTAGTGATTTTTTATATGTAGCTACACCACCTTCAACCTGTTCAGCCAATGGGATTGATTTAGTAACACCAATTCCCATTCCCGGGTTGGTTCCATAAGTAATCATGGGCTCAATATCGGCAGCATTATAAGTAAACTCAGCATCAAACTCAGCTCCTTCTTCAGTATATAAAGTTTCCCAGTATTCCATAGCTTTATCCCAATCTGCTCCTTTTGGCGTATGCTTTCTCCCTTTAATATATTCAAAAGTCTTTTCATCTGGAGCAATCATACCTCCACGAGCTCCCATTTCAATAGAAAGGTTACAAACGGTCATACGCCCCTCCATAGTCATGTTTTCAAAAACATCACCAGCATATTCAACAAAGTATCCTGTAGCACCAGAAGTAGTTTGTTGTGAAATGATGTAAAGCGCCACATCTTTAGGAGTCACACCAAAACCTAATTTTCCATTCACGTTAATACGCATCTTTTTAGGTTTAGGTTGCATGATACATTGCGTAGATAATACCATTTCTACCTCAGACGTACCGATACCAAAAGCAATGGCACCAAAAGCACCGTGTGTAGACGTGTGAGAATCTCCACAAACTATTGTAGAACCCGGAAGCGTAATTCCATTTTCAGGACCAACAATATGAACTATTCCGTTATTTCTATGACCTAATCCCCAGTGTGAAATACCATACTCTGCTGCATTGTTAGCTAAAGCTTCTAACTGGTTTGCAGATAAAGGATCTGCCACAGGTAAATGTTGGTTCCAAGTTGGTGTGTTATGGTCTGCAGTAGCAAAAGTACGCTCAGGATACATAACACCTATACCTCTACTCTTTAAGCCAACAAAGGCTACTGGACTTGTTACTTCGTGAATAAAATGACGGTCTATAAAAAACACATCAGGCCCATCTTCAATTTTTCTGACCACATGCGAATCCCATACTTTGTCAAATAATGTTTTGCTCATAATATTTTTATTAATTGTATAAAAGCTGTTTTTGCTAAATAAAATATACCCTTTTGGGGCTATAAAGGTTGACAAAGTTAAAACATTATACCAGTTTTATAAAGCTTTACAAAGGTTTGTTATTAACTTTTTATAAAATTGATAAAGGAGGTATTATAAAATGAATTTTATTCAATGTATTTATAAAATCACTTATAATTTTTAAATCTTTAAAAATTATTGACTAGAGTAAGGTTTGTTGGTTGTTATCATTTGGGATTGCTAAAGAACAACCTAGTGATGCATTTAATTTTTTAATAAAGTATGCGGATAATAACGGTGATTCTTTTTCAATATTTTGATGGATGAAAAAACCTATTTCCTTTATGCCTTGTTCTTGCCAAAGTTTTAATCGCTCTACCCAATCATCCAATCGGGTATAATCTGTTTCATGATTGGCTCCTACATAGCGTATAAAAGCTATTGGGTTTGTTAATCTCATATGCATTAAATCACGTCTTCCAGCAGTATCTACAATAACATTAGAAATATTATTGGTTTCTAAAAGATGATAGAGTTCATTGGCAACAGATTTATCATTATACCAATTGGTATGTCTAAACTCTATTGCTAATGAGACTTCTTTTGGCCACTCTTCAATAAAATTTACTACCCTATCAAAATCTTTTGGAGCAAAGTTATTATGCATTTGTAAAAATATGGTTCCCAGCTTATCTTTTAGATTAGCAGCATTATATAAATAATGCTCAACAATTTCTTTAGTTTCATTGAGTCGTTTCCAATGGCTTATTTCCTGATTTAACTTTGGAAAGAACTTAAAGTTTGATGGCGTTTTGTCATACCATGTTGAAAATTGTTCAGCAGGAAAAATGCGATAAAACGTGGCATTTAACTCAATAGAATTAAATTGTCTGGAATAATATTCCAACTCATCTTTGGTGCCTCTGGGATAAAAACCCTTCAAGTCTGCCCTATTCCATTTGGCACAACCTACATAGATTTCAGGAACATTGTCGTCTTTAACTTTATTTAGTAAACCTTTGGTTTTAGGGTGGTCTTTGGGTAATCTAAAATCTACATCTTGAGGATTATCTACACTTCCGAATTTCATATTTTGCTTTCTTCAAAAGTAATCATTTCCGCTACGCAAAAAAACCACAAGTCTTAATTCACTGAAAGTAAATATGTTATTTAAAATTGTTGATAACCTCGTTAAAAACTATGCAAACACCATTGTTTTTTGGCTTATATATTCTATACTTTTATTAAAACCCAATAGTTATGAACCCACGACAAACTAACCTAAAGGATATTCGTCCTGAGATTTCTTCTATAACTATTCATGATAATATGAGTAGTGATGAGCGTTTTCAGAATCAAGTACTAAGACCAGTTATAAAGCTTCAAAACGACTTATTATTAGCTGTATTCAAAAATTATATTGTGAAGCATAAATCAGTTTTTTATGATTTAACCATGGAAAAACGTATTGATTATATTGAAAACGCGATTCATAAGGATATGAAATTCCGAAACTCCATGAAAGGTATGGTTATAGGATTATTCACTGTAGAAGAATACACTTTATATACCCAGAACTCTTCAGCCTTAAATAAACGTATGATGAATCTTGTTAAGGAACGTTTGTTGAGTCAAATTCAGTTGCTTGAAAGACCTGAGTTATTGGCTGCGGTTTAGTCTATAAGCGACACCCCATTTAAATCTGTAGTCAACACATCACTCATGTAATCAAAAAATGGGCGTACCGCTTTAAATGAAGCGCTCACATCATCTAAGAAATTAGATGAAAGTACCTCTATATCTGTATATTTCTTAATAAAGATATATTGTTTTTTCTTGATTAAATCAATAGCTTTATGTTCTTTACTAAATCCTTTGGGTGCTGTTTTTACTTCATCACCAAAAAAAGTATTGCCCCATACCCTATTGAAATCTTTATTAGCCAAAATTACACGAATTTCCTCATCATCCATTTCAAATTCCTTCCTTATACGTAATAAATCAGCAGAATTAGGTTCCCAAAAGCCTGTAGCTATAAAACTTTCGTCATTAGGTTGTATATGTAAATAATAACCACCTCTTAATTTGGGTTTGGTTCTATGAAAGGATCCGCCAAAATGCGTTTTATAGGGTAATTTGTTTTTAGAAAAACGAACATCACGGTAAATTCTGAACATTTTCATTTTATCAATATCATCATACGTATTCAGTTTTTCAAAAATGGCATTATACACACCTTTTACTTCTAATTCAATCGCTTTAAATTCCTTTTTATGGTCATTAAACCAATCGCGATTATTGTTTTTTTCTAATTTTTTAAAAAAATCTAAAGCAGCTTTTGGTACCGTAACACTCATTTTATATTTGTTTTTGAAAATTAGTTTTTAGATAATAAATAGTTTTTAATAAATACTGAAAATTACAAAAAGTGAAGATTTATTCAAATTCTACACCTTTAAGAATTAATCCAGATGCTGGGGCTATATATTCCATTTTAACAAAAACATTAGACCGTAAGCTATGTTTAATGTCTTCTAATGAAAGTTTACCTTTTCCTAAATCGATCAATGTTCCCATCATGAGTCTAATTTGATTACGCATAAAACCTTTTCCTCTTACTCTGAGTAAATAAGATTTCTCAGGAAAGTAATTGGCACTGTACAAATTGTTTTCAACCAGTTCACACAATTCAATTTCTCGATCATAAACTCCATTATCTGTTGGTTTGAAACAATAGGACTTAAAATAATGTCTTCCTTGAAATAATTTAGCACCTTGTTTCATTACGTCTATATTTAAATGATCTAAAATGGTTGTCATTATGGGCGCACAAAACGGATGGCATTTTTCTCCATATGTAAACAAATAAATATATTCCTTTGTTTTTGAGTGATTAATAATGTTGAATTTTGAGTCAACTTCCTTAATTGTTAAAGCTCTGATATCTTGAGGAAGATTGTAATTAAACAACTCTAAAAAGGTTTTCAAATCATCTAATGGTTCTTTTAAAAACAGTTCAAAAGCAGCACATTCGGCTGATACCATGGCGTCAGTTCTTCCAGAGCTTAAGCTTTTAAAAGGCTTTCCATCTAAAATAAAATTTAGGGTTCGGTCTACCATTAAATGCAGTGTTTTAACATCGGGTTGCTTTTGCCACCCGTGAAACCGATACCCCAAATATTGAATAGTGATAACGTAAAAATACTTTTTCATGATGTTATTTAATGCCTCGAAAAGTACGCTGTTTTCCTAATTGTAGCAAAATTTTTATAAATTGTATCATTAATTAATTGATTAAAAAATAATATCTATGTCAGATTCAGCAGCAAACAAACCCCCTATTACATTTTGGATTGTAAGTGTCATTGCTCTTATTTGGAATGGCATGGGCGTTAAAGCTTATTTACAACAAGCTTATAATACTGAAGCATACCAAAATATGTATACTGCAGAACAACTTGAAATTACAGCTAATATGCCTACCTGGGTCACAGCACTTTTTGCTATTGCGGTTTTTGTAGGTGCCTTAGCGTCCATTGGTCTTTTGCTACGAAAAAAATGGGCCACCAAACTTTGGTTAATATCACTAATAGCTGTTATAGGTCAAATGGCTTACATATTAATTAATGTTCATGCCTCCAGTATTGGAATGACCATTATGATAATTGTATTGGCAATATTCTTTTATTGGTTTTCAAGAATGTCCGGGGCAGAAGGTTGGCTTAAATAAGTTAAACTAATTACCAAATATGCTAAGAGGGTATTAGAGTTAACCATCTTATACCTTCTTTTTTATTTGTGTCTCCCCTTTAATTCAGCTTCAACATCCTTTAATGTAAAACCTTTTGCTTGAAGCAACATTAGGTAGTGGAACAATAAATCTGCTGATTCATACAAGAACAATGCATCATTATTATCCATCGCTTCAATAACGGTTTCAACAGCTTCCTCCCCCACTTTTTGTGCCACTTTATTAATTCCTTTTGAGAATAAGCTAGCTACATAAGACTTATTAGTTTCTTTATTTGCAACACGTTCTGCAATCACTTCTTCTAAAGTAGAAAAGAATCCGTAAGTTGATTTGTTGTCTTCTCCCCAGCAATTCCCTGTGCCTTTATGACATGTTGGACCTACTGGATTCACTTGTATTAACAATGTGTCTTTATCACAATCGTTTTTGATATTAACTAAATTCAAAAAGTTCCCACTTTCCTCTCCCTTAGTCCACAAACGTTGTTTACTTCTGCTGTAAAAAGTTACTTTTTTAGTGTTAATCGTTTGTTGATAAGCTTCTTCATTCATATAACCTAACATCAAAACATTCTTTGTTATAGCATCTTGAATGATGGCTGGGACTAAAGCCCCCTCTAACTCCCCCCAAGGGGGAGAAATCAAATCTTTACTGTTTTCTTTACTCATATTATTATTTTATAAACTTTGTAGATTAGTTTTCAAGTTATTCAATCATATCCGATTGAGTAAGCGTTCCCCCTTGGGGGTTAGGGGGCTTATAATCGTACTTCAATATTATGTTTTTTTAATTCTTTCTTTAAGTCAGGAATAGGAATTTCACCAAAGTGAAAAACGCTTGCTGCTAAAGCCGCATCAGATTTCCCTATTGTAAAGGTATCAATAAAGTGTTGTACATTACCTGCTCCACCGGAAGCAATAATTGGAATGTTCAATTCTTCTGATAATCTTGCTAACGCCTTATTAGCAAAACCACCCTTGGTACCATCGTGATTCATTGAGGTAAATAAAATCTCTCCAGCCCCTCTTTCTTCCACTTCTTTTGCCCATTCAAACAAATCAATTTCTGTAGGAATGGTTCCTCCTGCTAAATGCACTTTCCATGCACCATCAATTTCTTTGGCGTCAATAGCAACTACAACACATTGGCTACCAAATTTATCAGCTAATTCATTTACTAATTCAGGGCGCTTTACTGCAGAAGAATTAATAGATACTTTATCTGCACCATTTTTTAGGAGAGCATCAACATGTTCCACAGATGAAATACCACCTCCAACCGTAAATGGAATATTTACCTGTTCTGCCACATGCAATACCATTTCTAGAGTGGTTGCTCGCGCTTCAAGGGTTGCGGTGATATCTAAAAAAACTAACTCGTCAGCTCCGTAATCAGCATATTGTTTTGCTAATTCTACGGGGTCTCCAGCATCACGTAAGTCTACAAAATTAACACCTTTTACAGTGCGTCCATTTTTAATGTCTAGGCATGGTATAATTCGTTTTGTTAGCATAAATTACACGAATTTTTCAAGTTGTTTTAAGCTAATTCTATTTTCATAAAGGGCTTTTCCCATAATGACACCTTCACAGCCAATTTCCTTTAAGACAGGTAGTTCATCGATATGTGAAATACCTCCGGAAGCGATAAGTTTTACAGACTGACCATTACTGCTATTTGAGCATTCAGCTATAATTTGCTTATATAAATTGACAGATGGACCTTCAAGCATACCGTCTTTAGCAATGTCGGTACAAATAACATATTGTATGCTTTTCTTTTGATATGCTTTGATGAACGGAATTAAATCTTCATTGCTATCTTCTTGCCACCCACTAATCGCAATTTTACCGGCATTACTATCTGCTCCTAAAATAATCTTTTCACTACCATACTTAGTAATCCATCCCTCAAATGTTTTGACATCATTAACGGCAATACTACCTCCGGTAATCTGTCGAGCTCCAGAATTAAAGGCGATATGTAAATCTTCATCTGATTTTAACCCTCCTCCAAAATCTATTTTTAATTTGGTTTTTGCCGCTATTTGTTCTAAAACTTTATAGTTTACAATATGCTTTGCTTTGGCGCCATCTAAATCTACTAAATGTAAATATTCAATCCCTGAATCTTCAAACATTTTAGCTACTTCTAGCGGGTTTTCATTATATATTTTTTTTGTGTCGTAGTCTCCTTTGGTTAAACGAACACATTTACCTTCAATAATATCTATGGCAGGAATTATTCTCATTGATTATCTTGTTAATCAACCCCAAATTTATTTCAGGGCCTAATTATTTATTTTGATAGATTCTGAAACAAGTTCAGAATGACACTAAAGTGTCAAAAAATTTTGTAAAATTTTAGCGCCTTCATTTCCACTTTTTTCAGGGTGGAATTGTGTGCCATAAAAGTTTTCATGTTGTAAGGCCGATGCATAATTGATTTCATAATCCGTTGCTGCTATAGTCTCATCACAATGTTCTGCATAATAACTGTGAACCAAATACATATATTCATTTTCTTTGATGCCTTTGAACAAATCAGACTTGAGTTCCTTAATGACATTCCATCCCATTTGGGGTACTTTAACATTTTGTGAAAAACGTTTCACCTTGGTTTGAAAAATACCTAGCCCTTTAGTATCACCTTCTTCGGTGTGTAAACACATAAGTTGCATTCCTAAACAAATCCCTAAAACCGGTTGCTTTAAGGTTGGAATTAATGTATCTAAACCACTTTCTTTAAGCATTTTCATGGCTGAACTAGCTTCTCCAACACCAGGAAATATAACTTTATCTGCAGTTTTGATTTCTTCTGGATTTTTAGACAAAATAGCCTCATAACCAAGACGATTAAAAGCAAACTGGATACTTTTAATATTTCCAGCGCCGTAATCTATTATTACTAATTTCATTTTTAAGCTTTTTGCTCTTAACTTTTGCTATTTGCTAATTCCAAATAGCAAAACGCTAAAAGCTATTTTTATAACAATCCTTTTGTACTTGGTAAAAACATTTTATTGGCATCTCGCTTAACAGCCATTTTCATGGCTTTAGCAAAAGCCTTGAAAATACCTTCAATTTTATGATGTTCATTTACCCCTTCGGCTTTCACATTTAAATTGCATTTGGCACCATCAGTAAACGATTTGAATAAGTGAAAAAACATTTCTGTTGGCATATCTCCTATTTTTTCGCGTTTAAATTCGGTATCCCATTCTAACCAATTTCTCCCTCCAAAATCAACGGCTACCTGAGCTAAACAATCGTCCATAGGTAAACAGAATCCATAGCGCTCTATGCCTAATTTGTTACCTAAAGCTTTATTGAAAACTTCACCCAAAGTAATCATAGTATCTTCAATAGTGTGGTGTTCATCAACGTCTAAATCACCATTTACTTTTACCGTTAAATCCATAGCACCATGACGCCCAATTTGATCTAGCATGTGATCAAAAAATGATAAGCCTGTATTAATATCATTTTTACCTGAACCATCTAGATTTAATTTTATATATATCTGTGTTTCATTAGTATTACGTGTAATTTCTTCAACTCTATCTTCAAGTTTTAAAAACTCATATATGGTTTTCCAATCTGTACTCGTCAATACAATACAATCTAAAATTTCTTGTTTAGAAGCTTTGATTTCGTCAGCTCCTAACTCAGGGTTTTCAGAGAGATAAATACCCTTTGCTCCTAAGTTTTTAGCTAATTCCATATCGGTAATTCTATCTCCTAAAACAAAAGAATTAGCCAAATCATAGTCTTCAGAAAAATATTTCGTCAATAAACCGGTTTTAGGTTTACGCGTGTTGGCATTTTCATGTGGAAAAGTTTTATCAATATGAATGGCAGCGAACTCCACGCCTTCGTTTTTAAACGCATCAATAATTTTATTTTGAGCTGGCCAAAACGTGTCTTCAGGAAAGGAATCGGTTCCTAAGCCATCTTGATTGGTAACCATAACAAGTTCAAAATCTAATTCACTTGCAATTTTTGCCATGTATTGAAACACCTTGGGATAAAACTCTAATTTCTCTAAGCTATCCAATTGGTAATCTACCGGGGGCTCTAATACCAATGTTCCGTCTCTGTCTATGAATAGTACTTTTTTCATCTTTTTTGTAATTCCTGCCTGTCGTCTATCGCTCAAGATAAATTTTGGCAGGAATTTATTTAATATTATTTGAATTTATGTGGATTCCGCATTAAGTGCGGAATAACAAATCATTTTAATTCTTTTAATACCTTTATTAATGTTTCATTTTCAGCTTGCGTTCCAACTGTAAAACGCAAACAGTTTTCACAACTAGGTTGTGAGGTTCTATTTCTTATTACAATACCCTTTTCAATGAGCTCATTATAGCGTTTGGTGGCATCATCAACTTTTGCTAGAACAAAATTTGCATCTGAAGGGTATATTTTAGACACAAAAGAAACTTTTTTAAGTTTATCAACTAAGGTAGCTCTTTCGTGTAAAATACATTGTACCTGACTTTGCGTTAGTTCGTGATTTTTAAGTTGTTCAATGGCTCTTTGTTGCGTCAACTCATTTACATTATATGGTGGTTTAATATTGTTCAAAACCGAAATTATTTCTTTTGAAGCATAACAAATTCCTAACCGAATTCCAGCCATACCATAAGCTTTAGATAAGGTTTGTGTTATAATCAAATTCGGAAATTCTTTTAACCTTTCAATCCAACTTGGAACATCAGAAAAGTCAATATATGCCTCATCAATAACCACAACGCCATTAAACTCTTTTAGTAATTTTTCAATAGATTTTTGTGAAAAGCTGTTGCCTGTTGGGTTGTTTGGTGAGCATAAAAACAAAAGTTTAGTATTATTATCAGCAATTTGTAATATCTTATCAACTTGAGGTTGAAAATTATCGGATAATTGTACTTCTTTTATTCCTACCGCATTAATATTAGCTAATACACTATACATACCATACGTTGGTGGCAACGTGATAATATTATCAATATTTGGTTCACAAAAAGCTCTATAGATTAAATCCAAAACTTCATCACTACCATTACCTAATAATATATTCTCAACAGGTATTCCTTTTAATTTTGAAAGCAAATCTTTGACGGTTCCTTGTTGTGGATCAGGATAACGATTTACACCATTTTCATAAGGATTCTCATTGGCATCTAGAAACACCATATCATCAGTATTACCTTTAAATTCATCTCTAGCTGAGGAATAAGGTTTCAACGCCTTTATGCTTGGTCTTATTAAATCTAAAACATTCATTTTGTTATCATTTGTCATTCCGAACATTTTGAGGAATCTAAAAAGAGATTCTTCGCTTTGTTCTGAATGACATTTACTTTAAATCCTTTAATCTTATGCTTACAGCATTTTTATGTGCTTGTAGGCCTTCAGCTTCTGCCATTAACTCTATGGTTTCACCAATATTTAATATCCCTTCTTTAGATATCTTTTGAAATGTCATACTCTTTAAGAAACTATCTAAATTAACTCCAGAATAGGCTTTACTAAACCCATTAGTTGGCAATGTATGATTGGTTCCTGAGGCGTAATCTCCCGCACTTTCAGGGGTGTAATCACCAATAAATACTGAACCAGCATTTCTTATTCCATTCACGTAAAAATCTTCATTTTCTGTACAAATGATAAAATGCTCTGGTCCGTAGTGATTTATTAATTCTAAAGCTTTTTTATCATCTTCAATATAGATTAACTTAGAATTATTTATAGCTTTTTCAGCTATTTCTTTTCTAGGTAAAACGGCCACCTGAGCACTCACTTCATTAGCAACTTTATTAATCATTTCTTTTGATGTACAAACCAAAATAACTTGACTGTCGGTACCATGTTCTGCCTGACTTAACAAATCTGAAGCAATATATGCAGGGTTAGCACTTTTATCAGCAACCACCAACAATTCACTTGGTCCTGCAGGCATATCTATGGCTACGCCATATTTTGTAGCTAATTGTTTTGCAACCGTTACAAACTGATTTCCTGGCCCGAAAATTTTATAAACTTGCGGGATGGTTTCTGTTCCAAAAGTTAATGCGGCCACCGCCTGAATACCACCAACTTTAAAAATCTTAGTCACGCCACACAGTTTAGCAGCATATAAAATTTCTGCGGCCAACTTCCCTTCTTTATTGGGTGGTGAACATAAAACAATGTCATTACAACCTGCAATTTGAGCTGGTGCAGCTAACATTAAAACTGTAGAAAACAAAGGTGCTGTTCCTCCAGGAATGTATAAACCCACGCTTTCAATAGGACGCTTTTCTTGCCAACATTGTACACCATTAGTTGTTTGAACAGTAACTATAGATGTTTTTTGAGCAGCGTGAAAAGCTTCAATGTTTTGCTTTGCGTTTGCAATAGCCTCTTTTAAAGTTTCTGGAATGGTTTTAATAGCATCTTCAATTTCTTTAGTAGAAACTAAATTACTAGCCAGATTAACCTTATCAAATCGTTTAGTATAGCGCTTGATTGCTTGGTCTCCGTTATTTTGAACTTCAACAAATACTTCGCTAACAATACCTTCAATATCATCAACAGTTTGTGTAGGACGCTTTAGAATATCAGACCAAGTACTTCTATTTGGATTATCTATTATTTGCATATCAATATCTGTTTAATCAGATTCTGAAACAACACTACGACTACATTGAGTGAGACCATTCAGAATGACAAAAATTAAAGTACCATTTTTTCAATTGGACACACTAAAATACCTTGGGCGCCATTCGCTTTAAGCTCATCAATAACATCCCAGAATTCATTTTTACTAATTACAGAATGTACTGAACTCCAACCTTCTTCTGCTAGTGGCAACACGGTTGGGCTTTTCATTCCTGGTAATAAACTTACTATTTTTTCAAGTTTATCATTAGGTGCGTTTAATAGCACATATTTTGAGTTCTTACCTTTTAAAACAGCTTTCATTCTAAATAAAAGCGTATCCAAAATCTGCTGTTTATCTTCTGATAAGTCTGGAGTTGCTGTTAAAACTGCTTCACTTTTAAAAAGTACTTCAACCTCCTTTAAATTATTTTTAAACAAGGTACTTCCGCTTGAAACTATATCAACAATGGCATTTGCTAAACCAATATTTGGTGCAATTTCTACCGACCCATTTATAATGTGTATATCGGCTTTTTCACCTTTATTTTCAAAATACTGATGTACAGTATTTGGATAGGAAGTGGCTATTTTTTTACCACGCAAATCCTCTATAGAATTATATTCAGCGTCTTTAGGAACTGCTATAGATACTTTACATTTAGAAAAACCTAAACGCTCTACAATTGGCAAATCTTGTCCTTTTTCAATTAGTGTGTTTTCACCTAAAATAGCAATATCAACTACGCCATCACGTAAATATTGAGGAATATCGCCATTACGTAAATACAAAACTTCCATAGGGAAATTTCTAGCCTCTGCCTTTAACTGGTCTTTACCATTATCTATGGATATACCACAATTTTTTAATAATTCTAACGACTCTTCATTTAATCGTCCTGATTTTTGAACTGCAATTTTTAACTTACTCATTTTGTTTTTGTTATGAGTTTGAAACAACCTAGTTGATTTTATAAATGAAAAACCCGCTTGATTGTCTCAAACGGGTTTAAATATATTATTGATTTTATTCAATACATTTTCACTTCGCTTGAGAGCAAATATGAAAATGATGATGTGTTTGAATAAAAGTCATTTTTTACTTTGTTTTTGCAAATATCTATAAAACTTGATTAAAATTCCAAATAAAGCCTTTGATTTTTTAAAATTTAGTTTTTAATCAAATATGACCTCTAATTGTTATTTAAAATTTAAAATATAAGCAAGAAAACTGATTTTTTATTTACTGATTTCCTAATATAAGAGGTAGCCCACTATCTCCAGAACCAATGACTATTACTTTACTGTTTGGTGATTCTGCTAGTTTGTTAGTGGCTTCTATACCTTTATCCTGTAAAATTTTATCATTCAAAGACGCACTTAGAATTCTATTAGCATCTGCTTTACCTTGTGCTTCAATGCGTTGTCTTTCTGCTTCTTTTTCAGCGGTTACTAACCTAAACTCATACTCTAATGATTCTTGTTCCTGCTTTAATTTACGCTCTATAGCATCCTTAATTGTAGGTGGTAAAGTAACATCTCTTACTAGTATTTCATCTAAAATGATATACTGATCACTTACAATTTTTTTTGTTTCTTCAAAAATTTCAGCTTGTATGGCATCTCTTTTACTAGAATATAGTTGCTCAGGAGTATAGCGCCCAACAACACTTCTTGCTGCAGATCTTATTGTTGGTAATAAAATACGATTTAAGTAATTTTCACCAATCTCTTGATGAAGCTTTCCTAACTCATCGTATTTTGGTTTGTACCAAGCAGAGGCATCTAACTGAATATCTAATCCGTTAGACGATAACACTTTCATTTTTTCAAATATCTCTTGCCTTCTAACCTCATAAACATACACTTTGTTCCAAGGTGCAACAATATGAAACCCTTCTCCTAATGGTGGTTGATCTGTTACTACACCATCATCAAAAGTCTTATAGAGTACTCCAGCCTGACCAGACCCTATGGTTACAGCAGATTTAGCAATTACAATTACTAGTATTATGATTCCAACTATGATTGGCAATCCAATTTTGGGTAATTTTTCCATTTTAATTATGTTTATTATTTATTTATAAAATTTATAGTTTTCCTTGATTAACTAACTGCCCGCCATCAATGGTTAACAACTGACCAGACGTTGTATTAGCATCGGCTCCAAGATATACAATACCTTTAGCTATATCTTCAGGTAATGAGGTTCTACCCACAAGCGCTGCATTTTCAAATTTCTTTTTTACAGATTCATAACGATCTCCTAAAAAGTCTTTGGTCCACCTTGTTTGAATAAAACCAGGGCAAATACCATTTACTCTAACGTCTGGAGCCAAGGCATGTGCCAATGATAATGTCATGGTAGATAAAGCGCCTTTAGATGCAGAATAAGCTATAGAACTTCCAACACCAGATATGGCACTCATTGATGAAATATTCACAATACTTCCATGCATTTTTTTTAAATGCGGCGCAGCATACTTTACCATGTGATAGGCTCCAATAACATTTACTTTATAAACATCAATGAAGTCTTTTTCATTTAACCCACCTAAGTCATTATAGTCACAAAATTTAGTTGCCCCTGCATTGTTCACTAAAACATCTATTCTGCCAAAAACTTCAATGGTTTTATCAACCATGTTTTTACAATCTTGTTCATTTGCTACATTAGCTTTGCAAACTATGGCATTAACTCCAATGTGTTCACATTTTTCCTTTAATGCAAATGCTGCATCTTCACTCCTTGAATAATTTATCACTACATTCCATCCTCTTTCTGCAAACGCAACACATGTAGACGCTCCAACTCCAGAGGAAGAGCCTGTAACCAAAACAGTTTTAATTCCTTTTACTTTATCCATTAAATCAACCCGTTATATTTCCTTAGAAACCATTCTGCAGACAAACAAAAAGCAATGATAGCCAAAAGGAATTTCCAATCTATCAAAGGTATGATATTTTTGTTTCTTTTTTGAATAGAGATGTATCTATTATCATTCATCAAATCATTTATCAAACCACTTGTATTATCTATAAAATAGCTTTTACCACCACTATTGGTTGCCAATTGTTCTAGCTTTACTACGTTGGCATTTAAAAATTGCTGTTCAACATCATATTCTAAAACTGTAAAACTACCAGACTTACTTAGGTTTGCTTTGGAAGCCTTCACAGTAAAACTATATTCTGAAGGTGGTAAGCTACTTAGGTCTACTTGATAATTATTGTTTTTCAATACAAAAGGAAATTCAATGTCATTTTTAGACAACTTGTCTTTTATTCTTATATTCAAAACTTCTCTATCATCAAAGACGTAATTTTTATCAAAAAACTGGGCATTGATAATTATATTGTTGTTACCTATATAAAAAGATTCGTGGTCTACATTTAAACGACTTCGTTGTCGGTTGGAAGCCAAATATTGAACCAGTTTTCCAATAAAATTGTCAAAGTCGTTAAATGTTTTGGTGTTCAAGTAACTTTGGGCACGCCATTTCCATATATTTTCACCAAATAAAATAGCTTCTCGCCTATTATTAGTTTCAAAGGTTGCTAACAGAGGCTCATTAATGGATACGTCACCAATTCTTTTTGTTAAAATGGATTGATAAGGTACTTTTAAATTGACAGCGCCATAATTGGAAGTTAAAGGAGGAAACGATTCAAAATCAATATCAGTTACTTGAAAAGGTGAAAAATTAGAGTTAAAATCAGCTTGATAATCTTCGGTTTGTAAAACAATATCATGCGAAAAGTTATCATTGATATTATTGATGAAATTTAAATCTGTTTTAGGACCAATAATAATAAACCTATTTTTATTTTGCTTATTTAATTCTTCAAAAAGCAATTTGAAACTATTGTTAGGCTGATTAATGATTATTAATTGATAATCATTGATTTGACCAATAATATCATCAGAATTTAAAACAGTTACCGAACGTTGTTCATTACTTTCAATACTTTTTTTGAACGCACCAATGTCTGGATGCCAAATATTAGTCACAAAAGCTATTTTAGTTTTTTGGTCTATAACCTCAATAGCAAAATTTTTAGAGTTATTAATGGTATTCTTTTCGTTTTCAATAGGGTTTAAACTTAACTTATAACTGTTTGTACCAATAGTATTGGCAGGGAGTGTAAAGTTTATAATTTTAGAGTTATCAGACTTTGAGAAACTTACAGATTGAGAATAAATGGTAGTGTTACCGTTAGCTACTTCGAGCTTTGTATTTATATTATTATTTCCACTATAAACCAAAATGGCTTCCACAGGGAATCTGTTTTTTAAATAAGCATATTTGTTAACATTCAGTTGCTGAACCTTTAAATCGGTGTAGGTTATTGTGTCTCCTAAAATAATGGGATAAATAGGCTGTTTGTAATTTATATAGGAAAATTGGTAATCATTACCATAGGTTTGATTGCCATCGGTGATCATAACCGTTGGAGATACAGATGATTTATAAACTTGAGCAAGTTGTTTGAATGCATTATTAATGTTTGTTTCAGTTTCATTAAAAGTTAGTGAGTCTGAAGATTTTAAAATATTTCCAAACGTATAGGTTGAAACATTGAATTTATCATTTAAACGCGTATCACTAAGTAATTTATCAACTAAAAGAACAGACGCTTCATCTTTTTTTAAATGTTTTATAGAGCTTGAATTATCTACAGCAACAATTAAGTTTGGTTTTTCAGTGTACACGCTAATTTGCTCAAATTTAGGGTTTATAATGAGTAATAAAATTGAAAAAATAGTAATAAACCTTAAAAATGAAAATAGCGCATTTAACCTAAAACGTGTTATTTTAGATTTATATCTATACTGAAAAAGCGCTATAAATAGCGCTAATATTCCAGATAATATAATATAAATTAAAGTCTCTGTAGACATAAATTAAGTGAGCATTCCTCCGTCAACATTTAAAGTCTGACCAGTTACATAAGCTGATAAATCACTGGCTAAAAACACGCAAGCATTTGCAACGTCTTCTGGAGTACCGCCTCGTTTTAATGGTATTCCAGCACGCCATCCTTTAACAACTTCTTCATCCAACTTAGCAGTCATTTCTGTTTCTATAAAACCTGGCGCAATCACATTACTTCTAATGTTTCTGGAGCCTAATTCTAAGGCAACCGACTTAGAAAACCCAATAATACCTGCTTTAGATGCTGCATAATTGGTTTGTCCTGCATTTCCTTTTACCCCAACAACAGAACTCATATTAATTATAGACCCCTTGCGTTGTTTTAACATTGTACGTTGAACAGCTTTGGTCATATTAAAAACCGACTTCAGGTTTACTTCAATAACGGTATCAAAGTCTTCTTCACTTATACGCATTAATAAGTTGTCTTTTGTAATTCCAGCATTATTAACTAAAATATCAATACTTCCAAATTCAGACACAACATCGTTAGCTAGTTGTTGTGCTTCTTCAAAACTAGCAGCGTTACTCTGGTATCCTTTTGCTTTTACACCCAAGGCATTTAATTCATCTTCTAGAGCTTTAGCTGCTTCTACAGACGAACTGAATGTAAATGCTACATTAGCACCTTGTTGAGCAAATACCTGTGCTATTCCTTTACCTATACCTCTACTAGCCCCTGTGATAATGGCCGTTTTTCCTTCTAATAATTTCATGCGTTAAATCTAATTTCTTAAAATAGTTGATATTCAAATATACTAATTACAAGTTGTTTGAAATAAAAAACCTCACAAAATATTGTGAGGTTTTCAAACTAATATATTGTTAAAGATTAAGCCAAAACTTCAGCTACTTTCTTTCCTATTTCAGCAGGTGAATCTACTACGTGAATTCCACAGGCTCTCATAATTTTTTTCTTAGCTTGGGCTGTATCATCACTCCCTCCAACTATGGCTCCAGCGTGCCCCATGGTACGTCCAGCAGGAGCTGTTTCACCAGCAATAAAACCTACAACAGGCTTGTTACTGCCACTTGCTTTATACCAATTAGCAGCATCTGCTTCCAACTGGCCTCCAATTTCACCAATCATAACAACAGCTTCAGTCTCAGGATCATTTATTAATAACTCCACAGCCTCTTTTGTTGTAGTACCAATAATTGGGTCGCCACCAATTCCTATGGCAGTAGTAATTCCTAACCCCTGTTTTACAACTTGATCTGCAGCTTCATAAGTTAAAGTTCCAGATTTAGAAACAATACCAACTTTTCCTTTTTTGAAAACAAAACCAGGCATGATACCAACTTTAGCCTCTTCAGGTGTTATAACCCCAGGGCAGTTTGGACCAATTAAACGGCAGTTTTTTCCCTTAATATACTCTGAAGCCATAATCATATCGGCTACAGGAATACCTTCAGTTATTGTTATAATTACTTTAATTCCAGCATCAGCAGCTTCCATAATGGCATCAGCAGCAAAAGCTGGTGGTACAAAAATAATGGTTGTATCTGCTCCTACTCCCTTCACAGCGTCTTCAACGGTATTAAAAACAGGTTTATCTAGGTGAGTTTGCCCACCTTTACCTGGAGTAACACCGCCAACAACATTAGTACCATAATCAATCATTTGACCTGCGTGAAATGTTCCTTCACTTCCAGTAAAACCTTGAACTATTATTTTTGAATCTTTATTTACTAAAACGCTCATACGTAAATATTTTATTATCTAAAAAATTGAAAGGCAAATGTAATTTTTTTGAGATGATTTTTTAAAACAATATCTCATTAATTTTAGAAAAATCTATTAAATATTATTCTTGTTTTTTAAAATATCTAAAATTTCAGGAATCTTTTTAATAGAAGCAATCTCTTTATATTTAGATCTAAAATCATCTGCGGGAATACCAAAGTAACTTTTGTCACCTTCTAAAGACTTACTAACACCTGCCTTAGCAGATATTATAGCCTTGGCACCAATAGTTATACCGCTTGTAATACCCACCTGACCCCAAATAGTTACCTCGTCTTCTATAACCACACAACCAGCAATACCAACTTGTGATGCTATTAAGCATTTTTTACCAATAATGGTATCATGTCCCACCTGAACTAGATTGTCTATTTTTGTACCAGCTTTTATGGTTGTATCTCCTGTAACACCTCTATCAATGGTACAATTGGAGCCAAGGTCTACGTTATTTTCTAAAACAACTCTACCACAAGATAAAAGCCTATCAAAACCTTCAGGTCGTTTCTTATAATAGAAAGCATTAGCACCAAGTACAGTACCTGAGTGAACAGTTACATTATCACCAATTACAGTATCATCATAAATACTTACATTGGAATGAATAACACAATTTTTACCTATTATTACATGATGACCTATAAAGCAATTGGGTTGAATAATTGTACCTTCTCCAATTACAGCCGTATCCGATATTTGACTATGAGCTTTTTGAAAAGGTTTAAAATGAATTGAAAGTTTGTTGAAATCTCTGAAAGGATCATCACTAATTAACAAAGCTTTTCCTTCGGGGCAATCAACTTCTTTGTTTATTAATATTATAGTTGCAGCTGAATTTAAAGCCTTGTCATAATATTTTGGGTGGTCCACAAAAACAATATCACCCGGTTCTACTACATGAATTTCATTCATGCCTAAAACAGGAAAGTCAATAGCACCAACAAAATTACAATTTATTAATTCTGCTATTCCTTGAAGTGTTTGAGGTTGTGGAAATTTCATTTATTCCTTAATACGCTCTTTATAAGTTCCTTTGTCGGTTTCAACCTTAATCTTATCGCCTTCATTAATAAATAAAGGGACATTAACTATGGCTCCAGTTTCAACGGTTGCCGGCTTTGTGGCGTTAGTGGCGGTATTTCCTTTAACACCCGGTTCAGTATGAGTTACCTCTAATACAACGTTTGCTGGCATTTCAACAGAAAGCGGCATATTATCTTCAGCATTTATTAGCACCGTTACTACTTCACCTTCTTTCATTAAATCTGGACTATCTAATGTTGCTTTTTGTAGTTCAATTTGAGAGTAATCTTCAGTATTCATAAAGTGATACGTCTCACCTTCATTGTACAAAAATTGAAATTTATGAGTTTCAACTCTAACATCATCCAGTTTATGACCTGCTGAAAATGTGTTATCAATAACTTTTCCGGTAGTTACACTTTTTAGTTTAGTTCTTACAAAAGCAGGGCCTTTACCGGGTTTAACATGTAAAAATTCAATAATTTTAAAAATATCATGATTATACCTTATACATAATCCGTTTCTAATATCACTTGTAGTGGCCATAAATTTAGTTTGTTTTAAAATATCCTTTCATTATTCCTCGGTGCGAATTTCTTATAAATTGAAGAATTTCATCACGTTCTGGTGTTGCTTCCATCTCGGCTTCAATAATATTAGAAGCCTGGGTGTTGTTATAGTTTTTTTGATATAGAATTCTATATATATTCTGAATTTCTCTTATTTTTTCTGCATTAAATCCACGTCTTCGTAACCCAACCGAGTTTATCCCCACATAGGATAATGGTTCGCGAGCCGCTTTTACAAAAGGCGGTACATCCTTTCTAACTAAAGATCCACCAGTTACAAAAGCATGGTTTCCAACAGATACAAATTGATGCACTGCTGTCATACCTGCTAATACAACATAATCACCAATAGTTATATGACCAGCTAGGGTACTGTTATTTGAAAAAATACAATTATTACCAACTACACAGTCATGAGCAATGTGGCAATAAGCCATTATTAAACAATTGTTACCCACAACAGTTTTCATTTTATCGGTCGTTCCCCTATTTATGGTAACACATTCTCTAATGGTTACATTGTCACCAATTTCTACAGTAGTATCTTCTCCCTGATATTTTAAATCTTGAGGAATTGCAGAAATAACTGATCCAGGAAAAATGCTGCAATTTTTTCCAATACGCGCACCTTCCATAATGGTAACATTACTACCAATCCAAGTGCCTTCTCCAATAACAACATTATTATCTATGGTGGCAAATGGTTCTATAACTACATTTTTAGCTATTTTAGCTCCAGGATGAACGTATGCAAGTGGTTGATTCATTTTAATAGTTTTACTTTGATAATTGGTAACATATATATTGACATTTTAGCGTAGAAAAAACAATATGAATTCTACAAAAGCCTTTATACATAATTACTTAACTTTGGTTATTTGAGCCATTAGTTCTGCTTCTGCACAAAGTTTACCATTGGCATAAGCATACCCTTGCATGTGACAAATACCACGACGTATTGGTGTGATTAACGTACATTTGAATATTAAAGTGTCTCCAGGCATGACCTTTTGTTTAAACTTAACATTATCCATTTTCATGAAAAAAGTTAAATAGTTTTCTGGATCAGGAACAGTACTTAAAACCAATATACCTCCTGTTTGAGCCATAGCTTCTACTATAAGTACTCCAGGCATTACAGGGGCTCCAGGAAAATGCCCTTTAAAGAACTCTTCATTCATAGTTACATTTTTGGTAGCTGTAACATGATTATCAGTAAGTTCAAATACTTTATCAATTAATAAGAATGGTTGCCTGTGGGGTAACATTGCCATGATTTGAGAAATATCCATTAATGGTGTTTGGTTCAAATCTATGTTAGGCACATTGTTACGGCGCTCATTTTTAATAATCTTTGAAAGTTTTTTTGCAAATTGAGTATTTATAAAATGACCGGGTTTATTAGCAATAACCTTCCCTCTAATGCGGGTTTTAACTAAAGCTAAATCACCTAAAACATCTAAAAGCTTGTGTCTAGCAGCTTCGTTAGGGTAATGCAGCGTTAAGTTATCTAAAATACCATTTGGTTTTACGGCAATGGAATCCTTTTTAAAAGCTATTTTTAACTTCTCCATAGTTTCAGGAGATAAGGGCTTATCTACATACACAATGGCATTGTTTAAATCACCTCCTTTAATTAAACCATGCTCTAAAAGCATTTCTAACTCATGTAAAAAGCTAAATGTACGGGAATTTGCAATATCGTTTTTAAAATCTGATATGTTATTTAGTGTTGCATTTTGAGTACCTAAAACTTTTGTACCAAAATCTACCATAGTAGTAATTTGATATTCTTTTGCAGGCATTACTAATATCTCACTTCCAGATTCTTCATCGGTATAAGTCACAATATCTGTTACAACAAATTCTTCTCTAAAAGCATCTAATTCAACTATACCGGCTTTTTCGATAGCTTCAACAAAAAACTTTGATGACCCATCCATTATGGGGGGTTCTGAAGCATTGAGCTCAACAATAACATTATCTATATCCAATCCAACTAAAGCAGCCAAAACATGTTCTGACGTTTGAATGGTAACCCCATTTTTTTCTAAACACGTACCTCGTTGTGTATTAGTAACATAATTGGCATCTGCTTCAATTACGGGTTCACCTTCTAAATCAACTCTTTTAAAGGCTAAACCAAAATTAGCAGGGGCTGGGGTAAAATTTAAAGTAACATCTTTCCCTGTATGCAAGCCCACACCAGTTAAAGAAATTTCTTTTTTAATGGTTTTTTGTTTTACGTCTGTATTTATTATTCCCATTTATTTTTTTCTAAGTCATTAATTGTTTTGACAATTTTAGGCAGGTTTTTAAAATGCACATAGGATTTGTTATAATCTGCATAAGGTAAAGCAGGCGATCCTTGGAGTACTTCATTATCTTTTACGTTTCTGCCTATACCAGATTGTGCTTGAATTTTCACATTATTACCAATTGTAATATGGCCAACAATACCTACTTGACCTCCTATTTGACAATTCTCTCCAATTTTTGTTGAACCAGCTACGCCAGTTTGAGCAGCAATCACTGTGTTTTTTCCAATGTCTACGTTGTGTGCTATTTGAATTTGATTATCCAGCTTTACACCTCTTCTTATTATTGTAGAACCTAAAGTAGCTCTATCTATTGTAGTGGCTGCACCAATATCCACAAAGTCTTCAAGAATAACATTACCTATTTGTGGTACCTTGTTATATTCTCCTTTTTCATTGGGAGCAAAACCAAATCCGTCTGCTCCTATAATAGCACCAGAGTTAATGACACAACCATCCCCGATAACAGTTTCAGAGTATATTTTAGCACCAGCAAAAATAACCGAATTATGTCCTATGGTTACGTTATCTCCTATATACACGTTTGGAAAAATCTTTACATTGTCACCAATAGATACATTTTCACCTAAATAAGAAAAAGCACCTAAGTACAAGTTTTCACCGTGATTAGCTGTAGATGAGATAAAACTTGGCTCTTCAATTCCAACTTTATTGTTTTTAACCTCATTATAATACTCTAGCAATTTTGAAAACGATTTGTAGGCGTCTTCAACTTTAATTAAGGTTGTTTCAATATTACTCTCCGGATTAAATGTTTTGTTAACAATGGTTACACTTGCCTTGGTAGTATAAATATGCGAAGTGTACTTTGGATTTGCCAGAAAGGTTAAGGACCCTTCAGTGCCCTCTTCAATTTTAGAGAGTTTTGATACTTCGGCTTCTGGATTACCAACAACATCACCTTCCAGAATGCCTGCTATTTGTTGTGCTGTAAATTTCACACTAGATAGAGTTTGTAGTTTTTGTTTGGTAGCGCAAAAATAGGAAAAATGTCCTAAAGTTTTTCACAGATAGAGGCTTATTAAAAAATCCTTACTGTAGAAGCTCTTTTGGGTAGCATAAATAGTATTTTGTAACTGGTTTTGATAAGGTTTTGATATTAAGGTGATCTGAGGCCTTTACAATATCCATAATTTTACCAGATTTAAATAATACGTTTATACGATTGTTCTTTGACTGATAGGCCTGATTGGAAATACTTCCCGTAAAAACAAAATACGCTGCCTCTTCCCTACTAACCCCGTAGTGAGCCATAAATGTATTTATATGATTTTCAAGATGCTTATCTTTTATTTTATTGTTTTTTACTTTTATTTTAAGCAAATTCCTGTTAATAATCATTTTGCATAATTTACTCAAAATAAAATCTTCATCATGTTGCCAATGCTTCATTGCTGAAATAATATCGTAATCGTCTAATTCTGAAAATATTTCAAGGGTTTCATGGTTAAAATTTTCAATTGAAATCTTATTATCTAAAAAGAATAATAGGGCTTTACTAGCCTGTAATTTACGTCCTTTTTGATGAAGTTCCTTTGCTCGTTTTAATACTCTTATCAATAATAATTCTGCTGCCACACCTGTTTTGTGCAAATAGACTTGCCAATACATAAGTCTTCTAGCAACAATAAACTTCTCTACACTATAAATACCTTTTTCTTCAATAACCAATTCATCATCCACCACATTAAGCATTGTAATTAAACGCTCACTATTTATGTTTCCCTCGGCAACCCCAGTATAAAAACTATCACGTTTTAAGTAATCAGCTCTATCCATATCTAGCTGCCCAGAAATTAGCTGACATAAAAAATTTCTGTGATAGTCTCCTTTAAATATTGTAATGGCAAGCGTTAAATTTCCGTTAAATTCTTCGTTTAAACGCTCCATAAAAAGCATGGAAATCTCTTCATGAGATACGTTATTTACAATACTATGTTCCATAGCATGTGAGAATGGGCCATGACCAATATCGTGTAGTAAAATAGCAGCATAAAGGGCATTTTCTTCATTACTTGATATTGTAACTCCCTTAAAACGAAGTACATTAACAGCCTGTTGCATTAAGTGCACACAACCAATAGCATGATGAAACCTTGTATGATGTGCTCCAGGATATACCAAATAAGACATTCCCATTTGGGTAATTCTTCTTAACCTTTGAAAATACCTATGCTGGATTAAGTCGAAAATTAGAGAATTTGGAATCGTAATAAATCCGTAAATTGGATCGTTTAATATTTTAAGTTTGTTCAAACTTTAAAAATTGTGGTTATCTACTACAAATATAATTATAAGATTAACATTTAAAGTGACGCCTTAATGAATACCATACAAATACTTTGGGTTGATGATGAAATTGATTTACTAAAACCCCATATTTTATTTTTAGAACAACGAAACTATAAAGTTACTACAAGTACAAGTGGTATTGATGCTATAGATTTGTTGGATAGTAACAGTTTTGATATTGTTTTTCTGGATGAAAATATGCCTGGGTTAACAGGACTTGAAACTTTAAATGACATTAAAGAAAAACAAGCTAACCTGCCAGTGGTAATGATCACAAAAAGTGAAGAAGAATATATTATGGAAGAAGCTATAGGTAATAAAATAGCAGATTACCTAATTAAACCTGTTAATCCAAATCAAATTCTACTAAGCTTAAAAAAGAATTTAGACCACTCTAGATTGGTTTCTGAGAAAACAACATCTAATTATCAGCAAGAGTTTAGAAAAATTGCCATGGATATGGCTATGGTAAACTCTTATGAGGCATGGGTAGAACTCTATCAAAAACTCATCTATTGGGAAATTCAGCTTGAAGATATTGAAGACACGGGTATGTTTGAGATTTTAGAGTCTCAAAAAACAGAAGCCAATATCCAATTCGGGAAGTTTATTGAGAAGAACTATAGTAAATGGTTTCAACCACATACCAGTGCGCCTGTGATGTCACACACTCTTTTTAAAGAACGGGTCGTTCCTGAAATTAGTAAAAAACAACCAACCATTTTGGTAGTTATAGATAATTTACGCTATGACCAGTGGAAAGCCTTTGAACCTATTATAAATACGTATTACAAAAAAGAAAAAGAAGACGCCTACTTCAGTATTTTACCATCTGCAACACAATACGCAAGAAATGCCATTTTCTCAGGTTTGATGCCTAGTGATATGGAAAAACTATTTCCTCAATATTGGAAAAATGATACGGATGAAGGTGGGAAAAATTTGTTTGAAGCCGAATTTTTAGAAGCACAGATGAAACGATTAGGATGCAATCATTTAAACTATGAATATTTTAAAATCACTAATGTAAAGAATGGGAAAAGGCTTGTAGAAAACTTTAACGCGCTTAAAAAAAATGATTTAACCGTTGTGGTCTATAATTTTGTAGATATGCTTTCACATGCTAAAACAGAAATGGAAGTTGTTAAAGAATTAGCCTCAAATGATAAAGCTTACAGGTCATTAACGGTGAGTTGGTTTAAAAACTCGCCGTTGCTTGAAATGATTCAACAAGCTCAAAACCTTGGTTTTAAATTAATTATAACAACAGATCATGGCACCATAAATGTTAAAAACCCTTCTAAAGTCATTGGAGATAGAGATACCAGTTTAAATCTTCGTTATAAAACAGGGCGTAGTTTAACGTATGAAGGTAAAGATGTTTTTGAAGCAAAAAAACCTCATGAACTTCATTTACCTGCTATTACCATGAGTAGTTCTTATATTTTTGCCAAAAGTGATTTGTTTTTTGCTTATCCCAATAACTACAATCATTACGTAAGCTATTACAGGAATACCTATCAACATGGCGGCGTATCTTTAGAAGAAATGATTATTCCTTTTGTTATTTTTAGTCCAAAATAATCCATGTAAAGCAAAAAACATCGACGAAATGCATTTTTTTCTAGGTTTTATCAAATTATATTACTAATATTGCATTAAAATTGTTCAATTTTGAGAGTCATTTATAAGCTAGAAAATGTAGATACTATAGCTAAAGAAATTATTAATAATGTAAAAAGCAAAACCATTTTCTTTTACGGAAATATGGGGACTGGTAAAACCACATTAATAAAATCAATAGTTAAGTGCCTTGGAAGTAAAGATGAAGTTAGTAGCCCAACGTTTTCAATTGTAAATGAATACGAAACTGAAAATCAAATAATATATCATTTTGATTTGTACAGAATCAATGATCTGGAAGAAGCCTATAATTTTGGAATTGAAGATTATTTATTTTCTAATAAATGGATATTAATTGAGTGGCCAGAGTTAATTGAGCACATAGTACCTGAACATGATAGCATTAACATCACACTACGTGATGATAATTCTAGAATTTTAGAACTAAAATGTAAACCAAATTTAACCGAAAAAACATGCTGAAACCACGCTTAAAAACAACTTAAAACTTCCTAATTTTGAAGTTTTACGGTAAAACCTCAACAGTATTTTTATAAAATCCTGTTTTTAACATTTTTTTAACATTTTACCGAATTCTTCAAGATACTCTTTAGTTACATTTGGGTAATTAATTAATTAAATCCCTTATAAAATGAAAACTAAAAAGTACATAATTGCAATCGCAATTTTCGGAGGTATGATGTTTTTAGCTAGTGCTGCAACAACATACAATTTAGATGGAAACCAAACAGCAAAAATCGAAAGAGGAGCGAAACTACCAAGTCACAGATAAAAATAATCTATTACTTGGTAGCATAATAGCTACAATTATAGCTATTTCTCCTTATTTGTATTACTTACATGAAAGTGTTCCAGACACTAAAGTCTGGGACACTTTTTTATTTACATACAATAGCGGTTATTTTGGTAGTGCCAATAATGCCATGTATTTTGTTTTTAGTAAAGCCATCCCCTTACTTTTAATTTTTATTTGGTTTTTTACATGCAGACATTGGTGGTATCATACATTATTGGTTCCTGTTACTATGTATGTATACCAAATAATTAATGTTTTTAATGATGATATTAAATATGTGGATGAGTTTGAACTGATTTATATGATTCCCGTGATGGCAATAATAATTCCATCCGTTTATCTACTTCGGGCCAAAATGTTTAATAAAATCAACGAGGCAACAAAATCAATGGAAGAATTAGAAGATGAGTTTAAAGTGTCCCCTAAAAATTTCTGGGAAAGAGTAAAACAATATTTTTAATCATTTAATCTATCTCTTTCTTCTAAATCAATTGTTTTATTATTGTTTTGGAGCTTAGTATTTCCGAATTTATAATTAAATCCAAAAGTGAGCATTCTGTTTTCAAGCGTTGTTTCTCTGAGTATGTCTTGATTTAGATATTTAGTACTCTTGTTGTAATTTAACCCATTAAATATATCGGTTATTCCAATACTCAAAGATGCTTTATTTTTAATTAAATTTTTTCTTATACTTAAATCTACCCCACTTCTATCACTAACCACAGAGGCTCCTTGAGAATCCCTTGAAGTATATATCATGGATATATTAAGCAATAAACTTCTGTCTTTTAAAAAAGTAAAATAGTTAGCTATTTGGATAAAAACAGCCCATCTATTGTTATTGGTTAATTCGTTATTACTTTCCAAAGCAAAAAATTGCTCATTGGTGTAGTAAATAGATGATAAAGTAGAAAAGCTCCAATTGGTCAATATATTAGTATATGCAATGAAATCAAGTCCGTAAGAAATACTGCTATCTATATTTGTATTAACGTATTTTAATTTTTTATCTATATTATCTTGAAAAACTATTTCCAAAGCAGGGTCTTTTTCATAGCGATAATACAACTCGAAGGTGAAATCTTTATTCACACTGTATCCAAATGTAAAAACATCATCTATTTGAGGCTTTAAACTAGGATTGCCAGTAATGTAAGCATTATCGTTTAAAAAATATTTAAATGGATTTAATTGATTATATCTTGGTCTAAATATTCGCTTCTTATAATTAAAATAAACCTCATTTTTATCATCAACTTTATGTTGTAAATAAAAGGTTGGAAAGAATTTTATGTAATCATTATTGTTAACTTGATTATTTAAAATTGAATTTCCTTTAATATTAGTGTATTCTGTTCGTAAGCCCAATTTTAAATCCCATTTATCCCAAGTTTTACCAAAACTACCATAAATAGCGTAATTAGTTTCATCATATAAAAAAGTATCAGAATTGAGAGTGTCTTCCTGTCTAATTCCATTATCAAACGTAAATTGATTTAAAATACTTTCAGAATTTATGTTTGAAACTTTGGCTCCAGTCTCAAAATTAGACGATTCATTTATTGGTAGTGTGTAATCAATTTGTCCAGTAAATAATTTTACGGTTTGACTAGAGAAGGTCTGAAATCTATTTTCTCTAATTAAACTTTCATCTGCAAACAAATAATCGGTATCAACATTTTGAAAACTTGAAAAATCATAATAAGTATGATGCCCATTTACAGATAGTTTTTCCCCTTTTCTATCAAAATTGTGAACATAATCCAAATCAAAAGCAAAATTAAATGTTTCATCTCTTAGACTATTATTTGTTTTAAAAATAGAATCTAAAAGTTTATCCAAACCGTAAACGTTAGTTTCAGAAATTTCACTCGTTTTAGTGGCTCTCCTAGGAGAGATTAGCATATTTGAAGTAAACGACAAGCTGTTTTTTTGATCTATTTCATAATCAATAGTGGTGTTTATATTTTGTTTTGAATTTTCTCTTATTCTAGAAGAAAAACTTTCCCAACGAGATGTTACTTGATTATTGTTGAAAAAATTTACAAACTCATCATTTCCGGTAAAATCTTTTCGAGGGTTATCGCTAAAATTTATATAGGTACTTAATTTTTTAGTTTTAAAAAAATGACTGGTACCATAAGAATACTTTGGGAACTCAGAACCTTGTTTAAAATTACCAAATATACTGCCATGATAACCAGCAACAATATTTTTACTGGTAACAATATTTAAAACAGCCCCTCCTTCGGCTTCATATCGTGCTGGTGGATTAGTAATAACTTCTATAGATTTAATATTCTCAGCTGGAGTTCCCTGCAGAAGTTGTTGAACTTCTTCTATTGAGAGATGTACTCTTCTATCATTTATATAAACCACCGGTGTGGCATTTTTTACAGTTATATTACCATCATGCACCAAAACACCGGGGGTTTGTTTTAATACATCCAGTACATTATTATTTGAAAGCGTTGAGTTTTCAACATTAAAAACAATTCTATCTACCATTCTTTTTACAGTAGGTTTCTTAGCAATTACGATAACACCATCCAAAGCTTCAATAATTTCTTTAAGAATGATATTCTCAACAGTAATATCAGATGTTAAGGAAATAGGCAATTCAACAGATTCATAACCCAAAAAACTCACTTTAAGGATATAGTTTGAAGCGTTTAAATTTTCAATTTGAAAATACCCATTGTCATTGGTTGTAGTTCCATTTACAAATGCACCATTATTAAAGACAACCACGTTAGCAAATGCTACAGGAAGACTTTTTTCATCCTGTACTCTACCTTGTATAACTAAATCTTGAGAAAAACAGATATAAGAGAACGTAAAAAATATGAGAGCTAAAAATCGTTTTTGCATACAAAATACACGTATGTACAAATTTAAAGGATTTAAATTAAAGTAAGCTATGGTAAAACCTCAACAAATTTAATTAAAATTCTTACAATATAAGCTCTTTGATTTATATAAAAAATCAATTAAATTTTTAGTTTTTGTAAGCATTAAAAAATTTATTTGTAATTTGATTTTTATTTACAATTTTCCATGTCTAAACAACTTTCTCCGTTTACAAAGCAACAGCTTTTACCCCAAGAAGAAACCCTAGAAATATTTAAGAAAAAGGGCGACTTATTTATTGGAATACCCAAGGAAACAGCTTTTCAAGAGCAGCGTATATGCCTCACACCCGATGCCGTTTTTGCTTTGGTTAATAACGGACATAAAGTACTACTTGAATCTGGTGCAGGTGAAGGTGCCAGTTTTAGTGATAAGGATTATAGTGAAGCAGGTGCAGAAATCACCAAAGATACTGCAAAAGTATTTGCATGTCCAATTGTACTAAAAGTGGAGCCACCAACCCTTGAGCAAATAAAACTTCTCAATCCACAAACCATATTAATTTCTGCATTACAACTTAAAACGCAAACAAAAAAGTATTTTGAGGCTTTAGCATCTAAACGAATTACAGCAATGGCGTTTGAGTTTATAAGAGATGCCGATGGCAATTACCCTGCAGTTCGTTCGTTAAGTGAGATTGCCGGAACAGCATCTGTTTTAATAGCCTCAGAGTTATTATCAGACACCCATGACGGTAATGGCATCATGTTTGGAAATATTAGTGGTGTACCTCCTGTAGAAGTGGTTATTTTAGGGGCTGGAACTGTTGGCGAGTTTGCTGCTCGTGGTGCTATGGGTCTGGGAGCTGGTATCAAAATTTTTGATAACTCCATTACCAAACTCAGGCGTATTCAAACCAACTTAGGCAGGCCATTTTTCACCTCTACCATTCAGCCAAAAAACTTAACCAAAGCTTTAAAACGTTGTGACGTAGTTATTGGAGCCGTTAGAGGTAAAAACAGAGCGCCTATTGTTGTAACAGATGCACTTGTACAATCCATGAAAAAGGGTGCTATTATTATAGATGTTAGTATCGATATGGGGGGCTGTTTTGAAACCAGTGAGGTTACCTCTCATAAACACCCCACCTTTGTAAAGCATGGTGTGGTTCATTATTGTGTTCCCAATATTCCTGCTAGATACCCTAGAACTGCATCGGTCTCCATAAGCAATATTTTCACGCCTTACCTATTACAGATTGCCGAAGATGGTGGTATTGAAAATTCTTTGCGGTTTGATAGAGGTTTGAGAAATGGATTGTATTTTTACCACGGAATTCTAACAAGTAAATCTGTGGGTGAATGGTTTAATTTGAGTTATAGCGATGCTAACTTGCTTATTTTCTAAAAACACCCCAAATCAAAGTAATTTAAATGAAGTTAATACAACGATTGGGCTACTATTTAGGTGGTTTTTCTATAGGATTAATAGTATTGGCATTTTTCTTAAACGGAAAAAAAGTATCCTGTGATTATGGTCCAACAGCTAGGGTTTTAAAAAATATCAATTCTAAAAAAATCCAATATCAAAATATAAATGATTCAACAATAGTAAATCACCTCTTAAATCATGGAGATGTAGATTTTTCTAAAAGCGAACCACGAAAGGAACCTTGTGCTATTTTTTATATTGAGGGTAAGTATCATGATGATATGGTATATTTAATTATACAAAACTGCGATAGCGTTGCCAGTGTTACAGACCTAAAAATAGTACAATAAGAAATGCTCAAAAGAAGTTTTGATGTTGTTTTTGCTGTCATTGGGTTAATCGTTCTTTTCCCGCTCCTTTTATTAATTGCAATACTTATAAAAATAGATTCTAGAGGGCCTATTTTGTTTATTCAAGGTCGCGTTGGCAAAAATAATATCGACTTCAATATTTACAAATTTAGAACCATGCGTGTGCTTTCAGAAAAATCAGGACTCCTTACGTTAGGTAATCATGACTCAAGAGTTACTAAAGTAGGTTATTTTTTAAGACGCTATAAAATTGATGAGTTTCCGCAATTAATCAATATCTTAAAAGGAGACATGAGTTTTGTAGGCCCCAGACCAGAGCTTAGATATTATGTTAATTTTTACAGTGAAGATGATATGCGTATATTTTGTGTTAGACCAGGTATAACAGGGCTTGCTTCACTAAAGTATAGAAATGAAGTTGAGCTTTTAGAAGCTGCTAAAGACCCCGAAGACTTTTATATAAATACAATCATACCAGACAAGATAAGGTATAATAAAATGTATATTGAAAAACGACATTTCTTTTTCGATTTAAGAATTATTATCAAGTCATTTGTTACAGTGATATGTAAATAATACTATACCTACTTAAACTGTAAAGCTCTCCTGCGTTTTTTTTCTGTATTTAAAAGACTTAGCTCCCTACCTGTTTGTCCAGCTACGGAAGTGTTTTCTTCAGCTCTTCTAATCAAATATGGCATAACATCTTTAACAGGCCCAAAAGGAATATATTTAGCCACATTATAACCCAAATTAGCAAGGTTAAAACTTATATGGTCACTCATGCCGTATAACTGACCAAACCAAACACGGGAATCGTTGTTTTTTAAACCTTTCTCTTTCATTAAATCCATTAGCAGATAAGAACTTTCCTCATTATGAGTACCCGCAAATACAGAGATATCGTCCAAATTATCAATAATATATTCTAGACCATTATTAAAGTTAGTATCAGTAGCGGCTTTATTATCACAAATTGGTGACTTATAGCCCTGCTCTACAGCTCTATCATGTTCCTTTTCCATGTAAGCGCCTCTTACCAACTTATAACCTAAATAATATCCGCCCGCAATAGCTTTTTTATGTTCAGCTTTTAAGAATTCTAATCTATCGTGCCTATACATTTGTAGGGTGTTAAAAACAATAGGTTTTTCAGTATTGTACCTTTTCATCATGTTTGTTACAAGCATATCAGCTGCATCTTGCATCCAACTTTCTTCGGCATCAATTAATACAGCAACATCATTTTCCTTGGCCTTTTTACAGATTCTATCATAACGCTCTATTACGTTATTCCAAGCTTCTTGCTCTAGATCATTTAAAGGCTTGTAGCTTCCCACTTTTTCATATAAACTTAATTTGCCAAATCCAGTTGGTTTAAAGACTGCTATAGGGATAGCATCTAAATTTTTAGCAAAATCAATGATTTTGAGAACCTTTTCAACAGCGTTATCAAATTCATTGTCATTTTCTTTACCTTCTACAGAATAATCAAGCACAGAACTAACACCCTTGCTATACATTTTCTCAATGACTGGTAAACAATCTTCCTCGTTTACCCCGCCACAAAAATGATCAAACACTGTAGACCGAATAAGCCCTTCTATGGGCAAATTAGCTTTTAAAGCTAAATTAGTGGCAACGGTTCCAATTCTTACTAAAGGTTCAATGGATATCATTTTAAATAAAAAAAAAGCTCGCTCTAACTCTGAATCATTTTTAAGAGAAAAAGCAATTTCAGTATTATCAAAAACACGTTCGTTTTCCAGCATTATTATTAGGTCTTATTACAAAGATAATTAACAAGAAGTTATCATTTTATATAAAATCTCCTTAATTTGGCACCCTTAAAAAAGCTATTTATTTTATGGATTCTATCACCTATAAAGATTGCACAATTCATTTTAATAACAACTGCTATACAGCTGTTAATAAACACCTTAAAGAAAATAATTTCTCTAAGGTTTTTATTTTAGTTGATGAAAATACGCATCAATATTGTTTGCCTTTTTTCTTAGAAAAGCTTGAAGTTGGTGCAGACATTGAAATCATTGAAATTGAATCTGGTGAAATTAATAAGACTATTGAAACTTGTGTGGGGGTTTGGAATACGCTTTCTGATTTAGATGCCGATAGAAAAAGTGTAATGATTAATATTGGTGGAGGTGTTATCACTGATTTAGGTGGATTTGTAGCATGTACTTTTAAAAGAGGTATTGCTTATATAAATGTTCCAACTACATTACTTTCTATGGTTGATGCTTCTGTTGGTGGAAAAACAGGTGTTGATTTAGGGCATTTAAAAAATCAAATTGGAGTTATTGATGATCCTGATTTAGTACTTATAGACCCTTATTATTTAAATACATTACCAACAAACCAAATGCGATCTGGTTTAGCTGAAATGTTAAAGCATGGATTAATTAGTGACAAAAATTATTGGAACAAGTTTCAGGATTTGTCAGCACTTACATTAGCTGATTTAGATGAACTAATTCATCAATCTGTAATCATTAAGAAAAATGTTGTAAATGAAGATCCTTTTGAAGATGGTCTAAGAAAAACTTTAAATTTCGGGCATACATTAGGGCATGCTATAGAATCTTATTTTTTGAGTAATCCTAAAAAAGAAACGCTGTTACATGGTGAAGCGATTATCATAGGAATGATATTAGCATGTTACATATCTTCTGAATTATCTGGTTTCCCAAAAGAACTAACCAATAATATTAAAGATTTATTTATTGGTTATTACGGAAAAGTTGAGATTGATAAAAGTGAATACGCCCCAATAATGGAGCTTCTTAAATACGACAAGAAAAACAATCATGGTAATATTAATTTTGTGCTTCTTGAATCTATTGGAAAACCAAAGATAGATTGTAAAGTAGATGATTGTCTCATAATAGACGCCTTTAACTATTATAATTCATAAATTATAAAAAAGCCCTCAAAAAAGGGCTTTTCTCTTCTGTATTCAGAATATACTTAATTCATGTCATTAAATATAGAATGCATTAAACGTTTTTTATCGTTTATACTCTCTTCTAATGAAATCATGGTTTCTGTTCTATAAACTCCATCTATATCATCTAATAGAAAAATAACCTCTTTAGCATGCTCTGTGCTTCTAGCTCTAATTTTACAGAAAATATTAAATTTTCCAGTGGTAATATGAGCAACAGTCACATAAGGGATTTCATTAATACGCTCTAAAACAAATTTAGTTTGTGATGTATTATTTAAATAAACCCCAACATAAGCTATAAAAGAATACCCTAGCTTTTTATAATCTAGCATTAAAGAGGATCCTTTAATGATTCCAGATTCTTCCATTTTTTTTACACGCACATGAACCGTTCCAGCAGATATCAATAATTTTTTTGCGATGTCTGTAAAAGGAATTCTTGTGTTATCAATTAACATATCAAGAATTTGATGATCAATCTCGTCTAATTTTATTTTTCCCATAATTAGCTTTTCTTAGATAAAAACCAAAATTAATACATTTTTATTAATAATTATGTATAATAACTGTGTTTTATTTTGGGTTTAATACGATTTTTTCATTTTTCAATATAACGAAATCGTTTTCGTTACCAATGATTAGGTGTTTGCCATTTTCGTCCAATACACTTTCACCAGCAGCATCTAGTTCTTTGTGTGCGTACATTCCATGTAAGTTCTCAATTTTTTCAACAACAGGAATAAATTTTAAGATAGCATTCACCAAAGTTTCCTTGAATTGAATGCCAACATCAACCAACCCATCAGCATATCCTGAAACATTCCTAATAATAAGATCTAAAAACAGTTTTTCATTTTCTGGGATATCAAAGTAGCCATCACCATGACTACCATCTACATCGTTATTAGCTATATAATCTAGAGAGGTTATATAGGACAAATAAATAAGTTCTCTAGTATATTCTCTATCATAATCATCTGCAAAATGCCCTGCTTCAAATAATATAGTGGGCACATTCTTGCTTTGAAACGTATCACCAACACAGTTGATATTAAAAGCATCATCATAAACACCTACTTGCTTGGGAATAACTTTTTGCAATGCTGTATTCATGGCACTTATAACTTCCATAGCTACGCGCCTATTGGGCGTAACTGTACAGGCTTGATCTTGTGCTGGAGATAAAAATGATATTGTAGCAGATTTATTTACTTTTCCAGCACTAAAAATGGTACGCTGCCCATGTAAATTATAGCAATAGTGCGGCTTAAAACTATCAAAAACGGTGCGCAATACCACACTTTCTGGTTGAGACAAATTTTGAGCGTCTCTGTTTAAATCTACCTTATTGGCATTAACTCTAGTGTAGGCTTCGGCCCCGTCTGGATTTAAAATGGGAATGATATATAAGGTACAAGCCTCTAGGATATAATTTAATTGAGCATCTTCATTAGCAAATGAATTTAATAAATCAAACAACGCCTTGGTAGTAGTAGATTCGTTGCCATGCATTTGAGACCACATTAAAATACGTTTAGTTCCAGTACCTAATGTCATTCCATAAATAGGTTTGTTTAAAACAGAATACCCAATGGCATCAATAGTAAAAATATCTTTAATGTTTTCAAGCAATGGTGCTATATGTTTATTAGTAATATAACGTCCAAAAAGAGCTTTTTCTTTATGATTATTAAACAGGGATTTTATAGAATCAACTTGCATACGTTTTCTTTAGAACACAAATGTAAACATTTACAATTTTACATTTGTAAACACTAAAAACCCAGCATTAATGTTACATTTGTGTACATGACGGTTTTAAAAAACACCAATCGTAAACACCTCACTGTCTTAATTGATTTAAATTGCTTTATTTCAGTATTTTAAACTATTTTAAATGAAGTATAGAATGAATTCTATTTTATTTTAAACCCATTATGTTAGCTTCTTTTTGCATAAATATTTACATTTGTAACATCAAGTTGAAAGACAAACTTATTTACAATGGTAAACAATGAAAAATTTGCTAAGAGACTGAAACATGTCATTGATTATTACGGTGAATCTGCTGCTGCTTTTGCCGAAAAAATTGGGGTGCAACGCTCTAGCATCTCACATATCCTATCTGGTAGAAATAAGCCAAGTTTAGAGTTTGTGTTAAAGGTGCTTTCCGCCTACCCGGAAGTTGAATTGTATTGGCTATTAAATGGTACCGGTGAATTTCCTGCCACAGCAAAGGCATTAGATTTTAAAAGTGTAAACAATCCAATACCTGAGGGAGAAAAAAAAGCATCTGAAATTTTGCATGAAAGTAACAGTAACAAAACTATTGAACGTATTGTTATTTTTTATTCTGATGGAAGCTTCAAAAATTTTCAGAATTAAAGTAGTTTTGTAATATAATATGATAGTATGCGCTTTTTATACCTAGTTCTTCTTATTGGTCTATATAGCTGTCAGCATATAGAACGACACTGCAATACCTTTAAAACGGGTACGTTTTACAGCGAAATACATATTAATGGCGAGGTTTTTAAATCTGAATTCCAAAGAACAGATACGCTTCAAATAGAACGCTATAACAATACGGTTGATTCTTCGCAAGTACGATGGATTAATGATTGTGAGGTGGTTTTTAAAACCATTAACCCCAAAAATATGGCAGCACAGAAAGATATTCATCTCAAAATACTCACCACTACCGATAGTTCGTATACGTTTGAGTATTCGTATGTAGGTGATGTTAAAAAACAAAAAGGGATAGCCTATAAAGCGCGCTAATGCATAGGGTACAAAAATGATTCTACCAATCTAAATAAAAGCTGCTTATCATCTGTTATTTCATAGGTTAAAAAGAGTTCTCCCCAAAATTCACCATCCGAGAAATCGGCAATAATCCATTTGTGATTCAACATGTTTATGGTGTTAATCATCATGTTTCGGCCTTCACTGGAGGCATAGGGTATTATAGGGTGTTCTCCTTTTACCTCATTAAGCTTGTACAATTCATCTTTAATAAAGGGTATTAACTCATCTACCTCAAAACCTTGTCTTTCAAAATAACTAATGGCATCGTCATTCCTGTCTAGATTAAAATGCGAAGCGTCTAAAAACGCTTCTTCTAAAACGTTTAAAGAATCTTTGTAAATCTTGATTTGAGAGTCGCTTTTCTCTAATTTGCTATTTAAATCCTCAAATATGCGTTTAGAATTTACATATTGAAACAATACCAGAAGTATTGAAAAAATAAACAGATACATAAAAATTCGTTGTTTCATCTTTATAAATTTAATACGCTTTTAGGGTTTTATGATGCATGAGGTTAAAAAAGTCATTATATTGTTATTTGAAGACCATCATAAGCCAAAAATACATTTTCTGGTAACATACTTTCAACCTCATCATGAAAACCAAGTAAATGGCTAATATGGGTTAAATACGCTTTTTCTGGGTTTACTTTTTTAATAAACTGCAAGGCTTCTTCTAAATTAAAATGCGATTGGTGTGGCTCTATACGTAAGGCATTAACCACTAACACCTTAACATTTTTAATTTTTTCAATCTCTTTGTTATTAACGGTTTTCATATCGGTTAAATAGGCAAAATCACCAAACTTGAATCCAAAAACTTGCAATTCGGCATGTTTTCCGTTTACAGGCACCACCTCTAAGCCATTTATTTTAAAAGGTTCATTTTTAATTCTGTTTAAAATTACTGTGGGCGCTCCTGGATATTTGTTCTTTGTTTTAAAGACATATTTAAACCGTTTTTTTAATGATTTTAAAACACGTTTGTGTCCGTACAAAGGAATGTCGCCTTGCCTAAAATAAAAAGGTCTAATATCATCCAACCCCACAACATGGTCTGTATGCTCATGTGTAAATAAAATACTATCAATCCTTTCAACCCCAGCTCTAAGCATTTGATACCTAAAATCAGGACCACAATCTACAACATATGTAAAAGCTCCCCATTCAACAAGCACTGAGACACGAAGTCTTTTGTCTTTTGGGTTTTCACTTAAACAAACAGGATGTTTACTCCCTATAATGGGGATACCTTGTGACGTGCCGGTGCCTAAAAAAGTAACTTTCAATGTGTATGGTTTATCAAGAATTTTTGATGCAACTGCTTAAATAACTTTGATTAAATTAAAACCATTAACAGTTTATGGAAAATATCTTATTATATATATGAATTCTGTAAAATAATGTCCTAAGAATTCTACGCCCACAAAAATAATGTTATTTTTTTGTTTGGCTTACATATTTAATACCTTTGTGTGTAACGCAAATAACCTATGAATGATATGGATATAACCATAAAAGGAGACAAACCATTTGACGATGTACCTCCTATTAAATCTAAAGCACTTAGAATAAACCTCAATCAAAATATTTACGGAACTTTTGCTGAAATTGGCGCAGGTCAAGAAACATGTAGACAATTTTTTAGAGCTGGAGGTGCCTCTGGTACTATTGCAAAAGCTATGTCTGCATACGACAAATCTTTTAGTGATGCTATTTATGGGGCCGAAAAAGATGGGAGATACGTTACAGAATCTAGGCTACGCAAAATGCTTACCCATGAAATGAATCTCATGGAAGAGCGTATTACCCGAGATAAAAACCCTGATAAAATATTCTTTTGTTATGCCAATACAGTGGCTACCATTGATTTTGCAAAACAGTTTAAAGGTCATGGTTGGGTTGGTATTAAATATCAAGTAGAGGCAAACCAAGATTACAATGAAATTATCTTGCATTTGAGATTTAAAGAAACCGATGCGAGACTACAACAAGAAACCCTAGGAATTTTAGGTACAAACTTAATTTATGGTGCTTTTTATAAGTACAACGAACCTAAAAAACTATTACGGTATTTATATGATCATTTAGATAAAGACCAGTTAGAGATTGATACTATTAACTTCTCTGGACCTGTATTTAAAAATATTGACAACCGCTTAATGAGTTTGCAGCTTGTTAAAAATGGCATGACAGATGCTGTTGTTTTTGGACCGGACGGCACCAATATACTGCCGGCTAGGGTTTTTTATAAGAAAAATATTTTAGCATTACGTGGTAGCTTCAGACCCGTTACCAAGGTAAACATGGCTATGTATGAGAAGTCTTATGAGATGTTTGTCAATGAAAAGAAAGTAGATCCTAACAATACTATGGTGGTTTTTGAGATTACACTTTCTAATTTAAGAGCCGAAGGCGAAATTGATGAGCAAGATTTTATAGATAGAGCAGATTTACTGTGTGCACTAGGACAATCTGTAATGATTTCAAACTTTAAAGAGTATTATAAGGTTGTTGAATACTTCTCTAATTATACCAAAGGAAGAATGGGTCTGGCTATGGGCGTTAATAATTTGATTGATATTTTTGATGAAAAATATTACCGTCATATTAGTGGTGGTATTTTAGAGGCATTTGGAAAGTTATTCTTTAAAGATTTAAAAGTGTATTTATATCCAATGCATGATGAAAAAACCGGAGAACTTATAACCAGTGAAAACCTTAAGGTGTATCCGCGCATGAAAGAATTGTACAAATTCTTTAAATACAATGGTAAAGTAGTTGATATTACCGATTACGATGAAAGTATTATGGATATTTTCTCTAGAAAAGCGCTTGATATGATTGATAAAGGCGAACCGGGTTGGGAAAATATGCTTCCAGAGGGAACCGCAGATTTGATTAAGGATTATCGTTTATTTGGTTATACTAGAAAACCTTTAAAACCTTCAGCAATTAAACGAAGAACATCCATAAAAAAATAGATATTTCTAACTTCTTAGAAATCATAAGCTTTAATTTTTTTCTCTTTATTGTAATTTTTACTAATCCTGATAAATAACAGACTTATCCTTTAGATTAAAATCTAAAGGATAAGTTACAAGTATTTAGAGGAAAGGTTGAAAAAAATCAGATTAAGAGTTGAGTAGGTCTTCAATTTGTATAAATTACAACCATGAAAGATTTTAAACGGTTAGGAGTTTATAATTAAGTATCTTTCAAAAAATCATTAATAAATAACCAGAGATGCGATTTCTACATTCCATTTTACTTCTAGTTTATTTAGCAGCCTTCATAAATTGTAAAGGCAAAGCAACCGCCAATATTCCTGTTAAAAAATTAAAAGCATTAATTATAGACGGCGAGAATAGTCATGGTATATGGCCAAAAAGTACATTTATGATGAAAGACTATTTGGAGCAAACTGGTCTTTTTGAAGTGGATATAAATCGTACTACATATAATTGGGTAGGCCCTCATCATGACGAAGTTGAAGGGGTTGAAGATATTTCAGAGCTCTTAACCATTTACCCTCTTAATGATGGAAAGAAAAGATGGGTAGTTGACTCTCCCAAACCTGACCCAAATTTTAGTCCTGAATTTGAAAATTATGATGTGGTTATCTCTAATTTTGGTTGGAAGTCATCCGATTGGACTGAATCTGCTAAATCAAATTTTGTAAGCTATATAAAGAACGGAGGAGGTCTGGTGGTAATACATGCTGCGAATAATGCTTGGGGAGATTGGGATGAGTTTAATACAATGATAGGTCTTGGTGGCTGGGGCGGAAGAGATGTAAACTCAGGGCCTTATGTTTTTTACAACAACAATAATGAAATTGAATATGACTATTCTGAAGGCATGTGTGGTTCTCATGGAAAAAAGCAGGAATTCCAAATACAAACAAGAATGCCAGACCACCCTATTATGAAAAATCTTCCTCAATTATGGATGCACGGCAAGGATGAGCTCTATGAGCGTTTACGTGGTCCCGGAAAAAACATAACCATTTTAGCTACAGCTTATTCTAATGCTGATGAAGATAGTAAGAGAACAGGAAGGCATGAACCCATGTTAATGACCTTGAATTATGGTCAAGGTAGAATCTTCCACTCAACGTTAGGCCATATGGACTATTCTATGGAGTGTGTTGGTTTTATAACAACGCTTCAAAGGGGTACTGAATGGGCTGCTACTGGAAAAGTAACTCAACTAGTACCTGAAGATTTTCCAACTAAAGATAGTTCTAGTGTTAGAAAATGGACATATAAACCAGTTAATTAATTTAGCCTTGAAACTAGTTACTAACCCAAAAGTAGAATCAATTTTCTGTAATTACCCTAATTCTGTTAAAAAACAGATGCAAAAACTAAGGGAATTAATAATTGAAACGGCCAGACAAACTGAAAAAATTGAAACCTTAGAGGAAACTTTAAAATGGGGAGAACCCAGTTTTATTACTAAACAAGGGAGTACCTTAAGAATAGATTGGAAACCTCAAACCCCTGAGCAGTATGGTATGTACTTTCAATGCACAAGTAGGTTAATATCTACTTTTAAATCTATTTTTAAAAACAATTTTGAATTTGAAGGTAAAAGAGCAATAATTTTTAAAGTTGATGAAAATATACCAGTTGAAGCTTTAAAACATTGTATAAAGGCTGCTTTAACTTACCATAAAGTAAAACATTTACCAACTTTGGGCATTTAAATTTGTATATTTAGAAAAACTCAAAACATGAAACTAGGTGCTTTTTCTATAAGTCTTGCTGTTAAAAATATTCTCATATCAAAGGAGTTTTATGAAACTCTAGGATTCAAAGTATTTGCCGGTGACATTGAAAAAAACTATCTTATAATGAAAAATGGAAATGCTATTGTTGGTTTATTTCAAGGAATGTTTGAAAATAACATTTTAACTTTTAATCCTGGTTGGGATGAAAATGCAAATACTCTAGAAAAATTTGATGATGTAAGAGAAATTCAAAAACACTTAAAATCTAATAACATAGCTTTAACTAATGAAGCTGATGAATCTACATCGGGGCCTGCTAATTTTGTTGTTTTAGACCCTGATGGAAACATTATATTGGTAGATCAGCATGTATAGTTATAAGACCAAACACTTGGTTAAAGTATCTTCATAGATAGCTTCATATTGAGGAACAATGGCATGTATATCAAACTTTAAAGATTGTGTTCTGGCATTTTTCTTAAACTTTTTAAGTCGATTTTCATCCCTTAAAATATGAAGTACGTTTTTAGTCATATCATCTACATCACCCACATTACTTAAAAAACCAGAAAAACCATGAATGTTAACTTCTGGAATACCTCCCGTATTACTTGATATCACGGGAACACCAGAGGCCATAGCCTCTAATGCCGCCAAACCAAAACTTTCTGTAAGTGATGGCAATAAAAATAAATCACTAAAGCAAAGTATTTTATCTATTTCATTACTCCTTCCAAAGAAAATTACTTTATCTATTATGCCCAATTCCATACAGCGTTGTTCTACATTTTCCTTCTCTGGTCCTTCTCCAATAAACATTAATTTGGCAGGTATTTCTTTTTGAATATTATAAAATACACTTATAACATCTTGAACCCGCTTTACAGGTCTTAAATTACTAATGTGCGTTATTATTTTTTCATCTTCATTTGCCATCATACCTCGCTGACAATCTTTGAATTGATGGTTATATTTATCTAAATCTATAAAATTAGGAACTACATTTATTTTATTCTTAATGTCGAATAAACGTAAGGTATCTTCTTTTAAACTTTTTGACACTGCCGTTACAGCATCCGATTTATTGATACTAAATGTTACAGCAGACTTGTAAAACGGATGACTACCCACCAACGTTATATCTGTACCGTGAAGTGTTGTAACAATGGGTACATGAATATGTTCCTCTAATAACATTTTTTTTGCCATATATGCTGCATAAGCGTGTGGTATAGCGTAATGAACATGAAGGATTTCAATTTTATGAAGCTTAACCATATCTACCAATTTACTAGACAAAGCCAGCTCATAGGGTTGATAGTGAAATAACGGATATTCTGGTACATTTACTTCATGATAATGTACATTGTTACTTATCAATTCTAACCGAACTGGTTGACGATAGGTTATAAAATGAATCTCATGACCGCGTTTAGAAAGTTCCAAACCCAACTCTGTAGCTACAACACCACTACCTCCAAATGTAGGATAACAAACAATCCCTATATTCATATTTTAAGTTTTAAGTGCCTAAAATTTTAAGTACCTAAAGTCACTTGACAACTTTAAATGCTTAGAACTTTAAACTTTAAGTGCTTTATTCTTCTATCGCTTCATAAATAAAGCGCTGTATTTCTGTTCTAATATTTTCTTTTAACAATAAATTTTTTCCTGCTTTAGGGTAGGTTCTATTTGCTAAAAATACATATACAATTTCATATTCGGGATCTGCCCAAGCATAAGTTCCAGTAAAACCAGAATGGCCAAAACTAGTCATTGATACACAACCACAAGTTGGTCCTTCTTCTTCCAACTGTGGCTTATCAAAACCTACACCTCGCCTATTATCACTTTCACAAAAATAGCAAGTATTAAACTTATCTATAGTTTCTGGTTTTAAGTATCGTTTGGCTCCATAAAACCCCTTTTGCAAAAACATCTGCATAATTTTAGCTACATCGTTAGCATTACTAAAAATACCAGCGTGACCTCCTACTCCATTTTGCATTGCAGCTCCCATATCATGAACAAAACCATGCACTTTTTGATACCTGTAATAATCATCAATTTCGGTAGGCACAATTTTTTTATTACTAATTTTATAATATGGGTTATATAAAGTATGGTTTGCTCCTAACGACTGATAAAAATGCTCTTGTACCAATTTGTCTAAACCTTTGTCGTAATGAGTTTCAATAAATTTCTTTAAAATATAATAAGGAAAGTCACTGTACCTATATTTTAACCTATCTAATAGCTCAGATTCTCTGATGATTTTTTGTATAGAATCCTGATAGTCTGACCTTAAATAAAGTGTCTTGGCAACTTCAATGTTAAAAGTGTCAGTCTTGGTAGTTCTATAATATTTTTCACTTGGCCTTTTAGTAACAGAATCTAAAGTATGATAATAGAAAGGTTCCCACGGACGTAACCTGGCATAGTGAGAAAGCATTTTTTTAATTGTAATGTCTTGTTTATTAGATCCTTTGTATTCTGGTAAAATATCAGATAACTTATTATCCAAAGACACTAAACCTTGCTCTTCAAGCTCCATTAAAAGAGGTAATGTGGCCAGAATCTTAGTTAAGGACGCTACATCATAAATGTCATCAAAAGATACCTTCTCCTTTCCTTCATAGGTATGTTTACCAAAATTTTTGTTATATATTATCTTTCCTTTTCTAGCTATTAACAGCTGAATACCAGGAGTCATTTTTTTTTGTACTGCCAATTGAGCTATAGAATCAACTTTTTTTAATTTTTCAGAACTCATCCCAACGCGTTCGGGTACCGTATACCCCAAACGCTTGATATCATTATATTCTATTCCTGTATTTGTACTAAAATTATTTCCTACAGAAACAGGTAATGCACCTTTTGCATCTATAGCTCCAAAAATAATTTGTGCTGATTTTTGTTGAGCTATTTCACTGTTTTGATAACTAACTACTATACTTTCAATATTTTCAACAGATTTTAAATCTAGTAGCGCATACGGTTTGGTGAAAACATCAAGAATAACATCATGAGTTCTGGCAATTTCTTGTAACCAAATCAATTCATTATCAGAAAATTTATAAGACTTCCAAGGGTTAGCATTAGATTTATGAAAGCCAATTACAACCGTATTATAAGCCTGAAGTTTACCTATTAAATCGTCTAGTTCATGGGATTTAACATGATGTACTCTGGTATATTTTTTTAGTTTATCAAAAAATGGAGTCCCGCTATCATCACCCATTTGTACATAGGCTATTTTCTTGGTTTCTAATTGCCTTAAAGGAAGTAAATCACTTTTATTTTTAACGACTGTAAGAGCGCTTTCAATTAATTCTTCATATAAAACATCATCCTCTAGTCTATTTAAATCTGATACCAAATTAGATAACCCAATAGGTTCATAATTATGTAGCCCGACCTTATATTTTGCTTGAAGAATTTTTTTTACTGAATGTGACAAACGTGCTTCTGTAATTTCGCCATTATTATAGGCTCTCACTATTTTTAAAATACCTATTTCTGGATCTTCAGACATGAGCATTACATCATTACCTGCTTTAAAAGCAGCTAAATCAATATCTCCAGTTAAATCGAAATCTGCAGCACCTTTCATAGTGAGCGCATCAGTGAAAATAAGCCCTTGAAACCCTAAAGAATCTTTTAAAATATTACTTATGATATGTTTTGATAATGACGAAGGATACCCATTTTCACTTTCCAAACTCGGCACATTCAAATGCGCCACCATAACACTTGAGAGTCCTTTTTTAATCAGCTTTTTGTAAGGGTACAATTCGATAGAGTCAATACGTTTTGCATCAAAATTGATAGTTGGTAAGGTTTTATGAGAGTCTTGATCTGTATCACCATGACCAGGAAAATGTTTAGCGTTGGCTAAAACGCCCGCATTTTGCATACCTTTCATAAATGCAAGTGCCTTATCGGTTACATTATCTCTATCTTCGCCAAATGACCTATTTCCAATAATAGGGTTATCGGGATTTGTATTAATATCAACAACCGGAGCAAAGTTAAAATGTACGCCAATACGTTTGCAATGTTCACCAATGTGTTTTCCTGTTTTTTCAATTAAAGAATTATCTTTAATGGCACCAAGCGTCATATTCCATGGAAATGCATAAGTAGAATCTAGTCTCATGCTTAAGCCCCATTCTGCATCCATACCAATTAGCAAGGGAATTTTAGAAATAGACTGTAATTCATTATTTAACTTGGCTTGTTTAACAGGACCTCCATTTGAATAAATTATTCCACCAATATGCTGATTACGTATAAGCTTAACAATCTTATTTTTTGTAGCAGCATCTTGGTTAGACATTACTTGAACCATATACAACTGCCCTACTTTTTCCTTTAAAGAAAGGGAATTATAAACGCTATCTACCCATTTTTTTTGGGATTGAACATCGGTAGCAAATAAAGGATTGGGAGTGGTTTGTCCTTGCAGGTTACAAAAAACAAAAAGTAAAACTATTATAGTTAAGATTTGACGCATAAAAAAACTATTAAAATATTAACATTAACGGTTATTAATATTAATAATCATGCCAAAATACTACTTTTAACAACAAGATAAAAAGACTTTAAGATAGAATTATAAAGAACAAATAACCAAGTTCTAGATACCCAAGATTACTCTAACAAACGCTTTATCTTATTTTTACTCAATAAGATCAATATGTCTATCGTGATACCCTAAAAGATACAAAACACCATCAAGCCCTATACTCGAAATAGAACTTTGAGCATTATCCTTTACCGTTGGTTTTGCATGAAACGCAATTCCTAAACCTGCAAGATTAAGCATTGGTAAATCATTAGCACCATCACCAACAGCAATAGTTTGGTTAATATGTATACCTTCTTTTTTTGCAATTTCCATGAGGTATTCAGCTTTTTTCTCCCCATTGACTATTTCTCCAATATAATTACCCGTTAAGGCGCCATCTTTAATTTCTAATTGGTTGGCATACACATAATCTATACCTAATTCTTTTTGTAAATAATGACCAAAATAGGTAAAACCACCTGATAAAATTGCTGTTTTAAAGCCATAGCTTTTTAAGGTATCAATAAGTCTTCTAGCTCCTTTAGTAATTGGTAAATTAACAGCTACATTATGCAACACATCTTCACTTAGTCCTTTTAAAAGCTTCATGCGTCTTTCAAAACTTTCATTAAAGTCTATTTCACCTTGCATTGCAGATTCTGTAATGGCTTTTACTTGTTCACCAACACCTGCCAATTCTGCTAATTCATCAATAACTTCAGCTTGAATTAACGTAGAATCCATATCAAAACAAACCAAACGCCTGTTACGACGGTAAATATTATCTTCTTGAAAAGCAATATCTACATCTAAATCATGAGAAATCTGCATGAATTTTTCTGTAAATTCGGCTTTATTATCAATTTTCCCTCTTATGGACAATTGAATAGAAGCCCTAGGATATTCTTCTGATTTAATTAAAGATAAACGGCCGGTTAAACGCTTAATTGAATCAATATTTAAGTTTTTTTCTGAAATAACTTTAGTGACTTCAGATATTTGTTTTGCGGCTAATTTTTCACCAAGAATTGTAATAATGTATCTATCCTTGCCTTGTAGGTTTACCCAGTCTTCATAATCTGGTAAAGAAATTGGTGTAAACTTAGCCCTGATACCTAACTCATAGGCTTTAAACAATAAATCCTTTAAAACAGCCGCCGACTTTTTCCCTGATTCAATTTCAAACATCATTCCTAGAGACAACGTGTCATGAATGTTGGCTTGACCAATATCTAACACCTTGGCTCCATATTCTGCTAATACTGATGTTAGCCCTGATGTTAAACCAGGTTTATCTTGCCCTGAAATATTTAATAAGAAAATTTCTTTAGCCATAAGTTTCTAGTTTACACTTTAAAAACTGTAAAAATCACTATTCTATTTGAAATATGAAAGTTAATGCCTTGAATTGTTAATTAAGAAATCTATTGTGCCAGCTTTCGCTTGCTGGAACTTCCCAGTTTTCATTAAATTCTGCAATATTGGTGACCAAGTTATTGAAGACAATGGTGTTTTTAGAAACTGCTCTATCTTTTGCCATTTTTTTAAAGTCAGTTAATGATTTGTAAGCAATAAAATCTCCTTGTTTATAAGACACATTCATTTTATCCATCAAATCTACTTGGTACTCTTTTTCTAATTGTTGTATAAAATGAACAGAAGCATCAATTGAACACCCTGTAGCGGTGTTCAAGCTTTGATTTAAACCAATAATTATAAAACGCTTATATTTAATTTGGTAACCAGAATTTAAGTCGCTTCCATGGGCAGTCCAATTTTCTATAAAAGTTTCTAATTTAGAACTAATTTCGTCTATTTCTTGTTCTGAAAACGAACGGTTAGCTTGGTAAATCCAAACTCTTGATTCTTCTGGTAATGTGTTAAAATCTACTAACATTATTCTTTAAGTTCAATATATTTAAGCACTTTTTTCTTTGTATAATTTTGCTCACTCAAATCGTAAAAATCACGTTTTTCATAATAAACTTCAAAAGTCTTTCCAATATTACGTTTTCTTAATAAATCCTTTCCAATAAACTCATCTACTATCAAAAAAGTCTGCTCTTTATCAAAGTCATCTTTAAATTTAATATAGGAGATTACATCATTATGAATAGCTTCTAATGATACGGTCATTGACAAACTTAAAACATCTTTTTCTGAGGGTGGAGGAGGCATTCTATCATTAAATTCATCTTCAATAATTTCATCTAGTTGATCTTCTGAAAATATTGCCATAAAATCACCTCCACAAGTAGTCACCATTTTAATTCCCACTTCTTCTCCTAAAGCCTCAAAATCAAGTCCTACTCCTAAATCTTTGGTCTCTTCAGATTCTGATTTTCTTTTATTAAAGCTTTTTAACAAACATATGCCCAAAGCTACTTCTTTTTGCTGCATTGTTTTTGACTGTGTAAATGCTTCTGGATCATTCTTTATACACTCGCAAGTATCTTCGGCTATTAACTGTAAAACTTGATCTCTAGTTTTTCCCTGACCAGTTATGCTCAATGAGAAAAATATGCAAGCAATAATTATTAGGTTTTTTAACATGAAATAGGGTTTGTTATTATAATTCTTCTGAATTAGCAATCAATTCAGCAATATCTAAAACAGAAATTTCGGTTTCTTTTTCTTTAGCCTTTATGCCATCTGTCATCATGGTATTACAATATGGACAAGCCGTAGCAATAATATTAGGGCTAGTTTCTAAAGCTCCTTCAGTTCTTAAAACGTTAATATCCTTATCTCCCTTTTCGGGTTCTTTAAACATTTGTGCACCTCCTGCACCACAACACAAGGCAGTACGTTTGTGTAGTTTCATTTCAACAATACTTGCATTCGTGTTTTTTAAAATGTCTCTAGGTGCATCGTATTCATTATTAGCTCTACCTAAATAACAGGGGTCATGAAATGTAATGCGCTTACCTTTATATAGGTTACCTTGAATCTTTAATCTTCCAGATTTGATTAGTTCTTGAATAAATTGTGTATGGTGAATTACTTCATAATTACCTCCTAAGTCTGGATATTCATTTTTTAAACAGTTAAAAGAATGAGGATCACAAGTCACAATCTTCTTTACTTCATAAGCATTCAAAACTTCAATATTCATTAATGCTTGCATTTGGAATAAGAACTCATTGCCAGCACGTTTTGCCACATCTCCAGTACAGCTTTCTTCGGTACCTAAAACTGCAAAATCAACTTTAGCTTTATTGAGTATTTTAACAAAGGCTTTTGTGATTTTTTTTGCCCTATCATCAAAACTTCCAGCAGACCCTACCCAAAATAAAACCTCTGGCTGTTTGCCTTCTGCCATAAAATCTGCCATGGTTGGCACTTTTAGTACTTCCATATAATCTTTTTCATTTAATCAATCTAAATGCATTTGAACAAAAAATACCCAAACCCGATCCAAAAATAATACCTCCCATTAAATCATTTGATTTTGTGTATAAATAACCAAACACCATCAACAAAACCGCAAGCACTAATAAAATCATAGTTTGCTTTTTAGATTTATGAAAATTAGTATTATTCATCTTTCCAATTTAAACGATCCATTTGGTTGTATGGCCAAGGTGCACCGTTATTTTCAATATTGGTCATCATATTATTTAACTCTGCTGGTGCTGCACTTTGCTCCATGACCAAATAACGACGCATTTCTAAAATAATAGATAACGGATCGATACTTACAGGACACTCTTCAACACAAGCATTACAGGTAGTACATGCCCAAAGTTCTTCATGTGTAATATAATCGCCAAGTAGTTGTTTGCCATCGTTTTTAAACTCACCTTTATTAGCATCTATATTTTTTCCTACTTCCTCTAAACGGTCACGGGTATCCATCATAATTTTACGCGGTGATAGTTTTTTACCCGTTAAATTTGCTGGACAAGAAGATGTACACCTTCCGCACTCTGTACAAGTATAAGCATTAAGTAACTGTACCCAACTTAAATCTTGCACATCACTAGCTCCAAATTTAGCTGGCATTTCAGCATTTGCTCCTTCAGGTACCGCAAATGGATCTGCATTAGGATCCATCATTAGCTTAACTTCTTTTGTAACCGATTCTAAATTATTGAATTGTCCTTTAGGTTTTAAACTACCATAATAGGTGTTTGGAAATGCTAGTAGAATATGTAAATGCTTAGAAAAGTAAAGATAATTAAGGAATATTAAAATCCCTAGAATGTGTAACCACCACGCTGTACGTTCTAATATAACGGCACTCCCGTAATTAAAATTATCAAACAATGGCAAGAGAAACTGGCTTACCGGATAACTTCCTGCTTTGACATAATGACTGTCTGGAGCCCCGGGCATTATTTGAATGGTTTGATCTGCTGCATTCATTATTAAAAATAAGCACATTAAAACCACTTCAAAATATAAAATATAGTTAGCATCATTCTTGGGCCAACTGGTCATTTCTTTGTTCCAAAAACGATTAATTTTAATAACATTTCTACGAATCCAGAAAGCAACTACGGATACTATTACCAATAGCGCCAAAATTTCAAAAGATCCAATTAACACATCATAAAAAACTCCCATGACAGCAAACACGCGGTGCGTACCTATGAGCCCGTCAATTATGATTTCTAAAACTTCAATATTGATAATGATAAAACCAACATACACAATAAGGTGTAAAATACCTGCAATAGGGCGGCGAACCATTTTACTTTGCCCAAAAGCAATGCGCATCATGTTCTTAAAACGCTGAGACTTATTATTGCTTACATTAACATGTTGTCCTAGCTTGATGTTTCTAATAAGCTTTTTTACATTTTTTGTAAAATAACCTATACCTAGCACTAAGGCAATTGCAAATAAAATATTTGGCAAATACTGCATACTAATTATTTTCTTCTTCTGAGTAAGGTATTTCTTTTTTAGAAAGTATTCTAAAGTAGCGCTTTGGATGTAGTTTAATATCTCTTAAAAGCTCTTCTAATTCTCCAGTAGCTCCTTCTAGATTATTATATAATGCATCGTCTTTTAAAAGTTTACCCATAGAGCCTTCGCCACTTTCCATATTTACTAATATAGAGTTGAAATTGTTTAACGTAGATTCTAAACTTCTGATGGTTTGCCCAATATTGGCATTGGCTAGAGAATCTGATACTTTTGAAAAGTTAGCTGAAACCTCTTCTACATTAGCAAGGGTTTTATTGAGGTTACTCTCATCATCAACTAATATGTCATTCAAAGATTTAGCTGTAACCTTAAATTCTGAAATAGTTTCGCTTAATCCAGAAATACTACTTTTTAAATTAGCTTTGGTATTACTGTCAAAAAGTGTGTTTAGGTTTTTTAAAAGTGCATCTGCGCTATCCAACATAGATTCTAGATTCTCTTGAAGTGGTGTTAATTTTTGATTCACCAGTTCACTTAAACCTGCTTGTACACTTCCTTCCAATGTATCACCAGACTGTGCATTTGCTGCATTATCAAAAGCAGGTACAATAGCAATGGCTTTACCGCCAATTAATCCAGTCTCGTATAACTCTGCTTTACTGGTTTTTGAAAATTGAAAATCACTATCAACTAATAATTCTACAATTAAATTTGCAGAACCATCTCCTTTGAAAGAGATATTAGATACTTTACCAACAATTTTACCACTAATGGTAACAGGCATTGAAGGTGTTAATCCTTCTACGTTATCGTATTCTGTGTAAAAAATTCGAGAAGAGTCTAATAAATTTTGACCTTTTAGATAATTGTAACCAAAAATAAGCAGAACTATTCCTGATAATACTAAGACCGCTGTTTTAACTTCTTTTGATATCTTCAAAATAAATTCGTTTGAAAAACAAATTTAAAATAATTTTAATTTAGAATAGAGCTAATTGGAAATTGTTTTTAAAGCATCAATCAGCGGAATTTTTTTTCCATCCTTAAAAGCCACCACAAAACAGGATTCATAACCATTCTTTCTTGCTTTTTCTTCAAATTGCTTGATAATTTCATAATTTGGTGAGCATCCGTAAAAGTATCTATAGAGACTTCCTTCTTTTATCAGCGAAATATCATCTAAACCGTTAAAGTTATAAGGCTTAGTTTCTAATTCTTTAGAGCTAGCAGCAATTTGGACTTTAAATTCTATATTTTTAAAAGGTGGTTTTGTACTGTTTTCTTCTACAAAAACAATGTCATTAGCATTCACATTTAAATACTGAAGGTATTTTTCAACAGCGTTAAACAAAGATTTGGTCATTAATTCTTTCCCGCGTTTTGAGTTTAAAAAATCTTCTTCCTTTTTATGGGTTAAAAACCCAAGTTCTACCAATACACTAGGCATGTATGTATAGGCTAGCACATAAAAAATATTCTGCTTAACCCCCCTACTTTTACGCTTTGCTGTGACCTGAAATTCATCTTCAATATACCTAGCAAGCTTAATACTGTGGTCTAAATAGGCTTCTTGTGCAATCATAAGTCCTAGAACAGATTCTGGAGAGTCTGGATTAAAATCTTTATAAACTTCGGTATTATCTTCTAAAGCAATCACACTATTTTCACGTTTGGCTACTTCTAAATTTTGTTTGTTTTTAGTAGTACCCAAAACATAAGTTTCAGAGCCATAGGCAGAACCAGTCCTTCCAGGTTGAGCATTACAATGAATAGATATAAACAAATCGACATCTTTTTTATTTGCCAATATTGTTCTCCCATTTAAGGTTGGATATATATCATTGCTCCTAGTATAAACCACTTTTACGGTTGGTATTTTTTCCTGAATCATTTTCCCTAAAGCTAAAGAGACATCAAGAGCTATGTCTTTTTCTGTGGTTCTATATCTTCCAGTTCCAGGAGTTCCTGAATCTTTTCCTCCATGACCTGGGTCAATCATAATAACAAAATTATTTGATGATGATTGACTATAAAGAGCTGTATTAAAAGAGAATGTTAATACTATTATAATAAATACGAAAAGTGATAATTTGTACGTTTGCATAATTGTTATTAACGTCTGGTAAACCGGGTTTATTACTTAGCATTTTTGGGTACTGATTTTATTTTAAAAATTAAACCAAACACCGAAAAATATATGTAATTTTGGCTTTTCAAAAACCGAGCCATACTTTTACAAAAATACATTAAAAGCGTTGCACAGAAACAACTTTAAAATACTTTTTGCTCTAAGTTTTACAGTGTTTATTAACATGTTTGGCTTTAGCCAAGACATCCCTAAAAAAGGAAAACCTATCAAGGCTATTGAAGATGATAGTTTAGTTGTTGATATTACCGATACTGATATTGATGTGCCTGAAATATCTGAGAAAACTCAAGATTCAATAGTAACAGATTCTATAAAACCTAAAGAGTTACTGGAATTTACTGTTAAATATTCTGCTACTGATTACACAAAATTCAACCATAAAAACCAAAAACTATATCTCTTTAACAATGCAAGAATTGATTATGGAGACATGAATATTACTGCTGGAAGCATAACCATTGATTATAGCACCAATACCGTTTATGCCAAAGGTATTACAGATACTGTATCAGGATACACACAAAAACCAGTATTCACTCAAGGCACTAACGTTGTAGAGCCTGACTCTATCATTTTTAACACAGACTCAAAAAAAGCTCTTATATACAATTCTGTTACAGAACAAGGTGAAGGCACTGTTATTGCTAGTCTAACCAAAAAAGAAAACGACTCTGTCTACTTTATAAAAAACGCAAAATATACGACTGCTACAGATCTTGAAGATCCTGATTATTACATAAGACTTTTAAAGGCTAAAATAGTTCCAGGTAAAAAAATTGTAACTGGGGCAGCGGGTATGTATATTTATGATGTTCCTACTCCTATTTGGTTACCATTTAGTTTTTTTCCTCAAAGTGAAAAACACACTTCTGGGATTTTAATACCAACCTTTGGCGAACAAAATGACCGTGGTTATTTTTTACAAAACGGAGGTTATTATTTTGCTATCAATGATTATGTTGATTTAGCTGTTCTTGGGGATTATTATACTAATGGCAGTTATGGTTTAAGATTAGAAAGCACTTATGCTAAACGGTATCGATTTAGAGGTAATTTAGCGTTTAGATTTGAAAATTTAATTACCAGTGAACGTGGTTTTCCAGACTATGCAAAAAGAACCATTTATAACTTACGATGGTCTCATAGTCAAGATTCTAAGGCAAATCCTAACTCAAGATTTTCTGCCTCTGTTAATTTAGGAAGTAGTACGTATTTTAGAAACTCTCTTAATCAGATTAATGCGGGTAGTAACTTTTTAACAAATACATTAAATTCTTCGGTTTCATATTCTAAAACCTTCCTGGGAGAACCTCAGGTAAATTATAGTGTTACAGCTACTCATACACAAAACACACAGACACAATCTGTTAACATGACACTTCCAACATTTCAAGGAAGCATAGGTAGAATGTATCCTTTTGCACCAAAAACAGGTACCAAAAAAGGGATTATTAAAAATGTGAATTTACAATACAACCTAAGAGGAGAAAATAGAATTCAAACTACAGATTCACTCTTCTTTAAAAAAGAAATGTTTGATGATGCTAGAGCTGGGTTTCAGCATACTGTACCTTTAACTACAAACTTTAAGGTATTTAAACATTTTAGTATTAGTGCAGGTACAAATTATAACGAAGTATGGACATTTAACACCGTTAAAAAAACATACGATTATTCAACTAGAGAAACTATCACAGAAGATATTAATGGGTTTGATTCCTTTAGAACTTATAACTTTAGTACCAGTGTTGGAACCACAGTTTACGGAATGTTTAATTTTGAAAAAGAGGGCAGAGATTCAAAATTAAAGGCTATAAGACATGTTATGAGGCCCTCTGTAAGCTATAATATTAACCCAGCCTTTGATAAATATTATGAAAGTACTGAAGTTATTAATGCAGATGGATTAACCCAAGGTGAATTAGATGCTATACAAAGCGCTAATAATTTAGAGTACTCTAGATTTGAAGGCTCTATTTTTGGATCACCTAATCGGAACTTTTCAAGTTCTATGGGGATATCTATTGCTAATAACTTAGAAGCCAAAATAAAAAATAAAGACACAACCGAAACCGAGCCAAAAAAGATTAAACTTTTAAACTCTTTAAATTTTTCTAGTTCTTATAATTTTGCTGCAGATTCCTTAAAATGGAGCCCAGTTAGAGTTAATGGAAGTACGCAGCTTTTTAATAACCAAATGAGTATTAACTTTGGTGCCACTTTAGATCCATATGCACTAGATAATAATAATGTTAGAATTGATAAATTTAATATAGATAATGGCGGTAGCTTATTCAGGCTCACTACCGCTAACCTAACTGCCAGTTGGTCTTTGTCTAACAAAGATAAAGGCAAAAAAAAGAATAATGATAATGTAGCTACTGATAACCCAGAGGATGTTCTACCAAAAAACATAGATTATGCTAATCAGCAAATAGGCAAAGATGAAAATGATGATGATGAAAATGAAGCAGATGTTATGTTTTACAGACATAAAATTCCTTGGAATTTACGTTTAGCATACGCTGTTAATTACTCCAACAACCGAAGACAAAATGAAATATCTTCACATTCTCTTATGTTCTCTGGTGATATTGATTTAACAAGCAAATGGAGTATAGGAGCTTCATCTGGTTACGACATCAAAAATCAAGGCTTTACTTATACTCAATTACGCTTTTCACGTGATTTATTAAGCTGGAAAATGGATTTTAGTTGGATACCTTTTAGTGAGAGAACTTCATGGAATTTCTTTATTGGTATTAAATCTAGTATTTTGCAAGACTTGAAATATGAACAACGCAGACAGCCTGATCAAAGACTATAAAACATTATATATCTTATGAAAGAGATTATAACTACAGACAAAGCGCCAACTCCATTAGGTCCTTATAACCAAGCTATTCTAAGTGGTAACACTCTATATATTTCTGGACAAATAGCCATAAACACGGAGACTGGAGAACTTATGTTAGATTCTATTACATCTGAAACTCACCAAGTAATGAGAAACCTAGAAGCTGTTCTAGAAGCGGCAGATATGACGTTTGAAAATGTAGTTAAATCTTCTATTTTCCTGAGTAATATGGATGATTTTATTGCTATAAATGAGGTATACGGCAGTTATTTTAATGAAGCCACGGCTCCTGCTAGAGAAACAGTACAAGTAGCTAGATTACCTAAAAATGTTAACGTGGAAATTAGTATGATTGCTACAAAATAATTTTCCCTGTTAGCATAAAAAAATTAATTTTGAGTAAACCCATTACTTAAAATACTATGCGAATAGAATATGATATAAAATTAGGATTTAAAGATGTTATGATTCGGCCTAAGCGTTCTACTTTAAAAAGCAGGTCAGAGGTTACATTAGATAGAGAATTTAAATTTTTACATAGTCCCACAACATGGTCTGGTATTCCAATAATGGCTGCTAATATGGACACCGTTGGCACTTTTGAAATGGCCAAAGCTTTATCCAACAAGAAACTTTTTACTGCCATTCACAAGCATTACTCCGTAGCAGATTGGAATCTATTTGCATCAAATTTATCTGAAGAAGAATCCAAATATATAGCCGTTAGTACTGGTATAACTGAACAAGACTCTGATAAATTAAGTGAAATTTTAAAATTTAATCCTAATTTAAAATTTATATGTATAGATGTAGCTAACGGTTATTCTGAACTTTTCACAGATTTTGTTAGACAAACAAGAAGGTTGTATCCAAACAGAGTTATTATAGCTGGTAACGTTGTTACTGGCGAAATGGTTGAGGAGTTATTACTTTCTGGAGCAGATATTGTAAAAGTTGGTATTGGCCCGGGGTCTGTATGTACAACACGAATTAAAACAGGGGTTGGATACCCACAGCTATCTGCTATAATTGAATGCGCAGATGCAGCTCATGGTCTGGGAGGTCAAATTATTAGTGACGGTGGATGTTCTATTCCTGGAGACATAGCGAAGGCTTTTGGAGCGGGAGCCGATTTTGTAATGCTTGGTGGCATGTTGGCTGGTCACGATGAAAGTGGTGGTGAAAAAATTGTAAAAAACGGAAAGAACTATAAACAATTTTATGGTATGAGCTCTTATACGGCAATGGAAAAACATGTGGGAGGTGTTGCTGATTATAGAGCTAGCGAAGGGAAAACCGTTGAAGTTCCTTATCGTGGAGAAGTAGAAACTACACTTCAAGATATTTTAGGTGGTCTTAGAAGTACATGTACCTATGTTGGTGCAAAACGTTTAAAGGAACTTACCAAGAGAACCACTTTTATCAGAGTTGCAGAACAAGAGAATAAAACCTACTCAGAATAAAAAGGGTATTACTTTAAGTGGTAATACCCTTTTTTAACAAACCAAACTAAAATTTATAAAGAAAATCTTTAAGGCACAAGAACAGCGTCTATTACGTGAATAACTCCATTTGTTGCTTGAACATTTAACAAACTAGGCTTTAACATTGCATTACCATCTATTGTTAAGTTACCTAAATCAAGATTAAATGTACCATTTAGAGTAGTTACAGGACCGCTTGATAAATCACTTGAGTATACGCGTCCTTCAACTACATGGTATAGGAGGATATTTGTTAAAAGAGTTGTATCAAGACCTTGAATTACAGTTTTAGCTTCTTCTATATCTGTTAAATTCAAGAAATTTAAGAAAGCCTGATTAGTAGGTGCAAAAACCGTTAATTGATCATATGGACCCTCACCCATTAATACTCCAGCTAACCCAGCTGAAGTTGCTGCCTCAAGTAATAATGAGAACTCTGGAGTAAAACTACTAGCCGTTTCAACTAAATTCATTGTTGGTGGAGATAATACTTTATCAATTACATGTATAACTCCATTTGTAGACTGAACATTTGGCATAACAACATTGGCATCATTTATCATAACTCCCATACTTAAATCAACTTCAACCGCAGCACCATTTGCCGTTGGCACAAATCCATTACTTAATTGATTACTAAAAACGTAACCTCCTACAATGTGGTATTTCAATATATCACCAACAACCATAGGATCTAAGCTTTGAATTGTTGAAATAGCTGTTGCTTCATCCATAACGCCTAAGAAATCCATAAAAGCTTTGTTGGTAGGTGCAAAAACTGTTTCTGGTATGTCATCAGTCAAGCCTCCAGCTAAACCAGCATGAACAGCAGCCTCTAATAATACTGAAAAATCAGGATTTGTTGAAGCGATCTCCGCCGTAGTCATTGATGGAGGAAATAACACACTGTCTATAACATGAATAACGCCATTTCTAGCTTTTAAATCTGCCATGGTTACCATAGCATTATTCACAAGTACACCATTGTCTATATTAATTATCACATCTGCACCATTTACGGTTGGAACAGGTCCATTCTCTAACTGATTACTGTAAACAGGCATTCCTACTGCATGATATAGTAAGATATCAGCTAAATTTTCAACTTCGGTTACATTCTTTGTTGTTATACCCAAGGCTGCAAAGGCTTTATCAGTTGGTGCAAAAACGGTTAATCTATTCCTAGATACTGTACTTGCTAATTTGGTTCTTGCCAAAGCTTTACTGAGAACGTCAAACGTAGGTTCGTCATAACCATCTTTATTGCTAATTTTTTCTGAAATACCTTGTTCAGTACTATAGTTCTGAAGTACTTCTACAATATTTGGCAAATCCAAATTTGAATTGATGTTGTCCACTTCTTCATTACTACATGAAAAAATTACAAAAAATAACAAAGCAGGGATTAAAAAAAAGTAGAATTTGGGGTGTCTGTTTACTGTTAATGCTGTCTTCATTTTGTTTAATTATTTATAATTTTTGTTAAACATAGTAATTTTGTTTAACTTTTTACATATTTAATTAAACATTTTAGATTAAATGACAAAAAAATACGCTAAAAAGCGTTTTTAATTAAAAAAATCTAAACTAATCTACAAACCGTTTTACAATATCTTTAGTTGGCAAAATAGCTTTGGTATATTCTATACTAGGACCTGCAACCCATACCGTTTTATATGTAGCTTTTGTAGCTGCTTTTTTGGTAGCGTTCATACCGATAGAAAAGCGAATCATTTTAACCCATTTTTTTAACTTACGATTTTTATTGAGCATGTTTTCAATCCATGTAGCTTTCGTGCCTATTTTTTTCACATAAGGCGTATTGATAACCGTACAGGGTGTTCCTGATATCCTTTCGGTCATTACAATATCTTCGGATCCATAATCAACACAGGCCTGTTTATATTCATCTGTTACATGAGCTTCAACGGACGCAATAAACGGACTGCCTACAGAGACTCCCGAGGCTCCATAACTAAGTATTTTATCAACATCTGCCTTACAACCTACTCCACCCGCAGAAATTATAGGAATATTACAATTTTCAACTAATTCAGTAATTAAGTCCTTTGGTGATATATTTCCTCTGTGCCCACCAGCTTGATTATTAACAGCTATAATAGCATCTGCTCCTAAACTTTCAACCTTTTTAGCAAATTTTAAATCTACTACATCACAAAACACTTTTATACCAACTTTATGAGCTTGTTTTATAGTTTCTTCTGGACTTCCTAACGATGTTATGATAAAATCACATCCTTCTTCACAAATAATTTCTAATTGACTTTTATACTTAACATTGGATTTGTTAACGATTAAATTAAATCCAAATGAACCTCCTTGAACTTTAGCTTCTTTAAGAGCTTTTGCTGCTAGTCGTAATTCGTTAGGAGTCCTGTAATTAAGTGCAGGAATACAACCTGCTATACCACTTTTCATAGCTTCAGTAACCATATCTACATTAGAAACTAAAAACATAGGTGCCTGAATAATGGGATGGTTAATTTTTAATAATTCGGTTAGTTTTATCGACATGTAATAAAGATTTAAACAAAGATAAAAATATTATGCACGCATAACAACTAAAAATCAGATAGTTACAGAGAACAACATTTAATACAGTCATAACTATTTGGTTTCATGATATTTATCATTTTTTTATTATGCATGCATAATTATTTTTGACGCAATTAATTTAAAATCATTCTATCATGAAAAGAATACTTTTAGCGTCCTTAATAACAATACTTTCGTTACAAGTCAACGCACAAACTATTGAATTACCAGATACAGTAATTTCCTTAAACTCAAGCTATCTAAATGCCATAGATTCTGAAAACGTTCCACAACGTGTTAAAAAGTTAGAAGAAGCTGTTATAAATTACAATAATAATGCAATATCTGAGCTTTATGATAATAAAAAAGATACGTATATCGTATCCTTTAATTTACCAGAAGGCAAAATTATAGCCGCCATTAACAAAAAGGGCAAAATTATTAGAACCTTAGAAAAATATAATAATGTTAGATTGCCATTAGAAGTTATGCAAGCTATATCTAACCGTTTTCCTAATTGGGGTATTATTGAAGATATTTATCTTATAAAATACCACTGTAATACCAATAACTTAAAGAAGGAGTACAAGGTTAAGATTAAAAATGAGGACCAAATACTTACCATTAAAACAAATGAAAAAGGTGATTTTATTTAATCTATAAAGCGATAATAACCACATTTTAAATAAGCACCCTCTGGGAATGTTACTGGGTGATCTATATCATGATGGGTATTCATAATATTTTTGAACACCCTTTTTTGCTTCTGGAGGCTCTGGGTGTTAATATGAAAAAACGATTGAGCTAACACTCTCGACGAACAGGACGCTAGGACTAAAAGTCCGTTTTTAGAGGTTAGCTTCTCTCCTAATTCGGCCAATTGTGCATATTTCTTTTTTGCCAAATCAATTTCAGATTGTTGTTTTGCAAAGCTGGGTGGGTCTATAACCACTACATCAAAAGTTTTTCTTTTACTTATAAGCTTTTTCAATTCTTCGAATGCATCTCCAGCTATAGTTTTATGTATACCAGAATATGGGTTACGTTTTCCGTTTTCAATAGCAACTTCAAGAGCTTGTTTACTAATATCTAAACTAGTTACTTCAGTAGCGCCATTATAGAGAGCATGTACAGAAAACCCTCCTGCATAAGAGAACACATCTAAAACCGTTTTGTTTTTACTAAACCCTCCAACCTGTTTTCTGTTGGCTCTATGATCTAAAAAGTAACCTGTTTTATGTCCTTTAATAACATTAGCCGAAAACTTTACGTCATGTTCAACAAAGGCTACTACTTCGCTTTGTAAAGTACCATAAACAATATCCCCATCTTTTAAATTATGGCTTTCAGATTGTTGAAGGTTTCTACTTAACCTAATGACAATGGTTTCTGCTTTAGAAACTTTTTGTAAATTTTGAAGTATGGTTTCTAAATAAGGTAACCAAATTTCAGAATAGAGCTTTACCACCAAAACAGTATTGTAAATGTCTGCTATAAGCCCAGGAAAACCATCATTTTCACCAAAAATTAGTCTGTAACTATTTGTATTAGTATTAAGGAGTTTTGCACGCTTTTCAAAAGCTTTCTCAATCTTTTTAGAAAAGAACGATTCATTAATTTTAGCAGAAGTGAAATGAATCATTTTTATGCGAATAGGAGATTTAGCATCATACAACCCTAGTCCTATAACCTTATTTTTGTGCTTTCCAAAAACAATGGCTAAATCGCCTGTTTTAGCATCACTATTTATCTTAGTAATACTATTTGAAAATACCCATGGATGCTTTTTAAAAATAGATTGTTCGCCTTTTGTACTTAGCTTAATTGCTAAATTCTTTGGCTTTAATCTTGATTTAACTTGTGATGAGAACAACATGTAATTTAATAACTTTTCAAAAGTATTAGTTTTATAGGGCATAAAAAAACGCAACTTTAGTTAGTTGCGTTTTATTTATTTATGAGTTAAAATGCCTACTTAACTTCTTCGAAATCTACGTCTTCAACGTCGCTACCTTCTCCTGTATCTGCACTTGCTCCAGCATCAGGTTCTGGTTGAGCACCACCCGCTTGTTGTGCTTCGGCTTGTGCTTTGTACATTTCTTCAGAAGCTACTTTCCAAGCTTCGTTTATTTTCTCTAAAGCTGGATCTATAACAGCGATATCCTTAGTTTCGTAAGCTTTTTTCAATTCTTCTAAAGCCTCTTGGATAGGTTGTTTTTTATCATCAGATAATTTATCACCAAACTCCTCTAATTGCTTTTCGGTTTGGAAAATCATTGAATCTGCTTCATTTAATTTTTTGGCAGTTTCTGCAGCTTTAGCATCGGCCTCTGCATTTGCTTCAGCATCAGCTTTCATCTTTTGGATTTCTTCTTCAGTTAATCCAGAAGAGGCTTCAATTCTAATATCTTGTTTTTTACCAGTCGCTTTATCTTCAGCAGACACCTTAATAATACCATTGGCATCAATATCGAATGTTACTTCAATTTGAGGTGTACCACGTCTTGCTGGTGGAATACCATCTAAGTGGAAACGTCCAATGGTTTTATTATCAGCAGCCATTGGTCTTTCACCCTGTAACACGTGGATTTCTACTGAAGGCTGATTATCAGCAGCCGTAGAGAACACTTGAGATTTCTTGGTAGGAATAGTAGTATTTGCTTCAATTAACTTTGTAAATACGTTACCCATAGTTTCAATTCCTAAAGATAGAGGCGTTACATCAAGCAATAATACATCTTTTACATCTCCAGTTAATACACCACCTTGAATACCAGCTCCTAAAGAAACAACCTCATCAGGGTTTACACCTTTACTTGGTGCTTTTCCAAAGAATTTCTCAACAGCTTCCTGTACTGCAGGAATACGTGTAGAACCACCTACTAATATAATTTCATCTATATCACTTTTGCTTAAACCAGCTGCTTTTAAAGCAGAAGCACATGGCTCTATAGTACGTTTTACTAAATCGTCAATTAACTGTTCGAATTTAGAGCGTGTTAATGTACGTACTAAATGCTTTGGACCACTAGCCGTAGCAGTAATATATGGTAAATTAATCTCCGTTTGAGAAGATGATGATAACTCGATTTTAGCTTTTTCTGCAGCTTCTTTTAAACGTTGAAGAGACATAGGGTCTTGTCTTAAGTCCATGCTTTCTTCAGCTTTAAATTCATCTGCCAACCAGTTAATAATTTTCTCATCTACATCATCACCACCTAAGTGTGTATCACCATCTGTAGATAATACTTCAAATACACCATCACCTAATTCTAATATAGAAACATCATGCGTACCACCACCAAAATCAAAAACAACAATTTTTTGGTCTTGTCCTTTTTTATCTAAACCATAAGCTAATGCTGCTGCAGTAGGCTCGTTAATAATACGCTCTACTTTTAAACCAGCAATCTCACCAGCTTCTTTAGTGGCCTGACGTTGAGAATCGTTAAAGTAAGCAGGTACTGTAATTACCGCTCTACTTACGTCTTGCCCTAAGTAATCTTCAGCAGTTTTCTTCATTTTTTGAAGAATCATCGCACTTAATTCTTGTGGGGTATATAATCTGCCTTCAATATCAACTCTAGGAGTATCATTATCTCCTTTAACTACTTTATACGGTACACGTTCTGCTTCATTTTTAGACTCAGAATATTTATTACCCATAAAACGTTTAATAGAATAAACTGTTTTTGTAGGGTTTGTTACCGCTTGTCTTTTTGCAGGATCACCAACCTTTATCTCTCCACCTTCAACAAATGCTATTACAGATGGTGTAGTACGCTTTCCTTCTGCATTAGGGATTACAACAGGGTCATTTCCCTCCATTACCGAAACGCAAGAGTTGGTTGTTCCTAAATCTATTCCAATAATCTTACTCATAATATATTTTACTTTATTGTGTTGAATAATCTTTTAAACTCGTTTTGTAAATGTCAATCATTATGCCAATACAAAAATGCTGACACAGTGTCATATTTTTATTTTAGAGTTACCCAATTTGTTTATTTACAAAGCTTTTACCTGTATTTCTACTGTCACTTTCTATACCAAATAGGTCGGGCTTTTAGTGTTACATGATAATCTGCTACAATCCCTAACGCATTCTTTCACTTAAACATCTATATTTGTTTAAGCGAAATAATTAGAAGTTTATGGAGTGTATTTCTGTTTTCGATATGCTGAAAATTGGTATTGGACCATCAAGTTCACACACACTAGGACCATGGCGAGCTGCACAACGTTTTATAAAAGAACTAAAAGATTCTAATAATTTTGATGAGGTTAAAAAAGTGACCATTGACCTTTATGGTTCTTTGTCTTTAACTGGAAAAGGACATGCGACTGATTATGGGGTTGTTTTAGGACTATTAGGCAAAGATCCTGAAACCATAATAGTAAATGATATTTCTAAAAATATTGATAGTGTAAAATCAACACAATTATTAAATTTTAACTCAGAAAAATTTATTGATTTTAATTTTGAAAAGGATATCACTTTTAACAAAACCTTTTTACCATTTCATGCCAACGGACTAACTTTCAAGGCTCTTACCAATACTAAATCAATAACTTCTACTTTTTATTCCATTGGTGGTGGATTTGTTGTAAAAAAAGAACGCAAAAATGCCAAAAAGAATTTTGAAATTAAGTGTTCATTCCCATTTCCTATTGAAAAAGGCTTTGAACTTTTAGAATACTGCAAATCCCTAAATAAATCCGTTTCTGAAGTTGTTTTAGAAAATGAAAAATCTATTCGTCAAGAAACAGAAATAGATTCAGAGCTCAATCGTATTTGGAATATCATGCTAGAAAGCATGCATACTGGTTGTCATACCGAGGGTACCCTCCCAGGTGGGCTAAACGTAAGGCGACGTGCTTTTGATATATACCAGAAGTTAAAAGGAACGAAACCGTATTCCAACCCTGTAGAATGGATTTATGCGATTCGAGATACTGAAGTTAAATTTAGACAAATCATAAAATGGGTCAGCTGTTTTGCATTGGCTGTTAATGAGGTAAATGCGTCTTTAGGTCGTGTTGTTACTGCTCCAACCAATGGTAGTGCAGGTGTAATTCCTGCGGTTTTAATGTATTACCTTGTGATTGAAAATCATGATGGCAATTTTGAAGATATTAAAAAATTCCTGCTAGTGGCTGGAGAAATAGGCAGTATCTTTAAAAAGGGAGCAACTATTAGTGCTGCTATGGGTGGTTGTCAGGCAGAAATTGGTGTGTCTTCCGCCATGGCTGCTGCAGGACTTTGTGAACTTTTAGGAGGAACTCCTGAGCAGGTTTTAGTAGCTGCCGAAATTGCCATGGAACATCATTTAGGGTTGACTTGTGACCCTATTGGTGGACTGGTACAAATACCTTGTATTGAGCGCAACGCTATGGGTGCCATAAAGGCTATTAATGCCGCTGAATTAGCTTTAGATACTGATCCCAAACATGTTAAAGTGCCATTAGACAAGGTAGTGAACACCATGTGGGAAACAGCAATAGATATGAATACCAAATACAAAGAAACTAGTAAGGGAGGTTTGGCCGTTGGAGTGCATTTAACGGATTGTTGAAAATTTTGTCATTCCTGATAGGAAGGAATCCATAAAACAGTTCTCAATACAATTCTCTTCCAAAACTTTCTCGAACTATACTTACCTAAATAATTGATTTTGTGTAAAATTTCTCATAACTTAGTTGGCATTAGACCTAGTTTTAAGCTGACGTATCTGTTATTAAGGTAATTACAATAATTCAATATAAAATCATAGCGAATGAAAAACCTAAAAATTTTTAACACAATAATTTTTTGTGTTATACTATTTTTTGCCCTGCCTAAATTCAATATTGTTTACGCACAGTCACCTAACATTGCAATAGACAATTATGACGATTTAGTTAATTTGAGTAGTCCAAAAATCAGTCCTGATGGGTCAAAAATTTTGATAATTAGCAGAAAAGTAAATATAGATGAAAATAAGTACTACAACACTTTATGGTTGATTGATATTAATGAAAAAGATGCCACTTCACTCACCTACAACAGGCCTTTAGTTAGCCAACCAGAATGGTCTCCAAAAGGAGATTATATTTCCTTTTTAGCCAAAGGAGAAAACAATAAAAAGCAAATCTTCAAATTAGCGGTAAATGGTGGCGAAGCACAACAAGTTACATTCAGTAATGAAGGTGTAATGATGTATAAATGGAGTCCGAACGGACAATTATTTGCCTATCTTCAAAAAGATTATAAACAGAATAAAAACATAAACCCATACAACAAGTCATTTGAAGTAGGATTCGATTGGTATTTAGCTGAAGAAGTGGCACGACCATCACATATTTGGATATGTTCTGCCAACGCGGATAATGGATATCAATTAACCACAGGAGAATCAGGATTCAGTAGTTTGTTGGGAAATTTTGAATGGTCTCCAGACAGTAAGGAAATCGTTTTTGTACAACAGCCCAGACCTCATTCTGCAGAATTTTTAAATAGTACATTACAAGTTATTAACATAGAGACTAAGGCCATCACCATACTAGATAATGGTCCTGGTGCTCCAGCAGAGCCTTCCTTTACAAAAGATGGAATGGTACTATATAGTAAAGCTATTGGAGGCAAACCTGGTTTTAATGCATATGGTTTATTCCTTGTAAATAGGAAAGGTAAAAATATTAAGTTTATTTCACAAAATATCGACCGAAACATAATTGACCATATTTGGTTTCCTAATAATGATTTTATTACTGGTGCCCCAGACGGAACAAGTGTTAGCCTATGGCGAGGTTCTCTAAATGGTGTATTCGAAAAATTGGACACAAAAAATATTACTCCATCAATTGGTCGGACTGTCAAACCTTTATTAAATCATCTAGATGTTGGAACATCTGGTGAAATTGTATTTATTGGTAGTACTTCGCAAAAGGCTTCCGAATTATATTTCATGAAAAACTCTAAGAGTACTCCTGAAAGAATTACTTCCTTTAATGAATCCTTTTCGCAATTAAATCTTGGTAAAGCAGATTCAATAGATTGGAAAACTGAAGATGGTTTTAATGCAAACGGTATTATTACGTATCCACCAGGATTCTCATTAAATAAAAAACACCCATTAGTTTTATACATTCATGGAGGGCCAATGGGTTTCTCATCCCAAAGCTTCAATTTTTTCGCTCAGGCATTAGCCGCCCAAGGTTGGGTTGTTTTTGAACCTAATTATAGAGGTAGTAATAATTTAGGTAACGCTTACCAAAGCGCCGTTATTAATGATGCTGGTGAAGGCCCCGGAAGAGATGTTATGGTTGGAATAGATTCAATTAAAAAAATGGGATTTATTGATGAAGACAAAATAGCCGTTTCAGGTTGGTCATACGGTGGTTTTATGACGGTTTGGTTGACTTCGCATTATCAAGATTGGAAAGTGGCTGTGGCTGGGGCAGCAGTTACAGATTGGTTTGATTGGTATAATATGGCCGACTTGAATAAATGGGCTGGTTTGGGGTTGGGAGGTTCGCCATGGCTAAATAACAATGCAGAAAAATATAGGAGACAGTCTCCAATTACTTATGCGCATCAAATTAAAACGCCAACATTAATTATGTCCAATACACTTGATCCGCGTGTTTCGGTCTCTCAATCCTACAAATTATTCCATAACTTAAAAGATAACGGAATCGAAACGAAATTTATAGCATATCCCATATCTGGACATTTTCCACAAGACCCCGTGCACACAAAGGATGTTTACAAAAGATGGATAGAATGGATAAAGACACATCTATAAGCTAATTTCTATTACAACTATTCCGCCTCCTAGTATCAATAATGTAAATAATCTTCCATTTATCACCATTTTTAAAGAGTTGAAACGAGTTCACACCACAATGATGAAATTCATCATTATACCAAAACTCATAAGGCGTCCAAACATTGGCCATATTACCATCAATTTGAATATTATAACTTAATAAGCGCTCATCCCATTTTTGATCAGCAGTTCTAGTGGCTATAGCTTTTAATACGTCCTTTGGCGAATCGTTAACCAAAATGTCTTTACCTTCCTTATTTCTATAAGCAGTTTGCATAATGATTTTATCGCTCATTATTGATTTCATTAAAGTAGTATCTCCTTTGTGAAACCCCTCAAAAAAAGTATCAACAACTGCTTTAGCTTGTATTTCTTCATCGCTTTGCGCAAAAATAGATGATGTAATTAATACAATTACATAGAAAATAATTCTTTGCATGATATGACGTTTTGAACTAAAATACTTGTTACCTTGTAAAAAGCGAAAGCTATAAACAAAAGTTTAACAGTTTAATTTATTACTTTTACATGCTATTACTAAACAAAATAAGGTATGTCTACAGCTAAAAAAGAATACAAGCGCGTCACAGTTAAATCATTGGTGGATATGAAGGCTTCTGGTGAGAAAATTTCTATGCTTACTGCCTATGATTATACCATGGCAAAAATTGTTGATGGTGCTGGAGTGGATGTGATTTTAGTTGGTGATTCTGCCAGTAATGTGATGGCGGGGCATGAAACAACCTTACCTATTACGTTAGACCAAATGATTTATCATGCTTCATCTGTCATTAGAGCTATTGATAGAGCTTTGGTGGTGGTTGATTTACCTTTTGGTAGTTACCAGAGTGACCCCAAGGAAGCACTTCGTTCTGCTATAAGAATTATGAAAGAAAGTGGAGCGCATTCAGTAAAGCTTGAAGGAGGAAAAGAAGTTAAAGAATCTATTAAGCGTATTTTAAATGCTGGTATTCCTGTAATGGGGCATTTAGGTTTAACACCTCAATCTATTTACAAATTTGGCACCTATACCGTTAGAGCTAAAGAAGAAGAAGAGGCAGAACAACTTCTAAAAGATGCTAAAATGTTGGAACGTACAGGTTGTTTTGCTATTGTTCTTGAAAAAATACCCGCCGCCTTGGCTAAACAAGTTGCTGATAGTGTTAGTATCCCTATTATTGGGATAGGCGCAGGTCCTTATGTTGATGGTCAGGTTTTAGTTTTGCATGATATGCTAGGAATGACCCATGAGTTCCATCCACGCTTTTTACGTAGATATCTTAATTTATATGAAGACATGACCAAGGCTATGGAACAATATGTATCTGATGTGAAAAGTTTAGACTTTCCCAACGAAAGTGAACAATATTAATCTAGACTTCTTAAATGTCTAAAACATTATCCAATAAATCCAATCTTCAAGTTCTTTATGAGGATAATCACATTATTATTGTTAACAAAAGAGCAGGTGATATTGTTCAGGGTGATAAAACAGGTGACAAACCCTTAAGCGATGTTGTTAAAGAATACATTAAAGATAAATACACAAAACCAGGCAATGTATTTCTTGGAACGGTTCATCGTTTAGATAGACCAACAACAGGCATTGTAGTGTTTGCAAGAACCAGTAAAGCATTACCAAGACTCAATAAGCTCTTTTCTGAAAAAAAAACACAAAAAACTTATTGGGCTATTGTAAATAATAAACCTCATATCTCAGAGGGTACTTTAATTCATTGGCTCAAAAAGAATCCAAAGAACAACAAATCGTACGCTCATGAGAAACAAGTTGAAGGAAGTAAAAAAGCCATTCTCCATTATAAAGTTCGTAAAGTGTTAGACAATTATGTATTATTGGAAATAAATTTGGAAACCGGAAGACATCATCAAATACGTTCGCAATTATCTAGTATTGATTGTATTATTAAGGGCGATTTAAAATACGGTGCTAACAGAAGTAATAAAGACGGTAGTATTCATCTACACGCTAGAGAAATTGAGTTTATTCACCCTGTTTCAAAAGAAACGATACACATTAAGGCACCGTTGCCGAATGACCCCGTTTGGAATGCGTGTTTAAAGTAAAACAAATATCTTTATAAAAAACTTTTTTTGAGCAATATTCATAACATACTTTCAAAACAAAAAGCCTTTTTTAGTACCCAGAAAACAAAGGATGTTACTTATAGATTAGAACTCTTAAAAGCTTTGAAATCTGAAATACTTTCAAAAGAAAAAGCTATTTATAAAGCCTTGAAAGAGGACTTTAATAAATCTGAATTTGAGAGTTTTATAAGTGAATTTGGACTGGTTGTTTCAGAATTAAATCTGGTAATTAAAAACCTTAAAAAATGGGCTAAACCCAAACGGGTAAAAGCATCATTGCTCACGTTTCCTTCAAAAGATTATATTTATAAAAATCCGTATGGAAATGTATTGGTTATTGGTCCTTGGAATTATCCTTTTTTGCTAACTATGGAGCCTTTGATTATGGCTGTTGCATCAGGTAATACCGTAGTTTTAAAACCTAGTGAATTAACCCAAAAAACCTCTAGTCTAATTGCTGAAATTATAGCTAATGTATTTCCTAAAGAAGTCGCAACCGTATGTCAAGGAGACAAAGATATATCTACCCAATTGCTAGCTCAAAAATGGGATTATATCTTTTTTACAGGGAGCGCTAAAGTAGGAACAATTGTTGCCAAAGCAGCTGCTAAGTATTTAACTCCTATTACATTAGAACTTGGAGGAAAATCGCCATGTATAGTAGATGACACAACAGATTTGAAATTAACAGCTAGACGCATTGTTTGGGGTAAATTCTTAAATGGTGGACAAACCTGCATTGCAGCCGATTATCTTATTGTTAAAAAAAACATCAAAGAAGTATTTATTGAAATGCTCAAAAAGGAAATCATTAGAGCTTATGGCAATAACCCAAAGCGTTCTAAAGATTTTCCAAGAATAATTGATAAAAAGAATACGGAAAGACTGGCTAAAGCTCTTAATAACGTTGATGTTATCTTTGGTGGCGAAATAGATATTGAAAACAAGTACATAGCTCCTACTCTAGTAGATTCACCAAATTTAGACTCTCAATTAATGACCGACGAGATTTTTGGACCTATACTGCCTATTCTGCATTACAAGACAGAGAAAGATATTGAAAACATCATATGGAATTCTGAAAAACCACTAGCGTTTTACATATTCTCTAAGAATATTTCTTTTGTAGAAAATACGCTTAAAAAATTTGAGTTTGGAGGTGGTGCAGTGAATGATTTATTAATTCACTTTGGCAACCCTAAATTACCTTTTGGAGGTGTTGGGTCTAGCGGTATGGGCACTTACCATGGTAAACATGGTTTTAATACCTTTTCACATGAGAAATCTATTGTAAAACGAGGTACTTGGATAGACCCACCAGCAAGATATGCCCCATATGGTTTTAAAAAATTAAACATTATAAAAAAATTATTTAAGTGGTTTGGGTAGACTTGAGTGGTCAATCTCAAATGAGAAAACTTATGTTAGTTTGAGTGATTTTTGAAAAAAATTGTATCGAAAACAAATGAATTTTCGGCTAAAAATGCTTCTCGATACAATCACGCCTTAGCGTGACCACTCGAAGTGACATTAGGCGGTTTGGGTAAACGGGTAATTAATAATTAGTTCCACGCCTTTACCTGCTTCTGAGTTTAATTTTAAGTCTGCATTAATTAAAGCCGCTCTGCTCTTCATGTTTAAAAGACCCGATCCTTTTTCAATGGTGTTTATATCAAATCCTTTCCCATCATCTTTGGCAGTAATAACCAAGCTTTTAGGTCGATAATCCAATGTGATGCTTAAGTTTTCTGCTTCAGAATATTTCACAGAATTAGATAGAAATTCTTGAATGATTCTAAAAAGGATGATTTCATGCTTTCTATTGTTAAATGACCTTTTTTCACCTATGGTGAATTTTTGGGCAGACGTAAACTTCATTTTCTTTAAACGCTCTAATTCATTGGAAACCGACTCTTCAAAACCAATATTCAAGACCACCTCATTATTTAATGTTTTTGAAAGGGCACGAACTTCTTTTAAACTTTCGCGCAAGGCATCTGAAGTATCCTTAAACTTATCTTTAATTTCATCAGAAGCTTGCATTTTTAAAATACTTAATTGCATACTTGCAAAAGAAAGCAGTTGCCCCACGTTATCGTGTAATTCCCAACCAATGTTTTTAAGAGTTTGCTCCTGTGTTTCTGTTTGTGCTTGCACTATTTCTTCTTCAAAGGCTTGTTGCTGTCTTATTTTATCTAGCATAAGCTTGTTTTTTCGTTTTAGAAACATTACAAAAAAAATAATAAACAAAGAGGTTATAATTACCAAAACAGCAATCATGTAAATTAGTAAATAGCGTTCAGACGCTGTACTAGTTAATCGTTCTCCGGTCTGCACCATAATAAAGCAAAGGTATAAGTTAGATACATAAATATATTTGCTAATAAATAAATTTCCCATTTTAGAAATATGAAATTCCAATCCCAACTGGTATGGTACATATCATAAAATATTAAAGGTGTAATAATAAGCCACCAAATAAAAATAGCAATACTAATATAGAAGTTGATTGATTTATAGAAAGTTAAAATTCTATCGCTTTGGAGTATTTCAACAAAATATAATACAGAACATAAAAAAATAACCACAGCACCTAAAACACTTATAACTGGGAAGAACCGTATGAAAAACTCATCCCAATGTAATCCAATATAAATGATACAGAATGAAAAAAATAAAACGCCAGTTGTTTTAACGATTTTCTTAAATGAAGCTCTTTTTAAAATTTTATAATAGTAAAATGAAAAGAATACTATGGCTCCTACTTTCCAAAAACTAGTTGACCACCAATGATTGGTAGCAAATTTAGTGTCTTGTAAAAAACTCAAAAAACCATCTTTTACGTAATTTTTATAACCTGCTAAGAATTCACAAACAAACAAATAAACCAAAAACCAAATAAAATATTTGGTTTTTGTGGTTTTAAACTTTTTGTATAATATAATACCAGTGAAAGCCGCCGTTGCTTCAGACAGGCTAATTAGTAGACCATAGTTCTTATGTAGAAAATCCTCCACAATAAATTATTGAGGGTATCCTCCTCCTCCTATACCATCATTTAAGGGGGGCTTAGTTAAATCTCTATTACCTCCTTGGAGATTAATATTTATCATGCTCGCCTTCTCTACTTTTTTGGCTCCTGTTGGTACTATAAACATGGTAGATAAATCTTTATTACTAGAAGAAATATGTTCACCATATACACCAAAATATACACGTAAACCTGTAAAGATCTCACCATCATTTTGGGTTTCCTGTTTTATATAGGCAATATAATCTTCAACATCTTGTAAAGACCACCAAGCAGACCTATAATCGTCTTTTCCAACCATTCTTTGTGTTATAGAATCTATTGCTGGTTTCCTAAATTTTGTCCAGTTATAGTTCAATTCCTTTGCTTGTGCTACTGTAATAACTCCTTTTGGTTTTACAACTTCAGCCTTAGCAGCCACAGACTCTTCTTCGGCAGCTTGTCTTGGACAAAAGAAATAAGTAGCCAAAGCCCCTATAATAATTCCGAAAAAAAGTGGTCTTAAGTTTTTCATATTAAAAATTGTAGTTGGTTAATAAATAGTTTCTTTAAAAATAACAAAAAGATTTCATTAGTGTAAGAAAGGGAATCTAAATATTTTTAACTAGGAAACCCTAACATATTACCCATACCAACAGTAAACAGCCAACAGCCATAAATAGCATGTTCAATAGAAACCAATAAAGTTGAATTTGTTCTTTTGAATGTGGAGGCAAATAATAACCCTCCTAAAAAAGTGAGTACTAATACCAGCAAATTATTAAAAAATATATGCCCCAGTGAAAAGGCAACAGCATTTAAAATTAGAAAGAACTTTTCATTTTTAATCAAACTTTGATAACGCTGAAAAAAGAAAGTGCGGTATATAAGCTCTTGTGGGTAGACAGACAAAATACTATAAATAATTAAAATGGCCATCCACAATTTGGGTTTATTGATAAGTACATTAAAAAGTAATTCTGTATCTGTAATCCAAACAAATAAGGTTGTGAAAACAATTATAATAGCAAACTTTAAAAAAGTCTCTTTCCAAAAGCGTTTCCAGTTCAAATTTGTTGCTATTTCAATTTTTTTCTTTTCAACATTTAAAAGCACATAAACAATATAAGAAAAACCCAAAACGCCAATTATTATTTTGATTAATGTGGAATACGAAATAGTAAAGCTAAGTGGTACTAACACAAAAATTAAGAAAAACTCTATGCCTTTGTAAATGGTTGTTTTCATCTTAGAAGTTAATAGCTGTAGTATGTTTTACTTCATTTATAACAAACATACTATGTGTACTGCCTATATGCCTAATAGCTGTAAGCTTCTTTACCATGAACTCTCTAAATGCAGACATATCTGAGACTATAACTTTTAGCAAGTAGTCATAATCACCACTTAAATGATAACACTCTAACACCTCATTTAATTTGGTGACTTCTCGTTCAAAGCTTACAACATACTCCTGAATATGCTGAACCAACTTTATATGGCAAAATACAATGAAATTCTTTTCTATTTTTTGCTTGTTAACCAAAGCTACATACCCTTTAATAAACCCAGCTTTTTCAAGTTTTTTTATACGTTCATAAACTGCAGTAACCGATAGATTTAATTTATTAGATAGTTCTTTATTAGTTTGTTTACTGTCTTGTTGTAAATACTCCAACAACTTTTTATCTGTGGCATCAAAAACCATAATTGAAAATTTTTCTAAATATACTAAGAATTCACGTCAAATATATTTTTAATTCTAAAATAATTACTTTATATAGTTTTATATTCTATAATAATAAATTTTAGTTGATTTTAAGTCTATTTTTTTAGAAATTACACGTAAAATAAAATATCATGTCTTTCAAGCCCGCAAACAATATTCAGGATTTACAATACTTTGGAGAGTTTGGAGGTGTTAATCCTTCAATTTCAGATTCTTCAACTTACACTTTCTTATCAGCAAAAACCATGTTCGATACTTTTGAAGGAAATGCAGATGGTTGTTATTTATACTCGCGCCACTCCTCACCGTCTAATTTATATCTAGGTGAAGCCTTGGCTGCTATGGAGGGCACAGAAACTGCTATTGTAACATCATCAGGTATGGCCGCTATTACTTCGGTTTTACTGCAATTATGTAGCGCTGGAGACCATATCATATCAAGCAGGACTATTTATGGAGGCACTTACGCATTTCTCAAAAATTTTACACCAAAATTCAATATAAGAGCCTCCTTTGTAGATATCACCAAATTAGATACTATTGAAAAAGCTATAACTAAAAACACAAAAGCCATTTATTGTGAAGTTGTTAGCAATCCACTTTTAGAAATCGCAAACATAAAAGAGCTTGCAGAAATTGCAAGAAAACATGAATTAAAACTAATTGTAGACAATACATTTTCTCCACTTTCCATTTCTCCTATAAAACTTGGAGCTCACATAGTAATTCATAGTTTAACTAAATTCATAAATGGCTCTAGTGATACCGTTGGTGGTGTGGTTTGTGGTACTCAGGAGTTAATAAATGAGCTACGAAATGTAAACAATGGTGCCGCTATGTTATTAGGCGTAACTATGGACAGCCTTAGAGCATCCTCCATTTTAAAAAATTTAAGAACACTTCATATTAGAATGCAGCAGCATAGTAAAAACGGTTTATATCTTGCACGTAAATTTGAGGCAGATGGACTTAAAACTGTTTATCCTGGTTTAGAATCGCACCCATCACATACATTGTTCAAAGACCAAATGAATAAAGAATATGGTTATGGAGGTATGCTAACCATTGACGTTGGTTCTTTGCATAATGCTAACGAACTTATGGAAATGATGCAAGAAAAAAATTTAGGGTATTTAGCGGTAAGTTTAGGTTTTTATAAAACATTATTCAGTGCCCCTGGAACATCTACATCTTCTGAAATACCTCACGAAGAACAAAAAGCTATGGGATTGACTGAGGGGTTAATTAGATTTTCCATAGGACTAGATGCTGATATTGAACGAACGTATAAAATGATGCGTCAATGTATGGAAACCTTAGGAATTTTAAAATCTAAAAAATTAAGCAAAATAGCTTAATTACTTGCCTTTCATTCGTGTCCAAAGTGCATTTAAGGCTTCTGAGATATTATCTTCATTTCTCTCAAAAGGTTTCATATTGAGTTCACCCTCATCATCATATAATAAAAATCTAAAAACTGAAGATGTTGAGTGTTCTTCTTGAGTAACTGGGTAACGCAAATCATTGTATTGATATTCATTTTCAGCTACTTTATAAATGCTATAATACTGATTACTAAACCACGCTAAATCCTTAACACGTCTATACTTATCAGCAGACAAGGCCCGTTCTTTTTTAAGTGTTCTGAAATCTGAAAAGAGATTATCTTTATCTAATAAAGAATAATAACCTACCCAATATGTAGAATCTGTTTCTGCAACACCATACCACAAAATATTATTAAAAATTGTAGGTTGAGTGTACCCTCTGTTAAAATTGATTTTATTCAATTCTAATGATTTTTTAAAAACCGAATCCATATATAATTTATTCCCAAAAGTAAATAACAAATACGCAGAACTGATACCAATCCCCAATTTTAAAACAAATCGTCTTTTATTTGAAGTTCTCCTAAAAAACATCATAACTATAAGACACAAAAGAAATGGCAAGGTGTAAATGGGGTCTACAACGGCAATATTATTGAGTGCTACTCTGTAATTAGTAAAAGGGGTAAACAATTGGGTTCCGTAAGGGGTAAAACAGTCTAAAATAGGATGCGTAAATAAGGACCAGAAAAAAAGATTTTTCCAGTCTTTGAGGGTTGTAGTATGTTTTCGCCTTCCTGAATCATAAAATTTAAAGGTAAGCCATCCAAAGCCAATAGCTGCAAAAACAGAAAACAAAATAGAATGCATGAACCCCCGGTGAAACAACATGGCATCAATTTCATTTCCGTAAAGCCAACTTCCTACAAAAACATCTAAATCTGGAATGGTTCCTCCAATGGCTCCAAAAAGTAACGCTTTATTACCAATTTTCTTACCTAAAACAGCCTCACCGCAGGCAGCACCTAATACAATTTGGGTTAATGAATCCATTAAATAAATAAGTTGTAAAACAAAAGTACAGAACTATTTCTATTTGCAAACATGACTCTAAAGTTGTAACATTACCAGTAAAATTTCAAATTACTTCATGGAGAGTCAAAATATTAAGCCCAGAGAACCTCAAGACGAAAATATAATAGAAAATATAGAACTTAATATTTGGGAGGCCCTTATTCCAGTTTTTGCATTGGTTGCTATGCTTTTCTACAATGTATTCTTTGTTTATGGTGATGATGCCCTAAGCGGAAGCAATCAATTCATACTTTTATTGGGTGCAGCTGTGGCTGCAGTAGTTGGATTTTACAATAAAGTATCCTACAAACAGATGCTTGATGAAGTAGCAGAAAATATCAAATCTACAGCCGGGGCTATTTTAATTTTATTAATGGTAGGTGCTTTGGCAGGAACATGGTTGATAAGTGGTATTATTCCATCTATGATTTACTACGGATTGCAAATACTCAATCCTACCATATTTTTAGCGGCTTGCGTAATCATTTGTGCTATTATTTCCATTGCTACTGGTAGCTCATGGACCACTTCAGCAACTGTTGGTATTGCTCTTATTGGTATTGCAAAAACATTAGACGTGTCTGTTGGCATGACTGCAGGTGCGGTTTTATCAGGTGCTTATTTTGGTGATAAAATGTCACCTCTAAGTGACACTACCAATCTTGCACCAGCCATGGCTGGCGGTGAACTGTTTTCACATATAAGATACATGGCTTTAACTACGGTACCTACAATAACCATTACTTTAATTGCTTTTGTGATTATAGGACTCAATATAGACACTACCGGAAGTCCAGATATTTCAGATAAGCTCACCGCTATTAATCAAGCTTTTCATATTTCACCTTGGCTATTTTTGGTTCCTGTTATCGTAATTTTTATGATTATTAAAAAAACACCGCCTTTAGTAGCGCTTTTAGTTGGTACAGTTTTAGGTGGTATTGCAGCAATCATTGCACAACCTCATATTGTTTTGGCTGTTGCCGAAACTGACTCACTAACCTTCAATGCTGCTTATAAAGGTGTTATGAATGCTATTACCGTTGATACTTCAGTAGAAACCACTAGTGCCGAGTTAAATGATTTGTTTTCTTCAGGAGGTATGAGTGGTATGTTAGGAACCATTTGGTTAATTATTTGCGCCATGGTTTTTGGAGGCGTTATGGATGCTATTGGAGCACTGTCAAGAATCAGTAAATCTGTTTTAAATTTATTCGATTCTGTGTTTGGGTTATTCGCTAGTACGGTTATAAGTTGTTTGGGGTTAAACGCCTTAGCAAGTGACCAATATTTAGCCATTGTAGTTCCAGGAAAAATGTATCAAAAAGCTTATGAAGAAAAAGGGTTAGCTCCAGAGAATTTAAGTAGAACTTTAGAAGATTCTGGTACGGTAACTTCTGTTTTAATTCCTTGGAATACCTGTGGCGCTTATCAATCTGGTGTTTTAGGAGTTCCTGTAATTGATTATTTGGGCTTTGCAATATTTAATTGGCTAAGTCCGTTTATGACTTTATTATTTGCGGCTTTCAGCATAAAAATAAAACAAATTACAAGTAAATAAATAAGACTATTAAAAAGTATTTTCTTTTGAGAATTACATAATTTATCTCCCTATTTTTTTGCGAATCAACAAAATAAGACCATCTTTTTTTGGTCCATATTCTATTACTATCCAATTATAAGATTTTGTAATAGAATTCTATTTTAAAACTTGAGCATTTAGCTAATTTTGCCCTCGAATTTAACTGAATAATTAAAATTTAAAAACAAATTAATATGGCATTTGTAGGGAAAAAATTTCCAAATTTAAACGTAGACGCAATGAATGAGATGGGCGATACTTTTAAATTAAACGTATTAGAAGAAGCAGTAAACAACAAGAAAAAAGTGGTGTTATTTTGGTACCCAAAAGATTTTACTTTTGTGTGCCCAACAGAATTACATGCATTTCAAGCTGCTTTATGTGAGTTTGAGAAAAGAAACACTATTGTAATTGGAGCATCTTGTGATACGCCCGAAGTTCACTTTGCTTGGTTAAATACCGAAAAAGACAATGGCGGTATAGAAGGTGTTACGTATCCACTTTTAGCAGATTCTAACAGAAATCTAGCGTCTACTTTAGGTATTTTAGACATCACAAACGAAACTTATAACGAAGACACTGGAGCTGTATTGGTTGAAGGTGATAATGTAACTTACAGAGCAACCTATATCATTGATGAAGATGGCATTGTACAACACGAAAGTATTAATAATATGCCTTTAGGTAGAAACGTACAAGAATACATTAGATTAGTTGATGCTTTAACACATGTTCAAGAAAAAGGTGAAGTTTGTCCTGCAAACTGGGAAGAAGGAAAAGAAGCTATGAACGCCAATAGAACGGGGGTAGCAGAGTATTTAGCAGCCCACGTAAATTAAGAATTCCTAGTTCCAATAAATAGCCACCCTAAATTAGAGTGGATTTTACAATTGGCAAGAGTAAAATTTGTATCGAGAATTAGATTTATTACATAAACAGGTTCTCGATACAATTTCGGTTTTCTTATCGAAATCACTCGAACTGACTAAAAGGAATTTAATTTTTAAAAAATTAAAAATATTATGGTAAAAGAATTAGATCAAGATAATCTACAAAGTTTAGTTTCAGAGAACAAAACCGTAGTGGTACAATATTCAGCAACATGGTGTGGTAATTGCCGTATTATGAAACCAAAAGTAAAGAAGTTAGCTTCAGAATTAGAAGATGTAACATTTATTATTGCCGATGCTGAAAAGTTTCCAGAATCTAGAAAGTTAGCCACAGTTGATAATTTACCAACCTTTGCTACGTTTAAAAACGGAACTTTTGTTAACCAAGTACAAACCAACAAGTTTGATGTTTTAAAAGACTTAGTCAATGAAGTTACCAGTAATTAAACACCTAACGCAATTTATTGAGGATAACGACGAAGATTTTGTTGTTGAATCTATTGAAACATTAGAAGCATTGACCGTGGTACCCTCATTAAAAGATGAAGAATTAGATGTTATTGGAGAGTTAATCTCTAATATGTATGGTGCTATTGAGGTTAATAAAATGATAAAAGATGGAACACCTAAAAAAGAGGCTTTAAATAGTTTTATGCAACGGGTTCTTGGTTCCATAGATAAGTAACTGAAAAAGAAAAATGGAAATTATAAACCACTTCAAATTGAGGTGGTTTTTTTATGGTTTAAAATTGACTTTGTAGAAATTTTCGTCTACCTTCGTTTAACGGTTACGTATAACCGTCAGTTACGGGTTTAAAGTTAATGATTTTCGGTTTAGCACAGACGTTAGCAATTCCGAGTGGATTCGGACGTAGTCGAATCCGCCGTAATTGCGGTTATACATTGTTGGCAACTGGCTTTTATTCTTTCAGTTCGTTTTTAAACAATTCCGCTAATTTTTTTCTGTCAGTTTCGTTTTTCAATATATTTTGTAACCAAATTTGTGGTTGTTCAGTTGCACTTTTATATTCTTTGTCTTTATATTCTTTAAACTCCGAAAAGTCAAACCAATTCTTTTTGTGAATGTGCTGAAGTGAATAAACAGCCATTTCTCCGTTCGTTGCTCCAAAAAATGGGCAAGTATGGATTTTCGTTTTCGTTGTGTCAGAAAGTTTAGTGATAAGAAATTCAGTCAGTTTTCCTTTGTCGTTATCTGAGAATTTTTTCCATTCCGTTTCGCTGAAAACGAGTGGTTTTTCCTCTCTTTTAAATTCCGTTTCATTAACATACTGTTCTCCACCTAAACAACCACCTTTCTCAAAAACTAAAACGTTCCACAATTCAGATATCGAGTCAGTTTGCGTTATTTTAATCAATTCTGTTCTCTCAATTTGAGCAATTTCCGTTTTCAATTCCGATTGATTTTTACACGAAATCAAAGTTAAAATCAGAAGTAATATGTTCAATGAGTGTTTCATTTTCAGCTTGTTGCCAACAGCCGATAAAAGCAATTGAAACTGATTTTATCTTTTAGTTAAACGAAAAAACCGGAAATTGGGTCTATACAATAACCTATTGCAATACCCCTACCATAGCCTTTAACCCTTTTTCATTTGCATAGTCTAAAGCCGTCTTACCTTGGCCATCCTTAATAGTTTTATCTGCATTTTGCTTTAATAAAAAGGTTACCATATCAACTTTGTTATACATAGTGGCAAAAATTAACGGTGTTACACCTTGGTTATTTTTTGCATTTACATAAGCTCCATTTTTAATGAGCAAATTAGCAATTTCCTTATTACCCTTAAATGCTACTCCTATAAGTGCGGTATTACCAGAAGCATCAGTAGCATCAACATAGGCCTTATGCTTTAGGAGTACTTCTACAATACCTTTTTTATCAAAATAAGTAGCAAATATTAAAGGTGTAAAACCTCTTTGATCTTTTGTGTTAACAAGATTTGGATGTGCTTTTATAAGGGTTTCAACACGGTTTGCATCACCAGATTGAATGGCTTCAAGAAATATACTAATATCAGTCATTATTTTTTCTTCTAATAAAATTATTGTTTGTATTCTATTCTAGTAATTGTTTAGTAGGTTTTAATTAAAACAAATTGGGATAAACACAAGGACTATGTTTACCCCAATCTTAACTAAAACTAACAAAAAACTAAACTTATTTTAAATCAAATCTATCAGAATCCATGACCTTAGCCCATGCTGCAACAAAATCTTTAACAAACTGTTCTTCTCCATCATCGGCACCATAAACTTCGGCAATAGCTCTTAGTTCTGTATTAGAACCAAATATTAAGTCGGCTCTAGTGGCTAAAAATTTCACAATGCCTGTTTTTCTTTCTTTTCCTTCAAAAATAGTGTCATCTTCAGAAGTCGCATTCCAAGTATAACTAAAATCTAAAAGGTTGGTAAAGAAATCATTGGTTAAATGTCCAACATTATCAGTAAACACACCATAGTTAGATCCATTATAGTTGGTACCTAAAACGCGCATACCCCCAATTAAGGCTGTCATTTCTGGAACAGACAAGTTCATTAAATTAGCTCGGTCTATTAATAAATCTTCTGCATCAACTTTTAAGCCTGCCTTCATGTAATTTCTAAAACCATCTGCTAAAGGCTCTAAATATCCAAAAGATTCTAAATCGGTCTGTTCTTGAGTAGCATCTCCTCTACCTTGTGAAAAAGGAACTTCAATGTTATAACCCGCATTTTTTGCTGCTGCTTCAACACCAGTGTTTCCTGCCAATACTATTAAATCTGCCATGGAGACCTCGTCTTTAAAAGATTTTTGAACACCTTCTAAAACATGCAATACCTTTTCTAATTCGGCTGGGTTGTTTACCTCCCAACTTCTTTGAGGCTCTAATTGCAGACGCCCACCGTTGGCACCACCACGCTTATCAGAATCTCTGTATGTTGAAGCCGAAGCCCAAGCTGTAGTTACCATTTGTGAGATACTTAAACCAGAAGCTAATATCATTTTTTTGATAGATGTAATGTCCTCATCACTTAGCTTATAATTAACTTTTGGAATTGGGTCTTGCCAAATCAATTCTTCTTGTGGTACTTCTGGACCTAAATAGCGATCTATTGGTCCCATATCACGATGTGTTAACTTATACCAAGCACGTGCAAATGCGTCCTCAAAAGCAGCGTGATCTTTATGAAAACGTTTTGAAATCTCTAAATATTTAGGATCTGTTTTTAATGCGATATCTGCAGTAGACATCATTAAAGCCTGTGTACCATCACCACTTGCTGCTGGTGCTTTTCTTGCATTGGTATCTTTGGGTGTCCATTGGTGTGCACCTGCCGGACTTTTTGTTAATTCCCACTCGTAATTAAGTAGTACATCAAAGTAATCATGATCCCATTGTGTTGGATTTGGCGTCCAAGGCCCCTCTAAACCACTTGTTATGCTATCATCTAATACACCAGATTTATAAGTGTTTTTCCATCCTGTACTCATTTCTTCTATGGATGCACCGTGTGGCTCAGGCCCCACATATTTATCAGGGTCTGCAGCTCCGTGTGCTTTACCAAAAGTATGGCCTCCTGCAACTAAAGCTACAGTCTCTTCATCATTCATAGCCATTCTACCAAAAGTAATTCTGATGTCATGAGCAGATTTCATTGGGTCTGGTTCGCCATTAGGTCCTTCTGGGTTTACATAAATTAATCCCATATGAACGGCACCTAAATGCCCTTCTAAATCACCATCGCTAGTATCATAACGATCATCATTATCTAACCATCCGGTTTCAGATCCCCAATACACATCCTCCTCGGGTTGCCAAACATCTTCACGACCTCCAGCAAATCCAAAGGTTTTAAATCCCATGGATTCTAAAGCACAGTTTCCTGCTAAAATCATTAAATCTGCCCATGATAATTTCTTTCCATATTTCTTTTTAATAGGCCAAAGTAATAATCTGGCTTTATCTAAATTACCGTTATCTGGCCAACTATTTAAGGGCGCAAAACGCTGAGTTCCAGAAGCGCCTCCTCCTCTACCATCGCCTACTCGATAGGTTCCTGCACTATGCCATGCCATACGAATCATAAAAGGCCCGTAATGACCATAATCTGCTGGCCACCAGTCTTGTGAGTCTGTCATTAAATCAATAACTTCTTGTTTTAATGTTGCAAAGTCTATACTATTAAATGCTTCAGCATAGTTAAAATCTGCTTTGTATGGGTTTGGACTTTTACCATGTTGGCGTAAAATATTAAGTTTTAGTTCATTTGGCCACCAATCACGGTTTCTTGTACCGCCGCCTGCTGGTTGTTTTTGAGTGCCACTCATAAATGGACATTTACTAATGTCATTACTGTCTGTGCTGTGCATAATATTTTGTTTTAGAGTTACATATTTTGTGAATACCCTAAAGTTACTAAATGTTAGCAAAAAAAGTCGTCAAAAATATTTTAATAAGTTATATTAGAATTGATAAAACTTATAGTTGATTAAAAAACAATAGTTTTATGATATAGTTGCAAAATTGTACTTAAAAAGAAATGTAAAAATTTAAACTAACGAAGTAATTATTGTTATTTTAGTTGACTTAAAAATTAAAACAAAAAAAATGGCAACAGTAACACTAAAAGGTAATCCCATAAAAACTTCTGGAAACTTACCTAAAGTTGGAGATAAAGCTCCTGATTTTAATTTAACAGCAACAGATTTATCTACAAAGAGCTTAAAAGACTTTGCTGGAAACAGAATTGTGTTGAATATTTTTCCAAGTATTGATACAGGAACTTGTGCAGCATCTGTTAGACAATTTAATAAAGAAGCAAGTGGATTAGAGAATACAAAAGTATTATGTATATCTAAGGATTTACCGTTTGCACAAGCACGTTTTTGTGGAGCTGAAGGTTTAAGCGATGTTGTAAATCTTTCAGATTTCAAAACAGGGGCATTTGGTGAAGCTTACGGTGTTAATTTTATTGATGGCCCGCTTGAAGGTTTGTTATCAAGAAGTGTTGTAGTTATTGATGAAAATGAGACGGTACTATACACCGAGCAAGTTGCAGAGACTGTTGATGAACCAAACTATCAAGCTGCGTTAGAGGTTTTAAGCTAATAATGAGCAAGAAAAAAGAATCCTTCTTGGTAAACCGTTTAAAAAGTATTGGATATGCTTTTAAAGGTGCTATGTATCTCATCAAAACAGAGGCCAGTATTAAAATTCAGTTATGTATAGCTGTTTTGGTTACCATAGCAGGATTCTTTTTCAAAATATCTGCTATCGAATGGGTTTTACAATGTTTAGCAATTGCTATGGTAATGTCTGTAGAAGGCATTAATACGGCTATTGAAGATGTGGCCGATTTTATCCACCCTGAGCATCACAAAAAAATTGGAATTATAAAAGATATTGCAGCAGGAGCCGTTTTTATATCTGCTTTTTTTGCTGCCCTTATTGGTCTCATTATATACTTACCAAAGATTTTTTAATAATAATATTCTAACTAGGATAAACGTTAGTAATTTGTATTTTTGTGGCACTGTTATCCAATTCAAAATTAAACTTGATTTGGAACCTCAATTTGAAATCTTTGATGGCGAAGAAAAAAACCAACACTAAAAAAACTCCAAAGAAAAAACTTAAACTTCCAAGTTTTAAACTATCTAGCCAGCAAAAGCTTGTGTTTGGTAGTTTTCTAATTATTTTTGGTGTAGTGCTTTGTATTGCCTTTGTTTCTTTCTTTTTCACAGGAGAAATAGACCAAAGTACACTATCAAATTTTTCATCTAGAGAGGTGAAAACCCAAAATTGGTTACGTAAATCTGGGGCTTGGTTAAGTGACTTTTTTATCCAAAGAGGATTTGGAGTAGCGTCTTTTATTTTTGCTGGTCTTGTATTTTTATCAGGGATTTATGTTTTAATGAATCTACCTAAATCTAGATTACGCAAACATTGGTTTTGGGGTACTTTAATAGTTATTTGGCTCTCTGTTTTTTTTGGTTTTTTTTCACAGACTAATGACATCCTTGGAGGTACTGTTGGGTTCGAAATTAATAGCCTTCTTCAAGATTATTTAGGTAAAGTAGGTACTTCACTCCTATTACTTTTTGGATTAATTACCTATTTGGCTATTCGCTTTGGTGTGACTTTCGAAAGCATTTCCAAACTCTTTAAGTCTGCTAAAAAAGATATAAAACATGAACTATCAGATTTAAAAGAAGACACTTATATTACAGTAGATAATGCATTATCAGATGAAGCAGAAGCTATCAAAACTGCTTTTGAAATTCCGTTGGAGGATAACAAAAAAAAGGCGTCAAATCCTGTTAAAGAAAATATATCAATAGAGGTAGATACCCCATTGGAAGAAAATAATGATGAAGAATCTGGTATTGAAATAAAAGTTGAACAAATTGCCGAAGAACTATCTGAAACTGATAATCTAGCTAACAAATTGGTTGAAGATTTTGGACAGTTTGATCCTACTTTAGAATTAGGCAAATATCAATTTCCGCCTCTAGATCTTCTAAAAAAGTATGACACAGAGAGTATCACTATCAATCAAGAAGAACTAGAGGAAAACAAAAACCGAATTGTTGAAACCCTTAGCAACTATAAAATTGGTATTGCCAGTATTAAAGCAACTATTGGCCCTACGGTAACACTCTATGAAATTGTTCCGGATGCAGGTATTCGTATATCAAAAATAAAAAACTTAGAAGATGATATTGCTCTGTCATTATCTGCTTTAGGGATTAGAATTATTGCACCTATTCCAGGTAAAGGAACCATTGGTATTGAGGTGCCCAATAAAAATGCCACCATAGTATCTATGCATTCTGCCATTTCATCAAAAAAGTTTCAAGGCTCTAAAATGCAGCTGCCTATTGCTTTAGGTAAAACCATCAGTAATGAAACTTTTGTTGTAGATTTAGCAAAAATGCCTCACCTTTTAATGGCCGGGGCTACAGGTCAAGGTAAATCTGTTGGTTTAAATGCCGTATTAACTTCATTACTATACAAAAAGCACCCTGCCGAAGTAAAGTTTATTTTAGTTGATCCCAAAAAAGTAGAGCTTACGTTATACAACAAAATTGAACGCCACTATTTAGCAAAATTACCAGATAGTGAAGAAGCTATTATTACAGACAATACTAAAGTTATAAATACATTAAACTCACTTTGCATTGAAATGGACAACCGCTATGAGTTGTTAAAAAATGCCATGTGTAGAAACATATTAGAGTATAATGCTAAGTTCAAAGCCAGAAAATTAAACCCCAATGATGGCCACCAGTTTCTTCCGTACATTGTTTTAGTGGTTGATGAGTTTGCAGATTTAATTATGACCGCTGGTAAAGAAGTAGAAACCCCTATTGCGCGTTTAGCTCAATTGGCCCGTGCCATTGGTATCCACTTAATTATTGCCACCCAGCGTCCATCTGTTAATGTTATTACAGGTATTATTAAAGCTAATTTCCCTGCCAGAATTGCGTTTAGGGTAACTTCTAAAATTGATTCTAGAACTATTTTAGATGGTTCTGGTGCAGATCAATTGATTGGTCGTGGTGATATGTTATTCACTCAAGGTAATGACATGATACGTATTCAATGTGCTTTTGTAGACACACCTGAAGTTGAAAAAATAACAGACTATATTGGAGCGCAAAAAGCATACCCAGACGCTTATTTATTACCAGAATATGTAGGTGAAGAAAGTGGCACAAGTCTTGATATAGACATAGAAGACAGAGATAAACTGTTTAAAGAAGCTGCCATTGTTATTGTAACTGCACAACAAGGATCTGCCTCTTTATTACAAAGAAAATTGAAATTAGGATACAACAGAGCCGGTAGGCTCATAGACCAATTGGAAGCAGCTGGTATTGTGGGACCGTTTGAAGGTAGTAAAGCAAGACAGGTTTTAATTCCTGATTTAACAGCGTTGGATGCTCATTTAGAAAATGAATAATTTTACACAGAAAACAAAAATGAAGAACATATTTGCCATAATAGTATTTACTTTAACAACATGTTTAGGGTTTGCTCAAAATAAGGGAAAAGCATTGTTAGATGAAGTTTCAGAAAAAGTGAAGACCTATGAGAATATTTCAATAGATTTTAAATATACCCTTGAAAACCTATCGGAAAACATCAAACAAGAAACTCGTGGTGATGTAGTGATGCAAGGCGAAAAATACAAATTAAATATATTAGGTGTGACGCAACTTTTTGATGGAAACAAATTATATCTTATTAGTTCTGAAGATGAAGAAGTTACTATTACATCTCAAAATGAGGATGAGGAAGATGCTATAACACCCAGTAAAATGCTATCATTTTATGAGGAAGGGTATACGTATCAATTAGATATTCAGCAAAATATTCAAGGACGTAAAATTCAATATGTGAAATTAATACCCATTGATTCTAACTCAGAATTAAAAAGTATTCTACTTGGTATTGATGCGCAAACCAAACATATTTACAACTTAATTCAAATAGGAAAAAATGGGTCTAAAACAACATTAACCGTTAATTCTTTTAAAACAAATCAACCCATATCAAAAACCTTATTTACCTTTGACACCAAAAAATATCAGGATTATTACATCAATAATTTAGATTAGGTTTTTCCATTGAAAATTTTAGACAGATACATACTAACAACCTATCTTAAAACTTTTATCAGTGTGTTTGTAATACTCATACTGATATTTATTTTACAAACCCTTTGGTTGTATATTAAAGAATTGGCTGGTAAAGATTTAGATCTTCCTGTAATAGCCAAATTCTTAATGTATTTTTTACCAAAGCTCATACCACTTATTTTACCGCTTACAATATTGTTATCCTCAATCATGGTATTTGGTAGTTTTGCAGAAAACTATGAGTTCGCCGCTATGAAATCTACTGGTATTTCTTTGCAGCGGGCCATGTCTGGTTTAAGTATATTTATTGTAGGACTCGCTATTACCACGTTTTTCTTTTCTAATAACGTTATTCCGTGGGCAGAACTTAATTCTTATAATTTAAGACGCAACATTGCTAAGCTAAAACCTGCCATGGCCATTGCGGAAGGGCAGTTTAACGAAATAAACAATTATAACATTAAAGTTGAAAAGAAAAGTGGTGAAAATGATAAGTTTCTTGAAGATGTAACGATACATATTAAGGGTTCTGACGGAAGAAAAAATGCAACGACTATAAAGTCTAAAACTGGTGAATTAGCTAGTAGAAAAGATTCTGATGTATTAAAATTAATTCTTTATAACGGAAATTATTACAGTGATGTAACCCCCTCAAAACCGGAGGAAAGAAAAAAAATCCCATTTGCCAAAAGCTCCTTTGAAAAGTACATTATTAACATTGATTTGTCTGAGATGGATAATGTAGATTTAGATGATAAATCATACACAGACAAGTACAATATGCTTAATATAAGGGGGTTAAATAAAGCTATAGATTCCATTGAAAATAGAAAAGCAGATAGCTATGGTAACCTGTCTAAAATTTTAATACAACGGTCCTCTGTAGCCACCAAACAAAGTGTTGTAAAAACAACAGAAAGTGAAGTTGAGAAAGAGCAACCTATTGATTCCATTAACTACTCAGGTAGCATTTTAGACTTATTTAATACCCGAAAAAAATTAGAACTTATTGAATCTGCATCTAGAGGTATAACGAGTGCTCAACAAATTATTTCGTCAAAAAAAACGTCTTTTAAAAGAGAAAAAACAGAGTTAAACAAACACTATATTTCATTACATGAAAAATTTGCTTTAGGATTTGCATGCATTATTCTGTTTTTTGTTGGTGCACCGCTAGGTGCCTTAATAAGAAAAGGAGGCATTGGCCTACCAATGGTAATAGCTATTCTATTGTTTTTAACATATCATTTTATAGGTATATTTGCTACTAACAGTGCTAAAAATGGCAGTTTTAATCCCATTTTAGCAACTTGGTTCTCTACTTTAATTTTACTTCCGTTAAGTATATTTCTAACTAAAAGAGCTACAGCAGATAGAAAGATTTTTGAAGGAGATGGCTTATTTGAATTCCTAAAGAATGTATTCAGAATTAAAAAGAAAGAGACTAAAAAAGACACTTCTACATTTGATATTTCTGATACCGAATATGACGCTTTAAACAGCTATGATAACAATAAGCTTATAAATATTGCTAAAAACCACAAAGAATTTGGTTATAAAACTATTTACAGAAATACGGCATTAGCAATTTTAAACAAGCGCGGAATAACTAATGAACAATTAAAATTCTCAGGTGATTTTACTAACAGAGAATATGAACAAACCATTACCCTTAAGAATAAATTTGAAGAAGATGCTAAACTTACCCTTATACTATATGTTTTAGCTTATCCTATTACCATTATTGGAGGCGTTTTTAAGAATAATTGGTTTCCTTCTTTAGGAGTTTCCTTATTGATTGTTGGTATCATATTTTGGGGGCTTTTTATAGCATCATTCATTAAAACAGTAGTGGGTGAAACCAATTATAGAAAACATGTTGGAAAAGGTATAAACGTTAATTATGTACTCCTTCATGTTTTAGGAATACCTCTCTATTTTGTGGTTTATTTTTTGCAAAAAGAAGAACTAAAAAAAGATTTAAACTTAGGAATTACTGAAAGTAACAATATAAACGAAAAGAATATAGAATTAGACAGAGCATCAAAAGTAATTTTAAAAAATTATCACGATCACTCAAAATTTACCATAGTCCTTTATAGTGTAGGTATCGTTTTATTTTTCCTATTCTTTATATTTAAAAACAATAAACTACCTCAATTAGAGTTGGCATCCATTCAGTTAAGTATTGTTTCGTTAGTATTGTTTGTAATATATTATATAAAATCAATACTAAACATCAAACAATTGTATAATCGTACTAAAAATGGAAAAAAACCTCCTATTTTACTCCTAATACTTGGAATTATATTTTACGTGATTGCCTACCCTCTATTAGGAAAAAAGATTAAAGAAGACTTTGGGATTAATACTTTAGATTCCTAAAATAAGCAATATCTTTGCCACATGACTGTGAATACTATGACAAAAGAAGCCACCCAACAATATAAATTAAACACTATACATGAGGCCATTGACGACATCAGGAATGGTAAAGTCATTATTGTTGTTGATGACGAAAATAGAGAAAATGAAGGTGATTTTGTTGCAGCTGCAGATAAAGTAACTCCGCAAATGATAAACTTTATGGCAATTCATGGCAGAGGACTTATATGTGCACCTTTAACTGAGAGTCGTTGTAAAGAATTAGACCTCAATATGATGGTTAGAAACAATACCGACCCCATGGAAACAGCTTTTACGGTTTCGGTAGATTTAAGAGGTGGAGGTGTTACAACAGGTATATCTGCAAAAGATAGAGCCACAACCATAAAGGCCTTGATAGACCCAAACACGAAACCATTTGAATTAGCACGTCCTGGACATATTTTTCCTTTAATTGCTAAAGATGGTGGTGTTTTAAGAAGAACTGGGCATACTGAGGCTGCCATTGATTTTGCAAGACTAGCAGGTTTAAACCCTGCTGGGGTTATTGTTGAAATCATGAATGAGGATGGTAGTATGGCCAGATTACCAGAACTTTTTGAGGTTGCCAAAAAACTCGATTTAAAAATAGTTTCTATTGAAGATTTGGTAGCATACCGTATGCAACACGACTCTTTAATTGAAAAAAAGGAGGATTTTCAAATTGAAACACGATTTGGAAGTTTTAGATTAAGAGCATATAAACAAACTACTAATAATCAAGTACATATAGCATTAACAAAAGGTCAATGGAAAGATAATGAAGAGGTTGCTACTAGAATTAATTCTACGTTAATTAATAACGATATTTTAGGCACCCTAACAAACAACGTTGATAAGCAACTTGATGACATGTTCAAAGTGATAAATAAAGAAGGTAAAGGCGCTATTATCTTTATCAATCAAGAGTCTCAATCAATGAATATTTTAAAACGTTTGTCTTTTTTAAAGGAGCACCAAGAACAAGATACAGTAGCTAAGGCACCTAGAATTAATATGGATTCTAGAGACTTTGGCATTGGCGCACAAATTCTTCATGACTTGAACATTCATAAATTAAAACTTATAACCAATTCTGCTCAGACCAAACGTGTTGGATTGATAGGGTACGGATTAGAAATTGTAGATTATATAAGCTACTAAGATTTTAAAGCTGCTTTTATAATTTCTGCCATTTTATTGGCTCTAGCTTTCACTTCGGTTTCTGACCAAGAAAGTTTAATCAAGCAAGAAATATTTCTACCAATGTAGTGATCTGATTGCTCAAAAGACTTAGTTTTTAGATACTTTAAACCCTCTGTAACTTCTTTTGAAATTGGGAAAAGCGATTTTAATTCTTTCAAATGATTCCATTTACGAATGTAATGCCAGTTATTATCGTAATAATTCCAACAAGCATCTACTCCACCAACCTTAAAACCTTCAATAACTTTTCTAGTGGTTTCTAAATCTGGCAAAAAGAAATTTAGAAAAGCACCACTCTCCAGACCTCCTTCTGGAACTGTTCTGAAGGTTACTTCCGGAATTTCACTAAGGGCATCTCTTATAATACTGAAGTTTCGCTTTTGAATTGTTAAAAACTCTGGCAATCGCTTTACCTGTGCTAATCCCACGGCAGCATGCAGTTCTGAAATCCTAAAATTATAACCTAAAAATGGATGTGTTTCTGCTCCACGGTCATTTCCAATATGGTCATGACCATGATCGCTGTAATGATCTGCATTAATATAATAGTCTTTATTATTAGTAATTACTGCTCCTCCTTCGCCACAAGTTATTGTCTTTACAAAATCGAAAGAGAAGCAACCCAAATCCCCAATACTGCCTAAAGGTTTTCCTTTGTATGTGCCTCCAATAGCTTGACACGCATCTTCTACTAATAGTAAATTATGATTTGATGCTATGTTTTGAAGTGTATCCATATCTGCCATACTCCCGCACATTTGCACTACCATTATGGCTTTTGTTTTAGGTGTTATAGCTTTCTCTACAGACTCTGGGTGTAGCCCTAAAGTATCGTCTACATCGACTAAAATAGGAATAGCACCAAGTAGCATTATAGCTTCAAAGCTAGCTACAAATGTAAACGAAGGCATAATTACCTCGTCTCCCGCGCCTACTCCTGCAGCCGCAAGTGCTACTGAAACTGCCGCGGTTCCACTTGAAACCAGTTGAACATGCTTGGACTGAAACGTGCTCTGTAATTCTTTTTCAAGCTCTTTTGCTTTCCAATGGCTTTTACGCATACCGTCAAAACCATAGCGCATTAGTACGCCATTGTCCAGTACATCATTTACTTGTTTTTTTTCGGCATCGCCAAATAATTCAAATCCTGGCATAATTTTATTTTTTGTTTGCGTTAGGGATTGCAGCGAGTTACCATGTAACGCGGAAAGCCCGACCCCTTGTGGGTAACGCCCAAATAATTTATAATTCTATTACAGCTTGTTCAATTGGTTTTCTAACTTTTTTAAACCCTGAAAACATATCATCTTCTGCTCTATATCCTACCGGAAGTAGTAATACCGTTTTTAGTTGTTGTTGTTTTAGGCCTAAAATCTCATCATATTTTGAAGGCATGAACCCTTCCATAGGACATGCATCTATAGCTTCTATGGCGCACACGGTCATTAAATTTCCCAATGCAATGTATGCTTGGTTGGTAGACCATTTTTGACGTTCTTCGATTGACATTTTAGCCATCATATCAATCAACCCCTCGCGATAAGGCTTTAATATAGTTTCTGGGGTTTCCCTGATATCTTTTATGTTGTCGTAATATTGGTTAACATCAATGTTTAAAATATTTTCCTGTATGCAAATGACTAAAAGATGCGATGCATCCAGTACTTGTTTTTGGTTGTATGAGTGCTCTACAAGCTTAGACCTTAAAACTCTATCCTTAATAACCAACATTTTTATGGTTTGCAAACCGTAAGAGGTTGCCGTTAAATTAAATGCTTGTTTAAGAATATTGAGCTTGTTCTCTGGCAATGTTTTATTGCTATCAAACTTCTTTGTAGCATATCGCCACTGTAACTGTTTAATTGTATTAGACATCAACAATTTATTTTGTGCAAAAATAAGGTTTGTAAAGCTTTTTTTTATAAAATGCTGAATAAAATAAATAGATTGAAATACTGCTGTAATTAAATTGAAAAAATTGATGTTTTATTTGAAAGAATTAAAAAAGGGTTCTATATTTGCACCCGCATTCAGGCAGATAGCCTGATGAGACACTTAAGGAGAAATGGCAGAGTGGTCGAATGCGGCAGTCTTGAAAACTGTTGAGGGTCACACCTCCGGGGGTTCGAATCCCTCTTTCTCCGCTGAAATAAAAACCCGCAAATTTTATTGCGGGTTTTTGCTTTTAGTGTCTCGTCCTGAAAAAAGTTGACCATAACATTTAGAACTATGGGAAACAAAAGGCAGTTAAGAAAAAAGCAAGAGTCCCCAAGAAATTACAGTGAGAACTTCAAACGTTTGGTTGTATCTGAATACGAGCAAGGTTTTT
>NZ_SMZJ02000040.1 GCF_004358095.2 Seonamhaeicola sediminis
ACTCAACTCCCAGAATTTCCTTTCAATATTTAATGAACTTCTTAAAATTAACTAGCTTACTAAACAATGATAACAGCATTTAGTAATCAAATCAACCTTAGGTTGTAGTCTCAGGCAGACTCCCTTCGACTATGCTCAGGGTAAACTTCTCGTCTGTCTTTCGACCTACTTCGTAGTCTCAGGCAGACTCGAACTGCCGACCTCTACATTATCAGTGTAGCGCTCTAACCAGCTGAGCTATGAGACTGTACTTTAGTCGTTAGCCTTAAACCATTAACGCTTATTATTTTACTAAGCACTAATGCCTTATGACTTTTTACTATATATTTTAAAATCAACAGCTAAAGAGAACAAACTATTCTTTCCCTAAATATCTAAACCTATTAGTCGTCTTTCTCTAGAAAGGAGGTGTTCCAGCCGCACC
>NZ_SMZJ02000041.1 GCF_004358095.2 Seonamhaeicola sediminis
ACTCAACTCCCAGAATTTCCTTTCAATATTTAATGAACTTCTTAAAATTAACTAGCTTACTAAACAATGATAACAGCATTTAGTAATCAAATCAACCTTAGGTTGTAGTCTCAGGCAGACTCCCTTCGACTATGCTCAGGATAAACTTCTCGTCTGTCTTTCGACCTACTTCGTAGTCTCAGGCAGACTCGAACTGCCGACCTCTACATTATCAGTGTAGCGCTCTAACCAGCTGAGCTATGAGACTGTACTTTAGTCGTTAGCCTAAACCATTAACGCTTAGTATTTTACTAAGCACTAATGCCTTATGACTTTTTACTATATATTTTAAAATCAACAGCTAAAGAGAACAAACTATTCTTTCCCTAAATATCTAAACCTATTAGTCGTCTTTCTCTAGAAAGGAGGTGTTCCAGCCGCACC
>NZ_SMZJ02000042.1 GCF_004358095.2 Seonamhaeicola sediminis
TGAGTCGTCCTAAAATAGGTTGACCGATTATTGAATAAAATTAGTATTAATATTTGAACCATCAAAAGCTAGCTTTTGATGGTTTTTCTTTGTCCATTTTTTAAGTTTTATGTTCTGCTGTTTATGTGCTTGACTAGGAGTTAGCATTTTGATTGACAGATGGGGTCTTAAGTTATTATAAAGTAATATGGACTCTTGTAATTGCTTATGCAGTTGTTGATTGCTCTTAAAGATTTGATCCAACCCAAATTCATCTTTAAGGATTCCATTGACTCTTTCCGCTACTGCATTTTCATAAGGGTCATATTGCTCAGTCATACTTATTTGGATATTGTTTTGCTGCAATATATGAGTATACTCATGGCTGCAATACTGTAAACCTCTATCAGAGTGATGAATTAATGGATGTTT
>NZ_SMZJ02000043.1 GCF_004358095.2 Seonamhaeicola sediminis
CCCCAAGAAATTACAGTGAGAACTTCAAACGTTTGGTTGTATCTGAATACGAGCAAGGTTTTTTAAACAAAGACCAGCTGCAACGTAAATATGATATTCGAGGCAATGGTTGCATTACCAATTGGTTACGAAAATATGGTACCTTTACTTATCCAAATCACACAAGTATTGGTCGACCGATGAAAAATCCGGATAAACAACGCATAAAAGAGCTAGAAGCACAGTTAAAAAAGAAAGATCAGGAGTTGGATTTTTTCAAGCACTTTATCAAAGTCGCTGAGCGAGAACTAAAGATTAAGATTGTAAAAAAGTCTGGCACCAAGTAGTTCAAGAGTATACGCAGCAGCAGAATCGGTTATCGATCAATGG
>NZ_SMZJ02000044.1 GCF_004358095.2 Seonamhaeicola sediminis
GATGATAGCACATTCGCCAAAGGCGAACTTTAATCTGCGCTGCTTCGCAGACAATGCATCTTAAAGCATGTGCTATCATCTGCAGGGTTAAACCAAATTACTACTAAAACCTATCCTAAAAATATCGCCTTCTGCGGGCTTCGAGCCAAAACGTGCGACATCGTCGGTTAAAAGTAATTTGATCCTGCTTCTCGAATTCCCAAGCCAATAAATTCTACAATTTACGCTTCGCTTTCGCGAAGCTAATTGACAATCAATAATTAGAGAGTATATGGAAGTCCTTTTCTCTAATTATTGCTCAAGAATTTATTATCTTTTCATTCTCTAAGCAGAACTACGTTTAACCCTGCAGTT
>NZ_SMZJ02000045.1 GCF_004358095.2 Seonamhaeicola sediminis
CCTTGTGGGCTGCATCCGCCACTTGCCCCAAATTGATCTAAGAAACCTTGGAAGGCTAAATCTAAAGCAGCTTGGTCTGCATAGTCACAAGAACTATTATCCATATCGTCTCCAACTTCATTGATAACTAATGCTGGGGCTGCATTCAATTTCCATGTAGCACTTACATCAAAAGTCTCACATAAATCAGTAATAGTCCATACTACAGTCGCCTCTCCGCCTTCACATAAAGCTGGTGCGGCATCCTGTGACTTAATACTTCCTTGTGGATCACATCCGCCTGTTATACTGCCTACGGCTGCATTGGTCGTAGCTGTTATCCATTGTGCATAAGCTGCATCTACTGCATCTTGATCTACAAACGTACATGAATCTGCCATCGCATCACTAGGTGGTGTTCCTACTGATATCTCTGTTGGCGCATTCAATTTCCATGTAGCCTCTACATCAAAAGTCTCACATAAATCAGTAATAGTCCATACTACAGTCGCCTCTCCGCCTTCACATAAAGCTGGTGCGGCATCCTGTGACTTAATACTTCCTTGTGGATCACATCCGCCTGTTATACT
>NZ_SMZJ02000046.1 GCF_004358095.2 Seonamhaeicola sediminis
ACTAGTGGCCTAGTACAAACCGTAATACAGTATAACGCCAAGTGGGATCTAGAACGTAGTTTTGACTACGTACAAATTGAAGCCTCTAACAACGGATCTACATGGATACCGCTTTGTGGAACCTATACCAAACCGGGTGCCCCTAACGAAAATAATACCTATTCCGGAAAAAGCTCTACAAACAATAACTTCCAGCCTGATGGTGAGCAACTTTATGATGGCGATACCCAAGATAAATGGGTCATGGAAGAAATTGTGATTTCCAGTTCAGAGAATAGTGCTTTCCACAATCAATCTACTGTTTTCTTAAGGTTTAATTTTAATACAGATTCTAC
>NZ_SMZJ02000047.1 GCF_004358095.2 Seonamhaeicola sediminis
TTTAGAGATAGACTTTTCTTCGGACTGCTTACAAGGTGCTGCATGGTTGTCGTCAGCTCGTGCCGTGAGGTGTCAGGTTAAGTCCTATAACGAGCGCAACCCCTGTTGTTAGTTGCCAGCATGTAAAGATGGGAACTCTAGCAAGACTGCCGGTGCAAACCGTGAGGAAGGTGGGGATGACGTCAAATCATCACGGCCCTTACGTCCTGGGCTACACACGTGCTACAATGGCCGGTACAGAGGGCAGCCACACCGTGAGGTGGAGCGAATCCTTAAAACCG
>NZ_SMZJ02000048.1 GCF_004358095.2 Seonamhaeicola sediminis
TTTCTTGTGCCTAATCGAGGTAGTTTACATCGTATATCTATAACCATAGACTTAACTTGAGCGACAACAAAGCTTTGGTGTAATTGTTTGTTCTCTCGCTTATAATAAGCTTGTTTGCTATAACCAAGTAATTTACACATACCATTGATCGATAACCGATTCTGCTGCTGCGTATACTCTTGAACTACTTGGTGCCAGACTTTTTTACAATCTTAATCTTTAGTTCTCGCTCAGCGACTTTGATAAAGTGCTTGAAAAAATCCAACTCCTGATCTTTCTTT
>NZ_SMZJ02000049.1 GCF_004358095.2 Seonamhaeicola sediminis
GAAGATGACGAAGAGACTAACGGAATCTCCAACTGGACCGCCTCTGGTGGTTCTTGGGGAACGACCTCTGATGCCTTTTCTGGAACTCTAGCTATTACAGATTCTCCTGCTGGTCCTTATAATAACAATGAAAGCAAAACATTACAATTGAACAATTCCATTAGCACTAGTGGCCTAGTACAAACCGTAATACAGTATAACGCCAAGTGGGATCTAGAACGTAGTTTTGACTACGTACAAATTGAAGCCTCTAACAACGGATCTACATGGATACCGCTTTG
>NZ_SMZJ02000005.1 GCF_004358095.2 Seonamhaeicola sediminis
AAAAACCTTGCTCGTATTCAGATACAACCAAACGTTTGAAGTTCTCACTGTAATTTCTTGGGGACTCTTGCTTTTTTCTTAACTGCCTTTTGTTTCCCATAGTTCTAAATGTTATGGTCAACTTTTTTCAGGACGAGACAACACATAAAAAAACCACGCCGAGAATAGCGTGGTTTTTAGTTTTAGTTAGTCTTATTTAGTTTAATCAGTTAACTCTTCTTTACAGCATCAATATTTGCCTTTACTTCAGCTTCTGTTCCTTCAAAAGTTTCATACGTAGTTGACGCTTCCCCGTTTTCTGTAGTTACAACAGTAACAACCGCTTTAACTGTGCCATCATTGTTATTACTCATATTCACTTTTATTTCTTTTGAAACCTCAACCATTTCAACATCATTATTACTATTAACATCATTGTAAGCCTGAACTGCTTCATCTGATACTAAACTTGGTGCAATTACCAAAGCAACCACACTCATTAACTTTAATAAAATGTTTAATGATGGCCCTGAAGTATCTTTAAAAGGATCTCCAACAGTATCTCCAACTACCGCAGCCTTATGAGCATCGGTTCCTTTTCTACCTTCTTCTTCAATAGTCTTTTTAGCGTTATCCCAAGCTCCACCAGCATTAGATTGAAAAATAGCCATTAACACACCACAAGTAGTTACACCTGCAAGTAAACCTCCTAACATTTCAGCACCTCCAATAAATCCAACAGCAACTGGAACAGCAATAGCTAACAGCCCAGGCAATACCATTTCTTTAATGGACGCCTGTGTTGAAATTTCAACACACTTATCATATTCTGCTACCCCATTAGCAGCATCAAAAATCTTTCTATCGGCATCCGATGCTTTAGTCATATCAGAGTTATATTTTCTCATAACATCTAAAGCCGCTTTTAATTGAGGTATATCTCTAAACTGACGACGTACCTCTTCAATCATAGCCATAGCTGCTCTACCAACTGCATTCATTGATAAGGCAGAAAACACAAACGGCAACATACCACCAACTAACAAACCAGCCATGATTTTTGGCTGTGAAACATCAATAGCAACTACACCAGCAGTTTCCATAAAAGCAGCAAATAAAGCAAGTGCTGTTAAGGCAGCCGAAGCTATAGCAAATCCTTTTCCAATAGCAGCAGTAGTATTTCCAACCGCATCTAACTTATCAGTGCGCTCTCTAACTTCGCTTGGTAATTCTGCCATTTCAGCAATACCTCCAGCATTATCAGAAATGGGTCCATAAGCATCAACCGCTAATTGAATTCCGGTATTAGCTAACATACCTACAGCAGCAATAGCAATTCCATATAATCCTGCATAGTGATGTGATACTAAGATAGCGGCAGCAATTAATAAAATTGGAATCATGGTAGACATCATTCCAGTTCCTAAACCTGCAATAATATTTGTAGCTGCCCCCGTTTCAGATTGCCTAACAATAGCGTTTACCGGCTTTGTTCCAGTTCCTGTGTAATACTCTGTTATTTTTCCAACAGCTAAACCAGCAATTAAACCAGCAATTACTGCAATAAACACTCCTGTAGAACCATAAGGTAAACTTGATGTATCAGCTAACATAATATCAATAATGAAATAAGAAGCTATCACCATTAGACCTGCTGAACCAAATTCTCCAAGGTTTAAAGCTTTGTGTGGAGACCCCCCATCTTTAACCTTTACAAAGAAAGTACCTATAATAGACATGATGATACCAACTGCAGCTAATACTAAAGGTAAGTATACAGCGCCTAGACCATCAAAATTACCAGTAGTGATTAAAGCCCCAAGTACCATAGTACCAATAATAGAGCCCACATATGATTCAAATAAATCAGCACCCATACCAGCAACATCTCCTACATTGTCTCCTACATTATCTGCAATAGTTGCAGGGTTTAAAGGGTGATCTTCTGGAATACCAGCTTCAACCTTTCCTACTAAGTCGGCACCAACATCTGCAGCCTTGGTATAGATACCCCCACCAACACGAGCAAATAATGCAATAGATGATGCTCCTAATGAGAATCCAGAAAGCACATTAAGCACCTCATTTATTCCCCAACCCATTTCACTATAAATCATAAATAAGCCACTCAAACCTAAAACACCTAGTCCAACAACACCTAATCCCATTACGGCTCCACCAGCAAATGCCACCTCTAAAGCTTTACCCAAAGAGTTTCTTGCTGCACTAGTGGTTCTAACGTTAGCTTTAGTGGCTACTTTCATCCCAATAAATCCTGCTAAAGCAGAACAAATGGCTCCTACAATGAAGGATACAGCCACCATACCATTAGAACCTTCTTCACTGTTACCTTTGAAGTATAATAGGATAGCTACAGCCACTACAAAAACAGCTAAAATTTTGTATTCTGCTTTAAGAAATGACATGGCACCATCGGCAATATTTTTGGCGATTCTTTTCATGGTATCCGTACCTTGATCCTGCTTTGAGACCCAAGCACTTTTAATAAATACGAATGCCAAAGCTACAACACCGAACAACGGTAAAAAATCAACTATAAATTCCATATTTTAATCAGTTAGTTTATATTAATTATTTTTCAAGGCGCTAAAAATAGCAAAATTAAAGTGATAAAAAAAACCTATACAAATTAAAGATTTCATATTTAATCAAGCTTTAATTTATAATATTTACAATACAATGATATATGTTAGCTTTTTACTATTGATGAATTCAAAATAAGCACCATTATAAAACCTAACTTTTAGATTTTGAACAAAAAAAAACCATCTTAAAAACTTAAGATGGTTTATTCAATTATCTATAATGATTTATTTTTACTAAATGACAAAAGTACGTTTTTTCTTGTGCTCACTATCTTCATATCGTTTTACACATTCATGATAAATCCGGATAGCTTCTTCTGAGTTTCCCCATCCGCCAACATCAACCTTTTTCTTTTCTAAATCTTTATATACCTGAAAAAAGTGCTCTATCTCTTTTAACCTATGCGGATTTAAATCTGAAATATCACTTCTGTGACTCCATACTGGATCTGACACCGGAACACAAATAATTTTTTCATCTGGTCCTTTTTCATCAGTCATATGAAACACTCCTACTGGTCTAACCTCCATTACTACCATAGGATAAGAAGGCTCTGTAGATAAAACCAAAACATCTAATGGATCTTGGTCTAAAGCTAAGGTTTCAGGGATAAATCCGTAGTCTCCCGGATACATCATTGATGAAAACAAAGTGCGATCAAAACGAATTTTGTTTAATGTGAAATCATATTCATACTTGTTTCTACTTCCTTTTGGAATTTCAATAAGAACATCAAAAGTAAGTTCTTTTTTCTTAGCCATAGTTTTCTGTTTTAGGCTGCAAAGTTACTGAACCTATTAGCTTTTAACAACAATAAATTCTCACATTTTAATATTTTTACAAAAGCATAAAGTTGATTTAACTTCTAAAGTAATTTGTTAAAAAGCCCTATCAATATTTGCTATATTGTGAGCATTTATTGAATCTGACTACCTCAATTATTGTGTAATTAAACGTTTTATGCTTCATTTCTCTGGTGTTTTCTCTTAACATAAAAGCGCAAACACAACCCTGGAAAGGTTAATTTAAACCCTTTGATAATTTAATTATTCCTCCAAATAATTACCAAACAGCAATTGGAGCTACCGGAAAAGACTATTGGCAACAACGTGCTGATTATAAAATCAAAGCCGAATTAGACGAAGTAAACAACATTCTTTCTGGTGAGGAAACCATTAATATAACAAACACACCAGATGCTACTTATGGAGGCTTTTTATCTAGATTAGATGAATCTGAAGTGAGAAAACAACTTTCCGGTAAAAATATTTACAAAGTTACCATTAAAAACATAGGTGGCTTAGTAATGCCCGTTACAATTGAATGGGTATTTACAGATGGAACGAAAGCAATAGATAAACTTCAGGCTCAAATTTGGAGGAGAAATGAATATATAGTAACACAAACTTTCGTTAAATATAAAAAGGTTGAAACCGTAAGCTTAGACCCCAATTTTGAATTTCCAGACTCAGATGTATTCAATAATACTTTTCCTAAATTAGAAAGAGCCTCAGAGTTTGAGAAATTTAAAAATAATAACCGAAAGTAGTTGAATTGGGAATAGAGTTAAAAATTAAAATCCATGATTAAATCATGGATTTCAATTCGATTTTTAAAAAATCGCACTTTTGAACTAACTCTAAACTAATCAATTATGTGAATAAATTTTTTCTAAACAATTTTTTTCCTTTTCTTTCTACAAATATAATATTTGAATTTTATATATTTTTATTTATATTTTTTATGTTATATATAAATATTATTTATGATTAAATTAAGCTCTTTACAATGTTTTTAATTCATTTATTAAAATCATTTTGTTATTCACCTTGCCCTAGTGAGAACGCTCTTTTACCATTAAACTCATAAAGATTTTCAGTTTTTATAACATCCATACCCTCACTATGTAGTTTTGAAAGCAGCGCAATAATCTGCTCAAATTCTACCGGCTTATATATTGGTATTCCTCCTTCTATATCTGCATCCATAGCAACAAATCTACAACGCCAATGGTCTGTACAATAGGTTTCCTTCAAGCCTTTTGGATATACTTTTACGCCCCTGTTAGTAATCATTTTTAACTTGAGTTTGAAAGCACTAATATTAGAAAGTATCTCTCCTATTTCTTCAGGATTTGTTCCTTTCCAATCTATAAATACATCAACCCCCAACAATTGTTTATCAGCCTCTTTGCGCTTATAATCAGGAATACTGATTTTTCCTGTACCACTAGCCATTGTACTTTTGGGTAACTTGCTTGGTTTTTCTCCTAACCTATCTATAACAGCATCTGCAAATTCTGAGGTAGATACTTTTTTAATACTGAATTTATTGTCATAAATATCGGCAGTATGATAGCCAGCTTCTAATGTGGATAACCAAGCATTTTTTACTATATCTGCTACCTCAGTCTGCCCTATGTAGGCTAACATATTAATAGCTGCATTTAATAACCCTGAAGGGTTGGCTACATTTTCTCCCGCAATATCAGGAGCCGAACCGTGTATAGCCTCAAACATAGCAATATTCTTCCCAATATTTGCAGATCCTGCCATACCAACCGAACCACCAATTTCAGCAGCAATGTCTGATATGATATCTCCGTATAGGTTTGATGTTACAATCACATCATAACGTTCTGGATGGGCCGCTAAGTGGGCCGCACCAATATCTATAATTTGAGATTCATTAATAATATCGGGATATTGAGCTGCAATTTCTAAGAACACTTTATGGAATAAACCATCTGTTAATTTCATAATATTGTCCTTAATCATACACGTTACTTTCTTTCTACCAAAAGCTTTGGCATATTCAAAAGCATAACGCACAATACGCTCACAACCTGGTCTTGTAATTAGTTTTAGGCATTGAACCACATCATCTGTTTGTTGGTGCTCGATGCCTGCATACAAATCTTCCTCATTTTCACGAATAATCACTACATCCATATCAGGAAAGTTAGTTTTCACAAAAGGGTGTAAAGCATTAACAGGACGCACATTTGCAAATAACCCTAATGATTTTCGTAAAGTTACATTAAGACTTTTATAACCTTTACCTTGCGGTGTAGTTACAGGTGCCTTTAATATTATTTTTGTATCACCAATAGTTTCCCAAGCTTTAGTTGAAATACCTGAAGTATTTCCAGATAAGTATACTTGCTCTCCTAACTCAATGAAATTGGGCTCTATATTAGCGCCTGCCGCCTCAAGGACTTTAAGTGTTGCATCCATTATTTCAGGCCCAATGCCATCTCCTTGGGCAACAGCTATTTTTACTTTGTTATTAGTTTCATTAAGCTTTTGACTTACACTATTCTTCTTAAAACTACCATTTAATAATTCTGCTTCCATGTCTTATTTTTTTTATGTAAGACAAAATTAAAACAAAGAAATGATATATTTTTATTTATATTTTTTATTAAAAACATAAATATATTTTATGTGAAATTGATTTTTTCAGTAAAATAAAACAGACTAATAAATTAAAATGAGAGATAAATTTATTTCAATTGAAACAAATCCATTAAAAATTAAACCCAAAACTTCCCGTTACTCCAAATTTTCTGGCGTTTGGATATAACGCTTCATCTTTATAGTTTCCTCGGAAGTTAAAATCAATTCTAAAAACTTTAAATATATTACCAATCCCAAGCCCGTATTCATAGTAAATTTTATCGCTAGGAGCTACCAAAGGGATATTAAAAGGGTTATTGGTTGTGCTTAAGGCCACATTTTCATCAGATATTTCTCCCCAAACGCCACGAACACTCACAATTTCTCTTAAATTAAATTTCCTTAGGAATGGAATTCTAGAAAATAAGCGTCCGTTAAAGTTATGCTCTATATGAAATGAAGTATACGTATCTGATACAAATTCATAAAAATCTAGTTGCGAGAAGGTATTGTAAATAGAAAAGTACGATTGGTTACCGGGAATAACACTCAACAAACCAAGAGGTACTTCTCCAAAAGTCTTACCTGCTTCAATAGAGGTGGTTAACCTACCAAAGCCACCCAACTGCCAAGGTTGCACATAGGAGCATTGTACTTTGGTGTAATCAAAATCACTATTAAACATACTTCTATCTCCCCGACTAACCTGCGCAAAAACACGCGCATAATCGTCGTTAGCATCATAACGCTCTACTCCAAAACCAGTCATTTTTCTACCTGGAAAAAAGTATAGTGACGCCGTGGTTTCAAATTGTTTAATCTCAGATGCTATACCATTTGGCGTATTGTAATCTAAAGTAAAGGTTGGTGAGGCCGACTCTAAAGTTCTATAATTAGCACCCAATCTTAAAATTAGGTTTTTAAAAGGCTCTGCTTCAATTGCAAAACTTGTAAGATTGATTGTTGTTAATTTATCATTAGCACCTGCGGTTACTACAGCTGAAGAAGCTAGACTTCGTCCCAGAACATCGGTTGAATTTGTTAAACTAGCACCCATTTGCTCAACATCACGACGATTTCCTCCAGAAATAATCAATCGGCTCTTTTTGTCTAGCAACCACTTTCCTGAAATGCCATATTTGAATTTATCATCTCTAAATCCGTATGCTAAAAACCCTTCTAAACGCCATAAATCATTTCTACCAAAATAAGTTCGCCCTCCAGTACGCAACCTTAGCCCCTCAACTTCATTAAAACCAAAAGTTGAAAAAATGGGGCCATAATCTAGAGGTAATGTATTAAACTCTATGTATCCAGAAGATAAAATACTGCCCAGATTATACATCTGCTTAAACTTTTTAACAGTCTTTAAGGTATCTAGCATTTTATAGACCCCTTTTTCGTCTTTATTTAAAGCCTCTAAACGGTTCTTTTCCCAAAAGGCATCATCTCTGTCATAAACATCTTTGTCATAATTATAGACTTCAGCATCATAGAATTTTTTATCCTTTTGAGCATTAAATTTATAGTTATCGTAAAGAGTGGTGCGCTTTCCATAAACGCCTCTTGATTTTTCCTTTTTACTTAAAGCAAAATCAGACATCATATAATCTCGCTTTACTAAGAAAATAGAATCATTCAATACTTCAAACTCCTGCTCAATATAAATTTCTTTTACCCAGTTTATATTCGCACTCTTTGAGGCTTGTAAGTTAATCTCCTTAACTGCGTAGGTGGTATCTGCTACCCAAAAATCACCTTTAAAAGTGAGTTCGTTTTTACGCCTTGGGTAGTAAATAATATTAAAGCATAACTTATTATCAATATAAGCACTATCAGACAACACATAGTTATAAGTATTGATACCCGTTCTTGATAATGGGCTTACAAAACTCTTATCAAAAAACTTAAGATAGTTATCATACACATTATAATCGGAGTATAGGTCATCAACAAAATCAATAATTACTTGATTATCATTAAACCCAGAGTTCTTATTACCTTTTAAAACTTCCTTTTCTTTGTTAATGACATTGTCACCATAAACTCTTGACGCCGCTTCATTTATAAACATGGGCAGATAAGTTTTGCCAGTAACGCGAGAGGTATCTACTTCATTAAAAACAAACTCCATACCTCTAAATAATTTACTTTTTATCAAAGCACTATCTATGGTATTAATATCAAACTCTACTTTTTCGTATTTATCGTATTCATATTGTTTAAAACGTCTAAGACCATTTTCTCGTTTATTTTCCCAAATTTTTCTAAGGATATCAATGGCAGGATTGTTTTTTTTAGATTGCTTTCCAGTTAATAAAACCACAGCATCTAATTGAGCAGCTTCTTCTTTAAGTATAAATTTTAAATTGTAGTTTACTTTTTTATCCAATGAAATTTTTAAGGTTTCATAACCAATAAAAGAAATAGTTAGCACACCCCAAGTATCCTCAGACTCTAAATAAAATTTACCATTTTCATTAGTAGTTGTTCCTTCTGTAGAGCCTTGAAATATAACATTAGCAAAAGAAATGGGTTGGTTGTATTCATCAAAAACATGACCACTCACTTTAGTTTGGGAAAACGCACTAAAGCAAATAAAGTAGAATATGCTAAGTAATCTCAACTTCATAATACAAAAAAACTTCATCAGCAATTACTTACTAATGAAGTTTATATAACGTAAAAAAAATTCTTTTATTGATACAATACTTTCTTCACAGCTTTGATAACATCTTCACTATTTGGCAACCATTCTTTCAGTAATACCGGAGAATATGGTGCGGGCGTATCAGCTGTGTTTAATTTAATTACAGGTGCGTCTAGATAATCAAATGCTTCAGACTGAACCAAATATGTAATCTCTGTTGCCACACTTCCAAAAGGCCAAGCTTCTTCTAGCACTACCAATCTATTAGTCTTCTTTACAGACTCTATTATAGCTTTTCTATCCATTGGACGAACAGTACGTAAATCAATGATTTCACAGGAAATATCTTCTTTAGCTAATTCATCTGCTGCCTTGTAAGCTTCCTTAATAATTTTTCCAAATGATACAATGGTTACATCGTCACCTTTTCTTTTTATATCAGCAACACCTATAGGAATTAAGTACTCTCCTTCAGGGACTTCGCCCTTATCACCATACATTTGTTCACTTTCCATAAAAATGACTGGGTCATCATCTCGAATCGCAGATTTCAACAACCCTTTAGCATCAGCAGGATTTGAAGGCACTACAACTTTTAAACCAGGCGTATTAGCAAACCAGTTTTCAAAAGCCTGAGAGTGGGTAGCTCCTAACTGACCCGCAGAAGCTGTTGGCCCACGAAACACGATTGGACATTTAAACTGACCGCCAGACATTTGCCTAATTTTAGCGGCGTTATTAATAATCTGGTCAATACCAACTAGAGAGAAGTTAAAGGTCATGTATTCTACAATAGGTCTATTACCAGTCATGGTAGACCCAATGGCAATACCTGCAAAACCAAGTTCAGCAATTGGGGTGTCTATAACACGCTTAGGACCAAATTCATCCAACATTCCTTTTGAAGCTTTATAAGCTCCATTGTATTCTGCTACTTCCTCGCCCATTAAATATACGCTTTCATCTCTACGCATTTCTTCACTCATAGCTTCGCAAATAGCCTCTCTAAATTGAATTGTCTTCATTAATCTTGTTTTATTCGAGATGCAAAAATAAGAATTATTGATTATAATTAACTATAAAACTTTGTAGTAAAATAGCAGCGCAGTGAAAATTGATAATTTAACAGAAATCATTTAATTATGATGAAAAATTACTATTTAAAATAAGTTCTATTATTTAATTGATTCTTTAGTTTATTTGTAGTGATCTTTAGAATTAATGAAGAAATACACACTATTTTCTGTTTTTTTGTAATATTTATAAAAAATACTATGCGCGCATAGTATTTTTTATAAATAAAATAATTACCTTCGTAGCCATAAAAAATTGTCTATTTTAAACGTATATTTATGAATATTTTAGTCTGTATTAGCCATGTTCCAGACACAACTTCTAAGATAAATTTCACAGAGAACGACACCAAATTTGATACCAATGGTGTACAATTTGTTATAAACCCTAATGATGAATTTGGTCTAACGCGTGCCATGTGGTTTAAAGAAAAGCAGGGAGCTAAAGTTACCGTTGCAAATGTTGGTGGATCTGAGACAGAACCTACACTTAGAAAAGCTTTAGCTATTGGCGCTGATGCTGCTATTCGTGTTAATACGCAAGCTACAGATGGTTTTACGGTTGCTAAACAATTAGCAAAAGTAATTACCGATGGCGGTTTTGATTTAGTTATTGCAGGTAGAGAGTCTATAGACTATAATGGTGGCATGGTACCGGGTATGATAGCTGGTTTAACCAATGCCAATTTTATAAACAACTGTATTGGCTTAGAGGTTGATGGTAATACTGCTATAGCTACCAGAGAAATTGATGGCGGGAAAGAAACAGTTTCTTTAGAGCTACCTCTGGTTATTGGTGGACAAAAAGGATTAGTTGAAGAAAGTGAACTACGCATCCCTAATATGCGTGGGATTATGATGGCACGTCAAAAACCCTTAACAGTTATTGCCCCTCTAGAAAGTAATCCAGAGACATCTTCAGTTAAGTTTGAAAAACCAGCGCCTAAAGGAGCAGTAAAGCTAGTATCTGAAGACAATTTAGATGAGTTAATTAATTTACTTCACAATGAAGCAAAAGTAATTTAGTATCAACTTTTCCGAATTGATTTCGGAATCCTTTCAGTAAAAAAATAATGAAATCTTGAAATCCAATGTGCATTGGAATAAGTTCAGGATGACAAAAAAGAAAATATTATGTCCGTTTTAGTATATACAGAATCAGATCAGGGAAAATTTAAAAAAGGGGCTTTTGAAGTAGCCTCATACGCCAAAGCAGTAGCCAATCAATTAGGAACAACGGTTACAGCAGTTTCTATAAATGCAGATGACACTTCACCGTTGGGAAATTATGGTGTTGATAAGGTCTTAAGTGTTTCAAATTCAGAATTAGGATTGTTTAATGCTAAAATTTATGCTGATATTATCAAACAAGCTGCAGAAAAAGAGAATACTAAAATAGTTATAGTGAGTTCCAGTGCAGATAGTAAGTATTTGGCACCACTTTTAGCTGTTGGCCTAGAAGCAGGTTATGCCTCTAACGTCATTGAATTACCTAGTAATACATCTCCATTTACAGTAAAAAGAAATGCCTTTACAAACAAAGCGTTTGAAATCACTCAAATTAATACCGATATTAAAATTGTTGGGGTATCTAGTAATGCTTTTGGTTTAGTTGAAAGTAATGGCAGTGCTTCTTCCGAAGACTTTTTGCCTGTAATTGAACCGTCTAATCTAAAAGTTGAATCAGTTGACAGAACTACTGATAAGGTAACCATTGCCGATGCTGACATTGTTGTATCGGGTGGACGTGGTCTAAAAGGTCCAGAAAACTGGGGCTTGATTGAAGAATTAGCCAATGTTTTGGGTGCCGCCACTGCTTGTTCTAAACCAGTTTCAGATTTGGGCTGGAGACCACATAGTGAACATGTTGGGCAAACTGGAAAACCTGTTGCATCCAACCTTTATATTGCTATTGGTATATCTGGAGCTATTCAACATTTAGCTGGTGTAAACGCTTCAAAAGTAAAAGTAGTTATTAATACCGATGCCGAAGCGCCATTCTTTAAAGCGGCAGATTACGGTGTGGTTGGAGACGCCTTTACAGTAGTACCTGCACTCATAGAAAAATTAAAAGCGTTTAAGGCTCAACAGTAATTTTTTTCATAACTTGTATCCTCTAATTACATGGAATAATTTGGTAGATTTCATCTAAATGTGTGTTTAGCAGTTGGTAAATTCCAAATTTAAACAGTTCTTTGTGCTTTTATAAAATATGAGTTTAGTTCGATTAAATATAAAGGGAATATCTTACAGTCAAACCCAAAATGGTGCTTATGCACTCATACTAAACGAAGTAGATGGCGAACGAAAACTTCCTATTGTTATTGGTGCTTTTGAAGCTCAATCCATCGCTATTGCTTTAGAAAAGGAGATTCGTCCACCCAGACCATTAACACATGATTTATTTAAAAATTTTGCAGACCGGTTTGATATTGTAGTAAAACAGGTTATCATCCATAAATTGGTTGATGGTGTGTTTTTTTCAAGTTTGATATGTGAGCGTGATAAAATTGAAGAAATCATTGATGCTAGAACCAGTGATGCTATTGCCTTGGCGTTGCGCTTTGAGGCTCCTATTTTTACTTATAAAAATATTTTAGATAAAGCCGGGATTTATTTAAAAGTTAATCCAACAAAGGATGACGAAAGCGAATCTACAGAAGATAGCGTTTTAGTAGATGATTTGATGGCTAGCGAATTAGAACCATCTCCCCGAGAAAATTACGCCAGCAAAACGTTAGAAGAACTAGAAATATTATTGGACGAAGCTGTTACAAACGAAGATTACGAAAAGGCAGCTCATATTAGAGACGAAATTTCTAAACGAAAATAAGTACCAATGATGAAACAACTTTTTCTGACTATTCTTGTGGTTTTTTTAGTTTTTTCAACTTCAATATCAGCACAAGAAACAGAAAAAGTAACACCTCATAAAGTTACCGCCACAGTTCAAGAGACAGAAATTAACAATACTTCTAATACTACTTTAGTTAATCATGCTTTAGAAGTCAAAACTACAAATGGAACTATAATCCCTAGTCAAGGATTTTCGCTCAACAGTTTATGGCGTGGTGTGCTGGGTATGATTTCTTTAATCTTTATCGCCTTTATTTTTAGTAGTAACAAAAGAGCAATAAACTGGAAAACCGTTGGTATTGGTTTGTCTTCCCAATTGATACTTGCCATTTTAATTTTGAAAGTCCCTTTTGTTAAATCAATTTTCAATTACTTGGGTAAAGCCTTCAACAAGGTTTTAACATTTACTGAGGCTGGAACAAAATTTTTGTTTAGTGCATTTTCAACTGGGGAAATTGAAAACCCTTTGCTAAATTTCGCTGTTACTATACTTCCAACAATCATATTCTTTTCAGCACTTACTTCGGTGCTGTTTTATTTAGGAATTATTCAAAAAGTGGTAAAAGCCCTAGCTTGGTTACTCACCAAACTGTTGCAAATATCAGGAGCAGAAAGTTTAAGTGTTGCTGGTAATATTTTCTTAGGTCAAACCGAATCTCCTTTAATGATAAAAGCCTATTTAGAAAAAATGAATAAATCTGAAATGCTTTTGGTAATGATTGGAGGCATGGCAACTGTTGCCGGAGGTGTTTTAGCTGTTTATATACAATTTTTAGGAGGCGATGACCCTGTTTTAAGAGAATACTTTGCCAGTCATTTACTTGCTGCCTCTGTAATGGCAGCCCCAGGTGCTATTGTAATTTCAAAGATATTATATCCTCAAACAGAAGCCATTAATAAAGATGTGAAAGTTTCTGCAGACAAAATAGGCTCAAATATTTTAGACGCTATTGCAAACGGAACTACCGAAGGTTTAAAATTAGCTGTAAACGTGGCCGCAATGTTATTGGTTTTTGTAGCTTTTATTGCTATGATAAACTACGGCTTGTTTAAACTTGGAACCATAGGAGGCATTAACGATTGGGTAGCTAATAATAGTCCTTATGATAGTTTAAAACTTGAATCCATTTTAGGAACTGTATTTGCGCCACTAATGTGGTTAATTGGAGTAGCGAAAGAAGACACCATGATGATGGGGCAATTAATAGGAATCAAACTTGCAGCCAGTGAGTTTATTGGATACATCCAGCTTGTTGAATTAAAAAACATAAATAACACTTTACATCTTAACTACCAAAAGTCTATAGTAATGGCCACATATATGCTCTGTGGGTTTGCAAATTTCGCTTCCATAGGTATTCAGATTGGTGGTATTGGATCTTTAGCACCCGGGCAACGTAAGCTTCTATCAAAATTTGGCATGAAAGCTTTATTAGGCGGCACAATAGCTTCTTTGGTTTCAGCAACTATTGCTGGCATGATAATAGGGTAATAATCACTTTTTTTAAAGGAACCTCTTCAAAAAACTTACCTAAAAGATATTTTTGATACAACAATCAAAAAGTTTTTTTTTACTTGATATACTATCTATAGGCACGGTTAAAAACCGTTAATAACTTTTTATATCTACATCTTAATTACTAAAAATAGTACATCTCTTTTTTACTAAATTGCGAAACACATTCGTAAAAATTTGCACTATTGTTTAATTAAAACAAATACCTTCTTTTATAGGAAATAGATATGAAGCAATATCACGACTTAGTAAAACATGTTTTAGAAAACGGAAACGAAAAAGGAGACAGAACAGGAACAGGAACGAAAAGCGTTTTTGGTTACCAAATGCGTTTTGACCTAAGCGAAGGTTTTCCTATGGTTACTACCAAGAAACTCCATTTAAAATCTATTATCTATGAACTCCTTTGGTTTTTAAAAGGTGATACCAACATTAAATATTTAAATGAAAATGGCGTTAGAATCTGGAATGAATGGGCCGATGAAAACGGTGATCTAGGTCCAGTTTATGGACACCAATGGCGTAATTGGAACAGTGATGAAATAGATCAAATTAAAGAGGTTATTGATACACTTAAGAACAATCCTAACAGCCGAAGAATGTTAATTTCTGCTTGGAACCCTTCGGTATTACCTGATACATCAAAAAGTTTTGGTGAAAATGTAGCCAATGGTAAAGCAGCATTACCACCGTGTCATGCCTTTTTTCAGTTTTATGTAGCCGATGGAAAGTTATCTTGCCAGTTATATCAACGCAGTGCTGATATCTTTTTGGGTGTTCCTTTTAACATAGCATCCTATGCCTTGTTCACCATGATGATGGCGCAAGTTTGCGGTTACCAACCAGGTGAATTTATACATACCTTTGGCGATGCCCATATTTATAGTAATCATTTTGAACAGTTGGAATTACAACTTTCTAGAGAGCCAAGACCATTACCAAAAATGATCTTGAACCCAGATATCAAAGATATTTTCGACTTTACTTTTGAAGATTTTACATTATTAGATTACAATCCGCACCCACATATAAAAGGGGTTGTGGCCGTGTAAAAGTCATTTTATGTTTTTAAAACTTCTTACCTTTTTCATTTTAGCACTTCCATTCTCAAGAAGTTATTCTCAAAATGAAGAGATGGTAGAATATAAAAGAGACTTCATATTATTTGAAGGTTGTGACATTGAAAAACATCTAGAACGCTGTTTCGAAAAAAAGTTTCAAGATTTTATAACTAAAAATATTAAAGAAGAAGATATTGAAACCATAATAGAATCTTCTAAGAAAGATACTATACTATTTTATTCAAATTTATTTATTGATAAGAAAGGAAAACTTGTAAAAAACAAATCTTTCTTATCAGTTGTCTATGAGGAAGAAAAAGCGCTTTCTTTAATGTACATATTAAAAAAACTTCCCGAAATTAAACCTCCATTAGATAAATTCAATAATAAAGTTTCAATAGAACTTGATAATATTTTTGGTTTTAAAATAAACAGACTAAAAAAAAGAATACATCCCATTTATGGTTTTAAGTCAATTGAAGCCCCCTTAAATTTCCTAGACAGACTCCCTCTTTATGATGGTTGCAGTGAAAATCTAACAAATGAAGAAACCCGACAATGTATCAGCAATAAAATTTCTGAACTCTTTTCTAATCATTTTGATTTAGATATCCTATATGATTCTAAACTACCAAATGGTTTAGTTAAAATTTATTTGGATTTTAAAGTTGGTAAAAATGGAGAAATAAAAAATATAAAAACTAATGTAACTGATAGCAGAGTAAAAAAAGAAACTATTAGGGTAATTAAACTAATACCAAAATTTATAAAATCTGGTATCTACAAAGAAGAGGAGGTCGTAGTTTCTTTTTCTCTACCTATCTTATTAAGTTTAGAAAGATAAAAGCCTAAAAAACACAAAGCGCCCCCTAAAAAGAAAGCGCTTTTTATTAAAATATGTTGTTTTTAACTTAAACAGTTACAATACTGTTTTCTGCTCCTGCAAAATCATTCCAAGCATATGCATCAGCAGCAACATCGTTTACATATTCTCCATCTACCAAATACTTAAACTCATAAGAGCTATCTTTGTCTAAATCTATAGTTCCTTTAAATACACCACTCTTTAATTTTTTTAGAGGTGCCTTTTTTGCATTCCAATCATTAAAACTTCCAACTACAGAAACTTTTTTTGCGTCTTCTGCCTCTATAGAAAAAGTAACCTTACATACTGGTTTACTTTTTAAGTATTGTTTTTTAATAGCCATAATTTAAATTTTTTTGCGTGTTGTTTTATGGTGCAAATTTATGAAACAATCCCCTACTAGTCTATATTAAAAGCTCTTAAACCAAAAGAATTATTAATTTAGTAATATTTAATATCAATAATTTGCGGTATTGAAAAAATTATGTGAAAAAAATAACGTATTATCAACAATAAAAATAATGCTTTAACGCTGATTTTCAGATAATTTAACACTACATCGTTTGCGAAAAACACCGTTTTATGTAACAATTCAAACTAAAAGGTCTCATATAAAATAGTAACTTTACAGTCCTTATTTTAGAAGTATGTTCGGAAAGAAAAAAAATGTGGCTCAAATAGACAAAGAGCAACTAGAATTAATTGAAAATGCCCAAAGACGTATTAAACAGAAAAAACGTTTATACATTCATTTTGTATTATTTCTTATAGGATCTATTTTATTAATAGCGGCTAATACAGTTTTGGGTATTGGCAAGGATTTTACACCATTTGAAAAAGAATGGTTTGTATTTGCTGTTATCATCTGGCTCTTTTTGCTACTTTATCATACCTTTAATGTATTTGTAACCCATAAATTCATGGGTAAAACCTGGGAACAAAAACAACTAAACAAGCTAGTTGCTGAACAAAAAACTAGGATTGAAAAAATAAAGAAAGAACTAATAAAAGAAGCACCTCATATTGCTGAGAGTGAAATTTATAATGAAGAACTTTCCTTAAAAGATAAAACTTCTGAACTCACTATTATTGTTGCTGCTGCTGAAAACAATGCCATTGGAAAAGACAACAAACTCATTTGGCATTTAAGTAATGATCTAAAAAGGTTTAAAGCTTTAACAAATGGTCACCATATAATTATGGGCCGAAAAACATTTGAGAGCTTTCCAAAGCCTTTGCCCAATAGAACACATGTTGTCATTACAAGGCAAACAGACTATAAAGCTCCTGACGGTATAATAATAGTGAACAGTTTAGAAAAAGCCATTGAAGTTTCAAAAAATGATTCACAACCTTTTGTTATTGGTGGTGGTGAAATTTACAAACAAGCCATGGCTATTGCAGATAAAATTGAAATCACCAGAGTGCACGAAACGTTTGACGCTGATGCCTTTTTCCCTGAAATAGATTCTAAAATTTGGAAAGAAACAGCTAATGAATTTCACCAAAAAGACGAAAATCACGATTATGAGTTTTCTTTTTTAACTTACATTAGAATCTAAAAATATGAGAATTCTAAGCTCTACGATTATATTTTGTTTAATCCTTGTGTCATGCAAGTCAAGTTCTCAGGTTAAAGACCAATGGATTGATAAAAATGAAGATGAAAACTACACTGCTCGCCATGAATGTTCTTTTGTTCAAGCTGGAGACAAATTTATCATGTTTGGAGGCCGAGAATCTGCCCATAAATTAGATCTTTACGATTTTAAAAGCAATACTTGGACAACCGCAAAGAGTAGAGCTCCTAAAGAATTTAACCACTTTCAGGCTACGTTCTTCAAAGGTTTTATTTGGGTAATTGGATCCTTTAAAACTAATAATTTCCCCAAAGAACTTCCCGAAGAAAATGTTTGGCTATATCATCCAGCTAACGACGTTTGGATTAAAGGACCTGAAATCCCTGAGGACAGAAGACGTGGTGGTGCTGGTTTAGTAGTTTACAATGACAAATTTTACTTAGTTGGAGGTAATACAATAGGCCATGATGGTGGTTACGTAAATTGGTTTGATGAATATGACCCAATAAATAATACATGGACTGTTTTAGAAAATGCCTCTCAGGCAAGAGACCATTTTAGTGCAGCTGTTATTGACAATAAACTATACGCTGTTGCTGGAAGGCATTCTGGTGGGAAGGGAGGCGTTTTTGGACCCCTTGTAAGTATTGTTGATGTTTATGATTTTAATACCAAAACATGGTCTACATTAAAAAATGATATACCTACGCCGCGAGCAGCTCCTGGTGTTTCAGTTTTTAACAATGAATTATTGGTAATGGGCGGTGAAGGCGAAGAAAAAGGGCCGGCTTATAAAATTGTAGAAGCCTTTAACCCGAAAACTAAAAAATGGTCTAATAAAGCCAACATGAACCATCCAAGGCATGGTACGCAGGCTATACTTTCTGGGAAAGGTATTTACATTGCTGCAGGCTCACCCACCAGAGGTGGTGGCAGACAATTAAATATGGAGGTGTATAACGAAGATACTCCATCTGGATTCTCTTTAACCAGTTCACATTTAAAAGCACCCGAAATAGTTACCATAACCAGAGGATCATCAACCTCTATTGATATTAAAAATGAAGGTGGCAATACAGGTAGCTTTATCACTTCAGTTAATATTACAGGAGTAAATGCACCTGCTTTCAAAATAGAATCAAACCATAAATTTACTTTGGTGGATGCTAATGGTAGTTTCAATATAAAAATAAAACATCTTTCAGATGTATCTAATGATAAGGCAACTTTAGAAATAAGTTATAATGGCAACGCCAAAAAAATCATTAATCTGGTAAGTAACTAAAAATTCATGTACTTTTGCCACACTAAAAAAACGAACTAATATGAACGCATATATATTTCCTGGTCAAGGTGCACAATTCTCTGGAATGGGACTGGATCTTTATGAGCAATCTGCTGAAGCACAAGAATTATTTGAACAAGCCAACAATATACTAGGTTTTAATATTACAGATATCATGTTTGAAGGTTCTGCTGATGATTTAAAGCAAACCAAGGTTACCCAACCTGCTATCTTTCTCCACTCGGTGATTTTAGCAAAAACATTAGGCGACTCTTTTAAACCAGATATGGTTGCTGGTCATTCACTTGGCGAGTTTTCTGCTCTGGTAGCCAATGGCACTCTAAATTTTGAAGACGGATTAAAATTGGTATCCCAACGTGCCATGGCTATGCAAAAAGCTTGTGAATTACAACCAAGTACCATGGCAGCTGTTTTAGGTTTAGATGATGACATTGTAGAAAAGGTTTGTGCTTCTACCGAAGGTGTGGTAGTTGCAGCTAACTATAATTGCCCTGGTCAATTAGTTATTTCTGGTGACATTGATGCTATCAATAAAGCTTGTGAAACTTTAAAGGAAGCTGGCGCCCGCAGAGCTTTGGTATTACCTGTAGGAGGAGCATTCCATTCTCCATTGATGGAGCCCGCTCGTGAGGAATTGGCTGCAGCTATAGAAAACACCTTGTTTACCAAACCAAACTGTCCTATTTATCAAAATGTAACCGCTAATGCAGTTACAGATGAAACTTCGATTAAAACCAACTTGATATCACAATTAACAGCACCTGTTCGTTGGACCCAATCTGTTCAGCAAATGATTGCTGACGGCGCTACTTTATTTACAGAAGTTGGTCCGGGTAAAGTATTACAAGGTTTAGTTAAAAAAATTAATAGAGAATCTGAAGTTGCCTCGGCTACTTTATAAATTTTAATAAATGAAGATTTCTCGTCGGTCGGCATTCATCATATTAATAGTTATTGGCTCTATAGCTTTAGATCAAATTTCTAAAGTTTGGGTTAGAGCCAATGTAAAAGCAGGGAGTGTTTCCGAAATTTTCGGACATTATTTCACGTTGCATAATGTTGAAAATGAGGGCGCTTTTTTAGGTATGGGCAGTGATTTGAATGAAACACTAAGAGTGATTCTATTATTAATTCTACCTGTAGTTGTTTTAGGACTTGTGCTTAGATATGTGTTTAAAGACAAAAGTTTAAGTAATTGGTCACTTTTTGCTTTTGCTAGCATTATAGGTGGTGGTATAGCCAATGTATATGACCGCTTTATGTACGGTAGCGTTACTGATTTCTGGCATATCAAATTAACAGACACATTAAGGACTGGCATTTTTAATGTAGCAGATGTATTTGTTAGCACTGGAATGATTATTCTAGTTTTTATTGCGCTGTTTAAAAAGAAACCTGCAGATATAAAACAATAAAAGCTGATTAAATATTTAATCAGCTTTTATTGTTTATATTATTTGTAACTAACCTCTCACTTTTTGCTCCCACTTCCAAGCAGAAAGCATTGCTTCATCCAGAGATATTTGGGTTTTCCAACCTAATACTTGATTAGCATTTGTGGTATCGGCATATGCAGCGGTTATATCACCCTCTCTTCGGCCTACAATTTTATAATTTAACTTTTTGCCAGAAACACGCTCAAATGAGTTAATAACTTCTAAAACAGAACTTCCTTTTCCAGTGCCTAAATTGAAAGTCTCGTAAGTAGCTTTGTTTTTGTTTTTTAACAATCTTTCTAAGGCTACAACATGAGCTTTTGCCAAATCTACTACATGTATATAATCTCTAATACAGGTACCATCTGGTGTTGGATAATCATCTCCAAAAACAGACAACTGCTCTCTAATACCAATGGCGGTTTGCGTTATAAATGGCACTAAATTTTGCGGAACCCCTATAGGTAGCTCTCCAATCTCTGTTGAAGGATGCGCTCCAATGGGATTAAAATAACGCAATGCAATAGCTTTCAAAGTTGGCACCACCTTGCATGTGTCTCTTATAATTTCTTCACCAATTTGTTTGGTATTCCCATAAGGAGACTCAGCTTTTTTTACTGGTGCGCTTTCAGTTATAGGCAACTCATCGGCTTGTCCGTATACCGTACAAGAAGAACTAAATATAAAACTTGCTTCTGGTAGGTTTTTTAACTCCTTTAAGAGATAAACTAGTGTACCAATGTTATTCTCATAATATAATAAAGGTTTCTGAACACTCTCACCAACCGCCTTACTAGCTGCAAAGTGAATCACGCCTTTTACATCACTGTGTTTTTTGAAAAAGGCCTCTACAGTATCTTTTTCCTTTAGATCAATTTTTTCAAAAATTGGTGTTTTACCCGTTATAGTGGTAATACCATCAAGTACATTTTCTGAAGAGTTTGATAAATCATCAATAATAACAACCTCATAACCTGCCTCTTGCAATTCTACAACGGTGTGAGATCCTATAAATCCCAATCCACCGGTTACTAATATTTTATCCATTTATAAATTTTATAACTGTTGATGTAATATATGCTATCTGTTCTTCATCCAATTCTGTGTGCATTGGTAATGAAATAACTTCTTTCACTAATTGATTGGTTACTTTAAAATCGTCTTCATTATAGCGTTCATCTAAATACGCCTTTTGCTTATGAAGAGGAATTGGATAATAAACACCACACGGAATCCCCTTTTCATTTAAATGTTTCACAAGAGCATCTCTATCAACATCAGTTACTCTAAGCGTATACTGATGAAATACATGACAATCGCAATTGCTACAAATACTGTCACAATTATTAGAAATTTGAGGAACAGTTATGGAATCAATGTCTTTAAACGCTTCATTATATTTTTTTGCAGCATGCTGCCTAGCTTTATTGTAATCATCTAAATAAGGTAATTTAGCATCTAAAACTGCTGCTTGAATACTATCTAAACGTGAATTAACCCCAACTACATCGTGGTGATAACGCTCATACATCCCATGGTTAACAATTCCTCTAATGGTATGTGCTAATTCATCATTATTAGTAAAAATGGCACCGCCATCTCCATAACATCCAAGGTTTTTTGATGGAAAAAAAGATGTGGCACCAACATCACCTATAGTACCTGCCTTAACTTTATCTCCGTTGGTATAAGTATAGTTAGCACCTATAGCCTGTGCATTATCTTCAATCACATATAAATCATGAGTTTTGGCAATTTCCATAATGGCTTCCATATTAGCACACTGACCAAACAAATGCACTGGAACAATGGCTTTTGTTTTTGGTGTTATTGCTTTTTTAATGGCTTCAATATTTATATTGAAATCATCAGGATTTACATCAACCAAAACAGGTGTTAGGTTCAACAAAGCAATTACCTCAACAGTAGCAGCAAAAGTAAAATCTGCGGTTATAACCTCATCTCCAGGCTTTAAACCTAGTCCCATCATTGCTATTTGTAATGCATCGGTACCATTGGCACAAGGTATAACATGTTTAACACCTAAATAGTTTTCTAAATTTTTTTGAAACTCATGAACCTTGGGTCCATTAATAAAAAAAGCAGAATCAATTACCTCTTGAATAGAAGGGTTTACAACATCTTTTATGCTGTTATACTGACCTTTAAGGTCAACCATTTGAATTTTCTTCATCTGAAAAAATTATAACTCAAAACACCGAGTTTAGAAGCCACGAAATTACAAAAAACGTAATGCTAAACCAATGAATTTACTTAAAGAAATGTATTTTAGCAGCAAATAAACAATATTGAGTTTTCTGTACAACATTGGCATTAATTTTATTAGTTCTGGTTTAAAATGTGTAGCGCCTTTTAATCATAAAATTAAATTAGGTGTAAGCGGAAGAGCTAAAACCTTTACCCTTTTAAAAAATAGTATAACCAGTAAAGACAAAACGTTATGGTTTCATTGTGCTTCTTTGGGAGAATACGAACAAGGGCTTCCTGTTTTTAAAGAATTGAGAAAACATTATGTAAATCATAAAATTGTACTTAGTTTTTTCTCTCCTTCTGGTTTTGAAATACGAAACAACTCACCTATTGCAGATTTAGTTGTTTATTTACCAATTGACACACCAAAAAACGCAAAACAATTTATAGACATTGTAAATCCTGAACTCACCATTTTTGTTAAATATGATATTTGGCCCAATTTTTTAAACACTCTTAAAAAAAAACAACTAAAAGCCATCTTAATTTCTGCTAGTTTTAGAAAAAATCAATCTTATTTTAAGTTTTATGGCAAAAAGATAAGGAAAGCTCTATTTGCTTTTGATCATATTTTTACTCAGAATGAAGCATCTAAGGCACTCCTCAATTCTATAAATTACAAAAATGTAACTGTTTCTGGAGACACTCGCTTTGATAGGGTTTTAAGTCAGCTGGAACAAGACAATATGTTAGATTTTATTGAAGAATTCAAAGATGACAAACTATGTATTGTTGCAGGAAGTACATGGCCAGTAGGAGAAGCCTTTTTAACAGACTTCATAAACTCAAATATCTCAAATGAAGTAAAGTTTATTGTTGCACCACATAACATTAAGCCAAATCAGATAAATAACCTTAAAGAAAAACTAAACACTAAAACCGTTTTATTTTCTAAAAAAGAAAATAACAATTTAAAAGAAGCCCAAGTTTTTATTGTTGATACCATAGGTATCCTTTCTAAAATTTACAGTTATGCCAGTATTGCCTATGTTGGAGGAGCTCTAGGCAATACAGGGTTACATAATACTTTAGAACCTGCTGTATTTGGGGTTCCAATAATTATTGGAAATCATCATAATAAATTTCCTGAAGCGCAAGCTATGATTAATAAGGGCGGTATGTTTTCGGTTTCAAATCAAAAAGATTTCACTTTAATTCTAAATAAACTAATCGACGACAGTGACTTTCGTGTAAAAAGTGGGTCAAAAAACAGAGAATATATTGAGGAAAATAGAGGAGCCGTCATCCAAATCCTCGATTATTTACGTATATAAATAGATTTTGAATTATAAATAATTTAACAGAATCATTTAAATATTGGATAAAACCTATTACATTAGTAATCAAATATTTAAAACCCTTTAATTAACACTAAAACAAAAATTATGAAAAAACTAATTTTTAGTACTGCTATTTTATTAGCTATGAGTTTATCTCTAAACTCTTGTAGAGACACTAAAAAGGCAGAAGAAACTCAAGATGCTATTGAAGAAACTGTCAATGATGCTGCTGAAGCTGTTGAGGAAACTGCAAACGACGCTGCTGACGCCATAGAAGAAGCTGCAAACGATGCCGTTGATGCTGCCCAAGAAGTTGTTGAAGAAGCTGCTGAGGCCACTGGTGAAGCTGTGGACAATGCTGCTGAAGCTGCAAAAGATAAAATAAAAGAAGCTACAGGACACTAATTGTTCTAAACTTTTTAAGAAGATAGAAAAGCAGCCAAAAGGCTGCTTTTTTAATATCTAAAACTCAAATTATTATTGGTTATTTAACCAACTTAACTTCCAAAGGGGTATTTAATTTTTTAGCAAAATCATGTAAATACTGTTCCCAACCATTTTGATTCTTAAACTGGTTACTTTTGCTCCAAGTAAAACCAGCGTAATAAACTACTTTATTGCTTATCACTTTTAAGTGCATGAAAGCGTTACTCAAATCCTTTTGTTCCGTTTCGTATTTTTCTGTACCCAAAAAATAGGCAGGGGTAGTAACTATGGCTGTCCCTAATTCTGCATCGTCATGAGGTTGCCAATAGTTTAACCAAGTTTCTTCTTTATTAGAAGTAACCACTCCATCTTTTTCATGTAATGTTAAACCAGCTGAAATACTATCAACACCTTCAATAGAAATTTCAAACTTTGATAGGTTGTTACCGTAATCTAGGGTTATTTTTTTAGACTCTTTAATCAACGTATCTCCTGCTTCCCAAGTACCATAATCTAGAGTAAAGCTGGTTCTAAGCGGCCCAGTAGTTATAGTTTTATAGTTTAAAAAGTTTTTTGAAATATAAAACGTACTATCCTTTTTATAAGCAATGCCTCCAACCCCTCTACTACTTCCTACATGAAAATTATCCAATCCTTCGCCAGTATCCTTATGATAAGTACCTGTCTTTTCAGTGTATTTCTTATACCACTTATCAATTATGGAGTATTCAACTCGTTTCAACCAAGCGTCTATTCCACTGGATAAGGTACCTTCTTTAAGTTTGTTTTCAAATCTATATTGTGCATTAGGCCCATAAGTTCTAAAAGCTACTTTATTGTTTTCCCAAGCATAATCATCGGTTCGTTCAGGAACAAATCTTGAATAGCAAACTACCTCAGCTGTATCTACAGCGACCTTGGTAACCTGATAATTATTTGTGGCTCCAGCCGGCACATTTGGCTGAAACAACAAAACGTCATTTACACCATCACCATCATTATCAACTAACTGAGATGTTAAAAGTTTATTAGTCTCTAAATCCTTAACCCCCAAACCTTCAAGATTCTCTAACTCTAAAAAGCCTTTAGAAAGCTCTACAGTTTCATATTTCCTTTCTATGTCAAGGCTATTAGTTATTTCAATGACTATCTGGTTTTTTTCTTGACTGCAAGATAAACATAAGAACAGTATCAATAATTTTAGAACTTTCATCTTAAAAACTATATTATCTTAAATCTGGAATATTAGCCACATCCATATCACCATAATCTAAATTCTCTCCTGCCATTCCCCATATAAACGTATAGTTACTAGTTCCTGACCCTGAGTGTATAGACCAAGGTGGCGAAATTACTGCCTGTTCATTCTGCATCCATATATGTCTGGTTTCGTCTGTTTGCCCCATAAAATGACATACAGATTGTCCCTCTGGAACATCAATATAAAAATACACTTCCATGCGTCTGTCATGAACATGCGCTGGCATAGTATTCCAAACACTACCTGTTTTTAAAGAAGTCATTCCCATTTGCAATTGGCAAACATCAACAACACTATTTACAATATACTTTCTAAGCGTTCTGGCATTAGCTGTTTCTGGTGCACCTAGTTCAACAACTTCTACATCATTAGTTCCTATTTTTTTTGTAGGATAGGCTTTGTGTGCTGGTGTTGAGTTTAAGTAAAACTTGGCAGGATTACTTTGAGATTCACTAGAGAAAACAACTTCTTTATTTTCTTTTCCAATATACAGAGCCTCTTTATTATCTAAACTGTATGTTGTTCCATCAACAGTAACAGAACCTTTTCCTCCAATGTTTATGATACCTAGCTCTCTTCGTTCTAAAAAGTATTCTGATTTTAATTGGTCTACCGTTTCCAGCTTTACATCGTTTACAGGAACAACCCCAGCGGTCATGAATCTATCATAATGCGAATAAACCCAATTTATACCATCAACTGTCATGACATTTTCAATTAAAAACTCATCTCTTAATTCTTGAGTATCCATCCTTTTTACTTCTCTAGGAGAAGCTGCATAACGCACTTCACTATTTTTCACCATATCAATGTTTAAATTTAACAACCGTAAAAGTAATAAATAAATCCCAATAATCCAATCGATTGGATTATTGGGATTTATTTTTATATTTGTTATTGTGGTACATTTCACTTCCACTTCAAAATTTGAAAAAGCAAAAGATAACGATACATGATATTTCCAAGGCTCTCAAAATTGATAGTTCAACAGTATCAAGAGCATTAAATGACAGTTCTCGTGTTTCGTTAAAAACCAAACAAAAGATTCTTGATAAAGCCGAAGAACTTGGTTATCAGCGCAATATATTAGCATCTAACTTACGTACAAATAAAACAAATACCATTGGTGTTATAGTTCCCAGAATCTCCAGAAGTTTCTTTTCAAGTGTTATTTCTGGAATTGAAGACACTGCTCAAAATAGTGGCTACAATGTAATTATTTGCCAGTCTTTTGAGAGTTTTGAAAGAGAAAAAAAAATAATGAATACGCTACTATCCAATAGAGTAGACGGCGTTCTAATTTCAATTTCAATGCAAACAACTTCTTTTGATTATTTAAAACCTTATTTAGATTATGGTGGTCCTATTGTATTTTATGACAGACCCTGTAGTTTTGAAAACTGTTCTAGTATAAGTGTTAATGATTACAAAGCAAGTTACACAGTAACAGAACATTTAATACAATCTGGGTGCAAAAATATAGTCCATTTTGCAGGTCCTCAGATTATAGATTTGTACAAAAACAGAAAACAAGGGTATGTTGATGCCATAATTAACAATGGATTAGAATTTAAAGAAAGTTATTGTTTTGAGTCTAAACTAGCAGAGGAAGACGGTGTAGCCTTTGCCAAAAAAATTATATCAATGGAAAATATAGATGGTGTTTATTCCTCTAACGACACCGCAGCTATAGGCGCCATGCAATATTTAAAATTCATGGGAGTTAAAATACCCGAAGATATTGCTGTAGCTGGATTTAACAATGACCCTATTTCATCTGTAATAGAACCGGGCTTAACCACCATTAATCAACCTGATTTTGAAATGGGAAAAATAGCAGCTAATATGCTTATTGAGCAAATTAAAAACGAAACTACTAATAAAGAAAGTAAAGTTTTGGATGTAGAATTGATAATAAGAAATTCATCTCAAAAAAATTAATTTGCTTCGAAATACAAATACCTGATTAATGGAAACAAAAAAGCCTTACTAAAATTAGTAAGGCTTTGTACTGAAGGCGGGACTTGAACCCGCACGGCCATAATGGCCATTGGATTTTAAGTCCAACGTGTCTACCAATTCCACCACTTCAGCATCGCTTGATATTTTGAACTTAAGAAAGTATCAGAGCGAAAGACGGGATTTGAACCCGCGACCCTCACCTTGGCAAGGTGATGCTCTACCCCTGAGCTACTTTCGCAGTCTTTGTTTATGAACATACAATCTCTCGATTGCGGATGCAAATTTAAAATATTTCCAGTAATTGCAAAGCCTTTTACCAAAATAAATAAAATTTATTTTACGCCTGTTTTTTCTTAACCAACATCCGTTTTATTTCATTAAGCTTCATGAGTGCTTCTACAGGTGTAAGCGTATCAATGTCTGTATGTATAATTTCGTCTTTTATGTTTTCAAGTAACGGGTCATCAAGATTGAAGAAGCTAAGTTGCATATCATTTTGAATAGATTTCACCTTATCGGTAAGTTCTTCACTAGAGTGAGATTGCTCTAATTTCTTTAAAATCTTGTTAGCTCTATGCAACACCTGCTGTGGCATTCCCGCCATTTTAGCCACATGAATACCAAAACTATGCGCACTCCCCCCTTCAATAAGCTTTCTTAAAAACAACACATTGTCTTTGAGTTCTTTTACAGATACGTTGAAATTTTTAATACGTTCAAAGGTTTCAGACATTTCATTAAGTTCATGATAATGCGTTGCAAATAGGGTTTTAGGCTTTGCAGGGTGTTCATGCAAATACTCACTGATGGCCCAAGCAATGGAAATACCATCATAAGTACTTGTACCTCGTCCAATTTCATCCAAGAGTACTAAACTTCTATCAGAAATATTATTTAAAATAGAAGCCGTTTCATTCATCTCTACCATAAAAGTAGATTCGCCCATTGATATATTATCACTGGCTCCAACTCGAGTAAAAATCTTATCAACTAAACCAATTCTTGCCGATTGTGCCGGTACAAAACTTCCAATTTGAGCCAACAACACAATTAAAGCGGTTTGACGCAAAATAGCCGATTTACCAGACATATTAGGGCCTGTAATCATAATGATTTGTTGGTCAACCCTATTTAAAAAAACATCATTTGCAATATATGCTTCTCCTAAAGGCAATTGCTTTTCAATAACTGGATGGCGACCATCTTTAATATCTAAATCAAAAGATTCATCAATCATGGGGTAGATATAATTATTATCTTTGGCCAACTGACCGAACCCACACAAACAATCTAGTTGCCCAATTAAATGAGCATTTTGTTGAACCACATTTATATATTGGTTCATCCATGTTACCAATTGTGAAAACAATTTTTGTTCTATAACTTGAATTCTATCTTCTGCCCCTAAAATTTTAGCTTCGTATTCCTTTAACTCTTCAGTAATATAACGCTCGGCGCTTACTAAAGTCTGCTTTCGTATCCAATCCTGAGGCACCTTATCTTTATGGGTATTTCGCACTTCAATATAATACCCAAATACGTTGTTGGAAGCTATTTTTAAAGAAGGTATTCCAGTACGTTCACTTTCGCGTTCCAACATATTATCAAGATAATCCTTTCCTGATTTAGATAAACCTCTTAATTCATCCAATTCTGAAGAAAAACCAGGAGCAATGGTATTACCTTTTAAAATATTAACCGGTGCTTCTTCATTAAGTGTCTCTTTTATTTTTTCACGGAGTACCTCACAACTTTGAAGGTTGTCTCCAATAACTCGTAACGATTCATTTTTAGAATTGGAAGCAATACTTTTTATAGGCACTATGGCTTCTAGGGAATTTTTAAGCTGAATGACCTCACGCGGATTCACCTTGGCAGTAGCTATCTTCGATATTAATCGCTCCAAATCGCCAATATGCTTTATATATCCTTGAATCTTATGATGAACCTCATCATGTTTAGTTAAAAAATCAACAACTTCGTGACGTTGCTTAATCTTATCTAAACTCTTTAAAGGCAATGCCAACCAACGCTTAAGCATACGTCCGCCCATAGGCGAAATAGTTTTATCAATAATATTTAACAACGTAACCGCATTGTTATTGGTAGAATGATATAGCTCTAAATTTCTAATGGTAAACTTATCCATCCAGACATAATCATCTTCAGCTATTCTGGAAATAGAAGTAATATGCTGTAATTTATGATGCTGTGTTTCACCCAAATAATGTAAGATAGACCCTGATGCTATAATACCTTCGTATAAATCTTCAATACCAAAACCTTTTAGAGTTTTAGTATTGAAATGCTTCGTTAAAGTCTCATAAGCATAATCGGTTTGATACACCCAATCTTCTATATAAAACGTATGAAAATCTTCACCAAAAGTTTCTTTAAAAAGACTTCTTTTTTGTTTTGAAACCAGAACTTCACTAGGATTAAAGTTTTGAAGTAGTTTATCAATGTATTCAGCATTACCTTGCGAGGTTAAAAACTCACCTGTTGAAATATCTAAAAAAGACACTCCAATATATTTTTCATCAAAATAAACCGAACACAAGAAATTATTTGATTTAGACACCAAAACTTCATCATTTAATGCTACGCCTGGAGTTACCAATTCAGTAACACCACGTTTCACAATTTTTTTGGTGAGTTTAGGATCTTCAAGCTGGTCGCAAATAGCTACACGCTCACCAGCCTTTACCAGTTTAGGCAAATAAGTATTTAATGAATGGTGCGGAAAACCAGCCAATTCTGTTTCACTTTCACTCCCAGCTCCCCGTTTGGTTAAAATAATACCTAAAATACCTGCTGCTTTAACCGCATCTTGACCAAAAGTCTCATAAAAATCACCTACACGAAACAATAATAATGCATCAGGATACTTTGCTTTTATAGCATTGTACTGTTTCATTAAGGGGGTTTCTTTTTTTGCTTTTTTAGCCAATGGTCAAATAGTTTTTAAGTCTTACTTTTGTCCCGATAACTATCGGGATGTAAGCATGCAATGTACTATTAATTTCATGTTTTTTGAAGCTGAAAAACCATAAGTTATCTACAATTACAACGAGATTTTAACAATAGAAACATGCGGAAACTAAAAAACAGTGAACTAGACAGACTTAGTATTGAAGATTTTAAAACCGTTGAAAAGACACCAATTATTATAATTTTAGATAATATTAGGAGTTTAAACAACATTGGTTCGGTGTTTAGAACGAGTGATGCCTTTTTAGTTAAAAAAATTTACCTCTGCGGTATCACAGCAACACCCCCTCATAAAGACATTCATAAAACAGCCTTAGGAAGTACAGAATCTGTTGATTGGGAATATGCTAAAGACACACTTGAAGTTGTTGAAAAACTAAAAAATGACAATATAAATATTTGTTCTATTGAACAAGCTGAAAGTGCTATTATGCTCAACGATTTTAAACCAAAACCACAAACAACCTATGCCCTTGTTTTTGGCAATGAAGTAAAAGGTGTCTCTCAAAATGTAGTTTCTGCCAGTGATGCAGTAATTGAAATCCCTCAATACGGCACCAAACATTCTTTAAATATTTCAGTGAGTTGTGGCGTGGTGGTTTGGGATCTTTTTAGCAAGCTAAACCCAAACTAAAATCAAGTGGTTAAAAAAAGAAAAATACCTTGGCCTACAAAAGATGTTATGAATCAAATCTATGAAAAGCATCTTTGGGGTGGCAATGAATTTGATTTTTACTCTGGTGTGGGTTCGCATAACCCAGATATTATAAATCCTTATCTAGAAACTGTAATTACATTTTTAAAATCATTTGAAACCCCACTATTAGTTTGTGATTTAGGCTGTGGCGATTTTAATATCGGAAAACATTTAGCTCCACACACTAAAAAATACATTGCCATAGATATTGTTAAACCTCTTGTTGAACGAAACAAAAGACTATTTAAAGAGGCTCATTTAGAGTTTCATTGTCTAGATATCTCCAAAGACGAACTGCCCTTTGCAGATTGCATTATTTTAAGACAAGTTTTACAGCACTTATCCAACTCTGAAATTGAAAAAATTATTAAAAAACTAATTAATTACAAATATATTATCCTAACAGAGCACATCCCTATGGGTAATTTCATTCCCAATGTAGATATCATTTCTGGACAAGGCAACAGAACTAAAAAAAACAGTGGAGTTAATATTTTACTGCCGCCTTTTAATTTAAAAGTTAAAAAAGAAACATTTTTAACTGAACATATTATGAGAAACAATAGAGGGCGGATTGTAACCACATTATATCAAAATGCCATTTAAAAGAAAGCCATATTTTAGATTTCAAAACACCACAAAAAATTATCAAACCCTATTATTACCCCAATCAAATTTTTGAAGTCGTATCTTTTAAAGTAGATGTGAATACAAAAATAACTGAAAAAAACTCAGTAACCCTCATTAAAAACACACCCTTTTAAAACTCTGTTCCTTAATAAAGAATCAATTCATTTATTCGTTTATCAATATTTAAACTACTATTTTTTACTCATAGAAATTGATCAACATCTTTGGCTTGCACAAAATTTTTAAATCATGTACATTTATAATCCTATCTATCTTTCCATGTTCTGCTTACCCACAAAACCAAAAACATGAAAAAAATTTTAAAGATTTTAGGTATTGGCATTGCCGCAATATTAGGCCTAATTGCCATTTTTCTACTCTACATTGGCTTAACCGATATTCCATCATACAAAGTTGAACAAATTGATTTTCATGCTAAAAGCACACCTCAAGCCCTTGAAAGAGGAAAGAAATTAACAATGATGTTATGCGCCAATTGCCACATGAATAGCGAAACAAGGAAACTAACAGGTAAAAGAATGCTTGATGCTCCTCCTGAATTCGGCAAAATATATTCACAAAATATTACTCAAGACAAGGAATACGGTATAGGAAATTGGACAGATGGAGAAATAGTGTACCTATTAAGAACTGGTATTAAAAAAAATGGACAGTATAGTCCTCCATACATGGCAAAATTACCCAAGATGGCTGATGAAGATATTAATGCTATTATTGCATTTTTAAGATCAGACGACCCAATGGTTGTCTCTAGTGCTATTCCTGATACCCCAACAAAACCCTCTTTTTTAACAAAACTACTATGTCGCGTAGCATTTAAGCCATTTTCAATGCCAAATAAAACAATAGAAATGCCAGACCCCAACAATGATATTGAACTGGGCAAATATTTAGCTCATAACTTAGATTGTTTTTCTTGCCACTCGGCAGATTTTAAGACAAATAACTATATGGATCCTTCTTTAAGCGAAGGCTATTTTGGAGGTGGCAACAAGCCTTTGAATGAAGAGGGCCGTGTGATGTTGACGCAAAACTTAACACCCGATAAAGAAACTGGAATTGGAACTTGGACAAAAGAAGACTTTATAAACACTGTAAAATACGGAATTAAAAAAGGTGAAAACGCCATGAGGTACCCCATGGCCCCCTATACACAGCTAACAGACAAAGAGGCTGGTGCTATTTTTGAATATTTACAAACCATACCAGCAATTAGCAATAAAGTGGAACGCTCTTTTTACAACTAGAATAAACGAAAAACCCCACGAAAAGAAATGCACAACATCAATGTGCTAGTCTTTATATCTTGTTTGACTCCTCTCGACCTGAAAAAAGTTTAACATTATATAAAGGCAGCTATTTACTTTTTAACATCTTTTGAAAACCTTTTAACCAAATATATTCCTGTAAGTCGTTTCATTCCTAATAAAAATTATCTTCTCTGGTCAAGGGATTCATCTAAAACAAAATAGCTGCGTTGATTTATTAAAACCTCCAATTTAATTTAAAAATAATTATGCGAAACACCTAACGATATATGTAGTAGAAACCCACTAAAAATCAAATTATCAACATATTATATCAATTACCCTAAAACTTTTCATATTCACTTGTACCTCCTAAATAAACAGTATACACTTCTAATTCAAATTCAAATTAGTTTTGAACTCTATCATGCGTAGTATTTGCCCATCTAATTTGTGCTCTACCACCTCTAACTCGGTATGCTCCATATCTAATTTTCGATTGTGTTCCTCTTTCAGGGTCTGGAATATTCCAATTAAATGCTTCACCACCAATTATGGCGTTACAATAGTGTATTTTTTTTGAAGAATCGTTTGGGTCAACTTTAAAACCTACCTCTAACACAAAAGAAGTTATTTCATTTTTATTTACTCTTTTCAGTAGAACAACTTCTCTACCGCTGCCCGATCCACCACGTTCTAAGATACGCTCTGCATAAATATCGAAAGCAACTTGCTTGTCTGCGTTACTACCTGTACCGTAAACAGGATGAGCTCTATATAAACAAATAGCAGGATCTGGAGAACCACCACCACCAGTATGTTGGCCCTTAGCCTGTGCTATATAACTTCCACTAGAACCAAAAGAGCCTGTATCTCCTACTTCTAATATTCTAAAGTCTCCTGTAAATTTGACAGATGATCCAACATTAGAGTCAGCTACAGGTAATGAACGTTCTATTCTTGGTTGTAAGGTGTTTGCAGCGTCTTGATTATTAGAGCCGGCTGTTATATTATATATTCCCCATGTAAGTCCATCAATTTCAACTTCTTTGTAATTGGCATAACAACTCCTATCATCAATAGTCCCAACATTAACAGGGTTTGGAAGATCGTTTGATGTTCTAGTAGCATTTTCACCATCTGGGTTACATGTTGTATAAGGACCTGTATCTTCATCAACTATTACTTCTGGGTCTGGATCTGGATCTGGATCTGGGTCTGGATTTGGATTTGGATTCTCTACAATGACTTCCTCTACATCTTCGGAAGTTTCACCTTCAGTTTGACAAGACAAAAATATTCCGAAAATCAAAAAAGTCACAGCAAGCGCTAGGGTGTAATTAAATTTTAAATTTTTCATATCAATCGCAATTATTTTTTCCAAAAATAATGTTTAAAAGCCTACAAACTATCCTGCTCCATTATGGTTGGATAATTTCAATATCAAAAAAAAATCTAAGTTATTTTTCTGAAAAACAAACGATTGAAGCATTATAAAAAACAACTTAAATAGAAATTTACACAGAATCTATTGAAGTCTGTTGCAAAAATCATTCCTTACAAACTTCTCCTAATAAATTTAAATAATCACTTCGGTTTTTTACAAAATCCTTATCTGAGATATCGATGATTTTCACACTAAAACTGGACTGGGTTTTTAAAAATTCTAAATAGCCTGTGTTAATTTTTTCTAGGTAGTCATCTTGAATATTTTGCTCATAGTTGCGTCCTCGCTTTTTAATATTCTCTTGTAAGCGTGGTGTATTTTGATAAAGGTATACATACAAATCGGGCTTTGCTATGTCTTTATACATTAAGTTAAATAGTTTTCTGTAGAGTTTAAACTCGTCTTCTTGCAAAGTAATTTTTGAAAAAATAAGCGATTTAAATATATCATAATCACTTACAATAAAATCCTTAAACAAATCTAGCTGAGATAAATCATCAGAAATTTGTTGATACCTATCTGCTAAAAATGACATTTCCAGTGAAAAAGCGTAACGCGCCGCATCTTTGTAAAACTTTGGCAAAAACGGGTTGTCAGCAAACCTTTCTAAAATAAGTTTTGCATTGAAATCTTGAGAAATCATAGTTGCTAAACTGGTCTTGCCAGCTCCTATGTTTCCCTCAATTGCTATATAATTGTACTTAGAGAAGTTAAAGGCTTTTCTTGGGTTTTTTAGCCAAATATTGATAGGTTCTAAAATGGAATCATCCCCACACTCCTTCAATAATACAGATACTTCTTTAGATAACTTGGGATGTTTGAATTTAGGTGCAATATCATTTAATGGCAAGAGCACAAAACGCCTTTGTTGCATTTCAGGGTGTGGCACTTGTAATGTTTTTGTATTGATTATTTCATCACCAGCAAAGACTATATCTAAATCTATAATGCGTGCCTCGTAGCCCTTACCTTTTTTCCTAGTGCGCCCTAGTAATTTTTCAATCTTCAACAATGCTTTTAAAACCTTTTGAGGCTTTAAATTACTTTCTAACACCAAGCATGCATTTAAAAAATCATCACTTTCAAAACCAAAAGCTGGTGATTTGTAGACCTTAGAAATTAGTTTGATGTTTCCAATTTCAGTATGAATGGCATCTACCGCTAATTGCAGGTTTTTAAACTTATCGCCTTTATTGCTTCCTAGGGCTATATGAAACGTGGTAGGTTGCATCATAGATAGGCAAAATAAGAAAAAGTAAATGGTTTCCTTTATATTTACAAAAGGTATTTATTCACAATTTGCATGACTCAAAAAGACAAACTAGCTGCACAACGTATTTATATGCTTTTAGGTGCATTATTTATTACATCGTTGGTAGTCTCTAATCTGATTTTTCAAAAATTCTTTTATTGGTATCCAGTTGATGTTGAAATTTTTGGAAGTAAGCTATTCGAAATTTCGGTTGGCATTTTACCCTATCCTATTACCTTTTTGATTACCGACTTAATTAGTGAAATATATGGTAAAAAGCGTGCAAATCAAGTAGTTGTTACTGGCATTTTTGCCTCCTTTTTTTCGCTTTTAATTGTTTATTCATCAAGTTTAGTTCCTGCTACTCCATGGTCTCCTGTTAGTAATGATATGTTTAACACTGTTTTTGGAAATACTATTTTAGCGGTTTTTGCCAGTATGATGGCCTATCTTTTTGCTCAATTTGTTGATATTCAAATTTATCATTTCTGGAAAAGATTGACTCATGGCAAACACTTATGGCTAAGAAACAACTTTTCTACTTGGTTCTCGCAGTTTGTTGATACATTCACTGTTGTTGGCCTTTTATGTTTGTTTAATATCATAGCTTGGGATAAATTTTTGGGACTTCTATTAAGCGGTTTTATTTTTAAAGTTTTGGTTGCTGCTTGCGACACCCCCTTTTTGTATTTGGGAGTTTATATTTTCAGGACAAGGTTCAAACTTAAAGTCAATGAAGAAATAGAATTACTTTAAAACAAGTTAAATTTAAATTAAACTTTCATTGGTTTTCAACCAAACCGCTTAGTCTTCCGTATATTTATTAAAAGAATTTTCTGTATGAAACGAGTGTTAATAAATTTCAAAATTTATTAAAATTTAAACGTGTGAAAAAAGCCCTAAAAATAACCGGAATTGCCATTCTTATAATCACATCACTTTTAATAATGCTTCCCTTTGCTTTTCAAGGTAAAATTAAAGATATGGTGAAACGCTTTATCAACCAAAATCTTAATGCTAAAGTAGAGTTTAGTGATGTAAGTTTGAGCTTTATAAGAAACTTCCCCCAAGCTCAAGTACGTGTAAACGATTTGATAATTACCAATTTTAAGCCATTTAAAGATGAAACTTTTGCTACTGCCAAGGATATTTCATTTACCATATCTATTAAAGAATTATTTAAAAAAGTTAGTGACGACCCTATTGTGATTAACACAATTAGTATTGATGAGGCATTATTGAATTTGAAAACCGACAAACTTGGGAACAACAATTACGATATTACCAAAGAGAAAGAAAATCAATCTAACTCTGAGAGTAAAGGCAACTTTACCTTTGATATTCAGGATTATAAAATAAACAATAGTGCTTTCTATTACATTGATGAAGGATCCGATATTTTAATTCATATTACAGAATTAAATCATGAAGGTCATGGCTTCTTTTCAACAGAAGTTTCAGAATTAAATACACAAAGTAAAGCTAATTTGAGTATTAGTTTAGACAGTACAAACTACCTAAATAGTAATCCTATAAAGTTGGATGCATTAATTGATCTGGATTTAGAAAATTCAAAATATAGCTTCAAGGATAATAAAGGCTACATTAACGATTTACCTATTGAATTTCAAGGATTTGTAAAGCTATTAGAAAATGGCCAACAGATTGATATTACATTTGAAAACCCAGAATCAGATTTTAAAAATTTCCTTGCTGTTATTCCAAAAACCTATTCAAAAAACATTGAAGATGTTCAAACTTCAGGAGAGTTTAAGGTAAAAGGTAGCATAAAGGGTTTAAATTCTGAAGAAACTATTCCTAATTTAGATATTAAGATTTCATCTAATAACGCTTCGTTTAAATATCCAGATTTACCAAAAAGAGTAAGTAATATTTCTATTGAGACTGAATTAAAAAACGAAACAGGGCATATTAACGATACTTACATTAACATTAATGCCTTAAATTTCAAGATAGATGAAGACGTATTTAAATCTTCAGCTACTCTAAAGAATCTAACCAAAAATATGTTAGTTAATGCCAAGATTGATGGTGTTTTAAATTTAGAAAACATTACTAAAGTGTATCCTTTGGAGCTAAAAAACCCTTTAACAGGCGTTTTAAAAGGAAATATTCATACGTCTTTTGACATGAATGCTATCGAAACCAATACCTATCAACGCATTAAAAATAGTGGCTCTGTTAGTATTACTGATTTTGTGTTTTCTTCTGAAGATATTGTAAACCCAATTCATATTTCTCAAGCAAATATGACCTTTAATCCTGGAACCGTTTCACTTAAAAATTTTAAAGCTAAAGCTGGTGAAAGCGATATAAGTGCCACTGGAACCATTAATAATTTACTTGGGTTTTTGTTAAGTAACAATACTTTAAAAGGCAACTTCAATGTAAATTCTAACTTATTTAAGGTAAGTGATTTTATGAATGAAGACAAAACAGTTTCTGAGAATAATAAAACTAGCGGAGATAAAGAATCACTTAAAATTCCAGACTTTTTAGAGTGTATTATAAGCACTACTGCACAAACAGTAGTATACGATAATTTAAATTTGAAAAACGTTACAGGAACACTCTTTATAAAAGATCAAAAAGCATCACTCCAAAATATGACATCTTCAATTTTTGACGGCAAACTAGCCATTAACGGAGACGTTTCAACAATAGAAAAGACCCCTATATTCAATTTAAATATAGGTGCTAGTGATTTTGATATTTCCCAGTCTTTTAAAAACCTAGAGTTATTTCAAAATTTAGCGCCCATTGCTAAGTTACTTCAAGGAAAATTAAATACGTCTTTAAATCTTTCAGGCAGTTTAGATGAAGAATTCTCACCAGTGTTAAGTTCTGTTTCTGGTGATGCTTTAGCTGAATTATTAACTACAAAAATTAATATTGAAGATGGAATTTTGAGCAAATTAGGGAGTTCAATTAACTTTATAGATTTTGAAAAATTAGATTTAAAAAATGTAAAAACTAAGTTAGAGTTTGCTAACGGAAAAGTTGCTGTAAAACCTTTTAATTTTAAATATCAGGACATAAAGATTGAAGTTTGGGGTGCCCACGGTTTTGACAAATCTCTAGATTATAATGCCGTATTTAATGTGCCTGCAAAATATTTAGGCAGTGAAGTCAATCGACTTATTAGTCAAATTAATGATGTACAAGTAAACAATATTACAATTCCTGTTACAGCAAATATTACTGGCATTTTTACCAAACCCATTGTAAAAACCGATTTAACCAGCGGTGTTAAAAACCTAACAAATCAGCTTATTGAAATTCAAAAGCAAAAGCTATTAAACCAGGGTAAAGACAAGGTAAAAGATCTTATAGGCGATGTTATTGGAGGCAACAAAACAAAAACAGATTCTATAAAAAAGCAACAAAACAATACCGTTGAAACTGTTTTGAATGACATTCTTAAGAATAAAACTCCGCAAGATTCTACTGCTACCGACAGCACAAAGGCTACCAAAAAGATTATTAAAAATGTACTTGGAGGCTTAATAGGCAACAAGAAAAAAGATAAAGATACTGTGAATTAGTTAGTTCTAGTACGTTCCTGTTTAGGAGCTTTGTTTTCGGCTTACTATTTTACCTTGTTAAAAGTTAACTACTAGAATTGTAAATGTAGAATTCTTTACTAAATACGCTTGGTGTGAATGGTCTATTGATAATAGAACCAAAAATCACCAAAAACAGCTAAAACGCATCTAAAAAGTGTCATTTTAATCAATTTTAGGTCATTTTTTAACAAAAAAGGTTAATTTTTTGGATTTTACAGTTTTTATTATAGGTTACATAGAAGTATAATACTAAAACATTTAAATAACTTTTATGAGGCAATTAAAAATCACAAAACAAATTACCAACAGATCATCTAAATCACTAGATAAATATCTACAAGATATTAGTAAACTAGAATTGATTACGGCAGATGAGGAGGTAGAGCTAGCACAACGGATTAAAAATGGTGACCAAAAAGCCTTGGATAAACTTGTGACAGCCAATTTAAGGTTTGTGGTTTCGGTTGCTAAACAGTATCAAAATCAAGGATTATCCCTACCTGATTTGATTAACGAGGGAAATGCTGGTTTAGTAAAAGCTGCAAAACGCTTTGATGAAACCAGAGGATTTAAGTTTATTTCTTATGCTGTTTGGTGGATAAGACAATCCATTTTACAGTCCATTGCAGATCAAGCACGTGTAATAAGATTACCACTAAATAAAATTGGCTCCATTAATAAAATAAGAAAAGCCTATTCACATTTAGAACAAACACATGAGCGCGAACCCAGTGCCCATGAAATTGCCAAAAGCCTAGACATAGGTGTAAATAATGTAAAGCAATCTATGAGAGTGAGTGGTGGACATCTATCTATGGACGCACCATTTCAAGAAGGTGAACATTCTAATTTGTATGATGTAGTAAAGTCTGAAGAAGCACCACAGCCTGATGCTGCATTAATGAAATCGTCCTTGAATATTGAAATGAATCGAGTTTTAGAAACTTTGTCTGAAAAAGAAGCACATGTAATCAAACACTTTTATGGTATTAGTGTAAAACGCCCTAAGAGTCTGGAAGAAATTGGTGATAATATTGGATTCTCTAGAGAGCGTGTCAGACAAATTAAAGAGAAGGGGATTCGTAGATTGCGACATTCTTCAAAAAACAAAGTTTTAAAAATGTATTTAGGGTAACTAAAAAATAAAAATATGTTAAAAATAATAGTAAAAGAAGGCGAAAATATTGAGCGTGCCTTAAAACGGTACAAACGAAAACACCGAAATGTTAAGGTCATGCAAAACCTAAAAGAAAATCAATATTTCACTAAACCCTCCGTTAAACGCCGACAGGAAATTCAAAAAGCAGCCTATATCCAAAAGCTGAGAGATACTGAAGATATTTAAATAAATTCTATCCCAATAAGTAATCTTGTTAATAGCATATCTACTTATTGGGTTTCAAGCGGTATTACTAAATAATTGCCTTTTATTAAAGTCTATTTATGATAATTAAAAGGTCTATCTTCATAAAAATTTTCAAAAGTTTTGTCAGTAGTATATTGGTCTTTTAAAACTTTATAAACCATTATACCAACCATAACTTGCCCTAAGCACATGGTGTAAAACACCCATGTAAAGCCCATATTCATAGAAACCACAAATATTAAAAGCAATAAAAGACACGTGGTAAGTCCCACATAAAACATTACTGGAATTTTCATAACTTTTTGTTACAAGATACTAAATAAACAATTGTTAAACCGTTAGCATCTTGTTAAAAGTTAGTGCATTGAAATGCGAACCACCAGCCCTTCATTACCCCTAACATTAAACACTGTTTCGTCTTCAAAAATCAAATATTGTGCTTTCAAACCTACCAGTTTACCAGTATAAGATTGTTCTTTTACTATATTTAAGCTCCTTGGTTTCTCAGGATATTTAAACACAGGAAATTCTAGGTTGGTTTCAGAATTACTCTGAATAAAATAGTCTTTTGCTTCCTCTGGAATATAAGTTCTTAATTGCTCTCTCCATTCTACCAAATTTTCGTCTTTAATTTCATTCTTCAACATGGTACGCCAGTTGGTTTTATCACTAACATGATCCTTTAAAGCTACCTCTGTAATACCTGCTAAATACCTGTTAGGCACTTCTACAATTTCAATAGCTTCATGAGCGCCTTGATCTATCCAACGTGTTGGTACTTGACTTTTTCTAGTCACCCCAACCTTTACATTACTAGAATTTGCCAAATACACAATATGCGGCTGTAATTGGGTCTTTTTCTCAAACTCTAAATCACGGTCTTCAATACCCAAATGAGCTTTACTCAATTCTGGTCGCATCACCCAATCTGCTGCCTGAGGCACTTCATAAAAACACTGCTTATCAAACCCTTGACGATAAATAGGTTTATCCTGTCCACAATTTAAACATTGGTATTTAACAAACTTCATAGTTATGGTTTTGTTCAACAGCTGATTCAGATTTATAAAATCGTTTTCAAACACCAAATAATATTGGATGGGATTTGCAAATTCCGTTTCCATTTTTGTTAAAGCACCTTGGTAGAACATGGAAAAAAAGTATTATTTTTAAAATCTTAAAGATAGAATAAATATGCCAATTCCTTTAGTAAATTCTATTGCATCTTGGTTTCTAAAGAAGCGCTTTCATCAAATTGAATTGTTTTTAAAATACCCTAATGAAGTACAATTAGAATTACTACATAATCTTGTAGGGTTTGCAAAAGACACTGAAATGGGTAAAAAATATGACTTTGCCTCAATTAAAAATTATGAAACTTTTGCTGAGCGCATTCCAATTATGAATTACGATGGTTGGCGAGAATATATTTCACGTTCCAGACATGGTGAGCCTAATATTTTTTGGCCAACCCCTATTAAATGGTTTGCTAAATCTAGTGGCACCACCAGATCTAAAAGTAAATTCATTCCTGTGAGCGAAGAATCTTTAGAAGATTGTCATTACGCCGCAAGTAAGGATTTATTGTGTATGTATTTAAATAACAATGAAGATTCACAATTATTTACAGGAAAAAGTTTAAGGTTAGGAGGAAGCAAAGAACTTTATAAGGAAAACGGTACTGTTTTTGGAGATTTGTCTGCTATATTAATTGATAACATGCCTTTTTGGGCAGAGTTTAGCAGTACACCAAGTAGTAAAGTATCCTTAATGAGTGATTGGGAGTATAAAATGCAGGCGATTGTAGATGAAACCATAAATGAAAATGTAACTAGTTTAGCGGGTGTACCATCATGGATGTTGGTTTTGTTAAATAATGTTTTAGAAACTACAGGCAAAGTCCACTTATTTGATGTATGGCCAAATCTAGAAGTTTACTTTCATGGTGGAGTAAGTTTCACACCCTATATAGATCAGTACAAAAGAATTCTGCCGAAAAAAAACTTCAGATATTATGAAATTTATAATGCTTCGGAAGGTTTTTTTGCAATTCAGGATCAAAACAATTCTAGTGAATTGCTGTTAATGCTAGACTATGGTATTTTCTATGAATTTATTCCTATGAATATTTATGGAACGCCCGATGAGAAAGCCATTCCTTTAAGTGATGTTAAACTCCATCAAAATTACGCAGTCATCATTACTACTAATGCTGGTTTATGGCGTTACAAGATTGGCGACACTATTCGTTTTACATCCTTAAATCCCTATCGAATAAAAATTTCAGGGCGAACTAAACATCATATTAATGTATTTGGTGAAGAGTTGATCATTGAAAATGCAGAAGAAGCGCTTAAAAAAGTATGTAAACGCACAAAGGCTGAAATTGTTGATTTTACCGCTGCTCCAATTTTTATGGATGGTAAAGAAAAGGGGGCACATGAATGGCTCATTGAATTTAAAACACCACCAAAAGACATTCATTATTTTAGTGAATTATTTGATAATGCTCTAAAGGCTTTAAACTCTGATTATGAAGCTAAGCGTTACAACAATATTACTTTAAAAAAGCCCAAAATAAATATAGCGCGTCATCAATTATTTAGAGATTGGTTAAAAAAGAATAATAAGTTGGGTGGCCAACACAAGGTACCAAGGCTCTCTAATACCAGAGATTATATGGATGACCTTTTAAAGCTAAATTCTTAAAGTTACTATATTCCCGACTAAATACAAATCGAAAAGTCCTTAAACGAGTATTTCTTCTAATAATCTAAAAATTAAAAAAAACTTTTGAAGCCTTGTTAAATAAGTATATTTTTATTCCAAATTAAAAAACTGATTAAAATTTAAATACAGTATTAATTAATAATCCAAAAACAAAAAAACTAGGCTTAAAAGCCTAGTTTTTTTATATCTTTACCTAGATGTAAATTAATCTAAGAAACAGCTTTTAATTTCTTTAAAGTGTTCTTAGTCAATTTATCCTCTGCATAATTTTTAGTTACATTCAATTTCTTTTCATCAGAACTTGGCAGTTCAAACATCGCATCAGTTAAAATTTCTTCACAAAGCGAACGCAACCCTCTTGCTCCTAACTTGTACTCTATCGCTTTATTTACTATAAAGTCTAATGCTCCATCGGTTATGGTAAAATCAATATCATCCATCGCAAATAACTTCTTATATTGTTTAATGATAGCATTTTTGGGTTCAGTTAAAATGGCTCTTAGCGTTTTTGAATCTAAAGGATCCATATATGTTAATACAGGTAAACGACCAATAATTTCAGGAATCAACCCAAAGTCTTTTAAATCCTTAGGTATGATATACTGTAATAAATTATCCTGATCAATTATCTCATCAGATTTTGAAGCGCTATAACCAACTGCTTGCATATTTAAACGCTTGGTAATATTACGTTCAATACCATCAAAAGCACCTCCTGCAATGAATAATATATTTTCGGTGTTAACCTCAATAAATTTTTGATCAGGGTGTTTTCTACCTCCTTTTGGTGGCACATTAACAATAGTACCTTCTAAAAGTTTTAAAAGCGCTTGCTGCACACCCTCTCCAGAAACGTCACGTGTAATGGATGGGTTATCACTTTTTCTAGCAATTTTATCAATTTCATCAATGAATACAATGCCTCTTTCGGCTTTCTCTAGATTATAATCTGCTGCTTGTAACAATCTAGTTAAGATACTTTCAACATCTTCTCCAACATAACCTGCTTCGGTTAAAACAGTGGCATCAACAATTGCCAACGGAACATTTAACATTCTGGCAATAGTTTTTGCCATTAAAGTTTTACCTGTTCCCGTTTGTCCAACCATAATAATATTGCTCTTTTGAATATCAATATCATCTTTTGAAGAGGATTGTAATAAACGTTTATAATGGTTGTACACAGCAACAGACATGACCTTTTTGGTCATGTCTTGCCCAATGATGTACTCATCAAGAAATACCTTAATTTGTTGAGGTTTACGAAGTTTTAACTCCGCCGATAAATCACTGCTATCATTTTGCTTTGATTCTTCAAGTACAATACCATGTGCCTGTTCAATACATCTGTCACATATATGAGCGTCTAAACCTGCTATTAATAAGTTTGTTTCTGGCTTTTTTCTACCACAAAATGAACATTCTAATTCTTCCTTTGCCATTAATCTAATTCAATTTTAGAGAGCTTTAAATTATTAAATCCCTCTGTAACAATATATTAAAATTACGAATTTTTATTTATACTCTAGTTAAAATCTCGTCAATCATACCATACTCCTTGGCTTTATCAGCTTTCATCCAGTAATCTCTATCACTATCTTCGTAAACTTTGTCGTAATCCTGTCCAGAATGCTTACTAATAATTTGATATAACTCTTCCTTTAACTTTAAAATCTCTCTTGCCGTAATTTCAATATCACTAGCCTGTCCTTGTGCACCACCTAATGGCTGATGAATCATCACCCTAGAATGAGGTAATCCACTTCGTTTACCTTTTTCTCCGGCACATAACAAAACAGCTCCCATAGAGGCTGCCATACCAGTACAAATAGTAGCTACATCTGGCTTTATAAACTGCATGGTATCATAAATACCTAGACCAGCATAAACACTACCTCCAGGAGAGTTAATATATATTTGAATGTCTTTACTAGAGTCTGTACTTTCTAAAAACAATAATTGCGCTTGAATGATATTAGCAACCTGATCATTGATAGCCGTTCCCATAAAAATAATTCTATCCATCATTAAACGCGAGAATACATCAAAAATAGCAATATTCATTTGACGTTCTTCAATAATGTTTGGCGTTAAATTAGTGGGATACATACTACTTATTATTTGGTTGTAATAAGTACTGCTTATACCTTGATCTTTTGTAGCGAATTTTTCAAACTCTTTTGCGTAATCCATAGTAACAAATTAATGAGATTTTAATGCGTAAATATAACAACTATTAGTTAAATAACTATTGTTTTATTTAAGAGCAATTGGTCTACTATTCTTCACTCTGGAATTTGAATAATAAAATTTTACATATGCTTTATTACTGGGGTTTAGGAATACTAAGGTAAGTTATGATGTATCTTACTCAAGCAAACCTAATTTTTTTAAATCATGATAAAAAAATGTTTTATCATTATTCATACTAACAAATAAGCCATTTGGGAAACTATCCCCTAGAGCAACGGTAGTAAGATCACAACCATCGGTTTCTGTTGTTCCTAAATTAATCTCTTTTATAAAAGCATTAGTTTTTAAATCAAAAACATTAAAAGTTCCTGCTTGCTGGTTGGATACAATTAAAAAGGAATTATTTTGATAATGTGCAATGGCAATACCTTCAATATCCTCTTTAAAAAATTCTCCACCAAAGCAGTAAATCTGCTTATCTCCCTTGGATGGTTCTGCATAGTACTTACGAATACCATGACCTTCATCAGAATAATAAACGATGCCATTTTTATCATCAACGGCAATAGCTTCAATTTCCTTTTTTTCACTAAATTCTCCAAACTTCCTAACTAAATTGGCGTGTACACCCAAACTATCAGAAACAAATTCATACTGATACAAATACCCGTTTTTAGGTCCCGATTTTCTACCAACAATGGCATATACTTTTTTCGTCCTTGGTGATTTGTAAATTGCAATTCCCATTGGCAGCTTATACTCAGGTAATGTAGCATCTTCAAATACCTTAAAACCTCCATTGTCTAAAGGCTTCATATCTGGCACAGAAAATAATCGAATTTGTTGACGTTCTCTTTCTGTAAATGCAATAACATCAACTTTGATAGAATCGTTCAGTTTAAAACCATATTCCAAATCAACATTGTTTGGGCGCTTTAACCCTCTAATGGTTTTATTTTCAATGATTTTTCCATCTAAATCAAAAGCATAAATGGCACCATCAGTTTCTTTATCAGTACCAAAAACGATGCTCTTAGAAGCATCGTTTGGGTTTATCCATATAGCAGGATCATCAGTATCATGTAATGTCTTTTCGGTTATTACATCGGGTGCAATAACCGGCAACGTTTTCCCACATGACACCATCATTACTCCAACTATAAAAACTATATTTTTTTGCATGTATTTTTAGTTCTTTCTCTTGAATAAATCATACTTTAAACCTACAGATAATCTCTGGCTATAGTATTCCATTTGCATGGTTCTACTTTTCACACCTTGGAAATATCTTAAAGGTTGATCTGTAATATTGTTCAAATCTACATACAAACGTAAATTATCACTAAATGCATATGATGCATTAAAATCTAAAAACAATTGTTGGTCATAATATCTGTCTTCAAACGCATTACCTCCAATTTCATCAATGTATGCATCAGAGAAGTTTAATGATAAGCGTAAGTTTAATTTTTTACCACCATAAGAAAGCGAACCGTTAAACATATTTGGTGCAGTTCCTGGTAAATCTAAATCGGTACGTTCGTCACCGTCTTCGTTTCTTATACCATCGGCACTTGATGATAAATAGGTATAGTTCAAGAAAACGCTTAAATTTTTAGCAAAACCAGGAAGGAAGTCTAACTGGCGTTGGAAAGACACCTCTGCTCCAGTAATTGAGGCATCGTCACCATTTTGAGGCTGAAACGCATCAAAACCTGTAGCGCTATCTGTGAACTGTGATGTATAAATAAAATCTTGAATGTTTTTATGAAACACTCCTGCTGATATTAATCCAACACTTTTAAAATAATGCTCTGCCATTAAATCAAAATTCATAGATTTTGTAGCGCTTAATTCTGGGTTACCAATGCTTACCTCTTCATCTTCTCTTACTACATTTCTAAATGGCACTAAATCTATATAGTTAGGTCTTGCCAAAGTATTTGTCCATGCAAAACGTAACACTGTATTATTGGCAACATTATATTTAAAGTGTACACCTGGTAGGATATTAACATAAGAATTATCATCTTTAATTTCTCCAGAAGCGTTCGGATCGAAATCACCATCTTCATCAAAAACCACTAAGTTTCCATTAGTTTCAATTTCTGTATTCTCAATACGAACACCCGCTAAAACAGACAATTTATCTGATACTTGTTGGTTAATCATAGCGTAGCCAGCATATACATCTTCTTTTACAAGATAATTTCCTGATAAAAACTCATCAACAATTGATTCACTTTCAAATAAGTTTGAATTTTGTAAATCTAAACTTCCTAAGTACTCAGGATCTACATAAGCACCAGCAACATATTGACTTCCTGCTAAGAAATCTGCATCTGTTTGATCTACTAAGGGCAATAATGCTAAATTATCGAAATTGCTTGTTTCTGGTGAAAACTCAAAGAAGTTATTGTCTCTGTTTTTTTCTTTAAAACGTAAACGGCCACCAACTTTAATAAAGCCTTCTTTCTCTTTTACTAGGGAGAATGGTATTTGTAAATTTGTAAAGAAATTCCAGTCCTTCTCTTCAGTAAACTGATTTTCTTCAGTAATTCCGTTTAAACTATATCTACTTAAAAGCACATCGCTAGAATTGGCTGGTACAATTACAGGAAATCTAGTGTTAGAAAAATCTGCATTAAAAGGTATCGGGTCACTATCAACCGTTTCCTCTAATTCATACTCAATATATCGCTCGTTTAAACGTTCTTCAGAAGCACTAGCGTAAGACCCCATCCAATCTAACTTAATTTTTCCTATTAAATGCTCACCACCAAAAGTATAGTTTTGCATACGCTGGTCTTCCAAACGTGCATTTTTGTTTCTATCGTTGTCAATACCACCTTTTGTTTCTCTTCTAATTTCACCTTGAAAGCCAGTGATAGTTTCTGTACCATCTTCAAAAATAGGTTCAATGGAGCGGTAGCGTAATCTGTATCGGTTTTCTCTATCGTCTCTCCAGTTGTACATGGTTTTTAAGTACAACTTATTATTTGGATTGAAAGCATAATCAAAATTAGCGGAAAAGCTTCTTCTCACTCGCTGCACCAAATAAGTTCTAATATCTGATTCTTCAACAAAAGGATCAACTTCTATATCATCTCCAGATAAAGGACTTTCTGCTTCGTTTACCCATTCAGCTTCTACGTTATCTGAACCAAAATCGGTATCATTAATTGAGGCAGAAAACATATAACCAAACTTCCCGTTGTTAGTTCTATCTCCTATTAAGAAAGAACCATTAACAATACGCTTATTAGTAATAAAGTTTACTCCAGAACCAGCGGTAGCAGCCACTCTAAATCCGTTAGGCGACGTTCTTGTTACTAAATTAACAGAACCACCAAGTGCATCACCATCCATATCAGGTGTAACAGCTTTGTTTACCTCTATTAACTGAATCATATCTGCCGGAATAAGGTCCATTTGTATGTTTCTGTTATCACCTTCGGCAGAAGGAATACGGCTTCCATTTAAAGTTACTGAGTTTAATTGAGGAGCTAAACCACGAACGATAATATTACGAGCCTCTCCTTGATCTACCTGCATGGTAATACCAGGAATACGTTTTACCGCATCACCGATGTTAGCATCTGGAAATTTACCAATTTGATCTGTTGAAACTACATTGGTTATGTTCTGCTTATTTTTTTGAGCATTCAATGCCTTTGCTTGTCCGCTATTATAACCGTTAATTACAACACCATCTAATTCTAAAGCTTTTGCAGTAATGGTTACGGTTACATTGGTAGTTATTCCTTCTGTCACCTCTACTTCTACATCAGTATCAGAATACCCTAAATAAACAACTTTAATGGTTTGCTTACCAGATGGAATATTTAAAAACAAAAACTTTCCGTCTGCATCAGAAATTACTCCTTTATCCAGTGATTCTAATAAAACACTTGCAAAGGGCACTGCAAGTCCTTTTTCGTCAATAATGGTACCTTGAATATTTCCGTTTTGAGAGAATCCAATTAACGAAAACACCATGGCTAAAAATAAAATTACGTATTGTTTTTTCATGATTAATTAGTGATAAATTATTTCAGCGAAATAACAAAATCATCTAACCAACCCTATTAATTAGATTTTAACATAATGTTATAAATACTTATTAAAAAACACATATTTTAAATTAATTTAACATTTCAAAAATATTTAGAAAACACTCAAAATAGAAGCATAAAAAAACCCTTTCCAAATTTGGAAAGGGTTTTAATCTTTATTAAATCCTTAGTCTTAAGCTTCAAAAGGCTCTATAGACACGTAAGATTTATTGTCTTTCTTTTTTGTGAATTTTACAATACCATCTACTTTAGCATGTAATGTATGATCTTTTGAAGAATACACATTTTCACCTGGGTGGTGTGTGTTTCCTCTTTGTCTTACGATAATGTTTCCTGCAATTGCAGCTTGACCACCAAAAATCTTAACACCTAAGCGTTTCGATTCTGATTCTCTACCGTTTTTCGAACTTCCGACTCCTTTTTTATGTGCCATTTTATTTCGATTTTATATTGTTAAAGTTAGCAGTTAGCTATTAAGCTTTACCACCGTCTAATTCGTCTTGCCATTTTTTAAGTTCATCCCACTTACCTTCAGCAGCTAATTTAGCTTGTGCTGGCCAAGTATCTGTAACATGATTACCACGAACACCTGAAATAATTTCAGATATTTTTGCAGCATCAGTTTTTGCTAATTCTGCAAAAGTTGAAATTCCTGCTTCTACTAATGTTGAAGCAATTTTAGGTCCAATACCTTCAACTTTCTTTAAATCGTCAGCTTTTCCAGTTGCTTTTTTAGCAGCAGCCTTAGGCGCAGCCTTTTCCGCTTTTGGTGCCTCAGCTTTAGGAGTCTCTTTTTTAACTTCTTTAGCTGGAGCAGCTTTTTTAGCTCCTGAAGCAACAATACTATCAATTACTATTTCTGTTAAAGCTTGACGGTGACCATTTTTCACACGGTAACCTTTACGTCTTTTCTTTTTGAAGACGATTACTTTATCACCTTTTAGGTGCTTAACGACTTTTGCTCCTACTTGAGCACCGTCTATAGCCGGGGCGCCTACAGTTACTTTGTCTCCGTCTGCAACTAAAAGAACATTGTCAAAAGCTACTTGCTTTCCTTCTTCAGTTTGTAAACGGTTAACAAAAACTTTTTGGTCTTTTTCAACTTTAAATTGATGCCCTGCTATCTCTACAATTGCGTACATAGCGTAACGTTTTTATTAGTTAATTCTATTATATAAATTACCTCAGAGCCTTCTAAGGCGGGTGCAAATATACTGCTAAATAATTAAACTACAAACGTTTTATTGTTTTTGAGGAATATTTCTGCTATTCTTAAAAAGCTGCATAACAGACAAGGTAGCTACTACTGATGTGGCCAACCCCATAACAGCTACTATAAAGGTTACCATGCCAATATCAATATCAAATTTTCTATGTAATGTTTGCATTAAATGAGGTAAGAAATTTGAATCTATCTCTGTAGTGTAAAACAAAAAGAAAAGTGTAAATACTAATGTAGCAACAAAGCCAGTAATAATACCTGTTTTAAATCCTTCTGTATAAGAAAAAGAATTAGGTAATTGTAACTTATACAACCTTACCGCTTCATAAATACCAAAACCTGTTATGAAGGCATTAAAAAAACTAAAAGCAGGATTAATATGTTTGTTAAACAACGATAAAACTAGAAAATACGCTATTAAAACCGCACTTGTAACCAGTCCAAACCTTATGGGAAGCGATACTTTTTTCATCGATTTTAACATTTAGTGTTTTCTTAAATTTCGGAAAAAAATCTGAGAATTAATAATATAACTCTAAATATTTGAGATAATTACCTTTTTCTTTTTTGTGCTAAGTATACACCAATAAGAATAATTACTGTTGAAATAGTTTGTAAAAAACTAAAGCGTTCCCCATCTAAAACTCCCCAAAAAACTGCCACAATTGGCATTAAATAAGCTACAGAAGAACCAAAAACAGGCGTTGAGACTTGTATCAATTTATTAAATAACACTTTAGCTACGGCTGTACCAAACAAAGACAAGAGTAACATATACAATAACGCTGGTTTTAATTGCTCTTTAGCTAGGGTTTCTTCCTTAAAAAAACCACTTGAAATTAAAACTATAATGGCGGGAATCATAATAACCATAAAATTCCCTACAGCAATTGTTAGTGCATTAACATGCTGAAGATAGTACTTTATAATATTGGAGCTTGCAGCATACATGATAGTGGCTATTACAACCAAAACGGCATAAAAGTAGTTTTGGGTAGGGTTTAATGAAACGCCATTCATTATGAGAATTAATGTTCCTATTAAACCAATAAAAACACCTAGAACCTGTTGTTTAGTTGATTTTATTTTAAAAACTAAAAGACCTATCAAAATGGTGTTTATAGGCACTAAGGAGTTTATTATAGAAGCTACAGCACTATCAATCTCTGTTTCTGCAAAAGCAAAAAGGAAAGAAGGAAAAAAAGTACCTAAAAGCCCCGTAAGCACAATACCTTTCCATTCTTTGGTACTTTTTATTTCTTTAATTTTCCTAAACCCAATAATAAAGAGAAATGTTCCTGTAAAAATAATCCTAACCGCCCCAAGTTGCATGGGAGTTAAACCCACTAGCCCTTTTTTTATAAGCATGAAAGAACTACCCCAAATTAATGAAAGTATAAATAAATAAATCCACTTAGAGTGCAACGCTTTCATTGGTGATTTGTTTGAGGCACAAAATTCAACTTTTTAACCTAATAAAACAGCTTTATTTAGTAATTTTGCACAATAATAGTTGTTAAATTGTACTTAAGTTATCTCGTATTAACTCTATTTTATCTAAATTGATTATAATTTTAAAACACAATACTAATGAATACATTAAAGAACACCTTAGTTTTAGTAATACTAGTTTTATTTGCTTTTAGCTGTAAAAATAAGGTTGAAGCAGAAGTAAAAACTGTAGAAGTTTCCTCTGAAGCTAAAAAAACAATTGATCCTAATGCTACCTTTGCCAAAGCGGAGTTTACTATAGACGGAATGACCTGTGAAATTGGTTGTGCTAAAACCATTGAAAAGAAAATTGCCAACATGGAAGGCGTAAAATCTGCTAAGGTAGATTTTGATAAAAAACTAGCTATGGTAGAATATAATGAAGCTAAAGTAACACCTACATCTTTAGAAGAAACTGTTACCAATGTTGCTGATGTTTACAAAGTAAGTGACATGAAAACCGTAGATATATTTTCTACCACAAAAAAATGCTCTGCTGATTGTAAAGAAGCTTGTTGTTCCAATAAAACTGAAGCTGATAAAAAGACGTGTGCCACAGATTGTAAAAAAGCATGTTGTATTCAAAAGGCGTAAATACTATGATTCTGAACTTGGTTCTGAATGACATTTTCATAATAAAAAAGCTTCTCCTTTTTAGAAGCTTTTTTATTTCCAATTAATTGTTTCCATAATATGGATAATGTCTTTTTGCAAATAGTTGGCTGCCGGAAGAATGGAATCATAATTAGGCCTTGCGTAAAAGTATAAAGACCCTGTTAAAAAATGATTTACACTATCTGTTACATAGAACTGAACTGGAGAGGCCACATTTCCTCTCACCTCAGATAATGCCCCATATACTTTTTGATAGCTGTTTTCATATGGTGTTACCGGGATTTCATCTGCTTTCTTTGTATGCTCTAATGTGAATTTTTGGGCATCTCTTAAAAAGTTCTCCAAATTCTCTTCATTAGCTTCCACTGCCTTGTATGTTAAAAATATGGTACCTTTGAGTGATGGGTATTCTAAATTAACACCATAACTTTCAGTTGGCGCCTCTATTTTTTTCAATGAAATTTTTTTAGCCAACAAATTAGCTTCAAAAGTAAAAGGAACCTCAATATTAGAAGTAACATATTTAGCCTCAGGGTACTCTAACCTTAAAAATGCTTTAGGTTTTGGCTTGTAATCTTCACCACACGCAACACATATAAGAATTAAAAAAAGAAATAAATATCGGCTCATTAAGCAATTGTGAATTTTACAAGTTTAATACGTTTTCTATCTAAAGCTTCAATAGTAAAAACGTAATTTCTGAAATTTATTTTACTATTAAGCTTAGGAAAGCTGCCAGAAATTTCCAATACAAACCCAGCAATAGTTTCGGCTTCACCTTTGTTTTCTTCAAAAAGATATTCATCTTCAATTTTGGTAATCTTATAAATATCTTTTAAAGCTGTTTTTCCTTCAAATACGTAATTATTGTTATCAAGTTTTGAATATTGTAAATCTTCGTCATCAAACTCATCACTAATATCTCCTACAATTTCCTCAATAATATCTTCCAAAGAAATTAAACCAGAAGTCCCACCATATTCATCAACAACGACAGCCAAATGTACTTTCTTCTCTTGGAACTCCGCCATTAAATCATCTAACTTTTTATTTTCAGGAACAAAAAAAGGTTCTTTTATTAAGCTAACCCAATTAAACTGTTTTTTATTGATGTGAGGTAATAAATCTTTAACATAAAGAATACCTTTTATTTGATCAATATTCTCCTCATAAACAGGAATTCTAGAATAACCGTTAGTAATTATTTCCGGCATGATTTCAGCATATTTCTGTTGAATATTTAAAGCAAAAATATCAATTCGCGGACGCATTACCTGTTTGGTATCGGTATTTCCAAATGACACAATCCCTTGCAGAATCTTATGTTCCTCTTTAGTTGTATCTTCATCACTGGTTAGTTCTAAGGCTTGCGACAGCTGATCTACACTTAAATTAGATTTACGTTTACCTAATTTATTGTGAATTGCTAAGGTTACACTCTGCATTGGTGAACTTACAGGTGAAAGAATTACATCTAAAACTTTTAATGGATACGCCATAAAAGAAGCGAATTTTACGTTATTCCTACTGGCATAAATTTTAGGCAAAATTTCACCAAAAAGTAAAATAAGGAAGGTAATCACAATTACTTCTAAAACAAATTTTACTTTGGGATTTGCAATGTCTCCAAAAATAAAGTCACCCAGATAGGCAAACAAAATTACCGTTGCAATGTTTATGAAATTGTTAGCTACCAAAATGGTTGCTAGTAACTTTTTAGGACGTTCAACCAGCAGAGAAACCACTTGCATGCGTTTAGAATTTTCTTCTAAGCCAGCTTCTACATCATTTTTTGTAAGTGAAAAAAGAGCCACTTCGGCACCAGAAATAAGCGCAGAACAGACTAGGAGCAAAATCAGTAGTACAAAACCAGAAACAATTGAAAAATCAATTGCAATAAATAAATTTAAAAAACTGGAAGGGTCGGGGTCCAAATACGTTGGTTTTAGTTAAACAAAAGTCTAGTAGCAGACTCATCAATATTAAAACGGAAGGTCATCATTTTCTTCTTCAACTGTAGGCTCACTAACAGATTGTTGCTTATTTGATTCAGGCTGTTTTGGGCTTGCTGCCGCCTGAGCATTTTGCTCACTTTCTTTTTTTGTGGTTAAAAAAGTGAAATCTGTACATTGAATTTCAGTGCTGTAGCGTTCGTTACCAGAATCATCTTGCCACTTACGGGTTTTTAATCGTCCTTCAATATAAACCTTATCGCCTTTACTTAAATATTTTTCACAAATTTCGGCACCTTTATTTCTAACCACTATGTTATGCCATTCTGTATTAGTAACACGCTCATTTGTTTGCCTGTTTGTATAAGTTTCATTGGTTGCCAAAGGAAATCTTCCAACGCAACCACCACCTTCAAAATAATGCATTTTAACCTCATCTCCCAAATGCCCTATTAGCATTACTTTATTTAATGTTCCTGACATATCTTAATTAATTATAGATTGCAAAATTACTTAATTGTAACTCATTTTTAAAATTAATAAAAAAATATGATTAGCTAATATTTTGTACTAAAATCTGAATGACTCTATAAAGTTTCCAATTAAGATAGGAACCGCATAGTCCTTGATGTTATTTATTGAAACCCCTTTTGTTTCTAGATTTTTAACATTAATTATCCAAAACTTTGTATATAAATGTTGGTGAGATAATTTATGAACGATACTAGTCTCATTATAAAAAGACAAATCAAATGAACTATTTTTAAGAAGTTCATGATTATCTATATGCTTTTTAAAAGTGTTAAAGTCCATTTCTGATTTTGTTTCTACCAACGGAAACTGATAGAGATTTTGCCAAATGCCCTTTGTTTTTCTCTGTTCTAAAATTGTTTTTCCGTCTTCAGAAATAAATACTAAAAAGTTAAAATATTTCTTTTTTGCTTTTACTGCTTTAATCTTAACTGGTAATTGATCTATTCTATTTTGCTTTAAGGCCACACAGGAAATGTTTAGTGGACAAACTGAACAATCAGGATTTTGAGGTTTACATTGTATGGCACCAAACTCCATAATAGATTGATTAAAATCGGCAGGCTTTTTTTTATCAATTAGTTCCTGAGCCAATAATTTAAATTCCTTAATTCCTTTGGTTGAATTAATGGGTGTGTCAATTCCAAAATAACGAGATAAAACGCGGTATACATTGCCATCAACCACAGCAGCAGGTTCGTTAAAACAAATGGAGGCTATAGCACTAGCTGTATAATCGCCAATTCCTTTTAATTTTATGAGCTCTTTAAAGGATTTTGGGAATTCACCATTCAATTCATTGACAACATACTTAGCCGTAGCATGCAGATGTCTTGCTCTGGAATAATAACCAAGTCCCTGCCACAACTTTAACACGTCACTTTCATTGGCGTTGGCTAATTGGAATACAGAAGGGAATTCTCTTAAAAAAGCTTCATAATAAGGTAAACCTTGTTTAACCTGTGTTTGCTGTAAAATGATTTCTGAAAGCCAAATAAAATATGGATCTTTAGTTTCCCGCCAAGGAAGACTTCTCTTATTAATTGAATACCAGTTAATTAAAGTTTTTGAAAATTGCATGAGTGCTTTTTAGACAAAGCGCTAAAATAAACCTTTATAATCTTAAATTTTAATGAATTAGGTTTGAAATATTGAATATTTAATTCCTATATTTGCATCCCTTAAAAATAGTATATAGTAATTATAAAATAACAATTTAAAATGACGAAGGCTGATTTAGTAGCAAAAATTTCTGAGAAATTAGGAATTGAAAAAGGAGATGTTCAAGCAACTGTTGAATCTTTCATGGAAGAAGTAAAAACTTCACTAGAAAGTGGTGATAATGTTTATTTAAGAGGTTTTGGAAGCTTCATTATCAAAACCAGAGCTGAAAAAACAGGAAGAAACATTTCTAAAAATACTACAATTAAGATTCCTGCTCACAACATTCCTGCGTTTAAGCCTGCGAAAGTTTTTGTTGAAGGAGTTAAAACTAACGTAGAAGTAAAGTAAAAACAAAATAAATTATTAATTTAAAAGACACTATTTATGCCAAGTGGTAAAAAACGCAAAAGACATAAGGTAGCGACGCATAAGCGTAAAAAACGTAGACGCGCTAATCGTCATAAAAAGAAAAAATAAATCGAAAAAGTAGTTAGGTTAACTACTTTTTTGGTTAAAAAACTAAACGTTCTTTGAAATGAGTTCTTTAAGAACTCCACGGGTAAAAAATCCTGTGATGATTATCTAAATTTATATTTTGATAATCAAAAAAATATTGTTTAATCCATCTGTACAACTGCAGTTTTTAGTTATTAGTTGTTAGTTTTTAGTTGTTAGTTTTTAAAACTTTTAGCTATTTTACTTTTTACTTATAGCTTTTTCACTAAAAGTGTATGGATAAAAATTAACGAAATGGATAAAGAATTGATCATCCGATCTAGTTCCGATACTGTTGATTTTGCCTTATTAAAAGATGGAAAACTAATTGAATTACAAAAGGATGAAGATGAGAACAATTTTTCGGTTGGTGATGTGTTTATAGCCAAAATAAGAAAAACAGTTCCTGGGTTAAATGCTGCATTTGTTAATGTAGGTTATGAGAAAGATGCTTTTTTGCACTATCATGATTTAGGCCCAAAATTACCTTCACTTTTAAAATTCACAAAACGTGTAAGCACAGGTAAACTAAAAGATTTTTCTTTAAAAAATTTCCCATTTGAAAAAGATATTGATAAAGACGGCAAAATTGTCGACGCATTAAAATCTAATCAATCGCTATTAGTACAAATAGTAAAAGAACCCATATCTACAAAAGGCCCAAGAATAAGCTCTGAGCTTTCAATTGCCGGCAGATATATTGTTTTAGTTCCTTTTTCTAGTCGTATTTCTATTTCACAAAAAATAGAAGACCGTGAAGAAAAAGACCGCTTAAAACGATTGGTAAAAAGCATAACACCTCAAGGGTTTGGAGTTATTGTTCGTACAGTAGCACAAGGCAAAAAAGTAGCCGAACTAGATAAAGATTTACAGAATTTGCTTAGTCGTTGGACCGCAATGTGTAAAAAATTACATAAAGCCCATCATCCAAGTAAAGTGTTAGGAGAAATGAATAAAGCCTCGTCTATTTTACGAGATATTTTTAATGACACCTTCACTGGAATAACAGTTGATGATGAAGAGCTTTATTATCAAGTAAAAGATTATCTGCAAGAAATTGCACCAAAGAAAGAATCAATAGTTAAATTGTATCAATCTAAAGTACCTATTTTTGAAAAACATGGTATTGAAAGACAAATAAAGACCTCATTTGGCAGAACCGTTTCTATGGCAAAGGGTGCCTATTTAGTAATAGAGCATACTGAAGCTTTACATGTAATAGATGTAAATAGCGGAAACCGTTCTAACAAAGCCAATAACCAAGAGGAAACTGCATTGGAAGTTAACTTAATTGCTGCTTCAGAAATTGCTCGCCAGTTACGATTACGAGACATGGGCGGTATTATAGTAGTGGATTTTATTGATATGACTAATGCCGAAAATAGGCAGAAGCTCTTTAATCATCTACGTGAAGAAATGCAAGACGACAGAGCAAAACATAAGATTTTGCCTCCAAGTAAATTTGGATTGATACAAATTACAAGACAGCGTACGCGCCCTGAAATGAATATAAAAACTAGGGAGGAAGACCCAAATGGAATCAACGGATCTGAAGTTGAAGCTCCAATTGGAATTGTTCAAAAAATAACGCATGATCTTGAAGTATTGCTTCGAAAAGACTATAAAAAGTTGACTTTAAACACACATCCTTTTATAGCAGCCTTTTTAACTAAAGGTTTTCCATCTATACGTTCAAAATGGTTTTTTGAACACAAAAAATGGGTGAAAATTTTACCAAGAGATGCTTACACATATTTAGAATATCATTTTTTTGACAAAGATGGTAATCAAATTAAATAACTTTAAAAGCCTTACTATTTGTTTAGTAAGGCTTTTTTGATTAATTGGTAATCTGTAAACTTATGGAGCAGGATTAGGTATAACATCATGCACTTTATTAATAGCCTCAATAACTTCCTTATTTAAATCTACATTAATACTATCAATGTTCTCTTTAAGTTGTTCTAAATTAGTAGCCCCAATAATATTACTGGTTAAGAATGGTTGCTGATTTACAAAAGCCAAAGCCATTTGACTAATTGATAAATTATTGTCCTCCGCAATTTTTAAATACCGCTCTGTTGCCTCTGTAGATTGCTCGCCACTATACCGCGCAAATCTTGGAAACAATTTTAAACGAGCATTATCAGCGGCTGTACCTTTAATATATTTACCAGACAAGACACCAAAAGCCATTGGTGAATAAGCTAGTAAGCCTAAATTCTCTCTAATGGAAACTTCTGCCAAATCACCCTCAAAAGTCCTACATAATAAGGAATAAGGATTTTGAATGGTTATTGGTCTGGGTAAATTATTACGCCTACTTTCTTCTAGATAACGCATGGCTCCCCAAGCTTTTTCATTAGAGAGCCCTATATAGCGAACTTTTCCACTTTCAATAACATCTTGTAAGGTATTAAGAACTTCATTGAAATTATCTGTCCAATCATCATTGTAATCATGTTTATAATCCCTAACTCCAAAAGTATTCGTTTGTCGCTCCGGCCAATGTAATTGAAATAAATCTATATAATCTGTTTGTAATCGTTTTAATTCATTATCAACAGCCTGATGAATAGCCTCACTGCTAAATCCCGTTTTACGGATATGTGCCGTATAGTCTCCTGGACCAGCAATTTTACTAGCAATAATAAGCTTGTCTCTTTTCTTTGTTTTTTTTAACCATGTCCCAATTATTTCACTTGTTTTTCCTTGAGTTTCAGGTGAGGCCGGTACTGGATATAACTCCGCAGTATCAATAAAGTTTACACCTTGATCAATGGCATAATCTATTTGAGCATGTCCTTCTGCTTCTGTATTTTGATTCCCCCAAGTCATAGAGCCTAAACAAATTTTACTAACCTTTATGTTGGTGTTTGGCAATACTGTATACTTCATTTATAAAGTTTTTTGTAGTGTTAAAAATTGAATAAAATGGTATTTTATTAGTAACAAAAATAAAAACCTTTCCAGTAAATTACATTACTAAAAAGGCTTTTGTCATGTATGATATTGTTTCGAATTATAAAATGATTATCAAACTATAAATCTGTAAAATAATGATTAATTCTCATTTAACAACCTAGATAGTTCATCCAATTTAGGTGTTAAAATAACTTCTATGCGTCTATTTTTTGCTTTTCCTTCAGGAGTGTCATTCGTAGCAACTGGCGCATACTCACCTCGTCCCGCAGCGGTTAAATTTTCTGGATTGATAGCTGCATTCTCTCTAAGTATGTTTACAATGGCGGTGGCACGTTTGGTAGACAAATCCCAGTTACCACTTAACTGACCGCTACCTTTATACGGTACATTATCTGTGTGGCCTTCAATTAAAACAGCAATTTCTGGATTATCTCCCAACACTGTACCAAGTTGCTGAACAGCTCTACGCCCTTCGGTATTTACAGCCCAACTTCCTGAACTGAAAAGCAGCTTATTTTCCATAGAAACGTACACTTTACCATCGCGTTGCTCTACGGTTAAACCTTTTCCTTCAAAATCGGTCAAGGCTCTTGAAATGGCATCTTTTAAAGCACTCATAGCTGCATCTTTATTGGCAATTACTTTTTCTAGCTCTGCAACTCTGTTAGAACGATCTTCTAATTCTTTTTTAAGTTTTTCTAAACGAGCACTTTCTGCTGCCAAAGCTTGTTCTTTAGCTTCTAATTGGGCTAATAGTTCTCTATTCTTTTGCGAATTTTTAGCAATGGCTGCGGAACTATTCTTTTCTAAAGCTTCATAAGAAGCCTTTAAAGCATCATAATTAGACTTCATAGCGTTACAATCGGCTCTCAGTTTATCTCGATCTGCTAATGCCTCTTCATATGCTGCTTGAATTTGTTTCAACTCATTGGCTGCCGCATTTTTAGCCTTTAAGAGAGCCTCATTTTCATCAGATAGTTTTCGGTTCTCATTCTTTAAGTTATTGTATTTACCTTCCAGTTCTTTATAAACTTTAGGTGACACACAAGAAGCAAAAACCGCTAGGGTTAATACTAATACTGAAATTCTTTTAATCATTAGGTTAGGTTTTTGGGTTTGACTGAATTTAATTAATGTTCAATTTCTAAAAGTATAGGACAATGGTCACTATGAACCGCATCCTGAAGTATAACGGCTCTTTTGATATTTTCTTGTAAAGGTTTAGCAACCATGGCATAATCTAATCGCCAACCTTTGTTATTAGCGCGTGCATTAGCCCTATAACTCCACCAACTATATTGTTGCTTTTCAGGGTTTATAAATCGGAAAGAGTCAACAAATCCATTATTTATAAAGGCGCCAATCCACTCACGTTCCACTGGTAAAAATCCTGAAACATTTTTAAGCCCTTTAGGATTATGAATATCAATTTCTTCATGGCAAATGTTATAATCGCCACAAATAATAAGATTCGGGATGGTTTCTTTAAGGTTGTTTATGTAGTCTTGAAACATGGCCATGTATTCCAACTTATGTTCCAACCTAGCAATATTTGTGCCAGAAGGCAAATACAAACTCATAATAGAGCAATTATCAAAATCTACTCGTAAATTTCTACCTTCAAAATCCATAGATTCAATACCGGTTCCATATTCAATATGATTGGGTTTGCTTTTACTTAAAACAGCTACACCACTATAGCCTTTCTTTTGGGCACTAAACCAGTAATGGTGTTTATATCCAGCTTCCTCAAAAACTGCTAAATCTAATTGTTCTTTTAATGCCTTTATTTCTTGTAAACATATCACATCTGGACTAGCTGCTTTTAACCAATCTAAAAAACCCTTATTAATTGCAGCTCTAATTCCGTTTACATTATACGATATGATTTTCACTTGATTCTCTTTTGTTTTCAGCTAAAATAAATAATACATTACTTTTACACCATAGCTTTATCAAGCATTTATACAGAAAACTATCAACATACTATTTTAGACTTATTTTAGTTTAAATATCTAATGAAAGCTTTGAATAAGATTTAGTAATTACCAAAACTTGTTTTATCCCAAACTATGGGCGATTTCTTTGTTATCAAAAATTTTAAGTCCCCCCAACCAAAAGGTTGCTGCGGGTTAAAATTTTATCTTGTCTTGAACTCATCACATAGTTTGGGTTATTCAAAGCTTTCATATTATCCTGTTTTGCTTTTTTTATTCATTTGTTATTTTAGTTTTTCACAAAACCAAAATTCTAACTACAAGTCTATTAAAATAGCAGTAAAAGAGTCTATTAAAATTGATAGTGTTAGTATTAATTCCAGTAGTTTTTCAATACAAAGAAAAGACCAAACTTTAGTAGACTCATCCTATTATCACATTGATTTCCCCAAAGCACTTTTAACCTTTAAAAAGCCTATTGAAACAGATTCTATTATTATAAACTATCTAAAATTCCCAGAGTTCTTAACCAAAACCTATATGCAGTTAGATGAATCTATCATCATTTCTGATAACAGCAGTGCACAAACTTTATATAAATTATCGCAACCAAATAATAGCAACATATTTACACCTTTTGATGGGTTAACTACATCGGGGAGCATTTCTCGAGGCGTCACCATTGGAAACAATCAAAACTCTGTACTAAATAGTGAATTGGACTTACAAATTACAGGAAAATTAAACAATAAGGTCTCTTTAAGAGCCTCTATTCAAGATGCCAATATTCCTTTGCAAGAAAGTGGATATAGCCAACGATTAGATGAATTTGACCAAGTTTTTATTGAACTTTTTAGTGACTCGTGGAATATCAGAGCCGGTGATATTGATCTACAAAATAATAACTCCTATTTTGCAAGCTTCTCTAAGCGTGTGCAAGGGTTATCGGTTAATGCTAATTTAGGAACTAATGACTCTCAAAATAATGTTTTTGCAGCAGGAGCTATTGTACGCGGACAATTTACCCGAAGCCAGTTCACAGCCCAAGAAGGTAATCAAGGACCCTATAAATTACAAGGTACCAATGGTGAATTGTTTGTACTTATTGTATCTGGAAGTGAAACCGTTTATGTTAACGGTGTGCCTGTAAAACGTGGTGAAGACCAAGATTACATCATAGATTATAACGCTGGAGAAATAATTTTCAACTCCACCTACCCTATCACTTCTGAAATGCGGATCACGGTAGATTATCAATTCAGTGAACGCAACTATTCTAGATTTGTAGCATACGGAGGAGGAAATCTTAACAGTGATAGATTGAAAATTGGAGTTTCTGTATATTCTGAAAGCGATGCTAAAAACCAACCTCTACAACAAAATTTGTCTGATGAACAAATTCAAATTCTGGCAGATGCTGGAGACGACAGAACCCAAATGGTGGCCCCTTCAGAAGTTCAAGAAGCTTTAAATGAAAACCGCATTTTATATAAAAAAGAACTTATTGGTGGTATTGAAGCTTTTGTTTTTTCTAATGACCCTAATGATGAATTATATCGGGTAACTTTCACTCAAGTTGGCACTAATAAAGGTGATTATGTACTAAGCAGCACCAATACTGTGAACAATATTTACGAATATGCAGGTGTTAATCAAGGAAATTATGCTCCCATAGTTCAATTGGTAGCCCCAACTAGACTTCAAATTGCCGTTATTAATGGTAGCTACAAACCGCATGAAAAAACTAATATAAACTTTGAATTGGCTGGTAGCAAAAACGATTTAAACCTTTTTTCAAGTTTAGATGATAATAACAACAACGGTGTTGCCGGTAAGATAAACATAGAACAAAGTCTCGTGAAAAAAGATAGTCTATGGTCTTTAAATGTATTTGCAAACACAGACTATATACAAGATAATTATAGAACCATTGAAAGGTTATATAATGCAGAATTTGCCCGAGACTGGAATTTATTATCTTCAGACGGTACCGTTTCTAATATGAGTATTGGAGATCAAACTTTAATACATTCTGGTTTGCGATTGTTTCATCCAAAAAAAGGCCTAGTAAACTATCAATTTGAACATTTAAATTATTCTATTGATTTTAATGGAAATCGGCATGTGGCCAATATTAATTTGTTATTAAATAAACTAAGAGTTAATTCACATAGTAGTTTTTTAAAAGCTACATCTAATATAAACAAATCTTCCTTTTTAAGGTCTCATAGTACAATTACCTATGGTATGAAAAAAAGCTGGATTGGAACCAAGTTAGCTATTGAAGACAATGAGCAAAGAGAAGTTTCTACCAATACTTTAACACCACTAAGCCAGAAATTTAAATCTTATGAAATTTTCGCCGGCGTTGGAGACAGCACTAGAATTTTTGTGGAACTGGGTTATAAAAACCGAGTTAATGATAGTATTAGGAACAACCAATTACAAAAAGTGAATACTTCCAATACCTTTTACCTAAATTCTAAACTCATTCAAAACAAGAATACCAATCTGTCTATTTATACTAACTATAGGAATTTAAAAAGTGAAGAAACAGGTCTTAATGATGAGCAATCTGTAAATTCCAGATTACAATTCAACCAGAAGCTATTTAAAAATATAGTTCAGTGGAACACTATTTATGAAACCAATTCTGGCACTTTACCTCAACAAGATTTTACCTATGTAGAGGTAGAAGCAGGACAAGGTACTTACACTTGGGTTGACTATAACAACAATGGTATTCAGGAATTAGAAGAGTTTGAAATTGCACAGTTTCAAGATCAAGGTAAATATATAAGGGTGTTATTGCCAAATCGAATTTTTATTAAGACCCACCAAAACAGACTTAGCCAGACCTTAACTATCAATCCATCACAATGGTCTGTAAGCGAAAAAAAATCAAAAAAATTCTGGTCGCATTTTTATAACCAGACAAGCTATTTAATCGACAGAAAAAACAGAAGAGACAATAACAGTTTTAATCTCAATCCGTTTAAAAGTGATGATAATAATCAGCTAGGTTTACAGTTAAACTTCAGAAACGTGTTGTTTTATAATAGAGGAAAACAAAAATACACAACCTCTTACACGTATTTAGAAAACAAAACTAGAAATATTTTATCCATTGGTTTTGTTGAGAATAGTTTACAAAGTCATCAATTAAACTTTAACCATAAGTTATCAGAAAATTGGCTAATCTCCTTTTTTTCAGCTAGTGAAAAAAACCAAAGTTTGAGTGAGAATTTTGCCAGTAGAAACTACAACTTTGAAGAAACCCGTTTTAATCCTAAATTATCTTATTTATTTAATGACAACTCTAGTTTTGATGTATTTTATCAATTTGCTCAAAAAGAAAATATAATAGGAGGGTTAGAATTCTTAAAACAACAAAAATATGGAGCGTCTTTTATGTTTTCTAAAAATGCTAAAAGTGCTATTAATGGTGAATTCAATTTCTTTTCGAATATATTTAATGGCAATGCTAACTCACCCGTAGCTTACCAAATGTTAGAAGGTTTGCAATCAGGAAAAAACTTTACATGGACGCTTTTGGCACAAAAAAAACTAACTAATTTTTTAGACCTAAATTTAAGCTACTTTGGAAGAAAAACAGAAACTAGCAACACCATCCATACAGGTTCCATACAGTTGAAAGCTTACTTTTAAGGAGCGTCAATTTTATTAAACACAGAGATTATAACGTTTACTGCTTCTGTATAAAATTCTGGATGAATATTTTCAAAATCATCGGTTGCTTCATGATAATCCTCATGGTCTTCTACTCCAAAATATAAAAATGGAATACCTTTTTTATGAAAATTAGAGTGGTCTGACGCATACACCCAATTATCTTTATCATCATAACCATCATGACCTGTAATAAGGTCTATTTTTTTTGATTCTATACAACAAACAGCTTTTCTAAAAAATGTATTAATATTAGAACCAGCTACATACAACTCATTTTTATTACTGCGGCTAATCATATCCATGTTAAGATTAGCTTTTATCATTTTTATAGAAAAAGGGAGGTTTTTTACAAAATAATAAGACCCTTGCATACCCAGTTCTTCAGCATCAAAAGCTGCTAAAATAACTGAATGTTTTGGTGGATATTTTTGAAAATATTCGGCAAAACCAAAAAGAGCACCTATACCAGATGCATTATCATCTGCACCATTATAAATGATTCCATTATTAATTCCTAGATGGTCATAGTGGGCACTTAAAATAATAAACTTATTGGGTTCAAGAGTTCCTTTTATATAGCCTAAAACATTGGTGCCTTTATATTCCTTTCTTCCTTTTATAAATTTAAAAGGTTGCTCATAAGATTTTTTAAAAGGCTGTACTTTTAAACTATAAAATTGGTTTATAATATACTTCTTTGCTTTAATAGCTCCGTTAGTACCAGTAAGTCTACCTTCAAATGCATCTGAAGATAATGTTTCTACATGTCGTAAAAGAGCTTCTTCACTAAAATAAGACACTGTTGGTTCTTGTGAAAAAGTAAAAGAAACACTTAAAACACATATAGTTACTAAGGCTAAACTCTTGGATAAAATATTGAGAACCATCAAAATATTAGGCTTTAAATATCTAAGATACGTTTTTTCATAAACTATACGTAAATAAAAAAAGCCCATACCGTTTGGTATGAGCTTGTGCTTATTTTTTACTTGCTTATTTATTTCACAGATGCTTTTATAAGCTCTCTATTCATCCTTGCAATATTATCTAATGAGATACCCTTAGGACACTCTATCTCACATGCTCCGGTATTTGTGCAGTTTCCAAAACCCTCTAAATCCATTTGAGCTACCATATTCTTAACACGGTCAGCAGCTTCAATTTGTCCTTGAGGTAATAACGCATACTGTGATACTTTAGCACCAACAAACAACATAGCCGAAGAATTTTTACAAGTAGCTACACAGGCACCACAACCAATACAAGTTGCAGCATCCATAGCTTCATCAGCGGCATGTTTAGAAATTGGAATAGCATTAGCATCTTGAGTATTTCCAGAAGTATTTACCGAAATATATCCTCCTGCTTGCTGTATTCGCTCAAAAGCACTTCTATCTACTACCAAATCTTTAATAACTGGGAAAGCAGCTGCTCTAAATGGTTCTATATAAATAGTATCACCATCATTAAACATACGCATATGTAACTGACAAGTAGTTACACCCCTATCGGGCCCGTGCGCTTCACCATTGATATATAATGAACACATACCACAAATACCTTCACGACAATCATGATCAAAAGCAACAGGTTCATCTCCTTCAGCAATTAATTGTTCATTCAGAACATCCATCATCTCTAAAAAAGACATATGTTCTGAAATATCATTTACCTTGTAAGTTTGCATCTTACCTTTAGATTGTGCATCTTTTTGACGCCAAATCTTTAATGTTAAATTCATTCCTTTTCCAGACATAACTTTCTTATTTGTATGAACGTTGTTTTAATTCTATATCCTTAAATTCTAACTCTTCTTTGTGAAGCACTGCATCCCCTGGTTCTCCTTTATACTCCCAAGCAGCTACAAAAGCGAAGTTCTTATCATCCCTTTTTGCTTCACCTTTTTGAGGTCCAGATTCCTCAGCAGATTCTTCTCTAAAATGACCTCCGCAAGATTCTTCTCTCATCAAGGCATCTTTAGCAAATAACTCACCTAATTCTAGAAAGTCTGCAACTCGACCTGCTTTTTCAAGTTCAGGGTTCATTTCATTTGCTGAACCTGGCACTTTAACATCTTTCCAAAACTCTTCCCTAAGAGCTTTTATCTCTGACATGGCTTCTTTTAATCCCTTTTCATTTCGAGACATTCCTGCTTTATCCCACATAATTTTTCCCAGACGCTTATGAAAATAATCTACAGACTTGCTTCCTTTGTTATTCATAAAGAAGTCTATTCTATCTTTTACAGATTTTTCGGCTTCGTCAAATTCTTTAGAATCTGTTGGGATTGCTCCAGTTCTAATATCTTCTGATAGATAATCACCAATTGTGTAAGGTAATACAAAATAACCATCTGCCAAACCTTGCATTAAAGCAGAGGCACCTAACCTGTTAGCTCCGTGGTCTGAGAAGTTGGCTTCACCTATACAGTATAAACCAGGAACGGTAGTCATTAAATTATAATCCACCCAAACACCTCCCATAGTATAATGAACTGCTGGATAAATCATCATAGGTGTTTTATACGGATTGTCATCTACAATTTTCTCGTACATTTGGAAAAGGTTTCCGTACTTAGCTTCAACTATTTTTTCTCCGAGTTCTGTGATTTTTGCTTTAGACGGATTATCAATTCCTTGAATCTTAGCTTGCTCTTTACCATAGCGCTCTATGGCCGATGCAAAATCTAAATATACTGCTTCTCCTGTAGCATTAACGCCGTAACCAGCATCACAGCGCTCTTTGGCAGCACGAGATGCTACATCTCTTGGTACAAGATTTCCAAATGCAGGATAACGTCTTTCTAAGTAATAATCCCTTTCGTCTTCAGACAAGTCGGTTGGTTTTTTACGACCTTCTCTAATAGCCTTAACATCTTCTAAATTCTTAGGAACCCATATACGTCCATCATTTCGTAAGGACTCTGACATTAAGGTTAACTTAGACTGGTAATCTCCAGAACGCGGAATACAGGTTGGATGAATTTGTGTATAACAAGGGTTAGCAAAAAACGCTCCTTTTTTATGAATCTTCCATGCTGCTGTAGCATTAGAACCCATAGCATTGGTTGATAGGAAATAAACATTTCCGTACCCCCCCGAACCAACAACTACCGCATGTGCAGAATGACGCTCTATCTCACCGGTAATTAAATTTCTGGCAATAATTCCTCTGGCTTTTTCATCTACAATTACCACGTCTAACATTTCATGACGATTGTACATTTGAATCTTACCACGAGCAATTTGGCGGTTCATTGCAGAGTATGCTCCCAATAATAACTGCTGTCCCGTTTGTCCTTTGGCATAAAATGTTCTTGACACAAGAACACCACCAAAAGAACGATTATCCAACAACCCGCCATAATCACGAGCAAAAGGAACACCCTGCGCCACACATTGGTCAATTATATTTGCTGAAACTTCAGCTAAACGATATACGTTGGCCTCACGAGAACGGTAATCACCTCCCTTTACAGTATCATAAAACAATCTGTAAACTGAGTCTCCATCACCCATATAATTCTTTGCTGCATTGATTCCTCCTTGAGCTGCAATAGAGTGTGCACGTCTTGGAGAATCTTGATAAGCAAATGCCTTTACATTGTATCCTAACTCAGCCAGAGTAGCTGCAGCAGAACCTCCTGCTAAACCAGTTCCAACAACAATTATGTCTATATTACGCTTGTTAGCTGGATTAACTAAGTTGATTTTATCTTTATAAGAGGTCCATTTATCTTTGATTGGACCCTTTGGTACTTTTGAATCTAAAACACTCATATGCTAAAAATTAATGGTGATTAAAATGATGGTAAACAGCTACAATGATAAATCCTAATGGGATAATGAAAGAATAAATCTTCCCAAACTTTTGCAACGCTTTTTTTCTACCAGCTGTTGATCCCATAGATTGAAATGCCGATGTAAACCCATGCAGTAAGTGTAACGCCAATAAAATAAAAGATACCACATAAGCTACAACTCTTGTAGGGCTTTCAAACTTAGCAACAATTTCATGAAAGTATCTATACTCTCCCCCGTGCATACCAGACATATCGCCTTTAATATATTTTACATTGATTTCGGGTATCCAGAAATCTATAAAATGTAATACCAGAAAAGCTAGTATCACTAATCCGCTGTAAATCATATTTCTACTCATCCAAGTAGAGTTTGCAGCACCATTGTTCTTTGCATAAGAAACTCCAAGAGCCTTTCTGTTTTTTAACTCTAGCACAAATCCCATTACAAAGTGGAAAACAACACCAAAAATCAATACAGGCTGCAATGCAAATTGTACCGCTGGATTAGTTCCCATAAAGTGAGAAAGCTCGTTAAAGACATCTTCACTAAACACCGAAGTAATGTTAACTGCTAGGTGAATAATTAAGAAAAACATGAGAAAGAATGCAGAAAGCGCCATGGCAACTTTTCTTCCTATCGAAGATTTAAAAAATCCGCTCATTATTTAATTTATTTAGTAAGTTGCAAAGGTAAATTACTATACATTCATAGACAATATGCAAATGATTAATTATTCTTATTTAGAATAATTATAAGTAATAATACTTAGTTTTAAAAAATGATAAAAATCATATTAGATAAAAATAGTTAAAACAATTTTAAAGAGCGTACTATAGTAATATTTTCAGTCTTTAATTATTATACACCAAGCAACTTATTAAAAGTGTACTTTATTTTTTAATTTTACTCAATTATAACTACTCACAATCCAATGAAATATTCTGCAATAAACAACACGTTATTTATAAAAAACAGAAAAAACTTTGCTTCTGAAATGAAATCTAAAAGTTTAGCTGTTTTTAATTCAAATGATATATACCCAATTAGTGCTGATAGCACCTTACCTTTTCAACAACATCGTGATATTTTTTTTCTAAGTGGAGTTGATCAGGAAGAAAGTATTTTAGTTTTATTTCCTGATTGCCCAAAAGAAAAGCACCGAGAAATATTGTTCTTAAGAGAAACCAATGACCATATTGCTGTTTGGGAAGGAGAAAAACTTACCAAAGAAAAAGCTTTTGAGGTTAGCGGTATAAAAACAGTATACTGGTTACAAGACATGGAAAAAATCATGTTTGAAATCATGACCCAATGTGAAACCGTTTATATCAACACCAATGAACATTATCGCTCTAATGTTGAAGTTGAAACAAGAGAAGACCGTTTTACCAAATGGTTAAAAGAAAAATATCCGGCGCATACTGTTGCTAAAAGTAATCCTATTTTGCAAAGGCTACGGTCTTTAAAAGACAATATTGAAATTGATTTAATTCAGCAGGCATGTAATATTACCGAAAAAGGATTCCGTAGGGTTCTTGATTTTGTAAAACCAGGTGTATGGGAATATGAAATTGAAGCAGAATACATCCATGAATTTATTAGAAATCGTTCTAAAGGATTTGCTTACACCCCAATAATTGCCTCAGGTAACAATGCCAATGTTTTGCATTACATTGAAAACAACCAACAATGTAAAGAAGGTGATCTAATTCTTATGGATGTTGGCGCAGAATACGCCAATTATGCCAGTGATATGACTAGAACCATTCCAATTTCAGGCAAGTTTTCCAACAGACAAAAAGCCGTTTACAATGCTGTTTTAAAAGTAAAAAATGAAGCCACAAAAATGTTAGTCCCTGGAACGCTTTGGGAAGCATATCATATTGAAGTTGGTAAAATTATGACATCAGAATTGATAGGTTTAGGATTGCTAGATAAAGCTGATGTTCAAAACGAAAATCCAGAGTGGCCAGCCTATAAAAAATACTTCATGCATGGAACCAGTCACCACATGGGATTAGACACACATGATTATGGCATTTTAACAGAGCCTATGCAATCAAATATGGTTTTTACGGTTGAACCCGGTATTTACATCCCAGATGAAGGGTTTGGTGTTAGACTAGAAGATGATGTAGTTATTCAAGAAACAGGAGAACCAATTAACTTAATGAAAAATATTCCTGTTGAGATTGAAGAAATTGAATCTATCATGAATTCATAAAATAAAAAGAGGGGCTAAAACCCCTCTTTTTTATTGCCCAAACCAGATCATATTTTTAAAGAGTGACTAATTCAAATAAATACGTGTTTAGTTTTTGCAATGTTTCTACTTTATCTTTTGTGTCAATTAGCAATGAAATATTATTACGGCTACCCCCATAAGAAATCATTCTAATTTTTACATCTTTCAAAATTTGGAATAACTTAAAGGTATCTTCATGATTTACAATGGAGTGACCAACTAAACAAACAATACTTTGGTTTTTATCTACTTCAATAGTAGCAATAGCTTCTAATTCCGATAGAATTTTATCAAGGTTTTTATCATCATCAATAGTTAGAGAAACAGCTACTTCCGAAGTTGTAATCATGTCTATGGAAGTTTCATAAATCTCAAAAATTTCAAACACTTTTCTTAAGAAACCATGTGCCTGAAGCATTCTACCCGATTTAATTTTAATGGCCGTAATATTATCTTTTGCTGCTATGGCTTTAATACCATTTTCAACATGATTACTGCTAATTAAGGTTCCAGGTGCTGGTGGATTCATTGTGTTTTTTAATCTCACAGGAATTCCATCTTCTCTTACTGGTAAAACCGTTTGCGGATGTAAAATTTTAGCACCAAAATAGGCTAACTCTGCAGCTTCGTCAAATGATAAATCTGAAATTGGTTGAGTTCCTTCTACAAACCTTGGGTCATTATTGTGCATTCCATCAATGTCTGTCCAGATTTGTACTTCCTCGGCTTTAATAACCGCACCAACAATAGTGGCCGTGAAGTCACTACCTCCACGTTGTAAATTAGACACTTCATCTGCATGATTTAAACAAATAAAACCTTGAGTTATGTAGATATCTGCTTCAGGACTATTTCTTAAAATCGTATTTAAATGTTCTTGTATATATTCAAAATCTGGCTCTTTAACTTCGTTAATTCTCATAAAATCTAATGCTGCTAACAATTGGGAATTAATTCCCTCTTGCTGTAAATAAGCATTAAACATAAAGGTTGAAAGTAATTCACCTTGAGCCAATACTTCATTTTCTAGAGTCAATGAAAAAGGTTTTTCTGTACATTGTAATAAGAAATCAAATCGCTCAGACACATAGGCCATAACCTTAGCATTAGCAGATTTGTTGCTTAGCAAGTTATTTACAACATCAATATACTTTTTATATAAGTTTTCAATTTCAGACTGTACTTGCTTAATATTATTTTTTTCAATTCCAGAAGCAATACTAACCAAAGCATTGGTTGTACCAGACATAGCTGAAAGTACCACTATCTTTTTACTACTATCATTGATGATAGTTTTTACATTGTTCATGTTTTCTACAGAACCAACCGAAGTACCTCCAAACTTTAATACTTTCATCTATCTAAATTTGTTATTTGTATAGGTTGCTATAACAACTATTAGTTTTTTTATCAAATTGAGCAGCAAAATTAATATAGAAGATGAGTTATAACCTATTTTTATAAAAAAATGTTTACTTTTACACATATTGTTAAATAATTAACAATTACTGAGCGTAAATTTTCATTATTCAAATTCAAAAAAAATTTAAACAGATGAAAACCGTATCAAACTGTGTTGAAGATATACTAATTACACAACCATATTTAGAGGAAGCTTTATCAAGGAACATTATTAATTACAGTGCTTTGGCTGTTGAACTTACAGAACCTATTAGCAAAATGCTAAAAAAGGATGTAAAACCAGGTGCTATTATGATGGCTTTAAGACGCTATAGTCCACCACCTACCCTGGGTAATACATTAAAAATGCGGCTTGTTATTCAAAATTTAGGTGATATTACGGTGCGTTCCAATTTAACAGACTTCACTGTTAAAAATTCAGATACTCTCATTGATAATCATACTAAAATATTGGCTCGAATAAATCAAGAAAACAAACTTTTTTACACCTTCACAAGAGGAATTCATGAGAGTAATATTATCATTTCAAGTAGCCTTAAAGATTTTGTTAAAGACAATTTAAAAAACGAAACGTTTCTTGCTGTTCAAAGTGGCCTTTCCGCTATTAGCATTAATTTACCGCAAGACAACTCTAAAATAGCCGGTTTGTATTATCACTTTTTTAAGCGTTTAGCATGGGAAGGTATTGTTCTATATGAAGTTTTATCAACTACTAATGAATTTACTATCTTGGTTGAAGACGACTATGTTGACAAAGCCTTTACTGCTATAAAAAGGGTAAAATCTTAAGTATTTGAACCAATCATTTTTAACTTTGTACTATACTGGTAAAATATGATTTTAGAGTACAAAGGCATTACTATTTTTTACACCGATCATGGCAAAGGCAGTGCCATTGTATTGCTTCACGGGTTTTTAGAAAACTCTAACATCTGGAAACCTTTCATACCGCAACTAAGTAAAAAAAATCGTGTAGTTTGCATTGATCTTTTGGGACATGGCCAAACCGAATGTTTGGGATATATCCATTCAATGGAGTTAATGGCCGAAGTTGTTGAAACTGTTTTAAAACATTTAAAAATTAGAAGGTCAATATTTGTTGGACATTCAATGGGCGGTTATGTTGCGCTTGCTTTTGCAGAAAAGAATCCAGATAACGTTAAAGGTCTTTGTCTCATGAACTCAACAGCAAGATCAGATACCCAAGAAAAAAAAAATAAACAGAGATAGAGGTATTGAAGCAGTAAAACAAAACCATAAAACCTTTATTAGAATTGCTATTTCCAACTTGTTTTCTAAAAAAAATCAAACTTTGTTTTCAAAAGAAATTAAATCATTAATTAAAGAATGTTTAAATACGCCGTTACAAGGTATAATTGCAGCATTAGAGGGCATGAAAATAAGAGAAGATAGAGAAGTGCTTCTACACTTTTCTCCTTACAAAAAAATGATGATTATTGGAAAAGAAGATCCTGCCCTAGATTACAATTCATTAAAAACACAATCAAAGAATACTGAGGTAATTGTAGTAGAATTTGAAGGTGGACATATGAGTTTTATAGAAAATAAAGATGATTTTTCAAACTCAATCATGTATTTCATCGAAAATATTTAACTTTTTATCGTTTTTAGTGTTATTTTTTGTAGGTTTATAGTCACTAAACTTACTTAACCATGAAGAAAACTACTATTAAACGTAATTTATTTCCAAGTATTTACTGTTCTTTATTTGGTCATGATTATGAAATAAGTAAAAAAGTTACTCATCATGTAAAAGAGTATACTTGTAGTTATTGCAAAAAGGAACTTACTACCAATAGTAATGGTCATTTGATTGAGTTAACGCCTAAGTTCAAGGAGATTAACGATATCTTGGAACGAATGTACACATCTAGAATGCAACGTTCAAAGAGAAAAACATTCGTTTCATCGATTTATTAATGTTATCTGGTTGCTTTTGTCGATTTTTTTATACATTTAATCCCCTTTGAGTTAAAGTATTAAATAAATCGCTAATAGTAAATGAAAAACATTCATTGCAAAATGTTTGGACATGATTTCAGTGTAACTCGACACATAACATATCATGTAAAAGAATACACTTGTAAAAACTGCAAAAAAGAGTTCACCACAAATAGTTCAGGAACTTTAACAGAGCTAACACCCAAGTTTAGAGAGATAAACGAAGTTTTAGAAAACATCCATAAAAGACGTCTTCGTAAAAGAAGCAAACTAAACCCAGACTTATTAGTTTTTAGTCATTAAAATTTTTCCACCCTTGAGCTTTAAGTTCTATTCTTGTCTCGGCTCTAGTTACCAAATACATTCCTGCTTCTTTTTCTTTTATGTACCCAATTACCGATAAATTAGGATTTGCCTTAATTTTTGGAAAGTCATCTTGTGATATAGTAAACAACAATTCATAATCCTCTCCCCCGTTTAATGCCACTGTGGTACTATCAATATTAAATTCTTCACAAGTAGAAATAACTTGAGGATCTAATGGCAGCTTATTTTCATATAAATCGCAACCAACATGACTTTGTTTGCATAAGTGCATAATTTCAGATGACAAGCCATCGCTTACATCAATCATAGCTGTTGGCCTAACACCCAAATCCTTTAGCAACTTGACAACATCTTTTCTGGCTTCTGGTTTCAGTTGTCTTTCTACTATATAAGAATAAGGCTCTAAATCAGGCTGGTTATTAGGATTAACTTTATAAACTTCTTTTTCTCTTTCTAAGACCTGTAACCCCATATACGCCCCTCCTAAATCACCAGAAACCACAAGCAAATCATTTGGTTTTGCTCCGTTTCTATAAACTACATGATTATTTTCCACTTCTCCAATTGCTGTAATAGAAATCAATAATCCAGTTGTAGATGAGGTAGTATCACCACCAACAACATCTATATTATATATTTTTGAAGCCGTTTCTATACCGGCATATAATTCTTCTAAAGCCTCCAAAGGAAATCTATTTGAAACCGCAATAGAAACCGTAATTTGTGAAGCGTTTGCATTCATAGCATATACATCCGATAAATTCACTACAACTGCTTTATACCCCAAATGTTTTAAGGGCATGTAGCTTAAATCAAAATGCACTCCTTCAACAAGCAAATCGGTAGTAACTACAATTTTGTTCTGATTAAAATCTAAAACAGCAGCGTCATCTCCAATACCCTTGATTGTTGATTTGAGTTTTATTTCAAAGTTTTTAGTTAAATGGTCAATTAACCTAAACTCACCTAAATCACTTAATTCGGTTCTTTGTTGGTTTTTATCTTCTATCATGCTGCAAAAATAAGAAGGTATTTTGTTTAGCCTACTATATAAAACTATAAAACCAATCTCTAAATGTATAACAGTACTATTTTAAGTTTTTATCCGTTAAAAAATAATCAAGCGTTTGAAGGTTAGTTGTGTAATAATCTTTAAATTTGATAGAAAAGAAAAAAATTGCAAAATGAAGTTTATACTTAAAAAACTCTTTCTCTACATAACAAGAAGTGTGTTTGGTGTTTTTTTTATATGCTCTCAAGGTTGTAACACAGAGCCTGTAGAATTCATTCCTCAAACTATTGATACTGACAATGATGGTGTTTTTGATGATGTAGATAACTGTTTATCTATATCTAACCCTAACCAAAATGATGATGATAGTGACGGCATCGGTAATGTCTGTGATGACGACTATGTAAATCCTTATACTCCTCTGGCTTATTGTGAAAATGGTTTTGCTGACATATATCCTTGTAATAATTACGATTTGATGATTCACATCCCTTTATCAACTTTTAACGCTGCAAAGGGAAATGATTCTTGGGGATGGGCAGATCCCGTAACCAATAAAGAATACGCTTTAATGGGATTGGACAATGGTATTGCTTTTATTGACATATCAATACCTAACAACCCTATTTATTTAGGCAAACTTCCTACCGCCACAACATCAAGCACATGGAGAGATGTAAAAGTCTATGATAATTACGCGTTTATAGTTGCTGATAATGTTACTGGAGAAGACAGTCATGGTATGCAAGTTTTTGATCTTACAAGATTAAGAAATGTTACAAGTTCACCTGAAACTTTCACTGCAGATACTTGGTTTACAGATTTTGGTAGAGCACATAATATTGTAATTAACGAAGAAAGTGGCTATGCCTATATTGTTGGCGGCAATCGAAACAGCACGTATGAGGGTGGGCCCATTTTTATTAACATTCAAAATCCAATAGCGCCTTTTATTGAAGGGGGTATGGCAGCAGGTGGATATGCTCATGACGCACAAGTAGTAACATATAATGGCCCTGACACTGATTATACAGGAAAGGAAATTTTTATTGGCAGTAATGAAAATGAGGTGGTTATTGCCGATGTTTCAGATAAGGAAAGTCCAACCATTATTTCAACGATTAGTTACGACAATGTCAGGTATGCTCACCAAGGATGGTTTACATCTGATATGAAATATTTCATTCTTGGTGACGAATTAGACGAATTAAGAATTGGAATTAACACTAAAACTGTTGTTTTTGACTTTACAGATTTAGATAATCCAGAATTTCATTTTAATTACTTTGGACCTTCGGCTGCTATTGACCATAATGGCTACGTAAAAAACAATGCCTACTATTTTGCAAACTACAGGGCAGGAATGCGAGTTTTAGATATTTCTGAAATAGACAACACTACTTTTATAGAAACAGGTTACTTTGACACCTACCCCGAAAATAACGGAACTGCTTTTGATGGTGCATGGAGCGTTTACCCATATCTCCCCAGTGGCAATATCATTATTAGTGATATTAACAGAGGACTTTTTATAGTGAGAAAAAGTGGTACATAATAGCTTGTTATGTTTATTTGCCAAAAAAAATATTACCCATTTACTAATTTACTTTGTATTGTTTTATTGATTTTTAGTTGTTCTAAAAACGAATCTTCAACAGAACCAAAAATTAAGACCCCCATTGAAAAAGAAATTGATTTTATAAAAACGTTTGGAGGTTCTAAAAATGAAAGTGCGCGCGCTATTATAAAAACCTTAGATGGTGGTTACGCTATTTTAGGTTTCACGCAAAGTGTTGATAGAGACATTACAAATAAAACTAATGAATCTTTTGATTATCTATTACTTAAATACAATCAAGACCACACATTACAGTGGCAAAAAACCTATGGCGGAATGGATGATGACCGAGGAAGTGACATCATTCAAACCTCAGATGGCGGATACCTTATTCTAGGATCTAGTACAAGCAGTGATGGTGATGTTTCAAAGAACAATGGTTTTAATGATTTTTGGATTTTAAAAACCAATAGTTTTGGCAATATCATTTGGGAAAAAAATTTTGGGTTTTCAGGAGCCGATAATGGTCTCTCTATTATTCAAACCCAAGATAGCGGTTTTTTAATTGTTGGGGTTTTAGATGTTACAGCATCTGGTGGTCAAGGTAACACAAAGCTATCATCAAAAAGACATGCTGGTGGCGATTATTGGTCCATTAAATTAAATGTAGCTGGCTCCCTTGAATGGAGTAAGTATTTTGGAGGCACATTTACTGATACACCTTACGATGTTGTACAAACCAGTGATAAGGGGTACATTATTGTTGGTTCATCGGATAGTGCCGATGTTGATGTAGAAAACAACAAGGGCTCTTATGACTTTTGGATTATTAAAATTTCTGAAACAGGTGAACTTGTTTGGAAAAACTCTTTTGGAGGCTCACAGGCAGACGAAGCAAGAGGCATTATAAAAACCAACGATGGCAACTATCTTGTAATTGGAGATACAAGAAGTGATGATAAAGATGTTTCGATGAATAAAGGTGCTGCCGATTTTTGGGTAATAAAGATGTCCCCAATTGGAGAATTAATTTGGGAAAAGACTTTTGGAGGGAGTAGTTTTGATGCTGCGCGTTCTATTTCTAAAACCCAAGATGGTGGTTTTATTATCTGCGGAAGTTCTAGAAGTGGTGATATTGACGTTTCCAACAATAAAGGCCAAAACGACGCTTGGGTTATTAAGATAAACAACAACGGAGAACTGTTATGGCAGAAAAATATTGGCGGTACCGAAGTTGACCTAGCTTACGATGTTATCGAACTGAATGATGGATCTGCATTGGTAGTTGGTGAATCCAGTAGCTCTAATCTTGATATTCAGAGTAATAAAGGGTTTTCTGATTTATTAATTTTTAAAACAAAATAAATGAAAAAAATTGCCTCACTATTAATACTCTTACTTTTGCTTTCCTGTAGTTCTGATGACGAATCAAAAACGTATAATATTACGCTCAGTTTTAGTCATAATTGGGACGGCACCCCCATAACAAATTCAGATTTTAACACCATTAAATTCACCAATGCCAATAACAACCAATTAAGTATTGAACGATTACGGTATTTGATTTCAGATATTAAATTGGAATCAAATAATGAAGTGATAAATTTAGAAGCTTACAAACTTATAGATGTTAGTAACAATAAAAACTTAAGTTTTTCGCCTTCAGTAAGCATTCCTGAAGGAACTTATTCTGAGGTTTCATTTACTTTCGGATTTAATAATGAAGACAATGATACCGAAGATGGTTACAACGATTTGAACGTAGCCCTTTTTAACGTACCTTCTATGTTAGGCGGTGGTTATCATTACATGCAATTAGATGGTAAATTCATAAATAGTAACAATGAAGAACAAGGGTATAATTATCATGCCATTAGAGCTGTAGATAATCCAGGAACTAACCCAACATTCCCTCAAGACACCTTCTTTAAAGTAACCCTAGGAAATGTTATCATATCAAAAAATACAACTTTAAATATAGAAATGAATGTTGCCGAATGGTTTAAAAATCCGCATATCTGGGATTTAAATGCACTAAACCAAATGTTAATGCCAAATTCAACAGCGCAAATAATGATGTATAACAATGGGCAAAATGTATTCTCCCTGAAACCCGATACTCCATAAATGATGACTAGACGGCTACTTATATTAACTTTTATTTTAATCGCTCTTTCCTGTGAAAAGGAAACTGTTGACAAACCCGTTAGTGGCCCTACACCCAGCCCGCTTCAAATTCCAAAGCTATTTTCCAATAATTTATTGGATCCTGTTATTCCTTTTGACAACCCACAGACTAAAGAAGGTGTTGCATTAGGGAATAAACTCTTTATCGATCCTATTTTATCGCTTAACAATTCGCAATCTTGCGCAGATTGTCACCTGAGTAAAAATGCATTTTCTGATAGTGATAGATTTAGTGATGGGGTAGAAGGTATTAGAGGAAACAGGAATTCCATGCCCCTATTTAATTTAGCTTGGAACTTTGATGAAAAATTCTTCTGGGATGGTAATACTTTTAGCTTAGAACATCAAGCTTTTGTTCCTGTTACAGACCCTATTGAAATGAATACAACATGGACAGATGTTGAGCAAAAACTACAACAGCACCCAGAATACCCCACACTTTTTGAACAGGCTTTTGGAACTTCAATTATAGATTCAACTCTGGTAGTTAAAGCCATTGCACAATTTGAACGAACCCTTATTTCATCCAATTCAAAATTTGACAAATATCTTTTGGGTGAAGTTGAACTTACTCCCGAAGAATTAAACGGATTTAATGTTTTTATGGATGAAACAAAAGGAGACTGTTTTCATTGCCATGGTAATGAAAGAAATCCATTATGGACAGATAATAGATTTCATAACAATGGCTTGGATGAAACATTTACAGATATGGGCCTAGGCGCAGTAACAGGTGACCCAGCTGATAACGGAAAATTCAAAACACCTTCACTTCGGAACTTACAATTTACTGCGCCTTACATGCACGATGGAAGATTTACTACTTTAGACGAAGTCATAAACCATTATAGCGAAGGTCTTAAAAATTCAAATACTATAGACCCTCTTATGAAAAAAGTAGCTCAAGGAGGTGTTCAATTAAGCCCTAAGGATAAAGCTGATTTAAAGGCTTTTCTTTTATCACTTTCTGATTTTGAATTTATCAATAATCCTATTTTTAAAAACCAATAATTAAAAACTATAAAACCATTTATTAATATAATGTTAGGTTCTGTGGTAATCCATGACTTAAATTGTATATTTGCACTCTATTTAGAGTCAATCTAATTAAAAACAAATGATTAAAGTCTCAGAAACAGCAAAGAAAAAGGTAATAGAGCTCATGACCGAAGATGGTTATAACGCCTCTACAGATTTTATTCGTGTTGGTGTAAAAAGTGGCGGATGTTCAGGATTGTCTTATGATTTAAAATTTGACAAAGAACAACAAGAAGACGACAAAGTTTTTGAAGATAATGGTGTAAAAATCATAGTAGACAAAAAGAGCTTTTTATACTTAATTGGCACTACCTTAGAATATTCTGGTGGGTTAAACGGAACCGGGTTTGTGTTTAACAACCCTAATGCCAATAGAACTTGTGGTTGTGGCGAATCATTTTCGCTTTAATTTTTTAAGAAAATATTTATGTCGAAATATACTGAGGATGATTTAAGGGAAGAATTAAAAACCAAGGAATACGAATACGGTTTTTATACTGATATTAAATCGGAGACTTTCCCTAATGGTTTAAATGAAGAAATAGTAAGGGCTATCTCAAAAAAGAAAGAAGAACCAGAGTGGATGACTGAATGGCGCCTTGAATCATTCAGAATCTGGAAAGACATGGAAGAACCCGAATGGGCTAATGTTACTTATGAAAAGCCCGATTTTCAGGCCATTTCATATTACTCAGCTCCAAATAGTAAGCCTAAATATAGCAGTCTAGATGAAGTTGATCCAGAACTATTAGAAACTTTTAATAAGCTAGGTATTTCATTAGACGAGCAAAAAAAATTAGCCGGTGTTGCCATGGATGTGGTTGTAGACTCTGTTTCAGTTGCAACAACTTTTAAAGAAACTTTAGCGGAGCAAGGTATTATTTTTATGAGTATTTCTGAAGCTATTCAAAAGCATCCAGAATTGGTTAAGAAATATATTGGAACCGTAGTTCCTCAAAGAGATAATTTCTATGCCGCATTAAACAGTGCCGTATTTAGTGATGGTAGTTTCTGTTACATCCCAAAAGGTGTTAAGTGCCCTATGGAATTATCTACATATTTTAGAATAAATCAAGCAGGAACAGGTCAATTTGAAAGAACTTTAGTTATTGCAGATAAAGGCAGTTATGTTAGTTACCTTGAAGGTTGTACCGCACCAAGTAGAGATGAAAACCAGTTGCATGCAGCAGTTGTAGAATTAATTGCACTTGATGATGCTGAAATTAAATATTCTACAGTTCAAAATTGGTTCCCTGGAAACGCTGAAGGAAAAGGTGGTGTATATAATTTTGTAACCAAACGTGGTTTATGCGAAACCAATGCAAAAATTTCTTGGACGCAAGTTGAAACAGGAAGTGCTGTAACTTGGAAATATCCTTCGTGCGTATTAAAGGGAGATAATTCAGTTGGGGAGTTTTACTCTATTGCGGTAACCAATAATTACCAACAAGCCGATACTGGAACAAAAATGATTCACCTTGGTAAGAATACCAAATCAACCATTATTTCTAAAGGTATTTCTGCAGGAAAATCACAAAATTCCTATCGAGGTTTGGTACAAATAAACTCTAGAGCTGAAAATGCTCGTAACTTTTCGCAATGCGATAGTTTATTAATGGGCAATGAATGTGGAGCACATACATTCCCTTACATTGAAGCAAAAAACCAATCTGCACAAATTGAGCACGAAGCAACCACCAGTAAAATTGGTGAAGACCAAATATTTTATTGTAACCAGAGAGGTATTAATACTGAAAAGGCTATTGCATTAATTGTAAATGGTTTTAGCAAAGAAGTATTAAATAAGTTACCTATGGAATTTGCAGTTGAAGCACAAAAATTATTAGAAATAAGTTTAGAGGGAAGCGTTGGATAAAAACAGTTCTTTTATGAAAAAGCTAATCATTCTTTTTATTTGTGCCTTTTCAATTTTTCTTAGCTGTAAACAGGAAGAAAAAAGTGGCAAAATTATTTCGGGAGACTATGTGTTTCATGGTGATGCTGCTGTTTTACAAACAGACACACTCATATATGGAGTAATCATCAATGAAAAAGCTCTTGAGTTAAATAAAAAAGCAGAGCCTCTTAAAAAGCAGCCAACAGACATGGTTAGGGTTGAACTTAAAGGCATTATAAATAAAGAAAAACACGAAACCATTCTTTGGGAAGACAAATTAGAAATATTAGAAATACTCAAAGTTGAGACACTTCCTAATGATGATAATAATGACGTTATTAAACTAAGCCAGTAAATATGTTAAAGATAGAAAACTTACACGCAGGTGTTGAAGATAAGAGTATATTAAAAGGTATTAACCTAGAGGTAAAAGCAGGTGAGGTTCATGCTATCATGGGACCAAATGGTTCTGGGAAAAGCACTTTATCATCTGTAATAGCAGGTAAAGAGGAATATGAAGTTTCAGAAGGGCATATCATTTTTGAAGGTGAAGATATTGAAGAACTAGAAGCCGATGAGCGCGCCCACAAAGGTATCTTCATGTCTTTTCAATATCCTGTTGAAATCCCAGGAGTTTCTGTAACTAACTTCATTAAAACAGCTATTAATGAAACTAGAAAAGCAAAAGGTTTAGAAGATATGCCTGCTAAGGATATGCTTAAGCTAATTCGTGAAAAATCAGATCTACTTGAAATAGATAGAAAATTTTTATCACGTTCATTAAACGAAGGTTTTTCAGGTGGTGAAAAAAAACGTAACGAAATTTTCCAAATGGCTATGTTAGAACCTAAATTGGCCATTCTGGATGAAACCGATTCCGGTCTAGATATCGACGCACTTCGTATTGTTGCCAATGGTGTAAACAAGCTTAAAAGTAAAAACAATGCCGTAATAGTAATTACACACTACCAAAGATTATTAGATTATATCGTTCCTGACTATGTTCACGTTTTACACAATGGTAAAATTGTTAAATCTGGAAGCAAAGAGTTAGCCCACGAACTTGAAGAAAAAGGATACGACTGGATTAAAGAAGAAGTTGGCGCATAGCGCTAGTAACCAGTAATTAGCTCGCAGTAGACAATCATAGAGACTGAAAACTGAAAGCTGAAAACTGCATACTGAAGAATATGGATTTAAAAGAAAAACTATTATCATCATTTTTAGTATTTGAAAATCAAACAGAAATTGATTCTTACGTAAGCGATGTTAGAAATGATGCTATAAAAATGTTTGAGAAAAAAGGCTTCCCTACCAAAAAAGACGAAGCTTGGAAATATACTTCTTTAAACAAACTTTTAAAAGAAGACTATAGTGTATTCCCTAAACAGGAAAATGCTCTTGAATATAGAGACGTTGAGAAGTACTTTATTCACGATATAGATAGTTACAAAATCATCTTTGTTGATGGGAAGTATTCATCACATCTCTCTGAAACAACACATGATGGGTTAGATGTTTGCTTAATGTCTGCAGCGTTAAACAAACCAAAATACAGATTGGTGATTGAAAACTATTTTAATAAAGCTGCCACAACCGATAGTTTACCATCTTTAAATACAGCCTTTTCAAAAGAAGGAGCTTATATTCATATTCCTAAGGGAAAGATTATTGAAAAACCTATTCAGATTATTCATTTTTCAACAGGTAACGAATCAGCTACCATGTTACAACCACGTAATTTGATAGTTGTTGAAGAGAATTCTCATGTACAGATAATTGAGTGCCACCAAAGTCTAACAAGCAATCCTGTACTAACCAATAGCGTTACTGAAATCTTTGCTAAAAAACGCGCTATTGTAGATTATTATAAAATTCAAAACGACACCCAAGAAGCTTCCTTAATTGATAATACATTTATCAAACAAAAACAAGAAAGTATTGTTTCTGTTCATACGTTTTCTTTTGGAGGCAAGTTAATACGCAATAACCTTAATTTTTATCAAGAAGGAGAACGCATAGATTCTACTTTAAAAGGTGTTACTATTATTGGAAACAAACAACATGTAGACCATAATACGTTGGTACACCATATAGAGCCAAATTGTGAAAGCCATCAAGATTATAAAGGTATTTTTGGAGATAGTGCTACCGGTGTTTTCAATGGCAAGGTAGTCGTTGAAAAAGAAGCTCAGAAAACCAATGCATTTCAAGCCAATAATAATATTCTTATTAGTGACAAAGCTACCATAAACACTAAACCTCAATTAGAAATTTTTGCAGATGATGTTAAATGTTCTCATGGTTGTACTGTTGGTCAATTAGATGAAAGTGCACTATTTTACATGCGTTCTCGCGGAATCCCAGAAAAAGAAGCTAAAGCTTTACTAATGTATGCGTTTAGTAATAATGTTTTAAGTTCTGTTAAAATTCCAGAATTAAAGCATAGAATTACCAAAATTATTGCCAACCAGTTAGGTGTAAATATTGGTTTCGATTTATAAAATACGTTTCCTGCAAAAGGTTTCCTTCTAACCATGTTTAATGTTGAAAAAATAAGAAAAGATTTTCCCATTCTTTCAAGAAAAGTTAATGGCAAACCTTTGGTGTATTTTGATAATGCAGCTACGTCTCAAACACCGCAACAAGTTATTGATGCTATTGTAAATTACTACCATAATTACAATGCCAATATCCACAGGGGTGTACATACTTTGAGTCAAGAAGCTACCGATTTATACGAACAATCCAGACAAAAAATACAGAAACATTTTCATGCGAAGTTTTCGCATGAAATCATATTCACATCGGGCACAACTCATGGTATTAATTTAGTGGCCAATGGGTTTACTTCAATATTAAAAAAAGGTGATGATATTATTGTTTCGGCTTTAGAACATCATAGCAATATTGTTCCGTGGCAAATGTTATGTGAACGTACTGGAGCTAACCTTAAAGTTATTCCTATGAATAACGAAGGTGAATTGGTAATGTCTGAATATGAAAAGTTACTTTCTAAAAATACCAAGTTAGTTTTTGTTAACCATATTTCAAATGCTTTAGGAACTATTAATCCTATTGAATATATCATTGAAAAAGCACATGATATTGGAGCAGCTGTTTTAATAGATGGAGCTCAAGCTTGCCCTCATATTAAACCAGATGTTCAAGCTTTAGATGTTGATTTTTATGTAGCTTCTGCTCATAAAATGTGCGGACCAACCGGTGTTGGTATCCTTTATGGTAAAGAAGCATGGTTAAAAAAGTTACCGCCTTATCAAGGTGGTGGTGAAATGATTGCCGAAGTAACATTTGAAAAAACCACATACGCCGACCTACCCCATAAGTTTGAAGCGGGAACACCCAATATAGCTGGAGGTATTGTTTTTGGAGCAGCCATAGACTATATGAACAATATTGGTTTTGACGCCATTGCTAAATACGAAAATGAATTACTGGAATACGCTACCGAAAAACTTTTGCAGATTGACAGCTTGAAAATCTATGGTACAGCTAAAAATAAAACATCTGTTATATCTTTTAACTTAAAGGGTATTCACCCTTACGATGTTGGTTCCATCTTAGACAAACTAGGAATTGCCGTTCGTACGGGTCACCACTGTGCACAGCCTATAATGGATTACTACAAAATCCCGGGAACCATAAGAGCCTCCTTTGCTTTTTATAACACCAAAGCTGAAATAGATGCTTTAGTGGCAGGCGTTAAAAAAGCCAAAATGATGTTGTCATAAACTTAGGCATCTTTTTTGTATTTTATTTTTTTGATTAAAAACTTATTTAAGATGAAATATCTCATAATGCTTTTGGGAATCATAGTTTTAAGATGTTGCTGGGGAGGGTCATCAGACTTTACGTTAATGATGCATTTACAGAATAACAGTTCAGTATTGAAAGAATTGAACGGTAATTATAATATTATTCAATTAAAAAACGAAAATGTTTTATCCTTTAAATTAAAAATCAATTTTAATAAAGACACCAAAGAGGTTAGCGGATTTTCAGGTTGTAACCGATTTTTTGGTTCGTATTCTCATTCTGAAAACAAATTAAGCTTTGGTAAAATGGGTTCTACTAGAATGTTATGTGATAATGAAAAAAACAATATAGAAACTTCTTTTTTGAAGGCATTACAAAAGGCGAACTTGATTGTCTTTAATGATAACGGGTTTTCATTATTCTACAATAAAAAACTTTTAATGATTGCTGAAAAGGAAGCATTCTCAACTGATGTTTTATCTTTTGAATACAAACAGCACTCTCGCAATGGTTTTCAGTTTATTAAAATCAATAGTAAATCCATATCAGTTCAAAATAAAAGGGATGGTGTTATAACCAAAATTAAATGCAATGATGAACAATGGAAAAAACTAATTGAGGTTTTTAGAACCATCGACATAAAAACCATTCCAAATTTAGAAGCGCCTTCTCAAAAACGCCTTTTTGATGGAGCTGCCATTGCAAAATTTACGGTAACTGTAAACGGAAAATCATATGAAACCCAAAGTTTTGACCATGGGAACCCCCATTCTGAAATAGAGAATCTTGTTAAAGAGATTTTATCAATAGCCCAAAATATTGAATAGAAACTTTTCTTATCGTATTTTTGCTTAAAATTATACCTTGTCAGGTTGAGTGCAGTCGAAATCATTTTTTTCAATGGCGATATTTACAAGAACCTTTCGACTACGCTCAAGGTGACAGAGCTTAAAATTTGACACTGTGACGATTGAAGACATCCAAAACGAAATTATAGACGAATTCTCAATGTTTGACGATTGGGAAGAACGTTACCAATACATGATAGATTTAGGGAAAGAATTGCCCTTAATTGATGACCAATACAAAACTGATAGTAATATCATTAAAGGTTGCCAGAGTAAAGTTTGGGTTCATGCAGAGATGAAAGACGATAAATTGCAATTTACTGCAGATAGTGATGCTATCATAACCAAAGGTATTATTGCCATTTTAATTCGTGCCTTTTCCAATCAGCACCCTAAAGACATCATTGATGCCGACACCAGTTTTATAGACAAAATTGGTTTAAAAGAACACCTATCACCTACCCGTGCAAACGGTTTGGTGAGTATGGTAAAACAGTTAAAAATGTACGCTATAGCGTATCAAACACAACTTAACTAGGTTTATTCGTTGATACGTGTATTCGTTTAAACGACTCAACAAATAAACGCATAAACATTTAAACATGAGTGACACAACAATAGACACAAACGCCCTAGGGGAAAAAATAGTAAACGTTTTAAAAACTATTTACGATCCAGAAATCCCTGTGGATATTTACGAATTAGGATTGATATATGATGTATTCGTAAACGAAGATTACGACGTTAAAATACTTATGACCTTAACAACACCTAACTGTCCGGTGGCGGAAACTTTACCACTTGAAGTTGAGGAAAAAGTAAAATCACTTGATGCCGTAAAAAGTGCTGAAGTTGAAATTACTTTTGATCCCCCTTGGTCTCAAGACTTAATGAGTGAAGAAGCTAAGTTAGAACTGGGGATGCTATAATACTTAAATTTATGGCGGAAGTTATTAAACAAAACGAAAATATTGAAACTTTAAGTCCTTCACTGCAAAGAAAAGTTGTTCATTTAAGGGAACTTATGGTTACTGTAATCGATTTTTATAATGGCCCTATGAAAGCTCCAGATAAGCCGCATAACCACCCTCATGAACAAATTACGTATGTAGCTAATGGCTCTCTTAAATTTTTCATTGAAGACCGAGAGTATATTTTAAATGAAGGCGATGTTATTAAAATAGCATCTAACTTGAATCATTGTGTACAGACGCTTACAGAGAAGGTTAAGCTTATTGATAGTTTTTCTCCTATTAGAAGAGATTTTTTATAATAAAATGGCAGACGAAATAGTAAATCGAGTAGCGAATAGTAAGTTAGTCACTTTAGATCTTGAAGATTTTTACCCTAAAGGCAAACGCATTCTTTTTGATATTAAAGACTGGCTATTTGAAGGTTTTGTTTTGCGTGAAAAAGATTTTAGAGAACAAGCTAAAACTTTTGATTGGTCTCAATACCAAGATTGCTATGTAGCTTTAACCTGTAGTTCAGACGCTATTATACCTGGTTGGGCGTACATGCTTTTATCTGTTCATTTAGAAACTTATGTTAAAAAAGTTGTTGTTGGTAATTTGGAAACATTAGAAACTTCAATTTATCAAGACATTATTAATAAAATAGCTATTAATGAATACAAAGACAAGCCAATTATTATTAAAGGTTGCTCAAACAAACCCGTACCTCAAAATGCCTATATCATGATTACAAACAGGCTGAAAACTGTTGCTAAATCCATTATGTATGGTGAAGCCTGTTCTTCGGTACCGCTATACAAAAGCAAATAATTGCAAGTGACCTAAAGTGTTTTTTGGGTCTAACACTTATATTTACACAAACTTTAACAATCTTATAAAAACATGAAAAAAGTATTACTATTATGTTTATTTTTTATTGGAGTATTTTCAATAAACGCTCAAACAAAAGAAGAATTACAAGCTAAAAAAGCAGAAAAAAAAGCAGAAGCTGATGCCGCTCTCAAAGAGGTTAAGGCTTTACAAGCACAAATTGATGCCATCCCTGGCTGGAGAACAGGTGCTTTTGGAACCATAGGTGGTAGTTTATCAAACTTTAATAATTGGTATGCACAAGGATCACCAAACAATAGCTCAGGAAATATTGGTTTTACCGTTAATGCCTATGCTAACTTAATCCAAGACAAATTCTTTTGGAGAAATGCCGTGACAACAAATCTTAATTGGGTAAAATTAGATGATAAAGACAATCCAAATGATGATGATAGCTTTAACCCTACTACAGATGTATTTAACTTATCATCACTTTATGGTAGAAAATTAAGTGAAAAATTTGCTATTTCAGGAATGGGAGAATATAGAACGACACTTTTAGACAATTTTAATGACCCAGGTTATTTAGACTTAGGGGTTGGTGCCACTTGGACACCCATTGAAAATCTTATAGTAGTTATACACCCTTTAAACTACAACTTTGTATTTAGTAGTGGTAATACTGTTTTTGAATCATCTTTAGGTGCAAAAATTGTTGCAGATTATACAAGGCAAATAGGCGCTATTAACTTCAAAACCAATTTTTCTACATTCCAGAGTTATAAAAGTGGAGACTACTCTAACTGGACATGGACTAACTCTTTTGGATACACCCTTTGGAAAATGATTGGTGTTGGTTTTGATTTTGGATTACGTAGTAACAAACAAGAAGCCTTAAACTACGCACTAGCTCAAACACCAGCTACAGCTACTGGGTTTGATGATGTTGATAATGATTTACAAACCTATTGGACTATAGGATTAAGCTATAAATTCTAGGCTAAAACGATTATAAAAAAGGGACTTATTATAAATAAGTCCCTTTTTTATCACTCCATATCCTCATAATTATAATCAGGATACAAAAAATGATTGTAGGGAAAACGCGTGATATGAATTTCTCTAACCTCATCATACACGCGTTTTTTAAAATCCTCTAAGTTACTTTTGTTGATAGCAGAAATAAATAAAGCGTTATTGCCAATTTTACTCATCCAAGTATTTTTCCATTCTTCCAAGGTATAATTAGCCTTGGTTTTTTCGGTATCTAAGTCACCGTCATCTAAAGGTTCAGGTTTGTAAGCATCAATTTTATTAAACACCATAATAGTTGGCTTATCACCACTATCAATTTCTCCTAAAATTTTGTTTACAGAATCTATATGCTCTTCAAAATTAGGGTGCGAAATATCTACCACGTGTAATAACAAATCGGCTTCTCTAACTTCATCTAATGTACTTTTAAAACTATCAACCAATTGGGTTGGTAATTTTCTAATAAATCCAACTGTATCACTTAGTAAAAATGGTAAGTTTTGGATTACCACTTTTCTTACTGTTGTATCTAGGGTTGCAAAAAGTTTATTTTCAGCAAAAACTTCACTCTTACTAATTACGTTCATTAAGGTTGATTTCCCCACATTTGTATACCCAACCAATGCCACTCGAACCATTTTACCACGATTACCACGTTGCACTGCCATTTGTTTATCAATAGTCTTGATTTTAGCTTTTAGTAATGCTATTTTATCACGTACAATACGTCTATCGGTTTCAATCTCTGTTTCACCTGGACCGCGCATTCCAATCCCACCTTTTTGGCGCTCAAGATGCGTCCACATGCCTCTTAATCGCGGTAGCAGATATTCACATTGTGCTAACTCAACTTGTGTTCTAGCATAACTGGTTTGGGCGCGTTGTGCAAAAATATCAAGGATTAAATTGGTTCTATCTAAAACTTTTACGTTTAAAATCTTGCTGATATTTCGCTCTTGAGCTGCAGACAATTCATCATCAAAAATAGCGGTACCTACTTTGTTTTCTTCAATAAATTGACGTACATCTTCCATTTTTCCAGACCCAATAAAAGTTTTGGGGTTTGGCATATCCATTTTTTGGGTAAAACGTGCTAATACTTCACCTCCTGCAGTGTAGGTTAAAAACTCTAACTCGTCTAAATATTCTTTAGATTGCGCCTCGTCTTGATCTTTAGTTATAATACCTATCAAAACCGCTTTCTCTAAAGCAATGTCCTTCTTTTCTATCATAAATGTAAATAATATGCAAAGTTACGTAATTGCATCCATTTTAATTTTTATATTTTTAAAACCAATTTTTAGAAAATGAACGATTTTTTTGGAGATATACCTGTGAAAGAGAACATGCAAACCATTGCTTTTTACAATGTAGAGAACTTATTTGATACTTATAAAGACCAACATACCAATGATAATGATTTTTTACCTACTTCAGCTAAAAAATGGACTCCAAAACGCTATGAAAATAAACTTAGAAAATTAGGGTTTGCCATATCAAATATTGGAAGAAAAGAAACAGGAAAGCACCCTGCCCTTATTGGTATAGCCGAAGTTGAAAATGCCAAGGTTATTCAAAATCTTCTAGACTCTAAGCACTTAAAAGACTACAATTATGGTTATGTACATTACGAATCACCTGATGAACGCGGTATTGATGTGGCATTAATATATGACAAAACTGCTTTTGAAGTCGCTCATTCTGAAACATTCACTGTAGCATTAACCGATGAGGATGGCTCTACAGATTATACTAGAGATATCCTATTAGTATCTGGCAAATTAGATGATGAACCTATTCATGTGATTGTTAACCATTGGTCTTCTAGACGAGAGGGCACCCAAGAAAGTGAAAATAAACGATTGGCTTCCTCAGAAAAAGTTGGAGATATTCTTACTTTATTAAGAACCCAAAACAACAACTCTAAAATAGTTATCATTGGCGATTTTAATGATGAACCACACAACAATAGTATTATAAGATTGGTTGAAAATCATGGGTTATATAATCCTTTTGAAACAATGCGTTCTTATAACAGAGGAACGGTTTCTAGATATAGGCAGTGGAGTTTATTTGATCAAATTTTCTTTACCACCAACTTTTTTAAAAGCTCTAAAGATGAATTTGAATACTACAATGCTAATATTTTTGATGAAGATTTCTTAAAGCAATTTAGAGGTAAGTTTAAAGGAGCTCCCTTTAGAACTTATGTTGGTAAAAAATATAAAGGAGGTTACAGTGACCACTTTCCTGTTTATACCATTTTCAAAAAGTAATTAAAAAGCCTACCTAAGTAGGCTTATCAAATGTTAACTGTCTATTTTAATAATCAATACTTATATCATCTAGCTCGAAGGTGCCATCAAAATCATCCTCACCACTACCAGTGTATTTAAAGGCAATATATATGGTTCCTGCTGTACAAGACAAATCTATAATTCCTGAATCAAACCAGGCTCCAAAGAAATCACTATCCTGGGTAATATAGCCATCTGCTAAAATACCCCACGTTGCCGAGTTAATACCTTCAGTAGTCCCATCCCAATCATTTGAAAAAAGTAATTCCATTTCACTACCATCGGAGAAACTATTTGATGTTTTATAAACCAAGGTTTCATTATCTTGTGAATCTAAGTCAATAGCTGGAGAAATTAACCAAGCTACACTAGAAGCATCACCTGACCGGAAAGATCCAACTCTAGCTGAAACCCCTAAAGATGAGTTTGTTCCTCCAGAAGAATAGGCCTCCCAACCTTCAGTTCCTGATTCAATATAATTGGTCCATCCATTTCCTGAAATCAATGAACCTATAGATTGCGTCTCAAAATCATCAGCAAATAAATTATTTGATCCTTGTGAAGAAGCTAATCCACAACTTAGTTCTATAGGGTCACAACGTTCAGAATTATCAAAAGCAATATCAGCCCTACTATTTATTAATAAAACACTAAAATCATCTCTAAAATCACGACTAAATATTCCTTTGATAGATCCTCTTAATTGAGGCACAGGAAGTGATTTGAAATCAGCAAAGGTACTTGTCTGTAAAGTTAGTGTACTATTATCTGAACAACTCTCTAAAGTTCTAAATCCATCAAATTCGTCACTCACATCTCCTGCAAAGGTTTTATCTAATTCATTTCTATTTATCTGAACATCATCCAATTGAATAAACGTATTTTCATCTAACTCTGTCAATTCAGAAATTGTAGTAACCTTTGGTTTAATTTCAGCTACTTCAGAACTTCTCATGATGAAATCTTTAAATTCATAAGCCTGAATTTGCCCTACTTGAGTCCCATCAGGTTTCCCTAAGACCAATACCCCATTAGACTCTCCAATAGCTAACCCATTTAATTTGATATATACTTTACGTCCAAACTCATATGTATTATAAAGACTACTAACATTAACTTCTACCCTAAACCCTAAGCGCGGGTTTTCATCTGGGTTACTATCATCTGTATAATTTTGGATAATTAATTCCTCAAAAAAATTTCCAGCTTTATCACTTGACACTATATATCCTGTAATATAAAGCTCTGCTTCATCGGTTTCAAAAACACCAATATCCCTTCCTCTTTCATTATCGTCAAGTTCTCCATCTTCATCTGCATCGACAGCAGAAACATAGCGTTGTACCACTGCTTTAAATGTTGTGATATTATTTTCAGAAACATCAGGTTCATTAGTAGCTAAATTAGGAGTTGCATAATCATCATCTTGTACACAGGATACCATTACAAATACAAATGCAACCACGCTTAAAAGGGTTAAAATTCTATTCACTTTATTCATAATTAAGTTTTTCTAATTTTTGAAGATTTTTGTCTTCTCATTCTATATTAAATATTTTTTTAAAATCTAAAGTTTACGTTTACGAAATAAGTTGTTCCACGACCGTACCAATATCTTGAACCAAAGACTGGAGTGTCTAAACTTTTATCATCACGTAACTGTCTAAAATTAGCATTTCTACCTTGTTCAAAGCCTCCCGTTTTATATATCTCATCTAAGAGGTTATTGATACTGGCAAATATGCTAATATATTTATCTCCTAGTTTCCAAGACTTACCTCCAATTAGGTTTATTACCATGTAATCATCAAAACGTTCCTGTTTCAACAGTTCTCTAGCTAGGTCTTCATCATAATCATTAAATGGATTACCATCAAAATCGGTAGTGAAATTTTCAGATCGAATTAATGGACTAACATCAATATATGTGTTAGTAAAAAAATTAGCCGTTGCCCCAACCCACCAATAATCTGGATCGCGATATTCAAATCCAATTGAATATGCTCTATGTGGTCCTGCAGCCAACTTGTAATCTTTTAAGTTTGATTTACCAAAATCTTTAAAGCCATCTACAAATCCAGCAGCAATTGATTCGTCATCAGCCTCTGTGGTTAAAAATAGATTGGGATTATTGTCATAGGTAAATTGTCCTACAGAGGCAACTCCCCTAAACTTAATGGTTGGTGTTATTTGAGCTTCAACCCCCAATTCGCCCCCTATGTGTCTTTTTTCTATCCCCTGAAGTATCTCTTGAATAAAGGCCGTATTATCACCTCCTATTCCGTCAGCAAAGAAAAATGATATTTCATTAGCATCTTCTATTTTAGTGTAGTATCCTGTTAATTTTGCATTTATTATTGGCGATCTATAAATATAGCTTGCATCTGAAGATAAAATTTTCTCTTCTGTAATATTAGGAACCACATTATGATTTTCACGAGCATTAGAATAAGTATTACGTAGTGAAGGAGCCCTAGTAATATAACCTGCATTAATATCGAATACATGTTTTCCAGTAAGTTTATAAGTAAGGCCTCCTTTAGCACCAATACCTGTAAATGTTAACTTATCACCATAGCCAAGTGAGTTATCAGGAAAACCTCCATTTTGATAAATACCCTCTCTTTGATATTGTGTGTTGGTAATACTACCCGAAAGGTAAAAGTCTACCTTATTATATTTAAATTGTGCTTGTGCATAGCCACTAATTATATCTGCAAACAAATTATAATTATAAGCAAATCTATCTCCCTCTCCAACTAACCTATTTGGGTTTGCCAAGTCGTTTTGAGCTTCATCAATATTAGTTGCAAAAGCATCAACATCTAAAAAGGTAGTTGCACCTAATAAATCAATAATTTCGGCAAAATTCTCAGACTTAAGTGACCTATAATTTAGTGCTGCATTAACTAAAATATTGTCATTTAACTCAGAACTAAAAATAGTATTAACTGTGAGCTGTTTGTCATCAGACCTATCTTCATAAAGAGCATAAATTGCATTACCTCCATTTTGAGCATTCAAAATATTAGCTTCATAAAGCATATTCCAGTTTATTTGTCCGTCATTTATAAATTGTTGTTGAAGGCCATATGCCATACTTGTATTGTCTGGAAAGTTTCTCAAGGCATAACTTGGTAACTTTTGATAATAAGTGGGACTTGGGTTTAATGCTCCTCCCTCAGGAAAACCGTTAACTAAATCGGTGCCATTATTACTCAAACGGCTATTCCCTATTTTTCCAAATTGGTACCCTAAGTTTGTATTCAAGGTAGTTTTACTGGATAAATCCCAATAGTGGTTAAGCATCATTATAGGTTCCTCTACTTCCTTTATACGTGAATTGCGTTTTTCACCATTCTGCCACCCCCAATACTCATTATACTTAATATCTTTTAAATCAAATACCTCTTGGGTATTAGGTGAAGACTTACCTCTTCTATTAGGTGCATATATGGAGGTAAAACTTAAACTATGCTTATCATTTATTTTCTTTTCAACCGATGCGAAAAAAGAATTTGAATCATACAACGTACCATCTTGAAACCCTTCATTTCCCCAACGTCTACCAATTGATAAAGTAAACGCCCAATCTCCTTCTATCATTCCACTGGAATAACTAGCCATGAGTCTGTTTGTATAACTTCTATTTGAAGAGGAATAAGTTACTCTACCTCCAAGTCTTGCTTGAGTAGCTCTTACATTAATATTGGTAGTTCCTAGAATACCTCCAAAATTATAATTAGAGGGCGCCAACCCTATGGTTAGTTCTTGATTTCTAACTACATCATTTAAACCACCCCAATTACTCCATTGAGGTCTCCCATTAAATAATTTATTCATCTCTATGCCATTGATGAGTACTGATCCATTCTCTGAATCTAACCCTCTTACCCTAAAGAACGAAGGACTAAACTCAAAAGCTGCAGTCCTTTGGAAAACATTCATCGAAGATGCTAATAAACCAGAAATATTATCGGCTCCACTTTCATCATTATCTAGTTGATCATCAGATAGCATTATAGTAAATAATTCTTCAGATGAAGAATCATCTACTTCCAAAGTCATATCAAATATTTTGACTGTTTGTTTTTCATTAACAACAATTGGAAATCTTTTAGTGATGTAACCTATTTTTGAAATTCTTAAAACTTGTTCTCCTAAAGGCACATTAGAAGCAAACAAAAATTCCCCATTATCTCCTGTTATCGTATTTAACATTGAGCCCTCAACTTCAACTATTACATCTGGAATAAGTCCAAAAGAAACAGCATCCCTAACACTCCCTTTTATTTGAGCTTGTTGCGCAGATGCTGAAAAAAACAAAAAAACTCCCAATAAAAAAATGAGTAATCTTTTATTCATACTTTAGTTTATAATTAATACTTTAAGTGTTACTAAATAATAATCATTTAATATAATCAAATTTATGATATTTAAATCAAATATCTACTTTTGACTTAAACTTTGTAACGAAAATAACAATAACGTAACTTTCCTTTAATGAAAACTTTTACAACCTTATTTCTTAGCTTATTCTTATTAGGAAACTCATTTATCTATTCCCAAGAAAAAAAGACTTATAAAATACATACTATTGCCTTTTATAATTTGGAAAATTTGTTTGATACAGAAAACGACCCTAACAAATTTGATGAAGCTAGCCCTATAATGGAATTAAAAACAAACAATGAGCTAGTTTATAAAAAGAAAGTGAGAAATATGGCTAGAGTTATTGCTGACATTGGCAGTGAAATAACTAATAATTCTCCAGCAATAATAGGTGTTTCGGAAATTGAAAACAGAAAAGTTCTAGAAGACCTCTTAAACGATTCATTACTTGTAGCTAAAAACTATGGGATTATTCATTACCACTCCCCAGATGCTCGAGGTATTGATGTAGCACTCTTATATCAAAAAAATATCTTTATACCAATATCAACAAGTAGTCATGAATTAAAAATCTATGATGATTTAACTAACAAACGTGTATATACTAGAGACCAATTGTTGGTTAGCGGAGAACTAGAAGGAGACCTTATACATTTGATAGTTACTCATTGGCCATCTAGAAGTGGTGGAGAAGCTAGAAGTAAGCCAAAGCGTATCGCTGCGGCAAAACTTAGTAAGCATTTGATTGATTCTCTTCAATCTAACAACCCTTATGCTAAAATTTTCTTGATGGGCGATTTAAATGATAACCCAACAGACGAAAGTGTAAAAAAGGTTTTAAAGCCAAAGTATAATAAAAAGAGCGTTAGCTTAAAAGGCATTTATAACCCTTATGAAAAATACTTTAAAGATGGTTTAGGAACCACAGCTTACAGGGATGCTTGGAGTTTATTTGACCAAATTTTATTTACCAAACCCTTACTTGAAAAAGATTATTCATCATTTAGATTTTATAAAGCGGGTATTTTTAACAAGCACTACTTAATTACCAAAAAGGGACAATATAAAGGCTATCCTTATAGAAGTTTTTCAAATGGCGGATTCACCAATGGTTTTAGCGATCACTTTCCGGTATTTGTTTATGTGATAAAAGAGGTTAAAGATTAACCTCGTAGGTCTTTTCAATTAAAACCACTGTTGCCAAGGGATTCTTGAAAGAATAAACACTAAAGCTATGGTATAAAAAATTGCTATGGTTCTTAATTTAGCTTTAGAAGTCAATTTCTTTTTATGCTTTGAATAACCAATGGTTATAAGTGCCACACCAATGATATTTACTAACGGATGTTCAACTAAATATAAACGCGCTAAACTATTACCCATTACTTTACCTCCCAATTCACTCCATAAACTAAACCTCTCTGATACAAAATATAATATAATGCCTATTAGAAGTTGAATATGAGAAACAATTAAAGTAAATAAAGAAATTCTAAAATCTTTGGCACTATACTCTTTACCTGCAAAAGATTTTATCAATGCATTCAATGATGCTATAATTAAAATAAACAGCACCAAATAGGCCCAATAAGAGTGTAGATTAAGTATGATTTCGTACATGATTATTAATTTTAATTGATTTCAAAAATAGTGATTTTAATCTATAAAAAAACCGCTTCTTTCAAGAAGCGGTTTTTATTCTTATTTTCAAACTTTATTAGAATGAATAGCGTAAACTAACATTCCAAGTTCTACCGTAACCAAATCTACCATTATTAGACACATTAACACCTTTGTAATTCTCAGATGCAATAGAAGATGCAGCTGTATTTCCACTCACAGATTCTAAGTAAACCTCATCAAAGATATTGTTGATATTCACTCTAAACTGCAGTGCGTTTTGGTCATTTTCACCCAATAACCACTTGTATGAAGCACCTAAATCAACTGTATCATAACTTGGTAATTCTATAGGAGGACTATCGGCTGTTGCTTGCCCTTGTGAATACAAATTATTGTAAAGATTCCAGGTTCCATCTACACTAAATCTTGGCAAAAACTCATAGGAAGCAAATGCCCCAGCAGTAAATTGAGCCGCTCCCCCTACCTTAACACCGTCAAGGTCTACCTCAGTGTCTGGATCTGAAATTGTACCAGATTCATCAAAAGTCCTTTGAGTACCATTCCCATCAAATTTCCAATCTCCAATCGCTAGAAATCCATTAACCCTAAGGTTATCCGTTGGTCGCGCAAATACTTCCAACTCTACACCACTATGTACCTGTTTAACTCCTTGTGTTTGGAAAAGCCTGAATGCTGAAGACCCCTGATCTTCTCCATTATCACTTAATAATGTTCTATTATCCCAAATGGTATAATAAAGGTTTAAATTAGCAGAAATCTTTTCCCCTCCTAATTGATATCCAGCCTCTAATCCTGTAATTTTTTGGTTTTCAACTTCTGGCATTATTAATTCATTTCCGTTTCTATCACTTATAAACAAGTCACTATGAAAAGGTTGGCGTGAGTAATAGCCAACATTAGCAAACACCTTATTATTAACGTTTATAGTATAGGAAGCTCCTGCTTTTAAATTAAAACCAGGGTTATTTACTTTCTCTGATTCTTCTGAAACGCCTTCAACTGCTGCATTTAAATACTCTGTCCTAACATGAGTTTGAGTTGATGCTGACCCTTGGAAGAAAGCCGAAAATTGATCATTTGAATACTCTAACTGACCGAAAACACCGTAATAGTTGATGTCTTCTTCATAATCATATCCAAAACGTTGGTCATGCTCATCATTTGGATTAAACGTTAAATTCCATGGATTGATACCTCCAAAGGTTTTAGTTAGCATATAATCTCCTCCATTATAAATACTAAAGGCGTTTACACTGTCTACAGATAAAAATTCGTTTGCACTTCTAAAATGAATTCCGTTGTAAAGACGAACATCAGCACCAAAATTCAAACTTAAATTTGAATTTAATTCTGTATTAAAGTTTGAGACCACTCCATACCAGTTGTGGTTATTATTAGATCCTCTAGCATACGATGGTATTCCACCTGAAAATTGTGTTGCAGCAAAAGCTCCACGACCTATAGAACCATATAAAATAGTTGATAAAGAGGAATTTTCACCAAGAGTTAAATCCCAACTTATATTTGCAACTGGTTTATGATATATATTTCTACCACCCGGATATCTTCCGCTTTGTAATAGATTAGGACTATTTACTCCTGAGAAATTCCAGGAGTTATACTTCCTACCGTTTTCAAGAAAATCACTTATTCTTCCGCTTCCAGCTGCCGCATGCCATTGAGGCGCTCCTGTAATTAAAAAGTTGAATAAGTTATTTTCATTAGGTTTATAACCCAATGACAGGAAATATGTTTGGCCTTGTCCGTCTGTATCATTAACATAACCTTCTCCTTGCCAATGGCCTAACATCGCTGAAAAAGCCCAACCACTTTCCATCAATCCTGTAGAATAATAAGCTGTAGATTTTGTATAATTATCATTTCCAACCATTTGTTGAACAAAACCTCCTTCTCTTCTATCTACCGTTTTGGTTACTATATTTACCGTACCACCAACTGATGATATTGCCAATTTAGAAGAACCTAACCCTCTTTGAACTTGAACTGCATTTGCAACATCTAAAACTCCAGACCAATTAGACCAAAACATTCTACCATCTTCTGGACTATTAATTGGCTGACCATTTAACATAAAAGCCGTATTTGTTTGATCAAAACCACGTAAAAACATTTGACCGTCTCCAAAGCCACCGCCTTTAATATTTTGAACCGAAGGTGTTGATTTCAATACTTCAGGTAAATCCCAATTACCAGCTCGTTCTCTAATTTCATTTGCTTTAATGGTAGATACCGCTACAGGTGTTTTTCTATCTTCAGCTAAGTCGATTACACCCGTTCCTGTAATTACCACTTCCTCTAATGAATTATCCGGAGAAATAGTAATCTTACCTAGATTAGTATCGCCATTAAATGATAAAGTTACTTTTCCGTACCCTACATAAGAAACAACTATTTGTCCTGAAGTTGCTTGTGCTGTTAAGGTAAAGTTTCCGTCAAAATCTGTTGAAACACCATTTGTAGTGCCTTTTTCAATAACATTTGCTCCTGGTAAAGGTGCATTAAGATCAGCATCAATTACAGTACCTGTAATTTTACTTTGTGCAAAAATTGTTGAACTGAATAACAACGCTACAGTCAACAATAAAAATTGAGTAGTTTTTTTCATTGTGAAGAAAAATTAATTAATTGAATTAGTCTATGCAAAAATACACATAAAACCTACACAAATGTTATGCATGCATTAAATAAAATTAACAATTAGTTAAAAAAAAGGCACGAATATTAAAATACTCGTGCCATAATATAAATTATAGTATTAAACCGTAAGCAAATTTAACTCATGCTTTTATAGTAATTCAATAAGTTTGTAGTTGAGGAATCATGGGTGTTTATTGCTTCACCATTAAATTCCTTTAGTATTTTGGTAGCAAGTTGCTTACCTAACTCCACTCCAAATTGGTCATAACTAAAAATGTTCCAAATAACACCTTGAACAAATATTTTGTGCTCATACATGGCAATAAGTTTACCTAAACTTTCTGGTGTTAGCTTTTTAATAAAAATGGTATTGGTTGGTTTATTGCCTTCAAATATTTTAAAAGGTATGATAGCTTCTTTGGTGCCTTCTGCTATTACCTGGCTTTCTGTTTTTCCATTTAATAAAGCTTCGGTTTGCGCCAAAAAGTTTGATATTAGTTTATCTTGATGGTCTTGATTGCCATGAAGTGATTTTGTAAACCCTATAAAATCAGCAGGTATTAATTTTGTTCCTTGATGAATTAATTGGAAAAAAGCATGTTGCGAGTTTGTTCCAGGTTCACCCCAAATTAATGTGCCTGTTTGGTAATCTATAGGATTGCCATTTCTATCAACACTTTTACCATTACTTTCCATAATACCCTGTTGTAAATAGGTAGCAAACTGGTTTAAATATTGTGAGTATGGTATGATGGCTTCACTTTCGGCATTAAAAAAGTTGTTATACCATATACTTATTAATCCTAAGACAACCGGAATATTATGTTGAAAATCTTTGTTTTTGAAATGCTCATCCATTTTGTTGGCTCCTAATAATAGACTGGCGTAGTTATCATAACCAACTGCTAAGCTTATTGAAAGTCCCACCGCGCTCCACAATGAAAAACGACCACCAACCCAATCCCACATAGGGAAGATATTGTTTGGGTCAATTCCAAAACTTTGTACAGCATCTAAATTGGTTGAAACCGCCACAAAATGTTTAGCAATATCTTCTTGACTAGCCGATTGTAGAAACCAATCTTTTATAGTGTTAGCATTAGATAGTGTTTCTTGTGTGGTAAACGTTTTTGAAACCACCACAAAAAGAGTCGTCTCTGGGTGTAATTTTTTGATAACTTCGTTAACGTGGTCACCGTCTACATTACTAACAAAATAGGTAGTTAAGTGGTTTTTGTAATACTGTAAAGCATCAACAACCATAGCTGGACCCAAATCTGACCCTCCAATACCAATGTTAACCACGTGGGTAAATGGTTTGCCTGTATAACCTTTTCTTTTACCATTTACTACCTCATTGGTAAAAGTTTCTATTTTTTGTTTTACATTATAAACTTCAGGAATTACGTTTTCTCCATCAACAGTTACTACTGCTGACTCTGGCGCTCTTAAAGCCGAATGTAGCACCGCTCTTCCTTCGGTTTGATTTATTTTTTCTCCTGAAAACTGACTTTGAATAGCTTCCTTTAACTTTACATCATCTGCTAGCTCCAGTAAGTACTTAAAAGTTTCTTCTGTGATTCTATTTTTTGAAAAATCTACATAAAAATCATCCCATATTAAGGTGAATTTATCAGCCCTTTTTTCATCTTGAGCAAATAAATCTTTCATATGTAAATTCTTCACCTCGTTAAAATGCTCTTTTAATTTTCTCCAAGCATTGGTTGTAGTAGGGTTGGTTGTTGGTAATGCCATAATTTAAAAATTCTGTGTGATGAGATTTTCATTAAAGTGTTCCTCTGGCACATCTTCATCAAATTGTATACTGTCCAGTTGAACTTTGATAGGTTTTATATATTCTAAATATCTTGCTTTTAATGAGTCTGAAATGGGTTTTGCTTCGGGGAGTTTTTGCTTGAACGGGTCTACCTGTCTTCCATTAACCCAAAACCGGTAACAAACGTGCGGACCACCCGTATTTCCTGTCATTCCAACCCATCCAATTACATCGCCTTGCTTAACAAATTGCCCTACTTTTACATTACGCTTCCTCATATGCAAATACTGAGTTTCATAAGTGGCATTATGTCTAATTTTAACATAATTACCGTTACCACCTCTGCGTTCAGATTTAGTAACCGTTCCGTTGGCGGTTGCCATAATAGGCGTGTCAATTGGAGCAGCAAAATCAGTACCTTTATGGGCTCTCACTTTGTAACCGTAAACCGCTATTCTTCTTCTTAAATTATAACGCGATGATATTCTGCTAAATTTAACGGGGGCTTTTAAAAAGGCACGACGCAAATTTTTGGCTTCATCGTTAAAGTAATCGATAATTCCTTTTACTGAATCTGTTTCAAATTGAAAGGCGTAAAACGGTTCGTTATTATGTTCAAAATAAGCTGCCTTCACATCATGAATACCGCCATAAATAGAATCATCTATATACTTATCAGTATAAATCACCTTAAATCTATCTCCTTTTTGAAGGCGTCTAAAATCAATGGTCCAGGCATAAATATCATCTGCCAATTTATTGGTAAGTACTGGACTAACACCTTTTTCATCCAATGTTACTGAAATACTATTGTCTATAACACCCGTAATCGTTTTTTCAACATAAGTAATAGGCTTTCTACTTTTAAAAGCATGGATAGAATCTTTAAAATTAATGACCACATATTCCTCCTTATTAGGTTGATAAATAAAAGATTCTGGCAACTCTAATGAATCTTTTGAGCATAAAATTGTATATGGTTTTCCTGCCTGAAAAAATCGAGCAATATTAAAAGTTTCTTTAGTTTTTTCAGCAATATGAAATATTTTAGGGTAGCCTATTTTATTTTGTTCTAAAATTTGCCCAAAACTCTCTCCTGTTTTTACGGTATCTCGCTTAACCACGTAATCATTCAACTTAAATCCAAACTCATAAATATCTTTAGGCGCTTCAACAACCGCTAACTCTTCATGTAAAACGTCTTCTTTTTTATCCTCCTTGCAAGCATTAAAAAGAAATCCTAAAGTAAATATTATTGTTATTAAATATTTGTTCCCCAATCTTCTATTTCTTTTGTTGTCCATAATTCTGGAAAAAATATCCTTTTTTGATACTTTGGGTGCATGTATTTAACCCATTCACTACCTCCTGTAGCTTCGGCTGTTTTACCACCAATATTTAAATAGTAATTTGCCGTATTATAATGCGCCATGACCCATTTAATATTAACAGTGTAATCATAATGACGCATAGCTTTAATAAGCGCTTTGTTTTGCTGTGCTTTTTTAGGTAAACCTTTAAATTTTGCCCAAAGATTATTTTTGTAATAAAATTTGGTAAATCTAATAAACTCTTCTTTATATCGTTCTTCAAATACTGTTAAAGTATAGCTCTTTTTTCCAGTTTTGTAGTCTTTACCTGCTGCTTGCCAATACAAATGTTCAAAAGCATTTTCATAAGATGAATTTCTATCAATGGTATCTCTAAACCTTTTGTCTATTAAATTAATTAATTCTGTTGAAGCAAACTCTATTTTTCTATACTGTGCGCTTTGAAATCCGCTGGCAGGTATCAACGTTTGTCTAAACTTATTATATTGCTCTATACTCATGCCATCTTTCATGATACTGAAAGAGGATGTCAATACATCAAAATAACGACTAATACGCATTATTTTATCTGTAAACGTCTCCGTTTCTACTTTTTGAGATTTTGCAAGTTGCTCAATTTCGGTAAGTATCATTTTGAACAAAAGCTCTGTAATTTGATGGTACATAATAAATACCATCTCATCTGGATAATTGGTTCTAGGTAATTGTAGGTTTAATAAGGCATCTGTCTGGATGTAATCCCAATATGTGATAGGTTTACTATACAACAAACCTTCTAGATGATCTTCTAAATCTTGGTCTATGTTGTTATATTTGTCTTTGAGTTGTTTGGTAATTTTAGAATCTAAACCCATTATCGTTTAACTACTATTTGAAAGGGGTGTTTCAGCCCCTTAAAAGCTTCTAAATCCGCTCTTAAAGAGCCCACAGCCAAATCTGCTTTGATGCGCAAAGGTACTTTATTTTTATCTTTGGTTACCCAAACTGTTAAACTTTCTTCCTCTTTAAACACGCGTCCTGCCAAAACATATGGTCTGAACATTAGGGTTTCTACATCACCAAAATCTGAGCTAATAATATCCTCTCCAAGGTATTCTAACTTAAACCTGTAGCTTTCTTTATCATAATACATATCTACTAAAACTTCATCACCAACCTTTAAAGTATCTATTTTAATATTATTGCGTAAATAATAAAAAGTAGATACCATATCATGTATGTTGGGTTTTATATTTACAACGGTTTTGGTTTTATTTTTTTTATCATTTATATGGGCTTTTTTATTGATATGATCAAAGTCAATTTCAAGGTCTTTGGTGTAACCTCCTTCATCAATATCTCTAATAAACTTGTAAGGTATGTTGGTTTGTTTGTCAAAATAACTTTCATATCGATCTTCTACTTTAAAAAACCATTTTATCATACCCGTTGTCCAGCCTTTTCCCTTTACATGATACACCTCTTTATTGTTCAATGTAGCATTTTTAACGGTAAGCGTTGCATTACCTGCTTTTAAAAAACCGCTGTAACTCATTTTAAATTTAAACCATTCTCCATCTTCAAATGCTTTTTCATCTTGAGAATAAGACACTTGTATAAAGCTTGTTGTTAGTAATAATATAAGTAGTATTTTATGCATTCTTTTTTTTGGGTTATGTAATTAACTTCTTCAATAAAATTTTATTGCTCTACTCAAGAAATTACAATTACTATTCCAAAAATATAAAAAAACTTCAGAGCACCTGTTTTTATTAGCACACACTTAACAATTATTTATAAAGTTCCTCGTTTGGCTTGTTCTCTTTCAATAGATTCAAACAAAGCCTTAAAATTACCAGCACCAAAACCTCTAGCCCCCATACGTTGTATTATTTCAAAAAATAACGTGGGTCTATCTTGAACTGGTTTTGTAAATATTTGAAGTAAATACCCCTCTTCATCGGCATCTATCATAATACCTAAATTTTGAAGTGTTTTAATATCTTCTTTCAACTGATGATCATGTGCCAACAAACGCTCTGGAACAGCTTCGTAATAAGTTTCTGGTGGTGTTGACAAAAATTCCACACCTCTAGAACGCATGCCCTTTACCGTTGAAATAATATCATCTGTAGCAACAGCAATATGTTGTACCCCGGCGCTTTCATAAAAGTCAAGATATTCTTCAATCTGTGACTTTTTTTTGCCTTCGGCAGGTTCATTTATTGGGAATTTTATACGCCCATTACCATTACTCATTACCTTACTCATTAAAGCAGAATATTCAGTGTGTATTTGCTTATCATCAAAGGATAAAAAGTTTTCAAAACCCATGACATCTTCATACCATTTTACCCACGTATTCATTTGCCCCCAACCAACATTTCCTACCATGTGATCTACATATTTTAATCCAAGCGGCTCAGGGTTATAGTCTGACTCCCACTTTTCGAATTTAGGCATAAACACACCATTGTAATTTTTGCGTTCTACAAACATATGGACCGTTTCACCGTAGGTATAAATTCCAGCACGCACTACCTGGCCATGTTCATCTGACTCTACAAAAGGCTCAAAATATGATTTGGCACCTCTACTTGTTGTTTCTTTATAAGCTTTTCTGGCGTCTTCTACCCAAAGGGCAATTACTTTTACGCCATCACCATGTTTAACAATATGTTCATTTATTGGGTTTTTAGAGTTTAATGGTGTGGTAAGCACTAGCCTTATTTTATCTTGTTTAAGAACATAGGAAACCGAGTCGTTACTTCCCGTCTCCAAACCTTTATAGGCATAAGACTGAAACCCAAATGCTGTTTTATAAAAATGAGCTGCTTGTTTTGCGTTACCAACGTAAAGTTCTACGTAATCTGTTCCTAAAAGTGGTAAAAAATCTTGCGCGCCTTCAAATATTTTTTCTAAACCGTAGTTTACTGATTTTATATCTTTACTCATAGTTTATAAGTTTTTCTGTTGATTCTTTTAGTGGTTTAGCCATTATTACTATTTAAAGTAGCCCCGATTGAGGTAGTTTGTGGAGCTCCTTAAAAATTTTATCCAGACAATGCATGATGTAGCATTTTTAAGAGCGACTACCGAAAACGGGAAGTAGCTTCTAATAAATTTATTCTAACCAAGATTTGTAATACCCCTCATCGGCAATTTTCATAGCCTCTTCTGTAACCATAAGTGGTTTGAATGTATCTACCATTACCGCCAATTCATCTGTTTTTACCTGCCCAATACTACGCTCTGTAGCTCCGGGATGTGGCCCATGTGGGATACCCGCAGGATGCAACGAGATATGCCCTGCTTCAATATCGTTACGGCTCATAAAATCGCCATCAACATAATACAAAACCTCATCAGAATCAATGTTACTGTGATTATATGGTGCCGGAATTGACTGCGGATGATAATCGTACAACCGTGGTACAAAACTACACACTACAAAAGCATCGGTCTCAAATGTTTGGTGTACTGGAGGCGGTTGATGCACACGTCCTGTAATGGGTTCAAAATCATGTATTGAAAAAGCGTACGGATAGTTGTAACCATCATATCCTACTACATCAAACGGATGTGAGGCATACACCATTTCTATAATGTCTCCTTGTTTTTTAACTTTGATAAGAAAATCTCCATTTTCATTATAAGTTTCCAACTCTTGTGGTTGCCTAATGTCACGCTCACAAAACGGTGAATACTCTAACAACTGCCCAAACCAATTACGATATCTTTTGGGTGTGTAAATAGGCCTGTGGGATTCTACAATAAAGAGTCTGTTATCTTGGGTATCAAAATCTATTTTATAAATAATTCCCCGTGGCACTAACAGATAATCTCCATATTTAAAATTGATATTCCCTAACATGGTGCGTAATCTCCCACTCCCTTTATGAATAAAAATTAATTCATCGGCATCGGTGTTTTTGTAGAAATAGTCTTTTGTAGATTGTTTTGGAGCTGCTAATACAATGGCACAATCACTATTTACCAAAACAGTTTTTCTACTTTCTAAATAATCATCTTCTGGCTTTACTTGAAACCCCTTAAACCGATAGGATTTAATATTATTTTTAAGAGCAATTTTTGGAGCTACACTATATTGCCTTTTAATTTCCTTAACCTGTGTTGGGCGCTGCTCATGATAGCTATTCGTTGACATACCGTCAAAACCAATAGTACCAAACAACTGCTCATAATACAAACTACCGTCTGATTTTCTAAACTGTGTATGTCTTTTAGGTGGAATATTTCCTAATTTATGATAAAATGGCATTTTTTCAAATTTAGATACTAGCCTGATAATATGACTAATAGAGTTGTATTAAAGATAATAAATTTAAAAGATTCCTGCGAATTCAGGAAAGATAAGAATGCCTGCTTATTCAGGATTTCTCTTGATAAGATAATGTAGAAACTGCAATAAGTCTTTAAACAAAAACTTCATAACAATACAAATATCGGTAAAATACGAAAAACTATTCTTAAGGTTTAGTTAAAACCAAAACCCTAAATTAACAAATAAGACGCCTTGGTTTCGTTCAGGTGAAAAGCTATACTTTACCTGAATTGGCCCTAAAAATGTATCAATAGCGTACCCAAGAGCATAGCCTCTATAATCGGGCAGGGTAAACCACTCGCCCGAATCAAAAATATCATCATCAACATTTGCCCAATTACCTTCTATAGTAAAGTGATGGTTTTTAAGCACCTCAAAATCTACACTTGCATAAGCTTTCACAAAACTATTACCAGTTATTGATATAAAATCATAACCTAAAAAGGGAATAAAATTGTTTATTAAATTATTTCCGTAACCTCCAAGAGCAAAATCTAAGGTTTGGGTAGATTTATCACCTAATTTAAAGCCTCCACTTGTTTGTAAATTAATGGCTAGTTTATCAGATACGCTAAAAGCATAACCCATATTAGCCTTTGCCAAAGTAAAAGGTTCAAACGTACTATTGAAATGAGATGCATAAAGATAGGTATGTACATCACCGTCAAAAAAAACTCCTTTTTTAGGAAAATATTTATCATCATAGGTATCTAAAGTAAGCCATCCAAAAGCACTGAAATAATCAGTGTTTTCAAAAATAAAATCTTCATCTTCATTATTGGTTGCCAAAGTTTCTGATGAAATTTCTAACCGCTTATGTTCTGCACCAGCACTAAACGCAAAGTCTTTTCTAAACAACGTTTGCAAATAAAACTGATTGGTTTGATCTTGTAATGCAACCTCAATTTTATTTAATCCTGTGGCATCTATTTCAGAATCATCTAATAACAATTGGGCGCTTATATTTTTGTAGAAATTGTTAAACCTAGACCGCACCCCCACACTCCAATAAAAACCCTTATCAATTAAATACTCAAAATTATAACGCACATTATCTCCTAGAACTACATCTAAAGAAGCAATATCACTATCAAATAACAGTCGTTTTTTTGTGATATTGACTAAAACACCACTTTTATATAAATCATCATAATGTACTCCAAACTTTAAAAATGTAGTTGTTTCTGTTTCTTTTAAATTAGCATAAAAATCAAAACCTTTTTTATTTTTTGAAGTCTTTAATTGATACTCAAACGAATCAAAATTATTTGTAGCTACTAAGCTATTAATACCCTTCATTAGCTCATTGTAGCTTATTTTTTCACCACCCTTAAGTTTTAATTTTCCCAAGACATAAGCTCTTGTATATTTTTCTAAACCTTTTATAGAAATTTGGTTAACAACAATACTATCCTGTTGATAGGGTCTTAATTTAAGGTGAGAAACACTAGCCTTTTTTGCTAACGTATTTAATTCTTTAAGTTTTTCTAAACCTGCTAGTTTTCCTAAATCTACTATTTCCTTGGCATCATCAAAAGACACTACATTATAGTCCTTAATGTTTGGTTTAATATAAATATCTGTTTTTTTAGACTTCACTTCCATATCCTTGATGGTTCTGAAGTTATTAATTTGGAGTAACACATCGGGAGCTGAAATTAATTCATCTCTATTCATAAGTCCGTCTTGCACATCAACACCTATAATAATATCCATTCCTTTGGCTCTTAGTTCATCTATTGGATAATTATTAACCACGCCGCCGTCAATGAGAATTTGACCGTTTAAATTTACTGGTTGAAACAAAGAGGGTAGTGCACCACTTGCCATAATACTCTGGGTAAGGTTGCCCTTTTCTAAAATAACTTGTTTACCAGTTTCCATGTTGGTAGCCACACAAAAAAATGGAATAGGCAGCTCACTAAAATTTTCTATTTCATTAACATGAAGTAATAATTTGAGTAAATAATTATAGGCATTTTGACCTTTTGAAAGTGCTGAAGGTAATTTTAATTTAAAATCATCAAAAGGTAATTTTAAGGCATATTTTTCATCATTATTACGTTCAAAAAAACCTTTTGAAGCTCGAGGTAAATTATCGATGATGATGTTATCAAAATCGGCATTCCTAAAAATAGAATCCAGTTGTTTTCCAGAATAGCCTGAGGCGTACAAGGCTCCAACAATAGCACCCATGCTCGTTCCTGCAACATAATCTACTTTTACGCCTAAACTATCAATAATCTTAAGTGTGCCAATGTGCGCCAACCCTTTAGCACCACCTCCACTTAATACCAAGCCCACTTTTTGGTTGTTACTTTGCAAAGAATCATTTTGCGCTTTCGCGGAAATGAAAACGAACAAAAAAAGGAATGATATGATGATTCTTTTTTTCAAATATTTAAGTCTTGGATAATATTTTATTCATGATAAAAATTATAAACCTTTTCAGCTCTGGAATTACCTATCAACACTTCCAATTCATCTAATTTAGCATTAGCCACCCGTTTAGCAGATTTAAAATGTTTTAACAACTCTACTACTGTTTTTTCTCCAATGCCCGGTATGGTCTCCAATTCTGTATTCAGCGCACTTTTACTACGCTTATTTCTGTGGTGCTCTATCCCAAAACGATGTGCCTCATTACGCAATTGCTGAATGATTTTTAAGGTTTCACTTTTCTTATCTAAATATAAGGGAATTGGATCATTTGGATAATATAATTCCTCTAAACGTTTTGCAATTCCTATGATAGCAATTTTACTTCGTAAGCCTAATAGGTCTAAACTTTTTAAGGCTGAAGACAATTGTCCTTTACCCCCATCAATTATAATAAGCTGTGGTAATGGTTGGTCTTCATCCAATAAACGTTTGTAACGCCTTAATACCACCTCTTCCATGGAGGCAAAATCATCAGGACCTTCCACGGTTTTAATATTAAAATGACGATAATCTTTTTTACTTGGTTTACCGTTTTTAAAGACTACGCAGGCTGCCACTGGGTTTGTTCCTTGAATATTTGAATTATCAAAACACTCAATATGTCTTGGTTCTTCGCTAAGTCTTAAATCGGCTTTCATTTGGGCCATAATACGGTTGGCATGCCTATCTGGATCTACAATCTTGTCTTGCTTAAAACGTTCCATTCTGTAATACTTCGCATTGCGAAGTGATAAATCTAAAATATGTTTTTTATCACCAAGCTTAGGAATGGTTACTTTAATATTATCCCCTAAGTCAACCTTAAAAGGCACATAAATTTCTTTAGAATTTGAATGAAACCTTTGTCTGATTTCGGTAATTGCTAACTCCAATAATTCCTTATCAGTTTCATCTAATTTCTTTTTAATTTCTAATGTATGTGATCTAATAATGGAGCCATATGATAATTGTAAAAAATTAACGTAACCATAGGTTTCATCACTCATAATAGAAAAAACATCTACATTACTAATTTTAGGGTTTACAATAGTAGACCGCGCTTGGTAGTTTTCTAAAACTTCAATTTTCTCCTTAATTTTTTGTGCCTCTTCAAACAACATGTCTTGAGCACACCGTTTCATTTGCTTTTTAAATTGATGTAAGGAGTCCTTAAAATTTCCTTTTAAAATTTGACGAATTGCCTTTATGTTTTCATTATATGCTTCTTCAGTTTCTTTGTCTTCACAAGCGCCTTTGCAATTACCCAAGTGGTATTCCAAACAGACCTTGTATTTACCAGCATTAATTTTTGCTTCTGTTAAATCATAATTACAAGTTCGTAAGGGATATAATCCTTTTATTAAATCCAACAAGGTATGTACTGTTTTGCCACTAGTATAAGGACCAAAATATTCACCTCCATTTTTAAAAACCCTTCGTGTTGAAAAAACCCTTGGAAAACGTTCATTTTTTATACAAATCCACGGATAGGATTTGTCATCTTTCAACATCACGTTGTAGCGTGGTTGATGTTTTTTTATTAGGTTATTTTCAAGCAACAAAGCATCTGTTTCGGTTTCAACTACAATGTGCTTTATTTTAGCAATCTTCTTTACAAGCACTCTGGTTTTTCCAAAATCATGTGTTTTTGTAAAATAAGAGCTAACCCGTTTTTTCAAGTTTTTGGCTTTACCAACATAAATAATAGTTCCTTCTTTATCAAAGTATTGATATACTCCAGGCTGATTAGGTAAGGTTTTTAACTGTATCTCTAAAGTAGGCACTTCCATTATCTCAAAGGTACTTATTAAATATTTTATGGTTAATTTTTGCTCAACTAAATATTTGCATCTACTAATTTACTACATTGCGCCACTTTTTAAAAAAGCTAATGAGTAAAACAATTATTGGTAGAATAGATAAGGTAGACTTCCCAAAATTAGAACTCTACGACATTGATGTTAAGATAGATACAGGAGCTTACACCTCTGCAATACACTGCTCTGAAATTATTGAAATTGACAATGCATTGCTTTGTATTTTTAATAGTGACGTACATCAAAACTTTGGCAAAACTGAGATGATTTTTGATTCTTATTCTTTGACTAATGTTAAAAGCAGTAACGGCTACAAGGAAAATAGATACAAAGTAAAATCTGAAGTTATATTTTTTGGGAAAACGTATAAGATTAACTTAACTTTAAGCACTAGAGACGATATGAAATTTCCTGTGTTAATTGGCAGGCAATTTTTAAGTAAAAAGTTTATAGTTGATGTAGATTTAGAAAACGTTTCGTATTACAAAAAAACACCATGAACATAGTTATTCTTTCAAGAAACGAACACCTTTATTCTACCGGAAGACTTATTGAGGAGGGCGAAAACAGAGGACATCAGGTTGAAGTCATAGACCCCTTAAAATGTGATCTTATCATTGAAAAGGAAAAACCTACCATTTACTACAAAGACCGCTATTTAGATTATGTTGATGCCATTATTCCAAGAATAGGAACTTCAGTAACTTTTTTTGGTTGCGCCGTGGTTCGCCAATTTGAAATGATGAATGTCTTTACCTCCGTTACCTCTGATGCCATTATACGATCAAGAGATAAATTACGCAGCTTCCAACGTTTGTCTAAAGCCGGTATTGGCATGCCAAAAACAGTTTTTACCAACTACTCTCGCGATATTGAAAAAGTGTTAGACCATGTTGGTGGTGCTCCAGTTATTATTAAGCTATTGGAAGGTACTCAAGGTTTAGGCGTGGTTTTAGCCGAGACTAAAAATGCTGCCGAATCTGTTTTAGAAGCATTTAACGGATTACAAGCAAGAGCTTTAGTTCAAGAATATATAGCCGAAGCCAAAGGTGCAGATTTAAGAGCTTTAGTAGTAGACGGACATGTAGTTGGCGCCATGAAACGTCAAGGAAAAGAGGGGGAATTCCGCTCTAACCTTCACAGAGGTGGTAGCGCAGAAATTATTAAACTAAACGAAACTGAAATAAAAGTGGCTATGAATGCCGCCAGAGCACTAAAATTACCCGTTTGTGGCGTAGATATGTTACAATCTGCTAGAGGACCATTGCTTTTAGAAGTAAACTCAACTCCCGGTTTAGAGGGTATAGAAAAAGCTACCGGAAAAAATATAGCTAGAAGCATTATAACCTATATTGAAAGAAACAGACGTTAATACATTTTGAAACCAATATATGGGGACTGAAAAACAAATCTTAGGTATTCTTAAAGAAACCATTGCTCTAGGAGAAAGTAAAGAGGTAAACTTTGATGTAGCCAACCTTCACACCTCAACGTCTGTAAATGTACCCGTAATTATTGAGCGTTCTAAAAAACCGGGGCCAACGGTTTTATTTACTGCTGGCATTCATGGTGATGAGGTTAATGGTGTAGAAATTGTGAGACAATTAATTGCCAAGGGTATTAATAAACCTAAACGTGGTACCATTATCTGTATACCTGTTATCAATATTTTTGGATTTATCAATTTGAGAAGAGAATTTCCTGATGGCAGGGATTTAAACCGTGTATTTCCTGGAAGCCCTAAAGGTTCTTTAGCCAGTAGAGTAGCTTATAAATTAGTAAACGAAGTAGTTCCTCATGTAGATTACATCATTGATTTCCATACTGGTGGCTCTGGACGCTTTAATGCCCCTCAAATACGTATTATTGATGGAGATATTGAACTTAAAAAATTAGCCAAAATTTTTGGAGCTCCCTTTGTTTTATATTCCAAAAACCTAAATAAGTCTTTTAGAAATACCTGCTATAAACTTAAAAAGCCATTAATACTTTTTGAAGGAGGCAAGTCATTTCATATTGACAATACGGTAACAAATTCTGGAGTAAACGGTTCTAAACGCATACTTAAGCATTTAGATATGCTAAACCCAAAGTTTAAAGCCTCCACCCCTCGAAAAGAATGTGTTTTCATTAAAGATAGTAAATGGGTGCGAGCTAAACTATCTGGCATGTTTAAAGCCCAGATTAAAATAAACTCAAAAGTTCAAAAAGGTGATTTATTAGGTAACATCACAGACCCTTATGGTAAACTAAATCACTTTGTAAAGGCTCAAAATTCTGGCTTCATCATTAATGTAAACGAAGCACCTATTGTGTATCAAGGTGATGCTCTTTTTCATATAAGTACCAAACTAAATGACAAAAGCTGAACTGCGAAGAAAATATAAGGCATTACGCAATAATTTATCATTAAATGATGTAGATGAACAGAGTATTCTTATTGCAAATCAGCTCTTAAAACTACCTATTTGGGAACATTCTTTTTATCATATTTTCCTTGCTATTGAAGTACAAAAAGAAGTAAATACAGAGTATATTTTAAGCATCTTATCTGGAAAAGACAAAAATATTGTGGTTTCTAAAAGTGATTTTGAAACCATGGAAATGACACACTTTTTATTAACCGACAATACTAAAATTAAAAATAACCATTATAACATTCCAGAACCAATTGATGGTATTGAAATTTCTAATAAAAAAATTGATGTAGTCTTTATTCCACTTTTAGCATTTGATAAACAAGGCAATCGCGTGGGCTATGGTAAAGGTTTTTATGACAAATTTTTAAGTAATTGCAAACCTACTACTCTAAAAATTGGACTCTCCTTTTTTGAAGCTGAAGAGCTTATTAGTGATATTTTTGAAAACGATATTGGGTTGGATTATTGTGTGACTCCAGAGAAGGTTTATGAGTATTAATTACAAATTTTCACATTAGCCTTTTTATGAATTTCTTCAATTTCAGAGGATATTTCTGCAAAAAGTGGAATATGCTTATTTTTGTTTTTTCGTTCAAAATCTCTAAGTATACTAATCATTTTAAAATAGTTTTCATAAACTAAATCCTCATCAAAATTTACTAATAACACCTCGTTACTCAAGAAAAGCTTTTCAATTTCAGGTAATTCACTAAAACTTAAAATCATTTTATCAATTTTAATTCCATGATTAGTAATTCTAATACAAGAAAAACGTCTATCAGCTAAAATCTCATCAATTATTTCCTGTTGGTCAGTATAAAGCCTTTCCATAAAATCCCATGCCCAATGCAAAGGAGGTGGAGGAGGTGTGAAAAAAAACATACTTTCCCCTGTTTTATTTTCAATTTGTTTTAGACTATCTCTGCGTCTTTCGATTTCTTGTTCTTCCTTTTTTGTTATTTTTTTCTCTATAAAGTTAACTCTGAAAAATGAAAAATGATTTTTGAAACGCACCCCCTTTAAAATATCCGTATCTTCGACACTGCCAGTTTTGTATAGGAGATTAAAGATACCCGACGAAGCTACTTCTGTTTTAACTCTATCAATTGTTAAATATTTAGCCCTCTTATCTCCATAAATAAAAACATGCACAAACGGAATATGTTCTTCAGGTATTTTATACTTAAAATACTGCAAAATCTTTCCTATTTGTCCTATTTCTACTAAATCGTTTTCTACAAAGACATTATTCTTTTTATCTATATAAACACTAAAAATAGGTGTAGTGTAATTTATTTTTATTTCATCAATCCCTTCAGGTAATTTTATTTTATCTATTTGGGCTTGAACAAAAAAGCAATTTAAAATTAACAATACACTAATACTTATTTTCATACTAAATCTATTTTTCTAAAATTAATAAGGTAAGTATCTTTTAAATATTTTTAATTATTAAAAGACTACTGTTACTTTTTTGCAAACGCCCTCTTATTAAACACGATAAGCATAATAAAACCCGTGCTTATAGCAACATCGGCTACATTAAAAATAGGTTCGAAAAAATTAAACCGTTTTCCGCCATAAAACGGAACCCAATTTGGTAAATCTATTTCAATTAAAGGAAAGTATAGCATATCTACTACCTTACCATGAAGTAAACTATCATACCCACCAGTATCTGGCATAAAAACAGCCACTTGCCCATAACTATCGTTAAAAAGTACTCCATAAAAAACAGAATCTATAATATTACCAAGCGCACCAGCAAAAATAAAGGCAATGGCCCATATAAGTACATTTGGTTTATGTTTTTTGGTAACATCATAAAGCCAATAGCCAATACCGCAAATAGCAACCATTCTAAAAACGGTTAAAGCTACTTTGGCAGTTCTTTCATCTATAAAGGGAATAAAATCACTAATTTTCGTGCCCCAAGCCATACCATCATTTTCAATAAAGAAAATTTTAAACCAACTAAAAACCTCAACACTTTCCTGGAGTTCAAAATGTGTTTTTATATATATTTTGCTTATTTGGTCAATTAGCAAAATAACTACGACTAGTATGATAGTTTTTTTTAACGACATGGTTTAATGTAGTATCCTAAAAATATTCCTAACCTCAATAACCAATCAAATTAGGGTTTTAAGAAACAAAAAAAGCGTCTTTCATTAAATAATGATGACGCTTCTGTATTATTCATGAGCCCTCTTTTCAAAGGGATTAACTATTTTTGCATGTTTTTGGCTTCAATACTTAAGGTAGCATGAGGCACTAACTCTAAACGCTTTTTATTAATTAACTTACCAGTAACTCTACAAATACCGTAAGTCTTGTTTTCTATTCTAATTAAAGCATTCTTAAGATCGCGAATAAACTTTTCTTGACGGATGGCTAATTGAGAATTAGATTCTTTACTCATTACTTCACTACCTTCATCAAAAGCTTTGAACGTAGGCGATGTATCATCTGTACCGTTGTTATGGTCATTCATATAGGCACTTTTTATAAGTTCTAAATCATGTTGCGCCTTATCAATTTTTTCTTGAATCAACTTTCTAAATTCTGCTAACTCCGCATCTGAATATCTTGCACTTGTTGCTCCCATAGTTTTAGTGTTTTTGGATAAACAATTTGGTATTTATATCGTCAAAAGCAATATCTATACCCTTATCTAAATTCTCAATTATTTCAAGCCCTTCTGCTAACGTTTCCGTTTTAATATAAGCCATATTTGAATCTATAGCATGTACTATATTTTCGTCTTTTTGAAGTTTAACATCAATTCTGTCTGTAACTTCAAACCCTGAATCCTTACGTAAATTTTGAATACGGTTGATAAGTTCTCTCGCAATTCCCTCACTTCGCAATTCCTCAGAAATGGTAACATCTAGGGCGACTGTTAATACACCTTCATTGGCAACTAACCAGCCTTCTATGTCCTGCGATGTAATTTCTACATCTGCAAGCCCTAAAGTAATATTTTTTCCGTTAATGTCAACCCCAATTTCACCAGTTTGTTCAATTTTTTTTATATCCTCTGCATTAAACTGTTTAACAGCATTTGCAATGAGCTTCATATCTTTTCCAAATCTTGGACCCAATGCCTTAAAATTCGGTTTTATTTGTTTTACCAAAATATCGGAAGCATCCTCTAAAATCTCAACTTCCTTTACGTTTACTTCGTGCTTTATCAAGTCTGAAACCGCTAGAATCTCTCCTTTTTGTTGTTTACTATCAATAGGAATCATTATTTTTTGAAGCGGTTGGCGCACCTTAATCTTTTCCTTTGCCCTTAAGGATAATACTAAAGATGATATGGTTTGCGCACTTTCCATTTTGCGCTCTAAAGCCTTATCTACGAAACTTTCATCATAAACCGGAAAATTGGCTAAATGCACACTTTCAAAAGGTTCCTTTTTGGTTACTAAATTTAAATCTTGATACAGTTTATCCATGTAAAATGGTGCAATTGGCGCTCCCAATTTTGCAATGTTAACCATGCAAGTGTACAAGGTTTGGTATGCCGAAATTTTATCAGTTTGATAATCACCTTTCCAAAAACGCCTTCTACTTAAACGTACAAACCAGTTACTTAAGTAATCTTGAGTAAAATCTGAAATAGCTCTCGCTGCTTTTGTGGGTTCGTAATCAGCATAATATGCATCTACTTTCTTTATAAGGGTATGTAATTCAGAAAGAATCCAACGGTCTAATTCTGGTCTTTCTGCCAATGGGATGTCAGCTTCAGCATAACTAAAGGCATCTAAATTGGTATATAAGCTAAAGAAAGAGTACGTATTGTAGAGTGTTCCGAAGAACTTGCGCTTCACCTCCTCAACACCTTCTAAATCAAATTTTAGGTTATCCCACGGATTAGCGTTAGAAATCATATACCAACGTGTAGCATCGGCTCCATAATTCCCCAAAGTTTCAAAAGGGTCTACCGCATTTCCTAAACGTTTCGACATTTTTTGTCCGCTCTTGTCTAGAACCAATCCGTTAGACACCACATTTTTGTATGACACAGAATCAAACACCATAGTACCTATAGCGTGTAAGGTATAGAACCACCCACGCGTTTGATCAACACCTTCTGCAATAAAGTTAGCTGGATAGGTTGTCCCTTCATCAATTAACTTGGCATTTTCAAACGGGTAATGCCATTGGGCATAAGGCATTGAGCCCGAATCAAACCAAACATCAATTAAATCGCTTTCGCGATTCATTGGTTTTCCTGAAGGCGACACTAACGTAATTTGATCTACAATATTTTTATGCAAATCTATTTTAGCATAATTTTCATCACTCATGTTACCAATTTCAAAATCGGCAAAGATATCGGCTTCTAAAACACCTGCCTCTATGGCTTTTTGTATTTCCACTTTTAGTTCTTCAACAGAACCAATGCACAGTGCTTCTTTACCATCTTCAGTTCTCCAAATTGGCAACGGGATACCCCAATAACGTGAACGTGATAAGTTCCAATCGTTAGCATTAGCTAACCAGTTTCCAAAACGCCCTGTTCCAGTAGCTTTTGGTTTCCAGTTTATGGTTTCATTTAGTTCAAACATTCGGTCTTTAACGTCTGTAACTTTTATAAACCAAGAATCTAACGGATAGTATAAAATAGGTTTATCGGTTCGCCAACAGTTAGGGTAACTGTGTTTGTATTTTTCAACCTTAAAGGCTTTATTTTCTTCTTTTAGTTTAATAGCAATTTCAACATCAACAGAACGTTCTGGCGCTTCACCATCATCATAATATTCGTTCTTCACGTATTTGCCGGCTAACTCCTTCATTTCAGGACGAAAACGTCCTTGTAAGTCTACCAATGGCACCAGATTGCCGTTTTCATCTTTCACCAACATAGGAGGTACTTCAGGAGTTGCTTGTTTTGCTACTAAGGCATCATCGGCACCAAAAGTTGGCGCAGTATGTACAATACCGGTACCGTCTTCGGTAGTTACAAAATCTCCCGAAATTACTCTAAAGGCATTTTCAGGGTTGTCATTAGGTAAGGCGTATGGAAGAAGTTGTTCATAACTGATTCCAACTAAATCGGTACCTTTAAATTCTTTTACAATGTAAAAAGGAATTTTTTTGTCACCAGCATTATAATTTAACAATTCAGTTTGTTCTTCAACCTGAGTAAACTTACCTGCAAATTGTTTAGCCAATAAAGGTTTACCTAGAACAACTTTTGTGGGTTCAAAAGTATATTGATTATACGTTTCAACTAATACATAATCAATTTTAGGACCTACCGTTAAAGCCGTGTTGCTTGGTAATGTCCAGGGGGTTGTGGTCCAAGCTAAAAAATGAATGTCGCCTTCATTTTGTAAAAAATCTGGCAAAGATTCAGTATTCGCTTTAAACTGCGCTACAACGGTAGTATCGGTCACATCTTGATAGGTTCCTGGTTGATTTAACTCATGCGAACTTAAACCAGTTCCTGCTTTAGGTGAATAGGGCTGTATGGTATAGCCTTTATAAAGCAAATTCTTATCATAAATCTGCTTTAGTAGCCACCAAACACTTTCCATGTATTTAGGCTCATAGGTAATGTAGGGATCATCCATATCAACCCAGTACCCCATTTTTTCAGTTAAATCATTCCAAACTCCAGTATAACGCATCACAGCTTTTCTACAAGCTGCGTTATAATCTTCAACCGAAATAGTTTTACCTATATCCTCTTTAGTAATGCCTAATTCTTTTTCAACTCCAAGCTCTATGGGTAACCCATGTGTATCCCAACCCGCTTTACGTTTTACTTGATAACCCTTTTGAGTTTTATAACGGCAAAAAATATCTTTAATGGCACGAGCCATTACATGATGAATACCAGGTAATCCATTAGCCGAAGGCGGACCTTCAAAAAACACAAAAGATTCTTGTCCTTCTCTAGAACTTATACTCTTTTCAAAAATGTTATTTTCTTGCCAATAGTTTAGAATTTCTTCTGCCACCTTTGGCAAGTCAAGTCCTTTATATTCAGGAAATTTCACACTCATTTACGCTTAAATCTTATAAGGTTGCGAATTTAAGGAATTTTGATAAAACGAAGTATTGATTTAAAGCAATTTAAACGATAAATTCTACCAAATCCTCTATTTTGGAAATCAATTGAATTTTAATGGAAGTGCTTTTAAGTGAAATTTTGTTATGTTTAGATACAAAAATGGCAGAAAACCCTAATTTTTCAGCCTCTAGAATGCGTTGTTCTACACGCTGAACCGGCCTGATTTCACCAGACAAGCCAACCTCAGCAGCAAAACAAAAATCCTGTTGTATAGCTACATCTTCATTCGATGATAAAATAGCAGCAATTACTGCTAAGTCTATAGCAGGATCATCAACAGTAATACCTCCTGTTATGTTTAAAAATACATCTTTAGCACCTAGTCTAAAACCTGCTCTTTTTTCTAAAACAGCCAAAAGCATATTTAAGCGTTTTGCATTAAACCCAGTTGCAGAACGTTGCGGCGTTCCATAAACAGCTGTACTCACCAAAGCCTGAACTTCAATCATTAACGGGCGCATACCCTCCAAAGTAGCTGCAATAGCGTTGCCCGATAATTCTTCATCTTTTTTAGAAATTAGTATTTCTGATGGATTTGATACCTCTCTTAAACCAGACCCTTGCATTTCATAAATTCCCAATTCATTGGTAGACCCGAAGCGATTCTTGTTAGCTCTTAAAATTCTGAATACATGATTTCGGTCTCCTTCAAATTGTAGCACAGTATCTACCATGTGTTCTAAAATTTTAGGGCCTGCAATATTGCCATCTTTTGTAATATGCCCAATTAGAATGACAGGGATTGAAGTTTCTTTGGCGAACTTAATAAGTTCTGTAGTACATTCCTTTATTTGTGAAATACTACCTGAAGATGAATCTATGTAATCACTATGAAGTGTTTGAATGGAATCTATAACAACAATTTCTGGTTCTAAAACTTCAATTTGCTTGAAAATATTTTGGGTTTTGGTTTCTGTTAAAATGTAACAATTATTGTTGTTAGGATTTATGCGTTCTGCCCTCATTTTTATTTGTTTCTGGCTTTCTTCTCCCGAAACGTATAAAACTTTATACGGAAGCTTTAAAGACACTTGAAGCAACAAGGTGCTTTTACCAATTCCAGGCTCTCCACCTAATAACGTTAAAGACCCCAGAACAATGCCACCACCCAACACTCTATTAAACTCAGAATCTAAAGTATTTAATCTTGCGTCTTTAGAGAGATCAATCTCATTTATTTTAAGTGGTTTTGAAACACGTTTTGCAGATGAAGTTGGTATTTTCCAATCACTTTTTTCTGGTTTTTGAATAACCTCTTCTGCAATAGTATTCCATGCTTTACAAGCATTACATTGCCCTTGCCATTTAGCATATTGCGCCCCACAGTTCTGACAGAAAAATGTTGTTTTTACCTTAGCCATTTAATAACCAAAATCTGCTTTTATTAAATCTGCTTTTTCTAACATTAAATCTTTTGTTAAACCTGCAATTTCATCTAGTATATAAGCCGATTGGTAAGTCCGCATAGCCCTTTTAGGCTCACCAGTTTCTTCATAAAATCTTGCCAAATAATAATTACCTAACATGGTTTTTGGATAGTGCTTTCTAGCCATCTTTCCCAAAGCTTCATAGTACTCATATTCTTCATTCTTTTCAATGGCTGCTGCAATCGCTTTAAAATCGTTCACAAGTATTTGCTTATCTAATGCAAACAAATCTAGTATAGTTTGATATTTCTCTACCAAATAATCAACAGGTGAAGTTTCTAATTTTAATATGGTCTCTTTATATTCTTGCTTACTTATTGGTTGAAAAACTTTAAAAATACTTTCTAAAGCACCAGGTATGGCATGAGCGGGCACAGAATAATGTGATGGCCTTTCAAAACTATTAAAGATGTATTGTAATTTTTCATTTTCTATTAATGAAACATCTTTATTTAATGCCTGTGACATCTGTTTAATTGATTTTGAGTCGTTATTAGTATATGCCAAATAGTAAAACGTTTTAGATTGCAATTTACCAAGTCGTTCTGGAACATAATCTATTATATCTGGAGCGAGCTCAGGACTAATTGAAATATAACCCTGAAACAGTGGATTTGACTTTAACAAAAAATAATTAATAAAGTTTGCCGTTTCACCATGCCCAACAACTACCTTAAAATTAGTTATCCTATAATTGCGTTCTAAATAAGGTACAAGCTCCATACCTACAAACTCAAAAAAAGCAGCTCCTGTTTCAATTGGCAATGAATTCTGTTCAGAATACATACAGTCATCATAACGTTTACCAAGTTGATTTATACCAACCACAATAGCTTCTGGCATATCCTCCCAATAGGAATAATAATCTACATTACCTGCAACAACTTCAAACATATAATCACCGTCAAAGACTACAAATAATGGATATACTTTTTCTTGACTAGAATCATATCCCCTAGGCAATTGAATTTTTATTTGACGCTCTTCTCCTAATCTTGAAGATTGAAAAGTTTCATATTTAACTTGAGAAGTTGTGAAATTTACAGTAAAAAAAAATAATACAACAAGTAATTGTTTCATTTTGGCAGAATGATTTGAGATTTATTAAACGGCAAGTTAAGAAATTAACCAACAGGTTAAAAACACTGTTTTTAATTTATAAGTGTTTATTTCCTTTTTATCCTATTGTAAATTGGTAAATAAACTAACGATAGGCCTCCAAAAATAATAATTAAAAGGGTTTGAGATGCCCACATAATCCAACCAAAAGCTCTACTGGGGTCTTCAGGAATATTAAATAGTAAAAAAGCCAACACAATAGCTTCTGGGTACGACCCCACACCTCCGTTAGTTGCAGCTATACTGAAACTAGCAGCTATAAAACCAATTAATACTGCTGCAAAAGGAATTTGACTAGTTTGCTCCAATGAAAAAGAGGTTACATAAAACATAAGCACATACATAGCCCAAATAAATAGGGTATGGAATATGTATGCCCATTTTTTCTTCATTTTAAAAATACTTAACGCGCCCTCAATTAATCCATTAACAAATGTCTTAATTCTTATAGCAAATCTTAAAGTACTTTTTTTTATAAACCTTATAAAGAAGAAGATTAAAATAACGAATCCTGATAAAACAATAACAATTTTAATAGGATTGAATTTTTCAACTAAAAAGCCATAAATAAAATCAAATTGCAGAAAAAGTGTAACAGTTATAATACCAAGCATAACTATCATATCAGCAACTCGTTCTGCCACTATAGAACCTAGACCTTTTTCAAAAGGCACGTCTTCATAATTAGTTATAATAGATGCTCTGGCCACTTCTCCAGCTCTTGGAATAGTATAATTAATTAAATAAGCCGCAAAAACAGCCATAATACTATTACCAAGTTTAATGTTATAACCCATTGGTTCTAATTGAAAACGCCAACGATATGCTCTTGATAAATGACTTAATAGCCCAAAGAAAACACCCAGACCTATCCAAGAGTAGTCTGCTTTCTTAAAATATGAAACAAGCTCTTCAATTGAAATCCTAGAAAGTGAATACCAGACCAAAAAAACTCCCAGTAATAATGGGAGTGCAATTTTTAGTATTCGTTTTATTTTAGGTTTCAATATTTACTTTAATAAGTTAGTGGCTTCGTCTGGAAACACTAATGAAGGCTTAAACACTTTAGCTTCTTCTATATGCATAATAGCATACGTAATGAGAATTAAAGTATCACCTACAGAAACTTTTCTGGCAGCAGCACCGTTTAGTGTTATCTCCCCACTGTTACGTGGACCAGGAATACAATAGGTTTCTAAGCGCTCACCATTGTCATTATTTACAATCTGAACTTTTTCACCTTGTATAATGTTAGCAGCCTCCATTAAATCTTCATCTATGGTAATACTGCCTATATAGTTAAGGTCTGCACCTGTGCATTTAACCCTATGAATTTTAGATTTTACTACTTGAATTTGCATGCTGCAAAGATAATTAATTTAATACGATATTATCAATCAATCTAATATCGTCAGCATAAGCAGCTATAAACGCTCGATACGCCTTTTTTTTAGATTTTCGTTTTATAGGTTTTAAAGTTTCTGTATCGGCAATAATGAAATATTCTAACTCTAATAAATCGTGCTTAGAAAACTGATATTCAACCCATTCTGTAACTTTATTAGCACTTTTTGTGCCAAAAAGCTTTTTAGCTCCTTTTAATGTTTTATAGATAAAAGGCGAAGCTTCTAAATATTCTGGTTTTAATCTCGTATTTCGTGAGCTCATAGCTAACCCAGATGTTTCCCTGTAAATAGGACAACCTACTATATTCACAGGAATATGATGCTTTTCAACCAATTTTTTAATTATCTGTAATTGCTGAAAATCTTTTTCACCAAAGTAAGCATTGTTTGGTGTGATTATTTCAAAAAGACGTTTTACAATGGTGCCAACACCATCAAAATGTCCATGTCTAAATCTTCCCTCCATTTCAAATTCCAGTCCATCAAAATCAAACGTTTCTGAAACTGGATTACCTTCGTATACATCATCAACAGTAGGTGCGTACACCATGATGTTATCTTTTGAAAGTGTGCTAAGTAACGCCACATCTTTTTCTAAAGTCCTAGGGTATTTTTCTAAATCGGTACTATTATCAAACTGGGTAGGGTTTACAAAAATACTAACAACAGCGCAATTGTTATTCTCTAAAGCCCTTTCTACCAAGGCTAAATGCCCTTTATGTAGAGCCCCCATAGTAGGCACCAAACCAATTAATTGTTTTTGGGCTCTAAGCGCTGCAATAGCTTCTATGATTTGTTGTTTTTCTGAGTAAACTTGCACTTTTTAATAAAAAATTAACGCCTGCAAACTTAAGATTTTACAGTCAATTTGCATAAATTTTTGTACTTTTGCGTGTTTTTTATTTTGAATTAATGACTTTGAGACTTGTTTGAAAACGAGCTTTTCAAAATTTCTCTTAAAAATAGAAATCGTTAATCGCTAGTTAAAAAGGCTTTTAAAAGCCCTCAAAAACAAACATATGAAAGATAAGAGGATATTGTATGTATCATCTGAAGTAGTGCCTTATTTACCTGAAACAGAAATTTCATCCATGTCATTCGAAGCTCCAAGACTTGTTAACCAACAAGGTGGACAAATTCGTATTTTTATGCCTAGATATGGAAACATCAATGAGCGCAGACATCAATTACATGAAGTTATCAGACTTTCTGGAATTAATTTAGTAATTAACGATTTAGACATGCCTTTAATAATTAAAGTGGCATCAATACCAAAAGAGCGTATTCAAGTGTATTTTATTGATAACGACGAATATTTTAAAAGAAAGGCAACATTAACAGATGAAGATGGCGAATTATTCTCTGACAATGATGAGCGTGCTATCTTTTTTGCAAAGGGTGTGATAGAAACTGTAAAAAAATTAAACTGGTCTCCAGATGTAATCCATGTTCATGGTTGGTTAGCCTCTTTGCTTCCAGTCTATTTAAAAGAATACTACAAAGACGAACCTCTTTTTACTGATAGCAAAATAGTAACTTCGGTCTACAACCAAAGTTTTAACAATACTTTAAATAAAGACTTGGTTAATAAGATTAAATTTGACAGCATTGACGATGATGCTATCAAAGTGCTTGAAAATCCATCATACAATAATTTAATGAAAGTTGCTATTGATTATTCTGATGCCATCATAATAGGTTCTGAGAATATTCCTGAAGACTTAAACGCATACGCTAAAGCATCTAACAAACCTATTCTAGAATATGTTAGTAGAGATGAATTTGGCGAAGCTTATACTACATTCTTTAATGAAAACGTTTTAAGTTAAGTTTTACTTCTTTATAAATGTTAATGAAGTAAGTCTATCAAAACACTTGTGTTAAGAATACATATCCCAGATGAAAAAGAAAATAAAAGTCCTTAAAGTACCTGCCATAATTCTACTCTTTGTTACATCCTTTATTGCTTGTGATAAAGAGTTCTATGTTTTAGACAGTGATGTACTGGGTAAAGACAATGCTAATTTTGATACAGATGAAAACACGCTTCCTATTCTCTCGTTCAATAAGAAATTAGACTCCGTTCAAATTAATAATTTACCCTCTAATCTATTAGGCTTTTATGAGGATCCTGAGTTTGGAGCAACTACAGCAAGTGTTATAACACAGATATTACCAACTTCTTTCAATCCAGATTTTGGAGAAGAGCCCATAATAGACTCTGTAGTTTTAAGTATCCCTTATTTTAGTAGAGTAATTGGTGTTGATGAGATTACGGGTAACTCTAGATATTCCATAAGTGATTCTTTGTACGGAAATGAAAACGCTCAAATAAAACTATCTATATATCAAAACGAATATTTTTTAAGAGATTTTAACCCAGACAACTTAGGGGAACAGCAAAACTATTTTTCATATGCCGGCAGTGGTACAACAGATAATTTTGCAAGAACCGATAACAGCATAATCAATTTTGACAACTTTAAAGGTGCTTTAATAAAAGATATCTCTTTCACCCCTAGCAGTGAGGCTATTGAACTTTGGGAAATCTCAGGCACAGATACAACTAAATCAATAACACCTCCAGCACTCAGGATTATGTTAGATCCGCTTTTTTGGAAAACAACCATTATTGACAAACAAGGGAGTGCAGACTTAAGTAATGCTAACAACTTTAAGAACTACTTTAGAGGACTTTACTTTAAAGCAGAAAATATTGGTGGTGATGGTAATATGGCTCTTCTAAATTTTGGATCGTCTGATGCTCAAATTACTATTTACTATACTAGAAAGAGTGGTGATAGTAGAATAAAAGCTTCATATGCTTTTAACTTTAATGGCAAAAGGCTTAACACCTTTATTAATAATTTCAATTACCCCATACCTGAAGGAGACAGAACCAATGGTGATGAAAAACTTTACCTTAAAGGCGTTGAAGGTGGCATGGCTACAGTGGATTTGTTTCATGGCCTTGTTGAATATACAGATGACAACAATAATACTTCTAATATACCAGCTTTAGAAGCTTTTAAAAAGACTTTTAGAGCTTTAGACAACGAAGGTAATTACATAGTTAATAATTCTACAGGAGATTTTGTTTTAAAAAAACTTATCAATCAAGCACACTTAATAGTCTATGAGGATGAGACCATTAACACAGGGGTAAATGACAGTATACATAAATACGACAGAATTTACGCTTATGACCTTGAGAACAATACACCAACTTTTGATTATTTTGTTGACCCTACTGAAAATACTGGAAACCCAAACAGGTCTAAAGTTATTAACTTGGGATTAAGACAAAAAGATGACGAAGGTAACTACAGATACAAAATTAGAATTACAGAACATTTAAATAATATTTTACTAAAAGATTCTACAAACACTAAAATAGGTTTAGTATTATCCAATAATGTAAATATTACCAGTAATTCAGAAATATTACAAAGTGAAGACGTTGTAACCCAAATTCCCGCTGCTAGTGTCATTGCTCCCAGAGGAACCATTGTTCACGGAACCAATAGCTCAGATCCGGACAAACAAATGAAGTTAAAGTTATTTTTTACAGACCCTAAATAAGTTAATAAAAAGATTTATGTGTGGCATAGTTGGATATATAGGACACAGAGAAGCTTATCCCATTATAGTTGAAGGTCTTAAACGCCTGGAATACAGGGGTTACGATAGCGCTGGTATCGCTCTGTTTGACGGAACTGATTTAAAAGTTTCTAAAACGAAGGGCAAAGTGGCCGATTTAGAAAACCTTTCAGAAAAAGAAATTACCAAACACGGTAATGTTGGTATAGGTCACACACGTTGGGCAACTCATGGAGTCCCTAATAATATAAATTCACATCCCCATCTTTCCAATTCAGGAAACTTAGTAATAATTCACAACGGAATTATTGAAAATTATGATGCTTTAAAACAAGAGCTCATATCAAGAGGCTACACATTTAAATCTGATACCGATACCGAAGTATTGGTTAATTTAATAGAAGATGTACAAAAACAAGAAGGCGTCAAACTAGGAAAAGCGGTTCAGATTGCTTTGAACCAGGTAATTGGCGCTTATGCTATTACTGTTTTTGATAAAAACAAACCTGAAGAAATTGTGGTAGCTCGTTTAGGTAGCCCACTTGCCATTGGTATTGGAGAAGATGAGTTTTTCATTGCATCAGATGCTTCACCTTTTATTGAATATACTAAAGATGCCATTTATTTAGAAGACGAAGAAATGGCTATCATAAGGTTCCATAAAGGAATCAAAATAAGAAAAATTAAAGATGACTCTTTGGTAGCTCCTTACATTCAAAAACTCCAGTTGAATCTTGAAGAAATTGAAAAAGGTGGTTATGACCATTTCATGCTCAAAGAAATTTATGAGCAACCAAAAGCCATTACAGATACATACAGAGGAAGGCTTTTAAGAGATCAAGCAATTATAAAAATGTCTGGTGTTGAAGATAACATGAAAAAGTTTCTCAATGCTAATAGAATTATTATTGTAGCCTGCGGCACCTCATGGCATGCTGGCTTAGTAGCTGAATATATTTTTGAAGATTTAGCTAGAATTCCAGTAGAGGTTGAATACGCCTCGGAGTTTAGATACAGAAACCCTGTTATTAGAGAAGATGATGTTTTAATTGCTATTTCTCAATCTGGTGAAACCGCTGATACTTTGGCCGCCATTAAATTAGCTAAATCTAAAGGTGCGTTTGTATTTGGTATTTGTAATGTAGTTGGTTCATCTATAGCCAGAGAAACCCATGCAGGTGCATATACTCATGCGGGCCCAGAAATAGGTGTAGCTTCAACAAAAGCCTTTACAACTCAAATTACAGTATTAACATTAATGGCTCTAAGATTAGCTAGAGCTAAAGGAACAATAACTAGTTCTGATTATCACCGTCATTTATTGGAATTAGAAATGATTCCTGATAAAGTGAAAAAGGCTCTAAAGTCTGATAATCATATCAAAATTATTGCAGATATATATAAAGATGCTACTAATTGTCTATACTTAGGCAGAGGTTACAATTTTCCTGTTGCTCTAGAAGGAGCCTTAAAACTAAAAGAGATATCTTACATCCATGCAGAAGGCTATCCAGCAGCCGAAATGAAACATGGCCCTATTGCCTTGATTGATGAAAATATGCCTGTTATTGTAATTGCTACCAAAAAAGGTCACTACGAAAAGGTAGTAAGTAATATTCAGGAAATAAAATCAAGGAAGGGAAAGATTATAGGTATTGTAACACAGGGAGATGAGCAGGTTAGAGAATTAGCAGATCATGTTATTGAAGTTCCAGAGACTTTAGAATCCCTTTCTCCATTATTAACCACTATTCCGCTTCAGCTTTTATCTTATCATATTGCTGTTATGCTTGGTAAGAATGTTGATCAACCAAGAAATTTAGCGAAATCGGTCACTGTAGAATAAGAAATTAATATTAAAGACATTCTTTAACAAAATCATTTTTTTTATCTATACCTCAATTTCTGTTCATTTTTTTGTCCGAATTTATATCCTAAAGATAATATCGGATAAATAAATTGGGATTATTTAGAACTTCGAGTAAAAGCAAAAATTCTAAATAAAAATCACTATGGTTTTGAGTGTTAAAAATCAATTTTTATTAATTCTATATTTTTAACACCTTTTTATTTGGTAATTTTTATTATGCGTGCATAATTTTTGTGATTTTATTTTTATATTGCTTAAATAATTAAACTAATTCACTCTAAATGAAAACAATTATTCCCTTTTTGTTGTTGTTATTTTGCAGTTTATCGTATTCTCAAACTACTGTTACTGGTACTGTAAAAGATAATAGCGGACAGCCTATTCCAGGCGCAAATGTAATTATTGTAGGAACTACTACAGGTACGGTTACAGATTTTGATGGTAATTTTACATTAACCTATTCTCAAAACCCTCCTTTTAGTGTTCAAGCAAGTAGTGTTGGGTTTGAAACTTCCACTGAAGAAGTGACCTCAAATAATCAAATATTAAATTTTGTTCTAACTGAAGGAACTTCACTAGATGAAGTTGTTATTTCAGCTTCTAGAACCCCAGAGCGTATCTTTGAATCTCCAGTAACTGTAGAGCGTTTTGGTATTAATGAAATTAAAAACACGGCTTCTGCAGATTTTTACGATGGGTTGGAAAACCTAAAAGGTGTTGATGTAAATATTAACAGTTTGACTTTTAAATCGGTAAATACAAGAGGTTTTGCCACCTTTGCTAACAATCGATTTATGCAGTTAGTAGATGGCATGGATAACTCAACGCCAGCATTAAACTTTCCTATTGGAAATCTAGTAGGAATGATAGAAACAGACGTTCAAAGCGTGGAAATATTACCTGGAGCTGCATCAGCTCTTTATGGAGCTAATGCATTTAATGGAATTTTATTTATGCGCAGCAAAAACCCTTTTGACCATCATGGTATAAGCACTTATTACAAGCAAGGAATAACATCACAAGTGTCTGCCGGTGACAATGACTACAAAGATTTTGGAATTAGAGCAGCACACAAGTTCAGTGATGTTTTTGCGGCAAAGGTAAACTTTGGATATTTACAAGGAACCGACTGGATGGCAACTAGTGAAGAAGACAAACTCAATAGAGGGTTTGACAGAACTAACCCTGATTACGATGGTATTAACATTTATGGAGATGATGAAAGTCTTAATATGACCCTTGTTGCAGACGGACTTGTTGCTGCTGGAATACTACCACAGGCTTTAGCAGATTTGGTACCTTCTCAAAATGTAAGCAGGACCGGATATGCCGAAAGTAATTTAACAGATTATAATGCCGAAAGTGTAAAAGCCGATTGGGGTCTCTATTTCAGACCATGGGCTGATGATTTTGAGATTCAGTATGTAGGAAAGGTAGGTGTAGGTACTACAATTTATCAAGGAGCCAACAGATATAATATAAATGGTTTTTTTCAACAGCAGCATAAATTAGAATTTAGAAATAATAATTTCTTTCTTAGAGGCTATGTTGTAACTGATAAGGCAGGTGACTCATATGACATGACCTTCACTGGTAGAAATATTAATAGAGCTTGGAAAGACGATAATACTTGGTATGGTGAGTATGTTGCCAATTATGCTTTAGCATTTGGGGGTCTTATACCCAATATTCCAGGAGGCAATGTTGACGCAGCCCATATTTTTGGAAGGCAAGTTGCTGATGAAGTATTAGATTTTGACCCAACAAATTTAGCAAACCCTTTTGCTGATGATGGTATTGAACGTTTTTTACCAGGAACCCCTGAGTTTCAAGAAGCATTTAACAGAAGTATAAATAACCCTGACTTGGCTACAGGATCCAAATTTCAAGACCAATCAAAGTATTACCATGCAGATGCTAATTATAATTTTGGCCATTTATGGGAGTTTGCTGAGGTTCAAATTGGTGGATCATATAGAAAATATAGTTTAAATTCATCTGGAACGATTTATACTGATACTAATGGCCCTATAGACTATTCAGAATACGGATTATATACTCAGATTCAAAAGAATATGGAAATCAATGAATCTATGGATTTAAAACTCACAGGATCTATCCGTTATGATAAATCGGAGTTTTTTGACGGTTTCCTTTCTCCAAGATTCTCTGCTGGCTTAACGGTCAATGAAAACCATAACATAAGAGCTTCTGTACAAACAGGATTTAGAAATCCTACTACCCAAGATTTGTTTATTGGGCTAAATTCTGGTAGAGCTATTTTGATAGGTTCAGCTCCTGACAATTTAGATAGATATACTGCTAATTATCCTGTTAGTTTAGCTGGACAAGTAGGATTTGGACAACCATCTAGCATTACTCAAACTGGACGAGTAGCTTACGAAAATTCATATACCGTGACTTCACTCTTACAATTATTAGAAACAGGAGATCCTTCAGTTTTAGCATCACCCAATGCTATAGCCAATCCTGATGTTGTTAAACCAGAGCAAATTACATCTTATGAAGTAGGATATCGTGGTAAGTTTAATAATTTTACAGTAGATTTTAGTGCTTATTATAACTCTTATAAAGATTTCTTGACGCAACCTGTTGTTGTATCTCCTTTTTATGGAACTGTTGGCGATAACTCTTTGTCTGTGGCTGCTATTGCCAATGGAGATTTCCAGATATATAGTACCTACACAAACTCTCCTGCTGATGTTAATTCTTATGGAGCCTCTTTAGGTCTGTCTACAAAAATATTTACCAATTTTGATTTAAGTGGTAATTATACCTATGCTAAGTTAGACTTTGATCAAAACGCTAACCCAAATTTAACAACTAACTTTAACACACCTGAACATAGAGTTAAAGTATCTTTTGGAAACACAGATTTATTTAAAAACTTTGGTTTCAATCTAGCTTGGCGCTGGAGTGACAACTATTTCTGGGAATCTTCTTTTGGTAATGGTGCAGTACCTGCATATCATGTTATTGATGCCCAGATTAATTTAAAAGTTCCTAGTTTTAAATCAACATTCAAAGCTGGAGTTACAAACCTATTAGGAGATGAATATACACAAGCCTTTGGAACTGGCTTTATAGGGTCTATGTACTATGTCTCTTGGATAATTAATAATCTATAATTAATACTTAAAAATCAAACAAAAACACCTCCAAATTGGAGGTGTTTTTGTTATTATAAAAAAGCTTAAAAAAACAGCTTTCTTTTTAAATTAAAACCCATATATTTGCAGCCGAAAACAAAACATGTTTTCCAACAATTAAATCGCATAATATTAAACAGATAAGTAATGTCTAAAGTTACAGGTAAAGTTGCACAAATAGTAGGTCCAGTAATCGATGTTGAATTCGCTGCTGGGGCAGAACTTCCAAAAATTTATGATTCATTAGAAATACACAGACCTGATGGTTCTACATTGGTACTTGAAGTACAATCCCACATTGGTGAGAACAGCGTACGTACTATTGCCATGGATTCATCTGATGGTTTAAGTAGAGGAACTGAAGTTGTAGCAACTGGTGCTCCTATACAAATGCCAATTGGCGAAGATGTTTATGGGCGTTTATTTAACGTTATTGGAGATGCTATTGATGGTTTAGGAGATTTACCTAAAGCTAATGAAAACGGATTACCAATTCACCGTCAAGCACCTAAGTTTGAAGATTTATCAACGTCTACCGAAGTATTATTTACAGGTATTAAAGTTATCGATTTAATTGAGCCTTACGCTAAAGGTGGTAAAATTGGTTTATTTGGTGGTGCTGGTGTTGGTAAAACAGTATTAATTCAGGAGTTAATTAACAATATTGCAAAAGGTCACGGTGGTTTATCGGTTTTTGCTGGTGTAGGTGAAAGAACTCGTGAAGGAAATGACCTTTTAAGAGAGATGTTAGAGTCTGGTATTATTAAATACGGAGACGACTTCTTGCACTCTATGGAAGAAGGAGGATGGGATTTATCCAAAGTTGATAAGGAAGCTATGTTAGATTCTAAAGCAACTTTCGTTTTCGGACAAATGAATGAGCCTCCTGGAGCACGTGCTCGTGTGGCATTATCTGGTTTAACTATTGCTGAGTATTTCCGTGATGGTGCTGGTGACGGACAAGGTAAAGATGTACTTTTCTTTGTTGATAACATCTTCCGTTTTACACAAGCAGGTTCTGAGGTATCGGCATTATTAGGTCGTATGCCATCAGCGGTAGGTTACCAACCAACATTAGCAACAGAAATGGGTGCCATGCAAGAGCGTATTACATCAACTAAAAAAGGATCTATTACATCAGTTCAAGCAGTTTATGTACCTGCGGATGACTTAACGGATCCTGCTCCTGCAACTACCTTTGCTCACTTAGATGCAACAACGGTATTATCTCGTAAAATTGCTGAGTTAGGTATTTACCCTGCGGTAGATCCATTAGATTCTACTTCAAGAATCTTAACTGCAGATATTTTAGGTAATGACCACTACGCCTGTGCTCAAAGAGTAAAAGAGTTATTACAACGTTATAAAGAGTTACAAGATATTATTGCTATTCTTGGTATGGAAGAGCTTTCAGAAGAAGATAAATTAGCGGTATCTCGTGCTCGTCGTGTTCAACGTTTCTTATCACAACCATTTCACGTAGCAGAACAATTTACTGGTATTCCTGGTGTTTTGGTAGATATCAAGGACACTATCAAAGGATTTAACATGATTATGGATGGTGAGCTAGATCATTTACCAGAAGCAGCTTTCAACCTTAAAGGTACTATTGAAGATGCTATTGAGGCTGGAGAGAAAATGTTAGCAGAAGCGTAATCAATTAATAGTTGACAATTATTAATTATTAATTAAAAAATTATGTATTTAGAAATTGTATCACCAGAAGCCACATTATTTAGCGGAGAAGTAGAATCAGTTGCTGTTCCTGGAATAAATGGAGAGTTTCAAATGCTTAAAGACCATGCTCCTGTTGTATCTTTATTAAAAGAGGGACAAGTTAAGATTTTTGGCAATATCACATTAGACGAAGAAGTAGCTTCTAAATTTGCTAAATCTAACAAGGGTTTTACATTAGAAATTAATTCTGGTACTATAGAAATGAAAGATAACAAAGTTATTGTTTTAGCAGACTAAGTTTCTTTCTTAAACAGATATAAAAAGAAAAGCGAACCAAATGGTTCGCTTTTCTTTTTATGTTCACTAATTATTTTATACTCCATAAGGATTCTGATAATCAAGATCAGTCAGTTGTTAAGATTAATCTACTTCAATGTTTTCTTAACCGCCACTTCTTGGAAGGCTTCAATAATATCACCTTCTTTAATATCGTTGTAATTTTTCACCTGCATACCACAATCATATCCCTTAGATACTTCTTTAACATCGTCTTTAAATCGTTTCAAAGTTGCCAATTCTCCAGTAAATATTACAACACCTTCTCTAATAAGTCTTATTCCTGAATTTCTGAATATCTTACCATTAGTTACCATACAACCTGCAATGGTTCCAACTTTAGAAATTTTGAACGTTTGTCTTATTTCTGCAGTACCAGTAATCTCTTCTTTAAACTCTGGTGACAACATACCTTCCATAGCATCTTTTAAGTCGTTGATAGCATCATAAATGATAGAGTATGTTCTGATATCGATTTCTTCTTTATCTGCAATGGCACGAGCATTACCCATTGGTCTAACATTAAATCCTATGATAATAGCATCTGATGCCGATGCCAATAACACATCACTTTCAGTAATGGCTCCAACACCTTTATGTAAAATATTAACTTGAATCTCTTCAGTTGAAAGTTTTTGGAACGAATCTGTAAGTGCTTCAACAGAACCATCCACATCTCCTTTAAGGATAATGTTTAGCTCTTTAAAGTCACCAAGAGCAATACGTCTTCCTATTTCATCAAGTGTAATATGACGTTGTGTTCTAACAGACTGCTCACGTTGCAATTGAGAGCGTTTAGTTGCAATAGCTTTGGCTTCGCGCTCATCTTCAAATACATTGAACTTATCACCCGCTTGTGGTGCTCCATCTAAACCTAAAATAGATACGGGCGTTGAAGGACCAACTTCTTTTAAATCTTTACCGCGTTCATCATGCATAGCTTTTACTTTTCCGCTATGCTGACCTGCTAACACATAATCACCTACACGTAATGTACCAGCCTGAACTAGAATGGTAGACACATATCCACGTCCTTTATCTAAAAATGCCTCTACAACAGTACCTACTGCTGGTTTGTCTGGATTTGCTTTTAATTCTAATAACTCTGCTTCTAATAGTACTTTTTCAAGTAATTCTTTTACACCTGTACCGAATTTAGCAGAAATATCATGTGATTGAATTTTTCCTCCCCAATCTTCAACCAATAAATTCATATTGGCTAGTCCTTCCTTAATTTTGTCAGGATTAGCATTTGGCTTATCAATTTTATTTATTGCAAATACAATAGGAACTCCAGCCGCCTGTGCATGCGATATAGCCTCTTTTGTTTGTGGCATAATATCATCATCTGCTGCTGCAACAATTATTGCAATATCTGTTACTTGAGCTCCACGGGCACGCATTGCTGTAAACGCTTCGTGACCTGGTGTATCTAAAAAGGCTATTTTTTGTCCGCTTTCTAAAGTAACTCCATAGGCCCCAATATGCTGGGTAATACCTCCTGATTCTCCAGCAATTACATTTTCTTCACGAATGTAATCTAAAAGTGATGTTTTACCGTGATCTACATGTCCCATTACCGTTACGATTGGCGCTCGTGGTTTTAAATCTTCGGGTGTATCTTCTACCTCTTCAATAGATTCCTCAATATCAGCCGTAACAAACTCCACTTGATAACCAAATTCTTCAGCTACAATAGACAACGTTTCGGCATCTAAACGCTGATTCATGGTTACCATCATTCCAAGCGACATACATGCAGAGATAATTTCAGTAACACTAACATTCATCATGGTAGCAACCTCGCTTGCTGTAACAAACTCCGTTACTTTAAGTATTTTGCTTTCAGCTGCTTCTGCTTGTAACTCTCTTTCAGTTTGATCTCTATGTTGTTCTCTTTTTTCTCTACGATACTTAGCTCCTTTACCTTTGGCGCCTTTACCTTGAAGTTTTTCTAGTGTTTCTCTTACTTGACGTTTTACATCCTCTTCACTAGGCTCTTCTTTAACAACGGTATTTCTTCTCCCTTTACCTTTAAAGCGATCGTTCCCTCTATTTTGATTTCCTCTTTGATTTCCACTAGGCTGTGCTCCACCAACTTTACTTATTCTTCGACGCTTCTTCTTATTTGAAGCATCACTACCTGAAGCACCCTCTTTTTTGTCCTCTTTCTTTTTCTTAGGCTTATTAAACTGAGATAAATCAATTTTATCTCCAGCAATTTTTGGTCCCGTAAGTTTTTGATATTGAGTTTTAACTTTCTCTTCTTGAGCAGGAAGTTCCTCTGTTCCTTTAGGATCTTTTTTAATTTCCTGTTGAGGCACTTCTTTTTTGGGAGCTTCCTTTTTTGGTTTTGGAACTTCTACTTCCTCAGTCTTAACCACTGATTTTTCTTCTGCTGGCTTTTCGACTTCTACAGGAGGTTCTTCTTTTATAGGCGCTTCTTCTTTTTTAGCCTCAGGTTTTTTAGGAGATAGATCGATCTTCCCTACAGTTTTGGGGCCTGAAACGGTAACAGAGGCTTTTACAACTTCCTCTTTTTTGGCTGCTTCTTTTTGCTTTGCTTCAAGTTCACGTTCGCGTTGCTCCCTTAACTCGTCTTTCTCTTTTTGCTTTGCTTCACTAACTTCTTTAGAAGCTACTTTTTTGCTAGCATCTGTTTCAAACTCATCTGAAAGAATTTCATAAACCTCTTCAGAAATTTTTGTAGTTGGGCGCTTTTCTATCTCTACACCTTTAGAATCTAAAAATTCTACAGCACGATCTAAAGAGATGTTAAGCTCACGTAATACTTTATTTAATCTAATTGTTCCAGCCATAAATTGCCTTTAAAATACTCAAATATATATGTTATTCTTCAAATTCTTCCTTTAGAATTCTAATAACGTCGTAAATAGTTTCTTCTTCTAAGTCTGTTCTCTTAACAAGATCATCAATATCTTGTTCTAGAATACTTTTAGCGGTATCTAAACCTGCTTTACTAAACTCTTGGATGATCCATTCATCTATTTCATCAGAGAACTCACTTAACTCCACATCTTCTTCAGCGCCTTCTCTAAACACATCAATCTCATAACCAGTTAATTGACCCGCTAAACGAATGTTATGACCTCCTCTACCAATAGCCTTACTTACTTCTTCTGGTTTTAATATAACCTCAGCGCGTTTATTTTCTTCATCAATTTTAATTGATGTTACTCTTGCAGGGCTTAAGGCCCTTGTAATAAACAATTGTAAGTTATTTGTGTAGTTAATTACATCGATATTCTCATTACCTAATTCACGTACTATACCGTGAATTCTAGAACCTTTCATACCTACACAAGCACCAACTGGATCTATTCTATCATCATAAGAATCTACTGCTACTTTAGCTTTTTCTCCAGGAATTCTAACCACTTTTTTAATGGTAATTAACCCATCAAAAACCTCTGGTATTTCCTGTTCAAATAACTTCTCTAAAAATACCGGGGAGCTTCTAGACATTAATATGGTAGGCTTTGCTCCTTTAAGTTCAACAGAATCAATAACACCTCTTACATTATCTCCTTTTCTGAAAAAATCTGAAGGTATTTGTTTGTCTTTTGGTAACACAATTTCATTACCTTCATCATCTAACAAAATAACTGCTCTATGGCGTATATGATGCACCTCTGCTGTGTAAAGCTCACCTACAAGGTCTTTAAATTGCTTGTAAATTATTGTATTGTCATGCTCATGGATTTTAGAAATAAGATTTTGGCGCAATGCTAAAATAGCTCTTCTTCCTAAATCTGTTAATTTAACTTCTTCAGATACGTCTTCACCAACTTCAAAATCTGGCTCAATTCTTCTGGCTTCAGATAATGAAATTTCCTGATTGGGTTCTTCTACTTCACCATCGGCAACCACCACTCTATTTCTCCAAATTTCTAAATCTCCTTTATCTGGATTTACAATAATATCGAAATTGTCATCATCGCCAAATTTCTTTTTTAAGGCGCTTCTAAACACATCTTCTAAAATGGCCATTAACGTTACTCTGTCAATCAGCTTATCGTCTTTGAATTCTGAAAAAGATTCAATTAACGCGATATTTTCCATAACTCTTACTGAATTAAAATTTAATCACAACTTTTGCTTCTACAATATCTATGTAAGCGATATTCGCTTCTTTTGTCACTGTTACTTTTCCTTTACCAACTGGTTTAGGCTCTCTAACTTTCCACTGTAAAGTAATATCATTGTCCGAAGCGTTGGAAAGGATACCTTCAAATTTTTCAGACTCGGTTTTTACTTCAAGTGTTCTGTTAATGTTCTTTTTATACTGACGTTGCTTAACCAATGGTGCAGCAGCTCCTGCAGACATAACATCCAAAGAAAAATCTTGCTCTTCTCTGTCTAGATTGTGTTCTATAGCTCTACTAATAAAAATACAATCTTCAACCAAAACACCATTATCACCATCTATAACCACTTTTATTTGATTATCGCCTTGTACGGAAAAATCGATTAGAAATAAATCAGGTCTTTCCTCTAAAGCATCGTTCAATAAATTTTCAACTGTGGTTTTAAACATTTTTTATTATAAAAAGAGGGGACTTTCCGTCCCCTCATTATCTTTTTTTTATCTAACAACGGTGCAAATATATAATTTTTAATTTAATTTATAAACCTCAAAAACGAAAAAGTCCTTACTATAAAGCAAGGACTTTTAAAATTACTGTTGGCCTACTAGGGCTCGAACCTAGACTCTTCTGGACCAAAACCAGACGTGTTGCCAGTTACACCATAGGCCATTGTGTAATTGAGGGTGCAAATTTAGTACAAAGTTTTTTCTGCACAAACATTTTTTCAAAAAAATAATTCTTAAACCTTAACGTTTACTTAAAAAAATTTGAAGTAACGTATTTATTCTTAAATTCGCCACAGCAACCAAACACAGATATTTTATGACCAATTTGAACTTTAAAAAATGGAATACCATTTTAGGATGGTTCTCTTTTTTAATAGCACTTATAACCTACAGCTTAACTGTTGAACCTACCGTAAGCTTTTGGGATGCCGGAGAGTATATATTAACTTCGGCTAAATTACAGGTTGGTCACCCTCCAGGGGCGCCATTATTTCAAATGCTCGGGGCCTTTTTCTCAATGTTTGCTTTAGAGCCTTCTCAAGTTGGTTTTATGATGAATATGATGAGTGCTGTTTCTAGTGCTTTTGCTATTCTATTTATGTTTTGGACCATAACTTTACTTCTTAAAAAAATAACAGGAGGTACTGAAGATAGTCAATCTAAATCTTTGGCTATTCTTGGTAGTGGTCTTGTAGGTAGTTTGGCATTTACGTTTACAGACTCATTCTGGTTTAATGCCGTTGAAACTGAAGTGTATGCTATGGCAACCTTAATTATGTCTGTGTTATTTTGGTTAGGGTTGCGTTGGGAACAAGACATGGATAAACCACGCGGAAACCGCTGGCTAATTTTAATTGCATTCATCATTGGCTTATCATTTGGTGTGCACTTTATGGGATTATTAACCATTCCTGCTATTGGGCTTATTTACTATTTTAAAAACTACAAAACGGTTACTGTTAAAAACTTTATCATCGCTAATGTAGTTTCGGTTGCTGTATTACTGTTTATATTTAAATTATTAGCACCCAATATTCTAAAAATATTTAGTGTTTCAGAAATCTTTTTCGTAAATAGTGTTGGTCTACCTTTTAACTCAGGCTCTATAATTGCTGCCCTGCTATTGGTAACCATAATTTTTTATGGTATAAAGTATACAAGAAAAAAACAATACACACATTTAAATACAGCCATTCTTTGCTTAACTTTTGTCATTATTGGGTTTTCAACATGGTTAATGTTACCCATTAGAGCTAACGCCAATGTGGTTGTTAATGAAAATAACCCTTCTAGCGCGCGCGAGTTGTTAGCCTATTATAACCTAGAACAGTACCCTGAAACACACTTATTTTACGGCCCTCAGTTTACTGATATTTATGCTCCTTTAGATAAAAATAATCCGTACAAAGACGATAAACCTAAATACGAAAAAGACGAAGAAAAAGGCAAGTATATCATTGTAAACGATTACAAAAATGCCAGACAGAATTACAACTCAGACCACGCTTCCATTTTACCAAGGATGTGGAGTAGTGAACATGCTGAAAATTATATGATGTTTACTGGGTTTTTAGAGTTTAAACTGAAACCAGAATACCAAATGCAAAACGAATTGCGCTCTTTGGTTAGTAATTTTATTAAAGAGGTTAATCAAGGTAATATTGACTATGAAGGTTTTGATAAATTTCTTAAGCAATACGGTAGAGAGTATTTTGATATTGAAAAACCAAGTTTAGGTGATAATTTAAGGTATTTGTTTGAATACCAATTAGGCTACATGTACTGGCGCTATTTTATGTGGAATTTTGCCGGAAGACAAGATGATATTCAAGGAAAATACGATAATCATGGTAACTGGCTAAGTGGTATAAAACCACTTGATGAGTGGCACCTTGGTTATTCACAAGATAAACTGCCTAGTGATGTTAAAAATAATAAAGCCAGAAACTCCTACTATTTACTACCTCTCATTTTAGGGTTAATTGGCTTTTTCTTTTTATTTAATAAAGACAAAAAACTATTTTGGGTGATGTTAGTATTTTTTCTTTTTACAGGGGTAGCCATTCAAGTGTATACTAACGTACGTCCGTTTGAGCCTCGTGAACGTGATTACTCTGTAGTAGGCTCTTTTTATGTATTTGCTCTTTGGATTGGGTTTGGTGTTTATGCCATGTATGATGCATTAAAAAATCAACTTCCAAAAAAAATAGGAGCCCTTGTTATTACAATAATTTCTTTAGTTCTAGTTCCTGGAATTTTAGCTGCTAACAATTGGGATGATCATGATCGTTCTGGAAAATATACCGCGCAGGCTATGGCCAGAAAATATTTAGACTCTTGTGCAGAAAATGCCATACTATTTACCATTGGAGATAATGATACGTTTGCGCTTTGGTATGCTCAAGAAATTGAGGGGTATAGAACTGATGTTCGTATTGTAAACACCAGTTTATTTCAAACCGATTGGTATATAGACCAAATGAAACGAAAAGCCTATGAGAGCGACCCCATTCCGTCACAATTAACACATGAACATTACAGGTGGGGTACCAATGACTATATAACTATCGCTCCAATTTCAAATGATACTATTTCCATAAAAGAAGCTTTAAATTTCATTACTAATGACAGCCCTAAAACTAGATTTAGATATTATTTAGAAAGTTTCACAGACGCTGATGTAAATAGGTATCCATCACAACAACTTAACGCCAGATACATACCAACCAAGTTTTTCAGAATACCAGTTAATAAAGAAAATGCCTTAAAACATGGTATTGTAAAAGAAAAAGATGCTGATAAAATAGTTCCTCATATTGATATTGAAGTTAGTGGAGGTGCTATCTATAAAAACCGGTTATTAATGTTAGATGTTGTTGCTAATAATGATTGGAAGCGTCCTATTTATTTTACTGGTGGAAGTTTTGGTGACGATGATTATCTATGGATGAAAGATTACCTTCAGCTTGATGGCATGTGCTACAAATTAGTTCCTATTGAAACTCCTGTTAACAGGGCAAATCCATTCGACATGGGGCGTGTAGATGCAGACCTTATGTATGAAAAAGTTAAAACTTGGGACTGGGGTAATAGCGGCAGCCCTAATATTTATCATGATCCAGAAACCCGAAAAAACGCTATTACTTACAGAGGTAATTTAGCCAGATTAATTGAACAGCTTATTAATGAAGGTAAACTTAAAAAGGCTGAAGAAATTGCAGATATTGCTTTAACCAATATGCCAGTAGATTACTTTGGATACTACACGCTTTTAGAACCTTATATTAGTGCTTATTATGAAGTTGGTAATAAAGAGAAAGCGCAACAACTCTTTAAAGATGTTGTAATTAAATATCAAGAAAACTTAAAATACTATAGTAGCTTAAAAACAAATAGTCAAGAGCGCTTATTTGAAGATATTTATACTGATATTCAACGATATAAAGCTTTAGTTGATGTTTTATTAAAGCACGATATTGAATTTGCAAGAACCGAAGGAGACATCTTTAATGATTACTTAAGGCTATTTAAATATTTTTACGGCGAAGAAGATGATAGTGATAGTAACGAAGACCTACCTTTGCAAACCGATAGCATCGGAATTGAGGCCACAACAGACTCTATTGAGTAAGGCATGATTTACAAACCAGTAAAAACGCCCTTAATTGCAAAAAGTGTCTTTCCAAATTATATTTGGGATATACCATCTAATGAAAAAACTATATTTCTCACTTTTGACGATGGTCCAACACCAAAAATTACCAATTGGGTATTAAACACCTTGAAAGATTACAATGCCAAAGCTACATTTTTTTGTATTGGAAACAATATTGAAAAGCATCCTGAAATTTTTCAAAATATTTTGACAGATGGTCATAATATTGGTAACCATACTCAAAACCATATTAAAGGATGGAAAACAAATACAGAAGACTACCTTAAGGATATAAAAATTTGCAATCAAGTTTTTAAGTCTCAAAATATTAATAATGAATCATCATCCATTAGCTATCAAAACGTCAATCTATTTCGTCCACCTTATGGACAAATAAAACCCAAACAAGGTAAAAAGCTCATTGAACAAGGGTTTAAAATTATCATGTGGGATGTACTATCTTTTGATTGGGACAAAAATGTAAGCAAAGAAACTTGCCTAAATAACGTAATTTCAAAAGCTAAATCAGGAAGCATTATTGTATTTCATGATAGTATAAAAGCATCAAAAAATATGATGTATACACTCCCAAAAGTATTGGACTTTTTTACTAAAAGAGATTACACTTTTAAAGCGCTAGACTAGACGTACTCCTGAATAATTTCAATAAGTGTATTTGCATCAAGATCACCACTTTGGCGCCATTTCATTTCACCGTCTTTGTAAATTATTAAAGTAGGTAACGTTTTAACCCTTAAAGCATCGGCTAGTTCTTCATTCTTATCAACATCTATCTTAATAACCTTAGCCTTGTCTCCAAGCGCCGCTGCAACATCTCTTAAAACCAGATGCATTGCGGTGGATTGTTCATTCCAGTCTGTGTAGAACTCTAATAATACTGGAATTTCAACATCTATAAGTTCCCCAAATTTCGACATACTTTTTAGTATTAATTGGTAAAATGCTGTATTACAAACCTAATCATTTTTTTTGTAATGCGTTCATTGCCTTAAGACCAAGCGTAAAAACAAGGCTCTCTGTATGTCTAATGTATTAAAAAAGACTGAAATAACACAATTTTGAACACTTAAATTAACTATACTGACTTTACACCTTTTTTAAGCTCTATAACCGTAATTTCTGGCCATATACCAACACGTCCGGGAAATGCTAAATAACCAAAGCCACGGTTCACATTAATAAACTTTCCTAGCTCTTCATAAACACCTGCCCAGTACTTGTAGCGCCATTTAACTGGACTCCATTTAAACCACCCAGGAATTTCAATACCAAACTGCATACCATGCGTATGTCCGCTTAATGTTAAATGGTAATGATATTCATCTTGAATGACTTCTTTTTCCCAATGGGATGGATCATGACTCATCAATATTTTAAAATCATCTTTATCAATTCCTCTAGATGCCTTTTTTAAGTCACCTGCTTTTTTAAAACCCCCAGCGCCCCAATTCTCAACGCCTATTAAAGCTAAACGTTCGCCATGTTTTTCAATGAATCGATGTTCGTTTAGCAACAAATCAAACCCAATGTCTTTTTGAATTGTCTTTAAATCCTCTAAATTTTGTAATTGAGCGTCATCAGATTCCCAACGCACATAATCACCATAATCATGATTTCCTAAAACCGAATACATCCCATCTTTAGCATTTAGCTTGCTGAATATATCTATGTATGGTTTCATTTCATCGGCTTTATTGTTCACCATATCTCCTGTAAACAAAATCACATCACTTTCCTGTTCATTAATCAAATCAACCGCATAACTTACTTTATCTTTATTATCAAAACTTCCTGAGTGAATATCGCTTATTTGGGTAATTTTATAACCATCAAAAGCACTTGGTAAATCTTCAAAGTGTAACGAATATTTTAAAACTTTAAAGTTGTATTTTCCTTTAATAACACCATACAAGATAGACGTAAATGGAATTGCAGCAATTCCTAGAGCTAATTGAGAAATAAATTTACGTCTACTATTTAAGGCTACCGTAGCATTGGTTTCACTACTAATCTTTTCAAAGACAAAGGCAAAACCCCTAAATACATCTTCAGCAAACAATGTTATACCTACAATAATTTTAGGAACATAAAAGAGAACAAACAAAATAAGTGCAAGTGAAAACCGAAAAGGAATACCATTAGACCTATCAAATGTGAATACTTGAATAAAAAAATTTCCTAAAATTAAAAGAGAAACAAAAACATAGACATAAGTAACCACACTACTTTTAAAAATAGCCTTAAAGGATTGAAGAGTATAAAAATCCAAAAGCAACAAGATAAGAATGAACAATGTTAAGCGTAGCATGGCTTTTTTTAACAAATATAGTGGTAATCTAAATTACAATTCTGAAACGTTAGTTTATTTAACTTATAGTTAAGACTTCCTTTTTTTGGACTTAATGAAAGATGGTACGTTACAATGAATTACTCATAACTTTTCAAACACTTGCTGTGGTAAAAATTATTTCATTTAATTTTTTATGAATTTTTAAATAAAAAATTTCATGTACATTTGATTTCCTATCAAAAACAAAATCAATGTCTGAACAAAAACGTCTTTTTTTAGTAGATGCTTATGCCCTTATTTTTCGTGGATATTACGCCTTTATAAAAAACCCAAGAATAAATTCTAAAGGACAGGATACATCTGCTATTATGGGATTTATGAACTCTCTTTTAGATGTTATTAAGCGTGAACGCCCAGACCATTTGGCTGTATGTTTTGATAAGGGAGGTAGTGCAGACCGTGTTGAAATGTACGAAGCATACAAAGCCAATAGAGATGAAACGCCCGAAGGTATCACAACTGCCATACCTCATATTTTTGAAATCTTAAAAGCTATGCACATCCCCATTATGGTAAAGGAAGGCTATGAAGCAGACGATGTTATTGGCACCTTATCACGTCAAGCCGAAAAAGAAGGCTATAAAACCTACATGGTTACCCCAGATAAAGATTTTGCGCAATTGGTAACCGAAAATGTATTTATGTACAGACCAGTTTTTGGAGGCGGTTATGAAACTTGGGGCATTCCTGAAGTTCAGAAAAAATTTGAAGTAAAAGATCCGCTTCAGGTAATTGACTTTTTGGGAATGATGGGAGATTCTAGTGATAACATTCCTGGACTTCCTGGTGTTGGCGAAAAAACAGCCAAAAAATTCATCAAGCAGTTTGGCTCTATGGAAGGGCTTTTGGCAAATACAGATCAGTTGAAAGGTAAAATGAAAGAGAAAATTGAAGCTAATGGTGAATTAGGTTTACTTTCAAAACAACTGGCTACTATCATGCTTGATGTTCCAGTAACTTTTGATGCTAAAGATTTTGAACTAGACCATCCAGATGTTGAAAGAGTAAAACAGATATTTCAGGATTTGGAGTTTAGGAGATTAACAGAAAATTTCTTAAAAACGTTTGCTAATAATGAAGAGACAAGCACTGTTGAGTCTATAACTCACACAACCGAGGCAAAAACTACCTCCTCAAAGCTAAAAGCGTCTGCTGGTGCTGGACAATTTTCACTATTTGACTCTGAGGGTTCTAATGCCTCTAAGACTGAAACAGATTCGGCATTTACAAGAAAAACAGCAGAAACTACATCGCATTTTTATCAATATATAGACACGGTTACTTCAAAAAAGTTATTTATTGAAAAACTACTGCAGCAAACAAGTGTGTGTTTTGACACAGAAACTACAGGCATTAATCCAATAACAGCAGAACTAGTTGGCATTGCTTTTTCTTGGGAAGCAGGAAAAGGATTTTATCTACCTTTTCCGGAAGAAAAAAACGAAGCACAAAAACTCATTGAAGAATTAAGACCTTTTTTTGAAAGCGAATCTATTGAGAAAATTGGTCAAAATTTAAAATATGATATCAAAGTTTTAGCAAAGTATAATGTAGAAGTAAAAGGTAAATTATTTGATACCATGTTGGCGCACTACCTCATCAATCCAGATATGCGCCACAACATGGATGTGCTGGCTGAAACCTATCTAAACTACACGCCAATTTCAATTGAAACCCTAATTGGTAAAAAAGGAAAAAATCAATTATCGATGCGTGAAGTTGATTTGAAAGAACAAACAGAATATGCTGTTGAAGATGCTGATATCACCCTTCAGCTCAAAGAACATTTTCAAAATGAATTGGGCGAAGCCAATACCCAAAAGCTATTTGATGAGATTGAAGTACCTTTGCTTAAAGTTTTAGCCGACATGGAATTAGAAGGCATTAACTTAGATAAAGATTTTTTATACAGTTTATCGGGCCAGCTAGAAAAAGATATTGCCGAATTGGAATCAAAAATTTATAAAGAAGCTGGAGAAGAATTCAATATAGCTTCACCAAAACAACTGGGAGTCATTTTATTTGAAAAACTTAAATTGGTAGACAAACCTAAAAAGACCAAAACTGGGCAATATTCTACTTCTGAAGATGTACTTAGCTACCTAGCTAAAGATCATAAAATCATTCAAAACATATTAGATTTTAGAGGGCTTTCAAAATTAAAAAGCACTTATGTAGATGCTCTACCAAGCCAAGTTGAGGAAACCACTGGACGTGTACATACAGATTATATGCAAACAGTTGCAGCCACAGGGCGTTTAAGTAGTAATAATCCTAACCTTCAAAATATCCCAATTCGAACGGAGCGTGGCAGACAGGTTAGAAAAGCATTCATTCCACGAAGCAATGATTATACACTTTTAGCTGCCGATTACTCGCAGATAGAATTACGTGTCATAGCTGCTTTAAGTAAAGAAGAAACCATGATTGAAGCCTTTAACAATGGTGAAGATATCCATGCTTCAACGGCTTCAAAAGTGTTTAATATCCCAATAAACGAAGTGACTCGAGAACAACGCAGCAATGCTAAAACCGTAAACTTTGGAATTATTTATGGGGTTTCTGCTTTTGGATTAAGCAACCAAACAAACCTTAATAGAACAGAGGCTAAAGAGCTCATTGACACCTACTATGCTACCTATCCTAAACTTAGAAATTTTATTAGTGAGCAAGTAGATTTTGCTAGAGATAATGGCTATGTACAAACTGTTTTAGGCCGTCGTCGTTACTTAAAAGATATTAATTCAAGAAATGCTGTAGTTCGTGGAGCCGCAGAACGAAATGCTGTAAACGCCCCAATTCAAGGGAGTGCTGCAGATATTATAAAAATTGCCATGATCAATATTCATAACAAATTAAATGAAGGCGATTTTAAGACTAAAATGCTACTACAAGTACACGATGAATTGGTGTTCGACGTATATAAGCCCGAATTGGAAACCATCAAATCTTTGGTTAAAACCGAAATGGAAAACGCTTATAAACTAGACGTACCTCTAGATGTGGATTTAGATATTGGTGATAACTGGTTGGAGGCGCATTAAGAATTGACCAGAACTCATATAACACCCCTATAATCCCCTCGAGGGGATATTGTGTTGGGCTGTCCCCTTGAGGGGACCACAGGGGTGTCAGATAAAGAAATGCGGAACAAAATAATCCCATATAACCCTGAACTAAAACAACTGGCTAGACAGTTGCGTAAAAACAGTACGCTCCCAGAAGTCTTGTTATGGCAAAACATAAAACGACGAGCCCTAGGCGTACAATTCCACAGACAAGTTCCCATGTTAAACTATATTGTTGATTTTTATTGCCATGAAATTGGTCTAGCAATAGAAATTGATGGTAGAAGTCATGACCACAGCGTTTTATATGATGCTAAAAGACAAGGAGAATTGGAAGCTTACGGGGTTAAATTCTTAAGATTTTCTAATGAAGAAGTAAAAAAACACATGTTTAGTGTTTTGTTGGTAATTGAAGAAACAGTGAAGGAATTAAAGACACCCCTTTGAACTTCGTTCGGTATCTTCAATGAAAATATATTTTAATTTTGATAATCCTAAGGGGACATCATTCTTACGCCTAAGAAGGAGATCTTTAAATCTAATCTTGTCAATACCTCCCAAAAGTTAAAATTAGTAAGGCTTAAACCAAGCAAACGACCTTTTACAGGTTAGAGATTGTTGCTATGGGAGCTGTCAAAAAGATTTGTTGCATCTTAAGTTTTATGTATGCCATGCATGCCTTGGGACAAACCTGCTGTTCTGGTGGTATTCCCCTATCCAATAACATAGGTTTGCCTTTATCTGAAAAAGGCACTTTTCAATTCGGACTCAATTACGATTTTAATAATCTAAACACTTTAAATGCTGGCTCCGAACGACTGAATGACGACACACGGTTAAGAACTACACATTCTGTACTTCTTAACAGTAGCTTTGCCGTTACAAATACTTTGTCTGTTGAAGGATTATTTACATGGGTAAATCAACGTCGTATTATTACAAGTCCTTTCGACGGAAGCAGAAATTTAGAAGCCTCTTCTGGCATTGGTGATGCCATTCTATTAGTTAAATATAATTTCCCGAACCTCATATCAAAAGATAGCGATTTAACCTTGGGATTGGGAACAAAGATCCCTTTAGGCTCATCTACCGAAGCAGATAGGAACGGTATATTACTTATTAACGATTTACAACCTGGAAGTAATGCTTGGGATATCATCTATTGGTTATCTACTGCGAAACGCTTTAATTTCAGGCCTTCGTTAAACGTCTCTACAAGGTTTGTATACAGAAATACGGGTACTGATACAGAATATCTAGGAAACTCTACTTATAAATTCGGTAACGAATTTCAGGCTTTTTTAGGTTTTTCAGATCAATTTACGCTGCTAAAAACACTTGTATCACCAAATATAACCTTCAAGTATCGCAACACAGTAAAAGATAGAATTGAAGGTAGACAGCTTGATAACACTGGTGGTAATTGGATTTTTTTAATCCCGAACATTTCCATAAACTTAACTCCTAATCTAACGCTGTCAACCAAGGCAGAATTACCACTTTACAGTAATGTAGACGGTACACAATTAACACCTACTTATAGATTAACAACTGGCTTCCTGTATAAGCTATCTCCAAAAGAAAGTCCATTAAATTTTAATTCAAAATAAAATGAAAAAGTATTTAATTTTCTTGTTTACCATTACCCTTTTATGGTCTTGTAGCAGTTCTGAAACTATACCATTAGATAACCCGAACCCGTCACCGCAAGCCTTGGAATGGTTAATCCCTATAAACGAAGTAAGAGATGGCGGCCCTGGGAAAGATGGGATTCCCTCAATCGATAAACCAAAATTCACCAACGCCAATAATGTCGATTTTTTGAACGATGATGACTTGGTCATTGGTATTTTCCAAAACGATATTACTAGAGCTTACCCACACGTGGTCATGGATTGGCACGAAGTTACCAACGATGAAATAAACGGGGCTTTTTTTACATTAAATTATTGTCCGCTTACAGGCACAGCATTTGCTTGGGAAAGTGTATCGAAAAACGCAAGGACGACTTTTGGTGTTTCAGGACTCCTTTACAATGCTAACTTGATAATGTACGATAGAAACACAGACAGCAATTGGTCGCAATTAGGATTAGAGTGTGTAAATGGCGAACTCATTGGAGACAAGCCTAAACTATATAATGTGGTAGAAACGAATTGGGCTACTTGGAAAACACTATATCCCGATTCTCAGGTTTTAAATACCAATACAGGTTTTTCAAGATCTTATGGTATTTCTCCTTATGGCGATTATGCTGTAAACAACGAACGTTTTATCTTTAGGCCAGCCATAACAAACCCATCCCTACCAAACAAACAAAGGGTCTATACTATTATTGATGATGACAAGGCAAAAGTTTATCAATTCTCTGACTTTGAAAACGGAAAAGTAATTCGCGATACTTTTAACGGTAATGATTATTTGATTGTTGGAAATAGCAATATTATTAATGCCTTTAAATTAGACCCTAATACTTCTAACCACAATTTTAACTATAGTTTTAATAATTCTGAAGTTTTTTTTAGTGATGACAATGGTAATAGCTATTCTATTTTTGGGAATGTTGTAAGTAATTCTAGAAATGGCATATCTTTTGAGCCAGTAAAATCTGTAATGAGTTATTGGTTTGCTATCGCTGCATTTTACCCTGATCCAGAAATTTATGAGATTCCTTAAAATAATGCTCTAATACCATAATAATTGATGAAACACATTATCAAAATTCTGGTACTAATTGTTTTTTTTTGTTTTAGTTGCCAAACTGATGACTTGGATTTATTTGACCCCAATGCGGTTAGAGACCCTATAACTATAGATTCTCAAATTACCTTTGCAGACCCCAATTTGGTGCAAGAGGCAAAGGATTTACATGCCAGGTTGCAGCACATTACACAAAAAGGAATTGCCCTTGGCCAACAAGAGGCTGTTTTTGGTGGTTTGGACTTTTATGAATACAATTCACTCGAAAGCGATTTTAGTTTAGTGGCAGGAGATTACCCAGCCATTATTGGCTTCGATTTAGAGGGTTGGGAGCGTTGGGACACTTCAATCCCAATTGAGCGTTTTTTTTCTCGATGGGAAAGCGCTATAAAGAACGCCCATAAAAATGGCAGTATAATAACCATAAGTTGGCATGCCTCGAATCCATTATCAGGGGGCGATGCCTTTGACAGGACAAAAGTTGTAGGTGAAATGCTAGAAGGCGGATCTGTAAGGAGTAGATTTCTTCGCTACTTAGAAGATATTGCTTTCTTTCTTAACGAGTTAAAAGACGAGAATGGCCGCCCTATACCCGTTCTCTTTCGCCCATGGCATGAAATGAACGGGAATTTCTTCTATTGGGGCGAAGGCCTTAGAACAAACGAAGAGTTTAAACAGCTCTACAGGGATACCGTAACTATATTGAGCGAAACGTATAATGTTCATAATGCTTTATATGTTTATTCACCAAACATTGTAACCAACGCGGCTGAGTATATGAAGAATTACCCAGGTGACGATTATGTAGATATGCTCGGTATAGACCTTTATGATTTCAGAAATGGTAATTTTCTCAATGATGCTATTCGGAATTTAGATATCGTTGAAAGTATAGCCCGTGAAAAAAACATGCTTTTTGCACTCACCGAAACTGGAATTGAGAATGTACCACAGAGCAATTGGTGGACCGATAATTTATATAGAGCTATACGAAGCAGTTCAATAACTTATGCTATGATTTGGAGGAATGCCAGAAAAGATCACTTTTTCGGGCCTTATGAAGGGCATCCTTCCGAAGAGGATTTTAGAACCTTTGTATCCAAAGACGTTATCTTATTAAACAGTGATATACAAACGGAATAATGCTTAGCGCCTCTTCTTCTTAGACCTAAACTTGGCTTTATTTTTTCTTTGATTAAAAGGCACAGCGTCATTAAAGGTATTCTTGGTTTTACCAGGTTTGTTTTTGCGCCATTTATCATTTTCGGGTAACAGTACCTTCAACAAATCTGTACGCCCAAGTTTGTTTAATGTATTTTTAATCCAAGCTCTATTTTCATGTCTATACCAAAAGAAAAATCGATGTTGCTCATCCTTCTCCTTTTGGGTTTTAGGTGTTTTTACTTTTTCAAGTGTGTAAGGGTGGTATCCACTATAGTAAATCACCGTAGCCACTGTCATAGGCGTTGGTGTAAAACCTTGCACTTGCTCTAACTGAAAGCCCATATCCTTAGTTTCGGCTGCTAAATCTGCCATATCTTCAGCTTCACATGCCGGGTGATTGGATATAAAATAAGGTATAAGTTGAAGTTTTAATTTCTTACTATTATTTATTTTGTCAAAACGTTCCTTAAACTTGTGAAAATATTTGAATGATGGTTTACGCATCAATTTTAAAACAGGATCACTAGTATGTTCTGGGGCTACTTTTAAACGTCCCGAAACATGTTTGGTCATAACCTCCTCAGTATAATCATCTAGCTCTTTGGCATCGGCATTTTTATTAAATTCTGGCACCAACATATCATGCCGAATACCACTTCCTATAAACGATTTTTTAACCTTCGGATGGTTATCAACCGCTTGATATAATTGGGTTAAAGGTTTATGTGAGGTATCTAAATTACTACATATAACTGGCGAAATACAAGATGGAGCTACACACTTATCACATATTTCTTGAACCTTACCTTTCATTTTGTACATATTGGCACTTGGTCCACCAATATCTGAAAGATAGCCTTTAAAGTCTGGCATATTTGCAATCGTATCAACTTCCCTTAATACAGATTCTTGACTACGAGACGCAATAAATTTGCCCTGATGTGCTGAAATGGTACAAAAACTACATCCGCCAAAACAGCCACGGTGTATGTTGATGGAAAATTTAATCATTTCATATGCAGGAATAGGTCCGCGTTTGTTGTATTTGGGGTGTGGTAACCTGGTATATGGCAATTCAAAAGAAGCATCAATTTCTTCTTCAGTCATTGTAGGATATGGCGGGTTAATCATCAACGTTTTATTGCCTACTTTTTGAAAAATACGTCGTGCATACAACTTATTACTCTCTTGCTCTATCACTTTAAAATTAGAAGCAAAGGTTTTTTTGTCGTTCAAACAATCGTCGTGAGATGCTATTTCTACATCTTCCCAATTTTTATTTTTCGGGATATCTTCTTCATTTTCAATTAATAATACCGTTTGCTTTATGGTATTGATACTATGAAAAGGCACACCTTTTTGCAACAACCTTACAATTTCTCTAAGAGGTTGCTCTCCCATACCATATACTAACATATCAGCCTTGGAACTTACTAGAATAGAAGGCATCAATTTATCACTCCAATAATCATAATGTGTTACACGTCTTAAAGAAGCTTCAATACCACCTATGAGCACTGGAATATCTGGCCACTTTTCCTTTAAAATATTTGAGTAAACAGTTGTTGCGTAATCTGGTCTAAAACCAATATCTCCATTAGGTGTGTAGGCGTCTTTTTTACGTTTTCTCTTGTTAGCATTATAATTACTAACCATAGGATCCATACAACCCCCTGTAACTCCAAAAAACAACTTTGGAGCCCCTAGTTTTACAAAATCCTGAAGATTATCATTGACATTAGGTTGAGGCACAATAGCAACTCTTAAACCATAACTTTCTAAAATACGCCCAATAACAGCAGGACCAAAAGAAGGATGATCCACATAAGCATCCCCGCTAAACAAAATAACGTCTAATGCATCCCAACCACGAATTTTAACCTCTTTGTTTGTGGTGGGCAACCAATTTGATAACCTTAACTCCTCCATAGAACTGCAAAAGTAATTAAAAAATCATTGGTTGATGTTTTATAAAGTATTGATTGAGAAACACATCAAAGTTAAAGAAGTATTAGAAAATAAAAAAAGAGTGTATTTTTGCACCTCGTTTAAAAACTATATGAGTATCATTTCAAAAGATATAAAAAAAGCTGCAGCTATTTTAAGCGCTGAAAAACTTGTTGCCATACCAACGGAAACCGTTTACGGGCTTGCAGGAAACATTTATAGCGAAAAAGCTATTAAAAGTATTTTTGAAATAAAAAAAAGACCATTTTTTAATCCACTCATAGTTCATATTCCGTCAATTGAAAAATTAAAGGATATAGCTAGTTATGTTCCGCCTAAAGCTCAAAAATTAGCTGAAACCTTCTGGCCAGGATCTATGACACTGGTATTGAAAAAACAACAGGCTATTCCAGATTTAGTAACAGCTGGCAAAGATACTGTAGCCGTAAGAGTACCTAATCACCCTATTACCTTAAAGCTTTTAAAACAGCTACCTTTCCCTTTAGCCGCTCCCAGCGCCAATCCTTTTGGAAGTATCAGCCCTACTAAAGCAGAACATGTTGCTGCTTATTTTGAAAATGCTATTGAACAAGTTTTGGATGGTGGCTCTTGTGAAAATGGTATCGAATCTACTATCATTGGTTTTGAAAATGATGAGCCTGTTATTTATAGACTTGGGGCTTTAGCATTAGAAGACATTGAAAAGGTAGTTGGCCCCGTGACTTTAAAAAATAAAAAAGAAATAAAGCCTGATGCTCCAGGGATGCTGGCTCGTCATTATGCTCCCAACACAACAACTTATTTATGTGATTCTATATTAGAGGAAATTGAAAAACATCAAGGAAAACGCATTGGTATCCTATCTTTTAAAACGAGATTTGAAGATGACCGTGTTACATATCAAATCATTCTCTCAGAAAAGGGTAATTTGGCTGAAGCTATGTCTAAACTTTATGCCTCAATGCACCACCTAGACCATCAAAATTTAGATATAATCATTGCCGAACGGTTTCCTAATTTTGGACTTGGAAAATCTATAAACGACCGATTGCAACGAGCTACTTTTAGCAATTAAATTTCACCACTTCCAGCTATCTGATTTTCAGCTTCAAAAAATCTCCAAACAGGGTTTGTTTATCAAATATTTAATCGTAAATTTGCAAACTCTTTTTTGAAGAGGAATGTTTAATAAATAAAAATAATTAGTGTGGACACATTAAGCTACAAAACGATTTCAGCAAACAAAGCTACTGTAAATAAGCAGTGGGTTTTAGTTGATGCTGAAGGTCAGGCGCTTGGTCGTTTAGCATCTAAAGTTGCAAAACTTTTAAGAGGTAAACACAAGCCAAACTTCACACCACACGTTGATTGCGGAGATAACGTTATTGTTATAAATGCAGAAAAAATCAACTTAACAGGAAACAAGTGGACAGATAAGTCATATATCCGTCATACAGGTTACCCTGGTGGTCAAAGAAGTTTATCTGCTACAGAATTGTTTGGAAAAGATCCAGCAAGAATAGTAGAAAAATCAGTAAAAGGAATGTTGCCTAAAAACAAATTAGGGGCAGCTTTATTCCGTAATTTAAATGTTGTTGTAGGTCCTGAGCACAAACATGAAGCTCAAAAACCTAAAACAATTAACTTAAACGAATTCAATTAATGGACGTAATTCACAAAATTGGCCGTAGAAAGACGGCTGTTGCACGTGTATATGTTGCCTCAGGAAAGGGAAACATTACGATTAACAAAAAAGACTTAGCGGATTACTTTACTACAGCTACTTTACAGTACAAAGTAAAGCAACCATTAGCTTTGACTAACAATGATGGCAACTTTGATATTACAGTAAATGTATATGGAGGTGGCATTACTGGTCAAGCTGAAGCTGTTCGTTTAGCAATTTCTCGTGCTTTATGCGAGGTGGATGCTGAAAACAGAGCTATCTTAAAACCTGAAGGTTTATTAACTAGAGATCCAAGAATGGTAGAGCGTAAAAAATTCGGTCAGAAAAAAGCGCGTAAGAAATTCCAGTTCTCTAAACGTTAATATTATCCTCAACTTGATTGGGAATCTCTTTAAGAGTTATCCAATCAAGTTGAAAATTTAAAACTATTAAGTTCCTGAAACAAACCCGATAGCTATCGGGACAGGATAATTAAAAACAGTTATTGTTGTTCCTAGCTACCAGTAAAAATTTGAGAGCAGGATTTAGTTTAGCATCTAAATGATTAAGGCGATTTGAAAATGACCACTTAATCATTGCTAATTCAACAGAACGTAAACTATTACAAAAATGGCAGTAGAAGTAAAAGAATTACTTGAAGCAGGTGTACACTTTGGTCACCTAACACGTAAGTGGGATCCAAACATGGCTCCTTACGTTTATATGGAACGTAACGGTATCCATATTATTAACCTTTACAAAACAGCAGCAAAAATTGATGAAGCAAACGCAGCATTAGCTAAAATTGCAGCTTCTGGAAGAAAAATTTTATTTGTTGCAACCAAAAAACAAGCAAAAGATATTGTTGCTGAAAAAGCAGGAGCTATTAACATGCCTTACATCACTGAGAGATGGCCAGGTGGTATGTTAACAAACTTTGTTACTATTAGAAAAGCTGTTAAAAAAATGGCTTCAATTGATAGAATGAAGAAAGATGGTACCTTTAACACACTTTCTAAAAAAGAACGTTTACAAGTAGACCGCTTAAGAGCTAAATTAGAGAAAAACTTAGGTTCAATCTCTGATATGACTCGCTTACCAGGCGCTTTATTTGTAGTAGATATTAAGCGTGAGCACATTGCTATCAAAGAAGCTCAAAAATTAAACATTCCAATTTTTGCTATGGTAGATACAAACTCAGACCCACGTCAGGTTGATTATGTAATACCATCAAATGATGATGCTTCTAAATCAATTGATAAAATTTTATCATGTGTAACTGATGCCATTGCAGGTGGTTTAGCAGAACGTAAAGCTGAAAAAGATGCTGCTACAGCTGAAAAAGATGCTCCAAAAGCTAAAACTTCTAAAAAGGCAGCAATTGCTGAAGAAGAAGAATAAACTTTATATAATAATTAAGTAATATTTGTGAGTCGTTTAATTCTTTTCTTGTAAAATAAATTAAGCGACTTATTTAATAAAATGCATAGAAATTATGACAAAAATAACAGCCGCAGAGGTAAATAAATTAAGAAAAACTACTGGAGCCGGCATGATGGATTGTAAAAAAGCTCTAGTTGAAGCTGAAGGTGATTTTGATAAAGCCATTGAAATCCTACGTAAAAAAGGACAAAAAGTAGCTGCAAAAAGAGCTGATAGAGAATCTACTGAAGGTGCTGCCATTGCAAAAGTAAATGCAGATAACACTGTTGGTGTATCTATAGTATTAGGTTGTGAAACTGACTTTGTTGGTAAAAACGAAAATTTTGTAAACCTTGCTCATGAATTAGCTGAATTAGCTTTAAATTACGCAACTAAAGAAGAGTTTTTAGCTGCAAATTTTAATGGTATTTCTGTTTCTGAAAAACTAATTGAGCAAACTGGTGTTATTGGTGAAAAACTAGACATTAATGCATTTGTAAGATTAGAAGCTCCTTTTGTTGGATCATACATACACGCTGGTAACAAAATTGCTACTTTAGTTGGTCTTTCTGCCAAAGTTGATGGTGCTGAGGTAGCAGCAAAAGATGTTGCTATGCAAGCTGCTGCAATGAATCCAATTGCTTTAAATGAAGAAGGTGTTGATGCTTCAATTGTTGAAAAAGAAATTGAAATTGCTAAAGATCAGTTACGTGCAGAAGGAAAACCAGAAGCTATGTTAGATAACATTGCTAAAGGAAAACTTAACCGTTTCTTCAAAGATAACACTTTAGTAAACCAAGCATTTATCAAAGACAGTAAATTAAGCGTTGCCGATTATGTGAAAACATACGGAGATGTTACTGTTACTGGATTTGAGCGAGTTGCTTTAGGGTAATCATATTTCCTTTTAATTAAGGAAAACCTAAATATTTATAAGAGGTCGTCTAAAAAGTGATTTTTAGGCGATTTTCTTTTTTATAAAAGCATAGGTTTTAGAAGCGGTTGGATATATTTGATTGAAAAGTGGCAGTAAAATCCTGCACCGTTAAACTGTACTTTTTAAGGTTATGTGCCATGGCGATAAGCCCTATTTCCACTCTTACCTTATCGATCCCCCTTAACATAAAGCGTTTAAAATTCATATTGTGTTTTATGTTTCCAAAAACAGCTTCCACATCCCAGCATCGTTGCTTTCTTTTGGCGATGCCTTGCTCGCCGGTAAGCAGTGTTCTTGCTTTTGCCTTGAGCCGCATTAAATTGTAATTGCGTTCTATGATTCGGTCATGCTTTGATTTGTGGCAAAGGCCTCTGAGCGGGCAACCATTACAGTTTTGAGCCTGATAACGATGTATTTCTTGCTCAAAACCGTTTTTTGTTTTCTTTTTATGGCTACCAATGTTTGTCATGGCCTGTCCCATGGGACAATAATAAGTGTCTGTTCCTTTGTTATAATGTAATTGCTCTGGATGAAAGGGGTTGTTTTTTCCTTTCTTTTCGTCTTGCTGCTCTTTATGGAAGTAATTGTATTTTACAAAAGCCGTTATGTTTTTATCTTCTAGATCTGTATAATTTTCTTCACTGCCATAGCCTGCGTCTGCCGTGAGTGTTTCAGGTGTTTCGTTGTAATTTTCAATGTGGTCGCTAACGTGTTCTTTTAAGGTAGTGGTATCTGCCGTGGTCTGCGCCAGTGTATAATTGGTGAGGTATTGGTTGTTGGTGGAGGCCTGCACGTTGTAGCCCGGTTTTAGTTGCCCGTTCTGCATATGGTCGTCCTTCATCCGCATAAAAGTGGCATCGGGATCTGTCTTGCTGTAACTGTTCCTTTCTTTTAAAATGGCTTCCTGCTTTTGGTATTTTGCCATATTTGTCGGCCAGTTTTTCTTAGCGTAATTTAGCTTTTGTCTTACTTTTTTATCGACCTCCCTGCCCTGTAGCGCATCATTGATTTGGTTGATGGTTGCTTCAACTTTTTCCGCATCGATAGCTTCAAAGTCGGGCGTATTGGGAATATGCTGTTCATCTTTATAGACCTTTTCTACATGGGACCAAAGTTCTTTCAATTGTTTTTTGATGCGCTCCCTGCTCGTCTTTATGGACTTGCCCCATACAAAAGTATAGCGATTGGCATTGGCCTCAATCTTGGTGCCGTCTACATAAATATCTTTTAAGCTGATAACACCCTGTTCCACCAAAAGCAAAACGACTTGGTGGAATATTTTCTTTAGATGGCCTTGTAAACGTTTGCCCCTAAAATCGTTGATGGTGTTGTGGTCGGGTCTGCTCTGTCCGCTGAGCCACATAAAATGGATGTTCTCATGTAATGCCTGTTCTATTTTTCGCGAAGAATAAAGGTTGCGCAGATAGGCATAGATAATGACCTTGAGCAACATCCGCGGATGGTAACTTGACGTGCCGCCTCCTTTGTAACTTGCCTCTAAGGCACTGATGTCGATATGGTCGATGATCTTATTTACAATGCGCACGGGATGGTTGACCGGTACCAGCTCATCATAACTGGGCGGCAAAAGACTCAACTGATCTTGGTCGTAAGTCTTAAAAATTATTTTTCTGCTCATTCTTAAATTTAACAACTTATTGGAAAAATGGCAAAAAAAAAGACTGCCTTTTCAGACAGCCTCTTTTTTGTTTCTTTAACTCAAATCAAAATTAATAATTGCATTCATTTAATCATCATATAAAATAAATTTTTGCGTAGTTTTGCACAACTTCAGTATTAACAGCTAATGAAATATAAAAGAATACTCCTTAAACTATCCGGAGAAGCCCTAATGGGAAATCGCCAATATGGCATAGACCCAGACCGATTATCGGAATATGCAAAAGATATAAAAGAAATTACAGACAAAGGTGTTGAAGTTGCCATAGTTATTGGTGGTGGTAACATTTTTAGAGGTGTTGCTGGAGCCAGTAAAGGTATGGACAGAGTGCAGGGTGACCATATGGGAATGCTTGCTACTGTAATTAATGGTTTAGCTTTACAAGGAGCTTTAGAAGATGCGAATATTGAAACTAGACTTCAAACCGCTATTAAAATTAATGAAGTAGCAGAACCTTTTATAAGAAGAAGAGCCATGAGACATCTTGAAAAAGGTCGAGTAGTAATTTTTGGAGGTGGTACTGGAAATCCTTACTTTACAACAGATTCAGCAGCTGTATTAAGAGCTATTGAAATTGAAGCTGATGTTATTTTAAAAGGAACACGTGTTGATGGTATTTATACAGCAGACCCTGAAAAAGATAAAAAGGCCATTAAGTTTAGTAATATTTCTTTTGATGAAGTTTTAAGTAAAGGACTAAAAGTTATGGACACAACAGCATTCACCTTAAGTCAAGAAAATGAATTACCTATTATAGTCTTTGACATGAATAAAAAAGGTAATTTGCTTAAAGTAGTTTCAGGTGAAGAAATTGGAACTGTAGTTAATATATAAAATTGGCGTAATTTTTGTTTCTTAATGCCAAGTAAATTTTAATACTATGAAAGAAGACATACAATTTATATTAGACACAGCAAAAGAAGCCATGGATAATGCTATAAAGCATTTAGAAAAACAGCTTTCTAACATTAGAGCAGGAAAAGCAAGTCCTGCAATGCTAGGGAGTGTAATGGTAGATTATTATGGTTCTCAAACACCACTAAACCAAGTTGCTAATGTTAATACTCCTGACGGAAGAACCATTACCATACAGCCATGGGAAAAATCTATGCTTCAAGAAATTGAACGTGCTATTATGATTGCCAACTTAGGTTTTAACCCTATGAATAATGGTGAAAGTATTATTATTAATGTCCCTCCATTAACAGAAGAACGTAGACGCGATCTTTCCAAACAAGCTAAAGCTGAAGGAGAAGATGCTAAAATTGGCATTAGAAATGCCCGTAAAGATGCTATGCATGATATTAAAAAATTAGACGATGCTTCTGAAGACCTAAAGGCTAATGCCGAAATAGACATACAAGAAATGACAGATTCTTACGTTAAGAAAGCAGATGATATTTTCCATGTTAAGGAAAAAGAAATTATGACCGTTTAAAATGTAACTAAAGCGACAATTATGTCGCTTTTTTTATCAACAATCATTTCTGTTTAATAATATGCTTAAGCATTGCCTTTTTTTTGTTATTATCCTTTGTTTTAAACTTTTAAACAGTCAATCTTCTTACAAAGCCTTCAAGGAAAGCATACAAGATTCTGTTAAAAAGGAAACGTTTGTAAAACATTTAGGCAATGGCTATTTACCTAGCAAATATTTCAATTTCGATTTAAGGTATTTAATAAAATTCAATCAATATGAAGGCATCCGTACTGGTATTGGTGGCACTACCAATGAAAACTTCTCAAAAAATTTTAAAATAAATGGTTATTCAGTTTATGGGTTTAGAGATGATGAATTCAAATTTAGTATTGGTGGAGCAATTAGGTTAGCGCCTAAAACCAATACGTGGTTAAGTCTATCTTATACAGACGATTTACAAGAAACCGGAAGCACTAAATTCTTAACAGACGGTCGTTTCTTTCAATTTTTTGAACCCAGATTATTAAATATTGATTTGTTTCATAGCCATATCACAAAATCTATTGGTATAGAACACCTATTATTTGATAAGTTAAGTACTAAAACTGAATTTTCAATTAGTAGTATCAATCCAACTTACCAATATAGTTTCAATACTAATGGCATGCTATTAAATAACTTTAGATTAAGTGTAGCTAAAATTGCCTTTCAATGGAACCCTTTTAGCGATTTTAATCAAACTGAAAATGGTTTAAAAGAAACTAAACAAGGATATCCCAAATTCACGCTTCAATATTCAAAAAGCTTTAAAAATGTTTTTAAAAGTGATTTCAATTTTTCTAAAATTGATTTCAGAACCATACATAAAATTATTATTGACAAAGACAACTATTCTGAATTAACTTTGGTTTCAGGTTTAGCTAACGGTGATACCCCTATTACACATATGTACCATGCTTATCCTAATAACATTACAAAAGAAACGGTTATGCAGCGGTTCTCTGTAGCTGGTTTAAATAGTTTTGAAACTATGTATTTTAATGAGTTCTTTTCTGATAAGTTTACTACCATCCAAGCTAAACATTTTTTTAAACCCTTTAAAATCTCAGAGCGTCTCAACCCGCAATTGGTATTGATTTCTAGATTTGCCATTGGTAACATGGAATTTCCTGAAAAACATGAAAATATTAGTTTTAAAACACTAGAAAAAGGTTATACAGAATCTGGATTCGAAATTAATAAACTACTCTTTGGTTTTGGCTTAAGCTTTACCTACCGTTATGGTGGTTATCATTTACCTGAATTTACAGACAATCTTGCTTTAAAGTTTACATTTAACGTGACTTTATGAGGTAATACAAGGGTTTTTTCTACCTTTGCGCTGCTTTCATAAAAAGGTATGTTTAAACTGTTCAGCAAAGACTTTTGGGATGTTACTGCAAGATTGATTTTACGTAATAAAATCATTATTCTTATTGCTATTATTATTACTACATTGTTTTTTAGCAAGCAGTGGGATAACATGCGCTTTACCTATACTGAAGCCAACTTATTACCAGATGAACACGAGGTTAATATTACATACAATAACTTTTTAAAAACCTTTGGAGAAGAGGGTAATCTTATTGTTTTAGGAGTAAAAGACAATTCTTTATTTACTATTGAAAAGCTTAATGCCTGGAACAAACTTTCGGATAGTTTTAAAAATTACAAAGAAGTAGAGACCGTAATTTCTATTACAGACCTTCAAAAACTTGTTAAAGACACAAGGAATGAAAAGTTCAACTTAGAACCTTTTATTAAAGACTCCATTACTTCAATTGAACAAATTGAAATACTTCAAAACGAACTGTTTCATAAGTATCCGTTTTATGATAATTTTTTGTTTAATAAGGAAACCCAAACAGTCAGGACCGCAATTTATTTAAACAAGGATATAGTAAATACATCGGCAAGAAAAGATTTTGTAATTGATATCTTAATTGATAAAATAGAGACTTTTGAAAAAGATTATAATCTAGATGTTAGAGTGTCAGGGATGCCTTATATACGTACCCTAAATTCTCAAAACATCATTGATGAAATTAACCTTTTTGTAATTGCAGCATTACTGGTTACATCCATTATTTTCTTTTTCTTTTTTAGGTCGTTTAGAGCTACTTTCATTTCACTTATTGTAGTTTGTATTGGGGTAATGTGGACACTTGGTATTATTGGGTTGTTCAATTACGAAATCACCGTTTTAACAGCTTTAATTCCACCATTAATTATAGTTATAGGAATCCCCAACTGTATCTTTTTAATTAATAAGTACCAACATGAGGTAAAGCTTCATGGTAATAAAGTAAAATCGTTACAACGTGTTATTACCAAAATTGGTAATGCTACCTTAATGACTAATGTAACCACTGCCTCTGGCTTTGCAACTTTTATACTTACTGAAAGTCAACTTTTAAAAGAATTTGGGGTAGTAGCATCCTTAAGTATTTTGGCTATTTTTATTTTATGTCTGCTTATTATACCAATTATTTATACGTTTTTACCCCATCCAAAAGACCGCCATTTAGAGCATTTAAACAAGCGTTGGATTGGTGGTTTTGTAAACTGGATGGAGCGTATGGTTAAGCAAAAGCGAATTACCATATATGCCACATCGGTTGTTTTGCTTATAGTAAGTATTATAGGTATATATCAAATTAAAATCTCTGGTAGTTTAGTTGAAGACATGCCCAAAGAAGCCGAATTTTTTAAAGACATACGCTTTTTTGAGGAAGAGTTTAACGGTATCATGCCTTTAGAATTCATGGTAGATACCAAACGTAAAAAAGGGGTTATGAAGCTCGCTACGCTTAAACGCATGGATGAGCTAGAAGATCTCATTATTGAAACCCCTGAACTATCAAAGCCTATTTCTGTGGTGAGTTTGGTTAAATATTCAAAACAAGCTTACTATAACGGGAACCCTAAATATTATCAACTACCTACATCACAGGAAAACAGTTTCATTTTATCATATGCTAGAAATTCTTCTTCTGATGTGGATTTACTCAACAACTTTGTAGATAGTACGGGGCAATATGCTAGAATAACAACTTTTATGAAAGATATTGGGACTGATAAAATGGAACGTATTGAAGAAAATCTACAAAATAAAATAGATAAGGTTTTCCCAAAGGAACGATACAATGTTACCATGACAGGCAAAGCCCTAGTATTTCAGAAAGGCACCAAATATTTGGTTAAAAATTTAGCTATATCGTTATCATTGGCCATACTCTTAATTTCATTATTTATGGCCTATATGTTTCGTTCTGGGAGAATGATTATTATTTCATTAATTCCTAACCTACTCCCATTATTGGTTACCGCAGGATTGATGGGTTATCTGGGTGTTCCTATTAAACCCTCAACTATTTTAGTGTTTAGTATTGCTTTTGGGATTTCGGTAGATGATACCATTCACTTTTTAGCTAAATACAGACAGGAATTACAGGCAAATAACTGGAAAATAAAAGTTTCTGTTTATGGTGCTTTACGCGAAACAGGGGTTAGTATGTTTTACACATCTATTGTGCTCTTCTTTGGATTTTCGGTGTTTACCATTTCCAGCTTTGGTGGTACCGTAGCATTGGGTGCGTTAGTTTCGGCTACACTATTGTTTGCCATGTTATCTAATCTTTTATTACTTCCCTCATTATTACTTTCTTTAGAACGCAGTATTGCTAATAAAGAAGTTTTAAGAGAACCTGCTATAAATATTATTCCTGATGAGGACGAAGTTGAATAACCTTTCAATAAATAATATTTTTTATATTTTTACTTATAGAATTATCTTTTTTACTTAAATTAAACTTGGAAGCCGAAAGGCTTTTTTTATATTTACATTCAAAATTAAGATTTAATGCGTCAGTATAGCGTCTCAGAATTATTAACAGAAGATATTACCTTTCCTGAAGTAGAAATAAAAGGTTGGGTTAGAACTTTTAGAGCAAACCGCTTTATTGCCTTAAACGATGGGTCAACATTAAATAACATACAGTGCGTAGTAGATTTTGAAAATTTTGATGAGGCTTTATTAAAACGAATTACTACTGGAGCCGCCATTCATGTAACAGGTGAATTAGTAGAAAGCCAAGGCAAAGGACAAAAAGTAGAAATCAAAGTAAAAACTTTAGAGGTTTTAGGTGATTCTGATCCTGAAGAATATCCAATTCAGCCCAAAAAACATTCATTTGAGTTTTTACGCGAAAATGCCCACTTACGTACCAGAACCAATACTTTTAGTGCTGTAATGCGCTTAAGATCTGCTCTTTCTTATGCTATTCATAAATACTTTAATGAGCATGGTTTCTATTATATGCACACTCCAATAATTACTGGTAGTGATGCCGAAGGAGCTGGAGAAATGTTTAAAGTAACAAGTCTAGATATAAATAATCTACCAAAAAACGGCAATAATAAAGTAGATTATTCCAAGGATTTCTTTGGAAAAGAAACCAATTTAACGGTTTCAGGTCAGTTAGAAGCTGAAACATATGCCATGTCACTTGGAAAGGTATATACATTTGGCCCTACTTTTAGAGCCGAGAATTCTAATACTTCACGCCATTTAGCAGAGTTTTGGATGATTGAACCAGAAGTGGCCTTTATGGACTTAGCTGGTAATATGGATTTAGCCGAAGACTTCTTAAAATTTGTAATTAAATATGTGCTTGAAAATAATAGTGATGACTTAGAATTTCTAGATAAACGTCAACAAGATGAGGATAAGAAAAAACCTCAAGCCGATAGAAGTGACATGACGCTCATTGAAAAACTGAAATTTGTAACAGACAACCATTTTAAGCGTGTAAGCTACACCGAAGCTATTGATATTCTCAGAAATAGTAAACCAAATAAGAAAAAGAAATTCAAATATATTATCAAAGATTGGGGCTGTGATTTACAAAGCGAGCACGAACGTTTTTTGGTAGAAAAGCACTTTAAATGTCCTGTAATTCTATTTGACTATCCAGCAAATATCAAAGCGTTTTACATGCGTTTAAATGATGACGGCAAAACAGTTCGTGCCATGGATATTTTATTCCCAGGCATAGGCGAAATTGTGGGAGGTGCTCAACGTGAAGAACGTTTGGAAGTCTTAAAACAAAAAATGGCGGCCTTGAATATACCCGAAGAAGAACTTTGGTGGTATTTAGATCTCAGGAAATATGGCACTGCAGTTCATTCTGGCTTTGGTCTAGGGTTTGAGCGTTTAGTAATGTTCGTAACTAGTATGTGTAATATTAGAGATGTTATTCCTTTCCCAAGAACTCCTCAAAACGCAGAATTTTAGTCTCAATTTTGGTTGTGGTACAAGTATTGTAGTTAAAAGAAATTTTATACTTTTAACTCAAACCAAATCAAAATATGCTCAAGCAACATTTACAGTTTAAATTATCACAAAAACTATCGCCTCAGCAGATTCAATTAATGAAATTGATTCAGTTGCCTACACAAGCTTTTGAGCAAAGGCTTAAACAAGAATTAGAGGAAAATCCTGCATTAGAAAGCGGTAAAGAAAATAAAGAGGAATATGATTCTGAATTCGATAATAATGACGATTATAATGACAACGAAACCATTAATGCTGAAGATATCAATGTTGACGAATATTTAAGTGATGATGAAATTCCAGATTATCGTACACAAGTCAATAATTACAGTAGTGACGATGAAGAGAAAACAATGCCTTATGCTGCTGGAACATCGTTTACACAACATTTAATAAATCAACTAAATACTTATAGATTAACTGATGAAGAACGAGATATTGCTGAGTTTTTGGTAGGAAGTGTTGACGAAAGTGGGTATATAAGAAGATCTTTATCAGATATAATGGATGATTTGGCATTTACACAAAATGTCTATACCGAAGAATCTAACATTAAAAACGTTCTAAAAATAGTACATCAGTTAGACCCGGCTGGAGTGGGTGCAAGAAATTTGCAGGAGTGCCTCAGCATTCAACTTCATAGAAAAGAAAAGACTCCAGATATAGAATTAGCTATAGACATAATTGATAATGCTTTTGAACAATTCACCAAGAAACACTATCAAAAGTTAATTCAGAAATTTGATATTTCTGAAATGCAATTAAAAGATGCTATTTCTGAGATTGAACACCTAAATCCAAAACCTGGTGGGTCTTATTCTGGTAATAACCGCATTGTTGAGCATATTGTACCAGATTTTGCCATTAAAATAGTTGATAGTGAATTAGAGTTAACTCTTAATGGCAGGAATGCACCAGAACTTCATGTTTCAAGGGAGTACAACAATATGCTTAAGGGATACAAAGATTCTAAGGACAAATCTAAATCCCAAAAAGATGCCATTATTTTCATTAAGCAAAAATTAGATGCTGCCAAATGGTTTATTGAAGCCATTAAACAACGACAACAAACACTTTTTGTGACTATGAGTGCGATTATGCATTACCAAAAAGAATATTTTTTAACTGGTGATGAGCGTAATTTGAAGCCTATGATTCTTAAGGATATTGCAGACGAAATCAATATGGATGTGTCTACAGTTTCCAGAGTTGCCAATAGTAAATATGTTGATACACCCTACGGAACTAAACTAATTAAGGAATTCTTTTCAGAATCCATGAAAAATGATCAGGGTGAAGATGTCTCTACTAGAGAAATCAAGAAAATTTTAGAAACCGTTATTGAAGAAGAAGACAAGAAAAAACCATTAACTGATGAAACTTTGGCGGGTATTTTGAAAGAAAAAGGTTATCCAATTGCTAGAAGAACAGTTGCCAAATATAGAGAGCAACTAGATATTCCTGTTGCTAGATTACGTAAAAAAATATAATGAATCATCTTTTAAGGAGTATCTCGTTTATTTTTCATCCATTGTTAATGCCTTTACTGGGTGTTATATTCTACTTTTCTAAATCGCCCAGGTTCATTCCAAAAGAAGTTATAACGGCCAAATTAATATCGCTATTCATTCTCACAATAATTCTACCCATTCTTCTGTATTTTTTATTAAAAACATTAGGCAAGGTAAAATCAATCTACCTTGAAACAACATCAGAACGTATTTTACCCTTAATTCTTAATTGTATTGTTGTGATTATTGTTATTCAACGTATTTTAACACCAACCCAAATAATTGAGTTGTATTTTTTCTTTGTTGGTATTTTAATTTCATCAATGACATGTTTAGTTCTCGCCTTTTTTAAATTTAAAGCTAGTATACATATGATAGCCGTTTCTGGGGTATTTATGTTTTTTATCGCCTTAAGTATTCATTTTAGTATTAATATAAATGGTACCTTAGCCTTAATGGCTATAATTAGCGGAGCAGTTGCAACCTCAAGACTACATGTAAATGCGCATACATACAAAGAGTTACTAATGGGTATTTTTATTGGAGTAATTCCGCAACTCTTGCTGGTCCCATATTGGTTATAAAATGTAAAACATAAGGCCTATTTTTATGGCATTCATGTTTAATTGTTCACCATTAAGTATAACATTATCTGAAAATATAGGGTTTAAAGCGTAGTACATATATATGTTCCAAGTATCATAACCCAGACTAAGGGTAAACCCATATTGAAACTTATTAAAGTCTTCAATATCTCTAAATTTAATGTTTCCTAAATCTCCATTGTGTTTTGTAGTGTGTGCTACAACATAACTAACTTTAAAGCCGGTATAAATTCTCCAAAAACTATAGTTTAAAGGTGAAGACGAACGCCATCTAAATTCAAACGGAACTTCTATTAAATGACTTGAAAATTTATTTTTTGTAAAAGTTTCCTCAGCTAGAATACTATAGGTTAACTCATTAGATTCTCTATTAATGAGCAAGTTTTGATTAAATGAATTAGCTGAATACCCAAGTCCTAATCCAAATGCTAAATTCCTCCTTTTATTAATGGGCATATCTTTTATGAAACCTAACTGAAAACCCAGTGAAAACCCACTTTGCTTTAAATTAACCGGTTTTTTTCCTAATAAATTATAAGTGACTCCAGCATAGAATTGGTCTTCTTTATAAAGCGAATCTACTTCTATATCAACATGTTCTTGAGCAAATAGTTGTTCTACACTTAAAAAACAAAGTATAATAAGTACAAAATATTTCATGTTAATCTATATTAAAAAAAATTTAGCTACAATAAAATTGCTACAATGAAAAAAAGGCGTTTTGAAAATTCAAAACGCCTCTATACCTATATAAAATCAAGATTATAAACTATCTTCCAAACACGCTACCTTTTTTGGTAGTATAGTTAATTTTAAGCGCATTAACTTTTCTTAGTTCTTGCTTAATATCTCCAATTAACCCCATGTTTGCATCACTATCAACTTTCAAAGCCGTAGTTAAAAAAGGAACTAACTCTTCTCTTTTGGCAGCCCTTTCTGCAGCAATAAAAGCTGCAATATCACTTACATCAGCAAGTTTGTCATTTAATTGAATTCTTGCTTCTGTACCATATTGCTTAAAATTTTCACTTGGTTTTCCTGCATATATATACATAACCAAGTCTTTCTTGTCAAGCTTTTCAACCTGATCTGCAAACGGCAAATTATTTTCAATCATTAAGGTATTTTCCCTCATTACGGTAGCCACCATAAAAAAGAATAATAACATAAATACAATATCTGGTAAAGATGCTGTAGATATAGCTGGTAAAGCGCCGCTCTTTTTCTTTTTAAATTTAGACATATTAGTTAATGTTAAATTATTGTACTTCTGAAAGCTTTTGTGGATATTCCAACTTAATTTGGTCTATCTTTTCTTTAAGCTTGTCTTTGTTCCCTGGCCAATTAACATCTTTATAATTAGCTTGCATTTCTGTGAAAGATTTACGATACAGTTCTTGAGCTCTTCTATCTCTTAACTCATTATAAGCCGCTACCAGTTCATTTTGAACCGCTATGTAGGTTTTATAAGTAGTTTCTCTTTCATTTTTTAACGAAATAATAGCCTTATCAGGATTGTCTGATGATTTAGGATCTTTTTTTCCTTTACAATAAGAACAAGATCCGTCGCCACCGTTATCTAAAAACTCTTTTGCTGCTGCTCTTAAGTCTTTAAGTTCCATTAATTCATCTTCTACAAGTAATTGATCTTTACCATTCAGCAAAACCGTAAAGATGTTCTTTTGCTTAATAACTACATCCTCATCTGACTCTTCCATTGGCGGTAACTTACGGTTAATCCCAGAGTCTACCTCAATAGTAGTTGTTACCAAGAAAAATATAAGTAATAAGAACGCAATGTCGGCCATGGAGCCTGCATTTACTTCTGGTGCTGCTCTTTTTGCCATAATAATTATTTATTAAACATTTTTTTTACTCCAGAGAAAGCCATAGATGCAATAGCTAAAAAAGCTAATACATAAAAGGTATATAAACCTGCTCCCACTTTCTTAGATGTTGCCTCTGTAATGTCTTGCCCTTTATCAACAAACGGCTGTAAATCTAAATCTGTTCCTGATGACATGGCATATGAAATAAACACAATTGCTAAAAAAGCACCTACAGTCAACAGAGTCTTCTTGATGTTTCCTGCAAATAATCCTTTAATAACAAATATTACAACCAGACCTACAATTAATGCTAGTACTACATATGTAACATACAACATGTTACCTGCAGGACCACCAGCACTTCCTTCATCTCCTGCTATTATCATTAGCGCAAAAATTGCGCCAATAATGGCTATAGCAAAAGCTACTATTTTTAATATTTTATGTAAACCCATAATCTTTTATTCTTTAATTATTACTTTTTATTTCTAATTAATAAGTCCATTAATGTAATAGAGGCATCCTCCATATCATTAACTATACTATCAATTTTAGCAATAATGTAATTATAAAAAATTTGAAGAATGATAGCCACAATAAGACCAAATACCGTTGTTAAAAGCGCTATCTTAATACCTCCTGCCACAAGTGATGGTTGCATATCTCCTGCTGCTTCAATTTTATCGAATGCGTTAATCATACCAATTACAGTACCCATGAAACCAAGCATAGGCGCTAGAGCAATAAATAAAGAAATCCAAGAAACATTCTTCTCTAACTGTCCCATTTGAACACCTCCGTAAGCAACAACAGCTTTTTCAGCAGCGTCAATACCTTCGTCAGTTCTATCTAAACCTTGATAGAAAATAGAAGCAATAGGGCCTTTAGTATTTCTACAAACTTCTTTAGCAGCTTCTACACCCCCAGAAGATAAAGCATCTTCTACACTTTGAGTTAATTTTTTTGTATTTGTTGTAGAAAGATTTAAAAAGATAATTCTCTCAATAGCAATTGCTAAACCTAGAATTAAACATAACAATACAATCCCCATAAATCCAGGACCTCCTTCAATAAATCTCTTTTTTAATTCTTGGTGAAACCCAAGTGATTCGGCAGGTGCAGCAGCATCGGCATCTTCTTGAATTGTCACAGTAGTTGCTGTAGTTGTTGTGGTTGCAATTGTAGTTGCATTAGCAGTTCCAAATACCATCATTCCTGAAATGGCTAGGATAGAAAATAATCTTTTCATGTCTCGATCTTAATTTTATTAGTTAAAGTGTTAAAGATAAAAAAAAAATGCAATTAAATAGTAAAAATAACAGCAGAGAGGAAGGGATTCGAACCCTCGATACCCTTTTGAGGTATACACACTTTCCAGGCGTGCGCCTTCGACCACTCGGCCACCTCTCTATAAATATTTCAATCGTATTAATTACGGGGGATGAAATAACAAAAAATTCTTTAAACCTTAAAATTTTACAAGGTTAAATTTAGGTCATTTCTCCTCTTAAAGACATTTCGTAAGTTGATTTAAAATTTTCTGTGGAAATATTCTGTCCTAATAAATACATTACCTTAGTAACTGCTGCTTCAGTAGTAAGGTCTTTACCTGATATGACGCCAATTTTTTTAAGCCAATTACTGGTTTCATAATGCCCCATCATAACACTTCCTCCCAGACATTGGGTGATATTAATAATATGTATCCCACAAGAAATTTTCTCTTTTAACAAATTAATAAACCAACGTTCGGTAGTACAATTTCCTGCTCCATAAGTTTCCAAAATCACAGCTTTTAAATCTGGTGTCTCAAATACATTTTGAATAACCGCTTTAGTTATACCTGGAAATAACTTGATAAGCGCTATATTATTATCTAGATATTTATGAACTTGTAATGGCTTGTCAACATCAGGTTTAAACAAATATTTTTTATTAACTTTTAAATGCACCCCAGATACAGCCAATTCATTATAATTAGGTGATGCAAAAGCTTCAAAATGTTCAGCATTCATTTTTGTGGTTCTATTGCCTCTATATAATTTGTATTCAAAATACAAACACACCTCTTGGATTATTGGTTTATTATCTTTTTGTAAAGAAGCTACTTGAATAGATGTTATCAAATTCTCTTTGGCATCGGTTCTTAAATCTCCGATAGGTAATTGAGACCCCGTAAACACCACTGGTTTCTTTAAATTCTCTAACATAAAACTTAATGCCGATGCTGTGTAACTCATTGTATCACTACCATGCAACACAACAAAACCATCAAAATCATCATAACTATTTTCAATCACCTCTGCTATTTGAACCCAATATTTGGGACTCATGTTACTGGAATCAATTGGTTCTTTAAAAGACACCGTCTCAATATTACAATCTAAAAGTTGTAACTCTGGTATTTTATCTAAAAGTGTTTTAAAATCGAATGCTTTTAATGCATTAGTTTTAAAGTCCTTTACCATACCAATGGTTCCTCCTGTGTAAATTAACAATATGTTAGATTTTGAGTGGATCATGAATTAAACGCCAAATACGTCTTTAGAGTTTTGAGTTGTAATGCTTGCTATTTCTTCAATTGGTAAATTATAAATTTCTGAAAGCTTATCCAACACCTTTAATATATACAAACTTTCATTTCGTTTTCCTCTGTATGGAACAGGTGCCAGATAAGGTGCATCAGTTTCTAATACAATATGTTGTAAATCAATTTTGTTTAAAAATTTATCAATTTTTCCATTTTTAAAAGTTACTACACCGCCAATGCCTAACTTCATATTATAGGACATGGCTTGATGCGCTTGTTCTAAATTACCCGTAAAACAGTGAAAAATTCCAAAAAGTTTATCGTCATTCACATCTTCTAAAACTTCAAATATCTCATCAAAGGCTTCTCTGCAATGAATGACAATAGGTAAACCATATTGCTTAGCTAGTTCAATTTGATATTTAAAAGCTTCTTGTTGAATACCAAGGGTAGTTTTATCCCAATAAAGGTCTATTCCAATTTCGCCTACGGCATAAAAAAGTCTTTTAGTCAACATCTCTTCTACGTGTTGAAGCTCTTCTTTATAATTCTCCTTGACATGGGTTGGATGTAATCCCATCATTAAAAACACATTATCTGAAAAATCCTTTTCTAATTGCAACATAGATGCTGTATACGTTGAATCGATAGCAGGAATAAAGAATCTAGATATATTATGATCAACAGCACGCTTAATCATGTCATGTCTGTCTTCATCAAAAGCTTCACTATATAAATGAGTGTGGGTATCTGTAATAATCAAGTATAAGGGTCTTTATGTTTTTGTAAAAATAGTATACTTTTACCTAAAATTAAGGTTTAATGGAGACGCTTCAAGAATTTTTACTTAAAAAAGGATATACCAAAATAAAATTACACCTTACCAAAACAAATCACTTTGAAATTAAAGCTACCATAAATGGGAAACGAGGGTTGTTTATTTTAGACACGGGTGCGTCAAGTTCTTGTGTTGGGTTTGAAAGTGTAGAGACTTTTAAGCTTACTGCCGAAGATTCATCTATTAAAGCAGCAGGTGCAGGTGCCATAGACATGGAGACCAAAATGTCAAAAAAAAATAAAGTTAAAATTGGAAAATGGCGCTATAATAAAATGGTTTTGGTACTGTTTAACTTAACACATGTAAATACGGCTTTGATTAATCATAATTCTAAACCAGTTGATGGGATTATAGGTGCTGACATATTAAAAAAAGGAAAAGCCATCATAGATTATCAGAAGAAATATTTATATTTAAAAGTATAACTTAACTACAATTTTCTATCTTTCTGAAACAAATGAATACTTCTATTGTTATTGCAGATGATCATCCATTGATGTTAAGAGGGTTAACAGATTTTTTAACTTCAAAAGGATTTAATATATTAGAAAGTACTACCGACGGAAATACCGCTTACAATTTAATTGTTAAATTGAAGCCAGATATTGCTATTCTTGATATTAGAATGCCGCATAAGACAGGTTTGGAAATTGCTGAAGATTGCCAAAAAAACAACATACCCACAAAAATTATTTTAATCACTTTTGATAAAGAAAAAGACATATTTAATCAAGCCAAAAAATTCAATGTATATGGTTATATTCTAAAAGAATTTGCTGTTGAAGAAATTGAAATCTGTATTGAAAACGCAGTGCTGGGCAAACCTTATTTTAGTGACGAAATTGCTAAATTCTTAAACTACAGCCCTAATGGTAGCCATTTAGAATCTATTAAACTTTTGACGAAATCTGAATTAAAAATTGTTAAGCTTATTTCTGAAAATAAAACCAGTAATGATATAGCTCAAGAACTATCAATTTCTGTAAGAACAGTTGATAAACACAGAAGTAATATTGTTGCTAAACTAAGATTAGATAACAAACCAACCTCTCTTTCAATTTGGGCAAATCTTAATAAGTCTAATATAAAAAATACGTAGAAGTGCGTATTTCCTGAACAGGTCTTTTAAATTACCTTTACAATGCTATTAATTAGTTCTTAGGGAGAATTAAGAAAGCTCTGGTATCGTTTTGGCCCAGAGCTTTCGCTTTTAAAACACACCTCTTAATTTAAAAAATACGTACAAGTGCTTATTTTATTTCTTATCACTCTATATTAATTTTATACCTGCTATTAAGCTATATAATTCTTTTTTGAGAGATAGAATTATAATCCAAACTCTGCATATTTTATGTGCAGAGTTTTTCCTAAAACTTAAACTATAAATCAATCTTTTATAATGGAGCAAGACAATAGAATTTTGGATAAATGTTGTATAGTGGGATTATCGATAATTGTAGCTATCATTATTACTGTAAATCTTATTACTTGTTTTAGTTAGTTAAATAAAGAGACGAAAAAAGGGATGCTCTAATTGAACATCCCTTTTTTCTTAATTAAAAAGTGATTCTTTTTATAATTCTAAAGCCTTTTTTACATCATTATTCATTAAAATCTCTGTTGGGTTTTCCAGCGCTTCTTTAACAGCTACCAAAAACCCAACACTTTCTTTACCATCAATAATTCTATGGTCATAAGACAATGCTACATACATTATTGGTCTAATTTCTACTTTACCATCAACAGCTACAGGGCGTTCAACAATGTTATGCATTCCTAAAATACCACTTTGAGGAGGATTAATAATTGGTGTAGACAACATACTTCCAAATACACCTCCGTTGGTAATTGTAAAGGTGCCACCGGTCATTTCATCAACGGTAATTTGCCCATCTCTTGCACGAAGTGCTAAACGTTTTACTTCAGACTCTACGCCTCTAAAACTTAAGTTTTCAGCATTTCTAATTACCGGCACCATTAATCCTTTTGGTCCTGAAACCGCAATACTAATGTCACAGAAATCATAAGTTAGCATTTCCTTACCGTCAATCATTGAGTTTACTGCTGGATACATTTCTAAAGCCCGTACTACCGCTAGAGTAAAGAAACTCATAAACCCTAGGCTTACACCATGCTTAGCTTTAAATGTTTCTTTGTATTCGCTTCTTAATGCGAAAATTGGAGACATGTCAACTTCATTAAAAGTAGTTAACATAGCTGTTGTATTTTTAGCCTCAACCAAACGCTCTGCTACTTTACGACGTAACATAGACATTTTACTTCTGGAAGTACTACGATTACCACCTGTTGGTGTTCCCATAGAAGGCACTGCTTTAATAGCATCCTCTTTAGTAACACGGCCGTCTTTACCAGTTCCACTTACAGAAGCTGCCTCAATGCCTTTTTCAGCTAAAATCTTTTTAGCTGCTGGACTTGCTGTTCCTGTAGCATACGTAGATTCTTGTTGACTTGATACACTAGCAACTGTCTCTGCTTTTGGAGTTTCTTCCTTAACTTCTGCCTTGGCTACCTTTCCTCCTTCGGGTTTATCAGCAGCAGTATCTATATGACAAACTACAGCTCCAACAGCAACAGCATCACCTTCTTCAGCTTTTAAGGTTATAGTACCACTAGCCTCTGCAGGAAGCTCAAGAGTAGCCTTATCACTATCTACCTCTGCAATAGCTTGGTCTTTTTCTACATAATCGCCATCTTCAACTAACCATGTAGCTATTTCTACCTCGGTAATAGACTCTCCTGGTGATGGTACCTTCATTTCTAAAATCATCTCTAAATAATTTTAATTATATTCTAAATTGTTCTTATTTATGTCGAAAACGTCTTCAATAACGCGACGTTGTCTTGCTCTATCTCTTGTACTAGAACCTGGTGCCGGCACAGAGTTGTAAGGTCTTGAGCAAACCTCTAATTTAACTATATCTAATCGTTGCGTCATAAAGCCCCAGGCTCCCATATTTTTAGGTTCCTCTTGAGCCCAAATGTACTTCTCAACATTTGAATATTTGTTAATCACTTCTTGAATTTTATCAAAATGTAGTGGGAACAGCTGTTCAATTCTTACAATTGCCACATCCTCCCTGTTTAGCTTTTCTCGCTCTTCCAACAACTCATAATAAAACTTGCCAGTACAGAACACCAATTTCTTAACCTTATCAGGATGGATAGTGTCATCAATTATTTCTTGAAATTCACCGTTAGCTAATTCCTTTATAGAAGACACGGCTTTTGGATGTCTCAATAAACTTTTAGGTGTAAATACAATAAGTGGTTTTCTGAAATCGCGCTTCATTTGGCGACGCAACAAATGGAAAAAGTTTGCTGGTGTAGTACAATCTGCAACAATCATGTTATCATTAGCACAAAGCTGTAAATAACGTTCCATTCTTGCTGATGAATGTTCTGAACCCTGCCCCTCGTAACCATGAGGTAATAATACTACAAGACCGTTTTGTGATTTCCATTTATCTTCGGCAGCTGAGAGGTATTGGTCAAAAATAATTTGAGCTCCGTTGCTGAAATCTCCAAACTGTGCTTCCCAAATAGTTAATGTATTTGGATTTGCCATAGCATAGCCATAATCAAATCCCAACACACCATATTCTGATAAAAACGAATTATAAATATACATTTCGCCTTTATTATTCGGGTTTGTATTTAATAAGTTGATTCTTTCTTCTGAAATCTCATCACGTAAAATAGCATGACGATGACTAAAGGTACCACGTTCCACATCCTGACCTGAAATTCTAACATTAAAGCCTTCTTCCAACAAACTTCCGTATGCTAGAGTTTCTCCCATTCCCCAATCAAGAGTATCGGTTTCAAAAACCATTTTTTCACGTCCTTGTAAAATACGCTCTGCTTTACGTAAAAACTTAACACCATCTGGAACCGTTGATACAACTTTGGAAATATTCTTTAAATTATCTTCAGGATATTTTGTGTCAATAGTTTCAAGCATTGCATCTAATCCCCTTCTTTGAAAATTTGTCCAGCGTTCCTGCATGAACTCTCTAACTTTTGATGCTTCTGCTTCTTTAGCCTTAGTATATTCACTCTCTAGAGTGTTTTTAAACTCTGCAACTATGGCATCAGAATAAGCTTTGTCAATGGTACCTTCAGAAATTAACTTATCAGAATAAATTTTATATGGATTAGGATGTTTTGCAATGTATTTATAAAGCTTAGGTTGGGTAAACCTTGGTTCATCTCCTTCATTATGACCATACTTTCTATATCCTAACAAATCAATGTACACATCCTTTTTAAAACGCATTCTGTAATCTAAAGCCATTTCTATGGCATGTACTACAGCTTCGGCATCATCAGCATTTACATGCATTACTGGAGACAAAGTAACCTTAGCAACATCTGTACAATACGTACTTGAACGTGCATCTAGGTAGTTGGTAGTAAAACCTATTTGGTTATTGACTACAATATGGATGGTACCACCTGTTTTATAACCATTTAACATACTCATTTGAGCTACTTCATAGACAATTCCCTGACCTGCAATTGCAGCATCGCCATGTACTATAATAGGCAAGATTTTAGAATCATCACCATTATAATCATCATCAATTTTAGCCCTTGTAATACCCTCAACAACAGGCCCTACAGTTTCTAAATGAGATGGATTTGGCACCAAATTCATTTTTATAGATTTACCATTCTGATAGGTTTTATCTAGCGTTAAACCTAAATGATATTTCACATCGCCATCAATATTTTCATCTTCAAAATCCTTACCTTCAAACTCACTAAAAAGTTCATGTAGTGGTTTTCTAAAAATATTAACCAGCGTACTTAAACGGCCACGGTGCGCCATACCTAAAACACATTCCTTAACTCCAAATTTTTCAACGGCATTGTATAATGTGTTACTAATGGCTGGTATCAAAGACTCCCCGCCTTCCAAGGAAAAACGCTTTTGACCAACATATTTAGTCTGAAGAAAGTTCTCAAAAGTAAATGCTTGATTTAATTTTGAAAGTATATATTTTTTAGTTTCTAAGGAAAACACAGGGTGATTATCATTCACATTTAGTTTATCCTGCCACCATTTTATAACGTCTGGATTTCTCAAATACATGTATTCTACACCAATAGAATCACAGTAAATCTGTTCTAAGTGCTTAATAATCTCACGTAAAGTCTGCGCTTGTAAACCTAAAATCTCACCAGCATTGAAAACCGTATCTAAATCGGCTTCTGATAGTTCAAAATTCTCTAAATCTAAAGTTGGAAAATAAGTTCTTCTACCTCTAACTGGATTTGTTTTTGTAAACAAATGTCCCCGCATTCTATACCCATCAATAAGCTTCACAACCTGAAACTCTTTGTGTAGATGTTCAGGCACTTGAGTAGAAACGCCCTCTATAATCTCTCCGTTTAATCCATAGTTTTCACTTCCAAAATCATATCCTTGAAAAAAAGCTCTCCAACTTGGTTCAACACTATCTGGGTTTTGTAAATATTGCTCGTATAAATCAGCAAAATATGCTGTATGCGCTGCATTTAAAAAGGAAAATTTATCCATTTTTTCTTATCCTAACTCTTCTTAAAAAAACATCTTCCAAAAATACAACTTTTATAAACATTAGGTTATCTAAGCTAAAGAATTATGTATGCAGCCAACACTTTTAGCAAATATTATTGATTGAATGTTAATTTTTTGATGATTACTAAATTTTTGTTTAGTTTTTTTAAAATCGTTAAAAACAAGCGTACTTTTTTGTAATAGTTTGATTAATTTTTAATTAAGCCCTTAATATTGAAGATAATTAAAAGGATGTATTAAAGAGGTAAAAAGGCATTGCCTTTTTCAACAGCTAACGCAAGCTCTTTAATGGTTCTATTCTCAAGATTATTTAAAATATTCTTTCTTGAAACGACTAGCATATTATGTAACGGGCAAGGTTTTTCTTCATTACATTTTTCTAAACTCAACATACAAGAATTAAGTTTTTCTTCGCCATCAATAACACGAATAATATCTATTACTGAATGATTCAAGTTTTCTTCGTTTAAATAAAACCCACCTTTAGGCCCTCTAACAGAGGACACCAATTCTTCCTTAACCAAAGGCTGTAGCAACTTTGCCAAATACGCTTGAGGCACATTTATAGGATCAGAAATATCCTTAACCATCACTCTCTTATTATTAGAATGAATAGCTAAAAACAGAACGGCTTTAATAGCATATTTAGATGAATTTGAGAGCATATCTCACGTCAAAATTAAATTACAAATATAAAAAAGACGAATACATCTTAAATATGATTTTTATCATATTTTTTACTTCTTTTACTAGCTAGTTTTGTTATTCGTATAAAATCCACACTTATGAGAACTACACTAAAACTAATGACCATCTTATTTACTGCAATATTAATGAATTGTGGTGGCAAAGAAGAAAAAAAGAAGGAAGGTTTTAGCTATGAAAAACAAGAAACTAGCACTAAAAAAGAAGTAAAGAAAGAGACGTCTGAACCTCCTTCACAACAAATAGACCTTACTAATAAGGGCATTGGCCCTATTACATCGTTAACCTTAAATGATGCGGTTGATGAAAAAATGGCTGCCCATGGTGCCGAAGTTTTTAAAAAACTATGTACCGCTTGTCATAGAGCCGATAAAAAATTCATAGGACCATCTCCAAAAGGCATTACAGAACGTCGTACTCCAGAGTGGATAATGAATATGATTTTAAATCCTGTTGAAATGACTCAGAAAGACCCATTAGCCAAAGCATTATTAATGGAATTTAATGGTGCTCCAATGGCCAACCAGAGCTTATCTGAAGAAGATGCCAGAGCTGTATTAGAATACTTTAGAACCTTAAAATAACACCAAAAAATGAAAACCATTAAACAGATTCTTTTATCTGCACTTTGCCTAATTGCATTTGCAGCTTGTAAGAATGAAAACAAAGAAGCCTCAACGACCTCTACTGTTTCAGATACAGAAACTTCCACCACGCAAACTGGTCAAGCATTCATTCAAGATGATGAAGCTACTCCAAATTGTTTACAAATAGCTATTGGTTCTCCAGACCACAAAACACTTGTAGCAGCAGTTCAAGCTGCTCAAGTAGAAAACGCTTTGGTAAATGTTGGCCCTTTAACTGTTTTCGCCCCTACCGATGCCGCTTTTGATGCACTGCCTGAGGGTACTGTTGAAAATTTGGTTAAACCAGAAAACAAAGCAACACTTGCCAATATTTTAAAATACCACGTTACACCTGGTAACTTAAGTACAACCATATTAACAAAACTTCCAAAATTAGGACAAGCAAACAATCAATATGTTCAAGTTGAAGTAGTTGACGGTAAACCTGTAATTGGTGGCGCTAACATTATTGCAAGTGTTAAAGCAGGTAACGGTATTGTACATGTAATAGACAAGGTGCTTTTACCTCCAAGCGAATAAAAATTCTAACTAAATCTAAATAATTATGAAAAATATATTAAAATCAATGGTTGCTCTTTTGAGTATTCTTGTAGCGTTTACCAGCTGTAATAATACATCAAACCAAAATGCGGGAGCATTATCTGGAAGCGCAGCCGAAAAAGTGTACGTTAACCCTGGTGAGCACGATGAGTTTTACGCCTTTATCTCTGGCGGTTTTAGCGGACAATTATCTGTTTATGGATTACCATCTGGACGTTTATTTAAAGTAATTCCTGTATTCTCTCAAGATGCAGAAAAAGCCTATGGGTATAACGAAGAAACTAAACCCATGTTAAACACATCTCACGGTTTTGTTCCTTGGGATGATTCTCACCACCCTGACATTTCTCAAACTAATGGAGTAATAGATGGCCGTTGGGTATTTATAAATGGTAACAACACACCACGTATTGCCAAGATTGATTTATCAACTTTTGAAACTACTGAAATAATAGAGGTACCTAATAGTGCAGGTAACCATAGTTCTTCTTTCGTTACCGAAAACACAGAGTATGTAGTAGCAGGAACACGTTTCTCTGTTCCTATTCCTCAAAAAGATATGCCAATAAAAGATTATAAAGGAAACTTTAAAGGTGCTTTATCTTTCATTTCTGTTGATCCAGAGCATGGACATATGGATATTAAATTCCAATTAATCATGCCTGGTTTTGATTATGATTTATCACACCCTGGTAGAGGAAAATCTCATGGATGGTTCTTCTTTAGTACTTATAATACAGAAGAAGCTAGTACACTCATGGAGGTTAATGCTTCTCAAAATGACAAAGACTTTATTGCAGCTGTTAATTGGAAAAAAATTGAAGAATACGTAAATAATGGTGGCGGTACCATGATGGCGGCCAACTATGCTCATAACGTATATGATGAGTCTACTCACACTGCTACTTCAACAATGAAAAAAGAGGTACTTACTGTAAATCCTTTAGACGTTCCTGGTGCTGTATATTTAATGCCAACTCCTAAATCACCTCACGGTTGTGATGTAGATCCAACTGGAGAATATATTGTTGGTAGTGGTAAATTATCTGCAAACTTAACAGTACATTCATTTACAAAAATGCTTGCTGCCATTGAAAACGAAAGTTTTGCTGGAGATGCTTATGGCATTCCAATTATAGATTTTGAAGCTTCATTAGCTGGTGTTGTTGAGCAACCAGGTTTAGGCCCTTTACATACCGAGTTTGACGGAAAAGGAAACGCTTATACTACATTCTTTATTTCTTCTGAAGTTGTAAAATGGAAATTAGGTACTTGGGAAGTTGTTGATAGACAACCTTGTTATTACTCTGTGGGACACTTAATGATTCCTGGTGGTAACTCTCAGAAGCCTTTTGGCAAGTATGTTGTAGCCATGAATAAAATTACTAAAGACCGCTATTTACCAACAGGTCCAGAGGTAACACAATCGGCACAATTATATGATATTTCGGGAGACAAAATGGAGTTATTATTAGATTTCCCAACAGTTGGTGAGCCTCACTATGCTGCTGGATGTCCTGCCGATTTAATCAAGCCTCGTTCTAAAAAATTATTCAAATTAGAAGAAAACAACCACCCATATGCTACAAAAAATGAAGCAGACACAAAAGTTGTTCGCGAAGGTAAAGATGTTCATGTTTATATGACCACTATACGTAGTCACTTCTCTCCTGATAATATTGAAGGTATTAAAGTTGGTGACAAAGTATATTTCCATATAACAAATTTAGAACAAGATTATGATGTACCACATGGTGTAAGTATGATTGGAGCCAATACTTCAGAATTACTAATCATGCCAGGGCAAACAGAAACTTTTGTTTGGGAGCCTAAGCAAGTTGGTGTATGGCCATTCTATTGTACAGATTTCTGTTCTGCATTACATCAAGAAATGCAAGGTTATGTTCGTGTCTCTGCCGCCAATTCTAGTACACCACTAAGATGGTCTTTAGGTGAAGACATAGAGTAAACTACCTTAGTGTGAGCACACGAGGCATTTATAGAAACCTAATTTTGATTTCGAGGCAAACCTCGGAGCATTTATATCTCGATTATCGAGTAAAATAACTTAGGGAAATTTTGTTTTAGTGTTTATTTCCCTTAATAAGGCGAGAGTTATTCATTTCGCTCTCGCCTTTCTTTTTAAAACACTTTAACCCCCTCAATTTAGAATTATGAAACGCTCAAATATTATCATGCTTATTGCGGTTTTATTGCCACTGGGTTTATTCTTATTTCCGCTTTGGAAAATAACCTTAGAAGCTCCGCAATACCCTACACCATTAGGAATGTACATTCATATTAATGATTTTACTGATGCTAACCCGCACGACATTAAAAACATTAATATTATGAATCATTATGTTGGCATGAAATATATTCCAGAAGCTATTCCAGAATTCAAAATATTCCCTATAGGCATCATTATTACAACCGTAATAGGTTTGATTATTGCCTTTAAAGGAAACTATAAATGGTTTCTGTTTTGGTTTATTTTAATGATGGTTTTAAGTGCTGCCGGACTTTATGATTTCTACCTTTGGGAACATGATTATGGTCATGACTTAGACCCTAAGGCTATCATGAAATTTACAAATCCTGATGGCTCTATTATGGGCTTCCAGCCACCATTATTTGGTAGTAAAGACATTTTGAATTTTACAGCACATTCATACCCACAACTAGGGTCATTATTCCTAGGCTTAGGAATTGCAGGATCATTTGTTGCTCATTTAATAGGAAAGAAAAATCACAAAAAAGCATTACGTATGTAAAAATTACGTATTACCTGAAAAACACTAAAAATCATGCAAACCCTAAAAAACTTTTCAATAATTTTATTATTGCTGACGGTTGTTGGCTGTAATACCTCACTAAAACCCATTGATTATGGAAATGATGGTTGTCATTTCTGTAAAATGACCATTGTAGACAAAATTCATGCTGCAGAAGTAGTCACAAAAAAAGGAAAGGTTTATAAATTTGATGCTACAGAGTGCATGATTAATTTCATGGATGAATTTGATACTTCTACAATCAAACTATATTTATCAAACAACTATTTAGAACCAGAAGCACTTATTGATGCCACAGAATCTACTTTTTTAATAAGTGAGAATATTCCAAGTCCAATGGGAGCTTTCCTTTCTGCCTTTAAAACCAAAGCCGAAGCCGAAACCAAACAATCTGAAAAAGGTGGTACATTGTATTCCTGGGAAGAATTACTAGCCCATTTTAAAGACTAGCAATTATGAAAAAACAGTTTGTTTTTTTACTAGCCATATTTATGGCATACCTTAATAATGCTCAAAATATTGAGGTATGTAACACTTGCCCTATTCACACCTTAAAAACAGCTATTGAAAAAGCAAAAGATTTTGATACTATTACTGTAAAAAAAGGCACCTATAAAGAACATGATATAGTAATAAACAAACCACTTACTATCATAGGAGAAAACTACCCAATTATAGATGGCGAACTTAAAGGTGAAATCATTACCATCACATCAGGCAATGTTACTGTGGATGGACTCTTTATTATGAATGTTGGCACCAGTTACACCGAAGATTATGCCGCTATTAGAGTGAGAAAAAGCAAATATTTTGAGATTAAGAATTTAGTTTTAGAAAAGCTTTTTTTTGGTATTTACATTGAAAAATCCAACTACGGAAAAATTTTCCACAACAAGGTTATTGGTGATGCCGTAGAAGAATACAACTCTGGAAACGGGATACAATTGTGGTACAGCAACCATATTGAAGTTGAACACAATCATGTACAAAATGTAAGAGATGGCATATATTTAGAGTTTGCAGATAATTGTTCAATTAAAAACAATGTAAGTACAAATAATTTACGTTATGGATTGCATTTCATGTTTTCTAATGATGATATTTATCAAGATAACACCTTTGAAAATAACGGTGCAGGAGTGGCTGTTATGTTTTCGAAAAAAATAAAAATGTATAACAATATTTTTAGGAAAAATTGGGGAACAGCCTCTTACGGAATGCTTCTAAAGGAAATAAATGACGCCGAAATTATTGGTAATGTTTTTAATGAAAACACCATTGGAATTAATATAGAAGGTTCCAATCGTATTGTTTATAAAAACAATGATTTTGAAAACAATGGTTGGGCTATAAAAGTAAGAGGGGCCTGCTATACCAATACCTTTACTGAAAACAACTTTCTATATAACTCATTTGATATAGCCTATAATAGTAAAGTAAATGACAACGTTTTTGATAAAAATTTCTGGAGCAATTACACTGGCTACGATTTAAATAAAGATGGTATTGGAGATGTGCCTTACAGACCCGTAAAACTGTTTTCATATATTGTTAACCGTACACCCGAAACCATCATATTATTACGTAGTTTATTTATAGACATTATCGATTTTTCAGAAAAAGTATCACCCGTTTTCACACCAGACAACCTTTTAGACAACAACCCTTTAACAAAAAGAATTATATGGTAAACATTGAAAATCTACATAAAAAATTTAACAAAAATGTGGTATTAAGCGGTGTTGATTTAACCATTAATGAAGGTGGTATTTTTGCTGTTTTAGGACCAAATGGTTCTGGTAAAACAACATTAATTAAGTCCATTTTATGTATGGTTATACCAAACAAAGGAAACATTTCTGTATTAGGAGAAAACATAAAAAATAATGCAGCATACAGACATAAAATTGACTATTTACCGCAAATTGCTAATTTTCCAAACAACCTTAAAGTAAAAGAATTAATTAAAATGATTAAGGATTTAAGAGGAAAAACAGAAGCAGATAAACAGTTGATTGAACTCTTTGGATTAGAACCTTTTTTAGATAAAAAATTGGGCAACTTATCTGGTGGTACCAAACAAAAAGTAAATATTGTTTTAACCTTTATGTTTGATAGTCCATTAATTATTTTAGACGAACCTACAACAGGGTTAGACCCCATTTCTTTAATAAGACTAAAAGAATTAATACAAACCGAAAAAGCCAACGGAAAAACCATTCTTATTACCTCTCACATTATGAGTTTTGTTGAAGAAGTATCCGATGAAATTGTGTTTTTATTAGAAGGTAAAATTTATTTTAAAGGCAGTATTTCAGAGTTAAAAACCAAAACCAATCAACCCGATTTTGAACATGCCATTGCATCTATTTTAACTAACAATCATGCTTAAAATATTAAAATACAGTTTTTATGATTTAATGCGTAGCCGCTGGAGTTATGTGTATCTAGCATTTTACCTTTTACTTGGTACTGTTCTACTATTTTTAAACAACGACCTATCTAAAGCCGTTATTACACTAATGAATGTTATTATTGTTTTAGTACCACTAATAGGCACCATTTTTGGAGTTATGTACTATTACAATTCCAAAGAATTTACTGAGTTATTACTGGCTCAACCTTTAAAACGATCGTCTATATTTCTGGGGCAGTATTTAGGTGTTGCTATATCACTTTCTATGAGCTTAATTTTAGGCTTGGGTATTCCCTTTATTTTATATGGCCTTTTTAAGTCTTCTGCTATTTGGGATTTTTCTCTACTTCTAATAACTGGAGCTTTCCTTACGTTTATATTCACCGCTTTAGCTTTTAATATAGCCCTATCAAACGAAAACAAAATTAAAGGTTTTGGTTACGCCATCTTATTGTGGTTATTCTTAGCAATTATTTACGATGGTATCTTTTTAATGTCTTTAATCATGTTTGAAGACTACCCGTTAGACAAACTATCTTTAGTAGGAACAATGCTCAATCCTATTGATTTATCAAGGACACTAATTCTTTTAAAACTCGATATTTCTGCTTTATTAGGATACACAGGTGCCATCTTTAAAAAGTTTTTTGGCACTAACTTCGGACTCATCATTTCCTTTATCATGTTAATTATTTGGGTGATTTTACCAACACTTAGAATAGTTAAAAAGTCTAGAAAAAAGGATTTTTAAACGGTGTATAAATCCTAACAAATGTCATGTTTTATAGTTCTCTGAATCTATATTTTTGAACAATCATAAAAAAGACAAAAATATCCTTTATTTAAAAACACTATGAATTCAATAAAAAACAAAACAGTTGCAGAGGTTGTTGCAGAAAACATAAAAACCGCCCATGTATTTAAAAAACACGGTATAGATTTTTGCTGCGGGGGAGGTATAACTATCGAAAAAGCTTGTGAAAAGAAAGAACTAGATTATGAAATTCTAAAAAACGAACTTCTACAGGTTGATGCTGCTCCCAAAGCTTATGATTATAACTCTTGGGATTTAGGTTTTTTAATAGACCATATTATTAATGTGCACCACTCCTATGTTGAAGAATCTATTCCGTTAATTTTACAATACTCAAATAGAGTTGCAGAAGTACACGGACATCATTATACAGAAGTTATTAAAATCAACCAACTATTCACAGAAGTTGCCAATGAATTGGCTGCACATTTAAAGAAAGAAGAACTGGTTTTATTTCCCTATATCAAAAAATTATTAAGGCTAAAAGAAGAAGGAGCTGCCTTAGGTACTCCTCCGTTCGGAACCGTGAATAACCCCATCCAAATGATGGAAGAAGAACACGAGTCTGCTGGAGATATTTTTAAAACCATTGCACAATTAACAAACAATTATACCCCACCAGAAGGGGCTTGTAATACTTTTAGAGCATTATATGCTAAACTTGAAGAGTTTGAACAAGATTTGCACCAACATATACATTTAGAAAACAATATTTTACATACAAAAGCTAAACAACTAGAACTAAGCTTTTCTTAACCCTAGCCTGATAGAGGTGTTGTTATGAACGGATTAATAGCAATTGCGAAACCAGACTTTCTGCCATTCGCGCCTTAAGATTAAAAACGACACCTCTTCTGCTAATTTAACGGTATCATCTCCCTGTAAAGACTTTATAGCTTTTTCAGAAACATCAATAATGTATAGCAGGTTTAAATAGTCTGCAAACTTTTCTTGAATGAGTTTATAAATAGTCTCATGAAGTAAAAGTTTTAAGCTAGATGGTAAAATATCTTCATGAAAATCTAAATCTATATTTGCCAACAAAAAATCTTTATTAAGCTGAAGAACTAACTTTTTGTATAAATCTAAATCATTAGCCTCAACTATTACATCGTCAAAAGTAGTTGGAAACTGCATTACACACTTCTATTCATTAAACTAGCCCCAAATGCTTTTAAAAGTTCTTTTCTGTCATCAGAAATATTTAGAGTTTCTAAAACAGAAAAGGCTTTGTTGGTATAATCGTGAACCGCTTGTTTTGTGGCAACAGAAGCTCCCGTAGATTTAAATAATTCTTTTACTACAAATACTTTCTCTTCAGTTTTATTGGTTTCATTATTGAATAAATGAATTAACCTTTCTCGTTCATTATCAGAACCATATTCTAAAGCTTTTAAGTACAAGTAAGTTTTTTTGTTTTCAATGATATCACCTCCTACTTGCTTCCCAAAATTTTCTGGATTCCCAAAAGCATCTAAATAATCGTCTTGTAACTGAAAAGCAATCCCTAAATTTCTTCCAAATTCGTATATGCTATTTTGGTCTGCTTCTGAAGCGCCTGCAATAATAGTTCCCATTTTCATTGCTGTAGCTACCAAAACCGATGTCTTGTATTCAATCATTCTTAAATATTCAGGTATGGTAACGTCATTTCTTATTTCAAAATCAACATCATATTGCTGACCTTCGCAAACCTCAATAGCTGTTTTACTAAATAATTTTGTTAAAGCTTTAAAAATCTCTGGTGGATAATTCTCAAACAATTGATACGCCATAATTAACATGGCATCGCCAGACAAGATGCCTGTATTAGTGTCCCATTTTTCATGTACCGTTACTTTTCCTCTTCGCAAGGGAGCATCATCCATAATATCATCATGAACTAAAGTAAAGTTGTGAAAAACCTCAACTCCCAATGCCGCGTGTAAAGCTTCTTTATAATGACCTCCAAAAATATCTGTAGTCATTAAAGTTAATACAGGACGTAATCGTTTTCCCCCCAAACCTAAAATGTATTCAATTGGTTCATATAACCCTTTTGGCTCTTTTACAACGGAGTAATCCCCTAAAAAAGACAAAAACTCCTTTTGATATTTTTCTATGGATAGCATAAAACAAAAATAAAGCAATTCATTTTATAAAAAAGGAGTAATGTGAACTTAGTGTTAAAAAAAAGTAAAACTTTGGAAACTTATTTTGTTTTTAAAGTTTCCAAAGTATATTTGCACACTAAATTATGAGAGAAAAAATTATCAATAAAGCGGCAGAGTTGTTTTTAAATTTCGGGTTTAAAAGCGTTACCATGGATGATATTGCTAATGAAATGGCCATTTCTAAAAAAACTATTTATGTACACTTTGCCAATAAAACCAAATTGGTAGAAGCTGTAACTTTTACTGTTTTTGAAAATGTTTGTGAGGGTATTGATGGCATTTGCAATACCTCTGATAATCCAATAAAAGAGTTGTACGACATAAAAATGTTTGTTTTGCATTACTTGAAAGACGAAAAAACCTCACCTCAATTCCAATTAAAAAAATACTATCCGCAAATTTACAATCAGCTACAACTGAAGCAATTTGAAAAAATGTACGACTCTGTAAAAGAAAGCCTGCAAAATGGTATTGATACTGGTTTGTTTAGAGAATCTATTGATGTAGACTTCATTTCTAGAATGTATTTTACAGGTATGACAGGTATAAAAGATCAAACTATTTTCCCTTTGAATAATTATGACATGGAATATTTAATTGAAAGTTATTTAGAATACCATTTAAGAGCTATAGTTACAGATAAAGGACTCCAAATTTTAAATACGTTTATAAAATCAAATCAATCATAAAACACATAAAAACAATAACTAGTAACACATGAAAAACAAACTAATTATATTGTTTAGTTTACTAAGCAGCCTTACGCTTATTTCTCAGGAAATGACTCATAGTTTTTCTTTACAGGAAGCCATAGATTACGCTCTGGAAAACAATAGAACAGCCAAAAATGCGCAACGCGATATTGAAGCTGCAAAAAAACAAAAGTGGGAAACCATAGCTACGGGACTCCCGCAAATTAATGGTAGTATAGATTATCAAAACTTTTTAAAGCAGCAGGTTACAGTTATACCAAGTGATTTTAGTGACCCTAGTTCTGAATTAGTTCCTGTAATTTTTGGAACTACTCAAAATATTAATGCTTCTGCAACACTATCGCAACTTATTTTTGATGGCTCTTACCTTGTTGGGCTTCAATCTGCCAAAGTATTTTTAGAAATTTCTGAAAATGCTAAAACAAAGACCGATTTGGAAATTAGAAAAGCAGTTATTAACGCCTATGGTAATGTTTTATTAGCAGAAGAAACTGTAAAAATATTAGAAAAAAACAAAGCTACTCTTCAAAAAAACTTAGATGATATTGTTAAGATATATGAAAATGGGCTTGAAGAAGAAGAAAGTGTTGAACAATTAAAAATCACCCTATCTGGAATTAACAGTAACCTCAACAACACTATTAGATTAAAGAAAGTAGCGTACCAAATGTTTAACATGACACTAGGTTTAGATGTTTATACAAACACAATCCTTACAGATAATTTAGAAACACTTACGGTACAGCATATTGATTTAGGGTTGTTGAGTGAAGAATTCTCAGTTGATAGCACTATTGATTACCAAATAGCCGAGAATGACAAAGTCTCTAAAGAACTTTTGGTAAAATTAGAACAGAGTAGAGCACTACCTACCCTAAGTACATTTTTAACAGGTGGGTATCTTTCATTTAGTAATGATTTTAATTTTTTAAATAGCGACCAAGAATACTTTGGCTTTGGCCTTTTAGGAGTTAGTATGCAAATTCCAATTTTTGGGTCAGGGCAAAAAAGTGCCAGAACACAACGTGCTAAAATAAATTTAGAAAAATCTAAAGACGAATTAACCGAAACAGAACAACGTCTTAAATTGCAAATAGAATCAGCAAAAAGTGACTATCAATTTGCGCTAGAAGATTATAACAATAAAAAAGAGAACTTAAATCTTGCCGAACGTATTGAAAATAAAAATCAAACCAAATTTTTTGAAGGTATTGCCACCAGTTTTGATTTGAGGCAAGCGCAAATTCAGTTATATAGTGCACAACAAGAATTTTTACAAGCCATGCTAGATGTTATCAACAGAAAGGCTGAACTGGAAACGATTTCAAATAAAATAAACAACTAAAAATCAATCATATCATGAAATATATAACAACAATACTCATAGCACTACTTGTATTAACATCGTGTGGTGGAGATAAAAATCAATCTGTAGAAGATATCATTGCTTCTAAAGATCTTGAAAGCATTGAGGCTAAACGAAGTGAATTAAAAAAGCAGCAGCAAGAAATAGCTGCTAGTTTACAAAAAATTGATACCGCCTTAGATAAACTAAATGGTAAAAAATTGCTACCATTAATTACCACAATACCTATTAAAGAAGTAGCATTTAATCACTTTTTAGAAATTCAAGGCAGTGTTAAAACCAAACAAAACATTGTGCTATATCCTGAATTCTCAGGGGTTCTCAAACATGTTTATGTGAAGGAAGGGCAACAAGTTAGTAAAGGGCAAACTTTAGCCAAAATTGATGATGGTGGTTTAAGTGAGCAACTATCTCAAGCTAAAACACAAGCAGCCTTAGCTAAAACCACCTATGAGCGCCAAAAAAGACTATGGGATCAAAAAATTGGTTCTGAAATTCAATTTCTACAGGCCGAAACCACATTTAATGCCACTCAAAATACAGTAAAACAATTACAATCTCAATTAGATAAAACTAATGTAAAAGCTCCTTTTTCTGGAATTATTGACGATGTAATAACAGATCAAGGTAGCGTGGTGGCTCCTGGACAAACACCACTCTTAAGGATTGTAAATTTAAATAATATGTATATTGAGGCTGAAGTTCCTGAAAGCCACATTCCCAGTATTACTAAGGGCAAGATGACCGAAGTTAACTTTCCTGCCTTAGGTAAAACAGTAAAAAGTTCCATTCGTCAGGTTGGAAATTTTATTAACCCCAATAACAGAGCGTTTAAAATTGAAGTTGGCCTACCAAATAAAGAGGGAGATATTAAGCCCAACTTAACGGGAAAACTTAAAATTAACGACTACACAAACCCAGAAGCTATACTAATCCCACAAAGTATTATTTCAGAAAATAGTGCTGGAGAACAATATGTTTTTGTGGTATCTGGTGTAAGCGAAAACAATATTGGTAAAGCAAAAAAAGCCATCATCACTACCGGTAAAACACAAGGTGATTTTATTGAAGTACTAACAGGACTAGAATCTGGAAATCAAGTTGTTAAAGAAGGTGCCAGAAGTGTTCAGGATGGGCAAGAAGTAGAAATTTCAAATTAAAAAAGAATGAGCAAACTACATAAAGAATTCAAACCCTCTTCATGGGCCATAAACAACAAAACCGTAGTTTATGTAATAGTTGGTATTTTTCTCTTTCTTGGTGTTTCGGCTTACTTTAGCTTACCACGTGAAAGCTTCCCAGAAGTAAAGGAAACTAAAATATATATTAGCACACCTTACCCAGGTAATACAGCCGAAGACATAGAAAAACTTATTGTAGACCCACTTGAAGACCGGGTAAAAAATATTAGCAATGTTACCGAAGTCCTTTCTACTTCACAGGAAGATTACGGTATGATTATTATTGAATTTGATGAAAATATCTCCGTTGAAGCTGCGAGGCAAAAAGTAAAAGATGAGGTTGATAGTGAAAAAGCATCCGAAGATTGGCCTACGTTTAATGGAGCTAAAGTAGAACCAGATGTTTTCGACTTAAACTTTTCTGAAGAAATGCCTATTCTTAACATCAATCTAACTGGTGATTACCCTGTAGATAAGCTTAAAGAATTTGCAGAAATACTTCAGGATGACATTGAAGATCTTGAAGAAATAAAAGCCGCAGATATTCGTGGTGCTCAAGAAAAGGAAGTTGAAGTAGCTGTAGATATCTATAAAATGATGGCTGCTAAAGTAAGCTTTAATGATGTTATTGGCGCTATTCAAAATGGTAATATGACTATGAGTGCTGGTAATCTTATTACCAGTGGCCAACGAAGAACTGTTAGAGTTATTGGAGAAATTAGTAACCCAGAACAGCTAGAAAATTTTGTGGTAAAATCAGATAATGGTGCTGTGTATTTACGTGATGTAGCAACTGTTTCTTTTATTGATGAAGACCACACCACATTTGCTCGAGACTTTGGTAAAAATGTGGTCATGTTAGATGTTAAGAAACGTTCAGGCAAAAATATGGTTGCAGCAGCAGACGCCATCTATAAAATCATTAAAACTTCACAAGAAACCAACACCATACCAAAAGATGTAAAAATTACAACGGCTAACGACCAGTCTCAAATCACCTTAAATCAAGTTGACGATTTAGTAAATAACATCATTTTTGGTATTATTCTAGTAACTACGGTGTTAATGTTTTTCCTTGGGTTTAGAAATGCACTGTTTGTTGGTTTTGCCATTCCTATGTCTATGGTTATGGCCTTTATGATTGTGCAAATCTTGGGTTATACCATGAATACCATGATTCTATTCGGGCTCATTATGGGGCTAGGAATGTTGGTAGATAACGGTATTGTACTGGTAGAAAACGTTTATCGTTTAATGGATGAAGAAGGTATGAGCCGCATTGAAGCTGCCAAAAAAGGAATTGGTGAAATTGCTATGCCAATAATTATTTCAACTTTAACAACCGTGGCAGCATTTATTCCGTTAGGAATGTGGCCAGGAATGATGGGAGAGTTTATGATTTACTTCCCTATTACCCTATCTATAGTTCTAGGGTCTTCACTATTTGTGGCGGTTTTTATCAACTCCGTTATGGTGTCACAGTTCATGAAAATTGAAGAAGATACCATACCTCTAAAAAGTTTAATTAGAATCACTATTATATTAGTACTCTTAGGGTTATTTATATACTTTATTGGAGGGGCTATCCGTGGATTAGGTACGTTACTTATTTTTAGTGCATCATTACTCTGGGCATATAAATACCTTATTAAAGGTGCAACCCATACCTTTAAAGACCAATTTTTACCACGCCTAGAAAACTTATATGAAAAGCAGTTAAGAAATGCCCTAAAAGGAAAAATGCCCTACGTATATATTGGTGGCACTGTGCTCATCTTAATTATTTCTTTCATGGCTTTTGGAATCTCGGTTGGAACCCAAAGAACTAACATAGAGTTTTTCCCAGATAATACGCCCAAACAAATTATGGTATATATTGAATACCCAGAGGGAACAGCTATTGAAAAAACCAATGAGATTACAAAAAGTATTGAAAACCGTGTTTACAAAGTTATTAGAAGCGAGAAGTATACCAACTCAACTGATGATAGCAAGAATTTCTTGGTAGAATCTGTAGTATCTCAAGTTGGTGAAGGCGCGGGTAACCCGTTTACCGATGGTGGTTCTGCAGCAGAAATGCCCAATAAGGGTAAAATTACTGCTACCATGCGTGAGTTTAAATTTAGAAGAGATGCTAATAACAATATTATTGACAGTGAAGAGCTGCGTAAAGACATTCAAAATGCACTAAAAGGTATTTACCCCGGGGTTTCTATTTCTGTTGAAAAAGATCCTGTTGGCCCTCCTACCGGATACCCCATTAATATTGAAATTGAAGGCAAAGATTATGACCAGCTCATTACGGTTGCCGAAAACATAAAAAAGTTTATTGATAGTAAAAATGTACCCGGTATTGACCAATTAAAGATTGATGTAAACCGTGGAAAACCTGTTGCTAGAGTTGATATTGACCGTGAAAAATCTGGAGAATTAGGCGTTTCTGCAGGTCAAGTAGGACAACAATTACGCAACTCTCTATTTGGAGCTAAAGCGGGTGTTTATAAAAAAGACGGTGAAGATTATGATATCAATGTGCGCTTTAATGAAGATTTAAGATACAACACCAGCGCATTATTTAATCAAAATATCATTTTTAGAGACCAAGCCACAGGGCAATTAAAAGAAGTCCCTATTTCGGCAGTAGCTAAACAGGTTAATACCTCATCATTTAGTTCTATAAAGCATCGCGATTATAAACGTGTAGTAACGGTGTATTCTGCTTTGGCCCCAGGTTTTATAGATGCTAATATTGTTGTAAGTCAAATTAAAGCAGAAATGGAATCATACGGTGACACCTATGGAGCACTTCCAAGTGATATTAAAATTGATTACACGGGTCAGTTAGAAGAACAAGCCAAGGAACAGGCTTTCTTAAACAAAGCACTTTTAGCAGGCTTAGGTTTAATCATGTTAATACTCATATTCCAGTTTGGTTCAGTTTCTAAACCTACAATCATCATGGGCGCTATCTTTTTAAGTTTTGCAGGCGTATTTTTAGGTTTAGTATTTACCGGATGGTCTTTTGTAATTATGATGACCATGATGGGTATTATTTCCCTTGCAGGAATTGTAGTAAACAATGGTGTTGTTCTACTTGATTATACCCAATTGTTAATAGATAGAAAACGCGCCACAATGGATGATATTGATGTTGCAGAACGCCTTCCTGTAGAGGATATTAAAGAAGCCATTGTAAAAGGAGGTAAAGCACGTTTAAGACCCGTATTGTTAACAGCTATCACCACTGTTTTTGGATTAATTCCTCTGGCCATAGGCTTTAACATTGATTTCTTTTCTTTATTTAACAACTTTGACCCAAATATTTATATAGGTGGAGATAATGTAATTTTTTGGGGCCCTTTAGCATGGACTGTTATTTTTGGGTTGATATTTGCAACATTCTTAACACTCATTATAGTTCCTGTATTGTTCTTTTTAGTGAACAAGCTAAAACGGAAAATATTTTTAAGAAAACTAGGATAAAATTTTTAGTTAGTAAATAATTCAATTTCTTAACAAAAGAGAGCCGTATTTATTGCGGCTCTTTTCATTTTGACTTTGTCATTCTGAACTTGTTTCAGAATCTCATCATCATAGATGTAAATTCAACACTTAAATAAACATTTAATCCACGAACTTATGTAAATTTGCACTTCAATTTTTACAATCATGTATAGAAGTCATAATTGTGGCGAATTAAGAGCTACAAATATAAATGAAGAAGTTACCCTAGCTGGTTGGGTTCAGAAATCTCGTGATAAAGGATTTATTGTTTGGGTAGACTTACGTGATCGTTATGGCATCACCCAATTAGTTTTTGATGAAGAGCGTACCTCAAAAGACATGATGAAGCAAGCCCAAAGTTTGGGTCGTGAATTTGTAATTCAAGTCAAAGGAACCGTTATTGAACGTGCCTCTAAAAACCCAAATATAACAACTGGTGACATAGAAATTTTAGTTTCAGAATTAAATATTCTTAACAAAGCTATTCTACCGCCATTCACTATTGAAGATGAAACCGATGGTGGTGAAGAGTTGCGTATGAAATATCGTTATTTAGATATTCGTCGTAACCCCGTTAAAAACAGTCTTATATTTAGGCATAAAGTAACACAAGAGGTAAGAAACTATCTTTCAAAAGAGGGGTTTATAGAAGTAGAAACACCTTATTTAATAAAATCTACTCCAGAAGGTGCTCGAGATTTTGTAGTACCAAGTAGAATGAACGAAGGAGAGTTTTACGCATTACCACAATCACCTCAAACCTTCAAACAATTGCTTATGGTTGGTGGTATGGATAAATATTTCCAGATTGTAAAATGCTTTAGAGATGAAGATTTACGTGCTGACAGACAACCAGAGTTTACGCAGATTGATTGTGAGATGGCATTTATAGAACAAGAAGATATTTTGAATGCTTTTGAAGGGTTAACACGTCATTTATTAAAGGAGATTAACGGTGTTGAAATTGACAAGTTCCCCAGAATTCAGTACGATGATGCCATGCGTTTATATGGCAATGACAAACCAGACATTCGTTTCGGGATGGAATTTGGTGAGTTGAACGAAGTTACTCAACATAAAGATTTCAATGTTTTCAATAATGCTGAATTGGTTGTGGGTATTGCTGTGCCTAAAGGAAACAGTTACACAAGAAAAGAAATTGATAAATTAATAGATTGGGTAAAGCGTCCACAGATAGGTGCTCTAGGTATGGTTTACTGCCGTTGTAACGAAGACGGCTCATATAAATCTTCTGTAGACAAATTCTATGACCAAGATGATTTAGCAAAATGGGCAGAAGTAACAGGAGCTAAACCTGGCGATTTAATTTGTGTACTCTCTGGGAACACCAATAAGGTTAGGACTCAATTAAGTGCGCTACGTATGGAATTAGCAGAGCGCTTAGGTTTGCGTAAACCTGATGAATTTGCGCCACTGTGGGTAATGGATTTCCCGTTGTTAGAATGGGACGAGGAAACAGAACGTTACCACGCTATGCACCACCCATTTACTTCACCCAAGCCAGGGCAAATTGAATTATTAAAAACAGATCCAGGAGCTGTAAGAGCTAATGCTTACGATTTGGTATTGAACGGAAACGAAATAGGAGGAGGCTCTATAAGAATACATGATAAAGAAACACAATCCTTAATGTTCGATTATTTAGGATTTACACAAGAAGAAGCCAAAGCACAATTTGGGTTTTTAATGGATGCCTTTCAGTATGGAGCTCCACCACATGGTGGTTTAGCATTTGGTTTAGACAGATTGGTAGCTATTTTAGGAGGCCAAGAGACCATTCGTGACTTTATTGCCTTCCCAAAAAACAATTCTGGTCGTGATGTTATGATAGATGCACCTGCGCCTATTGACGAAGAACAATTAGAAGAATTACGTTTAAAACTGAACCTTAAATCATAATATGAAAATCCTGCACATTGCGGGATTTTTTGTTACTTTTAAAAATGCCAAATGCTAGAAGTCTTTTAAGGAAATTTCTAATCTGGAAATACAAACATATTTCAGAGCGTCAATTTGTTTACATACTTAGTATTCTTGTAGGTTTTTTAGCGGGTATGGGTACAGTAGTACTCAAAAACTTAACACATTATATTCGTCATTTTTTTAATCTCTACATATTTAAGGATTACCAAAGTACCCTTTATTTCGTTTTACCTATTATTGGGCTTTTACTGGTTTATATCATAAAGCAAACCTGGTTAAAAAAGCATATTGGACATGGTATTTCTACAACATTGCATGCTATTTCCAAACTTAATGGTATCATTCCTAGATATAATATTTATGCAGGTTTAATAACCGCTCCTTTAACCGTTGGTTTTGGTGGTTCAGTAGGACTTCAAGGACCTGCTGTAAGTGTGGGTGCTGCTTTAGGATCTAATGCCGCTCGTTTGTTTCATATGAACACTAAAACCAGATTACTCTTAATTTCATGTGCAGCCGCAGGTGCCATGGCTTCTATGTTTAAAGCTCCTATTGCAGCCATTGTATTTGCTATTGAAATATTTAGTCTAGATATTGCTTTTGCATCTTTAGTACCACTGCTTTTAGCTTCTGTTTCTGCTGTAGTGACTTCCTATTTTTTCTTAGGTACTGATGTATTATTGAGGTTTGAGTTAATTGACAAATTTGAAATAAACGATATAGCCTTTTATGTGGTACTTGGTTTAGTTACCGGACATATGTCTGTGTACTTTTCTAAAGTCTTTTTTTCTATTACCAACTTTTTTAAGCAATTTGAAAGCAGAGCAAAACGTTTGCTTATTGGAGGCTTAGCCATAGGGACCATGTTATTTTTAATACCTCCCCTTTATGGTGAGGGTTACGGCATTATGAACAATTTACTTAAAGGAGACCATATTGCAGCCATTGGCAGAACACCTTTTAATTTAGATTTAGATAATATTTGGATAGTTATAGCTCTTCTATTCGGTATTACATTATTTAAAGCCATAGCTATGACCACTACATTTGGTGCTGGAGGCGTTGGCGGTGTTTTTATTCCCACATTGGTAATGGGAAGTGCCTTGGGTAATGCGTTTGCTAAAGTGATAAACAACATTGGTTTTGGTTTTAATGTGTCTGAATCTAACTTCACATTAATAGGAATGACTGGTTTAATGGCAGGTGTTTTACATGCTCCTTTAACCGCTATTTTCCTTATTGCTGAAATTACAGGTGGCTATGAGCTTTTTGTACCACTTATGCTTGTATCTGCTATTTCCTTTGCAATTACTAAATATTATGTATCACATTCTGTGTATACATTAAAATTAGCTGAGCGTGGTGAACTAATTACTCATGACAAAGACCAAAATGTGTTGATGATGTTAGAGATTGATAAAGTCATTGAAACTAACTTTGTTATTCTAAAGCCAGATATGACTTTGGGATATATTTTAAAAAATGCTGTGGCAAAATCATCTAGAAATCATTTTCCAGTAGTTAATGAGTCTCACGAATTTTTAGGAGTTATCCATTTAGACGATATTAGACACATGATGTTTAATACAGACTTATACGAAAAGGTTAATGCCGGTAGTTTAATGCATGCAGATGCCGGAATTATCAATTATGATGAAGACACCATGAACACCATTATGGAAAAATTTAAAACTAGTGGTGCTTGGAATTTACCGGTTATAAAACATGGCAAGTATTATGGTTATATCTCTAAATCTAAATTATTAACAGCCTACAGACGTCAGTTAATTAACGTTACCCATTAATGAAGTACATTATCTTAATATTATTTTTAGCATCGGCAGGTTTAATACTATTTGGTTTTTTAAGTCAAACTGAAAACTCCCAAAAACTTATTGGTTTTGGTGTAGTAGGCTTATTTATAGTGGTGTTTCCTCTATTTTCTTATTATCGTTGGAAAGACAAAAATCTTAAAGACTACATGCTTACCAAAGAAAATTTAGATAGAATGCGTGAGTCTCAAGAAAAGAATAAGCACTAATTCAGGTTTCGTTTCATTATAAAAAACCGTTTTAACAACTCACTGGCCTCTTTAGCCAAAACACCGCCTTCTATCTTTGTTTTAGGGTGTAATTTCGTTTTTAAATTAATACAACCTCGCTCCATATCTCTGGCACCAAACACAATCTTAGAAATCTGGCTCCAATACAATGCCCCAGCACACATCTGGCAAGGTTCTAAAGTAACATACAAAGTACATTGTTGAAGATATTTCCCGCCTAAAAAATTGGCAGCGGCAGTAATAGATTGCATTTCGGCATGAGCGGTAACATCGTTTAAAGTTTCGGTTAAGTTATGTCCGCGAGCAATAATCTTATCATCAATTACGATAACCGCGCCTACAGGAATTTCGCCCTTATCAAAAGCTATTTCAGCTTCCTGTAGAGCCTTCCGCATAAAATAAGCATCATCAAAAATGTGTTCCATAGAAACAAAAATACGATTTCAATCTCGTACTTTTGCGATGTGCAAAAGCAATTGTTAACACATATAAACTCACCCAAGGAGTTGCGTACCTTAAAGCAAGATGAATTACCTCAACTGGCTATAGAATTACGTGAGTTTATTATCAATATTGTAGCTACTAAAGAAGGCCACTTGGGAGCTAGTTTAGGCGTGGTTGAGTTAACCATTGCCTTACATTATGTATTCAATACACCAGAAGATTTATTAGTTTGGGATGTAGGGCATCAGGCCTACGGACATAAAATTTTAACTGGTAGAAAAAACATCTTTGACACTAACAGACAGTTGGGAGGCATCAGTGGGTTTCCAAAGCGCGAAGAGAGTGTTTACGACAGTTTTGGTGTTGGACATTCCTCTACCTCTATTTCTGCTACTTTAGGTATGGCCATTGCTTCTAAACTCAAAGGAGAAAACAAACATCATATTGCAATTATTGGTGATGCCTCTATTGCCAGTGGTATGGCATTTGAAGGTTTAAATCACACAGGCGTTACAGATGCTAACTTATTAGTAGTTTTAAACGATAATGCCATAGGAATTGACCCAAGTGTTGGTGCTTTAAAGCAGTATTTAACTAATGTGAAAAAAGGCACTCAAAAGCGCAATAACATCATTGAAGCTTTAAATTTCGATTATTCAGGACCTATTGATGGGCACGATTTGGAAAAAATCATTTCAGAATTAGAACGTTTAAAAACCGTAAAAGGCCCTAAATTATTACATGTAATTACCACTAAAGGCAAAGGTTTAAAACAAGCAGAAAATGATCAAGTAAAATACCATGCTCCTGGTAAATTTGATGCATCTACAGGAGATTTGTTACCGAAATCTGGTTTGATACAACCTCCCAAGTATCAGGACGTATTTGGACTCACAATAGTTGAATTAGCAAAACAGAATGAAAAGATTATAGGAATTACTCCTGCCATGCCAACAGGAAGTTCCCTTAAATATCTGATGGAAGAAATTCCAGATAGAGCTTTCGATGTTGGTATTGCAGAACAACACGCTGTGACCTTAGCAGCAGGTATGGCAACACAAGGGCTTATTCCATTTTGCAATATTTATTCTACTTTTTTACAGCGTGCGTATGATCAGGTGATTCATGATGTGGCACTACAAAGACTACCCGTTATTTTTTGTTTAGATAGAGCTGGTTTGGTTGGTGAAGATGGCGCAACACATCACGGTGTTTTTGATTTAGCTTATTTAAGAAGTATACCTAACCTCATCATTTTTGCTCCCAGAAACGAAGTTGAATTGCGCAATATCATGTACACGGCTCAGTTGGGACTTGACCAGCCAATTGCTATTCGTTATCCAAGAGGAAGGGGCGTAACTATAGATTGGAAACAACCTTTTAAACCACTTGATATTGGTAAAGGTGAACAATTAAAACAAGGTAAGCAACTTGCTGTTTTAAGCATTGGTGCTATTGCAAAAAATGTTACTGAAGCCATAATAGATTTAAACGTTTCACATTACGATATGCGGTTTGTAAAACCTTTAGATGAGGTTTTACTTCATAATATATTCAAGACATATCATACCATTATTACTGTTGAAGATGGTACTGTAAAAGGAGGTTTTGGGAGTACCATTCTCGAGTTTGCGTCCGCGTACAATTATAAAAACAGGATTAAAACACTGGGCATTCCTGATAATTTTGTGGAACATGGTAAAGTTGAAGAACTTCAAAAATTGGTTGGATTAGATGCTGAAAGTATTAGAAAGTTTATCCTCTCTATTCAGTAATTAAGAATTAAATATTCATTTACTTCAAATCCAAAATAATAAGTCACCTATGTTGATTATTTGAGGTGTGTTTTTTTAAAGTTAAGACCTCTAGTCACTTTAAAGGTGTTTTAAAGAACTTTAAGCATTTAATTCAGCTTTTCAGTTAATTTTTTAAACACCTTTTTAGGGTTTTTCCCTTCGTAAAGAATAGAATATACCGCATTAATAATGGGAATGCGGGTTCTTTTATTATTTCTTTCGTAGAGTTGATGTGCACTTTTGGTAGCATAATAACCCTCTGCTACCATATTCATCTCCATCTGAGCAGATTTTACGGTATAACCTTTTCCAATCATATTCCCAAACAAACGATTTCTTGAAAAAGTAGAGTAGCCAGTAACCAATAAATCACCTAAATACGCAGAGTTATTAATGTTACGTTTCATTTTATGTCTTTTCTTAATAAACCTATTCATCTCACGAATGGAATTACTCATAAGGACACTCTGGAAGTTATCACCATAACCCAAGCCATGTGCTATACCAGCTGCTATAGCATAAATATTTTTTAACATAACAGCGTATTCAATACCAATAACATCATCACTAACTTTGGTGTTGATGTATTCTGAAGATAAAGCCTTGGCTATTTCTTTAGCCTTATTAGTATTGGAACATGAAATGGTAAGGTAAGATAAACGTTCTAAGGCTACTTCTTCAGCATGACAGGGACCTGCAATTACCGCAATATTTTCATAGGGTAAATTATAAAACTCATGGAAGTGTTCACCAACTAATAAACCAGATTCTGGCATAATACCTTTTACAGCCGAAACAATGGTTTTATTTGATATATTAACTGTAAGTTTTTCTAGTTCATCATGAATAAAAGCCGAAGGAATTACAAAAAACAATACATCTGCCCATGCTGCAATCTCGTTAATGTCATTGCTTAGCTTTAATTGCTCTAAATGAAACTCAACCGAACTTAAGTAATTAGGGTTATGCTGCTCTCTTAAAATATGTTCTTTAGTATAAACACTACGCATGTACCAACCTACTTCATCAAGATTTTCACAAAGCATTTTTACAATAGCAGTTGCCCAACTTCCACCACCAAAAACTGCATATTTTAAAGGTTTTCCCATAAATACTTCTTATCAATTTCAGTTTAAAAGTACGTAAATATATTAAAGCTGTTGCACCTATCTGTTCTTAAAGGAAAATTTTTTGGCACGTGTTTTGAAAACAACTACGTATAACCCCTAAAATGAAGATAATATGAAGACTCTAAAGCTACTTTTTACATTTGTTTTATCAGCAACACTTTTTACATCGTGTTATACTGAAGTTCATGTAGACGAATTTATTGAAGAACCCTCTATTTCTATAAACCAGTTACTAAACTCTTATGAATTATGGTATGTAGATATTAATGCTACTTCGGGATATGGAGAAACACCGTTTTTACAAAAGGCCTTTACAGTTTCTTTTAGGGGCGGTGTAATATATGCCAATAACAATATTGCAGGATTAGGAAACAATGGTAATGGATTTGGGATTGATGTGGGAGAATATGAAGCTTATAATATGATTTTAGATGTATATCATGATATTGATGGTTTTTCAACCTTTGATGTTTTTCAAATTGATGCTAATACCATTGAACTTTACAACCCTAACAATGATACTTCTTACTTTTTAGATGGCTATCAACGTAATAATTTTGATTACGATTTTGTATTCTATGATAACATTCATTATTTCTTACAAGAGTATGAGGCTTGGGAGAAAACATATACCAGCGAGTTTGGAGCCATTAATGAATTTGATAGCGAAAACTTTTTACAGTTTTTAGCTGGGGGTAATGATTCTGAATTTAGAAGCTCTCAAGACCAAGTAGGTACTAACGTAAATAGGCTTCAATGGGATTATACTGGGGTTTATGGTGTAGGTAACGTTTCAAACAACTTATATCTTAAAACTTTAACATTAGATTATGATTTCTTTGACAATGAATTTTTTGAATTGACCGTTATAGATGACGGAACCATTGAATTGTATCATCCAACCTCTGAAACCGTGTATGAATTTAAAGGGCGAGGATATATTCAATATTTGAAGACTACAGACTCCAAAGGAAAAACTGTAGAGCTTGATAAAAAACGTAAGTTTAAAAATAAAAGGGTAGACAACCCCAGAGAAAACACAAGAGTAAAATAATATTTTGGTTGGTTATTTAGTTTAGAAACCGTTTAAAGTAATTTCGCTTTAGGCGGTTTCTTTTTTTTTGTTTTTTTATGCTTTTTATGAAGATTGGTGAGTGCTTTTCAACAATAAAGTTATAACGATTGTTTTACTTAATACTTATTCTAGGTTTCTTAGTTTTATATCTTGATTAATTTTGAAAGTTAGAATATCAGACAACTCATTTTCACCTAATTTCCCTTTAACATAAAAAGCTAGATCAATCTGTTGGTTTAAAAATACACCTTTATTATTGTCGAATTGAAAATTTGAATTCCCTTTAATATAGACGGTCATAGAATCTATATTAGGATGTTCTAATGCGTGTTTTATTGAATTAATTTTGGCAGAATAAGTATTAATTCCAATCTCAGATTTAGTTTTAGAGATATTATGCTCTACATCCAATTCTATAATGTTATTGCCCAGATCAAAAGGTATTTTAAAGTTTTCAGTAATTGATTCTCCTATTTCAAGTTCTTTGCTAAGAACAGGGAAAAGTATATCCTTCATTGCAGCAGCCTCTTCTGAAATTTCTCCTTCTATTTTTCCTTGGTTAGTGTACTTTTCAAATATAACATCATCCTTCAATTGAATTTCATCAAATGTGGTCACAGAGTCATTTACTTTCTCAATGAGCTTTTTATTTATAAGAATGACATTTGCATAGGTACTATCTAAAACATCAACAATTAAGTTTGCAGAAACTTTTACACCATTTTTTTGATTTAAATAATTAACTTCATTTGACGCAGACATTAAAAAATCATATTCAATTTTATCATAATCCCTAAAATTCCATGAATTCTTTTTTATGAGTTGTTTTGTAGCAGATAAAAAGACAAAAAACAAAAGGGGGTAAAAGTAGTTTTTTTTCATTCTTTATATTTCTTGTAATTCGGTTTATTTCTATATGTAAATTTTACAAAATCAACTTTCAAAGGGCGCTTACAAGCAATTCTGCTGTAGCAGGATTGGTTGCTAGTGGTACGTCGTGTACATCACACAAACGCATAAGCATAATAACGTCGGGTTCGTGAGGGTGCTTTTCAAGGGGGTCTCTAAAAAAGATAACCATTTTGCATTTTCCCTCAGCAACTCTGGCGGCAATTTGGGCGTCACCACCTAACGGACCCGATAGCATTTTTGTGACTTTAATACCAGCATTTTCAACCTTTCCTCCCGTGGTACCCGTAGATATTATATCAATTTTCTTTTCTTGTAGTTTTTCTTTGTGTTGATTTATAAACTGAACCATTTCAGCTTTTTTACCATCGTGTGCAATGATTGCTATTTCCATTTACATTTAATTTTTAATTAATAAGCCCCGATTTAAATTCACTAACCATACTTTTTATAATAGCCTTGGTATCTCCTTCTTTCAGGCTTTCAAACGATACATACCCGCCATAATTACTGGATTGTATAATTTGGGCAATACGTTTTAAATCTGCTGGAACTTTAGTACTATCTTTCTGTTTTACATGTTCTTTTACAAAATAGTAATTAGCATAAGGAGCAAGGGTTTCAATTTCTTTGTAAGGGTTGTTTGAAGGTAAACTTCCACAGTCTAAAATTAATCCAAACCAGTCTGAATTTACTCTTTTTAAAACGTCAATGACTTCCTCACTGGTAAATAAAAATTCGTCATGATTTTGCAAACCAACAATAACACCATTCTGTTCACCATATTTAGCACAGGTTTTAAAGTCTTTCACCATCCATTCCTTTATCTCATCTTTTGAATGGGTATCACTTTTATGTCTTCCGGTAAATACTCTCATGATTGGAGACCCCAATTTTGAAGAAACCTCTAGCCAGTTCTTGATAAGTTCAATATCACTATTTCTATTTTCTACATTTGGAGTTGCAAAGTCATTTCTAACACCTGTCCATGAAATATCAAGTCCTAACTTAAGTGCTTTTCTTTTTAACTCAAAAAGGTCTTTATTAGTTGGTGGTTTTGGATAGGAATAGAAATAATACCCTGTTAAGTCTACAGCATCTAAACCAATATCTGCAGCATATTCCATCATATCATAAAAAGTCATGGCTCCACTTCTTAGTTCTGTGTTAAAAGAATAGGCATTTATACTGTACTGCAGTCTAGTAGCCTTGTTATTTTTAATAGGGCTAGTATAAGCCATGAGCCTGTTAGCTCCTACAACTAATGGCGCCAACATTAAGCTTTGTAAAAAGTTTCTTCGTGTTTTATCCATGATGATTACAATTTAAAACGACCAAAATTTCTGTAATCAAAATAAGGATTTTTAATTATCTGTAAAAATTCATTTCATCTAAATATTCCCAAACATGTTGAGGCAACATAGGCTGTACATTTTTACCTTCCTTAATGGCATTGCGAATAAAAGTTGAAGAAATTTCCATGACTGGTGCATCAATACAATGTACTTTATTGTGGTCGTCAAATTTAGTTTCAACCTTTATTTTAGTAACTCTAGGATAGACATAGATGTGATGATTTTCTAGAATAACCTCAGCATTTTTCCATTTATGGAAATGCTTTAAGTTATCTTCGCCCATAATTAAACAGAATTCATGATCTGGATATTTCTCCTCTAAATGCACTAGTGTATTTATGGTGTAGTTAGGTTGCGGTAATTTAAACTCAATATCACTTGGCTGTAGTTTAGAGTAATCTTTGGTGGCTCTATAAACCATTTCTAAACGCTGGTAGTTGTCTAGTAAAGAACTTTTATTTTTAAAGGGATTGTGAGGTGTTACCACAAACCAAACTTGGTCAAGATCACTGTATTCTGCAAAATGATTGGCTATAACCAAATGCCCAACATGAATAGGGTTAAAAGATCCAAAATACAACCCTACCTTCATGCTTAGGAGTTTATGAAGTTTTTAACCAAGGTTTCAGCATCTTTAAAGGCCTTCTCTAAATCATCATTAACCACAATTTCATCAAATAATGGTGCGGTTGCTAATTCTGCTGAAGCTTTTGCAACCCGCATGCTGATTTTTTCTGCGCTTTCAGTCTTACGCTTTTTTAACCTGATTTTTAGCTCGTCAATACTTGGCGGTTTTACAAAAATAGCCAATGTTTGTTCTGGAAATTTACGTTTAATCCTAAGTCCACCAGAAACATCAATATCAAAAATAACATGCTTTCCTAAGGCCCAAATACGTTCTACTTCACTTTTTAAGGTACCATAAAAATTATCTCTATAAACCTCTTCCCATTCTAAAAACTCCTCGTTTTTAATTTTGCTTTTAAACGCTTTAGCTGATAAAAAGTAATAGTCTTTTCCATCAACTTCAGTGCCGCGTTTATCTCGTGAAGTAGCTGATATTGAAAACTCTAAATTCAAATTTTCAATACCCAATAAATGTCTTACTATGGTTGTTTTGCCAGAACCTGAAGGTGCTGAAAATACTATGAGTTTGCCTTGTTTATTTTCGTTCTTTGTCAAAAGTTTTAGTTTTTATTGATTGTACTACAACTGCGCTCAGTATGACATCTGTAATTATTTAAATAGTGTGAACTAGAACTAAATACTACATTTTATTCACTAAACTAAAGCACATTCAATAACTGTTCCTTAATTTTTTCTAGTTCATCTTTCATCTGTACTACCAGTTGTTGCATGGGCGCGTAGTTACTTTTAGAACCAATGGTGTTTATTTCACGACCTATTTCCTGACCAATAAACCCTAGTTTTTTCCCGTTGGAATCTTTAGAGTTTAATGTTTCAATAAAATAGTTAAGGTGATTTTTTAATCGAACCTTTTCTTCGGTAATATCAAATTTCTCAATGTAGTAAACCAACTCTTGTTCAAAGCGGTTTTCATCATATTTTTCCTTGAGTTCTTCAACACCTTTTAACAACCGTTCTCTAACAGCCTCAATACGTTCTGGATCCATAGCTATTACTTTTTCAAGTAAAACACCAATATTTTCAATGCGCTTTATAAAATCGGTTTCAAGTACTTTTCCTTCGTCTTTTCTATAATTATTTAAAGCAGCAACGGCATTATTTATTTCGGCTTGAATTTTTTTCCATTCGTCTTCATCAATTTCTTCTCTAACCGTGTTTAGGGCATCCGGAAATCTAACAGCCATTTTAAGTAGTTCGGTTTCATCGCCATCAACTACCTCTTTTAGTTGGTTTATGTATTGTTGCACTACAGGTTTGTTTATCTGTGATGAAGAATCTTCTCCTGTAATTTCCACATAAATTGAAAAATCAACCTTTCCTCGCTCTAAAGTATTAGCTAGTTGTTTTCTTATAGCTAATTCCTTTTCCCTGTAAATAGCAGGCATTCTTGCATTTAGGTCAAGATTTTTGCTGTTTAGAGATTTTAACTCTATGGTAATTTTTTTGGTGGGTAGTTGCAACACAGATTTTCCATAACCGGTCATTGAATAAATCATAAACGTGTATTTAAGTTTACAAAGGTAATTAAAACCATAATGGAATAAAATGCAAGAGATAACTAAAAAATAATTACTTTAATTAGCTAAATTAGCTTGCTCTATCAGTTAATAGAGGAGCATTAAAAATTAAACGTGTGAAAAAGAGAATCACGCTTAAACATATAGCCAACCAATTTGACGTATCCATTGCTACGGTATCTAAAGCTTTAAGCGATAGTTATGAAATTAGTGCTAAAACCAAAGAGAAAATTCAGCAGTATGCTAAAGAACATCATTATAAACCTAATAGTGTTGCTTTAAGTTTACTCAATAAAAAAACCAAAACTATAGGAGTAATCATTCCTAATATCATGAATAACTTTTTTGCAAAGGTTTTTGTTGGTATTGAAGAAAAAGCTACCGAAAAAGGCTATAGTTTAATTTCTTGTATTTCAAACGAATCATACGAAAAGGAAGTTAAAACTATGGAACTCTTAAAAAATGGTACTCTAGATGGTTTTATTTTATCACTTGCTGAGGAGACCCAAGAAAAAGAACAATATCAACATTTAATGAACACCATTAATGAGGGGGTACCTATGGTTTTGTTTGACCGTGTAACTGATGAAATTGCTTGTGATAAAGTTATTGTTGATGATTTTGAAGGGGCGCGCAATGCTACCATTCATCTTATAAAAACAGGGTGTAAACGTATTGCTTTAGTTTCAGTAATTGATAATTTGAGTGTTGGGAAACTAAGGGCAAAAGGCTATGAGAAGGCTTTAGTTGAAAACAATATTGAAATAGACCAAAAATTGATTGTAAAAATAGGGAAACGCGAAGATTTTGAAACAGCTATGAAAATTGTATTGTCAGATAAATCTATTGATGGCTTATTGTGTTTAGAAGAAAGTTCTGCCGTACAATCTTTAGAAATTGTAAAACGTATGGGGTATCTAATTCCTGATGAGATGTCAATTATTTGTTTTACTAATGGCAAATTGCCTCAATATGTAACACCTAGAATAACTACTATTAGCCAACACGGTAAGTACATTGGAGAAATGGCTGCCAGCATACTTATTGACCGATTGGAAGGAGGCTCAGACAAACCGTTTCAAACCAAAGTTGTCAAGACCAGTTTGATTGAGCGGGAAAGTACTAGGAAATGATTAGCCTAAATAATTAATAAAAAGGTAAAGCCTAAAAGAAGAACTTTTAGGCTTTACCTTTTATGTTTTAAAATTATTTTTTCTTCCAGATATTTTCCATTTCTTCTAAAGTTTTACCTTTAGTTTCAGGTACAAATTTCCAAACCAATAAAGCCGCAAGGACTCCCATAATACCATATATCCAATAAGCGAATCCATGATTGAATGTTTCTAATAAATACGTGTTTTTATCCATCATAGGGAATGTCCAAGACACCAAATAATTAGAAATCCATTGAGCAGCTACCGCAACGGCTAGTGCTCTACCTCTAATTTTATTAGGAAATATTTCAGATAATAACACCCAACAAACAGGTCCCCAACTCATAGCAAAACCAGCAACATAAATGAGCATGAATATAAGCGCTCCTATACCTACGGATTCTAAATAAAAAGAAGTTCCTAAAGAGAACATGGCAAACGCCATTCCTACTGCACCAATAATCATGAGCGGTTTTCTTCCGTATTTGTCTACTGTCATAATTGCCAATACCGTAAATAATAAATTAACCGCACCAACTATAATAGTTTGTAGTAAGGCCACATCAGTTCCAGAGCCCATGCTCTTGAAAATCTCAGGTGCATAATAAAGCACCACATTGATTCCAACAAACTGTTGAAAAACCGATAATAAAACACCTATTACAATAACTGTTATACCGTATGAAAATAATTTTCCGGAGTGGCTCACCACCGTATTTTGAATTTCACCTAAAATCTTTTTGGCTTCAGCAACACCATTAACTTTTGTTAAAACATCTAAAGCTTTTTCTGGTTGAGACTGTAATACTAAAGACCTTGGTGTATCTGGAACCATAAATAACATTATTAAGAATAATGTAGCAGGAATAGTTTCTGAGGCAAACATCCATCGCCATCCAATAGTATTAAGCCAAGAATCATCGCCTTGTTTTGCTATAAAGTAATTTACAAAATAAACCACCAGCATACCAAAAATAATAGCAAACTGATTCATAGAAACTAATTTTCCTCTTATTTTGGCAGGAGCAATTTCAGCAATGTATAAAGGAGAAAGCATGGATGCTAACCCTACACCTATACCACCAATAATTCTATAAATAATAAAAATGTAAATAAAGGTATGATCTGCCTCTCCAATTGGTTTTACTATCATTTCTGGCATTGCAGAACCCAAAGCTGATAACAAGAATAAAATGGCCGCCAAAATTAATCCATTCTTACGACCAAATTTTTTACTTATTATACCTCCTGAAAGTCCACCAATAATGCAACCAATTAAAGCACTGGAAACAACTAATCCCAGACGAGAATTTGCAGCGGTTTCTTCTAATCCAAACGGTAGTACAAAGAAATGTTCTAATGAACTTACAGTTCCAGAAATAACAGCTGTATCATACCCAAAAAGCAACCCTCCTAGAGTAGCTACAAGAGTTAGTTTAATTAAATACTTAGAATTAGTTGTTTCCATAGTGTGGTCTTATATGTATTGGTTGATAATATTTTCAAATAATTCTTGCTTACCACTGGTTAATGGTAATTCGCCATTTTCATTAGCAATGTCATAAAGTGCTTTCATATCTAATTTCCCTTCTTCAAATGCTTTACCTTTTCCAGAATCAAAAGAACTATATCTTTTAGTTCTCAAGTTTTCATATTGTGACGAAGATATGATTTTATCTGCAGTAATTAAAGCACGAGCAAACGTATCGGCACCACCAATATGAGCGTGAAATACATCTTCCATATCTGTAGAATTCCTTCTGATTTTAGCATCGAAATTAACACCACCACCTTGTAAACCACCAGCTTTTAGGAATACCAACATAGCCTCTGTAGTTTCTTGAATGTTATTTGGGAATTGATCTGTATCCCATCCGTTTTGGTAATCACCGCGGTTGGCATCAATACTACCCAACATACCGGCGCTAGCAGATACCTCTAATTCATGCTGGAATGTGTGTTGTGCCAAAGTAGCATGGTTTACTTCAATATTCATTTTGAAATCTTTATCTAAACCATACTCCTTTAAGAATCCAATAGCTGTAGCTGCATCAAAATCATACTGATGTTTCATAGGTTCCATTGGTTTTGGTTCTATAAAGAAGGTACCATTAAACCCTTGACCTCTGGCATAATCTCTTGCCATGGTTAGAAGCTGCGCCATGTGGTCTAATTCACGTTTCATATCCGTATTTAATAACGACATATAACCTTCACGTCCACCCCAGAACACATAATTTTCACCTCCTAAAGCAATCGTAGCATCTAAGGCTAATTTTATTTGAGCACCGGCTCTAGCAACTACATTAAATTCTGGATTGGTAGCTGCACCATTCATATACCTAGGATTTGAGAAGCAGTTAGCAGTTCCCCAAAGTAATTTTTTGCCTGTTTCGGTTTGTTTTTCTTTTAGGTAATCAACAATAGTTGCTAATCTTTTCTCAGACTCTGCAAAGGTGGGAGCTTCTTGAACCAAATCATAGTCATGAAAACAGTAGTAATCAAAACCCATTTTAGAAATAAACTCAAAAGCTGCATCGGCTTTATCTTTTGCCGCTTGAATAGGGTCTGAAGCTTGATCCCAAGCAAAGTTTTGTGTTCCAGGTCCGAATGGGTCTGACCCTTGCCCACAGAATGTATGCCAATAAGCAATGGCAAACTTGAAATGCTCTCGCATAGTTTTACCAGCGACCACTTGATCTGGATTATAGTATTTAAATGCTAAAGGGTTATCAGATTCCTTTCCCTCAAATTTAATGGCATCAATGCCTTTAAAATATTCCATGTTTTTAATTTTTATTTATTGTTTAGTATAATTTCTAGTTCATTTTTCCATTTGTTGTAAGCCTTTTGAAAAGGTTCTTTGTTTTTCAAAGGTGTAAAAGTCATGACGTGATCATTTTTAGTAATTTTTTCTCCGAATTTCTTAAAATCTCCATCTGTTAAACCTGCTGCTCTTGCAGCACCAACCGCACCTGTTGTGTTGTAAATTTCAATTTCATGACCTATTAAGGTGGCAACTGTATTTGAAAAGATTTCTGCTCTAAATAGGTTATCGTTTCCAGCTCTTATCACCTTGATTTCGGCATTATCATTTTTTAAAATTTCCATACCGTACACAAATGCAAACGCAATACCTTCTAGAGCAGCTCTACACAAATGTGCGTTATTGTGAAGATTTAAATTGAAGTTTAAAAAATGAGCCCCTATGTTTTTACTATTAAGCATACGCTCAGCACCATTACCGAAAGGAATAACTGTAACACCCTCAGAACCAATGGGAGCCTCAGCCGCCTTGTTATTCATGGCTTCATAAGAATTCATACCAATATTATCCTTCAACCAACGATACATGATTCCACAACTATTAATACATAATAATTTGCCAACAGTGGTGTTTTCTGGCGTATAATTAACATGAATAAAATGGTTGATTCTAGAAGATTCTTTCGACTTTAATGTGTTGGTTACAGCATAAACCACTCCCGATGTTCCTCCAGTAGCAGCCACTTCGCCATGGTTAAATATATTTAAGGACAAGGCATTGTTGGGTTGATCTCCAGCTCGATAGGTAACTGGTACACCGGCGGGAATACCCGTTTCCTCTAAAGCCTTTGCGTTAGTAACCCCTTGATTGGAAAAATTATCTACAATGTTAGGTGTTAGATCTTTATTAATGCCGTAATGATCCAATAAAGATTCAGCTAAGGAATCATTCTTATAATCCCAAAGGATACCTTCGGAAAGGCCATTTTTAGTTGTGGTAATTTCACCTGTTAATTTATAGGCGATGTAGTCTCCAGGGAGCATAAATTTATAAATCTGCTCATAGATTTCAGGTTCGTTATCTTTTACCCACTTCAATTTAGAGGCCGTAAAATTTCCTGGTGAATTTAATAAGTGTTTTGCACAGAAATCTTCGCCCAAACCTTTATGAGCCTTTTCGCCAATGTGAACTGCTCTACTGTCACACCATATAATAGAATTTCTTAATGGTTTTCCATCACTGTCCACTATTACCAATCCATGCATTTGATATGAAATACCAATACCTGATATTTTTGAAGTATCAGCATTGGTTTCTGCTAAAACTCTTTTAATAGCTTTACAGACGTAAGTCCACCAAAGGTCTGGGTCTTGTTCTGCCCAATCGTTTTGAAGGGCCTGAATTTCCATTTCGGTGGTTGGTTCGTTTAAGGTTAAAATATTTTCGCCAGAAGCTGCATTTACAAGTGCTACTTTTACTGAGGAGCTACCTATGTCTAATCCTATGTAATACAAATTTTTAAATTTAATTTTGAGAATTTTGAACTTGAATGGGGGAAGTGTTCAAAATTGATTTTATTCCAATGTTTAAAAGTATCTATTTATTAGCAATATTTAGGTAAAAACTATAAACTAAATGTAAAGAGAGAACTTATTAACGATGAAATTTTATACTCTAAATAAAGATAATGCATAAGCAAAATACCAATATTATCAATGTATTGGAATGTGTTGACTGTTTTAGAAGATTTATAGCATAAGTTTACTTAAACCTTTAAGTAAATTTATGGCATTGGTAAGAAGCAAGAAAAAAACTCCAATCAAAAGATTGAAGCTTTTAGCACCTCAAATTATTTTTTTATAAAACTGTATAGTAGACTTACTAGCTTCCTATATCCAGAAAATCATGATTCTTCATTAAGAGCAATATACCTTAATAGTGCCTCGATATAATAATAATCTGTGTAATTAATAGGTGAATCTACTTCAAGACCACGCGGATGGAAGCCAACACTATGTTTTAGAATGAAAAAATTATTATCACCAGTTTTAGCCAAATATTCTTCACTTGAAAGTTTAGCAAGAATTTTTTCAGCAGCCGTGTAATAGGTAGTCTTATTTGGTTCTGTAACGTATTGACTTAACTCAAGAAAGCATGAAGCCATGAGTGCCGCCGCAGATGCATCTCGTTCTGCATCTGGAATGTTTGGAGCATTGAAATCCCAATAAGGAATTAGGTCCTCGGGTAGATTGGGATGGTTTAAAATAAATCCCGCGATATTTTCAGCTTGCTCCAAATATTTTGTGTCTTTAGTTTCTCTATAAACCATAGTATAACCGTAGAGCCCCCAACTTTGGCCTCTGGCCCATGCCGATGAATCACTAGTACCTTGAAAGGTCCCCTGCCAACGAATACTACCATTTATGGTATCATAATCTACAACATGATAACAGCTATAATCTTCTCGGTAATGATTTTTAATAGTTGTTGTTGCATGTGTAGTTGCAATATCATAAAACTCCTTATTGTTGGTTTCTTTGGCTGCCCAAAATAACAACTCAAGATTCATCATGTTATCAATTATAACAGGGAACTGCCAACCCATTCGTGCGCCCCAACTCCACGAAAGTGTGGTTTTGGTTACTGGGTTATACCTGCTAGCTAGCGTTTTGGCTCCAATTTTCAGAATCTCCTTATATTCTTTATTGCCAGTAAGGCGAAGACCATTTCCAAAGCTACAGTATAGCATAAAACCAATGTCGTGTGTGCCAGTATAGGTTTTAATGGTATCTAGAGGAGCATTTGTAGTCTCAGCCATTTCTCTAAATTTTTCCAGACCCGAATAATCGTATAAATACCAAAGTGAACCAGGGAAAAATCCACTGGTCCATCCAGTGGGAGGTGTCCAACGGGTCCTTCCATCTTCATGTGTACTGGTTGGATATTTGGCTCTATCTGAAATAGAATTATACATTAGTTCATACTGTACCAAGGCTGTATCTAAAGCTTGTTTTGCTTGTTCTACAGAAAACACTTGTCTTTTTTTAGAGGTAGTACAACACCCTAACATTAAAATAAAAAAGGCAGCAATAGCACATTGGAATAAGTTCTTCATTTTTACATTGTTGTTAAATCGTCCTAAAAATAATAAAATCATGTTATTGGTGTGAGTTTTCTTTAAAGTAGTTAGGTGAAAACATAAAAAAAGGACAAGCCTATGAAATAGATTTGCCATTAGAGTACCAAAGGCGGGACTCAAACCAGTTACCTTCGGGTTATGAGTTCTGCGTTCTTATTTTTTTTAACCTCATTTACTGGGCTTAAGGCTTAAAAACCCTTCTTTTATAAAATCATTTTGCTAAACTCTGGATTCTTTTAGAAAATTGTATTTCTACCAATTTCCAAAACCCTTGAAATATCATTAATACCAAAACTATTTACCATTAATTTATAGATTACGATTTCTATTGTAGAAATATATACCCTAATTTGATGTACTACCTAACAGATAGAACTTAAAATTCATTGAATGATAAACATCTCAATTTTTTACACGTAATTAACTACTCGCCAAAGCAAGGCCATCAGTCGCTGACGCATCTTTTGGTTTGTTGAGCAATACTTTTTGAAACAAATCTTTTGCTTCCTTTTTATTACCAAGCTTAAGCTTTGTCCAAGCATAGATTAACAAGCCATCATAATCAAATGGGTATAAATCTACAATTTGTTTAAAGTAGGCTATCGCCTTGTCATATTGCAAGCGGTTATAATAAATGGTACCCAAATAATACATGGCTTTTGTATTATGAGGTGAGTTTTCTAAAATTTGGTTGTACACCACTATAACCTCATCCCAACGTCCTAAAGCAGTTAAAGGGAAAATATAGCCAAATTTAGGTTCGTCTGCATAAGGCATCAGTTCCATAGATTTTTGATAAAATGCTATAGATTCGTTAAAACTACCTGCCATATAATTTAGCCATCCTAAGCGTAAATTAATTTCATAAGTATCTTCTTGGTATACCGTTTTAAGTTCGTTGATGGACAATTGAAAGTCGCCATTGGCTTCTAAGGTATAACTTTTTCTAAAGGCGTCTTGTAATTCTGTAAAATTCTGCTGTGCAACCATATAAGACGTTCCACAAAAGGCAAATATGCCAATGACTATTGTTTTTCTTAAAGTACCCATGTGATTGCTGCTGTTATATTTTGTTGATTAAATTCGAAGGTTTTTGATATTATTTCAAAATTACCATCATAATAATTGGATTCCATGTTCATAAATGAATAGCTTACTTTTAATACTAAATGTTTCCCGAAATATTTAAATGAACCACCAAATTCGTTTAATGCGGTTGCCGGTTGATTGTAAACTATGGCTCCGTTGTTGGCAATAAAATTATTCATATTGCCTACGGTTCCAAAACCAGTTAGTGCGATTTTATTTAGCGTTACTGCCAGACCTGCTGTAAAAACCATGTTAGATTCCGAATCTTGACTTTTGTATTGTAGCGACCCAAAAGGCACCACTGATGTACTTCCTAAAGGATATACCGACATCGCATAACCCATTTGAAATTGATTAAAACCATTTAAATTAGAAACCGACATATTGATACTGTTTATAATTAAATAGGACGCCTTAGTTATCGCACCACCAAAAACCATATTGTTATACTTAATTTTTGAATCTGATGTTGCTGTATTCAGATTATCGTAATCTCCAAAAATGGCATTTAAATAGGTGTCTAAATACCATCTGTTACCAAGTGCAATCGTAACGTCACCATAATAGCGATATTCCATTACTTTATAAGTTCCATTTTGTAAAACACTCCCTATGTTTGTTTGCTTTACAGAATTAGCAGGCACCAAAGTAAACTGATGAAATAGATTTAGTCCTTTTGATATGGGATGACTCATACCTAAAGAATACATTTCGTATTTTTCAGGAATAATACGAAAATGATCTGTCTGTCCATTAGCATTTGATTTTAACTGCGTATCGTAATCTAAATTGTTAGCTGCCAAAACATTAAAGCTAATGCTACTTACAACAGGCAAATCGAGCTTTATTTCATCTTTTAATGCTTTTGACATTTTAGAGTAAAATAAACGACTTTCCATTTCTAATCCGCTATAACGATAGGCCCAATACAAATAGTCTTGTACCACAACGTTTTTTGGATCTAAAGCATAGGCTTCTTCTAAAAACCGAATGGCACTAAACATTTTATTTTCTTTAAAATACGCTATTCCTATTCTTACTTTTAAGTAGTAGAAATCAACTCCCTCTGCTATAGATTGTTTTCCCAATGTTATAATTGGTTTCCAATCTTGTTTTAAAAATAAGGCATAGGTCGTACTATCTACATCCTTAATAGATAATGGCGTTTTTTGTGCATTGGCGGCTGCTACAAACCACAAAAGTACTATGCATACAAAGTATTTTTCCATTTTAATATTATTTTGGATTTTTTGGAAGTATCACAGTGTATATTAATTTCTCTGTTTTTATGTACTACTATTTCTGACGAAAAAAGTGATACCTTGTGATGACCTACTATTTTAGACTTCAATTCAATTTTTTCAGAATTAAAGGTTTGTTCAGGTTCTATGTATGAAAGATTATAATTTCCTTTTAAAAAAATACCGAAAGGCACTAAAAAATCTTGAATGGTTAACATAGGAAAGCGGTATAAATGATGTACTGGAAATCTGGTCGCCACCGAAAGGTCAGAATGCTCACTTAAAACCACTTTATACAAACTACTATAGAAATAAAACAAGGCACTTTTTTTAGAACCTATATAATTTAATGCCGAAAATGTTTTACCATTATTTTCATAATATAATTTTGCATTAGTGTTTAAACAATTTAAAAAGGATTGGTTATAAATATCAATTTCATTTCTTATTGTAAATAGTACTGGCTTGTTAAATGCATTAGCCATACTTAATTGAAACTCATCTCCCGGACTCCATTTAAAAGCCGATTGTAAAATTGGCGAGATTGAAATATTTAACAATGTATCCTGTTCTTTTGGAATCCCTTTTTGAACAAAATTTAACTTAGATACATTATCTACTAAATACTCTGATAAAGGCCAAAATAATGTTGCTCCTCCAATTTTTGAAGTACCTTGTAATTGAAAATGCAAATGCGGATACGGCGAGCGTCCGGAATTGCCGCATTTACCAATATACTGTCCTTCAACCACAACATCTCCAATATTAACGTCTATAGAGCCCTTTTTTAAATGACTTAGTTTTGAAAATAAATAATTTTCGTGTTGCAGCACAACCGTATTCCCCCAATTTTGCAATGTGTTTGTTGCTCCTATTTCATTATCTTCAACCGTGTTAAGTACATTAACAACAGTTCCTAATGCTGGTGCCACAACAGGCTTATCATAACAGTAATAATCAGTTACCAACAAACCCTCTCCACTAAACTCTTTACTTGAAGCCTCGTCTTTAATAATAAAATCCCAAGCAAAACGGAAAAAGTCTTTATGGGTATATTTCCCATTATGTGCTTGATTCACCGTCCATTTTCCCATAAAAGGTAACCGAATTGGTACTGTAAATGCTGCATATTTTTTAGCCGGCTGACTGTCGAATAAATAAGCATTAGTTTCGGGGTTTTTTAGATGAACCAGCGTTAAAATTGGTCCCTTTGTTTGATCATAACGAATTTTTAAGGCGTACAATACACCAATCATTATCACATTAAAAGGTAAAGAGTATGCCGATAATTCAAAATACATAAAAAGACGATCTGAACCTATTGTAGTTACAACCAATACTGGGATTAATAACAAGCTCAACAAAAAAGATTGTCGTGATGGAATTAAAAAATAACCACCAATCGCAATTGCCGAAAGAATAAAATTAAACCCATAATAGGTGTAATTTAAAGAACCTGTATACATTCCTAAATAGGAATACATTCCATAAGCCACAAAAAAGCCAACTAGTGATAACAGAAAATTCACTCTAGAATGAATTAACAAGCCTAATGATATCAGTACTCCGGATAGTATATTAAACTGAAAGAAAATAGCGCCAAGAGACAAAAAATAGGTATCAAAACCTGTGTCTTCAAAAAAGGAACTTAAGCCTTCCATCACAGAAACGAGTACATCTCCACCCATTTTAAAATACATATTAGATGGGTATAATGTTTCCATATTTAATGCCACATTAGTAAAAGATGGAAATGCCAAAAGCAATAACCACATGCCTACTAAAAACGGAATACTTAAAAAGGGTATACCGTATTTAGCAAAAATTCCCATAAAAAACACAGCACTAAAAAAGGCAATAGCTGCTCCTGCAACAATAAGCAAAAGGACTTCTAATCCTGGCGCAAAATAAGTGCCAATACCTAATCCCACTAATAAGGCATTAAAACTGTACAGTCCTTTTTCTGTTGTGATTTCTGAATAATCAAATAGTTGAGCTAAAGCAATGGCTGTTAAAACAGCAATTAAACCGCTTAAACCTGTCCACCATTCTATAAAACTAACTACTATTAAAATTGAAGCTAAAATTTTATTTTCTGTAAAAAAAATTTGAGAATAGCTCGTTAGTGTTGCTTCTAAAAGAAATTTACTTTTTTTTAATAGCTTGTCTTTCATTAGTTTTGAAGGTAATCGGGTACTAATTCTTGTCTTCTGAATACTTCTTTGTCTTCTTGCTTTCTAATTAAATGCACTTTTTCATGTTGATCAATTAAAACAATATTTGGTCTATAGGTTATAAACTGCATCCACTGTGTCATGGTATAGGCTCCCACTCTTTTAATCACAAAATGGTCTCCTTTGTTCAGCATCGGAAAATCAATATTTTTTCTAACGATATCGATATTCATACATAAAGGCCCGTAAATGGTCGTTGGTTCAGATTGATAACTAGATTCGTGAACCGGATAAATTTCATGATCATACCAAAACGACGTAAACATTAAATTAACGCCTGCGTCTATAACCATCGATCTTCGTCCGTCGGCTAAACGTTTATTTGCCAATACGGTTCCTGCCAACCAACCAGCGTCATCAATTAACGCACGGCCAGTTTCTAAAATAAGTGTTGGTGTTTCATTATTTGGAAAATTGGCAGCTGTCATAGCGGTTGTAATGGCATGAGCATAATCATCAAAACTAGGTGTAGTATCAGTGGCTGGCATATAAGCTCCTTGTAAGGTGTTTTGAGATGCGAATCCTCCACCAACATCTATGTAACCTATGCTTTTTTGAAAACGATTATAGGTTTTATTAGCTAAAGCTGCTAACTTTTCAATGGCAACTGCATAAGGTTTAGAAATGGTAATATAGGTACCAATATGAACGTGTAAACCTATAAAATCCATCTTTTTGCTAGACAAAATACGGTTGATGGCATTCCAAGCTTCTCCGTTTTCATAATTAAATCCGAAACGATCCCATTGTGGAATAATACCAGTATCCATGTTCACACGAATTGCAACTTGTGGCCGTTCTTTAAGTTGATCTGTTAAACCTAAAATCATGTATAATTCATCAAAATGATCAATATGAATAATAGATTTGTTGTTGATTGCTTTTACTAAATCTTCCTCACTCTTATCAGGACCGTTAAAAATTATTTTATTTCCAGGTGTATTGTTGTCTATCGCTTTTTCATATTCAAATCCTGAAACAACTTCTGCCCAAGCTCCTTCTTGATGAAAAATTCGGCATACTGCATCTAAATAATTTGTTTTGTAAGACCATGCAAATTGTACTTTTGGGTAGCGCGTGGAAAACGCTCGATATGCATTTTTGTAGGTATCTCTAATCGTTTTTTCTGAGAGAACAAACACAGGCGAACCATATTCTTCAATAAGACTGTCAATCTCTACATTATCAATGGTGCTAATTGGTCGTAACCTCTTTAAACTTCCAAATTTATTGGGAATACCTTCTACTACTTTTCGTAATACTGGACGTTCATATATTCTTTTGTTCATCTTATTGAATTTTATAGTTCTCCAAAAATTACTATTTTCTCAAAATCAGCTATATCGCCTATTAAATCCCACGAATACCGAATAAACATTTTACCGTATTTATAGGTTGTTATTGGTTCTACTTTTTCTCCTGTAGCTAAACGACATACCATTTCTGGGATGTTTTGTCCTGCTCCTACAGCTAAAAATACCCAAGCTGGTATGCGTGGATTAATTTCTATTAAATAATACTCTCCTTCATCAGTTTTTATCATTTCGAGCTCCATAGCTCCACGCCATTTTGTTTCTTTAATAATATGGTGAGTAATTTCGAGCAAGCGCTCATCATTTAATGTTATGCCTCCCCAAGCTTTTCCTTTATCAGTGATATATTGTTTACGCATAGCAACTGCCGAGACCGTATTTCCTTCTCCATCACCCAAAGCAATGACATTGACTTCAGTTCCATTAATAGCTTGTTGAACAACTACTGGAAGTCCCCATTTTGCAGAAAGTTTATTAAAATAATATATTCCTTGATTGTTATTTACCACTTTAAATGCTTCATAAAATTTACCTTTTATAAAGTAAGGGTAAGACAGTGGTTTAGGTAAATTAGAAAGTTCTTTACTATTTACTATTGGCCTACTTTCTGGTACTTTAATTCCATACTTTTTAGCATATTCGGGCAAATTATCTTTATGGCGTTCTTCAAACTGTTCCATTGTTGGTAAAAACGTATGAATGCCCATTTCTAATAATTTATCACTGAATTTTATAAATAAATACAATTCAGAATCGAAATTTGGAATAATAATATCTAACTTTTCTTTGCTGTGTATGTATTCTAAACGCTCAAGGAAGGCCTCGCTACCAGTTGAGGGAAATGGTATTAAATAGGTTTTATCTACTAATCCAGGCATATAAATACCAGGTTCTAAATTCTCGTAAGCCAAACCTATAATTCTAGCATCTATTTCTGACTCCTTTATTCCACGAATTACAGAAACTCCCGGTCCTGGACTATCAATATTGTTAAGACCAGTTACTCCTATGGTTAGTTTTTTTTGCTCCATGATGTTTTAGTCTAGCATTTTTTCACGTTTCAAAAAGTCTAAATATTCATATAAATCGCGCCCTGCAGAAATAGCATCGATATCAAATTCTTCTGTAATTACAGAGATTATTTCATCAGCAGATTTTCCTTCTTTTAAAAGATTTATAATCATTAAACCTATTTCATTTGTGGTAAATGACTCACCAGTAGAAGGTTTGAAAATAAATCCATTATCGCTTATTGCCAGTGAATTTAATTTGCTCATTTTTTTAATTTTTTTTGATTATAAGTTCTTGTTTTACAGAACACTGAATGAAGTATTAAAGTTAGTTAATAAAGCTCATTTTTTGTGCTACAAATGTTACACTTGTTCTGTCACATTAATTAGGAAGGGTTGTGTTTTTTAATCAGAATCTGGATTTAAGAAGCTAGAGTACAGAAAGTTTTAAATGTTGAGGGTTTAGGCTTCAAGATTTGATTCTTTTTAACTATATTTAATATTCTATTTTTGCTAGTGCTCTTTGTGCTGACTTAAATTCCTTAAACCTTTAAATAAATTATTGAGAATTAAGAGAAATTTTCATCAGAATAACCAATTAGTCCTTCTTTTTTGATATAATAAGCCGTAAGCAAAATAAATATCTATATGGAGTTAAACGTTAAGAATTCCCCATTAATCTGGATCCTTTACGAATAATTTTTCTACTCTCTTTCCCTTTGATCATTAAACCGCTATCCTCTAACCATACTATGGCACCAGTAGGACATCTTTGAATAGGTTTTTGCGTGTTATGACTTTCAGAATAATTAATTACGGGTAAATTATTTTTCATAGTAATTAACTCACCGGGGGCATCCATGGCACATTTACCACAGGCCGTACAACCCACCTGACAATCTTCAAGAATGGCTTCTCCTTGTTCAAGATTTTTACATGCTATCCAAAGTTTATGACTTATGGGTTGAAGGGAGAATAAATCTTTCGGGCAAACCTCTACACAGTCACCACAGGCTGTACATTTCTCGACATCAACTATGGGGAGACCATGCTCGTTCATGGTAATGGCATCAAAATCACAAACAGATTCACAATCACCATGTCCAAGGCAACCCCAAAAACAGCCTTTACCTCCTCCCGAAACCAGATTAGCGGCTTGACAACTTTGAACGCCAATGTACTGAGCTCTATTAATAGCTACATTTGTCCCACCGGCACAAGCGAGACGTGCAACTTGTTTTTCTTCAGCTCCTAAAGCAACACCAAGAAATTCTGCTATAGACTGCCTGCCTTCATCTGAACTCACGGTACATTTTCCAGGTAAAGATTTTTTAAGAACCAATGCCTCTGCGAACGGCCTACACCCCGGGTACCCACAAGCACCACAATTAGCATGAGGCAACATGTCTTCCACTTTGTCTATTCTTGGATCTTCATAGACAAAGAGCTTTTTGTTTGCAAAAATTAGCATTATTGCAAGAAGTAAGGTTAGCCCTCCTAGTGCGGCAATGGCAATAACAATAGACATATTAATTCATTAATTTAATGAAACATGATTCTCGTTTTAATCAGATCCGTTTAGAAAATAATTTCAGCCCACTTTCTGCCGGCAATTAATTCAGCTTTACGAAGCCTCCATTTTTCTTCTGAACCCAAAATTTTAGAAAATGACTTATTGAGCTTATCAAGAATATTTGCGTATCCAGCAACGTATACATAAGTATTAGTTTTAGAAAGCAATTCTTTAATTTCATCTGTTTGCCCTTCAATTGCTTTTTCTAAATCGATTGAATCTGCCCAATGAGGTCTTGGACTTAATGCATGAAAAGCCTCAAATGTATCTTTGTCATAATAATTGGTAAGATCACCATCCTTATCATTTAAATATAGTAGCTCTAAGCCACTTCGAGCGCCGTAGAATAATCTGATTTTACCTTCCCAATCTTTTACATTTTTATAGATATGTTTGATAAAAGCACGGAAAGGAGCAATACCGGTACCCATACCAATAAGTATCATGTTGGCCGTTTTATCTTCCGGAATTTTAAATGGTAATTGAAACGGACCGGTAAGCGTAATTTCATCACCTTTTTTACGGTTGCATAAATAATGTGAAGCAACACCCTTATATTCTTCACCATTGAAATCATCAATATACGAGCAACGCTTTACTAACATGGTAATTTTAGGATTACCATTTACTCGCGCTGGTAAATCAGCTACACTATACAGTCTGTGGTGATGCGTATTTCCAAAGTCACTAGTTGCTTTTACCAATACACCGAAACTTTGGTCTACTTCGCATTTAAATTCTGGATCTTTCACTTCCAATACAATCTCACGTACTTCCTCAGTATCTTGAGGTGTTAATCGAGACGTTTTTTTTACAACTGCTTTATACCTTTTTTCGGTATCAAAATCTAATAAATGTGCCATGTTTATTTTTTATTTTGTTGTTATTTTTTATTCAATAAGATTTATATTTTCTCTATTTTTTTGCGCTCGCAAACTGTGGTGCAACCACAATTAGAGCAGCTTCTTCTTCCTGCTAAAACATCGTCTTCATAATATTCATCTTTAAACACCTTTTTCCATAGTGTTTGAACAAGCATCCAGAGTATTGCAATCGTTACTATGAAACTAATTCCTATGATAAGTGTTTTAAACATTTATTCTTCTATTAAGCTCCAAGACCTGCAAATCCCATAAAGCAAAGTGATAAAATTCCTGCTATAAACAGGGTTAGCGCTGTTCCTTTTGAAATTTTAGGAACGTCAGCAAAATTTAACTGTTCTCTTAATCCTGCAATCAATACCAAGGCCAACGTAAAACCAGCACCTGCACCAAGAGCATATACAATACTTTCTAAAAAACCATATTCTTTATTTGTTTGAAACAATGCCACACCAAGGATGGCACAATTTGTTGTAATTAATGGAAGAAAAATCCCAAGAGATTTAAACAGTGAGGGACTCATTTTTTTAATAAACATTTCTACCAGTTGCACGGTAGAAGCTATTACAACTATGTAACTAATTAGTTGTAAAAATGGTGCATCAATTGCAACCAAAAACGCATGAATTCCATAAGCGCACATGGAGCTTATTAGCATCACAAACATAACGGCTGCTCCCATTTTTGTGGCTGTTTCCATTTTTCCGGATACCCCTAAAAACGGACAAATACCTAAGAAATAGGCCAAAACAAAGTTGTTGACCAAACAGGCATTTAGAAAAATAGCACCTAAAGATTCTGTATTCATAATTTTGTTTTTCTTGTTTGTATCTTATTAATTATTAGCAACCAGATGGCTAGTGTAAAAAATCCACCTGCAGGCAATATCATTACAATCCAACTTTGAAATCCTTCAGGGAATAGAGCAATATCAAATAACGAACCATTACCAAGTATTTCTCTAACAGCTCCTAAGCAAAATAGAGCAAATGTAAATCCGACACCCATTCCCAAAGCATCAAAAATAGATTTAGAAACCGTGTTTTTTGATGCAAACGCCTCGGCTCTACTCAAAATCAAACAGTTTACTACAATTAGGGAAATGAATGCTCCTAAACTTTTATGTAGCTCAACACTAATGGCTTGAATAGCATAATCTGTTACTGTCACAAAGGTGGCGATGATGAGAATATAGGACGCTATTCGTACTTGTTTAGGAACAAAATTCCTGAGTAAGGAAACCAAAATATTCGACATCAATAACACAAAAGCTGTTGCTAACCCCATAGCTAGAGCATTTATTGCTGTATTTGAAACAGCTAATACCGGACACATTCCTAGTACCTGAACAAATACCGGATTGTCACGCCATAACCCTTTAATAAACTCATCGGTTGAGGTTACCTTTTGTTTAGATGAAGCACTATCATTGCTCATGGTTGTCCTTTAGTTTTTGTTATTCTTTCTATAATGATTATTTAGAATTGGAACTAATGTTGTTGAACTTGCTCCAATAATGTCTCCAATAGCTCTTGAAGAAATTGTGGCTCCTGTGATTCCATCAATTTCCCAAGGGTTTTGTTTCTCTCCTTGTTTTACTGTAATAACCGTGTTTTTTATTTCTTTATTATCTGTTAAACTAACATCTAATGCTTTAAAGTTGTTGAGAAATCGTTCTTCCTTTTCAATTTTATCTCCAAGTCCGGGGGTTTCTTTACTTTCTAATACTTGAAATCCTAAGATTATTTCCTCATCGGGTTTGTACCCATATAGAATTCTAATAATATCTGCATACCCTTGACCGGAAGCTTCAATGGCATACCCTACAATATTCTTATTGTCGTCATATCCTGCATATACTGTTGTCTCCGCTTTTTCTCCTTCATTAAGTTCGAATAATTCCGAACTTTCATTCACACCAAAAGCTTGCATGTTAACAGTTCCTGGCAATACTTCAAAAATTGCTTTTTCCAAAGCTTCAGCCTTTAATCGTTGTACACGAGGGAGTGTTAATTCAAAGGTGGATACAATAAGCAATGCGCTCATGATTCCAATGCCTACCATAGCCAATAGCATTTTTTTACTACTTGCAGGGTTTTGTGTTTTTATATTAGCAACTTCACTCATGCAGCTTTTATTTTTCGTTTTGTTCCATACACCCTGTTTTTAATAACGGAATCTATGTGTGGTGAAATAGCGTTGGCTAATAGAATGGAATACATAACCCCTTCTGACAAACCGCCCCAGACCCGTATTACAATTGTTAAAATACCTATAATAGCTCCATAAACCCATAAACCAAGAGGTGTAATTGGAGATGAAACCATATCTGTAGCCATAAAAACAGCCCCAAGCATTAAACCACCTGAAAGGAGCATAAATACGGGTGATGGATATAATTCATTATTGAATATATAAAGTGCACCGCTCAATAAAAAAGCACTCAGTAGAACAGCTACGGGAATTCTCCAGGACATCATATTTCGTGCAATTAAGTAGATACCTCCTAATGCAATGATTATGGCACAGGTTTCTCCTGCTGAACCACTTACTTGACCAAAAGCCAACTCCATAGTTGATGTTGAAACACCATCAAATTTGAAGGCCGAAAGTGGAGTTGCGCCTGAAATAGCGTCATAATGAGGCTCCATAAAAGGAAAAGTAAATACTGATTCGGAAACTGTCGTAAATCGGTCGGCAAGAAATGCCGGATGCCATGTAGTTATTGCTACCGGAAATGCCGCTTGCAAAACGGCCCTAGCAACAAGTGCGGGGTTAAAAACATTATAACCCAATCCTCCAAAGATATATTTACCTAAAGCAATACCAATAACACCTCCTACGAAAGTCATCCATAAGGGAAAACTTGGAGGCAATGAAAGCCCTAAAAGCAGTCCCGTAATTATAGCTGAATAGTCATTAACTGTAGTTTCTTTTTTGGAAAGTTTACATAAAAAATGTTCAGTTAATACACTGGCAAACGTTGCCGTAAAAATGACCAGTAATGCATTTAAACCAAAAGAATAGATAGAGAAAAATACAACAGGTAAAAGTGCCCAGACCACATTTTTCATAATGTATTCTGTACTTCGCCCTTTGACTATATGAGGCGACGAGCTAATATCTAAAGTCTTCTTAAGCATTTACTTTTTCTTTTTTTTCTGCTTCACGCTTTCTTACAATTCGTTTTGACAATCTGAAATACTGTACCAATGGGATATGAGACGGGCATACATAAGAACATGAACCACATTCAAAGCAGTCCATTAGATTATAGTTAGAAGCCATTTCATCATATGCCTCAAATTTTGCCAGTATGCCCAATTTTGATGGGTTCAATAAAATAGGGCAAGCATCAACACAGGCACCACACTTAATACAGGGGTATGTTTTGGGAGACCTTTTAATATCCTTTTTTGTAAAGACTAAAATACCTGAAGTTCCCTTTACAATAGAGATATCAAGGTTTGAAACAGCTACGCCCATCATGGGACCACCCATGTAAACTTCACTTATTTCTTCATCAACGCCAACCTGCTCCAGAACAAAACGTAAAGGGGTGCCTATTGGGATGGTGTAATTTCCTTTTTTTCTAACTCCAGGACCGGTTATAGTAATTACCCGTTCCTGTATGCCTTGACCATGAGGTAATAATCTACCAATCTCGGCAGTGGTAGCTACATTTACCACAACCACACCAACTTCTATTGGAAGCTTTCCTGAAGGAATTTCTTTACCTAAAGTTGCAGTTACAAGCATTTTCTCAGCTCCTTGAGGATATTTTACTGGAAGCACTTGTACAGAAACAGGCAATCCTTCTGGAATATACTTATTTAAATGATTAGCGGCATCTTGCTTATTGGATTCAATGCCAATAATTGCTTTTCTGGCTCCTGTAGCTTTTAATAAATATTTAATTCCTGTGAAAATGTCAGTTTCTTGTTCTAACATGACCCGGTGGTCTGTTGTCAAATAGGGTTCACATTCAATTCCATTAATAATTAATGTTTCACATTTTTTACCATCAGGAACTTTTAACTTTACATGTGTTGGAAAAGCAGCACCACCCAATCCTACAATTCCCGCATTTTGAATTCCCTGAAGAATTTCTTCGGGAGTAGCGGTATCTGGATCAATTGGTTCTCCTTCAAGAACTTCTTGGGTTGAAGAAGGAAAGGCTTCAAGAAAAATACCTTGAGACATTTTTCCTGAAATGGTAGGAACATTTGCAATTTTTCTAATAGTTCCGGAAACCGGGGCGTGTAAAGGCACGGAAACATAACCTCCAGCTTTAGCCAACAACTGTCCACGATGCACTTCCTGTCCTTCACGAACAACTATTTGTGATGGTGCACCTATATGTTGCCCCATTGGTAAAATAATAACCGGAGGAAATGGAAATTGCTTTATAGGCAATTTATTGGTTTCCTCCTTACTTTCTGGAGGATGGATACCGTGTTTAAACGTATTTTTATGAAAATTGAAAAACGCCATTACACCATTTATATATTAATTATACTTCTCTCCTCGGCTAATCCATTTTTCCATATCCTTTGCCAATTTATCAGCAGGAAGTCCTGGGTGAATGACACCAGCTGTACATTTTTCGGCTGCTTTAACCAAATCTTCGTAAGGTCCTGCTTTAGGATTCTTTATAAACGCTTTGTTATCTGCATTGTATTCAAAAATGTTAGCGTTAATCTTAATGCATTCATCACATGACGTACATTCATCTGTTTCTAACCATGGTGCCATATATTCTCCATTAGATGATTCCTGAACAGACCCATTATTGTTTTCTGATGGTTTTCCCAACGTCATTTTCAGAAAGTCGTTACCATTACCGCCACTTGCAAGTTGCATAAGTCCTTGAGCTATATTTCCAACCACTTCGTTTCTTATCTTTTCTTCAAGATTTTCTTCTTTTGGTTTTTCTATTTCTACGCCAGCAATATCACGTAGCATCAACCAGAAATCACGTCGTTCTTCACAAGAATCAACAATAGGTTTCGCCACTAGTACTCGGTTGAGTTTTTGATTTTTGTCTACTGCCCAGATATAAGGGAACCTCTCTTCGCGTTCGCTTTCATCTAATTCTAAAAAGTCTGCTAACAGTATCATATTATCATTCCAGGCATTACGTGGCACTTTTCTAAAGTGTTTTCTAAATCGTGCTTCCGTTAATGCAAAGTCTGCAAACGTCATTGGTAATTCCATGCGTTGTTCCTGACCATATTCTAGATATTTTAGGCTGTACATTGGCCAAATTTTATCCATAGCTGGATTTCCTGATAAATCAAAAGCTTCTTTGGCTTTTATTCCATGATCTGGATTGTATTTGAATATGGGGTATGCTCTAGATTCAACAGCAAGTTTAGCCTGATGTGCACCTAAATCGTCTGCTACGCCATGTTCAGGTTGGCAGGTTGTGTATAGATTGAAAAGTGCAGGGCGCTTGGTCATTAAGCCATCAATAAATCCTTCAATCATTTGGCTTGTATTGGCCAATGTAGCTTGCATAACGTAGGTGTTCCTGTGAGCCATGGCAATAAGACCAATCTCTTTTCTAGGTTCGCTTTTTCCTTTCCATACTTTACCATATTGAGCCATATCTGAAACCTGACCAATAAATCCAGAAGTACATGCTTGACCACCTGTATTAGAATATACCTGTGTATCAACAATAATTACTTTAATTGGTTTTCCTGAAGCCATAAGACGAGATAAGTTTTGGAAACCTATATCATACATAGCGCCGTCGCCTCCTAGTGCTACTACTGGTGGACAAAGCAACCATTCTTCATCGGTAAATTGTTTCCAAGTGAAGTAGGTGAAAAAGTCATCATGCTCATCAGGATCATATTTTCCTTTAAGCTCCAATTCTGCTTTACGAATTGTTCTAAAGCCATCAGCCATTTTCGCCATATGACCTTCAAAGATTCCCATGGCCATTGAAGGAGAGTCTTGGAATAAATGATTTGCCCAAGGAAATGGATATGGGTTAAACGGCCACGTACTGCCCCAAACCGATGTACAACCGGTAGAGTTAAGCATACCCATGTTAGATCTACCTTTACCAGTAGTTCCATTGGTATATTTCCATCGGAGTTTTTTTAATTGAGCCAGCAATTGGGTGACGTCACGCAACCATTCCTGATCAATAGGTTCTCCACCTTGTTCAGATTCTAATCTACGAGTTATTTCAGCCATAGTTAAATCTGAATTTTGCATTTCAGTAACAATTTTAGACATGGTTTCAGAATCGGTTAATTTCACCGGATTCATTAACTTAATCTGAATATGTTTTTCTAACTTATCTATTAATTCTTCCAAATACGCCATGTGTTTTTCAATACGCGGCTGCATAAGAGATTCAACTGTTGCCGTGAAAATATGTACTACAGATTTTTCAGAACAACCTAAACAAGCACCATCTCCACTGGCAAAATTCAAGTAAGCATCTTTATTTAAAAGGATGGTTTCTAGTGGCCCTATTTTTTCCTCAAGATTATCAATACGATTGAATTTTTGAGGCGTATTAGGTAGGTCTAACCAAAAATCCCATTCCTTGTTCAACCTTACAATAGAGCCTTCGGTTTGAGGTATTGTAATAAGAGCTCCATCATTACATACTTTTACACATTCCATACACCCTTTACATGTAGTAGGATTAATGGTTATACTGAATAACCCACCACTGTTTTCTTCTTTTTTCTCGTGTAAATCGTAATAAGGTCTGGTTAAAGCAAATTTAAACTCACCTAATTCATCTTTAAACCAATCGAATTCTTTGATTAATTCTGGACTGTTTTTAAACTCATCAAGCGTCATATCAATTGCATGTTGAATGAAATCATTAACGGTTTCTCCACTTTTTGAGGTAGAAAATAATTTCCGAACATGACCTTCCAGTTTTCTAACAGCTTTAGGTAGGTGTTCTACTTTTCCGTGACTCTTTTTCACACGTTTTACAATAGTGTCGAAAACATCAGATACTTCACTTACAAGTCCTGGTATAGCGGTATCCGGACAAATGGTGTAACAGTCACCGCAGGCAGTACAGTTGTTAGGAATCCATTCTGGATGTTCAAAACGAATACCTGTCATATCTCTAAATACAGATGAAACCGCAGGCATTACACTTAAACCAATGAAAGGATCGGTGAGGTTATCATTACCCATTCCTTTTAAGTAAAAGTTTCCTGTTTGCTCCCAGAAGCGATGAATATCACTAAGTTTTGATTCGCTCTGAGGAATGTCTTTTATCATCTTAGGGATAGGTACGCCTTCAACAACGCTTCCATTTTTCTTGTTTTTTGCACCAAGTACTTTATTATGAACTTCATGAACTTCATCAAAACCACGTTTTACAACACGCATATTATCATCAACAATACGTTGGCCTTTAGATCCAAATTTATCTTGTAATTGGTCCTCAATAGCTTTCAATAACTTTTCTTCTGAAAGACCAGATTTTTTCATTAGCGGTGAAGCAGCGAAAAATGCTCCTTGGAAAGCTATTCCTTGCATACGTAATTGTAGTTCAGGATCGGTGGCTTCTTCTCGTGCTATTTTAAATCCATCAATATAGAACACATGGATATCATTATCAACGATTATTTTTTGATAGTGTTCTGGAATTTCTGCCCAAACTTCATCAGGGGTGTTTTTATCGCTTTGTATAATAAAACTACCTCCTTTTTTAAGTCCAGCTAGTGCGTTGGTGTGTTTAAATACATTAGGGTCTGGTGATAGAACCACATCTACAAAGTAATATTCACAATTTATTCTGATAGGTTCAGCAGCAGCAGCTAGGTAATAGGTAGTGGGTTGTCCTTTTTTCTCTGAACCATATTTTGGATTTGCTTTAATATTATATCCTAGTAACTCATATAGGGTCATCGCTAGATTCTTACCAGTTGTAATAGCACCCCAACCACCTATGGAGTGGAAACGTACGGTAATAGCATCTTTTGGCATGAGGTTAGGGTTTTCAGACCCCCTTACAGCCAATTCCTTAACACGTGGGTAAGATTCTTCTATAGTTTCTTGATATGCTTTTTGCTTTGGTGAAGCAGGTACTTGCTTAATAAAATCTATGGACAAGTAGAATTGTTTTTTATGTTTACCATTTGGTAACATATTTTCAATAGCTCCAATGATACCCTCAGGTTGCAAGTCTCGGCTACCTAAACCAAAAGCTCCTGAATATATTGCAGGTATATCTGATAAAGAATATGAAGTTAGTTCAGGATAAGGTTTTTGTTTTTTGTTTATACCGTTTTCAATACACTTGTTTAATACAGAACGTACTTCGCGAGTGATTGGAGAATCAACTGCTAATGGTTGATCAAGTCGTTCTAAGATAGTAACGGCTTTTTTACCTTTTAGTATGTCTCCTAGCATATCTGATGGGAATGGTCTGAACATAACAAGGTCAACTACTCCAACTTTAATTCCGCGAGTTTCACGTAAATAATCTACAACTACTTCGGCGCTTGGCACTAAACTTCCTTGGCCTAATATAAGGTAATCTGCATCCTCTGCTTTATAAGTCATAACACGTTGATAGCGTCTGCCGGTAAGTTTGTAGTACTCCTCAAAAGCTTGATCTGTCAATGCTTGAATGTGATCAAAGAAGAACGGGCGTTGGGCGGCAACACTTTGCATATAAGAATCCTGATTTTGTACAATACCAGCCATTAATGGATTGTCTACATCCCAAATTTCAGGAATACGTCTACGTGTTTCGCCATAAATAATACGTTGGGCGGGTGTTGGAGTGTCAATGATATCATCAGGTCGCCCTAGGTATTCTTTTATCAGTTCGCGTTCTGGTAATAGAAACGACTCTATTAAATGAGTAGTTAAAAACCCATCTTGTGCAATAATACCAGGGGTAAGTGCTAATTCTGCAATGCGGTGAGCAATGATATTCAAATCAGCAACATGTTGCGCTTTTTTAGCAAACATTTGAAAGAATCCAGTGTCATCAACAGCGTGATAGTCATCATGTCCTGCGTGAACATTTAAAGTTGATTTAGTCATGGCACGAGCACCAATATTCAGTACATAGGTGAGGCGTTTACCAACGGCAGCATATAGCGATTCGTGCATATAAGCAATCCCCTGACCAGAAGAAAAGTTAGCTGCACGCAACCCCGTCATTGATAAACCTGCAGTAACTGCAGCAGCAGCATGTTCGCCTTCAGGTTCAACAAATATTAAAGGTTTATCAGAAATATTTAAGTGCCCTTTTGCAGCTGCATCTGCCCAATATTCACCCATTTGAGTTGAGGGTGTGATAGGATATGCACCCGCAGCATCGGTAGATTCGCGTTCACACATAATTGCTGCCGTGTTTCCATCAGTAGCAATAGGTTTACCAGGATACTTAAACTCAGTTAACTTGTTCTTCTTACCTAATTTCTTTTTTAAAATCGACGTGCCCATAAGATGAGAATTTTAATGTATTATTTAGTGTTTTGTTGCCAATAACTATTATATAATGAACCAACTGTTTTTTTTATACAGTTGGCAAATAAATAAAGCTTTCCATCTGACTAAATTCAGTACTATATTCACATCCTTACAATAGTACTCAAATCAGAAAGATTGAGTTTTCTGTTGATGGTTTGACAGTTTTTCAACAAAACTCTACAGTGTCATCTTCATTAATCGTTAGTGGGATTTAGTCAGCTATACTCTAGAATATATGTCAAAGCGGGATTTAAAGTTATTTAAATATAAGTTCTCATTTTATGACATTTGTCAGGAACAGCTAGAATGGTAGGATTACAAGAAGTTTTGAGAAGAAACTTATTCTGATAAAATAGATTGAAAGGGAATAAAAAAAAGCCTCCATCTTAAAGAGATGAAGGCTTTGTACTCAAGGTGGGAATCGAACCCACACTCCCGAAGGAACTGGATTTTGAATCCAGCGCGTCTACCAATTCCGCCACTTGAGCGTTTTTAGGACAGCAAAAATAGCTTTTTTTTCTATTTTACGCACAAAAATACAGGTGAATATACTTTTCAGGTAAAAATAAATGTATAAATTTGCACCTCGTTTAAAAAAGCAGTGCTTAAACACTAAAAAACAACACGTTAACCATGCCTATTGTAATTACAGAAGCTAAAATTTTTGCTTGTACACAAAGTGTAGAGCTAGGAGAAAAAATTGCTAAAGCTTTTGGAGCCGAATTGGGTAATGTAATTACTTCTACCTATAGTGATGGTGAATTTCAACCATCTTATGAAGAATCTATACGAGGTACTAGGATTTTTATTATTGGGTCTACACATCCTAGCCCCAGAAATTTAATGGAAATGTTGTTAATGATTGATGCTGCAAAACGTGCCTCTGCTAGACATATAACAGCAGTAATGCCATATTTTGGATGGGCAAGACAAGATAGAAAAGATAAACCACGTGTGCCAATTGCTGCAAAAATGATAGCCAAAATGCTAGAAACGGCTGGTGCTACACGAATTATAACCATGGACTTACATGCAGACCAAATTCAGGGGTTCTTTGAGAAGCCTGTTGATCACTTGTTTGCATCTACCATTTTCCTGCCTTATTTAAGAAGTTTAAACCTTGACAACCTCACTATTGCTTCTCCAGACATGGGAGGGTCTAAAAGAGCTTATGCCTATTCTAAGGCTTTAGAAAGTGATGTAGTTATATGTTATAAGCAACGAGCCAAAGCTAACGTGATTTCACACATGGAGCTCATTGGAGATGTTACTGGTAAAAATGTAGTACTTGTAGATGATATGGTAGATACGGCTGGAACACTTACAAAAGCTGCAGACTTAATGATTGAACGTGGTGCATTAAGTGTTAGAGCTATTTGTACTCATCCAGTTTTGTCTGGAAAAGCTTATGAAAACTTAGAAAATTCAAAATTAGAAGAACTTATAGTAACAGACTCTATTCCTTTAACACAAAAAAGTAATAAAATTAGAGTGTTAAGTTGTGCCAATTTATTTGCAGAGGTAATGGAGAAGGTTCACAACAACCAAAGTATAAGTTCAAAATTTGTAATGTAAATTAATAATTAAATTTAAATAGAAATGAAATCAATTACAATCAACGGATCTAAAAGAGAAAGCGTGGGCAAGAAAGCTACAAAGGCCTTACGTAATGCTGGACAGGTTCCTTGCGTATTATACGGAGGGGATAATCCAGTGCATTTCTCTGCACCTGAATTAGCTTTCTCTAAACTGGTTTATACGCCTAGTGCGCATACAGTTGTAATTAGCTTAGATAATGGTGAATCTTTTAACGCAGTATTACAGGACATTCAATTTCACCCTGTAACAGATGCAATTTTACATGTAGACTTCTATCAGTTATTTGAGGATAAAGAAATTTCTTTAAATATACCTATTAATCTTGTAGGTAACTCTAGAGGTGTTAAAAACGGGGGCGTTTTAAGAAGACCATACAGAAAACTTCGTGTTAAAGCATTACCTGCTAATTTACCAGATTTTATTGAGGTAGATATTACCCCATTAAAAATTGGAGATAAAATAAATGTTGGTGATTTACAAAACGATAAGTACACCATTTTACATCCAGATAATAATGTAGTAGCTCAGGTTCGAACTTCTAGAACAGCAATTGCTGATGAAGACGAAGATGAAGATGAAGAAACTACTGAAGAAGGAACTGAAGCAGCAGCAGAAGAAGCTACTCAAGAATAGAACAAACCTATTAATTATAAAAAAAGCATCCCATTATCAGGATGCTTTTTTATTTTTACAAAACAATTATTTGGGCGTTCCCTATCGGGTCGGGCTTTCCACGTTACACGGTAACTTGTTGCAATCCCTAACGCAAACCAATTTAGTCTCAAATTTGTAGCATTGTTCTAAACATTAAACCATGTATCAATTTTTTAAAAGATTAATTAGAAAGAAACCTAGAGAAACACAGGAAGACCTCATGAAAAAATTTTTAATAGTTGGTTTAGGAAATATTGGAGAGAAATATGAAAATACACGCCACAATATTGGGTTTAAGGTTTTAGACCATTTTGCAAAAAAAGAAGGTTTATCATTTGAAGCTCAAAAACTAGGAGATTTAGCTACCTATAGATTAAAAGGAAGATCCTTTATCTTTTTAAAACCAAGTACTTATATGAATTTAAGCGGAAAAGCTGTGTTGTACTGGCTAACTAAAGAAAAAATTCCGCTAGAAAATCTACTTGTTATTACAGACGATCTAAACCTGCCTTTTGGAAGTATCAGACTAAAATCAAAAGGAAGTGATGGTGGGCACAATGGTTTGAAGGATATACAGGATAAACTAAATACCACAAAATATAACCGTTTTAGATTTGGGATAAGTGATACCTTTAGCAAAGGTAGACAAGTAGATTATGTTTTAGGTGAATGGAACGAGGAAGAAAACAAAAAACTTCCTGAAAGATTAGACAAATCTATAGAACTCATTAAATCATTTGTTTTGGCTGGTTTAAATACAACTATGAATACGTTTAATGGGAAATAAAGTAGTAATGTCATTCTCAATTTATTTCAGAATCTGAAACTATCCCGATTGCTATCGGGACAGATTGACAATAATTAGACTTTTTAATTATTTTATGATAATTTTTTTAGTAGATTTCCTAATACCATCACTTACATTCAAAATATACATACCAGAATGTGCGTTACCAAGATTTATGGATTCATCAAAACTGGTTACATTAAGATATTCTTTTGAGTAGATAGTACGTCCTCTTAAATCATAGATTTCTATATTAATTTTACTTGCTGAAGCATTATTAAATTTAACTGTAAAGTCTCCTCTATTGGGGTTTGGAAAAACTTTTAAAGTATTAACAAATTCATAAAATTCTGGATTGGTCAATGTCACCGTGGTAGTGCATAATTCAACAAACCAAGAATTGAGCGTTCCTGTATCATCATTAGCAAGATCAACCACCCCAAGCTGCCAAGTACCTGAAGGATTTTCTCCATTAAATGCGCTTAGTGGGTTTTCAGGCTTATAAACTTCATTATTCTTAGTATTGGCACAATCAATGAAACTAGCATCATCATCAAACTTAATAACTAACCCTCCAGTTGAGCATAGTCCAGGTGTAATTAAATTCATTGCAGATTGAGGGCTAAAAATAGCAATTTGTAAATCTCCTTTGTAAAAGTGGTCAATATCTACCCCAATATTAACATCAGTAATAGCTGTAGATTCACTAACTTCAATATCACTTCTCACAAATGTATTGCCCCCATCAGGTATTGCTAAAGGAAGATTTGTACCTCCAGAAAAAACATTGCAGGTTTCAGTCACTGTATAACCAATGGCAAAATCTGCTTCATTGATACTGAAAAATATATTTTCAGAAGGGTCAGCCTCAACCATAACCCTGCAAAATGGTGCAGCGACTCCTAGAGGAAATGTAACTTCTGCGCTTCCATCATTGGGAGTTGGGTTTGTTGTTAAATCATAAGGGTAAGTCAAACCTCCATCAATTGATAATTTTATATTTACCATTGAAGTGTTTATTGGATCCAAATTGGTTCCTGCAACATCCCAAGTAATAGTTTCAGTACTTCCTATAGCATAACTTATTCCTGAAGTATTTTGTGAGGTTATCTTAAAAGCACCTCCATTATCCACAACATTAACTTGCATATCATCAGTTGCTGTTTGACCGTAAGCACTTATACCAGAACCGTTATCTCTAACGGTTAATTTAAAGTTTAAAGTACGAGGCACTGAAGCCAATTTTTCCCAAGTAGTAGACCCATTAGAAAATCTTAAATCTTCAAGTTTAGGCACATGTCTTATGGGATTAGTAGTTGGATAAACAGATCTTACCAACGGTCCCGTGGTGTTGCTTTCAAGAATACTACCCTGACTAGACGCTAAATCGTATTGCTCCCATGTAAAGGTGTGGGTACTCAACATATTATCATTATCAGAAGATGATCCTATTAATTTGTAAGGTGTAGCAATGGGGATAAAATAATCACCTCCTGCATTGGCAGTTGGAGCAATGTTTCCTGCTGAAGATTCTTCATCGCAAATATTTGACGAAATATTCGCCCATATTTCCTGAATACTAACAAGATGGAAATAGTCATCACCATTAGACTGTACATTATCAGGAGCACATAAGCCTGCATAAGCCATAATAGTAGAACCACTCCCAGGCTCATAAGAACTTGAAGGTGACCATTGTTGATTGGGGGAATTAGCAACTACACACGCACCGTTCTCACTACTCCAAGTATGTCTGGCACCAAATTGATGCCCCATTTCATGAGCCACATATTCCACATTAAAAACATCTCCTGTTGGATTAGGCTGCCCAGTAGCTCCTTTTGCCTTAACACTATTATTGCAAGGCGCATTCAAAGTTGCTAAACCTCCATTGTCTGTACAAAACACATGACCTATATCATAACTATTAGAACCAATAGCACCGTCAATTGTAGTTTGATTGTCATTTAATATATCTTCATTCACAGTATTCACATAAGGATCTGTATCAGGATCTAAAAATATAAAACTGGTATTATCCACCATTGTCATAGTTAAAGACAAATCGCGTTCAAAAATTCCATTTACCCGATTCATAGTCACCATCATTGCATCAATTACAGCATTTTTCTTATTCTCATCGGAGGCACCTGGAGGTAAGTTTGCGCCATTAGAACCCCAATGATATTCAGCATATTCAGCAGTACATGCCAAGGCTAACTCATAGGTTCTTAGGATACCATCATTTGTATTAAGAGATTCACTTAATTTTTCACTAGAACTTAATTTAGCTTGATTAAAGTCATCAATAAATTTACATTCAAAAGAGTTTTTAATTGATTCTAAGTCAGCCTTAGCATAAATCATATGATTTTTAGCACCATATCCAACCGGATCAATGAACTCAATAGCTTTTTGGGGAGACAACACCATGCCATGAAACCCCTGTGGCGTAATACTAAAACGAATTATTTCACCTGAATTATAAATATGCTGTCCTATATAACATCTCATGTTAGGATGTTTCTCTTGAAAAGTCTTTTCAAATAAAGGGGCTTCCTTAATTCTGAAAGGTTGTAATTGCCCATTTTTATCGGGAAAATTCAGTATAACACTAGATGTCTTAGAACTTTTTCTGCTAGGTGTATTCTTTAAAAGAGTTTTTAGTTTTTCTAGATCTAACCGATAATATGTAGCCTTACTTATTTCATTTTTCATTAAAAATTTTGATTCTTTCAGAGCATTATCTCTTGATGTCTTTATCCAAATTGATGATTTACTCTGGGCATAAAAATTCATTGAGCACAAGAAAAACAGAAGTTGTAAACCAATAATTTTAAAGTAAGTTTGTTTCATGTGCCAAAATTTAAAATGAATTGAGTGATTATAAATATAGCTTCAAATATTATGAATAACAAAAAAAGACGCTCTAAGGTAATAAATAGCAAGTGTTTAATGATTAAGCTTTTACTTGTTTTTTTAGTTCTAGTTAGCTTTCTGTCTTGTAAGGCAAAAAGTAGTTTGTCAACAACATCTCAGGACTCCACTAACAAATCTTGGTGTCCTGACAATGGTTTTTGTGAACTAGAAATATTGGTTGATAAACATTTACACCTGAAGAAAGACGCATTTGGAATGTCTTATGTTGAAATAAGCGAGGGTAATAAAATTATTCTAAAGTTTGAATATAAGAGAAAGGCAAGTTCAGATCTTTCAGACTCTAACTATAGGGAGGAAGTTTTTATTATTCTTAATCCAAAAGAGTTAGAACTTGAAACTAAAGACTTTAAACGAGTTCAAGTAATTTTTGGTCGCTGGTGTTTTTGTAAGGGCCAAGCTGGAAATTTTAGAATAACAAAAGGCTCACTATTAATAAAGAAGATTAATGATTATAATTACCATCTTAACTTAAAATTTAATTTGGATGAAATACCCCATGAAATCTCAGGTATTACCCATGTTTTTAATTTATCAATGTGATATTTAAAATATCAATTAATAGCTTTCAAACTGATTTGGGAAAATTTTGAAATCTTTATGACAATACTGAATTTCTATTTATAGACTCTTGTAAGCATTGCAAAAACCAATGATATTATGTCACGAAAGTAGTCAGAGAGGTCCTATTTTATTTGACAACAATTTTTTTAAGGGATTTTTTTACTCCATCACTTACAGTCAAAATATACATGCCAGATAGAACATAATTTAAGTTTATACTTTCTTTAAAATCCCCTTTTGCCTGAAAAGTCTCATCAAAAAGGAATCTTCCTCTAGAATCAAACAATTCAATAATTATATTTCGATTTAAAGAACCATTTAGTTTAATTGTAAACACACCATTATTAGGGTTTGGGTAAACAACAAAATTTTCAAAACCAAATTGTTCAATGTTTTCTGTTGGAACAATAACTAGTGTGTAATCTTCAACCTCTCCATCACCACCATTACTAATAGGTGCTAATGGAGCGCCGTCATAACCTGTAACAACTCTCATAGTAGTAGTCCCTAATAATGCATCAACGGGAACAGTAATAGATAATGGAGAATTACTGGTAGCTGAATTGTTAACATTAGTAGCAATTCCTAAATCATATTCTTCACCTGTATCATTAAAACTACCATTTTGGTTCCAATCAATCCAAACTTTGGTATTGGTTGCAAAATTACCTTCGGTACTTACATTAACCGTTAAGTTGTAGGCGCTATCTCTACTTAATTCAGTTGAAATAGTTGTATAATCTGTATAATCTGTAACCTTAGTTGAAGCATTATTAATGCTGTTTAATTGTACTAAATTTATAGAGGTGTCAAAGGTTGAATTTGGTAATACGTTAATAGTATAATCTTCTACTTCACCATCAAAACCATTTTCGCAAGAGGTCACTAAGCCATCATCCTTATATTTTGTTGACACTCGCATGGTGGTATTTCCAGTAACTGCCGTAGCAGGCACTGTAATAGAAAGCGGTGTGTTTGCTGTAGTACCGTTAGATACATTGGTAGCATCGCCTAAATCATATTCTTCGCCTGCATCATCAAAGCTACAGTTTTGGTTCCAATCAATCCAAACTTTGGTGTTGGTTGTAAAGTTACCATCGGTATTTACATTAACCCTTAGATTGTAAGATACATTTCTATTTACATTGGTTATTGTTGCCGTATAATTGCTATATCCAGAAGGTTTTCCAGAAGATTGATTAATGGTATTGAACTCAACCAAAGTTGTACTGGTATTATATTCTGTGTTTGCTATAGAGGTACAAATACCATTGGAAAAAGGAAAATCGAAGTCATTATTTTTTGTAATAGAAGTTGAGGTTCCAGTAACTGTAATGATATAATCATTTTGTGGAACGCTACTCAAGTTAGAAACCGTCATGGTAACACTTCCTGAGGCGCTCATGTTAGTTGGTGAAAATGATACTGTTGATCCAGAAGGATTTCCTGATGCGCTAAACGTTACAGTTTCTGAAAAACCATTGGCTACTACAAAGTCAAAAGTAAAAGTAGCCGAGGAGTCTCCGCACTCTAAAGGCGTTAGGGTTTCATTAACCATAAAAAAGTCTGGGTTCTGAGAAATAGAAAAGTTGAAATCAGAGACATCATAAAAAATATTATCAGCAGCTTCTATTAATATTCTAGCCTGATTAGTGTCTCCAATTGCTGGAACTGTATAGTCAAAAGCCCCATCATTAGGAGTGCTACTTGCAATTATAGTAGGAAAAGTAACCCCTCCATCTGTAGATAAAAGGATATTTACATTCTGACAATTAATTGTGGCATTTGTGGTTTCACCAACAACCCAAGAAATGGTTTGGTTGCTGCCTTGAGCCCATGATACAGGGTTTTCAACTGAAAAAGGTGTTACATCTTCAACCACAATTTGCATCGTATCAAAACTAGATTGCCCTCCTGTTGATGTACTTGGAATTCTATCTCTTACAGTGAGCGCCCAGTTTAGAATTCTAGAAACCGATGCTACAGTCTCCCAGTCACTCCCTAAAGTAGGGTTTGTTTGTTCTAAATCTCCATTTAAAACACTGTTAAATCTTGGTATATACCTATTGGGAGAACCCGTTGGCGGTAAAGATCTATTCATTGGGCCAGTGGTTAATGTGGGGCCAAAATTTAAAAAATTGGTTATCCCACTGTCAATTTGTTCCCAACAATAAGTTAGATTATCAGTGCCATCAGGATCGGTTGCAGCGCCTCTTAAGACATACGGTGTTCCTTTGGGTATATTATAATCACTACCAGCATCAGCACTAGGAGGGTTATTGGTAATAACTTCAGTGGTTTGACAACTTTTTCCATTTAGGTTATCTAGAATTTGTTTAATACTATGATAGTGAAAATAGTCATCACCATTCAGCTCAACATTATTAGACCCCTCTAAACCTGCGTAAGCCATTATGGTAGAGCCACTTCCTGGTTCTGATTGAACATTCGTTCCTTCACTTTCAAAAGCCCATGTATGGTTAGCTCCCATTTGATGTCCAATTTCATGAGCTACAAAATCTAGATCGAATAAATCACCTTGAGGCACACCATTTGAAGGAGATGTAAAAGCACTACCTTTAGAGTTATTGATGCAAACACAACCTATACAACCGGCATTTCCCCCACCACCAGAGGCGCCAAATAGGTGACCGATGTCGTAATTAGCTTCACCTATTTCACTTGTTAAGGTTGACTGGACTTCACCAGACCAAGCACCATTAACTCCAACATTAGCATCAGAGTATGGATCTGTTCCTGCATTGGAATAAACTATAAGGTTATTGTTGGCAATTAACTCAAAAGTAACTGCCATATCGGTTTCAAAAATTTCGTTTACTCTAGTTAAAGTAGCATTTATGGCAGCTAAAGCCCCCGCTACGGTACCACCATGAAAGTTGGTATATTCACCTGTGGTTGAAATTGCAATTCTAAATTTTTGTAAGGTTTGATCATTACCACCACCTTCATCAACTTTTAAACTGAGGTTGTTGTTTAAGCTTTTACTTAAGTCTTCAGTGGTTTTACACTCTAGTTTACTACTTTGTTTTGTTGAACTATTATCGTATAATACATAAATATCAGATTCATTCTCAATAGGTTGCATAAATACATTTGGCTTATCTATATAAGTAATCATGGTCTGAATTCCTTGAGGTGAGGAACTCATTCTTAACCTTGCTCCAGAATTATCTAAACTAAAGCCAACATAGGACTTAATTTCAGGGAATTTTGCAGAGAGTTCTGGTGCAAAAACAGGAGCTTCATAAATCTTAAAACGCTCTAAATCTCCTTTAATACCTGGGAGTAAAATAATAGTGTTTTCTTCTTTGAACTTTGATGTCCTTAGTGGTGCTTTTTCAGTTTGTTTTTTAAATAGATTGCTATTTAATTTAAAAAAACTGGCACTACTTTTATTTATTTCAAATTTTGAAAGGCTTTTGTCATTTTCAATAGTTTTTAGTTTTTCCCAAGTAGTATTTTGAGCATTAGTTGAAAATGCCATTAAAAACATTGCTATTGAAAAAACATAATGTAGTTTTGTTTTCATAAAGATTTTGGGCAATTTCTTTTTTTGTCACGTAACAAATCTAGCTTTTTTAAATTAATTTAACAATTTGGCTCATTAAATGAGTAGTGTAAAAAACATTACGGTATACAAATCTGAAAATCCTACAGTAGTAACCATTGGCACTTTTGATGGGGTACATATTGGGCATAGAAAAATAATTGAGCGTCTGGTAAATACAGGAAAGAAGGAAGGGCTAAAATCTGTTATTCTCACTTTTTTTCCACATCCTAGAATGGTTTTACAAAAAGATTCAAAAATCAAATTGATTAATACCATTTCTGAAAGACGAGAGATTCTGGAATTACTAGAGTTAGATTTTTTGTTAATTAAGAAATTCACCCATGAGTTTTCTAGACTTACTGCTGAAGAATTTGTAAAGCAACTTTTGGTAGATAAGCTTAAAACTAAAAAAGTGATTATTGGCTATGATCACAGATTTGGCAGAAACAGAAATGCTGATATAGAAGATTTGAAAAAATTTGGTGAACGCTATGGTTTTGAAGTTGAAGAAATATCGGCTCAAGATATTGACGACGTAGCTGTGAGTTCAACAAAAATTAGGGATGCTCTTTTTGAGGGTAATGTAACTAAGGCCAATGCGTATTTGGGTTATAATTTTATGCTTACTGGAAAGGTTATTAAAGGAAAAGGTTTAGGAAGGCAAATAAATTATCCAACAGCAAATATTCATATAGAAGAAGACTACAAACTTATACCAAAACAAGGAGCATATATTGTAAAAGCTAAAATTGAAGAATCTAATGTTTACGGTATGATGAATATAGGTATGAATCCTACGGTTAATGGAAAACGAGAAACCATTGAGGTGCATTTTTTCAATTTTGATAAAGATTTATATAACCAAACCATTCAAATTGAACTTTTAAAACGTTTGCGTGACGAAGAAAAATTCGAATCGGTTGAAGCCTTAAAAAACCAACTTAAAAAAGATAAGGAAACAGCACTTACCTTCATTGCAAATTATCATGATTAATAAATGGTTATTTCAACATATTGATAATTCTGCACTTGTTGTTTTCAGAATTTTCTTTGGGTTGTTATGCTTTTTAGAATCGGTTGGTGCTATTTTTACCGGTTGGGTTCAAACCAACTTACTAGAGCCACAGTTTACATTTACTTTTATAGGGTTTGAGTGGTTACAACCACTACCTGGTTATGGGATGTATGTGTATTATGCCATCATGGGGCTTTTTGGATTGTTTATAATGTTTGGGTATAAATATCGCTTTAGTATGCTTGCTTTTTCTCTTATGTGGTCAGCCACTTATCTAATGCAAAAATCATCATACAACAACCACTATTACTTGTTGATGCTACTAAGCTTTATTATGGTTTTAATGCCTGCAAATAAATATGCTTCTATTGATGTAAAGCAAAACCCCAGTTTAAAAAATATTTCAATGCCATTATGGTGTAAATGGGTTTTTGTAGTGCAGCTTTTTATAGTTTATACTTATGCATCAGTGGCAAAACTATACCCTGATTGGTTGGATACTACGGTTATTGAATTACTAATGAAACCAAAAGCTCAATATTTTTTGGTAGGCGATTTGCTTCAACAAAAATGGGTACATTATTTTCTGGCTTATGGAGGCATTGCTTTTGACGGATTAATAATTCCGTTATTGCTCTTCAAGCCTACTAGGAAGTATATGTTTTTGGTGTCTATCTTTTTTCATCTTTTCAATTCGTTTGTATTTCAAATAGGAATCTTTCCCTATTTATCGTTAGCATTTTCATTGTTCTTTTTTGAACCTAAAATCATTCACAAAATATTCCTAAAAAAGAAACCTTTTTATAATTCTAAAGACATTATAATTCCAAAATACAATACACCGTGGCTAGCTATTTTTAGTCTATATTTTATGGTTCAATTAATACTACCTTTGCGTCATCATTTAATTAAGGATAACGTGTTATGGACAGAAGAAGGTCATCGTTTATCTTGGCGTATGATGCTTAGGGTAAAAAGTGGAAGCGCTAATTACACTATTGTTGACAAAAACACAGGTAGTAAAATGCCTGTGAATCTTAATGATTACTTAACCAAAAAACAACAACAAGGTGTAAGTACAAAACCAGATTTTATTTGGCAGTTTTCTCAATTTCTTAAAGAGAAGTTTAAGGAAAATAATCAAGATATTTCGGTGTTTGTTAATTGCAAAATTAGTGTTAACGGAAAACCTTATAAACAGCTAATAGATTCAAATATAGATATAGCTAATACCCAATGGGAGACTTTTAAACACCATGATTGGATTTTGCCTTCAAAACAAGATTAAAAACTCTTAGTAATTCCCTAAATTTGTCGCTTAAATTTTAAGACATGTTACAAGTACCTTTTATTAGAGATAACAAAGATTTGGTAATTGAACGTTTGGCTAAACGAAATATTGATGCAGCCGAAGATATTAACCAAGTTATTGCTTTAGATGAAGACCGAAGAGCGCTTCAAACAAAACTAGATAATGCTTTAGCCGAAGGGAATAAACTGTCTAAAGAAATTGGAGGCTTTTTTAAATCTGGAGACATTGAGAAGGCCAATGTTTTAAAGGAAAAAACGAGTCAGTTAAAAGTTGATTCCAAAGAATTAACAGAAGCGTTGAACAATACTACCAATGCACTCAATGATCTTTTGTATAAACTACCAAATGTTCCCAACAATCTAGTCCCTGCAGGAAATACAGAAGAAGATAACGAAGAAGTTTTTAAAGAAGGGGACATTCCTGTTTTAGACGCTAATGCACTTCCACACTGGGAATTAGCTAAAAAGTATGATATTATAGATTTTGAATTGGGTAACAAAATCACTGGGGCAGGCTTTCCTGTTTATAAAGGTAAAGGTGCCAAATTACAACGTGCTTTAATCACTTATTTTTTAGATAAAAATACGGAAGCAGGTTACACAGAATTTCAGTTACCTCATTTAGTAAATGAAGCTTCTGGCTTAGGTACGGGGCAACTGCCTGATAAAGAAGGGCAAATGTATCATGTAACAGCAGATAATTTATATTTAATACCAACAGCCGAAGTTCCAGGTACAAATATCTTTAGAGATGTTGTTCTAAACGAAGTAGATTTACCAATAACTATTACTGGTTACACGCCTTGTTTTAGGAGAGAAGCAGGTAGTTATGGAGCTCATGTAAGGGGTTTAAACAGATTACACCAGTTTGATAAAGTTGAAATTATTAGGGTAGAACATCCTACAAAGTCTTATGAGGCTTTGGATGGTATGGTAGCCCACATAAAAACCATTTTGCAAGAACTTAAATTACCATACCGAATTTTAAGGCTTTGTGGTGGAGATTTAGGGTTTACTTCTGCATTAACTTACGATTTTGAGGTATTTTCAACCGCCCAAGACAGATGGTTAGAAATTTCATCAGTATCTAATTTTGAAACTTTTCAAGCTAACCGGTTAAAACTCCGCTTTAAAAATAATCAAGGTAAAAATGAATTAGCCCATACGTTAAATGGAAGTTCTTTGGCTTTACCACGTGTTTTAGCTGGAATTTTGGAAAATTATCAAACCAAGGAAGGTATTTTAGTTCCTGAAGTTTTACATCCTTATACTGGTTTTAAGATAATTAACTAAGTTCTTTGATACATTATAAAAGAAAGTGCATTCTTTCTTTTTTTGATATTTAATTTTAAAAAAATCGACAAAAAGCACTTTAAACAGGTTATTTGACGATTTTTATTGATTTTTCTTTGCGCTAAAGGATTTATTTAGGAAGTTAGTACTACCAAATCTATTAAACCTACTAACCATGAAAAATATAAAGCGTATTGTAATTTTAGCTGCATTGATTTTTTTCGCAGGAAAAGTATTGTTTTCTGACTTTCAAATAGTTAATTCCAAAAACAATATTGTTGTAAGTGTTAACAAATAGGGCGTTACTTTCTTTACAAATAAATCATTTATAAAATTTAAGGTTTTAACACTAAAAGTGTCCCCAATCTAAATAATTCAAACGTTTTTGTTTTTTAACGGTTGTTAATAGAACAATTTATTTTTGGTTGGTTGAAATGCCCAGTTTTATCTGGGCATTTTTTATGATAATATTTACTAAAGCAAGTTAGCACATTTGTTATATTTACAAAATGAGAGCCTTTTTAGTTTTATACTTGTGTTTATCGATTAACCTTTTTGCCCAAGACGCTAATTTGGCCATGGAATATTTTAAAAAGGGCGATTATGAAAAGGCGCTTTATGAATACAAAAAATTGTATGCACAAAGTCCTTCTAACTTCAACTACATTAATCAGGTAATTGCTTCGCAGCAACAGTTAGAGCAATATGATGAGACCGAAGCATTTATCACTAAGATTGTTTCTAAAATAAATCATCCAGCGTTTTTCGTTGAACTAGGGTTTAATTATCAGCTTAAAAAAGATTCAAAAAACGCCAATATTTATTATGAAAAAGCACTAAAAAGTATCAATGAAAGGCCAAGTAATGTGTTTTATGTTGCTAGGGGTTTTCAAACCCACTCGCTTTTAAATGAAGCTGTAATAGCCTATGAAAAAGCAATGGAATTAAATCCAGATTATAATTTTAGTATACAACTGGCACAACTTTATGGTGAACAAGGTCATATTGAGAAAATGTTCAATAGTTACTTAAGCTTTGCAGAATATAACCCAGTGGCATTGGCTGATATAAAAAGGAGAATAAACGGATTTTTATCTGATAATAGCGATGATGTAAACAATGTAATGTTAAGAAAGTTGCTACTAAAAAAAATGCAAGAACAGCCTAATTTGCTTTGGAATCAAATGTTAAGCTGGTTGTTTATACAACAAAAAGATTTTTCTAAAGCATTCATTCAAGAAAAAGCTATTTTTAATAGGCAGCCCATAAGTTTAGACAGAATACAAGAATTAGCTTTAATTGCAATAGATGAAAACAAAAATGATGTTGCCAAAGAAATTTTTAATTACATAATTACTAAAGCACAAGATTTAGAGACTAAGCTTACTGCCCACTATAATTTAATTCAAATTGAAACTAACGAAAGTTCTAAAAAAGATTATGCCCTTATAAATGAGAGGTACAAAAAACTATTTGAAGAATTTGGAACCTTTTCTCAAACGTTAAAACTACAAATTGCCTATGGGCATTTTTTGGCATTTTATATGGGTAAAACAGAAGACGCTACTAAATTTTTAGAAAAAACATTAGAGTTACCCTTATCTGAGTTGCTAAAGGCTCAAGTAAAGTTAGAGTTAGGTGATATTTTGGTATTACAGGAAAAATTTAATCAAGCATTAATTTACTATACACAAATTCAAAGAAATTTAAAAAACAGTACCGTCTCTCAAGAAGCTAGATTTAGAGTGGCAAAAGCCAGTTATTATAAGGGCGATTTTAAATGGGCAGAATCACAGCTAAAAATTTTAAAATCATCTACCTCGCAATTAATTGCCAATGATGCTCTAGATTTAAAATTGTTGATATCAGATAATAAATACGAAGACTCATTACAAACAGCTTTAAAACTATATTCAAAAGCAGACTTATTGGCATTTCAAAATAAAAAAGAAGAAGCTATCTCTCTGCTAGATAAAATATTGAATGAGCATAAAACAGAACCCATTGTGGCTCAAGCACTATTTAAACAAGCCCAATTATTTCAACAGAGGTTTCAGTTTGTTTTGGCCAAAACCAATTATGAAAATATTATTACCAATTTTAGAGAAGGCATTTTAGTAGATGATGCCTATTTTAATTTGGGACTGTTGTTTGAAAAATATTTGAATGAACCCGAAAAAGCAAAAGAATTATACGAACAGATTATTTTTAATCATGCCGATAGTATTTACTTTGTAGAGGCCAGAAAAAGGTACCGGGCTTTAAGGGGTGATGCCTTAAACTAAAGGACCAAAAAAATAATTAGGAAACATAAAAACCACAATGATAATATACAATGTAACGGTAAATATTGATGAATCTATCCATGAGGAATGGCTATTATGGATTAAAGAACACATACCTCAAGTTTTAGGAACCGGAAAGTTTGACAAAGCTACTTTAACAAAAGTATTAGTTCAAGAAGAAACGGGGGGTATTACCTATTCTATTCAATACAGAGCCTATTCTCGTGAAGCGTTAGAAGCCTATTATTGTGAAGATGCTGAAAGACTCAGAGCCGATGGATTTAAAAGATTTGCAGATAAAATGTTGTCTTTTAGAACAGAATTAGAAATGATAGATGAGTATTTTGTTAATATTAATCCTAATTAAAAATGACTATAACAGCATTAGAAAGTATAAATGATGACGTTTTAAATGCTTTTAAAAATTTAATTCCTCAACTATCATCTTCCAGTTCCTTACCTTCAAAAAAAGATTTAGAAACTATCATTAATTCTAATAATACCAAACTTTTTGTTGCAGAAGAAGGTAATAACATTATAGGAACCTTAACCTTGGTTTTTAATAAAATTCCAACTGGTGAAAAAGCTTGGATTGAAGATGTTGTAGTAAGTGAAAGTGCTAGAGGCAAAGGTGTTGGTAAACGTTTAACGCAATTTGCTTTAGATTATGCTTTGGAAAAGGGCATAAGTAAAATAGATTTAACTTCAAGCCCTGAGCGCTTTGCAGCCAATAAACTGTATCAAAAATTAGGATTTCAAAAAAGAGCAACCAACGTTTACAGATATTTTAGCAACAAATAAATATGTTTGTTATTTCTGTCTATAACTAGGTAATTAGTTGAAGTACTAACGGAAATCTAATTTAAAACAATAGCTAAAAAGTGAGCAATAATTCCAATCAATACCAAGTAAAAGCAAAAAAACATTTAGGGCAACATTTCTTAAAAGACGAAAACATTGCCAGAAAGATTGGTGATACTCTTACATTAAACGGCTATAAGAACGTTTTAGAAATTGGTCCAGGAATGGGGGTTCTTACCAAATACCTGTTAGAAAAAGATATTGAAACCTACGTCATTGAAATTGATACTGAGTCAGTTGAATACCTTAAAGCCAATTATCTTAAGCTAGCTCCAAGAATTATTGAACAAGATTTTTTAAAATTTGATTTAACAACTGTTTTTGGTAATAACCCTTTTGCTGTAACAGGCAATTTTCCATACAATATTTCATCGCAAATAGTTTTTAAAGCATTAGAAATGCGTCAACAAATACCTGAGTTTACTGGTATGTTTCAAAAAGAAGTAGCACAACGTATTTGTTCAAAAGAAGGCAGTAAAGTGTATGGTATTCTATCGGTTTTAACTCAAGCATTTTATGAGGCTGAATATTTATTTACGGTACCTCCATCGGTTTTCAACCCGCCACCAAAGGTAGATTCGGGTGTTTTAAGATTGACTAGAAAAGAAGATTTTACACTGCCCTGTGATGAAAAACTGTTTTTTAAAGTAGTTAAACAGGGCTTTCAACAACGCCGTAAAACACTTCGTAACAGTTTAAAAACATTCAATTTGTCAGATAATTTAAAAGCAAATAGTATATTTGGCATGCGTCCAGAACAATTAAGCGTTCAAGAGTTTATAGAACTCACAACTTTAATTGAAAATGATGCTTAACCAATTACGCTTTTAATTTGTCTGAGGAAAAAGAGAACATACAATTTGAGCTTACCGATGAACTCATTGAGCAAGTAGAGGTTTTAGTTGAAGAAAAAAAAGACAAAGAACTTCAAAAACTCTTAAAGGAGTTTCACTATGCCGATATAGCCGAAATTCTAGATGAACTTAATTTAGAGGAGGCAATCTATGTTATTAAGCTTTTAGACTCTGAAACGACATCAGACATCCTAATGGAGCTTGATGAAGACAACCGTGAAAAGGTTTTAAGAAATTTATCCGCTAAAGAAATTGCTGAGGAGGTTGAAGAACTTGATACTGATGATGCTGCAGATATGATTAGTGAACTTCCTGAGGAACGTCAACAGGAAGTAATTTCAAACATTGAGGACGAAGAGCACAAAGCTGAAATCAAAGAGCTTTTAGCCTACGAAGAAGGTACAGCTGGTGCGTTAATGGCTAAGGAATTAGTAAAAGTATATGAAACCTGGACCGTAGCTGGTTGCCTACGTAGAATTAGAGGGCAAGCAAAAGAAGTTACCAGAGTTCATTCTATTTATGTTGTTTCCAGAGAAGAAAAACTTGTAGGCAGATTGTCTTTAAAGGATTTAATTGTTGCAAAAAGTGAGAAAAAAATTGGAGAAATAGCAAAAGACAATGTAGATTTTGTAAATGTTAATGAAGACATTGAAGAAGTTGCAAGACTCATGGCAAAATACGATTTAGAGGCTATTCCAGTTATAGAAAGCGATGATAATAAAGTACTTTTAGGAAGAATCACAATTGATGATATTGTTGATGTTATGAAAGAAGAAGCCGAAAGAGATTATCAAATGGCTGCTGGTATTACAGGCGATGTAGATTCTGATGATAGTATTTTTGAACTCACCAAAGCGCGCTTGCCTTGGCTATTTCTTGGTTTAATTGGAGGGGTTGGAGCCTTTTTAATTATGGAAGGTTTTAAGGGATTATTCGTAGAAAAAGCCGTAATACTATTCTTTTTTACACCTTTAATAGCCGCCATGGCGGGTAATGTTGGCGTACAATCTAGTGCTATTATTGTACAAGGTTTAGCCAACGATGATGTTAGAGGAAGTGTTAATAGTCGTCTTTTTAAAGAAATGCTTTTAGCTGCACTTAACGGATTTGTACTGGCTATTTTTTTGTTTTTATTTGTTTATCTATTTGAAGGTAGACTAGATTTAGCGCTTGCAATTTCGGTTTCTCTTGTTGCTGTTATAATAGTAGCTGGCCTAATAGGAACTTTTGTGCCATTATTCCTTAATAAAAGAGGTATAGATCCTGCTATTGCCACGGGGCCATTTATAACTACAAGCAATGATATTCTAGGAATTTTGCTTTATTTCTGGATTGCGAAACTCATTCTTGGGATTTAATTTGTGTTGTTTAACTCTGTTCAACTAAGTAAAACAAAAAAATATTATACCTCATTTTTATTTGAGTCAGGTTAAAAATAAGTATATAAAAAAGAGATTTCTACGTTTAGAGTAATTACTATATTTACACATGCAAATTCCAAATGGAAAAAAAATATACTTCGCTTCTGATAATCATTTAGGAGCGCCAACAAGAGAAGCGTCTTTACCACGTGAGAAAAAGTTCGTAGCATGGCTAGATGACATAAAAGAAGACGCTGCTGCGATATTCCTTCTAGGCGATTTGTTTGACTTTTGGATGGACTATAAAAAAGTGGTTCCTAAGGGGTTTACCCGAACCCTTGGAAAGCTTGCCGAAATTAGTGACTCTGGAACACCAATTCACTATTTTGTAGGCAATCATGACCTTTGGATGAATGGCTACTTTGAAGAAGAACTTAATATTCCTGTGTATTACAATCCCAAGGAATTCACTTTTAACAACAAAATTTTTTTAATTGGCCATGGTGATGGTTTGGGTCCCGGAGATAAAGGATACAAACGAATGAAAAAATTGTTTAACAATAAATTGTGTAAATGGTTATTCCGTTGGCTGCATCCAGACTTAGGTGTTAAGTTAGCGCAATACTTATCTGTAAAAAACAAACTTATTTCTGGTGATGAAGATGCTAAGTTTTTAGGCGAAGACAATGAATGGTTAGTTCAGTACTGCAAGCGTAAACTAGAGCAAAAACATCGAGATTATTTTGTGTTTGGTCATAGACACTTACCTTTAAATATAGCCCTCAATAAAAAAGCAAAATACATCAATTTAGGCGATTGGATTAGCTATTATACCTATGCAGTTTTTGACGGTGAGACTCTGGAGCTAAAGGAATACAAATAATAGAGCCATTGTATTTTATATATGGAAGAAACAACCCTTTACTTATTAGTACTTGTAGCAGGAGTGGCTGTTGGAATTATTAACACTATTGCTGGCGGTGGTTCGCTACTAACTCTTCCCATTCTTATTTTTTGTGGTTTACCTCCCAGCATTGCAAATGGAACCAACAGAGTTGGTATCTTGCTTCAAACTGCTATGGCAACAGCAGGCTTTAAAAGCAAAGGTGTTTCAACATTTCCATTCAATATTTATTTAGGTATCTCTGCTATTTTCGGAGCCATTTTGGGTGCTAATATTGCCATTGATGTAAAAGGGGAAACATTTAACAAGATACTCGCAATTATCATGGTAATTGTGGTTCTCATCATCATTTTTAAACCCAAAATTAAAACATCAGAACTACAAGAGCGTTTAACCGGAAAACACCTCTGGATTGGAATCACTGTGTTTTTCTTTATTGGTATTTACGGTGGTTTTGTTAATGCCGGTATAGGGTTTATCATTATTATATTTCTTCATTTTTTCCATAAAATGAATCTAGTTAGGGTAAACGCAACCAAAGTTGTTATTGTTTTTATTTACACGCTGTCTGCCTTAATTGTGTTTGTTTTTAATGACAAAGTTGATTGGAAAGTTGGCCTAATTTTAGCCGCTGGGAATGGTATTGGTGCTTGGTTTGGAAGTAGACTATCTGTTAAAAAAGGAGACAATTTTATTAAATCTTTTTTAGTAGTAATGATAATAATTATGTCTGTGAAACTTTGGTTTTTCTAAACTTTAATATCTCTTAATTTAAGCTGAAGCGAAACATTTCCCTGCCATTCATTTTCATCAATGGAATAGACTGCTTTAAACGGTTTTCTTTCTTTGACTATGTCAAATTTATCACCCATACTAAAACCTATCCCCACAAAATTACTTGAATCAGGTTGTGAAACCGTAATTCTTAAATGCGTTTTATCGTCGCCAACACACTTACCATAACCCGTATCTATTAAACCCTTAGTCATAAAAACTGGTGTCATATTATTGGGACCATAGGGCGCAAACTGTTTTAATATTCTATAAAACTTGGGAGTAATCTCATTTAAGTTAATTTGAACATCAACCTTCACTTCAGGAACTAAAAGGTTTTTATCAATGTTTTGAGCCACAACGCTTTCGAAAGCTTCTTTAAAGGCTTGATAATTCTCTTCTTTAAGGGTTAATCCAGCAGCATATTTATGGCCTCCAAATTGTTCAATATGTTCACTACAAGCCTCAATAGCATTATAAATATCAAAACCGCTTACCGATCTTGCTGAGGCAGACAGTTTATTTCCGCTTTTAGTAAATACTAGCGTTGGTCTGTAATAGGTTTCTGTTAGTCTAGAAGCCACAATGCCAATAACCCCTTTATGCCAAGTTTCATGGTAAACAACAGTAGTAAAACGTTTCTGTTCCTTTTTGTCTTCAATTTGTTTGAGAGCTTCTTCTGTAACTTGTTTATCGGTTTCTCGGCGGTCATAATTATAAGTTTCAATGTCTTTTGCATACTCTTTAGCAAGGTCATACTTCTCCTCCACCAACAAAGTCACTGCAAAATTGCCATGTTTCATGCGTCCAGCCGCATTAATTCTGGGAGCTACTATAAAAACCACATCTGTTATGGTTAGTTGGTCTTTTTTAACTTGCTTTAGAATAGCTCTGATTCCTGGTCTTGGGCTAGCATTAATTATTTGCAAACCAAAATATGCCAGTACTCTATTTTCTCCATCTATAGGTACAATATCGGCTCCAATAGCAGTAGCCACCAAATCTAAATAAGGTAATAAATCTTCAATGGTTTGTCCATCTTTTTGAGCAAGAGATTGAACCAACTTAAAACCAACACCACAACCACATAACTCTTTGTATGGATAATTACAATCCTCTCGTTTGGGATCTAAAATGGCAACGGCCTCAGGAATTTCTTTCCCAGGTCTATGGTGATCACAAATAATAAAATCTATCCCTAACTTTTTCGCATAGGCCACTTTTTCAATGGCTTTTATTCCGCAATCCAAAGCTATTATTAGTTCAAAATCATTGTCATGTGCGAAATCAATTCCTTGATAGGAAATACCATACCCCTCATTATATCTATCTGGAATATAAGTAGCAACATTATCTGTTTTAGTTTTTAAATAGGTTGACATTAAGGCTACCGAAGTAGTACCATCTACATCATAATCACCATAAACCAAAATATTTTCTTTATTGGCAATGGCTTGTTCAATTCTGGTCACCGCTTTATCCATATCCTTCATTAAGTAAGGATCATGTAAGTCATCTAAACTTGGTCTAAAAAACGTTTTTGCTTCCTCAAAAGTTTCAATACCACGTTGCACTAATAAAGTAGCAATAGGCTCACTTACATTTAAGGTTTCTTGTAAATGTTTTACTTTATTCGGTTCTGGTATTGGCTTTAGTGTCCAACGCATTTAATAAGTTTTAAATTAGTTTAAGTGTCTAAAGTTAAAAGTATTTAAAGTGCACTAAAATTATTTGTACATGAAATACAACAAGGTAAGAACTTTAAATACTTTAGGCACTTGTAACTTTAAGTACTTAAAATTTTAAACACTCTTATTATGAAAATGGGTTTCAATAGTTACCTTGGCAAACTGTTGGAACATTTCCATGACACCACAGTATTTTTCAACAGACAAATCAACGGCACGCTGTAATTTCTTTTCGTTTAAATTATCACCATAAAAATGAAAGCTCATTAGTACCTTGTCATAATATTTAGGGTGCTCTTCGGTTAAATTAGCATCAATATCAATGGTGAAATTAGCAACATCTAACTTCATTTTCTTAATCAAAGCGGCTACATCTATACCTGAACATCCTGCTAAACCAGAAAGCATTAAAGCTTTAGGTCTATAGCCTTCACCCTTTCCGCCACTTTCTTCACCAGCATCAATAAACAAATTATGTCCTGAAGGATTTGTACTTTCAAACCTTATATCACCTAACCATTTTGTGGTAACCTTTACGCCCATATTCTTAAAAATTTTTGTTTCTTGTAAGTACCAAAAATACTACATAAAAATTATATATGCCTTTAGTAGAACCTTTATCTTCTGACTACGATTTAGAAACCAAAGCATTAGCAGAATTCTTTAATGAAACCCTTGGGTTTTGTCCAAACTCTGTCCTTACCATGCAACGAAGACCAGCTATTAGTAAGGCTTTTATTAATTTAAATAAAGCTGTTATGACTAATGAAGGCAGGGTAACCTCTGCACTAAAACGTATGATAGCATGGGTGAGCAGCAACGCAACAGGTTGCAGATATTGTCAGGCACATGCCATACGTGCTGCAGAACGTTACGGTGCTGAACAAGAACAGCTAGATAATATTTGGGATTATAGAACACACCCCGCTTTTAATGAAGCCGAACGTGCTGCGTTAGATTTTAGTTTGGCAGCTTCTCAAACACCAAATGCCGTTGATAACAACATTAAAAAACGTCTATATGAACATTGGGATGAAGGTGACATTGTAGAAATGCTAGGTGTGATTTCATTGTTTGGATATTTGAATAGATGGAATGACTCCATGGGAACATCTATTGAGGATGGCGCCGTTGAGAGTGGCGAACAATATTTAGGGAAATATGGTTGGAATAAGGGAAAACATCTATAAATATATTATCCGGTTATCATGCTAAAAACTTTCAAAACCCTATTTATACTTTTTATATTGAGTTTTATAACCCTATATACAAATTGCAAAAATGATACTAGAAATACCGATAACAGCTTTATACTAAAAGGAAGAAACTCTTACTTTGTAGATAGCTACAATGGTATTTCTATTTACCGTGACAATGACAACAGAAAACCCTTAAATGGTTACTACGTAATAGCTAATGAATCTACGAAATGGGAAGAATTTAATGTAGAAAACGGTATTTTAAACGGTGATTATATTAGCTACCATAATAATGGGAAGAAATTTTCTGAAGCTAAATATATTAAAGGGAAATTACACGGAGAAGAGAAAACCTATTCTATAACGGGTGCATTGTCAAAACTCAGTACTTATAGACACGGAGTTCGGTATGGAGAAACCATAACCTACTATAACAATGGAAATATTGAATCTAAATCTAAAATAGAGAATGAAAAAACAGTTGAGTCTGTTTCTTTCGATCTTATTGGAAATATAGAATCACAAATGTTTATTAAAGATGGAAGGAGTATTACCCAAACCATTGTTGGTGGCAAAGTGCAAGTAGAACAAATATCTTCCAACTATGATAGCTTTGAAGCCATGAAATTGTTTAATGAAGATGGCTCCTTAAAAGTCTTTCTAAGAATGTTAGATGAGGGTGATAAAAGTTATTTGATTGAGCTTGATGAAAATGAGGATGAATTAAAACGTATAGATGTAAAAGCCAATCCGCAAGAAGCCATGAAGTACTTTCAATATCTACCAACGTTTAACTAAAACATGCCAAATACAAAATTGAAATCTCTTTTGAAATTGGAGATTTTAATTTTGCAACCCTTTAACCCTTAACCTCAACTCCGGCAATACCTCAACCTCAAACCAAGGGTTTTGAGTAAGCCAAAACCTATTTCTTGGTGAAGGGTGAGGTAAAGGCAAATACTTGGGCAAATATTCTTGATAATTTTTAACAGTTTCTGTAAGCGTATTTTTAGCTGTCTTTCCCAAATAATACTTCTGGGCATACATACCAATTAAAACCACTAACTTAACATTTTTTAACTCATTAAACAATGGTTTGTGCCATTGCTGAGCGCATTCTGGTCTTGGTGGTAAATCTCCTGTTTTTCCTTTTCCGGGGTAGCAAAACCCCATGGGGATGATGGCGAATTTAGTTTCATCATAAAAATCTTCACCAGACACATTTAACCACTTTCTCAACTGTTTGCCACTGGCATCGTCCCAAGGCACCCCAGAAGCATGTACTTTGGTTCCTGGTGCTTGACCAACAATAACGATTTTAGATTTGGGATGCGCACACACTACTGGTCTTGGTCCCAATGGCAAATGAGCATTACAAATGGTACATTGTTTTATATCTTTAAGTAGCTTTTGCACAACAACCCTATGAAGTCATATTAATGGCTTACACCAATTAAAAAATTAACTAACCCCTCTTCCCCGCTGCTTTCAATTAGCCCATAACTTATCGGTAAACAGAAGTCTAATTATTATCATAAGCAAACCACTCTGCAAAACTAGTAGCAGTTTCTTGTAGTTTAAGTGAATGAAGTTTAATATTTGAAGGTAAACGTGGTTTAATTTTTTGGGCAAAATCAATAACCATCATTTCGCTAGTGGGTTGGTAGTCTACCAACAGAATATTATGTCCGCGCGCATCCAATTCTTTTGCAAGTTCAATATGGGGTGTATTTTTATTAAATACAGTGGCATGGTCAAAAACATCAACAATTTCTTCTTCAACAATTTTTTTTAAGTCGCCAAAATCAATGACCATACCATATTTCACGTTGTTTTTATCGGATATTGGTCTTCCAATAACCGTGACATCCAACCGGTAACTATGACCGTGAACATTTTTACATTTTCCATCATAACCATATAAGGCATGACCTGTTTCAAAAGAAAATTGTTTGGTAATTCTAATATTATTTCCCATTATCTGCGTTTTCCTCGGTTTCTATTTACTATGTAAACTATTATTAAAACTATAGCTAGTGTTAAAAACAATCCGTTGCCTGTTAAAAAGCCTAATATATCCATGAGTTATTCTTTGTCTAATCGTTTTTTATTGTATCGGTAAAGGGCGTAGGCAAGTATTACCAAAATAACAAAGGGTATCATAGAGCCAATAAACACGCCAATTTCGTAACCATTATCTGGAGCGTTTTTAATTTTTTCTTCTATGTCTACCTGCTGAAAAAGAGTGGTTAAAAATACCATGTTAGATTGCTGTAATCTGTATCACCTGTTTACAAAGTTAAGAGTTTTTAGCTAGTGCTATAAATTGTTTTCTAAAATTAATTAGTAAAGGTATACTTCTGGCAATCATCCAAAAAGTAATGGCAATAAAAATGCCATTTAGTTTTAAATTGAAATAATCTAACACATAAAGTACAGGGAGAAATATGATGAAAGTTGATAGTAATAAAACATTTCTAAGCAATTTCATTTTACCTAAACCTTTAAATACACCATCAAAAATAAAGGCGATGGCACAAATAGGTTGCATAATGAGTACAATCCAGAACACGGAATAGAATTGATTCAAGACATCTGTTTCTTTAGTAAACAATAAACCAATGGGTTTATAAATTACAAACCCTGTAATAGCTAGTATAACACCAACCAAAACGCCTATTTTTATGAGCTTTTGATTTAATGCTACCAATAATTTATAGTCTTTGGCTCCATAGAGTTTTCCAGATAGGATATTACCAGCACTAGAATATCCATCAATCATAAAAGCGCCTAAAAACCAAAGGTTAATAGCAATAGTATAAGCAGCAATGTATGTTTTTCCGTAGCCGGTAGCGAATCTGGTGGCAAAATACAGGGTAATATTTAAAGCCAATGTTCTTATAAATAGGTTGAGTACCATAAGTATAAAACGATTTATTTCACTATTAAAAGGGAAGTTAGGTTTTAGTGAAATAGGTGTTTTTTTTAATAAAAAGTATACCGAAAAAGCAGCCATTAAAACTTGTGCAATCACACTAGCGTAAGCAGCGCCTTTAATATGCATGGGTTCAATAAGACCTGTAACACCATATACTAAAATGACATCTAAAACAATGTTTGATAATGCACCTATCATAGCTATAATCATGGGGTGATAAGTGTTCTGTAAACCGCGGAAGGTTCCAAAAACAGCCATAGTAAATAAAGTAAACGGAAACCCAAAGACACGAATTTGATAATAAGCAACACTATAATCTAAAATTATACTAGAAGCATTATAAAGCTTAAATATTTGTGAGGCAAACGGATAGGTGCTTATAATAATTAGAATGCTAATTGAAGTAACAATAAAAATAGCCTGAGCTGGAAGATTTTTTACAGCTTTTAAATTATTAGCCCCTACATATTGTGAAACGATAGATGAGATGGCACTTCTAGTTTGACCTAATATCCATATAAGCATAGACATAAATGTACCTACAATGCCAACAGCAGCTAAAGACTCTACTGCATTTATGGGGATGTTTCCTACTATGGCAGTATCTGTAATTGATAATATTGGTTCTGAGATTCCTGATATTAATGCAGGGATAGCAAGTTTATTAATATATTTTAGGTTAATAGTGTTTTTCAAAACCAATCCATTAGGTTTTATACTTATTTTTGCAGCAAATTTATTGTAAATTTAACTACCAAACTCCACTATTATGAAGAATATTATGGTGCCTGTAGGGTCCTCAAAAAATGCACAAAGTCATTTACAATATGCCGTAGATTTTGCGGAAGCCTTTGGAGCTAAATTATTCATTGTTCAAGTTTACAATGTATATACAAAGGCAGGAACCATGATGAATGTTGATAAGATTATTGAGCGTGAAAGTTTAGAGTTTTTAAATGAATTGGTATCACAGATTGATACTAAGAATGTTGATGTGATAGTAAAAACCTTAAAAGGCAATTTAATTGATACTTTAGAATTGGCATGTAAAGCAGCCGATATAGATTTAGTGTTGGTAGAGCCAAGAACCAACTCCATTAAAGACGAAGTGTACTTAGGTAAAACGTCGGGTAAAATTATAAAGCAAATGGAGGTTCCTGCATTAATAGTGCCTGAAGGGTTTAAGTTTTCTATACCTACTAATATTTTAATGGCTATCAAATCTGCTATCATCAAAAAAAGTAATGTATTACAACCTTTAAACAACATTAAAACCAAATTTAATGCAGTCATAGATTTATTGTTGGTGAAAACACCTTACTACCATGAAGGCGACTTTAATATTAACGAAGAGTTAAAAACTATAACAAGGAATATAACACAAACAGAAAATGCAACAACCTTTCAAGGTGTCTTGGAGCATTTTCAATCGCACCAACCAGATATGTTATGTGTTGTAAGGCGCAAACGAGGTTTCTTTGCTAAAAAATGGGAAAAAAACACCATTCTTAAAAAGGATTTTCACAGTTCCATCCCTGTTTTGGTATTAAGTGGATTGAAGTAGATTTTTATTTCAAAATAAATCATTAGACTTACTCTCTAAGTGATAATCAATCATTTTTTGAAACAGATTTTCTTTATTTTAAAGAAACAAAACCTTTAAAGGCAAGTACAAAAAGTCCTAAAGAAGTAGCAATACTTCCTAAACCAACCAACAAGGCTCCATATAAGATAATCTTACTTGACTCACCAAAGGTTCCTTTAACCCCTATAAAAAGGGTTATTGAGCCTATTATAAGATATATCAAAGCTCTTTTTAAGGCCCTTACCTTTATATTCTTTCTAACCTTAAAATAATATGATTTAACAGTATCTTTTGGTATGTCAAAGTTTTTACTAGCCTTATTAATTGTATAAAATTTTAAACTGAGCTGTAGCATTTGATAAGCTAAATATTTCTCTAGTAGGTTGATTTTATCTTCTTCCATTTTTAACTCAGTTTTTTGTTGGTAACGATTCATTAATCCGTTGAGTTGTATAGACCTTTAAACAGTAATTTCATTCCCCATTCCATAATATCAATAAATTCATTGTTATTTAAACCACATACATCCTTGGCAATAATAAGCGGTTCAATTCCCATTAATATAGTCAGTAAATTGGATAGTTTTTGCTTTTCTTCTTTAGAAAAATTACTGTCTTCAAGAACTAATTCTAAGGTTTTTTTCCTTCTTGCACCTCTTTTTGGTGTTGAAGTATTAGAGTCTAATACCGTACTTATATATTTTCGAAAAAGTTGTTCGTGATCTAAAGCTAGTCTATTATAATAATATTGAATCTCCAATACTTTTTTTTCTAAGTCATCACCTTGTAGATTTTCATATATGTTATTTGGTTCTTTTGTGCTTATATCAAGCCCTGCCTCTGCTGTCAAAATATCTATATTGGAAAAATATCTATAAACCGTTGCCCTTGAGATTCCTGCTTCTTTTGCAATATCTTCAAGATTGAAATCCAATCCTTTATTCAAAAATGTTTGAGCAGTTTTCAGAATTATTTTTCTGGTTTCTAACTTTTGATTGGTTCTCCCCGTATCTATATATTTTTTGTTCATGAGACAAATATCTCATAATATTTGTTTAAATAAAAATTTAATTTTATGTTTGTGAGACAAAAATCTCATAAAATGAAATCAAATAATACTAAATGGGTTTTAGGTCATAAAATTACACCGCATGAAAGTTCAGGCGATTTTGATTTAATGGTAGCAGAAACACCTGCAAAAGTTCAAGGCCCTCCACCACATTTACACAATTCTTTGAAGGAATCTTTTCTTATTATTGAAGGAGAAATGGAATTTTTTGTGAATGGAGAAATTACGATTTTAAAAGCAGGTGAATCAATGGATATTCCTCCAAATACTTTACATACTTTTTCAAATAAAAGTGATAAGCCTTGCAAGTGGATAAATATTCATAGTCTGTCTAGTCCTGAAATATGGCTACAGGTTAAAAATTTATTTAAGCTGTTAATTTGTATACCATATTCGGTGTTTTATAATCTAAAGATACATGTAATCTTATTTGGTTGTATAGATTAATAGCACTTTTTGTAGCTTTTTTCGCGTGTTGTTTGCTATCAAAGGTCTGGTCGAGATAAAACT
>NZ_SMZJ02000050.1 GCF_004358095.2 Seonamhaeicola sediminis
TGGATGTTTATACTTTCTATTACTGATAGCCATCTTTAAGGCTCTAACCGTAGAAGATGCTTTTAAATTATCTGTAAGTTCATAACCCATAATCTGTTTAGAATAAGCATCTGTTATCAGGTGCAGGTATTCGTGACCTTACTTAGTCTGTAGATAGGTTATGTCTGCTACCCAAAGCTGTTCTGGTTTATTGAGATTAAAAGATTTTGTGAGATTTGGATACTTTTTCATCCAATGTTTAGAGTTTGTGGTTTTTGTATATTTTCTTCGCTTTCTTACCA
>NZ_SMZJ02000006.1 GCF_004358095.2 Seonamhaeicola sediminis
TTGTTATGGCTCTTGTATATATGCTCATCTTCCACAATCGAAATATACACTTTTTCAAAGCGTTATGAAAAACCAACCGTTTTTCATACTTTTCCTTTTCTACACCCGAGGCAAGCCTCGGGGAATTCTATTGGATTAAAAATCCAGATTTAGTTCCAAAATTACTTGATATTCTTTTTAAAGTAAATGATAAAATATCTCACAGAGCTGCTTGGGTTTTTGAGTTTATGTGTACAGATAACATTGAAAATATAATTCCATATTTAGACCTATTTACCAAAAACATGCATAAGGTTCATTTAGATTCTGCTGTAAGACCTGTAGCTAAAATTTGTGAGCTTATTGCTAAAGCATATGCTTCGAAAAACGATAATAAAATAAAAACAGTCTTAACTCCAATTCATAAACAACGTATTATTGAAACCTGTTTTGATTACATGATTAACGATGAAAAAATAGCACCTAAAGCCTACTCGATGAATACACTATTTATACTTGGAAAGGAATACGATTGGGTACACCCAGAATTGGTTCTTATACTTGAGCGCGATTTCCAAATGCAAAGTTCTGGTTTCAAAGCTCGAGCAAGACATATTCTAAAAAAACTAAAAAGATATTAGTTAAAAACTTAGGTTTGTATGCTTCTGTCTTCTTTATAAAAAACTTATCTTTGCAACTTCTAAAAATCACATAAAAATATGTCATTATCTGTTTTAAATGCCATCTCTCCAATTGACGGACGCTATAGAAGTAAAGTCAGTGAATTAGCACCTTTCTTTTCTGAAGAAGCCCTCATAAAATATCGTGTTCTAGTTGAAATTGAATATTTTATTGCGCTTTGTGAATTGCCTTTACCTCAACTTTCAGATGTTGACCACAATATTTTTGATGATTTAAGAACCATTTATAAAGAGTTTTCTACTGATGACGCTTTAGCAATAAAAAAAATTGAAAGCGTAACTAACCACGATGTTAAAGCTGTTGAATATTTTATAAAAGAAAAATTTGATGCTTTAGGTTTATCACAATATAAGGAGTTTATTCACTTTGGATTAACCTCTCAAGACATTAACAACACAGCTATTCCTTTAAGTATTAAAGAAGCAATGAATGGTGTTTATGTTCCTGAATATTTTACGGTTTTAAATAAACTTAAAGAATTAGTTGAAGCCTGGAAAGATATTCCTATGTTGGCAAGAACACATGGGCAACCAGCTTCTCCAACGCGTTTAGGTAAAGAAATAGCGGTTTTTGTAACGCGTTTAGAAGAGCAGTTTAATTTGTTGAACGATATACCAAGTGCTGCAAAATTTGGTGGTGCTACAGGAAATTTCAACGCACATCATGTAGCTTATCCTGATATTGATTGGAAAGCTTTTGGAGATTCCTTTGTTCAAGAAAAATTAGGGCTTCACCACTCGTTTCCAACAACTCAGATTGAACATTATGACCATATGGCAGCGCTCTTTGATTGTTTAAAACGGATAAACACGATTTTAATTGATTTAGACCGAGATGTTTGGACTTATGTATCTATGGATTACTTCAAGCAAAAAATAAAAAAAGGTGAAGTTGGTAGTTCTGCAATGCCTCATAAAGTAAATCCAATCGATTTTGAAAATAGTGAAGGAAATTTAGGGATTGCCAATGCCGTTTTTGAGCACTTATCTGCTAAATTACCAATCTCAAGATTACAACGTGATTTAACTGATAGCACCGTTCTAAGAAATGTTGGTGTTCCATTTGGACATACCATTATTGGGTTTAAAGCAACTTTAAAAGGCTTAAATAAATTACTTTTAAACGGAACTAAATTTGCTCAAGATTTAGAAAACAATTGGGCCGTAGTAGCAGAAGCTATTCAAACCATTCTTCGTAGAGAAGGCTATCCTAATCCCTATGAAGCTTTAAAAGGACTAACAAGAACCAACGAAGCCATAAATAAAAATTCCATTTCAAATTTTATTGATACCTTAGAGGTGTCTAACAAAATAAAAGACGAATTGAAACGTATTACACCTAGTAATTACACCGGAATATAATTTATTTATGCTAACTGACAAACAATCGTTGATACTCTGTGGATTTATGGCCGTTGGTATTTTTGTTGCCGGGGTGCTTGATATTCTAGATAACTTTGTAATCTTAACGGTTCTCACTATTACTTTTTTAGCTATTATACTAAATTTAGTTGTAGCAAAATCATTTGTTAAAAAAGAAGAAGAATTGGAAGAATAAAAAAGCTTATCTAAATATCTTAGATAAGCTTTTTTATTATTGCTTCAAATATTAGTATAATTTATTTATTTAAAGAAATTCATAATATTTTGCATTTGATTTTCATCAACATTAGCGTTTTGTAAACTGTGAATTAATACTCCCATTTTTTCGGGGTTCATATCATCTCCCAAAATCCTTACAATGGCAAAACCCATTTCTTTTGCACTGCCAAATACAATTATTTCATCGGCTGCTTCATCGGTACCTATATACTTAATGGTAATCTTTCTTCCTCTATCACTAACATCCATTAAATCATTATACTTCTGGTCACTTAAAATGGTTTTAACCTTAGCTAATTCAGTATTATACGTTTCTAAATCATTTTCAGAAGTTTTATAGCCCAAAAAATTTAACCTTTTAACAGAATTATAGGCCTCTTCCTGTTCTTCAGTAAAATTAGATTTATCAATTTCTAGCATCGATATTGGAATATCTTGAGTTATGAAATTTTTTGTTTCTTGATTATCTACATAATACCGCTGTAAACTAACACCATCACCACAGCTTACAAAAAAAGCTGTGGTTAAAATGGCACATAAAATATATTGGATTGTCCGCTGCATGATTGATGATGTCTTTTTTATTTATTTTTTTCTAAATGTTCTCCTGCTGGGATATTCATTTTATCTGTAAGCTTTGATATTTCGTTCAAATCAATGTCACCAGTAAAGGATACAACTACCGTTTCTATTTTCCGTTCTTTCCCATTTATCTGGATTTTGTCATCCATATGTTTATCAATACCATTTACAAAGATTAAGAGTTCCTCTACATGATCTGCATCTCTACCTTCTTTTACATAAAATTTCACTTCACTTCCATCATCTCTAACTTCCATTAATTCTTCTAAAGAGCTAGATCTAGATTTTACCCATTTAGAGATATCAGAAGAAATATCTTTATTATCAGTCACTATAGTTTTAAAACTGGTAATACTTTTTACCATATCCATAAATGCCTTTGCTTCAGGATCAGAAGTATCAACCCCTACTTTGGCTATCATTTGAAACATTTTGGGTTTAATGTTTACATACGTTACATTGGGATCATCACTATACTTATCAAAAATATTTTTTTGAGCCATTCCCGCTAATGGCATTAACATAATTGCCATTACAAATACTATTAATCTTGTTTTCATTTTTTCTGTATTTAATTTTATTGTATTCATTTTGTTCGTTTTTTTGATTGTTACTTTTTGAAAATAATTTTGGTGGTATTTTCTATTTCGTTTAAATATCCTAACGTTGCTGTTCCTTTGTCAACTTCATTTAAATATCCAACGGCTTGAGTACCTTTATTGAAATGATTTGAAATCATTGCTAGTTGCTTTGAAACTTCCTCTAAAGCCTCTTCTGGTTCACAATACGTACCTAAATCATTGCAATTATTATCAATAATTGAAGTGGTAAAGTAAAACCCTATCATAAGAACCGCTACAGCTGCAACCGATAACCATTTATAATTAAATCGATTCTTAGGTTTTAATGGAAGGTCTTTAGTAAACTGTTCTTTTTGATTTCCCAAAAAATACTGAAACATTGGCTTATACATTTCTAAATGTGGCGCAACAGTTTCCTGAGAAAAATAGTTTTTTAACTGGGCTTCTTCCTTTAGTGTAGTTTCACCGTTCTCGTACTTTTCAAGTAATTTTTCTATATTATCTAACACCATAATTATGTGTTTTAGTTAACTTTTCTCTTATTGTTTTTCTTGCTCTAGATAAGGTCACACGTACCGCAGTATTATTCATATCAAGCATTTTTGCAATCTCATCATAATCATACGCTTCAATATCTCGCAACTGAATTATCATGCGCTGTTGCTCTGGTAATTCTTCTATTATTTTTCCTACCCAACTTGCACTGTCATTTAATTCAACTTGCCTTTGTAAAGGGGTATTTTTTTCTTCGTAATTGCTATGAACAATCTTTAAATTTTGTGCTTGTTTAGATTTTAACTTATCAAAACAAAAATTCTTGGTCATGGTCATAGAAAAGGCTTCTACATTCTTATACTCTTGAATTTTAGCCTTATTATTCCATAATTTTAACAGAACCTCTTGAGTTGCATCTTCAGCCTCTTCAGTCGATACCAGTAATCGTTTTGCTAATCGATACACTTTATCTTTAAAAGGCATTACAATATTTAAAAACTCTGTTTGAGTCATTCTTGGTCTGGTTTAGTTAATAGCTATTTTGGCTATTTGATATTACGACGAACTACTTCCTAATTTGTTACAAAAATTTTTTATTGTACAATAATGTAAGTAAATTTAGAGTTTGTTAGACTATCTATTGTACTAAAAATTGCCTTATGAAAAAATTCAAGCACTTTATCCTGTGCCTTATAGCCATTTGCTTAACAGGTTGTTTTACTGATAATGATGATAATATTGTCCAAGCCAGTGAGATTAATGACTTTATTTACAAGGGTATGAGTATTTTTTACCTTTATAAAGATAATGTTGATGTGCTATCAAATGACAGATTTTCAAGTGATGCAGAATATGCCGATTATTTGAATGGCTTCTCTAGTCCGTTTGATTTATTTGAAAGTCTAATTTTCGATAGACAAAATGTAGACAGGTTTAGTTGGCTGGTTGATGATTATTTTGAGCTAGAAAGACAATTTCAAGGAATAAGTGGCACCAATGGTATGGCATTCACCTTGTTTCCAGAACCTAACACTACAAATGGTGTTTTTGGTGTGGTAAGGTTGGTTTTACCAAATTCTGATGCCGATTTACAAGGTATAAAACGTGGTGATATTTTTTATGCCATTAATGGTGAAGAATTATTCTTTGATGCTTCTACAGGAAACAATAATTTCAATTTATTTGACCCTCAATCCTACACGTTAAATCTAGGCGTATACGATGATAAAGGTACTCCAGATGATAATGATGACACAGTAGAATCCCTCAATCAAAATGTGTTACTTTCAAAATCAGATTACACTGAAAATCCTATATATGAAACTGGGATTTTTGATGTTGGTGGTGAAAAGGTTGGTTACTTAATGTTTAACGGATTCACATCTGGTTATGATGACGAACTAAATTCGGTATTTAGCAATTTTAAAGCCAATAATGTGCAGCATTTAGTTTTAGATTTAAGGTACAACCCTGGCGGACGTGTTTCCATTGAAACTTCTTTGGCCAGCATGATTACGGGGCAGTTTACTGGTCAATTATTTACTAAACTTATACGTAATAGTAATTTTGAGAATACCAATTATAACTTTGAAGATAAAATTAGTGATGGGTCTACTATAAATAGTTTAGGTCTCATTAAAGTGTATGTGTTAACAACTCAAAGATCAGCATCAGCCAGTGAAGGACTCATAAATGGTTTAAATCCGTATATTGATGTCGTTCAAATAGGCACAAACACTACAGGTAAAACACAAGCATCTATTACACTTTATGACTCCCCTGATTTTACTAGAGAAGGTGTTAACCCAAACCATACGTATGCTATGCAACCGCTTATTGCTGATGGTGTAAACAAAGATGGTACAAAGGTTCCAAATACTGGTTTAATACCAGATATTGAATTTAGAGAAAATGGTTTAAACTATGGGGTTATTGGTGATGAAAATGAACCATTTTTAGCAGTAGCTTTGGCCGAAATAGCCAATGGCATCACCAAATTCGATTTTACCAAATTTGAATCTTTACCAACTTTAAAACAACCTATTAAGGACAGTAACGATTTTATTCCTCACAAAGGAGGAATGATAATAGACTAAAATCAACCTTTTTGAAAAAACAAAAAACCTACTTTAACTGGAGTTCTGGTAAAGACTCTGCTTTATCACTATATTATTTGTTACAAAATGATCAATTTTCAGTTGAGGAACTTATTACAACTGTTAATACTCATTATAATCGTGTATCTATGCACGGTCTTAGAAATGAACTTTTAATTGCTCAAACCCACGCAATAGGTATATCCGCAAGTTTTATTGAACTTCCTGAAATGCCAGATATGGAAACTTATGAGCAAAAAATGAATGCAACTGTTTCTAGATTAAAACAAGAGGGCTTTACACACTCGGCATTTGGCGATATATTTCTAGAAGATTTAAGGCAATACAGAGAAACCAAATTAGCAAAACAAGGTTTTAAAGCTGTGTTTCCTATTTGGAAACGTGACACCAAGGAATTATTAAACGAGTTTCTGGATTTAGGTTTTAAAACTATTATTGTTTGTGCTAATTCTAAACACTTTGATAGCGATTTTGTTGGTACGGTTATAGACAAAAACTTTATTAATAACTTACCCGATGACGTTGACCCATGTGGTGAAAATGGAGAATTTCACACCTTCTGTTTTGATGGCCCTATTTTTAAAAAACCCATAGACTTTAGCATTGGAGAAAAAATTTATAGAGAATATAAAAATCCAAATACCGATAATTCGGTCTGTAACAATGACAAACATCAATATGGTGTTTGGTATTGCGATTTAATTCCAAAATAAAAAGCCGCTATAATCCAAAATCATAGCGACCTTTCTAGTGTTTATTATAATGTACCGGTAAGGTAACTATCGGGATTGTTAAAGAGTGTCGATGAGAACCTGAAATTAATTAAGTTTACATAAAAAAGATACTTCTTACAAATTCAAATTCAATCCTAAATTCACATTTCTACCTCTGGTAGTATATCCTAAAATTTCAAAATAATCTTCATTAAATAAATTGGTAATGTTTGTAAATACCTTCACCTTATTCTTTAAAATTTTATGGCTGAAGTGTAAATCTACCAAAGAAAAAGCACTTAAATCTTCATTTGTAAAAGTTGAGAAGTTAGTATCAGTTCTTTCTCCAACAAATTGATAGTTTAATGAGGCAAACGTGTTTTCACAAAAATCATAACCTATACTCGCATTGGCTTTGTGTTTTGGTATTCTTAAGCGCACGCCATCTTTTACTTCTGTAAATGTATAGTTGGCACTAAAGGTTAAGTTATCAACTAAATCAACTTGAACTTCAGCTTCAAGGCCATGTACCGTGGCATCTGTGGTTGCATTTTCATAGGCCGTAGTGTAAATTATGGTGTTTTCTTCATTTCTATTAAAATAAAGTGCATTAACGCGTAAACCTTTTTTAGTATTAAACTCTAAACCACCTTCAACGGTAATATTTTCTTCAGGTTCTAAATCTGGATTAGCCCCAAAAAAGCCAAATAATTGAGATAAGTTAGGAGCAACAAAAGACGAGGCATAAGAGCCAAAAACTTTGGTATAACCTTCACCAACAGAAATAGTATAAGATGGGTTTAAACTGTAAACAAAATGAGAGCCGTATTCACTATGATTATTTAATCTACCTCCTGCGTTTAAGTTAAAACCATAATCTGAAACATAAACAACGTTAAAATAAGGATCGGTATTTGTGAAACTTTGTTCTGTAGCAAAAAGACTATTATAATGGCCATAATTTATACCAATAATAGTATAAAACTTATTTTTGAAATTGTACTTATTAAATGCATCAATAACATAACTATCAGCTTCATTAATAGAACTAAAAGCAGAAATGGTTTCTCTATTAATTTTGGTATAAGCTGCATTTACCTGAAAACTTCCATTCTTGTAGGTAAACTTTGGAGCAACCCCTACTCGCTTCTGTTCTGAAATAAATTCATCATTAGTATCTGCAAACGCAAACGTAGGTGGCGGAAACCCATCAATATCGGTTTTAAATCTATCTAAACTCTTGTATGCTGATAATTCAAAAGCCTTAGAGAATTGATAACCCAATTTAAAATTCAAGTTATATCTAGAAAAAGGATCTTTTTCAGGTGTTTCAGATTTAGCAGCAGATAAGCCGTCTACATACTGATTTCCAAAACTTGTCAAGTAGGTAAATTTATTCAAAGTTCCATTAATAGAAACATTATTGGTAAAACTAGCGCCATTATAATTTAAATTGTCTTGGGTTTGATTGGTACCCACAACCGACAAAAAATTTCCCGAAATCTTTTCTTTTGAAACTTTTTTTGTTGTGATATTAATAACCGCGGTGGCTGCAGCATTACCATAAAGTGTACTTGCAGCTCCTTTTATAATTTCAATGGATTCAATAGTATTTAAATCCATCAACCTTAAATCAAATTCGTTATTAACTAATGAAGGGTCGTTTACTTGTACCCCATCAATCAATACCAAAACTTGTCTGTTGTTTCCTCCTCTAACAAAACTAGAAATATTTTGTCCTGCAACACTTCGGCTTCCATTAATTTCAATACCACTTTTAGTGTTAATTAGTTCTGAAATGCTTCTACCTTGGTTACGTTCAATGTCCTGCCTTGAAATTTTAACAACCGTTTTTCCAGAATTTTCACGCTTTAGTGCAAAGCGAGAATCTGAAATTACAACCTCATCTAGTTGTTCTAACTTTGTTGAATCTGCTTTTTGTTCTTGTGCAAACCCAAACATTGATATACCAATACACAGTACACCAAAAACATTTATTTTTTTCACTTAATAAAAATTACTCGAGAATCGCGTATATTATCTAACACAAACTTTTATCCCGAAAGTTTAACCTATTTGTTTTGAAAATGGCAGGTCTCCTGACTTATTTAATGTTATTTCACCTTCCCAGTATTACCCAGTGGTTTTGTAGTAAACAACACCCTCAAAAGAGGTACTGAATTTAGTTCAGCATAAACTTACAGTTGCGGGAACAGCTCTGGATTTACACCAGATTCCCTTTTAATCTACTCAGCAGAAACTAAGCAGAACCAAATGTCGCATCAAAAATACTCCTTTTAATTATATAGCAATTGTAAAAACTACTTTTTCTTATTCAATTTGTAAATAAGATAAATAAAGCCTGCAAGAAAATGAGCTATTATAACTCCGGCTACTATATATATTGTTAAATTTGAACCGTCTCGCATGGTTTAATTTTTCCAAAAGTAGATATCTTTAAAATGACAAAACGTGACAATTGTCACATTTATTAATGAAAGACAAATTATTTTTTTTCATAATCTGCATATTCTTTTTTGCTTGTAAAAGCGAACCTAAAAAGCAATTAATAGAAATTGTTACAGGTACTCCTATTCCCCTTAAATATGCTTCCGGTTTTTCTGCCAAGGATTATGGAACTTATAAGATTATTGAAATAACTCAACCGTGGCCAAATGCTAATCAGCATTATCGTTTTGCTTTACTAAAACCAAATTATGATACTGACATATGGAGTCATAAAAAAACAAGATTTGATGATGTTATAGAACTTCCCATCAAAAAAATAGTGGTTACCTCAACAACGCATATACCAGCGCTCGAGCTTCTAAATATTGAAGAAACATTAATAGGGTTTCCGGGAACAGATTTTATTTCTTCAAAAAAAATTAGAAAAAGAATTGATGCTGGTTTTATTAAAGAATTGGGTAAAAACGAAAGTCTAAACACTGAAATATTATTAGGGCAAGATCCAGATTTAGTCGTTGGTTTTGGTATTGATGGAAGCAATAGAGCGTTCAAAACACTAAAAAACTCTGGTATTCCAGTTATATACAATGGAGATTGGACTGAAAGCTCTCCTCTAGCTAAAGCCGAATGGATTAAGTTTTTTGGAATACTTTTTAATAAAGAAAAAACAGCCGATTCTATTTTTAACACTATTGAAAAAAACTATTTAGCAGCCAAAAAAGTTGCTAAAAAAGCAGACACAAAACCAACCGTATTAAGTGGTGCCATGCATAGTGATGTTTGGTATTTACCCAATGGCAAAAGTACTGAGGCTCAATTATTAAATGATGCTAATGTAAATTATCTCTGGTCAAATTCTGAGGGTAGCGGAAGCTTAAAACTTAACTTTGAATCGGTTTTTGAAAAAGCAAAAGATGCCGACATTTGGTTAAGTCCATCAAATTATAGTAGTTTACAAAAACTTAAAAATGCCAACTCGCATCATACCATGTTTAAAGCTTTCAATAATAAAACCATCTATTCGTTTACAAATACAACTGGAAATACTGGTGGTGTTATGTATTATGAATTAGGTTATGCCAGACCTGATTGGGTTTTAAAAGATATTATAAAAATTTGTCACCCAGAACTTCTAAAAGATTATAAACCCTTTTTTTTTAAACAATTACTTTAATTGTCAAATAAAAAATCATATAAAATTTTATTTCTTCTATTAACAATAATTCTAATTGTTTGTTTCTTCGTAAATATTAGTTTAGGTTCGGTTTCTATTCCGCTAAAAGATGTTTTTAATAGTCTTATTAGTGGTTCAACAGAACGAGAAACCTGGCAACATATTATTCAAAATTATAGGTTACCTAAAGCAATTACAGCTATTTTAGTAGGTTCTGGTTTAGGTATTTCAGGATTATTAATGCAAACACTTTTTAGAAATCCTTTAGCAGGACCTTTTGTATTAGGAATAAGTTCAGGAGCAAGCTTAGGGGTTGCTCTAATTGTTTTAGGTTCTAGTGTTTTTAGTGGTATTTTGACTTCTTCTTTTATGGGTCAATGGAGTATTGTTATTGCTGCCAGTTTAGGAAGTTTACTAGTGTTATTGGCTGTATTGATTATATCTTTAAAAGTAAGAGATACTATGGCCATTCTTATTATTGGACTTATGTTTTCTAGTATTACAGCTGCTATTGTAAGTGTATTGTCATACTTTGGATCTGCCGAACAATTACAACAATACATTTTCTGGGGATTTGGTAGTTTAGGAAATTTAAGTTGGAACGAAATTCTAATTTTTGCCATTGTTTATGTTTTAGGATTATTGATTAGTGTTTCTGCCATTAAATCACTTAATACCTTACTTTTAGGAGAAAACTATGCTAAAAGTTTAGGGTTAAACATTAAAAGAAATCGGTTAACCATTATTTTGGCAACTAGCTTATTAGCTGGAACTATTACGGCCTTTTCTGGCCCCATAGCTTTTATCGGTTTAGCAATTCCTCACATAGCGAGACAAATATTTAATACCTCAAATCATAAAACTTTGCTACCAGCAGTTTTTCTTTTTGGTGCTATTGTAATGCTAATATGCGATAGTATTTCACAGCTTCCAAATACCGAGAAAACTTTACCTATAAATGCAATAACCTCTTTATTTGGTGCTCCAATAGTTATTTGGTTATTAGTAAGAAAAAGAAAAATGATATTTTAATGAATTACAAAGCATCAAATATTGTTTTAAAAACCAAAAATCTATCGGTTGGCTATACGTCTAAAAAGAAAGCAACCGTTGTAGCTTCAAACATAAATATTGAACTAAAAAAAGGGGAACTAGTTGGGTTAATTGGCGCCAATGGTATTGGCAAATCAACACTATTGAGAACACTCACAAATGTTCAGCCCAAACTAAAAGGGAGTATTTCAATAAACGGAAACTTATTACAGGACTACTCTAGCTTAGCATTAGCAAAAGTGATGAGCATTGTTCTCACAGAATCTTTAGCCTCTAAAAATCTCACTGTTTTTGAACTAGTGGCTTTAGGAAGGCAACCCTACACCAATTGGGTTGGTAATTTAACTAAAAACGATATAGCTCTAATCAATAAAGCTTTAGAGCAAACCAATATTTTAGAATTAAAAAACAAAAAATGTTTTGAGTTAAGTGACGGACAATTACAAAAAGTAATGATTTCACGTGCCTTAGCTCAAAGCACAGATATCATCATTTTAGATGAGCCCACAACGCATTTAGACATGTATCATAAGGCTTATATTTTAAAGCTTCTTCAAAAATTAGCCAAAGAAACCAATAAAACAATACTGTTTTCAACACATGAAATAGATTTAGCCATTCAATTGAGCAATAAGTTGGTTATAATGACTAACAATCAAGTAGTTTATGATGAACCTTGCAGCCTAATTCAAAAAGGTACTTTTGATGAACTCTTCCCTAAAGACTTAATCGCTTTTAATAATAAAACTGGAAGTTTTAGAATAAAAAAATAGTTTTTATTTCTAACCAAAATTCACTAAATTAACTTGCCTGAAATTCAAGTCTTTAGAATTTTATTACTTATGGAATGTTTTTTCGCAAACTCAAAACCTTCCAATCATGAAAACCAAATTAAGTTTTATTCTTTCAGGAACTATAATAGCAATTTTAATCTTTTTTGTACTAAATAAAAGTAATAACGAATTAACGGTTCACCCTAAACTGATTGTTAGCAATATTAAATGTATTCCTCCAACTTTTTTACTAGAAGAGGTAGATACCACTAAACAAATTTCTCCTCTGTTTGAAAATCTGGGAAACCTCACTTATAAGATTAGTACTAAAAATAAAAACACACAAATTTTTTTCAATCAGGGATTAAAGCTTACTTATGCTTTTAACCACGCTGAAGCACACCGTTCGTTTTTAGAAGCTTCTAAATTAGACCCTAGTGCTGCTATGGCATATTGGGGACAAGCTTATGTTTTAGGTCCAAATATTAACGACCCTATGCCAGATGATGAGCGAAAAACCAAATGTAACGAAGCTATTGAAAAAGCCAAAGAACTCCTTGCTAAAGCGTCTCCCAAAGAACAAGCTCTTATTAATGCTTTATCAAAAAGATACTCTCTCAACTTATCTAAAGGCATTGACACCCTCAATTTAGAATACATGCACGCTATGGAAAAAGTTGTAGAGCAATATCCTAAGGATGCTAATATTTTAATACTCTATGCAGCTTCCGTGATGAATACCACACCTTGGAATTATTGGGATAAAGAAGGTAACCCACAGCCAAAAATAAAAGAAGCTAAATTGGCCTTGGAAAAAGCTATTGAATTAGAGCCAGATAATCCTGGAGCGCATCACTATTACATTCATATGGTAGAATTACCAAAACCTGATTTGGGTGTACCTTCTGCTGATAAACTAGGAAAGCTAATGCCCGCTGCTGGCCATTTAGTTCACATGCCATCTCATATTTATATTAGAGTGGGTAGGTACAAAGATGCCGTTACCGTTAACCAAAAAGCTATTCTAGCTGATGAAGATTATATTTCTCAATGCTATGCTCAAGGCATGTATCCTTTAGGATATTACCCACATAATATTCATTTTTTATGGTCAGCTTCCAGTTTACTTGGAGCTAGTGACATTGCTATTGATGCTGCTAAAAAAACCGCTGAAAAAGTTCCCATTGGCGAAATGAAAGACCTTCATTTTCTTCAAAATTTTGCCGCAACACCATTATTAGCTTATACCCGCTTTGGTAAATGGAATGATATTTTAACATATCCTAAACCAAACGACGATATTAAACATTTAAAATTGATTTGGCACTATGCCAGAGGAATAGCATTCATAAAAAAGAATAACTTAAAAGAAGCTGAGGAAGAACTCGAATCTATTAAGGCTTACACTATAGATATTGATTTTGAAATCAACATGGCAACCGGATTTGACCCCGGAACCACCATTGCCAAATTAGCTTATGAAATTGTTTCTGGTGAAATGGCATTAGCAAAAGGTAACCTAGATTTGGCTATCAGTCATCTAGAAGAAGCTGTTAAAATTGAGGACGGGTTAACTTATAACGAACCTTCTGCGTGGCATATCCCACCAAGACAAAACTTAGGTCATGCTTTGATGAAAGCAAAAAAATATGAAGCTGCCGAAATAATCTATCAAGAAGATTTAAAAGTGTTACGACAAAACGGTTGGTCATTAATGGGGCTATATAATAGTTTAAAGGCTCAAGATAAAATGGAGGAAGCTGCCAGAATTAAAGAGGAATTCAATCAAGCTTGGAAAGAAGCTGATATTGAAATCAATACATCTGTTTTATAATTTTTTTTAACATGCCCTATTTGAATCCCTTTTTTTAGTGCTAAAAAATTATCTTTGGTTAAACTTAATTTTTAAATGAACGAAAGTATAATTTTAATCCTAGCCATACTAGTTTCTGGAGTTATTGGTGTATACATTGGTAAAACTATTGACAAACTTAAAAGCAAAAGTGAACAAAGCACTTTAAAAGAACGTCAAAACCAAATGCAATTGATTATAGATGACTTGAAACAAAATCTTACCAAAATTGAAAATGAACGAGAGAATATACGAAAGGAAAAAGAATTTTTAAATACAGAATTAGTAAGACGTAATTCTGAATACGAAAATTTACAAGAACAAAACCTAAAACGCGATAAAGAACTAGAAGAACGTCAAGAACAGTTACGTAAAGATTTTGAACTTTTAGCCAATAAAATACTTGAGGAAAAATCAAATAAATTTACTGAACAGAATAAGGAGAATATCAAGAATATTTTAAATCCGCTTCAGGAAAAAATTCAAGGTTTCGAGAAGAAGGTAGAGGCTTCCCAAAAGGAAAGTATTAGTATGCATTCGGCCTTAAAAGAACAGCTTTTAGGATTAAAAGACCTCAACCAACAAATGACCAAAGAGGCTACCAACCTTACCAGAGCGTTAAAAGGTGATAGTAAAATGCAAGGAAATTGGGGTGAATTAGTTTTAGAACGTGTACTTGAAAAATCTGGACTAGAAAAAGATCGCGAGTATTTTGTACAACAAAGTTTTACTAGGGATGATAATTCGCGCGTAATGCCCGATGTGGTTTTGCACTTACCAGATGGCAAAAAAATGATTATAGATTCTAAAGTATCGCTTACTGATTATGAGCGTATGGTAAATGCTGATGAAGATGATAGACCTCAATTTTTAAAAGCACATATAAACTCTGTTAGTAAACACGTAGAGCAGCTATCGTCTAAAAACTATCAGGATTTATATGATATTGAATCACCAGATTTTGTGCTCATGTTTATTCCTATTGAACCCGCTTTTGCTGTGGTTGTGAATGAAGATAACAGCATTTACAATAAAGCTTTTGAAAAAAACATTGTTATTGTAACACCATCTACCTTGCTGGCCACATTGCGCACCATTGATACCATGTGGAATAATGAGAAACAACAACGTAACGCTATTGAAATTGCTAAACAAGCTGGAGCACTCTACGATCAGTTTGTTAACTTAACCGACGATCTTTTAAAAGTTGGTAATCAACTAAATACTGTTAAAGGAAGTTATGATTCTACAATGAAAAAATTAACAGGTAAAGGCAACTTACTTAAAAAAGTTGAAAACCTAAAAAAACTAGGTATTAAAGCTAATAAACAAGTAAACGAAAAACTACTCAATAAAGCTGAAGAAAACGAATAATTTGCTTTTCACGTAAAAACGTGATATATTTGAATATTCCTTAAAAAAGGAATAATTTAAAATATTCCTTTAAAAGGGAATTTTAAAGTTTATGCTTTTAATACGGAATATCAAAAAAGTATATCATGACAAGTGTTATAACAGGTGATATTATTAAATCTAGACAAGCAAATCCTGAAACATGGATTACTATTCTTAAAAATGCTTTATCCTTTCTTAGTTCAGATAACTCGAGATGGGAAATATATCGTGGTGACAGCTTTCAAATAGAAATAACCGATATTTCTGAAAGTTTTTTAGCCGCAGTATATTTAAAAGCATGTATTAAAACCATAAAAGGATTGGATGTAAGACTTGCTATAGGCATTGGAAACAAAGCCTACCAAGGAAAAGATGTAACCGAATCTAATGGTGAAGCTTTTGTTTTCTCTGGTGAAACCCTAGAATCTCTAAAAAAGGAAAAACAAAACCTTAGAGTTAAAACCAGTAATACTAAATTTAACGTCGAACTTAACCTCTACTTTAAACTTGCATTGGTAACTATGGATAATTGGACTGTTAATTCTGCAGAAGTTATTAAGTTAAGTATTGAAAATCCTAATGCTTTACAACAAGAATTGGCACAACTAATTGGCACCAAACAAGATGCCATTAGTAAACGTCAAAAACGAGCAGGATTAGAACATATATTAGAATTAAACCAAATGTACCAACTCAAAATAACATCTTTATGATGCTTTTCTTAAAACTATTCTTAGCCCATATTATTGGTGATTTCTTTTTACAACCAACTAAGTGGGTGAAAGAAAATGAAAAGAAAAAGCTAAAATCGCCAAAACTCTACATTCATGTAGTCATCCATATAATTCTGGTAACACTTATTCTTTGGGATAAATCGTTATGGCCAATATTTGCAGTCATAGGTATTACACATCTTGCTATTGATGCCATGAAGCTTTCTTTTCAGAAGAAGAAAAGTAAAAGACTTTGGTTCTTTATAGACCAGTTATCTCATATTGTAGTAATTGCTATCTGCTATTATATCTTTTCAGAAAACACATCAACAATAAAAATTGAGTTCACTGAAAATTCTATTTTACTTGTAACCTGCTTATTGTTTTTAACAATTCCGGTATCTATAATTATGAAAACTATTTTTTTAAAGTGGAATATTTCAGAACTCACTAAAAATAATGAGTCCCTAGAGGATGCTGGTAAATATATTGGTATTTTAGAGCGCATTTTAGTGTTCATTTTTATTGTATTGGGCCATTGGGAGGCGGTTGGATTTTTAATTACTGCTAAGTCGGTTTTTCGCTTTGGAGATCTAAGAGAATCGAAAGACAGACAACTTACTGAATACATTTTAATAGGTACATTAATAAGCTTTGGCATAGCCATTATAACAGGAATACTTTATAATTTATTAGTTTAAGAAATATGTTCAAAAGTGCAATAGAATCACAGGTTACTATAACGGAATTAATGTTACCAGCTCATTCTAACTTTAGTGGTAAAATTCACGGAGGTTATATTTTAAATTTAATGGACCAAATAGCCTTTGCTTGTGCATCAAAACACTCTAGACATTATTGTGTTACAGCTTCGGTAAATCGTGTAGATTTTCTTAACCCCATTGATGTTGGTGAATTAGTTACCCTTAAAGCTTCAGTAAATTATACTGGTAGAACTTCTATGGTTATAGGTGTAAGAGTAGAGGCCGAAAATATTCAGACAGGTGAAAAAAAACATTGTAATTCATCTTATTTCACTATGGTGGCCAAGGATGAAAATGGCAATAATGCTCCCGTTCCAGGATTAATTTTAGATAATGAACAGAGCGTACGTCGTTTTTCAAGAAGCATTGCCAGACAAGAACAAGCAAAACATAGAACTACAAAATTTAAATCTACTGAATTTAAAGTTGCTGACCACTTAGAGGCTTTAAAACCTCATAATGTGAAAATCGTATTATAAAATTGTAAGTTTTCATTTATTTTAACGACATTGCTTTATAATTAAAGCAATGTAATGCGCAAATACATAATTCTTATTGTATTATTGATATTAGCCATAATTGGATATAATTATATATATCAAGAACATAGAAATATTGAAGCCGAACCACCTGAATTTACACTATCCTCTGAATCTTTATTTAATCAATTCGTCGAAAATGCCTCAGATTCTGAAAAAAAATATTTGAATAAAACTATTGAAGTGTCTGGTGTAATAACAGAATTAGATAAGTCTAATTTAGTTTTAAACGAAAAAGTATTTTGTCAGTTTCAAAACCTCAACAATAAAAATATTTCAAAAAGCATAACAATTAAAATTAAAGGACGTTTTATAGGTTATGATGAACTACTTGAAGAGGTTAAACTGGATCAATGCGTAATTTTAAACCATTAAACCTTTTATTATTTATAAAGTCTAGTTAAACAACCAACCATTTTCCTTTATGAAAAAAACTATACTACTATTCTTTTTAATCCCTTTTTTAAGCCTATCACAAGAAGATTTGCTTGATGAGATAGATATTGATTCTACTGGTATTCAGTATGAAACTGCCACCTTTAAAGGTCTAAAAATTGTAAACTTTGAATCTACCAAATTAGTTGCTGATAATGAATTCACCTTAGTAGTTTCTCATAGGTTTGGAAGTTTAAAAAACGGTATTGATACTTTTTTTGGATTGGACGATGCCGTTACTAGAATCAATTTTATTTTTGGAATTACCGATGGTCTAAATGTTAGTGTTTCTAGAAGTTCTTTCATGAAAATTTATGAGGGTTCCTTAAAATACAGACTGTTTAGACAGGAAAAAAATGGATTTCCTTTTACCATAGTTGGTTACAATTCAGTCTTAATCAATACAGCAATAGATAAGGTTAGTTACCCGCTTCTTGAATTCAAACACAGAGTGGGATATACCTCTCAAGTTTTAATTGCCCGAAAGATAAATTCAAATCTTTCTCTAGAATTAGCACCTACTGTCTTTCACGAAAACTTTGTGGTTTTAAATGAACAAGATAATACACAATACGCTTTAGGTATTGGAGGACGTTATAAATTGAGTAAACGCTGGTCTCTAAATGCTGATTATGGTTGGCATTTTAATAGAGCAGACAATTCACCGTTTAAAAACCCGTTATCTATAGGAGTAGATTTGGAGACTGGTGGCCATGTTTTCCAAATGCATTTTACAAATGCACAAGGTATGAATACAAACTCTTTTTTAGGTCAAACTTTTGGGGACTGGGGTGATGGTAACATTTATTTTGGTTTTAATTTAAGCAGACGATTTTAATAAGTATTAACATAAACTATAAAAACAATTAGCTATGAAAACAAAACACTTATTGTACATTCTTGGTTTTTCAATTTTACTTTTTGCTTGCTCTAGTAGTAGTAGTGATGACTTAACGGGTCAAAACCCAGACCCCAACCCTAATCCAGACCCGGATCCAGACCCAACCGCCAAAGTAACTTATAAAGATGATATTAAGGGTATTATTGATGGTAATTGTATTTCTTGCCATGGTAGTCCAACAAATGGTCCTTCTAATTCCCTACATACCTATAATCTAGTAAAAAATGATGTTGACAAAATTATTGACCGTATAAATAGAACTGGAGCTGGAAAAATGCCACCTAATGGAACATTATCCAATTCTGCAAAAGCATTAATCCAGCAATGGAAAGATGATGGTTTATTAGAAGAGTAGAATGAAACATTTAATTTACATAGCATTTTTGTTTTTAAGCGTTAATATTTTTTCTCAATCAAAATATCTGACTAAAACAGGAACCGTAGGTTTTGAAGCCTCGGTGCCTTCTTTTGAAGAGGTTAAAGCCAGTAATAACTCAGTGACCGCAATTATAAATACTGATAATGGTGAATTTGCTGCCTTGGTTTTGGTTAAAGGCTTCCGATTCAAAAATGCTTTAATGGAAGAACATTTTAATGAAAATTATGCTGAATCTGATACCTATCCAAAAGCTGCTTTTAAGGGTAAAATTGAAGATTTTCAATTGGCCAGTTTATCAAACACGAATATGTCTTTTAAAATAAGTGGTGAGCTAAGCTTTCATGGCAAAACCAAACAGTTTCATAATTTAGATGTAGAAATTTCAAAAGAAAATGATGTTATAAACCTAATGGGAAGCTTCAAAACACTAGCCTCATACTTCGACATTAAAATCCCAAAAATTGTAAAAAACAAAATTGCCGAGGATATTCAGGTTTTTTATGATTTTAAGTTAAAGAAAAAGTAACAACAAAATAGTTTAAAATTAAAATTAATTGAAGAACCCTGTTTTGGGTTTTAAAGCATTTGGTGCCCAAACTTTTATATCATCAAACTTCCCCGTGTCATCAAAAGAGCCAAAACCCAAATAACCTGATTTAAAATGGGTATCTACAGCTTTCATAATAGGTTTAGACATGTCATCAAAATAAATTTCAATAATACCATCTTCAACTTTTCTAACAACTCTTACAGTATGCCATGAATCCATAGCCCCCCAATTAGTTCCATCGGTTCTTTCAGAAACAATACTCACTCTTGGCGCATCATTTACAATAAAAATACTATTGGCATGTGCATCTGACTTTGATGCAATATGGGTGTAATAAAAATTTGAAGGATTATTTATGCCAAACATTAAACACAAATCCCTATGACCATACTCTCTCCCGTTTTGGTTTAACCTTATTTCAAAAATAAAATCACCCACCAAAATATCTTTTATCATAGCAATATTAAATGGCGAACGAACTACCGGTTTGTATTCACTTTGTTTAAAAAGCTCCATACAGTTATCATTGTCACCTTTACCAATTCTCCAAGCGTCAGGATCTGTCATTTCTAAATCAATAATAGCCTGAGGTTGCTCAAAATCTTGAGCATAAACCAGTTTGTAATTATTTGGGATATCAGCCTGAGCATTTAGTTTTAAACAAAATACAAGTGCTAATAGAACAACAAAATATAATTTCATGAAGTAAATATTTAATTTGTTCGAAGTTATTATAAAAAAAATCCCCTTCCAAATTCATGGAAAGGGATAAAGTGAGTCTTTCAAATTACAGAACCTAACCAACCAAATTTTAACCCTAACTTAAAGTTAATCCTGTATTTTTACTTGACTCTCAACCAAGTCTTTAATTGGTATAACCAATCTACCTTTATCTGTTTTTAACATTATGCGCATGTTATCAATTGCCTCAACTTCTCCCGTTATATCATTAAACTCAATAATTTGTCCAATTTCATAGGTTTTTCTGGCATAAAATGTTTTTAATATATCTGCTACTACTTTTTGGGCTCCTAAACCAAAGGCCAAAGCAAAGGCCAATAAAAATGCCGCCAAAATCATGGTGATATTACTGGTAATAATGTCGGTATTAATACCCGCTACATTTAATGCTGTAATTGATGTGAATATGAAAATTATAAAGAAGACTACCTGACTAATAATTTTTGCCCCAGATAAATCCATAGACTCAAAAAAGGATTTTAGGCCTTTTTTGATAACATTAGCTAAAACAAGTCCAATTGTAAAAATAACTAAAGCAGCAAATAATTGCGGTAAATACCCTAGTAGATTACTTATTTGCTCTGATATCATTTTTAGATTTAAAATATCAGACACCATGATAATTATCATGATATACATTATCCACTTAACAAATTTTGAAACAATTTTAATGGTATCAAAGTTTAGATTTTTGCCTTCTATAATTTCAATTTCATTTAGTTTATTATCTAACTTATTTGCTTTTGCAAGTTTTAAAGCCTTCTTTATTAACCGAACCAACAATTTGGTAATTAACCAGCCAAATACAAGAACAATTAAAGCTCCTAATATACTTGGAAACACTTTAGTTATTTCTAGCCACATAGCTTGTAGAGACTCAACAGCTATATTTTTCCACTCTGTTGCTTTTTCCATGATTACTTTTATTTGTTAGGGTTGTTTTTTTCTCGTTGTTTCATAACCGTTTCTATAATATCTCCAATATTATAAGAAAATAACGCCGCCAATTCCATTAACAATTTTGCTATGGCAATATCATTCATAACCTTAGATTTAAGTTCTGGTGGAACTTCCTTAAGCGGCTTATTTACGTATTCAAACGGGTTATCCATTATTTAAGGTTATTATAAACGGTTATTAATTTGTCTTTTGCACGCTTAATTCGCATTTTTACGGCGCTTGGTCCAATATCTAAAATATCTTCTAAATCTTTTATAGAAAGTTGGTCTTGGTATTTAAGCAATAGAATCATTTTTTCATCTGGTGAAATTTGTTCTAAAGCTATTTTTAATTTATCAACCTTCATACTCAACAATCCGGAATCTTGTTCATCACCTTCTGAAAGGTTTTCAATATCTTTATAATCAACTGCTTTTTTCTGAAATTTTTTAGCAGTATTTCTAGTTACATAGTTTACACAGTGGTTATAAGTAAACGCATATAACCAAGTTGAAAATTTAGACTTGCCTTTAAAGCTAGCCAGCTTAACAAAGAGTTTCAAAAACACATCTTGTGTTAAATCTTTGGCTTCATCTTCATCTTTAGCAAACCCTAAACACTTGTTATATACAAGCATAGCATACCTGTCATATAAAATTTCAAAAAGCAATGTGTCATTAGTTTTGACAATTACTTTTACAAGATCTTCATCTGGTGTTTTATTAATATTCTCTAGGGTTTCCAATTCTAGCTTTTGGCTATTTGTTTTGATCTTCTTTTAAGACACAAAAATATTTGTGCGGTCACAAAGAAACATAAATTGTAATAAAAATCAGTAAAACAATTTTTTTTAAAAGACTAGGATAATGCACAATAAGGGCAAAAAATGAAAAGTAACTACTTAAGTTACTTTTCTAAATTGGTTAATGTAAAAACTATTTTACTAGTTCTTCAATATTTTTTTAACATGGCTTCCATCTGGTGATTCAAGGTTTAAAAAGTACAAGCCTTGCGGCAGATTGGATAAATCCATTTCATTCATTCCAATACTAAAATGGCCTTTAAACATTTCTTGACCTTGAATATTCAATAAGTTATAAGAAACACTTAATACAGTTTCTAGGAAAACTTTATTCTTTGTGGGATTGGGGTAAAGTGAAATTGATTCTTTAAGAAATTCATCCACACTTAAAGAACAGTTTAAACTAAATTCTGTATCAAAATCACGCTTCCAATTTGGCTGTGACTTACCATAAGCTTTTGTTTCATCATCTACTTGAATGCAATCTAGCAAGGGATTTTCATCAGCCCACATCCAATCAAAACTATCAATGTTTCCATTAGCAATGTTCAATGAGGTAAGCAAATTACTTTTATTACAATATAACTGGGTTAGGTTAGTGAGCATACTAACATCAATATCACTAAAATTTCCTCCGGCTATATCCATTCTTTGTAAGCCAGTATTAGTGGTAAAATCAAGAGTTGATAAGCCATTTTGAAAAAACCAAATATTTTCTAGCGTTGTTGAATTTGTTGGAAGTGTTAAACTATTTAAATTTAAAGTATCATAACCCCAAACTGTAACTAAATTAGCTAGCATTGAAAGATTTATATTGGTCAAGCCAGAATTACCTCCAAAATCTAAGCTCTGTAGCAAAATATTATTTGAAAAATCTAAACTTGAAAGATTATTGTAATAGCACCATAAGGTTTCAATATTAGGAAATTTTGCAAGTTCTAAAGAGTTTAAATTATTACTCCCACAGTCTATAAAAGTCATATTGTTATATGGACTAGCTGAATAAATAATTGTATTAAGACCTATATTATAGCACCTAACTTCTCTTAACTTGGTATTAGCAGAAATGTCGAGAGTTGATAAATTATTAGCATTTGAAAATTCATTTGTTGTAAAACAATGTAAAAGATCTAAGTCAGTGCATGTTGATATGTCTAACGAAGTAACACCCGAATTATGAAGATACAAAGTAATCAATTTAGTGTTAGGCTTTAAATCCATTACTCCCAAATCGCCATTAAGATTATTTGCACAAGCCAAATATGTAAGATTAGGATATCCACTTACATCAAGCCCTGGTAAGTTATTATTACCACAGCTTAAATAAGTTAATGTGTTATTGTTAGGCAATGTTAAATTGTTTATGCTACAATTAAAAATGCGCAATTCTGTAATAGAAGTATTATTAAACACATTTAAGGAAGTTAATAGGTTGTTACTGCTACAATTAAGATTTTGTAAAGCTGTAAAGGCTTCTATACCATTCATTGATTTAATGCCTTGCGCTGATACATCAAGATCAGTGACAACTTGAATTCGAGATGTAAAAACCAAGTCATTATTAGGAATGTCATCTCCTAATCCAGCAGACTCAAGATAAGCCTCAAATTGATCATCTTCAATACAAGTTTTATCTGCCGGTGGTACACACTGACCTAAAATCATAGAATAGTTACCAAGAAAAAGGGCTAATGAAAGTAGTAATTTTGTTTTCATAATGTTAGGTTTAAAAGGTTAAACATAACATTCATAGTACATAGAACAGGTAGGAATCATTTCTAAACAATTCCATAAGGGGTTAGTTGCGCTATTAACTGTTCTCAGAGCCTAATTTACTAAATATTAGACTTTTAAACAAGAGTCTAGTGAATTTATAATGATTACAAAAAAAAGGGAGCCAGTGGCTCCCTTTTTATTATATTAAAAGGCAATTACTAAATATGTAATGCTCTATCATCTGTTGCCGCTAAAGCAGCTTCTTTGATAGCCTCTGTAAATGTTGGGTGTGCATGAGACATTCTAGAGATATCCTCTGCACTTGCTCTATATTCCATAGCAACAACTGCTTCAGCAATCATATCGGCTGCTCGTGCACCTACCATATGCACCCCTAAAATTTCATCGGTATTCTTATCAGCCAAAATTTTCACAAATCCGTCAATATCCATACTGGCTCTACTACGCCCTAAAGCTCGCATTGGGAATTGTCCAACTTTGTAGGCCACTCCTGCTTCTTTTAATTGCTCTTCAGTTTTACCAACTGCAGCAACCTCAGGCCATGTATAAACTACTCCCGGAATTAAATTATAATCGATGTGTGGTTTTTGTCCTGCCAAGGTTTCAGCAACAAACACGCCTTCTTCTTCTGCCTTATGAGCTAACATAGCACCTTTAACAACATCGCCTATAGCATAAATATTAGAGGCACTGGTTTGTAAGTGTTCATTCACTTCTACTCGACCTTTTTCATCTAACTTTACACCTGCAGCTTCAGCATTTAATCCATCGGTGTATGGGCGACGTCCCACAGACACTAAACAGTAATCTCCTTTAAACTCTACTTCCTCTCCTTTTTTGTTATCGGCTTTTACGATAACCTCATCACCTGCTCGCTCTACAGATTTAACTTTATGAGAAGTATTTATTTTAAACTTCTGTTTCTTCAATACCTTATTGAGCTCCTTAGATAAACCAGCATCCATGGTTGGGATAATTCTATCCATAAACTCAACTACAGAAACCTCAGCTCCTAATCGTTTATAAACCTGACCAAGCTCTAAACCAATTACACCACCTCCAATAACAATTAAATGCTTTGGCACTTCTTTAAGTTTCAAAGCTTCGGTAGAAGTAATGATACGTTCTTTGTCTATATTGATAAACGGTAAACTTGAAGGTTTACTTCCTGTAGCTATAATCGTGTTTTTGGCTTCAATTTCAGCAGTCTTATCACCTGAAATTGTAATATGAGTGGCATCTTTAAAGCTTCCAAGGCCTTGATAAACATCTATATTATTATTCTTCATTAAAAAATCGATTCCACCAGTGGTTTGATCTACAACAGCTTGTTTACGGGCAATCATTTTTTCTAGGTTCACTTTTACCTCACCTGGAATTTCAATGCCGTGCTCCTCAAAATGTTTAACCGCATCTTCATAATGATGAGATGAATCTAAAAGCGCTTTGCTAGGAATACACCCTACGTTTAAACATGTACCCCCAAGTGTAGAATACTTTTCTATTAATGCTGTTTTCATACCTAATTGTGCACAACGTATGGCTGCCACATATCCGCCAGGACCAGATCCAATAACAGCTACTTCATATGAATTCATATTTTGAATTGAATTTCGTTAATTTTAAGACAGTCTCAAAAATACAAATGTTTTACAGTACAGCAATAAAAAAATATGCTTTATACTTTATATTACAGTTTAATTGATACAGAGAAGCTAAAACCTTTTTTTATTCAAAAAAAACAGTTTTAAAAAGTAAAGAATGTAAATTTACGTAGTTTTGTGCTCCATGCAAAAAAAGATCAACATACTTAACAAAAAGGCACGCTTTCAATATGAAATATTAGACAAGTATACGGCTGGCATTGTATTGTCTGGAACCGAAATAAAGTCTATTAGAAATAGTAAAGCCTCTATTGCAGAAAGTTTTTGTGAATTTAATGACCGTGGTGAACTTTTTGTTGTTAATATGACTATTGAAGAATACAGCCATGGCACATATTACAACCACAAACCCAAGGCTACCCGAAAGCTTCTTTTAAACCGAAAGGAGCTTAAAAAATTAGAAAAAGAAGTTCAAAATACAGGACTCACTATTATTCCGTTACGTTTGTTTATAAATGAAAAAGGCTTTGCTAAATTAGACATTGCTCTTGCTAGAGGTAAAAAATTATATGACAAACGAGAAACCATTAAAGACCGGGATAACAAACGTAATTTGGATAGGATTAAAAAAAACTTCAAATAATTTATGAAAGACTTAACCTTTTAAGTTTTTCAAATTCATTAATTTTCCTTCTTAGGACATCAATTTATTCTTAAAATGAAGCAGATACTCATCGTATTACTATTTATTACTGTTTTTTCAGCTCAAGCACAAAAAAAATCGAAAGACGAAACTCCAAAAGTTTACGCCATAGACACTACAAAAGTTATTACTTTAGATAAAACCATTAAAACACTTTACGACGTTATTTCTGGAGAAAAAGGTAAAAAACGCAACTGGGGACAGTTTAAATTTCTGTTTCATAAAGATGCCAAATTGATTCCATCTGGAAAAGGTAAAGAAGGCTACTACAGAGTAAGATATATGAGTCCTGATGACTATGTGAAAAGTTCAGGTTCGTGGTTAGTTGAGAACGGTTTTTTTGAAAAAGAAATAAACCGCGAGGTTAGTATTTTTGGCAATATTGCCCATGTATTTAGTACTTATGAAGCATTTATGAGTGAATCTGACGAATCCCCATTTATGAGAGGTATTAATAGCATTCAGCTTTTACATGATGGAAAAAGGTGGTGGATTATAAATATTTACTGGACACAGGAGACTGAGGACAACCCAATTCCAGAAGTTTATTTGCCAAAAAATTAAAAGTATGGCTACGTTTTTCACAGAGATTTCACCAGAGCTAAAAACCTTTATTGAAGCCCAAAAAGTTTTTTTTGTGGCCACAGCTGCTACCGAAGGTAGAATTAATTTATCACCCAAAGGTTTAGATACTTTTAGAGTTATGGAAGGTGGCAATAAAGTGTTATGGTTAAACCTAACTGGTAGCGGTAACGAAACCGCAGCACATATATTGAAAAATAACCGAATGACAGTGATGTTTTGTGCTTTTGAAGGTAAACCCCTTATTCTTAGACTATATGGGCATGCTAAAATATATCATGAGCGCGATAGTGAATTTCATTATCTTATTAATTTATTTCCTAAAATTGCTGGTACCAGACAGGTGATTGAAATGACCATAGACTCTGTACAAACCTCTTGTGGTTACGCTGTTCCTTTTATGGACTTTAAAGAAGAACGGTTACAGCTAAATAGTTGGGCCGAAAAACAAGGTGAAGAACGCTTAAAAAACTATAGAAAAGAGAAAAACTCTAAAAGTATTGATGGGTTTGAAACCAATATTATATAAAACGATGAAGTTATCAACGGTATTAATTCTTGTTATTTTTATCTTGTTTTCATGTCAAACAAAAGATAATAAAAAAAAGGTTGAAAAATGGAAAGAAGAAATTATAAAAACTGAAACTGAGTTTAGTAATTTATCAAAAGAGGAAGGTATGAATGTGGCTTTTCTAAAATATGTTGCAGATGATGGTATACTTCTAAGAAATAATAGGTTAATAAAAGGTAGAGACAGTATTAAACAATATATGATAAATAATACCTCTAAAGGTCTATCTTGGAAGCCAGATTTTGTAGATGTTTCTCTTTCGGGTGATTTAGCTTATACCTACGGAAAATACAATTTTGTTTATAAAGACTCTCTTGGTAACACTAAAATTAGGAAAGGTATATTTCATACTGTTTGGAAAAGACAACCCGATAATAATTGGAAATTTGTTTGGGATTAAATCTTAATTCTTATCCTCCAAAAGTGGTACGAATCTAAAATCACCAAACTCGTGTTTTTCAAATTCCTTAGAGCCTTTTCTAATAAAAAGCGTCATGGTTTGCACCTCTGTTCCAACAGGAATTACTAATCTCCCCCCCTCTTTTAATTGACTCAATAAAGGTTTAGGTACAAATGGCGCTCCTGCAGTTACTATAATACCGTCAAAAGGCGCTTCTTCAGGAAACCCTTTATAGCCATCACCAAAAATTAATTTTTTAGCTCGGTAACCCAATTTTGGCAAAAACTTACTGGTCTTTTTAAATAATTCTTGCTGGCGCTCAATACTGTAAACTTTTGCTCCCATTTCACACAAAACAGCACATTGGTAGCCACTACCTGTTCCTATTTCTAATATTTTGTCACCTCGTTTTACTTGCAACAACTCGGTTTGAAATGCCACAGTGTAAGGTTGTGAAATAGTTTGATCTGCTGCAATAGGAAAAGCTTTATCTTGATAGGCATGGTCTAAAAAACTAGAATCCATAAATAAGTGTCTTGGTATGTTACCTATGGCTCTTAATACATTTTCATCAGTTATTCCTTTGGCTTTTATAACATTAACCAACTGCTGTCTTAGGCCTTTATGTTTAAATGTGTCTTTCAATAGTTAGTGAAGTTTGCAAGCCTAAAATTAGTCAAACATTTTAAAGCTTAAAATAAATTACAAAATAATTTAATCTTATAGGATTTAAACATGATTTCGAAACCGAAAATTTAGTCAGAAATCATTAAATTCATGTATTTTTGTTGAAAACCCTTTTATTATGCTAAACGCTGGTGTTCTTGGTGCTGGCCACCTTGGAAAAATTCACTTAAGACTTCTAAATCAATCCAATAAATATAATCTAGTAGGCTTTTATGATGCCGATGAAGAAAACGGAAAAAAAGTAGAAACTGAATTTGGATTCAAGTTTTTCAATTCTATGGATGCTCTTATTGATGCTGTTGATGTGGTTGATATTGTAACACCAACTTTATCACACTATGACTGTGCAAAAAAAGCCATAGCCAGTGGAAAACATATTTTTATTGAAAAACCCATCACTAATACTGTAGAAGAAGCAGAACATATTAGAGAACTTTTAGCAGAAAATAATTTACGAGGACAAGTTGGTCATGTAGAGCGGTTTAACCCAGCATTTTTAGCGGTGAGAGAAGATATCAAGAACCCTATGTTCATTGAAACACATCGCTTAGCAGAATTTAACCCAAGAGGTACTGATGTTCCGGTAGTTTTAGATTTGATGATTCATGATATTGATATAGTGCTAAGTCTTGTAAAATCTAAGATAAAGCATATTTCTGCCAGTGGAGTTGCCGTAATTAGTGATACTCCCGATATTGCAAATGCCAGATTAGAATTTGAAAATGGCTGTGTTGCCAATTTAACGGCTAGTAGAATATCACTCAAAAAAATGCGAAAGGCAAGGTTTTTTCAAAAAGATGCTTATATCTCGGTGGATTTTTTAGAGAAGAAGTGTGAGGTAGTTAAAATGAAGGATGCTCCAAAAAATCCTGGAGATTTTGATATGATTCTTCAAAATGCCGAGGGTGTCAAAAAACAAATTTATTTTGACAATCCTAAGGTTGATAACAATAATGCCATTTTAGACGAGTTGGAAACCTTTGCAGATGCCATTAACAATAACACGTCTCCAGTAGTAACACTTCATGATGGTACAGAAGCATTAAGAGTAGCAAATCAAATAATAAACAGTTTTTAAATATGAAACATGTTGCTGTTATTGGTGCAGGTACCATGGGTAATGGTATTGCACACTCTTTTGCGCAATCTGGTTTTAAAGTTCGGCTAATCGATATCAATGAAATTTCTCTTAAGAAAGGTCTTGATACGATTGTTTTGAATTTAGACCGAATGATTGCCAAAGAAAAAATATTGGTAACTGATAAAGTTAATACACTTGCCAATATCTCAACCTTTACAGATTTAAAAGATGGTGTTACAAATGCTGATTTAGTTGTTGAAGCAGCCACAGAAAATATAGAGTTAAAACTCAATATCTTTAAACAATTAGACGAATCTTGTTCTAAAAAAACAATTTTAGCAACGAACACCTCTTCCATTTCTATTACACAACTTGCAAGTATAACCTCAAGACCAGACAAAGTAATAGGTATGCATTTTATGAATCCTGTACCTATAATGAAATTGGTTGAAGTTATTAGAGGATATAACACCAGTAATGATGTGACCAAAACCATCATGGAACTATCTAAAACCTTAGGAAAAGTAGCGGTAGAGGTCAATGATTACCCTGGCTTTGTTGCCAATCGTATTTTAATGCCCATGCTTAACGAATCTATAGAAACCTTGTATAATGGCGTAGCAGGTGTTAAGGAAATAGACACCGTAATGAAACTAGGAATGGCTCACCCTATGGGACCATTACAGTTAGCTGATTTCATTGGATTAGACGTTTGTTTATCAATCCTTAACGTTATGTACGATGGCTTTAAAAACCCTAAATATGCTCCTTGCCCGTTATTAGTCAATATGGTACAAGCTGGAAAGTTAGGTGTGAAATCTGGTGAGGGTTTTTATGACTACTCAGAAAGCAAAAAAGCAGATAAAGCGTCTTCTCAATTTTTGAAATAATGATGTCGATAGCAAACAATCTTTTAAATATAAAATCGACTATTCCTGAACATGTAACCTTAGTAGCAGTTTCTAAAACCAAACCCGTTAGTGATATTATGGAAGCCTATAATGTAGGGCATAAAATTTTTGGTGAAAACAAAATTCAGGATATGGTTGAAAAATATCATGCCATGCCCAAAGATATTAAATGGCATATGATTGGTCATGTTCAGCGTAATAAAGTTAAGTATATGGCTAGTTTTGTGAGTTTAATTCATGGTGTTGATAGCATTAAACTTCTTGAAGAAATTAATAAACAGGCCTTGAAAAACAATAGAGTGATTGACTGTTTAATCCAAATTAAAATTGCTAAAGAAGACTCTAAATTTGGAATATATCCAGAAGAAGCTTTAAAAATTATTCAATCTCAACAATTTTCAGAATTAAAAAATATTAGAGTTGTTGGCTTTATGGGAATGGCAACATTTACAGAGGACAATGAACAGATAAAAAAAGAATTTAATTTACTTAAATCAACCTTTGATAGTTTAAAAGAACTTGAAATATTCAACTTTAAACCCGAAACTATAAGCATGGGCATGAGTGGAGATTATAAACTAGCTATTGAATGCGGAAGTACTATGGTTAGAGTTGGAAGTGGTATTTTTGGCGCCAGGTATTATAACTAAACAAAAAAGGACCTTAACGCATAAACATTTTTGTACGCAATACTAGACATAGAAACTACTGGAGGTAGATATAATGAAGAAGGCATTACCGAAATTGCCATTTATAAATATGACGGTCATAAAGTTGTTGATCAGTTTATAAGCCTAGTAAATCCAGAACGAGACATTCAACCTTTTGTTGTAAATCTTACAGGTATTAACAATAACATGTTACGTAGTGCTCCTAAATTTTATGAGGTTGCCAAACGCATTGTTGAGATTACAACAGACTGTATTATAGTGGCTCATAACGCCCAATTTGATTATAGAATTTTATGTACCGAATTTAGGCGTCTAGGTTTTGAATACGAAAGAAAATCACTTTGTACTGTTGAATTATCTAAAAATCTAATTCCAGGACAGCAATCCTATAGTTTGGGTAAATTAGTGAGGTCTTTAGGAATTCCTGTTTCTGATAGGCATCGTGCATCTGGTGATGCACAAGCAACCGTTAAGCTTTTTAAAATGCTTATGGATAAAGACTCTGAAAAGAGTATTATTCAAAATTCTGTACGAGCCAATCCAAAACTCCAATTAGAACCCCGACATATTGATATTATTGATGAACTTCCATCGGTTACGGGTGTGTATTACATTCATAAAGCAGACGGTGAAATCATTTATATTGGTAAGAGTAAAAATATTAAGAAACGTATCAATCAACACTTTACTAATACCAACCCTAAGTCAAAAAAAATACAAGCCTTAGTTAGCACAGTAACTTACGAAGAGACGGGTAGTGAGCTAGTAGCTCTTTTAAAGGAAAGTGAGGAAATAAAACGACTCAAGCCTATTTTCAATAGAGCCTTGAGGAGAACAATTTTCACGCATGCTCTATATAGTTTTATTGATGAACACAACTACATAAACCTAAAGATTGATATTGTTGATGGGCGTAAAAAACCAATAACCACATTTAGCAACAGACAAAGTGGCAAAAGCTTTATTTTAAATGCTATTGAAGAATATCAATTATGTCAAAAACTCACAGGTTTTTATAAAACTAAAACCAGTTGTTTTAATTATGATATAAAAATGTGTGAAGGAGCTTGCATACAAGAAGAACCTCCTGAAGTATATAACAAAAGAGTAAACGCTCTTATTTCAAAAAACAGTTATTCTAATAAAAATATGGTCATTATTGACAGAGGACGTGATATTGACGAGCGCAGTGCTATTTTAATTGAAAATGGTATATTTGTTGGTATAGGATTTTTCAACCTTAATTATCAGATAAATAATATAGATATTCTCAAGTCAATCATTACTCCTATGAGTAACAATAGGGATACTCAACATATTATTCAATCTTATCTAAGGAAAAACAAAAAAGTAAAACAAATTACATTATAATGAACATTATGAGAATTATCCAAATTTTGCTATTACTACCTACGCTCGTTGCTTTTTCTCAAACACCCTTCAATTCAGAATCTCACCAAGTTACCTTAGCAGATATTAAGACCAATACTTTTGAAAAAGATACTACAGCTAATGCGCTCATCATATATGAACATGGCAAAAGTTGGGTTCACCCGGGCACTTATAAGTTAACGACTAATGAAATACGTAAAATAAAAATACTTAGCAAAGAAGGTTTTGACCAAGCCACAGTTAAACTGTATTTGCACAAAAAAAGCGGAAACGATTATCAAAAAGTTGAAAATATTGTAGGTACAACCTACAATATGGTAAATGGTAACGTAGTAAAATCTAAACTAAGTAAAAAAGACATTTTTGAAGAAGATTATAATGAAAATTATGACCTTGTAACATTTACATTACCTAACATTAAAGAAGGCTCTGTGATTTCTTATAGCTATACTTTGTCAACTCCTCAATATCTTATGTGGAATTACAAAGGCTGGGATTTTCAGCACAAAATACCTACGCTTTACAGCGAGTATGAAACCAGTATACCCGGTAATTGGGAATACAATATAAAACTAGTTGGAGGTAAAAAACTAACAGTTAATACCGTTGATGTAAAAAAAGATTGTTTGGAAGTATCTGGGGGAGGCAAAGCTAATTGTTTAGAGAGTGTTTATGCCATGAAAGATATTCCCGCTTTTATTGAAGAAGATTACATGACCACCGAAGATAATTATTTAGCTAGAGTAGAATATGAATTAAAGACTTTTAGAGGTTTTGACGGAACAGTAACTAACTATACTAAAGAATGGAAAGATGTTGATAAAGAATTAAAAACAGACCCAAATATTGGAAAGCAACTTTCTAAATCCATTAAATTAGAAGACGTACTTCCCATCAGCTTAATAAACAACATAAATTCAAAAGAAAATGCTGCATTAATTTATGAGCATATTCAAAAAAACTTTACATGGAACGAAAAATTAGAGATTTTTAAAGATGTTTCTATCAAAGACTTAATAAAGGATAAATCTGGTAATGTGGGTTCTATAAATATTTTACTTCATAATATTTTAAATGAAAAAGGCTACAGTGTTAAACCGTTATTAATTTCAACAAGACAAAATGGGCATCCAACTAAAATATATCCTGTAATTTCAGATTTTAATTATTTAGTAGTACACTTAAACATAGATGAGGAAAACTATCTACTTGATGCCACCGATAAATATCTTAGCTTTGATGAAATTCCGTTTAGATGCTTAAACCAATATGGAAGACTTCTAGATTTTAATGCTGGTAGCGAGTGGTTTGATATTGTTCCAAAAAAATCGGATGTATTCTATGAAGCCAAACTACATATTGATGATAATGGAGATATTGTTGGCAAAATAGTATCAAAAAGAACTGGTTATCACGCTTACAACTATAGGAAATCTTATTTTAAAAATAAGTCAGCTTACATAGAAAATCTTCAAAACAACACAGCCTATGTCAATATTTCTAATCATAATACTGTTGAAAGTTCTCCTATCCACCCTGTTTTTAACGAACAATACAATGTTAAATATCAAAGCGAAATAACTGGTGATAATATGTATCTAAACCCATTTTTTGTGAAGTTCTTTTCCGAAAATCCTTTTAAACTTCAGGAGAGGAGTTATCCTATAGATTTTGGTTACAAAGACTCTTACTATTATACCTTAAAGCTTGATTTAGGAGATCAATACGAAATAATAGAAAAACCAAAACCTGTAGTTACTAGTTTACCTAATAAAGCAGGGATACTTTTCTATTCTTCCAGTACGTTTGATAATGAACTTTCCCTTACCTTTAGAATTGACTTTAAAGAAGCCGTTTATACCCCTGAATACTACCCCTATTTAAAAAAATTCATGAACAAAATAGTTGATGTTCAGAACAATTCGCTTGTTTTATTAAAGAAAAAGTAATACATCTTTACTATTTTTGGGTTAATGAGTAGATATACAAGAAATAAATGGCGTTTGAAACTTCAAAAAATTATTTATGAAGCAGATACTCCTGCTGGTAAATTATTTGATGTTGTACTACTTATAACTATTTTAGCTAGTGTTATCCTAGTAATGTTAGAAAGTGTACATAGTATTGATCGCAAGTTTCATTCGTTTCTAAACATTTCAGAGTGGGTTATCACAATTCTCTTTTCTATTGAGTATATCTTAAGAATTGTTACTGTAAAAAAGCCATTAAAATATGTACTTAGTTTTTATGGTATCATTGATTTACTGTCTACTATACCAAAATACATATCCTTAATTGTAGGTGGGGTACATGCTCTTGCAGCTTTACGTGCCTTACGCCTGCTCAGGGTTTTTAGGATCTTAAAGTTAGCAAGGTATCTAGGTGCCTCAAATAATTTAATGAGTGCTATTAAAGCAAGTAGAGCTAAAATTTCGGTCTTTTTGTTTGCAGTCATCATTATTTCCATAATACTAGGTACCATTATGTACTTGGTTGAAGGTGAAGAACATGGTTTTACCGATATACCAAGAAGTGTTTACTGGTGTATTGTAACACTTACTACGGTTGGCTTTGGTGACATTGCTCCACAAACTCCACTGGGACAACTTATAGCTTCGCTTGTTATGATACTAGGTTATGGAATTATTGCGGTGCCAACTGGCATAGTTTCCGCTGAATACACGGCTCAAGCTAAAAAAGAAAAACCTTTATCTAATCCGCAAATTTGTTCTAAATGCCTTGCAGAAAACCACAACAATAAAGCTCAATATTGTTATAATTGTGGAGAACGTATACACTCTTAATTTAAGCCTAAAATAAAAACGAAAACTAAATATTTAATTTCAGTGATTGGGCCTACTGCTATAGGAAAAACAAACCTTAGCATACAATTGGCAAAACACTTTAAAACCGAAATAATTTCGGCAGATTCCCGTCAGTTTTTTAAAGAAATGCAAATTGGTACGGCGGCTCCAACAGATCAAGAATTAGCTGCTGCAAAACATCATTTTATTCACCATAAATCTATTCATGACGAATATAGTGTTGGCTCTTTTGAAAAAGAGGTACTTCAAAAACTAGATGCACTTTTTAAAACACACGACATAGTTATCATGGTAGGCGGTTCTGGCTTATATGTTGACGCTGTTACTAAAGGCTTAGACCATTTTCCTGATATTGATTCAAGTATAAGAGAAAGATTGAATAAGCAATTGGAAGTTGAAGGTTTAGAATCATTGCAAAAACAACTAAAAGAGTTAGATGAAACATCATATAATTCTATTGCTACAGATAATCCGCATAGGGTTATTAGAGCTTTAGAAATTTGTATTGGCACTGGCAAATCTTATTCTTCATTTTTGAACAAAGACAAAACCCAAAGAAATTTTAAAACCATAACAGTTGGGCTTACCGCCGAAAGAGAAACTATTTATAACCGTATTAACAAGCGTGTTAATATTATGGTAAAGGAAGGTTTGTTAGAAGAAGTTGAAACACTTATACCTCATAAAAACTTAAATGCTTTAAACACGGTAGGCTATAAAGAAATATTTAAATATTTTGGTGGTGAATGGACCTTAGATTTTGCCATTTCTGAAATCAAAAAAAATACCCGAAGGTTTGCAAAACGCCAACTTACTTGGTTTAAGAAAAGTGAAGATACCCTTTGGTTTGACTACACAACTGATTTAAATACAATAATAAATTCAATTAATAATAAAATAAACCATGATAAAAGTAAACGAGTATTTTGAAGGAAACGTAAAATCTTTAGGTCTGAATAACTCTCAAGGAAATTATACTGTAGGGGTTTTATTAAAAGGCACTTATGAGTTTAGTACTTCAACCAAAGAATGGATGACGTTAACCTCTGGTAATTGGGATTTGGAACTTCCAGGAGAAGAAAAAAAATCTTATGCCATTTGGGAATCATGTGAAATACCATCAGGAATTGTATTTAAAGTATATGTAAATGAAGATTCTTCTTATTTATGTAGATATGAATAAATAGTAAAATAAGATGAAACCCTTCCCAGAAGATCCTTTAGATAACCCTGTTTGGTCCTCGCTAACCAATATACATTATGAAACATGCATAGATTATGGCAACATAAAGTTTTACCATCCAGACTTCACACCTTTTGGAGCTTTTGTAAATAATGTAGATACTTGTAATGCTATTGAAAAACATTCAAAATTATTAGACCGTTTTTTCATTGTTGGCAATAAACCAAAAATACCTACTAATTTCAATCTTAAAAAATACGTTGGGCTACAAATGATTATTTACAATGAAATTGATTACCCAATTTCCGAGAATATTGTAGAACTCAATGAAACTCATTATCATGACTTAATGGATTTAATTGCCTTAGTGTACCCGCATTTTTTTAAAACTAAAACCAATTTATTAGGACGCTATTGGGGTATTTACAAACAAAACAAGTTAGTTGCTGTTGCTGGGGAACGTATGCAAACAACTAATTTCACAGAGATTAGTGCAGTAGCTACGCATCCTGAATATACTGGAAATGGCTATGCTAAACAGTTAATTACGCACGCTGTTAAAAATATATTTAAAAAAAGTAAAGTTCCTTTTTTACATGTAGATGAAACTAACTTGGGGCCAATTAACCTTTACAAGAAATTAGGTTTTACAGAACGAAGAAAAATGCTGTATTGGTTAATTACTCGCAATTAGGTTAACCTCATTATTAAAACAATGTAACCTGTCCTTCGTTACCTACTTCAAAATCACCCTCATCATCAGTATCAGAATCTGATTTAGAAACCTTGTTTTCTGATGACACCTCGGTTTCATCCACTACCTCTATTTCACTTGCTGGTGTTTCTTTTGGGGCCTCATAAGGTAAAGGATCCAGTATATTTATTTGATTGATACGTTCTTTAGTTAATTGATTTCCAAGGGCATTAATACCCTTAATAGCTATAAACTCTTCAAGATTAATTTCCAAATTTTCACGTCTATCTTTGCCGCGCTCCTTGGCAAATACTACCTCTGCCATTGGTCTCCAATCTGTAGAAACAATCTCTAATTGTGAGTCTGTATGCTCCGAAATAAATATTTCTTCCTTGTTTTCATTTTCAACAAGAAAGCGTTTCACATAATAGCGCTGTTTTTCTCCATCATAATAAATAGCAGAAATTGGCTTTTTTGGAATCCATTTCTCAAGAACAATCATATCACTATCAAAATGGGTAGTAAGTTCTGGAATAATTGTTTTTAATCGCCCAGATTGTGAAATAATTAACAAACGATCCTCTCCTCTAAACTCACCTATAAGTTCTCCTCTACCATCTACATTTAATCTTTGAACAGAGTCATCAAACCATATTTTACGTGGTTTCAACGTTGATACCCCCTTCTCCTTAAGTTCGATACGCTTGACCGAATATTTAGTAACCAAATTTCCTTTAGACACTCTTCCTTTAATGAGAATATCAGCAAAATCAATATCCCATTTCAACTTTTTAATACTACCTGCTTGTCTTAAGTTAACAGTAACCACTTCGGCTTCCCCATTAGGGTTAGCTGAAAAGTATAGAACAGTAGACTGCTTATTTCCATTGGTTAAGTCATATTCTCGATCTCTTGTAATCGAAGTTACAGCAAAACGCTTTATGTAAGACGGCCCTCCTTTACCGTCTCTATATATCATATTATAAATGGTGCGCTTATCTTTTTTCTTAAACACGGCTACATGAATGATTTCTTTACCAACAAAGGTTTTACTATCAACTTTTGTAACCATCATTTTACCTGATTTGGTAAATACAATAATATCATCAATATCACTACAATCACACACGTATTCATCTCTACGAAGTGAAGTACCAATAAAACCTTCTTCTCTATTTACATAGAGTTTGGTATTTCTAATAACTACTTTTGTGGCATCAACATCATCAAAAATTCTAATTTCTGTCTTACGCTCACGCCCTTCGCCATAATCATCCTTTAATCTTTTAAAATAGGTTATAGCATAATCTATTAAATTTTCGAGATTATGTTTTACTTGTGCAATTTGTTCTTCTAAAGCATCTATTTTTTGTTGTGCTTTATCGATATCAAACTTAGAAATACGTTTGATGCGAATTTCCGTTAAACGCACAATGTCATCTTCTGTTATAGCGCGTTTTAAATGTTTAATGTATGGCTGAAGCCCCTTATCTATAGCATCAATAACGCCTTGCCAAGTTTCTTCTTCCTCAATATCCCTATAAATTCGATTTTCAATAAAAATACGTTCTAAAGACGCAAAATGCCATTGTTCTTCTAATTCTCCCAACTTGATTTCCAATTCCTGCTTTAAAAGTTGAACGGTATTATCGGTAGAACGACGGAGCATTTCAGAAACCCCAATAAACAATGGTCTATTGTCTTCTATCACACAGCCTAAAGGAGAAATTGACGACTCACAACTGGTGAAGGCATACAAGGCATCAATAGTCTTGTCTGGAGATAAACCTGAAGGCAAATGAACTAAGATTTCAACCTCAGCAGCTGTGTTATCTTCAATCTTTTTAATCTTAATTTTACCCTTATCATTAGCCTTCAAAATTGAATCTATTAAAGATGAAGTAGTTGTTCCAAACGGAATTTCAGAAATTACTAGGATGTTTTTATCAAACTGCGAAATTTTGGCTCGTACCCTTACTTTACCACCCCTATTACCATCATTATAATTTGTAAAATCAGCTATTCCAGCCGTTGGGAAATCTGGTAAAATAGTAAATCGTTTTCCTTGAAGATGCTTTATGGAAGCCTCAATAAGCTCTATAAAATTATGAGGTAATATTTTTGTTGAAAGTCCAACAGCAATTCCTTCGCCTCCTTGAGCCAACAGCAAAGGAAACATAACTGGTAAATTAACAGGTTCTTTTCTACGGCCATCATAACTAGCCTGCCATTCTGTTATTTTCGGATTATAAACAACATCTAAAGCAAATTTTGAAAGGCGAGCTTCTATATACCTAGAAGCTGCTGCACTATCGCCTGTTAGTATGTTTCCCCAGTTACCTTGAGTATCAATTAGCAAATCTTTCTGGCCTATCTGTACCATTGCATCTGCTATACTAGCGTCACCATGCGGGTGGTATTGCATGGTATGCCCTACAATGTTAGCTACCTTATTGTAACGCCCATCATCAAGATCTTTCATAGAATGCATAATACGACGTTGCACTGGTTTAAAACCATCTTCAATAGCAGGAACGGCTCTTTCTAAAATAACATACGATGCATAATCCAGAAACCAATCTTTGTACATTCCCGTAACACGTGTAATGGTTTCATTGTGTTCATCATTTTGCTCGTTTTCTAAGCTATCATTCTCTTCCATCATTAACTATTTGCTTTTTTCTATTAATCCTCACCATTTTTCTTAAGGACTGCCTTATATATTTTCTCTTTTTTTTTGACACCAATGTAACATTAAAGTATACATGCTTTACTTTACCATTATTATTTTGAATACCCAACCTAAGACCTCTATAAATTAAAAAATTACGAAATTTATAAGATACTAAATTGTGTTTCTCAAACTCAACTTTGTACTCTCTGTAATTTAGATAATCTGACAACAAAAGCCCTCTGTTAATTATAACCACTTTCATACCGTCACTGTCATACTCAAAATACTTTGATATCCAGTGCACTAAGAAAAATAAAGCTACAAAACCAAATAGGAACAGGAAGAATGTTAAGATTGGCGTACCGGTTACATCTTTAAACGCACTAAACACAGTAGATAGAATAATAGCTATCACAATCAAGATGAAATAGATTGAAATAATAACATTCCTTACTCTGGCATTACTAGTGCGCATTAATTTCTTTCTTCAATTAAATCTAATTCAACTTTCAAGTTATCAATAATAAATTCTTGTCTTGTTGGAGTATTTTTACCCATATAAAAGGACAACAGTTCTTCAATAGACATATTATCATCAAGCATTACTGGGTCTAAGCGCATATCTTCACCTATAAAATGCTTAAACTCGTCTGGCGATATTTCACCAAGACCTTTAAACCTTGTAATTTCAGGTTTTGGTTTTAACTTTTCAATAGCATTAATGCGCTCTTCTTCTGTGTAGCAATAAATAGTTTCTTTTTTGTTTCTAACCCTAAATAATGGGGTTTGTAATATATACAAATGACCTTCTTTAATAACTTCAGGAAAAAACTGCAAAAAGAATGTAATTAACAACAACCTGATATGCATGCCATCTACATCGGCATCGGTGGCAATAACCACGTTATTATAACGTAAATCCTCAAGAGATTCTTCAATATTCAAAGCTGCTTGTAGTAGATTGAACTCTTCGTTTTCATAAACAATTTTTTTTGTAAGTCCGTAACAATTCAAAGGTTTACCTTTAAGACTAAAAACCGCTTGTGTATTAACGTCACGTGATTTGGTAATACTACCCGAAGCCGAGTCTCCCTCAGTAATAAACAGGGTAGTTTCAAGATTTCGTTCACTTTTAGTATCTCCAAAATGCACACGGCAATCGCGTAATTTTTTATTATGGAGACTTGCTTTTTTTGCTCTATCTCTTGCTAGCTTCCTAATACCTGACAACTCCTTACGCTCTCGTTCTGCTTGTAAAATTTTCTTCTGTATCTTTTCGGCTGTATCTGTGTTTTTATGAAGATAATTATCCAGATTTGTTTTTACAAAATCGTTTATATAAGTACGAACCGTTGGATAATCGCCTCCCATATCGGTTGACCCCAATTTTGTTTTGGTCTGACTTTCAAAAACGGGTTCCATTACTTTAATAGCAATAGCACTGATGATTGATTTTCTAACATCGGAGGCATCATAATTCTTACCATAAAATTCTCTAACCGTCTTTACAACCGCCTCTCTAAAGGCATTTAAATGCGTACCTCCTTGTGTAGTATTCTGTCCATTAACAAATGAATGATATTCTTCACTATATTGAGTTTTACTATGTGTAATAGCTACCTCAATATCATCCCCCCTAAGATGAATGATAGGGTACAATAAATCTGCCTCATTGGTACTCTCTGTGAGTAAATCTTTTAATCCGTTTTCGCTAAAGTACTTTTCTCCATTAAAAACAATGGTTAACCCAGGATTTAAGTACACATAGTTCTTAAGCATTTTTACAATGTACTCACTTCTAAACTTGTAATTCTTAAAAATACTTTCGTCTGGTATAAACGATACTTTTGTACCTTTTCTACGGGTAGTATCATCAAGTAGCTCCTTCTCTGTAAGTTCTCCTTTTTCAAACTCTGCTGATGCCGATTTACCATCTCTTGTGGATTCTACCCTAAAATAATTTGAAAGCGCATTGACAGCCTTGGTACCAACACCGTTTAGACCTACCGATTTTTTAAATGCTTTTGAATCATATTTCCCACCAGTATTCATTTTAGAAACTACATCAACCACTTTTCCTAACGGAATCCCCCGACCATAATCTCTAACAATAACCTTGTTTCCTTGAACAGAAATCTCGATAGTCTTTCCTGCTCCCATTACAAATTCATCAATAGAGTTGTCTATAACTTCTTTTAACAGGATATAGATACCATCATCTGGTGATGACCCATCACCGAGTTTTCCGATATACATTCCAGGACGCATCCTTATATGCTCCTTCCAATCGAGTGAACGTATATTTTCTTCGGTATAATTAGATGGTACAGCCATAAAATTGATAAAAATTAATGATAGAACGCTAATATAACACAACGCCTTAAAAAATGAAATAGCCAAGAAACAAAGTAATTAACAATATAAAAGCCTATTTGTTGAGAACCTAAAAAGGTAATTTAATGCACTAAGCTTTAATTAGAACTCTCAATTATTTAAAATATCATTACCTAACAACTAAAAATATGCAATAAACAAACAACTCCCATGAAAACTCAAGCTATTTTAGATAAATAACGTAACTTAGAATGTTTTTATTCCAATGACTAAACAAATGAAAAAACTAATAATTATAATTGGCATAATTGCCCTCTTTCTGTTACAATCTTTTAGTTTACACAATAGTAAACATGTAGTAAAGTTTTTAGATTCTTTAAACACTGAGCAAATAGAAAAAGTGTTGTTTCCGTTTAATGATGCCTCAAGGGAATCATGGCATTTTTTACCAAACAAATCCTATCCTCGTGAAGGTATTTCATTAAAAGAACTCAATAAAGAACAGAAAGACCTTTTCTTTAAAATGCTTGGCTATTTTTTAAGCGAATCTGGTTACAATAAGACTAAAAAAATAATTAGCCTTGAAAGTGTTTTGGCTGAATTGGGAGGTGACCCAGAATACAGAAATCCCGAAGCCTATTTTATAGCCATTTATGGCAATCCAAAAAATGACAAACTTTGGGCTTGGGCATTTGAGGGGCATCATGTGGCTTTAAACTTTACCGTAGTTAATGATAACATTACGGCTACTCCCCGCTTTTTTGGGGCTAATCCTGCCATTGTAAGAAGTGGTAGTAGAAAAGGAGAGCGTACTTTGCATAGAGAAGAAGAACTAGCCTATGCACTTGTTAATTCCTTAACTGAACATCAACGTAAACAAGCTATTTTTACTAATGTTGCCTACAATGATATTTTAACTTATAACCACTCTAAAGTAGAGCCTTTAAAACCCGAAGGTATTCTAGCAAGTGCTCTTAACGATAAACAAAGGACCAAATTAAGGGCTATTATAACTGAGTACTTAAGCGCTCTACCGGACGATTTAGCACATATTAGAGAGGCTCAAATACTACAGGAAGAATTTAATGATTTACGTTTTGCTTGGGCAGGAAGCACCGAAAAAGGTGAGCCGCATTACTACAGAATACAAGGTAAAACGTTTTTAATTGAACTGGATAATACTCAAAACAACGCTAACCACATACATTGTGTGTGGCGTGATTTTGATGGCGATTTTGGTAGAGATTTAATTATGGAACATTACAAACATTCTAAACATCATAATTAACAATCTTGTTAATTTAAGTCCTTTCTACACATATACTATATTTATAATTCCTAGTAAGTAATTCTTATTTTCTGTTAAGAATAAATTAGTTTCTTAGTATTACAAACACAATAAAACCTTAATTATAACATCTACTTCATATACTTTCCCTTCTTACTCCCTTCATACATCACATACTTAACCAAACGAGATTCTAGTTTAGCATTGTACAGTTGTATTTTTCGTGAAGGGCGCAACCCTACATGCTTTAAAGCATCTAAGTTTGAGGTAATAAACCATGCCTCGGTGCCTGGGTAGTTTTGCTTAAGTGTATCGCCAATGTTTTTGTAAAACGTTTCCATGTCAATATTTAAGCGCTCTCCATAAGGTGGATTAAATACCATATGTAACTTACCACTTCCTCCTTTTTGAGTTTTAAAAAAGTCTTCGTGCTTTACGGTAATAAAATCATCTAATTGGGCATTCTTAATATTGTCTTTGGCTTTATACACGGCACTAGGCGCTTTATCATACCCTATAATTTTATAATGAAAATCGCGTGTTTTTTTAAGCAACGATTCTTCAATCTTTTCAAACAAATCTACGTCCCAATCTTGCCAACGCTCAAAGGCAAATTCCTTTCGCATTAAATTGGGCGGTATATTACAGGCAATCATAGCCGCTTCAATAAGCATAGTTCCAGAGCCACACATAGGATCCATGAAATCGCTCTGTCCGTCCCAACCAGATAGCATAATCATACCTGCTGCCAACACCTCGTTAATGGGTGCAATATTAGTGGCTGTTTTATAACCGCGTTTGTGTAAAGAATCGCCAGATGAATCTAAAGACACTGTACACTGGTTGCGGTCTATATGCACATTTATCTTAACATCTGGAAACTTTAAATCTACATTGGGGCGTTGCCCAGTATTGTCCCGAAACCTATCTACAATAGCATCCTTAGTCTTTAATGCAATGAATAATGAATGTTTAAATAAATGGGAATAAACAGTGGCATCAACCGCCAAAGACCCACTAGATTTCAGGTAGTTTTCCCATGGCATTTTGTATATGTTGTTATACAACTCTTGTTCATTATGAACCCTAAAACTATGTATGGGTTTTAAAATTTTAATGGCTGTTCTTAATCCCAAATTTGCCTTATACATAAAGCCTTTATCGCCTACAAAACTCACATTGCGTAACCCCTTCTTAACTTCTTGGGCGCCAAGTTGCGTGAGCTCATTAGCTAATAAATCTTCAAAACCAAATAAGGTTTTTGCCACCATTTTAAAATTGTCCTCCATTTTTCTGTGTGTTGCGTTAAGCTTAACTACACAACAAAAATAGAGTAATTTTTCTGGGGTAAAAACATAATTTTTAAATGATAAAAAAACCTGTATTTTTGCGTTATGTTTATATTAGCAGGATTTGGGTTAAGGATTGAAGCCCTTTCACTGCGCTCAGGGTAAACTCATGCTTTTATGTCAGTTCTAGTAATACACCAAAAGTGTGATGTGTAGAGAACAATTGAATTGACTACAAAAGTACAAACCCTTAAAAACAATTAATGATAGCAGATAAATCAACTTGGTTTTCTTCTTGGTTTGATACACCATATTACCATATTTTATACAAGGATAGAGATGATACCGAGGCACATGCCTTTATGGAAACTCTTACCAATTATTTAAATATTCCTGAAAACGGAACTATTTTAGATTTGGCTTGTGGACGCGGGCGACACGCTAGATATCTAAACAAGATTGGATATGATGTAACTGGTGTTGATTTGAGTGAAAGCAGTATTGCTTTTGCAAAAAAATTTGAAAATCACAGGTTAAAATTTGACGTGCACAACATGTGTAAACCTTACCATAAAACGTTTGATGCGGTTTTTAATTTGTTCACAAGCTTTGGTTACTTTAATGATGATGCCGATAATCTTAAGACTATCAAATCAATTAAGACTAATTTAAATGAGTTTGGTTTTGGTGTTATTGATTTTATGAATAGTGAATTTGTAATTAATAATATAGTTCCTGAGGAAGCTAAAACTGTTAATGATATTACCTTCTACTTAAAACGTTACGTTGAAGCTGGCTATATTATTAAAGATATTAAGTTTACAATAGAGGGTAATTTATACCATTTTCAGGAACGTGTGCGGGCATTTACACTGAGTGATTTTGAAGATTTATTTAAAAAAGCCGATGTACATTTGCTTGATGTTTTTGGAGATTATAAATTGCATAAGTTTAGTAGTAAAACCTCTGAACGTTTAATAATGATTTTCAAATAGCCACGAATTGGCATTAATTAGCACCATTTTTACGGATGTATTTTCAATGAGTGATTATCTTTTTCCTTTTTTAGCCGTTGTTTTAGGCATTGTTATAGCAGGTTTTACTAAAAGTAGTAAATCTTGGGACACCAAGCTCCTACTCTCTTTTAGTGGTGCTTTTTTATTAGCGCTTACTCTTTTTGAATTGCTACCAGAAGTTTACAATCATTTGGAAGCAAAAAGTACTGGCCTTTTTATTATGTGTGGTATTTTGCTACAAATAATACTAGAGTTATTTTCTAAGGGTGCAGAACATGGACACATGCATATTCATAAAAATAGTACAACTTTCCCATGGTTACTGTTTATTAGTTTGTGTATTCACAGCTTTTTAGAAGGTTTTGCTATTCATGAACATAATGATATGGTTTATGGTGTTTTAGTACATAAAATACCCATTGCAATTATAATTAGTTTGTTTTTGTTTAAAGCTAAATACAGAAAACTACAAATTGTATTATTCTTATTAATATTTGCTTGTATGACACCTTTTGGAACCTTGATTTCACAAACTTGGGAAGCAGAAGGTAACACCGTACATATTATTAATGCTGTAGTTATTGGTATTTTTTTACATATTTCTACAACCATACTGTTTGAAAGTAGTGATGGGCATAAATTTAATATGTCTAAATTTATTGCCATTATTTTTGGTGTTGGGATTGCTTATTTGATTTAAAAATTAAGAAGGAAGAAAATAGAATAATGACTCTATCTAACTGCATTTTTTCTTTTCTCTATACCAAAAAATAAATAACCTTGTCATTCCGCACTTGATGCGGAATCCAAAACATGTACAGAAACCATCATAATTTTTATGTTTATATTCTTTCAAATAAAAAGAATGGAACATTGTATATTGGTATGACAAATGATTTGGAGCGAAGAATGTTTGAGCATAAACATAAATTTGTAGAGGGTTTTACAAAGAAATACGGTTTAGATAAACTGATGTATTTTGAACACTTTCAACATGTTAACGATGCCATTAAAAGAGAAAAGCAATTGAAGAACTGGAATAGGCAATGGAAAATTGATCTTATAGAAAAAGATAATAAAGGTTGGAACGATTTATCTTCAGATTTGTTTAATTAAAGTGGATCCTGAATCAAGTTCAGGATGACAACAAGGAGTTATGTTTAGCAAAGAAGAATCTAGAATATTACGACAAGAATTTTGGACCAGTTTTGGAAAGTCTTTTCCAAGGAAGTGGATTCTTTACAATACCAAATTAAAGGGGTTTAGCTTTAAATTTCATTTTGATACCAAAAAGGCTTTGGTAGCACTAGATCTTGAAGACGATTTGGAACATCGAATTAAATACTGGGAAAAGCTAACTGCTTTAAAACCCATTTTATTAGAGAACTATCTCCCAGAGGCTATTTTTGATGAAGAATACATACTAGAGAACTATAAAGAAATCTCAAGAATATACATTCCTTTGCAGGAAAAGGTGTCTATTCACAACAAAAATTCATGGCAAACAGTCATGGCATTTTTCAATGAAAAAATGAGTCTGTTCGAGGCCTTTTTTGAGGAATACAAAGAAGTAATTGAGGGCTAGGTTTGGTATTTATTTTTTAGTTGTGAAATTTAAACTCTAAACAATGAAAAATAGTTAGGGTTAATTACACAAAAAAATTACTTTAAAGCTTCTTCACCATTTCAAAATCATCCATTACAAACCCTTTACCTATATCAATTACCACAGAGCCTACATTGTTAAAGCCAAATGTCTCATAAACCTTTATAGATTTAAGGTTGTTAACATTTACGGTAAGTCTAATTTTTTCTAGATTATAAATTTTTGCCTTCTCCTCTATAAAAATCAGTGCTTCTCTTCCAATATTCTTACCTCTGTATTCACTCAATACATAGAACTTACTTAAAAACAAAACTCCAGTTTCTTTTTTTATACTAATATAACCTACAGATACATTTTCATATTGCAGTAAATAGTATTCAAAGCCATTGGCAACTTGATGTGCTATTGCGTTAACAGATTGAAATTTACCCAACATGTAATTTACTTGTGGCAATCCAATCATTGGAATGTAATGTTCTCTCCAAATGATATCGGCAAGTGTAGCGATGTTTTGAAAATCTTGGGTAGATTTTGCAATTGAAATTGTTAGCATATAACTAAATTACATAAAAGAAAATCATAAAAAAATGAAAAATAGCGCCTGCCAAAACAAACAAATGCCAAATGACGTGGTTAAAAGGAATCTTTTCAATAACATAAAAAATAATACCCCCAGTGTATGCCAACCCACCGCCAAACAATAATATTACAGCATTACTATCAACAACTTGAGAAAGATTTGAAAAATCAAACACAATCAACCACCCCATAACTAAGTACAACAAAGTTGAAAACACTTCAAACTTTCCGGTAAAAAATAGTTTTAGAATAACACCAAAAGCGGCAATTCCCCAAACCACCCAGAATAGTAACCAACCTAGACTATCTGTTAATGTAACTAATAAAACAGGGGTATAAGTACCAGCTATTAGCAAATAAATACTAATGTGGTCTACTATTCTAAAGTACCGCTTTAATGTTTCGTTTGTAACAGCATGATATAACGTAGAAGCTGTAAAAAGCACTATTATAGAAATACCGTAAACAATAACACTAAATAAACTCCAAGGTGTTTTATGAGTATCAAAAACAATTAGCAAAATTAAAGCAATTATTCCAAAAATTGCACCAAAACCATGACTTACGGCATTGAGCTTTTCTTCAAAATAGGATTGTTTTCGCATACTATTTCTCTTGAGAATCAGCGTTTAACCACTTATCGGTTAAATCATAGAAATCAAATTCTAAAGCCGGCTCTTGGGCTTCTAATCGGCCGCTCTGAAAGTTTCTCTGTAAAATATCTTCAATTAAATAATCTTCCTTCACATTTTCAGGATCAAACTCTTGCTTTAATGAAATATCAAACATACTAGCTGTAGTATTATACCAAAAGGCGCGCCATCCACTACGTAATTCTTTTACCAATTCAAAAGCTGTGGTTCCTGTTTGCCTATGTATTAGTTTTACTAAAATCTGACCCTCTGTTCGTGTCATTTTTTTTAATTCATCTGAAAATTCTCCCTCAATGTATTTTTGTACACGCTTGGTATAACGCTTTTTATCGCGCTTTCGCTTCATATTTGCCATTTGCTTGTTCATTGAATCTAAACGTACAGCAGCTAATTTGGCATAAGGGTAAACTTTAATAGTTTTTCGCCTTAAAATCAAGTATCTAATACGGTCTTCTCTATTATCAAATTTAAGCTTATGCAAAAGTCTAACTTCTGCTAGTCCAATACTGGTTCTAGGAACAGAATCTCCTTCAATAATTAAATACTCAACTGTTGAAGTAGAATCTTGCTTAACATTGTGTACTTGAGCCATTAAAAATGTTGGAAACAGAAAAAATATGTATTTAAACCTGTTCATTATTCAGTGTATTGAGGCCTTTACTGTCAAAATTACTAATTTACTCTTGTTATAACGTTTTTTTTAGGTGGTTATTTTTATGTTGTAAGGCGGTGCACTTTCTGTTTATATTATTATTTTAGTGCAAAACTTTTACAAATGGCGAAGAAGCATATACTTAATAAAAAATCTATTGAATTTCTAGAAAAATACTTAAACAATGCTGCTCCTACTGGCTATGAATGGGGTGGACAAAAACTGTGGATGAACTATCTAAAACCCTATGTTGATGAGTTTATTACAGACACCTATGGTACTGCGGTTGGTGTGATAAACCCCAAAGCAAAATACAAAGTGGTTATAGAAGGACATGCCGATGAAATTTCTTGGTATGTTAATTATATAAGTGATAATGGGCTTATCTATGTTATTAGAAATGGAGGTAGTGATCATCAAATTGCTCCTAGTAAAGTAGTAAATATTCATACTAAAAAAGGCATTGTTAAGGGTGTTTTTGGTTGGCCTGCCATCCACACTCGAAATAGAGCTAAAGAAGAGCCCCCTAAACCAGACAATATTTTTATTGACTGTGGTTGCTCTAATAAAGAAGATGTTGAAAAATTAGGGGTGCATGTGGGTTGTGTTATAACCTATCCAGACGAGTTTCACATCTTAAATGATGATAAATTTGTTTGTAGAGCTATAGATAACCGCATGGGAGGGTTTATGATTGCTGAAGTGGCGCGTTTACTAAAAGAAAATAAAAAGGAACTGCCATTTGGTTTATACATAACCAATGCGGTACAGGAAGAAATTGGGCTACGTGGCGCCGAAATGATTACGCAAACCATAAAACCCAACGTAGCTATTGTTACAGACGTAACACATGATACTACAACTCCCATGATTGAACAGAAAAAAGAAGGTTATTTAGAAATTGGTAAGGGTCCTGTAGTGGCATATGCCCCGGCTGTTCAACAAAAGTTACGCGATTTGATTATTGATACAGCTGAGGATAAGAAGATTCCTTTTCAACGGTCTGCACTATCTAGAGCTACTGGAACAGATACTGATGCTTTTGCTTATAGTAATGGTGGTGTGGCTTCTGCCTTAATTTCGTTACCGCTTCGGTATATGCATACAACAGTTGAAATGGTTCATAAGGAAGATGTTGAAAATGTAATTAGATTAATTTACGAAACCCTTTTAAACATAAAAGACGGCGATACGTTTAGTTATTTTGAATAAAACATTATAGACGTCATTGTGAATAAGACCAAAGCATAGTATGGTAATCTCTTTATTTATGAATCTGTATGACCACGTCACTTTTCGCTCCTCGTAATAACCTATATTTCTGTTATGGATGAACTTATAGATGTTGTTGATACTAATGGCAACCTAACTGGACAATCAGAATTAAAATCTGTGATACACCAAAAGGGGCTTTACCATAACACGGCTCATATTTGGTTTTATACAAAAAATGGCCAAGTACTATTATCACAACGGTCTGCAGAAAAAACTATTTGTCCGTTAATGTGGGATGTATCAGTAGCTGGACATATAGACTCAGGCGAGACTATAGAACAAGCTGCCATCAGGGAAACATTGGAAGAAATAAGTTTGTCTATTATAGAATCTGATTTAAATAAAATTGGTGTTTTTAAGTGTTTTCAAAATTATGATAATGGCATAAAAGACTTTGAGTTTCACAACACGTTTATTGCCGAATTGCACTCGCCGCTATCAGTATTAATTCCGCAAAAGGGAGAAGTTGATGCGCTTAAATTAGTGTCATTTAAAAAATTTCAGCAACTCATTAACACACTCGGAGATAATGGTAACCACTTTGTGCCTTCAAACAAAAGTTACTATGAGTTTGTACTTAAAAAAATAATAGAAACTGTTAGATAATGAATTTATTATTACTTGCTGTTGCACCTGTATTTATAGTCATAATTTATATTTATTATAAAGATAAATATGAAAAAGAACCTAAACGATTCTTATTATCTAATTTTTTGTTAGGAGCTATTGTTAGCATTATAGTAACTACCATTATTTACTATATTATTGGTACCGTCATTGAGTTTAATCGTGGTAGTGTCTTTCAACAATTTATTTATGCATTTTTTGTAGTAGGTCTTTCAGAAGAGTTCAGTAAGTATATCATTGTTAGATATTTTGCACAACCTAGTAAACAGTTTGATGAACCTTTTGATGGTATTATTTATGCCGTTATGGTATCTATGGGGTTTGCTGCCACTGAAAACATTTTTTACGTTCTAGAGAGCGGTTACCAAACCGCTTTATTGAGAGCTTTTACAGCAGTTCCTGCTCACGCTACCTTTGGGATACTGATGGGTTATTTCATGGGAAAAGCTAAATTCTCTAAAAACAAAGCACTACTAAATTTAACTGGTTTATTACTGGCCTCTGGATTCCACGGCGCCTACGACTTCTTTCTGTTTATAGATTTTATTCCTGGTATTTGGTTAGGTGCATTTATTTCTTTAATTGTTGCTATAATCCTTTCTAGAAAGGCCATCAAAAGGCATCAAGCCAGCTCTAATTTCAAACCTTAAAACAGTTTGTTAACATAATGAGTCTCATATTTATAAATTGCTAGTTTAAATATATTTATGGTTCTTTTTACTTGCTAACCATTGTATTATGTCTAATACATTATAACTATATTTACCTAAACCAAGTATTCTAATTATGAATAAGATTTTCAAAACTAAGGTTAATGATACTTTTGATTTTGAAATTAATACCGAAGACATTTCTAAACTGGATGTGGTAGAGATTTCAAAATCTAAATTTCATATTCTTCAAAACAACAAATCTTTCAGAGCCACTATTGTAGAGAGTGATTTTAACCATAAAACCTATAAGGTTAAAATTAATAAAAACGTCTACAGGGTAAATATTTTTAATGATTTAGATCTTCTTATTAAAGAAATGGGGTTTGCCATAGGTACATCTAAGCATATTAATTCTATTAAAGCTCCTATGCCAGGTCTTATCTTAGAGATTAATATTACCGTGGGACAAGAAGTAAAAGAAGATGATTCATTACTTATTCTTGAGGCTATGAAAATGGAAAACGTAATTAATTCTCCAAGAGATGGCGTAATAAAATCTATTAGTGTCCAAAAAAATGATACTGTTGAAAAAAACCAACTATTAATTGAATTTGAATAGGTTATGAAAAAAATATTAGTAGCAAACCGAGGAGAAATTGCCATTAGAGTTATGAGTACAGCACAAAAAATGGGTATTAAAACCGTTGCTGTATATTCTAAAGTTGATAGAAATGCACCTCATGTAAAATTTGCTGATGAGGCAGTTTGTATAGGCGAAGCACCATCAAGCCAATCCTATTTAAGAGGAGATAAAATTATTGAAGTTGCAAAACAACTTAATGTTGATGGTATTCATCCAGGGTATGGCTTTTTGAGTGAAAATGCTGATTTTGCTGAGTTATGTGAAGTTAATAATATTATTTTTATCGGACCGCGGTCTAAGGCCATTAAAATGATGGGTGATAAATTAGCCGCTAAGGAAGCTGTAAAAGGTTACAATATTCCAATGGTACCAGGTGTTGACCATGCAATTACCAACCCAAAAGAAGCCATAGACATTGCTAAAAAAATTGGTTTCCCTATTCTTATAAAGGCTGCAGCCGGTGGCGGTGGCAAAGGTATGCGTATTGTTGAGAAAGAAAAAGATGTTGAGAGTCAAATGAAACGTGCCATAAGTGAGGCAACATCAGCATTTGGAGACGGTTCTGTGTTTGTTGAAAAATATGTAACCTCGCCAAGACATATTGAGATACAGGTTATGGCTGATATGTATGGTAATTACCTTCATTTCTTTGAGCGAGAATGTTCTGTGCAAAGACGCCATCAAAAAGTAGTTGAAGAAGCACCTTCATCTGTATTATCTCCACAACTAAGAGATAAAATGGGGCAAGCGGCAATCAATGTAGCCAAGTCTTGTGATTACATAGGTGCAGGTACGGTAGAATTTCTGCTGGATGCAGATCATAATTTCTACTTCTTAGAAATGAACACACGCTTGCAAGTTGAACATCCGGTGACTGAATTAATTACTGGTATTGACTTAGTGGAACTTCAAATTAATGTAGCGCGCGGTGAAGCCCTAAAAATAAAACAAGAGGATTTAAAAATTTGTGGTCATGCTTTAGAGTTAAGAGTTTATGCAGAAGACCCCTTGAACGATTTTCTTCCCAGTGTTGGTAACTTAAGCACCTATGTACTTCCGGTTGGAGAGGGTATTAGAGTAGACAATGGTTTTGAAGAAGGTATTGATATTCCCATCTATTATGATCCCATGCTTTCAAAATTAATTACCTACGGAAAAACTAGAGAAGCAGCAATACAACTCATGATTAAAGCTATAGATAACTATCATATTGAAGGAGTTCAAACCACATTGCCCTTTGGCAAGTTTGTATGTGAACATGAGGCCTTCTGCTCAGGGAATTTTGACACACACTTTGTAAAAAAATACTATGCGCCTGAGGTACTTCAAAGTGATACTGAAAACGAGTCTAAAATTGCTGCTTTAATGGCTTTAAAACAATATTTAGCAGACCAAAAACTTTTAAGAATACCAAACTAAATACTTATGGATTCAAGAATAAAGAAACTTAATGAACGTGTTGCATTGGCCCACTTAGGTGGTGGACAAAAACGTATTGATAAACAACACGCTAAGAAAAAGTTAACAGCCAGAGAACGTATTAATTATTTACTAGATGAAGGGTCTTTTGAAGAAATTGGTGTTTTAGTAACCCACAGAACGACTGATTTTGGAATGGATAAAGAAATTTATTTTGGAGATGGTGTAGTTACGGGTTACGGAACTGTTAATGGTAGATTGATTTATATCTATGCGCAAGATTTTACCGTTTTTGGTGGTGCTTTATCTGAAACCCATGCCGAAAAGATTTGCAAAATCATGGATATGGCTGTTAAGGTAGGAGCTCCAATTGTGGGTTTGAATGACTCTGGTGGTGCACGTATTCAAGAAGGTGTTAAATCGTTAGGTGGTTACGCCGATATTTTCTATAGAAACGTAAGGGCATCAGGTGTTGTTCCCCAGATTTCAGCTATTATGGGGCCTTGTGCTGGTGGTGCAGTATACTCTCCCGCCATAACAGATTTTACAATCATGGTAGAAAACACCAGCTATATGTTTGTAACAGGGCCTAATGTGGTAAAAACAGTTACCAACGAAGAAGTGAGTAGCGAGGAATTAGGTGGAGCCCATGTACACGCTACTAAATCTGGAGTGGCTCATAAAACTTCTGCTAACGATATTGAATGTTTAGAAGATGTCAAAAAGCTTTTAAGTTACCTACCACAAAACAATAGAGAAACTACTGAAAAACTAGTGTTCAATCCAAAAGACGAAATAAGAGATATTTTGTCTGATATTGTTCCTGAAAACCCTAATAAACCTTATGACATGCATGAGGTAATTAAAGGCATTATTGATGAAGATTCCTTTTATGAAATCCATAAAGATTATGCCGAAAACATAATTGTAGGATTTGCACGTTTAGGTGGTAGAAGTATTGGTATTGTTGCCAACCAGCCCATGTTTTTAGCTGGTGTACTTGGTGTTAAGAGCTCAAAAAAAGCGGCTAGATTTACACGTTTCTGTGATTGTTTTAACATTCCTCTGTTAGTATTAGTAGATGTTCCTGGTTTTTTACCAGGTACCGATCAAGAATGGAATGGTATCATAGTTCATGGGGCTAAACTGCTTTATGCTTTAAGCGAAGCTACAGTACCTAGAGTCACCGTTATTACCAGAAAAGCTTATGGCGGCGCTTATGATGTGATGAATTCAAAACATATTGGAGCTGACTTTAATTATGCATGGCCCGGTGCCGAAATTGCGGTAATGGGTGCTAAAGGTGCTAGTGAAATTATTTTTAGGCGTGAAATAGCTGCCGCTGAAAATCCTGTTAAAAAACTTGCCGAAAAAGAAGCAGAATATGCCGAAAAGTTTGCTAACCCATACAGAGCTGCCAGACGTGGTTTTATTGATGAAGTAATTTTGCCAAAAAACACCAGAAGAAAATTGATTAAAACATTTTCCATACTTGAAGGCAAACAAGAAGAAGGGCCTAAACGAAAGCATGGTAATATTCCTTTATAGAAAAGCAAAAGCACCTCATTAAGGTGCTTTTAAATTTCATCGTTGTTTGGTATTAAAACTCTAAATCTGTAATTAAATCAAATTCATCGTAAATTACTTTGTCTTGTAAGTTATCAAAAAAGCTTGATGATCCATATCTAACATCGTACTTACTTCTGTCAATTTTTAAGTTAGCAGTAGCTTTGCTACCATATATTGAAATGGTAAATTCTACAGGGTTTGTTTTTCCTTTAATAGTTAAGTCTCCTACAACTTTATAAGCATTTTTACCTGAAGCTTCAACATTTGTAAAAACTAAAGTGGCTTCTGGATATGTAGCAACACCAAAAAAATCATCAGACTTTAAGTGACCATCTAACTTATCTTTCCAGTTTCCTTCTAAATCGGTAGTGTTAATACTGGTCATATCAATAACAAACTCACCACCTACAAGCTTATCATCTTCAAAATTTAAAACCCCTGACTTTAAGTTTATGGTTCCTTGATGAGACCCTGTTACTTTGTAACCTTTCCAAATTACTTTACTACTTTCTACTTTAATTTCTTTTTTATCGTCTTCAATTGTATTGAAAGCGAACGATAAAAATAATACTGCTACTAATCCTAATGTTTTCATTATGTTTTTCATGAGTTTATGTTTTATTTATGTAATTTTTAATTAACGGCGATAAGACGCATTAAATAATTTTTTACAAATTTCAGTAATATTATCTAACAAGAAAATAAGGTAGTTTATAAAATAATGTTAAACTAGATTAACTTTTATTCTGAAGCCAACTGGCTTTTAATTTTGCTAAGAAACTCCTTGGTGATACCTAAATAAGAAGCTATCATATATTGAGGAATGCGTTGTTCAATTTCGGGATATTGCTCTTTAAAATGAAGATATTGTTCCTTAGCCGTTAAACTAAAATTTCTAACAATTCTTTTTTGTGAAGCTACAAAAGCACGCTCCAACATCATTCTGAACAAACGTTCTAGTTTTGGTACTTTTTGTAGCAGTTCTTCTTGTGCGTAATATGAAAACTGAATGGTCTCTGTTGTTTCTAAGCATTGCACATTATAATCTGCAGATGTTTGCGTTATGAAACTTCCAATATCTGAAGTCCACCAGTCTTCAATAGCAAACATAATAATATGCTCCTGCCCTTTATCATCTACATAGAAGGTTTTGGTGCATCCAGAAAGAATAAAACTACTGTATTTACAAACATCACCTTGCTGTACAATATATTGCCCTTTTAAATATTTTCTGTACTTAACGCTAGATAATACAATGGTTTCTTCCTCATGAGTCAGGGTTACAAACCTGCGTATGTAATCCAATAATGGTTGTGCTTTTTTTTCCTGAATCATGTGCCTAGTAATCTGCGATGATAATAACTATTTATAAAACAAAAATAAATAATATTAGGTTACTTTTGCTCCATGCAAAACGGAAACTCTTTTAAAATAGAATTTGTGGCTTTAATGGCCTCATTAATGTCTCTTGTGGCACTTTCTATTGATGCATTATTACCAGGATTACCAAATATTGGAAGTGACTTAGGCGTCTCTAACCCCAATGACAATCAATTACTAATTACCATGATTTTCTTAGGGCTTGGTTTTGGCCAATTAATTTTTGGTCCGTTGTCTGACAGTTTTGGAAGAAAACCTATCGTGTATGTTGGTTTTCTTGTTTTTATTATTGCAAGTATTATTTGCTTAACTACCAAAAGTTTTGAAATGATGATTCTAGGGCGTGTACTTCAAGGTGTTGGTTTGTCTTCTCCTAGAACCTTGAGTCTTGCAATCATCCGCGATTCTTACAGTGGAAACTATATGGCAAAAATTATGTCTATAGTTGTCATGGTATTTATTCTAGTTCCTGTAATTGCTCCTGCTATGGGGCAACTAGTTTTAAGTGTTTACAGTTGGCACTCCATATTCTACATTAACCTAATTTATGGGTTATTAATTATGCTATGGTTTTGGAAGCGACAAGAAGAAACATTAGTAAAAGAGAAAAGAATTAAATTGACTTCGCATTTATTTATAGATGGTGTAAAAGAATTTGTAAAACATAGAGATGCCGTGGCGTTCACAATTGTTTCTGGATTTATTACGGGGTCTTTTATGGTGTACTTAAGTACCTCTCAACAAATATTTGAACAACAATACAATCTAGCTGATTTGTTTCCTTATATCTTTGCTAGTTTAGCCATTTCAGTTGGTCTAGCCACTTATCTAAACAGTGTACTTGTAGTTAAATATGGTATGTGGAAAATTGCTTACAGAGCCGCTGCAGCTTATGCTGTTGTTTCGCTTGCTTATGTTGCTTTATTTTGGTCTGGACAAAACCCTAGTATTAAGATATTATTAAGCTTTTTTGCTTTGCAATTTTTTGCAGTAGGATTTCTGTTTGGAAATTTGAGAGCTCTAGCAATGCAACCTCTTGGGCATATAGCAGGTATTGGAGCCGCTATTAATGGATTTGTTTCTACAGTTATGGCGGTGCCAATTGCAAACTATATTGGTGGTTTTATAACAGATTCTGTGCTGCCTCTTTTTATTGGGTTTTCTTTATTTGGAGTACTCTCTGTACTTACTTTTGTAATTTTAAGAAAGCCAGAAAGCACTAATAAATTATAAATATTAAGGGCATTCATAAATTACTGTTTACAGTTTAAATAGTTAAAACTCTGAATCTATTTTCTATGTGATTTTTATTTTTAATTACATGTAACGTATATTATGCATAAGGGATTGAGCGCTTGTTGGAGCTCTTTTTTAAAAGCGACTAGCGAAAGCCCGAAGACTTTATCTGTGAGAATACACAGAGAAAGGTGGAATGCCAAAACACAAATGGTTTTAAATTAATAATTTCTGTTATTATCTATTTGTCAATTCATTACTTTTATGGCTTTAAATTAATAAACTTTTTAAATAGAAATATCATGAAAATAATAGGAATTGGTAAGAACTATGCAACTGACAAAAGTGACATAGCCCATTTAAAAGACGGCAGTCAACTCATTTTTTTAAAAGCAGATAGCACATTGGTTACTGGAAACAAAGACGTGGTTTATCCATCACATATTTCTAATGAAATTGTTTATGAAGTAGAGCTAGTTGCAAAAATTGGAAAAGTGGGTAAAAATATTTCTAAGGCTGAAGCTCCTTCTTACATAAGTGATTTTGCGGTGGGAATTGATTATACAGCCAAAGACATACTTAATGAGAGTAGAGAGAAAAAGTTACCCTGGGCATTGAGTAAAAGTTTTGATGGAGCGTCTCCTATTTCTGAGTTCAAGCCAATTTCTGAGTTTCCTGATTTGGAGAATATAAATTTTGACCTAAAAATTAATGGAAAGCAAATTCAAGTTGGAAATACAGCATTTATGATTTACGATTTTTCTGAAATTATAGCTTACATTTCTACTTTCATGACCCTAAATCCTGGTGATTTAATATTCACAGGAACCCCTGCTGATGGTATTGGCTTAATTAATAAAGGAGACCATTTACAAGCATCTATAGAAGGAGAATTGATGCTGGATTTTAAGATGATTTAAACACAATAAAAAACACTTCAAGAAGAAGTGTTTTTTATTTTTAGTTAGATTCTGTTTCCTCAGGATCTAAGTATTTAGCAATGCCATTTTTACCTATATCATTGGTAGGGTCTCCATCACCATCAATATCTTCATTAGCCGTTGGAACACCGTCACCATCATCATCTGGGTCAAAATAATTTGGAATACCGTCTTCATCAGTATCATCACCGTCAATAACCCCTTCAGCTGAATTTATATTAAAATCACCGTCGTCATTTAAATCCTCTTCATGGGAAGGAATACCATCATTATCATGGTCATTCTCAGTAGTATCAATTAATTCAAACTTAAAGATTAATGGCGAATAAGCTGGGATGAGAGATTGGGCATTCTGAAAATAACCTAGACCAGAGGGCAAAAACATAACACCTATTCCGGGATTATTAAAACTAATGGTTCCATCCCCATTGTCAACATAACCGGTAGCGACATTAAACTGTGGAAAAACTCTTCTCCAGCCCGGAATTAATGTAGTTAAATCAAAATAGGTATCAGGGTTTACTTTACTATCAAATGCATCGTCTAAATTATTCAAATCAGCATCTAAGGTATATCCTTCATAGGTAGCCAAGACATTATCAGCAAAAGTTGGTGACTCAGTTCCTCCTCCATCATTTAGGTTCAGTACGTAATACTCATAATCAGTATCTGCGAAAACCGTTTTTTTAGAAATTCCTACAGCATTTATCAATAATGAGTCGGCATCTCCAGAAATGTTAAGCCCTTGTGTACTCAGTATTCGTAAATCTGTAATTTTTGAGTTGTTATTTGCCTCAAAAGCACTTTTATTGTAATAATGAGTTTCTAAAAACTCTACTAGAGAATCATTATCTATTAGTTGTTGTTCATCTCTATCCCTTATCTCAACAACGATTACATCGTCACTACTATCATCATCTTTATTACACGATAAAAAACAAAACACCATACATAATGTATACAGACCTATTTTTTCTAACTTCATTTTAATATTTTTTCAACTTAAACTGAAACATTATTTTAAGTAAATGAGTAACACCTAAATTATTCTTTAAATTCTTAATAATGTTTATTTTTGAGCCGCAAGATACAATTTTAAAGCCATCTTGCACAACAACATTAACGTAGTTTTTGCAAATAATTATATGCGTATTGATAAGTATTTATGGTGTGTTAGGTATTACAAAACCAGATCATTGGCTACTACCGCTTGTAAAAAAGGACAGGTAAAAGTAAATCTAGATAAAGTAAAACCCAGCAGGGAAGTTTTTCCTCAAGATGTTATTGAGTTAAGAAAAAACCAAATAATTTACAGGTTAACTGTTAACGATATTCCAGAGAGCAGGGTTGGTGCTAAGTTGGTTGATATTTATAGAACAGATACCACTCCTAATGAGCATTTTGAAGCTCAAGAACTACTAAAATACTCTAAGGACTACTACCGAAAAAAAGGCACTGGTAGACCCACAAAAAAAGATAGACGCGATATTGATGATTTTACTGATGAAAATCAGTAATTTTACCTTAATTATTTGAAATAAAGATATGACTGTAAAAGACAACGTGATTTTAAATCACACTGAAATAAATCATAAAATAAGACGTATTGCTTTTCAAATATATGAGAGTAATGTAAATGAAAATGAAGTTATTCTAGCTGGAATTGATAAAAATGGTTACGTTTTTGCTAAAAAATTAAAAACAGCACTTGAAAAAATATCTGAAATAAAACCTATTTTATGTAAAGTAATCATCGACAAAAAAAGTCCTCAGTCCGAAATAAAAACCTCAATCCCAGAATCAGAGTACAAAAACAAATCCTTAGTACTAGTTGATGATGTTTTAAATTCTGGTACCACATTAATTTATGGGGTTAAACATTTTTTAAATGTACCCTTAAAACAATTTAAAACCGCTGTTTTGGTTAACAGAAATCATAAGAAATATCCTGTAAAAGCAGATTTTAAAGGTATTTCTTTATCCACCTCACTACACGAACACGTCAATGTAGTTCTAGAAGGAAAAGTATATGAAGCTGTTTTAGAGTAACTCAATAACCTCTTTGGTGATTTTGTCTTTAGACTTATTGTCTGTATTTACAACATACTCTGCTTTATTATAAAAAGGCATTCTCTCAAATAAATGCTTACCAATAAATTCTGCTAAAGCTTCTTCAGTTTCTATATGAGCTATTAAAGGACGTTTAGCTTTCTTTTTAATTAGTTTTTTTGCAAGTTTAGGTATTGACGATTTTAAGTAAATACTTTTAGCATACTTATTACTTAAAATGATATCCATATTTTTTCCAAAACAAGGTGTACCACCTCCCAAAGATAAAATGAGGTTTTTGTCTGTTTCAAGAAGTTGTTTTAAATATTCTGTCTCTTTCTTTCTAAAATAAATTTCACCTTTAGATTCAAAAATTTCTTTTACACTAGCATTTTCTCTTTCTTCAATAAAGTCATCTAAATCTATTAAATCAAAATCTAACCTCTTAGACAATCTACTTCCTATCGAAGACTTACCAGACCCCATATATCCTATTAAAACAACTACCATTTTTACGCTATAATTTGATTATTAAAAACATACGTTAAAGCGTGGCAAAAAAACAAAAATTTATTCAAAAAAAACATTGTTTTATTAATTAAACATTATATATTTGCACCCGCAAACAGCAAGCATATCTTGTTAAATGCAGACCGGGTAGCTCAGTTGGTAGAGCATCTCCCTTTTAAGGAGAGGGTCCTGGGTTCGAGCCCCAGCCCGGTCACTTTTTAAGATTTTATAATAACCTTACTAATATTGAAAATAGTAAGGTTTTTTTATTTAAAATGAATCTTATTATAATGTATTATTCAATCTAAATTCGCTTCTTTAAGAGACTAATTTTTATATTTGCAACCGCTACAGGTTACAATAAAAATTGCACACGTGGCGGAATTGGTAGACGCGCTGCCTTGAGGGGGCAGTGTCCTTAAGGATGTGGAGGTTCGAATCCTCTCGTGTGCACACTATTTAAAAAAGGTTTAGAATATTTTGTTTATTCTAAACCTTCTTTTTTTAAGATTCAAAAATTTCATTAGCACTTTTAAAACTCTTAAATTCAATCATATAACCATTGGGGTCTTTAATAAAAAAAGATAAGTGCTCACCTATTTTATTCTCCATAAAAGACACCTCTGTACTAACCTCTAGCTGACTATCCTGAAAAAGTTTTGTATAAAGTTCTCCCCAATAATCAGTATCTACTATCAAACCAAAATGAAAGGAGGGTAGCACATGTTCTCCTAACCTGTAATCTTTAAAGTTGAAATTAAAATCACCTGATTTAGTAAAAGTAATCTGATTTCCATAAAGATTAATATCAATCCATGTCTCAGTATGTCTACCTATAGGCATCCCCAAAACTTCTGTATAAAATTTCCTTGTTTCATTAATATCTTCACAAGGAAGTGCTAGGTGAAATTTTGCATTCATTACTAATGCTTTATAATTAATCTACATCTTCTTCACCTTCCAAGAGTTCTATATCCTCAACGTTAGAGTCGTTATTGGAGTCATCATCACTATCAGAATCTAGGTCTTCATCTGAAAAGTCCTCCATGGCCTTAACAAGTTTTACACCTACTTTTACCAAATACTTGGTATCCTCTGTTACGACTTCAACAGCTTCAACAATTTCATTATGTTGATTTCTGAAGGATATTATTTGATCATCATCATAACCATCTGGATATTTTTCTACTAATAAGGCAAGTATCTCAGGGGTTAATTTTTTAAAATCAACAATGACACGCTTTAAATTATCATTTCTATTTTTCATAGGGTTGGTTTTTATGATTGGGGTTGTTTTATTTTATAAATATACTATTTATGACTATCCTTTCTAATAACATCATAAAAATCTTTTCGTCTGTCTTTTAAATTTTTTACTGCACCAAAATAATGAAGCTCTCTTAGTAAACTAATATCTACATCAGCCACTAAAATCATTTCTGTATTTGGCGTAGCTTCAGCTTTAATCCCATTGCTAGGAAAAGAAAAATCACAGGGTGTAAATACAGCTGATTGGGCATATTGAATATCCATATTATTAACGTTTGGTAGATTACCAACACTACCTGCTATGGCTACATAACATTCATTCTCTATGGCTCTGGCTTGAGCACACAAACGTACTCTGGAATAGCCATTTTGGGTATCGGTTAAAAATGGAATAAAAAGAATATCCATACCTTCATCTGCCAATAATCTTGACAATTCTGGAAACTCAGAGTCATAACAAATCAAGACCCCCACTTTACCGCAATCGGTATCAAAGGTTTTTAACTGATTTCCTCTTTGCATACCCCATACTTTAGATTCATCTGGGGTAACGTGTATTTTTTCATAGCGTTCTACACTACCATCACGCTTGCATAAGTAACCTACATTGTATAGTTTATCATTAACAACCTCTGGCATACTACCAGAAATGATATTTATGTTGTAACTAATGGAAAGTTCTTTTAACTTTTCGACTATTTTATTTGTGAATTTAGCTAATTCCCTGATGGCTTCTGGTTCATACAAGTGGTTGAATTCTGCCATTAGAGGCGCATTAAAAAACTCTGGTAATAATGCAAAATCACTCCTGTAAGCAGCCACACTATCTATGAAATACTCTATCTGTTGCATAAGAGCATCTAAATTTTTGTAACTACGCATTTGCCATTGAATTAACCCCAAACGCACCACCGTTTTTGTTGTGCTAACCTTTTTTGTTGGCTTGGAATAATAAATATTATCCCACTCCATTAACACGGCATATTCATGAGAGGCAGAATCGCCTTCTAAGTACCCTTTTAATATCCTAACTGGATGAAAATCATTAGAAATTTGAAAGTTTAAAACAGGGTCATGGATTTCCTTTCGTTTTACTTTTTCAATATAAGCTTTAGGTGTTAAATCTTTATGTTTGTGGTAATTTGGCATTCTACCTCCAAATACAATGCCTTTGAGGTTAAGGTTTTCACAAACTTCTTTTCGGTAATCATATAACCTACGCCCCAGCCGCAATCCTCTAAACTCTGGTTTTATAAATACATCAATTCCGTAAAGCACATCTCCATTAGGATTATGATTTTTAAAAGAATCACCCGCTATAATATCGGCATAAGTGTGGTTATCATCAATAGTATTATAATCAACAATTAACGATAGCGCACATCCTGCTAACTGACCATCAATTTTAATAACTACCTGTCCTTGTGGAAATAAACTCGTTAAACGCTCAATGTGATGCCTTTTCCAATAAGAATCTAGCATGCCACCATAAGCCTCTAAGGTTGCAACTTTTAGCTCTTCAAAGTCATCAACCGTTAGAAATTTAAGCTCAATATTTTCAATACCTTCTAAATTCATGGTTACCACCCCAAAAGATAAGCAAAAATTAAAGGTGCTACAATAGTAGCATCACTTTCAATGATAAATTTTGGCGTATCTATATCTAATTTACCCCAAGTAATTTTTTCATTTGGCACTGCACCAGAATAAGACCCATAACTGGTAGTAGAATCGCTTATCTGACAAAAATAGCTCCAAAATGGCGTATCTGTTCGCTCCATATCCTGATACAACATTGGTACCACGCAAATAGGAAAATCACCTGCTATACCTCCTCCTATTTGGAAAAACCCAATACCCTTTACTGAATTATTAGTATACCAATCTGCTAAAAAGGTCATGTACTCAATCCCAGATTTCATGGTACTAGCTTTTAATTCGCCTTTTAAAACATAGCTTGCAAAAATATTACCCATGGTACTATCTTCCCATCCCGGACAAACTATTGGTAGGTTTTTTTCAGCCGCAGCATACATCCAAGAGTCTTTTACATCTATTTCGTAGTATTGCTCTAAAACCCCAGACAACAACATTTTATACATATACTCATGAGGTAAATAGCGTTCTCCCTTACTTTCTGCTTCTTTCCATATATCAAAAATATGTGCCTGCAATCTTCTGAAAGCTTCTTCTTCTGGAATACAAGTATCGGTAACCCTGTTAAGGCCTTGCTCTAACAAATCCCATTCTTCTTTTGGTGTTAAATCACGGTAATTGGGCACACGTTTGTAATGTGAGTGTGCCACTAAATTCATAATATCTTCTTCTAGATTAGCTCCTGTACATGAGATGATTTGGACTTTATCTTGACGAATCATTTCTGCAAAACTTTTACCCAATTCTGCAGTACTCATGGCTCCCGCTAAAGAGACTAACATTTTAGCTCCATTTTGTAATTGCATCTCATAAGCCTTTGCCGCATCTACTAAAGCAGCTGCATTAAAATGCAAATAATGAGTTTCTATAAATTTTGAAATTGGCCCTTTAGTATTCATCTTCTTCTACAAATTTTGAAAATCCTTTTTTATTATACTTTTCTTGGTATGCGTTATCAAAATCGTCATTCTCATTACTGTCCAAAAATTTATAACTCAGCATTTTGTAATACAATTTGGCCGCAAGAAAATCTGATGATTTTTCTTTTGAATTAGGACAAAGCTCAACAATATCAAAGCCTACCACATTTTTTTCTTCAAATACTTGTTTTAAAAAATCTAACGTTTCGTACCACAACAAACCTCCTGGTTCTGGTGTACCAGTACTTGGTAAAATAGACGGATCTAGAGCGTCTAAATCAAAAGTGATAAAAACATGCTCTGTCATTTGATCAATAGCAGATTCCATCCAAGAATCATCGGTTGCCATATCATGAGCAAAATAGGTTTTATCAAAATCCATCACAGAAGTTTCACTTATATCCATAGAACGAATCCCCACCTGAATTAAGTTGGCATTTTGGCTTGCCTCATAGACCGCACACGCATGATTACAACTACTCCCTTCATAAGATTTACGTAAATCAGCATGAGCATCTATATGTAAAACCGTTAAGCTTGGAAACATCTCGTTAAATGCACGAATAGTCCCAATAGATACAGAGTGCTCACCACCAAAAATGGTTACAAATTTGTTTTTCTTAATATACTTTTTTGTTATATCGTGAACCGCTGCTACCATAGCTTCAGGTGAACTGTTTTCTGTAATAGCATCTGCCAAAAAAACACCTTGTTTATAAACCTCTGTATCAGTTTCAATATCATAAAGTTCCATGTTTTCTGAAGCTTGTAAAAAAGCCTCAGGACCTTTATCTGCACCTTTTTGCCAAGTGCTAGTGCCATCATAAGGCACAGGAATCAATACAATTTTTGATTGATCTAATTTTGCGTATTCCTCTGGAATTCCCGCATAAGTTTTAGTTTTCATTTTTTATTTAAAATAAATTTCAGATAATTCTTTTTCTTGTTCTTGTTGTTTTTCAGATTTTCTGTATCCTAAAATATCAAGCAAGTCCTCACTTTTTTGTTGTTCGCTAAAAACCTTTGTAACTAAAGTTCCGTTAGCATCCCTATCAATAAGAATGTGTTTAGGCGATGGTATTAAACAGTGTTGTAATCCACCAAAACCGCCAATGGTTTCTTGGTAAGCTCCTGTATTGAAAAAACCTAAATACAAAGGCTTTTCCTTGTTGTACTTTGGTAGATAGATAGCGTTCATATGCTGCTCGCTATTGTAATAATCATCACTATCACACGTTAACCCCCCTAATAAAACACGCTCGTAATTATCTTGCCAACGGTTTAATGGCAATAAAATAAAACGTTTATTTATAGCCCAAGTATCTGGTAAAGTAGTTATAAACGACGAGTTTATCATATTCCACTTTTCTCTATCGTTTTGTTGTTTTTGGTACAACACTTCATAAATAGCACCGCCACTTTCGCCAACAGTAAAACTTCCAAACTCTGTAAAAATATTGGGTACATCTACACCTTCTTCATCACATGCCAATTGAATTTGGTTTACAATCTCATCAACCATATATTCATAATCAAAGTCAAAAACTAGTGAGTTTTTTATTGGGAAACCTCCACCAATATTTAAGCTGTTTAACGACGGACATATCTTTTTTAAACTAATATACACCTTTAAGCATTTTAAAAGCTCATTCCAATAGTAGGCATTATCTTTAATACCTGTGTTAATAAAAAAGTGTAACATTTTAAGCTCTACTTTTTCATTATCAGCTATCTGGCTTTTGTAAAAGGGCACAATATTTTTGTAGCCAATACCCAAACGAGAGGTATAGAATTCAAATTTTGGCTCCTCCTCAGAAGCTATTCTAATACCTACATCAAACTTACCCTTTATTTCTTTAGACAGTAAATCTATCTCCTCGTAGTTATCAATTATAGGAATGGCATTTTTATGACCGTTATTAATTAGCCTAGCAATATTGGTGATATATTGTGCACGTTTAAACCCGTTACTTATAATAAAGGTATTGTTAGTAATTTTACCTTCTTCTTTTAAACTTTCTATAATATCAATATCAAAAGCCGAAGAGGTTTCAATATGAATATTGTTTTTTAAAGCTTCATCTAAAACATGTTTAAAATGCGAACTTTTGGTGCAATAACAATAATTGTAATTGCCCTTGTAATTATGCTTTTTGATGGCCTTATCAAACCAACCTTTTGCTCTATTGATATTATTTGAAATTTGTGGCAAATAGGTAAACTTTAAAGGTGCGCCATACTTTTTAGTTAATTGCATTAAATCAATTCCGTGAAATTGCAATTCTCCTTTGTCAACCTTAAATTCTTCCTGAGGAAAATCAAAGGTTTGATTAATTAAATCAATATATTTTGTGTTCAATGTATGATGTGTTGTTGTTAAAAATTAAATTAAAATGTTAACCAGTGGTTAAAGCAATAAAAATTAATCTTTATCAAATACGGAATTCCTTGTTTGTGGTGGGCACAAACGCATAAGGCTGCTGTACAGCATAAATAGGAGACACGGAAGTTAGCTTTAAAATTCGGTTACTTAATCTGTAAGCTGCTTTTGAATATGACTTCCTAATTTCCAAAAGCCCGAACATAAAAACAGTGTTCAATTGTTCAGCTAAAAGTGGTACAAATGAAATACAAAAAGTTGAATAAAAAAAATATTTATAAAATTTTTACAATTTTTTTAGCCACTGAATTACAGAGAGTTAAACCAAATAAAACTACTATTTCTATATTTAAAATATACCTTATATTAATTAAAACTGCTCAACTAAAAGTAAAAATAATAATGATTCATAATGTAATACACCTATTAAACATTGTGTTTTTGTTTGGTAAAACTCTTGTTATGTGAGAATATTTGTAAATTTACTGAGATACAATGCATTTTTAAAAATGAAGAAAATTATATGACTCAAAGTATTAATATGGCCGTTTTAATTGACGGAGATAATATTCCCTCTGCTCATGTTAAAGAGATGATGGAAGAAATTACCAAGTACGGTAATCCTACCATAAAAAGAATTTACGGCGATTGGACCAGACCTGGATTGACAAAATGGAAAAATTTACTTCTCGAAAATGCCATTACACCTATACAACAATATGGATACACAGCAGGTAAAAACGCTACAGATTCTGCTATGATAATTGATGCTATGGACATTTTGTATAGTGAAAAAGTTGAAGGTTTTTGTCTGGTTTCAAGTGATAGTGATTTTACCAGATTAGCCACAAGATTAAGAGAAGCTGGTAAGACCGTTATTGGAATTGGTGAAAAAAAGACTCCCAACCCATTCATTGTAGCTTGTGACAAATTCATTTACATAGAAATATTAAAAAAACAATCTGAGGAGAAAGTTGAAAATAAAGAACCCAATGTTGACAAAATAACTAGACAAGAAATTAACCTAATTTCTTCAACAATAAAAGATCTATCAGATGATGAAGGTTGGGCATTTCTTGGTGATGTTGGTAGTTTAATTCAAAAAAAGCGGCCAAATTTTGATTCAAGAAACTATGGATTTGAAAAACTTACTCCACTTATAAAATCTATTGACCAATTTGAAATTGAACAACGCGAAAACCAGAAAAGCCGGCATAAATTAATCTTTGTAAGAATTAAAGAAAAGTACACACAAAACACAAAAAAATAGTAACCAAACTAAGGCACCTGCCTTAATTGGTTATACATACTTCTGTACTTTTGATTATTAGGATACAATTCTACTAACTGCTGTGTTATATTTTTAGCTTTTTCCAACTGTCCTTGCTTTTGATACAAGTAAGCCAAGACATACAATAAATCACCATTTTGAGGCGCTAGTTTTAAACCATTAGCCAATACGTTTTCGGCTTCTTTAAAATTGTTAAGCTTATCGTGTAAAAGGCTTAAATTGTAATAAAACCTAATATTTTCTGGCATGTACTTAATAGCGAGTTGCATTTGTGTTATGGCCTCTTTGGTTCTGTTTTGTTCACCTAGTAATAAGGCATACGAGTAATAGGTTTGCCCATATTCAGGCTCCTGACCTATAATGGTTTTAAATGCTTCTTCGGCCTCATTTAATTGCCCATTTCGGTAATATAAGTTAGCCAAATTAGTTCTTATAATGTTGTTTTGGTTATCAATTTCTAAAGCACTTTCAAATGATTTTATAGCATTTAGCACATCACCTTTCTTTAAATAGAAGCCGCCACGTTTTGCACGTCCGCCAGCAAAATCAGACGTTACACCTAAATGCACCTCAAATTCTTTCTTAACTTTTTGATAAGCCTCTTTATAGTCTTCTGGAATTTGAAGTTCGTCTAATGAAGCCATTGCAAAAAATGCTTTCACTCTAACGGTACGCTTTGAGTCCTTTAGTAGAGGTAGAAAGTAATTAATGTAATCTTGACTAGGTATTTCGCTTAAAACATCAATAGTAGTACCTCTTACAATAGGCGATTCATCATTTAAAAATTGTAGCATATTATCAATGACTTCCTCATTTAAATAATTAGTCATGCTTCTTACCGCAGATGCCCTAGCTATATCTGGGTAAACCGTGTCTTTTGCCATAGTTAACAAACCATGAAAACCACTGGATTCTCCAGTAAATCCCGGTGCTAACAAATCTGAAAAATGGGTATAATCTGGCTCACCATAGTTCGTTTTAAAATGTTCCCATGCCCATTCATTTGATTTATCGGTATGGCATCTAATACAAGCATTTGGTGTTCCATACTTTATACTTTGATCTGGTCTGGGGATTCTAAAACTATGATCACGCCTGTAATCATTACCCATATAAATTTTGCCATCCATGTGACAATTTATACATTGCGCACCTTCTGAACCAGCCTCATGAAAATGATGTGTGGCTACATCATATTTTGGTTGCTCATGGCATTGTAAGCATAGGGTATTACCTTCAAACCTTAGTTTAAGAGAATGGGGATCATGACAATTTGTACAGGTTACATTATTTTGATACATCTTACTTTGAAGAAATGACCCGTACACATAAACCTCATCTAATATCTGACCATCTGGATGGTATAAATTATTTGTTAAAACCTGTGGAAAATAATGGTCCATCATAGTTCCTTCAAAATTAAAGTGTCCAGAATATTGTTCGCGTCTCATATGACACCTAGCACACTGATCTACCAACTCTTTAGGTGCTGTATCACTTGTCATCCACATACCTTTGGTAGCTACATAATTTTCACCTAATTTTTTAGCTTGTTCTACATGTGTTTTTCCAGGGCCGTGACAGGCTTCACAATTTACGTTAATTATAGCGTACTTGGTATCATAGCTATGGTCTGCTTGCTTATAATTTTTTCTAACATTGGTAGAGTGACAGTCAGCACACATATTGTTCCAATTCAACCCTCCTCTAGACCAATGTAACCACTCTGAATGTATTACCTTAAAATCTGGATATAAATCAAACCATTTATGTTTTTCGGTATCCCAAGCAGTTCTTAAACACTGATAATGCCCGTTAGGAAATTTTACAATATATTGCTGCAATGGGGTTATACCAAAGGTGTATTCAATTTTATAATCATGATTCTTACCATCAGGACCTTCAGTATTTACAAAATAACCACTCTCTGTTTTAAAAAAATAAGAGGTTACTCCTTGGCTTGTGTAAGTAGTATTATTAAAATCTGCAAGTATGGTTTCTTCAGTGGCTATTTGCATAGCTTTATCATGATGCGAACCGGACCACAATTCAACTTCTTCTTTATGACATTCAGCACAAGCCTTATCTCCTAAAAAATGATCATCTGGTATTAAATGAGACGACACAAAAATACTATCCTTGTCTACCTCTATATACTTTGCCTTTTTGTTATTACAAGAAACTAACACTACAAAACATATAAACAACCATTTAGAGATGAGTAATTTTATAAGAACAAGCTTTGAAGACATATTATAATTGATACCTAATTTTGTGAATATGAAAACACCAAAAATAACTTATAGTGTTGGCTTTACAAAGAAGTAAGTTATATATATTATTTATGTTTAATCCATCAAGAAGTCAAAATAAATAACTATTAATTAATAATAATTACATTTTTCTTGGAATGTATATTATAAATTTATTAATTTTGTTTAATATTTATTGAACATTCATGAACAATATACAGGTCAATTTTAGCATTAAAGATCTTGAAAACCTTACGGGTATTAAGGCGCATACCATTAGAATATGGGAAAAGCGCTATAACTTACTGCAGCCTAATAGATCTGATACCAATATTAGAAACTACAGTATAGGAAGTCTTCAAAAGCTGCTAAATATATCTTTTTTGAATAACAATGGGTTTAAAATTTCTAAAATAGCAAGTCTTGAAGAAGACGAAATCCCTATTAAAGTTCGTGAAATAGCATCTAGAGCCAAGGTTGAAGACCATGCCATTAACGCTTTCAAAATGGCTATGATTAACTTTGATCAAGTTTTATTTTACAACACTTACAACAACCTTATAGAAAACAAAACGTTCAGTGATATTTTCTACACGGTTTTTTTACCTCTCTTGAATGAAATTGGTATGCTTTGGCAAACTAATACTATTACGCCGTCTCAAGAGCATTTTCTTTCAGTGCATATAAAACAAAAAATTCTCTTAAACATAGAAAGATTACAAAGTTTAGAACCAAAACCTGTCTCTAAAACATTTGTACTGTATCTTCCTGATAATGAAATACACGATATTGGCTTATTATTCATTAACTATCAATTACGCAGTAAAGGCTATCACACCATTTTCTTAGGAGAAAGTGTTCCTTTAGATAGTCTAACTAGTGTTTTAGAGTTTTTTAATGAAATCACTTTCATTTCATACTTCACCGTAAATCCTGAAGTTGAAAAAATTCCTAGATATATTGATGAATTTAATAATCTATTATTAAAGGACTACAATCATAACCTCATGCTATTGGGTCCAAAACTTCAAATGTTAAGTAACCTTGACATACCTAAAAATGTGACTATTTATCAATCTATTGAAGATTTAGTAAATAATTTATAACCCTTAATTTTTTTTTGTTAAACTTTTTTTTATTTTTGTTAAACAAATATGAAAAAAAGTGTTATTATAATAGGTGCAGGGTTTTCGTCGTTAGCCGCTTCGTGTTATCTAGCCCAAGCTGGTTACAACGTTACCGTTCTTGAAAAGAACAAGACTGTTGGTGGTAGAGCAAGGCAATTGCTAAAAGATGGTTTTACTTTTGATATTGGTCCAACTTGGTATTGGATGCCAGATGTATTTGAGCGCTTTTTTGCAGATTTTAATAAAAAACCCTCTGATTATTACACTCTAGAAAAATTAAATCCAGCCTACAGTGTTTATTTTGATAAAGACGAGCAAATTACCATTGAAGATTCTCTAGACAAAATATGTAAAACCTTTGAGGATGTTGAAAAAGGAAGCTCAATAAAACTTAAAAAATTTATTGACAAAGCTAGAACCAATTACGATATTGCCATTAAAGATCTAGTATACAAACCAGGGGTTTCTCCTTTAGAATTAATGTCTACTGCCACCATTATGCGTGTCAATCAATTTTTTAGCAATATAAAAAGAGATGTTCGTAAGTCATTCAAAAATATAAGATTGGCTCAAATTTTAGAGTTCCCTGTATTATTTTTAGGCGCCAAACCAAGTAATACCCCATCGTTCTATAATTTTATGAATTATGCCGATTTTGGTTTAGGCACCTTTCATCCAAAAAAAGGCATGTATCAAGTCATTTTAGCAATGGAAACGCTTGCTAAAGAGCTTGGAGTAAACATAAAGACGGAGGCTTCTGTAAAAGAAATAGAGGTTAAATCTGGAAAAGCCAAAGGTGTCGTTTCAAACAATCACTTTCTTGGAGCAGATATTATTCTAAGTGGAGCCGATTACTGGCATACAGAAACGCTCATAGAAAAAAAGTACAGACAATATTCTGAATCTTATTGGAGTAAAAAGACTTTTGCACCTGCAGCCCTCCTTTTTTATATAGGTTTTGATAAGAAATTAAAAAATGTAAATCATCACACCCTATTTTTTGATGTAGATTTTGATGAGCATGCATTTGATATTTACGATAATCCAAAATGGCCAGATAATCCTCTGTTTTATGCAAGTTTTCCTAGTATAACCGATAAGAGCAGCGCACCTGAAGGAAAAGAGGCTGGCATCTTTTTAATTCCGTTAGCCCCTGGATTAAATGACACACCAGAATTAAGACAACTTTATTTTGATAAGGTCATTAAAAGATTTGAGCATTTAACTTCCCAAAAAGTTACTGATAACATTCTATTTAAAGAAAGCTTTTGCATAAACGATTTTATAAAAGATTACAATTCATATAAAGGAAATGCCTATGGAATGGCTAACACTTTAACCCAAACGGCATTTTTAAGACCTAAACTTAAAAGTAGTAAAGTAAATAATTTGTATTTTACAGGACAGCTTACTGTTCCTGGTCCTGGGGTACCCCCTTCTCTAATTTCTGGGAAATTGGTATCAGAACTAATAATTAAACACCATTAACTATGAAACAATTATTTGATACGGTATCTTACGCTAGCAGTAAAATAGTTACTAAAACTTATAGTACCTCCTTTTCTTTGGCAACTAAAATGCTTGCTAACTCCATCAGGAATGATATTTATAATATCTACGGATTTGTAAGATTTGCTGATGAAATTGTTGATTCTTTTCATGATTTTGACAAGAAAGTATTGTTCGATAGATTTTCAGAAGACTTAGAACATGCGCTCAAACACAAAATAAGTCTTAACCCCATTCTTAATGCATTTCAGCATACGTATCACAAATACAACATAGACAAACACATGGTTGATGCCTTTATGAACAGTATGCATTTAGATTTACATAAAAAAAATTATTTGACTGACAAGGAGTACAAAGCGTATATTTATGGTTCTGCAGATGTAGTTGGTTTAATGTGTTTAAAGGTTTTTGTTAAAGGAGACAATAATAAATATGAAGAATTGAAAGATACAGCCATGTCTTTAGGTTCTGCATTTCAAAAGGTAAATTTCTTAAGGGATTTGAAGGCAGACCACGATGTTTTAAATCGGAGTTATTTTCCAAATACAGATCTCAATAATTTAAGCGAACGCTCTAAACAAGAAATTATTGATGATATTGAAAGTGATTTCGCAAAGGGGTTGAGTGGCATTAAAAAACTACCCATGGAGGCTAAATTTGGGGTTTTTATGGCATACAGGTATTACCACCAATTACTTAAAAAACTAAAGAAAACACCAGCCTTAAAAATAAAAAACACCCGTATAAGAGTATCTAATCCAAAAAAAATTGAACTTTTAATGCGGAGTTATGTAAAATATCAGTTAAATTTAATGTGATTTAATACACTTTTTTATGCAAACAATTCTTTGGATAATTATTTTTTTAGCTGCCTATTGTACTATGGAATTTATGGCTTGGTTTACTCATAAATACATCATGCATGGTTTTTTGTGGAGTTTACACAAAGACCACCATAAAAAAGACCATGATAGCTGGTTTGAACGCAATGACCTTTTTTTTATTTTTTATGCGGTAGTTAGTATTTCTTGTATACTACTTTGGAAATTCAATGATTTTTGGGCTGGTTTACCTATAGGTTTAGGTATTTTGGCTTATGGTATATCTTATTTTATCGTTCATGATATTTTTATTCATCAACGTTTTAAAATGTTCAGAAATATAAATAACTGGTATGCCAAAGGTGTTAGACGTGCTCATAAAATACATCATAAAAACATTGGAAAAAAAGATAGCGAATGTTTTGGAATGCTTTTTGTTCCGTTTAAATATTTTAAAGAAGCTAAATGAATTACTTATACCTATTATTAAATTTAGGCTCCATAAGTATTCCCTTTTTATTTAGTTTTCACCCAAAGCTTAAGTTTTATAAACTTTGGAAACCACTACTTTTGGGTTTAGTTGTTTCCATGTGTGTGTTTATTCCTTGGGATATTATCTTTACCGTAAAAGGCTATTGGGGGTTTAACAGCAGTTATCTTTTAGGAAAAAATCTTTTTAATTTACCTATTGAAGAGTGGCTTTTTTTTATTTGTATTCCGTATGCCTGTGTATTTACGCATTATGCGCTCTTGTATTACTTCCCCAACCTTAAAGTTTCAAGAAAAACTACTAAAACCATTGGGTATTTTTTGATTTTCATTTTCACTGTACTTATAGTCTATAACTTCAACAAGTGGTACACCTTGGTAAACTTCACACTTGCCGTTATTCTTATTTATCTCGTTTTAAAATGGCAACCAGATTTATTGAGCTCCTATTTGTTAACTTTTTTAATTATGCTGATTCCTTTTTTTATTGTAAACGGCTTGTTAACAGGAAGTTTTATTGAAGATGAAGTCGTTTGGTATAACAATGCTGAAAATTTAAATATCAGATTGTTTACTATCCCTATTGAAGATGTAGTGTATGCGTTTTCATTAATTCTAATGAACTTACTTTTTATAGAAAATTGGAAAAAACGAAAAACTAAGCATTTACAACATTAATAGGAGTACCATCTAAATAGGCTTCCAAATTATTTTTGGTGGTATTTAGTAATCGCATTCTGGCTTCTTTAGGTGCCCAAGCTATATGAGGTGTAATGATACAATTCTTAGCATTAAGCAATGGATTATTAGCTTTCATAGGTTCTTCTGAAACAACATCAACCGCAGCACCAGAAACTTTACCAGAATTAAGGGCCTTAGCCAAATCCTTTTCAACAACCAATCCGCCTCTAGCCGTGTTTATAATTTTTACACCTGGTTTCATTTTCTCAATATTGGCGCTATTTATAATCCCTCTAGTACTTTCAAAAAGCGGACAATGTAAACTTATAAAATCTGATTGAGCAAATAACTCATTTAACGCTACAAACTTTAAAGTATCTGTTTCAAACTCAGGTTTATTAGTTCTACTATTTACCAAAATTTTCAACCCAAAAGCTTGAGCAACTTTTGCAACACTTTGCCCTATACTTCCAAAACCAATGATACCTAAAGTTTTTCCTTCCAATTCAATTAAAGGTGCATTCCAAAAGCAAAAATCCACAGCATTAACCCAGTCTCCATCATGAACCGCATTGCTATGATTTCCCACCTGATGACACATTTCAAGTATTAACGCCATGGTAAATTGAGCCACAGATTGAGTGCTATAACTAGGTACATTAGTAACAATAATATCTAATGTTTTAGCAAAGGCAACATCAACTACATTATAACCAGTTGCTAGAACACCAATAAACTTAACCCATGGCACATTTTCAAGGACATCCTTTGGCAAGGGTGTTTTGTTGGTATAAACAATTTCAGCATCTCCAATGGCCTTAATAATTTCCTTCGTATCATAGGGTGTTCTATCATGAACTTCTAAATCGCCATACTCTGCTATCTCATCCCAACTTAAGTCTCCAGGGTTTAACGTAAAACCATCTAAAACTACTATTTTCACTTTGCTATTATTTTATTGTTTAATTAATTCATCTATAGTACTTCTAATCGATTGGCTATTCCAATTAGCAGCTCCTGTTTTATCTATGACAATTTTCCCTGTTTTATCAATTAGAAATGTTCTAGGAATACTACTCACGTTAAAGATAGTGCTATAATTTGAAGCGGACCTAAATACTTTAAAGGTGTACTCATTTTTTTTAAGAAAAGACTTTATATCTTTAAATGATTCATCTGAAACAAATACAAATTTAACCTTATCCTGATAATCATCATAAAGTCTTTGAAGACTAGGCATTTCAGCAATACATGGTGGACACCAAGTAGCCCAAAAATTCACCAAAACAACCTGTCCTTTGGCTTCTTCAAAATTAAAAACATTTCCATGGAGGTCTTCTAGTTTCCAATTATAGGATGTAAGATTATCTTGTTTCTTTAAACTAATGTTAGAGGGACTAATAAGAGCTAGACCCTTATTTACGAATATTTGTATGGGTTTTCTAGTTTGTGGAATGATTAAAACAGCTATTACTACTAAAAATATAATGTCTGTTATTTTTGGTTTTTTTAATCGCATGTGATATATAAACAAAGAAGCATGGTTTCATAACTGAAACCATGCTTCAAATCTAAAAAAAACAATTAACCCTCTGTGTAATAATTAAATTTATCTTGAAACTACACCTGCTAAACTTTTTACTGGACCATCTCCCATCATAATTGCTGTATGAGTCATGGCATCAGCAGGAACCATATGCGCTAAAGGTTTTAGGGTAAAAGGAGCTGGACTATTATCTGGGTCTGGCTCAACCGAAACCACTATTGTTTTTCCTTTTAAATCTGTAGGGAATGTTAATCCTGCCAGTGCATTTTGTAAATAATCTTCTCCTGGATAGGCTGGTCCATTATTCGCATCTCCTTTAAACATTGATGTAGCAGCATTATCATCAGCTGCATTCACCGCTGTAAACGTACCTGTTGTAATTGGTGTTCCGTCAAAAACCACCCATCCTTCATATTTCCATCCTGCAGAAAGTGCTGGAAGATTTAGGCCAGCTACTGGACTTCCACTAGAGTTATCTAAAAACCAAACACCGCTCTCTTCATTGGTATCATCTGTATCAGTTGGTGTTGCTAAAATATATTTCCCTGAAGACGTACTAAAATCTCCAACAATACCATTAGAATTTACATTGGCTTCGTCTCCTGAAAAATCACCTGCTAAAACTTTGGTAGCTGCTGGTGCTGGGTCTGGATCTACAGCTGGCTCAATAGAAAGGACAAAAGTGGTTGCCTTTTCTAGTTGCTCACTATCCACAGTGAATATTTGAGGAAAACTTACTGAAGAAAATGTTCCTGTAGAAACAGGACTTCCATCAACTATAATCCACCCCTCGTACACATAGTCTGTACCTAAGGCTTCCAATCCATCAAGATTTAAAGTCAATCTTGAAGTTTTTACTGGGTTATCATCATCACTACATGAAACCGTTAAAAATCCTAAAGCTATAACAGCTAAAATTACTTTTCTTATCATCATATTAATTTTTTAATGTTATTTAATACTACAAAATTAAAGGCTGATGATTTTATAAAATGTTAGCTACCTAACACTAAGCTGTTTTTTTGTGAATTCTTATTTCTTTTCTGTTAAATTCTATGATATTTTCTTCTTTAAGTTCGTTTAGAAGAATATTTAAAGTAGGTCTAGAAGTACCAATTAAAGAGGCAATATCTCTTTGAGTATAAGGATGCTGAATAACTTTATCTCCTGTTTTTTCGCAATCATATCCAAAATCTGTACATAACTCTTCTAGAAACTCAATCAATCTAGTTTTGGCATCTTTAAATAATAGAATCTGCAAGCGTCTTTCTAACCTTTTTAGTTTAAAACCAATAAGCTTATATATTTTTAAACTAAACGTTTGATTGTCTCTCATTAAATCATGCATAGTATCTACCCCTACAGGGCAAATACTTGTTGCATTATCAACAGATTGAGCAAATTCTTCCCTTTTAGACTCTCCCAAAATAGCGGTTTCTCCAAACAACTCGCCTCGGGTTAAAATAGCTTTTACCACCTCGGTACCATCTTCATTATAATAACCAATCTTAACTTTTCCCTTTTCTATTAAATAGACTTTATTAGCTGAATCTTCTTCAAAGTAGATATAATCTTTCTTTCTGTAAGAGTCGAAATCGTGATTTACCTTGTAGGCTTTAAACTTATGTGGACATAAGACTTTAAAAAGATTTACGTCATCAAAAAACCAAAACGATTTCATTGCATATTTTTTTATTTGTTAGTTGCTAGATTAGGTCGGTAACCCCCTTTTAATCTTACAAAAAGACATAAAAAAAACCTCTTATTAAGAGGTTATTGTTTTATTATTCTTCTTCATCTGATTTTTCAACTTCATCATCGTGATCTAAAAAGCCTAACATATCATGCTGGTATAACAGATTATACCACTGAATTACCTTTTTAATGTCACTAGCATAAACTCTATCTTCATCATAATCAGGTAGCACATCAAAGAAATACGCTTCTAGTTTATCTTTACTATCTTTTGATTTCACAGAGGTTGGTTGTCCATTCTCCTTTTCTTTAATCTTCTTAAAGACCTCTTTTAAAGGAATTTCTTCTGCCAAGGTATAGATAGCTATTTCACTTAGCACACTAACATTGGTTTGAATACCAACCGAAATTCTTTTTTTATCTAATAAAGATTCTGCCACAAAGCCCCCACGTGTTTGAGCTATTAGCTTGTATAAACCCGGTTTCCCAGAAATTGAAAGTACTTTATCTAAACTCATATTATTTTTTTGAGAGGCGCAAATATCTAGTGTTTATTATTGTATTGCAAATATTATCGTTTCTTTTTTAGATCAGGAAAACGCATTCTGTAGTCTACATTTATTTTACCTTTTGAAATATTATTAAGCCTACCTTTAATTAATCGCTTTTTTAAGCTTGACAGTTTGTCTGTAAACAAAATACCTTCAATATGATCGTATTCATGTTGAATAACGCGTGCAATTAGTCCGTTAAAAGTTTCTGTGTGTTTTTCAAAACTCTCATCGTAGTATTCTATGGTAATTTCTGGTTTTCTAAAGACATCTTCCCTAACATCTGGAATACTTAAACAGCCTTCGTTAAATGCCCATTCATCTCCTTCTTCATCTAGAATAGTAGCATTAATAAACACACGTTTAAAGTCTTTTAATTGTGCTTGCTCCTCTGCACTTAATTGTTCGTCTTCAGCAAAAGGTTCTGTATCTACAAGAAATATTCTAATAGGTAAGCCTATTTGAGGTGCCGCTAAACCAACGCCATAGGCGCCGTACATAGTCTCAAACATGTTCTCTAAAAGTGTATCAAGTTTAGGATAATCCTCAGTAATTTCTTTAGCTTTCTTTTTTAAAACAGGGTCGCCGTATGCTACAATGGGTAAAATCATAAAAAATATTGCTTTTACTGTGGCAAAAATACAACCAATAATTTAATGAATGTAATTACTTTGAATATAAATAGCTTTGTAGAATAAGTGTAGCACTAATTTCATCAACTAAAGCTTTATTTTGTCTGTCTTTCTTTTTCAAACCACTATCAATCATAGTTTGAAAAGCCATTTTAGAAGTAAAACGTTCATCAACTCTTTCAATGGGAATATTCGGGATTTCCTTTTGTAAAACTTTAAGAAAACTAAGGATATGCACCTCACTCTCAGAAGCAGTATTATCCATTTGCTTTGGCTCCCCTACCAAAAATAGTTCAACTTCCTCTTTACTAGTGTAATCTTGTAAAAAATTTATTAACTCTTTTGTAATTACTGTAGTTAGACCAGATGCAATAATCTGTAATTCATCGGTTACTGCTAATCCTGTTCTTTTAGTACCGTAATCAATTGCTAAAATGCGTGCCATTTATTTTTTACAAAAACAACTCATTGAAAAAGCCGCAATTAGCGGCTTTTATTTATTTACTAAGGTACATTTTTCTTCTAGAATACAAATCGTAAAATTCATCGTCTTTTAAACTATCTATAAATAAGATACTTTCTCCTGTACTCTTCATCTCAGGCCCTAATGTTTTATCTACATTCGGGAATTTATTGAAAGAGAATACGGGTTGCTTAATAGCATAACCTTCTAATTGAGGATTAAAATTAAAGTCTTTAACCTTCTTCTCTCCAAGCATCAATTTAGTAGCGTAATTCACATAAGGTTCTCCATATGCTTTTGCAATGAATGGAACCGTTCTAGAAGCTCTTGGGTTAGCCTCTATAATGTAAACCACATCATCTTTAACTGCAAACTGGATATTTATTAAACCTACGGTGTTAAGCGCTAAAGCAATCTTCTTTGTATGGTCTTTTATTTGTTGCATTACAAACTCACCCAAATTAAATGGCGGTAAAGTTGAATTACTATCACCAGAATGAATACCACAAGGCTCAATATGCTCCATGATACCAATAATATAAACCTCTTCACCATCACAAATGGCATCTGCTTCGGCTTCAATAGCACCTTCTAAATAATGGTCTAATAGTAATTTATTGTTAGGAATTTTATTTAAAAGACCTACCACATGTTCTTCCAGTTCCTTTTCATTAATAACAATCTTCATACCTTGCCCACCTAGTACGTATGATGGTCTCACAAGAATTGGAAAATCTAATTCTTTAGCCACAACTAAGGCTTCATCGGCGGTTTCAGCAGTATCAAATTTTGGATAAGGAATTCCGTTTTCTTTTAAAAGCGTTGAAAAACTTCCTCTATCTTCAGCTAAATCTAATGATTGAAAGCTTGTACCAATGATTTTAACACCATATCTATCTAGTTTTTCAGCTAGCTTTAGAGCTGTTTGACCTCCCAATTGAACAATAACACCTTCTGGTTTTTCATGTTTTATGATGTCATAAATATGTTCCCAGAAAACAGGTTCGAAATATAACTTATCGGCTGTATCAAAATCTGTAGAAACCGTTTCTGGGTTACAGTTAATCATAATAGTTTCATAACCACACTCTTTAGCGGCATAAACTCCATGAACACAACAGTAGTCAAACTCAATACCTTGACCAATTCGGTTTGGACCAGAACCTAAAACAATAATTTTCTTCTTATCTGTAACAACACTTTCATTATCGGCATATCGGTTCCCGTCAGCCGTTTCCATATCGCTTTCAAAAGTAGAGTAATAATAAGGTGTTAGAGCCTTAAATTCTGCTGCACAAGTATCAACTAATTTATAAACGCGATTAACACCCATTTCCTCTCGCTTATTGTATACCTGACTTTCTAAACAACCAAGCATATGGGCTATTTGTCTGTCTCCATAGCCTTTTTGTTTGGCTTCTAGCATCAATGGCTTTTCAATAGTATCAATATTAAAGGTAGAAATTTCCTTTTCTAAGAAATATAGCTCTTCGTATTGCTTTAAGAACCACATATCTATCTTAGTAATTTCGTGAATTCTACTTAACGGAATTCCCATTTTAATGGCATCGTAAATAGTGAATACACGGTCCCAAGAAGCATAAGTTAATTTTTCTATTACCTTATCATAGTTAGTGTTTTCCTTACCATCAGCTCCCAGTCCATTACGCTTAATTTCTAGAGACTGAGTAGCTTTATGTAATGCTTCTTGGAATGAACGCCCAATACCCATTACCTCTCCAACAGCTTTCATTTGGAGTCCGAGAGTTCTATCAGAACCTTCAAACTTATCAAAATTCCAACGTGGTATTTTTACAATAACATAATCTAATGTTGGCTCAAATAATGCCGACGTAGATTTTGTAATTTGGTTGCTCAATTCATCAAGATGATATCCTAGAGCTAATTTGGTTGCAATTTTAGCAATAGGATACCCCGTTGCTTTACTTGCCAATGCCGAAGAACGCGATACACGAGGATTTATTTCAATAGCAATGATATCTTCTTTTTCATCTGGACTTACCGCAAACTGTACATTACATCCACCTGCAAAATCACCTATACTACGCATCATATGAATAGCCATATCACGCATTTTTTGGTAGGTTCTATCACTTAAAGTCATTGCTGGAGCTACCGTAATAGAATCTCCTGTATGGATTCCCATGGGGTCCATATTCTCAATAGAACAAATAATAACAACATTATCATTAGAATCTCTTAACAACTCCAACTCATACTCTTTCCACCCAAGCAATGCCTTATCTATCATGACCTCATGGATAGGCGAAATTTCTAGTCCGTGACGTAATAACTTATCAAAGTCCTTTTCATCATAAACAATAGCGGCACCTGCTCCTCCTAAAGTAAACGAAGAACGAATACATAATGGAAAACCAAATTCCTGAGCAATTTCTTTTCCTTTTAAGAACGAAGAAGCCGTTGCCTGAGGAGCCATTCCTACGCCTATCTTTTCCATTAACTCTCTAAACTGTTCTCTATCTTCTGTAATATTAATGGCGTCAATATTTACACCTATAAGCTCTACACCAAAATCTTCCCAAATACCTTTTTCATCAGCTTCAATACAAAGGTTTAATGCGGTTTGCCCTCCCATGGTTGGTAGAACAGCATCAATTTGTGGATGTTCTTTTAAAATCTTAACAATCGATTTTGTTGTTAATGGTAATAAATAAACATGATCTGCCATTGACGGATCTGTCATAATTGTTGCAGGATTGGAATTAATCAAAATTGTTTCTATTCCATCTTCTCTTAACGATCGCAATGATTGTGACCCAGAATAATCGAACTCACATGCTTGCCCAATAACAATAGGACCTGAACCAATAATTAGTATAGATTTTAAATTTGGATTTTTTGGCATTTTTTTAGTATTCTAGTGTAAATAAATTAGTTGCAAAAATAGTAATTAGAAAACATAAAAAAAGGCGCTACACTTAAGCAACACCTTTAATTTATAAACAATTGTTAATCATTATTTTTTATGTCTTGTTTCAGATGATACAGACAATTTTTTTCTTCCCTTAGCTCTTCTACGGGCAAGTACTTTTCTTCCATTAGCAGAAGCCATTCTTTCTCTGAAACCGTGTTTGTTTCTTCTCTTTCTTTTTGATGGTTGAAACGTTCTTTTACTCATTGCTTATATCTTTAAATATCTGAAATGTATTTTTAACTCAATCTTGACCCTTGTTCAAAACTGGGTGCAAATATACAAAGCTTTTTCATTTCACAAACCTATTTTAAAAATATTTTTTAAAGAAGTTAAAAGAAAAATTTAGTTTCTTTGCATTTTAAAACAAAAGTGCCTTTATAGCGCTTTTTCAGAAACTTTTATTTCAAAAAAATTAACTAAAATGTACCACAAATTCATAAAACTTATAATAGCAGTAGGAACTATAACGTATGCCGTATATCAATTTACACAAGGTGAAATTGGCAATGGTATTGCTTTACTTTTATTATCTGGTGTATTTATATTTCTTTATTTTAAAAACGAAATTATTTTATTGGCTTTTTTAAGATTACGAAAACAGGATTTTGTTGGTGCTAAAAAATGGTTAGATAAAATAAAGAATCCTGAAAGTGCTTTAGTGAAAAAGCAACAAGGATATTATAATTATTTACATGGATTGATGGTGATGCAGGATAATATGAATGATGCCGAAAAATACTTTAAAAAAGCCGTTAGTTTGGGATTATCTATGAAACATGATTTAGCTATGGCAAAATTGAATCTGGCAGGTATAGCATTTTCTAAACGTAGGAAACGTGAAGCTCAACAGTTATTAACTGAAGCTCAAAAACTAGATAAACATGGGATGCTTACAGAGCAAATAAAAATGATGAAGCAAAACATGAAGCAAGCCGTTGGCCCTAATCAACATTTTGGAGCTGGTGGCTCTTTGAGGTCTCAAAAAAGAAGAAGTAAATAGTAATTTACTTGTCACCCTGAAGTTGTTTCAGGGTCTTACAACTAACTTTCAATTATGAGATATGAAACATCCTGATTGCTAATGGGACAGTACAACAAAGGTTAGTTCAGCATTCCAAAACAACTAATCTTGTCATCCCGAACTTGTTTCGGGATCTAAAGGCTCCCAAAGGTTATTCCAATTAGGGTTAACACTTTCAATCAAGTTAACTTTCCATTCTCTATGCCAATTCTTTAACTGCTTTTCACGTTTTATAGCTTCTTCAATATATTGAAACTCCTCATAATACACAAGCATTTTCAACTTGTACTTTGAAGTAAACAAACTACCTCTACCTTCTACATGTCTTTCCATTCTATCATCTAAGCCAGCAGTAACTCCTATATACAAAACTCCTTTTGGTTTATTAGTTATAACATAAACCCAATAATTATGATAAGCACGTTTAACCATTTATAAATTTTGTTTGAAACCAAATAAATATAAAAATTTGTTGATTAGGAAATGAAATAGATACTGAAATAAATTCAGCATGACAAGAAAAGCTGAACTGTCTTTCCAAACTTATTTCGGAATCTAAAGACACCTAATATAATCCTACATCTTAGCTAAACATTAATTAAACTTTTAATCCTATTTTTTTTACATTTTATCCAATCGACTAATTTTAATAGCCTAATACTAATTCGTTTACTTAAATTTGGCTTCCCCTTTTTACCATCATTGATTTCTATTGCTCTAACAACGTCCACTATGGTAAACTTATTAGAAAATATCGTTAAAAAATCACGTTCTTTATACAATACAGCCAAGTTAGGTGCACTAACTATAATTACAGCAGCATCAATGAATCAAGCCCTCGCTCAAGAAGGAAGCGGACATATTACCTTTAATACAGGAGACGATACAGAAATTTCTGAAAATCTAGTAAATGCTCAAGCAGAAAAAATTGCAGGAGATAATATTGGCACTACATATGATTTAATTGGATTAACTAACGATAGATTCCCTTTTGGCCCATGGATAACCTTAAGCAATAACGAATTCGAATTAGGAAAAGATTACTTATTAAAGAAAAATCCACACAGTGAATTTAACTTAGTAGCTTTAACTGAATTACTTCAAAACCAACCAGCTAAAATTTTTGATATGACAGGAAGACAAGTAGCAGTAGCAGAACCTGTAAGCCAATCAGGAAATAAAACTGAAATTTATGCAAACTTAAGTCATTTAAGTAATGGAACGTATATTGTTCAAGTTGGAAATAACGCAATTAAATTTGTAAAAAATAGTTCTTTTGCAGATGGACCTGATGGTATTTCAGGAAGTTTTTCAAATAATATTAATTCAAATAGTGTACAAGCAAGAAACTCTTTTGGTAAAAATATAAGTGCAAAAACGAATAATCAACTAACAGGAAATGAAAATTATGATATTACTTGGGATGAAATTGATTTACCAGGAAACAGCAAAGTGTTAGCAGGAAATCAATTAGTTGAAGTAACTGATGGAACTGATAATGAACTAAGTATTGATATGGTTCTTGAGAAAAACGAGACAGCAGATATCGCATTTGAGGGAATTTCAGCAGCAGGAACACCAAAAAGCAATGTTATTTATACATTAACTAAAATAAATAATCCTTCAATCACCTATCAAATTACTGAACCAAGTACACAAGCTATTTTTTCAAACGTAGAAGTTCTAGATAATGTAAATGGAGATGAATATAATTTAAACATTCAAGCAGTTGATGGTAGTGAAGCACCAACAGACATCACCTTAACAATTTTTCAAGATGAAGCTTTAGAAGGAGGAGAAGTAGTAAATGGATCCCAACAAGCAATGTTTAATGATTTTAATCCATTTCAGCAAGTTACAGTAAAAACAATCAATACAACTTCACTAGGACAAGAAGCAAATATTAATGTTTATATGAAAAACACAAGCGACGATAGCGTTATTGAAATGGTTAACAGCGGAAATAATGGAGAATCTACATTTAGTGCACCAGAATTAACAGATGTTTACTTTGCTGTAGAAGGAACTGAAAGCAGTTTAGATATTTACAAAACTTCAAGAGGAACATATAGCGTTCCAGAAATTACAAACGTTTCACAACAAGATACATTATTATATTATTCTGTGAGGTCTAAACCAGTAATTGACGGTTCAGAAATAGATCCAGTCACATTAATGGAGTACAAAGTTTCACAATATAACACAGAATATTTAAGATCAAGTGATGAAATTTTCCTAGAAGAAACTCCGGAAAAATCAGTCATAGTTGGACATGCCAGTGATTTTTCAAGCGCAGTAGGAATAGGAGGGTGGGATTTTACTTCAACAACCCCTTTTAACCAACCAACTGCAGATCAAATTAATCAATATCAAATTTTTGAACCAAATAGAGAAACATTTGATGGAATTATTGGAGTAAATGGAAATCAATTTGGAACATCGACAGTAACTTCAGGAAAAATCTTAGATAATGGTTATACAATCACATTTACTGGGGAAATTAACTTCGATGGCATATCTGAAAATAGTAATCATCATGAATTAGGGGATTTGTTGAACGTGCCTCAAAGAACAGGAATTACATCTAGAAATCCAGATCCAACTCAAAGCGTACCAATAACTGAAGAAGATGCAAAAAGTATCAATTATTGGTATGAAGACGGTAATAGAGCATATAATAGTTTTGATAATAATAAGCCTCATAATTATTCACAATTAGAAACTATTGAAAATCAATAAACTCTGATACCGTTTTGAGCATTTGCATCAGTTAAAGCATCATCATAAATATCATAATTGTTTATTGTATATGCATAACAACAAGCTTGGTCATATACTCCAGCATATGCTTGTGCAGCAACTGAAACTGTTTCTACACAATTTTGATTATAGTCTTGCCAATAATCATTTCCTGATTGCAAAATATCAGAACAACCATTAGTGCTAGTTATTCCAGAAGAACCATAATCACAAACTTCAAAACCATATTCACAGTATAAAGATGATGGATTATACACAATGTTTTGATCTACAGAAGATTCACACCAAGGATCTCCTTGTTCTATACTATTTTCTGGATTACATCTAAAATAAGTATTTAATAATTGATTTGTATTTATTTCAGTTACATTTAATATCAATGCATTTCCTTGAGGTGTTGTTGATAAGAAACACTCTAAGTTTGAATCACTTATATCATTTGGTCCTGCATCGCAATCTAATTCATTACAGAAATATTCTTCTGAACAAACAGTGTTTTTCTCAAAGTATTGTGCTGAAATACCACAACCAAATTCTCCACAAGCTTCTGCTCCACAACCAAATTGATTACATTCTCCAAACTGTTGGCAACTACCCTCATCTACGGAAATATCTGGAATCGTATGACTTCTTGTTTCTGCAATACAACTTGGAGTAATAGTGCAATCTCCACCATGATAACTTGTAATTGTTGTTTCTATATATGAAGTACATACTTCTTGACAATTCATTGAATTACCATCAGCATCTTTTTGGCAAAGAGCTTTACATCCAGAACCAACGTATTCTTTTCTAGTAACCTCTTGACAATTATTTGTATCAGCAACACTACAAGATTCATCAAGTAAGTAATAATTACTATTGTCAACTATTTCAGGAACTGAAGAGTCCAATGATGCAGATAAATCACACAATAATTTTTGTCACCCTGAAGTTGTTTCAGGGTCTTACAACTAACTTTCAATTATTTAGATGCTGAAACGAGTTCAGCATGACAATATGATTATTAATTAACATTATAATACCCTTCCTTAGGTATTTCTATCTCGTAAAGTTTTCTAGATTTATTATTGAGGTGCTTTTCGCGTAACCAAGGGTTATGAAGCTTTAATATTTTGTAATTAATTCCAAACTTATTAGCAAACTTTGAAAAATCAGTTACTGCTGTATCAACTTCCACTTTAAAAGTTGGGATATTGCTATATAAATCTTTATCTCTAAAATTAAAGCCGTATTTATCAGGATTTGATAAAATTTCTTTCAAGGCAACAATTCTAAATACATAACGGCCGGTTTCTTCACCCAATAACAAATCATAATAATCTGATACATTTTGCTCTCCCAAACGACGAGCAATACCAGCTTTACCCCCATTATAAGCCGCTGCTGCTAAGGTCCAAGAACCTAAACTTTCTTTAGCTTCCAGTAAGTATTTACAAGCTACTTCTGTTGCTTTTTCTAAATGATAACGTTCATCTACATTGTCATTCACCTCCAACCCATTTTCTCTACCAGTAGCTTTCATAATTTGCCAAACACCTCTGGCTCCTGCCGGAGAAACAGCATTGGTTAAACCACTTTCAATAACTGCTAAATACTTAAAATCATCTGGCACACCATGTTTTGCCAAAATAGGCTCTATTATTGGAAAATACTTTTTAGAACGTTTAAACATCAATAACCCATTAGATTGCCAATACGTATTTACTAGCAACTCTCTATCCATACGTTCTAAAATATCAGGGTTTCCTAAAGGCATTGGTTCTCCTGCAAATTCCAAATCATTAGGAACCTGTAATGCATAAACGTTATAATCGTTTATTAATTTTGTTTCAAAATTCTCATCTGTAGGTGCGTCTTGGAGGGCATAAATAAATATAATACATAAACTTAACAATCCCACGCACGCTAAAAGGCGTTCTACTAGCTTCATCATTAAAAGTTTTGCTTAAAATTATAAAAAATCGACTAATTTTCTAGAATAATGTCCGTTAAATGTGCATTAAACCATCTGTATCTATTTATGATCATGATATGGGTTCCATTAGGTATTGTAATACAGTTATTAATATTGCTGATTGGAAAAACAGGGTCTTTATCTCCATGAATATGAACAATCCCATCAATTGGTTCTTGTTGATTCCAACCTATCATATTCTTTATGGCCCAACTTAAATATTTATTATCATTTACTGAAAGGAACTTTTTATATAGTTTTAACCTTTTGGTAAAGTTTTTTCCAAAAGCATATTTTTCTAAAATATCAATTTTACTTGCCAATTGTGTTGGCAGTAACTTATAGGCCCTAGTAGAATTAGCTAATTGCATGTGCTTTGGTATTTCATTTCTAGACTTTACGCTTGAAACAATGATGAGCTTTTTTATTTTTAAAAATTTGCTCATTTCCTGAACCAAAACTCCTCCAAATGAAACTCCTAATAATACTACATTTTCATGACGTACACTTTGTGTCATCCTAATAGCGTAATCACTAAGTAATTCATCTTCAACAGGAAGTATCCATTCTAGGTAGTGCAGTTTAAATTTGTCTTTGGGCAATTTAATATTTTCAAAAATTAAAGGACTTGCAGCCATTCCTGGCATTAAATAAACATGTATTAACTCTTGACTCATAAGGTATTAACTTAAGTTTTTCTTTACACTAACGTTTTTTTTTAGTAATTTTGCACTAAAGACCAGACACAAACCTTGTTTGCCTGTCGAATTCTCCGCTTAAATTAAAAAATTTATACAAATGGTTGATGTTGCTGAATTAACAGATAATGATTTTTTACGCCAATTTGAAATTAAAGTAGATAACCAATTAGCAAAAATTGAATATTCTTTACAAGAGCGTAAAATATTTTTAACTAAACTAATTATTCCTGAAGAAATTAAGGACGAGGAATTTAAAAAAGAATTTATTGCTGCTGTTTTTGAACAAATTGGAGAGCGCAATTTAAGCGTTGTTCCTACAAGTCCTGAAATAGCGAGATTTGTTAGAGCTAACCGAAAGTACAAACGTATGTTACCTGTAGGTGTTAGAATCTAACTTTTGAAAAAAATCAAAAAAAAAATCCGAAGCCTGAAAACTTCGGATTTTTATTATCAATAATTTTGGATATTATCTGATACTTTGAGAAAAAGTGAATTTTGCTGTGTACTCAAAACAAGATATCCATTAGAACTCAACAAATATACCTCGTCTAAATCATTTTGAGTAAGTGATATTGTATTATCATCTATGGCATTCCATTTGAATTCTGAGATACTTGAAGTAGTCTCAGTTGAGCTAAATGTATTTGTATTTATACTCAAACCAGTATTGTTGGAAGCAAAAATCAGCTTGTAAGTACTGTTATAATCTTTATTAAAATCGGTTCTTTCCCAAACCCCTACTATATTATCAAATCTATTTATCTCATCTTTTGAACAAGAAGAAATCACAAGCATTATAAAAAGAAAGGGTAGTACTAAGGATAAGTTTTTCATAATTTGGGGCTTAACTTACAATATCAAATGTATCTCAAGCCTAACGTCTGTACCTAATAAAATCGTTTAAATTCAAGAAACTACGTTTTTCAGTGTATTATTATGCCTTTCACTTCCGTTAATAGCTTGCAAAAATTCAAACCGCACCAAACCATCGTCATCTATTTTAGTTAGTTCTACTGTATGTAATGTATTCACCAGCTCAGGATTCCAAGGAGTTTTTACCTTTACATAGTTCTCTGTAAAACCATTAATGAAGCCTTCTTTATTTTCACTTTCAAACAACACGGTTCTGATACTTCCTATTTGACTTTCATAAAATGCCCGACGCTTTTTAACCGATAAACCTCTTAACATTTTACTTCGTTTTGAGCGTACTTTATTGGGTACTACTCCATTTAATTTTATAGCTTCAGTATTATCTCTTTCTGAATACGTGAACACATGTAAATATGAAATATCCAACTCATTTAAGAAATTATATGTCTCTAAAAAGTGTTCATCTGTTTCTCCTGGAAAACCAACTATAACATCAACACCAATACAAGCATGAGGCATCACTTCTTTTATTTTAGAAACCCTATCAATATAAAGTTCTTTCAAATAACGCCTCTTCATTTTCTTTAATATTTCATTACTACCACTTTGCAATGGTATATGAAAATGGGGCACAAAAGCTCTTGACTTAGCAACCAAATCTATAGTTTCATTTTTCAAAAGATTTGGTTCAATAGAGGATATACGTAAACGCTCAATTCCCTCAACCTCATCTAATTGGGTTACTAAATCCAAAAAGGTGTGTGCATGCCTTTTATTACCAAATTCACCCTTGCCGTAGTCACCAATATTAACCCCTGTTAATACAATTTCCTTTATATTTTGAGCTGAAATATCACGGGCATTTTTTAATACATTATCCATGGTATCACTTCGTGAAATACCACGTGCCAACGGAATAGTACAATAAGTACATTTATAATCACAACCGTCTTGAACTTTCAAAAAAGCTCTGGTTCTATCTCCTATAGAATATGACCCTACGTAGAAATCAACTTCTTCAATTTCACATGAATGCACTTCACCAAAATCGTTTTTGGTAAGATCATTCAAATAATCAGTAATCTTAAATTTTTCAGTGGCTCCCAAAACCAAATCTACACCGTCAACATCTGCTAACTGTTGTGGTTTTAGTTGTGCATAACAACCTACAGCTGCAATAAAAGCTTTGTCATTAGCCTTCTGCGCTTGTTTTACAATAGTTTTAAAACGTTTATCGGCATTTTCTGTAACTGAACAAGTATTGATGACATAAATATCTGCTTTTTCAGAAAAATCTACACGGTCAAAGCCTTCACTTTTAAAGCTTCTAGCAATAGTTGAAGTTTCGGAAAAGTTAAGCTTACAACCTAAGGTATAAAATGCAACTTTTTGGTTCATTATATTTTGTAGTCCTTAACTTGTTTTGGGACCAATTAAAATTTATATTTACCTTTAAAAGACTGCAAATTTACAACTAATAAGTTAAATGATAAAACACTTAAAAAATCAAATAAAAACCTGTTTATCAGTTAGTTGTATGGTGATTTTGGTTTTTTCGTGCAAAAAGAACTCAAAAATATATGAAGACCACCTTGTATTCAGATACAATGAGTACGCCAATATAAACACTTTAGACCCCGCTTTTTCAAGAACACTACAAGATAATTCCGTTAACAATCAGTTGTATAATGGGTTGGTTCAATTAGATGACTCATTGAATATTGAACCTTGTATTGCCAAAAGCTGGTCTATATCTGATGATGCCATTACTTATACTTTTAACTTAAGAAATGATGTGTATTTCCATAAGCACCATTTGTTTGGTGAAGACTCAACCAGAATCGTTGCAGCTCAAGATTTTGTGTATAGCTTAAACAGGCTTAGAGATAAAAATTTAGCGGCTCCCGGAGGCTGGGTTTTAAACAAAGTTGATGATTTTAAAGCGCTTAACGACACTATTTTTCAGATTAAATTAAAACAACCTTTTCCTGCATTTATTGGTTTACTCACCATGAAATATTGTTCGGTAGTACCTAAAGAAATTGTACAGCATTATGGTATTGATTTTAGATCTAGCCCTATAGGAACGGGGCCTTTTAAATTTAAACGATGGGAAGAAAATATCAAACTAGTTCTTAGGAGAAATGAAAATTACTTTGAAAAAGATTCCAAAGGAAATAAACTTCCTTATTTAGAAGCTGTAGCCTTAACTTTTTTACCTGATAAACAAAGTGAATTTTTACAATTTGCTCAGGGTAATATTGATTATGTTTCTGGCTTAGATGCCTCATATAAAGATGAACTCCTAACCAGTTCTGGACAGCTTCGTGAAAAATACCATAAAACCTTGAATATGATTCGTGGCCCCTACTTAAACACAGAGTACCTTGGGTTTTATCTGGATTCCGAAACACCTGAAATACAATCAAAACTCATAAGAAAAGCTATTAATTACGGTTTTGATAGAAAGAAAATGATGCTATATCTTAATAATGGTGTAGGCAACCCTGCAAATGGTGGTTTCATTCCTATTGGACTCCCTGGATATAGTAAGGCTGCAGGTTTTACATACCAACCAAAAAAGGCCAAACAACTTGTAGAACAATTTAAAAACGAAAGTGGCATTTTTAATCCTGAAATTACCCTGGTTACTACTAGTAATTATTTGAGTTTTTGCGAGTATATTCAGCGTGAGCTAGAAAAAGCTGGTTTAACCATTCATGTTGATGTTATGCCTGAAGCTTCATTACGTAGCGCCCGTTCTAATGGTAAAGTTGATATGTTTAGAAGTTCTTGGATAGCAGATTATCTGGATGCCGAAAACTACTTATCTATTTTCTACAGTAAGAATTTTGCCCCTAATGGCTCTAATTACTTTCATTTTAAAAGTGATACTGTTGATAGCCTTTATAACAAAGCCTTTACCATCACTGATATTAATAAGCGTAAACTTATTTACAAAACCATCGATTCTTTAGCAATGGATCATGCTATTATGGTGCCACTGTATTATGATGAAGTAATTCGTTTTACCAGAAAAAATGTAAACGGATTAGGTATTAACCCAATTAATTTACTGGATTTGAGACGTGTTAAAAAAGACTAAACATCCTCTGGATTTTTACCTATATCTTGAATTTCGTCTTTTACAACTATTACTGATTTTTTCCATTTATTTTCTAAAATGATATAGAATCCCCAAACAGCAAGCAACCCTGCAGGAATTCCTAGTAAATTCCAACCAAAACTATTATCCCAGTTTATACCCCATTCAAATAATAAATCTAAAAGTGCTAATATAATTCCTAGCACAAAAGCAGCAACATAATAAACCACTACACTTAAAATAGCGTACAGCCATTTGTTATGATTGTATTCATTTGATAAATCATAAAAACGCTTTCCAATAAAATAGACAAGTAATAATCCTAACATAGGTTAATTTTTAGTAAAATAATAAATATCATCATCTCCTTTTCCATTTGGTCTTTTAGATGATAAAAAACCAGACTCACATCCATCAAAGGTAATCAAAGAAAAGTCATCTTTAATACTGTTTAAAGGTTTAGATAATTTTTCGGCTTTTGCAAACATACCAGTTTTACCCATGGTGCTTTTGTAAATATCATACCCTCCATAACCACCAGGCCTATTTGATGCAAAATATAAAGTATTATCGTTGGCTATTACTGGAAACATTTCCCTGCTATATGAGTTTACATTACTTCCTAAGTTTTCTGGTTCACTATAGGTATTGTTCTCTAAAATATCTACTTTAAAAATATCTGAACCTCCCTTTGTAGTTTCTTTTCCCCCTCTAAGATTTGCAGTAAAATAGAGTGTTTTTCCATCTTTACTTAATGACGGGTGAGCATAAGAATACCTTGGTTTACAAAAAGGTAGTACCTTAAAATTTGTCCAACCTAAACCCTGTTTATATTCTCCAACTTCAATATGAAAATTATTCATATTAAAATCACCTTTTGGCTTGTTTTTATTAGTATACCTAACGGTTATATAAATACTTGCTCCATCAGGTGAAATAGAGGCACTTATTATATGGGGTTTGTTTTGCTTTGAATCAATTTTTATTGGATTTATAATTTGAATACTCCCTGCTCCATCAATAATACCTCTATAAACACCAAATACAGGCTCTCCTTGTAAATACTCTATTCTACCTTTTTTATCTAGTATATAAGTTGTTAAAACAACTTCACCATTAGCTAACGGCATCAATCCGAAATGTGGAAATTCGTCGTTTAATTGAATATTAGTAACTGTATATTCTTTAGGTTGTGAAAAAGAAAGAAACCAAAAGAAAAAGATTATGGGGCAAAATAAATGTTTCATAACTTAGTCTTAATAGCTCTAAAGTTACTAAAAGTTTTATTCACGTCTAAACTGCTTAGTTTCTTCAAAAACATACTCCAGAATTTGTTTGTCCTGTTCAGTAAATTCTATGTTACGTCTAGCCATAACAACTCTAGTAACTTCAAAGACTTTCTTGGTTAAAAAGGTTGTATATCCACTGCTGCCACCCCAACTAAAACTAGGAACAAAATTTCTTGGAAAACCGCTACCAAAAATATTAGCACTAACACCTACTACTGTACCAGTGTTAAACATGGTGTTGATACCAGCTTTACTATGATCGCCCATTATTAAACCACAAAACTGCAATCCAGTTTTAGCAAACCCTTTTGTGTCGTAATTCCACAACCTAACTTCTGCATAATTATTTTTTAAATTAGAGGTATTGGTATCTGCTCCCAAATTACACCACTCTCCTAAAACCGAATTTCCTAAAAAGCCATCATGACCTTTACTTGAATACCCAAAAATTACACAGTTATCAACTTCACCTCCTACCTTACAGTGGGGACCAATAGTTGTTGGTCCATAAATTTTTGCCGCCATTTTTACAATAGCATTTTCACAAAGAGCAAATGGACCTCTAATCATAGAACCTTCCATGATTTCGGTATTTTTACCAATATATATAGGACCTTTTTCTGCATTTAATGAGCATAGTGGTAATTTTGCTCCTTCTTCAATAAAAATATTATCAGAATGAAAGGCCACCGTAGTTTCTGGTATGGGTTTAGACTTTCTATCCTTTGTAATTAAATCAAAGTCTTCATGAATAGCTTCTCCGTTTTTTGAAAAAATATCCCAAGTATGTTCAATTTTTAAACAATCATCTTCAAATTCAATGGCTTCATAAGTGTTGAAATCAATATCTTCTTGACCCTCTTTTGAGTAAAATGCAATAACATCTTCACCCTTAAAAACAGCTTGATTTTCTTCAAGATTTCTTATCATTTCAACTAATTCTAAATTAGGAAGATAAGAAGCATTTATCATGACATTTTTATCCATCTCAACCATTGGGAATTTATCCGATAGATAATCTTCTGTCACGGTAGTTGTTGTAGTATCTAAATAGGTTTCCCACTTTTGCCGTATGGTTAAAATACCTACTCTAATATCGGCTACCGGACGCGTATAAGTAAAAGGCAGTAAATTGTTTCTTGAAGGACCATCAAATAAGATATAGTTCATTAGAAAGTTTAAGTTCAAAGTTTAAAGCATTCTAACTCTAAACTCTAGTTACGCAATCAAAAATAGCTTAAAATCAGAAAACAAAAAAGCCTTTCTGTATCAGAAAGGCTTAATGATATTATATAGTCGTTAAAGTTTATTTTTTAAACTTAGCGTATTTAGTTTTGAATTTGTCAATACGTCCTGCAGTATCTACTAATTTAGATTTACCAGTATAGTATGGGTGCGATGTTCTTGAAATCTCCATTTTTACTAGAGGATACTCAACACCATCAACCTCTAAAGTTTCATTAGTCTCTGCAGTAGATTTAGTTAAAAACACATCATCGTTAGACATATCTTTAAATGCTACTAATCTATAATTTTCTGGGTGTATACCTTTTTTCATCGCTTTACGCTTTAAATCTTTAATTTTTCGAGGTGCAAATTTAAGTATTTTTTATAAATTCACAATACTTTTAGTTAATTTTTATTTCAACTTTTTGTGTAACTATTTGGTATCTTTGAATACTAACTTTTCAACTAACACTACAAACACATTTAACATGGAGAAATCTTTTAAATCTATTGCCAAAGATTATGGTATATATCTTGGTGCAGTTCTTGGTATATTAACCGTTGGAGCTTATGCCGTTAATTTAGACCTATTTGTTAATACTCTCTTTGGTATATCTATATACATTATTGCTATTGCTTTTGGTATCGTTGCTATTTTGAAGGCTAAAAAAAACCTTGACGGCTATATAAATTTCAAAGAATCTTTTACCGCTTACTTTGTTTGCATTTTGATAGGGTTAGCTTTAGCAACATTTATATCCTTTATAATATTTAATTTTATAGATACTGAAGCCGCTATTGTATTAAAAGAAAAATCCCTTGACAAAATTGTTCAAGTTTATAAAAACATGAATCAATCTGAAGAAAAGATTGCTGAATTAGTTGAAAAAATGGAGTCTGAAAATTTGTTTTCTATTAAAAACTCTTTAATTTCATTATTAATAAATTATTTATTACCATTATCTGTGATTGGATTGCTAATTGCTGTAGTTATGAGAAAAAATAAACCAGAGACAGAATAATTTCCCTATTTTTGAAATCATCAAAATTTTGAAATTTCTTAAATGAACATATCTGTAGTTATACCACTACTTAACGAACAAGACTCTTTAAAAGAATTACATGATTGGATTGCTAAAGTTATGCAGTCTAATCATTTTTCTTATGAAATCATATTTATTGATGATGGAAGCACCGATGATTCTTGGAAGATTATTTCTAATTTAGCTACTAAAAATAAAGGTGTAAAAGGTATTCAATTTTTAAAAAACTTCGGAAAATCACAGGCCTTACACGCCGGTTTTGAAAAAGCTCAAGGTGATGTAGTTATTACAATGGATGCCGATTTACAGGACAACCCCGACGAAATTCCTGAGCTCTACAATATGATTGTTAATGACAAATTTGATTTGGTTTCGGGCTGGAAAAAAAAGCGATATGATTCTGTTATCACTAAAAACCTGCCTTCTAAACTGTTTAATTGGGCAGCTAGAAAAACTTCGGGGGTTAAACTACATGATTTCAATTGCGGTTTGAAAGCATACCATAGTAATGTTGTTAAAAACATTGATGTTAATGGAGAAATGCACCGCTATATACCAGTACTTTCTAAAAACGCTGGATTTACCAAAATTGGAGAAAAAGTTGTAAAACATCAAGCCAGAAAATATGGTGTTACTAAATTTGGAATGAACCGGTTTTTGCATGGTTTCCTAGACCTTATTACTATTTGGTTTATTTCTAGATTTGGCAAACGTCCCATGCATTTATTTGGTGCTTTAGGAGTCATTATGTTTATAATTGGTTTTGGTTTTGCACTATATTTAGGTATTGACAAATTATTTTTAAACAAAACTGGAAGACTCATCACCCAACGTCCTCAATTCTATATAGCTCTTTCAACCATGATTATTGGAACACAGTTTTTTGTGGCCGGTTTTTTAGGTGAAATAATTTTACGTACCAAAGAAGGGAAAAAACGGTACTTGGTTAAAGATGAATTGAATTTATAAAACATACGAAAACTGATATTTTGTTTTCGTAATAAACCCTTCAAAATAAAAAAATTTTAGCCCAGTTTTTAATCATTTGATTACTTTTGCAATGTAATTTTAAGCACATTATGATTTATATCGAACCAAAAATTTTAGATAGAATAAACTCCTGGTTAACTCCAGCTTTTGATGAAGAAACCCAGCAATTCATAAAAGATAGTATAGCAAACAACCCTGAAGATATTCAGGAAAGTTTTTACAAAGATTTAGAATTTGGAACTGGTGGAATGCGCGGTATAATGGGTATTGGCACCAACAGAATTAATAAGTATACTCTAGGAAAAAGCACTCAAGGATTAAGCAATTACTTAAAGAAATCATTTCCAGATGAAAACATAAAAACAGTTATTGCTTATGACTGTAGACACAATAGTAAGGCATTGGCAAAAGTGGTGGCTGATGTATTTTCGGCTAACGGCATTGAAGTATATTTATTTGAAGATTTACGCCCTACTCCAGAATTATCGTTTGCAGTGAGACACTTAAATTGTCATTGCGGTATTGTTTTAACTGCTTCCCATAACCCACCAGAGTACAATGGCTATAAAGTGTATTGGCAAGATGGAGGGCAATTAGTTCCACCACAAGACGGTGAGGTAATTGACGCCATAAATGCCCTAGATTATGCTGATATAAAATTTGAAGCTAATAAGAACCTTATAAATTACATAGGCGATACTATTGACAATGTATTTATTGATGCCTCTGTAAAAAATGGAAGCTTAGGCCTAAGTCAGGAGGCCAAAGATGATTTAACTATTGTTTTTACTTCGTTGCATGGGACTTCAATCACTGCAGTTCCAGAAACGCTTAAAAGAGCTGGCTACAAGAATGTTCATATAGTTGAAGAACAAAGAACACCAAATGGAGATTTTCCAACTGTAGAATCGCCAAACCCAGAAGAACCTGCAGCCTTAAAAATGGCTTTAGAATTGGCTGATAAAGTTGGCGCTGATATTGTTATTGGAACAGATCCTGATTGTGATAGACTTGGAGTTGCAGTTAGAAATTTAGAGGGTAAACTTACGCTTTTAAATGGAAATCAAACTATGGTAATGATGACCGATTTCCTTTTAAAGCTTTGGAAGAAAGAAGGTAAGATTACAGGAAAAGAATTTATTGCATCAACCATTGTATCTACCCCAATGCTTACAAAAATGGCAGCAGCCTATGGCGTTGAAAGTAAAATTGTTTTAACTGGCTTTAAATGGATTGCCAAATTAATAAAAGATTACCCTCAGTTGCAGTATATAGGTGGTGGTGAAGAGAGTTTTGGTTATATGGTTGGTGATTTTGTTCGTGATAAAGATGCGGTTACCTCTACCCTTCTAGCCATAGAAATTGCGGCTCATGCTAAAGCTAATGGAAGTTCTGTTTTCGAAGAACTTATTAAACTTTATGTTGAGCATGGATTCTTTAAAGAAAAATTAGTATCATTAACAAAAAAGGGGATTGAAGGCGCAGAAGAAATCAAACAAATGATGATTGACGCCAGAGAAAATCCATTAACCGAAGTAAATGGGGCTAAAGTTGTAAAAGTTGAAGATTACCAATTATCGGTTTCAAAAAATATGATTACTGGTGAAGTAAGTGTTATTGACATCCCAAAATCTAATGTACTTATTTATTACACAGAAGATGGCACTCAAGTAGCCCTTAGACCAAGTGGAACTGAACCAAAAATAAAATTCTATATAAGTTCTAATACCACGTTAGACAATGTAGCAGCTTTTAAAACTACTGAACAAGAATTGAATAATAAAATTGACGCCATTCTTAAGGATATGAAGCTCGTTTAATGAACCAATTTTTTAAAATACTACGGTATGCAAAACCATACACACGTTTTGCCTTAGGACACATTTTTTCTAATGTGTTTTTTGCTTTATTTGGAACCCTTTCTTTTGTGGCTCTTATGCCTATGCTGGATGTGATTTTTGAAAAGGAAAAAGTAATTCCTAATTCAAAACCCATATATAAAGGAATTACGGAAATAGGTCATTTTGCCGAGGACTCTCTAGCTTTCTACATGAATGAGTTTACTGGTGGTGATAAATCTAAAGCACTTATTTTTGTAATTATTCTTATTGTAATCACCTTTTTCCTCAAGAATATTTTTGGCTATTTAGCTAATTATTTCATGGTATTTTTAAGAAATGGCGTTATCAGAGACATAAGAAACGAAGTTTACAAAAAGGTTTTATACTTGCCACTATCCTATTTTTCAGAAAAAAGAAAAGGAGATATTATAGCCAGAGTTACTGGTGATGTTAATGACCTGCAATATTCTATGCTTCCTGTACTGGAACTTATTGTTAGAGAACCACTCACCATAATTTTTACGCTGGCTGCAATGCTTATAATAAGCACTAAATTAACCTTGTTTGTTTTTTTATTTATTCCAATTATGGGATTCATAATTTCTAAAATTGGGAAAAGCCTTAAACGAAAGTCGGATAGGGTACAAAAAGAACAAGGACTATTTTTATCTACTTTAGAGGAGACACTATCTGGTTTAAGAATCATTAAAGGTTTTAATGCTGAAGAAAAATTCAATAGGCATTTTAAAGCATCAACAGAAAGATACTATAACTTTTCCAATAAACTATTAAACCGACAAAATCTTGCTTCTCCAACTAGCGAATTTTTAGGTATTGGTATGATATCAATTATTTTGTGGTATGGTGGTAATTTAATTATTAGTGGTGATTCAAATTTGTTTTTAGATGGTAGTAAATTCATTGTTTATATTGGTTTGGCTTATAATATTCTAACCCCTGCAAAAGCTATATCTAGAGGTTTGGTAAATGTAAAAAAAGGAGGAGCTGCAGCAGAAAGAATTCAAGAAATTCTAAATTCTGAAAACCCATTAAAAGATAAACTTAAGGCTCTTGAAAAAGAAGGTTTCAATTCTAAAATAGAGTTTAAAAATATATGGTTTAAATACAAAGATGAGTATGTTTTAAAAGATTTTTCGTTAACCATTACAAAAGGAAAAACAGTGGCATTGGTAGGGCAATCAGGTAGTGGAAAATCTACCATTGCTAACCTTATCACCAGATTTTACGATGTTAACAAGGGACAAATTCTAATTGATGGTATTGATATCAAGGATTTAACCACCACATCCTTAAGAGCTCAATTAGGGTTGGTTACTCAAGATGCCATACTTTTTAATGAAAGTATAAAAGAAAATCTTCTTTTGGGTAATGAAATGGCCACTGATAAAGATATCATAAATGCCTTAAAAGTAGCCAATGCTTGGGAATTTGTGAAAGATTTACCTCAAGGTATTGATACCAATATAGGTGACGCAGGAAATAAGCTTTCTGGTGGCCAAAAACAACGTTTAAGTATTGCTAGGGCTGTTCTTAAAAGTCCGCCAATAATGGTATTAGACGAAGCTACTTCAGCTTTAGATACCGAAAGCGAGCGTTTGGTTCAGGTAGCTCTAGAAAATATGATGAAAAATAGAACTTCTATTGTCATTGCTCATCGGTTATCTACAATTCAGAACGCAGATGAAATAGTTGTTTTACACAAAGGCGAAATAGTAGAACAAGGAAAACACAATGAGCTTATAAATAAAAATGGAACCTATAAAAAGCTTGTTGACATGCAAAGTTTAGAAGTTTAAAATACACGTAATATCAAGATATCAAGCTTTATAAAAGCAAAAAAGGATAGAGATTTGGGCATCTATCCTTTTTTTGTTCATTGTTAGATTTGGGGACGACTAACACATAAGTAGGTTTCTGATACAAACATAAAACAAATAAAAGTATACAGCAAGAAAAAAATGTATTTTGTCGATTCAAAATGTATTTCATCGATTTTTTAAAATATAAATAACAGGTAATCAATTAATTAGTTTTAACGAAAAATTCAATTTTTTTTCGATTAAACTTTACTATATTTAGTTAGTCTAAAGACTAAATTTTGCTTGTGTTAAACGAAGAGGAACTTTTACAGCAACTAAAATCTAAAACTCACAAAGAACAAGCTTTTAGAACCTTAATAACGCTTTACAAGGAGCGTCTTTACTGGCATATACGTAATATTGTAAAGTCTCATGATGATACCGATGATGTGTTACAGAACACTTTTATCAAAGTTTTTAAAAATATCAATAACTTTAAAGGCAATAGCAAACTCTATTCATGGATGTACAGAATAGCTACAAATGAATCTATAACATTCATTAACAAAAACGTAAAACGGTTACAAATAAGTAGTGAAGATGTTCAAAAATTAGCTATTAGTAACCTGACTTCAGATGTTTATTTTGAAGGGGATGAAATTCAATTAAAGCTACAACAAGCTATTGCTTCACTACCAAACAAACAACAATTGGTTTTTAATATGAAATATTTTCAGGATTTAAAATACAAGGAAATGGCAGATATTTTAGAAACCAGTGAAGGTGCTTTAAAAGCTTCATACCACATTGCTGTGAAAAAAATTGAATCCTATTTAACTCAAGATTAAACCATTAAAACATTTATTAGTCTTATAGGTAAGATGAAAAAAAATAAATTACATAATATAAAAAATAGTGGTTTTAAAGCGCCCAATCAATACTTTGATACACTTGAGGATCATATTATAAATGAGTTAAAACTAAAAGAACGCTCTCATACCTCTGGTTTTAAAGCTCCAGATAATTATTTTGATAGTTTAGAAGAAACCATTTTAAATAAAGTTTCCAGAGAAAGTAAACCGAAGGTTTTTGAATTATTTAGTAACAAAACTATTGTTTATGCATCTAGCATTGCAGCTGCAGTATTATTGCTAATTAGCTTATCTTTATTTGATAGTAAGATTTCGTTTGATGATTTGGATAACGAAACTGTTGAAAATTACCTCTTGTATGAAAATATTGATTCATATGAAATTGCTTCTTTTTTGAATGAAGAAGACTTAAAAGAAGAAAATTTTGTAGAATTTAATATTGATGAAGAAGTCGTTGAAGATTACATCTTTGACAACCTAGACGTAGAAGATTTATACTAAAAAATTAAAATAAACATGAAGATATATTTACTCCCTTTATTAATATTCTTATTATCATTAAACCTGTCTGCTCAACAATCAGATAGAGAAAAAATTGAAGCACTTAAAGTGTCTTTCATTACTGAACAACTAGATTTAACTAAGGAAGAGGCTGAGAAGTTTTGGCCTGTCTATAATGAGTTTGACAAAAAAAATCATGCCATCAGACATCAAGAAATGAGAAGTGTTAGAAAAGAAATTAAAGACAACCTTAGTTCTATGACTGATAAAAAAGCTGAAGAATTATTAAGTAAATTGAATAGTATAGAATCTCGTTTACACAAAAATAGATTAGATTTTACTACTAAGATTAAAACTATTTTGTCTCCTAAAAAAGTAATTAAACTAAAGGTAGCTGAAGAAGATTTTAAAAGAAAAATGTTCAACCAGTTTAAAAGTCGAAGAAGTGGAGAAAAAGGAAACAAACACTAAAAGTATAAAGAAGCTTAAAAGCTTCTTTTTTTTTTGAGCTTTTTTGATTTAATAAAAACACCACAAAATAATAATTAGAAATGGTTTCAGTTCTAACCTTAATAAAGTTCTTGGTTTAAATATGTCCTTTCCTCACAGAAAAACAAAAGTATAAAGCAAGTTACTAAAACAGATAAGTATGGATATATATCCAAATCTCATAAAAATAGAAACTTAACAAATAATCGTCTTAACAAATCAACATATTAAATGTAAATTTGCATGCTTAATATTTAGTTCATATTATGAACTGTTTCAAGCAACTAAAACTGATTATAGAAAACATGCGACTACACAGAAATTTATGTTTTGCGGTTATTGACGGACTGACCGATATTTTTAACGAAGGAAAGTATGCCGATAAAGTCATCCAACAGCTATTGAAACGTGACAAACGCTGGGGAAGTAGAGATAGAGCTTTTGTTGCTGAAACCACTTATGACATTGTGCGTTGGAAACGTCTATATGCCGAAATTGCAGAAGTAAAAGAACCTTTTAACAGAGATAACCTATGGCGCATGTTTGCTGTGTGGGCCACCTTAAAGGGAATTAGATTACCCGATTGGAAATATTTTGAAAAAACACCTTCTAGAAAAATAAAAGGACGATTTGATGAGCTTTCCAAACTACGTGTTTTTAGAGAATCTATTCCAGATTGGATGGATGCTATTGGTGTTCAGGAATTAGGAGAAAGTAAATGGACCAAGGAAATTGCTACCCAAAACCAACAAGCTGATGTTATTCTGAGAGTGAATACATTAAAAATATCTAAGGAGCAACTACAAAATATATTATTTGATCAAAATATTGAAACCGATTTTATTAAAGGTTATCCCTCAGCACTAAAACTAAAACAACGCGCCAATGTTTTTGTAACAGATGCCTTTAAAAATGGACTTTTTGAAGTGCAAGACGCTTCCTCACAATTAGTGGCAGACATGCTTGATGTTAAACCAGGTATGAAGGTAGTAGACACTTGTGCTGGTGCTGGTGGGAAAACTCTACATATTGCTTCTTTAATGGAAAATAAAGGCCAAATTGTAGCTATGGACATCTATGAAAGTAAGCTCAAGAAACTAAAAATAAGGGCAAGACGTAATGGTGTTCACAATATAGACTTAAAAGTAATTGATTCTACTAAGCCTATTAAAAAACTTTATAATAAAGCAGATCGTGTTTTAATTGACGCGCCTTGTTCCGGTTTAGGTGTTTTAAGGAGAAACCCCGATGCTAAATGGAAATTAGAACCTGAATTTATAGATAAAATTAGAACGGTGCAGCAAGACGTTTTACAGCAATACTCCAAAATGGTTAAACCTGGCGGTAAATTGGTTTATGCCACTTGCTCTGTGTTACCGTCTGAAAATGAAAATCAAGTTAAAGCTTTCTTAACATCAGAATCGGGAAAAGAATTTAACTTTGTGAAAGACAGAAAGGTGCTTGCTCATGAATCTGGTTTTGATGGTTTTTACATGGCACTTCTAGAGAAAAAATAATTTATGAAGTATTTTCACTTTTTATTCTTTTTAGTTTCTTTTTTAGGTTTTTCCCAAATCCCTAGTGGCTATTATGACTCTGCAACTGGAACAGGAGCTATTTTAAAAACACAACTTTTTAACATTATTAACAATAATACTAATAGTCTATCTGATGCTAACTATGGAGATCTATGGTCTTTATATAATCAATCAGCTTTTAAAGATAATTATTACGATAATGACCAAACCATAGTTGACCTGTACACTGAAATTCCCTCAGGTACAGATATCTATAGCTTTACACCTATTACGAACCAATGTGGCAATTATAGTGGTGAAGGTGATTGTTATAATAGAGAACATGTAATACCTAGTTCTTATTTTGGTGGTAAGGATTCGTATCCTATGTATTCTGATGCTCATTTTGTATTTCCTTCTGATGGCTATACTAATGGAGAACATGGAAGCTTTCCTTATGGTGTTGTACAAAATGCTACATACACTTCTTCAAATGGATCAAAAAAGGGAAACAACTTTAATTCAGGCTACTCCAGTGGTTTTAGTGGAACCGTTTTTGAGCCTATAGATGAATTCAAAGGAGATGTGGCTAGGGCTTATTTTTATTTTATTACTTGTTATGAAGATCAATTATCAACCTTTCATAGTAACTTTTCTTCAAGTGATGTTAGTGCTATGTTTGATGGATCAACTCACCCAGCTCTCAGCTCTACATTTTTGAACATTTTACTTACATGGAATGCTTTAGACCCTGTTAGTATCTATGAACAAAATAAAAATAATGATATTTATTTTTTTCAAGGCAATAGAAATCCCTTTATAGACAATAATGATTATGTAACCGAAATTTGGGGAAATCCATTAACAAATGAGTCTTTATCAAAACTAGAAGCAACTACCATCTACCCAAACCCATTAAAAGAAAATTTTCTTAATATTGAAACTAAAGAAATTTTAAATGTTGAAATTTTTAATGTTTTAGGAAAATCTATATTTAAACGAAATGTATCTCCACAGAACAACAAAATTAATGTTGAAAGTTTAAGTAAAGGTGTTTATTTGGTTAGATTAACAAATGAGTTTGGTGCCATAACTAAAAAGTTAATAAAACAGTAATTCTTTCTTATTTTTATGCATGCTGAATAATGCATTTATAAAACAACTTGAAGATTTACTTTCTCAAAAAATAGAAAGTTCACAATCCGTTTCTGGCGGTGATATTTCTGAAGCCTTTGTCATTAAAACCAATACACAAAAGTTCTTTCTAAAAAAAAACAGGCTAGAAAATCAAAATATGTTTAAGACAGAATACCGAGGTCTTCAAGCTATAGCAAAAACTAATACCATAACTACACCAAAGGTTTATGGTATTGGAACTTTTGAGAATAGCTCATTTTTGTTATTAGAATGGATTGAAAGTAAACATCCCTCCAACAAAGACTTTAAAACTTTAGGAACCCAATTAGCTCAACTGCACCAAATAACCGCAGCACAATTTGGTTTTGAAAACAACAACTTTATTGGCAGCTTAAACCAATCCAACAATAAACATTCAAACTGGACCAACTTCTATGTAGAAGAACGCCTATTACCTCAACTCAACTTAGCCAAAAGCAAAGGGCTTTTAAATTCTAAAGAAATTCCTTCAACTTTGGCAATAAAGGAAACTTTACAACCCATATTTGAAAATATCAAACCGTCACTATTACATGGCGATTTATGGAGTGGAAATTATCTAATTTCATCAAAAGGCATACCTTACCTCATTGACCCTGCAGTTTATTATGGACATAACGAAGTTGATATTGCCATGACCAAATTATTCGGTGGGTTCTCCAATGATTTTTATGAAGCTTACTTTGACATGACACCTCCAGACCACCATACAAATCAACGTGTAGAGATTTATCAATTGTATTATTTATTGGTACATTTAAATTTGTTTGGGCAGAGTTATTATGGTTCCGTAAAATCAATTCTTCAAAAGTATTTTTAGTTCATGTTAAAATAGTTGTTGATAACGCTGTTAGTTTTATAAAAAAATAGCCTTAAAAATGCTTTAAAAAAGTGTATTTTTGCGTTTTCATTTTTCATACAAAAAATCATAAAAATGATTCATTTCTTTGGAAACACCAGCAGCAAGATTTTTGCTGTTCAAACAACAGAAGAATTATCTGCGGAGACCATTTCAAAATTAACCTGGCTATTTGGTAATCAACCCAGAATAGAACAAGCATCCTTAGATGCTTTTTTTGTTGGCCCAAGAGCTGCTATGATTACACCTTGGAGTACCAATGCTGTAGAAATTACTCAGAATATGGGCATTAGAGGAATAGTTCGAATTGAAGAATTTCAGGCGGTTTCTAAAGATTTCAAAAACTACGACCCAATGATTTCTGAAAAATTTAATGGGTTAAACCAAGAATCATTTACCATAGATACAGAGCCTGAACCAATTTTAAACATTGAAGATATTGCAGCTTATAATGAACAAGAAGGTTTATCTTTAAGTGACGAAGAAGTGGAATATTTAGAAGGTGTTTCAAAAAAGATTGGTAGGCCGCTTACAGACTCTGAAGTGTTTGGGTTTTCACAAGTAAATAGTGAACATTGTAGGCATAAAATATTCAACGGTACCTTTGTAATTGATGGTGAAGAAAAACCAATCTCATTATTTAAATTAATTAAAAAAACTTCTGAAGAAAATCCAAACGATATTGTTTCGGCTTATAAAGATAATGTAGCCTTTATTCAAGGTCCTGTTGTTGAGCAATTTGCACCAAAACGTGCCGATGTTCCTGATTATTATACTACTCAAGATTTTGAATCGGTAATTTCATTAAAAGCCGAAACTCATAACTTCCCAACAACCGTTGAGCCATTTAACGGCGCTGCAACTGGTTCGGGTGGAGAAATTAGAGATAGATTAGCCGGTGGAAAAGGCTCTATTCCTTTAGCTGGTACAGCTGTTTATATGACTTCATACTCTCGTTTAGAAGAAAACCGTCCATGGGAAAAAGCTTTTGAAGAGCGTGATTGGTTATACCAAACACCAATGGATATTTTAATCAAAGCGTCTAACGGTGCTTCAGACTTTGGAAATAAGTTTGGACAGCCTCTTATCTGTGGTTCAGTATTAACCTTTGAGCATGAAGAAGAAGCTCAAAAATTAGGCTTCGACAAAGTGATTATGCTTGCCGGTGGTATTGGTTACGGTAAAAAAGACCAAGCCCTGAAAGATACGCCTAAAACAGGTGACAAAATAGTCATCCTTGGTGGTGAAAACTACCGCATTGGTATGGGTGGTGCAGCAGTATCAAGTGCTGATACAGGGGAGTTTGCTTCTGGTATAGAGTTAAATGCTGTTCAGCGTTCTAATCCTGAAATGCAAAAACGTGCAGCCAATGCGGTTCGAGGCATGGTTGAAAGCGATGAAAACTTTATTGTATCTATCCACGACCACGGTGCTGGCGGACACTTAAACTGTTTATCGGAGTTGGTAGAAGATACTGGTGGAAAAATCAATTTAGACGCACTTCCTGTAGGTGATCCTACGCTTTCTGATAAAGAAATTATAGGGAACGAATCTCAAGAACGTATGGGATTGGTTATTTCTGAAGAACATATTGACACCCTAAATAGAATAGCTAACAGAGAACGTTCTCCAATGTACACCGTTGGTGACGTTACTGGTGACGATAGATTTACCTTCCAATCTAAAACCAAAGGTAATACCCCAATGGATTTAGCCATGGAGGATATGTTTGGTAGCTCACCAAAAACTATCATGACCGACAAAACCGTTGAGAGACATTATGCAGATGTTGCTTACAATTCTGATGATTTTTACACCTATCTGGACCAAGTATTACAGTTAGAAGCGGTTGCTTGTAAAGATTGGTTAACAAATAAAGTAGACCGTTGTGTAGGTGGTAAAGTAGCTAAACAACAATGTGTAGGACCATTACAAATTCCATTGAACAATGTAGGGGTTATGGCTCTCGATTTTAAAGGTAAAGAAGGTATCGCCACCTCTATTGGACACTCACCAGTTTCGGCTTTAATTGACCCAGTTGCTGGTAGTAGAAACTCGATTACCGAAGCACTAACCAACATTATTTGGGCACCTTTAAAAGACGGCTTAAAAAACGTGTCTTTATCTGCTAACTGGATGTGGCCTTGTAAAAATGAAGGGGAAGATGCCAGATTATACGAAGCGGTTCAGGCTGTTTCAGAATTTTCAATTGACTTAGGAATCAATGTCCCAACGGGAAAGGATTCTTTATCAATGAAACAAAAATACCCGAATGGCGATGTCATTTCTCCAGGAACAGTAATTATTTCTGCAGGCGCTAACTGTAACGATATTAATAAAGTGGTTGAGCCTGTTTTAAAGAAAAACGGCGGCGATATTTATTATATCAATATCTCTCAAGACCACTTTAAATTAGGCGGAAGCTCATTTGCTCAAATAGTCAATAGAATTGGTAATGAAGCGCCTACAGTAAAAGATGCAGCATACGTTAAAACTGTTTTCAACACCATTCAAGATTTAATTAGAAATGAGCAAATAGTTGCAGGACATGATGTTGCTTCGGGAGGATTGATTACTACTTTGTTAGAGTTATGTTTTGCTGATAATAATTTAGGAGCTGAACTAGACCTGTCTGATTTAAATGAAAAAGACTCCTTTAAGTTATTATTTGCTGAAAATGCAGGTATTGTTATTCAAGCAAAAGATAGTTCGGTTGAGAAAGTGCTTTCTGGTGCTAATATTCAATTTCATAGAATTGGTTCAGTTGTTAAAAGTGATACACTAAGTATTATAAATGCAACCGATGTGTTTACTATGACTGTCTCTAGACTTAGAGATGTATGGTATAAAACATCTTTCTTATTAGACCAGAAACAAACTGCTAACGGTTTAGCTGAAGAACGTTACAAAAACTATAAGAATCAACCTTTACAATATACATTCCCTGAAAACTTTGCGGGAAAATTACCTGAAATAAATACAAGTAAGCCAAGACCGAAAGCCGCTATTCTTCGTGAAAAAGGAAGTAATTCAGAGAGAGAAATGGCAAATGCTATGTATTTAGCTGGTTTTGATGTAAAAGATGTACACATGACCGATTTAATTTCTGGACGTGAAACCCTAGAGGATATTCAGTTTTTAGGAGCTGTTGGTGGATTCTCAAATTCTGATGTTTTAGGTTCTGCCAAAGGTTGGGCAGGTGCTATTAAATACAATGAAAAAGCCAGACAAGTGATTAAAAACTACTTCGCCAGAGAAGATACACTCTCTGTAGGTATTTGTAATGGTTGCCAACTTTGGATGGAATTAGATCTTATTAATCCAGACCATGAGATTCATGGAAAAATGCATCATAACAACTCTCATAAGCATGAAAGTTCTTTTACTTCGGTTAAAATTCAGGAAAACAATTCTGTAATGTTATCATCATTAGCTGGCACTACTTTAGGGGTATGGATTTCACATGGGGAAGGTAAATTTAGTTTACCCTATTCCGAAGAAAAATATCATATTGTAGCAAAATATGGTTATGAGAATTATCCGCACAACCCAAATGGATCTGATTTTAACACAGCCATGATGTGTGATAAGTCTGGACGTCATTTAGTTACTATGCCTCATATTGAGCGTTCTACGTTCCAATGGAATTGGGCTCACTATCCAGACGGACGTAAAGATGAAGTATCACCTTGGCTGGAGGCCTTTGTTAATGCCAGAAAATGGGTTGAGAAACATTAAACTTAATCTCCTACTACTTCAAACGTAGCCTATCTTCATGTATTTATTTAAGAGTCTAGAGATGCTTAAATTATGCTTGGTATAAGTTGCTGAAAACTATCCCGATAGCTATCCGGACAACATGACACAAAAATTTGATAAAATAAGAAACCCCGAAGTAACTTTTGTTAACTTCGGGGTTTCAATCAAAAAAAGAAAAACGGAAAACACTATCTAGTTGCTTTAATAGCAGCTTGTGCTGCTGCAACTCTTGCGATAGGAACTCTATAAGGAGAACAACTTACGTAGTTCATCCCTGCATTATAACAAAACTCTACAGAACTTGGTTCACCACCATGTTCACCACATATACCAACTTTTAAGTTAGGTTTGGTACTCCTACCTCTTTCGGTTCCAATTTTAACCAACTGCCCTACACCTTCTTGATCAAGGACTTCAAAAGGATCTTCTTTTAAAATACCTTTTTTAAGATAAACAGGTAAGAATTTACTAGCATCATCACGAGAATAACCAAATGTCATTTGGGTTAAATCGTTAGTTCCAAATGAGAAGAAATCAGCTTTTTCAGCAATTAAATCAGCCATTAATGTAGCTCTAGGAATCTCCATCATGGTTCCCACTAAATATTCTATAGAATCTTTTCTTTCGTCAAACACTTTATCAGCTGTCTCCCTAATAACAGCCTCTTGGCTTTCATATTCTGCTGTAGTACCAATTAAAGGAATCATTATTTCAGGTTTAGCTTCAATGCCTCTTTCCTTCAGATTTAATGCTGCTTCAATAATAGCTCTTGCTTGCATTTCAGTAATCTCAGGATATGTAATTCCTAATCTACAACCTCTGTGACCTAACATGGGGTTAAACTCTTCCAGTTCAGCTACTTTATTTTTAACCTCCTGCAAGGTAATATGCATATCCTCGGCTAAACTTCTTTGGGTTTCTAATTGGTGTGGTACAAACTCATGTAAAGGAGGGTCTAATAATCTAATTGTAACCGGAAGGCCTTCCATAGCTTCAAAAATACCTTCAAAGTCTGAACGCTGCATAGGTAATAATTCTTTTAAAGCTTCTTTTCTACCTTTTACAGTATCGGCAAGAATCATTTCGCGCATCGCCTTTATTCTATCTACTTCAAAGAACATATGTTCGGTACGCGTTAATCCAATTCCTTGTGCACCAAAGTTGCGTGCCACTGTAGCATCTTTTGGAGTATCGGCATTAGTTCTTACCTGCATCTTAGTAAATTTCTCTGCCAGATCCATGATTTCGGCAAATTCACCACTCAATTCGGGCTCCATAGTAGCTACTTTACCTTCAAAAATATTACCTGTAGAACCGTTTAAAGAAATCCAATCACCTTCTTGATATTTATGTCCATCAACAGTTAAGGTGCGTTTCTTATAGTCTATTTTTAATGCACCAGCTCCAGAAACACAACATTTACCCATACCACGAGCCACAACAGCAGCATGTGAGGTCATACCACCACGGGCAGTTAAAATACCTTTAGCAATATTCATTCCTTCTAGGTCTTCTGGAGAGGTTTCAATTCTAACTAAAATACTGCTCTTGTATTTATTGGCTTCATCAGCAAAAAATACTATTTTTCCAGTAGCAGCCCCTGGGGATGCTGGAAGCCCTTGAGCTATTGCGTGTGCACTTTTTAGTGCTTTTGGATCAAAGACAGGATGTAGTAGTTCATCTAATTTATTAGGCTCTATAAGAAGTAATGCCTCTTCCTCTGAAATTAAACCTTCTTTACAAGCATCCATGGCAATTTTGACCATGGCTGCCCCCGTACGCTTTCCATTACGTGTTTGTAGTATCCAAAGTTTACCTTGTTGAATAGTAAACTCCATATCTTGCATATCTCGATAGTGCTTTTCTAGAATATCTTGATATTCGTTTAGTTCTCTAAATATTTCAGGCATTAATTCCTCTAAAGAAGGATAGTTTTTAATTCTGTCTTCCTCTTCAACTTGAGCCAATTCTGCCCAACGTTGAGATCCTATTTTTGTAATTTGCTGAGGTGTTCTTACACCTGCAACGACATCCTCACCTTGCGCATCAATTAAGTACTCTCCATTAAAGATATTTTCTCCAGTTGCTGCATCTCTTGTAAAACACACACCAGTCCCTGAATCTGACCCCATATTACCATATACCATGGCTTGTACATTTACAGCAGTTCCCCAATCTGAAGGATAACCATGCATGCTTCTGTAATAAACAGCTCTATCACCGTTCCAACTATTAAAAACAGCAATAATAGCCCCTATTAGTTGATCCCATGGGTCTGTTGGGAAATTCTTACCTGTACGCTTTTTTACAGCCTCTTTAAAATCATATACTAAATCTTTTAAATCTTGTATGGTAAATTCTGTATCCAATTCAATATTTCGCTTATGTTTAAGCGCTTCCATGATTTCTTCAAATGGATCAATATCTTCTTTAGATTCAGGTTTCATTCCTAAAACAACACCACCATACATTTGAATAAAACGTCTATATGAATCCCAAGCAAAACGCTCATTATTTGTTTGTTTAGCTATTCCTAATACCGCATCATCATTAAGACCTAAATTTAAAACGGTATCCATCATTCCAGGCATAGAAACTCTAGCACCAGAACGAACTGAGATTAGTAATGGGTTTTCTTTATCTCCGAACTTGGTTCCCATAATACTCTCAATATTAGCTATTGCTGCCTCTACCTCATCTCTAATAAATCCCATAGCAACGTCTTCACCTAATTGATTGTATTCTGTACAAACTTCTGTGGTAATTGTAAATCCAGGTGGAACTGGAATTCCAATAGAGCTCATTTCTGCCAAATTAGCCCCTTTTCCCCCAAGTAAATTTTTCATTTCCCTGTTTCCATCGGCTTTTTTATCACCAAATTTGTAGACACGTGCTTTAACATTCTCTAGTAATTCCATAATATTTAGTTTTAATTACATATCATTTCATTGTAAAAATTTCATATAAATGTACATCTTAACACTTAGCTTTTTCATGACATAAATCATATAAAACTTTAAACATCAATAGTCTTTTACTGCTTAGTAAATGCAAAAACCCCGAAGCAACTACAATCTGCCTCGGGGTTTTTTAATTAAAAAGAAAAAATGGAAATTTTCAAAATTTGCATTTAAGCAAATTTTAAGCCTTTATTTATTTTTCGGTAAGCCATTGTTACCGTTCGTTTCATAAGTAATGATACTACAAATGCTATCACAAACAATCCTGCGAACACAGCCAAAGTAGCATCTAATGATCCTGTTGTATTTTTAACAACATCATATATTGTAGGACCAACAACTCCCGCTAATGCCCAAGCCGTTAATACCATACCGTGAATAGCACCTAATTGTTTTGTTCCAAACAAATCTCCTAAAAAAGCCGGCAATGTTGAAAAACCACCTCCATACATAGTTATTACCGTAAACAGAATAACTAAGAATGCTAACTCCATGGATATTTGAGGTAATAACCAGAAGGCTAAAATTTGAAAAGCAAAAAATATAATATAAGTATTTGCTCTTCCTAAATAATCTGATAATGTAGACCACATAATTCTACCTACACCATTAAACACTCCTATTAAACCAACAATAGCTGCAGCTTCCATTGGTGTATAGTTGAGTTTTTCCTGCATCATTGGGCTTGCTGCAGAAATAACTGCAATACCGCAAGCAATATTGATGAACATCATAATCCAGATATAATAAAAACGAGGTGTCTTCAAAGCTTCATTAGCAGTAATATTAGCCAAATCTGCTTTAATGGTTTTACCCTCTCCAGGTTTATACCCTTCTGGCATATATCCCTCTGGAGGTCTTTCAATATATCTAGCTGATGCTAAAATTAATATCATATAAATAGCTCCTAATACGTAAAAAGCATTTGAAACTCCTACGGCATCAAATAATGACTGCATTACTGGACCAAAAATTAAGGCAGCAAAACCAAAGCCCATAATAGCCATTCCCGTTGCTAGACCTCGTCTATCTGGAAACCATTTTACTAATGTGCTTACTGGCGTAATGTATCCTAAACCTAAACCAATACCTCCAATAACACCATAACATAAATAGAACATCCATAGAGACTCTAATTGTACCGCAAGTCCAGATCCTAAAATACCAAGTCCGTAAAATATACCTGCTGTAGTACCACTCACTCTAGGGCCTACTTTTTCTACCCAACGCCCTAAAAAGGCAGCTGATAATCCTAATAATAAGATGGCAATTTTAAATGCCCACTTTATAACGCTTCCGTCTACGTCAAAAATATCCTTTACTGGGTTAGTCATTACTGAATAGGCATAAACCGACCCAATAGAGATATGTATTCCCACAGCCGAAGCTGCTATTAACCAACGATTTTTTAACTTTTGATTGCTCATAATCCTATTTTTATGTTGGCCACAAACCAACTAATTTACTTTTACTTCTTTAAAATATTGTTCTAAAATTTCTACTGCGTCGTTTATTTCCGCCTCCGTATTTTCTCGGGCATCTTTTAATTGATAATCCCAACCTAAATTCTCCCACTTATGGACACCTAAAGTATGGTAAGGTTGTATTTCAATTTTTTCAATAGTTTTATAATCTTTGAAATACGTTCCCATTTCATGTAATAATTCTGGTTTATTAGTAATACCTGGAATTAATACGTAGCGTAACCACATGGGTTTACCAGAGGCTTCTCTGTGCTTAGCAAAGTTGAAAGTAGTTTCCTTGTTTTTCATTCCCGTTATCATTTGGTAACCCTCTTCTCGCATGTGTTTAATATCTAACATTACTAAATCTGTATATTTATCTAGCAATTCTTCTACAAAGTGATTTAGTAACCTACCGTTAGTATCTACATTGGTATGAATACCTTCTTCTTTCAGTCTCTGAAAAAAATGAATTAATTCTTTTGATTGCAACAAAGGCTCTCCACCAGATACCGTAACACCACCAAACTCGCCAAAGTAAGATTTCATATTAACAGCTCTCATTACTAAGCTTTCAATAGTGTGATCTTGACCTCCATGAGTATCAATTGTGTCCGGGTTATGGCAATAGGCGCATTTTAATTTACATCCCTGAAGAAATATAACCATGCGTATACCTGGACCATCATGTGTTCCAAACGACTCAATAGAATGAACCCTTAAAGTGTTTTCCGTAGTTTTGATAAGGCTCTTATTTAAATTAGAACTTCCGAAATTTATGAATTTTCGGAAGTTCTTAAAAACTAATTTATAATTACATTGAATCGTGGAATGACCTAGTAATAACTTCCAATTGTTGCTCTTTTGTCAACCTGATAAAGTTTACAGCATATCCTGAAACCCTTATGGTTAATTGTGGATATTCTTCAGGATTCTCCATAGCATCAAGTAACGTTTCTTTGTTAAGAACATTTACATTTAAATGCTGGGCTTTTCTTGAAAAATAACCATCAAGTGTGGTTGAAAGATTTTCAATTCTATCCATTTCTGTGGCTCCTAAAGACTTAGGAACAATTGAGAATGTATTAGAAATACCATCTTGAGAATCACAATAATCAATCTTGGCAACAGAATTTAATGATGCAATAGCACCGTGAGTATCACGTCCGTGCATTGGATTGGCTCCTGGTGCAAAAGGCACGCCTTTTGCTCTACCATCTGGAGTTGCACCTGTTTTCTTACCATAAACTACATTTGATGTAATGGTTAAAACAGACATTGTAGGTTCTGCATTTTTATAAACCGGTAAAGCCTTTAACTCATTATTAAAATTCTTAACGGCATCACGGGCAAAAATATCGACACGATCATCATCATTTCCATATTTTGGGAAGTCTCCTTCAATATCAAAATCAATTGTTAAGCCTTCTTCATTTCTAATTGGCTTCACTTTAGCATACTTAATAGCTGACAAAGAATCTGCCACAATTGATAGACCTGCAACTCCGTAAGCAATGTTAATAGCTGGATTTGTATCAATTAATGCCATTTGAGACTTTTCATAATAGTACTTATCGTGCATGTAGTGGATAATATTCATTGAATCATTGTACACACGTGCTACTTCTTTCATAGCTACTTTAAAATTAGCCATTACTTTATTGAAGTCAAGATATTCGCCTTCCATTGACTCAATACCTTGTACCATTTGAGTTCCAGTATTTTCACAACGACCACCGTTAATTGCTAACAATAATGTTTTAGCTAAGTTAGTACGTGCCCCAAAGAATTGAATTTGTTTACCTAAAGCTTGATAAGAAACACAACAAGCAATTCCATAATCATCAGAACCTCTCATTTCTCGCATCATATCATCATTTTCAAACTGAATTGATGAAGTGTCAATGGCTACTTTAGAACAGTAGTTTTTAAAATTCTTAGGTAAATTATTAGACCAAAGAATAGTAATATTTGGTTCAGGTGAAGGTCCTAAGTTGTATAGCGTGTTTAAGAAACGAAACGATGTTTTAGTTACTTTTGTTCTTCCATCAGCAAACATACCACCAATAGCTTCTGTTACCCAAGTTGGATCTCCGGCAAAAATCTCATCGTAAGCTCCCATTCTTAAATGACGAACCATACGTAACTTCATAACAAACTGGTCAATGTACTCTTGAGCTTCTACTTCTGTAATAAGTCCTTTTTGTAAGTCATTCTCTATATAGATATCTAAGAAAGACGATACATTACCTAAAGACATTGCTGCTCCATCTTGTTCTTTTACAGCTGCCAAATAGCCCATATAAGTCCACTGTACCGCTTCACGAGCATTTTCAGCTGGACGAGATAGGTCAAGGTCATATTTTTTACCCATTTCTATCATATCCTTTAATGCCTTAATTTGATCCGTTACTTCTTCTCGCAAACGAATTACAGCATCAGTCATCGGACCAACTATATTAGCTTTATCTGCCTTTTTAGCCTCAATTAATGTATTGATACCATATAAAGCAACACGACGGTAATCACCTATAATTCTACCACGGGCATAATTATCAGGCAAACCAGTTAAAAGTCCCAAAGAACGAAATCTTCTAATCTCTTCATTATAAGCAGAAAACACACCATCGTTATGTGACTTAACATACTTAGTAAATAATTCTGAAACTGTATCACTTGGCACCAAGCCATGTTCCTCTAGTGCTTTTTGTACCACTTTAAATCCTCCAAAAGGTTTCATGGCACGTTTTAGTAATTCATCGGTTTGTAAACCTACAATAACTTCATTCTCTTTATCAATATATCCAGCGCCAAAATTACTTACACCAGAAATAGTTTCTGTATCTACAGAACGTACACCATTGTTTTGACGCTCTTCTTTAGATGCCTCTAAACATACGTCCCAAAGTTTTTTAGTACGCTCACTTGGGCCTACTAAAAACGAATCGTCTCCGTAATAAGGTGTCACGTTGTTAACAACAAAATTTCTAACGTCTATTGTTTCACTCCAAACACCGTTTTTAAATTTTTTTACTTCCATTTTTTATGTAACTTTTATTAGTCAAAATTTATGGTTCAAAGATACGTTGCAACTAAAATTATTAAACTGACTTTTGTCATAAAACCTTGGTATATCAAGGTTTTAGCCTAAAATTAATTTACGAAAACGTTTGAGTCACCTCCTAAAATTAGCGAATTTTTAACTGTTTTAAGATTAGGTTTTACAAAAATGTAAATCGTTTGTGTTTTTTAATTATTATTAGCAATTTTTAGCACACAAAATTACAGTTTTCGTAAAAATCTAAAAAAATAAATTATTATATTGAAAAAAATTCAAACAAATGAAAGATTGTTGATTTATACTATAAATAAACTTAAAAAAGAACACCTTGTTTTTAATTATAGATTGTCAGGTATCAATACGCTACTTGAAAATTCTATTATTTTTAATAATTTGCATGAAGCATTTGAAAACAACATATGACAAAGATTACCAGAATATTTGATTTTCCACAGTACCAACTTGAAAAATTCAAATTAGAGAAAGCATTTTCATCAAAATATGATGGTAAATGGATAAGTATTTCAACTAAAGAGTACATTAACCAAGCTAATAAAGTTAGTAGAGGCTTATTGCGATTAGGTGTTAAGCCTAACGACAAAATTGCGGTAATCTCAACTACCAATCGTACAGAATGGAACGTACTAGACATAGGTGTTTTGCAACTAGGTGCTCAAAATGTACCCATCTATCCAACCATTTCAAAAGAGGAATACCAATATATCTTAAATCATTCTGAAGCTACACATTGCTTTGTTTCAGACGAAACAATTTTAGAAAAATTAAATCAGATAAAGAAAAACACTAAAATAAAGGGTGTATACACCTTTGATAACGTTGATGGAGAAAAAAACTGGAAGGAAGTTTTAGATTTAGGTGAGGATGAAAGTAATCAAAAAGAGGTTGAAGCTGCAAAAGAGAAGGTTAAACCACAAGATTTAGCTACCATAATATACACATCTGGAACTACAGGAACCCCAAAGGGCGTTATGCTTTCTCACAATAATTTAGTATCAAATGTTATTGATAGTTCATCACGCGTTCCAATGGAGCATGGTAGATCATCAGCATTAAGTTTTTTACCGGTTTGCCATGTATTTGAGCGTATGATTCTCTATCTATATCAATACTGTGGCATAGAGATTTATTTTGCAGAAAGTCTTGAAACCATTAGCGAAAATTTAAAAGAAGTAAAACCCCAAATAATGACTGCCGTCCCGAGGCTTTATGAAAAGGTCTATGACAAAATAATTGCCAAAGGTGCCGATTTAAAAGGTATTAAAAAAATGCTATTCTTTTGGGCTGTTAACTTAGGGTTGAAATACGAACCCTATGGTAAAAATGGCTGGTGGTACGAGTTTAAGCTTAAGATTGCTAGAAAACTTATTTTTAGTAAATGGAAAGAAGGCCTAGGCGGTAACCTTGACACTCTAGTATCAGGTAGTGCTGCTTTACAAGCTAGGTTAATTAGAATATTTTCTGCTGCAGGAATGCCTATTTTAGAAGGTTATGGGCTAACAGAAACCTCCCCTGTTATCTCTGTAAACTGTCCGTTCAATATGGGAATCAAAATAGGAACTGTGGGCAGAATAATTGATAATGTAGAAGTTAAAATAGCCGATGACGGCGAAATTTTAGTTAAAGGCCCTAACGTAATGATGGGTTATTATAAAGATTCTGAAAGAACTGCCGAGGTCATGACTGGTGATTATTTTCATACTGGAGATATTGGCGAGATATGTGACGATAATTTTTTAAAGATTACAGACCGCAAAAAGGACATGTTTAAAACTTCTGGTGGCAAATACATTGTTCCAGCCACGTTAGAAAACCAGTTTAAACAGTCTAGATTCATTGAACAAATTATGGTGATAGGAGAAGGCCAAAAAATGCCAGCGGCTTTAATTCAAATTAATTATGAATTTGTTAAAGAATGGGCACGAAGACATAATATAACTTATTCCTCAAAAGAAGATATCATTAACAATACAAAACTACTAGAGCGTATTCAAGATGAAATTGATGATGCCAATACTAATTTTGGTAAATGGGAACAAATTAAAAAGTTTGAAATCACACCAGATATTTGGACCATAGATGACGGCCACCTAACTCCTACTATGAAAATGAAACGAAAAGTTATTAAAGAAAAGTACAGCCAACTTATTGAAAAAATTTATAAAGATTAACAAAATTCTTTATTAATATCATTGTTTTTTAACCAATTTATTACAGTATTTTTAATTTTAAAAGCTAAAAATCAAACACTTAACACTTTTTTGTATTTTAATAGCATATAACCAATTAAAACTAAAAATATGAAAACAAAAAGTTTCCTAGTTGCTGGTGTTGTGGGTGGTATTGTAGATTTTCTTTTAGGATGGCTCTTTTATGGTGTTCTTTTTAAGGACACATTTCCTCAACCAGAAGAAAGTTCTCAAACCATGCTATTCATTTTCTTAGGATGTTTAACCTTTGCTTTATTTGTATCCTACATCTTTAATAATTGGGCTCAAATTTCAACGCTTTCTACAGGTGCTAAAGCTGGTGCTATGATTGGTGTTTTTATGGGGCTATTTTATAACTTTTTTAATCTCGCCATGAATTCCGAATTCAATTTACAACTTGCTGCTATTGATGTTGCTATTTCAATTGTAATGACCGCTATTATAGGTGCCGTAATTGGACTGGTAAGCGGAAAAGTTTAATAAACACATAAAACCTTACTAAAATAGCACCCATAAATTTGAGGTGCTATTTTTTTATAATTTTATTATGCGCGCATAATAAAATTATCTATATTTGGACATCAACCATCAACCAATGAAAGATAAAACAATTGACTATGTGCTAAGAACCACTTGGCTTACTGTTCAAAAAATGTACAATGAAGAGGCTTCAAAATTTGAAAGCACCATGGCAACGGGATTTACGTTACTAAGTATTGATCCTGAAAAAGGCACACCATCAACCGCATTAGGTCCAAAAATGGGAATGGAAGCCACTAGTTTGTCAAGAATATTAAAAACAATGGAAAAAAGAGGGTTAATAGAAAGACATCCTAACCCAAAAGACGGTAGAGGTGTTCTCATTCATTTAACTGAATTTGGAAGAGAAAAAAGAGCTTACTCCAGAGAAAAAGTACTCACCTTTAATGAGTCTATCAGAAGCAATATTTCCGAAGAAAAAATGAGTCATTTTTATGAAGTAGCTGAGTTAATTATTGACATGGTCTCTAACAAAAAAATTTTCAACAAAAAGTAATTTTAGTTTAAGCAGTTATGGGTAAACGAATCATAAAAAAAGTAGCAGTCATTGGATCTGGAATTATGGGTAGCGGTATTGCTTGTCATTTTGCTAACATTGGCGTTGAAGTACTACTTTTAGACATTGTTCCAAGAGATTTAAATGATGCTGAAAAAGCTAAAGGGTTAACCCTAAATGACAGTATAGTAAGAAATAGGTTAGTTAATGATTCGCTTCAAAAGGCTCTAAAAACTAAACCATCCCCTATCTATCATGAAAGGTTTGCCAACCGAATTACCACAGGAAATTTAGAAGATGATATAGCTAAAGTAAATGATGTAGACTGGATTATTGAAGTAGTTGTAGAACGCTTGGATATAAAAAAACAAGTTTTTGAGAATTTAGAAAAACACAGAAAGTCTGGAACTCTTATTACATCAAACACATCCGGAATTCCTATAAAGTTTATGAGTAAAGGTAGAAGTAACGATTTCCAAAAACATTTCTGTGGAACACATTTCTTTAATCCCGCCAGATATTTAAAATTATTTGAAATTATTCCCGGTCCCGAGACATCTCAGGAAGTTCTTGATTTTCTAAATAATTATGGTGAGCAGTATTTAGGAAAGACTTCAGTTATTGCTAAAGACACACCTGCGTTTATAGGGAATCGCATCGGGATTTTTGGAATTCAATCCTTATTTCATCAAGTAAAAGAACTGGGATTAACAATTGAAGAAGTAGACAAACTTACCGGTACAGTTATTGGAAGACCTAAATCTGCTACTTTTAGAACCGTTGATGTTGTTGGTTTAGATACGCTTGTACATGTAGCTAATGGTATTTATGAAAATTGTACTGATGATGAAGCACACGAGTTATTCAAACTGCCCGAATTCATCAATACGATGATGGAAAAAAAATGGTTAGGCAGCAAAACCGGACAAGGTTTTTATAAAAAGGTAAAGGGAGATAATGGCAAAAGTGAAATCCTATCTCTAGACTTAAATACTTTGGAATATAGAAGTAATAAAAAAGCCAAATTTACCACTTTAGAACTCACCAAACCTATTGAAAAGGTCATTGATAGATTTAAAATATTAGTATCAGGAAAAGATAAAGCTGGAGCCTTTTATAGAAAGAACTTTGCAGCTATGTTTGCTTATGTTTCTAATAGAATTCCTGAAATATCTGATGAACTTTATAAGATTGATGATGCTATGAAAGCTGGTTTTGGATGGGAGCATGGGCCTTTTCAAATCTGGGATGCTATTGGAGTTGAAGAGGGTATTAACATTATGAAATCAGAAAGTTTGAAACCTGCTTCTTGGGTGAATGATATGTTGGCCTCGGGAAATTCATCTTTTTATACCGTTAAAAATGGAGCAACTCATTATTATGATATACCATCTAAATCTCAAATAAAAAAACCAGGTCAGGATGCCTTTATTATTTTGGATAATATTAGAAAAAGTAATGAGATTTTTAAAAACTCTGGAGTTGTAATTGAAGATTTGGGTGATGGTATTATCAACTGTGAATTTCAATCTAAAATGAATACTATTGGTGGTGATGTTTTAGCAGGATTGAATAGAGCCATAGATATAGCAGAAAAAGATTTTGATGGACTTGTAGTGGGTAATCAAAGTGCTAATTTTTCGGTTGGTGCCAATATAGGCATGATTTTCATGATGGCCGTAGAACAAGAATATGACGAATTAAATGGAGCTATTAAGTATTTTCAAGACACCATGATGCGGATGCGTTATTCAGCCATACCTACAATTTCTGCACCTCATGGGTTATCGCTAGGTGGAGCCTGTGAACTCTCTATGCATGCCGATAAAGTTGTAGCCGCTGCCGAAACCTATATAGGCTTGGTTGAGTTTGGAGTTGGCGTTATCCCCGGTGGTGCTGGCTCTAAAGAAATGGCACTTAGAGCCTCCGATTCCTTTAGAAAAGGTGATGTAGAATTAAATGTTTTGCAGGAGTATTTCCTAACCATAGGAATGGCTAAAGTAGCCACCTCAGCTTATGAAGCGTTTGATTTAGGTTTACTTCAAAAAGGTAAAGATATCGTTGTTGTTAACAAAGACCGACAAATAGCAACTGCTAAAGCCCATGCTAGATTAATGGCAGATGCTGGTTATACACAACCCATAAAACGTAAAGATGTAAAAGTACTAGGAAAGCAAGCCTTAGGAATGTTTTTAGTGGGAACAGATTCTATGGAAGCTGCCAATTATATTAGTGAACACGACCAAAAAATTGCTAATAAATTAGCCTACGTGATGGCAGGTGGCGACTTATCTGAACCCTCATTAGTTACAGAACAATATTTGTTAGACTTAGAAAGAGAGGCATTCTTAAGTTTATGCACAGAGCGTAAAACCTTAGAACGCATTCAGCATATGCTCAAAACTGGAAAACCATTACGTAATTAGAAGCCCCTCCTAGCCTCCCCAAAGGTGGAGGAACTAAAAAGGTGGCTCACAATATAAAATGTAAAAAATAACAAATAAAAAACACCCCGCTACAGTTTTCTCCCCCTTTGGGGGAGTTAGAGGGGGCAGCTTATGAAAACCGCATATATAGTAAAAGCATACAGGACAGCCGTTGGAAAAGCACCAAAAGGATTGTTTCGATTTAAAAGAACCGATGAGTTGGCAGCTGAGACCATCCAGCATATGATGAAAGAATTACCTCAACTGGATAAAACCAGAATAGATGATGTTATTGTTGGAAACGCTATGCCCGAAGGGTCGCAAGGTCTAAACATGGCACGCTTAATTTCTTTGATGGGACTAAACAGTGTAGAAGTTCCAGGAGTTACAGTTAACAGGTTTTGTTCTTCAGGTATTGAAACCATTGCTATTGCAGTAGCAAAAATTCAATCTGGAATGGCAGAATGTATTATTGCTGGAGGAGCAGAAAGTATGAGTGCTGTTCCGATGACAGGTTTTAAACCTGAACTTAATTATGATATTGTTAAGGCAGGTCATGAAGATTATTATTGGGGCATGGGTAATACCGCCGAAGCCGTTGCAAATCAATTTAAAGTTTCTAGAGAAGACCAAGATGCGTTTGCTTATAACTCACACATGAAAGCATTAAAAGCGCAATCTGAAGATAGATTCCAAAATCAAATTGTTCCTATTCAAATAAATGAAACCTATATAGATTCCAATGGAAAAAAAGCCTCTAAAAGTTATACAGTTACAAAAGATGAAGGCCCAAGAAAAGGTACAAGTAAAGAGGCCTTAGCCAAACTAAGACCAGTATTTGCCCAAGGCGGAAGTGTCACTGCAGGTAACTCTTCTCAAATGAGTGATGGCGCTGCCTTTGTAATGGTTATGAGTGAAGCTATGGTGAAAGAATTAAACTTAGAGCCTATTGCCAGACTAGTAAATTATGCTGCTGCTGGCGTTGAGCCTCGTATTATGGGGATTGGTCCGGTAAAAGCAATTCCTAAAGCTTTGAAATTGGCTGGTTTAAAACAAGATGACCTAGAACTTATTGAATTAAACGAAGCTTTTGCATCACAATCGTTAGCTGTAATTAGAGAATTAAATCTAAATCCAGAAATTATAAATGTAAATGGCGGTGCCATAGCACTAGGGCATCCATTGGGTTGTACTGGAACTAAATTATCTGTACAATTATTTGATGAAATGCGTAAACGTAATATGAAAGGCAAATATGGTGCAGTAACTATGTGTGTTGGTACTGGTCAAGGGGCTTGCGGAATATTTGAATTCTTGAATTAAATCAAAAAAAAATCTACTAAACTATGGAAGAAAAAGATATTTTAAGAGGTGGACAATTTCTTGTAAGAGAAAGCAATTGTGAAGACATTTTTACTCCTGAAGACTTCAACGAAGACCAAGTTATGATGAAAGAAGCGGTTACTGAATTTGTTGACCGTGAAATTTGGGCTAAAAAAGCGCAATTTGAAAAGAAAGACTATGCGCTTACAGAATCTTGTATGCGTAAAGCTGGAGAATTAGGGTTTTTAAGTGTTGCTGTTCCTACAGAATATGGAGGTATGGGAATGGGGTTTGTTGATACCATGTTAGTTTGCGATTACATTTCGGGGGCTACAGGCTCTTTCAGTACTGCTTTTGGAGCGCATACAGGTATAGGCACCATGCCAATTACCCTTTATGGAACAGAAGAACAAAAGCAAAAATATGTTCCTAAATTAGCTACAGGTGAATGGTTTGGCTCGTATTGTTTGACCGAGCCTAGTGCTGGTAGTGATGCCAATTCTGGTAAAACCAAAGCGGTACTTTCAGAAGATGGCACCCATTATAAAATCACTGGGCAAAAAATGTGGATTTCTAATGCTGGGTTCTGTAGTCTCATGATTGTTTTTGCTAGAATTGAAGACGACAAATATATCACTGGTTTTATTGTTGAATACGACCCCGAAAACCCAAATGGCATCACCATGGGAGAAGAAGAGCATAAACTAGGTATTCGGGCTTCATCAACTCGTCAAGTGTTTTTTAATGACACCGTAGTTCCTGCAAAAAATATGCTATCTGTTAGAGGAAATGGATTTAAAATAGCTATGAATGCCCTTAACGTTGGCAGAATAAAACTTGCCGTAGCCTGCTTAGACGCCCAACGCCGAACCATAACAGAATCTATTAAATATGCTAATGAACGTATTCAGTTCAAAACACCAATCTCTAGTTTTGGAGCCATTCGTCAAAAAATTGCTGAAATGGCAACCAATTGTTGGGTTGGTGAAGCAGGGTGCTACAGGGCTGCAAAAAACATACAAGATAGAATTGAAGTAAGACAAGCTAACGGTAAAGACACCCATCAAGAAGCGGAATTAAAAGGTGTTGAAGAGTATGCCATTGAATGTTCTATATTAAAAGTAGCGGTTTCAGAATTTGTACAACGCTGTACAGATGAAGGTATTCAAATATTAGGCGGTATGGGATTCTCTGAAGAAACTCCTATGGAATCTGCATGGAGAGATGCCCGGATTTCAAGAATTTATGAAGGTACTAATGAGATAAATAGAATGCTTAGTATCGGGATGCTTATTAAAAAAGCTATGAAAGGCCATGTTGATGTTTTAACTCCTGCTATGGCTGTTAAGGAAGAATTAATGGGTATTCCTTCATTTGAAACACCAGACTTTTCAGAATTGTTTTCAGAAGAGAAAAGCATCATCAAAAATTTAAAAAAATTATTCTTAATGGTAGCTGGGGCTGCTTTAGAAAAATACGGAGAAAAAATTGAAGAACAACAACAGTTAATGCTGGCAGCTTCCGATATTTTAATTCAAATTTATTTAGCAGAATCTGCAATTCTACGTGCAGAGAAAATGGCTAAGAAAGTAGGTGAAAACAATGCCAAAGAACAAATTGCTATGGCAAAACTAAATCTATTCCATGCTATTGATGTCATAGAAACTGCGGGCAAACACTCCATTATTTCATTCTCTAAAGGTGAAGAACAACGCATGATGCTCATGGGCTTAAAACGTTACATTAAATATGTGAACATGCCCAACATTATTGAATTAAGAAATATTATTGCCAATAAAGTAACACAAGAAAACAAATATTGCTTTTAAATAAGTAGTTGACTAATTCAAATCTAAAAACGCTTCGATTTAACTTTTGAGGCGTTTTTTATTTTCAGTATTTTAGATAAAATTTTCAATATGAAATCCTTACTAACCTTCATTTTATTTTTCTCATTTAACCTTTTGTTCTGTCAAAACAACACACAACTCTACAATATTATAGATTCTATTTCTGCAAAAAGAATTGAAAAAGACATTCAAACTTTAGTTGATTTTGGAACGAGAAACACCTTTAGCGATACGCTCTCCAACACACGTGGTATTGGTGCCGCTAGACGATGGATAAAATCTGAATTTGAGTCTATTTCAAAAGCATGCAATAAATGCTTGGAAGTATTTTATCAAAAAGTTTTTGTTACAAAAGAAGGCCATAGTAGAGTACCTCATGATGCTTGGGTTATAAATGTAGTGGCTATACAACGTGGTACTAAATACCCAAACAGATATGTGATTATGAGTGGCGACATAGATTCTAGAGCAAGCAATACTATGAATTTTACAATTGATGCTCCGGGTGCTAATGATAACGCCTCTGGGATGGCTGGAACCATAGAAGCCGCACGTGTTTTAAGTAAACACACATTTGAAAGTAGTATTGTATATGTAGGATTATCTGGTGAAGAACAAGGTTTATTTGGCGGTGCAGGATTGGCCAGTTATGCTAAAGAACACCATTGGGATATCATTGGTGTTTTAAACAATGATATGATAGGCAACATAAAGGGTATTGATGGTGTTATTGACAATAGAACTTTTAGAATATTCTCAGAGCCAGTTCCTCCTACCGAAACAGATAAACAAAGGCGCCTTAGACGCTTTTATGGTGGTGAGGTTGATGGAATTTCACGTCAGTTGGCACGTTACATTCACAAAACTACCAAAAACTATATGCCCGAAATGAATCCTATGATGGTTTACCGGCTTGATAGATTTGGTAGAGGAGGTCATCATCGCCCATTTAACGATTTAGGGTATGCCGGAATAAGAATTATGGAAGCTCATGAAAATTATAACCAGCAACATCAAGACATTCGGGAAGAAAATGGGATTAGATATGGTGATGTCATTGAACACGTTAATTTTGAATATGCAAAAAAACTTACGGCAGTAAACGCTATCAACTTAGCAAGTTTAGCATGGGCTCCCCCCGCTCCTAAACAAGTGGCTATTGGTGGCATTGTTCAGCCTTCAGCTAAATTTAAATGGAATAAAGTTGATGGTGCTATAGGTTACAAAATCTATTGGAGAGATACCACCTCTCCCACTTGGGATTATAGTAAATACGTTGGTGACATTTCAGAGTATATTTTAGATGGCATTGTTATTGACAATTACTTTTTTGGAATTTCATCGGTTGGAGAAAACGGATACGAAAGTATAGTTACATTTCCCAATTCGGTATTTCAAGATTAAACATTAAGTAAATATTAACTTTAAAATTTTAGTTTTTGGCTACATTTGATAAAATTCATAGTATGAAGACACTTTACATGGCTTTTCTTTTAACCTTGTTTTCTCTTGGTTTTTCAAATGCTCAATTGCTTACAGACAAGCATACTTTTACTAGACAGGACACCTTACGAGGTTCAATAACTCCAGAACGTGCATGGTGGGATTTATCATATTATCATTTAGATATTAAAGTTGAACCCGATAAAAAATTCATTTCGGGTAAAAATACCATTCAATATAAAGTTTTAGAACCACACACGGTGATGCAAATAGATTTGCAACCCCCTTTAAAACTGACTAAAGCAATTCAAAATGAGGAGGAATTAACAATAAAACATGATGGAAATGCTCACTTTATTACACTTAATCAACCCCAAAATGTTAATTCTGTAAATACTATAGATGTTTACTATCAAGGAAACCCTAAAGAAGCTGTTAGAGCCCCATGGGATGGTGGTATTTCTTGGAAAAAAGACAACAACGGAAATCACTTTATTGCTTCCTCATGTCAAGGTTTAGGAGCTAGCGTATGGTGGCCGTGTAAAGACCATATGTATGATGAAGTAGACAGTATGCTTATAAGCGTAAATGTGCCAGCTAAATTAACAAACGTTTCTAATGGCAGACTGCGTTTAGTTGAACAAATTGGAGATACAAAAACGTTTCATTGGGTAGTTAAAAACCCCATTAATAATTATGGTGTTAATATTAATGTAGGTGATTATGTAAACTTTTCTGAGGTGTATGATGGTATGGCAGGAAATCTGGATATGGATTATTATGTAATGAGAGATAACCTTGAAAAAGCAAAAGAACATTTTAAGGATGCACCAAAAATGATGGAAGCTTTTGAACATTGGTTTGGTCAGTATCCGTTTTATGCAGATAGCTTTAAATTAGTTGAAGTGCCTTATTTAGGCATGGAACATCAAAGTAGTGTTACCTATGGAAATCAGTATAAAAAAGGGTATTTAGGAAACGACTTGTCTGGAACGGGATGGGGTTTAAAATTCGATTTTATAATCATTCATGAAGCTGGACATGAGTGGTTTGCTAATAACATAACCTACAAGGATGTTGCTGATATGTGGATACATGAAGGCTTTACGGCATATTCTGAAAATTTATTTTTAGACTATCACTATGGTAAAGAAGCTGCCTCAGAATATGTCATTGGTACCAGAAAACTTATAAAAAATGACAGACCTATAATTGGTCAATATCATGTAAACCATGAAGGCTCTGGTGATATGTATTATAAAGGCTCAAACATATTACATACCCTTAGACAATTGATTGAAGATGATGAAAAATGGCGAAAAATCATGAGAGGTTTGAACACTACATTTTATCATCAAACCGTTACCACTAAACAAATTGAAGATTACATAAGTGAGCAAACTGGATACGATTTAACCGAATTTTTTAATCAATATTTAAGAACCACTATGATTCCAACTTTGGAATACAAAATTGAAGGTAAAAAATTCAAATATCGTTGGACAAACATTACTGATAATTTTGATATGCCTATTCAAATTAAAGTTAACGAAGTTCAACAATGGTTATTTCCAAAGAGCGACTGGAAAACGCTTACATCCGAAAATAAAATTAAGACCTTTGAAATAGACCCTGATTTTTATGTAGAGTCAAAAAAGATTTAGATATTGATTGATTTTCCTGAACTTTATTTCGAACGTGACACCGATTGGTACGACTGGCTTTTAAAAAACCATATCAAAGAAAAAGGTGTTTATCTTATTTTTTATAAACTTGAAACCAATATTCCTACCATGCGATGGGAAGACGCTGTAAAAGTAGCATTATGTTTTGGTTGGATAGATTCTACTGTAAAAAGTTTAGGCAACGGTAAACGAAGACAATATTTCTGTAAACGTAACTCAAAAAGCAACTGGAGTGCTATTAATAAACGTTATATAAAAGAATTAGAAAGCTCAAGATTAATCCATGAGTCTGGGTACAAGTGCATAGAAATTGCTAAGATGAATGGAAGCTGGAATGCCTCTGAAGCCATTGAAAATGAAATCATACCCACCGAATTACAAGCAGCCTTCGATAAAAACCAAAAAGCTTTTGAAAACTTCCAAAACTTTTCAAAGAGTTACAGAAAAAGTTACCTATCATGGGTTTACAGTGCCAAACGACCTGAAACAAAACAAAAACGTATTTCAGAGGTAATTAGGTTATGTGTTGCTAATATAAAATCTAGAGACAACTACTAGAGGTTAGCAAATTCTTGTATTTCATCTAAAGTAAATTTAGGGTTGGCTCCTTTAGATTGAGCAACCATGGCTCCAATGGCACAGGCAAAATCAATAGCTTTTTGAGGATTTTCCCCCCGAAGTAGTTTGCTAATAAGAGAACCTAAAAATGAATCTCCTGCACCAACAGTATCTGCAACTTTAATTTGGTAACCGCTGTTATAGTACAATTTATCATTAAACAACAAAACAGCTCCATGCTCGCCTTTGGTTACACAAATATGTTTGGTTTTCGTTTTTTGAGAAATAAACTTCAAGTTTTGCTCTAACCCTTTAAATTTAGAATTAAAATGATTCGAAACTTTATATAGTTCTTCATCATTAAACTTTATAAAATCTGCTTTTTCCATAAGCGTTTCAAGCAATTCAACAGAATAATGAGGTGGCCGCAAATTGACATCAAAAACCTTATAAAGCGCTAAATCAATAAGCTTTAAAAGTGTTTCTCGAGAAACTTGATCTCTGGAAACTAAACTACCAAAAACAAATGCATGAGATGCTTTAACTTCTTCAATTATAACATTATTGAGTTCTATTTTATCCCAAGCCCTTGGACACATAATATCATATTTGGCTATACCTTTTTTATCCAGTGTTATTTCTACTTCACCTGTGGCAAAATCATCCTTTATTTGGATGTTGCTTGTATCCAAACCATTATCTTTTAGATATTCACAAAGTTTAGTACCATTGTCGTCATTACCAATAGCACTGACCATTACTACTTGATGCTCAAAAGCATTAAAACGTAAAGCTACATTTAATGGTGCCCCACCAATCTTCGTTTCTCCATTAGGAAATATATCCCATAAAACTTCTCCAAAGCATACTACTTTCGACATTAAATATAGATTTTAATAAATATTAGACTCCATAGTTTGCTGGTTAATAGAGTTCCTAAACACTTGAAGCATACGTTTAGCTATACCTGTCCATCCAAAATTACGTCGTGCAAAGCGAGCTCCCTCAACTGATAATTCATTGCGCATTTTAGGATATAGTAAAGGCATTGCCATCATAGCTCCAAATTCTATGGGTCTATGTGGATCTGCAAATAATGCTTGATTACCAAAATCAATCAAATCATACAATCCACCATGAACAGTAATAATACTTGGGGTACCGCAGGCCATAGCCTCAATAGCTACCATTCCAAAAGGCTCATATCTTGATGGCATTGCAAAAATGTTTGCAGAACGATAAACATTTGCCAAATCTTCATCTGCAATATAACTTTTCCATTGTATTTTGTCCATGACACCAAGCTCACTTGCCATTTTTTTAAGTTTAGCAACCCCTACGTCATCCCTATTAGAATTATCGCTACCTATGGCGGCAACCAATCTTGCTTCAGGGCAAAGTTCAAAAACAGTTGGCAATGCTTTTATTAAAAGGTCATAACCTTTATTATGAGCCATTCGTCCTAATGTTAAAATATCAGTAGGATGAATATCATATTTTACGCGAATCTTATCGTTTTCTTTAGAAGGTACAGGAAAAAAACGGTTTTCATCGATACCAGGAGGAATCATAGTACAGTTTTTTGGCAACACATCATATTGTTTGGTCAACAAATCTACCTGAGGGATGGTTGTTGCTATAATATGGTTGCACATTTGGTAGACAAAATATTCTTTTCTAATACGTTCTTTAAATCGATATTTTTTCTCCATCTCTTTTTCATCCATATCACTACCCATGGTGTGCTGTTTCCACCAGCCTACCGAATGAGGTGTATGCACATGGGAAACCCCTAATTCCTCTGCAATTTTTTGTCCTGCCCAACCTGCATCCCAATAATGAGAATATACTACATCATATTTTTTACCTTCTTTTTTAATGGCTGCCAGCGTATTGGTTACAAACTTTTTAAGATGATCATGCATATCTTCTTTTCTGATAAACTTTTTGCCACCAAACGGAATTCGCCATACACTGTAATTCTCATCTACATGGTCATATTCTGGCTGGTTTTCAAATTGTCTTGTAACTAAATCAACCTTCTTACCAAGTCGGCTAAAACGTTCTGCAAGTTCCAAAACATATACAACCTGACCCCCTGTATCTGGTTTTCCTAGTTCTGGGTTTGCTGCTACATATCCATGTAAAGAGATCATTAATATAGATTTCATAAGTTTTTATTTAAGTTATTTATCAATTATTTTTAAGTCATGACAAGCGGATATATACTGAGCCGCAGACCATGCCTGATAAGCTTTACCCATAGGTTTTCCGGTTGTACCATGCGCCCATTCAGTAAACTCCCATTCATTATTTATTCCTTCTTGATTCATTAAGGCGAGCTTATACAATTCTGCTACGGCCATTTCTTTAAAACCAAGCTTATTTACAAATTTCACCCAAAAGCCTCCAACAAAAGGCCAAATACCTCCATTGTGATAATGATTTGGTAAATTCAATAGATTCACTGTATAATAAGGTCTCCAATCTGGATCTCCAGGGCTTACTACAGGATATACATTGGCCACTGGAAATGGATCATTAACACCAACACCAAGCATAAACCTAAATGTTTGGCGTGCTTTTTCAGCATCTATTGCACCGTGTAAAAAGGCTAAAACATTACCAAGAACATCACATCTCCAACTAAAATCAAAAGGTGTTGTTTGAGCAATTAAATAAGAAGTATCACCTAAGGTAAATTGCTTTTCTGCAAAAGATACAGATTGGAATAATTGCTGCTGGGTTGTTGGCCAAAAGTTTTGCAATATTTCCTTTTTTACTACTTGCGACCATCTAATATATTCACCAGCTTCTTCATACTCTCCCAACATTTCTAACATTCTTCCAAAGCAAACATTAGCTCTATACCAGAGAATTTCGTCATAAAGAATATTATAACTTCTACCAAATAAGTCTGTCCAGTCTCCTGCCTCTGGAATTTCTAGTAACGCATCATTATTGCTATCATGAGCTCCAAGCCAACGCATGGTTTCCTTAATATCATTAATATAAGTTCTTAAAAACTTTATATCTTTTGTAATATTTACATATTCATAGAATGCAATAACAACCCAAATACCACTATCTATAGAACAAATCCCTCCTACTCCAGAATAATCTGGCACATTGTCTTTTATTCTTACATTAGATGGTATTTGTCCATTTCTAGAAATATGTTCAAATAGCGTTTCCAATGTTTTACGTTGGCATTGGTGTATTTCTTTATCATATACTAAGGGCAAAGAACCTATAACTGTTATGGCTCCATCTCTGGCCCAAACGCTATAATAGTTTTCATCAGTACCATTAGCCTCATTGTCCTTAATTGAACAGGCCGAAAAACCAAGCGGTGTAATATTTCTTTTAAGTGCCTCAATAGCTTTTGTGTACCCTTCTTTTATAAGGTTAATTTTCTCATCCTCATTTTGATTATCCAATGCTATGTGGTCAAGTTCTTGCTTAACAAAAAAATCTTCGCTTTCGTTAATATCTGTAGCATTTAAGGCTTCTTCTGGTAATATAGAGTAATACACCAACCCTTCAATAACTCCATCGCCACATTCTTTCTCAGAATGATATACTTGTTTGTGCTTGGTATATTTGTAAAGTTCTTCATGGGCATTAGAAACTACAATTCCCTTTATTTCTTTAAAATTGAACATAGCAGAGTCATTTCCGCTATCTCCAGCTACTAAAGTTTCTTGTGTATTGATATTTAACTGTTTTAACAACCACTGCAATGCATTACCCTTATTAGCGTATTTTGGAAGTATATCCAGAAATTTTTCTCCAGAATACACAACACTAACATCCATATTAGCATTGTTGAAATCTTCCTCAATTCCCATAATGTGGTCTGGACTTGCATTATGAAAGAAATAACTTCGTTTATAAGCATGCTGAAACTTTGTGGGCTGCTCACTAATTGGATGACTCATTCTGTTTATAATGCTTTCCACAGTAATGAGGTCCCAACCATCATCAAGCACATTATTAAATTCTTTTACAACCTTTTGGTCATTATAATTATAAATATGAGTACCAACTCCAGATATGATGTAGTCTGGTTCTGGAATAATGTCTCGTTTTATCAAATCTAGAACATCATCAATTAAGCGTCCAGTATTATAAGCTAGTAAAACATCTTTGGGTTTAAAAGTTTCCCAAACGCTTTTAAAGTTGCTTTTGTAAGTATGAAAATCTATTAATGTATTATCAATATCGAATGACAATAATCTAATATTTTCTGAAATATCAACATTGGTTTTACTCATATAGAATTTTTAAAAATTTGCGTTTTTTTTATTATTTTGGATAAAATAAGGCTTTAATGAGTCAAAAACAAGCCAAAATAGTCGAATTTCGCCCATTTTTAAAAACTGATAAATAAAGTGCAAACCAATACGAATTCTTAAACTTTCGTATTGCTATTTTAGATATTTTACAATACTAAAATAAACTTATATAGATAAAAAAAAGAGCCAATTTGAATTCTCAAGTTGGCTCTTAACACATACACTTTTATTTTTATATTCCACTTATATAACTGCCATAAGGGTCGTTAAATTGTAAACCTTCAGAAAACCTTTGCTTGCTCAACAACTTATATTCTACTAATGCCCAAAGAACAAACTCCTTCATAAACAGCGTATCTTCAGGTTTTAAGTTTGGTTGATATTTTCCCAACAAATCATTAAGTGGTGTAATATTATTTAATAGACTTTGATATTCCTTATCTCTTAAATCATCCAACAATTCAAAGCCATCTTTTTGATTGAAAAACCAAGAAACAATATCATCATAAGGGGTGTTCTCATCTTGTCTCTGTAACTTTTCAATCTTTGGAAAGTATTCAGTAAACAAATGCTTTATGGCTTCTCCTATTAAATTCATAGCTACAAAAGCAGCTCCTTCTTGTTCGCCTTCATAAACCAGTTCTACTTTTCCAGTAATAGATGGAATAACACCTACAAAATCACTCAATCTCAAAATAGTATTATCATCATCACCTGTTGTTAGCATTCTCCTCTCAGCAGTGCTTAGTAGATTTTCATAAGCAGTAATACTCAAACGGGCACTTACACCAGATTTCACATCAACATATTCACTTGTTCTTGCTTCAAAAACAATTTGTTCTAACAAGTCTTTAGCCAATTCAGGAACGTATATATGGTTCTTTTGACTCTCAACTAAATTAGATTCTTGCTGGGTAATTTGTTTAGCCGTTTTAATGTTTTCAGGGTAATGTGTTAATATTTGGGAACCAATCCTATCTTTTAAAGGTGTAACTATACTACCTCTATTGGTGTAATCTTCTGGATTAGCTGTAAAAACAAACTGCATATCTAAAGGCAGCCTTAATTTAAAACCTCTAATTTGTATATCGCCTTCCTGTAAAATATTAAATAAAGCCACCTGAATTCTGGCTTGCAAGTCTGGCAATTCATTGATAACAAAAATGCACCTATTGGCTCTTGGAATCATACCATAATGAATCACACGATCATCTGCATAACTCAATTTTAAATTGGCCGCTTTTATGGGGTCAACATCTCCGATAATATCAGCAACAGTAACATCTGGAGTAGCTAATTTTTCAGCAAATCTGTCATTTCTATGAATCCATGAAATGGGCGTATTATCACCTTTTTCTTTAATTAATTCAATGGCATATCTAGAAATGGGATTGTAGGGATCATCATTGATTTCAGAACCTTCAACCATAGGAATATACTCATCTAATAAATTGAGCATCAATCTTGCTAAACGCGTTTTGGCTTGCCCTCTTAACCCAAGGAGGTTAATATTATGCCTAGAAAGGATGGCTCTTTCTAAATCTGGAATTACAGAGTTTTCATAACCATGTACACCCGAAAAAGTGGTTTCTTTATTTTTTATTTTTTGAACTAGGTTATCTCGTAATTCATCTTTTATAGATTTGGAGTGATATCCAGCTTTTTTTAATTCTCCTAAAGTCTTAATATTTTCTACTTTCATACTATCCTCGTATTCTCTTTTTTCTATTAGTTTCGTAATCTTCAAAAATCATCTCTCCTAGACCTTTGATGCCTGTATAGAATGCCTTTCCTTGATTGGCATATGTAAACTCTCTAACAAACTGCATAAGATATTCGTCTTTTGCAATCATGAATGTAGTAATTGGAATATGTAATTTTCTTGCTTGTTGTGCCATCATATAGCATTTGTTCACAATATCTGTGTCTAATCCAAAACTATTCTTATAATATTGTCCGTCTGGTAATCGTAAACAGCTTGGTTTACCATCAGTAATCATAAAAATTTGTTTGTTGGTATTTCGTTTTCTTCTTAAAATATCCATTGCTAGTTGTAAACCAGCTACGGTATTGGTATGATAAGGACCAACTTTTAAATATGGCAAATCTTTTATTTCAATTCGCCAAGCATCATTACCGAATACCAATATATCTAAGGTGTCTTTTGGGTATCTTGTAGTAATGAGTTCAGCTAAAGCCATGGCTACTTTTTTTGCTGGTGTAATGCGGTCTTCACCGTATAAAATCATACTATGGCTTATGTCTATCATAAGTACCGTACTCATCTGTGATTTATGCAGAGTTTCTTCAACTACTAAATCATCTTCAGATAATGTGAAATCAGAAATTCCATTATTAATTTGAGCATTTTTTAAACTTTCGGTCATAGATACCTTATCAAGGGTATCTCCAAATTGATACCCTCTAAAATCTCCCGTATGCTCATCTCCCAAACCTTGGGCTTTGCTTCTATGATTTCCTTTGCCGCTTTTCCTAATCTTTCCAAAAATTTGATCTAAAGCTTGTTGCCTTATAGCTCTTTCGGTCTTTGCTGTAATAGTAAGAGAAGGCTCTCCGTTGGGATTTATTTCTTCTTTTAGGTAACCTTTCGTTTTTAGGTCTTCTACAAAATCATCAATGGTATATTTGGGAGTAGTAAGTTTATACTCCTTATCTAATTCACGTAACCAATTTATGGCTTCATCAAAATCTCCTGATGTATGCGTTATTAACTCTTTAAATATGTCAAAGAGTTTATCAAAAGGAGAGAGATATGGCGCTTCATATTTTTTAAATAAAAAGCCTTTCCGTAAGTTTTTATAAGTATTCATAGCCACATAAAAATACTATTTTTTCATGTAACATATTATTATACTTATTGGATTTATCTATAATTTAACAGGAATATCTAATAGGAATTATTCTACCCGCTTTAGGTCTTCGATGTTTTCAATTTTAATACGTTTCCCCGTAGTAGAAATCAATCCTTCTTTTTTAAATTGAGATAACACCCTAATTGCAGATTCTGTAGCAGTTCCAACTATATTAGCAAAATCTTCTCTAGATAGTAAAACACTTAAGGTGCCATCAGGGTTTACACCAAAACTTTCATGAATGTAAATTATGGTTTCTGCTAAACGCTGCCTTACAGATTTTTGTGCCATATTTACAATAACATCATCAGCCTCCTTTAAATCGTTAGCCATATCTTTAAGTACGTTAAACGTAAAATCTGGATTTTTTTGCAAGTCTGCTAAAATCTCACTCTTTGGAATAAAGCAAACTTCCATATCGTTCAAGGCAGTAGCTTGTAAATTAGATCTTTCTTCAGTAACAATAGAGCGCTGTCCTAACAAATCGCCTTTAACAACCATTTTTACAATTTGATCCTTTCCGTTAGCACTCAACTTTGTCAGCTTACAAATACCATCTTTCACACAATAAACGCCATTTAGTACTTCACCCTCCTCAAAAATAACCTCACCTTTTTTTATAATTTTAGATGTCTTACAAGATGAAATTCTCACTAACTCTTCTTTAGTCAATGCTTTAAGAGAATTAAACTGTTTTATAATACATTGTTCACACTTACCCATACCTATATTTTTCTGGACGTGTAAAAATAAGTAAATCATGATAAATATCATATTTAATTTTTCACTAACTTTTCACCTTTGCAACGGGTAAAAATGAGCATATATTATGGAGCATACATTATGTTTCCACTGTGGACTGGATGCAACATCTGCAAACATAACTTTTGATAACAAACCTTTTTGTTGTAATGGCTGTAAAACGGTCTACGAGATTTTCTCTGTAAACGATTTAACTTGTTATTATGATTTGCAAGAAGCTCCTGGAGCTACACCAAAGGAAGTGGCTGGCAAATATAATTTCTTGGAAAACACTAAAATTGTTGAACAACTTTTAGAGTTCAATAGCGACGATACGCAAATTGTGAATCTCTACATTCCACACATCCACTGCAGTTCCTGTATTTGGATTTTAGAAAACCTCAATAAACTACATACTGCTGTAAGTGGTTCTATTGTAAATTTTGGCAAGAAAACCGTTAGGATTACCTACAACACTCAAAAAACTACCTTAAAAGAACTGGTTATACTTTTAAGTAGTATTGGCTATGAACCTTATATAAGTTTAGAAGATTATAGCGTTGGCAAAAAGAAAACAGACCGTTCACTAATTTACAAACTGGGTGTTGCTGGTTTTGCTTTTGGAAATGTTATGTTCTTATCGTTTCCAGAATATTTTGAAGTTGGTGAATTTTGGTTGGAAAAATATAAGCACCTATTTAGATGGTTAATGTTTGCTTACAGCTTACCAGTAGTTTTTTTCTCAGCGCAAGATTATTTTATTTCTGCATATAAAGGTCTTCGTTCTAAAATTTTAAATATTGATGTTCCCATTGCTTTAGGTACAGCCGTTCTTTTTATTAGAAGTAGTATTGAAATTATGCTAGATACAGGTTCTGGTTTTTTTGATAGTTTAACCGGACTTATTTTCTTCCTACTAGTTGGTAAATTTTTCCAACAAAAAACCTATTCGTTTTTATCTTTTGAACGTGACTATAAATCATATTTCCCTATTGGAATTACAAAATTATCTGCAGAAGGAAACGAGGAGTCTATCCAAGTTTATGATATAAAAAAAGGAGACAGACTACTTATTAGAAATGAAGAGCTTATCCCTGTTGATTGTATTTTAATTAAAGGAAAAGCACGCATAGATTATAGTTTTGTTACTGGAGAATCAAAAGCAGTATCTAAACAATCTGGAGATAAGTTATTTGCTGGTGGTAAACAGATGGATGGTAATATTGAAGTAGATGTTTTAAAATCTGTTGAACAAAGTTACCTTACCCAACTTTGGAGTAATGATGTTTTTCAAAAAGACAAAGAATCATCATTCACAACACTTACCAACCGTATTAGTAAAAATTTCACCATAACCATTTTATTGATTGCTTTGATAGCCACAGGATATTGGCTTTTAAATGATTCGTCTAAAGCCATCAATGTATTTACAGCCGTATTAATTATTGCATGCCCCTGTGCTATAGCATTATCGGCTCCTTTTACTTTTGGAAATATTTTACGTATTTTGGGGAGGAATAAATTCTATTTAAAAAATGCCAGCGTTATAGAACAACTAGCTAAAATAAACACCATAATTTTTGATAAAACAGGCACTATCACATCTAATAAAGGCGCCTCAATAAGTTATGATGGAGAGGTTCTTTCATCTTCTGAAGAAGCTTTATTAAGAAGTACTTTAAGAGGTTCTAACCATCCTTTGAGTAGATCATTGTATGAACTTTTAAACGATAATGATATTTTAACTTTAGATAGGTATCAAGAATATATTGGTAAAGGTATTGAGGCTCAATTTAACAATGAACATATAAGAATTGGATCAGCTCCTTTTGTAGGGTATGAATTAGAAACAGGCACTTTAAACACAACAGTTCATGTGAGCACTAATAATAGGTACAAGGGTAAATTCACCTTTTACAACGCCTACCGAAAGGGATTATCACAGTTATTTAATATACTTAAAAAGGATTACGACCTAGTGATTCTATCTGGTGATAATGAAGGAGAAAGGGAAAACTTAACCAAGTTACTACCACCTAAAACAAAATTATTATTCAACCAAAAACCAGAGGATAAACTAGAGTATATTGAATATCACCAAAGCGAAGGTGCTAATGTGCTCATGATTGGCGATGGGTTAAATGATGCGGGAGCTCTTGCTCAAAGCAATGTTGGTATTGCTATTTCAGAAAATGTAAACGTATTCTCTCCAGCTTGTGATGCCATTCTTGATGCTTCTAAATTTAATGAATTAGCAAGCTATTTAAAAATATCAAAATCAGCTATAAAGATTATTAAATGGAGTTTTGTACTCTCTTTTATCTATAACATTATTGGGTTATATTTTGCCGTTACAGGACAGCTAGCGCCTGTAGTTGCAGCTATTTTAATGCCTTTGAGTTCTATAAGTATTGTAGTGTTTACCACAATTTGCACCAACATTATAGGCAGAAGATTGAAACATAATAAGAGTGATTTTGGCAGATAAATGCGTTAGGGATTGTAGTGAAAAGCCCATAGTGAGGCACGAACGAGGACTTGGAGCAGAAAGCCCGACCACGCAGAAAGCGTGGTAACGCCCAAACTAATATTAATAATCAAATATGACTTTTGTCATGTTTTGTAAAAGTTTATGAAAGTATTTTTGAACCGTAACTTCAATTAGGTATGAGTGTTATATATATTTTGCTAGCTATAAGCATTATTGTAGCTGTAGGTTTCTTTATAGCCTTTATTTTAGCCGTTAAAAGTGGACAATTTGATGATAGCTACACACCGTCTGTACGCATGCTTTTTGAAGACGAAATTATAAAAGAAAAATCCAATAAATCAATACTAACCAAAAAAGATTAACAACTAACTATGGAGATGCAACAATTTCATTACGATAATAAAATCGTTACAAAGTTCATTTATGCCACAATAATTTTTGGGGTTGTAGGTATGCTAGTAGGATTACTATTGGCATTTATGTTTTTATTTCCTAATCTTACCGATGGTATTTCATGGCTAAGTTTTGGTAGATTAAGACCATTACATACCAACGCAGTTATTTTTGCTTTTGTGGGTAACGCTATGTTTGCAGGGGTTTATTATTCGCTTCAGCGTTTACTTAAAACCCGTATGGCGAGTGACCTTTTAAGTAATATTAACTTCTGGGGGTGGCAGCTCATTATTGTAGCAGCAGCTATTACGCTTCCGTTGGGTATTACAACCTCTAAAGAATACGCCGAATTAGAATGGCCTATAGATATTGCCATTGCACTTGTGTGGGTGGTGTTTGGCGTGAACATGATTTGGACTATTTTAAAACGCCGTCAACGTCACTTATACGTTGCTGTTTGGTTCTACATAGCTACTTTTGTTACCGTTGCTGTACTTCATATTTTTAATAGTTTAGAATTACCTGTAAGTGCTTTAAAAAGTTATTCGGTTTACGCTGGTGTTCAAGATGCCTTGGTACAATGGTGGTATGGTCATAATGCGGTTGCGTTCTTCTTAACCACACCATTCTTAGGTTTGATGTACTACTTTATTCCTAAAGCAGCCAACAGACCGGTTTACTCTTATAGATTATCTATTGTACACTTTTGGTCGCTAATATTTATTTACATATGGGCTGGACCTCACCACTTATTATATACTGCTTTACCTGAATGGGCTCAAAACTTAGGAGTTACATTCTCAGTGATGTTATTAATGCCTTCTTGGGGTGGTATGATAAACGGATTATTAACCTTACGTGGTGCTTGGGATAAAGTTAGAACAGACCCTGTTTTAAAATTTATGGTAGTAGCTATTACAGGTTATGGTATGGCAACCTTTGAAGGGCCTACACTATCTCTAAAAAACGTTAATGCTATCGCTCACTTTACTGATTGGATTATTGCACACGTACACGTAGGGGCCTTAGCCTGGAACGGTTTCATGGCTTTTGGTATGATTTATTATTTGGTACCAAGACTATTTAAAACCAAATTACACTCGTTACCATTGGCCAACCTGCATTTCTGGTTAGGTACATTAGGAATCATAATATATGCATTACCAATGTATGTTGCTGGTTTTACACAAGCTAGTATGTGGAAACAGTTTAACCCAGACGGCACTTTAGTGTATGGTAATTTTTTAGAAACAGTTACTGAAATTATACCAATGTACTGGATGCGTGCTATTGGAGGTTCCATGTATGTTATTGGCTTGTTAATATTAGTGTACAACGTTTGGGTAACTATCAAACAAGGTAGTAAAGTTGAAGATGAATTAGCGGAAGCACCTGCCTTAGAACGTGTAACTAAAAGACGTACTGCTAATGAAGGTTGGCATACTTGGTTGGAAAGAAGACCAGTACAATTAACGTTATTAGCTACTGTAGCCATTTTAATTGGTGGTATTATTCAGATTGTACCAACCATTATGGTGAAATCCAACATACCAACCATTGCTAGCGTACAACCATATACGCCTTTAGAGTTAGAAGGTAGAGATATATACATACGAGAAGGTTGTGTTAGTTGTCACTCACAAATGATTAGACCATTTAGGAGTGAGGTAGAACGCTACGGTGAATATTCTAAAGCTGGGGAGTTTGTTTATGACCATCCGTTTCTTTGGGGTAGTAAACGTACAGGACCAGACTTACACAGAATTGGTGGTAAATACAATGACAACTGGCACTTTAATCATATGTACGATCCACAAAGTACCTCATCTGGTTCTATCATGCCACGTTACCCTTGGTTAATTACTGGTTCGTCAAGCACCCTAGATAAATCGCAAACCGAAGCTAAAATGCGTACCATGGTATCATTGGGAGTTCCATATTCTGATGAAGACATTGCTAATGCTCAACAAAACATGTTAGATCAAGGCACTCAAATTGAAGAGAACCTGAAATCAGACCCAGACTTTGCTAAAAACTATGAAGCAGATAAAAAATATGCTACTGATAATGGTGAAGCATTTGTAGAGATGAAGAACAGAGAGATTGTAGCGCTTATTGCTTATTTACAGCGCTTAGGAACAGATATCAATGTGGAAACAGCACAGAACTAACCATAAAAATTTGAAACAATGTTAAAATTTGTAAAAAATCATATGGAGAGCATGACAGGTATAGAAATATACCCAATCATCTCCTTACTTATCTTTTTTATCTTTTTTGTAGTACTGTTTTGGTGGGTGGTATCAGCAAAAAAAGACTATATAAACACCGTTAGCAATATTCCATTAGACAACCAAAACGACGACACATTATGAGAAAATTAGTTCCATCTTGGGTAAGAGTACCCGTAGTATTCTTCATTATCTTCGGAGTTGTTGAATTCTTTATAGACTCAGGCGAAAAACCAGCCTTTATAGAATACCCTGTAGTATTACTATTTCTCTTTTTAGTACTTCTTATTTTAATTGCTATTGAAGCCATTATAGGAGCTCTTGAAAATGTGATGCTTCATAAGTTAGACGAGGAAGCTAAAGCTAAGTTTTTAGCTGATAAAGGAAAAACATATCAATTCACTTGGTTAAATAAGATCTACACAAAACTTCTTGGTCAAAAACCAATTGAAGAGGAAGGTGAAATTATTTTAGACCATAATTATGATGGTATTAAAGAACTTGACAACAACTTACCACCATGGTGGTTGTACGGCTTCTATATTACCATTGTGTTTGCTGCAGTTTATCTAGTAAGATTTCACATTTTTGATGGACCTGGTCAATTTGATGAATTAGAGACTGAATTAGCTGATGCTAAAGCAGCTATTGAAGAATATAAGAAAACTGCTAAAGATTTAGTAGATATTAACACGGTGACATTATTGACAGATGCCGGAGATTTAAATGCTGGTAAAACCATTTTTAACACCAACTGTGTAGCTTGTCATATGGCTGATGGCGGTGGTGGTATTGGACCAAATCTTACCGATGAGCATTGGATTTTAGGTGGTGGTATTAAAAACGTATTTAAAACAGTTTCTGAAGGCGGACGGTCTGGTAAAGGTATGATTGCTTGGAAAACACAGTTGAAACCCTCTCAGATAGCTCAAGTTTCTAGCTATGTGCTAAGTTTACAAGGCACTACGCCGGCCAATCCAAAAGCACCAGAGGGTGATGTTTGGGTTGATAAAAATGCTGGCAATGAACAAACTCAAGAATAAAGAAAACAGTGACTAACTCACATTTCTAACAGATTCCCTTTACACATTGATAAGTAAAGGGAATCTTAAATGCCAAACCAATTGGAAACCCCAGAAAACGAAATATTTAGAGATTCAATAAGCACCATCACTGAAGAAGGGAAACGTGCATGGGTGTATCCTAAAAAACCAAGTGGGAGGTACTACGATAAAAGGAAGCTTGTTAGCTACGGTTTATTGGCATTTTTATTGGCTTCGCCATTTCTAAAAATTGGTGGTAATCAATTTTTGATGTTTAACGTTCTTGAACGGCGATTTAACATTTTCGGATTTCCGTTTTGGCCGCAGGATTTTCACTTGTTCGTTATCTCAATGATTATTGGGGTGGTTTTTATTACACTCTTTACAGTGGCGTTTGGGCGTATATTTTGTGGTTGGATTTGTCCACAAACCATTTTCATGGAAATGGTTTTTAGACGTATTGAGTATTGGATTGAAGGTGACCGAAACAAACAACGCAAATTAGCAAGACAAAAATGGGATGCAGAAAAAATTAGAAAAAAAGGATTAAAACTTTTAATTTTTCTAATCATTTCTTTTTTGATAGCTAATGTGTTTTTAGCCTATTTAATTGGTGGAGATAGATTGCTAGAATATATTGCCGAAGGCCCATTTAGTCATATGGGTACGCTCATACCTTTAGTGATTTTTACAGCGGTTTTCTACTTTGTGTTTGCCTGGTTTAGAGAACAAGTTTGCGTTATAGCATGTCCTTACGGAAGGTTACAAGGCGTGCTTTTAGATACTAAATCTGTAGTAGTTGCTTACGATTACAAGCGAGGTGAAGGAACAAACGGTAGAAAAAAGTTTAGAAAAAATGAAGACAGACAAGCACTTGGTCATGGTGATTGTATAGATTGTTTACAGTGTGTTCATGTTTGTCCTACAGGTATTGATATTAGAAATGGTACGCAGTTAGAATGTGTAAACTGTACCGCTTGTATTGATGAATGTGATCATATTATGGAAAACATCAATCTACCTAAAGGATTGATACGTTATGCAAGCGAGGAAAATATTAAAAACAATGTAAAGTTTAGGCTTACAGCTAGAATGAAAGGCTACATTGCTGTACTAACTATTTTAATTGGTATTTTAACTGGGATGCTTTTTTTAAGAAATGAAGTTGAAGCTAATGTTTTAAGATTACCGGGGCAGTTGTATGAACATAAAGAAGATAATATTATTAGTAATGTTTTTACCTATAAATTGGTAAATAAAACAACCGGAGACATTGAGGATGTAACACTAAAACTAATGTCCCATAAAGGAACTTTAAAATTAGTTGCTACTAGTAATGATTTTACTGTTCCAAAACAAGGCATTGCAGAAGGCACCTTGTTCATTGAAATAAACAATTCAGCACTTACTGGTGATCGAAATAAAATTAAGATTGGTGTTTTTGCTGGCGATAAACTTATAGAAACTTGTACGGCTAATTTTTTAGGGCCTAGAAGTTATAAATAAATTTTGGTTGGTGGCTGTAATGTTATTGATTGAGTGGGATTACAATAGTTTCAATCAATAACTGTTACAGCCAAAAAAAGTATTAAATAAAAATAATATTTCCATCTTAAAAGGAAATTAACATTATGAAACTAAATTGGGGAACAAGCATTGTACTAGCTTTTGTAGGTTTTATTGCCTTTATCATGTTCTTTTTAATTAAAATGAATGTGGAAGACAAATATGACCATGATTTAGTAACTGAAGATTATTACGCTGAAGAGCTGGCTTACCAGAAAGATATTGACAAATTAAAAAACGCCAAAAATTTAAGCGAAAATATAACATACAAAAAAACTCAAGAGGGTCTAATCATTGTATTCCCTAGTAATTTAGATCATAAAAAAATTTCAGGAAAATTGTTCCTATATAGGCCATCTAACAAACAACTAGATTTTGAAACTACCATTTCATTATCTAATACACATTTGCTCATACCTGACTCCCGTTTGGTAGATGGCCGTTGGAACATTAAAATTGATTGGCAATATAATGGAATTTCTTATTTATTTAAAGAATCTTTAGATTATTAACTATGTTAATTTCTGCATTTGTTTTAGGGGTATTGGGTAGTTTTCACTGTATTGGTATGTGTGGCCCCATTGCTTTTATGCTACCTGTTGATAGAACAAATTCAATAAGAAAAATTACTCAAATTACAGTTTATCATATTGGTAGATTACTTGCATACAGCTTAATTGGATTAGTTTTTGGCCTAATAGGAAGAAGTCTTTTTATTTTCGGTTTTCAACAACAATTATCCATAATAATAGGTGTTTTGATGATAGGTTTTATTTTAATTCCTCAACATAAATTAAACCAATATAGCATCTCTAAACCTATATACAAATTAATCTCAAAAATTAAGTCTGCTTTAGGTTCTGCACTAAAAAGAAAATCTCCAGACACGTTTTTAACCATTGGTTTCCTTAATGGGTTTTTACCATGCGGATTGGTATATATGGCTATTTTTGGAGCTATTAGCGAAGGCAATGCTTTATATGGAAGTTTGTATATGACCCTGTTTGGTTTAGGAACCATACCCTTAATGACCACTGCTATTTATGCCAGTCATTTTTTAAAAGGTGCTGCTAGACAGAAAATACAAAATGCTATTCCTGTTTTTGTTGTTATTATAGGCATTTTATTTATTCTTCGTGGTTTAGGCTTGGGTATCCCTTATGTTTCACCTACACCTGTGCAAGAATTAGTCACTAATGGTATCAATTGCCATTAATGCTATAGTTTTTTCTAGAAAGCAGCTACTCCTCTTTGTTGTGTAAATTATTGGTTTTTAATTACTTAAATCCATAAACATTTTTAACATAAGAAAAATCTATTAGTAATATTAACAATATTAATAGTTAAATTCGTTTTTATAATAGTAATGCTATTATATTTGCAATTAAAATTATTATATATGGACTCGTTACTTTCAAACTTAAAGATTGCTGTTCCTGAAAAAATATATGTAAAAGATCCAGAATCTTCAGATTTAGGTAAGCGTATAGTGGAGCATAGCATCATATTAATAGATGATATTGGTTTTGATAGTTTTACCTTTAAAAAACTAGGAACATGCATTGGTTCTAACGAGAGTTCTATATATCGTTATTTTGAAAGCAAACATAAATTGCTGTTGTATTTATCATCTTGGTACTGGGCCTGGATTGAATATCAATTGGTTTTTGAAACGCATGCTCTTGATCCAAAAAACAAATTAGAAAAAGCTATAGAAGTAGTAACAAGAGTTATTAAGGAAGATTCTAATTTTTCGCATATCAATGAAATAGCACTTAACAGAATTATGGTTAATGAAAACTCTAAATCATTTTTAACTAAAGAAGTAGATCAAGAAAATAAAGATGGGTATTTTGTTGTATACAAACGCATAGTTTACAGACTTAGAGATATGGTTAAAGCTATGAAGCCTAATTACAAATTTGCTTCAAGTTTAGCAAGTACAATCTTGGAGGCTAGTTTACATCAGCATTTTTTAAAAGTACATTTCACATCTATTACAGATTGTAATAACGAAACAACCCCAACAGATTTTTTAAAAAACTTAGTGCTTAATACCTTGAAAAATTAATTATGGAACAAACTAAAATGACACCATGGCGCAGACTTGTGGGACTGCTACAATTGGAAAAAAGAGATATTCTACAAGTATTTTACTATGCTATTTTTGCAGGTGTGGTTGCTTTATCATTACCCCTTGGTATACAAGCTATCATAAACCTAATTCAAGGAGCTCAAATTTCAACATCATGGATTATACTTGTTATTATAGTTACATTAGGTGTAGCTTTTCAAGGTGCTTTACAACTCATGCAGTTGCGGATAATTGAAACTATTCAACAACGTATCTTTATGCGGTCTTCTTTTGAATTAGCTTACAGGTTTCCAAAAATAAAAATGGCAGAGTTACGCCAGTACTATCCGCCAGAGTTAGCCAATCGTTTTTTTGATACACTAACTATACAAAAGAGTCTATCAAAAATATTAATTGATGTGCCAACAGCAGTATTACAAATAGTATTTGCTTTAGTTTTACTGTCTTTTTATCATCCATTCTTTATCATTTTTGGACTATTATTATTGATACTTGTATTTGTAGTATTCAAATTTACAGCAATAAAAGGTCTAGAAACTAGCCTAAAAGAATCTAAAAACAAATACAAAGTTGCTCATTGGATTCAAGAAATTGCACGTTCTGTAATAAGTTTTAAATTATCTGGAAGTACAAATTTAGGCATTAACAAAAATGACTATTTAGTTGATGGCTACTTAAAAGCAAGAGAAAGTCATTTTAGAGTTTTAATGCTGCAATTCATTCAAATGATTAGTTTTAAAGTTATTGTAACGGCAAGTTTACTTTTAATTGGAGGCGCTTTGGTTCTTAATCAAGAAATGAATATTGGCCAATTTGTTGCTGCCGAAATCATAATTATACTAGTTATAGCCTCTGTTGAAAAACTTATACTTGGGTTAGAATCGTTTTACGACACATTAACATCTTTAGAAAAAATAGGACAAATAGTTGATAAAACTTTAGAAAGTCAATCTGGAGAAGAACTACAAATAACTAAAGGTTTAAAGATAGAATTAGAGAATGCATCTTATGAAGTAGATAATAGAGACAAGCATATTCTAAGAGGTATTTCGCTTGAAGTAAATTCTAAAAGTAGAATACTAATTAAAGGAGAAAGTGGTGCTGGAAAATCTACCCTATTGCGTTTGCTATCAGGTGTTATTGAGGCCACTGGAGGAAATGTTTATGTTAATGACATGTCTATTAACAGTTTGCACTTAAACTTTTTCAGATCTCAATTAGGTCTTTCATTGTCTGATGAAAGCCCTTTTGAAGGTACGCTAAGAGAAAATCTCACTTTTTCTAACCCCAATATTACAGATGATAAAATTCATGAAATACTCAACATAGTAGGTTTAAGAGAATTTCTCAAAGAACAACCTGATGGCCTCAACACCATTTTATATCCTGATGGAAAGCGACTTTCTTACACCATTTCTAAAAAGTTGGTTTTGGCACGAGCCATTTTAAAGGAACCAAAAATTTTGATTTTGGAAGATGCTCTAGATAGGTTTAATGAAAATGAAACAACCGCTATTATCGATTATTTAACAGATAAAAAGCAACCTTGGGGACTTGTAGTAGTAAGTAGTAGTAGTGTTTGGATAAACAAATGCACTGAGATAATTACATTAGAAAAAGGTTCAATAAAAAAATAAAAATACTTAGTTATGCTTAACATCACTCATAACCAGTTGAACAAAAAAATAGACTTATCAGAGTACAAGTCTGGTAAGGATATTATGAATAAAAAATACTACAAATATTTTAATAGGTTCCTGTTAGGAGCAGCCTTGTTAATATTAATTGTTCTGTTTTTACCATGGACACAAAATATTACTGGAGATGGTTTGGTAACCACATTAAAACCAAATCAAAGACCACAAACTATACAATCGCAAATTCCAGGTCGGATAGAAGAGTGGTTTGTACAAGAGGGTGATTTTGTACAAGCTGGCGATACCATTTTACGAATCTCTGAAATTAAAAGTGATTATTTTGATGATAGATTGGTAGAACGTACAAATGAACAAATACAAGCAAAATCCTCTTCTGTTAATGCCTATGGTGGTAAAGTAGAGGCTTTAAAAAGACAAGTTTCAGCTTTAGAAAAAGAACGTGGTTTAAAACTAGAGCAAACCCAAAATAAATTGCTTCAAGCCAAACTTAAAGTACAAAGTGATAGTATTGATCTAGAAGCGGCCACAACAAACCTCAAGATTGCTGAAACCCAATTTAATCGTGAAAAAACATTACAAGACGAAGGTTTAAAAGCGGTTAAAGATGTAGAGGAAAAACGATTAAAACTTCAAGAAACACAGGCTAAATTTATTTCACAACAAAACAAATATTTAGCAAGTAAGAACGAAGTAATCAATGCTGAAATTGAACTCTCAAGAACACAAGCAGAGTACGCTGATAAAATATCTAAAGCTCAAAGTGATATGTTTACTGCGCAATCAAGTCAATTAGATACGCAAGCACAAGTTACCAAACTAGAAAATACATACACTAATTATAAAAAAAGAAGCAGCCTATTGTATGTTACAGCTCCTCAAAGTGGATTTATTAATAAAGCCATTGTTGGTGGTGTTGGCGTTACCTTTAAAGAAGGTCAAGAACTGGTGGGTATTATGCCTGGGCAGTATGATTTAGCCGTAGAAACTTTTGTAAGACCCATAGATTTACCCTTAATACACATTGGCGAAAAAGTAAGAGTACAATTTGACGGTTGGCCTGTTATTGTATTTAGCGGATGGCCAAATGTGTCTTATGGTACCTATGGTGCCAAGGTAGTAGCTATAGAAAGATTTATTAGTGACAACGGAAAATATAGAATTTTGTTAGCTCCTGATGAGGAAGATCACGAGTGGCCAGATGCTATTAGAGTAGGTTCTGGTGCTAAAACTATTGCTTTACTAGATGATGTACCCATTTGGTTTGAGTTATGGCGTCAAATTAACAGTTTCCCACCAAACTATTATGAGCCACAAAATGGTAAAGCAGATTCTAAAAAAGATAAAAAATGAGATTAGCCCTATTCATTTTCATAATATGCTTGAGTAGTATTCTTTCAGCACAAGAGAATACATCAATAATGTCGCTTTCAGAATACCTAGGTTATGTAAAATCCTATCACCCAATAGTAAAACAAGCTAACTTGGTAATAAATGAAAGTGAAGCAAAACTCATGAAAGCTAGAGGTGCTTTTGACCCCAAGCTAGAAGTTGATTATGATCGTAAAAAATTTAAAAACACAGAGTACTATGATCGTTTAAATGCCACTTTTAAAATTCCTACTTGGTTTGGTATTGAGTTTAAAGGAAACTTTGAAGAAAACACAGGTGACTTTTTAGATCCCCAAGCCATTGTTCCAGAAGATGGACTTTATAGTGCAGGTGTATCCATTCCTGTAGCTCGAGGTTTTTTAACAAATGAGCGGATGGCCATGTTAAGGCAATCAAGGTTGTTTATAAAACAAGCTCAAGCCGATAGACAATTACTTGTAAACAATATTTTATACGAAGCCACGGTAAGCTATTTTAATTGGTTGAGGCTTTATAACGAAAAAAGAGTTTATGAAGAATTCTTGACAAACGTTAAAATTCGTTTTGACGGTATAAAGAAAAGTTACGAAGTAGGCGACAAACCTGCTATAGATACATTAGAAGCCAGAATTGCCTTAAACAATAGACGATTAAACTTAGAAAAAGCTAGAATTAAGTTTGTAAAATCGAGTTTAGAGTTGTCAAATTTTTTATGGCTGAATGATAATACACCTATTGAGATTGGGGATAATATAATTCCTGATATTTCAACTTTTGATAATATTGACACTACCTTAAATACATTTGGATTAGAAGTTGAAAGTTTTGATATTGAAAGCCATCCAAAGTTACAATCATTAGACTTTAAAATTCAAAGTTTAACAATTGAGAAACGCTTAAAACAAAATAATTTATTACCTCAAATAGATCTTGAATACAATTTCCTGTCTGAAACTCCAGATGTGGTAAGGTCTTTTAGTTCTGCAGCTTATAAAAGTGGTGTTAATGTTAGTTTTCCATTGTTTTTGAGAAAAGAACGCGGCGACTTAAAGCTTGCTACAATTAAATTAAAAGACACAGAATTTGAAGTTCAAAATACTAGAATAAGCCTAATCAATAAAATTGACGCCATTAATCAAGAATTAGATTCTTATGTAACTCAAAATAATTTTACCAGTGTCATTGTTGATGATTACACTAAAATGTTAACTGCAGAAGAACGCAAATTTTTCTTAGGTGAAAGTTCCTTATTCTTGGTAAACTCTCGAGAATCTAAACTAATTGACGCAAAACTAAAAGCCATTGAAATTGAAAATGATTTCTTAAAAACTAAAGCAAACCTATTTAATGTGTTAGCACTAGCAGATGTTGATACGGAATAGACCTAAAAAACAAAAGCGTTGAAAATCAATAATTCTCAACGCTTTTCTGTAAAATTAATTAACCAAAAAATTTAAATTATTCTATATTTTAAAAGTCATAACTGGTAATGTAGCATGATTTGCAACATCTTCACCTACACTACCTTGAAAGAAATGCGCTAATCCTTTTCTTCCATGTGTAGGCACTACAATTAAATCGGCCCCCAGTTTGTTTGCCGCATTTAAAATACCATCTTCAACAGTATAGTCTGATATATAATGAACATCAGTAATTTTATCTAAATTCCCCTCAGCCTTAGTAAAGAAATTCACGGCATCGCGTTCTATTTCATCAGAACTTTGGAATCTATCGTTTGGTAGGTTTACATGCACTAAATACATTTTAGCATTCATTCTATTAAATACACTTGAAGCTTTGAGATAAGCTTCAATAGAATCTTCACCAAACCCACAAGCAAATACTACAATATCAAAATTAATTTTAGCAATGTCATTCTTTACCACAAGCACAGGGATTTCAGCATTTCTTACAACGCGTTCTGTGTTGGAACCTACAAAAAACTCTTTTGCCCCACTAGCACCATGAGACCCCATAACTATTAAATCTGCCTCATATTTTTTGGCTATCTCATTAACTTCACTAAACACCTTAAAATGTTTAACAATGGGTGTAATGGTTAAGCCTTCTAAATAGTCTTTCTTTAAAAAGTCTTCAAAACGTTGTTCTGCTAATTTTAAAAAATAAATCACTTTTTGTGGTTGCTCTCCGGCTCCAGTTAACATGACATCAGACATTTCTAACATATGTAAGGCCAACAATTCTGCGTTGCTTTTTTTTGCTAGTTTAGCGGCTGCTTTCAAAGCGTACTCTGAATACTCTGAAAAATCTACAGGTACAATAATCTTTTTCATAATTTATAAATTTAGTTTAGACGGTCATTGAAAACAACTGTGTATCGGGCTGTCTTCGTTGCAATAATAAATCGAAAGCCATACAAACATTTCTAACAAATGGCTGACCCTTTTTTGTTACCTCAATACTGTTTGAATTAATATTGAGTAATCCATCTGCCTCCATTTCTTTTAGCCTCATTAGGGTTTCTGGAATTTCATCAAAATAAAGATAATCTTGATCTTGACTCCATTCGGTTTTAAAACCGCACATCAAATTAAGAATATGATTTCTAATAATCAAATCTTCTTCATTTAAAATATGACCTCTATAAACCGGAATTACATCTTGGTTCAGTAATTTGTAATAATCTTCAATTTGTTTAACATTTTGAGAAAAACCATACCAACTATCACTAATTGATGACACGCCCAACCCTATCATAGCCTGGGTTTTTGAAGCGGTATAACCCATAAAATTTCTATGCAAACTTCCATTTTCCATAGACTTGTATAGAGAATCTGTTTTTAGTGCAAAATGATCCATTCCTATTTCATGGTAACCAACTTCTGCCAATAATTCTTTTCCTAATTCATATTGAGAACGCTTTAACTCTGCCGAAGGTAAATCAGAGTCGCTAAATCCACGCTGACCGTTACCCTTTATCCATGGCACGTGTGCATAACTGTAAAATGCCAATCTGTTTGGAAGCAATTCCTTCGTTTTGAGAATGGTCTCCTTTACATGGTCTAAATTTTGAAAAGGTAACCCAAAAATAATATCGTGTCCAACAGAAGTGTAACCAATTTCCCTAGCTAATTCAGTAGCACGTTTTACATTCTCAAAAGGTTGCACTCTATGAATGGCTCTTTGAACCGTTTCGTTATAATCCTGAACACCATAACTAACACGCTTAAAACCTAAGTTATATAAAGTTTGTAGATGTTCTCTTGTAGTATTATTGGGGTGCCCCTCAAAACTGAACTCATGATTTTCAGCAAGCACAGCATCATCCAGAATCCCGTTTATTAACAAATTCAAATTTTCAGGACTGAAAAAAGTAGGCGTACCACCACCTAAGTGCAATTCTTTAATAATTGGTTTTTCATCAAACCATTCTAAATATAAATACCATTCTTTTAAAATCGCTTTTAAATAAGGAGACTCTACACTGTGTTGCTTTGTAATACGTTTGTTACACCCACAAAATGTGCATAAACTTTCACAAAAAGGCAAATGGATATAAAGGCTAATGCCTTCTTTTGAGTTACTTTCATGAAATGATTTTATTAAGGAATCCTTCCAATTCTCCAAAGAAAAGGTTTCTTGATTCCAATAAGGAACCGTTGGATAACTCGTATAGCGAGGACCCGCGATATTATATTTATTAATTAACGCTCTAGACATACCTGACATTTGTAACACAAAATTAAAACCATTACTAATTAAAAAACATGATATATGTCATACCTTTATTTGTATTTAGAGTAATATTGATTACCTTTAAACTTGTTTAAAAAAAAGAAAAATGAAAAAAACTAGTGTTTTAATATTGGCTTTATCACTAAGTATTATTGCTTGTAAAAAAGAAAAAAAGGAAACTAAACCTATTGAAAAAGAGACTGTTGCCACTGAAAAATTTGTAGTAAAACCCGAAGCAACCTCTATAAAATGGACAGCCTATAAAACAACCGACAAAGTAGGTGTTGGTGGGGAATTTACTACTTCAAAATTTGAAATTAAATCTGGTTCTTCACCTCAAGAAGCTTTAAATAACTTGAACTTCTCCATTCCAATCAGTAGCCTATTTACCAACGATGCTACCAATACACGAGACGCCAAGATAAAAGCCTCTTTTTTTGGAGCCATGTTAGATACCGAGTTTTTAAAAGGCACTCTTAATTACGTTGATGATTCTTGTTCTGCATCACTCACCATGAATGGTGTTACTCATAATATACCGCTTGAAGTAAAAATTGAAGAAGAAAGACGCGTTACTTTAACTGGTGTTATGAATCTTAAAGATTGGAATGCATTAGATGCATTAGCTTCATTAAATAAAGTGTGTTTTGATTTACACAAAGGACCCGATGGTGTTAGCAAAACATGGGAAGATGTAGTTATAGAAGTTAATACTTACCTAAGAAAGAATTAGCTTTTCTTAAAAATATTTGCCCAACATGACCGCCCAAGAGATACTTGCAAAACTGGTTTCATTTTCTGTTTTGGGTGGTGAAAGTAATTTAAAAATTATAAATTGGTTAAAAGACTACATTGAAAGCTTTGGTGTTGAAATCTATTTAGTTCCTAACAAAACCAATACTAAGGCCTCTCTGCATTGCAGAATTGGACCCGCTGTAGACGGCGGAGTCATCCTTTCTGGTCATACCGATGTGGTACCCGTTAAAGAACAGCCTTGGAATACCAATCCGTTTGAACTTGTGGAAAAACCAGACGGCAATTTATATGCCCGTGGTAGTTGTGACATGAAAGGTTTTTTAGCCTGTTGTTTAGCGGTATTGCCTAAAATGGTTAAAACTAAACTTAAAAAACCTATTTATTTCGCTTTTACTTATGATGAAGAAGTAGGTTGTTTAGGAGCTCCGTCACTTATAAATCATATAAAGAAAACGTATTCTGAAAAGCCCAAATATGCCATAATCGGTGAAGCTTCAATGCTACAACCTATTATAGGACAAAAAAGTATTCATATTATTGATATCACAGTGAATGGCTCTCAGGGCCATAGTAGTAGAATAAAACAAGAGGTAAGTGCAGTACATGAAGCTGCTAGAATTGTTATGTGGGCTGAAGAAAAAATGAATAGTTTGATAAATTCTGGTAGTATCGACTCTCGCTTTGAACCTCCTCATTCATCACTTCATACCGGAATTATTAATGGTGGTATTGCACCTAATATTATTGCAAACAAGGCATTTCTATCATTAGATATTAGATGTCTACCTCAAGATGATGCCAACCAAATGTACCAAGACTTAAAAAACTATTGCAAATCTAGAGAGAAAGCTCTAAATCCTATTTTCTCCAGCTTTAGAATTGATGTAGTTGAAAACCACCCCATTGTCCCCTCTCTAAACACTAATGAAAATTCTGACGTTATTAACCTTATTGGTAAAATAACAGGAAATTATAATTGGACTACCGTATCTTATGCTTCTGAGGCAGGTCATTTTGCTAATGCTGGTTTTGAAAGTATTATTTGTGGTCCTGGTTCTATTGCCCAGGCGCATAGAGCCAACGAATACATTTCAAAGAACCAATTAAAAAAAGGTGTAGAAATGATTAAAAATTTGGTTAAACATTTAAAGACATCAATTTAATACAAGTTCTTTTTTGTATTTACAAATAAGATGTATTTTTATAACAAACAATGCTTTTATGAACCCTTCTGCCCAAGGTTGGATTAAAAAATTGCTTAAGGATGTTTCTGAAAACAATGCTTTTTTAAATTTCAGTGAAGCAGATTTTTACGATGCCCTTAGAGGATGTGGCTTCATTTATGGCAGTAATTTAGATGTTGTTTTAGCCATTTTACCAAAAAATGACCTTACAGAAGAAGAACTTTCAAAAACCAATTTACTTTTAGCACTTTTTTATACACATCATCAGTCTAACACCAATCTTCCCTTTGTTGAAAATGTCATTAATTTTTATACAGAAATAAATGAGTTAAAAACCTCTTTTTTTCAAGAGCTTTTAGGTGGAAAAAAATCAAGTGAGCAATTAGAAAAAATCATTCACAAACGTATTCAGATTGATGCTAATGTTCTTACTAAAAATTTTAAATATTTTATTATTAACGCGCTTCTTTATATTGATGTTCTTGCTTATTCAGAGTTTATAAAAAAACAATCTGTTTCAATTGGTTATCTAAAAAATTTAGAAGCCTCTATTGAAGCTATCATTATGGACGTATTAAACTCAAAGCTAACTAAAAACCAATACGATGAAAGTTTAATAAAACTATTTGAATCGTCTTTGCGTTATCATAACAATACGCCCTTAGAATACCAAAACGCTATCAATACAATAAAGACTAAACAGGAGAAAAACTACATTTTAGACTTAGCCTGTATGGCCACATGGACTGATAAAAAAATTGACAAAAACGAACAACGTTTTCTAATAAAATTAGGTACCGATCTAACAATATCCAAAAATAGGGTCAAAGAATCGATAGCCTCCGTAAACCTATTTTACTCGGTAAATAAAACTAACATAGCACTTTTAAGTTCTAAAAATATAGTACAGAGTTTTTATAATAACTCTAGCAAGATGGTTACTAAACTCATTTCCAGAAACAGAAAACGCTTACATCAGGAGTTAAAAGACAGTAAAGAACTTATGGTGCTACTATCTCAATCTACCAAACGCAACTTAAGTGATGAGGAACATAAAAAAGTACAGGAACAACTATTGGATATTTTCAAATCCATTCCAAGCTTAGCTATTTTTATGTTGCCAGGAGGGGCTTTATTATTGCCTTTGGTAATTAAATTTATTCCAAAACTATTACCTTCTGCTTTTGATGAAAATAGGGTTGAAGATTGATTTACACTAAAATTTATTCCTTGCTATAATGAACAATCTTTTAATATAAACTTCAACTAAACGCAAAAGAAACATATATTCAAAGAAAAGGACATTTAAATAAATGTCCTTATACATAAAATTAGTAATATGCTATTTGTCGGGATGACAGGATTTGAACCTGCGACCACACGGCCCCCAGCCGTGTACGCTAACCGGACTGCGCCACATCCCGAATTAAACAAATATTAATAAGCCCAAACAGTGACTTAGTGGTTTTTTTACTAAACTCGAATTTAACTGTGGTGCAGTTTATCCTGAGCGAAGTTGAAGGGCCACATCCCGATTTAAAATAGTTTTCAAAGAAAACATATTTTTATATAAAACAAAAGCCAAAGCTATTAAAAACTTTGGCTATTTAAGGCTTATATTTATTTTAATTATAAGTTGAAGTAGATACTTCAAACGAAGCATCTTTAGACGCTAGATACCGTTCAGCATCCAATGCTGCCATACAACCTGTGCCAGCTGCTGTAACAGCTTGTCTATAAACATGGTCTGCTGCATCACCTGACACAAAAACACCTTCTACATTGGTTTTTGAAGAACCTGGTACGTTAATTATATACCCTGTTTGATCTAAATCTAAAAAGTCTTTAAAAATATCAGTATTTGGCTTGTGCCCAATAGCCACAAAAAAACCAGTAGCAGGAATTTCATGCTTTTCACCTGTTTTATTGTTGAAAACACGAACTCCGGTAACTACTTGTCCATCTCCCAAAACCTCATCGGTTTCAGTGTTATGTAATATTTCAATATTTTCTGTGTTTCTAACTCTAGCTTCCATGATTTTGGAAGCTCTAAATTCATCTCGTCTAACAATCATAGTTACCTTCTTACACAATTTAGACAAATAGTGGGCTTCTTCACAGGCAGAATCTCCAGCACCTACAATCACCACTTCTTGGTTTCTATAGAAAAAACCATCACAAACCGCACAAGCTGAGACACCACCCCCTAATTTTAAATATTTCTGTTCTGACTCTAAACCTAAATATTTAGCCGAGGCTCCTGTTGAGATTATTACTGTATCAGCATGAATCTCTTTTGTGTCATTTACCCATACCTTATGAACATCACCAGAAAAATCAACCTTTGTTACCCAACCATCACGTACATCGGTATCAAAACGTTGTGCTTGAGCTTGCAATTGCATCATCATTTCTGGTCCCGTAACACCATCTGGGTATCCAGGAAAATTTTCCACTTCATTAGTAGTTGTTAATTGACCACCTGGTTGTGTTCCTTGATATAAAACTGGTTTCATATTGGCTCTTGCTGCGTAAATAGCAGCGGTATATCCTGCAGGTCCAGAACCTATAATTAAACACTTAACTCTTTCTATTGTATCAGACATAATTCTTACTCTTAAATTTAGTGAAACAAAAGTAGAGTTTTTAACAGAAAACTTACACAGAAGTTATTAACACTTTACTATTAAGACATATTTAAAATCTATACTATTAATCTACTAAACTATTTTTTTGTAACTTTAAATGACTAACTAAATACAAAATCATGAAAAAATATCTTTACCTTACGTTGATACTAATAATCGTATTTACCAGTTGCAACACTAACAACAAAACAACCAACTCTCCAGTAGAAATAGAAAAAACCGAAGAATATCCTTTACAGGGTGTTTGGGAAATACATAGCTATGTAAATTATAGAGGTGACACTACAGATACCATTTGGCCATCTAACGAACGTAAACAAAGGAAAATGTTTTCGAAATCTAAGGTTATGTGGAGCAAATTGCGCACTTTTGATTCTCTTGATTGGTTCGGCGTTGGAGACTACACTTTAAAAGACGGAATTTTTACCGAAGAACTGGATTATGGCTCTAAACCCGTAAATAAAATAATTGAAACGAGTAACAAATGGACTTTTAACGCTGTGGTGACCGAAAATAGTTTCTCACAAATTACTGTTGACAGCTCTGGCAATTACATTTATTCAGAGAACTACATTAGAGTGGATTAATTAATTTGTTTAAACATTTCAATGACATTTTCTCCAGAGGATTTTTTATACCCTCTAAACATGCCTTTGGTGTTAAAGTCCCAAAAAATGTTTCCGGTTTTATCTAATAAAATCATGCCTCCTTTTCCGCCTAAAGTTTCAATTTGATTGTTAAGTACTTCATGCAAGGCCTCATGGGGACTTAACTTTTTGTATTGAATTAAATTAGACACTTCATGAGCTGCAACGGTTCTTATAAAAAACTCTCCCGTACCAGTTGCAGAAATTCCACAAGTTAAGTTGTTGGCATATGTTCCTGCTCCAATAATAGGTGAGTCTCCAATTCTACCATATTTTTTATCACTTATGCCTCCTGTTGAAGTTCCTGCTGCAATATTCCCTTCTTTATCGATAGCGACAGCTCCAACCGTTCCATATTTTTCACCACCCAAAAAGGTGTTATTTAGTATAGAATATTTTTTGATATTTCTTTCAGCAATGACTTTACTTTGATTTAAGAGATTACTCATATTTTGAACAAAGAAATAAGTACTATCAACCATTTCCAATCCAAATTGTGCCATTGCTTGTTCAGCACCTTTACCAGAAAGCATAATATGTTTTGTACTATCCATTACAGTTCTTGCTGCCAAAATTGGATTTTTAACATGGTTAATTCCAGCTACGGCGCCACTATTTAACGTTTTTCCATCCATAATAGAGGCATCCATTTCTTGATTACCTTCACTATTATAAACCGCTCCTTTTCCTGCATTGAATAATGGTGAATTCTCTAAAACCACAATAGCTGCTTGTACAGCATCTAATGAACCACCTCCTTTTTCAAGGATTCTATATCCAGAATCTAAGGCTTCTTGAAGTTTTTCTGTGTATAGCCTTTGCCTATGCTTATCAAAATTATCTCTTATCAATCCATCACCTGCGCCTCCATGAATTACAATTGCAAAAGATTTAGATTGTCGCTGTGTCGTTTCTATTTTTTTATTTAATTCATTGTTACATGATATTGTAAAAATAAACAGTAAAATTAACAGCAGTATATGTCTCATGATTATGAATATTTATTTAACTGGATAATTGTCATCCCAATTCTTAACATGAGGTTCTCCCAACTTACCCAAAGATTTGGCAATTATTGTTGAAACCGTTGCATCACCTGTTACATTTACCGTAGTTCTACACATATCTAGAGGTCTATCTACTGCAAAAATTAAGGCTAAGGCTATTGGCAACAAATCCGATGGAAATCCTATAGCTTCTAAAACTATGACCAACATTACCATACCTGCACCAGGAACTGCTGCACTACCAATTGATGCCAATAATGCGGTTAAAATAATCATTAGCTGGTTGCTAAACACCAAACCTTCTGGCCACAAAACCTGCATAATAAAAACAGCTGCAACACCTTGATACAAGCTTGTTCCATCCATATTAATAGTAGCACCAACAGGCAAAACAAAACTTGTTACTTCCTTATCTACTCCTACATGCTCTTCAACACGCTCCATTGTTACTGGTAAAGCTGCGGCACTACTACTTGTAGAAAATGCTAATAATTGTGCCGGACTTATCTTATTTATAAACCAAAAAGGCGATTTTTTAGCATAAACGGATACTAAAATCATATAGAAGCAAATCATTAAAAACAAACCTAGAACAACAACTCCTGCATATTTTAGTAATGCCAAAAGAATATCTGGATCATCAGCAGAAACAACAACACTAGCTAATAACGCAAAAACTGCATAAGGTGCAAAAAGCATAATTATATCCACCATTTTTAAAACAACTTCATTTAAAGAATCAAAAAAGTCTTTTAATGGTTTAGCTTTTTCTTCAGGCACCAATAACAAGCATAAACCCAGTAAAATTGCAAATACAATAACCTGTAACATAAATTTATTGTTGCCCATGGCATAAACTGCATTATCTGGAACCATATCTACCAAAAACTGAAGTGGACCTGCTTCTTTTTGCTGTTTCGCATTAATAAGTATGGTTTGTGCTTGATTACTAGTTGAATACTTATCTTTAAGCATGTTAACCGTAGCCTCAGTAATACCGTTACCTGGTTTTAAAGTATTTACTAACCCTAATCCAATAGTTATTGCTATAATTGTTGTAATAATATACACGACTATAGTGCGCAACCCCATATTCTTGAATTTAGATATATCTTTTAAATCAGAAATGCCTTTAATCAAAGAAGCTAGAATGAGAGGTACTGCAATAAGTTTTAGAAGTTTAACAAATATTTTCCCAAACGGGTCTATCCATTTAATTACAAAATCTTGTCCATTAAATGATGCCGCTATAAAACCAAAAACGATACCTAGCAACATCCCTATTAATATCTGCCAATGCAGTGCTAGTTTCTTCATAAGAAATAAAATTAATTTGTTATAAACTTACGGAATTTGTAACAACTATTTTTAATCAAAAATTAAGACCACAGCAACAAAGAATTTAAACCATAAAAAAAGCCTTTCATTTCTGAAAGGCTTTTGAAAAATTTTTTTTGGCTAATTTTAAAGAGCAGCAACATGTTTTGCTAAGCCAGATTTAAGGTTAGCAGCTTTATTAGCGTGAATTATATTTTTCTTAGCTAGTTTATCTAACATAGAAACTACTTGAGGAAATAAAGCTTCAGCTTCTTTCTTATCAGTAAGCTCTCGTAACTTCTTAATAGCATTACGTGTAGTTTTGTGTTGATATCTATTTATTACACGTTTAGCTTCGTTACTTCTAATTCTTTTTAATGCTGACTTATGATTTGCCATTTTGTTTTTTTCTTATTAAAAATTGTAGCCCGTAGGGGAATCGAACCCCTCTTACCAGGATGAAAACCTGGCGTCCTAGCCGATAGACGAACGGGCCATTTTGGTTACTTCATTATTTAATGAGCATGCAATTCTTGATTGCGGATGCAAAAATACAACTATTTTTAAATGATGCAATACTTATCTAATTTTTTTTAAAAAAAATTTAGACTAGTATGCTTTTGCAAATAATACTCTTACTTTTGAAGGCTTTCCAGAGTAAACACAAGCCCCTTTCTCTTCCTTAGAATCTAGAGGAATACATCTTATTGTAGCCTTGGTTAACTCTTTTATTTTTTCTTCAGTTTCATTGGTACCGTCCCAATGCGCTGAAATAAAACCACCTTTAGTTTCTAATACTTCCTTGAACTCATCAAAGGTTTCAACATTGGTAATGTGCTCGTTTCTGAAATCTAATGCTCTATTAAAAAGATTCTCTTGAATTTCCTCCAACAAATCTTCTATAACAATAGTTATTCTGTCTAAAATAACTGTTTGCTTACTAAGTGTGTCTCTTCTAGCTAGCTCAACAGTTTCATTTTCTAAATCTTTCGGACCAATAGCAATACGTAATGGCACTCCCTGTAATTCATGCTGAGCAAATTTAGCTCCTGGGCGTAATGTATCACGTTTGTCAAATTTAACCGAAATTTCCCTATCATTTAAATCACTAATAATTTCTTCAGCAACTTTACTTATGGCTTCAAACTGTTCTTCATTCTTATAAATAGGGACTATTACCACTTGATAAGGTGCTAAGTTTGGTGGTAATACCAGTCCATTATCATCACTATGCGTCATAATTAGAGCTCCCATCAATCTGGTAGATACACCCCAAGATGTTGCCCAAACATAGTCTTGCTTTCCTTCTTTTGTAGCATACTTTACATCAAATGCCTTAGCGAAATTTTGACCTAAAAAATGAGAAGTTCCGGCTTGTAATGCTTTTCCATCTTGCATTAAAGCTTCAATACAATAGGTGTCTTCTGCTCCAGCAAAACGTTCGCTTTCAGTTTTAACACCTTGAATGACAGGTATAGCCATAAAGTTCTCAACAAATTTAGCATAAACCCCATTCATCAATTTAGTTTCTTCAATGGCTTCAGCTTTGGTAGCATGAGCTGTATGTCCTTCTTGCCATAAAAATTCTGCGGTACGTAAAAACAATCTAGTACGCATTTCCCAACGCACTACGTTAGCCCATTGATTTATTAAAATTGGTAAATCCCTGTAAGATTGAATCCAATTTCTATAGGTGTTCCAAATAATGGCCTCACTAGTTGGTCTTACTACCAACTCTTCCTCTAATCTTGCTTCGGGGTCAACTCTTAACTTACCAGGTTTATCAGGGTCATTTTGTAGTCTGTAATGTGTTACAACAGCACACTCTTTTGCAAATCCTTCGGCGTTTTTCTCCTCAGCTTCAAACAAACTTTTAGGTACAAAAAGTGGAAAATAAGCATTTTGATGACCTGTTTCCTTAAACATTTTATCTAATTCTGCTTGCATTTTTTCCCAAATTGCAAAACCATATGGCTTGATTACCATACATCCTCTAACAGCCGAATTCTCCGCTAGGTCTGCCTTAACAACTAATTCGTTATACCATTTGGAATAATCTTCTGCTCTGCTAGTAAGTTTTTTACTCATATCAATCTTTTGGCACAAATATTGTGAATATTTAAAATAGAAAATAGTTTAGCAAAACTAACTATTTTTGTTATGTTCAACAATAAAATTCTAGAGATATGCGCTTTAATAACTACTCCAAAAGAAAAGTATCATTCATTGCCATGATTGGACTAATGTTTGGCCTATTGTCATGTGGCTCTTATCAGTATGTAGGTGTTGACGATGATGGTATATATAGTGACTCACAAATAACAGTAGTTAATACGCCTACAGAAACTGTTGTTAACGTGCCTAACGAATCCAACAGCAACTACTACAAAAATTACTTTAGAAGCAAGTCTTTAGAATCTGAATTAGCTTTAGAAAACGATGACATCTTTACAGATATTGATTCTTATCAATCTGATAATTATACTGTAAATGATACTATTTATAATGACTATCAAGGTCATGCTGGTTGGGGACAACAAAGCAACAATGTTACTATAAACTATATTGATAATGGATGGAACAACTGGGGCTGGAATGCTGGATTTGGTTGGGGCTGGAATAACTGGGGCTGGAATAACTGGGGTTGGAATGGCTGGGGTTGGAACTCTTGGAATAGATGGAACCGATGGGGTTGGAATGATTGGGCATGGAATGGCTGGGGCTGGAATAACTGGGGCTGGAATAACTGGGGTTGGAACGCTGGATTTGGTTGGGGCTGGAATAACTGGAGCTGGAATCAATGGAGATATGGTAATAGATTTTACAACCCAAGGAATTTAGCTTACAGTTCCAGTAGAAGAGGAAGTTATTATTCTGGTAGCTCAAGAAACAACTTAAGTAGTAGAAACAACATTTCTAGAAGAAGTAGTGTTTCTAATGTAAATAGAAATACCACCTCAAAATATAATACGGCCCGCAGAAGTAGTGTAAACAGCACTACCAGCAGAGCAACTACCTATACTAGAAGAGGAACAACTGTTTCTAACAATAGCCAAACTACATCCCGCATTAGTAGCGTGAACAGAAATCCTTCTAACTACAACGGTGTTAGACGTTCTTCTGGAACAGGTACGGTTAGTAGATATACAAATTCTCAAGGAAGAACAACTACTATATCTCGAACGCCTTCTTCTAACTCAACTAGTAGGTCGTCGTCAACAACAAGAAGGAGTTCTAGCACCTACAAACAACCTAGTAGTAGCTATAGTGGCTCTTCTAGAAGATCTTATTCGAATTATTCTTCACCATCTTCTTCTAGAAGTTCGTATGGTTCTTCAAGCAGTAGAAGCTCAAGCTCTGGTTCTATGTCTAGATCTTCAAGTGGAAGTAGCAGAAGTTCATCATCAGGAGGTGGAAGACGCCGATAATCTTTATAAAAAAATAAGCCCATGAAACCGACATATTTAAAATTATTATTGAGTATTCACAGAAGCAGTAATTTTGAATATTAAAGGTTACTTTGACCATTAAAAAACGATAAACAAAAACCGCATGAAAAAGTTAAGTTTACTATGCATAGGTTTACTATCTATGCCCTTTATCTACGCTCAGGATCTAACTGATGCTTTAAGATATTCTCAAGACAACATACAAGGAACTGCCCGTTTTAGAGCCTTAAGTGGTGCTTTTGGAGCCTTAGGAGGAGACATGAGTGCTGTAAGTTTAAACCCAGCAAGTTCTGCAGTTTTTACAAGAAGTCATGCGTCATTATCAGGTTCAAATATGGATATTGAAAACACCTCTAATTATTTTGGAGGACTTGGCTCAACAAACGAATCGAACTTTGATTTAAATCAAGCAGGAGCTGCTTTTGTTTTCGCAGCCAACAACAATTCGCCTTGGAGAAAGTTCTCACTAGCAGTTGCTTACGAAAGAACCAATAATTTTGATGATAGCTGGTTTGCCGCTGGCACCAATACCACTAATGACCCTGATTTCAGTAATTCTATTGCTAGTTATTTTTATGATTTTGCAGATGGCAAAAGGCTTGATGAAATTTCCAGTCTACCAGGTGAGTCTCTAGCAGATGCTTATCAAGACATCGGTAGTGTTTATGGCTTTTCACACCAACAGGCGTTTTTAGGTTTTGAGTCTTTTATTTTAGAGCCAGATGATATTAATAATGATGCTAATACAACTTATACTTCTAACATTGCACCAGGAAGCTTTATGCATGATTACACCTATGCAGCAACGGGTTACAATGGTAAAGTATCTTTCAACCTAGCAACTCAATACGAAGACAACCTTTACTTAGGCCTTAACCTAAATACTCATTTCATAGATTACCAACGTTCAACCTTATTATTTGAAGACAATAACAACAACGGATCCACCGTTAATTTTGTAGAATTTCAAAACAGTTTAACCACCAGAGGAAATGGATTTTCATTTCAAATTGGTGGTATCATGAAATTAAGCCAAGAATTTAGAGTTGGAGTAACTTATGATTCCCCTACTTGGTATACTATTGAAGAGGAAACCTCTCAATACTTAGGAACAGATGGTGCTAATGGGTTTACAGAAATTTTTCCTCAAGTTATTAATGTATACCCAAGTTATAGACTTCAAACACCAGCCAGATTTACAGGGAGTTTGGCTTATGTTTTTGGAACCCAAGGTTTAATTAGTTTTGATTACTCTAGAAAAGATTATGGTAGCACTAAGTTTAAACCAGAAAATGATAGTTACTACCAAGATTTAAACGCCAATATTAGTGACTTATTTACTCAAGCTTCAACCTACAGACTTGGTGGAGAGTATAAACACAAACAATTTAGCTTTAGAGGTGGTTATCGCTTTGAAGAAAGTCCATATGCTGATGGTGTTACTGTAGGAGATTTAAATGGGTACTCATTAGGTTTGGGTTACAACTTTGGAAATACCAAACTAGACGTAACCTATGACAGAGCAGAAAGATCATTTAACAATAATCTTTACAATTTAGATTTTGGCACAGCCCCTCAAGCTATGGTAGACAGGACAAACTCTAACATAACAATATCGTTAAGCTTTAATATATAAGGATAAAGCACTTACAATACAAAAGCTTGAATATTTATTATTCAAGCTTTTATTTTTTGTGTAATTATTATTTACAACTACAGACTAATATCAAAGTATTAATTATTTACTAAGATCAAGTATTACAAAAGTATAATGCTTATCTTTGCAAACTAAATTTTCACATAATTACCGATGAAATTTGATAAAGATTTTGAAGATTTTGACGCATTAGGAAATGAGCATATTGGCACATCTCAGGATACCCCAATGCGCAGTGACGCCTTTAAATTAAGTAATGATGAAAAGATTGACATCATTAAAGATGATGTTCGTCATATCATGGAAACCCTTGGTTTAGACTTAAGTGACGACAGTTTGAAGGGCACGCCTAACCGGGTAGCCAAAATGTTTGTAAAAGAAATTTTTGGAGGCTTAGATCCTGAAAAAAAGCCTAGTGCTTCTACGTTTCAAAACAAATACAAATACGGTGAAATGCTAGTTGAAAAAAACATTACAGTATATTCAACCTGCGAACACCATCTACTACCAATAGTTGGAAAAGCCCATATTGCCTATATTTCTAATGGCACAGTGGTTGGTTTATCTAAAATGAACCGTATTGTAGATTATTATGCCAAACGCCCTCAAGTTCAAGAACGTCTAACCATTCAAATTGTTAAAGAACTTCAAGAAGTTTTAGACACAAAGGACGTTGCCTGTGTTATTGACGCTAAGCATTTATGTGTAAACTCAAGAGGTATTAGAGATATTGAAAGTAGTACTGTAACCTCTGAATTTGGAGGAAGGTTTAAAGATAAAGCAACACGTCGAGAATTTTTAGATTACATTAAATTAGATACCAAATTTTAAACAAAAAGTAATTCCCAATTTTATTCTAACTAACCCAACATGCAACTTTATAAAAGTCAGGAATTAAAAATATACAATTCACTTACCGGAGAAAAAGAAGTTTTTAAACCTATAAATGAAGGCCATGTAGGTATGTATGTTTGCGGTCCTACGGTTTATAGTAATGTACATTTAGGTAATGTGAGAACCTTTATGTCCTTTGATGTTATATTCAGATACCTGAAGCACTTAGGGTACAAAGTACGTTATGTTAGAAATATTACGGATGCAGGACATTTAGAAAATGATGCTGACGTAGGCGAAGATAAAATCACAAAAAAAGCTCGTTTAGAACAAATTGAACCAATGGAAGTGGTTCAACGCTACACCGTAGATTTTCATAACATTTTAAATACGCTAAACTTTTTACCACCTAGTATTGAGCCAACCGCAACAGGCCATATCATTGAACAAATTAAACTCATAAATACCATTATTGAAAACGGATTTGCTTATGAAGTAAATGGTTCGGTATATTTTGATGTTCATAAATTTAATGAAACCAATGACTACGGAAAGTTAAGTAAACGTAAGTTAGACGATTTAATTCATAACACTAGAGAATTAGATGGTCAGAGTGATAAAAAAAATCCACAAGATTTTGCCCTTTGGAAAAAAGCAGAACCACAACACATTATGCGCTGGCCTTCACCATGGGGCGATGGTTTTCCCGGTTGGCATCTAGAGTGCACCGCCATGAGTACCAAATATTTAGGTGAAACTTTTGATATTCATGGGGGTGGTATGGATTTAAAATTTCCGCATCACGAATGTGAAATTGCCCAAAACGAAGCCGCACTAGGCAAATCACCTGTCAACTATTGGATGCATGCTAATATGCTAGAAATGAATGGGCAACGTATGTCTAAATCTACGGGAAATATTATAAATCCAAACCAATTGTTATCCGGTAATAATGACAAGATGAGTAAAGCTTATTCACCTAGCGTTATTCGTTTCTTTATGGCACAATCCTCATACAGAAGTGTATTAGATTTAACCGACGCAGGTTTACTGGCTAGCGAAAAGGGCTATAACCGATTAATGGAAGCTATATCAATAATTCCTAAACTAAAAGCGTCTAGCACCTCATCTATTAATATTGGGGAGTGGCAACAAAAGTGTTATGACGCCATGAACGACGATTTTAATACCCCTATTTTGATAGCCAACTTATTTGAAGGCGCTAAATATATCAACCAAGTAAAAGAAGGTACTGAAACGCTCACCAATGATGATTTATCATTATTACAAAGTAGCTTAAATACGTTTATGTTTGATATTTTAGGCCTACTGAAAGATGTTGAAATTAAATCTGGAGGTGATAAATTAACAGGTGCTGTAGATGTTCTAATAAAACTTAGACATGAAGCCAGAGCCAATAAAGATTTTGCTCTATCCGATAAGATTAGAGATGAACTTGCAGAGGTGGGCATTGTTCTAAAAGACGGTAAAGACGGTACCACGTTTACTGTAAACTAGTTTCTGGTTTATCTGTTTAGTTGTTTATTCGTTTCCAACTTAACAGCTAAAAAAAATCCACAAATAAGCATTTTATGAAATTCCTTATTTCTCCGTTTTTGTTTTTAATAAAAGTTTACCAAATACTAATTTCACCAATTATGCCTGCCACTTGTAGATACCAACCCACTTGCTCTCATTACAGTAAAGAAGCCCTAATAAAACATGGACTTTTTAAAGGCGGTTGGCTTGCATTAAAACGTATTTTTTCATGCCATCCTTGGGGTGGTTCAGGGTATGACCCAGTGCCTTAACAAATTCTTCATATTAAAAATTTCAGCTATCTTAGTCTGAGACCATATCACTAATAACACAAAATCTATTTTTAACATTAACAAGCATTAGTAATGAAACAACTGTTTTTTTTAATAATGGTTATGCTCTTAGGAACTGTAAAAAACACCATCGCACAAGATTTAACTCCCGACCAGAAAATTATAAACGATAAACTAGACGATTTTCATGACGCTGCAAAAAACGCAGACAAGAAAAGATACCTAAGCCATTTTACTAAAGATGCTGTTTATATGGGAACCGACGAATGGGAACGCTGGCCATTAATTCCTGATTTCTCAAACTATGTAAGTCAAAGATTCGCTGATGGAGGTTGGTCTTACCACTCTACTAATCGAAATATTTATGTCTCTAAAAACGGTAAAATTGCCTGGTTTGATGAAGTCATGGTTTCAAACAATAGCGGTAATCGCTTTCGTGGATCTGGGGTTCTTCGTAAGGAAAATGGTATATGGAAATTCACCCAATATATCCAAAGTTTCATGATTTATAATGAAATTTGGAATGAGGTAAATAAACTTATGAAACAAGAAAAAATTAAAAAAGAGAAAAATTAGTAATCATTATTCTTCAGGAATATGTTTCAATATCTCCAACACAAACTTCCAATACTTTTGCACTGAAGAAATTTGAGCACGCTCATCTGGGGAGTGTGCTCCTTTTATATTAGGGCCAAAACTAATCATATCCATATCTGGATAATTAGTTCCTAAAATACCACACTCTAAACCAGCATGACAAGCAGCCACATGAGGTTTTTCTCCGTTTAAATCTTCATAAAGTTTTTCCATAACTTTTAAAATAGGAGAATCCATATTGGGTGTCCATCCTGGATAATCGCCAGAGAATTCAACTTCGCAACCTGTAAGCTCAAAGGTAGCCCGTAAAGTATTCGCTAAATCCATTTTGGCACTTCCTACTGAAGACCTTGTTAAACAAGCAATTTTAATATTGCGATTTTTTATTAATACACGTGCCAAATTATTTGATGTTTCAACCAAATCTGGAATATCAGCACTCATTCTATACACCCCATTTTGCGTAGCATATAACGCTCTAGTAACCCCTTCCTGAACGCCTAAATCCATAATGCTTTTGGGAGTTTCACGTTTAGTAACCACTACCTCTAAATCTGGTTCGGTTGTTTTTAATTCCTTTTTTATAGTACTAGAAATCAAAGTCATTTCTGACAAAAATGTAGCCTCATGTATAGCATCAATGGCAACAATAGCTTTACTCTCTCTAGGAATAGCATTACGAAGCCCTCCACCATCAATTTCTGAAATTCGTAAACCATAATTCTCAAATCCATCAAATAATAAACGATTCATTATTTTATTAGCATTACCTAACCCCTCATGAATTTGCATCCCAGAATGTCCACCTTGTAAACCTTTAACTTCAATAGTAAAGCCAATTTTAAATTCTGGTGTATCTTCTTCTACATATGTTCTTGTAGCGGTAATATCAATACCACCAGCACACCCAACACCTATTTCATCGTCTTCTTCTGTATCTAAATTGAGTAAAATACCACCGTTCAACAATCCACCTTTTAACCCCATGGCACCCGTCATACCTGTTTCTTCATCAATGGTAAACAATGCTTCAATTGCAGGATGTGGTATATCAGTACTTTCTAGAATTGCCATAATGGTAGCAACTCCTAAACCATTATCTGCTCCAAGTGTTGTGCCTTTAGCTTTCACCCAATCACCATCAATATACATATCAATACCTTGGGAATCAAAATCAAACACGGTATCATTATTTTTTTGATGCACCATATCTAAATGTGATTGCATTACCACTGTCGTTCTAGTTTCCATCCCTTTGGAAGCAGGCTTTTTAATAATCACATTTCCTACCTCATCTACTATTGTTTGTAAACCTAAATTTTCACCAAAAGCCTTCATAAAAGCGATAACGCGTTCTTCTTTTTTTGATGCCCTAGGTACTGCGTTTAAATCTGCAAAATTATTCCACAATTGTTTAGGTTCTAGTTGTCTAATTTCTTTACTCATTGCTTTCAAAATTCAAATTATACAAAGATACGTTTTACTACAAAGCATTGATAACATTTGTGTATTTTTGATTTATGCTGAAAAACAAAAAACGCATTCTGGCACTTAGTATAATTCCCCAGTATTTACTTGTAGTGTTGTTGTCAAGACAACCCGAGTTTGTCGAGTCTTTTTACAGCAATGGTGTGTACATATATATATCAAAATTATTTAGGTTTGTTTTAGGCTGGTTACCATTTTCTTTTGGTGATTTGGTTTACGCATTCGGAATTATTTATATTTTAAGATGGCTATTTAAGAATAGAAAACGCATTATTAAAGATAGTAAAAATTGGTTGATAGATGTTGCGTCAGCAGTTGCCATTATATACTTTGCTTTTCATTTATTTTGGGGTTTAAACTATTACCGCTTACCGCTGCATAAAAACCTTAATTTGAAGCATGATTATACTACCGACCAATTAATTACGGTTACCAAAAAACTTATTAAAAAATCTAATAGTTTACATTTTGAAATCACCAAGAATGATACTTTAAAGGTTGTTTTACCGTATTCAAAAGGAGAAATCTTTAAAAATACTACTAATGGATATCACAATTTGAAAACCGATTTTCCGCATTTAGAATATCACCCAAAAAGTATAAAAAAGTCTTTGTTTAGCTACCCATTAACATACATGGGATTTAGCGGATATTTGAATCCGTTAACGAACGAGGCACAAGTGGATGGGATCATGCCAATTATTAAACTTCCAACAACATCGGCGCATGAAATAGCACATCAATTGGGGTATGCAGCCGAAAATGAGGCTAATTTTATTGGCTTTTTAGCTTCCATTCATAATAATGATGTATATTTTAAATACTGTGGATATACATTTGGCTTACGGTACTGCTTAAACGAAATTTACAGACGAGACGAAGCGATTTTTGATGACATTGTAGAAACCATAAATAAGGGTATTTTAAAAAATTATGAAGAAGTACGCTTGTTTTGGGAAGCACATGAAAACCCTATGGAGCCTCTTTTTAAAACATTTTATAGCGGATACTTAAGAGCGAACAATCAAAGCAAAGGGATGGAAAGCTATAATTATGTGGTGGCACTTTTGGTTAATTATTTTAAGGTAAATGGGGCTTAAAGAATATGAATCGTTATGGTTTTATAACAAATGGTTGCCTATTCACAGACTCATAACAATTTCACAAAGGCTAAGTGTAGAGGTTTAAAACTTCTAAAAAACTAATTATTCTACAACCACTGCCTTATCGGGAATCTCAAATAATGTTGGGTTAGGTTTTTCTTTAGATAGTTTTACATCAATAAATTCAGTAACACTATGCTCAGTGGTGGGCAAATTGTCTTCATAGTTATACCTAACACTTGTTTTTGGCAATAACAGACCGTTTACATTTTGCCAATCACTATATTTTCTAAAATGAAGTTCATTGGCTTTTTCTTTAGTAAAATATGTTACAGTATAGCCCAACCATTCCATTTTGTAATTGTCTGGGTTATAATACAAAATATACTCATCTTCTGGTGATTCTCCAATACCTGCTTCATACGAAATTTTGATTCCAGGAAAAGATCTTCCTTCAAACTCCAATGGCTTAGTATCTTCATATATAATACCGTCATCTGCCAGAATGAATGGCATCGCATAAAAATAAAACATCAAGTTATAATAAAATTTGGGAACACCTTTATAAGCTAAAGTATCTTTAGAATGTAACCAAACCTGTTCCCCATTAAAACCAATGGTATGATTTGGCATTTCAATTAAAGATTTTCTATTTTTTAAATCCGTTGTGCTTATTTCTAAACCATTTTGTTTTTGCATGGTAAATACCAAACTTTTCATTTCATTCCATTTGTCCAAACCCCCATGAGCCTCAAATACTTTAGTGATATTTTCTGGGTAACTGCTGGTGGTAACGTTTAATGTCTCTTTGGAATACTCTATAGTGTCTTTTTTGGTGTTTTTACAGGATGTAAAAAAAACAACAGTAACTAAAAAAAATACCTTCTTCATATTTTGGTTTTAATAAGTTGACTCTTTGGACGAAGTTAAGAGGAAAGTATTACAAAAAACAGCTACTTTTGTACAATTGTTATGAAAGAGATAACCAGTACACAAAACACGCTTGTAAAGCAACTCATTCAACTTAAAGATAAATCTCGCGAACGCAAAAAAAGGGGTTTGTTTTTAGTTGAGGGTAAACGCGAAATTTCTTTAGCAATAAAAGGCGGCTATAACTTAGAAACCGTTTTGTTTTATCCTGATTTGTATTCAAAAGAACAACTAAACGATTTAACAAATCAACGAATAAACTCTATTGAGATTTCAAAAGAAGTATACCAAAAACTAGCATATCGTGATACAACCGAAGGCGTTTTGGCAGTGGCAAAAACTAAAAATCACTCAATACATAGGTTAGTTCTTAACACTAAAAACCCATTAATACTAGTTGCTGAAGCTCCAGAAAAACCAGGAAATATTGGTGCTCTTCTAAGAACCGCCGACGCTGCAAAAGCAGATGCTGTAATTATAGCCAACCCTAAAACCGATTTGTACAACCCCAATATCATTCGTTCTAGTGTGGGGTGTGTATTTACCAATCAAATAGCTACAGGGTCTACATCTGAAATAGTTTCATTTTTAAAATCTGAGAATATTAATATTTATTGTGCTGCTCTTCAAGCATCGGTTGAATATCATACTCAAGATTTCACTAAAGGAACAGCTATTGTTGTTGGTACAGAATCTACAGGACTTAGCGAAGAATGGCGAATAAATTCTACTCAAAATATGATTATACCTATGCAAGGAGAAATAGACTCTATGAACGTGTCTGTTGCCGCAGGAATTCTTATTTTTGAGGCCGTTCGTCAAAGACGAATCAATAATTAATTATTAATTTTTCATGACCGCAACATCACTTTTTTACATCATCATAGCAATTATCATTTTAAATTTTATCATCGACAAAATTTTAGACGCTTTAAACGCCAAACATTTTAAAGATGAATTACCCAATGAGCTACAAGATATTTATGATGAAAAAGAATATGAAAAGTCTCAAAATTATAAAACTACTAAATATAAGTTTAGCGTTTTAACCTCTACCTTTTCTACACTTTTAACACTTGGATTTTTAATTTTTGATGGCTTTGAGTTTGTAGATAACATTGCTAGAAGTTATAGTTCTAACCCTATTGTTATTGCCCTTATTTTCTTTGGAATTATTACGTTGGCTAGTGACATTATAACCACCCCCCTTTCATATTACAGTACGTTTGTAATTGAAGAAAAATTTGGGTTCAATAAAACTAATAAAAAAACCTTTGTTTTAGATAAAATTAAAGGCTGGTTAATGATGGCTGTAATTGGAGGTGGTATTTTGGCTTTAATCATTTGGTTTTATCAGGCTACAGGCAAATACTTTTGGATTTTTGCTTGGGCTTTAGTTACGGTTTTTACGGTATTCATGAATATGTTTTATTCAAAACTAATTGTACCTTTATTTAATAAACAAACACCTTTAGAATCAGGAGATTTAAAAGATAAAATTTCGGCCTACGCGAAAACTGTTGGTTTTAAATTGAATAAAATTTTTATAATTGATGGCTCCAAACGAAGCACCAAGGCCAACGCCTATTTCTCTGGGTTTGGGAGTGAAAAACGCGTTACACTATATGATACCTTAATTAACGATTTGGATGATGAGGAAATTGTGGCGGTGTTAGCTCATGAAGTTGGACACTACAAGAAAAAGCATATTATTTTTAATTTATTAGCTTCTATTTTATTAACGGGTTTAACATTTTATATTCTATCGTTGTTTATTTCAAACCCACTACTCTCTTATGCTTTGGGTGTTGAAACAGCAAGTTTTCATGTAGGTCTTATCGCATTTATGTTATTGTACGCACCCATCTCTGAAATCACTGGTTTAATTATGAATATTTTCTCCAGAAAATTTGAATATCAAGCCGATGATTATGCTAAAAACACATACAAAGGAGAACCACTTGTTACAAGTTTGAAAAAACTATCTAAAAATAGTTTGAGTAATTTAACCCCACATCCAGCATATGTATTTATGCATTACTCACACCCTACACTTTTACAACGAATAAAAAATTTGAGGAAGTAATACTAAGTTAATATTGACTTTGTAAAAATTTTTGGCTAACTTCTTTTACCATTGGATATGAGTCAAGTGCAATGAACATGTTTCATTATTAAAACGAAGTATATGACTTCATTGCTGAAAGTCCTCACAAACTTGTATATTGAGTTAACTACGGAAAATCCTAGCAGATTTTCATTCAACCAAACCTTACACAAACCGTTAGTTAACTTCTAAAAAAAGCTTTCACAATTTAGAACAAATAAATAGCAATCATGCAAGTTAATGATTGATGTTCTTTGACTTCGTTAGGTATAAACTTCATTCTTTTTTAAATCATAAATTGTTAATCGTTAATCTCAAATAATAGTGTATCTTTGCCGCTTAAATTCCTCAGGGTGAGGATGTGTTACGGGAAGTTTTAGGTTTAAGTATGTCGATTCGCTTCTTTATGTAACACTACATAACAAATCGCATACATATACCGAATGAACACATTCCAAGACTTAGGTTTGCAAGATAACCTATTACAAGCTATTAACGATCTAGGGTTTACTAAACCAAGTGAAGTTCAAGACAAAGCTATTCCTATTTTATTACAAGAAGAGACCGATTTGGTTGCTCTAGCACAAACTGGAACAGGAAAAACTGCTGCTTTTGGTTTTCCAATGCTTCAAAAAATTAACGTTAATAGTAGAACAACCCAAGGGTTAATTTTATCGCCAACGCGCGAACTCTGTTTACAAATAACTAATGAATTAAAACTATACGGAAAATACTGTAAAGGTTTAAATGTGGTTGCTATTTATGGAGGTGCTAGCATTACCGAACAAGCTAAAGATGTCAAAAGAGGTGCACAAATTATCGTAGCTACACCAGGTAGAATGAAAGATATGATAAGCAGACGTTTGGTTGATATTTCTAAAATTGAATATAGTGTTTTAGACGAAGCCGATGAAATGCTAAATATGGGTTTTTATGAAGATATTACCAGCATTTTATCTCACACTCCAGAAGATAAAAGTACATGGTTGTTCTCTGCTACAATGCCAAAAGAAGTAGCAACCATTGCTAAAAACTTTATGTATAAACCCCAGGAAATTACTGTGGGTCGTAAAAATGAAAGTACTAGCCAAGTCTCACACGAGTATTATTTGGTTAATGCTAGAGACCGCTATCAAGCCTTAAAACGTTTAGCAGATGCAAATCCAGATATTTTTTCAGTTATTTTCTGTAGAACCAAGCGAGATACTCAAAAAGTAGCTGAGCGCCTAATTGAAGATGGATATAGCGCTGGAGCCTTACATGGCGATTTGAGTCAAAATCAGCGCGATTTGGTAATGAAATCCTTTAGAAACAATCAAATACAAATGTTGGTAGCTACCGATGTGGCTGCCCGTGGTATTGATGTAGATAATATTACACATGTTATCAACTACCAATTGCCAGATGAGATTGAAACCTATACGCATCGTTCTGGACGTACAGGACGTGCAGGAAAAACAGGGGTTTCTATGGTGATTGTATCTAAAAGTGAAGTGCGTAAAATTAAGAGCATTGAACGCATCATTAAGAAACAGTTTGAAAAGAAAGATATTCCAAGTGGTATGGAAATCTGTGAAGTACAATTAATATCACTTGCAAATAAAGTACATAACACCGAAGTTAACCACGATATAGATGCTTATTTAGGTGATATTAATAAGCTGTTTAAAGACACAAGCAAAGATGAATTGATTAAAAAATTCTTCTCTGTAGAATTTTCTCGTTTTTATAATTACTATCAAAAAGCATTAGATTTAAACATTTCTGTTTCTAATGACGAACATAAGGATTCTGGCAATTCTGTCCGTTACTTTATTAATGTTGGAAAAAAAGATGGTTTTGATTGGATGAGTTTAAAAGATTTTTTGAAGGAAGTTTTAGAACTTGGTCAAGATGATGTGTTTAAAGTTGAAGCAAAAGACACATTTTCATTTTTTAATACCGAAAAGGAACTTCAAGAGAAAGTCCTTGGCTTTTTTACCGACTTTAAATACAACGGACGTTTTGTAAATGTAGAAATTTCAGAGAATAGAGGTAGAAAACGCGAAAGGAAACGCAGTGGTAAGAGAAATGATTCTAATAATAGAAATGATAGAAAACGTTTTGACAAAAAAGTAAAACATTCTAAATCTGGAAACTTTGGAACTTCAAGACCTAGGCGCTCCAGACGTTAATTAAACAGTTGTGTTAATTTTTAGTCAAAATATCGAACAAAAACAACCGTTACTAATTAGTTTAGTATTTTTATAGCATATAATTAGAGTTATATTCAATTTATGAAACGCTACCTCTTATTAATTTGTATTATTTTTTCATCTGTATCCTTAATGGCCCAAGATGAAAATGCAGCAATAGGGGTAGTTGTTAATGCTTCAAATAAAAAACCCTTAGAGAGTGTAAACATTGTTAATTTAAATTCTGTTAAAGGGACCACTACAAATAATAAAGGTGAATTTAAAATTGCTGCCAAAGTAAATGATACCCTTCATTTTTCATATCTAGGATTTAAATCTATCAAAGTTAGGGTTACTAACGACTGGTTAAAATTTGGAAGTGCAGAAATTACCCTTACAGTTTTACACGAGGCTCTAGAAGAAGTTGTTGTTAACCAGCTTAGGCTTACGGGGTACCTTGAAGTAGATATTGAACAAGTACCGCTGCCAAATGATAATTACCGTTATAGTATATCTGGACTATCACAAGGTTATGAGGCCTCAAAACCTTCAGGAATAAATAAAATAATTGGCTCTATATTTAATCCAGCAGATTTTTTACATAGAATGTTTGGCAAGAAACCCAATGAACTACGGAAGCTAAAGCAAATGAAAGAAGATGATGAAATTAGAAATCTATTAGCTTCTAGATTTGATAGGGAAATGCTCACGGCTTTACTTAAAGTTGAACGTGTTGATTTAGATGAAATTGTTAGTCAGTGTAACTATTCTAAAGGCTTTATTCAATCTGCTAACGACTTACAAATTCTTGATGCTATTAGCGAGTGTTATGAAGAATATAAGCTACTTAGTAGAGGTAGAAATGATAGACTTTAATAATACTTTTATTCTCGGTTGCCTTCACAGTCTATTAAAGTACCCAAATATTTGTGCTTTGGGCTGATGTATATTTCCTCATGCTAATTCCACTAATCTAATTCATTTTATGAAACATCATTAGGAGTTAAATCTAGCTACAATTTCGTCATAACTTTTAATGGTTTTAGATATCCAATCTAGTTTTTTTTCATGTATTTCTGTTTCTGTAAGCTGCCAATTTAAATTACTTTGCCTCAACTTTGTTGTAACATGTTGTAATATTATAGCAGCAGAAACAGAAATATTTAAACTCTCTGTGAAGCCAACCATAGGAATTTTTAAAAAGCTATCTGCATTTTTCAAAACCTCATCAGATAGTCCCTCAGTTTCTCTACCAAAGAAAAAGCAAGATTTTTTGGTAATGTCAAAATTATGCAATTCACAGTCATGAATATGTGGCGTAGTAGCTACAATTTGGTATCCCTTTTGTTTTAAATCTAAAATGCAATCTTTAACTGAGTTGTATCTATTTAAATCTACCCATTTTTGAGCTCCCATGGCTATTTCTCTGTCAATACGCTTGGTATTAGTTTCTTCAATAATATTTATTTCTTGAATTCCAAATACATCACAACTTCTAATTACTGCACTAGTGTTGTGCAACTGATAAACATCTTCGGCAGCAACCGTAAAATGTTTGGTGCGTTGTAGCAATACCTCATTGAAACGCTGCTTTCGATTTTCGGTTAGATAGGTTTCTAAGTGCTCGAGTAAATTTAAATCAGTCATATTAATTTTAATAAAATAATTTTATTGCAACAATAAGTAGTATCATTTTAAAACAAATAAAGTTACACCTTAAAATTTAACATTATTAATTGTCAATTATCAATTATTAATTATATTTGCAGCCAATTTCGGGTTAACCTCTGGCGAGAATCGTGAATGTTGTTTCGAATTAACCATTTATAAAAATTAAAAAGATGGAATCTTTAGTAAAATTTGTTCAAGACGAATTTGTAACAAGAAAAGACCTACCAGAATTTGGAGCTGGTGATACTATTACAGTTTATTACGAGATTAAAGAAGGAAACAAAACCAGAACTCAGTTTTTTAGAGGTGTTGTGATACAACGTAGAGGATCTGGAACTTCTGAAACTTTCACCATTAGAAAAATGTCTGGATCTATTGGTGTGGAGCGTATATTCCCAGTAAACTTACCTGCTTTACAAAAAATAGAAGTTAACAAACGAGGTAAGGTACGTAGAGCACGTATTTATTACTTTAGAGGTCTTACTGGTAAAAAAGCTAGAATTAAAGAACGTAGAAGATAGTCAAACTAAAACAATAGAGAAAAGCCCTGATTTAAATCAGGGCTTTTTTTATTAACAAAAGTTAATAACTACGGTTTATAAATAGTTGATATCTAATATCTTAAAAAATTTGTTTTTTTAATTCTCAATTCTATATTAGCAAAAGGAATTACAACAAGTCTTTCAAGAATTGTTTTCATTTTAAAAAGTGAATTTGTGTTATTCCAACAATAAGGTAACGTTCTTTATTTATTGATTGTTTTTTGAGGTTTTAGAGTGCCACGTGTATGCGTGGAAAACAAAAAAACCATGACATTGTAGAAAGTCCTGCATACGCAAGTAGGCAGCAACTAGTACAATTAAAAGCTTGAAAATACAGCTAGAACGAAAGTAAAAGTTGTAAATAAAGCAATGCTTTAAGTAAGCCTAACGTGAAAACGAAAGGTAAGTTTACAGCATCAAGAAAAACAATTAAACTGAAACATTTTAGTAATAAGTCAATACATTTTGAAAATTACAGGAAATGTTTCACTTGAAATTGCAGTACTGACATTGAAAAGATTTGATGAAAATTTAAATCGATTTAGTATTTCATACTAAATAAGTAGCAGTCATGTGATTTCAAAAAAAGCCATATCAAAGGAGATTAAGTTCTGCAGTGATATGGCTTTTGTTTTTATAACTTCAAGGGTTCATTTTTATTAATTTCTTATTGATATATCACTTTTTTGTAATTGTAATAAATTTAACGATTTCGTTGGCTTTCGATTAAAAATTAACTAGTAATGAATGTCTATTTTTGTATATTCGCATCGCTAAAAAAGAATCTTCTACTATTTACCTGCTTTTTAGCAGCTTAATAATAAAAAAATCGACGGGAATGTCTAAAATTATTTATACCAAAACTGATGAAGCACCGGCTCTAGCCACACGCTCCTTTTTACCTATTATTCAAACTTTTGCAAAGTCTTCTGGAATTGATATTGAATCTAAAGACATCTCTTTAGCTTCCAGAATTCTAGCTACGTTTCCAGATTACTTAAATGAAGATCAGCAAGTTCCTGATGATTTGGCTCTACTGGGAGAACTTGTAAAAAAACCAGAGGCAAATATCATTAAATTACCTAATATTAGTGCCTCTGTTCCGCAGATAGAAGAAGCTATTGAAGAATTACAAGCTAAAGGTTTTGCGGTTCCAGATTATCCAAGTGAACCAAAAAATGATATTGAGAAAGACATAAAAGAACGTTATAATAAAATTAAAGGTAGTGCCGTAAACCCTGTTTTAAGAGAAGGGAACTCAGATAGACGGGCTCCTAAAGCTGTTTCCCATTACGCAAAAAAGAATCCTCACACAATGGGGAAATGGGAAAAAGATTCAAAAACTCACGTAGCTTCTATGGAAGCAAATGACTTTTATGGCTCTGAAAAATCTATTACACTTTCTGATGCTACAGAATTTAAAATTACTTTCAATGGTAAAGATTTAAAGGGATATGCTCCTTTATTAGCTGGAGAAATAATTGACACATCTGTGATGAGCATAAGTGCTCTTAAAGAATATGCTAAGAAGGAAATTGCTGACGCCAAAGCAAATGGTGTTTTATTGTCATTACATATGAAAGCCACAATGATGAAGGTTTCAGACCCTATTATTTTTGGAGCTATTGTTGAAGTTTTTTATAAAGATGTATTTGAAAAGTACGCAGAATTATTTGATGAATTAGGTATTACCGCTACCAACGGTATTGGTGATGTTTATGATAAAATAGAAGGGCACCCAAAAGAAAAGGAAGTGATTGCTGCTATTGAGGCTATTTATGAAGATGCTCCTGCTGTTGCCATGGTAGATTCTGATAAAGGAATAACCAATTTACATGTCCCTTCGGATGTTATTGTAGATGCTTCTATGCCTGCTATGATTCGTACAGGAGGTCAAATGTGGAATGCTAAAGGCCAACAACAAGACACTAAGGCTTTAATTCCAGATAGATCTTATGCTGGTGTATTCCAAGCTACTATTGATTTTTGTAGAGAAAATGGCGCTTTTGATCCAGTAAAAATGGGAACAACTCCTAATGTTGGGCTTATGGCTCAAAAGGCAGAAGAATACGGTTCTCATGACAAAACGTTCCAATTAAATGAAGCTGGCACAGTTGAAGTATTAGATAAAAACGGTAATGTTCTTTTATCTCAAGAAGTTGAAGCAGGTGATATTTTTAGAATGTGTCAAACTAAAGATGCTCCAATTCAAAACTGGGTTAAACTAGCAGTTGACAGGGCAAGAGCAACGGGTTGGCCTGCAGTTTTCTGGTTAGATGAAAACAGAGCGCATGATGTAGAACTTATCAAAAAAGTAAATACTTATCTACCAAATCACGATACAACAGGATTAGAAATTTATATAAAATCTCCTATCGAAGCTACTTTGTACACTTTAGATAGAGTAAAAGTGAATTTGGATACTATTTCTGTAACCGGTAACGTATTACGTGATTACTTAACAGATTTATTTCCAATTTTAGAGCTAGGAACTTCTGCCAAAATGTTATCAATTGTACCTTTAATGAATGGCGGAGGATTATTTGAAACTGGTGCTGGTGGTTCAGCTCCTAAACACGTTGACCAACTGTTAGAAGAAAATCATTTACGTTGGGATTCTTTAGGTGAATTTTTAGCATTGGCAGTTTCTTTAGAGCATTACGCTGAAGTTAACAGCAACAAAAAAGCTAAAATTCTCAGTGAAACTCTTGATAAGGCTACAGAAAAACTTCTTGACAATAAAAAAAGCCCCTCAAGAAAAGTTGGTGAGTTAGATAATAGAGGAAGCCATTTCTATCTAGCAATGTATTGGGCTCAAGAATTAGCCAATCAAAGTATGGATTTAGAACTTAAAAATGAATTTAAAGTTATTGCTGAGAAGTTAGCACAAAACGAAGAAGCTATTGTAAAGGAATTGAATGATATCCAAGGGCAACCAGCAAATATTGATGGATACTATATTCCGAATGAAGAATTAGCTAATGCTGTTATGAGGCCATGTAAAACCCTCAATGATATTTTAAGCTAAATAAAAACTTAACAACTTGTTAAAAGCTCCTTTATGGGAGCTTTTTTTTATACATTTATAAAAAATTGTTTTAGATGAAATACCATCTTTTGTGGTTTCTTTTTTTATCTTTTTTTGTTTGTAAAAGTATAGCACAGGAAAAATTTACCTTGAGCGGTATCATTACTGAAGAAACAAGTAATGAAACCCTTATTGGTGTTAATATTATTTTTCCAGAAATACAATCTGGAACTACCACCAATGAATATGGCTTTTATTCCATCACTTTACCAAAAGGCATTTATACTCTTACCATTAGTTATTTAGGATACTCAACAATTTCAGAAACCATTAATCTAAATAAAGATTTTACCAAAAACTTTAGTTTAGAAAATAGTCTAGAAAATTTAGATGCCGTTGTTATAACCGAGGATATTGAAAAACTCAGTATAAAAAAACCTCAAATGAGTGTTAACAAACTTACCTCTGCTACTATCAAAGAAATTCCGGTGGTACTTGGTGAATCTGATATTGTTAAAGCCATTACGCTTTTACCAGGAGTTACTACTGTTGGTGAAGGTGCCTCAGGATTTAATGTAAGAGGGGGTGCTGCAGACCAGAATTTAATCCTTTTAGACGAAGCTATCATTTACAATTCGTCTCATTTGTTTGGTTTTTTCTCGGTTTTCAATCCCGATGCAATAAAAGACTTAAGACTATACAAAGGCGGTATTCCCGCTCGTTATGGCGGACGTGTTTCTTCTGTTTTAGATATTTATCAAAAAGAAGGTAATAGTAAACAATTCCATATGAATGGAGGTATTGGGGCGGTATCAAGTAGGTTGTTAGCAGAGGGACCTTTAAAAAAAGACAAAGGCGCTTTTCTACTTGGTGGAAGATCTAGTTATGCACATTTGTTTTTACCACTTTTTGATATTGAGAATATTGCCTATTTCTATGACCTAAATACCAAGTTGAGTTACAAGATAAACGACAGGAATAATATTTATTTGTCAGGATATTTTGGAAGAGATGTTTTTAGTATTGAAGATAGTTTTGAAAACATATATGGAAACTCCGTATTAAACTTTAGGTGGAATCATCTGTATTCAGATAAATTATTCTCTAATCTATCATTGATTTATTCTGATTATTATTACGATTTAAAATTAAGTTTTGTTGGATTTGAATGGGTTTCCGGTATCAGAAACTTTAATTTTAAATATGACTTTAAACATTATCTTTCCAATAAATTAAAGCTTCAATACGGCTTAAATAGCATCTACTATAAGTTTAACCCAGGAGATATAAAACCTACATCAGAAACATCTGGTATAAATCCTTTTAAGCTTATTGATAAATATGCTTTTGAAAATGCTTTATACATTGATGCAGAACATAAACTTTCAGACAGACTTTCAGTATCATATGGTTTGAGACTTAGCTCCTTTTTAAGACTTGGTCAAGATGAACTCAATATTTATGATAATGATCAGGCCTTAGTATTCAACGAAGATCTTCAAATCTATGAAGCTGCAGAACCCATAGATACAGAAACGTTTGAAAGAAGTGATGTTATTAAAAATTTCCTCAATTTTGAACCAAGATTTTCAATGGCTTTACAGTTAGACACTAATAGTTCTTTAAAGGCTAGTTATAATAAAATGTATCAATACCTACATTTATTATCAAATACTAACGCACCTACTCCATTAGATATTTGGACACCTAGCGGTAAGTACATTAAACCGCAATCGTTACATCAATATGCCGTGGGATACTTCAAAAATTTTAAAAACAATCTATACTCTCTAGAAATAGAAAGTTTTTATAAAACCATTGATAATAGAATTGACTATATAGATGGGGCTGACTTAATTGCTAACAATGCCATAGAACAGGTTATACTAAACGGACAAGCTAGAGCTTATGGATTAGAACTTTTGCTAAGAAAAAACGAAGGAAAATTTAAAGGTTGGTTGGCCTATACCCTATCAAAATCTGAACAGCAGACCAAAGGACCTACAACTACTGAGACTGGAATTAATAATGGGGAATGGTACAGAACACCGTTTGATAAAACTCATGACATTTCATTAACAACAAGTTACAATTGGAACGACAGGATAAAATTGAATGCAAACTTTTTACTGCAAACAGGGCAACCGGTAACTTTTCCAAATAGCCAATACGAGTATAACGGTATTAATATTCCAAATTTTGGTTTAAGAAATGAAAACAGACTACCCTCTTACAACAGGTTAGATGTTTCAGTTACTTATGAACCTAAACAGAAAAAGAAAAAGAACTGGAAAAGTCATTGGGTGTTAAGTATTTACAATGTATACAACCGTAAAAATGCAGCATCTATAACATTTGGTCAAAACTTTGATACTGGTTTAAATGAAGCCACAAGACTAGCCCTTTTTGGTATTGTTCCATCAATATCTTATAACTTTAAGCTATAAAATGAATAGATTAATTTACATAATTGCTCTTAGCTTACTAATAATTTCATGTGAAGATGTTATTGATGTAGATTTAAAAACTGCTGAAACCAGATTGGTAATTGATGCTTCATTAAGCTGGGAAAAGGGTACCCTAGGTAACAATCAGGAAATAAAACTATCACTTACAGCACCTTATTTTAGTAACACAATTCCTGCTGCAACAGGAGCAACGGTTGTGGTGACTGACTCTAACAATAATACGTTTAACTTTATAGAACAAGGTAATTCAGGAGTTTACCAAAACAACACCTTTATTCCTGAAATTAATGGCGTTTACACACTTACAGTCAATTATAATAACGAAATTTATACAGCTACAGAATCATTAAAATCAGTAGTTACTATTGACTATGTTGAACAAAATAATAATGGAGGGTTCTCTGGTGAAGATATTGAAATAAAGGCTTTCTATACAGATCCTGCAGACCAAGAAAATTACTATTTATTCCAGTTTCAAAACAATCAAAATGTACCCATGTTAGTGGTTTATGATGATGAGTTTACCAATGGTAATCAAATATTTGGCTTCTTTTCAGATGATGAGATGAAAACTAATGATAATCTTAATATTAAAATCTCAGGAATTTCAAAACGCCATTACGACTACCTTTTTATTTTACTCCAACAGACTGATGATGAATCTGGAGACCCTTTTGAAACTCAACCTGCTACAGTTCGCGGCAATTGTATAAACCAAACCAATCCCAACAATTATCCGTTAGGATACTTTAGAATTTCAGAAACCGATGTTTTTAACTATACAGTGCAATAATTCGTTTAATTTCACCTTTATTACTCCGTTTCATTACATCAATTAAGTTAAAACCTTCAAGATAGTACCCCAAAAAAATAATAAAAACCAGTGTGATTTTTTATGATTAATTCTATTTATGAAAGAAAATTAGCATAACGTTAACACCATATAAAAAGATTATAGCCTTACTTTAACCATTCAAACAAACTAAAATGAACAAAAAAAGAGTGGCCTATATTGCAGGTATTTTAACCCTACTAATAATTTCTTATTATTATTTCAATTCTAACGATGATGAAAATATCTCTTTAACAGCCAAAGTAATAAAAGGCACCTTTTTAAATGAAGTCTATATCTCTGGTGAAGCACAATCAACAAGCTCAAAAGAAATTAATGGTCCTACTAATGCGAGACGCTATGGTATTTACAATATTAAAATTCAGGATCTAGTACCAGAGGGAACCGTTGTAAAAAAAGGAGATTATATAGGTAAACTTGATGTATCTGAACTTAATGGAAAAATACTAGATGCCCAATTAAATTTAGATAAAGCGCTTTCTAGATATACACAACAAGAACTTGATACTACTTTAACACTAAAGCAAGAACGAAATGCTATCAAAGACTTGTCATTTAGTATAGAGGAAGATAAATTAGAACTAGAACGTTCTATTTATGAACCTCCTGCAACCATTAGGTCTTTAGAAATTAAAATAGAAAAAACTGAAAGAGACTTAAAAGAAAAAAAGGCCGATTATTCTATTAAAAAAAGGCAAGCCGATGCCAAAATGATTGAAGTAGGTACAGAGGTTTCTAAAATAAAAAAACAAATAGAAGATTTACTTGAACTACAGAAAGAGTTTACCATTTTCTCTGATGATGATGGTATGATTACTTACATTAAAGAATGGAATGGAACTAAAAAGAAAGTAGGCTCCACCATATCACCTTGGCAACCAGCAATTGCAAGTTTGCCAGATTTATCAAAAATGGAATCTAAAACCTACAGTAATGAGGTAGACATACGAAAAATCAAAAAGGGATTAAAAGCAAAAATAGGATTTGATGCTTTTCCAGATATTGAATTAGATGGTATTGTTACAGATGTTGCAAATGTAGGAGAAACCAAAGCTGGGTCTGACATTAAACTCTTTCAAGTTTTGATTAAGCTGAATGAAACTAATAAAAATATACGACCAGGTATGACCACGTCAAATAGAATTCTTACGCATCAGGAAAATGATGTGTTAATGATGCCTCTAGAAGCGGTATTTTCAAAAGACTCTATTAGTTATTCATATGTAAAATCAGGATATTCTATTAATAAACAAGAAGTAAAATTAGGGTTATCAAATAATGAAGTTGTGATTATAGAGAAAGGCCTTGAAGAAGGTGATATTGTTTACTTAAACAAGCCAGATGGCGAGGAAGAAAAAAGTATAACACTATTAAAATAATGATGGTTGATAAAATACTTTTAGAAAAGCTAAAATCTAACTTCACAGAAGCATTCTGGTTTATTAAAACAAATAAAGTTAGAACTTTTTTAACTGCTCTGGGTATTATTTTTGGGGTTGCATCTGTTATAACAATGCTGGCAATAGGTAATGGCGCTGAAAAAGAAATATTGTCACAATTAGAATTAGTTGGGGTTAACAACATAGTTGTAACACCAATTCCTGATGAAAAAAAAGATAACGAAAATGATAATGAGGAAGAAAGCGAAAAATCTGAAACCAAACGATTTTCTAAAGGGCTTGATATATTAGATGCTGAAAGTGTAAAAAATTACATCCCAAGCGTTAAAATGGTTAGTCCAGAAATAATAATGGACACCTATGTAATAAACAATGGCAAGCAAAACCCAGTACGACTCATTGGTATCTCTAACGCGTTCATTCAAACATCTAATATTAATTTAGAAAGTGGTAAAAGCTTTTCAGATTATCAAGCAAAAAATGCATTACCTGTATGCATTATAGGAAAGAAAGTTGAAAAGAAATTATTTACTGGTGAGAGTGCATTGGGTAAACAAATTAAAGTTAAAGATGTTTGGCTTCAAGTTGTTGGAATTATTGAAGAAAAATTTATCTCAGAAAAGGCTCAAGAAAATTTGTGTATAAGAGATTTAAACGAAGATGTATATATTCCACTAAATACCTTTTTGGTTAGATACAAGGACAGGAAGATTATAAGCAACAAAGTTTCTTCTGTTGGAGGTGGTGGCAATTTTATAGTTGTTAGTGGCAACCAAAATGGTCCAAAAAAGAGAATTCCTCGTGGCAATTATCACCAAATTGATAAATTAACTATACAAGTATCTAATTCTAATGAACTAAAAGCTACAGCCGAAGTTTTAAGTAAAATGCTAAAGCGCAGGCATAATGACGTCTTGGATTTTGAAATAACAATACCCATTCAACTTCTAAAACAGCAACAAAAAACAAAGCAAATTTTCAATATTGTCTTAAGCATTATTGCCGGTATTTCCTTATTAATTGGTGGTATTGGCATCATGAATATTATGCTTGCATCTGTTTTAGAAAGAACAAGAGAAATAGGCATTATTCGTGCTATTGGTGCTACAGAAGAGGATGTTGTTTTACAATTTCTATCAGAATCTGTGTTAATAAGTGTTGGTGGTGGTGTAATAGGGATTTTAGTTGGTATTATAGGCGCCTATGTAATTGAAATAGTGTCTGGTATAGAAACTATTTTATCTATAAATTCTATAACTATTTCATTTTTAATAGCCGTTATTGTTGGACTCGTTTTTGGAATATTTCCTGCAAAAGCAGCCGCTAAAAAGAAACCCATTGAAGCATTAAGGTCTGAATAATCTAAATATGAAAAAAAAACTTCTACTGCTTATAGTTATTTTACCAATAATAACATTTTCGCAGTCTAAAAAAATAACACTTAACGAGGCTATAGAAATTGCTCAACAAAATTCTCCAGAGTATAAAATAAATTTAAATATTAATCAATCCAGCTATTGGAGATTTAGGAGGTATAAAGCTAGTTTTTTACCGCAACTAAACTTAAACGCTACTTTACCAGAATACAACAATGCCATTATACGTCAAACAAATGATGCTGGTCAAGATATTTTTGTAAATCAAAATCAACTTTTAGTTTCTGGAGGTTTATCGTTATCTCAAAGTGTACCATACACAGGCGGTACTTTATCGGTTTTTTCTAACTTAGAAAGAGTAGAACTTTTTGGATTAGATGATAATATTCAATATTCTGTTATTCCGTTTAGTTTAAGTTATTTTCAAAGTTCACTCTTTTACAATGAATTTAAATGGGACAAGAAAATTGAACCACTTATTTACGAAGAATCAAGGAGGGAATTTGTTGAAAGTATGGAACGGATATCTGTAAATACTTCTAGAAGGTATTTTGAATTGCTCAAAGCACAAATGCAGCTGGAAATTGAGAAAATAAACCTTTCAAACCAAGACACGCTGTATCAAATTGCCAAGGGAAGATTCAAGATGGGAAAAATTGCCGAAAATGAATTACTACAAATGGAATTAACCCTATTAAATTCAAAAAATAGAGTAACAGCTAATACTGTTGAAGTAAAAAGAACTTCTCAAAATTTAGCTAGATATTTGGAATTGAATACTGAAGACATTTCACTAGATATCCCAGAAGAACTACCGCTTTTTGGTGTAGATATAGATAAAGCATTAGCTGAAGCCAAGGCTAACAGAAAGGCCGTGATTGAATTTAGAAGGAAACGGCTAGAAGCTGAAAAAGAAGTAAACTTTCAAAAAGGAAATAACAGATTACGATTGGGAATTAGAGCTAATTTAGGTGTTTCGCAAAATGGTAATGATTTTAACAACTTGTTCAACAACTACAACAAACAACAAAATGTATCTGTCTCCATAGGAATGCCAATTTTTGATTGGGGTGTATCTAAATCCAGAAGAAAAATGGCAGAAGCTAATTTAGATTTAACCAATAATAATATCAAACAAGATAAGCAAGAGTTTGAACAAGAGATTTATTTACACGTATTAAATTGGTCCAATCAAAGAGATTTTTTATATACTTCTCAAAAAGCAAAAGAGGTGGCTACAAAGCGTTATGACATTTCTAAAAAGAGATACATATTGGGTAAAATATCTATAACAGATCTAAATATTGCATTGCGCGAAAGAGACGATGCTTTTATCAAATATCTTAATTCTTTAGAAGGTTTTTGGAGGGATTATTTTACCCTTAGACAACTAACACTTTATGACTTTATAAATAATAAAAAAATAGAGGTAGAAGATATTCTGTATGATTAAAATCAACATATTAATTCATACTTTTGGAGTATGAATTTTAAAAAAACCACAGAGCAAGATTCCTATTATAACCATCTTGAAAAGATGAGTATAAGCGAACTTCTTTTCAATATTAATAAAGAAGATAAAACTGTTCCTTTTGCTGTTGAAAAAGCACTCCCTGAAATAGAAGCTTTAGTTAATAAAATAGTGTTAAAACTTGAAACTGGCGGACGGTTGTTTTATATTGGGGCAGGTACAAGTGGCCGTTTAGGTATTGTTGATGCTTCAGAATGCCCACCTACGTTTGGAGTACCCCATGAGCTAGTAATTGGACTCATTGCAGGTGGTGACAGTGCTATTAGAAAAGCTGTTGAATTTGCCGAAGACTCCACTACACAAGGATGGAAAGACCTTCTGGCTCATAATATTTCAAATAACGATGTCGTAGTTGGAATAGCAGCATCAGGTACTACACCCTATGTCATTGGGGCTTTAAAAGCGTGTAATGAAAATAATATTACAACGGGCTGTATTACTTGTAACCACAATAGTCCGTTAGCTCTAACAGCTCAATTTCCAATTGTAGTTATTGTGGGACCTGAATTTGTTACAGGAAGCTCAAGAATGAAAGCTGGAACTGCCCAAAAACTAGTGCTCAATATGATTACTACATCAACTATGATTCAATTAGGGCATATTAAAGGCAATAAAATGGTAGATATGCAATTAAGCAATAATAAGTTGGTAGATCGAGGTACTAAAATGATAATGAATGAATTGCATATTTCTAAAGAAGAAGCCCAGAGCCTTTTAAATGAATATGGAAGTGTTAGGCTAGCAATTAAAAATTTTAATGACAGAAACTAAAAAAACAAATAAAGAGATTCTTTTAAAAGGCCTAAAACTTATGGGTGCTTCTTTAGCCTGTATGTTCATTGGCCCCACACTTATCTATATTTCTCAAACCAAATTAAGTAAACCCATTGATACCATAATGCTTATAATAGCAATATTAATTTGCGGATTAGCAGTTTTTACAGCTTTTAAAGGCATCAATATTATTTTAGATAGTATCTTTAAAAACAAAGATTTCTAACTTTCTGTTGTGACTATAGGAGTAGTAGGATTATAACCAAAATCGATATCTTCGAAACTAATATTTAAACCTTCTAAAATATAGTTAATAATTGCATAATGATGAATAGTATGACTATTAGCCTGCGAAAAAAGCGAACCCATAGTGTATTGCATCTCAATTTTTCCTAAACCTAAATCATCAATTACAAAAACGGTATCATCCATATTAAAAGATGATGATTTTAATTTATCTATAATTGAACTTAAATAATTTTTAGCAACCTCACAATTTGTCTCTACATCCTTATTTCTACTTCTGGCAGTTAAATCAATTAGACCTTTAGAATTCGTATTGAAAATACATTCATAAAAATCTAAAATATGTCTAAGATGAGAACCTATACTTGAATAGTAAGGTGGAATTGAAGGATTACATAGATCTTTGTTGGAAAGTTTTTCTAATAGACATCTAGATTTTTTGATGGTTTTAAGTGTAGATTCAATGATTATATCCATAGAAATTAAAAATAACTAAATAAATTGAATTTAAAAATTTAAAAATTAGTCTTCTAATACCTATATCCTTACAATAAAATTAAATTATTAAATTAGATGCAGTCCTGAGATGTTATTGAGCTCATAAATTAATTTCATGAAAACAAAAACCTTCATTTTCTTAATTTTTTATTCACAGTGTACAATAATTAATTATGCTCAAACAATAAGAACTACAGACTCTATTCCTGAAAAACAAATAGCTTTTCATAACCTAAATGTTGAAAAGGGACTTTCTCAAAATAGTGTTGTGAGTATTGCTCAAGATAGCATTGGTTTTTTATGGTTTGCCACTCAAGATGGTTTAAATAAATATGACGGTAAAACATTCAAATACTACAACAAACAATTTGAAGATGTAACCAAACTTAACTATAGCAAATTAGGTAAAGTATATATAGACAAAACGAATACGCTCTGGATTATATCCAATTCAGGTAAACTAGAAAAGTATAACAATAAAACTGACGACTTTGATTCCGTTCTTAATATAGCCTCTGCCAGTAATTTATATCAAGACAACAACCTCAATCTTTTTATAGGTACCTATGGCAATGGTTTGTATGCAGTAAATAGTAAAACTAAAGACACATTACAATTATTCAATAAAGAAGACCAAACAGCAACAATTTATGACTTCTTAGAACTAGATGACCATATTGTAGTGTCTGCTTCTAATAATGTTTTTAAAGTTTCTAAAAAGGATTTCAGATATACCAAAATAATTTCTAACCAAACACCTATTAATTACAGTGCAATTACCAAACTCCCTGACAGTACTATAAGTATAGGTTCTTACAGTCATGGATTGTTTTTATATAATATTAAGAACACAGACTTTACCAAATTTACAGGATTCAAAAACAACCCATTACCAGATGATTTAAACATTGAATCTACACTTTTAGATAGATATAATCGCCTTTGGATAGCTACATACGGTAGAGGTGTTTATGTTATAAATTTCAATAAAAAAACCATTCAGAATTTTATGGTTCAAGGACATAACCCTTATGCGCTACATTATAATGATGCGCTAGATCTCTTTCAAGACTTTACTGGTAATATATGGATAGGCACAGATGGAGCTGGTTTGAGCTATTATGATGAACACCTTTTAAAATTTAATGTTTTAACCAATGATCAATTACCCAGAAACGTAAATGTTGATGTAGCCCGAGCTATTAGCGTTAATCCTAAAAACAATTTGGTATGGGTTGGTACTTCTGGAAAAGGCTTAACATCACTAAACCTTAACTCTAATAAATTTAAAACACTAACAACAGATAACTCTTGTCTGAAATCTAATAGGGTTATGAGTTTAAAGCATATAGATGATGAACTTTGGATTGGCTATCAAGATAAAGGTTTAAACATTATAGATATGAACAATTACTGTGTAAAATATAATGTTAATCTTGAAAAAGAACTTCAAACCACACCTGTATGGTGTATCTATCAAGATAAATCTAACAACATTTGGTTAGGAACTGGTGGTAAAGGTGTTTTAAAAGTTGATAAAAAAATGGGGGTTATAGAATCGTTTACATTTGATAATGACAATACTTCCACTATTTCAAGTAATAATATTAGGTCTATTTGTGAAGGTAAAAATGGCGTTTTATGGATAGGTACTGAGGACAAAGGCTTGTGTTCTTTAAATCCTAGAACCAAAAACATCACAAGATTTAATACAATTTCAGATAAAATAAAAACGGTCTACTACAATAATGAAACAGATATACTATGGATTGGAACCAACGGAAATGGTCTAAAGAAATTTGATCCAAAGACTAATGAAACAACGGTCTTTTCATTTGATAATGGATTGCCAAATAATGTAATTTATGCAATTATAGAGGATGTTAATGGTTATTTATGGCTAAGTTCTAACCGGGGTATTACTATGTTTAAAGAGAGTTATTCAAAACCAATCATAGTAAATTATGATCAATATGATGGTTTACAGGCTTTTGAGTTCAATACTGGAGCTTATTTTAAAGACCACAATAATAACATGTACTTTGGTGGTTTAGATGGCATAAATTGGTTTAAACCAGAACAGCTTAGCGTTAATGAAGTTAAACCTAGAACCATCATAAAAGATCTTCATCTATTTAATAAAAGAGTTCCTCTAGAACCTAATAAGGTTTTCAATCACAATGAAAGTACCATTAGCATCAGCTTTTCAAGTTTGCATTTCTCACAACCAGATTTAAATAATTTTAAGTACCAGTTAGTAAATCATGATAAAGATTGGATAGAATCAGGGAATATCAATACTGCTTACTATAGTAATTTAAATCCTGGAAGATATACATTTAAAGTTATTTCTAGCAATTATGATGGTATTTGGAATTTAGTACCTGCACAATACTCCTTTACCATAAAAAAAGCTTGGTATAATACAACCCTAGCAAGAATTCTATATTTGCTCTTGGGCATACTTACCATAGTATTAATTTACAGATATTTTAAATGGCGTTGGCGTATTAACACAAAATTACGCTTAGAATATGAAGAAACACAACGACTTAAAAACCTAGACGAATTTAAGTCTAAATTATTCACTAACATTTCACATGAATTTAGAACACCTCTTACCTTAATACTAGGTCCAGCAGAAAAACAGCTACTTGATAAAAAAATTTCTAAGGATAATAAAGAGGGACTAGCTTTAATAACACAGAATGCGAAACGACTTTTAAATTTAGTAGATCAATTAATAGATTTAACCAAACTAGAAACTGGACATTTAAAGTTAAGTGTTGAACAAGGAGATTTATCGAGTTTAATGCATCAATTGATAAGTGCATTTAAATATCAAGTACAAGAAAAAGAAATTAAGCTAAAAACAAAAGTTCAGGAATTAAAAAATGTTTGGTTTGATAGAGATATTATTGAAAAAATAATAGTAAACCTTTTGGCAAATGCTGTTAAATATACTCCCAAAAAAGGATTTATTAATTTCAATACCACCCTACAAGACAATTATGTTGTAATCACCATAATTAATAATGGAAGTACTATAAACAGTAATGACATAAATAAATTATTTACAAGGTTTTACCAAGTTAATTCTAACTCAGATGGCGTTGGTATTGGCTTAGCCTTAGTTAAAGAATTAGTTACGTTAACTAATGGAAGTTTAATTGCTAATACACTTAATGAAGATGAATTGCAATTTACTATTACTTTACCAGTCACTAAAGATGCTTTTAAAACAGAAGATATTGTCATAAAAAAACAAGAAATAAAAAGTGTATACAACCAAAGTGAATCATTATCAGAATATGAAGATTTAGAAGATGATTTAAGTGTTTCAAACAAACCTATAGTTCTTGTAGTAGAAGATAATATACAACTTCGCCAGTATATAAAATCCATACTAAAGGAAAAGTATAAAGTTTTGATGGCTATTAATGGAAAAAAAGGACTTAAAAAAGCAATCAACAAAATTCCTGATTTAATTATTAGCGATATTATGATGCCAGAAATGGATGGTATAGAGTTGTGCAACACACTTAAAAATGACACACTTACCAGTCACGTACCTGTTATTTTACTCACTGCAAAAACAGGTGAAAGTAATGAATTAGAAGGTTTAGAAGTAGGTGCAGATGATTTTATTTCTAAACCATTTAACTCCAAAATATTAATAAAACGGGTAGAAAACTTAATTAATTTTAGCAAGTCACTTCAAAAGAGATATACCCAACATTCTAATTTAAGGCCTCAAGACATCGCCATAAATAATGTAGATGAAGCTTTTCTATCTAACATTGAATCACTATTGGAGAAGCGCCTATCTGATCCCGATTTCAACACCCAAACATTTAGTGATTTAATGGCTATGAGTAGAATGCAACTCCACAGAAAACTAATTGCACTTACAGGGTTATCTACTTCTCAATTTATACGCTCTCAAAGATTAAAACGTTCATTAAACCTACTACAAGAATCAGACTTAACAGTATCAGAAGTCGCCTATCAAGTTGGATTTAATACCGTTTCTTACTTTATTAAGTGTTTTAAAGAGGCTTATAACAACACACCAAATTCTTATATAGCAAAGGATTAATCCTATTGTTACATATCTTCTATCATTTGTTACATATCTAATATCCCTTTAAGTACACTCCTACTACTTTTACATCACAGTAAATTCTTATTTCCATTAAAAATGACTCATGAAGATGTTTTAAAAAAAGAAAATGGTAAAAAGAATATTATTTATCTAAGTATAGACCACTTAAAAAAAGGCACCTATAATCTTAGAATCACCCAAAAAAACAAAATTGTAAAGTCTATCTTTTTTGATAAAGAAAAACTATAAAGATGCTATTAATCGGGAGAAAATGGGAATAACGAAATTTAAGTAAAGTAGTTATTCCCTTTTTACCTAAACATAGTATTTAATCCCTAAAATCCTTTAATAGTAGCGCATTAAACTTACAGATTAACTTAATATCAAATAAATCATGAAAACTAAGTTTTTATTAATTGTTGCAACACTCTTTTGTTTAAACATTTCTCAAGCTCAACTATTAAAAAAACTTAAAAAGAAAGCAGAGGAAGCTGCTGAACGAACTATTTTGCGAAAAACCGATGAGGTAGTTTCTAAAAAAACCGAAAAAACAATTGATGATGTTGTCAATGGAGAAGAAGGTGATGCAAAAGATAATAATTCTAAAAACAAAAATAGTCCTGCAAGTACCAAGTATGCAAACCCATCACTAGCAAACAACACAGCCGCAAAACGCGCTTGGTACACAGAAGATGTTCGTGTTACTTCTTATGACAAAGACAAACAGTCAGATGTGGTCAGTTATTTTGATGCCGATGCAGTAGCTATGCAATCAGATTACATAAACCAGAGAACTGGTAAATCAGAAACATCTTATATAGATAGTGATGGCTTTTTTATTGCTTATAACGAAACAGAAGGGCAATACAACAAATCACAACTCCTCAATATGCCGGGTATGAATATGATGGCGCCCAGCATGATGGGAACAGCTTATAAATTACCCGTTGGGGCGATCTATGAGGCTATGGAAGAAATGCAAAACAAAGGTTTGGCAGTTTATCCGTTTATGCATGTCGATTTTCCTTTTGTGCTTAAACCAGACCACTTTAGGGATGAAATGGTGTCCAATCAATACAGGGAAATAAAACAATCATGTAGAGGAAGCATGGGTTGCACCAAATTTAGTGTCTTGGAAGCAGGTTATGAAGGTAGTTATATTCTATTCGATAATCAAGATAGGCTTGTAGAGATAAATGTAGAAATGGAAAATAATTCTATGTATGGATCGGGGAAAGGTAAAATTGCATACTTCTACGAAGAATGTCAAGTTAATGTTCCAGCTGCAGTAGAAAAGAAAATGGCTGGACAAGACTTATTGAAAAAAGGAATGGAAAGTATTTATAAACAAGACTAGAATATTATGAAATTATATGTAACCTTAGTTAGCGTCTTATTACTTATCAATTGTAAAAACAGCAATAAAACAGACGCTACAGATTTAACCCAAACTAATCAGTCTAAAACTACTAGTAAAGCGGCCGTCCTTTTAAACATGGAAGGGGAAACCTTTACCATGAGTCAAAATGACCTTAACCCACAACAAAAGCTAGATTTCGAAAACGACAACCTTCAGTTTAATATTTATACTAATGAAAGTACGGTGTCTATAAATTTTAACCTCAATAAAACAGAGGCTTTAAAAAACATTCCGGTTAGCTATACTATTCCAGAAGCGAATTCGGGTCCAATAAAAGTGGATTTAAGTTTTTTTAATAAAAATAGAGACGTAGAAAAGCGCACCAACAAACGTGTAGTATTTAAAAAAGGAACTATTACAATTTCAGAACTAACCAAAAATAGCCTTGAAATGAAATTTGTAGGTGAAGGCTGTGGTATGATGGAACGTAGTGATGCGCAATTCCCTATTTCAGGACATATTAATATCACCTTTTAAAAATTAAAAATATGAAATTCAATTTTTCAATACTATTAATTTGCCTAATCAGCTTAAGCAGTCTTGCACAAACTTTTCAAGATAATGTTGCCAATGAAACCATGGGTGATTTTCCATCACAATGGGATATAGTTGGCGGAATGGCTACTGTAGACCAACAAGATGGATACAAGTACATAAGCTTTAGAAGCGGAGGCATTATTAAACCAATAGTCAATGACCAGACAAACAATTATTTAGGTGAAGATTTTACAGTAGAATTTGATGTGTTTTTTGACCAAACCTCGTCTTTATATGGTCAAGGGTTTCAATTAAGGTTGTGGGATGGTGCCTATGGATACGACAAGGATGGAATACGTTACAAGCCATTTATGATCTATAGAGATGGTTTAGAAACCGATTGGAATCATCCAGAACCTGGTAATGCTAAAAATCATTTAAAAGAATTTCAAACATTAGATCCTGTTTGGAGACACGTAAAAATAGAGTGCAAAACAGGTAGACTTAAAATACGTTTAGATGATAAGCTGGTGCTTAACTTTCCAAGATTTAAAATGCAACCGACTATGGTGTCTATTGGTGGTTCAGTAAACGACTCCCAGTTCGATGCAAAAATAGGCTTTACAAATTTTACGATTACTGGATTGAGGTCTATGAATACATCTTCAACAACAAGTAATGATTCTCATACCGAAAGTGAAATAATAGCAACCAATCCATACAATCCAAGCCCAACGGATACTAATCAAGAAAGTAATACTTCTACATCTAATACTAATACGGCTTCTAATAATACCAGCCAAACAGGTACAATAAGTTCTACTATTAATACACCCAATGGTGTAACTCAAGATACAACTTTAGATGAAAATGTAGGATTTGGTCCAGTAGATACTACAACAGTCACTCCATTAGACTCTATTGCAATTCAACAACCTTATGACCCTATTGATACAACAACAAACCCACAAATACTTACGCCTGGTTTAGTTGAAAAGCCTATAAAGTTGAAAGTAACATTAACTGATTTATTGTGTATTAAAAAGTATGAGTCAGAAGCAAGATATAATTTCAGACAAGCCATTAGTTACACAACTGGTAATAATAATAAAGTTGCAATAGAAAAAATCAAAGGGAATATGGATAACGAAACCACTATAGAAGGTTATTCAGTTAATACTCTTGGTGCAAAATCATATTATTTTATTGTTGATGAAGCTTCTGGTAAAAAAATAAGTAATGTAATGAATGCTTTAATTTTTGAAATAACAACAGAAGAAGCCTCTGACAAGTCATCAAAATTCATTATTAAATCTTTTTTAGAAGACAATTCTTATAATTTTTGGGGGAATTCTAAAGGTGTGTTATATGATTCATTTATAGAGGTTGATATATATGATTTGTTAATTGATCTTCAGTTATTAAAACAAGGGGAAAATGTTGAAGGGTTTAATGTACCCTTTCATGATCCGGATATTATGAAAGCCCAATATGGGCTATTTAAAACTTACGATGGAGGTCCAAATGCAAAATTATGGGTAAGACAAGTTGGAGAAACACTTGAAGGACCTATTTCGTTAGGAAACACTACTCAAAATGATGGCCATAGAGGCGCAGCATGGATAAAATTTGAATTGTTAGAATATTAAAATAAATACAATGAAACTAAAGTACATTTATGGTATTGTTGTGTTGTTTACCTCATGGATTGCAACTGCACAAACCTTTCAAGATAATGTTACTAATGAAACTATCGGCGACTTCCCAAGTCAATGGGATATTGTTGGTGGCATGGCAACGGTAAATCAGCAAGACGGTTATAAGTACATTGGTTTTAGAAGCGGAGGTATCATTAAACCAATAGTCAATAATCAAACAAACAATTATTTAAACGGAGATTTTACAGTAGAATTTGATGTGTTTTTTGATAAAACGTCTTCGTTGTATGGACAAGGCTTTCAATTAAGGTTGTGGGATGGTGCTTATGGTTATGAAAAAAATGGAATCCGTTACAAACCGTTTATGATTTATAGAGATGGTTTAGAAACCGACTGGAACCATCCAGAAATGGGAAGCGCAAAAAATCATTTAAAAGAATTTCAAACCTTAGAACCAGTATGGCGTCATGCAAAAGTAGAATGTATTAAGGGAAAATTAAAAGTGCTTTTAGACGACCAAATGGTACTCTTCTTACCAAGGTTTAAAATGCAACCAACCATGGTGTCTATAGGTGGTGCGGTAAACGATTCCCGGTTTGATGCAAATATTGGGTTTACAAACTTTACCATTACAAATATTCTTCCTCAAACAGAGGTAGTCATGCTTGTAGATAAGGAAACTGATGCGGTAATTGATATTAACCTGTTATCCAATATTAAAAACAATACGGCATTGCAAGAATCATATTCTAATACAGTAGCCTATTTAGGTAGTATTACTGGGAACTATAAATTAAGACCAGTAGATCTTGCAGATGTTAAAAAACCTATTAATGTAGATGTTGATGCCTATGGTAAGTATAAAGTTATGCCAGCAAAAGAAGCGCAACTTGTTTTTGATTTTGATACTAAATATGAAACCAAAAAATTGGGTATTACTCCAACTCAAACCATAGTTGCTAATCAGCAATCTTGGTTAGGAAACTATTTTGAAAGCAATACTACACTTCCCTTAACCTTTCATGAGTTAGTTTTAGAAAATGGCACTTTAAAGTTAATAGGTGAAACCGAAAAAAATTTAAGTGCATCATCAGTAAATGATGATGGACCTTGTAGTGCTAAACCAACAGAAGAACAGTTAAGGATACTTGCCGATTCTACATCTCTTTACAACCAACGTCTTCAGTACATAAAAAATTACTCTTTTGATCAGCTTCGTGGTCTACCTTCTGTTGAATATTTAAACAACTTATCTATTAATCAACTGTCATTGTCTAGTAAATCAGACTTTAGTACTATTCCAACGGCTGTGCACATTGTTAGAAAAAGTGACAAAACAGGTGGCATTAGTAGAAAAGAACTGATCGAAAGTTTTAAACGTGCTAACAATCTTCTAGAACCATATGGTTTATATGTCCATATCAACAACCTAAATTATATTGATGATACCACAGTTCTCAATACAAAATTAAATGATTCTACTGATGCTAATGGTAACGGACATGCGGATTATCTTGAAATTTTAGACATACCAGATCGAGATTTAGATTATGTTTTGAATATATACTTTACAGAAAATAGCTATACATCTTGGGCACGATTTCCTAATAAGGGTTACGAAAACCAACATATTCTTATGAGAAATGGACAAGCTAAAAATGCTAGTACGTTGACACACGAGTTAGGACATTGGTTTAGTCTTTTACACACTCATGAAACAGCAAGAGGTGATGAACGTGTGGATGGTAAAAACTGTAAATCTTCAGGAGACTTATGCTGTGATACACCAGCAGATCCAAACTTAAGCGGTCTTGTTACCAATTGTGTTTATACAGGTACGGAAACAGACTCAAAAAACACTGATTATAAGCCAGATACTAGTAATATTATGTCTTATTCGGAAGCAGAATGTAGAAATAATTTTACCGATGAACAGATTGCCAGAATTTATAGCGCTTACCTAGGTATGAAAAATGATCGAGGATATAATTTTAAAATCAACAGGAAAATTGGTCAGGAACTTGAATCTATAAATTATAATGCTGGATGGGCTGCAAGAGAAGCTTTTGAATTAGGACCCAATAAATTTATGATTTATTTTAATGATCTTAATAATGCTATAGCAATTTATTCCGTTGATAAAAATGGAAAAACAGGCTCTCAAGTAGCTTATAAGGAATTTAGGGGAAATATTTCTTTCATAGGCATTAACAATATTAGTACCAAAAGTTATGCATTGTTCATGGATTACGGAACAGGACAACTAGGTATTATAAAATTAAATGACAATGGCTCATTAGGTTCAGCACAAGCATATCAATTACCTACTAATTACACCAATGCTTATATTACAGCATATCCTAAACGGTTCCTAATGCTTAAAAGCAATTCAGGTACTATAACCACTTACAGTTTAGAGAGTGATGGACGATTAGGGTCTAAATTACAAGAATCTCAACTTAATTTTAACAATTTAGAGTTGTTGAGTTTTGGTAACTATACCTTTGGCTATAATAAATCTGATGGTTTTATTAGAAAATTGATTATAAAATCTGATGGTAGAATTGGTATAGACACTGCAACAAGGAAAGATATTGGAGGCCAGTGGAATGTAATATGTAATGTAGCACAAACTGATAGTAAGAATGATAGTATGACCAGTATTATGGCTTTAAACAGTAATACAGGTCAACTAATGCAATACGGCTTTGAAGATGGTAAAATATTAGATGACTGGTATGATAGTTATAAGTTGTCTGCAAATTTCACTTCAGGATTTGATTATTTAACTCCTTACTATATTATTAATAATGGTCGTTTACATTACTATGTAACTATCTCTAACAGTGAAAAAGGAGAAGTTAAAACATATTACCTTAACAATTATATGCAAAACTAATGAAACCAAAACACCTTATACTATTCCTTGCTTGTTTAAGCATCAGTTTTTCAGTAGAAGCTCAATTCCTAAAAAAACTTAAAAAGAAAGCTGAAGCGGCTGCAGAGCGAACTATTCTCAATAAAACCGATGAAATAGTATCAAAAAAAACGGAACAAGCTATAGATAGTGCTACTACATCTAAGCCTAAAAAAAGTAATAACACAAAAAAGGAAACTACTAAAAAATCAGTACCTGTTCCAAACCAGCAAACCACAAATGCTAAAGGAACAGAAAGTGAAGCCGATTTGCATCTACTGAATAAAGTGGATCCCTATTATACGGCTTTAGGCGAAACGGTAACCTTTACAATACATGTAGTTAATAAAGGACCAGCATCATCAAATGATATTGTTTCAAAAGTTCACATTCCAAATAGTTACAGTGTATCTAATATTTCAGTAACCCAAGGCAGTTATAATGAGGATTCAGAACTTTGGGATATTGGTAATCTTGAGGAGTGGAAAAAAGCTACAATGACAATAGTAGTTGTAGTTGTAGACGATAGAGATTTGTTGACAACCGCTGAAGTGGTTGGTTGTAGTACCAAAGATCCAGACAGCACACCCAACAATGGCATTGATACCAATCGTAATGGAAACATCATAGATGATAAAGGAGATGAGGATGATGGTGATGGTCAAGATGTAGTAATAGGTGAAGTACTCGCCAATAATGATGATAATGATAGCAACAATAATAATAATAGTGATAATACAAACCAATTAGGAGGAAACAATCCTAACTTCATCTATTATATTACTACAGATATAAAATTGGAACTAAAGGATGGTAAAGACCATATTATTTCCTATTTAGATTTTGATACTATGGCAATGCGAATGGAATATCACGGTAAACGAAAAAATCCAGACCCTGTATATTGGGATCAGTACGGTTATATCTATTCAGCTGATAAAGGGCAATATGTCAAAGTTCATTTTGAAACTTTTAGTAACTACATGGCACAAATGTTAGATGCCTATACTTTTTTTGATCCTAAAGCTTATTTGCCATACGATAATGTCTCAGAAGAACTCGATTATACTATTCGTACTATAAGCTATAATAGTCAAGAAATAATAATGTCTATGGGTAAATATCCAATAATTGAATGGGCATATTACTACCATCCATCTTGGTTTGAAGGTGTTGAAGGAGTAGTAAAAGAAACTATTTCTTGTAGAGGCAGTAATAACTGTAAACGGTATTTGGTGGTTAGTGGTCAAGGCAAAGGAACCTATATAGTTTTTGATTCAGAAGATTATCTAGCAGAGATTGTTAATCCAGATGGAGCAAAAGCTATATACACATATGAAGAGACTACAGTTAAATTACCAAATGCTGTAGAATATAATTTTAATACTCGAAATTAATCATAATTAAACTTAATTCTCATTATGAAAATTCTTAACTATTACAGTCTATTGTTGGTGTTGTGTTTAGTCTTATCATGTGGTAACAATGAAAAAAAAGAAACCAATCAAAAAACCAACTCAGTAGTAAACAAAATAAAAACAGGTAACAACCTTGTTAAAGGCGCACGAGATTTAGCAGCAGAGTCAGAAGCATTAAAAAAACTCACACCAATTTCTGTAGAAACTTTAAAAGCGTTTTTTCCAGAAACTATTTATGGTATGCCAAAAACCAATAGCAATGCTTTGGATATGGCAGGTGCTTCTATGGCATTTGCAATCTATGGGCAAAATACAAGCAAACAAATAAACATAAGATTTTTTGATGGTGCTGGAGAAAAAGGATCAGCTGCAACTGCATCTTACAGAGCCATTAAGTATGATAAAACCAATAAAGAAGAATATGGTGATTATACGATAACAAAAGCTTATGAAGACTCTATGGTAAAAGAACATTTCGATAAAGGTCAAAACAGATACACTTTAGAGTTTTTTTACAATGGTCGTTTTGCGGTCAATTTAAAAGTTACAGGATTTGAGCAAAAGGACGTTTGGCCAATTTTTAAAGAATTTAAATTAAATAATCTCATCAAATAATATTAAAGCTATTAATCAAAAGATACAGGTCATGAAAAAAGTAATATTAATATTAACGTTAGCCCTAAGTACATTAACATTTGCACAAAAGGGTATTAATTACAAAGCGTTGATTAAAGATGACAGTAACAATGTGCTGTCCAACCAAAACATAACCATTGAATTCTCGATTTTAGAAGGTCCCGCTGCCGATTTTTCGAGTGTAGTATATGCCGAAACCCATTCGGCTACTACAGATGCTAACGGAATTGTTATAGTTAACATAGGAGAAGGAAACCCTTTATCTGGGTTTGATGGTGAATATGAAAATATTGATTGGGGGAATTTTTTTGCCTCTCATTTTTTAAAAGTACAAATCGATACAGGCTCAGGACTTACAGATATGGGAACCACTGAATTTAAGGCTGTCCCTTATGCATTGTATGCCCAGAACTCCAATACATCAGGTCTTGAGATATTAGATGAAGGAAACGGAGAAGGTTGGCGTTTAAAAAATAGACCACCAAATAATTATGGATTAATTTCATTTGGTGCAGTCGATTTAAGTATTAGTACAAGCGAATCAACTACTAGAGGGGCTACTGGAAATTATGCCACAGCTTTAGGAAGAAACACAACTGCTTCTGGTCAAAGTTCATTTGCATCCGGAATCAATACAAGCGCAACTCAATCACAAGCTACAGCAATGGGTGCTTCTACTGTAGCCTCAGGGTTTAATTCTGTGGCAATGGGGCAATACACTAGAGCCGAAGCACCAAACTCAACAGCCATTGGACTTTTTAATGTAGGTGGTGGCGATCCTTTACTAGCTTCTGCAACCGATCCTTTGTTCGAAATTGGTAATGGTTATTTTGTAGATGGAACCAATGATGTGCGCACGAATGCCTTAACGGTATTACGGAATGGTACCATAACAGCCCCAACTTTTGATATGGCTGAAATCACAGATCCTAAGGCTTTAATTACCAAGGAATACGCTGACGCTAACTATTCTGGAGGAGGCTCAGGAACTTCACCAACAGGTTTGGAGACCTTGGATGAAGGCAATGGAATAGGCTGGAGGTTGATAGGGAGAAATCCTGCTAATTTTGGAGCTGTGGGGGAAAACGCCGTCGATATGAGTTACAATCCAGATGCCTCAGAAGATTTTGGAGCTCTAGGTACTGCAAATTTTACTGCTGGATATAAAACCAAAGCGACTAATTTAGCCTCGACCGCACTGGGAAATGAAACCATAGCATCAGGATTCAGTACGACTGCTTTAGGTTTTGGAACTATTGCTGATGACCAATTTTCTACTGTTGTAGGTAGATTAAATGATAATACTACCGCAACAAATATCTTGTTTCAGATTGGTAATGGAAATACAGGCGGGCGTTCAAACGCTTTTAATGTAAATATGGATGGTATTATCACAGCCCCAAGCTTCGATATTTCAGAAATCACAGACCCAAAAGCTTTAATCACCAAAGAATATGCTGATGCTAATCTTTCTTCTACAGGTTTAGAAGCACTAGATGAAGGTAATGGCACTGGTTGGCGGTTAACAGGAGCTAATCCAACCTATTATGGTAATATTGGCTCAAATGCAGTGGATCTAAGTTATTCAAATCTCTCAAGTTCGGTATTAGGTGCAACAGGCGAGAATGCCTTTGCTACTGGATCTTTAACTCAAGCTTTAGGTTTTGCATCAACATCAATGGGATATTTTACAGAAGCTTTAGGCGCTTATTCGACTGCTGTAGGAAAGGATACAAATGCTGTTGGCACATCTTCTTTTGCAGTGGGAGAAGTAACATATGCTACAGGTACAGCATCAACAGCAATGGGAGTGTCATCACAAGCTTCTGGTTTTGCATCAACAGCAATGGGTTACATTGTTAATGCCGATGATGAAGCATCTACAGTTGTTGGTAGTTTAAACGACGCAACGTTTTCTACTTCAACCTTGTTTCAAGTTGGTAATGGTAATAATATTAATGACCGTAGTAATGCCCTAACGGTTTTAGAAAATGGCTATTCAGCGTTTGGGACACATAATGTAGAACCCAATTCAGATCTTCATCTCTTTCATGATAACGACGGGACTTTAAACGGGTTTAAACTGCAAAATAAAGGTACAAATGAAAACTGGTGGCGTTTTTATACACTCAACAGTAACGGTCAGTTGTATTTATATTCCAAAGCGGGAGGTAATGCTAGTCCTGTGGGTTCTTTTGATGACGCTTCTGGTGCTTACACCGCACTGTCTGATAGACGCGCAAAAGCCAATTTTAATGATCTGTATTTTAACTGGCAGGAGTTTATGCAACTTCAACCGTTAACCTATCACTACAAGAGCGATGAGAACAAGAAATCTCATATTGGTTTCGTAGCACAAGATGTAGAGCCCATTTATCCAGAATTAGTAAACCACAACAAAGAAGACGATTTATACCAGCTTAACTATTCAGGTTTTGGCGTAGTCGCTATAAAAGCAATACAAGAGTTAAAGAAAGAAAATGAGCAGCTAAAAGCCTTACTTCTTAAAGAGCAACAGGATAGTGCAGAACAATCTGAAATTCTGCAAACACTGCTAAAAAGAGTAGAAGCTATAGAGAAACAGCAATCAAGTAGTGTAACAATACAGTTGGTAAAAAACTAAAACTTTTGTCATTCTGAACGAGGAACGAGGAGGAATCTCAATATAAAAAATACAAGTATGAAAATAATAACCAGTTTTTCAATATGCTTTCTGCTTTGGTTTTCAGGTAATGCCCAAACCATAGAAAAATTTAGTATCGATAGTGGTGGAGCTAGTGAAACCAATGGTAATATACAATTACTTTATACTATAGGTGAAACACATGTGCAAGAAGTAAGTACAGGAACAATAATATTATCTGAAGGTTTTATTAACCCAGAAACTTCAACTACTTTGGCTTATGAAGATGGAATAAAATTTAGTACTAAAGTTTTTCCAAATCCAGCTACTAGTTTTTTAACGATTAAATCTGCAATGCCATTACTTAAAGTTGAATTTTATGATATTTTAGGAAAACAAGCTTTTATTGTCACTTCAGAATTAAATCGAATAGATGTAAGCAAGCTTTCAAAAGGCATTTATTTACTTAAAATAGAAACAGATAAGGGAAATATCAACAAAAAAGTAATAATTGACTAACTATAAATCATATTATGAAAAATTTAAATCAGCCAATTTTTATATTATTCATTTCTATCAGCGTATTGTTTAATTGTAAAAACGATAAGAAATCACAACCAATTGAAGAAATTGTAGAAGTTGAAGAAATACAATTTCCAAGTAATACAATTGATATTGTTACGCGTAGCATGGAATTTCAATCAGTAGATACTATTCCATCAGGTTGGAATACTTTTAAATATGAAAACTTATCAAACGAAACCCATTTCTTTTTATTAGATAAATATCCTGAAGGAAAAACTGCAGAAAATGCTATTACTGATATTGCTCCTGTATTTGAAGAAGGTATGGATTTAATAAATGAAGGCAAAGCAGAAGAAGGGTTTGCTGCCTTTGCTAAACTACCAGCATGGTATGGCGATATTGTGTTTTCTGGAGGGGCTGGTTTGATTGCTCCAAAACATACAGCTATTACTACATTAAAATTAAGACCAGGATATTATATTATGGAATGCTATGTAAAAATGCCCAATGGTAAATTCCATACGCTTATGGGAATGGCAAAACCTATCGTAGTTACTGATGAAGATAGTGGTAATAAGCCACCAAAAGGAACAGTAAATATTACCTTATCTGGTGAAGAAGGTATTACATATGATAAAGGTATTACCAAAGGAAAACAAATTTTTTCAGTATACGTAAAAGATCAAAAGCCACATGAAAATTTTATTTGGCATGACTTGAATCTGGTCAAATTAGATCCTAATGCAAGTTTAGAGGCATTAGAAGCCTGGATGGATTGGTCAAATCCAAAAGGATTAATTACCCCCGTTCCAAGTGGTATAACCTTTTTAGGTGGTGTAAACGATATGCCTGCTGGTAGAACAGGCTATTTTTATGCCAATTTAGATCCAGGGAAATATGCTTTTATTTCTGAAGTTCCAAATAGCAAAGAAAAAGGTATGTTTAAAATCTTCACAGTCAACTAACAAATCATTCAGTAATCCCCAATCGTAATAATAATAAAACAAAAAAAACCCTTCATTAAAAAATGAAGGGTTTATATATAAATACTGATGCTTCAGTATCAAAAAAAGGCAACGACCTACTCTCCCACAACTGTAGTACCATCGGCGCTAATGGGCTTAACTTCTCTGTTCGGAATGGTAAGAGGTGAGCCCCATCGCTATAACCACCTTAAATCTTAAGTTAAAAGTTTAAAAGTAATAAGTTAAAAGTTTTCACTTGTGCCTTATGCCTTTTCTCTTAACTGCGCTTGTGCGCAAATATCTTAACATATTGAAAAATATA
>NZ_SMZJ02000007.1 GCF_004358095.2 Seonamhaeicola sediminis
TCCTAGTCAAGCACATAAACAGCAGAACATAAAACTTAAAAAATGGACAAAGAAAAACCATCAAAAGCTAGCTTTTGATGGTTCAAATATTAATACTAATTTTATTCAATAATCGGTCAACCTATTTTAGGACGACTCATTTATTTGATTACTACTCTATAAAAAGAGTTCTATATGATCATGCATTACTCAGAATAAAACGAGCTAATCTCTCAAAATACTTCTAGAGATTACAATCTTTTGAATTTCACTAGTGCCTTCATAAATCTGTGTAATTTTGGCATCTCTCATAAGGCGTTCTACATGGTATTCTTTAACAAAACCATTGCCCCCATGAATTTGAACTGCTTCAACGGTATGTTTCATGGCTACTTCAGAAGCATAGAGCTTAGCCATAGCACTAGAACGGTCGTAATTATTTCCAATATCTTTATCATTAGCGGCTTTCATAACCAATAATCTGGCTGCTTCAATTTCAGTATACATGTCTGCTAGTTTAAAGGCAATAGCCTGATGATTGGCTATTTCAGTACCAAAAGCTTTTCGTTCCTTGCTGTATTTTAACGCCAATTCATAAGCGCCTTGAGCAATGCCCAAAGCTTGCGCCGCAATACCAATGCGTCCGCCAGATAAGGTTTTCATCGCAAATCTAAATCCAGACCCATTGGCACCAATTCTGTTTTCTTTTGGGACTTTAACGTCATTAAACTGCAGTGTATGGGTGTCACTACCTCTAATGCCTAGCTTATCTTCTTTAGGCCCAATATCAAATCCTTTCATACCTTTTTCAATAATAAAAGCATTGATACCGTGAGAACCTTTGTCTCTGTCGGTTTGTGCTATCACCAGATAAATTTCAGCACGCCCACCGTTGGTAATCCAATTTTTAGTACCATTTAAAAGGTAATAGTCCCCTTTATCAATGGCTGTGGTTTTTTGTGATGTAGCATCACTTCCTGCTTCGGGTTCACTTAAACAAAACGCTCCAATGCATTCTCCTTTGGCAAGTCGTGTTAAATATTTCTCTTTTTGAGCTTCAGTTCCGTAAGCTTCCAAGCCATAACAAACTAATGAGTTATTTACAGAGACTATGACTGAAGCCGAGGCATCAATTTTAGAAAGCTCTTCCATAATTAGAACATAAGATATAGTGTCCATGCCACTTCCGCCATACTTCGGATCTACCATTACCCCCATGAAACCTAATGCCCCCATTTTTTTTACTAGCTCATCTGGGAATACTTGATTATTATCGCGTTCAATAACACCTGGTAATAATTCGGTTTGCGCAAACTCTCGAGCTGCATTTTTAATCATGATATGTTCTTCAGAAAGCTTAAAATCCATAACTTCAATAAATTACTGATTTAATAAAATTAATAACAAATATAAATATTTGGTACAATATTTTTAACAAATATCTTTATTTTTGTGAATATGATAAAATACAACTATAAAATCATAGGGGTCATGTCGGGAACCTCATTGGATGGTATCGATTTGGTTTATGTTTCTTTTGAATGTAACAACATTTGGGAATTTCAAATTCATCTTGCAGAAACAATTCCGTATAGCAGTCATTGGAAAATGGTTTTGGCAGATTTAACGTTAAGATCCTCAGAGGATTTATATCAAATAGATCGAGATTATACGGACTATTTAGCTTCAGTTATTTGTGATTTTATAAACAGGCATGATATTATTGATATTGATGCTATTTGTTCACATGGGCATACTGCTTTACATCAGCCAGAAAAAAAACTAACCTATCAAATTGGGAATTTACCTCTTTTAGCCACTTTAGTAAACAAAAGAGTGGTATGTGACTTTAGAATTCAAGATGTTATACTAGGTGGACAAGGAGCTCCTTTGGTGCCTATTGGAGATAAGTTCCTTTTTTCTGAATATGATTATTGTATCAATCTTGGTGGGTTTGCTAATATCTCCTCTGAAGTCAATAACAAGCGTATTGCTTATGATATCTGTCCGGTTAATATTGTTCTAAATCATTATGTGAAAAAATTAGGTTTAAATTATGATGATAAAGGACAATTAGCTTCCAAGGGAAACCTTAATTTTGATTTGATAGAAGCGCTAAATACACTAAGTTTTTATGAAAAGTTGCCACCTAAATCCTTAGGATTAGAATGGGTAAAACGCTATGTGATACCCTTGGTTGATTCCTTTAATTTAGAAATAAAAGATGTATTACGCACTTTTGTAGAGCATATAGCTATTCAAATTTCAAAAAGTATTTCAGAAATTCCTAATGGTTCTGTTTTGGTAACTGGTGGAGGGGCCTACAATACTTTTTTAATAGAAAGGGTAAAAGAACTTTCAGGGAATAAAATTATTATTCCTTCAAAAGAGATTATAGAGTTTAAAGAAGCATTAATTTTTGGTTTTTTAGGTGTTTTAAAACTAAGAAACGAAATAAATTGTTTAAAAAGTGTCACTGGAGCATCAAAAAACCATAGTTCTGGAAAAGTTTTTATTCCTTAAAAATAACAGCAAATTAATATTAAAGCTGCCAAGTTTTTTATATTTGTTACTTAATGAAATCAAAAAATGCTTATACAAAATGACTCAACTTTAGTTACAACAAATTCATGATTCTAGTCTCAAATAAGTTGACTTTATGTTGAATTAATGCTGTATAACAAATGAAAGATTTATTAAAACGTTACGAAAACAAAGAACCAGAAATAGTTTTTAATTGGAAAGACTCCAAAACAGATGCAGAGGGATGGGTAGTGATAAACTCTTTACGGGGAGGAGCAGCTGGTGGTGGAACACGCATGAGAAAGGGGTTGGATATGAATGAAGTGTTATCGCTAGCAAAAACTATGGAAATTAAGTTTACAGTTTCAGGACCCGCTATTGGAGGTGCTAAATCAGGTATTAATTTTGATCCCAAAGACCCAAGAAAAGAACAGGTTTTAGAACGTTGGTACTCTGTGGTTTCACCATTACTAAAAAGCTATTATGGTACTGGAGGCGATATGAACGTAGATGAAACTCATGAAGTTATTCCAATTACAGAGCAAAGTGGGGTTTGGCACCCACAGGAAGGCGTTTTTAATGGACACTTCAAACCTACCGAAGCTGATAAAATAAATAGGATTGGTCAGTTACGGCAAGGTGTAATAAAGGTTATTGAAAACCCTATTTACTCACCAGATGTTTCCAGAAAATATACTGTTGCAGATATGATAACCGGTTTTGGTGTTGCTGAAGCCGTAAAGCATTATTACAATATTTATGGCGGTGACATTAAGGGAAAACGAGCTGTAGTTCAGGGGTTTGGAAATGTTGGGGCTGCCGCCGCGTTTTATCTGTCTCAAATGGGAGCTAAAATTGTTGGTATTATTGATATTGCTGGCGCCCTGATAAATGATGAAGGTTTTTCATTTAATGATATAAGTCATTTTTTTCTAAACAAAAAGGGTAATACTTTAGCTGGTGAAAATTTAGTTTCTTTTGAGGAGGCCAATGAAAAAATTTGGGGCTTAAACACAGAAATTTTTGCTCCTTGTGCTGCATCACGTTTAATTACTATTCATCAAATTGATGAAATGATAGATAGCGGATTGGAAGTAGTGTCTTGTGGAGCCAATGTGCCTTTTGCTGATAAAGAGATTTTCTTTGGACCCATTATGGAGCATACAGATTACCGTGTGAGTTTAATTCCAGACTTTATTTCAAACTGTGGAATGGCAAGAGTTTTTGCCTATTTTATGGAACGTAGAGTACAAATGACAGACGAAGCAATTTTTAACGATACATCAAATACAATAAAAAAAGCCATGGAGAAAGTATATAGCAAAAATCCTGCTAAAACAGGATTGAGTGCTACCGCTTTTGAGATAGCGCTTAACCAACTTATTTAAATAAATTTATGGAAGCAGCAATTATTTTAGTTTTTGTAATGGGTTATTTAGCCATTACCCTTGAGCACAGTATAAAAATAGATAAATTAATTCCTGCTCTGGTGATGATGGCCATTTGTTGGGCCTTAATAGCTTTAGGATTAGAGCATTTTTCACAGTGGTTTGATTCTGGAAAGCATGCCCTTTTAGAGAATTTTGGCTTATTGGAGCACGAAGAAAAGGTGCATTTAATGGAGGAAACCCTGTTGCATCATTTAGGGAAGACTTCCGAAATTCTGGTATTCCTTTTAGGCGCTATGACCATTGTTGAAATTATTGACTATTTTGATGGGTTTGCAACCATCAAAGGATTTATTAAAACTAAAAAGAAAACCAAGATTTTATGGATTTTTTCAATCTTAGCATTCATTCTTTCAGCTATTATTGATAATCTTACGGCAACCATCGTACTTATTTCAATCCTTCAAAAAATTGTAAAAGATAGAAATACAAGAATATGGTATGCTGGTTTAATTATCATTGCTGCCAATGCAGGTGGTGCTTGGTCTCCAATTGGCGATGTAACCACTACTATGCTTTGGATAGGTAATAAAGTATCTACTGGAAATTTAATAGCTTATTTATTAATACCGTCGTTCTTCTGTATGGCGGTTCCATCTTTAATAGCTTCCTTTTTGCCAGCTTTTAAAGGTGAATTAGATATTGAAGAGGTAGATGATAAGCCAAAGTCTAGGTTTAGTTCCACCATGCTATATTTAGGATTGGGAGCTATTGTATTTGTGCCAATTTTTAAAATGGTAACACATTTACCTCCTTACGTTGGAATGATGCTTTCTTTAGGTGTAGTAGCAACATTTGCCGAAATTTACAGTAGTTCTAGGTTTACTATGACTATAGTTGATTCACATGAAAGCGATGCGCATGCACATCATAGTCCAGTGCATTATTCATTGTCAAAAATTGAATTACCAAGTATACTATTCTTCTTAGGAATTTTGATGGCTGTAGCCGCTTTGGAATCTTTAGGAATTTTATTTGGGGCAGCTGATTGGTTACGAGAGAGTACTCCGCAATTAGGAACTGAAATTGAGTCAAGAGGTGTGTCAGATTTGGTAGTTATGTTTTTAGGAGTTGGGTCTGCGGTAATAGATAACGTGCCTTTGGTGGCAGCTAGCTTAGGTATGTTTTCAGAACCATTAGACAATCAACTTTGGCACTTCATTGCATTTTCTGCTGGAACGGGCGGAAGTATGTTAATTATTGGGTCTGCTGCAGGAGTAGTTGCTATGGGAATGGAAAAAATAGACTTCTTCTGGTACTTACGCAAAATATCTTGGTTAGCATTCATTGGTTTTGTTATAGGTTCTGCTGCATTTATGGTGATGAGAGCCATTCTTTAGATAAATTTTTGTAATATTTAGCATTTGGTCTAATAATTGTTTGTCTGGTTTTAATCAAAAGCTATTTTTGTTATACTTTAACAAAAAAAGTGACGTTATACAGTTGCAATAAATTGATATTATATGCTAAACCTATTTTTAACCTTACCAAATGCTCAAGAAGGAGCAGAAGCAATAGCTGAAGGAGAATCAGTAGAAAAAACCTTATCTATAATTGAACTAATAACCAGCGGTGGTGCAGCAGGACAAGTTATTATTGCTATCCTGTTCTTGTTATTAATATTTGCTGTTTATATTTATTTTGAAAGGTTATTTGCTATTAAAGCAGCATCAAAGGTTGATTCAAATTTCATGAATCAAATAAAAGACCATGTTAGTAATGGCAAAATAGATTCAGCACAGGTACTATGTGCTCAGGTAAATACACCAGTTTCAAGATTAATAGGAAAAGGTATTACCAGAATTGGTAAACCTCTTGCAGATATTAATACAACCATAGAAAATGCTGGTCGTTTAGAAATTTACGGATTGGAAAAGAACGTTAGTATTCTGGCTACTATTTCGGGTGCAGCTCCCATGATTGGGTTCCTTGGTACGGTTGTTGGAATGATATTGGCAATATTTGAACTGGCCAATGCTGGAGGGTCTATTCAAATGGATGTCTTAGCTGGCGGATTGTATACAGCAATGACCACTACCGTTGGTGGTTTAATTGTGGGTATTGTTGCTTACATTGCTTACAACCATTTAGTGGTTAGAACCGATAAAGTGGTGTATCAAATGGAAGCTAACTCTTTAGAGTTTTTGGATCATTTAAACGAACCTACGTAGTATGAATTTTAGAGGAAGAAATAAAGTTACACCAGAATTCAATATGTCGTCAATGACAGATATTGTATTTCTGTTATTAATTTTTTTCATGATTGCTTCTACTTTGGTGTCTGCAGAGGCTATAGATTTATTGTTGCCTAAGTCGTCTAGTAAAACTACTCAGGTAAAAAACATATCAGTAAGTGTCAACCAAAAGCATCAATATTTTGTAGATATGAAAATGGTACCCAAGAGTCAGCTAGAAGAGACTATTCTCAAGGCTATACAAGGTAGTAGTACATCGTCAATTACGATTAGATCGGATCAAGACGTTGAAATGAAACATGTGGTTTATATCATGGATATTGCTAATAGAAATAGGATTAAATCTACCTTGGCGGTAAAGTCTGCTAATTAAATTCTAGGATTAGAAAATCATTAATAATGAAGTATTTTGAAACAAAACATGAAAAGGATTCGGCAAAAATAACGTTGCTGATTACCTTGATTTTGTTACTAATGATTTTTGTCATGGGACCACAATACATGGATCCGCCAGAAGAATATGGGGTAGCCGTTAACTTCGGGAATTCAAGTGTAGGGCAAGGAAGAATACAGCCAAAAAAGCCAGTTAAGTCTGAACCTAAACAAATAGAGCAACCCCCGCAACCTGAGGCTTCAAAATCAGAACCAACAAAATCTTCCGAAGTAAAAGAAGATATTTTAACCCAAGAGGATGAAGAAGCCATCACTATTCAAAAACAAAAGGAAGCCGAGGCTAAGGCAAAAGCCATTGCAGAAGCTAAGGCAAAGGCAGAAGCTGAACGTATTGCTAAAGAAAAGCGTGAGCAAGAAGAAAAGAAGAAAAAGTTAGACGCCTTGATTGGAGGCGTTAGTAACTCTGAAGGTTCAGAAACAGGAAGTGAAGGTAATGACAATACCCCAGGTGATAAAGGCCAGCTAGATGGGAATCCTTATGCATCAAGTTATTTTGGTGACCCCGGAACTGGTAGTGGTGGTGTTGGTTACGGGCTTAATGGACGTGGAGTGCCTACTCGTGAAATATTTAAACAAGATTGTAACGAATCTGGATTGGTGGTGGTGCAAATAGAAGTTGATAGAAACGGGCGAGTTACAAAGGCTATTCCTGGAGTAAAAGGCACAACCAACAATGCGTCATGTTTACTAGAACCTGCAAAAAAAATAGCACTTTCTCACAAGTGGCGCCCAGATTCTAAAGCGCCTTCAAGACAAATAGGTTTTGTTAGTGTTAACTTTAACTTGGGGCAATAATTCATGAATTATAAAGATACTCTCAATTGGATGTTTTCGCAACTTCCCATGTATCAGCGTCAGGGTAAATCAGCTTACAAAGCAGATTTAAGCAATACGCATTTATTAGTAAACCATTTAAAAAATCCGCATAAAAAGTTTAGGTCTGTTCATGTGGCAGGAACTAATGGAAAAGGTTCTACCAGTCATATGTTAGCCTCCATCTTACAAGAGGCAGGATATAAAGTGGGACTATATACGTCACCTCACTTAAAAGATTTTAGAGAACGTATTAAAATTAATGGGCAAGTAGTTAGTAAACAATTTGTAATTGGTTTTATAAAGCGTAATAAACCTTTTTTTGAAGCACATCAGTTGTCTTTTTTTGAAATGACCGTTGGAATGGCTTTTGATTATTTCGATAAACAAAAAGTTGATATGGCAGTTATTGAAGTTGGTATGGGAGGACGTTTAGATTCTACCAACGTTATTATGCCTGAAGTTTCCGTAATTACCAATATAGGTTTAGATCACACCCAATTTTTAGGAGAGACACTAGAAAAGATTGCGACCGAAAAAGGCGGTATTATTAAACCTAACATACCTGTTGTTATTGGTGAGACCCAAAGTGAAACGAAAGAAGTCTTTAAAGAACTAGCTCAACTAAATAACTCCAAAATTGTATTTGCCGATAAAGAAATTGATGTGGTTTTAGAAAGTGATTTAAAAGGAACTTATCAACCTAAAAATATTAAAACAGCAGTTCAAACTATTCAAGAATTGAGGTTAAAAGGATATCATATTTCCGAAGCACATTTAAAAAAAGGACTATTAAATGTAGTTAAAAACACCAATTTACAAGGACGTTGGCAAGTTTTAGGGTCTCAACCCAAAGTGGTTTGTGATACGGGGCACAATAAAGAGGGACTTAGTTATGTAATGTCTCAAATTTCAAAAGAAACCTTTCAGAAATTACATATTGTTTTTGGTGTGGTAAACGATAAGGATGTCAATTCTATTATTGATTTATTACCAAAAGAAGCCACCTACTATTTATGTAAACCAGAAATTTCTAGAGGGCTACCAGCTAAAGACCTAAAACAGTTTTTTAATGACTATGGATTAAAAGGGGAAGCTTATAACTCTGTAAATAAGGCGTATAAAAAAGCCTTAAAGAACGCTTCATCTGAGGATTTTATTTTTGTAGGAGGGAGTACTTTTGTGGTGGCTGAAATAATTTAAATTTTCTTTAAAAAAGTTTTTGGAATATTAAAAACTAGGTTATATTTGCACACCTATTTATAGGGCGCGTAGCTCAGTTGGTTCAGAGCACTTGGTTTACACCCAAGGGGTCAGGGGTTCGAATCCCTTCGCGCCCACAGAAGCTTCCAGAAATGGGGGCTTTTTTTTTTGAATATGAAATACTTCCTATATATCCTTTATTCTCAAAGTTTAGACAAATATTATGTAGGTTCAACTTCAAGCGTTGTTGATAGGCTATCAAAACATTTATCCAATCATAAAGGGTTTACTTCCAAAGCTAGAGATTGGATAATTAAATATTCAGAAGGTTATACAACTAAGGAGGATGCTTTAAAAAGAGAATTACAAATAAAAAAATGGAAGAGTAGGAAAATGATAGAAAAGTTAATTAATGGAAAGTAATTAGCTCTGATTCAGAGCATCCCGATTTTACATCGGGAGGGTCAGGGGTTTCCCGAAGCTAGTTCGGGACAAGCTGAATCCCTTCGCGCCCACAGAAGCTTCCAGAAATGGGGGCTTTTTTTTTGAATATGAAATACTTCCTATATATCCTTTATTCTCAAAGTTTAGACAAATATTATGTAGGTTCAACTTCAAGCGTTGTTGACAGGCTATCAAAACATTTATCCAATCATAAAGGGTTTACTTCTAAAGCTAAAGATTGGATAATTAAATATACAGAAGGTTATACAACTAAGGAGGATGCTTTAAAAAGAGAATTACAAATAAAAAAATGGAAGATTAGGAAAATGATAGAAAAGTTAATTAATGGAAAGTAATTAGCTCTGATTCAGAGCATCCCAATTTTATATCGAGAGGTCAGGGGTTTCTCGAAGCTAGTTCGGGACAAGCTTAATCCTTTCGCCCACAACAAGTAAATGTCCGATTTGAAAACCCAAGTCGGATTTTTTTTAGATAGTACAATATTCAAGCAAATTGTTTTTCTAAAAACAAAAACTTAAAATGAACCATTGATGGCGTATTGCAATTATACTTGTGGGGTTGGTTTTACTTCAGGATATTCCACTTCACTTATTAAAAAGTTTCTAGAGCTATAATAATTTCTTTTATTCATAATTTTCAGACAATATACATAAGGTAAATCTACTGCTATAAATTTTATTTGTATATTTAATTATCCTCCCAATGTTTACCTGAAGAAAATCCCTAGTTATGGGGATAGTATTAGACTAAAATTTGAACTACATTTAAAAATATTTTCGATAATTATTAATATTAATTACTAAAGTGATGAGCAAAACAATTTATAGAGCTTTCGGTATTAGATACAAACAAAATTATGCAAAGACAAAAGAAGTTGAACTTCCTGGAGGAGGTTCAAATATTTATTTAGAAGAATTAAGTTTTAAATTTTACCATCCAGAGGATCTAAAATTTAAAGGAGTTATAGGAAAGTTAGAGGTGAAAAATGATATGATTATTTTAAGACTTGGATTTCAAGGAGGAGAGTCTGATAAGAGAGAGAAAGCCTTAAAATCTAAGAGGTCTTGGAATCAACTAAACTTAAAGAATGTTTTGAATGAAAAAATAGTTTTAGATAAAAATATTGAAATACAGTTTATTTGGCAAGGATACAACAATAAGGATGAAGTTACGGGTTATATGCCGGAGACAACAGGTAAAAGTATTCTGATTTCTCCATAAAACCTTGAAAAATATTAAAATAAATACTATGTTATTTACAGCAAGCCTCTGTCTTGCTGTTTCCTCTTTTGCCCAGAATAAAGCGTTAAAAGTAGTTGATAGCCTAGTTGAGAATAAACAGATTAAAGAGGCTTATCTATGGTTAGAAAAAGTAGATACCACCAAGTTATCAACTCCAAATAAAGCCAATTATTATTACTTGTTAGCTCAAAATTCACTTCTAGATAATCAAGCCAACAAAGCTTATTTAAACTATTTGAGGTCAAAGAAGTTATACCTTCAAATGGAAGATAATGAAAAGGTAGCAGATATAAATTTAGATCTTGTGGTCTTATTAAACGCAACAGACTTTGAGAACTTAAATTATCAACCTTTTTTAAATGAGTATTTAGACTATGCCAAAAGTAAAGAGGATCCTTTATTATTGGCCAAAGCTAATATGCAGGTAGGTAAGTGTTTTATTAACTCACAACCAGAAAAGACTATTTATTATTTTAAGGAAGCACTTAGGTTTGGCAAACAAACTAAAGACACTTTGCTAAATGCCAAAATTAATCATAATGTAGGGGTGTTATATGCAGAACATACATCGCATTTAGATTCGGCTTTATATCATTATGACATTGCATTTAAAGAGTATAAAAAGCATGATTTAATTGATTATATGTCTTATATCTATAATAATAGGGCTACGGTTTATGAAAAGCAGAAAAAATTTGATTTAGCTATTCAAAATTATCTAAAAGCAGATTCACTTCCTATAAAAGAATTTAGAAAAAAGAACAAACAGCTGTTATATGGTTTTGTGGCAGATGCTTACGAAAAGAATGCTCAGTATGATAAGGCCTTGGAATATTTAAAACTTCATTTAGTCTATAAAGATAGTGTTGGAGAAGATGTGCAAAACACTCAAATATTTGATATACAAACTAAATATGAAACAGAGAAAAAGGAAAAGGAAAATCTAAAACTCAAACAAAATAAATTATGGCTTTTAATAGCTTTAGCCATTGCGTTATTACTACTAACAACAAGCTATTTTGTACTTCGTCATCAAAAGAATAAAAAGAAAATTACTCTTAAAGAAAAAGAAGTGCAACAGGAAAAATTAGAAAAACTTCTTAAAAGTCAGGAGTTACTGAGTATTGACGCTATGATTGAGGGGCAGGAAAAAGAACGCCAACGTATCGCAGACGATTTACACGATAATTTAGGTAGCCTATTAGCCACTTTAAAGCTTCATTTTCATAATTTAAAAGTAAAGCGAGATAGATTAAAAGATGAAGAAGATATGTTATTCAAAAAAACAGATGATCTAATAGAAGAAACCTATCAAAAAGTAAGAGGGATGGCACATGCAAAAAATGCGGGTATTGATGTGAATGAAAGCTTATTACCCGCCGTTAAGAATTTTGCCTCTAAAGTTTCTATAATTAATAAGTTGGTTATAGATGTTATAGATGATGGTATGGATGTAAGGTTAGATAGTGCTTTAGAAATGACATTGTTTAGAATTATACAAGAGTTAATAACAAATATAATTAAGCATGCCAATGCTTCAGAAGCTCAAATACATTTAACACATTATGGTAATGCTTTAAATATTTTAGTAGAAGATGATGGCGTAGGTTTTGATGTTTCTAAAATTGAAAATAAAGAGGGCATGGGCTTGTATTCCATTCAAAAAAGAATAGAACATGTAGATGGAACCGTTACCATAGAATCTATCAAGGAAAAAGGAACCAGTGTCATTATAGATATACCAATAACATGATAAAATTAGCCATTGCCGAAGATCATAACGCCTTAATTGATGGTGTAAAACTTTTTCTTGAATATGAAGATGATATTCAGTTTGTAGGGTTTGCAAACAACGGCAAAGCCCTGTGTGAACTTGTAGATAAAAAGCAACCTAATGTAGTTGTAACCGATATTAGAATGCCTGTTATGAACGGTATTGAGGCTACCAAAAAAATTTTAAAAAAAAATCCAAATATTAAAATTATAGCTTTTACTATGTTTGATCAGGATAAAGCGGTTAATCAAATGATAGAGGCCGGTGCTAAAGGATATATTCTAAAAAATTCAAATCTAAAAGAATTATTATATGCCATAAGGCAGGTTTATAACGGACATATTTATTATGATTCTAATATAAATACCGAGAAAGCATCTATAAAGACTAAAACTAAAGGCATTTTAACTAAACGACAAATAGAGATATTAAAACTTATTGCAGAGGGTAAAACCAATCAAGAAATAGCAGATACCTTATTTATTGGTAAAAGTACCGTAGAGACACATAGAAAAAATATGGTACAAAAATTAAAGCTTAAAGGTACAGGAGGTCTATTACGTTATGCCATGGAAAGTAAATATAAGTTTTAAGAATTTTTTAGTACATCTTAGCAGCACTAACAAAAACAAGGAGTATTTTATTGTTTTAGTTTACAACAACATTCTAGACTTTTTAAAGCTAACAAAATAAATACCCAGAAATGGGTATTGTTTGCTTTCATGTTCAACCTTAAATTTGAAATGCTATTAATTAATTCTTTGGGAGAATTTATGAGTGCCTGTTAGAAAAGACATTTTTAGCAGGCATTCTTTTATTGAAAAACTTTATATAAGTAGTTTCTATAATACTCATTTAAGTATTCCTACAAAATAATTATTTTTTTGTAGATTTAGGCAATTGCTATTAACATGATAATAAAGGATATAAAACTTGCTTACCAAGACATTTTTAAGTCTTATGATAACCCAGCGTTAGAAAAACACATCCATAAAATTATAGAAATGGATGCTTACTGGCCTTACAGCTCTACCTTTTTTTGCATAACTAATACCCAAGATCTAACTTTTGAGTATATAAGTAAAAGCATGACTTCTTGTTTAGGTATTGATGCTAAGAAATTACTAGAAGGAGGCATGAAATATTTTTGGAGCCGAATACACCCAGACGATATTGAACCATGGCTCAAAGCTCTCAACGATCTAATGAATTTTACTCTAGATGCCATATCTGAAGAAGATAGAAAACGTATGAACTACACCTGGAATTACAGATTCAAAAATGCTAAAGAAGAGTATGTTAACGTTATTCAAAACACAACACCTTTAGAGCTAGACAGTAAATTAAAACCAGTTATAGGGCTGGCACATTATACTGTTTTAAATGCTGGTATGAAGCTAGATATTACAGCTACAGCTAAGTTATTAAATGCTAAAAACGAATATGAAACCAAGTATTACAATAACTTCTCGCAAAAATTACTAATAGATGGCTTAAGTAATAGAGAGCGCGATGTTATTAGGTTATTGGTACTTGATTATTCAAGTAAGCAGATTGCTGAAAAGTTTGATATATCGTCTAATACCGTAGATACACACCGACGCAACATTTTAAAAAAGCTTAACATATCTTCTACTGGTGAGCTTGTTGGTATGCTTAAAATGAACAAAAACATCATGTAGCAGGTTTACATTTTGTTGAAATCTTGTTCAGAAAGTTGGTTTGAGTGATTTTTTCTCATCTCGAGCACCGTAGAGAGGAAACAATCGGATTGAGAACTATTAAAAGAGTAAAATTTGTATTCTCGATAGAAATTTCAAAATTCTTCAACCGTAAAATTCACCTGAATTGACAAAATTTTATCAAAATCCAGAACAGTTATACTTTAATAATTGTTTTGGATTGCCAAAAAGTGTGTTTTACCTAATTTACGACTCGTTTCATCGAAAAAAAGGGTGCAATACTCAAATTGAGTATTGCAGCACTAAACAATTAGTACGAAATTTACATTGCTATTAATTAGTTCTTAGGGAGAATTAAAAAAAGAGTTGCGGATTTTTTAGAAATGAAGCAGCTCTTTTTGTTTTATAATGCATGCACCACTCTCTCTAAAGCCATGCCTCTAGAACCTTTTATTAGAAGGGTTGAATTTTTAATTTGAGACATATCAAAATTGGTTTTAAAAGTATCAAACGACTTGAACTTTGAAGCTTTAGTGGTATTTACGCTAGTCTTGAAAAAGTTTTCTCCAATAAAAATAATTTGGTTAATATTTAAATAAGAGGCTAAATTGACTATGTTTTGGTGTTCGGTTTCAGCTTCACCTCCTAATTCAAACATATCACCTAGAATAGCAATTTTAGTTCCTGCTTGTTTTTCAAAGTTGAGCAACGCAGCTTTCATGCTAGTAGGATTGGCATTATAGGCGTCTAAAATAATTTTAATGCTTTCTTTTTTAATAATTTGAGAACGGTTGTTACTTGCAATGTAATTTTCTATAGCGGTTTTAATGTTGGTGTCATCAACTTTAAAATAATTACCAATAGCTATTGCAGCTGCAATATTGCTAAAATTATAAGCGCCAATTAATTGACTTTCAATAACTAAATTGTTGTATTTAGATTTAACATAAGGCTGGGCATCAATTAAAGAAATAGTCACATCAGAATTAGTATTGCCAAAACTATAAGTTTGAGCATGTTTAGTTTTTTCAACCTGAATAGAATCATTAGCATTTACAAAAATGGTTTTCCCTCTAGGGATTAAATGATTATACATTTCGCTTTTACCTTTTATAACACCTTCAATGCCTCCAAAACCCTCTAGATGCGCTTTACCAAAATTAGTAATATATCCATAATCGGGTTTTGCGATATTACATAAGAATTCAATTTCCTTTTGATGGTTGGCTCCCATTTCTATAATACCTATTTCGGTATCTTGATTCATTGAAAGTAAGGTTAAAGGCACGCCAATATGATTGTTTAAATTGCCAGCAGTAGCTGTAGTTTTAAATTTTTTTGATAATACAGCATTTATGAGTTCTTTAGTGGTGGTTTTACCATTACTTCCCGTTAGCGCAATAATTGGAATGTTTAAATAGTCTCTATGAAATGTTGCTAGTTTTTGAAGACTTTCAAGCACATTATCTACTAAAATAATATTAGTACTATTTGCAAAATCCGCTTCATCAACCACAGCGTATTTAGCGCCCTTTTCTATGGCTTGTTCTGCGTATTGATTGCCATTAAAGTTTTCGCCTTTTAAGGCAAAGAACATATCACCAGCGTTAATTTTTCTGGTATCTGTATTTACAGAATTACAGCTTAAATATAGTTTATGTAATTGTTCTATTTTCATGAAATAAATGTATTAAAAAAGTCCTAACAATCTAGTCAGGACTTTTTTAATTTATTATCAAACGGAAGTTTTAATTCTTAGTCTTGTGTTTTCTTTTGGTTTTAGAACCTACGCGAGACATAGCACATCTAAACCCAATATAATCAGTAGCCATATCTTCAGGATAATAGCGTCTTTGTGCTGGGTCTAACCAATATTCTCTGTCTTTCCATGAGCCTCCTTTATAAACTCTTACTTTATCATTGATTAAAGAAGTTCTATTGCTGCTTTTGTCGTATTCTCTGATTAGATTGCCTAAGGAGTCTCTTTCAACGGTGTGTCGAGGTGAGTTATACATTTTTCTAGTATGCGTACCTTGAGCTTCTTCTTCATCATCTCCAAAATTTTCATAATATCTTGATGAACGTCTATCACCATCTCTAAAATTTATATTGTTACTTCTGTCAAAGTTAGTACGTAAATATGTTTCATCTTCATCAACCTTTACTTGTAATATTTCTCCAGGTAAATTTCTGGCAATCAATTTACCAGTTGATAAAGTATCATAAACAATATCTTCAGTAGTTACAATTTTAACAGAACCATCTTCATCAATAGCATTTTTGGTATAAACATTACCTCTATAATAGTTGAAATCGTTAAACTCATCATCTACTATTGGGCGGTAAACATCAGCAACCCATTCTGCCACATTGCCTGCCATATCATATAAACCATAGTCATTTGGGTCATAAGATTTAACAGCGTTAGTAATATCAGCGCCATCATCAGACCAACCGGCAATACCTCCATAGTCACCTTTACCTTGTTTAAAGTTAGCTAATTGATCACCACGTATTCTGCGTTTACCAGCACGGGTATATTGTCCATCCCAAGGATATTTTTTTCTTCCTCTATAAATATTATAGCTTCTTACTTCGCTTAATCCTAAAGCAGCATATTCCCACTCTGCTTCAGTAGGTAGTCTGTATTTTAAAGGTAATATTCCAGATTCTCTTTTGGCATAAATGTTAACAGGGTTACCATCAGCATCTAATTGTGCATTTCTGGTGTTTCTTCCTCCGTCAGGATTGATAACTTCTTCATTGCCACCGTAGGTTAAAGTAGGAGCATTAATATAGGTGTCTATGTCGAATGTAGCATCTGCAGATACATCTGTTAAATGCGCTCCTCTTTTAGCATACCCCTCTTTTTGTAGAGCCATTTCACCAACACGGTTAGATCTCCAATTAGCAAACTCAACAGCTTGAATCCAGCTTACACCAACTACAGGATATTCAGCATAACCTGGATGACGTAAATAGTTTTCGGTCATAATTTCATTAAAACCTAAACGATTTCTCCAAACAAGAGTATCAGGTAAAGCACCATGATAAATAGCTCTGAAGTTTTCATCAGTAGGTGGATACACTCTTTTAATCCAATCTAAGTACTCTAAGTACATAACATTGGTTACCTCGGTTTCATCCATGTAAAAAGATTGTACATGCTGTTGATTTGGAGTGTTGTTCCAATCATGCATCACATCATCCTGAACTTTACCCATGGTAAAGGTGCCACCTTCAATAAATACTAATCCAGGAGAAGTTTCTTGTTCTTCAAATCTAGTATTGTATTGAAAACCACCCTCTCTATCGTTTATTTGCCATCCAGTAGCCCTAGATGTATTTTTAGAACTAGAGGACTTTTTACTACAACTTAATGCGGCCAAAGACAAGGCTAAAATAAACAGTGTCTTTAAAGTTGTTACTTTTCTCATATCCATATCTTTAAGTAAGCTAATATTATTTTGGTGCTGCAATATAAGAATTAAACCCAATAACGCAAGCTAAATTTTACATTTTAACCAAAAAAAAGTGTATTTCATCTTATTTTTAATGTATTTCATCGATGATTTTATTGTTTTTTGGTGCTCCATTGTGATGTATAAACGTACATTTTACTAAATTATTATTGTATTTTTACTGCGACTTTTAAAATTATTATTTTTTTTAATAATAAGATATTCATAAGGGCGTTATTTTAGCAATGAAAAAGAAATACTTATTAGTTTTTTTAATTACTTCAATGTTTGGCTTTTCCCAACAAAAGCAATACAATTTAGATTGGGATGGTGTAAAAACCATTTCAGGAAGCAACTTTAAACTTGAAATCCCATCATTTAATACCCATCATTTTAGTTATAGTTTTGATGAAGGTTTACTGTTTACAGATCAATGGGAAGCAAATGGAATGATTAATGAAACTTCTGCTTCTGTTAGCAATGTATCCTATGAAACAATTTCAAAGAATGAATTGAAAGATATAGATTTAACTACAATTCCAAATAATCTTGAATATGATTTAAAAAATTCAATAGGAAGAAATAAGACGTTTGCTTTTTTTCAACTTTCCCCTATAATTAAGGATGCTAGTGGAAATTATAAAAAAGTCACCTCGTTTCAATTAAATTATAGCTCTGGTTTTGGTTCAAAAGTTAGGTTAAATAGAAAAGGATTTAATGCTTCAAAAGTTATTACTAACTCGGTTTTGAATTCTGGTGAGTGGTACCGGTTTTATGTTGATACAACTGGAGTTTTTAAATTGTCAAAGGCTTTTTTACAGCGTTTAGGAGTAAATGTTAATAGCGTAGATCCTAGAAATATTAAGGTATATGGTAATGGCGGACGAATGATTCCTTATGCTAATTCAGAGCCCTATCCATTTGACATCATGGAGAATGCCATCAAGTTTGTTGGTGAAGCTGATGGGGTTTTTGATAACGATGATTATATTTTATTCTATGCTCAAGGGCCAAAGGAGTATAATCAGGAGAGTAATACCCATATTAATTGTTATACCGATAAAACCTATTATTTTATTAATATAGGCCCTGGACAAGGGAAAAGAATCCAGCCTTTTAGTCAACCTAATGGAGCTATTGATATGCAAATCAATAATTATGATGATTATCAATTTTATGAAGTTGACCAGCATAACATTGCTTTTTTAGGCAGACGATGGTTTGGAGACAGGTTTGATATTGATACTCAAAAAACATTTGAATTTCAAATGCCAGATTTAGTGACTTCACAACCTATTAGCTTGAGAGTATATGTAGCAGCGGTTTCGTCAACTGCTTCTTCTATGGGAGTTTCTGTGAATGGAAATAATGTAGCACTACTAAATATGTTTGGAGCTTCAGGTTCAATTTTGGGTAGTGGTAATTCTTACAATGGTGCTGTAAATGTTAGTGCTCCAACTATTACTGTTAGTTTGGATTATAACAACCAAGGAAACCCTAGTGCCTTGGCATATTTAGATTATATCTCTGTTGAAGGAAAAAGAGCGTTGAGGTTTGATGGTAACCAATTTCAATTTAAAAATAATGATGTTCTTACTGCTTCAGGTATTGGGCAATACAATATTACAAATGCTTCAGGAATTTCTGAAATATGGGATGTTACAGATATTTATAATGTAACTAATTATTTAAATCAAGATTCAGTTAATAATCTTAGTTTTACTTCTTTATTAGGAAGCTTAAAAAAGTATGTGGTTGTAACTCCTCAAGACTACTTTGAGCCTAAATTTGATGCCAAAACTACCATCTCTAATCAAAATATAAAGGGAACTATTTTTCAAGATAGTCAAGGAAATTTTAAAGACGTTGATTATATCATTGTATCTCCCAATAATATGCTTAGTCAAGCTGAAAGGTTGGCAGAAATAAACAGAGAGCAGTACAATTTGAATGTAAAGGTTTTAGGGTTAGATGAAATCTATAACGAATTTAGTACAGGTAATCAAGATGTAGGAGCTATTAGAAATATGGTTAAGTATGTGTATGACAATGCCAGTAGTACCGAAAATAGGATTAAGTACTTGTGTTTGTTTGGTGATGGTTCTTTTGATTATAAAGATAGAATACAAAATAACACTAATATAGTCCCATCCTGGTACTCTTACAACAGTTTTAATCTAACAAGTTCGTTTGTTTCAGATGACTTTTATGGTATGATGGATGATAATGAAGGTACTATGTCTACAAACAATAGGTTAGACATTGCAGTTGGTAGAATTTTAGCCGATACCCCTCAGCGAGCTAAAGAGATGGTAGATAAAATAGAGTCTTATTATACGAAAGAATCTTTAGGTGGCTGGCGCAATAATTTTGTTGTGGTGTCAGATGACGTTGATCAAGATTGGGAGGGACTCCTGCAAGAAACCACCGATAATGTAGGCAATTTGGTAACACAAGAGAAGCCCTTCATTAATGTTGTGAAAATACATAGCGACGCTTTTCAGCAAGAAACTTCGGCTGGAGGTGATAGGTATCCACAGGTTAATAATGAATTTGTAAATGCAGTTGATAATGGAGCCTTGGTTGTAAATTACTTTGGGCATGGAGGTGAAGATGGACTTGCTCAAGAGCGTATTTTGTCAAAAACTGATGTAAATGGACTTCGTAATTTCTGTAAGCTTAACTGTTTTGTTACAGTAACCTGTGAATTTACAAAGTTTGATAATCCCTTCAGGGAAACAGCAGGTGAGTTTACTTATTGGAATAAACAAGCAGGGGCCATTGGACTTATTACAACCACGAGACAAATTTTTGTGAATTTTGCTATTACGTTCAATAATATTCTTGGACAATATCTGTTTTCATATAGTGATAATGACACCTATAGTGATTACGAATACCCAACCATGGCAGAAGCGTTAAGACTAGTAAAAAATGACCCGTCTATTTCAAATAATAGTCAAAGACGATTGATTTTCTATATTGGGGATCCGGCCATGAAATTGGCTTTTCCAAAACCCAATATTCGCTTAACAAGAATTAATGATGTTCCTGTTACTCAAGCAACAGATACTTTAAAGGCGTTAAGTAAAGTTAAACTAGCTGGAGAAGTTCTAGATGCTTCAGGTAATTTATTATCTAATTACAACGGAACGGTTTTAACCACTATTTATGATAAACCCATAAATAGGGAGACTTTAGCCAATGATGGTACTCGTTTAAATGGAGAGCTAGTAAAACTTAATTTTACAACTCTAGGTGAAATTATTTTTAGAGGACAAGCATCTGTTACAAACGGTAATTTTGAATTTGACTTTGTAGTACCAAAAGATATTGGCATTCCAGTTGATTATGGTAGAGTGAGTTTTTATTCAAAAAATGAAGCGCTCACCGAAGATCAAGCTGGAGCAACTAATAATACTATAAGAATAGGTGGTGTTAATGAAAACGCAGAGGAGGATAATATTGGTCCTGTCATTACTTTATACATGAACGATGAAAATTTTGTGTCTGGAGGAATTACTAATGAATCCCCTACGTTATTAGCTAAATTAGAAGATTCTAATGGCATAAATACAGCTAGTGGTATTGGGCATGATATTGTAGCTATTATTGACGGCGATGAAACCAATCCAATCATCCTTAATGATTACTATCAAACAGAAATTGATAATTATCAGAAAGGGGTAGTGAGTTTCCCTTTTAGAGATTTGAAACCAGGACTGCACACCTTAACTTTAAAAGCTTGGGATGTTTATAATAATTCGTCTATTGCAGAAATTCAATTCATTGTTCATGATCAAGACCAAGAGTTAGTCATTAATAATGTGCTTAACTACCCAAATCCGTTCGTAAATTATACAGAATTTTGGTTTAATCACAATAGTTCGGAGGCTTTGGACGTTTCTATACAGATATTCACCGTATCAGGTAAACTGGTAAGAACCATAAATGGACAAACATCCGGAGGTTTTAAATCTACCAGTTCTTTATCTAGAGATTTGGTGTGGGATGGAAGAGATGATTTTGGCGACAAAATAGGAAAAGGTGTTTATATTTATAAACTCACCGTACGTTCGCCTATGTTAAATAAGAAAGTAGAGAAGATAGAAAAACTTGTAATTCTATAGTTTTTTATGTGATTCATGTGTGTAATCGATAAATTTGGTAGCTTAAAGAAATAAGCATTTAGTTCTAAAATAAAAATTATATTTGTTAAGATAAATTTGATATATGAAGAATAAAGTATTGTTATTGTTGACTTTTGCGTTTGTGTTAAACATGAGCGCTCAAACAATTATAGAACCTAATTCAAATGACTCTAGAGTTATAACAACGGGAATTCCATTTGTTTTAATTGCTCCCGATGCCAGAGCGGCTGCCATGGGAGATATGGGCGTGGCGACGTCAGTAGATGCATTTTCACAACAATGGAACTCCTCAAAATATGTGTTTTCTGAGACAAAATCTGGAATAGGGGTTAGTTATACACCTTATCTAAGTAAATTAGTTAACGATATATTTCTGGGAAACATTACTTATTTTAACCGTATAGACGAACGTAGTGCTTTTGCAGCCAGTTTAAAATATTTTTCTTTAGGAGATATTGAGTTTGTACCAGACGAATTTGCGACACCTTTAATTCAAAGACCCAATGAGCTTACTATTGATGCATCTTATGCTTTAAGATTGTCAGATCAGTATGCTATGTCTGTAGCTATGCGCTACTTAAGATCTGATTTAAGATTGGATGGTGTAGACGGCGATGCCACTCCTGCCAGTACTTTTGGAGTAGATATTTCAGGATACTATCAAAGTGAAGAAGAAGCTTATGCTGATTTTAATGGACGTTGGAGAGCAGGTTTTGCCATACAAAATATTGGTCCAAAATTTAAGTATGATGAAGGTGGGCAAGAAAATTTCCAACCAACCAATTTAAGGTTGGGAGCTGGGTTTGATTTTATTTTTGATGATTATAATAAAATAGCGGTAACATTGGAAGTAGCTAAATTGTTAGTGCCAACGCCACCCATATTAGGAACAGAGTTTGAAGATGTAAATGGAAATGGAACTTATGAGCCTGGAGAAGATAATTTGGTTGCAGAGAATGTTATTTATAAAGGGCAATCCCAAGACGTAAGTTTTTTATCAGGTATTTTCCAGTCATTCGGTGATGCTCCAGGAGGGTTTAGTGAGGAGTTAAAAGAGTTTACTTGGGCCTTAGGAGCAGAATACTTATATGAAGATTCATTTGCTTTTAGAGCGGGTTATTTTAATGAAGCAGAAGAAAAAGGCGCTAGAAAGTTCTTAGCCTTAGGAGCTGGTTTTAAAGCTAATGTAGTTAATATAGATTTATCTTATTTGTTCTCGGCTTCAAAAGTACAAAGTCCTTTAGAAAATACACTGAGATTCTCTTTAACGTTTAACATTGGAGAAGGGGAATATCAGGAATATTAATAATGTTTTAAAAAACACTGATTTTCAAAAAACTATTGCCAAAAGCAATAGTTTTTTATTTCAAGATATTTTTGTCTCTTCTGTTAAGGTAGTTTTGTAAATTTATAATTGCATTGGCTTATTGTTTAAATTTACATCTAATGAAAAAAGTAATCATAGAATCTACCATATTTGTCTATAAAAATAAGGAGGCACTACCAGAAGATGTGTCTTCATTAATGCAAAAGGCCATTGAAGCTCGTACTAAAGCCTATGCGCCTTATTCAAACTTTCAGGTTGGGGCAGCACTTCTTTTGGATAGTGGAGAAATAATCACAGGAAATAACCAAGAAAATGCTTCTTACCCATCGGGTTTATGTGCAGAAAGAACGGCTATTTATTATGCTGGGTCTCAATTTCCGAAAGCAAAAATTATGAAAATGGCACTTACAGCAGGTTCTGAAAAAAAGGAATCTAATGAGCCTGTGCCTCCTTGTGGAGCATGCAGACAGGCTATAGCCGAATATGAGATAAAACAAAAATCTCCTATTGAAATTTACTTCATGGGAAAAACTGGGAAAGTCGTAAAATCTAATTCATTAGCAAATTTACTTCCGTTAGTTTTTGAGAAATCCATGCTATAACCAACTTAAAATTAAGTTGAATTTTTAATATTATACAATTACATAAAAAAAATTAATAAATCAATAACATTCATGGTTGGCCGCCTTTTATTTGACATTTTTTGATACTTTAATTAAATTAGGTTTTTGCAATAAAACTCAATGTATTACTTTTGTACTCCGCATAATTAAAACCTATTATTAGTAGATGCAAAAGATCACTAAAGAAACATACCTAAAATGGTATGAGGATATGCTGTTTTGGAGAAAGTTTGAGGACAAACTTGCAGCAGTATACATACAACAAAAAGTTAGAGGATTCCTTCATTTATATAATGGTCAAGAAGCTGTATTAGCAGGTGCTTTACACGCTATGGATTTGACCAAAGATAAAATGATAACAGCCTACCGTAACCACGTACAACCCATTGGTATGGGTGAAGACCCAAGACGCGTTATGGCAGAATTGTACGGAAAAGCTACAGGAACATCGCAAGGGTTAGGTGGTTCTATGCACATATTTTCTAAAGAACACCGTTTTTATGGTGGTCATGGTATTGTGGGGGGGCAAATTCCTTTAGGTGCTGGTATTGCTTTTGGTGATAAATATCATGAAAGGGATGCTGTAACACTGTGTTGTTTTGGTGATGGAGCAGCAAGACAAGGCTCATTACACGAAACGTTTAACCTAGCTATGCTATGGCAATTACCAGTTGTTTTTGTTTGTGAAAATAACGGTTATGCCATGGGAACCTCCGTAGAACGTACTGCTAATCATGATGAAATTTGGAAATTAGGTTTAGGTTATGAAATGCCTTCTGCACCAGTAGATGGTATGAATCCTGTAAAAGTAGCAGAAGCTTTTGATGAAGCTATACAACGTGCTAGAAAAGGTGGCGGACCTTCATTTTTAGAATTAAAAACCTATCGTTATAGAGGGCACTCTATGAGTGATGCGCAGCATTACAGAACAAAGGATGAGGTTGAGGAATACAAGAAAATTGATCCTATTACTCAGGTAAAAGACGTAATTCTGGATAAGAAATATGCTACTGAGGATCAAATCAAAGAAATAGATAAGAACGTTAAAGCTAGAGTGGCAGAATGTGAGAAATTTGCAGAAGAATCTCCATTCCCAGAGAAAAATGTTATGTATGACGTTGTTTATGAGCAAGAAGATTATCCATTTATACAACACAAATTATAAACTATGGCAATAGTAGTAAATATGCCGCGTTTGAGCGATACCATGGAAGAAGGTACCGTTGCAAGCTGGTTAAAGAAAGTTGGAGATAAAGTAGAAGAAGGTGATATTTTAGCTGAAATTGAAACTGATAAGGCTACCATGGAGTTTGAATCTTTTAACGAAGGGACTTTGCTTCATATTGGAGTTCAAGAAGGTGAAACTACCAAAGTAGATGAGCTTTTGGCCATTATTGGAGAAGAAGGTGAAGATATATCAGCGCTTTTAAATGGAGGTGCTGCCGAAGCTAAAGAAGAAGTTGCAGAAACTCCTGTTGCTGAACCGGCTCCGACTGTTGAGGAAAAACAGGATGAAGCTCCTGCACAAGAACTTCCTGAAGGTGTTGTAGTGGTTACTATGCCACGTTTAAGTGATACCATGGAAGAAGGAACGGTAGCTCTTTGGATTAAGAAAGAGGGAGATACCGTTGAAGAGGGTGATATTTTGGCAGAAATAGAAACAGATAAAGCTACTATGGAGTTTGAATCGTTTCAATCAGGAACTTTACTTCATATAGGTTTAGGAGAAGGAGAATCTGCTAAAGTAGATGAACTTTTGGCTATTATTGGTCCCGCAGGAACTGATGTGTCTGAAGTTGCAAAGAACTTTAAAGTAGTAGCATCAAATGAAGCGCCAAAGACAGAAGCTCCAAAGGTAGAGACTCCAAAGACTCAAGCAGAACCAGAACCTAAAGTTGAATCTAAAAAGGAGGCTAAACCCAAGAAACCAGTTAAGGGAGAACGTATTTTTGTATCGCCATTAGCTAAAAAAATGGCCGAAGAAAGAGGTATTAATTTATCTCATATTACAGGAACTGGTGAGAACGGACGCATTGTGAAATTTGATATAGAGAATTTTGTTCCAGGCTCAGGTGCGGGTACTGTTGGTAAGTTTGTACCAGCTGGTCAGGAAGATTATGAAGATGTTCCTAACTCACAAATGCGTAAGGCAATTGCTAAGTCACTAACAAAATCTAAGTTTTCTGCACCTCACTATTATTTGGCAGTAGAGTTTGATATGGATAATGCCATTACATTTCGCAAACAATTCAATTCTATACCAGATACTAAAATTTCGTTCAACGATATCGTAGTTAAGGCTTGTGCATTAGCATTAAAGCAACATCCGCAGGTGAACTCACAGTGGTTTGATGATAAAATGCGTTTAAACAATCATGTGCATATTGGTGTAGCCGTTGCTGTACCAGATGGGTTGGTTGTTCCTGTTGTACGCTTTGCTAATGAGCAATCATTACCACAAATTGGGGCTGAGGTTAAGGAATTGGCGGGAAAAGCTAGAAATAAAAAATTAACTCCAGATGAAATGTCTGGTAGTACGTTTACAGTTTCTAACTTGGGTATGTTTGGTATAGATTACTTCACATCTATCATTAATCAGCCCAATTCTGCAATTTTATCGGTAGGTTCCATTGTTCAAAAACCAGTGGTTAAAGAAGGTCAGGTTGTAGTTGGAAATACAATGAAGTTAACCTTGGCTTGTGACCACAGAACTGTTGATGGTGCTACTGGAGCTGAGTTTTTGCAAACATTAAGAGGATATATTGAAAATCCTGTTACTATGTTGGTTTAAACAATAAATACAAGGTATTATTATATAAACAGGCCTGATTGATTATGTTAATCAGGCCTCTCTTTTTTTATTCAGATGTAACAGGATCTATAATGGTCATAACTTCTTTTATAGAATTTGCTGGAAACCCACCTTGGCTAGCATGTTCTAGGACCATTTCTTTGTTAGGAGCAATATAAACACAGTAAATTTTGTCTCCAGTTACATAGCTATGTATCCAATTAATTTTAGGTCCTAAATTTTCTAAAACACCACATGAAGTTTTTGAAATTTGTTTTAATTGCTCTTGAGTTAATTTTCCAGCTCCCGGAATTTCTCTCTCAATAATGTACTTTGGCATAGTAAAGTTTGTTTAAATTAGTTATAATAATATTTTATCTTGAACCATAAGATATCAAAACCGTTTTTTCTTTATTCTTTTCCAGAATAAACTGTATACAATAAATAGATAGTAGTTTATAGATAGTGTTAGGGCAAGAAATTATAGAGAATGTTGTTGAAGGTATCTTGAAGGTAATATTTCAAACCTATCTTTAAAACATTTGCTAAAATAACTAGGGTTAATAAAACCGCTATGCTTGGCCACTTCTGATATTTTATTCTTTCTAAAGTACATCAAATGCATTGCTTTATTTAAGCGGTAATTCTTAATAAAAGTACTTAAAGGAACTCCTGTTAAAGAAACCATCTTCCTATAAATTTGTGATTTTGAATAGCCAAGTGGTTCATGAAAGTCATCAATACTGAAGGTTGGATTGTTCCAAACAGTTTCAATGTAATCCATTAATTTAGTTAAGAAAGTAGTTTCCGAAACTTTTAAAGTTCTAAAATGATCCTTATTTATGAAAGCGTTTTTGTTCTCTTTCTGATAAGCATTTTTTACCCTTGCTTCAATAACAACTTGATCTTTTATGGTTTCACACATTCTAGTTGCTAAAGTGCTACCTTTTCCATTGCCTTCCTCATAGGCAATGCCAATTTTTAGACGTCTTATTGAGTTGTCAAACTTAGGTGTTATATACTTAAAATTATATTGCAGTTTTATGGCGCATAGAATGGTGTCTGTAACTTGATTAAAAGATGTTTTATAAGTATTATCACTCTGGCTAATAATACGGCCTTTAAATTTATTTAATACTTTGGAAATTCCATTATGGAGTTTTTGGGTAAATAAATTGAACTGATTTGCCTCTAGCCTGTGCAAGTAATCACTGGTTTCTATTACCATTATATAGGTATCTTGTAATTTCATAGAGATTGTTCTCACGTCACCTCTACAAGTTAGTGATTTTTAAGGAATTAATAAAACGCTTAAATAACTAAATAAAAGAAACTAAAAAAATAATTATAGGTTAAAACGGTTTTAAATGCTTAAGGATTTTTATATTTAGTTTTTTAAGTTATAGCTATGTATAAAGTATTAATTGCGGGAGTTATTGTTTTGTTTACTAATTGCAAAACATCAAACTCTGGTTATTCAAGCGTTAGTGATTATGGTGCTACAGAAAATACAAACTTATCTCAAGATATAAGTCCACAAGACAATACAACTACCCTAGAAGCTAGTATAAAAGCCAATATGGAATATTTGTCTTCGGATGAATTGGAAGGTAGAAGTACGGGATCTAAGGGAATTGAAAAGGCAGCTGTTTTTATTGAGAGATTTTTTAAAGAGAATCATATCAAGCCATATTTCAAAACTTATAGAGATAGTTTTAATATTAAAAAGATTGTTGGATATAATATAGTTGGCCTTATAGAAGGCAATGATCCAAAACTTAAAAATGAATTTATTATTCTAGGTGCCCATTATGATCATATTGGAACCACTGAAGTGGTTGATGGAGATACTATAGCAAACGGAGCTAATGATGATGCTTCCGGAACGGTAGTTGTTATGGAGTGGGCAAAATATTTTGCTAAAAATAAAAGTAATAAACGCAGTATGCTTTTTACGTTATATGATGCAGAAGAAATGGGGCTTAAAGGCTCTAATCATCTAGCAAAAAGATTGCAAAGGGAAGGTTTGAATCTTTACACGATGATCAATTTTGAAATGATAGGTGTACCTAGGGGTAAAGAAGAAATCATGGCTTACGTAACAGGATACAATAAATCTAATATTTCATCCAAGTTAAATGAGTATGCTGGTTCAGAAATTATTGGATTTTTTCCGAAAGCTCATGAATATAAATTATTCATGAGATCAGACAACTATCCCTTTTACAAGCAATTTGAAATTCCAGCACACGCTATTTCAACTTTTGATTTCACAAATTTTGACTATTACCATCATGTGGATGATGAAGCCGATAAAATGGATTATACACATATGACTAATTTTGTAAAAAGTATGATTCCCGCTATAGAGGGAATGACTAATAGTATGTCTAAAGAAATTAAATTGAACAATGAGTAACATCAAGAACGTCATTATTACAGGAACTAGTAGAGGGATTGGTTTTGAATTAGTGAAACTATTTGCAGCGGCTGGTCATAAAGTATTGGCATTATCGAGAAATGAAAAACCAATTTCAGATTTAGGCTTAAATAATGTGACTGCGTTTTCATTCGATTTAAGTAATCCTTTAGATTATAAGCGTGTTGAGACATTTATAGAACTGAAATTCAAAAAGGTTGACATACTTATTAACAACGCCGGAGCATTACTTAACAAACCGTTTTCAGAAACAACCATTACAGATTTTGAGCAAGTTTATAAGACTAATGTTTATGGTGTTTCAGAAATGATTAGAACCTGTTTACCTTTTATGAAAAATGAAAGTCATGTGGTTACTATAAGCTCTATAGGAGGTGTTCAAGGAAGTCTAAAATTTCCAGGTTTAGCGGCTTATAGTTCTAGTAAAGGAGCTGTCATTACGTTAACAGAATTGTTAGCAGAAGAATATAAGGCATCTGGAATTTCATTTAATGTACTGGCTTTAGGGGCTGTTCAAACCGAAATGTTAGAAGAAGCTTTTCCTGGTTACCAAGCACCCATAACTGCATTTGAAATGGCTGCTTATATTTTTGATTTTTCACTTACTGGAAATAAATACTATAACGGAAAACTATTGCAAGTGGCAAACTCTACGCCTTAATTTATGAGCAAGTACAAATGTATTATTTTCGATTGTGATGGTGTTTTAATTGATAGTGAATCTATAGCTATTGGTATTATGGTAGATATGGCTAATGAATTGGGGGCTAATATGAACTTTAGAGAATCATTAATCAATTTAAAAGGAAAGTCGTTTAACTCATGTATGGCGTTTATTTCAGACTTAATAGGTAAACCTCTGGATAAAGATTTCGAAAAGGAGTATCGAGTCAATACTTTTGAAACTTTTAAAAAGGAAGTTAAACCTATTAAAGGAATCAAAGAAGTCCTTGATAGTTTGACAACGCCGTTTTGCGTGGCATCTAGTGGGCCAGAAAATAAGATTAGATTAAACCTAGAAGTCACCGGTTTATTGCCTTATTTTGGCGACAATATTTTTAGTTGTTACACCATTCAAAAGTGGAAGCCAGAACCCGATGTGTTTCTTTGGGCTGCTAAAACCATGGGGTTCAGTCTAAAAGACTGTCTTGTGGTAGAAGACAGTTTTTCGGGTGTAAAAGCTGCTATAGCTGGTGGTTTTGACGTGTTTGGATATACAGAACACGATTACAAAAACGAATTAGAAACTTTGGCTACACAAACTTTTGATAGTATGGATGAGTTTTTAAGAATGATTTAATACTCATTATATAAACAAAAAGCTTCCTAATTAGGAAGCTTTTTTCAAATCTTTTAGTGGTTCAAAATTACTTTTGTCCTTTTTTAAATCCATAGATATTTTGTCCTATAAAATCTTTAGGAAATTTATCATCACCTTTAAATCCAATTTCTATAGTACCACTATCCTCAGGAATGTAGTTTGTTTTAAATATGTAATCCCAAAGGCTCAAGCTAATGCCATAATTAACGCCATACTTTCCTTTTGGTAATGTGTAGGCATGATGATATAAATGCATGACAGGGTTATTGAATATGTATTTAAGAGGACCCCAAGTAATTTTAATATTAGAGTGGTTAAAATGCCCAATGGCAATGGTTATGAAGTGAATAATAAATGCTTGTTCTGGTTCAAAGCCACCAATAAGCATAACTCCAAATGTTTTAAGTGGTTTATATAATACATTTTCCATCCAGTGGTATCTTAAATGTGCTGCAAACCCCATTTCCTTTACACTATGATGCACTTTATGAAACTTCCAAAGGAAAGCATATTTGTGAAGTAAAACATGAGTAAACCATTGAACAAAATCAAGAATAATGAAGAATATTAAAAGTTGTCCCCACATGGGCCATTCCGAAATATCAAACAGAGCAAATGTTTTTGCTGTAATATTTATTTCGGCAAATAGGAGCCCTAAAACTTTATAAAATCCACTGATAACAATGGAAAAGATGAAGAAATTAAAAAACATATAGAAACCATCTAACCAAAAATCTTTCCTAAAGATAGATTGATTTTTTCTCCAAGGAAATGCTATTTCTAATAACCAAACGGCAAGAGAAATAACTACAAGACCCCAAAAGTAATTTGTATACCATGGTACTTCAAAAATTATGGATTTCCATGTCCATTCAACTGTGCCCGTAAATGCATCAATAAATGCGTCTAAATATTTATTCATAACTAATTTATATTAATGGTTTTTACATTTAATCTTTTAATTCATACCAATCTATATCTGATAAATTGGCACGTCTTCCTAATTCTGGTGGTGGGTAATTGGTTACCAGATAGTTTACAATGATGCTTTGGTTATTGCCTAAATCCCAAAGGTTTTGTGTTTCTTGCATCCATTTTATGGTGGCATTCCACCGTTCTTCATTCATTCTATTTTGAATTACCAGTTTCGCTGAGTGACAATTGGTACAATTATTAACAACGGTCATTAACCCTTCAGCATCAACTAATCCCGTTCTCACGTGAATTCCGTTTTCAATTGTATCCTCGTCTTCTTCAATGGCAACATAGACTGGTGTTGTAGATTCTTTTCTAAAATTGAAGAAATCTGGATTTACTGAATATATAACAAGAATGCCACCAGCAATTATAAATAGACCAGAAAATAATGCTGTAAGCCTATAAACCTTCTTTATATATTTTCTAAAATCTTCTTCTTTAGACATTTATTTTACTTTAACAGCTATTCTATGACAGGCATTATTTAAATAGCCTTTAGGGTTCCACCCAGGTAATAACATAGGTTGAGATACACCATTGGAGTCTGTAGCTTTAGCCCAAACTTCGTAATAGCCTTTTTTGGGAAATTTAACTTCTGCTTTAAAATGTTGCCATGCCAATCTGTTTACAGGTTTTTCAATTCTGCATACTTGCCAAGTAGCTCCAAAATCAATAGAGTATTCCGTTTTTCTAACTTCCAATTCTCCTGCCCAGGCATGTCCTCTTATGTTTAATGTATTTCCTTCATTAATAATAGCTCCAGTTTTTGGGTAAGTAATTAAAGATTTTACGGGCATTGATTCTATAATGCACATATCTTCATCTTTTACTTTTTCACCAGGAGCAACGGGCTCACAAGGCACTCTGTAAGCAGTTCCAGTCATTTTGGTGCCATCATGAACTTTGTTTCTAATACTAATTCTATTTATCCATTTTCCTGAAACGGAAGCAGGCCATCCTCCAGCAACTAATCGTAAAGGATAACCGTGAGCTATTGGAATATCTTCACCATTCATTTTAAATGCTAAGAGTGTTTCGTCTTGAAGCGCTTTAGATATAGGACAACCCCTTGAAATAGGTTCTTTTGTGGGATCCATACTTAAATGAACATCTGTGGCGTGGTATCCTATGTAGACAGCGTTACTTTTTATACCTGCATCCTCTAATACATCTTTTAAGCGAACACCCGTCCAATTGGCAGAGTGTACCGCACCAACACTCCATTGATTTCCTTTAGCAGGTGGGTTAAACTCATTTCTGCCATTTCCACCACATTCTAATGTTAACTGGTAGGTATACTGCTTGAATTTAGTTTTTAAATCTGCTAAAGCATAGGTTTTTTTATTGGTCACAGATTCTCCATCAATGGTCAATGTCCAAGCTTTAGCATCAATATCTTTGGGTATCAGCCCATTATTTCTAATAAACATACAAGAGTTTGGCGTAACAGCATCATCAAGAAGATGAGCTTGTGCTTCAATATTCCAAGGTTTATCATTTAAAACCACCATTTCTTTATGTTTATTGAACATTTTAAATGGGTCTGGGTCTTGTAATGCCAAAGGGCTATAGTCTTTAGGCAGATTGATACCATAGACAATTTCTGCTCCAATTATTGTTGAAAGTGTAGTTAACCCTGCTTTATTTATGAATTCTCTTCTCTTCAAAATTATTTATCTAAAATGTAATTAATGTTCTAAACATGCACCGAATTTGATGTAAGTTAATTAAAAAAATAAACCCTTATGAAACAAAAGTTACATTACAAGTCATTGTTGTGTAGTAATTTACAAAAGATTAAAATGTGTTTATTATGAAAAAAAATTTTGAAACTAAGTTTACAGGATGGTCATTCATTGCTGCAGCTCTTATGTTATGGGGTGGTTGGGCATTATCCTCACACCATGTTGGTGAATATTTTGTAGCTGAAGATTTTACAGCCATTGGTGAAAATGTTTGGTATTGGATTTGGATGTACCGCATACATATTTTTGGTTGGGTTACAATGGCCATAGCTATGTTTGCATTAGTTGCGGTTATTAGTAAGAGACCATTTAGGGTGCTCATATTGCCAGGAGCAGGTATGGTGGTTGTAGGTACTTTTACTTTGGCAATTGCAAATGCCTATTATTACAATTATGGTGCTTGGGGTGTTGGTCAAACTGCTGGTAAAACGGTTGCTGAAATACAAGAATTTATAAATAGTATTTTGTACACAAATCAATACGTTACATGTTTTATACGCTTTGGGCGAATCTTCTCTGGTGTAGGTTTAGTATTGCTAGGTGCTGGTTTAGTAAAATGGAAAATTGTTAGCATATGGTTGGGTTGGTTTACAATTTTATTTGGTTTGGCAGCTATGGGGATTATTTTATTGATTGCCGATAATTTTGAGATATACAAACCAATGTTTCATGTAAAAGTAATCTGGTTAGCAGTTATGGGTGTTTTCTTGTTAAGAAAAGGTGTTAACCTTTCTGAATAATAGCTTTAATTTTAATGTGACTAACTCTAAAAGGCTTCCTTGTATTTTGAGGAGTCCTTTTTATTGTTCAAAAGGATATATTTTAAAATTATATTATATTCTTCAGTGAATTCTTGTAATTTTACCTTAATGCAAACCCAAATTCAAGAATACATTCCGAAATCAGCCATATCTCAGGTTTTAAAGTTGTTAGAGCATGACAATTTGGTAATTAAAATTAAAAGAGAACGTAAAACCCGTCATGGTGATTATAGACCTTTACCAAATGGTAAGCATCAAATAACGGTAAATTCTAACCTAAACAAGTATAGGTTTTTAATAACTCTCATACATGAAATAGCCCATTTTGAGGCTTATAAAACTTACGGAAGGTTAATTAAACCGCATGGTATGGAGTGGAAACGTACCTTTCAGCATTTAATGTTGCAATTTATAAATCCTGAGGTTTTTCCAAATAAATTATTGCCTTTATTGGCTCATCATTTTAAAAACCCCAAAGCCAGTAGTGATACCGATGTTAATTTAGCATTAGCATTAAAACAATTTGATAAACCCAATAATAAAACCTATATTTTCGAGGTGCCGTTTGGTAGTTTATTTAAACTCTACAACGGAAAGATATTTAAACAAGGTAAAAAGCGGGTAAAAAGATTTGAATGCTTAGAAATTAAAACAGGCAAGTTATATCTTTTTAACCCCAATGTAGAAGTAGAAATATTAAAAGATGAATAAAAATTATTACGCCATTTTAATGGCAGGAGGTGTAGGCTCAAGATTTTGGCCAGTAAGCACCCAAGATTTTCCAAAGCAGTTTCATGATATGTTAGGTACGGGAAATACCTTAATTCAAAAAACATTTCAGAGGTTATCACATGTAATCCCAAAAGAGAATATTTTCATTTTAACCAATGAGCGTTATAATGATTTGGTGTTAGAGCAGTTGCCAGAAGTGGCACAACGCCAAGTAGTTTTAGAACCGGCCATGAGGAATACAGCACCTTGTATTTTATATGCTGCATTAAAAATTCAGAAGGAAAATCCCAATGCAGTAATGATAGTAGCCCCAAGTGATCATTGGATTGAAGACGAAACTACTTTTGCTAAAAACGTACAAACAGCATTTGATTTCTGTGAAGAAAATGATGTATTAATGACACTTGGAATTAAACCAACCTTCCCCAATACTGGCTATGGCTATATTGAGTATGATAAAACCACTTCTGATGAAATTAAGTCTGTAAGCCAGTTTAGAGAAAAACCAGATTACGAAACCGCAAAACAATTTTTAGCTCAAGGAAATTTTTTATGGAATGCCGGTATTTTTATGTGGAGTGCCACAACAGTAATTAAGGCTTTTCAAAATAATCAACCTGAGTTATATGAACTATTTGAGTCTGGAATTGAAGCTTATAATACAGATAATGAAAATAACTTCATAAAAGAAAATTATCCAAAGGCAGAAAATATTTCGGTAGATTATGCTATCATGGAAAAATCTAATAATGTATTTGTTATTGGTGCTGAGTTTGATTGGAATGACCTTGGTACTTGGGGAAGTTTATACGATAAGCTTTCTAGTGAAAGTCACAAGAATGTTATATTGAATGCTAAGTGTTTAGCTGAAAATTCAGAAGGCAATATTATTAGAACACCAAAAGATAAAGTAGTGGTTGTTGACGGTTTGCATGATTATATTATTGTTGACCACGATAATACTCTACTTATTTATCCAAAGAGTAAAGAACAGGGTATAAAGCAAGTACAACAGCAAGTAAAAAATAAGTTCGGATTAAATTAAATGTAACTTATTCCAAAAAATAATGTCTATATTGGTGTGTATAAGTTAATCCAGTATCTCTATGGAAGAAAGTAAATTTAACTTCAGTGATGAAGAGACTTTGGGAAAAGATCAAGTGTCTCAAAGCAAAGAGGCTGTAAAGAAAGACGCCCAAGGACTTTTTCAGAGTATTAGAAAGTTTTTAAATGAGTTATTAGCATTTAGAGAAGATACAGATAGAGATGCCACCATTAATGCCATAAAAGGCGATATTCCTTTTAAAGGAGCTACAGCTTGGATTTTAATCTGTTCCATTTTTGTGGCCTCGGTTGGATTAAATGCAAATTCTACAGCAGTGGTGATTGGAGCCATGCTTATATCGCCATTAATGGGCCCCATTTTGGGGGTTGGTATGTCTATTGCTATTAATGATATTGATTCACTTCGAAAATCATTAATCAATTTGGCGGTGATGATTGTGTTAAGTTTAATCACCGCTTATTTATTCTTTAGATTTTTTCCTTTAGGAAGTCAAGAAACTTCAGAACTTTTAGGTAGAACCAAACCTGATTTAAGGGATGTGTTTATTGCATTTTTTGGTGGTTTGGCTCTTATAATTGCACGCACTAAAAAGGGTACAATAGCTTCGGTTATTTTTGGGGTAGCCATTGCTACAGCTTTAATGCCACCTCTTTGTACAGCAGGTTATGGTTTGGCCAAAGGGAATTTTGACTACTTTGGTGGTGCTATGTATTTATTTGGTATTAATACCATTTTTATTGCATTGGCAACATTTCTGGTTTTAAAGGTGCTTCGGTTTCCAATGCTACGGTATGCTAACTCTAAAAAGCGTCGTAATATCTCCAGATTGGCACTGTTAATTGCTGTGGTAGTTATGATTTGGCCTTTATATACATTTATCAAAGTGTTTAAGGAAAGCCAAATGGAAAATGAATACGAGTTATTCTTAACCCAAGAGGTTGAATCAAATGATTCGTTATGGCTTCAAAGACAAAAATTTGATGCCGAGAATGAAAAGATTACGCTTTATTTTAATGGTGATATTAACGAAGCTGTTGAAACGGATTTAAGAAATGAGCTCAATAGATTTGAACACCTTAAAGATTTTAATTTGGTTATTAACGGTAACAAAAATGTAAGTGCAGAACGATTAATGGATTTATATGATAGGGCTCTAGGAGGTATTGAGGAAAAAGATAGTATTATTAATTACCTCAATTTAACAATTGAAACGCTTAATTCTGAACTAGGCTCTAATAGAGGAATGCTTAGTATTGAAGATTTTACAGATTTAGCTAAGGATGCCAAGATTAAGTTTACAGATTTACAATATTTTGGTTTTGCTAAAATGCTTAGATCTAGTGATTTTAAAAAGGCCGATACTGTTGCACTTGCCAATATTAAATGGAAGTCATCTTTAACAGATAGTGTAATGTCTTCTAAAGAAAAAGAGTTGTCTTTATGGATTAAGGAAGAGTTAAAACTTAAAGACGTTGAGATTAAACGAGATTAATCTACATGTTTAACCTAGTAATAGAATATTACTCGTTTTCTTCTAAGTACATTTGCCGTACTTTTTTAAACAGATTAGATGAGTAAACAAAATCTGTAACAGCTTGATTATCGGTTTTGAATATGGTTTTATTAGAGCCTTCCCATTCTTTTATGCCATATCTTAGAAAAACAATTTTTTCTCCAATTTCCATAACAGAGTTCATATCATGTGAGTTAATAACTGTTACAATTTGATATTCATCAGTTATTTCCTGAATTAAGTTATCTATAACAATAGCTGTTTTAGGGTCTAAGCCAGAGTTTGGTTCGTCACAAAATAAATATTTAGGGTTATTCACTATAGCACGTGCAATGGCAACACGTTTCTGCATACCTCCCGATGCCTCACTTGGCATTTTGTGATGTGCATTAGGCAGGTTTACCCGTTTCAAAACAAAATCGGCTCTGTCTTCCATTTCGCTTTTGCTCATTTTGGTAAACATTCTTAAAGGAAACATTACATTTTCAGCAATGGTCATAGAATCAAATAAAGCACTGCCTTGAAATACCATGCCAATTTCGGCACGTAAATCTCTTTTTTGACCTTCAGAAAGGTTAGAAAATATTTTTCCATCATAAGAAATAGTACCTTCCTCATAAGGGAAAAGACCAAGTAAGCACTTTAAAAAAACAGTTTTTCCAGAGCCACTTTGTCCTATGATTAGGTTAGTTTTTCCTTTTTCAAAAGACGTACTGATACCTTTTAAAATTTCTGCATCGCCAAAAGATTTATGTAAATTTTCTACTAGTATCATTAGCCTAACATCATTCCGGTTAAAATATAATTTAATAGAATTATAACCACCGATGTCCAAACAAAAGCAGTGGTACTTGCTTTACCTACTTCTAAAGCGCCTCCTTTCATATAGAATCCGTAAAACGAAGGAATGGTAGCTAAAACAAAAGCAAAAACATAAGTTTTAATAAAAGAATAGGTAACGTGGAAACCATCAAAATCTGTTTGCAAACCTAAAATATAATCTTCTAAACTGGTATAACCACCAAAAACACAAGCGGCCATACCACCTAAGATGCCTAAAAACATACCAATAGCAATGGCAAAAGGGTATAGCATTAATGCTATGGTTTTAGGAAATACCAAATAATTTAAAGAATTAATACCCATGACTTCCAACGCGTCAATTTGTTCGGTTACTCGCATGGTTCCAATACTAGATGTGATGAACGAACCCACTTTACCTGCCATAATAATGGAGGTAAAGGTTGGTGCAAACTCTAATATAACAGACTGCCTAGTGGCAAAACCAACTAAGTATCTTGGAATAAGTGGGTTTTCAATATTTAAAGCCGTTTGAATGGTTACAACACCACCCACAAAAAATGATATGAAAGCAATAATGCCCAAAGAGCCAATTATTAAATCATCAATATCTTTTAAAATTAAAGTTCTCATAACCGACCATTTAGTTGGTTTACGGAACATTTCGGCAATCATTAAAAAATACCGACCAATATTATGAAGATATCGCATATAAAAATTTCTTGTTGCTAAAGTAAAAAAAGTTAATGGTATTTAACCTTAATTTTAAATTATGATGTCTTAAAAACAGTATTTTTGAAGTAATAAATAGTAACTAAAATGAAGCAAATAGCAGTATTGTTTTTGGTTTTAACCATAAGTTTTTATTGTAAAGCACAGAAAAGTATTCATAAATCTGAAACAGAAATGATTAAGGTTTCTAATGATAAACCAAAATTAGTAGTTGGCATAGTTGTAGACCAAATGCGGTATGATTATTTAACACGTTTTAAAAACAAATATGGGGAAGGTGGTTTTATGAGAATGATTAATAATGGCTTTAATTGCAAAAACAATCATTTTAATTATATACCCACTAAAACAGGTCCGGGACATGCTTCTGTGTTTACTGGAACAACACCAAAAATACATGGTATTATAGCCAATGATTGGTACGATAAGCAAACTAAAAAAATGGTATACTGTGCTGGAGATACTACTGTATTGGCTGTTGGTAGTAGTTCTGAATCTGAGCGCATGTCTCCACACCTTATGAAGACAACCACTTTTGCAGATGAAAACCGCTTGTTTACTCAAATGAGGGGGAAGAGCATTGGTATATCAATAAAAGACAGAGGTGCTGTGTTGCCTGCAGGCCATTCGGCAAATGCAGCTTATTGGTTTCGGGGAAAAAAAGAAGGTAATTTTATAACCAGTACATATTACATGAACGAATTGCCAAAATGGGTGCAGGATTTTAATGAATCTAAAACGGCTGAATCATATTTGAAAGTATGGAATACATTATACGATATCACAACCTATAATGAGAGTGGTGCTGATTTAAATGATTTTGAGCGTGGGTTTAAAGGAAAGGAAACAGCAACGTTTCCTTATGATTTAAAAAAACTGAGCACTCAAAATGCTGGTTTTGATATTATTAAAAGCACACCTTATGGTAATAGTATTGTAGCAGATTTTGCAATTGCAGCTTTAAAAGGAGAAGATTTGGGAAAAGATGATGATACCGATGTTTTAACGGTAAGTTTTTCAAGTACAGATTATGTAGGTCATAATTTTGGGGTAAACTCCAAAGAAATACAAGATACTTATCTGCGCTTAGATAAAGATTTAGAACGTTTTTTTAATGAACTTGATGCAGAAGTTGGAAACGGGAACTACACCGTATTTCTAACAGCTGATCATGGTGCTATAGATGTTCCATTGTACTTAAAATCTGTAAAAATACCTGCTGGATATTTAGAGTTTGATGAGACCAGAAAAAAACTAAGAACTTTTATGTTGAATAGATTTAAGTCTAACGATTTAATTGAAAACATAAGCAATAACCAAATATTTTTAAACAGAGTTAAATTAAAAAGTTTAGGTTTAGATTTAACTGAAGTTCAACAAGCTATTGTAAATGAAATTATTAATTATGAGCATGTCTACAAAGCATATTCTGCAACTACTTTAAGTACTGCTTTTTTCACTGAAGGAATAGAAACCTTATTACAAAATGGTTATAATCAAAAAAGATCGGGTGATATTTTGGTTATTGAAGACCCCGCATTTATATCCTATCCAAAGACAGGATCAACACATGGAAGTGGTTTAAATTATGATACCCATGTACCTTTATTGTTCTTTGGTAATGGTATTCAAAAGGGAGAAACACTACAGAAAACAGTAATCCCAGATATTGCTCCAACCATGTCTGCCCTTTTGGGTATTAGTTTCCCAAATGGAGCAACAGGTACACCTTTAGAAATTGTTTTAAAATAAAATGCGCAGAAAATCAGGTTTTACTTTGCTTGCTGTTCTTATCTTGTTAGGTGTTTTTGCTTATGAGTATGTCTTGGAAGAAAAGGAACAGACCCATATTATTGTTGAAGGTGAAAAGGTAAAGAGAAATACCAACGCATATTTTTTACCAACCAGTACAACAGGTCAAATTATTCATCATAACAGCTATTCTTTATCCTATCACGAAGACCACGAACAAGCAGAGTGGGTTGCTTATGAGTTAAAAAAGTCCCATTTATCTAGCACGAATTTCAAGAGGCCTTATTTTGAAGTTGATAAAACGGTGAAAACGGGTGCAGCTCATTGGCGCAGTTATAAAAATTCAGGTTATGACCGCGGACACTTATGTCCAGCTGCAGATCGTAGCTATAGTAAGGAAGCACATGATGAAACGTTTTTAACCAGTAATATTAGTCCGCAAGACCATGACTTTAATTCTGGTATCTGGAATAAATTAGAGCAAAAAGTACGGTATTGGGCTCATAAGTATGACGGGGTTTTTGTAGTAACAGGTGGGGTTTTAAAAGAAAAAATGGAGACCATTGGAGAAGATGCTGTATCGGTTCCAAATCAGTTTTATAAAGTACTTATTGATAACAATAACGGACCAATAAAAATGATTGCTTTTTTAATACCTCATAACGATTCAGATAAACCTTTACATGAATTTGTAGTGCCTGTTGATGAAGTCGAAAAATTAACAGGAATAGATTTTTTTCCAGAATTGGAAGATGAATTGGAAAATAAACTGGAAGCTTCAAGTAATTATAAAGATTGGAGTTTTAATTGACACTTTACCGTCATCCTGAACTTGTTTCAGGATCTCATCCTTTTTAGTTTGCCTATTATTCCTTTCCAACGAACATCTCTAATAAATTTACCTTCTTCATCTGAAACCAAAAAGTTCACCTTTTCTTTTTTTGCTTTAAAATAGCCACCCATATAGTCATTAAATAATCTTAGGCTTCCCTTTTTAAAGGCCAATTTTACTGCTGATATGAATGTGATAACTAACCCGTAACGCATTTTGTACATGGCTTCGCCTTGTAAATATTTAGAGGCTTTATTGTAGCTTATACCGGTTGGTTTTAGGTGTTTTACGTGTAGACTTTCATCGGTTATTATTTTCCAATTATAGTATTTAGCCAATAGTTCGTCAACTGTGTCCCAACCCATAGATCGTTTAAGTTTACCTATGTCTAAAAAACATTCTTTTCTATAAGCCTTTAGAGCGCCTCGAATATGATCTTTTCTGGTGAGGCTTTCTAAAACCCAACGACCATTTTTTTCAACATAGCAAAACCCAGAAGCCATACCTAGGTGTTTGTTTTTTTTAAAATGATACGCTAACTCTTCAAGGTAGTTGTCTGGAAAAACCAAGTCGGCATCAAACTTACAGATAACATCATAATGGTCATCTAAAATGGCGTAGCCTTTATAAAATGCATTAATGATTTTAGCTCCTGGTAAATGTTCATTTGATGATTTTGAATTAATAAGTTTAATAAAATCATATTTAAATGAAAAGCCTTCAACTATATCTTGAGTATTATCGGTTGAATTATCATTAACCACAACTACTTGCTTTGGTTTTAAAGTTTGATTGACCAAAGAATCTAAAGTTAGCCCGATGGAGCTTTCTTCGTTATGAGCGGGTATGATAATGTAGAATTTCAAAAAGTGAATCTCAAGATAAAAAGAATTATTTTAAAACTCTTTCAGCATAAACAATATAGTATCTTGGAGTAAACCATCTTAAAATTGGCCTAATACCAATTTTCTTAGTTGGGTTGGTCCATTTTTTAGCATCTATAATCTTCCACCCGGTTTTTTCTAATAACCAATCAAATTGCCAATCTTCAAATTCATGATAATGTCTATCCCATGTATCGGTTTTACTTCTATAGGCTGAAGAAAACCATAATTTAAGAGGAACACTGGCAACCATTTTGTTAGCCTTTATTTCTTTTAGAACAGTATATGGACTTAATAGATGTTCAAAAATTTCAAAGGCGGTTACAACATCAGCTTTTGAGTTTTTAATATTAGATTGATTTTCATCTAAATCTTCACCTTTAGTATTTTCAACAGTGTATCCATGTTCTATCATGATTTTAGAAAATGGATTCTCTACACCTAAATCTAAAATGCTTTCAGATTTTGAAATATGTTTTTTTAAAAATGAAAAGGTATGCTTAAAGCGCTTGTTAGGATATGATTGCTCGTACATTAATTAATATTTGTAAACAATAGCGTTGATGTGCATGCCAGCACCTACACTTGCAAATATAACAACATCACCTTTGTTTAAGCTGTGGTTTTTCATTTTGTTATTTTTAACCAAATCGAAAAGAGTAGGAACCGTTGCAACAGAACTATTTCCTAAAGTTTGAATACTCATAGGCATAATATGCTCAGGAATATTGGTTCTGTATAGTCGGTAAAAACGTTTTAAAATGGCTTCGTCCATTTTTTCATTGGCCTGATGGATAAAAATCTTTTTTACATCTTTAATGCCATAACCACTATTATCTAAACACGTTTTCATTGCTTTTGGAACGTTTACCAAGGCAAATTCATAAATTTTTCTGCCATCCATTTTAATGTATCGGGTATCTCTACAAAGGTCTTGATTATTGGAATTTCCAAAGTAGAGATAATAGGCTTCGTCATAGGTAAAACTTGCAGTTTCATGAGCTAATATACCACCGTCTTCGTCAGTTGCTTCCAAAATAGTGGCACCAGCACCATCAGAAAAAATCATAGAATCCCTGTCATGTTTATCTACAACTCTAGATAAGGTTTCTGTGCCTATAACCAAACAACGTTTAGCCATACCAGATTTGATATAGGCTTTAGCTTGAATAACACCTTCTATCCAGCCAGGGCATCCAAACAGTATATCATAAGCTATGCATTTGGGATTCTTAATTCGAAGGCTATGTTTAATACGAGATGCCAAAGATGGCAACATATCACTTTGAATAGTGTTGTTTTTTACATCTCCAAAATTGTGCGCAACTATAATGTAATCAATAGTTTCAGGGTCTATGTTGGCATCTTCAATAGCTTTTTCGGCTGCAAAAAATCCAAGGTCAGACGAATTGTGATGAGGCTTTGCATAACGACGTTCAGCAATGCCTGTAATGGCTTCAAACTTTTCTACTATAATTTCGTTGGGAGCATTTATGTTAGAACCATCAGAATTTAAAAACTCATGATTATGAAAACTTTCATTTGTCTCAATGGTATCTGGGATATAACTTCCAGAACCTGTAATCTTGATATTCATAGAACGTGTTTTGCTATTAATTTTAAACTTTAAAAGCTAATATACTGGCATTAAACAAAAAATATGTTTTAAAGTATTATTCATTACGATGTTCAACAACCTAAATTAAGCCTCTGCATATTCTTCAATTGGAGCACAGGAGCATATTAAGTTTCTATCTCCATAGGCATCATCAACACGTCTTACACTTGGCCAAAATTTATTGCTTTTGAGATATTCTAAAGGAAATGCTGCAGCATTTCTTGAATACGGGTAGTACCATTCGTCTGCAGTAATCATTTCTAAGGTATGGGGTGCATTTTTTAAAACATTATTAGTATTCTCTTTTGAAACACCTTCTATTTCATTTTTTATAGAAATCATAGCATCACAAAAGCGATCAATTTCTTCTTTACTTTCACTTTCGGTTGGTTCAATCATTAAAGTGCCAGCTACTGGGAATGACACCGTTGGTGCATGAAAACCATAATCCATTAAACGCTTTGCAATATCAGTCACTTCAATACCATTAGCCTTAAAAGGGCGGCAGTCTACAATCAATTCGTGGGCAGCTCTACCTCGTTCTCCAGAATACAATGTATTATAATATCCGTCAAGCCTGTGCTTTATATAATTGGCATTTAGGATGGCTACTTTGGTAGATTCTGTTAGTCCCTCAGCACCTAACATTTTTATATATCCGTATGAAATTAAGCATGCCAAAGCAGAACCAAATGGTGCAGCAGAAATTGCAGTTATTGCTTTATTACCTCCAGTTTTAAATAGTGGGCTCCCTGGAAGGAAAGGCGCTAGTTGTTTAGCAACACAAATAGGGCCAACACCAGGGCCACCGCCACCATGAGGGATAGCAAAGGTTTTATGAAGGTTCAAATGGCACACATCAGCACCAATATTTCCTGGGTTGGTGAGGCCAACCTGCGCATTCATATTGGCTCCATCCATATAAACTTGCCCGCCATTATCGTGAATTATTTTTGTAATTTCTTTTATATTCGATTCAAAAACCCCGTGAGTTGATGGGTAGGTTACCATTAAGGCTGCTAAGTTATCCTTATGCTGAATGGCTTTTTCAAGCAAATCATTCACATCAATATTGCCCTCATCAGTTGATTTGGTTACCACTACTTTCATGCCTGCCATAACCGCACTAGCTGGATTAGTGCCGTGAGCAGATGAAGGGATCAGGCAAATATTTCGATGAGCTTCATTACGAGACTCATGATATGCTCTTATTACCATTAAGCCAGCAAACTCACCTTGAGCACCTGAGTTTGGTTGTAGCGATGTAGCTGCAAAACCGGTGATTTCAGTTAATTGATTTTCTAAAGTTTTTAGAACTTTTCTATAACCTCTAGCCTGTTTTTTAGGCGCGAACGGATGGATGTTTCCCCATTTAAACCAACTTAGAGGAAGCATTTCAGAGGCCGCATTTAACTTCATGGTGCAAGAGCCCAAAGAAATCATAGAGTGGTTTAACGATAAATCTTTACGTTCTAAAGATTTAATATAACGCATCAATTGTGTTTCTGAATGATGCTGATTGAACACATCAAGTTCCAAAAATGAAGAAGTCCTTTTAACAGATGTATCAATATTATCTGCTGGAGATACTTCAGATATAACAACCGTTTCTTTATTAGCAGCTTCAGCAAAAACCGAAATTAAATAATTAAGATCTCTGATAGAGGTGGTTTCATTAATAGAAACGGTAACTGTGTCTTTATCTGGGTAGCAAAGATTAACTTTTTTTCTGGTTGCTACTTTCTTAATTTTTCTGGCTTTAGTTTTTATTTGAAGTGTATCAAAAAATGAGGTATTTACTTGTTTATATCCAAAACTTTCTAAAACGTTGGCTAATTTTGAAGTCTTATTATGAACTTTGTTAGCTATGAATTTTAATCCTTTTGGGCCATGATAAACGGCATACATACCCGCCATAACTGCCAGTAAAACTTGAGCAGTACAGATGTTGGAGGTTGCTCGGTCTCTTTTGATATGTTGCTCTCTGGTTTGTAAAGCCATTCTAAGTGCCCTATTACCATTAGTATCTTTTGTAACTCCAATAATACGTCCTGGAATATCTCTTTTGTAAGCTTCCTTTGTAGCGAAATAAGCCGCATGCGGACCTCCGTACCCCATAGGAATTCCAAAACGTTGCGTAGTACCAACAACAACATCAGCACCAAAATTACCAGGAGCTTCCAGTTTTACTAAACTCAAAATATCAGCGGCTACGGCTACTTTTATCTGAGCTTCTTTAGCATTTTTAATAAAAGATTTGATATTAGTTATTTGACCATCTCTTCCGGGGTATTGTAAAATAGCCCCAAAGAATTCTGAAGAGAAATCGAAACGCTTTTCATTACCAACAACCAATTCAATACCTATTGGGTTTGCTCTAGTTTTTAGAAGCGATAATGTTTGTGGTAAAATATTATCCGAAACAAAAAACTTGTTGATACCTGCTTTCTTTTGATCACGTTCACGAACAGCAAATAGTAAACTCATAGCCTCAGCGGCAGCTGTACTTTCATCAAGAAGTGAAGCATTGGCAATTTCCATTCCAGTTAACTCAGAAATCATGGTTTGAAAATTCAAAAGAGCTTCTAAGCGTCCTTGGGCAATTTCCGCTTGATATGGTGTATAGGCTGTGTACCAACCTGGATTTTCTAAAATATTTCGCTGAATAACTGCAGGCATAACAGTTGGATGATATCCCAATCCAATGTATGTCTTATAGGCTTTATTTCTTTTAGATAAATCATGAATATGAAGCAAATATTCATGTTCTGTCATTGGCTCTTCTAAATTCAATCCGTTTTTTAAACGGATATCATCTGGAATGGTTTCATTTATTAATTGATCTAATGATTCAAGACCCAAAGTCTCTAACATTTGTTTTTGATCATTTTCATTAGGGCCAATATGACGTAGAGCAAAAGCGTTTGTGTTCATTTAGTTGCAATTTGATATACAATTTGCAAAAATACGCATTATTTAATGCTGCTTATTTCTATAAAAGGAAAGTTTTTAACCATTTGATAACGTTATTAACAGTTTATTTATTTTTGTTTGATGAAGGTGATTAAACAACTGCTTAATTTTTATATTAATAGTAGCATTCATGTGGCTTTGGCGGTTTGTGCATTAACTTGGATTACGTTTATTGAATTTCACCTCCCCACAGATAAAACACTTGTGTTTTTTATATTTTTTTCTTCTGTTACAGGATACAACTTTGTAAAGTACTTTGGAATAGCAAAATTTCATCACAGACGTTTAGCAAATTGGTTAAAAGCTATCCAGGTTTTCTCTTTTTTTTGCTTTTTCCTAATGATTTACTTTGCTGTTAAATTACCCGTCAAAACTTTGCTATATACTCTTGGACTTGGGGCAGTAACTTTTTTTTATGCCATTCCGTTTTTACCAAAACGTTTTTTTGTTGATAAGCAACAGAATTTACGAAGTATAGGTGGACTTAAAATTTACTTAATCGCTTTTGTTTGGAGTGGGGTTACAGTTTTTATTCCTTTAATTAATGGCAATTTTCCGTTATCTGTGGATGTTTTTATAACTGGTTTTCAACGTTACATGTATGTAATTGTTTTAATGCTACCTTTTGAAATTAGGGATTTAAGGTTTGATAACTTGAAACTATCAACTATTCCACAGAAAATAGGAGTGAGACGTACCAAGGTTATTGGAACCCTATTGTTATTGCTGTTAATTGCTTTAGAGTTTTTTAAAGCCGAATTTAAGCTAACTCAACTATTCATTATTACAGTGATGGCGTTTTTTACTTGGGTTACAGTTAGGTATGCTGAAACAGATCAGGGAAAATATTACAGTTCTTTATGGGTAGAAGGATTACCTCTTTTTTGGCTTCTATTATTATTGTTGTTTTATTAGTTTACTTGCTTTTTTATAGCTTTATCAAGCTCTTTTTTCATATTCTTTTTGCTAGCTCTATCTAAACATTCTACTTTAGATTCTTTTATCCTTTTTGTTAGCATAGTATTACTTTTGTAGTAGGCTCTAGTAATCTTACAATAGGATAGTCTTATTTTTAGTTTGAACTTTTCCCAAGGGCTAGCTTCATCATATTGTGCTTTATCACAAATATGTTGAGCTTCATCACAGCTTACAAATAAAAAACTTTGCTTCTTCATTATTAAAACCAATTTTCTTTTAGGCAATCTGCCATAGCGGTTCTTGCTCTATGGATAATTACCCAAAGGTTAGACGCTGTAATATTTAGTTCATTACAAATAACTTCGGTTTCAATACCTTGAATTGTTTTCATTTTAAAAACGTCTGCTTGTTTTTCAGGAAGTTTACTTAAACAATTGTATATAGCGTCTCCCAATTCACTGTTTTGCATGGTGTCTTCAGCAGTTTTATCAAAGGGGTCTGCAACCCGTTCTTCTAGCCAATCGCCTTCAGTTTCTTCATCCCTGTAATTAATTCTTACTTCGGCCTTACCTTTGTTAGAATTAATTTTACGATAATGGTCAATAATTTTTCTTTTTAAAATAGATATAAGCCAAGTGCGTTCACTAGCTTCACCTTTAAAATTTTTCATTGACTTTAAGCCCGCCAAAAAAGTATCTTGAACTAAATCCTGAGCAACTTCTCTATCACTAATACGTGCAATAGTATAGTTGTAGAGATAATCAGAATATAAATCGATCCATTTATTCGGGTTAATTTCGTGTTTGGGCATTTTCTAGCAAATCTTTTTAACGTAACCAAAAATAAGATAAAAAAATGAATATTTTACACTGTTTATGATATACTAACATTTATTGAAGAATTCCTTTTTGAACTTTTACTTTTGATCCATTTACTAGGTATGTTGATACATGTTTAAGATGTTTAAAGTGGGGTGGTAACAGATCGAGCAGTTTCGAGTTGTAGTTTGATGTTAACCTAGTATACGTTTTCCATGGTTTGTGGTAAATATTCTATTTAATACCCGTTGTGCATTTTGGACAAAAATTGGATTTCAATGTCAGTTCGAGTGATTTTGAGGCACGAAAAATCGTATCGAGAACTTCTTAAGAGGCTAAAATTCTTATTCTCGATACAAATTTCACTCATTTCAATCGTAAAATTTACTCGAATTGACAGAATTTCATCAAAATGCACAACGGGTTATTTAATGATTATCTTTTTATCCCAGCATCAAAAAAGAAGGCAAAGGTTCTCTTCCAAGAGTTTTGGCAAGTGGTGGAACAATTACAATGCAGAAAGTTAAATAAAGAATAGGAAATATATAACGTTTTTTCTTTTTTATTTTTCTTGAAATTAACAGAGATAGCAACCATACTAAACCACCAACTTGGGTTAATAGGGTCAAAAAAGTAGTGATAAATAAATGTCTAATAATTCTATAAAATGTCATTAACACCAAAACGCAATTAAGTATTGAATTATTTCAACAACCCTGCACGTTTTAATAAAGCTTCTGGTTTTGGTTCTTGCCCTCTAAAACGCTTGTATAAGGTCATAGGGTTTTCGGTACCTCCTTGACTTAATACATGGTCTTTAAATTTATTAGCAACCTGTTTATTAAAAATACCTTGCTCTTTAAAATATTCAAAAGCATCAGCATCTAAAACTTCGGCCCACTTATAGCTGTAGTAACCAGAAGAATAACCTCCTTGAAAGATATGAGCAAAAGCTGTACTCATACAGTTTTCTTGAACATCAGGATAAAGATTTGTGTTTTTAAATGCGTTTAATTCATGGGCTTTTACATTCTTGATTGATTCTGGTGAATCACAAGCATGCCAACTCATGTCTAATAAACCAAAACTTAACTGGCGTAGTGTTTGCATCCCTTCATGAAATGTAGCAGATTCTTTTATTTTTTCAACCAAATCCATAGGGATAAGGGTATCTGTTTCATAATGTCTTGCAAAAAACTCTAAAGCATCTTTTTCATAACACCAGTTTTCCATTATTTGGCTAGGTAACTCCACAAAGTCCCAATAAACACTAGTGCCAGATAAACTTGGGTAAGTTGTGTTGGCTAACATGCCGTGCAGAGCATGCCCGAACTCATGAAATAACGTAGTAACCTCATTAAAAGTTAATAAGGAAGGTTTAGTTTTAGTGGGTTTTGTAAAGTTACAGACTATAGAAATATGAGGTCTTGAGTTTTCCCCATTTTTGATATATTGAGGTTTAAATGAGGTCATCCACGCACCGTTTCGTTTTCCAGGTCTTGGAAAGAAGTCAGCATAAAAAACGGCTATAAAATCTCCATTAGTGTTGGTAACTTTATAAGTTAAAATATCCTTATGGTATTTATCAATATCATTAATTTCTTCGAATTTTAAATCGAAAAGTTTATTAGCAATTGTAAAAGCCCCATTAATTACATTTTCAAGTTTGAAATAAGGTTTAAGTTTTTCGTCATCTAAACTAAATAACTCTTGTTTTAGTTTTTCAGAATAATATGCGCCATCCCATTTTTCAAGTTTTTCAATACCGTCAAGTTCTTTAGCAAAGTTACCTAAATTTTTAAACTCTCTTTCGGCAGCTGGTTTTGCTTTTTCTAATAATTCATTTAAAAAATTTTGAACTTTTTCGGGGGTTTCTGCCATACGTTCTTCTAGAACGAAGTGTGCATGTGTTTGGTAGCCTAAAAGTTTAGCACGTTTATGACGTAGTTTTACAATGTCTAAAACTATTTGTTGATTGTCTAAATCATCACTTTTAAAGCCTTTACTTCCAAAGGCCAGAGACATTTTTTTTCTTAACTCTCTATTGTTAGCATAAGTTACAAATGGAATATAGCTTGGGTAATCTAAGGTGAAAAGCCAGCCTTCTTTCTCTTTTGATTCAGCTAGTTGTTTAGCTGCTTCTATGGTGCCTTCTGGTAACCCAGATAAATCTTCTATATCTGTAATAATCATTTCAAACTTATTAGTTTCGGCTAAAACATTTTCACCGAATTTAAGTTTTAATTGACTTAACTTTTTATCAATTTCTCTGAGTTGTACTTTTTTATCTTCAGAAAGATTTGCACCATTTCTTGAAAAACTTTTGTATTTTTTGTCGAGTAAGGTTTGCTGTTCAACAGTTAATTTTAAAGTTTCTTTTTGGTTGTATACCGCTTTAATGCGCTTGAATAAATCTTCGTTTAGCGTTATATCGTTGCTAAACTCTGAAAGAAGTGGCGATATTTCTTGTGCTAATTTTTGGATAGTATCGTTGGTTTCGGCAGAATTTAAGTTGAAAAAAATACTGGAAATTCTATCCAATTGTTCCCCAGAAAAATCTAGTGCTTCTATGGTATTCTTAAATGATGGTTTATCAGTATTACTCACGATTGCGTTAATTTCGCCTTTAGCATTATTGATAGCTTCCTTAAATGCGGTTAAAAAATAATCTTCTTTAATTTTCGAAAAAGGTGCCGTATTATAAGATGTTTGGAACGGTTTGAGTAATACTTTATAAGACATTCTTATGAGGATATTATAAATATTTATAATTTACTATGCGTACATAATAAATTTTTTATATTTTTGTTTGTGAAAATTTTAAAGAGTGACTAACTCAAATAAAATTATATATTAATATAGCTAGTAAAATCCCGAATGTTTCATTCGGGATTTTTTATTGTAAATCTTTTGTAGATTCGTTTACTTTAATTTTTAAGCCTTCTTTATAAGCAGCTATTTTGTCTAAAACACATTTATCTGAAGAACCAATAATTTGAGCCGCTAAAATGCCTGCATTTTTTGCGCCATTTAATGCAACGGTTGCCACTGGAACACCACCTGGCATTTGTAAAATAGACAATATAGAGTCCCAACCATCAATAGAGTTACTGCTTTTTACAGGAACCCCAATAACAGGAAGTGGAGATAATGAAGCAATCATCCCGGGTAGATGAGCAGCTCCACCAGCCCCTGCAATAATTACAGAAAATCCACGTATGTGTGCGTTTTTTCCATAGTCGAATAGTTTTTCTGGTGTACGGTGTGCAGACACTATATCTACTTCAACTTCTATGTCAAATCCTTTTAAGATGTCTATGGCATCTTGCATAACAGGAAGGTCACTTTTACTTCCCATAATTACGCCTACTTTCATAATGGTTTATTTATTGAGTTGTTTATTTGATGAGTTGTATTTAGCAACTCAACAAATCCACTATTAAACGATTATATTTTACTTACTTATAACTTTTATACTTTTCTTTACCTCTTCTGCTATACGTCTGGCTTGGTTTAAGTCTTCATTTACAATGGTAACGTGCCCCATTTTTCTAAATGGTCTGGTTTGCTTTTTTCCATAAATATGTGGGGTCACACCATCCATTTTCATAATAGTTTCAATATTTTTATAAACAACATTTCCTGTATAACTTTCGTCACCAACCAAATTCACCATAACGCCACCTACTTTACTGTCTGTTCTTCCTAGCGGCAAATTTAAAATGGCTCTTAAGTGTTGTTCAAACTGAGAGGTATAACTAGCTTCTATTGTTTGGTGGCCAGAATTATGTGGCCTTGGTGCAACTTCGTTAACTAAAATTTGATCATCTTTAGTTTGAAACATTTCAACAGCTAGTAATCCCACATGATTAAAAGCTTCAGAAACTTTTAAAGCCACTGCTTTTGCTTTTTTGGCTACATCGTTATCAATTCTTGCAGGACAGATAACATATTCAACTTGATTAGCTTCTGGGTGAAACTCCATTTCAACAACCGGATAGCTTTTAATATCACCAGAAATATTTCGGGCAACAATTACCGCCAATTCATTTTTAAAAGACACCAAGCTTTCGGCTATACATTCTACGTTTGGTAATCCATCTAAATCAGCAATCGTTCTAACAATTTTAACACCTTGTCCATCATATCCAAATTGGGCACTTTTCCAAACGAACGGTAGTGATAAACCACCATGATTTACAGCTTCCTTTATTTCAGAAGTGTAAGCAAACCTTGAGAAGGATGCTGTTGGTATATCATTATCAACATAAAATAGTTTTTGTTTCGCCTTATTTTGAATAATTTTTAAAGTTTTAGAGGCGGGATATACTTTAATACCTTCTTTCTCTAATGCTTCTAAAGCATCAACATTTACATTTTCAATTTCAATGGTAAGTAAATCTACTCTTTTACCAAAGTTGTATACCGCATCGTAATCCATTAAATCACCAAGTGTAAACTCATTACAGGCAATTTTACAAGGTGCCTCGTTACTTGCATCCATTACAGAGGTGTTAATATCAAACTTTCTAGTATTGTAAAGTAGCATTTTACCTAATTGTCCACCACCTAGGATTCCGAGTTTAAATTCAGAGGAAAAGTAATTCATTTGTTTTTTTTCAGAAACTATTTTAAGGTTATGCAAAAGTACATGAATTTTTTCATTTGAATATTTGATTAATCAAATGAAAAAAATACATTTAAATATAAAATTAGGTTCTAAATCCTAACTCAAAAAATCGGTATTACTTAATCTATATGATTATCTTTGCTGCTCAAAACAAGTTTAGGGTGATAAAATTACACGACAAATATTTTAAACCTTTTATTTCTGCAGTACAAATTGAAAAGGCTATCGATAGGTTGGTTGAAGAAATTTCTACTGATTTAGGTGATGAAATTCCAGTATTTGTGGGTATTTTAAATGGGTCTTTTATGCTAACAAGCGATTTTGTGAAGAAGTACCCAAAACCGTGTGAAGTTACTTTTATTAAACTAGCCTCATACGAAGGCTTGAAATCCTCTGAAGATATTCAGCGTTTGATAGGACTTACACAAGATCTTACAGAAAGAACGGTTATTATTCTTGAAGATATTATAGATACAGGAAAAACGTTGGCAGAAGTGCATAGGATTTTTAAGAATGAAAAAGTAAAAACTCTTAAAATAGCAACACTTTTTTACAAACCCGAAGCTTATAAAAAAGACTTTAAATTACATTATGTAGGTATTGAAATTCCTGATAAATTCATAGTTGGATACGGATTAGATTACAATAATTTAGGAAGGGATTTACCAGAAGTATATCAAATAAAAGAAACGCAACACATGACAAACTTAGTGCTATTTGGCCCTCCAGGAGCTGGAAAAGGAACGCAAGCAGAATTTTTAAAAGGAAAGTATAATCTGGTACACATCTCTACTGGTGATGTTTTTAGGTATAATATTAAAAATGAAACCGCTCTAGGGATGTTAGCAAAATCTTATATTGATAAAGGTGAACTAGTTCCTGATCAAGTAACTATTGATATGTTAAACGCTGAAGTTGAAAAGAATACCGATGCCAACGGGTTTATTTTTGACGGATTTCCACGTACCAATGCCCAAGCAAAAGCATTAGATGAATTAATGGATAGTAAAGACTCAGCTATCAATGCTATGATTGCTCTGGAGGTTGATGATGAAGTATTGGTTAAACGTTTGCTGGAAAGAGGTAAAACTAGTGGGAGAGCTGATGATGCCAATGAGTCAATTATTAGAAACAGAATTAAAGAATACTATAATAAAACAGCTATCTTAAAAGATTACTATTCTGCCCAAAGTAAATATTACGGTGTTGATGGTGTAGGGAGCATTGAAGACATTACAGTGCGTTTAAGTAAGGTAATTGATTCATTATAGTTGAGACGTTTATTTGTTTAGCTGTTAAGTTGCAACTAAACGGCTTAACGAATAACAAATAAACATAAAAATGACTGAAGGGAATTTTGTTGATTATGTAAAAGTCTATGTGTCATCTGGTAACGGAGGTAAAGGGTCTGCGCACTTACATAGAGAAAAGTATATTGCCAAGGGTGGACCTGATGGGGGTGATGGTGGCCGCGGCGGTCATGTGATAATTCGGGGTAACACCAACATGTGGACCTTATATCATTTAAAATTTAAAAAACATTTTAGAGCAGGTCATGGTGGTCATGGTGGCAGTAGTAGAAGTACTGGTGCCGATGGAGAAGATATCTACATTGATGTGCCTTTGGGAACGGTTGTTCGAGATACCGAAAGCAACCATATTCTGTTTGAAATTACTGAAGACCAAGAAGAAAAAATTATAGCTGAAGGAGGAAAAGGTGGCTTGGGAAACTGGAATTTTAAGACAGCAACAAACCAAACACCGCGTTATGCACAACCTGGTTTACCACTTGAAGAAAAGCATATTACTTTAGAGTTGAAAGTATTAGCCGATGTTGGTTTGGTTGGTTTTCCAAATGCTGGTAAATCTACTTTGCTTTCAGTGATAACATCTGCTAAACCCAAAATTGCCGATTACGAATTCACCACTTTAAAACCCAATTTAGGAATTGTTGAATATCGTGATTTTCAAACTTTTGTAATGGCTGATATTCCTGGTATTATTGAAGGTGCTTCTGAAGGAAAGGGTTTAGGGCATTATTTTTTACGTCATATTGAACGTAACTCGGTACTTTTATTTTTAATTCCTGCCGATGCTGATAATATTAAAAAGCAGTATGATATTCTTCTAGATGAACTAAGACGTTACAATCCAGAAATGCTCGATAAAGAACGACTCATAGCCATATCTAAAAGTGACATGCTAGATGATGAGTTAAAAGCAGAACTTAAAAAAGAACTTGACAAAGAACTACCCATAAAATACCTTTTTATTTCCTCAGTAGCACAGCAAGGTATGATACCACTTAAAGATGCTTTGTGGAACATGTTGAATGCCTAGTATTTTAAGCTTTTCTATTTGGCAGTATTTTTTGAGTACCTTTAATGAAAAATTTGCTTCAAATGAAATCATTAAAACTCATATTATTTGCTTTACTCCTAGTTGGTTGTGCTCCCATTCGTGTAAATTACGATTTTGATAGAACTACCAATTTTTCCAAGTACAAAACCTATCAGTATTACGGTGATATGAAAACGGGTTTAAGTGAATTGGACACTAAGCGCTTGTTGGATGCTATAGATTCAAAAATGAACACTTTGGGATTTGAAATTTCTGAAACGCCAGATTTTTTAATAGACATTAGAAGTACGGAGTTTCAAGGAGCACCAAGGAACACTGTTGGTGTTGGTTTAGGAGGTGGCGGGCGTAATGTTGGTGGAGGGATTTCAGTTGGTATACCTGTTGGACAGTCTAATGTAAATAGGCAAATTACTATTGACTTTGTTGATGAAAAGGGTAAAGGTTTGTTTTGGCAAGCGGTTAGTGAATCTAGTTTTAATCCTAATGCTTCTCCTGAGAATAGGGAGGCTCGTTTAAAAGCTGTCGTTGAGAAAGTGTTGGCTAAATTTCCTCCCAAGAAAAGTTAACTTGATTATATCCTAAGTATTTATATTTTTATGGATTAAATGAATTAGTATCTATGATTGGTTCAAATTATTTTTATGCAAGACTTTAAAATTATCAGGTATTCTAAAGAGTATTCTAGTATTTGGAATGATTTTGTTTCAAAATCTAAGAACGCAACATTCTTGTTTTATAGAGATTTTATGGAATACCACAATGATAGATTCGAAGATTATTCATTATTGGTTTTTAAGAAAGACAAATTAATAGCTGTTTTACCTGCCAATATTTCAGAAGATAAAGTATTGTATTCTCATCAGGGTTTGAGTTATGGAGGGTTTATCTTGCCAGAAGATATAAAGTTTGAAATTGTATTATTTGCCTTTGCAGAAATTTTAAAACACTTACACCGTAAGGGTATCGATGTTATAGAATTAAAAATAACACCTTCAATTTATACAACACTACCTTGTGATGAAATAAAGTATTTGATGTTTATACTAAATGCTAGATTGATTAGGCGAGATATATTGTCTGTCATAAATTTAAAAGAAAAGTTTAAAATTTCTAGAAACAGGGAAGAAGGTATTAATAGAGGAAAAAAGCATAATTTAATTATTAAAGAAGAAAATACTTTTAACTTGTTTTGGAATTATATTTTAATTAAGAACTTAAAGGAAAAACATGGTACTTCACCAGTACATAGCTTAAATGAAATAACTTTATTAAAAAAGCGTTTTCCAAATAATATAAGGCAGTTTAATGTATATCACAATGATGAGATTGTTGCTGGAACAACAATTTTTGAATCGAAATACGTAGCACATTCTCAATATATTTCAGGGAACCATCATAAAAATGTTTTGGGGAGTTTAGATTTTTTACACCATCACTTAATTAGTGAGGTGTTTAATAATAAGGTGTATTTTGATTTTGGGACATCTAATGAAAATAATGGTTTACATATTAATAAAGGTTTGCAGTTTTGGAAAGAAGGTTTTGGGGCAAGATCACTGACTCAAGATTTTTATGAAGTTGAAACTAAAAATTACAAGTTATTAGAGAATATCATGATATGATAAAGTTTTTAGATTTAAAGAAAATTAATAAAAGATATGAAGACGAATTTAAAGATGCTTTTAGTAATTTTTTAGATAGTGGTCAATACATACTAGGTAACCAAGTTTTGAAATTTGAAGAAGCTTTTGCTTCCTTTTGTGGTACAAGATATTGTGTTGGAGTTAGTAATGGATTAGATGCTTTAACATTAATTTTTAAGTCTTACATAGAACTTGGAAGGCTGAAGCATGGTGATAGAGTATTTGTGCCAGCAAATACCTACATAGCATCAATTTTGGCCATAATAGACGCAGGTCTTGAACCTGTTTTGGTCGAACCTCGCTTAGATTCGTTTAATGTTAACCCTCTTGAATTAGAGAAACATATGGCGGATAATGTGAAAGCCATTTTGGTAGTACATTTATATGGGCAATTATGCGAAATGAATGCTTTACAAAATATTGCAAAAGCAAAAGACTTAATTATTATTGAGGACGCTGCACAAGCTCACGGAGCAAAAGATTTAGAACTAAATAAAAAGGCTGGTAATTTAGGAGATGCTGCGGCATTTAGTTTTTATCCAACTAAAAACTTAGGTGCATTAGGAGATGCTGGAGCTGTAACTACTAATGATTATAAATTGGCAAAAACTATTAGAAAGCTTCGAAATTATGGAAGAGAAGGAAGGAATACAAATGATATGCTTGGTAGGAATAACAGGCTAGATGAAATTCAAGCTACATTTTTATATATTAAATTGCAGTACCTAGAAGTCGAAAATAATAGAAGACGTGAGATTGCAGTTCGCTATCTAAATGAAATAAAAAACGAAAAAATCACATTGCCTTATTGGAATGGTAGTGAAAACCATGTGTTTTATGTTTTTTCTATTAAAACTGAAAAAAGGAAGATGTTACAAGACTACCTAAGGAAAAATGGTATAGAGACACTCATTTTTTATCCAATTGCACCTCACAAACAAGATGTTTTTAAGGAATGGAATAACTTGTCTTTTCCTGTTACTGAACAAATACATAACGAGGTTATTAGTATACCCTTAAATGCTTATCTTATTGAAGATGATGTCACTAAAATTATTGAAAAGCTTAACAAATATTAGGATATTGGTTAATAGGTCTAAATTAGAAACTTTATAAATGGATATTATAATAAAATCTTTTAATAGGGTTTATTATTTAGATAGGTGTCTTCATAGTATATTTCTTTATTTACAAAATTTTAAAGGTGAAATTTATATTTTAGATGATGGTTCACCACAAATATATTTAGATAAAATACAATTAAAATTCCCTGGCATAGTAATTTTAAAGTCTCCAAACTATGAAGAGAAGTCAAAAGCAATTTTAGATAAAACCTTTAATTTTCCTAGTACTATTCCTTCTAAATTTTGGTATGAAAGTGTATTAGATCTTTCGGATTATTTTATGGTCTTAGAAGATGATATGTGGTTTACTGAAAATTGTGATGTGTCCGAATTAAATGATATTTGTAAAAATGAAAATTTAGCACTTCTTAAGTTATTTTGGGTGTCAAACCCTAAAACTGTTGGCAGTAATATTGTTAAAAGAAATAGAGGTATTGAAGTTTATAATCCTGATTTGAAATCTAGAAGCCCAAAATTTTTCAAATACATTTATATGAAATACAATCCGATTTGGAGAGGCATTTTGAGTTTGTTTAGATTATATACAAAAGAAAGTGAATTACAGTATTACACTATCTATTCTGTGGCAGGAGCTGTTTTTAAAAAAGATTATTATCTGAGTATTTGGGATGATGCCTATGCTATTGTAGACGAAAAACAACAATTGCTCAATGCTGTTCAATATTATAATAAGTTTAATGTAGCTTTTGCAAAAGTTAATAAAGAAGTTTTAAAAACTGGGTTTATGTCTTCTGCTACTTTAAAATATCACTATCCCGACTTTTCAATACTTGATTTTAATTGTATGCTAAACGAGTATTGGCTTAGAAATGATAATGCATTTAACAACAATCTTAGTTTAGACTTAGATACAAATGAAATAATAAACATTTTACATTCGTATGATAAACCAGAAGCTTATATTTTACAATGGCTAGATTGGGTGAATAGTTTTAAAGCACAATTTAGAAAAATTGGGTGTAATATATAAATGAAAGAAAAGAGTTTTCATAAAACAATTGCTAAAAATACAGGGCTATTTGGTATTTCACATATTACTAGGGCAATAGTGCGTATAATATCCAATAAGGTAGCTGCAATTTTTCTGGGGCCAATTGGTATTGGAATTATAGGCTTGTTGGAAAATGTGCTATCCTTAATATATAGCATAACAAATTTTGGGATCGCAGAAAGTAGTGTAAGAGAAATTGCTATAGCTGATCAGGATAGAAGTGAGAAAAAATCTAGACAACTAATTACAATAGTTTATAAATGGGCTTTTGCAACAGGGTTATTGGGTTTAACAGTTTTCTTAATCTTTTCTAAGCAGATTAGTGACGTTGTTTTTGAAAGTCAATCGGAACTTTTATGGTTTATTTGCTTGGGATCTTATTTCTTATTTACCTCTATTGCAAATGTTAGAATAGCCGTATTAAAAGCTAAGAAGAAAGTGGGCTTAATGGTGAAGTATAATATTTTTACAGCAATTTTATCTTCAATTATATCTGTAGCTGGGTATTATTTTTTTGGTATAAGAGGTATTTTACCTGTTGTTATAGCGACCTCTTTGATAAACCTTTTATTAAGCCTCTATTTTACAAAAAGTATTCAAGTTTCAAGTTCAGCTATTGGCATCAAGCAAACTTTTAAAGATGGAATACCAATGGCTAAATTAGGGCTTCTATTATCAGTAGGTGTAATTTTTGGTCAAATATGCTTTTATGTGATTAGATGGTTTTTAAAAACCTATTATTCTTTTGAAACACTTGGTGTTTATCAAGTTAGTAATACAGTTTTAGTAGGTTACTTAGGGATGGTTTTTGCAGCAATGTCTAACGATTTTTACCCTAGGCTTTGTAATTATGAAAACAATAAAACGTACTTTGATGATTTAATAAATGACCAAACCGAATTTGCTTTGTTAATTGTTGTGCCTGCCGTATTGGTGTTATATTTAATAGCACCTTTTTTAATTGGTTTATTATACTCTTCAGAATTTTTGAATGTTTTAGATATTTTAAAAGTAGGGTTACTAGGTATAACTTTAAGGGCAATAGTATGGCCTATTGGCTATATCCCCTTAATAAAAGGAAATAAGCCCCTTTTTTTAAAACAAAATTTACTAGGTGATATTGTAAATGTGGTAGCTTCTGTAGTTTTGTTTTATTATTTAGGGTTGGTAGGTTTGGGAATAGCCATGGTTACTATGTTTTTTGTTTCGGGTGTTTATAATTATTACGTAGCCAGGGTATACTATGATTTCAAATTTAGACCCAAGACTTTAAAGATAATTTTAGTTTCTTTATTGCTTTCTATTACAGCTATGGTAGTAGTACTATTTTCAGAATTTAAAAACTTTAATTATTTGATAATTATACTTTTTATAATTTCAGCCTTTTATTCTTTGGCTTATTTAAAGAAATCGCTTTTTTACTAAAATTTAGATACTTTTCATTATAGCTTTCAATCCTATAAATAATAATTTGAAAAATAGAATAAACTCTCTAGCTCTTAACAAAACAAACATTTCTGAATAAACTCTATTTAACATAATTCTGTATTCATCTTTTGATGTGTTTAGATTAAGCATTTTTTCATAAATTTTGAGAGTAGAACAATGAAGTTTATGTGTTAGTTTATTTTTCTTATAGAAATAGTTTGCTGTCAAAGAATTTGGTAATTCTCTTTTTTTAGCTAATACTAATGGAATATATTGAAAGCTATAATTTCTAGAAACCCTTGTCCAAAAATCTAAATCTTCATAAACTAGGTTCTCATCATATTGTCCTACAGATTCAAAAATATTTTTTTTAATCATAGCGGCTACAGAACATATTTTTGTAGTTCTGCCAATTATCATTTTATAAATATCTCCACTTTCAGGAAATTCGTCGGTTTGATAGTAAGTGGAAATAAAGTTTTTGTTTTCATCTATTAAATCTATATTAGCATATACTATTGCTAAATTTTCATACTTAGAAGATTCGAAAGCTTTTATTTGTTCTTCAATACAATTTTCTAACAAAATATCATCTGCAGCTAAATCAATGATATATTCTCCAGTCACATACTCAAAAGCTTTATTAAATGTCTTTGTGCTTCCTTTATTTTTAGAGTTCTTAATAAAGATAATGTTTTGGTTTGCCTCTAACCATTCATTTATAACGCTTACTGAATTGTCTGTACTAAAGTCATCATTAATTATTAGTTGAATATTAGGATAAGATTGATTAATTATAGAGTTTAATGCATCAAGAACATAATTTTCATGATTATAGCATGTACAAATTACAGATACTTGAGGAGTGTCTAACATCAGTAAGAACTATGTTTTATATTTGTCACTAAAATAAACAAACAGTAAAGATTGCAAAAGAAAAAGATAAAAATAGCAATTGTAGCTTATAATTTAGAAGTTGGAGGCTTGACTCAGACAACAATTACTTTGTTTAATTTGCTAAGTGAAAGAGAAGAGTTTAAGGTAGAATTATTGCTTTTAGATTATTCAGAAGACACTAATTCAAATAAGTGGTATAGAAGTTTTAATGACAAATCCAATAAAGGTTATTTTTTTCGGAAAATTTCCAAGTACATTCGTTTTAAAAAGTATTTAAAAACAACAAGATTTGATTTTATAATAGATCAGCGCTATAGGTTAAATGCGGTTTCTGAAATATTTTTTTCAAAGTATTTATACACTAAAGAAAAAATTATTTACAATGTTCATAGTTCAAAATTGAGTACATATTTACCCAAATCAACATTGTTGTCAAATTTCCTATATAAAGATGCTTATAAAGTGGTTTGTTGTTCTCAGGGAATTAAGGCTTTAGTAGAAAAAAAATATGGACTGTCCAATGTAATATGTGTTTATAACTCTGTGGAATTAAATCACTCCAAAGAAGAAGAAAGTATTACATTGGATTATAATTATATAGTTGCAGTAGGACGTGTAGAACCATTAAAGCAGTATGATAAATTAATAAGGGCTTATGCAAATTCAAAATTACCTGAGAATGATATTAAACTAGTTTTAGTAGGTGACGGTTCGCAATTGAATGTTTGTAAAAGTATTTCTGAAAAATTAAATCTATCCGAATATGTTATTTTTATAGGTTTTGTTTCAAACCCTAATTTTTATATGACCAATGCGAAATTCTTAGTTTTATGTAGTAAATATGAAGGGTTTCCAATGGTTCTTTTAGAGTCTCTAGCTTGTTCAACGCCAGTGGTTAGTTTCGATTTAATAGCTGGCCCTAACGAAGTTATTGAGCAAAATATAAATGGGATATTGGTTGAAAATCAGAATTTTGAAGGTTTAACAAAAGCTATGAACAAAATGATTGAAAATGCTGAATTAATAGATAAATGTAAAAAACAAGCTAGGAATAGCATTGAAAGGTTTTCAAATAATAAAATTCAAAAAGCTTGGTTTAAAATATTAAAAATTGATGAGCAATGACTATAGGAGAAAAAATTAAGATACCAAAGATTGAAGATTATAGAGGCAACCTCTCTGTCATAGAAAAGGATATTTTACCGTTTTCATTTAAACGTGTTTACTATTTATATGATGTTCCTGCAGGATCTGAACGAGGAGGGCATGCTCATATTGAACAGAAAGCTTTTTTAATAGCTTTATCTGGGAGTTTTGAAGTTGTGCTGAATAATGCTAGAGAGCAAGAAATTATTACGTTAAATAGACCATATGAAGGATTGCTAATTGATAATGGTATATGGCGAGAGTTAAAAAATTTTTCTTCAGGAGCAGTTTGTCTCGTAGTAGCCTCTGACGTATTTAGTGAAGAGGACTATATAAGAGACTTCGATACATTTAAAAACTATGATTTTAGTGGTAAACGGTAAAATCAATTCCTTTGCTTTTTAATAAGTGTTTCGTGCCAAGAAGCATTTTCAAAAGAAAAGGTGGTAATTTAAGGAGTACTTTAGTAGTAAATGGAATTTTTGTGTTTATTTGGTTTAACAATTTTTTAGATTGTTGCACGGCACCATAAATTCTATAATGTAAAGCATATTCCAAACGATAAAGATCTAAAAAATGTTTAAGACTTTTGTTATTTTCTTCTAAACTCTCAAATTTCTTAAAATCTATTAATTTTTTTGATAAAAAAGGGGTTTTTGATAATGAGTTTGGAATTTCAAATCTATAAATAGATGTTTTTTTGTTTGTTATTGCAACATTATAATGAGCCGCTACTCTAATCCATAAATCTAAATCTTGACCACTAGAAATATTTAAATCAAACATACCATCGTTTTCCAATATTCTTTTTGGAATTACAACAGCAGATGTATGAGCAACTCTGTTGATTAAGCTTGCTTGAAAAAAGTCAGGTATTACTCCTCTATAGTCTTCTTTAATATGCTTAGATAAGTCATTATTAATAATTTTTTTTGGGGAAATTCTTGTTTTGTATCTGCTACAATACATACCACACTCAGGAAAATCTTCAATTAGAGTTTTAAGAGTGCTTAAATGATTTGGTAGCCATATATCATCAGCATCAAGAAATGCTATAAACTTTGCTTTAGATAATTCAATGCCTTTATTTCTAGCAGCAGATACACCTTTGTTTTTTTGATTTGAAATTATTATTCTTTTATTGTTATAGGTTTTAACAATATCTAAACTACTATCAGTACAGCCGTCGTTTACAATAATTACCTCAAACTCTTTGAATGTTTGATTTAATACACTTTTAAGAGTATCTTGTATATATTTTTCTTTATTGTAAAGAGGAATTACTATTGAAAAGAAAGGCTGCATCGAGTACAATTTTTAAGCAAAAATACTATTTTTTTATAGTCATTTTTTATACCTATTAGATTATAAATTCAGTATTTATGCTGATGATACATGATAAACGAATACCATTGTTACTTTTTGTTCTTTTTAATAATAAGATAGATTACCAGAATTCAGTTAAAAATTATTTAATAAAGAATTTTTTATTACAAAGAATCGGTTTAACGCATTGAAAAAATACAATACAGAAATTAATGCAAAAAAGATAATAGATAAGATGTGTTAACCTTTTCGCTGCACCACCTCATAAACTTGATTCTCATCACATTTCAAAGTCTTACTTGGGTATTTTAAAAGCAAAGCATAATCATGGGTAGCCATTAAAATGGTGTTGCCATTTTTATTAATGTCTTGCAGAACTTCCATGACTTCAACACTGGTTTGTGGGTCTAAATTTCCAGTAGGTTCATCAGCCAGAATTAACTCTGGGTTATTAAGTAATGCTCTGGCAATGGCAACACGTTGTTGCTCACCACCCGAAAGTTCGTGAGGAAATTTAAAACCTTTGGTTTTCATATCAACCTTGTTTAAGACCTCTTCAATACGAGCATTCATTTTTTCTTTGTCTTTCCAGCCTGTAGCTTTTAAAACAAATAATAAATTATCATTTATAGTTCTATCAATAAGCAATTTAAAATCTTGAAAGACAACTCCTAATTTGCGTCTTAAAAAAGGGATGTCTTTTTCTTTTAAACCATTTAACTTATAATCAACTATGTGTCCTTCACCTTCGTTTAGTGGTAAATCACCATATAGCGTTTTCATAAAACTACTTTTTCCTGTACCCGTTTTTCCAATTAGGTACACGAACTCCCCTTTATTGATTTCAATATTAACGTTTGATAGTACCAAACTATCACCTTGGTAAATAGCAGCGTTCTTTAACTTTAAAATTGGGTTTGACATAAGATTTGCAAAGCAGTTTTATGTTGGTAAATGTATTGTTAAAAATTTCAAATCACAAATTACAAAATCCAAATCTGCAAAATCATAATGTCAAACATTTTAGATTTAATAAATCAGTTTATAATTATGGCACGATTATTTCGTTATAGGGTTTATATTAAACAAAAAGAAATTCCTTGATGTCTGCATCAAGGTTTCAAAACATTTGTCATTCCCATGAAAATGGCAATCTAAAATTAAAGAATCATGTTTTTCAAGTTTAAAAATAAAAACAGAATACTTTAATTTATATTTGATTTCAAATTAAAAAACGAATAGTTATAATGACTAAAAAAAGTTTTATTTCCCTTTTTCTGGCTATCTATTTTAGTCTTCCTCTTTTAGCACAACAATCGGCAGTATACACTAGTAATAAAGTTGATTATCAAAAAGCATTATCACTTTATAATAATAATCAGTTTTTAGCGGCGCAGTCGTTATTCGCAAGTGTTAAAAAAACTGCTAAAGAAGAAATAGTAAAATCTAATTGTTCCTATTATATAGCTAATTGCGCAGTGCGGTTAAATCAGTTAAATGCAGACCAACTTGTAGAAGATTTTGTAAAAGAATATCCAACAAGTACCAAGCGTAACACTGCTTTTGTTGATGTAGCCGATTACTATTTTGAAAATTCTAAATATGCTTATGCTAGGAAATGGTATAGTAAAGTTGATGAAAATGCATTATCTAGAAAGGAAAAAGACAAATTTTTCTTTAACAATGGGTATTCGGCATTTTCAACTAAGCAATACCGGGACGCAAAAAAATATTTGTCTAGAGTAGAAACGACCCAAGAATATGGTTCACAAGCTAAATACTATATTGGTTTTATGGCTTACGAAGGTGATGATTATGATGCAGCTAATGAATATTTTGATCAGGTTAGTGATCAAGAGCGTTACAAAGAAAAGTTGTCATATTATCAAGCTGATTTAAACTTTAAGCTCGGAAACTTTGAAAAAGCTATTGAATTGGCTAAAGAAAGATTGCTTGAAAGTAATGAGGAAGAAGTATCAGAATTGTCAAAAATAATTGGTGAGAGTTATTTTAATTTAGAAGAATATGCGGCTGCCATTCCTTATTTAATAGCATATAAAGGGAAAAAGGGTAAAAGAGATAGAATGGCTAAATGGAATAATACAGATTTTTATCAATTAGGGTATGCCTATTATAAACAAGGAGACTACGAAAAAGCCATCTCTGAATTTAATAAAATTGTTGATGGTAATAATTCCATAGCACAAAATGCATACTATCATTTAGGAGAAAGCTACATTAATCAGGGAAAAAAACAAGAAGCTTTGAATGCTTTTCGGTACGCTTCTGAAATGAATTTCGATGAAAAAATACAAGAAGATGCTTGGTTAAATTATGCTAAGCTTAGTTATGAGATTGGTAACCCTTATCAACCTGCACCTCAAGTATTGTCTAGTTACATAGAAAAATATACAAAAACACCCTATAAGGATGAGATTGAAACCTTACTGATAGATTCTTATATAACATCAAAAAACTACAAGGAAGCACTAAAATTATTAGAGGGTAAAAATAGTTTTGAAAATAAGGTGGCCTATCAAAAAGTGGCATTTTACAGAGGTATAGAACTTTACAATGATGGTCAGTACTTAGAGGCAGTGTCATTATTTGATGCGTCTTTAAAAGAACCAAGAGATGATAGATTTACTTCTAGCGCTACATTCTGGAAAGCCGAAACCAATTACAACTTAACTAATTATGAAGATGCTTTAGTTGGTTTTAAAGAATTTCAGTTAATAGGTTCGAGCACACCTGAAACAGAAAATTTAGATTACAATTTAGCTTATACCTATTTCAAATTAAAGAATTACCCCAAAGCAACCCAGCATTTTAACAACTATATTTCTAACAAAAAAGATGACAAAGTTAGGTTGAATGATGCTTATCTACGTTTGGGAGATGCCCATTTTGTTACCAGTAATTATAGTGCTGCTATAAACGCATACAACAATGCTATAAAGGTTGGAGAAATAGATGCAGATTATCCCGCATTTCAAAAAGCTATTAGCGCTGGTTATTTAAGGCAATCATCTAAAAAAATAAAAGAGTTAGAACAGTTTATTGTTGATTATCAAACATCAAAATTGCGTGATGATGCTATGTTTGAACTTGGTAATTCTTACGTAAAAGCTAATGAAACAGGTAAAGCAATAAAAGTTTATGATAGATTGAACTCAGAATATAAAATGAGTTCTTTTGTACCAAGATCTTTATTACGTCAAGGATTGGTTTTTTATAACCAAAATGAAAACGAACGAGCACTTACTAAATTTAAAACGGTTGCCGGCAATTATCCAAAAACACCTGAAGCTGTACAGGCAGTTTCTACAGCAAAATTAATTTATATTGATTTGGGTCGCGTTGATGACTATGCCAATTGGGTGAAAACATTAGACTATGTTGAGGTAACAGATTCTGAATTGGATAACGCTACTTATACTGCTGCAGAAAAGCAATATTTAGATGGTAATACAGATAGAGCTATCAAGCAATTTAACGGATATGTAAACCAATTTCCTAACGGATTACACTTATTACAAGCACATTTTTATTTAGGACAGCTTTATTATAAAAAGGGATTGGTGGCAAATGCAGCACCTCACTATAATTTTATTGTTGAAGCCTCTCAAAATGAATATACTGAAGAAGCACTATCTAGATTGTCTCATTATTATTTAGAAGATAAAAGCTGGAATCAGGCAATTCCTCTGTTAAAACGTTTAGAAGTTGAAGCTAATTTTCCTCAGAATGTGGTTTTTGCTCAATCTAATTTAATGAAAGCTAATTATCAGTTAGAAAATTATGATGAGGCCGTTTATTATGCAGAAAAAGTATTGGCAAGTTCAAAAATTGACAATAAAATAAAGAGTGATGCACACGTAATCATTGCACGTTCTGCTGTTAAAACGGGTGATGCGGTTAAAGCTAAATCTGCTTATGTCAATGTTGAAAAAGTAGCAACAGGTGAAACTGCGGCAGAAGCACTGTATTACAATGCTTACTTTAAAAATAAAGATGGTAAGTATGAGGCATCAAACACGGTAATCCAAAAATTAGCCAAAGATTTTTCAGGTTATAAATATTACAGTGCTAAAGGTTTGGTGGTAATGGCTAAGAATTTTTATGCTTTAGATGATGCGTTTCAAGCTACCTATATTTTAGAAAGTGTTATTGAAAATTTTGTTGAGTTTGAAGAAGTGATAGATGAAGCCAAAGAAGAACTGAGCAAAATTAAAACCGAAGAAGCTAAAACAAATTCATCCATTCAACCAGAGTAAAGTGACCAGTTTACAGCGGCAGTTAGCATTTAGCAGTTGGGAATTTACAATTTTAAGAAATCTTGTGATTTTGAACCTTGGCAACTTAGTGAGAAATAAAATAGTCAATTATCAATAGTCAATAGAAAATTAATAAAGTATGCGTAAGCACAAAAAAAATATATTTAGTATCATAACCCTTTTGAGTATTACAGTAGTTTTTTCTCAAAATAGAGAAAAAGACACAATTAATACAGGGGTTATTGATGTTGTAAAACCATATACACCCTCAATTTCAGATGCTTTTAAAGTAAAAGAGACACCATCGTTAGATGATGAAACTACCAAAAATAAAAAGGAAGTAAAATATAATATTTTTTCATTTCCAGTAGCCTCTACATTTACACCGGCAAAAGGAAAAGCTGCTGTGGTAGAAAAAGCAAAACCTATCAAACTTTATGATAATTATGCAACTTTAGGCGTGGGTACTTATACCACTATTTTAGGGGAAGTTTACTTAAATCATGCCATTAGCAGAAATGAAAGTGTAGGTGGATACGTGAGTCATAATTCATCACAAGGAGGTATTGAAGGCGTCTCTTTTGATGACAATTATTCCATTTCAAAAATTAATCTAAACTACGCTAGTAAATTGCGGGATTTGTCATGGAACGTAGAAGCAGGGTTTAACCACCAAATGTACAATTGGTATGGAGTTCCTGAATCTTTTGTTGATAGAGCCATTACCGATGCGATTGATGAAGAGCACAGTTTTTACGATGCTCATTTTGGAGGCGATATCACTTTTGTAGACACATATATAAACTCAGGCAGTTTCTTTTTTAGGCGTTTTGGAGATAACCAAGGCTCTGGAGAAAATAGATTTTTAGTAAATACTAAGATTGATATACCTGTCAATAATGAAGAGATTTCTACCACCCTTAGTTTTGATTATTTGAAAGGAACTTTTGATAGAAGTTATGAATTAGATGAAGAGCTTCCATACGGAAACTTTATACTAAGTGCATCACCTACTTATGAAATGAAACAAGACGATTTAACCGTAAATGTTGGTATTACTGCTGCGTATTCTAGAGATTCAGAATCTAAAGAAAGTAAATTTTATATCTACCCCAATATTACAGCAACCTATAGATTGGTTAATGATATACTTATTGCTTATGGAGGGATTGAAGGTGGATTGATGCAAAACTCATATTTCGATTTTGCATCCGAAAATCCTTTTGTGTCGCCAACCTTAAATGTTATGCCTACAGACCAACAATATAATGCTTATATGGGTTTAAAAGGGAAGTTGTCAAGCAATATGAGTTATAATATTAGCGGACTCTATAAAGCAGACAGAAATAAAGCCTTATTTAAAAACAATGATATAACCTTGATGACAGACCAAGCCTATTCTTATGGGAATTCCTTTGGAATTGTGTATGACAATGTTGATATTTTTGGAGTTGCGGGTGAAATTAATGTAGATGTAAACCGAAACTTTAAATTAGGTATTAAAGCCGAGTATTTTAGTTACACTACCAATGATGAAGCTGAAGCCTGGAACTTGCCTGATTTTAAAGGATCTTTATTTATGGATTATCAAATTGATGAGCATTGGTTTGCAGGTGCCAATCTATTTTATGTAGGCGAAAGAAAAGATCAATATTTTTTAAACGATGGTATTACGGTAACTTCCCCGTTTACAGTGGTTTTAGATAGTTTCTTTGATGCTAATGCACACTTGGGTTATCATATAAACGACCAGATTTCAGTGTTTGCTAAAGCTAATAATATTGCTAATAATGCTTACCAACGTTGGCAAAATTTCCCAGTACAAAGCATTCAGTTTTTAGCAGGCGCTACGTTTAAATTTGATTTTTAACACGTTGAGTCATCCTGAACTCGTTTCAGGATCTCATCAATTAAGTCAAATCCCAAGTTTTTTTAAGTTTCATCTTTTGAACTTCGCAAAAAGGATACCGTTTCAACCCTAGCGTTATTGCGAACAAAGCGAATCAATCTATTGAATTTCAGAAGATTACCTCATCGTCTCGATAACTATCGGGCTCCAGTAATGACAGCCTCTTTGCAAAGGTTTAAAAAGGATACTGTTTAAATCCTTAGCACAACTAACCGTTAGCAATGTTTTAACCTAAAGCGACTTTATTTTGGGAGTTTCGTTTAACGACTGCCCTATACCCCGTGCCTGACCATCGGGAAGGCATGGAGGTATAGGGGTGTGTTATGCTCATTTTTATGCGGTAAGTCTAGTTAATATACTTCCAACTATCGAAATCAAGATAGCCTTTATTCGCATTATTTTGCTAGGAAGCATCTGAAAAGATTTTTTCAAGATTGAAAAACAACGGCCTTTAGTTTTGAATCAGTACTTACTCAGAAATAGAAATCACGATATAGCCTACCAAAGGATTTGTTTTATCGAATTCTGTTTTCCCTACATCTATTTTTAACTTGAAATCTCTTGTGGATTCTATGGCAATGATTTCTTCATAAGTTTTTCCCTTATTTTCAAAGTCACAACCGGAGTTAAAGTCTACACTAGAATAAGTAATGGCGTACGAAGAGTTCACTTTATAAAATTGATCGAAGTGTTCGCGTGCTGTTTTATTGTAATCAGCGGCAGAAGCATAATAAGAGCCTTCAATTACTTCATTTTCTGACAGATTATACCTTTTGCAACTTAAACGATAATTTGGTTTGGTACCATCACTTGTTAATATAATGAGGGTATATTTGCCATAATAATCATCTAGTTTAATATTGGCGACTGCCCTTTTTACTCCCCAGCCACTTACTGTGACCCGATCGTTTTCGCTTAATGCTTTCTGTAATTTTTCTACACTTTGCTCAAAGTGTGCTTCCCGATTACTGCTAAATAGTCTATCGAAACGTGCTTCTTTCATTCGCTTATTCCGCGCCCGCCATTCCTCCAAGTTTTTCTCATATTGTTTCTGATTCTCTGCCCAAATTTGATCCGCCAAATTATCTCCTTTTAGTAGTTTTTCTTCTATTGATTGTGTTTCTCCTATCACAAAAAAGACGGTACATCCTGCATTTGCTTTTGAATCAGCTTTCGTCATAAAAATAGTTCGACCTGCATAATCAAAAGCATAATGAGTTACCCTAACGAGATTTTCTTTTGCTGAATTAGGATCTGAGTAATATCTCAAATACTTAGAAACATAATTTTCATCCAAGACATATTCCCCTGATTTAAATCGTTCAGGAGTTTCAAACATATATGTCCCGATAAAATTATCAAGGATTTTGGTTTCTTCACCATTGAAAAAATAAGACAACAGTGTTGAATTATTCGATTTGTCAGCCGTTTTGTAACCTGTTACTCGATTAAATAGGGGTAAATCCGTTTTTAATCCATCCTCTTTGCCACTCTTTAATATATTTTCAAACTGCTCGTTAAACTGCTTCCAGTTATAGCTTGTTATGGTCATGCGCCCCTCTTCTCTAGTGTATATAAAGCCATACGGAATATTGTCTTCTTCAATCACATAATGGTCATCTACTTGTGATCGATCAATTAGACCTTTGTGTTTTTCAATGTGAAAGGAGAGATAGTAATGCCTCAGATAATCTGCTCGTAATACTAATTGACATATTCCCGTTTTGGGATCAACGCTGATTTCTGACTTTAAACCAGGGAAGTCTGTAAAAATAGTATTGTAATAGTGTTTGCCATCCACAGTTTTCTGAATATCTCCTGCTTTTAAATTGTCAAAACCTGTTTTAGTAGCAGTAAATGTTTCTTTGAAAGGGAAATTTCTCAGAAAGTAGATCTCATTTTTTTCATCAATTAACTCTTTGTTTACTTTAGTCAACTCTTCTTTAGACATCCCTTCTATCCTGTTCTTATCGTCTACGAGCTGTTTAATTTTTGCAATAGGGTTAAGTATGTAGTTATCAATTGTTTCCTTGTCTTTGGTTTTGCAATAAATGAGATACATTTTTACTTTTTGGTTATTCACAACAAGCAAAGAATCGTCCCCCGAATTATAAATTTTAATTTTTCCTTTAGATATATTATAAAAAAACCATTTCCCTTCGGACAAAGGTACTTCTATTTTAGTAGTCTTAGAGGTTAAAATAATAGTATATGATACATAGTCGATGTGAGCTACAAACTTCGTTTTTGGATATTTCTTTAAACCTATATTTATCAAATCTAACTGTTCGTTAAATTGAGCTTTAGTAGGCATCACCAACTGGGCGACAGTGGGAGGAGCATATAAAATGAAAGTAGTGAATAGTAGAAATAAAATACTTTTCATATTCAGAAGTTTGATTTTTTTAGGTATCACTTTGAGCATAACTTAAGAATATGCGTCGTTTCAATGACTTATATTCAATGTTAAACGAAGGTAGACGAAAAATTTTACAAAGTCAAGTTTTAAAATACGGCTAAAAAAATTAATATAACCTCGCCAAATAATCAAAATGCTCGCCCTCCAAAACTAATTCGCACTGTAAACCAACTGTTTCACAGGCTAGTTTTAACGTGTTAAAATCTAAGTACAGCCATTTCATTGGGACTTCTTTTTCTCCTTTGTAGCTAATAAAATAATCTAGTTCGCCATAGTAGGTATTGTTGGCATCAAACCAAAAACCACCATCTTCGTCTTCGTACATATATTTAATATCAGAAGAATCGATTAAAATCTGTCCATTTGGTTTCAACAGACTTTTCAATTGTTTTAAATACTTAGCAACCAGATTTAATTTTTGGAAGATGCCGGTACCATTCATGAGCAACAAAATAGTGTTAAATGTTTCGGTTTCGTCTAGTATATCCAAAACATTAGCATTTTTAACGCCACGTTGTTTAGCAACTTCAATGGCACCTTTAGATATGTCAATGGCTTTAATATTTAAGCCTTTTTTCTGTAAATACAAACTATGGCTTCCAGAGCCGCATCCAACATCTAAAGTGTCACCTTTGGCCAGTTGCAATGCTTTTTGTTCTAGTTTTGGCATATCAGAAAAACTCCTAAATAAATAGGGGAGCGGTAAGATATCATCATCAGAGATACTGGTAGCTGTAATGATGTCTTCGGAATAATTTCCGTTTTGATAATCTAGTAACGCTTTGCCAAAAATGTCTTTCATGTTTTTTCATTCTGTCCCGATAGCTATCGGGGACGGGATTGTTTCAGCATCTCATCTTAATTTGTACTTTTACGCCATGCAAGACATTATAAACAATCTTCCAAAGCAAGCCAAAGATAAACATAACGAGAATAAAAAGTTCTTTCAGAAGCTTAAAAAGAAACCACCAAAAAACTTGGATTATGTCATGCAAGAATTGCATGAAAATGAGTTTGAAAGAACCGACTGTTTAGAATGTGCCAATTGCTGTAAAACCACAGGGCCACTATTTACTAATAAAGATATAGAGCGTATATCGAAGTTTTTTAGAATAAAATCTCAACAGTTCATTGAGCACTATTTAAGAATTGATGAAGAAAACGATTTTGTATTGCAACGCGTGCCATGTACGTTTTTAGGAGCCGATAATTACTGTTCTATTTATCAGGTACGCCCCAAGGCATGTAGAGAGTTTCCGCATACCGATAGGAAAAAGTTTCAACAAATTTCAAATCTTACCCTAAAGAACGTAGCTATTTGTCCTGCAGCTTTTAACATTGTAGAAGAAATGAAAAAACGAATTAAATAATTATATTTAGTACATAATTTATTTTGTTTGGAAGCAATTCTGAATTATTTCGAAATCATTTCACCTCCCCACAAATCAAGGCTTATTATTGGGAGCCTTACCATTTTTTGGATTATTGAAGGTACTATTCATTTATTTAAATTTAGATACAACAAAAGGAGACATTCCATTCCAAATGTGTTTTTTTAAATGGGTACGAATTTAAACAAAGAGATTAATGTTCAAGGTCATCGGGGGTGCAGAGGTCTTATGCCCGAAAATACTATTGAGGCTTTTGAAAAAGCTATAGACCTTGGTGTACATACTCTAGAAATGGATGTTGTAATTTCTAAGGATAAAATAGTTGTTGTTTCCCACGAGCCATTTATGAGCAAAACCTATTGTTTAAATCTTGAAGGCAACCAGATTAGAGAGATTATGGATAAACAGTACAATCTCTATAAAATGACGTTTGATAGTCTACAATTGTTTGATTGCGGTTCTAAAAAACATCCAAGGTTACCCGAACAAAAAAACTTTAAAACTCATAAACCAGCACTGGGAGATGTTCTTAAAAAAGCCATGTTTAGAAACCCCATTATTAAATTCAATATCGAATTAAAAGCGCGTCCTAAATGGGATAATAAATATACACCTGAACCAAAAGAATTTGTAGCCTTGGTTTTAAAAGTTATTGAAGAAAATGCTGTGTTTAATCAAACTAATCTACAAAGTTTTATTTGCGTGTTTTAGAAGAAATTAAACGACAATCACCAAAAATGAAAGTAGCATTGCTGGTTGATGCAGGCGAAGCTGTTTTGGGGAAAATGACTAAAATGTCGTATGTCCCTGAGATTATCAGTCCGTATTTTAAATTGTTAGATGCCAAAACTGTTAAAAATTTTCAAGCAGAAAACTTTAAGATTATTCCGTGGACAGTCAACGAAGTTGAAGATTTACAGCAAATGATAGATTTTGGTGTTGACGGTATTATTACCGATTACCCAGATAGATTAATTGAACTTTTGAATTAATCATAAATCAAATATTTTTCCCTTATTTTCTTAAAAGTATCTAAATCTTTTTGCCATGTTGCTTTAATGTTAGCTTCAGACATTCCAGATTCAATTTGTTTTTGCAGTTTTGCTGTTCCTGCATGTTTTGTAAATCCCTCTGTTAAAAAGAACTTAGACTTATCAGTTGAATTTTCATAGGCTTTAATAATCCACTTTAGTGTCATTTCATCATTTATTTCAACATTACTTAAATCTTCACCATAACATAATTCTCCTCTATGTTTTGGGTACTTGGCTCCAAAGTTGGCTTGAGGAGTATAGCTAAATGTCATGGTTTTAGGATTTAGAAAAGGTGCTCCATAACGTTGAAATTGAAATTCTGTGCCACGACCCGCATTGATATTGGTGCCTTCAAACAAGCCAAGACTTGGATACAATGCAATAGATTTATCATTAGGTAAATTAGGTGAGGGTCTTATGGGTAGACTATAAGGAGTTTTATGGGTGTAGTTTTTAACGGGTACTACTGTAATTTTACATTGTAATCCATTAGCTAACCATTTTTCGCCATTAATCATTTTAGCATACTCGCCAACGGTCATGCCATGCACCAATGGAATAGGATGCATACCAAGAAAACTCTGGTTTTCAATTTTTAAAGTTGGTCCGTCTATGTAATGCCCATTGGGGTTTGGTCTATCTAAAATAAGCATAGGAATATTAGCTTCGGCGCAGGCTTCCATAACGTTATGAAGTGTTGAAATATAAGTGTAAAAGCGAACGCCCACATCTTGTATATCAAAAACAACAATATCTAAATCCTTTAGTGTTTCTAGAGTTGGTTTTCTGTGTTTTCCATGAAGGGATAAAATGGGCAATTGTGTTTTAGTATCAACACCATCTTTAACTAGTTCGCCAGCATCTGCGTTTCCTCTAAAGCCATGTTCAGGCGAAAATACTTTTTTGATATCAACATTTTGAGACAATAGAGTATCTACTATATGTGTATAGGAGTTACCTTCTTTAAAAACAACACTTGTCTGATTTGCAACAATACCAACGCGTTTTCCTTTTAACAACGGTAAATAATTTTCAGTTTGATTCGCTCCAACAACAACGCTTGTGTCACTCTGAACTTCTGTAATGAGCGAAGTGGAAGTATGTTTCTGGGTTTTACCATTATTCACATCACCTTTCTTTACTTTAAAAGCACAAGAAATAAGTACTAAAACAATCCCGAGAATTATCGGGAATAAAACAGTATTTTTGAAACAACTAAATCGCATAAATAGATTTGAATTACGAGTATTTTATAGCTAAACGCATTGTTAGTAGTAAGTCGTATAAAAGTAGTGTTTCGGCACCAATAATAAAAATTGGTATTGCCGCAATTGCTATTGGTATTATAGTAATGATGATTGCTATTGCTACAGGTATTGGGCTGCAACAGAAAATTAGAGATAAAGTAGTTGCTTTTAATGGGCATGTGCTTATTACAAATTATGATAGTAATAACTCAGAAGAAAGTATCACACCCATTTCTATTAATCAGGAATTTTATCCAGAGTTTAAATCGGTTGAAGGCGTTGAGCATATTCAAGCTGTAGCTTCAAAGTACGGTGTTATTAGAACCGATAAAGATTTTGAGGCGGCTTATTTAAAAGGTGTAGGCGCAGACTATAACTGGAAATATTTTAATGAGTTTTTAATAGAAGGACGATTACCCGATTATACGCAAAAAAGAAATGAAGATGTTTTAATATCACAATATTTAGCCAACCGATTAGAGCTAAAATTGAATGAAACCTTTCAAATGGTCTTTCCAAAGGACGACCCAGAAAAATTACCTAACATTATTACGTATACTATTGTTGGTATTTACAATTCTGGATTTCAAGATTTTGATGCTAACTATATTATAGGTGATATTAGGCACATACAACGCATTAATAATTGGGAAAAAGACCTAATAGGAAATTTTGAAGTATTTATAAGCAATTATGATGAACTTGAACAAAAAGGTTTTGAGATTTATGATAATACACCGTCAGTACTCAATACACAGACCATCACAGATAAATATAGTTCTATTTTTGAATGGATAAAGATTTTTGATACTAATATTTATGGTATTATTGGTATTATGATTTTGGTTGCTGGTATCAATATGATTACAGCGCTTTTGGTCTTAATATTAGAGCGTACTCAAATGATTGGTATTTTAAAAGCACTGGGCAGTAGTAATTGGAGCATACGTAAACTATTTATTTATAATGCAGCCTATTTAATTCTTTTAGGTTTGTTTTGGGGTAATTTGTTAGGATTAGCATTACTGTTTGCGCAAAAATATTTTAAACTTTTTCCTTTGGATCCTAGTGTGTATTATGTAACACAAGCACCTGTTTATATTAGTGCTTTTTACATTTTAGCATTAAATATTGGTACTTTGATGATGTGTTTATTAATGCTTTTAGTACCTTCTTACATTATTACAAAAATATCACCAGTAAAAGCGATTAGGTTTGATTGATATGTTTTAGGGCTGATTTATTTACAAAGGTTTAATAACATGTAAATGTTAATACAATTACAAAATCTACTTCAAAATTATGGAGTCAATTTCTAATTTAAAATCTTCAGCTCTTTTATTACCAATTAAAAAGGCAATCATTTCAAGCTGTTTACCTGGGAAGTTTGGGGCATTTAGTTTACGTCCTCTAAAAGAAGGATACATGGTATTGAAAGGAATTTCAATGGTTTCCCAATCACCTGAAGTTTCAAAATGAACTACGTATGAGTGATACTCATCATTACTTGACTTTACCCGAAACTGATAGGTTTTTCTGTCTCCTTTAAGTTTTATACATACTTTTGAAAAACCAGAAATATCTTTTACGTTAAAGAGATACTGTACCATTGAGAACCCGCCATTATTTTCAAGTGAAACATAACCAGTAAACAAACCATTGCCAGCATTGTTTAAACTAAAGTTCCCATTGGAGTTACCTCCCATAACTACATCATCAACAATGCGCCACTTGGTGCAATCACTTTTTTCAGTAAAATCAAATATTGTCATTTGGTTTTGTGTGATAATTAAAATAATAAAAAATAGAGAGTTTTTCATTTTTAGAGCTCTAATGGCCTTCAATATCACTTATATGATGCTCTAATGCTTTTACGGAAATTTGAATTTCCCAAATTAAAAACGCTAATGATAAGATTAACAAAATTAAAGCTAAACCAAATACCCAAACTGCAATAGTGTGCTGTTCTATATAAATTAAAAACATGGTTAAAACACATAATAAAAGGCTGCTGATGCCTAAAATTTGCATGGATCTAGTTAAATATAAGCGCTTTTTAATATTTTGAATTTGTGCCATAAGTACGTTGTCTTTATTTTTAACATACTTGGCATGTAAACTTCTAATAGTAGCAGCGTACACTAAAAACCTGTTGGTGTAGGCCAACATAATTAAAGAGATGGCAGAAAATAGTAGGGCAGGTGTAGTGAGTGTAAGTGTTTCCATAAAAAAGGCTTTGCAGCAAAATTACAAAGTTTAGGTTAAGAAATAGAAAGATTGAAAGTTGATCTTAATTAAATACTTCTTAAAGTTAGCTATAATAATTTGTGTTAACATTTCTTTACTCTAAGAAGTGAATATGAAGACCTAATTTGTGATACAGTTGTTTAATATAACATGAAATATTTGTATATCTCAAACGTTGTTAAAACAACTTGTATTATAGGTTTATATTACTATTTTTGTATCCATCTGAATAAAATTTACTTCATGAAATTAAGATACTTTTTTGCGTTAATATCTGTTTTATTAACGGCAGCTAATTATGCTCAAGTTAATCAGGAAGATGTACTTTTTTTGGTAGATAATGAGCCAATTTATGTTTCTGAATTTATAAGGGTTTACAACAAAAACCTTGATTTAGTTCAGGATGAATCTCAAAAAAATGTTGATGAATATCTAAAACTATTTACCAGCTATAAATTGAAATTAAAGGAAGCTAAGGCTCAAGGGCTACAAAATAAACCCTCTTATAAAAGAGAATTATCTACTTATAAAAAGCAGTTAGCTCAAAGCTTTATCTCGAACACAAAAGTTACAGACGCATTGGTAGAAGAAGCCTATGAGAGAATTTCTTTTGATATAAAAGCAAATCATATTTTGGTTAAGTTAGCTGAAAATGCCAATCCTGAGGACACCCTAAGGGCCTACAATGAAATTACCAAATTACGTAATAGAACCTTGAATGAAGGTTTTGAAAAAGTTAGAAAAGAAGTACACAATGGGCAAACTATTTTTGGAGAAGAGTTAGGATATTTTTCTGGGTTTAGAATGGTTTACAAATTTGAAACAGCTGCCTTTAATACTCCAGTAGGAGAAATATCTCAACCATTTAGAACTAGATTTGGATATCATATTGTGAATGTGTTAGATAAAAGAAAAGCTAGAGGTGAATGTACTGTGGCCCACATCATGGTAGTTGATAAAAAAGGAGATACAATTATCAAGCCCGAAGTTAGAATTCAGGAAATCTATCAAAAATTACAACAAGGAGAAGATTTTGAAGCCTTGGCAAAACAATTTTCAGACGATAAAAGTTCAGCATCCAAAGGCGGAACACTTGCGCCATTTTCTAGTGGACAATTAAGTGCGCCAGAGTTTGAGGAAGTCGCTTTTTCATTAGTTAATAAAAATGATATTTCAAAGCCTTTTAAAACTGCTTATGGGTGGCATATAGTAAAGCTAATTGAAAAAAAACCAATACCATTATTTGAAGACATAAGACCCGAGTTGGAAGTAAAAGTAAAGAGAGATGATAGATCCAAACTAATAGATGAAGCGTTATATAATTCACTAAAAAAACAGTATGACATTAATGCTAATGAATCAGGCTTAGATTATTTTATATCTATCATTACAGAAGACTATTTTAAACGAACTTGGAAATTGCCTGATAACTTCAAAGCAGACGAGCCTTTGTTTAAAATAGGAAAAAAGCAGTTTTACTTTAAAGATTTTGGAGCGTATTTATTAAATGGTCAGAAAGGAAGGTTGCTTAGAGTACCATTTGATACTTTAGTTAAAAATAAATACGATACATTTTTAAATGAAAGTTTGGTGCAGTATAAAGAAGAAAATCTAGAACACGAAAATAAAGAATATGCACATATCTTATCAGAGTATAGAGACGGCTTGTTGTTATTTGATTTAATGGAAGCTACTATTTGGAATGCCGCTAAAACTGATTCTGTTGAAATAGAAAAATTCTACAATGCCAATAAAAATAATTATGTATTGCCGGAGCGTATAGATGCAGTTATAGCCTCTTCTTCAAAGCAAAAAACGCTTAAAAAAGTGGCTAAACTACTAGAGAAAGGTATGGAATTAGATAAAATAAAAACCCTAATTAATGGAAATGATAAAATAGAGGTGATTTTTACTACAGGCATTATTGAAGCGGGAAATCAATCAATACCCAAATCGCTGCCTTTCACAGAAGGCATTTCAAAAATATACAAACACAATGAAAGTTTTGTATTAGTTCAAATTAAAGAGGTATTGCCTTCAACTGAGCAAAGTTTTGAAGAATCAAAGGGCAAAGTAATAAGTGATTATCAAACTTATAAAGAAGAAAGTTGGGTAGAAAATTTGAAAGATAAATATGAGGTTATAATTAATCAAGAAGCCTTGAAAAGAGTAAAAGCAGATATTAAAAACCAATAGGTGTGCAAAATAAATTTGTTTTATTATTTGTTTTAATATTGATACAGTCATGTAGCTTTTTTAAAACTCAAGAAGAACTATCTGCTATTGCTAGGGTAAATGAATCTTATTTGTTCTATGACGATATTAAGAATTTAGTTCCAGAAGGAACAAGCACTTCAGATAGTGTATTTATAGTTCAAAATTATATAAATAAATGGGCAACACAACAATTATTGATGGATGGTGCTCTCTTAAACTTAAGTGAATCAAAACAACAGTTTTTTAATAAATTAGTTGACCAATATAAAAATGATTTATACACTAAAGCTTATATGGAAGCATTAGTAAAAAAAAATATTGATACTGTAGTTACTAATGATGAAGCTCTAAAATATTATGAGAATAACAAAGAAGCATTTAAACTAAACGAAGAACTCATTAAGTTTAGATACATTCATGTTGATGAAAATATCATTGATTATGACATCATAAAGAAAAAGTTCAAGCGTTTCGAAAATCATGATAAAAAGGAATTAGATTCTATATCACTTCAGTTTAAATCTTACTCATTAAATGATTCTATTTGGATAAAACTGAGTCAAGTAATTGAAAAAATTCCAGTAATAACCCCTGAAGAGAAATCTGAACTGTTAAAAAAATCTAATTTTATACAACTCAAAGATTCATTAGGAGTATATTTGATGCAAATTAATGATGTGTTGTTAAGAAATGATGCAGCTCCATTAGAATATATTAAGCCTACTATAAATCAAATAGTTATCAATAAAAGGAAACTGGAACTTATTAGGCAATTAGAAAAGGACATTACAAAAGATGCTATTAAAAACAAACAATTTGAGATATATAAATAATCAAAAAGCAACAATTATTTTACTTTTTACTGTATTCTTTTTTGGTGCAATTACTGCTCAAGAAATAATAGAAGATAAGCCTAAAGAAAAACCTTCACAAAAAAGAGATAGTGTGTTTTCGTCTTTCAATGCTCTTAAAGTAGATGGTGTTGCTGCTGTGGTTGGAGAGTACATTGTTTTAGAGTCAGATATTCCAAAAGAGCGTGAACAAATTCTTGCAGCAGGGGGGAATTTAGATGGTGTGACAGATTGTCAATTGATGGGATCTTTGCTAGAAAATAAGTTGTATGCGCACCACGCTGTTCAAGATAGTATTCTGGTGTCTGATGCTGAGATTCGTAGTCAGGTAGATTATCAAGTTCAACAGTTTTTACAATACTTTAATGGTTCTATGGAAAGACTTTTGGAATACTATAAGAAAGACGATGAAGCAAGCTTTAGAGAGGAGATGTTCGAAATTAATAAGAACAATCAGTTGGCGGCTAAAATGCGTAGTAAAATTGTTGAAGAAGTAGAAATTACACCAGAGGAGGTCAGAGAATTTTTTAATGCTATTCCTGTTGATAAAAGACCACGATTTGGTACAGAATTAAAAGTTGCTCAAATTGTAGCAGAACCCAAAGTTTCTGAAGAAGAAGAACAAAGAATTATTGATAGACTTAATGGTTTCAAAGAAGACGTAGAGCTTAGAGGTGCTAGTTTTAGATCAAAAGCTGTATTATACGGTGAGGACCCAGGTTTAAAACAGGCTGGCTATGTTTACACTCTAGACAGAAATAAACCTAGAATGGTAAAAGAATTTAGGCAGGCAGCCTTTGCATTAAAGGAAGGTGAGGTTTCAGAGCCATTTAAAACTGATTTTGGATATCATATTGTTTATTGTCAAAAAATAAGAGGTCAAAGGTATGATGTAAGCCATATTCTTTTAAAACCTAAAGTATCTTATGACGCTGTTGAAGAAGCTAAGCAAAGACTCGAAAATATTAGAAGACGTATTATAGATGGTGATATTTCGTTTGCTGACGCAGCAAAAGAGGCAAGTGATGAAAAGGAAACTAAAAATGATGGTGGTCAGTTAATTAACCCTGAAACACAAGATTATAATTTTGAATTAACTAGGATGGATACCGAACTATATGCTCAAATTCAAAATTTAAAAGAAAATGAGGTTAGTTTAGTGATGAAAGATGAAGATAATCGTGGTGATGTTAAGTTTAAAATTTTGATGGTTTCTGATAGAGTAGATGAACACACGGCTGATTATGCAAGAGACTTTTTGAAAATTAAAGAATTGGCATTAAAGGAAAAACAGTTAAAGGCAATTGAAAAGTGGCAAGATGAAAAAATATTGGATACCTACATAAAAATTAGTGGATCTTATAGAGATTGTAAATTTTCTGGTAATTGGCTAAAAAAATAAATTATGTCTGACGTTGCTACCGTAGAACGGTTTGTAAAAAAATATCAAGAGTTAAAACAAGAGATAGCTAAAGTAATTGTTGGACAGGATGAAGTTGTAAATCAAATTTTAATTTCTATATTTTCAGGAGGACACTCATTATTAATTGGAGTTCCAGGATTAGCAAAAACTTTAATGGTTAATACTATTGCAAAGGCTTTAGGATTAGATTTTAAGCGTATTCAGTTTACACCAGACTTAATGCCAAGTGATATTTTAGGAAGTGAAATTTTAGATGAAGACAGGCATTTTAAATTTGTTAAAGGTCCTATTTTTGCTAACATTATTTTAGCAGATGAAATAAATAGAACACCGCCAAAAACTCAAGCAGCTTTATTAGAGGCTATGCAAGAAAGAGCGGTTACCGTAGCTGGTCACCATTATAAATTGAGCTTACCATATTTTGTGTTAGCCACACAAAACCCTATCGAGCAAGAAGGTACCTATCCATTACCTGAAGCACAGTTAGATCGTTTTATGTTTGCTATTAATTTAAACTATCCTTCTTTTGATGAAGAAGTAGAAGTGGTAAAGGCCACTACAAATGATGAAATTATAGAGGTTAAACCGTTATTCACTGCTGAAGAAATATTGAGTTTTCAGCATGTAATTCGTCGTATTCCAGTGGCAGATAATGTTATAGAGTATGCTGTGTCAATGGTTGGTAAAACTAGACCTGATAGTGATGCTGCTGTAGATTTAGTAAAACAATATATAGATTGGGGAGCAGGACCTAGAGCATCACAGAATCTTATTTTAGCAGCTAAAGCACACGCAGTAATAAACGGAAAGTTTTCACCAGATATTGAAGATGTTCAAGCTGTAGCAAATAGTATTCTACGTCATAGAATTATTAAAAACTATAAAGCGGAAGCTGAAGGTATAACGGAGAATCAAATAATTAGTAGCTTATTTTAGTAGAATTCTAATATCTCTTTTAAGCTGATTTACAGATGTAGGTTCTAGTAAATCATAAAAGCCTCTTATGTGTTTTTGTTTATCAACTAAAGCTACAAAAGAAGAATGATAAAAATCTATGGTATTTTCTTTTTCTGAAAAGCTTGTTCTAAATAAATTGGCAGCGTTTGAGAGGTTGTTTTCATTACCAGTTACAAAAACCCATTTTCTACTATCAATACCCGTGGTTCTACCATATTTGTTTAAAATTTCTACAGTATCGTATTTAGGGTCAATACTTATCGATACAATTTTAAAATCATGATCTTTCTCAAAATCTTTAGCAATATTAATTAATCCCGATTTCATTTTAGGACAAATGCTTGGACATCGAGTAAAGAAAAAATTGGCAATATAAACGCTGTTATCTACGTGGGTTTCATTGAACGTTTGGTTGTTTTGATCAGTAAAATTTAAATGGTCTATTTTATAAATGACTTGACGACCTTCTTCATTAATAAACCTACTTAGAACAGGTAATTTGTCCTCATGAAAACATGAAGTTAGCAAAGTCATAAAAAATAATAATCTTAACTTTTTAATTGGCACTGTAATATGATTTAATTTTCGTGTCCATTTCAGAATCGTAAAAAAATAAAAACATACTTGCCATCATATCCTGTGTCTTATTGGAAGTGTTATTGGTAATCAACTCTATTTGATATTCGTGTTCAGGATACATTAAAACACCTTCTTTACTTGAAAAGCTAGGGGTACTAGTCAATCCAATTCTGTTAGTATGGTTTTTTACTTTGCATTTATAAATTATATTGTTAGTTGTGATATCTCTTAAAACAAACTCTTTAGCAAAAGGGTGTAAGTGAGGAGTAATATGATGTAAACTAACCGTGTCTTTAATTGCCAACTGAGTTGTAACATTACTTTTAAAAGTTTTTGTGCCTGGAAAAATTTTCCAATGCCCTGAAAAATATTGACCATCTTCGTTTGTATAGACATGGTTTTTTGTTTCAACTGGAATACAGGAATTAGCATTGCTTTCATTATAAGAAGCATCACGATTATTAATGTCAAAGGGAAGCATCATGTAGATAGTTTTGGGCATTAATGGTTTAATATTATCACTTTTAGAGTAGTTTATTGAGATATCATGTTTTATTTGAAAAACACTATCCTTAATATTGTGATTTAATGATTGCGTAACCATAAAAAATGTTTCATTGCCCCAAAAAGGAAACCCATAACCATTTGGGAAATTTATGGATTCTATACCATGGGATAATGATATTAATCTGGGGTATTGACTGTTGATTCGGTTTAATAAATTCCAACGTCCATGGTGCTCTTGGTCAATATAGTTAATATTCATATGGCAAATAAAATCGTTAGAGATGGGGGTGTCACTTTTAGTATGTTTCGCTTTAACTTTAAAACCTGTCATCCAAAATAAGGAATCGTTATTAGGTTCTATATTAAAGTATTGCATAGCTTTTGGACCTTCCATAGATTTATAAATGCCATCAATAAGTAGGGAAGGAGATTCAAACCCTAATTTATTGTCCTCATTTGTTTTATTCCAATCGCTATCAATTAATTTAAGAAAATGTAAGGTTCTGGTTTTAACTATAGCTTTGTGTCTGTTAGATAAATTAAAGTAGTATATTAGACCAACAATAGAAAAGATTAACAATATTATCAGGAATATTTTATAAGTTTTTTTCATCTGCAAAATTAAAATTCCGTCTATCCAAATGTACTAATATTTTACTGCCAGAAATTACTAATGCAAATGAATTATAAGTTTCGAGAATTAATTAGCAACCATGATGAACTTTTTTGGATTCGATTTGCTGCTTTTTTGGCTTTTGTAATACCAATGGGTTTGGCCCCATCAATATGGTTTTCTAATCGTGATTTTCCTTTGATTTCTGTCTTTAGTGGGTTTTGGAGGTTAAATTTGTATTTAGATCTTTTAATTGCTTTTGTATTCGTTGTTTGTTTTTTAATTTTTGTTTTTAAACCTAAATGGTTTGCAGGTATTTTAGTGGGAGGCATTTATTTATTTTGGATTATTTTAGATCAAAATAGAATACAGCCATTTTATTTTGAAATAGTTTTTATGGTGTTTGCTTTAACTCAATTTAGGTCCAATAGCCAGATAGCAAAGCAATGCGTGCTTATAATCTTGATAGGGACTTATTTTTGGAGTGGAGTACACAAATTTAATGATGTTTTTTTTGAAAAATGGTTGCTAGGGCTTGAAAATCGAATCCCATATGTGCCTAGCTGGATGAAGGTATGTTTTACTTATACCATTCCTTTTTTAGAGGCTTCTTTTGGAGTAGCTTTATTTTTTAAAGAAACCAGAAGAATAGGCATTTGGCTAATAGCACTAATGCATTTAATAATTTTAACAACATTGGTAATGGATGGTGTGGGATTTTTGATTTTCCCCCTTACTTTCTTTAATGTGTTTACACTGTTTTTTTTGTTCCATAATAAAGAAGATTATTTTTTTAGTAAAAATATCAAGACCCCGAAAATTCTATTTTTTTCTGTTTTAGTCTTTGTGTTACCTGTTTTAAATTTTGTAGGCTTATATGATCATTTACCATCATTTAGTTATTTTTCTGGTAAGCCTAAATATGCCATGGTATACTTTGATAAAGATACTAATCTAGATAAGCTACCAAATAGCATTAGACAATTTGTATTAGTGCATGAAGGACAGAGTTACATTGATTTCAATTATTGGGCAGGTAGTACTATAGAAGTTATGGTTTATCCTGAGAATCGAGTTTATAAAAAGATTCAGACTTATATAGATTCTTACTTTGATGAACCCAAAACCCAATTAGTTTACTATTGATGGCTTCAGAATTAAAACGAAATTTTGGACTCGACTTACTTAGAGCGATTGCTATTGGTTTAGTGCTTATCTCGCACTGTACTTATCTTCTGTTTCCAAAAGATAGTTCATTAGGTGTGACTTTTTTTAGAACAATGGGAGCTGTAGGCGTGGACTTGTTTTTTGTGCTTAGTGGTTATTTGATAGGTGGAATTTTATTAAAACTGGTAACTGAAAAAAGGGCAAATTTTAATGAACTATTTAAGTTTTGGAAAAGACGTTGGTTTAGAACTTTACCCAATTATTTTTTAATATTAATTGTCAATATTCTTTTACTACTTATTCAAGGAATTGGTTTACCAGACAACGTATTCTTATATTTTGGATTTTTACAGAATATTTTATCACCACACCCAGATTTTTTTACAGAAGCCTGGAGTTTATCCATTGAAGAATTTGCATATTTACTACTGCCTTTTGTCATTTTTTTGAGTGTTATACTTTTTAAGAAAGAAAACAGTAAAGGCTTATTTATTTGGGCTTCTGTTTTGATAATAGTTTCATTAACTTTTTTTAAATGGAAATACTTTAAAACGGTCAATGAGGTTAATTATCAAGAGTGGAGTGCGACTTTTCGAAAAGTAGTTATTTATAGGATGGATAGTATATATTTTGGATTTGTTTTGGTTTATCTCATAAGAGCTTTTCCTATATTTATAAAGAAATACAAAAACCTATTACTTCTTTTGGGCTTTAGTTTATTTGTTTTAATACACCTAACTATTTTTTATTTGAACATTCAGCCCCAAACCAATTTATTTTTTTACACTTTTATTTATTTACAAGTAATTATTATAAGTTTAGCAATGTTATTTCCATTTTTTTTGAATTTAAAAAATGTGAAAAAACATATAAATAAAATTGTCTTATTTATCAGTACTAGATCATATGCAATATATCTGATTAATTACTCAATAGTATTGTTAAGTGTTGAAAAACTAATGCATGCTTATGTTCCATCAATACTTGAAAAATGGATTTTTGTAATAATATTTATAGTAATAACTTTAGTTGTCTCTAATATGGTATATGTTTATTTTGAGAAGCCTATATTACAATACAGAGATAGAAAATTTCAAAGATAAGCTTGAAGTCAGAGAAAACTAGGATATATGGATTAGACTTAGTACGAGCCATAGCTATTGCTATGGTAATCTTTTCTCACACACTATATATTTTTCAAGGATATAACAATATAATGACTCAAGGAATGCAGATTGTGGGGGTTCAAGGAGTAGAAATATTTTTTGTCTTAAGTGGGTTTTTAATTGGAGAAATACTTTTAAGGTTATTGAAAAATGGGAATTTCACAAAAAAAGTAATGCTTCATTTTTGGTTAAGGCGTTGGTTTAGAACATTACCATTATATTTTTTAATGCTTATCGTTAATATTACAGTGGCATTAATTATTGGTTTCAATTTACCTCAAGACATTTGGAAGTATTTTTTCTTTTGGCAAAATTTTATAGAGTATCATATTCCTTTTTTTCCAGAATCATGGAGTTTGTCTGTTGAAGAATATGCCTATATATTAGCTCCAATTTGTATTTATATCTTTAGTAGACCGTTTAAAAAGAAAGATGTAGTTTTTTTATATGTTTCCATCTTTTTGGTACTTGTGTTTTTTATTACTAAAATGGGGTATTATTTCTCAACATTAAATGAACCTCAATCATGGGAAGTGTGGAACTCGAGGTTAAAAGCTATTGTAGTATATAGGCTTGATGCTATTTTTTACGGATTTATTTTAGCATATGTATTTAATCGAAACCAAACTAAATTTAAACAGATTAAAGATAGTCTCTTTGTTGTTGGAATTAGCTTTTGGTTTTTGTTTATAATTTTAATGCCGCTTTTGGGAGTAACCATACAAAAGTTTCCGTTTTATTGGAATGTTCTCTACTTGCCTCTAAACTCCATAGGAATATGTTTGATCTTTCCATACTTTTATTTCTTAAAAAAACCACACAAAAGGGTTGCAAAGCTTATTGAGAGTATAAGTTTATATTCTTATGCTGTATACTTATTGCACTACACGTTTATACTTTATGTAATTAGACTCTGTTTTGATTTCAATACTTTTAGCTTTTTAGAGCGTATTATTTGTGCTATTTTATATGTTCTGGGAACTTATATATTATCTAAGTTGGTATATATCTATTTTGAAAAACCTACAACTGATTTAAGAGATTCTAAACTCATTAAAAGATATTTTAATTAATAAGTTAATAAATCATCATTTTCAGCATACAAAAGTTGAAAAATAAACAATCATTTCATTTAATAATGACACAATAATAATTACGTAGAACTACGTATTCTTATGTCATTATTAGTTTTAAATCTTTACATTAATTTCGTATTTTGCGTCGCTTTTTGAAAAAACGTTTTTTATTTTTTAAGAGCCAATTTAATCATTGAAATACTTCATTTATGCAAACATATAACGATTACATCAAGGAGATTGAGGAAAGAAAAGCTCAGGGGTTACATCCTAAGCCAATTGATGCGGCTGAATTAGTAAGCGAGATTATCACTCAGATTAAAGATTCAGATAATCCACACAGAAAAGATTCTCTAAACTTTTTTATTTACAACACCTTACCTGGTACAACCAGTGCAGCAGGCGTAAAAGCAAAATTTTTAAAAGAAATTATCCTTGGTGAATCAATTGTAGAAGAAATCAAACCAACTTTTGCATTTGAGCAATTATCTCACATGAAAGGAGGACCTTCAATAGAGGTGTTATTAGATCTTGCTTTAGGGCATGATACTCTTATTGCTGAAGAAGCTGCTAAAGTATTAAAAACACAAGTGTTCTTATACGAAGCAGATACAGATCGCTTAGAAGAAGCTTACAAAGCGGGAAACACTATCGCTAAAGATATTATTGAAAGTTACGCTCAAGCAGAATTTTTTACAAAACTTCCTGAAGTTGAAGAAGAAATTAAAGTAGTGACTTTCATTGCTGGTGTTGGAGATATTTCAACAGATTTGTTATCACCTGGAGCCGATGCTCACTCAAGATCTGACAGAGAACTGCATGGGCAGTGTATTTTTGAGCATAATAAAGATATGCAAAATGAACTTTTGGAGCTTAAAGAACAGCACCCTGACAAACGAGTGATGCTAGTGGCAGAAAAAGGAACTATGGGGGTGGGGTCCTCAAGAATGTCGGGAGTAAACAACGTGGCTTTATGGACTGGTATTTCTTCAAGTCCTTATGTACCATTTATCAACATTGCTCCTGTAATAGCAGGTACAAATGGCATTGCTCCCATTTTCTTAACTACGGTTGGAGTAACTGGAGGCATAGGTATTGACCTTAAAAACTGGGTAACAAAAAAAGATGCTGATGGCAAAACCATTTATGATGCTGATGGTGAGCCAGTTTTAGAACAAGTATATTCTGTTGAAACAGGAACTGTTCTTACCATCAATACAAAAGAAAAGAAACTTTATAACGGAAATAAAGAATTAAAGGATATTTCTACAGCATTGACTCCACAAAAAATGGAGTTCATTAAAGCAGGAGGTTCTTATGCTGTTGTTTTTGGTAAAAAACTGCAAACCTTTGCTTGTAAGGTTTTAGACATCGATGTGCCTCAGGTGTATGCGCCTTCTAAAGAAATATCAATAGAAGGGCAAGGATTAACTGCAGTTGAAAAGATTTTTAATAAAAATGCCGTAGGTACTACACCAGGGAAAACATTACATACGGGTTCTAATGTTCGTGTTGAAGTTAATATTGTAGGGTCTCAAGATACTACTGGATTAATGACTTCGCAGGAGTTAGAGATGATGGCAGCTACCGTAATCTCTCCAATTGTTGATGCAGGTTACCAATCAGGATGTCATACGGCATCGGTTTGGGATGATAAATCTAAAGCAAACATTCCTAAGTTGATGAAATTTATGAATGACTTTGGTTTAATAACTGGTCGTGATCCTAAAGGTAAGTATCACGCTATGACAGATGTAATCCATAAAGTATTAAATGACATTACTGTTGATGACTGGGATATTATTATTGGTGGAGATTCACATACACGAATGTCTAAAGGCGTGGCTTTTGGAGCAGATTCAGGAACCGTTGCCTTAGCTTTGGCTACCGGTGAAGCTACCATGCCAATTCCAGAATCGGTTAAAGTAACTTTTAAAGGAGACATGAGAAGTTACATGGATTTCCGAGATGTGGTTCATGCAACGCAACAGCAAATGTTAAAACAATTTGGTGGTGAAAACGTGTTCCAAGGTCGTGTAATTGAAGTACATATAGGTACTTTAACATCAGACCAAGCTTTTACATTCACAGATTGGACCGCAGAAATGAAAGCTAAAGCTTCTATTTGTATTTCAGAAGATGAAACTTTAATTGAATCTTTAGAGATTGCCAGAGACCGTATTCAAATCATGATTGAAAAGGGTATGGATAACGATAAGCAAGTTCTTAAAGGTTTGGTTGATAAGGCAAATAATAGAATACAAGAAGTTAAGACCGGTATTAAACCAGCATTAAAACCAGATGCTAATGCTAAATATTATGCTGAGGTTATCATAGATTTGGATGAAATTGCAGAACCAATGATAGCAGATCCAGATGTTAATAATGAGGATGTATCCAAACGCTATACACATGATACTATCCGTTCATTATCTTATTACGGCGGTACTAAAAAAGTAGATTTAGGGTTTGTTGGTTCTTGTATGGTTCATAAGGGTGATATGAAAATATTAGCTCAAATGTTAAAGAATATTGAAGCACAACACGGAAAAGTAGAGTTTAAAGCGCCATTGGTAGTTGCACCTCCAACATACAATATTGTTGATGAATTAAAAGCTGAAGGAGATTGGGAAGTGTTGCAAAAATATTCAGGATTTGAATTTGACGATAGTGCACCAAAAGGACTGGCACGTACTAAGTATGAGAATATGTTGTATTTAGAGCGTCCTGGATGCAACCTTTGTATGGGGAATCAAGAAAAGGCAGAACCAGGTGATACGGTTATGGCCACTTCTACGCGTTTATTCCAAGGGCGTGTTGTAAAAGATTCTGGTGAGAAAAAAGGAGAGTCTTTATTATCGTCTACACCAGTAGTGGTGTTGTCAACTATTTTAGGCAGAACGCCTACTATGAAAGAATATGAAGCAGCAGTAGATGGTATTGTTTTAACAAAGTTTAAACCATCTAAAAAAGAATTGGTTGCTTTATAAAAAAGTTAGTTTTCTAATAAATATTAAAGTCCGAGTTTTAAACTCGGACTTTTTTCTTCTCATAACGGTCACTTCGAGTGTCCCGAACTTGTTTCGGGATGTATCGAGAAGTTGGGCGTTCCCTCCTTAGGTTGGGTCGGGCTTTCACTACTCAATCTTTTTAAAAACCTCATTGCGAAGCAGGTACGACTGTGGCAATCTATAAAATTTTATTTCTATCCTAGTAACAATTCTCCTTTACAGTTTTAAAAAGGATTTCAAACAAACCGTTCAATCCCTAACACGCGTACTTGCTATCGAAGTTTTAAATTCTAAATTTTGGGGTTTTTGGAGCGGTTCGTTTAACTGCAGGGTTAAACGTAGTTCTGCTTAGAGAATGAAAAGATAATAAATTCTTGAGCAATAATTAGAGAAAAGGACTTCCATATACTCTCTAATTATTGATTGTCAATTAGCTTCGCGAAAGCGAAGCGTAAATTGTAGAATTTATTGGCTTGGGAATTCGAGAAGCAGGATNTAACCGACGATGTCGCACGTTTTGGCTCGAAGCCCGCAGAAGGCGATATTTTTAGGATAGGTTTTAGTAGTAATTTGGTTTAACCCTGCAGATGATAGCACATGCTTTAAGATGCATTGTCTGCGAAGCAGCGCAGATTAAAGTTCGCCTTTGGCGAATGTGCTATCATCTTAAGAATATGTGTCGTTTTAATGACTTATATTCGACGTTAAACGAAGGTAGTTAAAAATTCTTACAAAATCAAGTGGTTTGTTGTCATGTTTAAAGAATAAAGTAGTAGTCTGCATATTCTAACTTTTTAAATAACCTGTTTAAATAGATTTTAACAAATCTGGGATAAGAGAAGTCTATTTTTAAAGGTTTTAAACCGTGTTCTAATTTTGTATATTAGTAATTCTAAAAAATCAAACATTAATTTAAAAAATAGATATAGCTTATGGCATTTGATATTGATATGATAAAAGGAGTTTATGCACAAATGAAAGAACGTGTAGACGCTGCCCGAGACATTGTTGGAAAACCTTTAACGCTTTCAGAAAAGATTTTATATAACCACCTTTGGGATGGTATGCCAACAAAGGCTTTTGTTAGAGGAAAGGATTATGTTGACTTTGCTCCCGATAGAATAGCATGTCAAGATGCTACTGCACAAATGGCTTTATTGCAATTTATGCAAGCTGGGAAAAGTAAGGTAGCGGTACCCACAACGGTGCATTGTGATCACTTAATTCAAGCTAAAGAAGGTGCCGCAGCAGATTTAAAGCATGCTAATAATGTGAGTAGTGAAGTTTTTAATTTCTTAGAATCGGTATCAAATAAATACGGTATTGGTTTTTGGAAACCCGGAGCTGGAATTATTCATCAAGTGGTTTTAGAAAACTATGCGTTTCCAGGAGGCATGATGATTGGAACCGATTCGCACACAGTAAATGCCGGTGGTTTAGGAATGGTAGCGGTAGGCGTTGGAGGTGCTGATGCGGTTGATGTTATGGCTGGTATGGCATGGGAATTGAAGTTTCCTAAACTTATTGGAGTAAAATTAACTGGAAAGCTGTCGGGGTGGACTGCACCAAAAGATGTTATTTTAAAAGTTGCTGAAATTTTAACCGTAAAAGGAGGAACAGGAGCCATTGTAGAATATTTTGGACCTGGAGCAATAGCAATGTCCTGTACAGGAAAGGGAACCATTTGTAATATGGGTGCAGAGATTGGTGCTACAACCTCTACATTTGGATATGATGAGTCTATGGAACGTTATTTAAAAGCTACAGATAGAGCAGATGTTGCGGAAGCTGCAAATGCAGTGGCTTCTTATTTAACCGCAGATCCAGAGGTATATGAAAATCCAGAGCAATATTTTGATCAGGTAATAGAGATAAACCTTACAGAGTTAATGCCGCTATTAAATGGACCATTTACACCAGATTTATCAACAGAGGTGGGTTCTGATATGACTGAAAAAGCAACGGCTAATGATTGGCCAATTAAAGTAGAGTGGGGTTTGATAGGATCTTGTACTAATTCATCTTATGAAGATTTATCTCGTGCGTCTTCCATTGCACAACAAGCTTTAGATAAAGGTTTAAAAACAAAAGCCGAGTTTGGAATCAATCCAGGTTCTGAGCAAGTTCGCTACACAGCGGAACGCGATGGCATATTAGAAGTTTTTGAAAAATTAGATGCTAAAATATTTACCAATGCTTGTGGACCATGTATTGGTCAGTGGGCACGTTATTCAGATCCTAAAAATGCACCAAAAAACAGTATTGTACATTCGTTTAACAGAAACTTTGCAAAACGTGCCGATGGTAACCCAAACACGCATGCCTTTGTAGCATCGCCTGAAATTACGGCAGCTATTGCCATTGCAGGTCGTTTAGATTTTAATCCATTAAAAGATAAGTTAATTAATGAAAATGGAGAAGAAGTCATGTTAGATGAACCAACGGGATGGGAATTGCCACCAAATGGTTTTGATGTAAAGGATAATGGTTATTTAGAGCCAGAAAAAGACGGAAGCCATGTAAATGTTGTAGTGAACGACGATTCTGAACGTTTACAATTACTAACACCGTTTGAGCCTCTTGGAGACTCAATTACAGGAGCTAAACTATTAATTAAAGCGTTTGGTAAATGTACCACAGATCATATTTCAATGGCAGGACCATGGTTACGTTTTAGAGGGCATCTAGATAATATTGCTAACAATACTCTAATAGGAGCGGTAAATGCTTTTAATAAGCAAACTAATTTTGTTAAAAACCAATTAACAGGTGAGTATGGTGGTGTACCTGACGTACAGCGTGCTTACAAAGCAGCAGGAATTAAAACAGTGGTAGTAGGAGACCATAACTATGGCGAAGGGTCTTCTAGAGAGCATGCAGCAATGCAACCACGTCATTTAGGTGTTGCAGCGGTTATTGTAAAATCTTTTGCACGTATTCATGAAACAAATCTTAAAAAACAAGGGATGTTAGGTTTAACTTTTGCAAATGAATCTGATTATGATTTGATTCAAGAGGACGATACCTTCAACTTTTTGGATTTAAATGAATTTGCTCCAGATAAGCAGTTAACTGTTGAAGTAGTGCATGCAGATGGCAGTTCAGATAACATCAAGCTAAATCATTCATATAATAATGCTCAAATTGCTTGGTATAAAGAAGGTTCTGCTTTAAACTTGATAAAAAAGCAAAATGCTTGATTTAGCCTAAACGGATTTTAAAAAATCTCATACAGTTGTTAAAAAATAAAAATCCAACGTTCTTATGCGTTGGATTTTTTTATGTAAAATTTATTTCTTTTAATCGATTGTTAATTTACTCCGCTCTTTATAATGAGGGATTATCAACTAACTAAGCAAGTTTGCTAAAAAAATTTCTTTCAGAACTAGAAAAAACATGATGTGAAAATAATTTAGAGTATTATTCATAGTTATTTAGTTTGCCATAAGCGCCACCATGGAATTCCTGGGGCATCGTGATGTTCATAATGATAACCAAAAAAATAACAACTTAAGAAAGCCCACAAATGATTCTTTTGTAGTGTTCCAGATTTATGCTGATTATTATTATGAGCATCGTTTCTATGAGGAATATAGGTGCCAAAATAAAATAACTGGAACGTAGATAGAATACTAGGTAAAACCCAAAATAATAGAAGATTTTCTAACGGAAAGACTAGCTTTAATAGTTGAAGACTTACAGTTATTAAAATTAGTTGTTTTATAGTAATATAACTTTTAATAAAGTTCCAGTACCACAACCAGAATTTACCAGATTCGTGATAATCAGGATCATCATGAGAAGCAACATGATTATGGTGCATATGGTGTTTACGCAGTAAATAATCATAAAAATTGAATGCAAATAAAAAAGCGGTTAATCGGCCAAAAAAGGAATTAATATTCTTTTGCTTAGAAACAGTGCCATGCATGGCATCATGTGCCGTTATAAATAAACCTGTGTATAAATGTGTTTGTACAAAAATAAAAAGGTAAGTTATTATGTTACTGTAATCTATCTGCCAATTCAATAAGTAAAATAAACAGAACAGCCAAGTTAAAATAACCACAGAGCCTATAATGATACCTACTGGGTCAATGGCTTTAGATAATATTTTACTTTTATTAAAGGACAAATTTTTTGTTTAAATTTATAAAAAAAATATTAAACAAAAATAATAAAGTCGATAAAATAATATTATTGCTCTACAAAAGGTTTTATTAATGATTACTTTGCTGAATTTTTAAAAGGGCACTTTCTAATATTTAAATTAGTAACTCTACCTTCAAAATCACAAAAGCATTACTTTTACAAAAACTTCAAAAATGAACTCCAGACAAAATCAGCTCAAAGCATTTGATAGATTATTAACTATTATGGATGAGTTACGAGAGCAGTGCCCTTGGGATAAAAAGCAAACCATGGAAACCTTACGCCATTTAACCATTGAGGAAACTTATGAATTAGGCGATGCTATTCTTGATAATGATTTAGAAGAGGTTAAAAAGGAGTTGGGAGATGTGTTACTCCATATAGTATTTTATTCTAAAATAGGTAGTGAAACCCATGATTTTGATATTGCAGACGTCTGTAATGAAATTTGCGAAAAGCTTATTAACAGACACCCCCATATTTACAGTGATGTGAAAGTTGATAATGAACATGATGTGAAGCGCAATTGGGAGAACCTAAAATTAAAAGAAGGTAAAAAAAGTGTTTTAGAAGGGGTTCCTAAAAGTTTACCTGCTTTGGTAAAAGCCAATAGAATTCAAGAAAAAGTTGCTGGCGTTGGTTTTGATTGGGAAAAACCTGAACAGGTCTGGGAAAAACTACAAGAAGAATTAGCAGAATTTCAATATGAAGTTAAAACTGGTAACAAAGATACCATGGAAAGCGAATTTGGAGATGTTATGTTCTCTTTGGTAAATTATGCCCGTTTTTTAGATATCAACCCAGAGAATGCATTAGAGCGAACCAATAAAAAGTTTTCTAAGCGTTTTCAATATTTAGAGGAAAAAGCAAAGTCCCAGAACAAAAGCCTTAAAGATATGACGCTTGCAGAAATGGATGTGTTTTGGGAAGAAGCAAAAAGACTTTAATCAATAATCATTTAGCTTATAGTTATCTTAGTGAGGGTAATTTGTTAATAGAGACTTGTTTTTGTAAATTTGCAGCATGAATAGCGGAATACATGAAATAAGAAATAACAGAATCTTCAACTTTAATTTTCTAGTTTTTAGAAATCAGTCAGATAAGTTTATTCCTCCTTCAATTTAATTTACCCTACAGTAAGTTTATAGGAAATGATGTGGTTTGTAATTAAAAATGATAACTAGCCGCATTAGTTAAATTACTTACCATACAACACTTTAATTGTCCATTTAAAAAATTGGGCAGGTAATTTATAACACCCATTATTTAATGACCATAAAGACCTTTGATGCCTTTTCTAGGATGTCAATTATACAAATTAATAGAGTAACAAGATTTATATTTGGAAATTACACTAGTTTAAGAGAAACAAAACCAGCTATACAAAAATCAATAATGTATGCTACAAAAGAACTTCCTGGTTTGGGTGGTTTTGTTTTTACGGTGGAGCATAAGAATGAATTATTGGCGGCTGCAGTAGTAAATAAAACGGGGATGAATGAGTATTTGGCAGAAAACATATTAGTTTATTTAGCTGTAAAAGAAGAGCATAGAAGAACGGGTATTGCAAACAAATTACTACAACATATTGTGATGTATTGTAAAGGAGATATCTCTATATATGTTCAAAAAGATGACGTGATAATTAAAATGTTTGAAAAATTTGGCTTTGAATCTAGAAATATTGAAATGCGCCTAGAGCGAAAAACAAAATAATAAAACAATGAAAATTATTAAAATAAAGAGAAGAACTGTGGTAGAAAAACGCTACAGTATAAAAATGGGAGAGTTAATAACACATGTAACATACATTAAAAAACACATTTTGGGACTTCCTATTAAAACGTTATATAAATACCGTAAAACCTATTATGGTGAGGTAAAAGATTGTAGTGATTGTATTTTATTTATCTAAACTATATAAAACAAACATAATTTAAATGAGAATATTAGTTATTGGAGCCGGTAATATGGGCTTGACCTACGCAGAGGGAATGTCAAAATCTAAGCTTTTAAAGAAACGCAATATCATGGTGTTAGATACGAGCGAAGAAAAGTTAAAGGAACTCAACGCAGTATCGCATTTTGATGCTTTTAATAAGCTTGAAGATTGTGTGCCTAAAGCAGATATCATATTTGTGGCTGTTAAACCTTACCATGCCGAAAATGTATTTAAGGCTATTAATCCGTTAGTAAAACCCCAGCAGATTATTATTTCTATAATGGCTGGCGTAACTATTTCTAAGATAGAAACGCTTACCGGGCTAAAAAAAATTATTAGGGCAATGCCTAATTTACCTGCCAAAATAGGCAAAGGGTTAACTTCTTACGTGGTATCTTCGGAAGTGTCAAGAATTGAAAAACTAACTATAGAAGGACTGTTAGATACTACAGGAAAGTCTATAGAAGTATCCAATGAGGAGTTAATAGATGCCTCAACAGGAATTTCAGGAAGCGGACCAGCTTATGTGTTTTACTTTATGCAAAGTATGATGGAAGCAGCACTGCAAATGGGTTTTTCAAAAAATGATTCTGTGACTTTGGTCAGTCAAACGTTTACAGGAGCGGTAGAGTTGTTCAATCAATCTAATTTATCTCCAAATTCTTGGATGGAACGTGTAGCTTCTAAAGGGGGAACAACTAGGGCTGCTTTAGATTCTATGGAAGATAATAATGTTAATTTATTAATAAAAGAAGCTGCTTTTTCTGCATTTAACCGTGCGGTAGAGCTAGGTAAAGAATATTAAAATGGGAAAAGAAAGAATTGTTGTTAAAGTTGGTACTAATGTAATGACCAACAAAGACAATAGAATTGTAAGACCAGTTTTAAATCATTTGGTAGAACAAATTGCAGAACTTTATGAAAGAGACATCATGACTATTTTAGTGTCGTCTGGGTCAGTAATAGCAGGAAAAGAAGTTTTAGGAAAATCAAAAATAAAGAATAAAACACAAAAGCGTCAAGTGTATTCCGCCATTGGTCAGCCTAGAATGATGCGACTTTATTACAATATTTTCCATGATTATGGTATGAAGTGTGCCCAAGTATTACCCACAAAGAGGGATTTTAGCCCAGGAGTACATAGGCAAAATATGATTAACTGTTGTGAGGGGCTCTTATCTGAAGGAGTCATTCCTATAGCTAATGAAGATGATGCGGTGTCAGTTACTATGTCTATGTTTTCTGATAATGATGAATTAGCCAGTTTAATAGCGCAACTTCTAGAAGTAGACAAATTAATTATTTTAACTGATATTGATGGTCTTTATACAGGACACCCAAATGAAGATGACAGTAGTTTGATTGAAAATGTAAATCCAGATGATGATTTATTAAAGTATATTAAAGATGGTGGTAAGAATGAAGGTGAAGGAAGGGGAGGTATGGGCTCTAAATTAGACTACGCCCAAAAGGCTGCAGCTAAAAATATACCTACATTTATTGTAAATGGTAAAAAAAGAAATACATTAATTGATATTATTGAAGGGAAATCTGTAGGAACAAAAGTTTCTTTGTAAATACTATTATATGTCGCTAAAAATAAGGGGTTTAACACTAGTGTTAAACCCCTTATTTGTTTAGATTAAAAAAATGGCTTTTAGTAAAGTTCTTTGATTTTTTTAAGTTTTGTTTTCCAAAGTTTTAAAGATTCTTTGTGCGATTTTATATTATTTCGTACTTCTTTTACTAATGGGTTATCGTCATCAACATTGGTAAAGAACTGTAGGTTGTTTTCCAACTGATTGATTTTACTTTTAACTTCATCAATTTTTTTACGAATAAAATTACGCTCGTTGTCCAGATTTCTGGTGTCCTCTGGGTTGTTTAATGTATCAAGTTTGTTTTCAAACTTAATCATTTCAACCTCATTTTTATCAAGGTTTACAGCGGATAGCAAGTCATCAACAGCTTTTTCAAATTTACCTTCAATATATCGCTTGTCGTTAGGAACTTTACCAAAAGATTTCCATTGGGTAATTTGATCTTTTACTTTTTGAATAATTTCTTCCTTGGTGCCTTTTAGCTCCAATGATTTTAAGCTATTTAAGAGTTCGTTCTTCTTGTTATAAGCCTCCAAAGTCTCTTTACTTACTGCATTTTTGGTAGCATGTAGTTTATCAAAATAATGATTACATGCTGTTTTAAATTGTTTCCATATTCTATCGCTATCTTTCCTAGGAACATGGCCAATTTTTTTCCAATCACTTTGAATCTTTTTCATGAGAGGTGTTACAGTATCATAATCTTCACTGTCTTTATTGTCCTCTGCAATTTTAATTAAATCCAATTTCCGCTGAAGATTAGTATATTGCTCTTTCTTTAAATCTTTGTAGAACGCGTTCTTTTTTCTGTTAAAAGTTCTAACAGCTCCCTTGAACTTTGCCCATGTGCTTTCGTTAACCTTAATAGGCACTTTTCCAGCATTAAAGAAATCATTTCTTAAATTTTCAATTTCTTTAATTTTCTTTTGCCATGTATTATGTGTGTTGGCATCATCTCTAGTGGTTATTGCTTCAATATTGGCTATGATATCAAGTTTTTTCTCTAGGTTTTTTTCATAAGACTTATCTAACTCTTTAAAATATTCTTGACGTTTATCATTAATTACTTTGGTAGCCGCCTTAAATTGTTCCCAAATGGCTTCTCGGTATTCCTTTCCAACTGGTCCAAGCTCTTCTTTCCACATTTTATGGAGTTCTTGAAGTTCTCTAAAGGCTCTTAAAACATTATCATCTTTGGCTAATTCTTCAGCACGCTCAATAATTTTTAACTTTTTTTCAAGATTGTGTTTAAAATCTAAGTCGCGTAAGTCTCTATTTAAATGAAGAAAATCATAGAACATTTCTACATGGTGGTGGTAGCTATTCCAAGCATTATTGTATTTATCTCTAGGGATTGGCCCTATGCTCTTCCAGCGTTCTTGAAGCTCTTTGAAGTGTTTATAAGTAGTGTTTATGTTTTCCTCAACACTAATCAAACCTTTTAACTCTTCAATTATTTCGAGTTTTTGGCTTAAATTGTCTTTAAGATTTCTTTCAATGTTTTGGTAATGCTCATTGAGTTTTTTTCTGTACTCTCTATAGGCGGTCTTGTATCTTTTCTGAACAGGAGAGGAGTAATAAAAATCTATTTCATGACCTCCATCGTTTATAAATTCTTCTTTTTTCTCCTCTATTAAAGCTTGAAAATTTTCTTTGAAAGTATTATTAATCTTATCAACATGAGACCTAATGGCTTGTACTTTTTCATTTTTTATGAGTTTTTCCAACTCTATGGCCAATGCCTCTAACGACATGGAGTCATAGTCCTTAACTTCAATTTTATGTCTTTCTTTGTTGCCTTCGTCTTCGGCGTCTTCAGCATTAGATTCTTCTATTTCATTTAAAACCTCATCATTTTCTGATTGCGCAGTTGGTGCCTTTTCATCTTGTAGTTTATTGTTAACCTCAGTTTTTTTAGCCTCCACACTCGTGGCGTCTTCAGCTTGTTGAGAGACTTCATTTTCTGATGAATTGTTGTTTGCTAGATTACTGGCTTCTGGGGTGTTTGTATTTAAATTATTTTCTTCAACTCCCTCCTTATCATGAAGTTTATTATTGTCAGACATTTTTAAAAATGTTAAAGTTCAAAATTAGTTTAAAGATTAAAGATACTAACAACTAAAGTGATTTACAAAGAATAGGGAGTGGATTTAACGTTTTATTTGGCTTAGCTATTGTAAATCCCATATAGACCATGCCTTTTCTGCTTGAAGCTCTAGCATTTTCAATCCATTTATAAGTGTAGCTCCTTTTTCTTTGCCCTGTTTTAAGAATTTAGTTTCTTCTGGATTATAGATGAGGTCGAATAAAATGTGCTTGTCTGAAATGCTGTCATAAGGAATTTGAGGGCAATTATCAATATTAGGAAACGTTCCTAAAGGTGTACAGTTAATGATAATCAAGGCTTCTTTGATATCATTCTCTGAAATTGTTTCATATGTAAAATCAATGCCTTCAGACTTTTTTCTGGAAACATACTGATAGTTAATACCTAGTTCTCTTAGGGTATAAGCAATAGCTTTACTAGCACCACCAGTGCCTAGAATCAACGCTTTTTTATGATATTTTTTTAAAAATGGTTCAATAGATTTTTTAAAGCCATAGCAATCTGTATTATATCCAATTAATTTCCCTTTCTTAGTTATTTTAATGGTGTTCACAGCACCAATTTCAGCAGCTTTTTTATTAATCTTATCAAGAAAAGGCATTACTTCTTGTTTATAAGGAATAGTAACATTTAAACCTTTGAGTCCCCTAGTATTCTTTAAAATAGAAGGAAATAAATTAATAGATTCAATATCAAAATTTTCGTAAGTAGTATTTGTGATATGTTCTTTATCAAATTTGGATTTAAAGTAAGCTCTTGAAAATGAATATGAAATATTTCTTCCTAATAGACCTAGTTTGTTCATTTAACTTTTCTTGTTTTTTGTCCGTACCATTCAAGGCCCAAAACTATTAAAATTCCAACAACTATAAAACCGATAGCGATATAGGTTTCTGAATCTAATTCAGGTAGAAATCGTTCATAATTTTCAATGATTTTTTCGCCACGGGAATCTAGTTGGTAGGAGCCATCTACATCCGTTTTAAAAATAGTTTGTTTCCAAGGCCATACAACTCCTAGAGAACCAATAATAAAGCCCATTAATAGTGAAAGTGTTATGTTTCTAAAACGCTTTAAAACATAATTTAGAATATGTGAAAATGTTACTAAACCTACCACAGAACCGAAGGTGAAAACTCCTAAAACCTTAAGCATTCTAATTCTGTAGGTATTATTAATAAATGCAAAATCTCCTGAAACAATATCAAAAACAGTATCATAAAGTGCATTTACAGAATCAACTAAAAGCAATACATAATTACCCAATAGAATCATAATAAATGAACCAGAGAACCCGGGGAGTGTCATTCCTGAGACACTAATCATACCACAGAAAAAAACAAAAAATAAATTATCATTTTCTTTAGCGGGATCTAAAAAACTAATACCAATACCTATTATGATGCCTATTAATAGTGATACAAATGTTTTTGTGCACCAGCCTTCAAAATCTTTACTTATGTAATAAATGGAGCCTACTATCATTCCAAAGAAAACACTCCAAACGTATAATTCATAATGAACAATGAGATAGTCTAGTAATTTAGAAACACTAAAGTAACTAACTATCATTCCCAAAAATAACAGACTAATAAATCTCCCGTTGGTGTATCTGTAGAAGCTTTTAAACCGCCCGTTAATTAAAAGTTTAAAGGCTTTGCCATTAAACTTTTGAAGCGAATAGATGAACTCTTCGTAAAACCCCGCAACAAATGCGACCACACCACCTGAAACACCAGGCACTTTATTTGCAGCCCCCATACCTAACCCCTTGAGGAATAGAAAAATTTTATCAGTAAGCGTTCTAGTGCTTTGCATTATTGTTTTTTAGAGCCTAATTTTTCAAGTATAAAAATAGTCATGAAACCAATAATTATCAAACCTAAGGCAAATACAATTTGGTTGTCTCCTTCAAATGAAAAAGGAGAAATACTTTCTTCTAAAAAAGGGATTTGCTCTCCTTTAGAATTAGTTCTGAATGACAATACTTTTTTCCAAGGCCAAATTTTGTTCAATGAGCCTAAAATAAAACCAGTTAAAATAGCTAGAGTAAGATTGTGATAATTTTTAAATAACCATTTTAGGAGTTTCGAAAATGATAATAAACCAATTACAGCACCCAAACCAATAAAAAAAATAGATTTAATGTCTTTGTTGTTCACAGCTTCTAAAACGGGTTGATAGGCTCCAAGGAGCACTAAAATAAAAGCTCCAGAAATACCAGGAAGAATCATGGCACAAACAGCTAAGGCACCAGCAAAAAATAAAAATAGACTACCAGAATTTGATGATGCTAATGATGGTATTGTAGTAATGTAATAAGCTACAAAAGCTCCTGTTATTAAACTAGCAATTATCCCAAAATTCCATTTTTTAATTTGTTTACCTATGAAGAGAACACTAGCCAAAACTAATCCAAAAAAGAAAGACCAAATTAAAATAGGATGATGGTGTAAAACCCATTCTAATCCTTTTGCCAATGATAAAACACTAATGCCAATTCCTGTAAACAAAGCAAGTAAAAAGTTGCCATTAAGTTGACTCCACGCTGTTTTAAAACCTTCTTTTTTTAATGTTCTAAATAATGAAAGGTTTATATTATTAAGTGCGGTAATTAATTCTTCATAAATACCTGAAATAAAAGCTATAGTGCCACCTGATACACCTGGAACTACATCGGCTGCACCCATTGCCAATCCTTTAAGAGAGATGACGGCATAATCAATAAAGCGTCTTTGCATTACTTTGAATTTTAAACGAAAACCAAAGGTATACAATTTAGATGATAATTAAGATTTAATTAATCTTTGGCAGATATCAAAATATACTTAACTATTCATAAGAAATATGAATGACTAAAGTGCTTTTAAATCAAGTACTTTAACTTTGATTCAGTATGTTTTTAACAAGGATTTTATTGGCAACTTTTGGAAAAAGTTCTTCAATAATAAAGGCATAATCCTCATTAAATTTAAGACCATTTTTTAAATGAAACTCGCCTTTTTGATTTTGATTTAAGAGAAAATACAATCCAGCTAGTCTATATTCTAGTTCAGCATTTTCTGGGTAAAACTCACAAGCCTGCTGGAAATTGAAAATAGCGGCTTCGGGTTCACCAAGTTTAATTAATAAATCACCTCTGGAGAGCCATGTATTTAACTCATAATTACCGAGTTCTAAGGTTTTCTTGAAGCCTCTTTCTGCTTCTTCATAGAAATTAAGTCTTTGGTTAATCTGTGAAAATAATTTCCAATAGATTACATTTTCAGAATCAATATTAATAGCCTTGTTGATATAGTACAAGGCTTTTTGGTAGTTTTTCTTTTTATTATAAAACTTGGTAATGGCAATCCAGCCTTTGTCTAAAAGCGGATCTTCATGTACGGTTTTATAGTAATATTGAACAGCCAAATCATTATTACCTAATTTTTCATAACATGAGCCAATTCTTAAAAGAGCAAAAGATGTTGGTTCATCAAGCTTTAAAGTAATGGTATAATTCTCAATGGCATCTTCATATCTTTTTAATTTTTCTAGTACTTTGCCTCTTTCCAAGTATGCGCCAACAAAAGTATCATCAGATATAATTGCAAAATCAAATGCTGCTAAAGCTTTTTGGTAATTTTTTAAAAACATATATTGTTTTCCTAATTGGTGCCATGCAACTTCACAGTAAGGATTTTTATCTAGAAAGACATTTAAATATGAGATGGCATCTTCATTCTGATTTAAAAATTCAAAACAATAAATAACGTTATAAAGCGCAGAATAATCTTGTAAATCTTCTTCTAAGCATTTCATAAAAAAAGTTTTGGCTTCTTCATATTCGTCCAGAAAAAGATACTCCATTCCTATTAGTGAGTATATGTCAATAATATCATCAGTTAATTCCAAGGCTCTTTTTAGCACATCAATAGCCTTTTGATGTGCGTCCTTTTTTGATAAAATATTAGCTTTTTGAATGTAGATTTCCTCATTCGTTGGATCTAAGCTATAAAGTTCATTTAATAGATTATCAGCCTCTATAAGTTTGTCTTCAAAAACAAAAACCTCTACTCTAAAAAGGCGTAAATTGATAGATGTTGGATGTTGATCTAACCCTAGTTTTATAGCTTTTTTAGCTAAAGCAATTTTTCCTTGATTTAAATAATAGTGAATTATGTTTTCAAACTCTTCAGAATCGAAGAATAAAACGTGATTTGTTTTTAACATCGATTCAAACTTGGTAAGGGGCAAATTGTTGTTGTTGTCGTTATGACTAAACTCCATAAGCAATTTGTAAGTGTTCTACACCAATAAAGTTAAGTTTCTATTTTAGTTATTAAAGGAATTACAGCAAATGTTTTTAACAAAATAATGAACAGACTGTTTGTGTGAGGATTGTGAAAAAAATATTATTGATTATCAGTAGGTTAAGGTGTTTCTATGCTTGTTGAATTTCATTTAGAACATCAATTATTATCGAGCATCCTTTAATAATATCCTCTTCTGATATTGTCAAGGGAGGTGTAATTCTAACGGCTTTTTCCTCAAAAAGAAGCCAAAAAAGAATTAAACCTTTGTTCTGGGATTTTAAAATTAATTGATTGGTTATTTTAGCAGAATCCAAAATAATGGCCAACATCAACCCTTTTCCTCTAACGTCTTTTATTAGTGAGTGTACAAGTAGTTTTCTAAAGAGTTTTTCTTTTTCGAGAGTTTGTGGGATTAACTCACTTTCAGTAATTTCTTTTAATGTAGCCAATGCCGAAGCCGCTATAACAGGATGACCACCAAATGTAGTAATGTGTCCTAGTTTTGGATTATCCATTAGTAAATCCATAAGATTAGTTGAGGCTGTAAAAGCACCAATTGGCATACCACCACCTAAGGCTTTTCCAGTTACTAATATATCTGGAATGCAGTTGTAATTTTCAAAACCAAAAAGTTTACCTGTTCTACCAATACCTGGTTGAATTTCATCTAGGATTAATAAAGCCCCAACATCATTACATTTTTTTCTAACTTTAGCTAAATAGTTGTTTGCAGGTTCAATAAAACCAGCACCTCCTTGAATGGTTTCTAAAATGACACAGGCTGTTTGGGTTGTAATTTTTTCTAAATCTTTTATAGAATTAAAATTTATAAATCTAACATCAGGGAGTAATGGTCTGAAAGCTTGTTTGCGTTCTTCAAAACCCATAACACTCATAGAACCCATTGTGTTTCCGTGGTACGCTTTATTTGCTGCTATTATTTCACTTCTTCCGGTTGCTCGTTTTGCTAGTTTTAAAGCGCCTTCTATGGCTTCGGTACCAGAATTGGTGAGGTAGGTTTTTTCAAGAGGTTTAGGAAGATTTTTAGCCAATAGTTTTGTAAGCTCTACTGCTGGTTTTTGAATATACTCCCCATAAACCATTACATGCATATATTTATCTAGCTGTTGCTTAATGGCCCTAATTACTCTAGGATGATTATGCCCCAGCGGGGAAGCAGAAACTCCAGCAACAAAATCTAAATAAGCCTTGTTATTTGTATCATAAATGAATGAACCATTAGCATGTGATATTTCCAGTGCTAGTGGGTGCGGTGTAGTTTGGGCTTGGTATTTTAGGAATTCTGAAGTCATGTGTTATTCTATAATTTCAATGAGTCTTGCTCCCCAAATAAAAAAAACATCTTCTGTTTGTATGTTACTTATGAGGCACCTAATAGGAATTTTAAAATCGTCAAAACCACTTTCAATGAAATATTCTTTCCAAGTATTGGTTAAAACAATGTCTAAATTATTAAGAACCCCGTATTTATTTCCATGCTCCTGAAATCTAATTCTAATATTCCCTTTTCCTTTTAGCCAAACGGAAAACATATAGGTTTTTTTGTTAGATTTGAAACTTTGAAATATATGCCCATCTTTTTCTCCTGTTCCTACTATTTTAGTAGCATCGTTTTTTCCGTTTGGCGATTTTATTGCGTTTGAATCTAAATTTAATTGATGTTTAAACCACTTTTCGTTTTTAAGATCATTACTGTAGAGTAATAGGTTTTTGGAATTATTTTTATTCGTAGTTATTATTGTTTTATTTAGAATAAGAGACATTTGTTCTGATGTCTCAATTCTTTCTAACAAATCCTCACCAAAAAAATCATCGGTTGGAACATAATCTTCGAGCCCTTTGATTATTGGTAATTCCAAAGGAGGGTCATCTTTAAACAAATCTTCAACGCTATTAATACGTTCTTCTCCTCTCCAATCAAAACCTCTTAAAAGTTTATCCCGTTCTTCATATTCAGATTCAGGGTGTAAGCTGCCATCAACTTGGTTTAGTCGGGTGTATTCTTCTATGGCGCCTTCATCAAAAAGAATAGAAATACTACCTGATTTGGCTTTATCAATGCCTATAAGCTCTTGTTGATCATTTCTCGCATAAAAAATAGATTCTGCATTTTTAGTAATATCAACTTGACGAAGTTTGTTTTCTTCATTGAATAAGCCTTTTAGGTGCATGCCATAAATTTGGTTATATCCTGTTTTACTAACTGTATCTTGGCTAATAATGAAGGCATTTTCAAAAACTAAAAGTGAGTCAATTTTTTCTGATTCTGGATTCGAAATTAAATGTATAGTATCTCCAGTCATTTGATTTTCTAAATTCCATAGTATTGGTTTTCGCTTAACAGAAAATCTATCACCAGAGTTTAATTGGTTAATATTAATAAGCTGAGTTAAACCTGTTTTTTGATTGGAGTGGATAGAATCTGCTTTTCCGCTTAAATCAGATTTGTAAATTCTAGCATTGTAATAGGCTCTAATTATTCTGTTTTCGGGTTTACCAGTTACCATAATTTTATCGGCGTGCATATAGATAGAGTCCTTTTCTTGGACAGTAATAGCCAAGGCACGTTTGGTAATAAAAACAGAATCTTTTTCCTCGCCTTTAAAAACCTCGGCATAATGTCCCTTAATAATACTATGGTTTATGGTATCTGTAACTTTAATGTTGTTAGAAGCAGAAGCAAAATCCTTGGTGGTGTCAAAGTAAAGACTATCCCCTTCAATAATTCTATTATCGTAATCAATTCGGGCATTTTTAAGCGCATAACCTATCTCATTTTCAGAATCATAAAACCCTTTTTCGCAATAGGTAATGCTTTCTGGTGTGGTTATGGTTGAAGGGCCAAACAAATAAGCTTCACCAGTATCTGAGTAAAAATCAAAAAAATTAGATTTAATGGTCGTACTGTCATTAACCAACACAACATTTTCAACAAATTTAAATTTGTTTTCTTGCATGTAATGTCTTCCTATTTTACTTGTAATAGTTGTTGTTGAGTCTTTTACAACCTTTCCACCACTGCTATAAAAAGCCTCCTGTTTTAATCTATCAAAATAAAGGGTGTCAGATGAAACGGTTGTTTTAGGGTCTTTTAAAATAACATCGCCTCTTGCTAGAGCTAATTGTGTGGTGCCACTATATTCAACATATTTAGAAGTCATGTTAACGGTGTCTGCCTGTTTCATCCTCACATTTCCATAAGCCTCAATGTAGTTTTCTTTGCCGTAATGAATGGCTTTGTCGCACCACATATTCATATCTTTATGGGCTATATGCACCTGTTGGGAATCATCTCTTGTTAAAATTCTAGCACCTGGATAGTTGGTTTCATCTACATTTAATCTGCCTGCATATTTTATTTCTATTTTCTTTTTTTCCTGTGCGTTTAAAATGTTAACAAACCCAATAGATATTAAAAAAAATATGAGAAGATGTTTATTCAAAGTGAAAATATTTGAGGCAAAAATAATGATATATGATTTTAGAAACGAAAAACGCTCCAAAATATTTTTGGAGCGTTTTTTATATCAGTTTTTAAAATTTTTACTTCCTAAAGATAGTTTGTTTTCTATCTGGACCAACAGAAACAATTGTGATAGGAATTTGTAGTTCTTTTTCTAAAAAGTTGATGTAATTATTTAACTCTTTAGGAAATTGTGAAGCATCTGTCATGGTAGTTAAATCATCTTCCCAACCTTTCATTTCAGTGTAAACAGGCTCTACATTTTCTGGTTCTATATTGTAAGGTAAATGTTCAATAACATCGCCTTTGTATTTATAAGCAGTACAAACTTTTAAAGTTTTGAATCCTGATAGTACATCACCTTTCATCATATTAAGTTGGGTAACACCATTAACCTGACATGCATATTTTAAAGCCACTAAATCTAACCAACCACAACGTCTTCTACGCCCTGTAGTAGCACCAAACTCATGACCTACACGCCCCATAGTTTCGCCATCTTCGTCAAATAACTCTGTTGGAAAAGGCCCAGATCCAACTCTTGTGGTATAAGCTTTAAAAATACCGAATACTTCTCCAATTTGGTTGGGAGCCACTCCTAATCCTGTACAAGCTCCAGCAGCTGTTGTATTACTTGAGGTTACAAAGGGATAGGTTCCAAAATCAATATCTAAAAGAGAGCCTTGTGCTCCTTCGGCTAAAATGGTTTTACCTGATTTTTGAGCTTGGTATACATATTCTTCAGAGTCAATAAAAGTTAAGGATTTTAAAATATCAACAGCTTCAAAAAACTCTTCTTCTAATTTAGATAAATCATAATTGATATCAACATTATAAAACGCTATCATAGATTCGTGTTTATCTGCTAAAGTTCTGTAGCGTTCTTTCCAATCCGATAGTTCTAAATCTCCCACACGAATACCGTTTCTACCCGTTTTATCCATGTAAGTTGGACCAATACCTTTTAAAGTAGAGCCTATTTTGGCTTTTCCTTTAGCAGCTTCACTTGCTGCATCCAATAATCTATGAGTAGGTAAAATAATATGTGCTTTACGAGAAATAAGAAGTGATTTTCTGTAGTCTATATCTTGTTCTTCTAGTTTATCAAGCTCTCCCTTAAAAATTACAGGATCAATAACCACACCGTTACCAACCAAATTAGTAGCATCATCATGAAAAATTCCAGAAGGAATGGTGTGCAACACATGTTTTTTTCCGTTGAAAACCAAAGTGTGTCCCGCGTTGGGTCCACCTTGAAAACGGGCAATAATATTATAGTTTTTTGTAAGTACGTCAACAATTTTACCTTTGCCTTCGTCTCCCCATTGTAGTCCTAGTAGTAAATCTACTGCCATTGTAAAAAATTAGTTATTTGGTTGATTTTCTATTTCCGTAAAAATAAAGTGAGTGGTTGTTGATTTCGATATCGAAAACTTCTTCGATAGTTTTTTTGATTGATTGGATTCTAGGATCGCAAAATTCTATAACTTCACCAGTATCAGTAAGAATTACGTGGTCGTGTTGTTTATCAAAATAAGATTTTTCATAATGTGCTTGGTTTTGACCAAATTGGTGTTTTCTAACCAAACCACATTCCAAAAGTAATTCTATGGTGTTGTATAGTGTGGCACGAGATACTCTATACTTTTTATTTTTCATGTTAAGGTATAGGGATTCTATATCAAAATGATCATTACTGTTATAGATTTCTTGCAGTATAGCATAGCGTTCTGGAGTTTTTCTGTGACCGTTTGTCTCTAAAAAACTAGTAAAAACGCTTTTAACTATTTCTTGATTTTTAGTATCTGCCTTTGCGCTCATAATTTCGTGGCAAATTTACACCTTTTTTATAATCTGGTAACCTTATCTATACCATTAATTTTTTTAAGCTTTTCAATAAGCTTTTTTATTATCGTATTGTTTTTCACAATAAGATTAATTTTTCCAGAAAAAAGCCCATCATTACTTTCAAAATTTAGACTTTTCATGTTAACATGCATGTTAGACGAAATAACTTGAGTTATCTCATTTACAAGACCTATATGATCAATTCCAGATACAGAAATTTTTGCTAAAAATTCGGTTTGTGTTGAATCAACCCATTTAGCAGATATGATTCTATAAGCATAGTTTGATTGTAAACTCAAGGCATTAGGGCAGTTTTTTTTGTGAACCTTAATACCATCTGAAACTGTTAAAAACCCAAATACTTGGTCTCCTGGAATTGGGTTACAGCAATTAGCCAGCTTATAATCTAACTTTTCTTCTTCTTTACCAAAAACAAGCGAATCAAAGTTAGCTGTAACCTCTTCTTTTTCAATATCCTCTTTTGTTACATTTGCCTTACGTTTTATTTTGCTTTTTATAAAGCTCATTAAGGCATTACTTCTGGAGGCTGCAAAGTTTTTAAGCATGGTATTGTCTATAGTGCCAATACCAACTCTGTAAAACAAATCTAAACTAGTTTTTAATTTAAAGTAGTTTACTAGTTCATTTACAGAGGATTCATTAAGCGTGATTTTTAGCTGCTTAAGTTTTCGTCTAAGAATTTCTTTGCCTTCTTCTCCAATGCGCTTTTTATCCTCGCGAAGAGATGATTTTATTTTGCTTCTTGCTCTAGCAGTAGTGGTATAATCTAACCAGTTTGTGTTTGGTTTTGTGGTTTCGGAGGTTAAAATATCCACTTGGTCACCACTTTTTAGCTCATGACTTAAAGGTACTAATTTACCGTTAACTTTGGCGCCCCTGGTTTTCATTCCAACTTCGGTATGTATACTAAACGCAAAGTCTAAAGCCGTAGCTCCTTTAGGTAACGATTTTAAATCTCCTCTGGGGGTGAATACAAATATTTCTTTAGAATAAAGATTTAATTTAAACTGCTCTACAAAGTCAACAGCATTGGTTTCCGGATTTTCAAGTGCTTCTTGAAGCCTGTTAATCCAAGTATCTAAATTATCTTCTTTTTCGTTACCTTGTTTGTACTTGTAATGGGCAGCATAACCTTTTTCAGCTATTTCGTTCATGCGCTCACTTCTAATCTGTACTTCAACCCACCGTCCTTTAGGTCCCATTACGGTTATGTGTAATGCTTCATATCCCGTAGACTTTGGGGATGAAATCCAATCGCGTAATCTTATGGGGTTTGGTCTAAAGTGATCTGTAACTATAGAGTAGATTTTCCAAGCAAAGAATTTCTCGTTTTCTAAATCACTTTCATAAATTATTCGGATAGCAAATTTATCGTAGACTTCATCAAAAGATACGCCTTGATTTCTCATCTTTTTTCTAATTGAAAAAATAGATTTTGGTCGTCCTTTAATGGTATACTTAAAGTTCTCTTTGTCTAAAGATTTTTTAATAACACTACTAAACTGATTGATATATTCGTCTTGTTCTTCTTTACTTTCTTTTATTTTACCTAAAATATCAAAATAAATGTCGGGGTCTGTGTATTTAAGACCCAAATCTTCAAGTTCACTTTTAATATTGTATAGTCCAATTCTATGAGCTAGCGGCGCATAAATGTAAAGTGTTTCTGAGGCTATTTTTTCTTGCTTATCCGTACGCATGGAGTCCATGGTCTGCATGTTGTGAAGTCTATCTGCAATTTTAATAATAATAACCCGTACATCATCATTAAGAGTAAGTAGCATTTTACGGAAGTTTTCTGCCTGCAAAGACACATCCATGTCTTTTTCCTTACTCATTGATGAAATCTTAGTAAGCCCATCAACAATGGTGGCTACGGTTTCTCCAAAACGTTTTCTTATATCTTCAATAGTATAATCGGGGCTATCCTCAACTACATCATGAAGAAGTGCAGCGGCAATAGAGGTGGCATCTAACCCAATTTCTTGAGCTACAATTTTTGCTACAGCCAACGGATGGAAAATATAAGCCTCTCCAGATTTTCTGCGCTGGTCTTTATGACCATCCATAGCAACTTCAAAAGCACTTCTTATAAGTTTTTTGTCCTCGTCAGAAAGCGTAGTATAGCTTACTTTTAAAAGCTCTTTGTAGGCTTTGGTAATGGCTGCATTTTCTTTTTCAATCTCTTGGGCTGTCATCATAGATTAAAAGTAATATAAAGAATAGTAACAGCCAACAAGAAGACTGTTTTTTGTAAACTTGAAATGATGGGTTTAAGAATTTAAAAAGTCTATAAGTTTTTTAACTGCTTTTCCACGGTGACCAATCTTATTTTTTATACTTAAGTCCATTTGTGCAAAGGTGTCCTTGTACCCATTAGGTTTAAAAATTGGGTCGTATCCAAATCCTTTTTTACCTAGTTTTATTTTGGTAATAACACCCTCACAAACCCCTGTGAAAGTTTGTAATTCATTATTGATTATAAGGGCAATAACCGTTTTAAACTGTGCACTTCTATTTTCTTTGTTTTTTAACTCTTTTAGAAGTTTTTTTGTGTTGTCTTCTGAATTTCGTTGATCACCAGCATATCTTGCAGAATATACCCCTGGAGCCCCATTTAAAGTATCAACTTCTAATCCAGTGTCATCCGCAAAACAATCATAGCCGTAATTTGTTTTTATGTATTGTGCTTTTTGAATTGCGTTGCCTTCTATTGTTTCTTGAGTTTCAGGAATATCTTCAAAACATCCTATATCGTTTAAACTTAAAAGTTCTATGTCTTCGGGAATTATAAGTTGTACCTCTTTGAGTTTATTCAAATTATTAGTTGCAAATACGAGTTTGTTCATTTTAAATAAAAGGCTTCTAGCCTTATTAACTTTTTTTAATTAGTTTTATGGAATACAAAGCAAAAATAAAATTTATAGTTATGAAAAAATCACTTGTTTTATTGTTTTTTGTGTTTGCATTAGTGAATCTGCAAGCCCAAAACAGGAAACAATCTAACCCAACTATGAAAATATTTTTAAAATGATAAATATCACTTGATTTTTTTACAAAGAATTCTAAATTTATAATATTGTTTAATTAAATTGATTAATGACTATGAATATAAACATTCAATACGTTCATATTGGCAACAGTGAAGCTATGAACACCTATGTAACAGAAAAGCTAAACAATCTTCATAAAAAATACGATTGGATTATTAAAGCCGAAGTCTATTTTGAAGTAGAACATAATGCCAAAGAAAAAGGGAAAATATGTAAAATTGAATTAAGTGCCCCTGGACCTAGAATTTTTGCCAGTTCTAATGAAGATCAATACGAAGAAGCGGTAAAGAACACCATAAAGGATCTAGAAATACAATTAAAAAAGCGTAAGCAAGTTTTTAGTAGCCATTAAGCATCACATATTTTGCTAAAACAACCTTATTACTATTGTTACTTTTTATTGATGGTGATAAGGTTCGTTTTTTAAAATGGTAAAACCTCTGTACAGTTGTTCAATAAAGAACAATCTAACCATTTGATGTGAAAAAGTCATTTTTGATAACGATAATTTACCGTTGGCTCTTTGGTAAATAGCTTCTGAAAACCCATAAGGACCCCCAATAACAAAAACGAGTTGTTTAATACCAGAGTTCATGTGTTTTTGAAGGTATTCAGAAAATACTACAGAACTATATTGCTTGCCTTTTTCGTCTAATAGAATCAGCGTATCAGACTTACCTGTCAGGTTTAAAATAAGCTCGCCTTCTTTTTGTTTCTGCTGTTCTTCACTTAAGTTTTTAGTATTTTTTAAATCAGGAATTATTTCAAAGGAAAATTTAATGTAAAACCCTAATCGTTTAATATACTGGTTTATAAGTTGCTGTAATTCATTATTATCTGTTTTACCAATGGCAAGAAGTCTTATCGTCATAAAATCAAAAATAAGTATTTGTATTTGCGAAATTTTTATTTAAAACTAAAATAAATAGCAATTTCATAAATCTAAAATTTAAAAAAGCAAATCTATTTATTATTTTTGTCGCAAACCAACAAAAATATGATTACACAAGAGCAGTTTGATCAAGAGGTAAGAGCTATAATTACTAATGCAATAAGAGAGGATGTTGGAGATGGCGATCATAGTTCATTAGCCTGTATCCCAGAGAATGCTAGAGGAAAGGCTAAAATATTAGTAAAGGATAAAGGCGTTATTGGTGGTGTTAACTTTGCAAAGAAAATTTTTGCTTACGTTGATAAAAATCTAAGATTAGATGTTCGTATTGAAGATGGTGAAGAAGTTACCTATGGTGATGTGGTTATGTACATTGAAGGACCATCCCAATCCATTTTAAAAGCAGAGCGCACTGTACTTAATTCCATGCAACGTATGAGTGCCATTGCAACTAAAACAAGGCATTTTGTGAACCTTGTTAAAGGAACTAATACCAAAATTTTAGATACAAGAAAAACCACTCCAGGTATTAGGGTGCTTGAAAAATGGGCAGTAAAAATTGGTGGAGGTGAAAATCACAGATTTGCTTTATATGATATGATTATGCTCAAGGATAACCACATTGACTTTGCTGGAGGCATTACTAAAGCCATTGAAACAAGTAAGTTGTATTTAAGAGAAACTGGTAAGAACTTAAATATTATGGTTGAAGCTAGAGATTTAAGTGAGGTTGAAGAAATTTTAAGAAACGATGGTGTCTACAGAATTTTGCTTGATAACTTTGATTACGAAGATACTAGGAAGGCTGTAAAAATGATTGGTGATAAATGCTTAACAGAATCTTCTGGTAACATCAACGAAGATACCATTAGACATTATGCAGAGTGTGGTGTAAACTTTATTTCTTGTGGGGCTTTAACACATTCGGTTCACAATATGGATTTAAGCTTAAAAGCTATAAAATAGTTTCTTTTAGCTATTGTTTACTAAGGTCATATTTTAATAACTTTGTGTTAACTTCTTAATTCAATTAATTTATGACTAAACCCATTGAAGACAAACTAGATAAAATTCCGGTTTTAAATGTCTTAGTGCGGTTTTTAAAAAAAATTAAACTTCCAGGTTTAGAGGGCTTATCTCTTTATGATTTATTGGAACTTTATATTATTGGTATTGCAAAAGGGGCATTAACAACTCGTGCCAGTGCTATTGCTTTTAGTTTCTTTATGGCTCTATTTCCGTTTTTACTTTTTGTGCTTTTCATTATTCCTTATATCCCAGTTGAAGGGTTTAAAACAGACTTTTTAGGGTTCTTAGAATCCTTTTTACCACCTAATACCTCGGATTTTTTTATTCATAATATTTTTGACAATATAGATCAATCTCAAAGAGGCGGTTTACTGTCGTCTGTTTTTGTATTGTCTATTGCTTTAATGGCAAATGGAGTCAATGCTGTGTTTTCGGGATTTGAAAATTCATATCACGAACAATTGACTAGAAATGTATTTAAACAATACATATATGCTTTGGGTATAGCACTAATATTGGCATTTTTATTAATTCTTACCATTGCCTTTTTGGGATATTTCCAGATATATGTAGTACAAGAATTATTAGCGGTACTGGAGGTAGATTCCCAAAATGTGTTTTGGGCTAGTTTTGTTCAGTATTTCTTTTTCATAGTCATGGTTTATTTGGCAACTGCCACTTTGTATTACTTTGGAACCCACGAAGGGAAACATTCAAAATTCTTTTCAATAGGAGCACTTTTTACCACATTGCTTATTATGTTATCTTCTTATTTATTTGGTGTATATATTGAAAACTTTGGGCAGTATAATAAGCTATATGGCTCAATAGGTGCTTTGTTGATTTTACTGTTTTATCTGTGGTTGAATGCCAATATTTTATTGTTGGGATATGAGCTAAATGCCTCTTTGAATAAACTGCGTAAAAGATGCTAGTTTATGCCGTATTTTATTGATGTTATACTTCCAATTCCGCTTCAAAAGTTATTTACTTATGGCATAACACCATCTGAAGCTAGTTTTTTAAAAACAGGTATGCGGGTGGCTGTTCCTTTTGGAAAATCCAAAATCTATACAGGTTTAGTATTTAACATTCACAATAATGCTCCAACGGTATATGAGGCCAAAGAGATTCATCAGATTTTAGATGAAACACCTATTGTCAATAAAATTCAGCTAGAATTATGGCAGTGGATTTCCAATTATTACATGTGTACTTTAGGTGATGTAATGCGTGCCGCTTTACCAACGGCTTTTATTTTAGAAAGCGAAACGGTAGTTACTAAAAATTTCATAAAAGAAATAGATGAGTCTATTTTAAAAGATGATGAGTTTTTAATTTACGAAGCATTACAGCATCAGTCGTCTTTAAAGATTCATGATATTTCAAATATTCTTGATAAAAAGAATGTGCTTCCGGTAATTAAGAGGCTTATTGAAAAAAAAGCTATTACTGTAGAGGAGGAAGTTTATGAAAAGTATAAGCCAAAGTTGGTTCGTTATGTGAAATTACACTCAAATTTTTCTAAAGATGAGGTTTTACAGGATTTGTTAGAAAATCTGAATAGAGCACCCAAACAACGTGAGGTAATAATGACCTTGTTTTCGCTTTCGGCTACAACACGAAAACCGATTAAGTTTTCAGATTTAAGTAATGAAAGTGGGGCATCCTCACAAACTATTAAGGCTTTAATAGATAAAGGTGTTTTAGTGGAATATTATATTCAAACAGATCGGGTTCAATATGATGGACAAGATAATGAAGCATCTAAAAGCTTAAATAATTATCAAGAAACTGCATTAAAACAGATAAAGGAATGTTTCAATGAACATAATGTAACCTTACTTCACGGTGTAACATCATCTGGGAAAACTGAAATTTATGTTAAACTAATAGAAGCTATTTTAATAGCTGGAAAACAGGTCTTGTATTTGTTGCCAGAAATAGCTTTAACAACCCAATTAGTTACTAGATTACAAAATTATTTTGGTGAGCAGGTAGCAATTTTTCATTCTAAATATTCTGCTCAAGAACGGGTTGAAGTTTGGAATAACGTTTTAAACAATTCAACAAAGGCAAAAATTGTTCTAGGAGCACGATCATCTATTTTTTTACCTTTTAATAATTTAGGACTCATAATTGTGGATGAAGAACACGAGCAATCTTTCAAGCAGTTTGATCCAGCACCTCGCTATCATGCAAGAGATACAGCAGTGGTTTTAGCTGCTATTCATAAGGCAAAAACCTTGTTAGGATCTGCTACCCCTAGTTTAGAAAGTTATTTTAATGCGAAACAAGGTAAGTATGGTTTTGTTGAGTTAATGCATAGATACAATAACGTTTTAATGCCCGATATCGAACTTGTGGATATAAAAGACAAGCATAAACGTAAACGTATGTCAGGACATTTTAGCGATAGACTTATTAAAGAAATGACCGAGGTGCTGAATGAAAAGCAGCAAGTTATTCTATTTCAAAATAGGCGTGGCTTTTCTCCAATTGTAGAGTGTAATTCTTGTGGGCATTCGCCACAGTGCCCTAATTGCGATGTAAGTTTAACGTATCATCGTTATAGAAATCAATTACGTTGTCATTATTGTGGCTATAATATGGCCATGCTTCAAGATTGTTTGGCTTGTGGAAGTCCAGATTTAGATAGCAAAGGTTTTGGAACAGAGCAGATAGAAGAGGAGGTTAAATTATTATTTCCTAATGCCAAAGTTGCAAGAATGGATTTAGATACCACCAGAGGTAAATATGGTTATGAAAAAATAATAACTGCCTTAGAGCAACAGGAAATTGATATTCTGGTAGGCACGCAAATGCTCACAAAAGGGTTAGATTTTAGAAACGTAAAGTTGGTGGGAATCATGAATGCAGATAATATGCTAAATTTCCCAGATTTTAGAGCACATGAGCGCAGTTTTCAGTTAATGGTTCAGGTATCGGGTAGAGCAGGGCGCACAGAAGAGCGCGGTAAAGTTTTGATTCAAACTTATAATCCGTATCACAATATTTTGCAGCAAGTATCAACTAATAATTATATTGATATGTATAATGAGCAAATGAATGATAGATATAATTATAAGTATCCACCGGTTTACAAGCAGATTAAAATCTCGCTAAAGCACAAAGATTACAATAAAGTAGAATCTGCTGCCATATGGTTTGCAAAGTCTTTGAGACAATTTTTTGGTGATACTGTTTTGGGGCCAGAATCACCCCCAATAGGAAGAATAAGGAATCAGTTTCACAAAAATATTTTGGTTAAAATACCTAAGAAACAATCCCTGTCAAAAACAAAAGAAGCTATCATCAAAATAAATAATAGCTTCTTAAGTATAAAAGATTTTCGGTCGGTTAAAGTAATTTTAAATGTCGATAACTTTTAGTGAAATAGAAATTTATTTTCAAATTTCGCGATTGCATTATACCAATATAAATTGAAATCTCACTTTAGTTTCATTTTAAACCTAGTTACTTTTTGAAAAACTGAAACAAGTTAAGTTTTATCAAAACAAGATTCTAAATATTATTTAAAGCGTCAACCAGTTGCGTCTTTTTGTTTCTACTTAAAGGAATCTCATAAGCACCCACTTCAACATTTTTACTGTTAAACCTATCAATCTTATCAAGATTTACAATATATGATTTGTGGATTCTTAAAAACTTACCTTCAGGTAATTCGGCTTCAAAAGCTTTCATTGTAGATAATACAACTAAGCTTGTTTCTTCTGTAACTAGTTTCACATAATCACCCAAAGCTTCAATCCATTTAATGTCTTTAATGTAAACCTTACGTTTTTTAAGGTTGCTCTTTACAAAGATATGTTCTCCTTCTTCTTCGTTAAAGTCTTGAGTTAATTTATGTTGCTCAAGGGCTTTTTCTACAGAAACGTTAAAGCGTTCTCTTGTAATTGGTTTGTGTAAATAATCGGTAGCATCATAATTAAATGCTTTAAAAGCATATTCGGTTTTACCGGTTACAAAAATAATTTGAGGTTTCTTGTTTAATACGTCCAGAAGTTCAAATCCGTTTAGTACTGGCATTTCAATGTCTAAAAAGATAAGGTCTACTTGGTGCGTATTTAAACCATTTTTCGTCTCTAAAGCACTACTGTACTCTGCTATTAAATTAAGTGATGGGTGATTTTCAACTAATTTAACAATAGAGAGCCTTTGTATCGCTGAGTCGTCTACTACTACACAGTTTAAAGTCATAACATTATATTATTTCGGTTAAGATATCGACAATAGTACGAAAAATTCGGTTAAAAACCAAAAATCATCGATAAAATGCGTTATTTAACATAATTTTAACATTTTAAAAACGCATAGTAATTATTAGGGTTATGCTTGCAATATATGAAATATTTAACTAATTTTGCACCCAATTTTTAACAATTAAATAGATTTTTATGAATCATTATGAGACTGTTTTCATCTTAAATCCCGTTTTATCTGATGATCAGATAAAGGAAACAGTAAAGAAATACGAAGATTTTCTTGTTTCTAACGGCGCTAAGATGATAGCTAAAGAAGACTGGGGGCTAAAAAAGTTGGCTTACCCAATTCAAAACAAGAAAAGTGGTTTTTATCACTTATTTGAGTACACTGTTGCTGGTGAGGTAATTGGTGATCTAGAATTAGAGTTTAGACGTGATGAGCGTTTTATGCGCTATTTAACAGTTAAGTTAGATAAACATGCTGTAGCATGGGCAGAAAGACGAAGAGAAAAACTTAAACAAAAAGCTTAATTATGGCATCAATAGATCAACAAGCAAAAGGAAAGAAAGACGGAGAAATTAGATATTTAACTCCGCTTAATATTGAAACTAATAAGCAAAAGAAATATTGTCGTTTCAAAAAATCTGGAATTAAGTATATAGATTACAAAGACCCAGATTTCTTATTAAAGTTTGTAAATGAGCAAGGTAAAATTTTACCGAGACGTTTAACAGGAACTTCATTAAAGTACCAAAGAAAAGTGTCTGTAGCAGTAAAAAGAGCACGTCACTTAGCTTTAATGCCATACGTAGCAGATTTATTAAAGTAAAATACCGATAACAATGGAACTTATATTAAAACAAGACGTTGAGAATTTAGGATTTAAAGACGATGTTGTAACAGTTAAGAATGGTTACGGTAGAAACTTTTTAATTCCTACAGGAAAAGCTATTTTGGCTACTGTTTCTGCAAAGAAAGTATTAGCAGAAAACTTAAAACAAAGGGCTTATAAAGAGAAGAAAATAGTTGATGATGCTAATGCAGTTGCAGAAGTATTAAAAGGACTAGAAATTAAAATAGCTTCTAAAGTTGGTACTGGAGATAAATTATTCGGTTCTGTGAATAATATTGACGTAGCAGCCGCTTTAGAAAAAGAAGGACAAGAAATAGATAAAAAATTCATCAATGTAATTGGTGGAAACGTGAAACGTTTGGGTAAATACAATGCCATTATACGTTTACACAGAGAAGTATCTGTTGAGTTACCATTTGAAGTTATAGCACAAGCTAAATAATTTCAGATTTAGAATATTTAAAAACCGTTTAGAGACTTCTAAACGGTTTTTTTATTATAATTTTTTAATAAAATGAAGTATAGTAGACTTACTAAAGAACAGTTTGAAGAATTACACCAAGAGTTTATTAACTTTTTGGCAACCCAATCTATTACGGCAGAAGAGTGGAAAAATTTAAAAGAAAATAAACCCGAATTAGCCGAAACCGAACTGGATGTTTTTAGCGATTTAATTTGGGAAGGTGTTTTAAATACTGCAGAGTATTTAGAACATATATCTGCCAAACACATGTATTTGTTTAAGTTGGGTGAAGATAACATGCAAGCTATTGTGGTTAATGTGAAACATGATATAGATATCACTACAACAGAGGGTTACAATTGGCTACGAGACAATTTAATGGATGAAAATGTTGAATTTTTGCAGGCTAATAAAGCATATTCTGAAGATAAAAACTTAGATAAGTTTAAAATGATTGAGCAAGGCGCTGTTATTACCAAAGGAGATTTATTTAGGTATTTTGACAAACTTATCAATTAGTTAGTATTACTTTAGAGGCATTAAAGTAAACTTAATAAAAAAGTTTCGCTTATGTTGTGAGATTGCTACGCTATTTTCTCTTCAAAAAGCTCGCAATGACACTTTCATTCTTTATTTTTGTCGTTTCCTGCATAAGCAGGAATCCACTATAAATGTTTTAATAACTAAAAAAATGCCTGCTGAAGTTTATATTTAGCAGTGTCGACTTTGTTTAACATGGCTCAAAAACCAAGCATACCTAAAGGAACACGAGATTTTAACCCAGAACAGGTAGCAAAAAGACATTACATTTTCAATACCATTCGTGATGCTTTTGAAACGTTTGGATTTCAGCCCATTGAAACCCCAAGTTTTGAAAACTCGGAGACCTTAATGGGAAAATATGGTGATGAAGGCGACCGTTTGATTTTTAAAATATTGAATTCTGGGGATTTTATGAATGTTTTAAATAGGGATAGGTCTAAAAACTTTTTAGCTGCTAATGAATTTCTCAAGTTTTTTAATCAATTTATAAAAGATACGAATAAAGATTATGAAGATAATTTAAACTATTGTTTAGAAAGATATTATTATCCAAAAGCAAACAAGAATCATGAGAGATTAAAGAGGTTGATGCTCAGAGAAAAGAATAATTTTATAGAGATTGTTAGCGATGATAATTACTCTAATGAAGATTTAATTAGAATTTTCATAATGTCATTTCACCTTGAATTTTCTTTTGATTCTAAAGAGTTATCTAATAGAATCTCAGAAAAAGCCCTCCGCTATGATCTTACAGTACCGTTTGCGCGTTATGTGGTACAACACCAGAACGAGATTGAATTTCCGTTTAAACGTTATCAAATACAACCCGTTTGGAGAGCAGATAGACCTCAAAAAGGACGTTTTAGAGAGTTTTATCAATGTGATGCCGATGTGGTTGGTAGTGACTCACTTTGGCAAGAAGTGGAGTTTTTACAATTATATGATACTGTTTTTTCAAGCCTAAAATTAGAAGGCGTTACTATTAAAATTAATAACCGAAAAATTTTATCTGGAATTGCCGAAGTGATTGGCGCTTCAGATAAGTTAATAGATTTTACGGTGTCGCTTGATAAACTCGATAAAATAGGAGAGGAGAAGGTAAAAGAAGAAATGCTGTCAAAAGGAATTTCAGAAACAGGAATCTCTAAATTACAACCGTTGTTCTCATTATCGGGTTCGTTTGAGTCTCAAATAGAAAGTTTAAAAACCATTTTATCAACTTCCGAAGATGGTTTAAAAGGCATAGAAGAACTGGCTTTTATCAATTCAGCTATTTCAGAATTAGGATTATCAAGCACAACCTTGCAGTTAGATGTTACGTTAGCGCGAGGTTTAAACTATTATACTGGTGCTATTTTTGAAGTAGCAGCACCTAAAGACGTAAAAATAGGATCCATTGGGGGCGGTGGGCGTTACGACGATTTAACCGGAATCTTCGGCATGCCCAACATGAGTGGTGTTGGTATTAGCTTTGGGTTAGACCGTATCTATTTGGTTTTAGAAGAACTGAATTTATTCCCTAAAACAGTTAATAAAAATGTTGAGGTGCTCTTTATTAACTTTGGGAATAAGGAAGCTTTATTTTCTTTAAAAGCTATCAAAACGTTACGAGAAGCAGGAGTTAATGCAGAAATATACCCCGATGCAGCTAAAATGAAAAAGCAAATGTCACATGCCAATAGACGTAGTATTCCTTTTGTGGTTTTAGTTGGCGAAGATGAAATGGATTCAAATACTTATACTTTAAAAGAGATGATTTCTGGCGAGCAGTATAAAGTTTCTTTGGAAGACTTAATTTCAAAAGTAAAATAAAAAGAGCCCTGAATTTCAGGGCTCATAAGTAATAGTAAAGATTTTTGGTAGATTTGGGGTTCTACATTAACTAATTCAAACTAACTAAACTAAAAAACTAAACTAAACTATGCTTTACTATAACTTTCTTCTAAATTTTAGAGTTAAATTGATTTCCAATAATTGTATTATCTAGTATTAGCTTGATAACCATATCGGTAGCAAATCAAATATAGTAAAAATAGCATTATAGTCGATAAAATGATTAAAAAAATCGATGAAATACACTAAAAATAAAACCCCGAACCAAATTCGGGGTTTTATTTTTAGTTGTAATTAGTATTTAAGGTTATTTTTTTACAAACTTTTTAGATAAAGATTCTTCGTTGTTAAAAATATTTATAAAATAAAGTCCGCTTTCTAAATTAATAACATCAATATCTTTGGCAATATTTTCTCCATATTTTACAACTTTACCTAAAGTGTTTATTATTCTATAAGAATATTTAGAGCTATTATTGATTCTAACTCTTAAGACGTTTTCAACTGGGTTGGGATGCAATACAAAATTAGCAGATTCACTACCATCAGAAAAGTTAGAGCTCTTACTTGTAGTAGTTTTGTTTGCTGAGTTGTTTACTATGCCAGTTATAATAACTTGATCTACATAAATATTATCGTTTTTGGCAGATGCATTACACTGAATTCTAAATTGGCCGTTACTTATTAAAGTATACTGTGAACTGTCTAAAATGGCCACGGCATTAAAGAATGTATTATCGCCAAAATCTGCTCCTACTTGCCAGCTAGATACTGTTGTCCACCCACTACCATCATTGTATTGAAGCACTATACCGTCACTTGCCGAAAAACCATTGGAATAGAAATAGAAGTTTACCTCAATTTGATTGAATGGAGACAAATCAAATACAGGAGAGGTTATTGATGCAGAAACACCCGAATCTCTTAATCTAATTGCAGAAACACCTTCAAAAGCAAACGATCCAGAGTAGTAGAAAACATCTTTTCCCCCTTCTGTCCATCCATCAAAACCAGTTTCAAAAAAACCTTCATGAATTATAACGTCGCCTGGAGGACAAGCAGTACATACAGATCCGCCACAATCGACACCTGTTTCATCACCATTTTGAATACCATCAGTACAAGTGGGAGCTGCTAGGGTTGTGGTATTGGCTGTATTGCTTTGTCCAGAACTATTGCCAGCAGCATCTTTTGCAATAACATAAAATGCATAATTGGTATCTTCAGTTAGTCCTGTAACTTGGTAAGAAGTTCCTGGTATATTTATAATTAATGAACCATCTTGATAAATATCGTAACCAGTAACCCCAACATTATCCGTTGATGCATTCCAATCTAAATCAATTGTAGTTTCCGTTATATTAGAAGTACTTAAACCAGATGGTGTGGTAGGTGCTTCAGTATCAATAAAATCATTTGTTGTTACATTCACTTGATTGCTTTGTCCCGAGCTATTGCCAGCAGCATCTCTAGCAATAACATAGAATCCATATGTGGTTGAGGGTGATAAACCAGTAACTTGATAAGAGGTATTAGCAACATTAATTATGAAATTCCCATCTTGGAAGATGTCATAACCTGTGACCCCGACATTATCTGTAGATGCATTCCAGACTAAATCAGTTGTAAACTCCGTAGTGTTATTAGTAATTAAACCTGTAGGCGTAGTTGGAGCCTGGGTATCTGGTGGATCTTGAGTTGTGATGTTAGCAGTATTGCTTTGTCCCGAACTATTACCCGCTGCATCTCTGGCTATAACATAAAATGTATAAACTGTGCTAGGGGATAACCCAGTTACTTGGTAAGACGTGTTAGTAACATTAGCTATAAAACCGCCATTTTGATAAACATCATAACCTGTTACACCAATATTATCTGTAGAGGCATTCCAAGACAAGTCTGTTGATGAATCTGATGTATTACTAGCGAATAAACCAGTTGGAGCAGAAGGAGGCGTAATATCAGGTCCAGTAGGCTCAATTGTAATTGTGTAATCCTCAACCTCTCCATCACTAAAGGATTCACAGGATGTAGGTGTGCCATTATACTTCATACTTACACGCATTCTAAATGAAGTTTCAGCTGCTGTTTGTGGTACAGTAAAACTTGTACTTATTTGACTGCTTTTGGTAGGGCTTTGTGATAAAATTTGCTCACCAGAGTCATCAAAATCCCCATCATAATTATAATCTATCCATATACCATAGCCTTCGCGTCTTGAACGACCAGTCCATTCTGGGGTGATAGTTATAGTATACTGGCTACCTTTCTCAACTGTAGTTGAAATATTAGTAAAATCTGAATATAAGGTAGGCCCCGATGAATTATTAATAGTATTTAATTGAACACGCCCTATATATTCTCGATTATTGCTACCAGAAGTTGACGCGCAATAATTTATTGATGTCGTTGTAAAAGTAATTGGGGAGCTATATGATGATTCTGAAGTATCAGGACAAACGCTACTAACTTGGGCTTCATATTGTGTTGAAGGTACTAAGTTTGATAATGTTACTGAATTACTTGAGGAGCTTTGCGTAATCCAGTTTGATGAACCCACCTCTCTATACTGATAGTTGTATGTAGAATTTTGGACTGTATTCCAGCTAATAGTAGCAGAAGACGGAGCTATATTAGAAGCAGTCAATCCAGTAGGAGGTTGCAAGCAAGGCGCGGGTAGTACCTCAAAAGATTGGTCTACATGTGCTGCAGCGTTATAGGTACTATTTCCAGCTTGACTAGCTCTTACGGTAACAGTTCCAGTGGCACCTGTAAGGGTAACTGTATTACCAGAAACATTTGCAGGACCAGAAACAATCGA
>NZ_SMZJ02000008.1 GCF_004358095.2 Seonamhaeicola sediminis
GCAAATACAGTAGGGCTCTATGCAAGCAAAGATGTGATTCAGAGATATGTTGAAAATCAAGGAAAAGAGAAGGAATATAAAGAAGTTCATTCAGGACAACTCAAATTATTTTAATACCTCGTGGGCTTGCCCCGAGGTAGTTTATTTTAAACTAAAAAAACATAAAAATGGCAAGTGTAAAAAATCTTAAAAAAGATATTAATAACGTTCTAGGGGATGTTATTGGAGCAGTATGTGATTGGGAGTTGGATAATACCGATACAGATACTAAAAAGAGTGAAGCTATTATAGATGAAGCTATTGATGTCTTTGATGATTTAATAGCTAAAGTAAACGCTAAAGACGTAAATAATGCTAAAGCGCATTTTAAAGCAATTAATAATGAACTAGAGGAAAAAGCCCAAGCGTTAATTGATAAGGTAAACAACCTAAAATAATTTAATGGAATAGTTGCAAATTATAATTTTGATTTTATATTTGCACCCGTTAAAACGCCGATATAGCTCAGCTGGCTAGAGCAGCTGATTTGTAATCAGCAGGTCGTGGGTTCGAGTCCCTCTATCGGCTCAAAAAAGTTTTAAAAATGCCCTTCAAGGAGTTATAAACAACAAAGCCTTTCTTTTCTGAAAGGCTTTTTTGTTTTATATATATTATATGATTATTGATTTCGTTCTTGTGCTTTAATTTTGGTAACAAATTCATCTAATTGCTTTCCATATTTAGAATCTTTTACCTTTTTAGTTAGGGAACTATTAATTGTATCCAATAGATTAAGTCTGGCGTCATAAATCTCAGTTAGTGCAAGATATGGTGAAACTTCACTGTTATTATGATTAAGCGCAAAATTAACGGTGTATAAATATTTTCGTTTTAATAAGTTATCTATATCTTTTTTTGTTGCATATAATTTAGCGGTATCACCATCTTTTTGAGCTTCTAAAGACTCTTTAATTAATTCTAAATTTTCATTGTTAAACCGAGATGCCATTTTTAGATAATCTTCTAAAACTTTTTGTTGTTCACTTCCATTAATTTTTGGTGCAAACGCAAAAGTTTTAAGTGACGTGTTTATCTCAGTAACTCCTTTATCTGCAAAAAAAGTTATTCTATCTTCTTCTTTACTATTTTTATCAAGGTATAAATAGAAAACTTCGGGTGACTCAATATCGCTATATAATTCAAATTGAGAGTTTCCGTTAATGATAACAGAATCTACAGCAACCAAATTAGTATCGATAACCTTTTTTAAATAAACGGTTCCTTTTTTCAATCCTTTAACATGAGCTTTTACTACTAAATCATGTTCTTTTTTTCCACATGAAGCAATTAAAAAAGCTAGAAATATGAATGTGATTTTTTTCATTTAAGATTTTGTTTGGGCGCAAATATCATAAATTATTATTTAAAAACTAAAGTGTGGGTGATACTAATTCCATCAAAGTTGCGCAAAATAGTGCAGAAAAAGTACCTATGGCGTAACCAACTACAGCTAGTAGTACACCTACTGTTGCTAAAGAGGGATGAAAAGCAGCTGCCACAACAGGAGCTGATGCTGCACCTCCAACATTGGCTTTACTTCCAACGGCTAAAAAGAAATAAGGAGCTCTAATAACTTTTGCAACAATTATTAATAGTAGTACATGAACAGCCATCCAAATAAGGCCAACAATAAGTAAGCCTGGGTTTTCTAAAATTGATTTTAAGTCCATTTTCATTCCAATGCTTGCAACAAGTATATAGATGAAAATACTCCCTATTTTGCTGGCTCCAGCACCTTCATATTTTTTGGCTTTAGTGAAAGATAAAACAATACCTATAATTGTTGCGATGGTAATCATCCAAAAAAATGTGGAGCTAAATGAAGCAAGAGCAGATGTTTTATCAGTAAATATGTTAAAGTTATTAGTTAAAAACTCTGAAATGTGGATGGATCCTAAATGGGAGATACCTACAGTCATAAAAGCAATTCCCAGCATGATCATATAGTCTGTTAGGTTGGGGATTTTCATTACACTTTTTTCATAGTTAATTACTTTTTGTTTTAATGCTTCAATGGCTGTATTGTCGGATTTTAACCAATTGTCTATTTTATCTTTTTTTCCAATTCCAAAAAGTAAAAATGCCATCCATATTTGAGCTACTACAATATCGACTAATATCATAGCTCCAAACTTTTCTGGATTATATTTAAAAATTTCATACATAGCAGTTTGGTTTGCTCCCCCACCAATCCAACTTCCAGCTACTGTTGAAAGCCCTCTCCAAACAGCATCAGGTCCTGAACCTCCAACAGTTTCGGGACTAAAAATTGATACTATAAGAATAGCTAAAGGGCCACCAATAATAATTCCAATGGTTCCTGTAAAAAACATAATAAGTGCTTTGGGGCCCAAATTCAATACAGATTTTAAATCTAAACTAAGGGTCATTAAAACTATGGCTGCTGGTAATAAGTAGTTCTTTGAAATATTATAAACTTGTGATATTTCTGGAGAAATTAGTCCAATGGAGTTTAATATGGCAGGTAAAAGGTAACACATTAAAAGGGCTGGAATTATGTTGTAGAATTTTCTCCAAAATCCAGTTTTTTTTGACGAAGTATAAAATACTAAGGCAAGCACTAACATTAGCAACCCAAAAACAATAGTGTCGTTAGTCAATAATGGTTCTTTATTCATTAAATGATAGGTTTACAATTATTAAGATGCAAGATAATTAAAATAAAAAACGTGATTAGTTTAGTTTGGCACGGTGCTTGATATTTATAATTTGATTACACTTAATGAAAAAGTTTATTGAGTGGTTACTTTAAACTTAGTAATTGTAATTCATATTTTTGGTTAGTTAGTTAGCAAAAAAGCATCTATTTAATTAGATGCTTTTTTATTTTGTGTAGATTTTAAAAATAAAAACTAATAAGGGCACCCACAATTTTTATCACTTTTAAACAAATCGGCTATATTTGTTCCATCTGTTCTAAAAATGTCTATTGATAAACTTAAACTAAGCATTTTTGGTTTATAAGTCCTCAAATCTGCTAGATTAACTCCATATGCAGAATTATTAATATCTAAAAGTTCTTCTTCTGTTTCATTGGTGCTAATTTCATATCTTAAGTCAATACCAAACCGGTTGTATCTAACCATCACCCCAAAATTTAAACTTATGGTTTTAGCTTCAAGATCGGGACCTCCATCACTGAATGATGTTACTTGAACTCCATCAAGAATGACTTCATCATAAAAGTTAAAACTTGGACCAGCATAAATGGAAATAGGTTCAAAAACTTCAACACCAAGTAATATTGGAAATTCAATTTTTGAAGTTTCCCATTTAGCTTTTCTTACAGGGAAATCATAGTTGTTCTTTAATGAAACATAATTAAGTTCAGGTCTGATAAAAAAACTTCCAAACTCTGCCATAAAATAACCTCCAATTAAATAACTAATTTCTTTGTTAGGACTAAAAACCTCATCAGGTTTTCCTGCTGATATAGACCCTCCTCTTGAATTAATATCTCCAATGGTATTATTATTTAAACCACCTTTTAATCCTAAAACAAATTCTTGAGAAAATAGGAAAGATGATTGTAACATAAATGCAGTAACTAGTAGGTAAAGTAGTTTCATTATTACACGATTTGGTTAAAATTTTGTGTAATATAAAGCTTATGTTATGAAAATTATTCAAATAACGATAAGATGTTAATTTTAACTACGAAATGATTAATTGATTGATATTATGAAGGTTATGTTTGTAATATTAACGACTGGTGATAGTTTTCTTTGAGGTTGATGATAAGATTTAGAATTTCATAAATTATTTTCTTCAATTGAAACAAGCATTTGTTACATTTTTTCAATAATTTCTAATTGACAATTCAAGTTCGATTTATATAGTACACGAACTTCTTTTTGACTACTTGTAAAGCTTTAGAGTCGTTAATGATGAATCATTGGGTTTTTATTTTCTAAATGAAGATTGTGCTTCATTCTTATATATTATAATTTGTTTTTAATCTGGTTTTATGTGTATTTCATCTATAAATGTTAAAATTATATGTATTTCATCGATTAATAATGTTTTTTATCGTTTTTAATGAAATTAAATTTTACTTTTGAAGTGTACTAAATAACATACTTTTTAGTTCAATGGATTAATTAATTAATATTTGCATTATGTTGTTGATATGGATACCCCAAATCTAATACATAATAAAAAAGCAAATTAAGAAAAGACCGAGTTTGAGGGAACTCGGTTTTTTTGTGCTTTATATTTTGCATTGTAATTTTTAATAAATTAGTGAAAATGAAACAAATTATTAGATTTTCATTATTACTGTATAGTTTTTACTCTTTTGGACAACTACCTGAAGGGTTTGTCTATGTAAACGAAATTATCCCAAGTTTAAATGTTGAACTCAAATATTTTTCTGAAAAGAACTTTATTGGAAAACCAATAGAGGGTTATAAATCCAATAAACTTATTCTTACTAAACAAACTGCCGAAGCCTTAAAATTAATCAACAAGCATCTAAAGAATAAACGGTTGAGTTTAAAAGTTTATGACGGGTACAGACCTCAAAGAGCTGTGAATCATTTTATTCGTTGGGCAAAAAACTTAAATGATACAATCAATAAGTCAATATACTATCCAAATGTTAATAAGAAGGACCTCTTTAAAGAGGAATATATTGCAGCAAAGTCTGGGCATAGTAAAGGCAGTACTGTTGATTTAACGATTATTGATACCGATACAGGAAAACTTTTGGATATGGGAAGCATCTATGATTTTTTTGGTGTTCAATCATGGGTGAATTATGAAGGTATTACTGAAGAGCAAAAAGCAAATAGAAAACTTTTACACGAAGTTATGACTAAATTTGGTTTTAAAAACTACCCACGGGAATGGTGGCACTTTACACTTAAAGATGAACCATTTTCAAACAGTTATTTTGATTTTCCAGTAGAATAAATCAGTTTTAGAACTAATCAAACTCTGGTAAGTTTTGTGATAATTTCTGAATGTTGAGGGAATTTTGAAATTAATGTTTCTCTATTAGCAAGTTCAAAATCCCTAAAATCAAATCCAGGAGAGACTGTACAGCCCACAAGGGCATAATCACCATTATCTACAACTTCGGAAGCAAACCAATCTCTGGCGTTAACTGTGAATTGAGGCACTTCTCCTTTTTCTAAGTTGTTACCAACAATAACATTGGAGTAGTTTCCTTTTTCTGAAATTATATGTAATTTTAAAGGAGTGCCTTTGTAGAAATGCCACATTTCATCTTGGTTAATTCTATGAAATGCTGAAAAGGAATCTGATGTCAGTAAAAAGTAAATCCCAGTACAATAGTTTCTTTTTCCATTGATGTAATCGTTCAAATCTTTTTCTCTAATGAGTCCTTTACTTCTATAAGTTTCTTTAAAGAAGCCCCCTTCAGGGTGCGGTTGCATGTCTAAAATATTTACAATTTCTTCGAATTTGGTCATTAATATAAAAAAGTTTTCAATTTATCTCGTTTTCTTTGTGGTAGTGAATTATTGTTAATGATGGCCTTAATAAGAGTTTTGTTTTTGTTTTTTGAGAAAAATAAGTTAAAGAATTCTACTGTTGTAATGCTGTTTTCAGCTTGTTTGATTAATTTAAATTTATCACCCTCTCTAACATACCCTTCTTCTAAAACACGGACATAAGTACCGGGATACCCATAGTCAATAAACTGTTTTATGACTTCCTGTGAGCCAAATTTATAACCAAATTTAAAACAGGGTTCGCGAGGCTGGGTAACTTGTACTAAAGCTTTTCCAACTTTATAAACATCACCAATATATATCTTATCCTCATTTAAACCAGAAACCGTTAAGTTTTCACCAAACATACCCCAATTCCAATCTAAGTTAGGGTATAATTTTTTCCAATAATCGTAATGATCTTCAGAGAATAGGTAGCAGGCTTTAAATTCGCCTCCATGATTTTTTCTATCTATAACGGAGTCGTTCTTAACATCATATGTCCCCAAGAAAAAAGGTTTATCTGTTGGTAATTTGTAAATGCCTGTGGTAATGGTTTTACCATTCCAAGTAAAGGTAGTTGGTTTTGCTATATTAGTTGAGGTTACTTGCATGTATTAAAAATACACAAAAGCTTAATAATCATAATAAAACTCACTTTTTATTGATTTTGTTTTAAGCATTTCGTTCCAAAACTATTTTAGAGTTTTAATTTACCCTAAATTTTAGCTTTCACAATGTGTTTTTACTAAAAGTTAACTATCTTAAAAAGTATTTGTATTTTTATATAAGTAAAAATTAATTAAATGATTTGGATAATACTATGAATAAGATATTTTGATTTGATGATTAAATAAACTATCCAATTAAATTGTTTTGCCTTCCTTTTAATCGTTTTTCAATTTTTTGTTTTATTACAGTTAAGCGTTTCATCAAATCCATAAGTTCAGGATCTTTAGTTTCTTTATAAACATCATTTATCTCTAGAATAAGTGCTTTAACCTCACGAGACGATTCAATACGCTCGCTAGTAGTTTTAAAGGTGTGTTTGCGTTGTTCAAACTCTAAAGCTCTTTCAATAAGTTTCATATATTTAATATAATTTAAATCGATTAAAACATCGAATTTTGACAATATAATAAAATCTATGAAACTTATGTTTTCTAAGCTGAATTATTATACAAAATTTATGATTTAAATAAACGAAGAGTTTTCAAACTACTTTATAGATTATATTAATTCAGGGCTTTTTTATAGAAATCTAAACAACGTTCTCTCGCAAATTTGTGTTCTACTATAGGTTTTGGATAGTTAAATTCTTGGAACTCTGGGACCCATTTTTTTATGTAATCTAAATTTTTATCAAATTTTTTAACCTGTGTTATTGGATTGAAAATCCTAAAATAGGGTGCAGCATCCACACCACATCCGGCTACCCATTGCCAATTACCTATATTGCTTGAGAGTTCATAGTCATGTAACTTTTCTGCAAAATAGGCTTCTCCCCACCTCCAGTCTATTAGTAAATGTTTACAAAGAAAACTGCCTACCAACATTCTCACCCGGTTATGCATAAAGCCAGTTTCGTTAAGCTGTCGCATACCAGCATCAACTAGGGGATATCCTGTTTGACCAAGACACCAAGCTTTAAAATCTGTTTCGTTATTTTTCCATTGCAGTCTCTCATATTTTGGTTTAAAGCACTTTTTTATAGTATGGGGAAAGTGCCAAAGAATTTGCATAAAAAATTCTCTCCATATTAGTTCATTTATAAAGACAGGGTATTCTTGGGAAAGAGATTTTTTAACAATCTTACGAATACTCACGGTTCCAAAACGTAAATGAGGCCCTAATCTGGAAGTAGCATCTGCTGCTGGGAAATTTCTATTGGCTTCATAGGTCTTTATTAGCTCTGAATCAATTTTGTAAGGTTTAATAGATTGACCAGATTTTTTAAACCCAATATCAGCAAGTTTTATATTAGAAGCTTCATTTTGTTGGTATAAATTATTGAAATTTTCTTCAGTTTTATATTCATCAAGATGACCCTCAGTAAACTTTTTTTTCCAAGCTTTCATGTAAGGGGTATATACCAAATATGGTTCTCCATTACTTTTAACTACCTCAGACCTCTCAAAAATAACATGATCTTTAAATGTTTTGAAAGCTATTTTTTCATTTTTCAAAAAGCGTTCTATAGTTATATCTCTTTCTTTACCATAGGGTTCATGGTCATGATTCGTATATACAGTATTAATATTGTAGGTTTTTGTAATGGTTTTAAAAACATCGATAGGTGTACCATAAAAAAGAGCAATATTAGATTTGCTATTTTTTTGTAGATCCTCACGCATAGTTTGTAGCGTATTATGAATAAAGGTTACCCTAGCATCATCTTTTGGTAGCTTGTCTAGGATAATAGAGTCAAATATGAATATTGGTAATACTTTGTATTTGCCTTTTAAGGCTTCTGATAATCCTTTATTGTCATAAAGTCTAAGGTCTCTTCTAAACCAGAATAAGTTAATGGGCTGTTTCATTTACTATCAATAATAACCGAATAGTTCTTCTAACTTTTGCTTTCTGTAGTTAAATATCTCTTCTAATTTTGGTTTTACCATAAAAGGGTGCATTAAAGAGCCTAAAAAGCCAAATGGTAGTTTATAATCTATAATATCTTCCATTTCAACGCCACCTTTAATTTCTTTTATAAAATGTTTATGATGCCATAAAGCATACGGGCCAAAACGTTGCTCGTCTACAAAATAATGTTTATCAATTACATGTGTAATTTCCGTGACCCACTTAGTTTTTATCCCTAAAACAGGTGTTACAATGTACTGAATAATTTGTCCTGCGTACATGGGTCTGTCTGCTCCAGATAAAATATTGAAACCCATATAATCTGGTGTAATGGTTTTTAAATTTTTTGGATCAGATAAAAAGTTCCAAGCTTTGTCAATACTAATTGGAAATTTTTGTTTTTTATGTAATGTATAGATTTTCATTTTTAATTATTAAATAATATATAACCATTTAAAGTAGATGCAATAATTAGCCATAATAAATAGGGTAGTATTAATAGGTTTATACTTTTTAAAGGTTTTGCGTAAAGGTATAGTAGCAAAGCTATAACTAAGGTTAGTAACAGAATTACAATAAAGCCTAAAGCAATATATTGCTTGTTAAAAAATACATAATTCCAACTAACATTAAGCATGAACTGAATACCAAATAACAGAATGACTTGGTATTCTGGAATGAGCTTATAGAGATAAGCCATATAAATAGAAAAACAAACCATTATGCTAAACCAAGCCACTCCAAAAACCCAACCAGGAGGCGTCCATGGGGCTTTATTTAAAGATAAATACCATTGGGTTTGAGGACCATTTCCCATAAACCAATTACCCAAGGCTAACCCCCCAAAATTAATGACTAGAAATATGATTAATAGACTAAGCAGCTTCATGTTTCATATGATGTAAAACTTGTGCGATTTTTTGAGCTTCAGCATATTTTTTATCGCTAGCAGCTCTGTTAATTGATGATAATTTGTGCCACTCTTGCATTAATTTTTTAAACTTTTCTTCTAATTTTTCTCTTTTCGATTTTCTTTTAAATAATTTAAACATAGCTTTTTTATTTAAGATATTTGGTGATTCTTGAACTCATAGGATTGGTAATTGAAAAAAAATATTCAATTAATTGTCCTTTGGGGTCTACTAGATATTTTTGAAAGTTCCATTTAACATTTGAACTTTTAACGCCATTATTTAGTTTCTCAGTAAGCCAACTATAGAGTTCATGCTGATCTTTTCCTTTTACATTTATTTTTTCTGTAATGGTAAAAGTTACACCATAGTTAATCTGGCAAAAGGTTTCTATTTCACTGGCATTTCCGGGTTCTTGATTACCAAACTGATTACATGGCACACCAATGATTTCCAAATGGTCTTTGTAAGTATCGTATAATAGTTGTAAATCTTTGTACTGCGGTGTAAAACCACATTTTGATGCGACATTTACAAACATTAAATACTTCCCTTGGAAATCTTTGAAATTTATAGGATTACCATTTAGGTCATTAATCGAAATATCGTAGATACTTTCTTTATTAAGTCTTTTCACGGGTGTATGCAATGTAGAAACAAAAGCTTTTAGTGTATTCATAATTTAGATTTTTAAATTTACAATGCCACAGTCCATTTCAAAAATCTGCCCAGAAATTGAAGCTGCTTTCTGCGATAGTAAAAACGTAGCCATTTGTGCAACTTCCTTGGGTTCAAGGAATTTTTTTAAAGGATGACGTTCTGTTATATTCTCAATCATTTTTTCATTTCTCAATAGTTTCGTAGCTAATTCTGTATTAGTTACAGTTGGAGCAATGGCATTTATTCTTACGGTAGGAGCCAATTCTGCTCCAAGAGATTTTACCAAGCCTTCAACACCTGCTTTTGATACGGCTACACTGGCATGAAAAGGCATTCCTAATTTAGTAGCAACCGTGCTAAATAGAAGCATAGAAGGGTTTTTTCCTTGTTTAAGGAGTGGTAAATATTTTTGAATAACCTTTACTGCCCCCAAAACATTGATGTTAAAATCACTTTGAAAGTCATCTAAACTCAATCTTGAAATGGGTTTTAGATTTATGCTACCAGGACAATAAACTAGTTTATCGGTATTTTCTAGGTTTGGTAATTGATCTTTAGTAACATCACAGTCATAGTGTGTTAAGTTGACATGTGTTTGCTCGGGAGCTGTTCTACTTATATTAATGACCTTATTGTTGGTAACTAATTCTTTTAGAATAGTTTTACCAATACCTTTACTACCACCAATTATAACTATTGTTTCCATTGTTAAATTCCGGCTGTTAAATGTTTACCAAGTAGTCTTTTTTCAACCTTTCTTTTTATTGCTGTTAGACGTTTCATGATGTCCATGATTTTTTCGTCTTTTTTGGCTTTATAAATCTGATTTAAATCTAAAATTAGAGTTTTAGCTTCCCTTGAAATTTTTACTCTATCACTAGTTGATAAACCTCGCATTTTTCTTTGTTCAAACTCTAACGCTCTGTTAATTAATTCTAATTCCATAATGTTAACCGTTTAAATAATTTTGTAATTCTTTAATTTTATCTGAATTATTAAATTTTCCGCCATAATAGGCAGTAACCGTCGCAGAGGTATCATCTTTAATACCTCTTGATGATACACATAGATGTTTTGCGTCTATTATAACGGCAACATCTTCGGTGTCTAAAATTGATTTTAATTCGTTTGCAATCTGATTGGTTAGGCGCTCTTGTACTTGTGGTCTTTTGGCATAATACTGAACAATTCTGTTTAATTTAGACAGCCCTATAACTTTACCAGATGAGATGTAAGCTACATGAGCTTTCCCTATAATTGGTACAAAATGATGTTCACAATTAGAATAAAATGTTATGTTCTTTTCCACTAACATTTGGTTGTACTGGTACTTATTATCGAATAAGGCAACCTTGGGTTTATTCTCAGGATTTAATCCAGAAAATATTTCATCTATGTACATTTTAGCCACGCGTTTTGGGGTACCTTTTAAAGAATCATCCGTCAAATCTAAACCCATTACTTCCATAATTTCTTCAAATAAAATGGCAATTCGTTCTTTTTTTTCAGTATCACTCAGTTTAAAAGCATCTTTTCTCATAGGGGTTTCTAGTCCTGTGAAGAGATGGTCATCGCCTATATCTTCTATTGTAAACCCATTTAACTTGTGTCCGTTTGCTTTTGTTTTTAATCTTTCTAATTGCATATCGTCTTTTTTATGTGCTGTATAGGTTTTAAAACCAATCAAAGCACGTTAGCGTTTTGAAATTTTATTATGTGTTATTTTTTTTTTGCCTGCTGCATTTAAAGCGACTTTTTTCAAATGTTCTTAATTTTGCGTGCTTTGTGATTCTACCTTGTACACGTTTGCGCCACATCTTGAAACTACTGGGTTTCATTTCTTTTCGCATTAATTCAATAACCTCTTGTTCGTTCAGTCCAAACTGAAATTTAATAGCCTCAAAAGTGGTACGGTCTTCCCAAGCCATTTCAATAATTCTATCAATTTCTAAAACATGCAGTCTCATATATTTTGAAAATTATATTGCTCGTCATACTTTATTTTTTCATCTAACATTTTATCAAAAAACTTTTTGTTTTCTTTGAATGTTGTACTGTTTCTAAAATGAATGAATTTACCTTGAGCATGAATACTAGAGCCATTAGTTTTATAAATCACCAACTGATAATAGGGTATGGCCCAAGTGTAATTTTGCAAGCCTTTGTTTATTAATATTAAAATGCCATTTTTACGTAATTCTATATTAGCATAATTTACATCAGAGACTTTATTCATGAATTTATTTAGGTTAGGACTAACATCTTCAATAATCATACGTTTTGATCCTACACCTTTCATTTTGAATGCTTCTATAAATGAAAATGGAGGTCCTACCAAATCTTGTAACAACTGTTTATGTTCTTTGTTAAAATAAGTTGTATTTAGAATCATTTTATAGCTTTATGAAGTAAAGATACAAAATGTTTAACTTTAAATAAAAAAAGTTAAACAAAAATTAACATATAGCTATTGATAAAACTTATAAGGTTAATAAGTGATTGAAATACAGTTTTTTAAGACTGAGTTAATCGGTTTTTCAAGGTATGCTTTTTCAGTATTCTTTTTGTTTCTTCTAGTACAGTTTTGTCTTTTCTAAATTTCCAAAGGATGTCACTAGCCTTTTTGCGAGAAGTTTCTATATCCACAATTGGCTTTGGATAATCTTTTCCTAACTTGAAATTATAAAACTTTTCTTCCAATTCAGTCATTAAATAAGGTTGATGAACAAAAGGTGTGTCTAATTCTTTTAATTCTGGTACCCATTTTTTTATAAAAGTTGCTTCAGGGTCATGTTCTAAGCTATTTTTAACTGGGTTGTATATGCGTAGCATGTTCACACCAGTTTCACCTGCTTGCATCTGTAACTGGGGGAAGTGAATGCCAGGTTCAAAATCTAAAAACATTTGCGATAAATGGGTGGTAGCTTCTTGCCATGGCTGCCAAAGGTTATGAGTAAAGAATGAAACTACCAATGCACGCATTCTAAAATTTAAGTATCCTGTTTCGCTCAAACAACGCATGCAAGCGTCAACAAGAGGGTATCCTGTTTGTCCGGTTTTCCAAGCTATTTTATATTTTTTAGAAACACTTTTTTTTAATTTATGAAAACCTCTGTTTACACTGGCTTCTTCCATAGTATGCTCCATTTCAAATTTCTGAATAAAATGAGTTTGCCATCGCAGCCTCGACATAAACGCTTCAAGTGGTTTTTTTTGTGTTGTTGTTTTCTTGAAATTAGATGCTTTTTGATATACCTCGCGAACCGATAAATTTCCCCAAGCTAAATAGGGAGAAATTCTGCTGGAACTTGCTCTGGCTAATTCAGGTTTAGAGATGTGGTTCATGTAGTTTAGATAGCGCTCTTTAAAAAATGAATCTAGATATCTTAGCCCTGTGGTTCTACCTCCTTTTTGGAACAATGTCGCATTTGGTGTATTTAAATCTGGAATTTTAAAATAGTTTTCTAAAGTTTCAATTTCATTTTTGTTTATCAACTGATTTTCTACAGGCGAAAAGGGGAGTGGTTCTATACTATAAAACGTATCCACAATTTTATTCCAACCATCTCTATTTTTTAAACCGCGTTGAACCCCATTGTTTATATTTTCATGCCATTGGATTAAATTGTTTTTGCAATAGCGTTTAAAATTTTTATCCCGTTCGTAAGTCACTAATATGCCTGTTTCTTGGTGCGAATAAATGTTTGAAATTCTGTGTTTTGTAAGCAACTGATTTATGGTTGGAATAATATCAGACTCTACTGCCAAGATTTTAGAGTTAAAAGGCTTTAAAGCCTTGTTCATATCTCTAATAGATTCTTTAATAAAATTCCAATGGCGTTCACTGTAGTGCGGATCATTAAGTAACATAGGTTCAAAACAATACAAAAGCAATACACGTTTTTCAGAATTTAAAGCATCAAAAATGGCTTTGTTATCCTGTAAACGTAAATCACGCTTTAGCCATACAACTTGTATTTCTTCTCTATTTGTCATCATCAAGGGCATTTAAAAAAGTTTCAGCTTTGCTAAAATGAGTTCTTTTTGTTTCAGGTTTCATTTTGTCTAAGGTTCTAATAAGCATACCTAACCTTGGATTACTTAAAAAAAAGTCACGTTGTTTATCCATAAAGGACCAAAATAGCCCATCCCAGACGTTTTGCCATTCACCTTTTTGGTAATTACTCATTTTCATAATGTAATTACTACTGCTTATATACGGTTTTGTGCTCATTAACCCACCATCGGCAAATAGGCTCATGCCATATACATTGGGCACCATTACCCAATCGTAAGCATCAATGAACAACTCCATAAACCATTGGTATACATCATCAGGGTCAAACTCACAAAGCACCATAAAGTTTCCTAAAATCATTAGGCGTTCAATATGATGTGCATAACCTGTTTTTAATACTTTTTTAATAACGTCGTCTACAGGTTTAATTCCGGTAGAACCATCATAGAATGATTTGGGTATTTTCCTAGAAAAGTTCCAAAAATTTTTGGTACGCTCTTCTGTACCCTTAACCTCATAAACTCCTCTTATAAATTCTCGCCAACCTAAAATTTGACGCACAAAACCTTCGGTTGAATTTATAGGAACTTTATTTACTCTGGCATAATTAATGACATCTTCTATAACCGTTTTAGGGTTTAAAAGTCCAATATTAATTAATGGTGATAATAAACTATGGTTTAAAAAGTGTTGTTCCTTTACAATAGCATCCTCATAATCTCCAAATTCATGAAATCGTTGTTCTAAAAATTGTTTAAACCAAGTTTCAGCAGATTTAAAATCTATTGGGTAAACCATAAAATCATCCAACTGTCCATAGTTTTTAGAGAAATTATCTTTAACATAGGCCTCAGCCTCTTTATGAAATTTGGTTTTTTTTGGAAAATGGATATCCGGAGGTGTTTTTCCTTTAGGATATTTTTTTCGGTTATCTGAATCATACGTCCATTTTCCACCTATTGGTTCATCGCCATGCATTAAAATATCCCTATTTTTCCGCTCACCTTTATAAAATGACGTTTGAAAAAACTTTTTCTTTGATGGTTTGAAAAACGAGGATATATCCTTCTTTGTATTTATAAAAAGAGGGCTCTCGTACCATTTCAGCTCCATGCCATTAGAAGCTACTTTGATATGTTTTTCTAGCCAATTATCTGTGGGTTCTATAATATGAAGGGTTGTAATACCATCTTTCTTAAGTTTTGGAAGTAGTACTCTAACATTTGATGTGTGATCAATAGCACTAATATAAGTAACTGTTTTATTTTGAGACTCTAAAAAATCCTGATATGCCTTCATACTTGCACGATGAAAAGCCAGTTTTTGTTTATGGAACTTATATTGGTTAAAAAATAAGTATTCTTCAACTAAATAAATGACATCAGTTGCATCTAGAGCTTTAGACGTTTTGAATAATTGATGCGGAAATATAATGTGAATTTCATTATTGCTCATGTCTTAGAATAATGTCTTTTGTAACCACATATTTTGAAATTTCCCAGAAGCATCATAACGTTCAGCCTGTAAATCCACATTGAATTTTCTGTCTCTCGGGTCGTTGCCCACACCAGCTACGTACATCCAGTTACCATAATTGCTATGAACATCATAATCTAGAAGAAGTGCTTCAAAATATGCAGCACCAATTCTCCAATCGAGATGCAAATCTTTTGAAAAATAGGATGCTACGTTTTGTCTACCTCTATTGCTCATCCAACCAGTTTTTTTTAGCTCTATCATATTGGCATTTACGAAAGATGAAGATGTTTCTCCATGAATCCATTTTTCTAACTTAGATTTACTACTTTTCCATTCGTAATTTTTGTTTAGAATTCCTTCAATTTTAAATATAGAATTACCATGTTTAAGTGAAATATATTTAAAATAATCGCGCCAAATGAGTTCAAAAATGAGCCAATATGTAGATTGATTTTTGTAGTATTCTTTTTCAAACTGTTTTACTTGCCAATAAATTGTTCTTGCTGAAATACTGCCATTTGCCATCCATGGGGAGAGTTTAGAGCTATAATCCTTACCTACAAGTCCGTTTCTTGTTTTTTTGTAGAATCCTAATCTTTTAGTTTGAAAAAAGTAATCATTTAATCTGTTTGTAGCTACATTTTCACCACCTTTAAAAGGAAAGGCAGAATTTGTGTGTGTTTCAAAATAACCAAAGCCCAAATCTTCTAGTTTTGGAATTTTAGTTGTATTTAAAAGGGTCTCAATGGGTGCAACCGCTTTAGGATGCTCAACTTGTCTTATTGTACCATATTTTTCAACTTTTTTTCTAAAGTTTGTAAATACCTTAGGAATATCTTCAAATGGTATATTAAGATCCTCTGGATGAAATAGAAATTGATTATAATATTCTTTGAATGTAACGTGTTTTGCTATGTTAGACTTTACCTGTTGCAAAACATAAACTTCCTCACTAGTCCATTCTTTTTGTAGGTATATGGAATCTATATTAAATTGATCAATTAGTTTTGGAATTACGGTTTCAGGTTGTTTAAGATAAATGAAAAGTTCAATATTAAAATCACTTAAATTTTGTTTTAGATTTTCAACGGTTTCAATTAAAAACTTAGCTCTAAACTTTTCAGTTTTTTTAAAGCCAAATGGTTCCTCCTTAAAATGTCTAGGATCAAAACAGTACAATGCAATTACATGTTTATGCTGTTTTGTGGCTGCATTTAAAACCATGTTGTCGTTAACACGTAAATCGTTTCTAAACCAAACCAAACCTATGTTACTTTGTTTTTTCTGCATTTTTTGCTACAATACTTTACAAATTCCCAATGTTTTGCCCATTTTTTTCTCCACGAGAACGGACGCTTACAAATTGGGCAAATTTTCTGTGGTAAGTGCTGCTTTTTGTGATTCAACTTTAACTAATTTGTTAATCATTCCAGAAAAAATAAAACTGTGAAAGGGGAGAACGCTATACCAGTATAACCTGCCCCATAACCCTCTAGGTCTAAAGGTTGCAGTTTGTATCAGTTTGTTATCTCTTATTTTAAATTCTAACCAAGCTTCACCAGGTAAGCGCATTTCTGCATAAAGCAATAATTTTTGTTGGGATTTATTTGCGTAAATAACACGCCAAAAATCAAGAGCATCTCCAGCATCTAACGCTGTAGGGTTGGTTCTACCACGTCGTAAACCAATACCACCAAACAGTTTATCTAAATAACCTCGTATTCTCCATAAAATTGTGCCGTAATACCAACCATTTTTACCACCAATACGCCATATTTTTTCAATGGTTTGGTCTGCGTCTATAATATTACGTTCTTGAACATCTTCAAAACAACCAAATTTTGGTACGTTAACATATTTATGCAAGTTATTTTTTAGTCTGCCGCTACTAACCATTGAGTCTTTCCAACTGGAAACAATACTATTTTGCTCTATTTTTTCAAAAGCTAGCTGCACTGCCTCCTTGTAGGTTATAGGGTTTACTTTAAGTAATTTATTAATGTTGCTAGATTTTCCAATAATTTGAATACCCATACTATCTACCAACGAGGTCGCTAATTTGTATGAGGTTGATGTTACAAAGTACAACCAATACGATGACAGTTTTGGGGTCATTAAAGGCACTGTAAAAATGTAACGTTTTAAGCTTCTAACTTCCGCAAATTGAAGTAGCATTTCTTTGTATGTTAAAATTTCCGGACCAAAAACATCAAATGATTTATTGTACACGGATTCATTTCCTGCGGCGTGATACAAAAATGCTAAAACATCTCTTACAGCCAATGGTTGCGTTTTAGTGTTTAACCACTTTGGAGCAATCATAAAGGGTAGTTTTTCAACTAAATCTCTGATGATTTCAAAAGAAGAACTTCCAGAACCTACAATGATTCCAGCTTTAAAAATAGTTAATGCATAAGTATCGGATTTTAAATGCTCCTCAACATTTTTTCTGGAGCGTAAGTGTTTAGATAAAACATCTTCATTGGTAATCCCACTCAAATATATAACTTGTTCAACATCTGTAGTTTCAACGTAATTTTTAAAGTTAATAGCACAACGTTCTTCAAGAGATTCAAAGTCTTTTGAAGAATTAGACATGGAATGAATTAGATAATAAGCAACATCAATTTTTTTTGGAATGTTTACAAGCGTTTCTGGCTTTAAAAAATCGGCTTCAATTACGTAAATATTGTCCTCATCAGCATAACTTTTATCTGCTCTTAATCTATCTCTAACCACACAAACAATAGTATGCCCTTGATTCAATAATAGAGGAATCAAACGCTTACCAATATAACCTGTTGCTCCTGTTACAAGAATAGTCATGAGTTCATTATTAATGTTTTTGGTCTTTGATAGCCATAGCGTACTTTTTCTTTAGGAATTACATAGCCATCTAATCCGTTAATAGCAGCTACTTCAGCTTTTGAAAGGTTTATAAATCCGTCTTCTTCAATTAAACCACTATTTACATATAGGCCTTTAACTTTTCCAATAACTAAAATGGTATTGTTTGCTTTTATGGGATACTCTTCAATATATTGCATGGCGAGTTGAATAGGGGCTCCTTTAACAAAAGGTGCTATACATTTAGGTTTGTATTCTGCCTCTAAATTGGTAACATCAAATTCTGAAATATCAGCATCATACTTTGCTGAGGTATGATGAGCCTCGCTAGTAATGTTTTTATGTATATGGTTTATGGTATATTGGCCTGTTACCTTTAAATTTTCATAAGTGTTTCTTAACACAGTTGTTGGTCTCAAAAAAAAGCCCAACATGGCGGGACTAGACCCAATATGTGTTACAGAACTGAATACGGCTACATTCTCATTACCGTCTTCAGAAATGGAGCCGATTAAGTTGGCAGATTTATAACCAGAACAACTATTAATCAAATTGATTTTATAAATATGATTTAAGTTTTGTATGTCGCTTTCGCTGAAATACCGCATGTTATGATAATCTTAGATAATTATTTATTTTGATGTTTTCGGCCTTCAAATCGAACATTAAATTATAAAGTCCAAAGAAGGTACGATTGATGTATATGAAGTGTTTAGAACCACGATTACCATTCATTTTCTTTAAATCTGTACTTTTTGAGTAACGCTCTCCTAATTCTGTAATTTTTCCAAAAAATGTAGCATCCGAAAAATCAAAGATTTCATTATGAAATGGTTGTGTAAACAGACTTAGCATCTCATGGAACATTTCTGTGAAAAATTCCAATTCTTCGTTGCTATCATCATCTTTCAAGATTTCTAGCTCATATAATTTTGTAACAAATTTTTCCTGATTATTTATATTTTCTGGCAAAGCAAGCTCAAAATAGGGTGTATAGAATTCCTTTGGAATGGCTTTCATACACCCAAAATCTAAAGCTATTAATTCTCCTTTTTGAGAAATCAGGAAGTTTCCAGGATGTGGATCAGCATGTACCTTTTTTAAATTGTGTATTTGAAACATGTAAAAATCCCAAAGGGCTTGACCTAATTTGTTTGCTTTCTCTTGGTCGGTATTATGAGCCGTGAATTCAGAAAGATGTTCACCTTCCATGTAATCCATAGTAATGATACGTTCAGAAGAAAATTGTTCATAATACTTCGGAAACTTTAAGTTAGAAATATGCGCACAAGCTTTTGATATTTCCTTGCTTTGTTCTACCTCCAAAATATAATTAGTTTCCTCAACCAACTTATTTTCTACTTCCTTAAAATATTTATCTGAATCTTTTCCTTTAATATTAAACATGCTCATAGCCACGGGTTTAACCATGGCTAAATCTGAAGCGATACTTTCTGCAACTCCTGGGTATTGGATTTTCACAGCAAGTTTTTTCCCATCTTTAAATGCTATATGCACCTGACCGATGCTAGCGGCATTTACAGAAGTTGCATTGAAAGTATCAAATAAATCATTTGGATGTTTTCCAAAATATTTATTAAATGTTTTAATTACCAAAGGTGGTGATAGAGGTGGCACTGAAAATTGCGCTAAAGAGAATTTCTCTACATAAGCTCTGGGTAAAATGCTTTTTTCCATACTAAGCATTTGGGCCACTTTTAGAGCACTACCCTTGAGTTGTTTTAAACCGTCATAAATGTCTTCTGCATTATTTTTATTAAGGCGTTCTTTGGCTTCAGCTTCTGTTTTTACAATCTTATCACCATAATATTTTATATAATTCACGCCAACTTTGGCACCAGTAGTAACTAGCTTTGTAGCACGTTGAATTTTTGATGTAGGTATGTTATCAATGGTTTTCATAAGCTAGTTCATGCTAAATCTTTCTTTGAAAAGAAATTTTCCTAAATCTATCACACTCTTTACAGGTGCTATGTCTAACACGTCAAATGTGGTGTTTACAGATTTTTCAATGAAAATATCTGTCTTTTCAAATGAAGCCGAGGTATCATCTAACCAAAACTTTATAGTCATTAACAACTGTAACCAAGCTGATTCTTTAAGAGCTCTCTCTTGTAATTTCTCTATCTGCTCTTGTTTTATATCTAGCATTTGTATTTCTAATTGCCCCACGTATCTTGTAAAATGCCATTTTAATTCTGAAAGCACTTGTAGTCCCTTAAGATCATTTTTGTACTTATTAAGCACGTGTTTTACATAACTTCTATTTGCTGTAAGATTCTCAAAGAACGTATAGTAAAAGCTTAATAATTTATTGCGAGCATCAAAAATTGCATAATCTTCGTTCTTATTGAGCACTTTTACTGAGTTTGTAAAAAATGCTTCAAAAATGCCTTTTTCAATGGCTTGGAATGATGCAAAAGATTTGTAGAATTCAGCTTCCTCAAAATTATTAGTTTTGGCAAAAGCAAATACTGTTTTAGGGTTTTCACCATATTCCAATACATAATCCATGTACCAGGAAATGATATCGTTTTTTGAAATGGATTTTTTCTTTGCCATAATTTGGATATTTATGGTAAAGATACAAAATGTTTAATTAATTTTAAAAAAAGTTAAACAAAATAAAATATATGACTATAGAAGTTTTCTATTGTAAGTTTAGCAGCATTTGTCATCCTTTACTAATTTGCAACTAGATACCGCAGTAATGGCCCCTAAAATAGGCGCTGTTATATAGAGCCATAAGTATTGAAAATTCCCTGTGAATAAGGCAGGGGCAATAGATCTCACTGGGTTCATGGAAGCTTTGGTCATAGGGCCAGCAAACATGGCTTCCATAAGAATGACTCCACCAACAGCAATGGCAGCCATTGTACCAATTTCTTTACTTCCTGTAGATACATTAATAATCACAACCATTAAAAAGAACGTTAGAAGAAATTCTAAAATGGCAGCTTTATGAGCAGGAAAGCCTTCGGCAGGTGTTGTCTCACCTAAAAACTGACTTTCTGGAAATAGAAACCATAACAAAAAAACAGCTAAAATAGCTCCAAAAGTTTGAGCAATTATGTAAAGCGGTACTTTGTTCCAAGGAAATTTTTTCGCAAAGGCAAATCCTATGGTTACTGCAGGGTTAAAATGTGCTCCAGATATTTCACCAAATGCATAAATCATGGCCATTACAATCAACCCCCAAGTAGCAGCTATTCCAACGTGTGAAATAGCACCCCCTGATACTTCATTGATAGTCATGGCGCCACAACCACAGAATATCATGGCAAAGGTTCCTATGGTTTCTGAAATGTATTGTTTCATTTTTACTATTTGTTTTTGGGGTCTGATGATATGCCCTTATTCTCTAAATATGTTTTTTTCTTTAGCATTTCATATAAATCTTTTTTACTAAAGAATTGAAAAATAGCCCATGCAAATATAAAGGCTTATTTAAGGTTTTATTAACAGTAAGCAGTTATTTAATCGTTAATTTTAACAGATGTAAATTTAAAACAATCAAAAATGAAAAAGTTATTATTACTATTTATGGCATTTGCTACAACTAACATGGTAAGTGCACAAGTTGAAACCCCAGCACCAAGTCCGTCTGCCAAATTAGAACAAAAGGTAGGGTTAACAGATATAACTATTGAGTATTCTCGCCCAGGCGTAAAGGGTAGGACTATATTTGGCGAATTAGAGCCTTGGGGAACTATTTGGAGAACAGGAGCTAATAAAAATACCACTATTACTTTTAGCGATGATGTTACTTTTGCAGGAACTGACGTTAAAGCTGGAACTTATGCTATCTATACAAGGTTGAATTCTGCTACCGATTGGGATGTTATGCTTTATTCTGACACCAATAATTGGGGCACGCCTCAAAACTGGGATGACAGTAAAGTAGTTGCATCTGCTAAGGTTGAAGTAGAAGAAATTCCTTTTAATGTGGAAACCTTTGCTATTGACATTAATAATATAAAAAATGACAGTGCCATTTTAGAATTGATTTGGGAAAAATCGTATGCTGCTGTTCCTTTTTCTGTACCGACAGATACCAAAGTTTCTGAAAGTATTAAAGCGGTTATGGGAGGACCCAGCGCGCAGGATTATTTTGCCTCTGCTAGCTATTATTACGAGGAAGGGAAAGATATTGAAAAAGCTGTAAAATGGATTGACAAAGCAGTTGAAATGACCAGTAAAAAACCTCGCTTTTGGTTCATACATCAACAGGCTTTAATTCATGCTAAAGCAGGAAATAAAAAAGGTGCTATTGAAGCCGCTAAAGCCTCTTTAGAGCTTGCCAAGAAGCAAAATTATGCTCCTTATATCAAAAAAAATGAAGATGTACTGAAGGAATGGGGAGCTTTATAAAACATTAAAAATACTAGATTAAAGTATTAAGAAAAGCGTAACCATAGTTGCGCTTTTTTTAGTATTCTAAGTCAATCTCATTTCTAACTTTATCTAATAACTTTATAAGATTTCTACTAAACTCAAAAGTCATAATATCACTTTCGGTTTTCCCATCTCGTAATAATTGATTAAAGTGTATAACTTCGTAGTTATAGCCAATAGTGTTGTATCCAAAATCAATGGTTTCTTCCTTACCATCAGCTATAATCGTTACTGTTGATGGTTGATGAAACATGGTATTAATTTTAATTATACCATTTTTACAATGAAAAGTTGCCTGAGTAGGTGTGTCCTCAATTAATGAACTTTTTAGAGACGCCATTATGTTATTTTGATAATGAAATTTTATTTGGCAAGTGGAGTCGGCTCCGTTTCCGAAAAAAGTGGCATCTGCTTCAATTTTATCTGGGATTCCCAAAGTAGATAAGGCTACAAAAATAGGGTAGATGCCAATATCTAACAAGCTGCCCCCTCCAAGGTTTTTGTTAAAGAGTCTAGCGTTATTGTCAAAAGCTCTATAAAAACCAAAGTCAGCCTCAATGTTAAGCAACTTCCCATAAGTTTCGTTTTTTACCAAATCTAGAACGTGTTGATAATGCGGTAAAAAATAGGTCCAAAGTGCTTCCATTAACAACACATTCTTTTCTCTAGCCTTTAAAATCATTTCATTGACTTCTTCACTATTCATAGCAAAAGGCTTTTCACACAAAACAGCAATGCCATGTTCTAAAAAAAGTAAGGTGTTTTCTTTATGAAGTGCATGCGGTGTAGCAATATAAACGGCGTCAATATTTTCATCATGAGCTAAGGCCTCATAACTAGAATATGCTCTGGTTGCGTTGTATTGTGAAGCAAATACATTAGCTTTTTCCTGAGTTCTTGAAGCTACTGCGAGCAGGTTTGCTCCTTCAATAGTTAATAAATCCTTGGCAAATTTATGAGCAATGCTTCCAAGCCCTATAATACCCCAGTTAATGGTTTTATGCTGTGATTGTTTTTGTGTTTCCATTTAAAGTTTGGATTATAATGGCTATAATAATAACTATTGCACAACCTACAAAATTTAACCAAAGAAATGGTAAATTAATATATTCAAACTCGTTAAGAAAATACAATCCAAAAATAATTACTTGTGTTATGAGTGCACTCACAAATACGGCATTACTTTTTATAAACTTAAAGAAGAATGCCAGCAAAAAGATGCCTAATACATTACCATAAAAAATAGAGCCAATGATATTAACAAGTTGTATTAAATTTTCAAAAAGGTTGGCAATACAAGCTATTCCAATAGCTAAAATACCCCAAGCAAAAGTAAACCACCGTGATATTTTTACTTTTTCTTCTTCTGTTTTTTCTCCACTATTTCTAATGTATAAATCTATAGTAGAAGTAGAGCCTAACGCGTTGAGCTCACTAGCAGTACTAGACATAGCAGCACTTAATATAACCGCTAATAATAAACCTATTAATCCTCTGGGTAGATTATTTAAAATAAAGTTGATAAACACATAATCTTTATCATTACTTACAACTTTTTCGTCTAGTTCCTCGGCTGCTTTTTCAATCAGTAATTTGGCTTCTTCTCTTATGTCATCATTAGCCTCATTAGCCAGAGTAATATATTTTTTAGATGTTTCACTTTTAGTTTCTAGGTATGAATTGATTATTTTTTGTTTATCATTAAATACTTGTTTTTGCTCTATTTCAAGTGCTTTATAGGCCTCTGCATATTGAGATTTAAGAACTATTTCCTTTCCGTTTGGATTAAAATTGATGGGTGCTTCATTAAATTGATAAAACACAAAAACCATAACCCCTACCAACAAAATAAAGAACTGCATTGGTACTTTTAGCAATCCGTTAAATATTAAACCCAATTGCATTTCTTTTACTGATTTACCTGATAAATAACGTTGTACCTGACTTTGGTCAGTTCCGAAATAAGATAACATTAAAAACGTACCTCCAATAATACCACTCCAAAACGTATAGCGGTTATTAAGGCTGAAAGAAAAATCTAAAATTTCCATTTTTCCACTAGCACTAGCAATATTTAGGGCTTTACTAAAAGTAATATCTTCAGGGAGTTTACTTACAATTAAAAAGAAGGCAACCAACATACCGATAAATATCACCACCATTTGATGTTTTTGTGTTACGTTTACAGCACGTGTACCACCAGAAACGGTGTAGATTATTACCAAAAGCCCAATGGCAATATTGAGAGTTATCAAATCCCATCCTAAAACAACAGATAGAATAATGGCCGGTGCAAAAATGGTAATACCAGCAGCTAAACCCCGCTGAATTAGGAATAAAATTGCTGTTAGTGTTCTGGTTTTTAGATCAAATCTACTTTCTAAAAACTCATAGGCAGTATATACTTTTAACCGATGATATAAAGGAATAAATACCATACAAATAACTACCATGGCAATGGGTAACCCAAAATAAAATTGTACAAAACCCATGCCATCATTAAAGGCTTGACCAGGAGTAGAAAGAAAGGTAATAGCACTAGCTTGGGTAGCCATAACAGACAAGCCAATCGTCCACCATTTTGATTTATTTCCACCTCTCAAATAATCTTTTACATTTTTACTGCCTCTGGTTTGCCATGTGCCGTATGCAACAATAGCAAATAAAGTAGCACTTAGTATCGCCCAATCAATCCAGTTTAACTGCATATTAATAAGCTTTCATGATTAAGTAAAACAATATGAAATAAACGGCATTGGCTATTAATACAATAGAGTAAAGTTTAAGCCACTTTTGCTTAGGTTGGTTATTATGAGCCATCATTAGTCATTTAATTTAGCTTCCAATTTTAGGTCTTCTTTTCCTAAAGAAAGTATGTTTGCAAATAGGCGATATGCTCCTGAAACACCTTCAGGAAATTCTCTAAAGAAACTGATGCCTGTGTAAATATAATAACCTTTCCCGTGTTTAGCTATCAATAGGCTTCCATCTTTAGGACTTTCATTTTTATCGTTCATTGATAAAATAGGAGTGAATTCTTTTCCCCATTCATTTGGGAAGTATAAACCACGTTCCTGTGTCCAGCCTTCAAAATCTTTTTGGGTTATTTTATTGGGGTAATTCAAGACAGGGTGTTCTGGATTAAGAAACCTAACTTCAGCATGTTCATTGGTAACCCTATCTCTTGAAAGTTTCAAATGGTAGGGTGCTAGCTGTTTTGTTTTTAGCCTGTGGGAGGTATTGTATTGCACAATCATATTGCCTCCATCTGCTACAAAATCAAATAAGGTTTGTTGTTTAAAGTTTAACGTTTCAATGGTGTTGTATGCCCTAATTCCTAATACCACAGCATCAAATTTACGCAACAGTTCAGCATTAATGGCTTCTGGTTTAATAACTTGAACATTATAGCCAATTTGTTGTAAACTCTCTGGAACTACATCACCCGCCCCCTGTATGTATGCTATATTCTCACCTCGTTTTTGAATGTCTAGTCTAACCACTTTACTTTCACTTGGGAGTAACACGGTTTGAAAAGGAATATGATCATATTTAATTTCAATAAGTTCTTTAGTGTATTTATTCTCACCAATATGAATAATAGGACTTATAAAACCTTCACTTTGATATTTAGGAGGAATGATTGTAAACGTGAGTGATTGTTCTTCGTCTTTATATTTAATAGAAACTTTTTGATTTTTGGGATATACGTTCCAATTGTTAGGGTGGCAAATTTCTACATGACCTTCTAAATTGTCTTTTCCTGCTTTAACAATAACTGTAATATCATGAGGTTTATCGTTTTCAAAAATGACAACCTTTTGGGATATTTTAGCCGAAACTTCGGGAACTACTTCAAAAGGCCGATATAGTTCACCTTTATCAGGTTTTGAATAACGGTGTATAACGTTCTTTGTTAAAATTATTGGATAATCATTTATTCTTAAATTAAAATTGATATTTACGTTTTTTGGGGTTTCTGGCTTACCAATAAGATATTCGTTTTCCACTTTATACATGCCTAAATTTCCTTTTTCATTTAGCCAATAAGGCGAAGTATAACTTTCTTCTGTTGAAATATAATATTCTGTTTTAAAGGTTTCTTTTAGGTTATTTTTTAAGGTGATATTTTTATTGAGTGTATTTCCATCCCAAAGCATGATGCTTTCTAACACTACATTTTGATTACTACGATTAAGAGCTTCAATATTTAAAGAGACTCTCTGATTAAGGGTACTGGAATAAGTTTCGGCTGATGCTTCTAAATATAAACCGGCACACATTTCTATGATGCTTTTTAGTGCTTTGGTTTTTTGTGTTTTCCAATGGTTGTTTTCAATAGTTTGTAGCAATTTATATGCTTCAATAAGTTGCGGTACATGTGCTGATGGATTTTTAAAATTGAAGTTATTTTCAATAGCATATAAAATATCTCCGATAGGTTTACCTCCTTTAACGCGGTTCCAAGAGGTATCAATGCCAGCAAAAATATCATTTCCATTTAAGGGTTCTCCTTTAATGAGTTCAATGTATTCTTGCTGTGACCCGCGTTGTGATAACCTACCAAAACCTTGACATAAATGTTGGCTGCTTGCTAAAGCTGCCACTTCATTATTAGACATGCCTTTTAAAGGGTAGTAAGTGCCAATATCAAAATTTATCATATTGGTTTTATCAGCTTTTTCAAAGTTTTCTTGATTACCGTAGAACCACCAACTGGTATTGAAAAACAAACGTTTTGGTTTCCATATACTGGCAAATTTCAGTAACTCTGGGAGTGCCGTTTTATCTCCTGCTAAATCAAATGCTTCATAGCTTAACATTGCGGAACTGGTGTGATGACCATGGGTACTTCCGGGTGTTCTGTGGTCAAAACGGTTGATAATAACATCTGGTTTAAATTTTCTAATAGCTAAAACTACATCACTTAAAACTTGCTTTTTGTTCCAAATAGAAAAAGTTTCATCGGGGTGTTTTGAATACCCAAAATCATTAGCTCTTGTAAAGATTTGTTCACCGCCATCAATACGTCTTGCGGCAAGTAATTCTTGAGTTCTTATTACGCCTAAAAGCTCTCGCAGTTCTGAACCAATTAGGTTTTGTCCGCCATCACCACGGGTTAAAGATAAGTAGGCTGTTCTTGCTTTTATGTGATTAGATATATAAGAAATTAAGCGTGTGTTTTCATCATCTGGGTGTGCTGCTACATAAAGAACGGAACCTAAAAAATTTAATTTTTGAATGGATTCATAGATATCTGATGCTGATGGAGCTTTGGGTTTTTGAGCATTAAGATATGTTGGTGCTAAAAATAAAAACCCAACAATCAACAGGTGTTTTCGCATAATTAATTCCTTTGCTAAAACTCAAAGATAACAAAGAAACCAGCCTAGGGGCTGGTTTTAATCTTTATTTAACAGTTATTGAAACTAAATTTGTCTTGAGTTTTTCAGCGGTTTTTCTTTTTCGGGTTCTGCAGGTACAATTGGGGTTAATCTCTTGTTAAAGAATAGTTTTTGAATGGAATCCATTCGCTTCATCATATCTTCTATTTGTTTGTTGTGATTCATAAAACCGTTATGAAAAAAATTATCGGGGTAAAAACCACCTGTGCTAGAATCTTTTCCAAAAAAATCATCAAAAAAAGAATCGTTAAAGAGCGAATGGTTGTTAAAATGCTTTTGAAACTGTAGTGTAAGGCTATCGCTTATTTTACCATTAGATGAATAACTGTAGGAGTAAATAGAATCATAACGTTTAAGGTTTCCATATTCATCATATTCTTTGTTAACCGTAATATTTTCATCAGGTTTTAAATTAGGGGTTTTAACTTGTTTTTGCTTGTCTTGCCCAGAACAATTAAAAAATAATAGACAAAACAATGGTAGTATCTTCAATGCTTTCATCTTTATTAATTTTTTTGAATTAGACTTATCTTGTAATAAGTGTTTTTCAAAAAATGTACCAGCTAAAAAACAATTAGAAAAACGGTTATGAGGTTTGACAAAATGGCAGGATTATAACCATTTTTTCTTCCTAAAATAATAAACTAAGCCTAGAAATATTAATATCATTACACCCCAAACTCCAAAATACCCATATTTAAATTGCAATTCGGGTATGTAGTTGAAATTCATTCCATAAATACCAGCAATAAAGGTTAAGGGAATAAAAATAGAGGCCATAATAGTAAGTACTTTCATAACCTCGTTCATTTTATTACTAATATTTGTAAGATACATACCCATTAAACCACCAATTATTTCTCGTGATATTTCAATATTATCAGCAACTTGAGTTAGGTGGTCTGATATATCTTTAAAATAGGTAAGCGTTTTATTTTTAATTAGCGACGTTTCATTTTTTTCAATCCTGTTTATGACTTCGCGAAGCGGAAAAACAGCACGTCTTACACGTAACACTTCTCTTTTAAGATCTTGTATTTTGATACTTAAATCTTGTTGTGTACTAGCAGAAAACACCTGATTTTCTAAATCTTCAATTTTATCGCCCAATATTTCAATAACGCTAAAGTAATGGTCAACAATGGCATCAATTAAGGTGTATAAAAGATAGTCTGAAGACATGGTTCTTATTCTACCTTTAGCGTGCCTAATGCGGTCTCTTATTGGCTCAAATACATCACCTTCAGATTCCTGAAATGATATTACGTAGTTATTGCCAAGAACCAAACTTACTTGTTCTGATGTTAGATTTTGCCTATCGTCATAATACAGCATTTTTAAAACAATAAAGAGATAAGATTCATGATCATCAACCTTTGGGCGTTGCGCTATATTTACAATATCTTCTAAAACCAAAGGGTGTAGTTCGTAGTGATTACCTAAAGCCTCAATATCCTTTACATGATTTAGGCCATTTAAATTTATCCAGGTTACTGTATTTGAAAACTTATATTCAAAACAATCTGTGATGTGTTGTAGCTCTTTTTCTGAGTAGTTTTCTTGGGTAAAGTCAAATGCCTCAATATTGAGTTTGTCTTTTGTGCGTTCTCCCGTGTAGATAATACTTCCAGGAGCCTGCCCCAATTTCTTTTTTGATCGTTGTAATCTTTTTCTAGACATTCATATGGTGTTTCAAGTCAATGTTTTTAAACAATATCTGCACCATCATCATCTGAAACTATTTCTTCAATGGCATCTTTTTGAATTAATGTAACTGCTTTTTGAAGTATCAGATTATTTGGATAAGTTACCAAGTCGCCATTTTCTAACCTCAAATGCAATTGAAATGACCTAATATCTTCAATAATTGCTTTAACAGGAAAATCTTTATCATGTATTTCTATTTTGTCACCTACTTTATATGGAAAGCTAAAAAACATAATAACACCTGATGTTATATTACTTAAAATAGACCATATAGCAAAAAGGGCAATACCTAGAATAGCAAAAACTGAAGAAAAAATTACTGCAATATCTTTGAATTCTACTCCAAAAATATAAGCTTCAATCAGAATTACAATCAACATTAAAACTACGGAAGTGTATCTTTGTATAAGCCTGATCCGCGCTATGTTAATGCCATTTTTCTTGCCAATTTTTGCAATTGTAAAATTAATTATAAACCTTAAAACAAGAAGTGAAATTATTACAATTCCAGATTGTATTAGTTCCCATTTAAAGTCATTTAAAGCCATAAAAAAATGTATTCAAGTTGTCCTACAAAGATACTAAAGCTAGCACAATAATTATTTAATTTAAATTGAGAGAATCTCTTATGAATTCGTGTTTATTACTGTTTTTATTCCAATATGATGATTTTATACGCTTTGATAAAATAGCTTTTGTGGTAAGTGTTTTGCTATTGGAACCAAAGCCACTTTTATAAGTTTCTTCCCAGCCTAAAATTTGATAAGGAAATTCTGGATTGAAAGTAATAGATAATGTTCTATCAAGTTCTGGATAATTAACCTCATAGTCATTACCTTTTAATCTAGCAATAGCTTTGTATGGTTTAATTTCTTTATGACTCAATCTGCAAAATTCAAAAGATGGAATAATTTCCAAGGAACCTTCAGGTAAAGATTTTGGGTTAATACGCAATTGCGTAAACAATTCATTTTCTAAAATAGATTTATTTAAATTGAATTGTTGGTCTGCCTCTCCTTCAAAATACGAATGAGACATGATTTCGAATTTATCACGATTGTTTAATTGCGTATAAACATGTCCGCACCATTCTTGAATTGAACTAGATACTTTTAACGCATGTTGATTGTTAGATACCGGATAAAATACACTTTGCATTATAGAATAGGGATAGATACCTGTGTTGAAATTTTTGGTGGTATTTAGCTTTAAAACAGCAATGTTTTTAGCACTTTGATTATTTGCTTTAACCTGAAGTTTAGGTAGAAAATCTTCAGTAACATAAATTAAAACGGCTTTTCCTGTTCTAGTTTCTCCGTAACGTGCTTGCTCTAATTCATACGAAGAAATTTCGGCTTCTCCTGCATACCAATAGTCTTTAAACTCTTGAGAAAGCTTTTTTGATTCAAATGGTTCTGCAATTTCAAAATGAGTTTCCCAATTATGGGCTAAATCTTTTTGATGCCTTTGGTCTTTACAGGAAGAGAATAATAGTATGAGAACTAAAGTTTTAAGTAAGGTATTCATAACAACTTATTTTGATTTAAAATTAATAAGTTATCCTCGGTCTACAATGTCATTTAACGTTTTATAAACAAGATGTACAGGTAAACCAACCACATTAAAAAAAGAGCCTTCAATTTTTGTAACGCCAATTTCTCCAATCCATTCTTGTATACCATAAGCACCTGCTTTATCAAATGGTTTATAGGCTTTTATGTAGTACCAAATTTCTTCATCTGTCAGCGCTTTAAAAGTAACTTTAGTAATATTGTGTAAAGTCTTTTCGTAGTTTTTTAAGGTAAAGCAAACCGATGTTATAACTTCGTGTGTAGTGTTGCTTAAAGATTTTAACATATAATAAGCCTCGTCATTATTTTTAGGCTTGCCTAAAGCTTTACTTTTGTGCCACACAATGGTATCACTGGTAATTAGAATATCATTGTCTTTCAATTCATCTTTAAATGGTATTGCTTTAAGTTGCGCCAAGTAATTACTTATCTCAAAATGGGTTAGCCTAGGGGGATATTGTTCTTTTACAGGTTTTAATCTAATTTCAAATGTTACCCCCAAACTTTTAAAAAATGCTTGCCTTCTAGGAGAACCCGAAGCTAAAATTAGGTTATAGTCTTTAAGTTTTTTGTTAAGCATTTAAAAAGAAAACTTATATAAAAGTAAGGAAAGCATTCCTAAAAACATTACTAATTTTAGTAGGTTACTAATGTGATGGAATTGTTTTTTAGTTTTGGCACCAAACGCTTTAATGGATATATAAATAAGAGGAGCAAGTACACAAATTAAAAAATAAATAACCGCTGCTTCATTTTGATAAATTTTATAAACTACAAAATATCCTATTGCTAAAATGGGAATAAGTGTTAACGTAAATAAAATATTTGAGGCACGTTCTCTTCCAATAATAATGGGCAAGGTATTCATACCTGCTTTATAATCGCCATCAACATCTTCAATATCTTTAGTTATTTCTCTAATTAAATTAATTAGAAAAGCGAAAGTGGCATAGTTCAAAATAATTTTGAAATACACCAATTGTAGTTGTTGGTTTTCTGGGGTTATGTTTGGTGTTAAATCAAAAATTCCTACTATTAAAACACTTAGTCCTACCAATAGAGAGATAACAATGTTGCCTAATAAGAAGGTTTGTTTTAAATAACTAGCATACACATAAAGCAATGCCGAAATAATAACAAATAAGGCAAAAAAAGCGCTTTTGCCTACTAAATGAGATAAGTAATAGCCCAAACCAACACCTATAAAATTAAAGATAATAAATAGGGTAAAGGCTGTTTTTTCTGAAATGAATTTACTCACAATAACTTTGCTAGGTCTGTTTACCAAATCGGTTTCAATATCATTAATATCATTAATGATGTTTCCAGCAGCAGCAATACAAGCGGTAGCTAAAATTAAAATGATGATACCTAAAGTATTTAAACTGGTTAAAGCGCCAAATGGTTCTAATAGTGCGTATTTTATAAGTAATTGCACAATGGCAATCATGATTAGGTTTTTCCAGCGGATGAGGTTTAGGAAGTTCAAAGTTTATAATCCAAAATTAAAGTTAACGCGAGTTCATAAATGACTTTATTAAAAATAGTGACAGCCTCTTAAACTCAATCATATTTCGCATTAAAATTGCTGTTCCATTTGTCATGTACTTTAAGTACTTGTTCAATCACATCACGTGCCGCTCCTTTTCCCCCATTTTTATGAGAAATATATTTTGAAATCGTCTTAATTTCTGGAACAGCATCTTGTGGGCAACAAGGTAAACCAACTAGTTTCATTACTGGGAAATCAGGAATGTCATCACCCATGTACAATACATTTTCTAAAGCCACATTTTTACTGTTTAAGTATTCGTTTAGCTGATCTATTTTGTTATGAGCACCCAGAAAAATATCTTTTATGCCTAAACCTGCTAAACGTTTTCTAACACCTTCATTTGAACCACCAGAAATAATACAAACATTAAAACCTGCATCAATAGCTGTTTTTAAGGCGTATCCATCTTTAATATTCATAGTTCTTAACATATCTCCATTAGTCATGATAGTAACAGAACCGTCGGTTAAAACACCGTCAACATCAAAAATAAAAGTGTTAATGTTTTCTAGATATTCTTTATAGCTTTTATCTTCCATGGGTTTTCTTTATAGATTCAGTTAGTAAGTTATAAATGTCTTTATGATGTTCTTTTTTCAAAAGCTTTAAATGCTTTTTGATAGTTTTTTTATCATTTCGTTTTGCAGGTCCTGTTTGTGCCATATAGGGGGATAATTCCTGAACCTTTTTTGCAGTTTCTAAAATTAGGGGTTTTAACAAATCAAATTCAGCACCTTCACTTTCGGTTATCTCATGACCAATACGGTATAATTGGTTAGTGAAATTATTTACATAAACAGCTGCTAAATGAAGTACTTGACGCTGATTACTATTTACCTTTTTTACCGTATTGCTGATTGAAGTTGCTAACGCTTTTAAAGTGTGATACTCTTTTTTATCTATGGTTTCAACGCAAATAGGTATATCTAAAAAATTTAAATCAGCATTTTTACTAAAAGTTTGTAAAGGATAAAACACGCCACGTTTGTGTTTTTTGTCTAAATCATGCACATTTACGCTACCTGATGTATGAACTACTAATTTATTTTTAAAAGGTATTTTAGACGATAAGTTTGAAACGGCATCATCACTTACAGCCAAAATGTAAATATCAGCATCCTTAAGTTTTGATAAATCATCAGTAATCTCAACTTCGTTTTTGTAACTATTTATAGATTTAATATTGCGGTTATACCATTGCTGTACAGAAACGTTTTCGGCTTTTCTAAAAGCTTTATATAAATGATTGGCTACATTTCCTGAACCAAGAATAATCACTGAAATCATGTTGCTAAAATAAGTAATAATGTGGTAAATAAAAGGGTATTGATGTATCTTTGTTTTATGTCAAAATCAGATATAAAAACTAGAGATGACGTTTATTTGTTGGTGTCATCATTCTACAAATAAGTGAGAAAAGACGATGTTTTAGGACCATTTTTTAATGATGTCATAAAAGATTGGGATACCCATTTAGAAAAGCTAACTAGCTTTTGGGAGTCTAGTTTATTCTTGAGAACTAGATATTACGGAGATCCATTGGAAGCTCATATAAAAGTAGATAAGGAAAACAAAAACGCTATTACCGAAATGCACTTTGGCCTATGGCTAAATCTTTGGTTTCAAACTATAGATGAGCTTTTTCAAGGTGATTATGCCGAAAATGCTAAACGACGTGCTAGAAAAATGGGTACGTTTATTTATTTGAAAGTATTTGAAGCTAGACAGAATAAGTAGGTAGTTTGTATTTATCAACATTCGGTTCTCTAGTTTTTGTCTTTAAACAAACTTTAACATTCTAAAATAAACTTAAATATGTAAATTTGCATGACCTTAAAATAGGTAAATACTATGCAAAAATTACTCGCCAATACCCTTTTCTCAACACGTCTTACTGGTTTTTTATTTTTAGTTTTTGCTGCAGCTATGGTAACAGGAACTTTTTTAGATGCAGGACAAGAAACATCACCAACACCTTACACAAGAAATTTAATTTATAATGCATGGTGGTTTGAAGTTATCATGGTGTTATTTGTAGTTAATTTTTGTGGAAACATTGTTAGATATAGATTGTACAAAAAAGAGAAATGGGCAACATTGATTTTGCACGTGGCATTCATCTTTATTTTTTTAGGTGCTTTTATTACAAGATATATCAGTTTTGAAGGGATGATGTCAATACCCGAAGGTGGCACTGAAAATGTATTTCTTTCTCAAAAAACTTATGTTACTGCTTACATTGACGGTGATTACAAAATTGATGGTGTAGCTCAAAGGCTACCTTTAGAGTATGAGGTAGATTTTTCAAAAAGATTGGACAACGATTTTAAGATTCAAACCAAGTATAACAAGCAACCTGTTACTATTGAATTAGAAAAATTTGTGGTTGGTGCCGAAGAAACCATTGTTCCAGATGACAATGGTGAGGCGTATTTAAAACTTGTTGGAACTAGCGGAGGCGGTAGACATAATCATTTTTTAAAAGTTGGGCAGCAAGCTAGTATTCACAATGTAATTTTTACATTAAACAATCCAGCAAAAGGAGCAGTAAACATATTATATCAAGGGGATTCGTTGTTAATAGACTCTCCATTTGAAGGTGATTACATGGTAATGGCTACCCAAGAAAGGGGAACTTTAGTTAAAGATAGCTTACAATCTTTAAAATTACGATCACTTTACAGAATAGGTAATATGCAAATGGTAATTCCTGAGCCTGTTACTAAAGGTGTTTTTGATATTGTTCAAAAAGAACAAGTTAATAAAAATGATGAAGATGGTATTGTTTTAAAAGTTTCCACTGGTAGTGAAACAAAACGTGTTGCCATACTGGGGGGGCAGGGCATGAATAGACCACATAAAAAAATTCAAGTAGGAGGCTTAGATTTTGCGTTCCAATACGGAGCCAAGGTTTTACAGTTGCCTTTTAGCATTAAATTGAATGATTTTCAGGCAGATAAATTTCCAGGTTCAGATATAAATTCTGCTTATTCTAGTGAGGTTACCGTCATAGATGAAAAAGAAGGTAGTTTTGATTATAAAATCTATATGAATAATATCCTAAATCATCGGGGGTATCGTTTTTTTCAATCTAGTTTTTTTCCTGATGAGTCTGGAACCATCTTATCAGTAAATCATGATTATTGGGGTACACTGTTTACCTACATTGGTTACTTTATGCTATACTTTGGTTTAATGGCCATTCTATTTGTTAAAGGAACGCGGTTTTCATATTTAAGAAAGCAACTTAATAAAGTAAAAGAAAAGAAATCAAAATTAATTACTGTTGTGTTCTTATGTTTAGGTTTAAGCGGTTTTTCGCAACAACATTCTTCACATGATGGTCACAATCATGAGCATACTGCAGCAGTCTTAACCAAACCAACAAAATCTCAAATAGACTCCATTTTAGCAGCTAATATTACACCAAAAGAATACGCTGAAAAATTTGCACATTTGGTTATTCAGGATTTAGACGGACGAATGAAACCCGTGAGTACTTACGCCTCTGAAATGCTTAGGAAATTGAGTAAACATGATACTTACGAAGATTTTGATGCGCATCAAGTATTTTTGTCAATGCAGGAAAGTCCAAGACTATGGTATAATGTTCCTGTGATTTATTTAGCCAAGAAAAAAGCAGATACCATAAGGCACATTATTGGTACCAGTGTGGAAGATAAGTATGTGACTTTAGCCGATTTCTTTACAGACAAAGGAGAGCTTAAAATACAACCGTATTTAGAGGACGCTTTTAATACAACACAACCTAACGGTTATCAAAAGGAAATACAAGAAGCGTATAAGCGTGTTCGCCTTTTGCATGATGCTATTGAAGGTGTTTCTTTGCGTTTGTTTCCTATTCCAGATGACCCAAATAACACCTGGATGTCTTCATACGATTACAGATTCCAAGCTCATAAAATTAAAGATTCACTTTATGGTAACTTTATTAAGAATGGATTTCAAGCCTATCTTATTACTCTAAATAAAGCAAAACAATCAGGAGATTATTCTGAAGCTGAAAAATTGTTAGAAGCCTTCAAAAAGACACAACATAAATATGGCGGTGAAGTTATGCTTTCTGATGATAAAGTTCATACTGAAGTATTGTATAACAAGTACGATGTTTTTGAAAGACTTTTTAGTTGGTACATGTATGCAGGAAGTTTGATGTTTATTTTATTAATTATTCAGATTTTTAGAGATCAAAGTAAAGTACTCAGTAATCTTGTATCCGTTTTTAAATGGATAATTGTTGGATTGTTTTTTCTGCATTTAGGAGGTTTAATTTTACGTTGGTACGTGTCTGGTCATGCACCTTGGAGTAACGCTTATGAATCTATGATATATGTAGCGTGGTCTACCATGTTATTTGGATTAATTACAGGTTTAAGTAAAAGGCAGAAAAAGGTAAGTTTAGATGATGCCGTCCCTGTGGCTACCAGTCTTATATCACCTGTATTTGGAATATTTAATAGAAGAGGTTCTGATTTAACGGTAGCCTCTGCAGCTTTTGTTACATCAATGTTGTTAATGGTAGCTCATTTTCAATGGATGGATCCTGCAATAGGAAACTTGCAACCAGTTTTAAATAGCTACTGGCTTATGATACACGTAGCGGTAATTGTGGCCAGTTATGGTCCGTTTACTTTAGGGATGATTTTAGGTGTTGTTTCACTTTTTTTGATGGCACTTACAACTTCTAAAAACCGTAAAAAAATGAATCTAAATGTTAAAGAGCTTACCATTATAAATGAAATGGCTTTAACGGTTGGCTTAGTCATGTTAACCATAGGAAACTTTTTAGGTGGTATGTGGGCCAATGAAAGTTGGGGACGTTATTGGGGATGGGATCCTAAAGAAACTTGGGCACTCATTAGTATTATAATTTATGCTTTTGTAATTCATATGCGGCTGATACCTGGACTCAGGGGGCGTTGGTTTTTTAACCTCTGTTCAGTTATTGCAATTTCATTTATAATCTTCACCTATTTTGGTGTGAATTTTTATTTAGCAGGCCTTCATTCCTATCAATCAGGTCAGCAGCTAGACAGCTTTAAGATTATTGCTATTGCCTGTTGTTTTTTGATTTTATTAGGTTTCTTTAGTTATAGGGGGTATGTTAAGTACTACAAGAAGTAAGATGAATTAATATCTATTTTTTAATCTTCAAGTTTAAACGCATAGTTTTGTAGCTAACAAAAACTATAGGTATGCATTTAATAAAAGAATTTAAAGAATTTGCTGTAAAGGGTAATATGATGGATATGGCCATTGGTATTATAATAGGTGCAGCTTTTAACAAAGTAATAGATGTTTTAGTTAAGAAGGTTATGCTCCCGCCATTATCATTACTCACCAATGGAGTGAACTTTGAACATAAAAAGCTAATTCTAAGAGAATCTGTTTTAAACAGCAAAGGTACTTTGGTTACAGAAGAAGTTGCTATTGGTTATGGTGCCTTGAGTGAAGCTTTTTTAGATTTCATTATTATTGGATTTACCGTTTTTATAGTTGTTAAATCTTTAAATAGGTTAAAACAAAAAGCCCAAGATGCAAAAGACACAACGGTTGTAACCCCAAAAGATATAGAATTACTAGATCGCCTAACTACATTAATGGAAGAACAAAACCAGCTTTTAAAGGCTAACAAAAAACTTTAAATTATAATTAATTTAAAATACTTGATAGACTACTATAATATATCTCTTTAAAGTCAGTAATGGTTTTATTTGCCTTTGAGTAATCCTGATTTTTAGAGTGGAAACTATCAAAGCCTACACAGTAAATTCCAGCAGCTTTAGCAGCCAAAATACCATTGGTAGAGTCTTCAATAACCATACATTCTTCAGGTTTATAACCTGATGCTTCAGCAGCTTTAATAAATATTTCGGGATGAGGTTTAGATTCTTTTAAATCGGCACCACTTAGTTTTGCTTTAAAATATTGATTTAATTCAAAGCGGTCAAATATTTGATTGATACTGGTCATGGCGGCAGAAGAACCTAAAACCAATGTCAGTCCATTACTATGATAGTCTTTTATGAGTTCTAAAACACCATCAATTAAAGTCAAATCAGAATTATTTTCAAAAAACTGCTTGTAGTGCTTTCGTTTTAGAGCTACTAAGCTTTCTGGAGTTTGCTTTAAATTGAAATGTTCACATAAACGTCTACAAATATTGATGGTTGATTGTCCAGTAAAAGATTCATAAAGTTCACTGGTAACCGCTATTCCTATTTCGTCAAACATATCGTGGTATGCCCTATAATGCATGGGTTCACTGTCAATAATAACACCATCCATGTCAAAAATAACTGCTTTAAGCATTTCAATTTTTTTTACGAAGATATATGAATCTAAAAATCTTGCCTAAAAATACATTCAAATCTTTTATTTAACAGTATTAATAATAATTTTAGAAGGAGTTCTAAAAAGAACTCCCTCTTGTTTAAATAAGAACCTATTAAAAGTGTTCATGTAAATGATGGTGTTCATCAATTAATGGGCCACCTTCAATAATTTGTTGAGAAGCATGATCTGCAAACTTTTCGAAATTTAAATGGAATGAGTGAGCTAACTGAATAGCTTTCCCCACATAGGCACCTTTTTGTAACCAAGTATTCATGGGGTCTAATAATTCAGAAGGAACACTAGGACAATATTTAGGCATGAATAAGCCAAAAATAAAGTTTTGTTCATAATCTACATTATCCAAATCTCCGTTAAGTATTGCAGTTATCATAGCTCTAGTATATTTTAGTTTAATACGAGAACCAACACCATACGGGCCTGCACTCCAACCAGTGTTTATCAACCATACATTTACACCGGCTTCTTCCATCTTTTTACTTAACATTTCAGCATATACCGTTGGGTGTAATGGCATAAACGGTGCTCCAAAACAAGCTGAGAATGAGGGAACAGGCTCTGTAATTCCAGCTTCTGTTCCAGCCACTTTTGCTGTGTATCCAGAAATAAAGTGATAAGCGGCCTGACCAGGAGTTAACTTAGAAACTGGAGGTAAAACACCAAACGCATCACAGGTTAAAAAGAAAATATTTTTTGGGTTACTGGCATACAAGGTTTCTTGAATATTATCAATATGATGTATGGGGTAACTTACACGCGTATTTTGTGTAATGCTACTGTCAGAATAGTCTACTTCACCATTATTTTTAAACACAACATTTTCTAAAATAGCACCTGGTTTGATTGCTCTGTAAATATCTGGTTCTTTTTCTTCAGTTAAATCAATAACTTTAGCATAACAACCGCCTTCAAAGTTAAAAATGGTATTATCGGAAGTCCAACCATGTTCATCATCACCAATTAATTTTCTTTCAGGATCTGCAGAAAGTGTAGTTTTACCCGTTCCAGATAATCCGAAGAAAATAGCAGTATCTCCATGCTTACCAACGTTTGCAGAACAGTGCATTGGTAAGACGTTTTTTTCTGTTGGCAAAATTAAATTAAGGGCAGAGAAAATGCCTTTTTTCATTTCACCTGTATAAGCAGAACCGCCAATCAAGGCTATTTTTTTAGTGAAGTTTAAAATTGAAAAGTTTCCTTGACGAAGTCCATGACTTGCAGGGTCTGGACACTCATACCCAGGAGCACAAATAATGAGCCATTCTTCTTCAAAATTTTCTAACTCTTTTTGGCTAGGTCTTAAAAACATATTATAAATAAACATATTAGACCAAGGATACTCTGTAACAGTTCTTACGTTCATTCTATACTCAGGATCTGCACACACATATCCATCTCTAACAAATATTTCTTTACCTGACAGGTATTTTAGAACCGCTCTTTCTAATTTATCAAAGTGTTCTGGTGAAATTGGTTTGTTGACTTTTCCCCACCAAACCTTATCTTTAGTATAATTATCTTTTACAAGGAATCGGTCTTGAGGGGAACGTCCTGTAAATTTACCGGTACTAATTGCTAATGTACCGTTAGAGGTCTCTTTACCCATTCCTTTTTCAAGAGTGATTCTTTGGAGCTCTTCCGGAGATAAGTTCCAATGGGCAGTCACATCTTTTAACCCATACTTAGATAAGATGGGTTTTTCTGGGATTGTCATTGATTCTTTCATTTTGTTCAATTTAAGATTCCTACTATTATTTATTTCTATATTTAGAATGGCCAAATCATTGGCACGAGCACTAGCGAAACAATTAAGAACAAGAGTAATAATGGGGCGCCTACTTTGAGATAATTCATGAACTTATAACCTCCAGAAGTCATAACCATGGCATTTGTTGTAGTCCCTATTGGTGTTAAGAACGCTGTTGAGGCACTAATAGCAACCACAATCATAAAAGGCTCTGGCGAAAGGTTTAGAGAACTAGCGGCTAATATGGCAATAGGAGCCATTAGTACGGCTGTAGCAGAGTTATTAATTACCTGACTAAAGGTAGTGGTTAAAATAAAAACACCCCCTAATAATGCCACAGGATGTATGGCACCTAGGTAATTTACTAAACCATTGGCTATAACTTGTGCAGTTCCTGTTTTTTGTAAAGCAATACCCATAGGAATCATGGCCGCAATCATAACTACACTGGTCCAACTTATACCTTTGTATGCTTTTGCCATTGGAACACAACCTGTTAGTAAAATGATACCCGCAGCTATTAAAGCGGCTATAGAGCCTGGTACTACTTTAAAAACCATAAAAACAATCATAAGTAGTAAAGCACCCATAGCAATGTAAGATCTGTAATTGAGGCTTTCTACGTTTTTAGCCATTCCTTCAGGGCTACCACATATTACTAAATTTTCGTGTTGTTTTTTTAGGTCATCAATACTAGCCCAAGTACCTCTTAATAAAAAGGCATCGCCTACTTTTACGGTTATCTCTTTATCTTGTAAAGGCTTTTGGTTTCTTGAAACAGCCAGTAATTGAATGTTAAATCTTTTAAAATAATCTGCTAAATTATATTTCCTACCAACCAACATGGAGTTAGGGTTTACTAAAACCTCAGTCATACCAACCTCTTGGTTAATAAGATTGTTTTTTAATTCTTCTGTAGACTCTTCCTCTAAAGGTAATAACCCTAACCTGAACCTAATCATAAGGCGGTTGATAGCTTCTGTATCACCTTTAACAGTAATAATATCATGGTACCTTAATTCCGTATTTAAATCTGGGAATTCTTCAAATTTAGGATATCCTTTTAATCTGTTAGGATGTCTTCTTTTTAGTCTAATTATGGTGATATTAAACTCTTTTTCAAAATTCCAATTTTCAATTTTAGTATTAATTAATGGAGATAAAGACCTAATACGTAGCCTATAGTAATCATCATCAATTTTGTAAGCCTCAATCCAATTGTGCAAAGTAGATTCTATATTTACTGGTTTGTTATTGGTTTTATTTTCAGGCAGTAACCTATAGCCAACATATCTAAAATAAAGCAAAGCAATTATTAACAGGGGTAAGCCAATTAAGCCAAATTCAAAGAATGAAAACCCTTCATGACCTGCTTCAACTAATGAGTTACTAGCAATGATATTAGGAGGCGTTCCAGTTAAAGTAAGTAAACCACCTGTATTAGAGCCAAAAGCAACTGGCATTAGCATTTTTGAAGGTAATGTTCCTATGCTCCACGCTGATGATATAGTTAGAGGCATAAGGGTTGCAACAGTACCCGTATTGCTTACAAAACCAGATAATACTCCAGCACCCAAACTTACTATAACTAATAATTTAGGCACACTTTTACCAGCCCATTCAACAAATTTCTTACCAGCCATGGCTGTCCAACCAGTTTGAGCAATCCCTTCTCCTATAATGAAAAGGGCAGCAATCATGATGACGGTTGGGTTACTGAATCCGCTTAAAGTTTCAGCGGGTGTCAAAATACCTGTTAAATACAAGGTAATCATAGATATTAGTGCAACAATATCTGGAGTGAATTTTCCCCAAACAAAAAGTACAATTGTTACTACTAAAATAAAGAGCATTAAATACATGTTTCTAGTGTTTTCTCGTTTGATTAATTATTGTGTAAAATTACTATTGATTGCCCCAATTTATTATGATTAATGTCATAAACAAAGGCGTGTAATTATTTTTTAATTATTCTTATATTTAGCTAGTAAAATTTGGTAATACTTTTAGCGAAGACGTTTTCGTAATCAGAGTTTTTACATGATTTTAAATTTCTTTTGAAGGATTAAAGAAACTCTTTTTCATTACATTTAAAAACTTTAAGGATTATTATGAAAAAAATAGGGTTTTTGAAAAAACTTTTAAACACAAAATTAATAAATGAAACTAGATATTCTTGCTATTGGGGCGCATCCAGATGATGTTGAGTTAGGTTGTGGTGCTACCATTGCCAAAGAGATTGCCCATGGTAAAAAAGTAGGTATTATAGATTTAACTAGGGGTGAGTTAGGAACCCGTGGTACCGCTGAAACAAGACATGAAGAAGCTGAAAATGCGAAAAATATTTTAGGAGTTAGGGTTAGAATAAATATGGAGTTTGCTGATGGGTTTTTTGTTAATGACAAAAACCATCAATTAGAACTCATAAAAATGATACGTAAATTCAAGCCAGAAATTGTATTGTGCAATGCTGTTGATGATAGGCATATAGACCATGGAAAGGGCAGTAAATTGGTTAGTGATGCTTGTTTTTTAAGTGGATTGATTAAAATTAACACTAAAATTGAAGATGATGATGAATGGCAAGAACCATGGAGACCGAAGCATGTGTATCATTATATGCAATGGAAAAATTTAGAACCCGATTTTGCGGTTGATGTAACTGGGTTCATGAATAAAAAAATAGACGCTGTTTTAGCTTATAAAACCCAGTTTTTTGATGCTGATAGTAAAGAGCCTGTTACTCCTATTTCTAGTGTGAACTTTAAAGATAGTGTAACTTATAGGGCCAGAGATTTAGGACGCTTAATAGGTGTAGAGTATGCCGAGGGGTTTAATGTAGAGCGTTATGTGGCTGTTGATAGTTTATTCAATCTTAAATAGAAGAAGGGTAAATATTGATTAAAAACTAAAAAAAGTCTTTGTAGAAAAACCGAAATCTGTTACATTTGCACTCGCATTAATAAATGCGTAAACATGGTGGTTGTAGCTCAGTTGGTTAGAGCGCCTGATTGTGGTTCAGGAGGTCGTCGGTTCGAGACCGATCTTCCACCCAAAAAGACAAGCCTTTCAAGACATTGAAAGGCTTTTTTTGTGGTTTGAACTCAATAATATACAAAGAGTAAACCATATTAATCTTTATAAAGAACTAGTTCAGTGCTTTTTATTGGAGCCATTGTTGGACTTAGTTTTTTCTCTTTCTTCATAGTATTCTCCAAAAATCTCAGCACATAAATAACCTGTAGACAATGAAAATTTTAGTCTTAATTCATATTCTGGATTTATGAAATTTGTACTTGCGATTTGTAATACAGAATTTATATATTCCCGAATTAATTGTTCGTTCACACTTAAATTATGAGCAATTCCATTTCTGATTTTATTTAATAATCTAAGGGACTTTATAATTCCTGAACTTCTTTCTCCAAATCTTCCAAAGTGTTCTATCATTCCAATTTTTAGACTATGGCTATATCCTCCTTTGAAGAAGTTTGCGTCTGAATTATTAGATAAATTTTCAAGATAACAGTTTATTGTAAATTCGGTTATGATATGGCCTTTGAGAATTAACAATTCTAAGTCATATATATTTTTAAAGTTGTTAAGTAGAAGTTCTTTAAAATCTTCTAAACTATAATCTCTAATTTGTTCCATGGGATTTTTGGTAAATTAAATCCAAGCGTATAAAGCTGTTCACTTAAATGTGCTATTGTAAATCCCTTTTCTTAATTCTTATCTAGCTTAACACGCTCTTCTCTATTAGCTAATTCCCAAGCCGTATGAAAAATTAATTTGGCTCTTGCAGCTAACAGTTCGTATTCAATTTTATCGGGGGTATCCGTTGGTCTGTGGTAATCGGCATGGGTTCCGTTAAAGTAGAAAATTACAGGAATATTGTTTTTAGCAAAGTTGTAGTGATCTGAACGGTAATAAAAACGGTTGGGATCTCTGTCACTATTGTAGGTATAATCAAATTTAAAATTAGTAAACCTTTTGTTTACATCTTCAGAGATGTCATGTAGTTCTTTACTCAACTTATCAGACCCAATTAAATACAGATAATTAGGGTTGCCTTCATGTTTGGGGTCAATTCTACCAATCATATCAATATTTAGGTTAGTAACCGTATTTTCTAGAGGAAATACAGGGTCAACATCGGTGTAATAACGCGAGCCGTAAAGCCCAATTTCTTCACCGGTAACATGCAAGAATAGAATAGAACGTTTAGGTCCGTGACCTTTGTCAGCCGCTGTTTTAAAGGCTTCAGCAATTTCTAAAATAGCAACGGTACCAGACCCATCATCATCTGCTCCGTTATTAATTTCACCACTTTTAGAAATCCCAATGTGGTCTAAATGCGCAGAGATTACTATAATTTCTTCTGGTTTTTCAGAGCCTTTTATGTAAGCCAAAACATTTTCTGAAGCTTTGATATCTCCTTTAAAAAAAGATTCTGGTATTTCTTGAAAATAATCACCTTCTGCAATTGGAGAAGGGATACCGTTAGCAATGTATTGAGCTTTAATGAACTCTACCGCTTTTTTCTGCCCTGGCTCCCCTGTTTTTCTGCCTTCATATTCGTCAGACGCATAGGTGTAAAGCATCTCTTTTAACTCTGAAGGGGTTATAGTATTGGCATAATTAACCCGATTAGCTTCCTTCTTTTTTTCTTTATTCTTAGAGGAACTACAAGAGGTAATAAGACAGGTAGCACAAAGAAGTAATAAAATTTTTCGCATAATTATGAATCAGTATTTAACGCTATAATACAAAAAAAGCCTTTATGAAAAAGCTCCATTCAACTTATTTTAACAATTCGTTGTCTTTATCTAAAGCTATCCTTTGTTCTTGGTTGGCTATTTGCCAAGCAGTAGCAAACACAAGTTGTGTTCTTTTTTGGAGCAACGGATAGTCAATTTTGTCTGGAGTATCTGTAGGTTTATGGTAATCATCATGTTCGCCATTAAAGTAAAATATTACTGGCACTCCTTTTTTTGCAAAATTATAATGGTCAGATCTTGAATAATAGTGGTTACTTTCTCCTTTAACGTTGTATTTATAGTCTAAATTAATACTGAAATACTTGTCGTTAATTTTTTCAGAGATATAGTGTAATTCTTTGCTTAGCCTATCAGAGCCTATCAAATAGATATAATTTTTATTTTCTTTGTGTAAATCATCAACCCTTCCAATCATATCTATATTAAGATTTGCCACTGTGTTTTCAATGGGAAAAACAGGATTATTAGTGTAATATTCAGAACCTTTTTTACCTAATTCTTCTGCTGTAAAATGAAGGAACAAGATGCTTCTTTTTGGTCCATGACCGTCGTTTTTTGCCATTTTGAAAGCTTGAGCCATTTCCATGAGGGCTACTGTACCAGACCCATCATCATCTGCACCATAGTTTATTTGACCATCATCTTCAATTCCTAAATGGTCTAAATGAGCCGATATCACTACAATCTCGTCTGGTTTTTCAGATCCTTCAATAAATGCTAATACATTATCGGTGTCTTTGGCTTTATTTGATAGAAACTCAGCTGGAATGGTTTGAAAGTAATTATTACCACCATAAGCAGACTCAATGCTTTCATTTTGATAGTACGCCTTTAAAAAATTGGCAGCTAATACATGTCCTTTTTCACCGGCTTTTCTGCCCTCAAATTTATCAGAAGAAAATGTATAAAGATGTGTTTTTAGTTCACTAGCTGTAATCGTACTAGCATATTTTATAACAGCAACACTATCTACAAGCTGAATACTATCTTTTAAATTTTGAATTTTGGTAGTATACTTTGGTGTAGCGCAAGTACCAACAAGAGCTAGCATTGAGAGAATGCATATGATTTTCATCTGTGTGTAATCTGTGTGTTTTGAATCAGATGTATTAGCACTTTAATAAAGCGTGCTAATTTTATTTTGCTCAAAGATACAAATAATAGCGAAAAAACTTACCTTTATAGTTCTATATCTTCTAGTTCAGGTGCATCAATTTCAATATCATCAATTTCTAAATCTTCTAGTTCTTCTAAAGCTTCTTCTTTTGATTGCGATTCTGTGGCTTTTAGTTCCTGGGTGTCAGCTACTTCGGTTTTAATAAATAATGCTTTATACGTAGTGATTGCCAAAGCCATAATGGTTAATAAGAAAGTAAATTGAATTATTTTTTTTACTTGTCCGGTTTTTCTTGAAAAGTAAAAAGCCAATAAACCAAATACAAGCGCCAAGATTGATGGAATTATAGCTAAATTGGAAATAGGCAAAATAGCGAATATTATTGCTAAAAGCGAAGCTATAATTGCTAGTGTAGTAAATAGTTTTTTCATTTTTTTAGTTTTTTAATCCAGAGGCTGATTTAATTTTTAACTCCCCATTACCAACTGGAATTTTAAATTTTCCAAAGACTATAATTTTATTAGCATCTGCTGTAAGCCATAGCAAATTTGAATTACTACCTTCTAAAGCTTTTGAGTCGCTTCCAATTGAAATTTTGTAACATGTTTTTGTTCCAATAGCAGTGTTTAAGTTTTCTTTTCCTAAGTAGGTTATATACCCTTTGGTTTCTTTTCTATCAAAAATAACATTAATTGTTTTTTGTTGACCAACCCTCATGGTTTCATAATCCAGTAATCTCAATTTATAAAGTGTTGAAACAATATCGTTAGATCCAGAGTTAAACGTAAAGTCTTTGTTTTGAACCTGATTGTTCTTTTTAGTTTGAACAGACTTTATAGTATTTGTTTTATGGCTATAAGTATATTTCATAGCCTTAAAATAGCTCCCTTCATTTATATTCCGTTTGTATAAATAAGGTGTCAAAGTTTTTGGGTTTACATAGCTTTCATATAAGTCTCTAATCTTAAAAAAGGTATCCCATTTACTATAGGTTGCTGCGGTACACTTTAATCTTAAAAGTGTAGCTTTAGAGGTTTGTACATCACTGGTTTCCATGGTTACTTGTGCAATATCATTAAGTATCCCAGACATGTTATAAGATGCAGTGTATACTAGTTTTTCTCCTGGAGCTATGGCCGTGTTTTGGGCGGTACATGCAAATGACCAAAAAATAATAACTAGGAAAAGAAAACGCGTCATAAAAAAAGGCTTTTTAGGTTAAAACATTAGGTTTAACATTTATTGTGCCGAAAATACAATGCTTTGACTTATTTTGCTAATTTTATTTGGCACGCTGTAACCTATTGTACAACTGATAATTGTCATAGTTTTTATTGTATTCTAGATATATATTTACGTATCATCAAAATTTGTGTAGCAATGAAAACTATACTATTACCTACAGATTTTTCAAAGAATTCCATAAACGCTATTAAATACGCTACCAAGTTGCTTAAAAATGAGGTATGTGATTTTTATATTCTCAATGTTCAAAAAGCATCCTCATTTATTTCTGATGATATGATGTCGGTTTCTTCATCTACCACAATCTATTCTACATTAATAGACGCCGCTAAAAAATCTATTACAAATATTATATCTGGACTTAAACTAAAGCAGCACAATGATAAACATCAATTTCATTCCATAGTTGATTACGACAATTTTATAGATTCTATAAACCAGATTTCAGACAAACATCAAGTAGATTTAATTATTATGGGTACTAAGGGTGCTTCTGGTTTACAGCGTGTTCTGTTTGGTAGTAATACAGCAAGAGTTATGCAACGATGTCATGTGCCTGTTTTGGCTGTACCTGATGGTTGTAGATATACCACACTAAAGAAAATAGCTTTTACAACCAATCACATAAATTTATTTTCTATTGAAGAGTTACAGACACTAAAAGATATTTTAGCTCTTAATAATTCTAAACTTTACATTTTGCACGTAGCCGATGAGCATCATTTGGCACAAAAGCAATTACAGAATATGGATTTTTTTAACACTTATTTCCCAGAAGCAACTCATGACTTTATTGATGTTAATAAGAAAGATATGTTTGAAACTGTGCATCAGTATATTATTGATAATGATATAGATATGTTATCTATGATTAGTGAAAAGCACTCCTTTTTAGATAGATTGTTTACAAGACATGCTCTTGAAACTTTCGCTTTCAGTATTGATGTGCCTTTCTTGGTAGTAGAGAGTTCCACAATTAATACATAATCGCTTAACCCCCTTCGGTTCAAAAAGTTTATTTTATACCTTTAGGAAATAAAATCAATTGTTTCCTATATCTTAATGAAATATAAACTTTGTATATTATTTTATTTAGTCTTTGTTAATTTTTTGATTTCGCAAACAGAAAAAATAGATAGTCTTAAATTTATTTTTGAAGATCAAAAACAGACAGATTCTATACGTTTTGAGGCAGGCTTAGATGCTTTCATGATACTTTTTAGAAAAAATATTGATACTGCAAGAGTTTTTGGAAATAAGGTTTTAAAATTTTCTGAAGAAAAAAACAACACAAACTGGCGTGCAACTTCTCTAAGATTTATTGGTAATACTTATGCGGCTAAAGGCCAGTTTACAGAATCCTTAAAATTTTTTTTTGCCAGTCATGAGTTGCTAACTGAATTATCAGATGAGAAAGGTATGGCAACCACTTATAATAATATTGGAATCACTTATTATGAGTTAGGTGATTTTACAAAGGCTTTAGACTATTTACTTCAAGGGTATAAGTTATCTGAGAGCTTAAATGACACTTTAAATCTCTCAAGAGTTACTAATAATTTGGGTAATGTTTATATACGACAGAAGAATCAAGAAAAAGCGCTTGAATATTATAATTTAAGTTTAAAATTAAAAGAGAAATCTGGAAATAAATATTCAATCTCACATGCATACAATAATGTTGGATTGGTATATACAAACTTAAAGAATTTTGATCTAGCCTTAGAGAATTTATTAATCAGTGCTGAGCTTTCTAACGAAGTTAACGATCAAAGATCGCTATCTAGAGCCTATGGCAATATTGGTCAGCTTTATAATATTCATGGCAGGTTTACAGAAGGTTTGGAGTATCTTAATAAAGCAATAAAAATTAAAGAACAAATAGGAGACAACGAAGGTTTAGTATCCAATTATTTATACCGGGGTGGGGGTAACCACTTTTATACAAGTAAATATTATTTAGCTAAATCAGATTGTGAAAAAAGTTTGGAATTAGCTCGCAACATGAATGTTTTAATTGCCGAAAAAGAAGCGTGTGAGTGTTTAAGTAAAGTTTGGGAAAAACTAGGTAACTATAATAAATCGCTTCAATATTATAAACAATCAATTACAGCTAAAGACTCACTATTCAACAACGAGAAAACTAAGGAAATTACCCGGCAAGAAATGCAATATCAGTTTGACAAACAAAAGCTTGCCGATAGTATAGCCTTTAATAAACAGCAGGCTAAACAAGAATTACAATTTGCTCAAGACTTAAGTAAACAAAGAAATAAAATAAACCTTCTAATATTTGGTACTATAGGGTTGTTGGTAATAGGATGGGTTTATTGGCAGTCAAGACAAAAAAGTATTAAACTAAAAAATGAAAGAAATATTGTTAATAAATTAAAGCAAGTAGATCAATTAAAAGATGAATTTTTAGCGAATACTTCGCATGAACTTCGTACACCTTTAAATGGAATTATAGGGTTATCTGAATCATTAAAGGATGGTGTAGCTGGTCAATTGTCTCAAAAAGCAATTGAAAATTTAGACATGATTGTAAATAGTGGTAAGCGATTATCTTATTTAGTAAACGATATCCTAGATTTTTCTAAACTTAAGAATAAAGATATTACCCTGTCTTTACAATCAGTAGATTTGTATTCTGTTGTTTGTATGGCATTGAAAATTTCTGAGGTATTTGTGAAAGATAAACCAGTAAGGTTGGTGAATTCTATACCTAAGGATATTCCTTTGGTATGGGCAGATGAGAATAGGCTGCAGCAAATTCTATATAATATTATAGGTAATGCTATTAAGTTTACTGAAAGAGGGAAAATTGAAATTAGCTCAAAGGTTGATGGAGAGTTTATAAAGACTTATGTAGTAGATACAGGTATTGGGATTCCAGAAGACAAGTTTGAAGCAATATTTAAGTCCTTTGAACAAGTTGACGGTTCAACAGAACGTGAATACGGAGGTACAGGATTAGGCTTAACTGTAACCAAACAGCTGGTAGAATTACACGGTGGCGAAATTGAAGTAAATTCTAAAGTCAGAGAAGGTTCCACATTTAGTTTTACAATTCCAAGAAGCCCAGATAAGCGAAGCGACCATTCATTTTCTGAACAAACTGATGAAAGTCTACAAGTTCAGTCTTTGGCAAATCATAATTCAAAGGAATCTATATTAGAAATACCTCAGTTAAAAAATCATACAAATATTTTAATTGTTGATGATGAACCTATTAACCGTCGTGTTTTAGAAAATCACCTTTCAGTAGCCGGATATAATGTTCATGAAGTAGGAAGTGGTAAAGAAGCATTAGAACTTTTAGATGAGGGTTACAAATTTGATTTAGTTTTATTGGATATTATGATGCCCAATATGTCGGGCTATGAGGTATGTGAAATCATAAGGAGGCGTTACCTGACCAGTGAATTACCAATTATATTACTGACTGCAAAAAATAGGGTGAGTGATCTGGTAATAGGGTTTAATGCAGGGGCTAATGACTACTTGACAAAGCCTTTTTCAAAAAACGAATTGTTGAGTAGAATTAAAACGCATTTAAGCTTGTATGGCATTCATAAGGCTACAAGTAAGTTTGTACCCTATGAATTTTTAAGATCAGTAGGAAGGGAGGCTATAACTGATGTTGTGTTAGGAGATTATATTGAAAAAGAAATAACGGTTTTATTTACCGATGTAAGAGATTATACGAGTTTGGCAGAATCTATGACTCCAGAACAGAATTTCAAATTTGTCAATGCTTATGTAGGAAGGATGGGGCCTTTAATTCAAAATAATAATGGATTTGTAAATCAGTATTTGGGAGATGGTATCATGGCGTTATTTCCCGAGCAAGCCCAAGACGCACTTATGGCGTGTATAGATATGCAAAAGGTTATCCAACAGTATAACGAACGGAGACAAAAAGAAGGTTATGATATTATACATGTAGGTATGGGCTTACACACTGGTAAGTTGGTAATGGGTATCATTGGTGACCCCAATAGAAACGATACGGCCATAATTGCAGATACAGTTAATACGGCATCTCGTATGGAGGGTGTAACCAAGCACTATGGTGCTAATATTATTTTAAGTGAGGCAAGCATTGATACTATTATAAATAAAGAAGATTTTAATTTTAGATTTTTAGGAAAGGTAATGGTAAAAGGAAAGCAGCATGCTATGGGAATTTATGAGTGCTTTGACGGTGATTCGGTGAAACAGATAGAATTAAAACTAAAGACTCTTAAAGATTTTGATAAAGGTTTGAAACATTTTTTAAACAAAGAGTTTCCAAAAGCTTCAGCGTTATTTGATAAGGTAATCAATAAAAATCCAAAAGATGACGTAGCATACTATTTTATGACTAAATCTGCTGAGTATACTATTTCTGGAGTACCAGAGGATTGGGAAGTGATTAATAAAATGGATAAAAAATAGCTTTGTGAAATTTAATGTTAAGTTTAATAAATAATATGTTTAAGTTTCTTTGGCAAAGCGTTTCATTTCTGAGGTTACAGTTTCCAAGGCTTGTTTCCAAGCCTTTAAAAGTTGTGGGTTACTCATGCTTCCTAATGTTTCCTCTATAGTTTCCATAAGACACTCTAAAACAACTGGATAATGTCCTTCTTGAACACCGTATCGTGAATGACTTTCCCCTAAGAGTTTAAGCCCCAAAGTAAGATGTTCTGGTCTACTCATAGAATAAACAATACCACCCAACATGTGGGTTAGAAGTCTTCCTTGAGAAGCCATATTATTTTTAAATAGGGCTTTAGCATCTGGTGCTTTAGTAAATACTTTATCATAGAACTTACTAGCAAAAGCATCTTCATTTCTCAGTAAATGATCAAGAGACTGTTGTAATTCTAACTGAACGTCCATTTCCTTAAAGCCAAATAATTCATGTATTACCGTGTCATGGTCATGCCCGGCCATTTGATTTGAAAATGAGCGTCCTATATCTAAAGTATTTGGTGAAACACTTTTGAAAACAGAATCTGAAATTAAAATAGAGGTTTGCGCTTGTTTGTTGAAAGATTGTATTCTGCTTGCTGTGTTTACAGGGTCTCCAACAACAGCAAATTGTTTGTGCTTTGGATGACCTAAATGACCTATGTAAGCTCTGCCAAAATTAATACCTATTCCCAATTTTAGATTAACATTAAAATCAACCAGTTCAATATGATTAAGGCGTTCAATAGCATATTGCATGCCCAATGCAGCTCTTATAGCATCTTTGCAGTTTTTACTTTTCAAGCCACCAGAGACACCAAATAAGCCAATAATTTCATCACCTACGTATTGATAAATAACACCGTTATTTATTAGGATAGGATCTCCCAAAACCGTGTAAAACCTGTTTAAAATGTGAGCCACATCAAAAGAGCTATTTTCAGAAGCTAGTTTTGTAAACCCTCTAATATCACAGAATAAAATGGCTATAGGACGTTCTTCGGCCACACCCTCAGGAATGGTTTCAAGTTGTAATCTGTTAACCTCAGAATTGGTCCAAACCAAACGTTGAATACTTACATTACCTTTGGTATAGCATTGACAAGCTAAACGAATGGAAGGATCCCATTTACGTACCCTAGCAACTTCTTGTTCTTTTAAGGTGCGAGGATTTAAATTACTATGTCCGTCCATCACTCTAATACGGCAAGTTGTACACAAACCATTACCTCCACATTCATGAATGTGTGGAATTTGGTTCATTATAGAACATTCCAAAAGTGAAGCATCAAGATCATGATGTTCAACTTGTTGGTTGATTCCCGTGTAAGTTATAATTGAAGCTTTTACTTCTGGCATTTTGCATTGATTGGAGTATTAAAGTTACTAAAAACATTTTTGATTAATAATTAAAAGTAAAATGTTTTCAATAAGACTTTTTTTTTGTAATTAGATACAGATTAAAAAGTTACAGCCATAACCACATTTTTAATCATCTAAAGAATATTAGATTTTTAATACTTTCGTACTCTGTTTTTTATGATTTATGTCCCAAAATCATTTGAAATTTTTTATTTTGAACAAGCTTTGTTCTATTACTGAGATTTGATGAAGAAACTGCTAAATATTTATTAAACCTATTATCTATATGTTTTTGAATCTGCCTCATCAAAATTTGAAAGTCCGCAAGGTTAGAGTTTAATAGTTTTGAAAAACGCTGTTCCTTTTTTAGGTAGTCTTTAATTTTTATTGAAGGAACCTTAGAATCTAGCTTAAACGTGTTTTGCCTGTATTCTGACCGTCTTGGGTCATTTCTATACAATAGCCATTGACCAGAGTTTACAGCTGCTTTATGATATTGGCTTGGACTTTTTATATCAATACCATGGGATTCACTGTGGCAATAGGCAATGATTACAGAAGGTCCATCAAAACTTTCAGCTTCATTAAAGGCTTTTAAGGTTTGGTCTTGGTCTGCGCCTATAGCTACAGACGCTACATAAATGTTATCATAGTTCATAGCTAACAAGCCTAAATCTTTCTTCTGTTTTTGTTTTCCGTTGAAGGCAAATTTTGCTTGTGCACCATAAGGTGTTGCTTTTGATGCTTGTCCTCCAGTGTTATCATAAACCTCATTGTCCAAAACTAGGATATTCACGTTTTCACCTGATGCTAACACATGATCAATACCCCCAAATCCAATATCGTAAGCCCATCCATCGCCCCCAACAATCCAAATACTTTTTTTAATAAAGACGTCACTAATCAAAAGTAAATCTTTGGCTTTAGGTGTATTTAGCTTTTGTAGTATTGTGTTGAGATTAGCAACTTTTTGTTTTTGTTGATTGATTTGTTGCTCTGTGTTTTGAGGGTTGTTCAGGATATCGAAAGATAATTCAAAACCTGCTTGAAATGATAACTCTTCTAAGAGTTGTTTAGCTTGTTGTTCTTTTTGTTTTATGGATAATCTAAAACCTAGACCAAATTCGGCATTATCTTCAAATAATGAGTTAGACCATGCAGGACCTTGACCTTTGTTGTTTTTAGACCAAGGTGTTGTTGGTAAAGCACCGCCAAAAATAGAACTTGAGCCCGTTGCATTTGCAACTAATAATCTTTCTCCAAATAATTGCGATATAAGTTTCAAATAGGGTGCCTCACCACAACCTTTAACACCGTTTGAGTACTTGAATAAAGGTTCTTGTAACTGTTGTTGGCTCACTTTTGATGTGTCTATTAAACTCCTATCAAATTCAGGAATAGTCTTAAAATATTCCCAGTTATTTTTTTGTTCTTTGTAAACGTTTTCACTTTTTTCAAGTTTTAGTGCTTTTACAGGACAGGCATCCACACAGTTATTGCAACCATTACACTGGTCTGGATTAATTTGAATGGTATAATTCATTAAATCGAAATCTTGAGAAACTATATGATTTAAAGTTTTGGGAGCATTATTTAAATGATCAATACTAAAAACTTTAATTCTTAAAGCAGCTTGCGGACATGCCATACTACAAGCACCACATTGGGTACAAGTATCTGTGTCCCATTTTGGAATAAATTTTGAATTTTGAACCAAATTGAATTTTGAGGTGTCACTTTCAAAAGTACCATCTATAGGAAATTGGCTTACTGGAATGTCATTTCCTTTGTTATTTAATAATTTGCCTAAAAGAGAACGGTCAAAAGATTCATCAAAACGATTCAAAATAGTTTCTCTTATTTTGATATTAGTAGTGTCGACCTTGTAAATGAAGTCGTTTAAATCATTAATGGATTCAGAATAAATCAAATCTTTTTTTAAAGCTAGAAAGCAAGCATGTAATTCAGATATATTTTCATTTTTAAATATTTCTAGTTTCTCAATATCAGTCATATTTACAATTAGTAAATTGATGCGATTTCTTTTAATTTCTCTTTGGATATTTACTGATAATGATTGCCAGTATGCTTTTGACGTTAGTGAAGAGTTAACCAGTAGCGTACCGCCTGATTTTAGATTTTTTAAAGTGTTGTTGTTTAAAGTGAAGTTAGCTTGCTGGCAACCAATAAAATTAGCTTGTTCTATTAAATATGGTGCTTTTATAAGATTGTTGTCAATGCGTAAATGCGCTGCGTTATAAGCGTTAGACTTTTTATAATCGCATTGTATATAACCTTGAATAAACGTGTTTTCTTTTTTTGAAATAAGCTTTAATATGTTTGTGAAACTTTTAGTTTGCTTGATGTTTTTTTTCTGATAAAATATGGTTTGATAATTATTGTTGGTAATATGTAGTGGTTCAGAAACATTTAAACTTAAATTTAAGACATCATCATTGATACCAATAGTGAAATTGTTTTTAGGTTGGTATTGTTTTGAATTTTTGAAAATAGCATTCACCATACTGGGCGTAAATTCTTTTGAAGATAGCCCGTATCTACCCCCTAAAACTTTAGGAAATTTTTTTAGTTGATGATTTTGATATGCTTCGGCAATTGATTTTAAAATGTCTAAATACAAAGGCTCTCCATTAGAGCCTGCTTCTTTAGTTCTGTCCAAAACAGCAATAGATTTTACTGATTTTGGTAAAGCCTGTAATAGATGTTTAGTGCTGAATGGCCTGAATAATCTAACTTTAATCAAACCGTACTTATTCCCTTTTTTATTAAGTTGCTGAATGGTTTGCTCAATCGTTTCTGTTGAAGAAGCCATAGATACAATAATATGTTCGGCATCTTTTGCACCCGTATAGTCGAATAGGTTGTATTGTCTATTGGTTAAAGATGCGAATGTGTTCATTTTGTTTTGAACAATATCAGGACAAATCTGATAAAGTGGATTGATGGCTTCTCTACTTTGAAAGAATACATCAGGGCCCTGAGAGGTGCCTCTAATTACTGGACTGTTAGGGTTTAAGGCATTTAATTTATGGTTTTTTATAGCTTTTTTGTCCATCATAAACTGAATGGTTTCTTCAGAAAGCAGTTCAATACTTGAAATTTCATGAGAAGTTCTAAAGCCATCAAAAAAGTGAATAAAAGGTATACGTGACTCTAAGGTTGCAGCTTGGGCTATAAGTGCAAAATCCTGGGCTTCCTTTACCGATGCGCTTCCTAACATAGCGTACCCCGATTGACGAACCGCCATAACATCACTATGGTCTCCAAATATAGATAGGGCATGGGTTGCTATACTTCTGGTGGCTACGTGAATTACATTAGGGGTCAATTCGCCTGCAATTTTACACATATTAGGGAGCATAAGCAATAAGCCTTGTGATGCTGTGAAAGTGGTTGATAATGAACCTGTTTGTAGGGCTCCATGCATTGTGCCGGCTACCCCGGCTTCACTTTGCATTTGAAAAACTGAAGGTACATTACCAAAGCAGTTTGGTTTGTTTTCAGAACACCATTGCTCCACTAATTCACTCATTTCAGAGGCAGGTGTAATGGGGTAAATGGGAAGAACCTCATTGGTTTTATAAGCAATTCTTGCTACCGCTTGATTTGCATTGGAAATTTGTTGTGTTGAAGTTTTCATATTTTGGTGTTGAAAAATAAGATTGATGAAGAAAAATGGCTGCTATTAACATAGCAGCCATTATTTTGGTGTTTATTACTGCTTTATAATTTCAATCTTAACAGGTGTTGGATTGCTAATCATATCAAAAACAGGAGAAAATTTAGCTAATCTCTCGAGTTGTTCTGCAGAAGCATCAGATTTTACCCTTAATTGCATGGTGATACCATCAAAACCAGTTCTTACTTCTGGATCTAATCCTAAGAAACCATGTAAATCTGCAGTTCCTTTAATAGTAGATTCTGCACCTTCAATATCAATACCATTAGCGGCTGCGTGATAAACCATAGCTCCAGTTAAGCAAGAACTTAAAGCATGCAACACAACTTCTGGTGGTGTGGCAGCTTCGTCTTTTCCTAATAAAACTTGCGGGTGGCTACATTCCATTGTGAAGGTTTCTTGACGAGTAGTGTCTTCTTGACCTGCTCCGTAGAATTCTTTAACGCTGGATACACAGTGTCCGCCATCAATCCAATTGTTTTTAGCTCTAAATTCAAATTTTGCTAATTCTGGTTGCTCTTGAATGTGACCGATAGTTTCTACTAATTGATCTACGTTTACGCCGTTTTTTACATTTGCTGTTGTAATCATGTTTTCTAAAATTTAATTTGATTAATAATTGATTTTAAATATTTGACTTGTTTAAAGCTATTTGCATGCCAAACATTTTAATGAATTGATAATCAGAATTTTGTGTTAAATATTGAGTATGATTCGTTTAGCGAAAAATCGTTAAGTAGCGAAATATCGTTAATGTAATCACGAAATATCGTGAAACTAAATAGGGCGTTCTATCCCTAGGGATTTTATTCTTGATGCTAAAGTGGTTGGTGGCATTTGCAGTAATTCGGCAGCACCATTTTTGCCAGAAATCTTCCATTTAGTTAGCCTTAAAGCTTTTAAAATGTTTTCTTTTTCAAATAAGTTCAGTTCATTAATAGTTAAAATACGTTGTGTATTATTTTGAACCTGGGTTTCTAAAGATATTGAAACATTTGGAATAATGGCATGCCAATTAATGGCACCATTTTCTGAGACAATAACAGCACGTTCTATTAAATTTTGAAGTTCACGTACATTTCCGGGCCAGTGATAAGCCGATAATAGATTTTTGTCTCCTTCAGTTAAATTAGTAATAGGTTTATTGAGTTTTTTTGAGAATTGCTCTAGCATTTCATTAGCTATTAGTAGTAGGTCACTACCCCTGTCTCGAAGAGGAGGTACTTCAATAGGGAACACATTAAGGCGATAGAATAAGTCTTCTCTAAATTTTCCTTCTTTTGAGAACTCTAAAAGATTTCTGTGAGAAGCAGCTATAATTCTGACATCTACCTTTACTGTTTCTGAGCTTCCAACGGGGTCAAATTCTCCTTCTTGAATGACACGAAGGAGTTTGGGTTGTAATTCTAACGGCATTTCGCCAATTTCATCTAAAAAAATAGTGCCTTGGTCTGCTAATAAAAAGCGTCCTTTTCGGTCTGCAGTGGCTCCCGTAAACGCTCCTTTTTTATGACCAAACAATTCACTTTCAATTAAATTATTAGGAATAGCTCCACAATTAATGCGGATTAAAGGTTTGTGATTTCTATCACTTTCTTTGTGTATAGCACGAGCAATTAATTCTTTTCCAGTTCCAGTTTCTCCATGAATTAAAACAGTTGCATCTGTTTTGGCTACTTGCTGTATTAGATTGAGTACTTGTTTCATAGCTGTATTTTCGGCAATAATGCCATAGCTACTGGTAAGTTCTTTTATTTCCTCTTCTAAATATTGTGTTTGTTTAGTAAGTAAATTTATCTTGTCTTCAGCAATAAGCCGTTCTTCAATGTTACGAAGAATGAGTGTGAAAAAGGTTTTAGAGCCGATGCCATATTTACTAATAGTGCCTTCATTTAAAGTTTCGGTTTCATTGGAGCCTATAACCTTTACAATTTTTGGCAGGTACTTATTAGTGTTAGTATTATTTTCTAACCCAGACTTAACAATACCTTCAATTAAATTTGCACTGTTATCATCAAAGAAGAAGAGTATGTTTCGCTGTAATACATCTTCATTTTCTAGGAGGTGGTTGGCAGACGGATTGGTAAGTACAATTTTAAAATTACTGTTAAACATTATGATAGCATCCATAGCACCATTAATGAGACTACTCATTTTATTATTGGCTATCTCCATATCCTGTTTTGAGGTTGCCAATCGTTCTTGTATGGTATCTAATTCTCTATGGCGTTTTATCATAACCGCCAAAATACCTTGAGCAAAACCACTATCACTAGCCATTAAGTCAAGAAATTGCTCTCGTTTAATGATTAGGACTTTGGTTTTTTCTAAGGCCGTAACAGAGGCAGAACGGGTTTCGTTATCAATGAGGGCATATTCACCAAAACAATCACCATTTGAGAGCGTTCCGTAAATGTGACTTTTATCATGAACTTTTACCTTTCCATTAATAATAGCAAACATAGAATTTCCTACCTCATTTTTATGGACAATCACTTCGTTTTTGATGAAAGAAGCTTGTTCAGATTCTTTGCATAAATTGTATAATGATTTAGAAGATACCTCTGATAAAAAAGGGATTTCAGATAAAAATTCAATTAAAACATTAAGGGTTGGCTCAGGCATAAACAACTAATATCATGTTAAAGATATTAATTTATCTCGCAATTTTAGTAATGAAACTATTTCATATATATTTAAAAGTTCAATTGTAACATTCTTGTCTAAATTGCGTCCAACAAGTAATCAATCAAAAACATTTAATATAATGATGCGCAAAGACAATCAATTAATCGTTTTAACCCACTTGAGCCAGCTTATTATTTTTATCACTGGGTTTGGTAGTTTGATAGTGCCTTTAATTTTATGGGCAACCCAAAAAGAAAAAGTGTATAAAATGGATGAGCACGGTAAGAATATTATAAACTTTCAGTTAAGTTTAATCATTTATTTTTTAATTTGCATCCCGGGTATATTATTTTTTGGTCTAGGTATTTTAGGCTTTATAGTTCTAGGGATCTTTTCCTTTATTTTTCCAATTGTTAATGCTATTAAAGCTAATAACGGAGAAACACCTAAATATCCTTTAACTTTCAATTTTATTAGTTAGTTTATTTAAATATAAAGAAAACGCTCACCAATTGGTGAGCGTTTATCATTTTAAATGATTCTTTTTGTTTATGAATTTAACATCACCGGCATTACAAGCATGGTTACATGTTCACCGTCGTCTAAACCATCAATTGGCGTTAAAATACCAGCTCTATTAGGCATACTCATTTCTAATTGTACTTCATCTGAACTTAGGTTGTTTAGCATCTCTGTAAGGAAACGAGAGTTAAAACCAATTTGCATATCATCACCTTGATAATCACATGTTAAGCGTTCCTCTGCTTTGTTACTATAATCAATATCTTCAGCAGAAATATTGAGTTCGGCACCTGCAATTTTTAATCTAATTTGATGGGTGGTCTTGTTAGAGAATATACTAACACGTTTTACAGAGTTTAAGAACTGCGTTCTGTCTATCACTAGCTTGTTAGGATTTTCTTTAGGAATCACCGCTTCGTAATTTGGGTATTTTCCATCAATCAATCTACAAATCAATACAGAATTTTCAAAAGTAAATTTTGCATTAGATTCGTTGTACTCAATACTTACTTCATCTTCACTAGCAGCTAAAATACCCTTTAGCAAGTTTAAAGGTTTTTTAGGCATAATAAATTCTGCTACCTCATTGGCTTTAATATCTTCACGAGTATATTTTACCAATTTGTGAGCATCTGTAGATACAAAGGTCAATCCTTGTTGTGAGAACTGGAAAAACACACCACTCATTACTGGGCGTAAATCATCATTTCCAGCCGCAAAAATTGTTTTACTTATGGCGGTTGCTAATACATCTCCCATAACTACTGTTTTACTAGGATCTTCAAGCGCAACTGCTTTAGGAAATTCATTGCCTTCAGCATAAGCCAGAGCATATTTACCATGATTAGAGCTTATCTCAACAGTATTATTTTCTTCAACAACAAAGGTTAGAGGTTGTTCTGGAAACGTTTTTAATGTATCAAGTAATAAACGTGCAGGAATAGCAACACTTCCATTGCTATCACTTTCTACATCAAGCGTAGAAGACATAGTGGTTTCTAAATCACTGGCAGATACGGTAAGCGTATTATTGTCTAATTCGAATAAAAAATTATCTAAAATAGGTAAGGTGTTTGAGTTATTAATAACACCACCTAAAACCTGTAGTTGTTTTAATAAATACGTACTCGATACAATAAACTTCATGAATTTATGTTGGATTTTAATTTTTGAATAATGCTATCTACAAATATATTCTTTACCGCTAAATATTGGAAACAAACTTATTAACATTTAAGAAGCATATTTTTTCTTTCTAATGAAATTAAACACAAAACCAAAGAGTGTTAATAATACCAGTGGTAATGTGGTATTTATAAGTTGCCATTTGGTTTTTTCATTTGCAATTTTTTGCTGGTCTAAGAAGGCAACTGCTATTTCTTTAGAACGAATGTTTATAAGTCCATCATCGTCAAGTAAGTAATTCACGGCATTCAACAAGAATTCTTTATTCCCTACTTCTTGGTTACTGCTGCGGTCAAAAGCTAAATTGGTCGGGCCGTTTCTATCTACATTATTTTTTATAACATCACCGTCGGCTATTACAATCATTTTTGTGAAAGAACTTTGGTCTTTAATAGTTGCCAACTTTAGGGGTTTAATGAGGTTTTTGTAAGCCGAATTAAATTCACCTTCTAATAAAACCGCCAATATTTGACTCCCTTTGTTATATAATACTGTTTCTGGTTCTTGGGTTGCCAATTCCAAACTAATTTCTCTAGGGACACCCTCTAGTTTTGACAATTCAGAACTTTTTAGAAGAACCGTTTTTTCTATTGAATTTTTTAGCGTGTCTATTGGGTTAGCAAAATCAAACTTTACAAGGTTTAAATTGTTGGTTATAGGATGATTGGTGTTTCCTTTGGCCAAGGGCGAGTAAGGCCATCTTAAACGCATTAACCGTGTGTCGTTATCTTTACCAGTAGCCAGCATAATGGGGGCAGAGTAGAGGTCTGCCACAATACTAGGGTTAATTCTAACACCATATTTAAAGAAAAAATCGGTTAAATTTAAATCTCTAGAAACAGCATAGTTTTTTCCAGCGTTGTTGTACAGACTGTCTTTTTCAATTGATACTGCGTCTAGCAACCACAAGCTTTTACCACCATTCATGGTAAATTGATCTAATACTAATTTTTCTCTTTCACTAAATGCCTGTGTAGGTTTTGCAGAAATGATTAAATCAAATGCTTTTAAATCATTTAATGTTTTTTGGGCGTTAGTAGTTACACTATCTAGAGTAAAGGGAGCTATGAAGTAATATTCTCCTAGTTTTTTTACAAAGTCTGCAATATAGATATCATCTAATTGCTGGTTGCCTTTTAATATGGCTATCTTTCTTTGTTTAGGTTTAGTAAGTTTATTAAAACCATCAGCAAAAGCATATTCTAAATGCTGCACTGAATTAGAGACTAATTCTTGCTGTGATGCTCCAATTTTGTTTTTTATAAGCGGAATGGTTACCGTTTGTTCGTTAAAGCTGGCCAAAGCCCATGGAAAAATAATAGCTTTTGATGATTTGCCACTTTCAGAAACACTGAGTTGCATAGGCGCTAATCCTCTATTAATCAGTTGATTAATATTCTGTTCTCGGGTAGTTTCGTTTTCTAACGGGTTGATAAAATTGAAAACGATATTATCATTAATATTTGAAAACTCTTCTAATAATTGTTTAGTTTCTGTTTGTAGCCTCCTGAACTCTGAGGGGAAATCATCACCATCTAAAAATACATCAATTACAATTGGAGAATCTATGTTTTTTATAATGGCAACCGCAGATTCGCTTAAGGTATAGCGTTTATCTTCAGTTAAATCAAAGCGCTTAAAAAGCGTATTTCCAATAACATTTATTGCAATTAAAACAATTACTGTTATGGCTATATGTTTAATCTTCTTTTTCAAAAACTTGTTTTAATTGATATTCTCTAATTTGGCTTACTAGGTCATCATTGAAAATAATTTCTAAGCATTCTTGCATATTATTAAAGGCACCTGGTTTAACTCCTAAATTGTAATTCCATTGCTCTTTTGAGTTTGCTTTTATACTATCATTCCAACTAAACCATTCACTCTTACCCAAAAGTGTTTTTACATCTTCTTTAGTTCTATTTACTAACAAGCTATCTTGTAATAAATTACCAACCATTTCATATCTAAATGCTGGTTTTTCTTTCCAAACTTTTGATACAAAGTACTTTTCATGGTGATATGAACTAAAAATATTCATAATAGCATATACCACATAAAAGTATAAAAAGGGGGTTAGTACTACAGAAATTAAAAACGAGACCCATTTGCGTGAGTCTATGGTAGTAGCAAACCACCAAACCAATACAAAAACCAACAAAATTGATATAATAAATACTGGCGTTATAATCATTTAGTGTTTATTTAAATTTAGATTGGTTAACATCATAAAAAACACTGTTACACTTACAAAGTAAATAATATCTCTAGTATCAATAACACCTCTGCTTATACTTTTAAAATGGTAGCTCATACCCAATTGCTCTACTATATTGCTAGAGGTAAAATCTGCCATACCTTCAAAACCAATATAAAATATAAAGCACAAAAAGACAGATATAATAAACGCTACAATTTGATTATCTGAAAGCGAAGAGCCAAAAATGCCAATAGCGGTATAAGAAGCCACTAAAAACAGCAAGCCAAAGTAGGAACCCAAGGTGCTTCCCATATCCAAATTACCAACAGGGTTTCCTAACTGATATATCGTAAATACGTAGAGTAATGTTGGTAAAAGTGCCACTATAATTAAGGTAAGAGCGCCTAAATATTTACCTAAAACAATTTTAAAATGGCTTATAGGTTTGGTTAAAAGTAATTCTAGTGTACCTTGTTTTTTTTCATCTGAAAAACTACGCATGGTCACGGCTGGTATCAGGAAAATTAAAATCCAAGGAGCTAATAAAAAGAAAGACGATAGGTCTGCAAATCCGTAATCAAGGATATTAAATTCTCCCTTAAAAACCCATAAAAATAATCCGTTTAAAACTAAAAAAATAGCAATCACCAAATAGCCGATGGGCGATGCAAAAAACGCGTTTATTTCTTTTTTTAAGATTGCTAGCATTATTATCGTTTAGGTGTTTAGGTTTTTTTTACAAGAAACCAAAGATATTAAACCATGGACAGAAACCCCAAAGAGAATTAAATACAAACTAAAACGTGTTAAAGGCCTTTCTATGTCATTAGTGGGTAATTCTACAAAGAAACCACAAACAACCAAAATAGTAGCGCTAAAAATCACTAATGAATCCAATTTTTGAGTTAAGTTAATCCATTTGGTTTTAGATAGTTTTAGGTGAGCTCCTAGGGCAGTATTTATCAAACCGAAAAGTAGAATATACAAATGACCAGCCCTAAAAAGAGCTCTGTTCATTAATTCCATGTTTTCTAAATGATTGAATTTTTTGTCCATATACTGCCCTGATAGTAAAAAAACAATCACTATCAAAATGCCAAAAAACATATGAATTCTACCTAACATTTAATCTAAAGTATTTGGTTTGTTAACTTTATGATTATAATTTATTTTAACAATGTAGTTGTCTTATAACAAGCTATTTCTTTCTTAATATTAAGATGTCTTGGGTTGAAAATGTAATTTCAGTTTTATCTCTTCCAGACCAATTTCCTTCATGAAGTTTTTCAATAACAAACCCTTTGCTTTCTATTAAACTTATTAAGTAATCTTTGCTATATGCCACGTTGGCTTCTTTTACCTTCTCACTCATAAGCGAATAATGCCCATGATTATATTTAAAGTTTTTTTCAGAATTATTCATGAGTTTAGACGATATTTCATCAAGAATAAAAAAAGTTGCTATGCATTTTTTATTAGGTTTTAAGACCCTTATAATTTCGTTTAAATAATTATCTAAGTCATTGGGTAACATATGGGTGAAAACCGATATTAAAAAAGCAAAGTCAAAAACATTAGCTTCATAAGGAAAAACAAAATTACTAGCGTTATTTTCTGCTGAAGTATTATATAAATCATTTTTAAGAGAAATATATTTAAAAGAGAAGTTAGGATATTTAGAAGAAATATTCTTACTGCACCAATTCACACCTTTTTTAACCACATCAAATCCTTCATAAGAGCCATTTTTATTTAAGAATTTGGTGAAGGGGATAGCTATTCTTCCAATACCAGAGCCAATATCTAAAACAGTACTTTCTGGTGTAATATTTCCGTGTTCCTTAAAATAATTAAAAAAAGAATTACCTATTTTTATAAAATCACCACTGCCTGTATAAATCATGCCTTTTGGCGGGATTAAAGTACTTCTATCTCTAAATAGATCAGTAGGGTAGTAAACTAATTTTCTTATCCAAAATCTTTGTTTTACTGATAGTTTATAATATAAATTTCGTATTGTCTTAACCATTTAAGTTTTTTGTAAAAAGGTTTAAGTTAAACTTTCTAATTTATCAACACTCCAAGCTTCGGGTTTTATACTGAACAATACTTTGGTTTTATTCCAAACAGATGTAAACAAGCTAGATTGCCTGTAATGTTCCAAATGATTTTCAGATTCCCAATAGCTATACGTAAAGAATATAGTTGGGGTATTCTTATCTCTGTAAAGTTCTAAAAACTTACAGCCTTCAAAATGCCTAATTTGGTCTTTGTGTGCATTAAAATGTTCCAGAAAGGTATCAACATGCTCCGCATGAAACCCCATTTTCACAATTCTAACTAGCATATATTTCCTCCTTTATAAAATTAACACTTACCGTATCCATAATGCGCATTCCCATTAAACTACTAGCGCTACCAACAGTTGCTGTATTACTTTTATAAACAGCTATTTCTAAAAAATCACCCGAATTAAAAACTACCAAGCCTTTACCTTCATCATGGCGCCTATCTTCTGGAATTTCAAAGTTTACAATATCACTGTATTTATTATAAATTTTCTTAAACTTATAATTTCGTGCCGAAATCTCAAAAGCACGCCCTTTTTGAATGGTTTCAAAAAAGCTTCGTTTAATGTTGGTTACCACATTTCCGTAGTTATCAATATAAATAACGCTACCAATAATTTGAGTTTTATCATCATTAACATAGGGCACAATATTCTTTATTGGTTTAATGGCATCAATAGTTTTTCCTATCACTTCTAAAGTACCACCACGAGCAATATGACAAGCCACTTTAACAAACACATCTAAAACCGGAAAACTTGTTTGAATTTTGTCATGAATATTAATTTCTACAATTTTTTCGGGTGCAATTTCAGAACAAATCATACTCATAATACCATTGTTGGCACAAATAAAGTAATGGTCGTCTAATTTAATAGCAATATGTTTGTTTTCCTGGTTAATTTCAGAATCTATACCAATAATGTGAATGGTACCTTTAGGGAAAATACGGTAAGCATTTTGAATAATGTAAGCTGCCTCTGGAATATTAAAAGGAGATACCGAATGTGAGATATCAACAATTTTAACGTCTGGTAGTTCACTGTAAATAGCGCCTTTTGTAGCGCCGGCAAAGTGGTCTTTCTCACCAAAATCTGTCGTTAATGTTATGATTGCCATTGGCAAAATTGTTGATATGTTTTTAGCTTAAGGTCGTTCAATTTGTGTATTTTTGAACAATTCAAAAGTACAGGAATTTTTTCATTTTGAAAATGGAATTAAGCTAAATGAATAAATATAATGTCTAAAGAATAAAACCGTATTTACAATTAATCTTAAAAGTTATTTAAAATAATAGAACGCCTTTGAACGAATTAATTTTTGAACTTGAAGAAATCTCTCCAAAAGAATTTTTTGGAGCCCACAATGTAAACATTGAACTTTTAAAAAAGTACTTTCCAAAACTTAAAATAGTAGCTAGAGGTAATAAGATAAAAGCCTTTGGCGATGAAGAATTACTAGAGGAATTTGACCGTCGCTTAACCATGCTATTAGCCCAATACGCAAAATATAATAAGCTTGATGAAAATACCATTGAACGGGTTTTAACAAGCGTAAGTAGTGAAGATTATAACACGTCTCAACAAAGCGGCGAAGTTATTGTTCATGGTGTTGGTGGTAGAACTATTAAGGCTCAAACAGCCAACCAGCGTAAGTTGGTAGAAAGTATTCGTAGAAATGATATGGTTTTTGCCATAGGCCCTGCAGGAACAGGTAAAACCTACACGGGAGTAGCACTGGCGGTACAAGCCTTAAAAAATAAAGAAGTTAAGCGTATTATTTTAACACGTCCGGCGGTTGAAGCAGGGGAGAACTTAGGTTTTCTTCCGGGCGATTTAAAAGAAAAATTAGACCCCTACATGCAACCATTGTATGATGCGTTGCGCGATATGATTGCCCCCGAAAAATTGGCGCACTACCTAGAGAATGGTACCATTCAAATTGCGCCCTTGGCATTTATGCGCGGGCGTACTTTAGATAATGCATTTGTAATTTTAGATGAGGGTCAAAACACCACCCATGCTCAAATGAAAATGTTTCTAACACGTATGGGTAAAAATGCTAAGTTCCTGTTAACGGGAGATCCTGGACAGATAGATTTACCACGTAGAACCATTTCAGGGCTTAAAGAAGCTATGCTTATTTTAAAAAATGTACAAGGCGTTGGCATGATATTTTTAGACGATAAAGATGTGATTCGTCACAAACTGGTTAAAAAGATCATAGAGGCTTACGATAATATTGAAAACAGAGGGTAAATTTAGTAAACATTATACAGTAGGCATTTATCAGTCATATTCAGAAATAAGAAATTAGACATTTGTCAATAATAAATAGTTAATTAAAGGCATGAGTAATACCATAATAGACACCAATTTTAATTTTCCTGGGCAACAAAGTGTTTACAAGGGAAAGGTAAGAGAGGTATATAATATCAATAACGAGCAATTAGTTATGATAGCCACAGATAGGTTATCGGCCTTTGATGTAGTAATGCCAAAAGGGATTCCTTACAAAGGGCAAATACTAAACCAAATTGCTACTAAAATGATGGCGGCCACCCAAGATTTAGTACCTAATTGGCTCATGGCTACCCCAGATCCTAACGTTGCCGTAGGGCATTTATGTGAACCATTTAAAGTAGAAATGGTCATACGTGGTTATATGTCTGGGCATGCAGCACGCGAATATAAAGCGGGTAAGCGTATGCTGTGTGGTGTCTCTATGCCAGAAGGTATGAAAGAAAATGATGCTTTTCCAGAGCCCATCATTACACCGGCTACCAAAGCAGAACAAGGTGACCATGATGAGGATATCTCACGAGAGGATATTTTAAAACGTGGTATTGTTTCTGAATCCGATTATGTGGTATTAGAAGATTACACCCGTAAACTGTTTCAACGTGGTACCGAAATTGCAGCAGCACGCGGACTCATTTTAGTAGATACCAAATATGAATTTGGTAAAACTAAAGATGGGCAAATAGTTTTAATTGATGAAATTCATACCCCAGATTCGTCACGCTATTTTTATGCCAATGGTTATAAAGAACGCCAAGAAAAAGGTGAGCCACAAAAACAACTGTCTAAAGAGTTTGTACGCCAATGGCTTATCTCTAATGGGTTTCAAGGATTACAAGGACAAACCGTACCCTTTATGAGTGATGCGTATATTGAAACTGTAAGCAACCGTTACATAGAGCTCTATGAAAACATTACTGGCGAAACCTTTGTTAAAGCCAATGTTTCTAATATCCAAGCGCGTATTGAAGCCAATGTTTTGGATTATTTAAAAAAATAGACTTCTTAGAAATTTAGATAATTAGACAAAAGACCTTGTTTTTTCAAGGTCTTTTTTATGTGTTTTTATGGAGTATATCGGTTTGTATATGGAAAGTGCGATTTTGTTTGCGAGGATTTTCCGGAGGAAAATCAGACCTAACAAAAATGACTAACTTTTAGTTTTAGCACTATCCAGCACATTTTTTATAGCATCCATGAAAAAGCAGTAAGTCAGTATCTTTAAAGTTCACTAAAACGATTAAGATATGAAAACTGAACAAACTGCTCAACCAAAGTTATACATTGGCATCGACATTCACAAACGAAGTTGGAAAATACACTGTGCCACAGATTTATTTTCTGGGAAATCATTTACGATGCCTCCAAAACCAGAAGGATTAAAAGTTTATGTGGAGCAACATTTTTCCGACTATGAAGTGACTATTGCTTATGAAGCTGGTTGCTGTGGTTATTATGCTCATCGTAGTTTTGAGAGTTATGGATGGAGCTCATTAGTAGTTAATCCAGCAGACATTCACCGAAAGGGAAAAGAGCGTTTTACCAAGACCGATAAGATTGATGCGCAGCTCATAGCCAGAGAACTTAAGGATGGTCGACTAGATAGTATTCATGTT
>NZ_SMZJ02000009.1 GCF_004358095.2 Seonamhaeicola sediminis
TATTTTACTAAGCACTAATGCCTTATGACTTTTTACTATATATTTTAAAATCAACAGCTAAAGAGAACAAACTATTCTTTCCCTAAATATCTAAACCTATTAGTCGTCTTTCTCTAGAAAGGAGGTGTTCCAGCCGCACCTTCCGGTACGGCTACCTTGTTACGACTTAGCCCTAGTTACCGATTTTACCCTAGGCCGCTCCTTGCGGTGACGGACTTCAGGCACTCCCAGCTTCCATGGCTTGACGGGCGGTGTGTACAAGGCCCGGGAACGTATTCACCGGATCATGGCTGATATCCGATTACTAGCGATTCCAGCTTCACGGAGTCGAGTTGCAGACTCCGATCCGAACTGAGACCGGTTTTAAGGATTCGCTCCACCTCACGGTGTGGCTGCCCTCTGTACCGGCCATTGTAGCACGTGTGTAGCCCAGGACGTAAGGGCCGTGATGATTTGACGTCATCCCCACCTTCCTCACGGTTTGCACCGGCAGTCTTGTTAGAGTTCCCATCTTTACATGCTGGCAACTAACAACAGGGGTTGCGCTCGTTATAGGACTTAACCTGACACCTCACGGCACGAGCTGACGACAACCATGCAGCACCTTGTAAGCAGTCCGAAGAAAAGTCTATCTCTAAACTATGCAGCCTACATTTAAGCCCTGGTAAGGTTCCTCGCGTATCATCGAATTAAACCACATGCTCCACCGCTTGTGCGGGCCCCCGTCAATTCCTTTGAGTTTCATTCTTGCGAACGTACTCCCCAGGTGGGATACTTATCACTTTCGCTTAGCCACTCAGCCGAAGCCGAACAGCTAGTATCCATCGTTTACGGCGTGGACTACCGGGGTATCTAATCCCGTTCGCTCCCCACGCTTTCGTCCATCAGTGTCAGTACATTATTAGTGATCTGCCTTCGCAATTGGTATTCTATGTAATATCTATGCATTTCACCGCTACACTACATATTCTAACCACTTCATAATGACTCAAGACTAGCAGTATCAAAGGCAGTTCTACAGTTAAGCTGCAGGATTTCACCTCTGACTGACCAGTCCACCTACGGACCCTTTAAACCCAATGATTCCGGATAACGCTTGCATCCTCCGTATTACCGCGGCTGCTGGCACGGAGTTAGCCGATGCTTATTCTTACGGTACCGTCAAGCTCCTACACGTAGGAGTGTTTCTTCCCGTACAAAAGCAGTTTACAACCCATAGGGCAGTCTTCCTGCACGCGGCATGGCTGGATCAGGCTTCCGCCCATTGTCCAATATTCCTCACTGCTGCCTCCCGTAGGAGTCTGGTCCGTGTCTCAGTACCAGTGTGGGGGATCCCCCTCTCAGGGCCCCTACCTATCGTTGCCTTGGTATGCCGTTACCATACCAACTAGCTAATAGGACGCATGCCCATCTCTTACCGTAACCTTTAATCTAAAACTGATGCCAGTTCTAAATACTATGGGGTATTAATCTCCGTTTCCAGAGGCTATCCCCCAGTAAGAGGTAGGTTGCATACGCGTTACGCACCCGTGCGCCACTCGTCAGCAGAAAAGCAAGCTTTTCCCTGTTACCGTTCGACTTGCATGTGTTAGGCCTGCCGCTAGCGTTCATCCTGAGCCAGGATCAAACTCTTCATTGTTAAATTTTTAAGTCTCTTAAGACTTGTCTTTATTAACAACTAATAGAATATCAAGTTCTCAAAATGGTCTATTCTCTTGTCTGTAACAACCGTTTCCAATTGTTACTTACGCTGTCGATTTCAATATGTCTATGAACTTATTTTTTTCGCTCCTAAACGCGTTTCCTTGTTTAGCGGGTGCAAATATAAAACCCTTTTTTTTTACCCACAATACTTTTTAAATATTTTTTTTAGAAAATCTTTTTAACCGCATTTTCCTTAAACCAATACCTAATTGTGAACATCGCATAACTGAAAATTACTCCCCCGTTTTGCGGGTGCAAACATAATACCTATTTCCCATTATACAAGAACTTTTTTAACCTTTTTTTTGACGCTTTTCTCTCAAAATCCCTAAAACCTTATTATCAATTACTTACACCAATAAAAAAATTATATAATACAAAATACAACGCCTAAAAGTAAATAGTTTTGACAATGAAAATGATTAAAAATACACTCCTTCTTATTAATACTACACAAAATGCTTAAGGTTTAAGACTATTGATAAATGACTGTTGACCGATGTTTAAATAGTTTTACAAACCTGTATATTCAGATAACTATCAACTATCATAAATTAGAACCTACCCAAGTTATTGATCACAACGCTTCTACTTGGCTCAGAATAAACTTATTTTTTTGATATGCAAAAAGACTTTAAAAATTGGAAAAAATATCAACCCTATAAGATAGTGCAGTATGCGCGCTAAATTATCTATAAACCAACGTCATATTAAACTTTACATAAAGAAATTCCAAACGACCCCGAAACGAACCACAAAATCTCTATACGGGTAATTAGGAGCAGAATAATAATTGTAACCTGTAAATGCAGAATTGAAATGCTCTGCTTTCAAAAACAGACGAGTTTGCCTAATTTTAGCATTAATAAAAAAATCTAAGCGCGGGAAACCACCAAATTCTTCATCGTTCTGCACATAGAATTCTGCCAATAGAGGGTTATAGGCATTCATGTAATATTCTGTAAAATAATTAAGGGTAATACCTGTTTGCAAATACATGGCTTTTTTGAACAGGTGACTTGAAAAGTAAAATGTGTTTCTGGTAATGAGCTCTGGTACATTAATACTGTTGTTATCATCTTGTACATTTTGGTACATGATTGTGTTGTTTAGTGCAAATTTACCAACTCTAATTTCATTTTCTAACTTCGCCCTAAGGTATGTTATAGTTCCATTATTTTGAAAAGGTCTTATTTGATAAGGTTCAACGGTAGTTTGGTCTTCTGCGAAATACACATAATCGCTTATTGTATTTAGATCTACAGTAATATTAGCCAACTGCTTGTACCTTAACTGAAATGCGAGTTGCTGTGTTTCTGTATTATTAAAGTTATTCTGCCAGTTATAAAGCTTATAATTACTTTGATATAGTAAGGTATTATAATTTGGTGCTTTAGAACTGTGGTTTAAGGATGCCGAAGCTTCAATATCTTCGTTTAAATTAAAAGTAGCCTTAGCCTTAATAAAGTTTCCTTCAAAGTCGCCCGAAATATTTAAACCAAACTCACCGTCTAATTCAAAGCCTTTATATTGTTTTCGATATTTACCCCCTACCGAAAAAATATTTCCTTTTAACCTATTTGTTATAGTGGTATTATCTTCAAGAATAACCACTTGATTATAACCATAATTGTAATTGTTACTAATTACGTTAAATTGCAAGTCGCCTAAAATATTATTGCTATAATTTACATACACCTTATTATAAAAATTCTCTAAGGTGGCTCTGTCTTTTATTCTAGAGGTCACAAAAGCATCACCAAAGTAACTAGTTAAGCTTGAGGTTTGATCAAACTGGAAATATTTATCTTCAAAAGACAAAATATGTCCTAGTTTAATAGCATTTTTAGAAAGTGAGTCTTTTTTAATAAGCTGATAATCATGCTCTATATGAAATCGCTTTCCTAAGAGGATACTTTCTGCATTCTCAAAAGCTGGATTAAAAATAGACCTATCAATATATTCTGGTGCACCAGATTCAAAAAAATCTATTTCGGCATCTCTTAAACCTCCGTTTTCTTGATTCATCAAATCTTGAGTAACTATGTGCCCCTTGACATTATATTTGTTATTCTTTGTATGGTAATTTGATGTAAATCTAAAGTTACCTGTGCTTGTTAAAATATGTTGATATTTTCCTAAAGATCGCAACCCTTTATAAGCAATAGAAAAATTAAATTCTGGAGATGTATTAATGGTAATAAATGAATCTACTAATTGTCCCTGCTCAAAAGCCGTTTTAAAAAACAACTCTGTTAAGGGCGTTGGAACTCTATAGTAGTTAATATCTTCAATTTCGAAGTAATTAAAATGTCTAGCCCTAGCTCCAAAATTTGGCATTAAACCAGTATTTTGAAAATTAAAGGTTTGTTTATTGTAGGTTTGACCTAAGTTAGAAAATGGCATTAGTCCAAAATTATCCCTTCTTAGGTAATTGAATTTATACTCTTTTTGAATGGTTAAAGTGGTATCTACGTATGTGGTATCACTTTGATGAGAAAAAATCAAGTAATCTTTAATACTGGCTTTCTCTTCATTTTCACTTTCTTGAATTTGCTGTGACCTATTTGGGGTTGCCGTTTTATTTATTGGAGCCCCCACCCCTCCAGGAGTAACAAAACCACCCGGTTTTTTTTTTTGTGCGTTTGTAAAAGTAAATATACATATGAATAAACACGCCAAGACTCCTTTTATAATTTTGAGCCTTCTACTTTGTTGAAAAATTTTTGGCATGTTGCTCATATGGGATAATAAAGATTATTCTTTAAGTATTTGTTCTTTTTTCAAGTAGCAAAAGTAATTATTTGAACGTAAAGTGTCTCTAAATATTTTAAATAAAGAAAGCCAGCTTTGTAAGCTGGCTTTCTTTGTAAATATAAACAAGAATATTTACTTTGAGTTAGTCATGTACAAACATGATAATATTATTAATAAAATCCAAAAATTCTGATAAAAAACATAGAGAAAACTGATAACTAGCAGGTTTAAAATTTAAATAAATAATAAAAAAACACGCGATTTTAAACAAACACTTTGTGTTTTATCAAAAAAACCACAAGAGACTTAAATTAATCACAGAATTTAGATAAAAAAACAAAATTACTATGCTCACATAAAAAAACAAAAATTAAAAAATTATAGCTTTGTCCAATTAAGAATATAAATGTTACTTAATAATCATACAGATTTCCTATTGGAATGCGGCACCGATGAGGCTGGACGTGGGTGTCTTGCGGGTCCGGTTACAGCAGCTGCTGTTATTCTGCCAAAAGATTTTAAAAACACCCTTTTGAACGATTCCAAGCAATTAACTGAAAAGAAACGCCATTTACTTAAATCTGTTGTTGAATCTGACTGTATAACTTTTGGAGTTGCCCATGTTTTTCAAGAAAAAATTGACAGTATCAATATTTTAAATGCTTCAATTTTGGCTATGCATAAATCTATTGAAACATTGCAGATACAACCCGAATATATAATAGTGGATGGAAATAAATTTAAACCTTATAAAAAAATCCCTTTTCAAACTATAATCAAAGGTGATGGTAAATACTTGAGCATTGCCGCAGCTTCTGTATTAGCGAAGACCTATAGAGATGAATATATGAATAAAATTCATAAAGAATTCCCAATGTATAATTGGAAAAAAAATAAAGGCTACCCAACAAAAGAGCATAGAGAAGCCATTAAAAAATTTGGAATCACAAAATATCACCGGAAATCTTTCAAATTATTGCCCGAACAGCTAAAGCTGGATTTATAAGTTACCTTTAAATAAGTTATTTATCTTTACGGAAAATTAATCTATTAATGAAACCCTGTCTATTAACCCTCTTATTTTCACTTATCCTTTTTAGTTGCTCTAACCCCAAAACCAAACGCACCGAACTCATTGACTTTGCCCCCGAAAATGCATCGGTAATTGTAACAACTTCAAATTTTGAAAGTTTTAAAAATACCATAACCAATAACGATTTTTTAAAAAGACTTTCTAAGAGTTCAAATTACCAAAAATTGGAGCATATTTTAGAAAATACTTCGCTTATAAAACCACTAGATAATATTTTAATATGCTTTTCAAAAGACACAAAAGACAGTCTTCAATTTACCGTTATTACAAAATATTATTCTGAATTATTAAAAACAGATTCCTTAAAAAATTACAGTGAAGAGAGTTTAAATTACAAAAACCAAACCGTTTTAAAATCCACATTAAATAATCAACCGTTTTACAGTACGATTATTGACAGCACCTTTTTCGCTTCATCTTCAAAAGACATTTTAGATAACGTTTTTAATAAGAGTGAAATTAACACCGATTTAAAAAAAGCATACAGTACGTTTAACAAAAATAAAACGTGTTCTGTTATTATAAAATCAAATTCTCCTTTTATAAATAACATTACCAACCAGAAAAGCCTCAAACTAAACAATTTCACTGAATACATTGCCTTTGATGTTGAGGCTAACCAAAATGAAATTATATTAAATGGTATAACCAAAGCTACTGATTCACTTAGAAATGTTATTGATCTTTTTAAAAACACCATTCCACAAGAAAACAAAACACAATATATTACCCCTTCAAACAGCGATGGTTTTATAAGTTTTACTTTTGATAATTTTAAAACTTTAGCTAGTAACTTATTACCTTTTAATAAAAAAGACTCCACGTATATAAGCCCCAGTTTGTTTAATGATATCATTGAAATTGGAATTATATATCAAGACAGAGAACAGGCTATTGTTTTGAATTCTATTGACAACATTGCCACAAAAGACGCTCTAACAGGGAACGAAAACATTATGAGCTCTTATCGAGAAGTTGATATTTTTAATTTTGATGACCCCCTGATATTCTCTAAAACCTTTACACCTCTTGTATCATTCAACAATGCCAATTTGTACTGTGTTATTGACAGTTTTTTTGTGTTTGCAGATTCTATTGAATTACTTCAAAGCATAATTGCAAACTATCAAAATAAAACTACCCTGAGCGAGCGTTACTATTTTAAAAACATTAAAGAACATTTGAGTGATGAATCTTCAATGTTGTGTGTTTATAACCCTTCTTATTTGAATAAAATTATAAATGAAAACTTAGAAGATGATTTAGATTTTAAATTAGACAAGTACCACACTTCTGCGCTTCAATTTATTTACGACCATAATTTTGCCCATGTAAATGGTGTTATTAAAAAGAGTAAATCAAACGCCGTATCTAATTCAATTTCCGAAGAGTTCAGCATTAAACTAGATACCGATATTTTAAATCAACCTCAGTTTGTAACTAATCACATTACCAAACAAAAGGAAATAGTAGTACAAGACATAAATAACAACCTATATTTAATTTCCAACCAAGGAAAAATTATTTGGAAAAAGAAGCTTCAAGGGCCTGTTTTAGGTAATATTAATCAAATAGATATCTATAAAAACGGTAGGCTGCAATTATGCTTTGCAACATCAAACAGACTTTATGTAATTGATAGAAATGGAAAAGATGTAGCTCCTTTTCCAGGTAAATTTAATGATAAAATCACCCAACCTCTATCTGTTTTTGACTATGACAAAAAGAAGAATTACAGGCTATTAGTTACTCAAGGAAAAAACCTACTAATGTATGATGTAAGAGCAAAACTTGTTAACGGTTTTGTATTTAAATCTGCCAATGATTATATTATTTCACAACCAAAACATTTTAGAATAGGTAGTAAAGACTATTTAACTTTTAAGACTAAAAACAAGCTTTACATACTAGACAGAACAGGGCGATCTCGAGTAACACCTAGAACAAATGGAAACTTTTCAAGTCAGTCCGTTTTCCTTTATAATAACCAGTTTACAACCACAACAGCAGATGGTAATTTATATTCAGTTAAAACAAATGGCGATGTGTCATTAAAAAACATAGGGCTTACTGAAAACCATTATTTAACTACTACCAGTAAAACATTAGTAGCCTTAAACGAAAATAAACTTACTATTAAAACAAAGACTTCAGAACTTGATTTTGGTGATTACACAGAACCCTTAATTTTCTACATAAATGACAAAATCTATGTAACGGTAACTGATAAGCAATCTCATAAAGTTTATTTGTTTGATAGTTTATCTAAAATGATTCCTAATTTCCCAGTTTATGGAAATTCATTGATAGCATTAGATAACATTGACCAAGACCAAAACCTTGAGTTTGTAACCAAAGGCGAGAATAACTCTGTAATTTTATATCAGATTAACTAATCTTTTAAAGATATTTGTTTAAAAATAGTTGCGTTAAGAAAACTAATTTTTATCTTTAACCCAGCTATTAACCAGATATTTACAACTATTCATACCAAAAATTTTAATTTTTGGCTGCTTCATCTTTTTAGTAGCTTTTAAATATAAGTCATTTTAAAAATATATATAATCCCAAGTCCTCAAATCTCGAGCGTCAAAGCATTCTGCTTTGGCGCTTTTTTTATGGTTTTATTTATTGAAATTATTACTATTGTATAACCAAAACACACATTATGATATCAAAGAAAAATGCCTCAATCTCAAAATTTATCATCCATAAGGTTGGTAACAAATTTAACGATACAAAAAATGCGTTTTCTGAAAAAATAGTTGATTTTGATGAGGCCACTTATGACTTAATACTCTCCTTTTTACTAAGGCCTTTTAGTAGCGTGGTTCAAAGTTACAGGTTTAATCATCATGCCAACATAAACCTAAATGAAATAAATAGTTATAGTTCACAAATTTTTGATGATGATGAAGCTTTTGTTCAAGTTTCAAAACACATTGTTACTCATTTGTTTGAACAATCAACGTCTGCAAACATTAAAACTGGCGATGTTTTAGTGGTTCTTTTTGAAGGCATCGCGTTTAATGATATTACCACCAACGCTCTAGGCATTTTTAAAATTGAAAATAAGGTTAATTTCTTTCAAACATATCTAGAGAATAACAGTTACGATGTATTGGTTCAAAAAGGTATTAACTCTAAAAAGGTTGATAAAGGCTGTTTAATTTTAAACCAAACCGATACAGAGGGTAATATTATTTTTAGTGTAGACAATAATAATTACGATGCCCAATACTGGATAAGCCAATTTTTAAACATTAAATATGCCAATGATTCCAATAGCCACACTCAACAATATATTGAACTTTGTAAAGATTTTTCTTCAGACATTTTAAAAACCAGTTATGGCATTCAAAAACAAAATACGTTTTTAGCAAAAACCATAGACTTTTTTAAAGAAAACGAAGTAGTTAATATTGAACGGTTTAAAGACGAACTTTTTGAGGAAGACAAGCATAAAACAGAATTTGAACAATACAAGAAAAGTTTTGAAGCTGAACACAACCTTGTTATTAGAAATCAGTTTGATGTTGTAGAACGTGTATTAAACAAGGAGAAGAAAAAAATAAAAACCGACATTACGTTAGACACCAACATTCAAATAAAACTGGATATTGATGCCCCAGATGCTTCCGCTGAATATTTGGAGAGAGGTTATGATGAAACAAAGAAAATGCATTATTACAAAGTGTTTTTTAATGCAGAAAACTAAGTGTTTAGCAATTAAATAGTACATTTGAGTACATTAAACCTGTAAAATATGTCAAAAACCATCTCCACCAGAAAATACAATACCGCATTAAAAAAACTTCATACAGAGTTAGTTCATCTACAAGAATGGGTAAAAAAAGAAGGGTTAAAAGTTGTAATTGTTTTTGAAGGAAGAGATGCATCAGGTAAAGGAGGAACCATTAAACGTTTCACAGAACCTTTAAATCCTCGTATTTGTAAAGTGGTAGCCTTGGGAGTTCCTACAGAAAAAGAAAAAACTCAATGGTATTTTCAACGTTATATCTATCACTTGCCTCATGCCGGACAAATTGTTTTGTTTGACAGAAGCTGGTATAATAGAGCTGGTGTTGAAAAGGTGATGGGATTCTGCACCCAGGATGAATATGAAGAGTTTTTACGTTCATGTCCAGAGTTTGAACGTATGTTAGTACGCTCTGGAATTATTCTTTTAAAATATTGGTTTTCTGTAAGTGATGAAGAACAAGAAAAACGTTTTAAAAACCGCATAAATAACCCATTAAAACGTTGGAAGTTTAGCCCCATGGACTTAGAATCTCGCTCTAGATGGCTGGAATACTCCAAAGCTAAGGATGAAATGTTTGCCCATACTGACACCAAACAAGTGCCATGGTATGTTGTTAACTCTGACAATAAAAAGCGAGCACGTTTAAATTGTATCAGCCATGTTTTAAGTATGATTCCTTATAAAAAGATGGATATTGAACCTATTGAGCTACCTGAACTTTCTGACAAAGATGCTTATATACGCCCGCCCTTAGATTATCAAACGTTTATTCCTGAAAAGTATTAAGTTAATCCCTAATTAATGGCATAGTTGTACACCGAAGTAAGCCTTCTTGCTTACCTATTTCAGCATACGGAACCTCTTCAACGGTAAAACCTTGCTTACGCAACCAATTATTTAACCTAGTAAAGTTCTGCTCAGAAATAATAACATCCTCTGAAATTGAAAAAATATTACTATACATATCATACATTTCATCCTGAGTGATTTCAAACATATTTTCTTTACCAAAAAAGTTAACCAACCATTCATAATCACTTTCAATTAAAAAACCGTTTTTATGAATAATAGCTTTACCCTTTCCAATAGGTTGAAAGCAACAATCTAAATGCAATGCATTTTCTTTAGGATTCGTGTTAGATTTCCGTAATTCAAAGGCTTTTATCTTTTTATGAGGAAATAACTCTTGAATAGCATTAACTGCCTGTATATTGGTTCTTGCAGTAATTATGTTTGGGTAATCTTTACCTGTGTAGGTGCCTATAAAAATATAATCGTTCCATGGCATTACATCACCCCCTTCAACATGGCACTCCTTTGGCAAAATAATTCTGTTCTTTTTTTCTATCTTATTCCATACATATCTAATAGCTTCAATTTCTTTATCTCTATTAGGCAGTATGTTAGCTTTAATGACCTTATCCTCAATCACAAAAGCAATATCTCTAGAAAAAATCTGGTTACAATCTTTCAAAACATCAGGTCTGTAAACGGTAACATCGTATTTTTTAAAAACTTCAGCAACTGCTTCCATTTCTAAAATCATGTCTTCTTCTTTCGGATACGTTCCAGCTATTACATGTTGAATACTTTTAGGGTCATAACATTCTTCAACTTTAGGGGTTGGCCCACAACTTTTAGCTGTTCCTAAAACCACAGCTCTTAACCTAGATGTTTCATTTTGAATGTTAAGTTGCATATAAAGCTCAAAAAAAAAAAATTAGATTCTAAAGTTTCAAAACTAATGATAAAAAAGTTGACTTTTGGAATTTACATAAAAATAACTCGGTAAAAAGAAAAGCTTCATAGAAAAACTATGAAGCTTAATATTTATAAAAAAAATTAAATTTTATCTTTCCTCTATTGGCACAAAAGATCTTTTGGTTGCTCCTATATAAAGTTGTCTTGGTCTACCAATAGGCTCTTTACGTAAACGCATTTCTCGCCATTGAGCAATCCAACCAGGTAAACGCCCTATAGCAAACATTACCGTAAACATTTCAACAGGTATTTCCATAGCTCTGTAAATGATACCTGAATAAAAATCTACATTAGGATATAATTTTCTATCAACAAAATATTGATCTTCTAAGGCTTCTTTTTCTAAACCTTTAGCAATTTCTAAAATAGGATCTTCAATTCCTAAGTCATGTAATACTTGATCTGCTGCCTTTTTAATGATTCTAGCTCTGGGGTCGAAATTTTTATAAACTCGATGTCCAAATCCCATTAAACGGAATGGATCTGATTTATCTTTGGCTTTAGCCATGTATTTTTTTGTATCTCCGCCATCAGCTTCAATAGCCTTAAGCATTTCCAAAACTGCTTGGTTAGCTCCTCCATGTAGTGGTCCCCATAATGCAGAAATTCCAGCTGATATTGAAGCAAACAAACCTGCATGAGAGGATCCAACTATCCTAACAGTAGATGTTGAACAGTTTTGCTCATGGTCTGCGTGTAAAATTAATAACTTATCCATTGCATTCACTAGAACAGGGTTTTGAACGTAGCAGCTATTTGGTCTTGAAAACATCATTTTTAAAAGGTTTTCAACATACCCTAGGGAATTATCACCATAATCTAAGGGTAATCCTTGCTTTTTGCGCATAGTCCATGCTACTAATACAGGCATTTTCCCTAAAATGCGCACCACAGATTTATACATGTCTTCCTCTGAATTTACGTTAACCGAGGAGGGATTAAATGCTGTTAGTGCACTTGTTAAAGAAGAGATAACACCCATTGGATGCGCTGCCTTTGGGAAAGCATCTAGTATTTTCTTTACATCTTCATCTACTGCAGACTCTTTCTTGATATCATTATGAAACTTATCACTCTGTTCTTTGGTAGGCAACTCACCAAAAATCAATAAATATGCTACCTCTAAGAAATCTGCTTTTTCCGCTAATTCTTCAATTGCATAACCTCTGTATCTTAATATTCCCTTTTCACCATCCAGAAAAGTAATAGCACTTTCGCAAGATCCTGTATTTTTATACCCAGAATCTAAAGTGATATAACCATTTGTTGAAGTTCTAAGGTTTTTAATATCTATTGCAACTTCATTTTCCGTCCCTTCAACTAAAGGAAATTCATATTTTTTACCTTCTATTTCTAAGGTTGCAGTTTTTGCCATAAGTTCAAGTAAATTTATTTTGTTTAAGCGGAGCGCTAAATTACAAAAAAAGGCCTTATTATTAAAGTTTATCAATAATGATATTAGATAAATTAGGCATATTCAAAATTGATAGCAAATAAATAAAGTGATTATTAAAAAAATAATCACTTTATTGTTTATTCAAAAAAAACGGTAAATGTTAATTTGTACTTACAAACTCTTTAGTAGACCCAACCATTTTTTCTAACATATCTGTAGTTACAGATTTAGGCCTTTCTAAAGGGTAACCTAGTGCTCTATCCCAAATAATATTTGATAAAACACCAATTGATCTGCCAATGGCAAACAAAACTGTATAAAAGTCGTATTCTGTAATTCCATAATGCCATTGTACAACCCCTGATTGAGCATCAACATTTGGCCATGGGTTTTTTGCTTTACCTTGTTCTCGTAAAATATCTGGAACAACTTTGTATAAGGCATCCACGTACTTAAACAATTCATCATCAGGCATGTGTTTTAAACAAAATTCTCTTTGAACTGTATATCTGGGATCTGTTTTTCTTAAAACTGCATGGCCGTAACCTGGAATGACTTGCCCTCTGTTTAAGGTGTCCCATACGTATTGTTTCATTTCATCCTCATTAGGTAATTTACCATCCATTTGATTTCTCAACCCTTGCAACCATCTTAAAACTTCTTGGTTTGCCAATCCATGTAAAGGTCCGGCTAGACCATTAATCATTGCTGATATTGAATAGTACACATCAGATAAAGTACTAGCCACTAAATGCCCCGTATGAGCACTAACATTACCACTTTCATGATCTGCATGAATAATGAAATACATCCTAGATACATCATCATATGGTTTATCCTTACCCATCATATAAGCAAAATTTGCCCCTAAATCCATAGATGGATCAGGGTAACGATGGCCTTTTCCTTTTTGATATAATTTATTATAAATATAAGCACCTATTAAAGGCATTTTGGCTATTAAGTTAGTAGCATCTTCAAATGTACTATCCCAGTAATCCATTTTATTGAGTCCTTGCTTGTATTTTACATTAAAATGAGACTCCCTTTCCAAACTCATAACTGCCGCAGAAAGAATTGCCATAGGGTGACTTTCACTAGGAAAAGAGTCTATAACATCCCATACATAACGTGGTACAATTCGGCGATTCCTGAAGGTTACCATAAGCTCTTCAACTTCTTCTTTTGAAGGCATTTCTCCTGTCAACAACAAATAATAAAGTCCTTCTACATATGGCATTTCTGCGCCTTCAGCCTTTGGTAATTTACTCAATACTTCCTGAAGCGTATACCCCCTGTAACGAATACCTTCATAAGGATCTAAATATGATATATCAGTAACAAGGCTCTTTATACCTCTCATACCACCAATTATTTGAGATACTTTAACCTCATCTATAACTGTATCTCCACTTTCCTTTAAAAGTTTAGTTGTTCGTTTTCTATGATCGAGAATCTTTTGATATAGGGTATCTTTCAACTTACTCATGACATGTTATGATATTAGATTATTAAAAAGGGAGCTTTATAAAATTATCATACTTTTAACAATTAAAATATGATATTTATCACAAAATGAATTAGTTATTATTAATTATAAAAATTAAAACTCAAGTATCAAGAAAACAAAAAGGCCAAATTCAAATTTTGAATTTGGCCTTTCATTATTATTAAAACTAAGTTACTTCACTTTAAAAGCTTTTTCTTGTGGGAAATAAGCAACATCTCCTAACTCTTCTTCAATACGTAATAACTGATTGTATTTAGCCATACGATCTGAACGTGATGCAGACCCTGTTTTTATTTGTCCACAGTTAAGTGCAACAGCTAAATCTGCAATAGTGTTATCTTCAGTCTCTCCAGATCTGTGAGACATCACAGAGGTATATCCAGCATTTTTAGCCATATTGACCGCTGCAATGGTTTCTGTTAAGGAACCTATTTGGTTTACTTTAATTAAAATTGAATTTGCAATTCCGTTTTCAATTCCACGAGATAAACGCTCAACATTGGTTACATATAAATCATCACCTACTAATTGAACTTTGTCTCCGACTTTCTCGGTTAATGATTTCCAGCCATCCCAATCGTTTTCATCCATACCATCTTCAATAGAAATAATTGGGTATTTAGCACATAATTCTGCTAAGTATTCAGCTTGTTCCTCTGATGTTCTCACCATACCTTTTTCTCCTTCAAACAGGGTGTAATCGTATTTACCATCTTTATAGAACTCTGCTGATGCACAATCTAATGCAATTTTTACTTCGTCTCCAAATTTGTATCCTGCATTCTCAACGGCCTTCCCTATTGTTTCAATAGCATCTTCGGTACCATCTAAAGTTGGCGCAAACCCTCCTTCATCACCAACTGCTGTACTTAAACCTCTATCATGCAACACTTTTTTTAAATGATGAAAAATTTCAGTACCCATTTGCATAGCATGCGTAAATGTTTCCGCTTTTACTGGCATAATCATAAACTCTTGGAACGCTATTGGCGCATCACTATGAGATCCTCCATTTATAATATTCATCATTGGTACTGGCAATGTATTTGCCGAAACACCACCTACGTATCTATAAAGTGGCATATTCAATTCGTTGGCAGCAGCTTTTGCAACAGCTAAAGACACTCCTAAAATAGCGTTAGCTCCTAATTTAGATTTGTTAGGAGTACCATCTAAATCAATCATTATTTTATCAATAAGGTTTTGTTCAAAAACAGAAACTCCTATTAATTCTTCTGCAATTATAGTATTAACATTTTCAACTGCTTTTAAAACACCTTTCCCCATGTATGTATCTCCTCCATCACGTAACTCTACAGCTTCATGCTCACCAGTTGATGCTCCTGAAGGAACAGCAGCTCTTCCTAATATATTATTTTCAGTTACCACATCAACTTCAACGGTAGGGTTACCTCTTGAATCAAGAATTTGTCTTGCGTGGACATTAATTATTATACTCATAATTGGTTTATTTTTAAACTTTTAATACTTCAAATTTACGGCTAAATCTTGTTTTTTTTCAGATGTTTTAAAAGAATTTAGCAAAATAACATCTATAACGTTTTAGTAAAACTTAATCCTTAAAAAACAATTAGTTACAGGTTAAATACTAATGTTTTATTTTTTTATATTCTCAATAAATTGATCGAATAAATACGATGAATCATGAGGTCCTGGACTTGCTTCAGGATGATACTGAACAGAGAATACATTTTTATTCTTCATTGCTAATCCTGCCAAGGTATTATCATTTAAATGAACGTGTGTAACTTCTAGATCTGGATTAGCTTCTGCCTCTTCTCTGTTTACAGCAAACCCATGGTTTTGAGAAGTAATCTCGCCTTTACCTGTTATAAGATTTTTTACAGGATGATTAATACCTCTGTGTCCGTTATACATTTTATAAGTAGATACATTATTAGCAATAGCAATTACCTGGTGCCCTAAACAGATTCCAAACAGCGGTAAATTTCTTTTGATAACTTCTTTAGCAATTGCCTGTGCATCAACTAAAGGTTCTGGGTCTCCAGGTCCGTTTGACAAGAAATAACCATCTGGATTAAAAGCTTCTAAATCTTCAAACTTAGAGTTGTATGGAAACACCTTTATATAACAGTCTCTACTTGCAATATTTCTTAAAATATTTTTCTTTATACCAATGTCTAAAGCCGCTACTTTGTAAGTTGCATTTTCATCTCCAAAGTAGTAAGGCTCTTTTGTGGATACTTTTGATGCCAACTCCAAACCTTCCATACTAGGCACTTCTGCCAATTGCTTTTTTAAACCTTCAATATCTTCAACTTCGGTACTTATAACTGCATTCATTGCACCATGTTCTCTAATGTAACTTACAAGCGCTCTTGTATCAACATCAGAGACTGCAAATAAGTTGTTTTTGTTCAAAAAGTCTTCTAGAGAGCCATCAGCTGCATCACGTGAGTAATCATAGCTAAAGTTTTTAACAATTAGACCAGAAATTTTAATAGAATCTGATTCTACTTCATCTTCATTGGTTCCGTAATTACCAATATGTGCATTAGTAGCTACCATTAACTGCCCGAAATATGATGGATCAGTGAAAATCTCCTGATAACCTGTCATTCCGGTGTTAAAACATACTTCTCCAAATGCTGTTCCTTGTTTGTTACCTACTGCTTTTCCGTAAAAAATGGTGCCATCTGCTAAAATAACTACGGCATCTTTCTTTTTTTGATATTTCATCTTAATTTTTATGAGATTCCCCTAGAGGAAAAAGTTTTACAAAAATTCAAAAAAAAAGGATAAACTAAAAATAGTTTATCCTTATTATATTAAATGCTTATTAACATTTATTCTTCCTCTTCGTTAGTTGCTGTATTCTCAACTACAGGAGCCGCTGCAGCTGGTTTGCTACCTCCACGTCTACTACGTCTGGTAGTCTTTTTCTTAGGTGTATCTGCATTGTAGATTTCATTGTAATCTACCAACTCAATCATAGCCATATCAGCGTTGTCACCTAAACGGTTTCCTAACTTAATGATTCTTGTGTAACCACCTGGTCTGTCACCAACTTTTACTGCTACTTCTCTGAATAACTCAGTTACCGCATCTTTTTGTCTTAATTTACTAAAAACAATACGTCTGTTGTGCGTAGTGTCTTCTTTAGATTTAGTAACTAGTGGCTCAACAAATTGTTTTAAAGCTTTTGCTTTTGCAACCGTAGTATTAATACGCTTGTGTTCTATTAAAGAACAAGCCATATTAGCCAACATTGCCTTTCTGTGAGCAGTTTTTCTACCTAAATGGTTGATTTTTTTTCCGTGTCTCATGACATTTGTTTTAAACCTTTATCTTGCTACCACTCTTTTTGAGGAGCAAATTATAAAGGAGTTATTAATTTATTTAATCTTTATCTAATTTATACTTACTTAAGTCCATCCCAAAACTTAACCCTTTAACGTTTACAAGCTCTTCAAGCTCTGTTAAAGACTTTTTACCAAAGTTTCTGAATTTCATTAAATCATTTTTATTGAATGATACTAAATCTCCTAACGTATCTACTTCTGCTGCTTTTAAACAATTAAGTGCACGAACAGATAAATCCATATCTATCAGTTTTGTTTTAAGTAACTGACGCATGTGCAACGATTCTTCATCATATGTTTCAGTTTGTGCAATTTCATCAGCCTCCAATGTTATTCTCTCATCAGAGAACAACATAAAGTGATGTATTAATGTTTTTGCTGCCTCTGTTAAAGCATCTTGCGGAGTGATAGAACCATCGGTTAAAATTTCAAAAACCAATTTTTCGTAATCTGTTTTTTGCTCAACACGATAATTTTCAATGCTATATTTAACATTCTTTATTGGTGTATAAACAGAATCAGTAAAGATAGTTCCTACCGGTGCTGCAGCTTTTTTGTTTTCTTCTGCAGGCACATAACCTCTTCCTTTTTCAATAGTAATTTCTAGATTTAGATTTACTTTAGGATCTAAATTACAAATTACCAGCTCTGTATTTAAAACTTGAAAACCAGAAATAAACTTTTGGAAATCACCAGCGGTAATTCTCTCTTGACCAGAAATTGAAATTGAAACTGACTCGTTATCAATATCGTCTATCTGTCTTTTAAAACGTGCTTGTTTTAAATTTAAAATAATTTCTGTAACATCTTCAACTACACCAGGAATTGTAGAAAACTCGTGGTCTACACCTTCAATTCTTACAGAAGTAATTGCAAACCCTTCTAAAGAAGAAAGCAACACTCTTCTAAGCGCATTACCAACTGTTAATCCGTAACCAGGTTCTAAAGGACGAAATTCGAATTTCCCTTCAAAATCTGTGGAATCAATCATGATTACTTTGTCGGGCTTTTGAAAACTAAAAACTGCCATATTTTTTCTTCGTTTTAATTGTTATTTAGTTGCGCGGTCTATAAGTTTGAAGAAGAACAAATAGACCCTTTGGCTAAATACCAATATTGTTAATTTATTATTTAGAGTATAATTCGACGATGAATTGCTCGTTAATATTTTCTGGGATTTGAATTCTAGCAGGAACAGAAACATACGTTCCTTCTTTAGTTTCATTATTCCAAGTAATCCACTCATAAACTTGAGATGCGTTTGAAAGTGAATTTTGAATAACTTCTAAAGATTTAGATTTTTCTCTAACACCTACAACATCTCCAGCTTTTAATTGGTAAGAAGGGATGTTAACCACATCTCCATTTACAGTAATATGTCTGTGAGATACTAATTGACGTGCTCCGCTTCTTGAAGGTGCAACTCCCATTCTGTACACTACGTTATCTAAACGAGATTCACATAATTGTAATAACACTTCACCTGTAATACCTTGAGCGGCTCTTGCTTTTTTAAATAAACCTCTAAACTGACGCTCTAAAACACCATAAGTGTATTTTGCCTTTTGTTTTTCGGCTAATTGAATTGCATACTCAGACTTTTTGCCACGGCGTCTGTTATTTCCATGTTGACCTGGAGGATAATTTCTTTTTTCAAAAGACTTATCTTCTCCAAAAATAGCTTCACCAAATTTTCTAGCTATTTTAGTTTTAGGACCAGTATATCTTGCCATTTTAAATTATTTTAAGAGAGGTTATGAATTAAGGTCTTAATCTTATCCTTCGACAACCATATTATCTCTTGTTGATACTTGTTTTAATAAAAATTTTTCAGTTTGCAAATTTATGCAAAAAATTAATACCATCTGTTAATCAGATGATATTAATTTTTAACTTATAAAAATCACTTTTTAGTGATTAAACTCTTCTTCTTTTAGGAGGTCTACATCCATTATGTGGCAATGGCGTAACATCAATGATTTCAGTTACCTCAATACCTGCATTGTGAATAGAACGAATAGCAGACTCTCTACCATTACCAGGACCTTTTACATATACCTTTACTTTTTTCAACCCAGCTTCTTGTGCTACATTAGCAGCATCTTCAGCAGCCAATTGAGCCGCATAAGGTGTGTTTTTCTTAGATCCTCTAAAACCCATCTTACCAGCAGATGACCATGATATTACATCACCTTTTTTGTTGGTAAGAGACACAATAATGTTATTGAAAGAGGCTGTAATGTGTGCCTCTCCTATAGAGTCAACAATAACTTTACGTTTTTTTGTTTTTGTACTTGTTTTTGCCATATTTCTTTAGTTTCTAGCTGTTAGCTTTTAGTTGTTAGAATCCTAAACATTGCTATTTCAAACAGATTCATCTAACGTCTAAATACTAATATCTTGTTATTTATTATGCTTTTTTCTTATTAGCAACTGTTTTTCTTCTACCTTTTCTGGTTCTAGAGTTGTTTTTTGTACGTTGACCTCTTAATGGTAAACCAGCTCTATGACGAATACCTCTAAAACATCCAATATCCATTAAACGTTTAATGTTTAATTGAGTTTCAGAACGTAACTCACCTTCGATAGTGTAAGCCGCTATGGCTTCACGGATACCGCTAATTTGATCATCATTCCAATCTTGAACTTTGATGTCTTGATCAACTTTAGCAGTTTCTAAAATTTCTTGTGCTCTACTTTTACCTACTCCGTAGATATAAGTTAAAGCAATTACTCCTCTTTTGTGTTTTGGTATATCTACACCTGCAATTCTTGCCATATTGTTTTTAGTTTCTAGTTGTTAGCTTTTAGTTGTTAGAATCCTAAACATTGCTATTTCAAACAGATTCATCTAACGTATAAAAAACTAATGACTTATTTTTTTAACCTTGTCTTTGTTTAAATCTAGGATTCTTTTTGTTTATCACATAAAGCCTTCCTTTTCTACGCACAATTTTACAATCTGCGCTTCTTTTTTTAACTGATGCTCTTACTTTCATAATTCTATGATTTACGATTTACGATTTACGATTGAAAAACTTCTAAAATCGTAAATTCGTACGTCTAAAATTTTTAATATCTATAAGTTATACGAGCCTTAGTTAAATCATAAGGACTCATTTCTAATTTTACTTTATCTCCTGGTAACAGCTTTATATAATGCATACGCATCTTACCAGAAATATGTGCTGTCACAATGTGACCATTTTCTAATTCAACACGAAACATTGCATTTGATAATGCTTCTATAATAGTTCCGTCTTGCTCTATTGCCGCTTGTTTTGCCATAGTATAATAATTAAGCTATTGCTTTTCTATTTTTACCCGTTTTCATCAAGCCGTCGTAATGCCTATTCAGCAAGTAAGCATTTATTTGCTGCATAGTATCAATTGCAACTCCAACCATAATTAGTAGCGATGTTCCTCCAAAAAACAATGCCCAACCTTGACCAACATCCATTAGCTTAACAATAAATGCTGGAAACACAGCTATTAAAGCTAAGAAAACAGAACCTGGTAATGTTATTTGAGACATTATTTTATCTAAATACTCGGCTGTTTCAGAACCTGGACGAATTCCTGGAATAAAACCACCACTTCGTTTTAAATCATCAGCCATTTTATTAGTTGGCACTGTGATGGCAGTATAAAAGTAGGTGAATACTATAATTAACAGCGCAAATACTAAATTATACCAGAATCCGAAAATATCTGAAAAATTTGTTTGCAACCATGCTCCAGCTCCTGTATCTTTTAGCCATGAAGACCCTCCAATAACTCCTGGAACAAACATAATAGCTTGTGCAAATATAATTGGCATTACACCTGAAGCATTAAGCTTTAACGGTATATATTGTCTAGATCCGCCTGCTGCAGCTCTTTCATAACCTCCAGAAGCCGTTCTTCTAGCATATTGTACCGCAATCTTTCTAACAGCCATGACCAACATAATAGAAGCTAAAATGATTACAAACCAAATTACCAATTCAAAAAGGATAAGCATTACGTTGTTACCTTCCATTCTTGTTGCAGCATTTTGCACAAAAGATTGAGGTAAGGTAGCAATAATACCTACCATAATTAATAATGAAATACCATTACCTATTCCTTTATCAGTTATTTTTTCACCTAGCCACATAGCGAAAATACATCCTGTAACCAAAATACTTATTGATGAAAAATAGAAAACTGGTCCTGATAACAAATAAGCACTTTGAGGCACTCCTAAACTAGGTAAACTAGCTAAATATGCAGGTGATTGAAACAAACAAATAGCTATGGTTAACCAACGGGTAATTTGTGTGATTTTCTTTTGGCCACTAGCACCCTCTTTTTGCAGTTTTTGCAAATAAGGAATTGCAATACCCATTAATTGTACAACAATAGAAGCAGAAATGTATGGCATGATACCTAATGCAAATACCGAAGCTCTAGAAAGAGCTCCTCCTGTGAAGGCAGCAAGTAATCCTAAGATACCTTCATCGGTACTATCTGCCAATCCTTGTAATTGATCTGGATCAATACCAGGTAATGTAACAACAGTACCAAAACGATAAACTAACAACAAACCCAACGTTAAGATGATTCTGTTTCTTAGTTCCTCTATTTTCCAAACATTTTTTATTGATTCTATAAATTTCATACTGTTAATAAGGTCTTATAATGTTACGGCTTCTCCTCCAGCAGCTTCAATAGCAGCTTTTGCTGAAGCAGTAAACTTATGAGCAGATACTTTTAATTTAGCCTTTAATTCACCTCTACCTAAAATCTTAACTAAGTCGTTTTTACCAGCTAATCTGTTAGATAAGATTACGTCTAAATCTACTGTATCTTTAATCTTCTTATCGTCAACCAATTGTTGTAAAGTATCTAAATTGATACCTTGATATTCAACACGATTGATATTTTTAAAACCAAATTTAGGCACACGTCTTTGAAGTGGCATTTGACCACCTTCAAATCCTAACTTTTTAGAATAACCAGAACGTGACTTAGCTCCTTTGTGACCACGTGTAGCAGTACCACCTTTACCAGATCCTTGTCCGCGACCAACACGTTTTCCTTGGTTTTTTACTGAACCTTCTGCAGGTTGTAAATTACTTAAATCCATTTCAGTTTATATTTTTAAGCTTCTTCAACAGAAACTAAATGTGATACTTTAGCTACCATACCCAAAATGTTTGGTGTAGCTTCATGCTCTTTTACTTGACCAATCTTTTTGAGACCTAAAGACTCTAAAATTCTTTTTTGTCTTTGCGTACGATTGATTGCGCTTTTAACTTTTGTTACTTTAATCTTTGCCATTTCTGTCTATATTAAGCGTTAAAAACTTTTTCAAGTGAAATACCTCTATCTTTAGCAATAGTGTTAGCATCTCTTAATTGCAATAAAGCATCAAATGTAGCTTTTACAACATTGTGAGGGTTTGAAGATCCTTGAGATTTTGATAACACATCGTGTACTCCAACAGCTTCAAGAACAGTTCTTACCGCTCCACCTGCTATAACCCCTGTACCAGGAGCTGCAGGGATGATGTTTACTCTAGCTCCACCATATTTACCTTTTTGCTCATGTGGTAATGTTCCTTTTCTAATAGGAATACGTACTAGGTTTTTCTTAGCATCTTCAACGGCTTTAGCAATGGCGCTAGCAACGTCTTTAGATTTTCCTAACCCTTGACCTACAACACCAGCCTCATCACCAACTACAACGATAGCTGAGAAACCAAAAGCTCTACCACCTTTAGTTACTTTAGTAACCCTTTGCACACCAACTAAACGATCTTTAAGATCTAATCCACCTGGCTTTACTAATTCTGCGCTTTTATAATTTTGATACATAATTTCTTAAAATTTTAATCCAGCTTCTCTAGCACCTTCAGCTAATGATTTAACTCTACCGTGATATAAATATCCTCCTCTATCAAAAGCAATGTTCTCAACACCAGCTTTTAAAGCTTTTTCAGCAAGAGACTTACCTACCAATTTTGCAGCCTCAGTCTTGTTAACTTTAGCAGTATCTATATCTTTATCTCTAGAAGATGCAGCGCTAATAGTTTTACCCGAAACGTCATCTATAATTTGAGCGTAAATTTCTTTATTACTTCTAAAAACAGCTAATCTAGGTTTTACCTCTGTACCAGAAACCACCTTACGTATTCTGTTTTTTATTCTTTGTCTTCTTTGGTTCTTTGTTAATGCCATAACTTAATTATTAAGCTGATTTACCTGCTTTTCTTCTAATTTCTTCACCAACAAACTTGATACCCTTACCCTTATATGGTTCTGGTTTTCTAAAACCACGAATCTTTGCAGCTACTTGACCAACAAGTTGTTTATCATGAGAAGTTAACTTTACTATAGGGTTTTTACCTTTTTCACTTACGGTTTCAACCTTAACTTCAGGAGCTAAGTCTAAAATGATATTATGTGAAAATCCTAAAGCTAAATCAAGTTTTTGTCCTTGATTACTAGCTCTATAACCTACACCTACCAACTCTAATTCTTTACTAAATCCTTTAGAAACACCTTCTATCATGTTGTTTACAAGTGATCTATAAAGACCATGTTTTGCTTTAAAGTTTTTAGAATCAGCTGAACGCGATACTGTCACGTTACCTTCTTCAACTTTAACATCAATAGTATCAAACTCTTGAGTTAACTCTCCTAATTTACCTTTTACGGTAATTACGTTATCCTTTACTTCTACAGTAACTCCTTCTGGAATTGCTATTGGGTTATTTCCTATTCTACTCATTGCTATCTCCCTTTTTTAGTAAACGTAACACAATACTTCACCACCTACGTTATCTCTTTTGGCTTGTTTACCTGTCATTACTCCGTGTGAAGTAGAAACAATAGCAACACCAAGACCATTAAGGATTCTAGGTAATTCTTTAGCACCAGCATACTTACGTAAACCTGGTTTACTTATTCTTTGAATTTTCTTAATAACAGGCTCCTTAGTTACACTATTGTATTTAAGTGCAATTTTAATAGTACCCTGTGTTGTAGAATCATCAAATTTATAACTTAAAATATATCCTTGTTCGAATAATATTTTAGTTATGTCCTTCTTTAAATTAGAAGCAGGAATCTCAACCACTCTGTGGCCAGCACGTACTGCGTTTCTAATTCTTGTTAAATAATCCGCAATTGGATCTGTGTACATAATTAATTGATTTTGTGATTTTGGTTTTCAGTGTTGGTTACCGAACCTTAAATCTGATTACTTTAAATAATATTACCAACTAGCTTTTCTAACTCCAGGAATAAGACCTTGGTTAGCCATTTCTCTAAAAGTTACACGAGAAATTCCAAAATCTCTCATATATCCTTTAGGTCTTCCTGTTAATTTACATCTATTATGCATGCGAATAGGGGAAGCATTTTTTGGTAACTTTTGTAATGCTTCATAATCTCCAGCTTCTTTTAAAGCTTTACGTTTTGCAGCATACTTAGCTACTGTTTTAGCTCTTTTTACCTCGCGGGCTTTCATTGATTCTTTAGCCATAACTTAGTTCTTTTTAAAAGGTAACCCTAATTCAGTTAATAATGATTTTGCTTCTTTATCTGTTTCTGCAGAAGTTACAAATGTAATATCCATTCCAGAGATTTTATTTACTCTATCAATATTTATCTCTGGAAAAATGATTTGCTCTGTAACACCTAAATTGTAGTTACCTCTTCCGTCAAAACCAGTTGCTTTAATTCCGTTAAAATCTCTAACACGAGGAAGTGCTGAAGTCACTAATCTATCTAAGAACTCATACATTCTTTCTCCTCGCAAAGTAACTTTAGCTCCAATAGGCATACCTTTACGTAATTTAAAAGAAGCAACGTCTTTTTTAGATATGGTTGCTACCGCTTTTTGTCCGGATATAGTAGTTAACTCTTCCACAGCGTGGTCTATTAACTTTTTATCTGCAACAGCTGCCCCAACACCTTTAGATATTACTATCTTCTCTAGTTTAGGAACTTGCATTACATTTTTATATCCAAATTCATCTGTAAGAGCTGCAATTACTCTACTTTTATACTCTTGCTTAAGTCTTGGTGAATATGCCATAACTAAATTACTTCATTAGATTTTACTGAAAATCTCACTTTCTTATCGCCTTCAATTTTATAACCTACTCGTGTTGTCTCTCCATTAGCGGTTAACAACGATAAGTTTGAAATATGAATTGGCGCTTCTTTTTCAACGATTCCTCCTTGAGGGTTTTGTGCACTTGGTTTTGTGTGTTTTTTAACCATGTTAACACCCTCTACAATCGCTTTATTCTTGTCTATTAATACCTTTTGTACTTTACCTTCTGCTCCTTTGTGGTCTCCAGCAATTACTTTTACGGTATCTCCTGTTTTAATTTTAAGCTTTGTCATCTTAATAATGTATTAAAGCACCTCTGGTGCTAATGATACAATCTTCATGAATTGCTTATCACGAAGTTCTCTTGCAACAGGACCAAATACACGTGTACCTCTCATTTCTCCTTGCGGATTTAGTAATACACATGCATTGTCATCAAATCTTATATAAGATCCGTCTGGTCTTCTTACTTCCTTTACAGTACGAACAACAACAGCTGTTGAAACAGCTCCCTTTTTAATGTTACCGTTAGGAGTTGCATCTTTAACAGAAACCACTATTTTGTCTCCAACAGATGCATATCTTCTTTTAGTACCACCTAGAACACGAATAGTTAAAACTTCCTTTGCTCCGGTGTTATCTGCTACCTTAAGTCTTGATTCTTGTTGTACCATAATTACTTAGCTCTTTCAATTATTTCAACTAATCTCCAACATTTTGATTTACTCATAGGTCTTGTTTCCATGATCCTAACAGTATCTCCTTCGTTGCAGTCGTTTTTCTCATCGTGTGCAACGTACTTCTTCGTTTTTAAAACGAATTTTCCATACATAGGGTGCTTTACTTTTTTCACCTCAGAAACCACAATAGATTTCTGCATCTTGTTACTTGTAACAACCCCTATACGTTCTTTTCTTAAATTTCTTGTTTCCATCTTTCAGCAGAATTATTGTAAATCTCTTTTAGTTAACTCTGTTGCAATTCTGGCTACAGTACGTCTTACAGTACGTAACTGAATTGGATTCTCTAAAGGAGATATTGCATGAGCTAATTTTAGGTCTGAATAACTTTTTTTAGTCTCACTAAGTTTTTCTTGTAACTCAGCTGTAGATAATTCTTTAATTTCTGATTGTTTCATAATCTTAAATTATTATGCTTCGTAATCGCGAGCAATTATAAACTTAGTTTTTACTGGTAATTTTTGAGCTGCTAAACGTAATGCTTCTTTAGCTACGTCTAATGGTACTCCACCAATCTCAAATAAAACGCGTCCTGGTTTTACTACAGCTACCCAATATTCTACGGCACCTTTACCTTTACCCATACGTACTTCAAGAGGCTTTTTTGTAATAGGTTTGTCTGGAAATATTTTAATCCAAAGAGACCCTTCTCTTTTCATATAACGAGTAGCAGCAATACGAGCAGCTTCAATTTGACGAGCTGTTATAAACGTTGAGTCTAATGCTTTTATACCGAAAGTTCCGTTTGAAAGTTGGTGCCCTCTTTGAGAAAGCCCTTTCATGCGTCCTTTCTGTTGCTTACGAAATTTTGTTCTTTTAGGCTGTAACATGTTTCTTTACTTTAAAAAATTACTTTCTACGACGAGGGTTTTTGTTTCCACGTCCGCCACCTTTTCCTTGCTTCTTAGATAAACCAACAAGCGGAGAAAGCTCTCTTTTACCATATACTTCACCTTTCATTATCCATACTTTTACACCTAATCTACCATAGGTAGTGTGGGCTTCAACTAAAGCATAGTCAATATCGGCTCTAAATGTTGATAAAGGAATACGTCCTTCTTTATAGTGCTCAGAACGTGCCATTTCAGCTCCGTTTAAACGACCACTAATTTGAATTTTAATTCCTTCAGCATTCATACGCATTGTAGCAGCAATAGCCATTTTTATTGCACGACGGTAAGAAATTCTGTTTTCAATTTGTCTTGCAATACTTGATGCTACTAAAAATGCATCTAGTTCAGGTCTTTTAATTTCAAAAATGTTGATCTGAACTTCTTTTCCAGTAATCTTTTTAAGCTCTTCTTTTAACTTGTCTACCTCTTGACCACCTTTACCAATAATAATACCAGGTCTAGCAGTAGTGATAGTAACGGTTACAAGCTTAAGAGTTCTTTCAATAATTACTCTACTTACACTAGCTTTAGATAAACGCGCGTGAACGTATTTTCTAATCTTATCGTCTTCGGCTAACTTATCACCATAATCGTTTCCTCCATACCAGTTAGATTCCCATCCTCTGATAATTCCTAAGCGATTTCCGATTGGATTTGTTTTTTGTCCCATACTTCTATCTTAACTTTGTGTGTTATTGTTATCTCCAAGCACTAATGTTACATGGTTGGATCTTTTTCTAATTCTATGTGCACGACCCTGAGGTGCTGGACGTAATCTCTTTAACATAGACCCGCCATCAACTCTTATCTCTTTTACAAATAATTCAGCCGACTCGATATCTGCATCTTCATTTTTAGCTTGCCAGTTAGCAATTGCAGAAAGTAATAACTTCTCTAAACGGTTAGATGCTTCTTTTTGACTAAATTTTAAGATATTAAGTGCTTTTTCTACTTTTTCACCTCTTACTAAATCGGCTACTAAACGCATTTTTCTTGGTGACGTAGGACAGTTATTAAGTTTAGCAAAAGCCACTTGCTTTTTACTTTCCTTAATAGCGTCTGCCATTTGTTTTTTACGACTTCCCATAGCTCTTATTTTTTACCTTTATTTTTAGCACCTGCATGTCCTCGGAATGAACGTGTTGGTGAAAACTCTCCTAACTTATGACCAACCATGTTCTCTGTTACATAAACAGGTACAAATTGACGGCCATTATGTACTGCTATAGTTTGTCCAACAAAATCTGGAGTAATCATACTAGCTCTTGACCAAGTTTTGATTACTGTTTTTTTGTTAGCTTCAACGTTTGCAGCCACTTTTCTTTCTAATTTATAATGAACGTAAGGTCCTTTTTTTAGTGATCTTGCCATGTCTTATTTCTTTCTACGTTCTACAATATATTTGTTACTCGATTTTGTTTTAGAACGGGTTCTAAAACCTTTAGCAGGAATACCGTTTCTAGAACGTGGGTGACCACCTGAAGCACGCCCTTCACCACCACCCATTGGGTGATCTATTGGGTTCATTACTACTGGTCTTGTTCTTGGTCTTCTACCTAACCATCTTGTTCTACCCGCTTTACCTGATACTAACAACTGATGGTCTGAGTTAGAAACAACGCCTATAGTAGCCATACAAGTTGCTAGTATTAAACGTGTTTCACCAGAAGGTAATTTAATAGTAGCAAACTTACCATCTCTTGCCATTAACTGAGCAAAAGCACCAGCACTACGTGCCATAACAGCACCTTGACCTGGACGTAACTCAACACAAGAGATAATAGTTCCTAATGGAATCTCACTTAAAGGCATTGCATTTCCAATTTCAGGAGCAACTCCTTGTTCACCAGACACTACATTTTGCCCAACCTGTAAACCATTTTGAGCAATAATATATCTTTTCTCACCATCTTGATAGTTCAATAAAGCAATAAATGCAGATCTGTTTGGATCGTATTCTATTGTTTTAACCTCTGCTGGAATTCCAGTTTTGTTACGTTTAAAATCAATGACACGATACTTTCTCTTATGACCTCCACCTTTGTAGCGCATGGTCATTTTTCCTTGACTGTTTCTACCACCAGAACGTTTTTTCGGAGCTAATAAACTTTTCTCCGGCTTATCAGTAGTAATGGTGTCAAATCCATTTACTACTCTAAATCGCTGTCCTGGTGTGATTGGTTTTAATTTTCTTACTGACATTGTTGTCTAATTACATATTAGCATATAAATCAATCATTTCACCTTCCGCCAGTTGTACAATTGCCTTTTTAACAGCATTTGTTTTACCATGTTGAATACCAGTTTTTGTATACTTGGTACTACGATCTGGACGGACATTTATAGTACGAACTTTTTCAACAGAAACACCATAAGTAGCCTCTACAGCTTTTTTGATTTCCACCTTGTTCGCCTTTGTATTCACCGCGAAGGTATAGCAGTTATTTAACTCACTATCTGCAGTCGCTTTTTCTGTGATTATAGGTTTAATTAAGATACTCATACTGTGTCTTATTTACTTAAGTTAGATTCTATTCCTTCTAAAGCGCCTTCTAAAAACACTACTTGATTTGCATTTAAAATCTTGTAAGTACTTAATTCTGAGCTTGTTATAACCTCGGAACCTTTTAAATTGCGCGATGACAAATATACGTTATTATTTGACCCACCCAACACAAACAAAGACTTTTTGTTTTCCAAGTCTAACGCCTTTAAAACAGCGGTAAAGTTTTTAGTTTTTGGAGCCTCAAAATTGAAGTCTTCTAAAACCGTAATGGCCTTTTCTCCTGCTTTAATACTTAACGCAGATTTACGTGCTAAACGCTTTAAGTTTTTATTAAGTTTGAAACTGTAATTTCTTGGTCTAGGCCCAAACATACGTCCACCACCTTTAAATACACCAGACTTAATACTACCTGCTCTGGCAGTACCAGTTCCTTTTTGTTTCTTAATCTTGCGAGTACTTCCAACAATCTCACTTCTTTCTTTAGATTTGTGAGTACCTTGACGTTGATTAGCTAAAAACTGCTTAACGTCTAAATATACCGCATGATTATTAGGTTCAATAGCAAACACATCATTAGAAAGCTCTGCTTGTCTACCTGTGTCTTTTCCGTTTATATCTAAAACTGCTACTTTCATTACTTACGAATAATTACATAAGAGTTTTTATGTCCAGGCACACAACCTTTAACAACAAGTAAGTTCTTTTCAGCAACTACTTTTAAAACTCTTAAATTTTGAACTTTCACTTTTTCACCACCCATTCTTCCGGCCATTTTCATTCCTTTGAAAACTCTAGCAGGATATGAAGCAGCTCCAATAGAACCAGGCGCTCTTAAACGGTTATGCTGACCGTGAGTAGATTGACCCACACCACCAAATCCGTGACGCTTTACAACACCTTGAAATCCTTTTCCTTTAGATGTTCCAGAGATATCAACAAATTCTCCTTCAAGGAAATGCTCAACAGTAATGGCATCTCCTAACTTGTACTCCTCGTCAAAACCTTTAAATTCCACGACTTTGCGTTTTACAGAAGTACCTGCTTTCTTAGCATGACCTAAGTCTGCTTTAGTAGCACTTTTTTCTGTCGCGTCATCGAAACCTAATTGAACAGCCTTATAACCGTCAACCTCTTCAGTTCTGACTTGGGTAACGATACATGGTCCAGCTTCGATTACTGTACAAGGAATGTTCTTCCCGTTTTCATCAAAGATGCTGGTCATACCGATTTTTTTTCCAATTAACCCAGACATAATTTAATTATTAATTTATTTATTACTTATTTAAAAAATTTCAGGGACAAAATACGTTTCGTCCCTGAAATGTATTTATCCGTTTTTCCCGCGACCGCATCGGTGGGACATGTTAGATTCCGAAACCATGTTCGGAATGACAAACTATACTTTAATTTCTACTTCAACACCACTTGGTAATTCAAGCTTCATCAACGCATCAATAGTTTTTGATGACGACGAGTAAATATCCATTAATCTTTTGTAAGAAGATAATTGAAATTGCTCTCTTGATTTCTTATTTACGTGTGGAGAACGTAGTACAGTAAATATTTTCTTGTGTGTTGGCAATGGAATTGGTCCTGTTACCACCGCACCAGTACTTTTAACTGTTTTTACAATCTTATCAGCAGATTTATCTACTAAATTGTGATCGTAAGACTTTAATTTTATTCTGATTTTCTGACTCATGTTCTTAAAATTTTTAAGCTTCAACGCCTTTAGCTGCCTTAATTACTTCTTCAGATATATTTGAAGGTGTTTCTGCATAGTGATCAAATTCCATTGTTGATGTTGCACGACCTGATGATAAGGTACGTAATGCTGTTACATATCCAAACATTTCTGATAATGGCACAAAGGCTTTTACAACTTTAGCTCCTGCTCTATCACTCATATCGTTAACTTGTCCTCGACGACGGTTAAGGTCACCTACAATATCACCCATATTTTCTTCTGGAGTAATCACTTCTAGTTTCATGATAGGTTCCATGATTACGGCTTTTGCAGCTTTAGCAGCAGCTTTAAACCCTAATTTAGCAGCTAATTCGAATGATAATTGATCAGAATCCACATCGTGGTAAGAACCATCCGTTAAAGTTACCTTCATTGCGTCTACTTCATAACCAGCTAATGGTCCATTAACCATAGCCATTTTAAATCCTTTCTCAATAGAAGGGATAAATTCCTTTGGCACGTTACCACCCTTAATCTCAGAAATGAACTCAAGACCTTGCTTACCTTCTTCTGCAGGCTCAAGGGTAAATACAATATCTGCAAATTTACCACGTCCACCAGATTGTTTTTTGTAAACTTCTCTATGCTGCGCAACTTGAGTAATAGCTTCTTTGTATTCTACTTGAGGCTGACCTTGGTTTACTTCAACCTTAAATTCACGCCTTAAACGGTCTACAATAATATCTAAGTGAAGCTCACCCATTCCAGAAATGATGGTTTGTCCTGAAGCTTCATCAGTTCTAACGGTAAACGTTGGATCTTCTTCAGCTAACTTACCTAAAGCCATACCTAGTTTATCAACATCTGCTTTAGTTTTAGGCTCAACAGCAATACCAATTACTGGATCTGGGAAATCCATAGATTCTAATACAATAGGATGTTTTTCATCAGACATGGTATCACCAGTCTTAATGTCTTTAAATCCTACTGCCGCACCTATATCTCCTGCTTCTATATATTCGATAGCGTTTTGCTTATTGGAGTGCATTTGATAGATACGTGAGATACGCTCTTTTTTACCTGAACGGTTGTTCAAGATATAAGAACCAGCATCTAAACGTCCTGAATATGCACGGAAGAATGCTAAACGACCTACGAAGGGGTCGGTAGCGATTTTAAATGCCAAAGCTGAAAATGGCTCCTTAGCATCTGGCTTGCGAGATACTTCAGCTCCTGTATCTGGGTTGGTCCCTACAATATTGTCTCTATCTAGTGGAGACGGTAAGTAACGACAAACAGCATCTAATAAGAACTGAACACCTTTATTTTTAAATGAAGACCCACAAATCATTGGAATGATAGCCATATCCATAACAGCAGCTCTAAGTGCAGCATGCACTTCTTCTTCTGTAATGGAATCTTCATCTTCCATGAATTTTTCTAAAAGATTCTCATCGTAAGTAGCCACTTCTTCAATTAACAGCGCACGATACTTACGAGCTTCTTCTTTTAATTCTTCTGGAATATCAATCACATCAAAAGTAGCTCCTTGAGTTTCATCGTGCCATACAATAGCTCTGTTCTTAACAAGGTCTACAATACCTTTAAAGTCTACCTCATCACCAATATTCAATACAATTGGCACTGCGTTAGACTTTAACATATCCTTTACTTGCTGACAAACCGCTAAGAAGTTTGACCCTTGACGGTCCATTTTGTTAACGAAACCAATTCTAGGCACTTTGTAATTATCAGCTAATCTCCAGTTTGTTTCAGATTGTGGCTCAACACCATCAACCGCACTAAACAAGAATACCAAACCATCCAATACACGTAACGAACGGTTTACTTCAACCGTAAAGTCAACGTGACCTGGAGTATCAATGATATTAAAATGATAAGGTTTAGTTTCATCTATAGGTTGTCCATTTTGCAATGGAAAGTTCCATGTACAAGTGGTGGCAGCAGAAGTAATAGTAATACCTCTTTCTTGTTCTTGCTCCATCCAGTCCATAGTTGCTGCTCCGTCATGCACCTCACCTATTTTATGTGACACACCTGTATAATAAAGAATACGCTCAGTGGTTGTAGTTTTCCCTGCATCAATATGCGCAGCAATACCTATGTTTCTAGTATATTTTAAATCTCTTGCCATTTCCTAAAATCTAAAGTGAGAGAATGCTTTATTTGCTTCTGCCATTTTATGAGTATCAACTCTTTTCTTAACAGCTGCTCCTTCTTCTTTAGCTGCTGCTAAAATTTCTGAAGCTAATCTTTGTGCCATTGATTTTTCATTACGCTTACGCGCATAACTAATCAACCATTTCATAGCTGTTGAAATTTTACGGTCTGGACGAATTTGCATTGGAATTTGAAAGGTGGCACCACCAACACGACGACTACGCACTTCTACGTGAGGCATCACATTTGATAAAGCATCTTTCCATAGCTCTAAAGCTGTTTTCTCGTCATCTGTCTTTTTTGCATCTACAATATCAATGGCATCGTAGAATACTTTGAACGCTACTGACTTTTTACCGTCCCACATTAAGTTGTTCACAAAACGTGTTACCAATTGGTCGTTAAACCTTGGGTCTGGTAAAAGCGGTCTTTTTTTCGCTGCTCTTTTTCTCATGTCTTCTTCTTAAATAAAGATTAATTACTTTTTAGGGCGTTTAGCACCGTACTTAGATCTACGTTGGGTTCTTCCAGCAACACCTGCTGTATCTAAAGCCCCACGAACAACGTGATATCTAACACCTGGCAAATCTTTTACCCTTCCACCTCTAACCAATACTATCGAGTGCTCTTGAAGATTATGTCCTTCACCACCAATGTATGCATTAACCTCGTTTCCGTTTGTTAAACGAACCCTTGCTACCTTTCTCATTGCAGAGTTAGGTTTTTTAGGTGTTGTTGTATAAACACGAGTACATACACCACGTCTTTGTGGACAAGAATCTAAAGCAGCCGATTTACTCTTCTTGGTTATTTTGGCTCTTCCTGTTCTTACTAATTGCGAAATTGTTGGCATATATAAATTATATAAAATTTTAAATCCTCTTATTAGAGGGCTGCAAAGGTAGAAATTAAAATGAATAATTCAAACCCTAATTCATTAATTTTCAAGGGAATTTAAATTTATACTTAAAAGCTATATTATTACTGTGCTTTTTACGTTAGTTTTACAATAAAAAATCAGCCATTTCAAAGTGAACAAGACAGTTTTAAAACTCCTTACAATTCTTGTACTTTTTTCATCAGAGGTTTTTTGTCAAAATTTGAAGTTGAACATTAGTGGTAGCTCACCAAAAGAAACCCAAATAATCGACTCCTTAAATTATTTAAAAAACCACAAAGACATCCTCTCCATTAAAACTGAAATAAACGCTGTTCAAAAGCAACTTTACAGAAAAGGGTTTATCGAGAATAGGTTTGATTCAATTCAACAGACAAAAGACTCTGTTTTTAACGCTAAGTTTCAACTAAAAAAAAGATTTAACACCATACATATATATTATGAGAATGATGTGGTTTCAAAATCGGTTTTGAAACAAATTTCAAAAGATGTATTTAATGACTATTTTAAGTTAAAATTTACTGAAACTGAAAATGCATTAAATTTCATAAACTCTAAAATTTCAGAGCAAGGGTTTCCGTTTTCAAAAATAAAGTTGTCTAATATCAAAACAAAAGACCAAAATAAATTGAACGCTAAACTCATTATTGCAAATAATAGTAATAAAAGAACTATTAATAACATCATCGTAAAAGGCTATGAAAAATTTCCTGAAGCTTATCTAAAACACTTTTTAAAAATAAAACCGTCGCAAATTTTCGATTTAAACAAAATAAAAACAAAAACCGAGCAATTACAAAACTTAAGATTTGCTTCTGAAGTTAAACCACCCGAAATTTTGTTTTCTAATGATTCTACAACCTTATATCTTTACTTAAAAAAAAATCAAAGTAATTCTTTTGATGGGTTTCTAGGTTTTGGAACCAATGAAGAAACTAATAAAATTGAGTTTGATGGCTATTTAAATTTAAATCTAACCAACAATTTAAATTTTGGCGAATCATTCAGCTTACTTTACAAGAGCGATGAAAATGACCAAAAAACATTTCAAACCTCTTTAACGTTACCCTATTTATTTAAATCTCCTATTGGTTTAGACTTATCTCTTTACATTTTTAAAAAAGATTCGAGCTTTACAACCGTAAACCAATCGGTAAAATTACATTATCAAATAAATGCTAAACATAAAATTAGTTCTGGGGTTCTTTTTGAAGAGTCAAACAATCTTTTAAACAACAACTCATTTACAGCTATATCAGACTACAAAAAGAATTTCATTTCATTTAGCTACCAGTTTACAAAACCCCAAAACAATAACACACTATTTCCTATCAATTCCTATGTACATTTGGAAACAAACTTTGGAAACAGAAAAGAAACATCTCAAAAAGAAAAGCAATCATTATTTCAAATGAATGCTTTTAATATATTCAACCTAAATGACAAAAACAGCTTATACATTAGAACGAATGGAGCAGTTATATATTCAAATTCGTACTTTGAAAATGAGCTTTTGCGCTTTGGTGGTATAAATTCCATAAGGGGTTTTGAAGAAAACAGCCTTTTTGCATCCCTTTACGGATTGATAAATACAGAATACAGATTTCAACTAAATAACTCTATTTACTTACATTCTGTAATTGATGCCGCCTATTTTGAAAATAAAACATCCAACTTAAGTCAAAAACTTTTTAGCTATGGTTTTGGATTTGGTATTCTAACCAAGTCTGGGCTATTCAAGCTCAACTATGCTAACGGAAAAAGAGAAAACGAACAGTTCAAACTTTCCAACTCAAAAGTTCATATTAGCTTAACTACAATTTTCTAACTAAGAACCTGAAGAATTATAAATTTTCAAGCTTTAAAGCTATTTTTATTGAATTTTCTAGTCAAATTTCAAATTTTAACCATTATTTATTGCTTTATTAACTTTTTATTATGATTTTTGGCATTGACTAATTCAAATAATTATAAAATGAAAACAAAGTTTAGTGGAATTCTAACGCTAATACTAGCGTTTGTTGTGCATATCTCTTTTGCACAAGAAAAGACAATTTCAGGTACAGTTTCGGATAATAGCGGACTCCCTCTACCTGGAGCAACTGTCTTAGTTAAAGGTACTACTACAGGTACCTCAACCGATTTTGATGGCAATTACACAATCTCAGTAAATCAAGGTAGTGTGCTTGTTTTTAGTTTTGTTGGTTACACTACCCAAGAAATAATAGTTGGAGCGTCAAGCACCATCAATATTACATTGGTAGAGGATGCAACATCTCTTGAAGAAGTGGTTGTAACTGCTCAGGGGATTAAACGTGAGAAAAAGGCCCTAGGTTATGCAGTAACTACAATTGATTCTGATGCTATTGAAAGTAAACCTGAAACTGATGTTGCTAAGTTATTAACAGGTAAAGTTGCCGGTGTACAGGTAAACACAGCAGGTGGTTTCTTAGGGGTTACACCCAACGTAATCATTCGTTCTAAAAACTCCATTACTGGTAACAACCAGCCCCTGTATATTATTGATGGTATACCTATTGCTGGCGACCGTACTTTTGACCTTGACCCTAATAACATTGCTTCTACAAGTGTACTTAAAGGGCTTGCGGCCTCAACACTGTACGGAGAGGACGGTAGAAATGGTGTAATATTAATTCAAACGAAAACGGGTTCTTCAGCTACTAGAGATAAAAAATTTGAAATCGAGATATTACAAACTACTTCTCTATTATCGGTAGCCAACTTACCTGAATATCAAAATAAATACGGGCAAGGATCTGATAATGATATCAACACAACCTTCTTTGGTACTTGGGGAGCGGCCTTTGATGGTCAAATTGTTCCGCATCCACTAGCTATTGATGCTTATGCAGAGTCGTTTCCTCAATTCCAGGGTGCTACAGTAGAATATAAAGCAGCCCCTGACAACGTTGCAGATTTCTTTAATTCTGAATTAGCAACCAATACTTCCGTTTTGGTTTCTAAAAGAACTGAAGAAGCCTCTTTTGCTTTTAATGTGAGTTATGCAGATCAAAAAGGATTTGTTGAGTCGAATAGTTTAAAAAGGCTTAATTTATCTTTTGGTGGAGATATTAAATTGAGTAATAAATTTACGCTTAGTGCTAAGGCAGACTTTAGTGATACTGACACTAACAGACCTTCACTAGCTACTTTCCAATTACTTACTTGGATTCCTAGAAACTTAGATATTCATAATTTACCCTACGAAGACCCAAATACCGGTGCTAGTGTATATTATAGGACTACTATAACAAATCCTATCTGGAATATTAAAAATTCAGGATTTGGATTATTCACAGATCGTTTCATAGGTAGTACAAACTTAAAATATGATTTCTCAGAAAAAACGAGTTTAACCTACACCTATGGTTTAGACCTTTATAATGAACGTAATTTAAATTTCACAAATAAAGGAGGTAATGAAAACCCGCTTGGTTTCATGACAAGCTTTGACAATTATAATAAAGTACAAAACCACAGGTTTATATTTGCTTTTAATAGTATTGATTTGAATGATTCATTCTCTATGAATGGGCAATTAGGGTTTGAAACCAAAAATACCATCAGAGATGTATATGGTGTTACTGGTACAGACCAGGTTGTATTTGGAGTGCTTGATCTAGACAATTTTAGAGAACATGTACCAGTTACAAGATCCTCAACACTGGATGGATTTGCAATTACACCTTCAGAACAAAACAGAATAGGTCTTTTTGGAGCCGTTGATTTTGCTTATAAAAATTACCTATATTTAAATGTGCAAGCTAGAAATGACTGGGCGTCTACCGTTGAGAAAGAAAATCAGTCCGTATTTTACCCCAGTGTAGCTTTATCATTCATACCTTCGTCAGCATTTGAAGGGTTTGGTGGAGACTACTTGAAATTTAGAGCTAGTTACGGGTCTTCAGCTAGTTTCCCGTTGGCATATCAAACGCGTCCTACCCTAAATTCCCAAGCAAATGGATGGATTAATCCTTATGACAATTCAGTTGTAGCCTTTAATTCTGTTGATTCTTTTTTACCTAACCCAGATTTAGGACCAGAGTTCCTTAAAGAATATGAGGTGGGAGCTGAAGGTAGATTCTTTAATAATAGATTATCCTTTGATTTATCGTTATACCACAAAACGATTGAGGATCAGATTTTGTTTTCTAATTTACCAAATTCAACGGGATATGTTCTTACACAAATTAACGCAGGTGATGTAGAAACTAAAGGTATTGAGTTAGGGCTAACTATTACCCCTATACAAACCGATGATTTTACTTGGTCACTAAACAATAATTTCACTGCTTATGAATCTACCGTACAAAATCTCCCCGTTGATTTAGTTTCTATTGGTTCTGCAACTGGCGGTGATGGTAGTGTTTTAAATACTGCTATTAATGGTGAACCATTTGGTGTTTTTCGTGGAACTTATGCTGTTAAGGATGATAATGGGAACTTGTTAATAAACCCAACAACCGGTAAGATAATTTTCAGTGATGACGTTGGTTTAGATAATAAAATTATCGGAGATCCAAACGAAGATTTTAGATTTACCACTATCAATACCATTACCTATAAAAACATTAGTTTAAGTGCGCAATTAGAATATGTTTACGGTGGTGATATTTATTCAAATACAGCATCGAATTTATTAAGACGGGGGGTTACTATTGACACTCAAGACAGAGAGGGTTCATATATAATACCAGGCGTTTTAGGAGACCCTGCTACAGGTTTAGCACTAACTGATGGTAATGGAGACCCTATTCCAAATAATGTTCAAATTGGAGCTAATGATTTGTATTTTATCAACTTACAAGATGTTGATGAGAATGTAGTTTACGATGCCACTGTTATTCGTTTAAGAGATGTTTCTTTAAGTTATAAAATGCCGTCTAAACTGTTAGAAAAAACGCCGTTTGGCACCATGTCTTTTACATTATCAGGAAATAACTTATGGTTTGACACACCAAATTTACCAGAAGGTTTAAATCTTGACCCAGAGGTATTAGCTACGGGACAAGGAAATACCTTTGGTGTTGATTTTCAAAATGCACCTTCCTATAAGCAATACTCTTTTAGCGTCAAATTAACTTTTTAAAAAAAATACGCAATGAAAAAATATAAATTAATAACAATATTTTGTGTTTTATTAGGATTATCGATAGTAACCCTATTTAATTCTTGTGAAACTATAAATTTAGACTTACAAGATGACCCAAATGAACTTAGTCCCGAGTCTGCAAACCCAAGCTTTGTTTTAAACTCCATTATAGGTACATTTGGAATTCAACATTCTACTTTAGATGGTGTACTTGCTCCAATGGTAAGACATAACCATTTATTTGGAACTTATGCCAACAGTGCTGGTACTAGTACCATGAATTTTACTTGGCAGCAAACCTATGCTATTACTACTAACTTGAATTTTTTAAAGCCTATTGCTGAGGATAGAGATTTACCTCAACATGTTGGGGTGGGTCAAGTTATTCAAGCTTTTGCTTTTACTAACTTAGTAGATTTAATTGGAACCGCAGCTTTTAGCGAGGCTGTTAATCCTGAATTTGAAAACCCAAAACTAGATTCAGGAGAAAGTATCTATAATGCTGTATACGATATTTTAGATGAAGCTATTGTAAATTTGAGTAAAGAGAATTCAGTTCCGTTTGAAGACTTGTATTATAATGGCGATGCTGATAAATGGATTAAGTTAGCGAATACATTAAAAATAAGAATGTACGTTCAAAGCAAGTTAGTTGCTACACCTGCTATGGTTTCCAGTTTGAATGCCATAGTAGCTAGTGGAAATTTTATATCTGACCCAGTTGATGATTTTCAGGTTATTTTTGGAACCAATGAAAATAATCCTGATGTAAGACACCCTTATTTCCAACAACAATATGCCGATGGTACTAACGCTGGTAACGTATTTCAGAACAATGATTTTATGAATTTATTGTTGAATACAAAAATGGGAGGTGCGGACCCCAGAACACCTTATTACTTTTATAGACAAGATTTAAATGATCCTGTTGCTGAAGATTTTGATCATTGTATTGATGAAGATGGATTTGCTTACTGTTACCTAGGTGGTGGATATGATGGTAGAGACCATGGTGATGATGAAGGTATTGAAAATGATGGAGAGCAACGTGTTGCCTACGGCATTTATCCAGGCGGTGGTGCTTATGATAGTGCAGGAACTCAGGCTGAAGAAACTGAGATTGCCAATAATTCTTTTGTTTATGATCCTAATCTAGATACTGGAGGAGATGATGGTCTTACAGAAGAAGAGCAACTTGCACTTCACGTTAAAACACATTTAAGTACAGTTAACCCAAGTACGGTTAACAGCACTAATAATGGCGGTGCCGGTGTCGGTCCTTTTCTTACAGCCAGTTTTACTCATTTCTTACTTGCTGAGGCAGCCTTACCTGTTCCTCAGGGAATGGGAGCTTCTGGAGATAGTGCTGCTCTTCTTAAAAAGGGAATGGAATTAGCTTTTCAAAAGGTAGCGGATGTAAGTGGCATTCCATTTTCAACAGATACGGCAGCAGACTTTACAACTACAGAATATATAGACGAAGTTATGGCTGAATTTGATGCAGCAAGTGCCGAAGGGAAATTAGAAATAATAGCCCGTGAATTTTATATTGCCTGTTTTGGTAATAGTGTTGAAGCTTACAATCTATACAGAAGAACAGGTTATCCTGATTTTGAGCCTCATGTATTACCTAGTGGTGGTGATTTTCCTAGAAGTTTCTTTATACCTTCTTCTGAAATAGAAACTAATGCTAATTTAACAGAAGCTGATCAGAAAAAATTAACTGATCGTGTTTTTTGGGATACTAATCCCGCTGGATTTATAGATTAAAACAAAAATAATTATGAAAAATTTAAAATATATAATAGCATGTTTGGTTCTTTCTGTGATAAGTTTCTCTTGTACAGACCAAAGCACTTTTAGAAATCCTTCCCATTTCGAGTTAGAAAATGGTGCATATATAAGGTTTAAAACAATTCCTCCAACTTCATTTATTCCAGAAGATGCGGCATCGGTTTCTATTGCTGCCGAAATGTTTGATCCAAATGATAACGTCATCCAATATGATTTATCCATGATTGCAACAATTATTAGTACAGGACAAGTTTATAAAGTAGATGATTTTATTACCATCACTGACTTTCCCGCTACTTTAAATATTACAAGTCAAATGATTTCGGATGCAATCGGTGTACCCACTTCAGAGTTTGGAGCTGGCGATTTAATTCAATTTAAAGCAGTAACAACAAGAGATGATGGTGTCAAGTTTTATGGTATCCCTCCAACGTTTAATGATGACAATGGTACTGTTGGTATTGGTAATACAGAAAACAATTTATTGACCGCTGTAGCTTATAAAGATGCTATGGACTTTGAATACGTAATTGCTTGTCCGCTGGATGACACCAATACACTTTATACTGGTAAATATGAGTTGACAACCACTATACCAGGTGTTTTTGGCCCTATTTTTAACGATCAAGAGATTGAACTTGAAGCCATATCGGTTTATCAAAGAACATTTGAAGCTATTTATTTAGAGCCATTTGGCTTTGGTAATACTGCAACTTATACTATTAATTTTATTTGTGGTGAAGTAACTTTAGCGCCTGATCAAGGAACAGGACTTGGTTGTTCTGGAAGTTTAATTCTAACTTCTTCTACCATGCCTGGAGGATACAGTGAAACTGATGACTCAGAATTGATTGTTAACTTAATTGAAGACTCCGCAGGTTGTGGAGGTGGAGATACTGAAACAGCAATCGTTCTTAAGAAAATTTAATTAGGAAATAAAAATTAAAAAAAAATGAAAAAAATAATATATATATCATTATCTATATTAACTATTGGGCTTTTCTCCTGTAGTGATGATGACAGCTACTCTATTGCCTATGTAGATGATGAAGTTAAAACACCTTTAGTTGGCACCATTGAACTAAATAGAGCTGCAGCGGCACCAACAACTAAAATGATGGAAGCTACAGTTACAATTCCTCAAACTTTTGATGTAGAATCAATTGTTGAAGTAACTTCTGAGTCAAAATTTGGAAACTTTCTGGAAATCGAAACTTTTGTTGAAAAAAGTTATATAACAGTCCCTGCAGGTGCTACCTCAGGTGTAGGCCTAATTAGAACTGCTGGAGATGACGAAGCAGTATTAGATGACTTTAACGGTACTGCAAACTTCGCTTCTGCTTTTATAAGTGGTATTGCTCTTAAACAACCAGAAGAAGGGAGTATAGATGATCCATATACAATGACTTCTGATACTGTTTCAATAGCTGGTGTAGCTTACGATTCTTCAATGGATCCCGAAGAGGAGTCTTTGTCAATTAGTTTAGATTGGTTAGGTCCTTATAATGTAAATGATTTAGATCTTTACGTTTTTAATTCTAATTTCAGCTTTTTAATTGGAACAGAAACTGGCGACAGATTTGAAGGATTAATTTTTAATGACCCCGATGATGATATTCGCCCCGAGGATGGTAATGATTATACCGTTGAAATTGCTATTTGGGATCCTAATGGAAATGTAACATCTCCAATCCCTTACAGGCTTGTATTTACTCATCCTAATGGGGATACAGACATATATCTTGGCGAAGTAGACCCTGCTATTGGTTATATAGATCCTGTTAACATTTCAAAAACTACTACTATAGATGACGATGATAATGAAGTTATTACTTTTGTTACTTCATCAGCCATATAAAACTTAATTCTTACTAAAAAAACCACTTCATTAATGAGGTGGTTTTTTTATACCTTTACCCCATGCAAAACCAAACACAAATATTCGGTATTAGAGCCATTATTGAAGCTATTAACGCCGATAAAAGTATTGATAAAGTTTTTCTACAAAAGGGGTTAAGAGGTGAGCTGTTCACTGAACTGGAATCATTGTTAAGAAAACAAGGTATAAACACATCCTATGTTCCTGTTGAAAAGCTCAATCGGCTTACTAAAAAGAATCATCAAGGAGCAGTAGCTCAAATATCTCCTATTACATTTTATGATATAGAACACTTGGTTTTGAATGTTATTGAATCTGGAAAAACACCTTTGTTTTTACTCTTAGACCAACTTAGTGATGTTAGAAATTTTGGCGCCATTATTCGCACCGCTGAATGCACTGGCGTTGACGGCATTATTATTCAAAAAAAAGGAGGAGCACCAGTAAACGGTGATACTATAAAAACTAGTGCAGGTGCTGTTTATAAAATGCCCATCTGCAAAGTAGACCACATAAAAGATGCTGTTTTTTATATGCAGGCATCAGGTATTAAAGTAATTGCTGCTACCGAAAAAACAGATAATACATTATACGACGTTTCTTTTAAAGAACCTTGTGCTATTATCATGGGGTCTGAAGATAGAGGCATTAATCCATCAACACTCAAAATAGTTGATACTAAAGCAAAATTACCGCTCCTGGGTGATATACAATCTTTGAATGTTTCCGTTGCTTGTGGTGCCTTTCTATATGAAACAGTTAGGCAAAGATTGGCAATTGACAATTGACGATTGACGATTGACGATTGACGATTTACGATTTACGATTTACGATTTACTATTAAGTTATTCTTTTTTCTTCTTATAGGTATAATTTATTTTGATATCGTTCTTCTCTTCTTTGAGTTCAATGTTTTCAATAAAGTTTCCGTTTTCATCAAAATGTTTTAGAAAAGGATCATCTTCTTCTTTATAGTACTCCTGTTCCCATTCAAATTTTTTAGGTTTGGCTATTTGTCTCTTAAATAAAAATGCAAATGTAAGACCCGTTATCAACCCCGATAAATGCCCTTCCCAAGACACACCATCTTTAATTGGCATAACATACCAAACCATACTTCCATAAAGGAAAACTACCAATAACGACAATGCTATTAGCCGGTAATGTTTTGCTAAAACCCCTTTGAAAAATGTAAAGCTAACCAATACATAAATAAGACCGCTAGCACCAATATGATATGATGGCCTGCCAATACACCAGGTAAGAAATCCAGAAACGACAATTCCCCAAAGTATAACTTTCCAAGCAATGTGCCTATAAAAATAAAAAAGTGCCATGGTAAGCACCAACAAAGGCAATGTATTATGATATAAATGTTCAATACCACTGTGAATAAAAGGGCTTAAAAAAACTCCTCGTAATCCTTTTAACGTTAATGGATATATCCCGTATTCATTAAAATTGACATTAAAACGAACCTCAAACGAAAGTACAGACCAAATAATTAGCACTAAAAAAACGGGGTAAGCTATAACGCCTAAAGTGAATTTAAACTGTGTGTTTTGATTCATAAATTAAAGATAGCAAATAGTTATCCAAAATTAGGCTTTGTGTAAAATTGGCAGACTGTTATGTTAGAAGTTGTCGCAAGTTGCCCCGCGTAGCTGTAATAATGCAGACAGGCTTGTAACACAAAATAGAATCATCAAGAATTAAAGTGCCGCCTAACTATGTCTTTCTGAAAAAGTGAATAGTCTTTTCTAAAATTGTGGTACATGCAAAACCAAAAAATAGAGTAAATTTACAACTATGAATGAACCCTTAGCGGAACGATTACGCCCTAAAAGTTTAGAGGACTATGTAAGTCAAACCCATTTGATTGGAGAGCATGGTGCTTTAACTCAAAGTATCAAACAAGGATTGATTCCGTCAATGATTTTTTGGGGGCCACCAGGAACAGGTAAAACTACTTTAGCTAACATTATTGCAACAGAATCTGGTAGGCCTTTTTACACACTCAGTGCTATAAACTCTGGAGTAAAAGATGTGCGAGGTGTGATTGAAAAGGCAAAACAAAGTGGTGGTTTGTTCACAACCAAAAACCCTATTTTGTTTATAGATGAGATACATAGATTTAGTAAATCTCAGCAAGATTCTTTATTACAAGCGGTTGAAAAAGGTTGGATTACATTGATTGGTGCTACTACTGAAAATCCAAGTTTTGAGGTAATTTCAGCATTATTATCCCGTTGTCAGGTTTACATTTTAAATGCTTTTGATAAAAATGATTTAGAGACACTTTTAAAACGAGCCATTGAAAAAGACACTATCATCTCAAAGAAAAAGATAGAACTAAAGGAAACCAGCGCACTTCTTAGACTTTCAGGTGGTGATGCCAGAAAATTACTTAATATTTTTGAACTTATTGTAAATTCGGTTGATGGTGACGTTATTATTAATGACAACTTAGTTCTTGAAAAAGTTCAAAATAATACGGTACGTTATGATAAAACTGGCGAGCAACATTATGATATTATTTCGGCGTTTATAAAATCTATTCGTGGTAGTGACCCAAATGGTGCGGTGTATTGGTTAGCTCGTATGATTGAAGGTGGCGAAGACCTAAAATTTATAGCTAGAAGATTATTAATTTTAGCTAGCGAAGATATTGGTAATGCCAACCCAACAGCATTGGTAATTGCAAACAATACATTTCAAGCAGTATCAACTATTGGATATCCAGAATCTAGAATTATTTTAAGCCAGTGTGCTACTTATTTGGCATGTTCTGCTAAAAGTAATGCAGCTTATTCTGCTATTAACCTAGCTCAACAAAAAGTACGTGAAACTGGTGATTTAAGTGTTCCGTTAGAAATTCGAAATGCCCCCACTAAACTCATGAAAGAACTTGGTTATGGTGAAAATTATAAATATGCTCATAATTACGAGAACAATTTTACCGACCAAGAATTCCTACCAGACGAGATAAAAAACACTACTTTTTATAACCCTGGAAATAACCCCAGAGAACAGACTCAAAAAGACTTTTTAAAACAACGTTGGAAAAAAAAATATGGTTATTAGTATAGTTTATAGTTATTGCTAATAGTTACTGGAAACATTAAAACTTAATGTTTAAAGCTTCGGTTTTCATGGTATCTTCTACATAATACTCAATGACCCAGTTATTCCCTCTTTTGTAAACCAGAGCACTTTTCCCTTCTACCAAAAAAACATTATCAATTCCAGTTTTACTGATTTTATAAACTACTTTAGGAGAACTATCCACTAATTGAAAACCATTAGTAATTGGTTGTGCATACAACACATCTGATGAGTCTTTTTTATTTACTGGCTGAGTAATAACCTTTGATAGTTCTGGGGAAACTTCTCTATTATTTGGTTTAGAAACCACTGGTGATTCGTCGCTTTTTTCTTCAACTTTAGCAATTTCTTTAGCCTTTTTAAGATTTTCAATTTCGGCCTTTAACTCCTGAATTTCTTCAGAAACTTCATTTTTAACATCAAGTTGTTGAGACGTACTTGATGTTGAAGTCAAAGACGAAACATTCTCATTGGACACATATGCATAATTTAATTTTCCTAATTCTTCAAAAGCTTGTCTAAGCGCTATGTTATAAGCTTTTTCATATTCTTTCTCTCTACTTTCTCCCATAGGGGATGTGTAAATAATTTGGTCATTACAATCCATGAGTTCAATCTTTAGTTTGGTTTTAAACATACCTGACTCTGCAGAAACATTAGATCTTAACGCTAAACATCTATTTCTTTTTAAATCTTCAGGGTAATCTTCCCCTTCTAAAAAAGCATTAAAACCATGCTTTTCAAATAAAAATTTAGCTAAAGAGTTTAATTGATACTGATCTTTTTTCTTTAAAAAATCAAATCTATTTGGAACAATAACATATTTGTAATTACTCAAATTAGTTTGAGAAAAAGCAGAAAAAACTGTAAAAAAAGCAATAGTAATTAAAGTACATTTAATCTTCATCATTTGTAAATATATAATTAATGCCTAATTGTAAAGATAGGCTTTGCGCATTGTAAATATTTTTAAAGTTAAGAAAATTATCTGCCATTATATAAAAATTTACGCCTCCCAATTGGGCGGACATCCCTAACCCAATGTTTGTAAACGAATATGAATCTAAAGTATAAGCTGCTTTTACACTTAACCCATTTAATAATCTTCTGTAGTAATATGTCGTTAGTGCTACCTGCGGTAGCTTAGGTCTATTAATAGCATATAGTTGTATCCCTACTCTGTTTAAATATCCTGAATCATCAAATGTGCAATCACATTCTTTACTAACTTTTTTTCCAAACGCATAATTAAGAGAAGAATTGAGTTTTATAGGGCGCCACGTAGTATATTTTGTTCTCGTAGTATCTAAAGTAAAAAGATTACTAAACTCTTCCTCTATTGCTGTCCAATATTCATCAGCTGTTTGTCCTGAACCTACTTCTGGAAAAATTGGATTAATCCCTTCAAATACATAGTTCCCTTTTAACTCATAATTTTCAACATGTTTTCTATGCCTTATAAAACCAAAATCTAATAAACTTCCATCTAAATACCAATGTTTATCAATGTTGTAGGAGAATCCTAAATCGATACCCAGACCTAAGTTACTACCAAATAATAATTGTTTAGTAATGTCTTTCATTTCAAAATCTGAATCCATAGTTAAATTAACCAATCCAGACGTTTTAAGACTTAAATCTAAATCAAAAATATGATCATAAGCATTATTATCTCCATTTACAGTTATGAAAGTACCCGTATTACTCACTGAATTTACATTAGTAATACTAGAATACACCTTACCTCTAATACCGTAAGTAAATTTATCATTAACAACCTTGTTATATCCAATATGTAAAACGGATATTAATTCTGAAGTTCCATTTAAATGATCTAAGCGAAAAGGCCTATTAATATTGTTTTGATTCCCTTCATAAACTAATTTAGCGTAGTCTTTTGGAAAATATAAAATAGCATCTACTTCTTGATAAAGTCCAAAACTTATATATTCATTTTTATCATAGCTAGGTCCAAAAGCAAAACCTCCTGATAAAATTTCAAGTTGTTGATTAAATGTAAAAAAGTCTGTTGGTCTTAATCTGTAGACCACCTCTTCCAACTTTGTATTAAAGTCCTTTCCATCAACTGCAAATAAATCATAAACCGTTACTCCTGAGCTTCCTCCATTTGCATGAATATGAGATAGTAGTGGTATTCCAAAATACCAATCATTATGCGTTTTACCTCCAGGGTTTTGCAAAAGAGACTGAGGAATCTCAGTAAAACCATATAAGATTTGTTTGTTTTGAGCATAAGATACTGCCATTAACAGGAAAACAAACCAAGCACACTTTTTCATAGTGTGTTATCAATATTTAAAAAGAATATCCCTTTAGATTTCAATTTAATACTTCCAGGAGTATTTTCATTGATTACTGGACCTGGTTTCAAGTTTAAAGTGAAAAGTAATTTTCCGGTTTCAAAAAGGCTCTCAAGTGTATTATTTTCAAATACTTCAGTGTAATTAAATATTGTAGGTGTATTGGTAGAAGATGCTTCTACAGCAAATGAAAAGCTATGTAATTGAATATTAGAATCTGTAAGGAAATCAATCCTTAATTCAATACCTCTGTTGATACTATTTGTAGTTTCAAAAACAAATTCGGCTTTAACAAGATGTTCCTTTATAAACGCATCCTTAAAAATTTCAACTAGTACAGAATCCTGAACCGAAGATATTTCAACACCATCTTCTAAAAATTGATTTGCAGGCTCATCCAGAAATATAAGACTTGATTCAATTACTGGAGTAACTTCAAAATCATCAATCTGATTAAAATCAATATCTTTAGTACAAGCTATTGTAAAGGCACTTAATAAAACTGACAACAGTAGTACATTAAAAGTTTTCTTTTTCATTTCCTTGCAAGTTAAAACAATTAGATTCTATAACATTACAGGTATTTTTTTAATTCCATTAGCTTAGTAACTTGTTTAACACCGTTTTTATTGTCTCCATTAACACTCACCAAAATAACATCCATTCCAACATTTTGAGCACCTAGAATATCGGCTTCATAATTATCACCTATCATAACACTAGTCTCTACCGTAGTTTGAGCCTTTTCTAGAGCGTAATTAAAGATTTTTGGATTTGGTTTTTTAACCCCAACAATTTCAGAATTGGTAACCGTTTTAAAGAAATGATTGATATTAGATTTGATTAGTTTCCTGTTTTGAACTTCCTCAAAGCCATTGGTAATGATGTGTAAATTATAATTAATTTTTAAGTAGCTCAGTACTTCATGGGTGTTTTCAAACAGAAAATTATGGGTAGTGAGGTAAGTAATATAATCTTCTGAAAGTTTAAAAATTGTACCTTCATCAACTTTTTTTCCTACCTGTAAAAATGCATCATTTAGTCTACCAAAGCGTAATGATTGCTTATCAATTCTCTCCTCTCTATAAAGTTTCCAGTAGTGTAAATTAATGGGTTCATAGAATGAAAGGAAATCTTCTATATCTACATCAATATTATTTAGCTCAAAAATTTTAGTAAAAGTTAATGCCGAGTTTCTATCAAAATCCCAAAGTGTATGATCTAAATCAAAGAAAACATCAGTTACTCTGTTATTTATCATTAGCAGAATCTAAAATAATATTAAACAATTCTTTAAAGCCTTTCCATCTGCCTATATCTGTAAATGTGTAGTTATGAAATACTGGTACAAATTCTCCGTTTACTTGTTTCACTTCGTTAATAATTTCACTTAAAACCTTTTTTTTATCTAGTAAGGATTTGTTTTTTAAAAGCGCATAATCCATTAAGTGATATGAATTAATCAATAACGGGGTTTGCACTTCGTAATCTAGATCATAAAACAAAAATGATGTGCAAGAACCAGCTCTAAAACCAATTTTGTTTACATAGCCCATGGTATAATCTTCCCTAATTTCTAAATCGATTAAATTTCGATACGATTCTGGTAAATTTATCCTTGAAAAAGACTGTCTTGATGCCTGTAATGGAATGTTTAATATATCTTCCATTCGTCTTTTTTCTTTTTTAAGAATGGACGCATCATCTATGGCAAAATAAGAGGTTTTTAGGCCAACATTACAATAATCTGCTACATGTTTAATTAACGATACAAAGCTTTTTTTATTGGCATTAATACCTTTGTCATAGGTTGAATAATCACCAATTAAAAAGAAATACAAAAACTTAAAATTACTGGATTTTTGCCTATTAATAACGTACTTAAAGGTATCATGCGGATCATGCTGAAACCCCAAAATTACTGTAATACGCAGATACAAACTCCTAAATTTAAACTGAAACAGGTCTTTAAGCGTACCTCCAATGGTTCGCATTATACCCTTAAGTTTATATTTATATGGACTAGGTACATCTATAATTGGTTTAATACTATACTTCTTGATTGGAAATTCAAAATCAGGGAACTGTTTCTGTAAAGCCTTCTTAAATTTATAAGCCCAAATATCTACAACCGGTTGGTGTAAAAAATTGTGTTTGTAGCCCAAACTTTCTTTTGCTGTAAAACGCCCAAATTCATCTTTAACATGCGGTAAGTATTCTTCATAACGAGATAATAAATAGAAAGCAGCAGCAAAAATATCAAACGGAATAGTGCCTTTTTCCCCAATGTAAAAGAAGCATTTTGTTGTATCCCAATCATGAACATGTACCTCAACATCAGATAAACCTTGCTCGAACATGATATCATGACTTCTTACAAAAAATTCATTTCCAAGTTGCTGTTTGGTATACGACATTTTTAGACTGTCATGCGCAATAAAAGTCTCAATTTTAGTGGTAAAATCTACATCAACTCCCAAAACTCTAGTACAAATATGCTTAAAAACGTATTTGACTCTGGGTGAAATGTTATGGGTATATACTAGAAGCATTTATAAAATGGTTTCGTCTGCAAAACTAAAATATGCTTTTTCTGTTATTATTAAATGATCCAAAACTTTTATATCTAAACTTTGAGCTGCATTTTTAAGTTTAGCCGTAATTTGCTTATCAGCCTCACTGGGTTTTAAAGTTCCAGACGGGTGATTATGGGCTAAAATGAGACTGGTAGCACCAACTTGCAAGGCATTTTTTAAGACCAATCGCACATCCACTAACGTTCCTGTGATACCGCCCTTACTCAATTGGTTTTTCTGAATAACCTTATTAGAATTATTCAAATAGATTATCCAAAATTCTTCATGATGCAACTCGCCAATTATAGGCTGCATCAATTCAAAAACCGACATACTTGAGGTTATTTTCTTTTTTTCAAGTGCTTCTTCACCCCTTCTACGTCTTCCCAATTCTAGAGCAGCTGCAATGGTAATGGCTTTAGCTTCTCCTATACCTTTAAACTCCATAAGCTGCTTGATTGAGAGCTTACCAAGTTCACTCAAATTATTATCTACACTGGCTAAAATTCGTTTACATAAAGCAACAGCACTTTCATCTTTATTGCCTGAACCTATTAAGATGGCTACTAACTCTGCATCACTCAAAGCCGCTTTACCTTTATATAGAAGTTTCTCTCTGGGTTGATCGTCTTGAGACCAGTTTTTAATTGAAAATGAAGATGGTTTTTCTTGCATAAAATCAATAACCTTGATTCATAAAAACAAGGAATTGGTTTAAAATTAAATTTTAAAAGAAGATTGGTTTAAAAAACTAAAAATCTCACTCTGTGAGTAAAGATAAATATTGTAAATTTCAAGTGCAATTTAATTTTCTTAACATGAAATCATTGTTTGAAACTGAGGCTCACAAAGAAATACTTAATAGAATAAATAAATTAAAAGCTGATTCAAAACCACTGTGGGGCAAAATGAATGTAAGTCAAATGATAAAACATTGTCACGGCCCTATTGAAGTTGCTATGGGAACAAAACAACTAAATGTCAACCTTGGGTTTATGAAAAAGCTCATTTTCAAGTTATTTAAATCCAGTCTTTACAATGACAAACCTTGGAAAAAAGGCATCCCAACAGCTCCTGAGTATGTGGTTAGGGACGACCCTGAATTTAAAACAGAAAAAGGCAAACTAGTAGAGTTAATAAATGAATTTCATTCATTAAAAAATAAAACTAATTGGGTAACTCACCCTCTCTTTGGAGATTTTACTGCAGAACAATGGGGACAAGCACAATACAAACATTTAGACCATCATTTAAGACAGTTTGGAGTTTAAAAAATCAAGTTCTTCAAAACTGGTTTTTTAATTTACAGTGTTTAGGTTTATTCTTTTTAATTAACCTCCTATAATAGAAGGTTTTATTGTAACTTTAAAAACCTCATTTACCAGCTTACTTGTTCTTATAAAATCATTTATTATGAAGCCGCTAAAAAAAGAAGATATTAAGCAAGAGGTTTTTGACCTCTATGATGACTACGCCCATAACAAGTTAGACAGAAGACGCTTTATTGAAAAACTGTCGCTTTATGCTGTTGGGGGTATTACGGTATCGTCATTATTAAGCTTTATTTCACCTAATTACTTAGAAAATCTTGTAATAAAACCAGATGACCCACGTATTGATTCTGAATATATCTTTTATGATTCTCCCGAAGGTGGAGGTTCTATTAAAGGACTCTTATCCAAACCAAAAAAGACCTCAAAAAAGCACCCAGGTGTTATAGTAGTTCATGAAAACAGAGGGTTAAACCCATACATAGAAGATGTTGGCAGACGAACAGCCATTGAAGGGTTTATTAGTTTGGCTCCTGATGCTTTAACACCTCTTGGTGGCTACCCTGGAAATGATGACGATGGTAGAGTCTTGCAAAGGCAAAGAGACAGAAACGATATGCTGGAAGACTTTATTGCTGCTTACGACTATTTAAAAACCCATGAGAACTGCAATGGTAATATTGGTGTGGTTGGATTTTGCTTTGGTGGTTGGATATCTAACATGATGGCTGTAAAAATAGCAACTTTAAAAGCAGCTGTTCCATTTTATGGTGGGCAGCCTTCAGCAGAAGATACAGCCAAAATTAAGGCTCCTTTACTATTACAATTTGCAGAATTAGATACCCGAGTAAATGCGGGTTGGCCTGATTATGAAAAGGCTTTAAAATTAAATAACGTAGAATACACCGCCTATTTTTACCCAGGAGTTAATCATGGATTTCACAACAATAGCACTCCTAGATATGATGAACCAGCAGCTACTTTAGCTTGGGAACGCACTATTGCCTTTTTTAAGGAAAAGCTGAAGTAAACACATCTTAGACTTTTATCTTCATATAAATTTCTAAATAAATTTGTTTACCATCAGATATAAGTTATAAGAAAACGACGCATATTTATTAAAGTTAAACATTCACTACCCAATTAACTCTTTAACAGCATCAAAATCTAACCCGCCATAATTACCAGAACTCATAAGTAATAAGGCTTTATTATCAAAATTTTGTGAAAACAGGAACACTTTAAATTCGTCTGGGTTGGTATAAATAATTAAGTCATCTCGCTGAAAAGCCGCTGCTATTTGTTGATGAGAAACCGCATCAAGCTTTTTTATTTCAACAGCATGTGGTGAATAAAAAACCACCGCTATATCTGCAGCATCTAATGCGCCCTTGTATTCTTTTAAAAATTCAGCATTTAAACTGCTGTAGGTATGTAATTCTAAACACGCTACTAAGGTTCTGTTTTTGTACTGTTCCTTTACCGCCATGGTAGTGGCTTCTACTTTACTGGGGGAATGGGCAAAATCTTTATAAGCCACACTATTAGAACTTTCAGCTATTTTTTCAAGTCGCTTGCTAGCGCCTTTAAAGGTAGCAATAGCTTCGAAAAAATCATCTTCATCAATACCCATATGCTGGCAAATCCATTTAGCACCGGCTAAATTGTTAAGGTTGTGCTTACCAAATATTTCAATGGGTAATGGACCTTCGGGAGTTTCTAAAAGTGTTTCGCCATTTTCAACCGTATAATCTGGAGTCCAGTAAGGAATCTTTCTAATTGTATTTTCTGATGCCTCTACCACTCTTTTTACTTCTGGGTCTTCCTCATTGTAATTAATACTACCACCACTTACAATAGAATCTATAAAAATTCTAAACTGCTCTACATAATTTTCGTAGGTTGGAAATACATTGATATGGTCCCAAGCAATACCACTTAATAAGGCTATATTAGGTTTGTATAGGTGGAATTTTGGACGTCTATCAATTGGTGAACTCAAGTATTCATCACCTTCTAAAACTATGAAATCATTTGCTTCAGTGAGTTTTACCATAACATCAAAGCCTTCTAATTGTGCACCAACCATATAATCTACATCTTTATCATGGTAATGCATCACATGAAGAATCATAGAAGTTATAGTGGTTTTACCATGGCTCCCGCCAATTACCACACGGGTTTTGTGTTTAGACTGTTCATACAAAAACTCTGGATAGCTATATATTTTTAAACCTAATTCTTGTGCTTTTAATAGTTCAGGATTATCCTCTTTAGCGTGCATACCCAATACTATAGCATCTAAATCTTTTGTGATTTTTTTGGGATACCAGCCAAAAGTTTCTGGTAATAATCCTTTTGCTTCTAATCTGGATTTTGACGGTTCAAAAATAGTATCATCACTACCTGTTACTTTGTATCCTTTATTGTGTAATGCTAATGCCAAATTGTGCATAGCTGCACCCCCTATAGCTATAAAATGTACGTTCATGTAACAAATATCTACTACTTAGTTTAAAGTTCAAAGTTTAATACTTAAAAGTTTAGAGATTTTGCGTTAGGGATTGAAGCGAGTTACCTTGTAACGCGGAAAGCCCGACCCAACGGGTAACGCCCAAAAAATTATAGGGCTAATATTTTTGCTTTTTCTTCTTTGGCTTGAACAAAATTATTTTTTTCAATTAAGGCTTTGTCAATCCATTTAAGAGCACTGGATTTATCTAATTTGTTCTTGTAAATCTGGGCTAACCTGAAGTAAGCCCACTCTATGGGCACACCATCTTTTACTGAATGGTTTTCTATAAACATTTTTAAACAGCGCTCCCCTTTTTCTAATTGAATATTATAATCTGCACACACTTTACCTATTTGATAATGCATGGTATTCTTATTGTGCTTTTCATAAGCTTGTTCAATAGTTTTTATAGCTTTATCTGGTTGCTTTTGGTTTTCATAAAAGTTGGAGAGCTTTTCAAAACAATTGACTGAGCCACCAATGCTTAGTGCATTTTTATAAAATGCCTCGGCTTGTTCTGGCTCATCATCAACCTCGTGTATGTAACCTTTAGCTAAATAGCCATCAACTTTTGATAATTGTTCCATCTCATTGGCGTATTGTAGGGCTTTACTTTTACTACCACCAATAATTCCAGGTAATTGCATATACAATTCTACTAAAGCCCATCGTACATCAACATGTTCTGAGTCTAATTCTGCGGCCCTTAAAAAATGTGTTTTTGCATCACCTATTATGCTAACCGCTTTAAACTTATTAACTATAAGTGCTTTCATTCCCAAAGCACCCCCGTATTTATAATGATAATTAGCACTATAAGGATACTCTTCAACTAGACCTCTATAAATTTCAATACCTTTATCCCACTTTTTTTGATAGCATAAAACATCTCCCAAAAGTTCCAGTACTTTTACATCTTTGGGTTTATGATTTAAATAGTTATTTATAATAAACTCAGCTTTTTCATACTGTTTGTCTTTAATAAGTGTTTCTGCTTCTTTAATACTAGTTTGACAAAAAGCTAAGGCTGGAAAAAGTAAAGTGATGATAAGTTGTTTCATTAATTCTATGTCGGAAACGCAAAGTTAAACATTACAAATATCTTTAAAAATGAGTAACTTCACTCAATCATCATACCATTTTACTCATTTTGATTTTTGTGGTATAGCTTTTGAAAGTATTTTGGATGTAAACTTTTACATAATAATCTGATGAAAAACACACTACTGGTTTTATTTTTTACATTATTTATAAATTTCTGTTATACCCAAAATCAAGATTATAAAGATTTATGGCAGACTGTAGAGCAACATGAAATTGAGGGCTTACCTAAGTCTGCCTTAAAAATAGTTGAGGATATTTTGGTTAAAGCAAAAATAGAACATAATGAGCCACAATTAATAAAGGCTATGATTTTTAAAAGCAAATTTGCTTTGGTTATAGAGGAGGAGGCTCAACTTAATATTATAAATAACTTTAAAAATGAAATTGAAAAAAGTGCCTTCCCAACCAAAAACATATTAGAGAATATACTAGCGCAATTGTATTGGCAATATTTTCAACAAAATAGGTGGAAAATTTATAACAGGACCAAAACAACTAATAAAGTTGACCCCGTTGATTTTAGAACTTGGGATTTGGAGACCCTGTTTAATGAAATTCATGTACGGTTTCAAAATTCATTACAAAATGGTCTCATGCTTCAGCTTGAATTTTTAGAAAAATATGACGCTATTTTAAACACCCAAAAAGATTCTAAAACTTACAGACCCTCCTTGTTTGATTTCTTAAACCACAACGCCCTTGAGTTTTATGAAACCAATGAGACCCACATTACAAAACCAGCGTATAAATTTGAAATTGACAACCCAGAATATTTAGGAGATTCACAAACGTTTTCTACCTTAAACTTTGAATCTAAAGACACAACATCCTTACAATTACATGCTTTAAAAATCTATCAAGACTTAATTCAATTTCATTTAAAAGACCAGTCTCCCGAATCTTTGGTGAATGTTAACATTGAACGTTTAAGGTTTGTAAACCAACATGCCACTTTTAATGAAGCAGATGATATATTATTAAAAGCCTATAAAACGGAAAGTGACCATTATAAAACACATGAAGTTTCGGCGCTTTATGATTTTGAAATTGCTTCCATGCTCTACCAAGAAAGCAAAAATTACAACCCAAATACTAAAAAGGAATTTCGTTGGAAAGCTAAAGAGTCCATAGAATTATGCCAGAAAGTCATTAAAAAATTTCCAGAAAGCAAAGGCGCAGAAAAATGCAAGATTTTAAAGGAGCAAATTAAACAAAAGTCGCTAAACATTACCGCAGAAAACTTTTTACCCACTCAAAAACATGCAAGGGTTTTAGTGCGGTATAAAAATTTAGACACGCTTATGTTTAAGGCTTTCAAATTAAATGAAAGACAATTTGAAAAATTCAATAAAACCTATCAGAAAGAAGAAAAGTGGAAGTTAATTAGCACCTTGGACGTTAGTAAAACATGGGAGGGTAAACTAAGAAATGAAAACGATTACCATACTCACACCACTGAAGTATTAATACCGAAACTAAACAATGGTAGATACCTTATTGTAGCTACCACAGCAGAAAAGGAGGAAGATTTTTATGCCACTACACTCATTCAAGTAACCAATATAGCCTTAGCTGATATTGAAAATGACACCCATCAAATTTTTCAATTAATTAATAGAAATAATGGGGCTCCCATAGTTAATGCCTCGGTTGAGATATCTTACAACATTAGATATTCTAATACGAGAAAAATAAGAATTGAAACTTCTGATAGTAATGGAAATGTTACAATTCCAAAAGATGAAACCTATTACAGAAATATTGCCTTAAAAGTAAAGGCCCAAAATGAAATTGCTTATTTTGGAAACTACTGGATGGGAAATCGACAAGAACCCGATGACATTGAAACGCATTACCAAGCCTTCATTTTTACTGATAGAAGTATTTATCGCCCGGGGCAAACGGTATATTTTAAGGCCATTGTAATGCAAACCAAAAAAGGGATGTCTAAAGTTATTCCAAACGAACTATTTTACGTTGATGTATATGATTCTAATGATGAAGACTTAGCAGAACTTGAACTTACAACCAATGAATTTGGGTCTATCTCAGGAGAATTCATTTTACCTAACAATGGTCTAAACGGAAAATATTACATTGAGTTATGGTCTGATTCTGATAAAATTGATATCGACATGGAACACAGTTTCTCTGTTGAAGAATACAAACGCCCCAAGTTTGAAACAAAATTTAAACCTGTTACAGAAACCTTTAAAATAAATGACTCTATTACTGCTACAGGAACAGCCTTGGCATATGCTGGCAGTAACATCTCAAATGCGAAAGTAGTTTATAGAGTACACAGAAAGGTACAATATCCTAAATGGTATTTATGGTATTATCCTCAATATAATAGTGAACCTCAAGAAATAACTCATGGAGAAACTACAACCAATGATAAAGGAGAATTTGAAATCATATTTAAAGCCCTACCAGACCAAAGCATTGATAAAAACAGTTTACCCATTTTTAAATATGAAGTGACTGCTGACGTTACCGATATTAACGGGGAAACCCGGAGTGCAACAACTGTAATTAATGTGGGGTATCATGCACTTAACGCTCATATAGATATTGATGAAAAACTAGATAAAACCATAAAAAAACATCAAATAACCATTAACACCAAAAACTTAAATGGTGAGTTTGCACCTGCAACAGGTATCATTAAAATATACAAATTAAAGGCTCCAAACCGCGTTTTGAGAAAACGTTTATGGCCAGCACCAGATTATCAAGAATTTTCTGAGGAAGCATTTAAAAACCTTTTTCCTCATGATGCCTACACAAATGAAGACAAACCTGAAAATTGGAAAAAAGGCAGCGTTGTTTTTGAAAAATCTTTTGACACTAAAATATCTAAAACATTAGAACTAGGTAAGATTAAGAAGTGGTTATCTGGTCAATATGTTATTGTTTTAGAAAGTAAAGATAAATTTGGGCAATTGGTAAGAGACCAAGCCAAAATATCCCTTTTTAGTGACGATGATAAAACTTTAGCAGACAAACAAATCTTTAGTATTAGTTCAAACAAATCAACTTATGAGGTTGGTGAAACGGCCTATGTGACCATAGCTTCTGCTGCAAAAAATATTTCGGTTACGGTTACTGTTGAAAAGGATAAAAAAATTATTCAAACAGAAATTATTCAGCTTAATAACAATAAAAGAGTGATTAGCATTCCCGTAACCAATAAGGACGTTGGAGGCTTTGTGGTTCATTACAGCGCATCAGTATTTAATAGTTTCCTTTCTGGAACTCACGCCATTGCTGTTCCATATCCAGAAACAGAATTAACTATTGAGACCAAAACCTTTAGAGACCGTTTGCAACCAGGTACTGATGAAACTTGGAGTTTCAATATTAAAGGGCCTAAAGGCGATAAAGTTAGTGCTGAACTTCTAGCAAGTATGTACGATGCCTCTTTAGACCAATTTAAACCACACGTGTGGGATTTTAGCCCAATTAGTAAAAGAACTTATTATTCTCCATACAGAATTAATAGTAATCAAAGCTTTGGCACCAAAGGTTTTACCATTCATAATGCAAATAACTACAGACCTAGCTATACAACACAATACTACGACCAATTTAATTGGTTTGGCTTTTCTATGCGGTTTAACAAATGGCAATATGACAACTATATCAAAAACATACGAGTTAAAAGATCAAAGGAATTTCATGATAACGTAAAAGAAGGCTTTATCTCAGGAACTATTAGAGACAAAGATGGGCTGCCTCTACCAGGTGCTACTGTTATGGTAAAAGGCACAACCAATGGTACCACTACAGACTTTGATGGAAACTTTACAATTAAAGCTAGCAACAATAATGAACTTGTTATTAACTATATTGGCTTTGAAACACAAATAATAACTGTTGACAGAAAGCGATTGAATATTTCTTTATTTGAAGACAGTGCACAGTTAGATGAAGTTGTGGTAGTGGGTTATGGTACAGTGAAAAAGGAAAGTGTTGTTGGTGCTGTTTCTTCTGTCAAAAGTGACAGTTTACAAGGTGCCATTCCTGGTGTAACTGCTATACAAGGTAGTGGTTTTATTGAGGCAGACGATAAGCAAATTTATATCCGTGGTCAAGCATCATGGAATGATTCTAAAAAACCTTTGGTCATTGTAGATGGAAAAATAGTGGAAGGAGATTTTGATACCTACATGGCGGATATTCAATCTATTGATGTTTTAAAAGATGCATCGGCCACCGCCATTTATGGCGCAAGAGGTGCTAACGGTGTTATTCTTATTACCACAAAAAGCGGGTTGAATGCCTTAACACAGGTACAGGTTAGAAAAAATTTAAAAGAAACCGCTTTTTTCTTTCCCCATTTAAAAACCGATGAAAATGGTAACGTAAGTTTTAGTTTCACCACACCCGAAGCTCTAACCCAATGGAAACTTCAATTATTGGTGCATACTAAGAATTTAGAAAGTGCTACCACTACTTTAAAAACGGTCACTCAAAAAGAGTTGATGGTCATCCCAAACGCACCACGTTTTTTAAGAGAAGGCGACCAAATTATCATCAGTACTAAGGTTGCAAACCTTACAGACAAACAATTAAATGGACAGGCACTATTAGTCTTAACCGATGCTCTAACGGGAAAAAAAATAGATAGTGTTCTTGGAAATATTTCAAACATCAAAACATTTTCAATGAACGCCAATGGAAATATTAACGTATCATGGGATTTATCAATCCCAGATGGTATTCAAGCTATTCAATATAAAGTGATTGCAAAAACCGCAGACTTTAGTGATGGCGAACAAAATGTACTTCCAGTACTATCAAATCGTATGTTAGTTACAGAGACTTTACCTATGTGGATTAAAAGTAATGAAACCCGAACATTCACTTTAGATAAATTGAGAAATGTGTCCTCAACTACATTGAAACATCACAAACTAACTGTAGAGATAACTTCCAATCCAGCATGGTATGCGGTTCAAGCACTACCCTACTTAATGGAATATCCGTATCAATGTAATGAGCAAACGTTTTCTAGATATTACGCCAATGCCTTGGCAAACCATATAGTGAATTCAAATCCACGAATTCAAGAGGTATTTAATCAATGGAATTCTCAAGATGCTCTAATTAGTAATCTTGAAAAAAACCAAGAATTAAAATCTATCATCATTCAAGAGACTCCTTGGTTACAAGATGCGCAAAGCGAAACTGAACAAAAGAAACGTATAGCATTATTATTCGATTTGAACAAAATGAATAATGAATTACAATTGGCACTAGACAAACTTGATAATAATCAACTATCATCAGGGGCTTGGGCTTGGTTTAACGGTGGTTATGAAAATAGATGGATTACACAACATATTGTAACTGGATTTGGCCATTTAAAGCATTTGAATGTCTCTCAAAATGGCACTCAAGAATACTTAACAAAAAGAGCTCTAAACTATTTAGATGAACAATTTATAAAGGAATATGAAGACCTTAGAAAATATGATACTAAAAGAGATTTGAGTAAAGACCATTTAAGCTACATGCAATTGCATTATTTATACATGCGAAGTTTCTTCCCAGAGATTGAAAAGTCTCAGGAAGTTGAAGATATTAGCAAGTATTATTTAGCTCAAATTCAACAATATTGGTTAAAACGCTCGCTCTATGCCAAAGGCATGATGGCTTTAGTATGTCATAGAAATGATGACGCTAAAACAGCTTCTAAAATTTTAAAATCATTAAAGGAGAGCAGTATTACAAATGAAGAATTAGGAATGTATTGGAAAGAAAACACCAACTCATGGTACTGGTATCAGGCACCTATTGAAACTCAAGCACTACTTATTGAAGCTTTTGCAGAAATAGAAAAGGATTCTGAAACTATTGACAATCTTAAAATTTGGTTGCTTAAAAACAAGCAAACTAACAAATGGAAAACAACTAAAGCAACCACAGAAGCCGTTTATGCTTTATTGCTTCAAGGTAGTGATTGGTTATCGGTAAGTGATATGGTTGATGTTACTGTGGGGAATGAAAAAATAGAACCTTCAAATCTTGATAATGTAAAAATTGAAGCTGGAACAGGTTATTTTAAAACGTCTTGGAATACATCTGAAATTAAACCAGAGATGGCAGAAGTAAAACTTACCAAAAAAGGTGATGGTATTGCTTGGGGAGGCCTATATTGGCAATATTTTGAGGATTTAGACAAGATTACCTCAGCCGAAACTCCTATTCAATTAAAGAAAAAATTATTCATAAAAAGAAACACTGATACTGGAGAAGAAATTAATGAAATAACTTCGGAAACAAATCTTGAGTTAGGCGACTTGGTTAGAGTTCGTATTGAATTAAGAAGCGACAGGGCTATGGAATTTGTGCATATGAAAGATATGAGAGCATCTGGACTTGAACCTGTAAATGTGCTATCTAAATACAAATGGCAAAATGGTTTAGGGTATTATGAAAGCACAAAAGATGCTAGTACAAATTTCTTTTTTGACTATTTACCCAAAGGTGTTTATGTATTTGAATATGACTTACGTGTTAACAATGCTGGTAATATGAGTAATGGCATTATCACCATTCAAAGCATGTATGCCCCAGAGTTTAGTAGTCATAGTGAAGGTGTTAAATTACATGTTCAAAAATAAATAATGAGATTAGGTTTTAACCTTGTGAGTTACAAAAAGTGATCTTCTGAAAATTATTAATATAATCGCAAAGTATAACGCGTAACTCACAAAATGGGCAAGAACAGCACCTTGAACATTGTTAAAGGTATTTAAAAAATTAATGCTAGTAAAATAAATTGCTAATACTAAAAATGCTTCTGTTAAAATGTAATGCCAAAACATTTTTTTTGCCAGAAACTGATAAGCAATCACCAAGGATAATACTTTAACCAAATCACCTAATAGTTGCCATAAGAACAGTTCCTCAACAGGTTCAAATTCCCTAGAAAAAACTACCGTGACAATAAATGGTCTTAAAAGGTAGATAATAAGGAGCCCTAATGCTAACTTCGGCATAACCGTTTTATAAATACTAAATACTTCTTTTTTAAATTCCTCCTTGTTATCTATTTCAGAAAACCTAGGCAAAATATACAACGCCATCAATGACGTAACAAGCATTAAATAATAGTTTGAAACCCTTGTCATAGCCTCCCAATATCCAGCATCTTTATAACCAATATTTTCAATAATATGATTTCTAATGACAATGGTTATCAATGGAAGAACCACTGTAGGGAACAAGGCCATAAGAGAATAAGAGCTCATTTTTTTGAAAACGTTTAGATTTACGTTTTGTGTCCTTATTAATGGTATTAAACTTCTTCTATTGACAATTCCAACCAGTGTTATCAAAAATATGAGAGATTCAGCAATAACAACCGAAATTAAAGCTCCTCTCAATTCTTCTTGATAAATTAAAAGTAAAGCTACAGAAACACTTAATATCTGCCCTATGATATTTATAACAATTAATATCTTATACTTTGAAAAACCATTCATTATAGAAAATGAAAACATGTTTAGTGCATAAAAAGGAAGTACAATAGCAAATATTCTGATGATGTAAGCGTAATTGTTGTAGGAAGGAAACACAAAATCGTTAATAAACTCAGCGTTGAAATAACATAATACAGATAACACTGTTGTTGCAACAAAACCAATGTAAAAAACTGTTGAGATTGTTTTACTAAGCTCCGTCAAATTCTCTTTAAAATCAGATATATATTTAACTACTCCTTTGTAAAACCCTAAAATGGCTATTGAATGAAGTGAACTGACTAAGTTTCGTAAATTTCCAATTAATGCTAAACCTTCAGCGCCTATAAATACGGCAATGGCTTTTGATGTTAATAGACCAGCAATAATTCTAGTAACCACTGAGGCTATTTGTAACGAAGTAACCTTAATTAAAACCTTCTTATTAATATAATCTATTAATCTTTTCAATTAATGTGTAAGCCTTTAAAAAATTAATTCTATGAAATTAAAATGATTACAATGCCATAATGAAAATACAACACCAAAAATTATTTCCTTGCAGAATCAAATATACAAAATCAATATACTTTTAAATTAACATTATGGGGTTAATAATTTAAGTATATTACAATAACCTTATTTTGCCTTCTTCAGCAAATAATAAATATTAATACCGAATATGGCAACATTGGTAATTATAATTGGCTTGGAGATGGGTAACAATAAAAAACCGTAAACAATAAAGAATATGCACCCTAGGGCATTTACAAACCTCAACTTTGTAACAGACTTCATTAAAAATGATAATAGCACTGTAGCCATAGCAAGATAACCCACCCAATCTGTTAAGGAAGCACCAAAAAACACCACTAAATGGCTTTATTTCTTTTGCGATCTACCTCTTTCAATAAAATTTTTCTAAGTCTTAAATGATTAGGTGTTACCTCAACATATTCATCTTTTTGAATATATTCTAAAGCTTCTTCTAATGAGAATTTAATAGCTGGTACAATTCGAGCTTTATCATCGGCACCAGCAGAACGCACATTGGTTAATTTTTTGGTTTTTGTTACATTTACAACCATATCATCACCACGTGAGTTTTCACCAATAACCTGACCTTCATAAATATCTTCTCCCGGGTCTATAAAAAACTTACCGCGTTCTTGTAATTTATCAATAGAATAAGGAATGGCTGTACCATTTTCCATAGAAACCAAACTACCGTTCTGACGTTCTGGAATCCCACCTTTTATAGGCTGGTATTCTTTAAATCTATGAGCCATAATAGCTTCACCAGCAGTTGCCGTTAACAATTGGTTTCGTAACCCAATAATACCTCTTGATGGAATTACAAACTCACATACCATTCTATCACCTTTAGCTTCCATACTCAACATTTCACCTTTTCGCATGGTAACCATTTCTATAGCTTTACCAGACACTTCTTCTGGCAAATCAATAGTCATTTCCTCAACAGGTTCACATTTAACACCATCAATCTCTTTTATAATTACCTGTGGCTGACCAATTTGCAACTCATAACCTTCTCTACGCATAGTTTCAATTAAAACCGAAAGGTGCAAAACACCACGCCCAAAAACCATAAATTTATCGGCACTATTAGTTTCTTCTACTCTTAAAGCCAAGTTTTTTTCAAGCTCTTTGGTTAAACGTTCTTTAACATGGCGAGAAGTAACATATTTACCGTCTTTCCCAAAGAAAGGTGAGTCGTTAATAGTAAACAGCATACTCATGGTGGGTTCATCTATTGCAATTGTTTTTAAACCTTCAGGAGATTCAAAATCGGCAACGGTATCACCAATTTCAAAACTTTCTAACCCAACAATAGCACAAATATCACCCGTTTGTACCTCATCTACTTTCTTTCTACCCAAGCCTTCAAAAACGTGCAATTCTTTAATTCTGGATTTCACAACAGAGCCATCTCTTTTTACTAGAGAAATATTCTGATTCACTTTAAGTTCGCCTCTAGTTAAACGCCCAATAGCAATTCTTCCTGTAAACGATGAAAAGTCTAATGAGGTTATAAGCATTTGCGTAGTTCCTGTTTGAATTTTTGGAGAAGGAATATGCTCTATAACCATCTCTAACAAAGGTTCTATACTATCTGTTGGATTTTGCCAATCCTCACTCATCCAATTGTTTTTTGCAGATCCGTAAACCGTTGGAAAATCTAACTGCCACTCCTCTGCTCCTAGCTCAAACATTAAGTCAAACACCTTTTCATGAACCTCATCTGGTGTACAATTCTCTTTATCTACTTTATTTACTACTACACAAGGTTTTAATCCTAAATCAATAGCCTTTTGCAATACAAAACGGGTTTGAGGCATAGGCCCTTCAAAGGCATCAACAAGTAATAAAACACCATCGGCCATATTTAAAACACGTTCCACTTCACCTCCAAAATCGGCGTGACCAGGCGTATCTATGATATTAATTTTGGTGTTCTTATAAGTAACCGAAACATTTTTTGAGGTGATGGTAATACCACGTTCCCGTTCTAAATCGTTATTATCAAGAATTAAATCACCCGTATTTTCGTTCTCACGAAACAACTGACAATGATACATGATTTTATCAACCAAGGTCGTCTTTCCGTGGTCTACGTGTGCAATAATGGCAATATTTTTAATAGTATTCATACCCAACTCCTTAATTTAAGCGTGCAAAGTTACTCATTATTAACGGATAAATAATATAATATTTTGGGCATTCTTTTTTTAAAAAAAAGGCGCGCTATTCACTATATCTTTTGCTAAAGCAAAAGGATGCCATTCCTATCGCTAATGCAAATGGCTAAATCATTAAACTCCAATCAAAATATACAGTATAAGTACTATCTTTGTTCACTAATTCATCTAACAAGTTTATGAAACTTCAAGACATCCCAAAGTTACAACATACCAATTCTAATAATTTCTTTTTACTGTGCGGACCCTGTGCCATTGAAGGAGAAGACATGGCGCTTAGAATAGCAGAGAAAGTGGTTTCTATCACCAATAAATTAGAGGTACCTTACGTTTTTAAAGGTAGTTTTAAAAAGGCTAACCGAAGTAGAATTGACAGTTTTACTGGCATAGGCGATGAAAAAGCGTTAAAGATACTAAAAAAGGTGTCTGACACTTTTAACGTGCCTACGGTAACTGACATTCATGAAATTCCTGATGCTACTTTGGCTGCTCAATATGTTGATGTCTTGCAGATTCCAGCATTTTTAGTCCGTCAAACTGATTTAGTAGTTGCTGCTGCTAAAACTGGTAAAGTAGTAAATTTAAAAAAAGGGCAATTTATGAGTCCGGAGGCTATGAAGCATGCGGTTCAAAAAGTAAAAGATTCTGGTAGTGATAAAGTATGGGTAACCGATAGGGGTACTATGTTTGGTTATCAAGATATGATTGTAGATTTTCGGGGCATCCCCACCATGCAACAATATGCGCCTACCGTTTTAGATGTTACCCATTCGTTACAACAACCAAACCAAACTGTAGGAGTTACAGGTGGTAGACCTGATATGATTGAAACTATTGCTAGAGCTGGTATAGTTAATAATGTTGATGGTTTATTTATTGAAACGCATTTTGACCCTGCCAACGCTAAAAGTGATGGGGCTAATATGTTACATTTAGATAATTTAGAAAAACTGTTAACTAATTTAGTGGCTATTAGAAAGACCGTTAATAACTTAATTTAAATAAACCAAGCCTTTTTAATATTTCTAGCACTTTCAGCAGCGGCACGCAATAACGCTTCAAAGTTTTCTTGATCTAAACCTTCAATAGATTTTAATTGAATAGAACGTACCTGTTTTCTGTTATTATTATTCTTTAAAATAGGAAAATCTTTTTCCAGTAGTACCCCATGAACAAAAGCTACATCAACAAAATCCTTTCCTTTTAAAACATTGAGGTATAGCATAGGTTTCTTGCCTATATTGTAAAACGGAATGTTATAACTATAGCGTTCAACAACCTCAGGTAGTGTGTTTAAAATAACACTCCTAACATACAACATGATGGATTGATACGGTTCTTTTTGGTTAAGAAAATATGCGTCTACTGGTTTCAAAAACTACCATTTTGTTCAAATTTAATAAATGAGTGTTTAATTTACTGCTTCATTAGTTTTTTTTGGTAATACCTCTTCTGGAAACGGGAATAAAATAGTAGAGTTTTTCTCAGCGGCTATATTGGATAATGTTTGATATAGCCTAAGTTTTATTGCTGATGGTGATTGATCTATTAATTTCCCAGCCTCTAATAGCTTACCGGCTGCTTGTTCTTCAGCTAAAGCTAAAATAATGCGTGCACGTCTAGAACGCTCTGCCTCAGCTTGATTGGCCATCATTCGTTTCATATTTTCTGGTAACTGAATGTCCTTAATTTTTACATCAATAATATTAATACCCCATTCCTTAGTTTCAATTTCAACAATATTCTTGATATTCTTACCCATTTCCTCACGTTTAGATAAAATAGTATCTAACTCAACCTTTCCACAAACATCTCGCAACGCTGCTTGTGACAATTGAGTTATTGCAAAGGCATATTCTTCTACTTCTAAAACTGCCTTTTCAGGATCTTCAATCTTAAAAAACACTACACCATCAATACTACAAGGTACATTATCTTCAGTCATAACTTCTTGCGAAACAACATTTATGGTAATAACACGAATATCAACAACCTGAATGGTCTCAATAATTGGAATAACCCATCTAAATCCAGGTTGTAAAGTTTTAATATACTTTCCAAATCTGAACTTCAAAGCGCGCTTATACTCAAATACTACCCGTATCCCTGAAAGTAAGAATACGATAACAAAAATTGTAAATACTAATGGAGGATTCATAATTCATTCTTTTAAGTTAACACTAATTAAGTAACTCTATAAGGTACTGAATTTTCGTGGAAAATGAAAGGATATCAAACAGTGATTAATGATATATTACAAAACTCTATTTTAATTTTTGTTTATATTTTTTATAATTGTTTTCAATCCCTATTAACATACCCAAGCTTGTTTATTTACCTTTTTATTTGGTACTTTATTAATGGCAGCTTTTTTGGATTTAAAATCCTGACAACTTATGAAATGGATTGGTGAAATTATACTTCGGAATAATATTTGCCGTATATCTTTTGTATTTAAAATAATTTACAAAGTTTTTGATACCTTTGCCAACTGCGTTAAGGATTGAAGCATCTATTGGAGCTACTTGCAAAGAGCGACTGCTGAAAGCCTGACCCGATAGGGGAACGCCATAATTATTGTTTAAGGGGTCGACTGGTTTTGACAGCGAGATTAATTAAACGGTAAGCACGTGGTGTAATGATTTTGAAACACCTTAAAGGCTAAATCAAACTTTAAACGGCGAAAATAATTACGCTTTAGCTGCTTAATAACTGAATTATAGTAAGTTCAAGCCCAGGTACACAAGGTGTACAAGCTAAATGTCTCTTGAAAGCCTTGGTTTATGGCGTTCTTATTAGAGGCATCGTAAAAATAAACTAAGATTAGGTAATGCTTTGATACCTTTTCGAGATTTAAAAGCTAAGCAATAAGTAGGTAGTTTTTAGCCGGCTTATTGTCGAAAACCAAATAAAAACTAAACGTGTAGAAAGCCCTTTAATTACTTGTTTGGACCCGAGTTCGAATCTCGGCGACTCCACTTAAAAAACCCAGTAAGCATTGTTTTTACTGGGTTTAATTTTTAAGTGTAATTCTCGATAATGCTGATTACCTCAAATAAGAATATTTCCGCTATTAATTCATTTCTAAAACTACCCTCATCATAAGAACCAATTGCAATATTAGTTAGGGATAATTAGTTAACCTCATCTACTAATAATGATACTAGTAAATCCTTATCCGAGTCATCAAAATATAATAATATGTCTCATTAATTTATTTAAATCAATACATGTTAAACTTATTAAATACCTTGTATCGAATCTTTTCTTGTTTAACATAATATAACTTTTGAAATAATGAATTATTATCTAATCACTACTATTTATTGTTAGGACTAATAAAGGTATCTTCCTCTTTAATGAACAATAAGAAATCCTTACTTAACTTATAAAAGTAATCAAGAAGCACTAAATTTTCTTTAACAGCTAGTAGTTCACAGTTTATGCCCAGTTCCTCGCAATATTCAAAGAATAGGCATTTGTTGTTTTTGGGTATTTTAAGATCTTGATATAATAAGGAGTCGGTAAATAACTCACTGTTAGAAAATAATGAGTCTAGTTGATGGTATTCTATATATTTTTTAGGTGATTTCTTCTTTTTAAAGAGTTTATTAATACCAATAAGTTTAGCTAATTCTATAAAATTTATACCTCCTGAATAGGATGCTTTGGGCATATATAAATGCGGATTTCTTTTAATATCTTCAGCAATAGCTAATCCTAAATTATTGCTGTACTCAACAACCTCAAAAGGTTTATCTTTTTTATCAGATAGTAAAACTTCATTCAATTCATTAACGCTTTTATTCAATTCGAAAACAATTATTTCTTTAAAAAATGAAGTGTTAACTTTTACTTTTTTATCATGATGGAATAATGATTTAAACATTATTGAATCATTGACAATTGCTTTTATTTTGAAGTTACCTTTAAGATCTGAGTAGGTAGTGTCATTTTGAGTTAAATTAATAATTAAGGCACCTTTTACCGTAGAATCTTCATCATATATTTTTCCGTTAATACTTTGAGACAATGAAACTGTTGGAATGAAAAATAAAACGATGAGTAGATGTTTCATGTTAATTGATTAGCTTCAGCAATTTAAAATATACATAATTTCAAACAGTATAATTAAGAGTATTTAACAGCGCCTTTATAAAACATTTAACATAAAGGATAAGTATTTAAAAATCAGTATATAATATGATAAAAATCATTGGATATCTCTAATTAATGACATATTTTTTTTGGTGAAATTTTGTTTAACCCAAAAAATTGTATCATGACTTCATTGATAAAACGCAACGGAAGAAAGCGTACTTTTTGAGCCAGGGGAGACATGACTTTTTATAGCCTTTGAACAATTTTTTTACACTAAAATTAAATGATTATGGAAGTTTAATAGGGTTTAATAATGGCTTTGAGCAAGATTTCTTTGAAGGTGGTTTATTACCAGTAATGAACGCTAAAGAGCTTGATGATTATTTTGAATTAAAGTTTGCCGTTCCTAGATTTAAAAAGGTAATTGATGTTAAATAGAAAATTAAGCAGGTATCTGCTTAGGTTTTATGGCCGACTCTAACATAAAGCTCGAAAAAAGCCCTTGTAGTCTCACAAGGGCTTTTTAATTGCTTGTCTCGTCCTGAAAAAAGTTGACCATAACATTTAGAACTATGGGAAACAAAAGGCAGTTAAGAAAAAAGCAAGAGCCCCCAAGAAATTACAGTGAGAACTTCAAACGTTTGGTTGTATCTGAATACGAGCAAGGTTTTT